>NZ_JBPCHJ010000001.1:1740000-3619239 GCF_054923805.1 Pseudoalteromonas sp. GB43
GCTCTTTAATAGCGAGAAGTTTATCAAGCGTTAAAAGCTCATCTTGGTTTTGTGCAACCATGATTTCTTGGATCGCTTGCACTGTGCCTGACGCACCGCTCGCAATTTGCCATCCGGTTGCTTGGTATTCATCGACAATTTCTGCAACCACTTCACTTGCAGCTTTAATTGCAGCAGCAAAGTTTTCGTTACTGAGCTTTTGATCTTTGAAGTAGCGTTCTAGGAAGGTAACACAGCCCATGTGTAGGCTTTTATAATGCAGTGCATCAAAACCCTGACCGATAACAACTTCGGTACTGGCTCCGCCAATATCGATAACCAGTTGTTTACCGCTACAAGCAGAGGTGTGCGCCACGCCTTTATAGATTGTCTTAGCTTCTAACTCACCGCTGATGACATTGATTTTATGACCAAGGATCTGTTCAGCTTTATGCTTGAATACATCAGCATTAGTAGCAAGACGTAAAGTTGCGGTCGCAACAATTGTGATGTTTTTCTTTGGTATGTCTTGTAGACGTTCAGCAAACAAGGCTAGGCATTCCCAACCTCGTTGCATGGCTTCAGTGCTAAGGACGTTGTTTTCATCAAGCCCTGCAGCAAGCCTTACTTTACGTTTTACTCGACCGATCGTTTGCAGACCGCCAGCAATCGATTTAGCGATCAGCATATGAAAGCTATTTGATCCTAAGTCGATTACTGCATACACATTTTTTTGCGGTTGAAGTTGCCCCACCGTTCAAAAACCTCTAGTTACTACTAAGTCTTCAATAACGGTCGTTTATCACGACCGCGATTTCTGGTAACTATTATTTGGTCGACGTCCGTTGTTATTACGATTACGTGGATATGTAGAATAGTTCCGCTTTTTCTGAATAGTAGGCTTAGTTAAATCATCAAGCAATGCACTTTTATCATAATGTGATAATGGAATGCTGTGTTCTATATATTGCTCAATTTCGTGGAGATTATAGGCATACTGTTCACAGGCAAAGCTAATAGCGTGTCCTGATGCACCTGCACGTCCGGTACGACCAATACGGTGTACATAGTCTTCACAATCATCTGGCAAATCAAAATTAAATACATGACTTACTTCTGGGATATGCAAACCACGAGCTGCAACGTCTGTTGCTACTAAAAAGTCTAAATCGCCTTTGGTAAATTGAGCCAAAATTGATTGACGCTTTTTCTGGTTTACATCACCGGTTAATAAACCAACTCGGTGACCATCGGCTTTCATCCATGCATAAACATTCTCACAACTGTGTTTCGTATTTGCAAACACAATCGCTTTATCTGGCCATTCTTCTTCAATTAAAGTTAACAGTAACTTAATTTTGTCATCTTGCGATGGATGGAATAGCTCTTCTTGAATACGCTTACCTGTTTTTACATCAGGCTCGACTTGTACGTGCTCAGGGTTAGTCATATGTTCAAACGCTAATTCCTGCACACGATATGACAAGGTTGCAGAGAATAATAGGTTTAATCGCTCAGACGTTTCTGGCATACGTCTAAACATATAACGAATATCTTTTATAAAGCCTAAATCGAACATACGATCTGCTTCATCAAGCACTACAACCTCGATTTCATTGAGGGTATAACAGCCCTGCTTGTATAAATCGATAAGGCGTCCAGTAGTCCCAATTAAAATATCAACGCCTTTTTCTAGTTGTGCACGTTGTTTTTCGTAATCTTCGCCACCATATACTAATCCTAAGTTAAGATTACAGTGTGGCGCTAAAATTTTTGCATCTTTGTGTATCTGAATCGCCAGCTCCCTTGTTGGGGCCATGATCAGGGCTCTTGGATGTTTACTAGATGCTTTGCTAGATTGTAATAACCGATGGCACGTGGCGGTTAAAAACGCCAACGTTTTGCCCGTACCTGTTTGTGCTTGGCCCGCAATATCGCGGCCTTCACAAATAAAAGGTAGGCATTTTGCTTGAATGGGTGTGCAATATTCAAACCCATTTTCGGTTAAACCGGCAACCACTTCCGGTGCGATAGCAAAGTCTGAAAACTTTTTATCGGTCAAATGTGTCTTAGTCATAGCGTTTAAGCATAACGTTTAAACTTGCAATAAGAAACAAGAGTGTTTAAATACGCATTAAATATTTCGCCTAACTAATCGGAGATCGCAATGAGCGAGAAAATTATTCAATTAACTGACGATAGCTTTGAAGCTGACGTACTACAATCAGACAAACCTGTACTTGTTGATTTTTGGGCTGAATGGTGCGGACCTTGTAAAATGATCGCCCCTATTCTTGACGAAGTAGCTGGCGAGTTTGATGGCCGAGTTACCGTTGGTAAACTTAACATCGACCAGAATGCAGGCACACCACCAAAGTTCGGTATCCGTGGTATCCCTACATTACTTCTTTTCAAAGATGGCCAAGTTGCAGCAACTAAAGTTGGTGCTCTTTCTAAGACTCAATTAGTAGAGTTTTTAGAAAACAACATCTAATGAAAATATAAAAAAAGGGCTTTTTGCCCTTTTTTTAGCTTTATTTTGTTTAAAGACTGGACGCCTTGCTAGTGACCTGCTAGTTTATAAAGCCAACTAATCCTTAGTTATACCAACAAACCTCACTCATGTATCAAACGATGATTTTGAGTATGACAATTGTAATAAAGAACCCACCAATATGCATTTACGCGAATTAAAAGACAAGTCTATAAAAGAGCTTGTAAACTTAGCTGAGTCCATGGGGCTCGAAAACGTAGCCCGTTTAAGAAAACAAGACATCATTTTCGCCATCCTTAAAGCGCACGCTAAAAGCGGTGAAAACATCTATGGCGGCGGTGTACTAGAGATCTTACAAGATGGTTTTGGTTTCTTAAGATCATCAGAAGCATCTTACTTAGCCATTCCAGATGATATTTATGTATCACCGAGTCAAATCCGTCGATTCAGCATGCGTACTGGTGACTCAATTTCAGGCCTTAT
Source organism: Pseudoalteromonas sp. GB43 (assembly GCF_054923805.1). NCBI lineage: Bacteria > Pseudomonadati > Pseudomonadota > Gammaproteobacteria > Alteromonadales > Pseudoalteromonadaceae > Pseudoalteromonas > Pseudoalteromonas sp. GB43. Next base: position 1,742,957 of record NZ_JBPCHJ010000001.1, read on the forward strand.
TCGTCCACCTAAAGACGGCGAACGTTACTTCGCACTATTAAAAGTAAATGAAGTAAACTTCGACAAACCTGAAAACTCTCGCACAAAAATCCTATTCGAAAACCTTACCCCACTACACGCAAACGAACGTTTACGTATGGAGCGTGGTAACGGTAGCACTGAAGACATCACAGCACGTGTACTTGATTTAGCATCACCAATTGGTAAAGGTCAACGTGCGCTTATCGTTGCTCCGCCGAAAGCGGGTAAAACCATGCTACTGCAAAACATTGCGCAATCGATCAGCTACAACCAGCCTGATTGTGAACTGATGGTTCTTCTTATCGACGAACGTCCAGAGGAAGTTACAGAGATGCAGCGCCTTGTAAAAGGTGAAGTAGTTGCCTCAACGTTCGATGAACCAGCGAGTCGTCACGTTCAAGTTGCCGAGATGGTAATTGAAAAAGCAAAACGCCTTGTTGAGCATAAAAAAGACGTGGTTATCTTACTTGATTCAATCACACGTCTTGCTCGTGCCTACAATACGGTGATCCCATCATCAGGTAAGGTATTAACCGGTGGTGTTGATGCAAACGCATTACACAAACCAAAGCGTTTCTTTGGTGCAGCTCGTAACGTAGAAGAAGGCGGTAGCTTAACAATTATCGCAACGGCTCTTATCGATACTGGTTCGAAGATGGACGAAGTTATCTACGAAGAGTTCAAAGGTACAGGTAACATGGAATTACACTTAAATCGTAAGATTGCCGAAAAGCGTGTATTCCCAGCGATTGACTTTAACCGCTCAGGTACGCGTCGCGAAGAATTACTTACTAAACCTGATGAACTACAAAAGATGTGGATCTTACGTAAGATCGTTCATGAGATGTCAGAAATTGACGCCATGGAATTCTTAATTGATAAGCTTTCGATGAGCAAAACCAATGATGAATTCTTTGACTCAATGAAACGACAGTAACGATTACTAAGTTTTTAAAAAATGCCTGTTTAATACAGGCATTTTTTTTGCCTAAAACTAAGCACATAACACTTTAAAAGTTATACTTTTTCAGAATAAGTTTATTGGTATTTGAAGAATAATTGTTCTATAAATGATTAGATATAAAGGTAAGGATCCTCTATGTCGCATTTAAAAATTGCAATTATTCTATTTGTAGTTAGCTTAATTGGCAGTATTACCAGCTTTATCATTTTCAACTCATCTATGAAAGAAATAGTCATTTTTGGCTTAGTTTCAGTCATTCCTTGGTCGCTATTAATCATTTATCTACATAAAGATAATGACAAACAAAAGGACTACCTTAAATATTTTGTATCTTGTATAACAACGAAAGATGGCATCGACTTCACTTTTCGGTTTAATGAAAGTGACAGCCAATTACCTGAGGTCTGTCACGCTTTAAATGCAAGTCTAACCATGGTCGAGCATTTACTTAGTGAAGTTTCAGCTTCATCTGCGCGGCTTCTTCCTATGGCAGATGCTCTGCGAGACACCTATGCCTCAATGACTCAGAAAGCCACAATACAAAATGCACATGGAATTGATTTAGCCAATACAATAAATCGAACGATTGAAGTGTCAAGAAAGCTTGATCATAGCTTGAAAGAAATCTTTCAATCGGTTTTGGCTGCGACAGAATCAGTTCAACAAACTCGTTCTGATTCAGATAAAAGCCAAGCAAGCCTTATTAAACTTGCTGATAATATAAATCTCACAAGCGAACAAATTTTATTACTTAAACAAGACAGTGATGCCATAGGCTCAATTATTGATGTAATAAATGGCATCGCAGATCAAACCAACCTCTTGGCATTAAACGCGGCAATTGAAGCAGCCCGCGCTGGTGAGCAAGGTCGAGGCTTTGCAGTTGTCGCAGATGAAGTAAGAAACTTAGCTGCACGAACGAGTAAATCGACCCAAGAAGTGCGTGAAATGGTAGCTAAAATTCAACACAGCACCAAACTTGCAAATCAACTGATGCAAACAGCTCTCAAGGAAGCTGAAAATACAGTACAGTTATCTGATGCAACGACAAAAGAAACAAATAAAATAGAGCAGGCTATGTTAGCTATCAGCAACTACTCAGAGGGCGTTCATGAGCAAGTCGCAATACAAAGTACTATGTCTGACGAAGCCCAGGCTAGTATTGATGCAATGGTAGAATTAAACTCAGACGCACTTTCAAGTTCGCAAATTCAAGCTGTGTCCAGTAAGGATTTAGTTAGCTTAGCTCACGCTATAGATGACAAACTGTCTTTGTTTCATATTGCTCACCCAGATATCGATACTAATCAGCGTATAAATCGCGATCGTATCCAAACTAGCGACTCTTCTAAAAATCATCAAGATGGAGAGATTGAGTTATTTTGACTTACAGCAGCACAATGTAGCTGCTCAAGCAACTGAGCAACTAGGCTAGTTAAGTCTGATAATTTTTGCTGTTTTAGTGCAGACTCAAGCGCCATTGCACTCACTGCCACCTCATCTAACGCAAACATTTTTGCAGCACCACCAATGCGGTGCGCATCCTGCTGCAAATCGAAGTATTTATCAGCAGCAAAGTGTTGTTGTATTAAGGCGCTTTCGTGCTCGAAACTTGCAATAAAACTAGCGACTAAGTCGCTCATATCATGCTGAGACTTAATTGTAACGGCGTCCTTCTTACAATGCTTAGCAAGTTGCGTGTAAAACACCTTTTTATCAATTGGCTTAGCAAGATAACCTGTAAATCCCGCTTGAAGATAACCGTCGATTTCGTGACTAATAGCATTAGCCGTTAACGCATATACAGGCTGTGTAAACCCACATTCATGTAATAGTTTAAGCGCACTTAAACCATCAAGCACTGGCATCTGAATATCAAGCAACACGACATCGGGAAACTCCTTTAAACACTGCTCAACGGCTTGCTCACCATTTTCTACAGCAATCACCTCAAGTCCCATAGATTCTAAATAGCGAGAAATTAAACGGCGGTTATCTGGATGATCTTCAGCTAGCAGCACTTTGCCAGATAAGCCATTGGCAGCATGTTGTTCGAGTTTTGCAGGCTCAATGATGTCAGAGCTTGGTATATACTCTTTACAAGGTAAGTAAAATGAGAACACGCTACCTTGGTTCAGCTCACTTTCAACACTTATATAACCACCCATCATCATTGCAAGCTGTTGCGATAAACTTAATCCAAGTCCAGTACCACCGAAACGGCGACTAATACTATTGTCACCTTGGCTAAAGCAGTCAAATATTTGCTTCAGTTGCTCGGCATTCATGCCAATACCAGTGTCGGTAACATAAAACCACACACCTTGCTCAACACGCGAAACCTTTAACTCGACTTCGCCTTGGTTTGTAAACTTAATTGCATTTGCACACAGGTTAATAAGGATTTGTTTAATGCGGGTAAAGTCGAGCAAGCTATAATATTGCTCACCAAGTTCATTATGAAATGCAAAGTTCAACCCTTTATCTTTAGCCTGACCACTAAGCATAGAATGGACATCTGTAAGCAACCGAACTAAATCCCCCTCTTTTAGGCTAAGCTCTAGCTTGTTAGCTTCAATTTTACTGATATCTAGCACGTCATTTATTAGCTCTTTTAAATGATCACTTTGTTTTTGGATAACAGCAAGTTCATCATTTAAGTGCTCTGGTTTATAATAACCATTAATTAAATTATCTGTTTGCCCTAAAATTGCAGTTAGCGGCGTACGAATTTCGTGACTAATATTTGCTAAAAATTGACTCTTTATTTCGTTAGCTCTGCGCAATTTTTCTGCTGTTTCTTCAAGTTCTTTTGTTCGTTTTGCCACCATTAAAGAAAGCTGCTCTTTAGCGCCTTTTTCAATACTACGACGGTATACAGTAATACCTGTTACCACCAACATAACGAATAAGATGAATAGCATAATGCCCAACTGTCGTTGTTTGGACATTTCGAGATCTTGTACTTGTTGACGTTGCTTTAGTTCGATTATTTCTTGATTGAGCTGAGTTGCTTGTATCTGGCTTTGTAACTCTCCCATCGACTTTAATAATTTGGCATTTTGAACAGAGTTAAATGAACGAACAAACTTATCAAAATTCGCAACGGCTGTAGCAAAATCACCTTGACCTGCTTTAATTAAAGCCATCATTCCCATACCATCTTGAACACGTAAATCGTCTTTGTACTCCTTTGCCATCTGTACTGAAGTAGTTAAAGTTGATTCAGCTTTTGTTAATTTATTCTGTAACAATTCAATTTTTGCTTGTGACAACACGCCGACCAACTCTAAGGCTTTGTTGTCAATTTTTTTTGCAAACTCAATTGCTTTTTCGGCATGGCTTAAGGCAAGCTCTAAATCACCCGTGCGCAAATAAACATTAGCAATGTTGCCATGGCGAGAAGACAAGAAATAGGCGTTATTTGTTTCTTGATAATAGCGCAAAGCACGCTGATAATAATGCAAAGAGAGTTGATACTGCCCAAGCTCAGAATAAGCTACCCCCATATTTCCATAGGATTGAGCGACACCATCCATATCACCTAAACTTTGGAATATATTTAATGTTTCTCTGTACATTTCAAGAGCAACTTCGTAACTTGAAAGTCGAATATATATTCCGGCAATGTTATGCAAAATATCAGCTTTATCTTGCTCACTACCATGTTGCTCATAAATATCTTTGGCCTGTTTGTAGTAATTTAAAGCTTGATTCAAATTAAACATATCAAAATAAGCGAGACCAATATTGCTCATTAAATTGGCTTTAGCTAGTGGGTCAGGCATTTTTTCAGCAAAAGGTATCGCTTTTAAGTACGCTATTAGCGCCTGTTGCATCAAACCTTGATAATAGTAGGTCACTCCTTGCATTTTTATTGCACGAAAGAAACGCTCCGGATTGGTATCAAATGATGTAGATAACTCAACTTTTTGGTAATTTTCAATTGCTTTAGAAAATAAGTCTTTCTCTAATGCTAAATCGGCTAATTGCATATAAACATCAAGAGTTTGCTCATTACTCAGTGAACCTTGTGAAATTAACTGTAACCCTAGTTGATGCTTATCTTCCCACTGTTCTTGTTGTGTGAATTGCTCAAATAATGAATTTGCAGCCAAATTGAAGGGCATAACGAAAAAACAGCAAAAAAACGCTGAACAAAGTATGCTTAAACGTGTAGGTGCGAGCATATATTTAATATCCCTAATCTTATACTTGGCTTTTTATGCTAATTTTATAATGCTAAATATTTATCTCAGAGCAACTTTGTAGTTTCAATTGTTTAGCTGTGATAGCGTACACACATTTAGATTACACCAAAGTCAGGCTTGCGAACAATGGTTAACCCACTGATTGATGAGATTTTTTACCTCCTTTTGGAACAGCCTGTTTGGAAGGTTCATACGCTTGCCAGCGCACTTAGTGAATCTGGAAAAATAGAATCATTAGACGCAGACCCACAAAAAGATTCTGTTTAAACGCAACTTTTTAGTTATGAATGGCTTGTATCAACTGCAAGCACAACTTGCGCCAGAGCAACAGCTAGAGATTGCCTCTTTACATATTGAACTTATTAGTAAGCAAACAAGTAACGCATTAGAAAGTCATGACCCGCTACGGGGTTATTATTTAGATTGGCAAAACTTTGATACAACAAGCGATGAAATTGATGCGTTGTTAACTGATTTTTGGCAGCGCTTTTCTTCATTTAGCACAAAGAAGGGGATTCACTCATTACCTCAGCAGCAGCTAATACAATTACAACAGGCGTGGCAGCTACCTACTGATTTTTCGGAAAAACAGTTACAAAAGCGTTGGCGACAACTGGCGCTAAAACACCACCCAGACCGCCAAGGCTGTGCAATTGAGTTTAAGAGAATACAACTCGAATATGAGCAACTTAAAGCTAGCTGCTCATAATTAACCAGATTACCGACTCAAACGTCGCGCACGGATCTTGCGCTTTTTAATATTACCTTCGGTCAATTTGCGTAATGCAGGTTTTGCAGCTGCTCGCTCAACAGCAATAAAGGTCACATTATCAAGTACGTTAATTTTACCTACCTGATGACCGGCAATTCCCTCTTTACCAGTTAATGCACCTAAAATATCACCGGCACGAATTTTTTGCTTCTTGCCAGCATCAATCATAATTGTCGCCATGGTTGGCTTATAAGCAGGCTTTTCGAGCAAGCTAAATGGCGGAATTGGTTCAGGGTCAAAGTCGCGCTCATAGTGGTCGCCAATTTGTGCCACTTTAAATTGCTCTGCTTCACCATAAATAGAACATGCAATACCCTTTTTACCTGCTCGACCAGTACGACCAACACGGTGTACATGGGTTTGAGGGTCATGCGCGAGGTGGTAGTTCACTACCATGTCCATATCGTTGATATCTAAGCCACGCGCAGCAACATCCGTTGCAACCAGAATACAGGCACTTTTATTAGCAAAGCGAATTAAAGTGCGCTCACGTTCACGTTGATCTAAATCACCGTGTAAGGCAACCGCACTAAACCCTTCAGCATAAAGGTCATCACAAATCTGTTGAGTTTCAACCTTGGTGTTACAAAAAACCACACAGCTTTCTGGCTGGAACTTTAATAACAACAGCTTCAATGTATTAAAGCGCTGTTTATTATTATCTAGTTTATAAAAGTATTGCTTTATGGTGCTTTTTGTTTGCTCTTCTTCAACCTTAATCATTTCTGGATTGCTAAGCACTCGCTCAGCTATCGCAGCAATTGATTTTGGATAAGTCGCACTAAACAATAATGTTTGGCGTTGATTTGGAATACTCTCAACAATAGCATCAAGGGTATCTTGGAAACCCATATCTAGCATTTGATCAGCTTCATCTAACACCAAGGTTTCAACATCATTTAAGCGCAATGTGCCTTTGCGAATATGGTCATCAACACGACCTGGCGTGCCAACAATGATATGCGCACCATGCTCTAATGAGCCAATTTGTGGACCAATAGACACACCGCCACATAAGGTTAAAACTTTAATGTTATGAATACCACGGGCTAGCTTACGAACTTCTTCCGCTACCTGCTCTGCTAATTCTCGGGTTGGACATAAAATGAGAGACTGAATACGAAAGCGTTTCACATTTAACTTAGCCAGCACACCTAGACTAAATGCAGCCGTTTTACCCGACCCGGTTTTAGCTTGGGCAATAATATCTTTGCCTTGCAAGATCACTGGCAAGCTTTGCGCTTGCACAGGCGTCATTTGCGTATAACCTAAAGTTGATAAGTTATCGGTTAACTCTTGCGGCAAAGCCAAAGATGAAAAAGCAGTAGCGGTCACAGTAATATTCCAAACTTGATAATTGAGGGACATCCTCGAAGATGCTGTGGATCATAGCAGAGAATGTGCTGTTTCTCTAAACGAAAACATTGTTCAGCATATTTAATTCATATTTGCTTACAGTTTGGTGCTTTCTAACTCTCTGCATTTGTTCTAGTTTATTGATAGCAATATTCAGGAAGAAACGATGCTTCTATTTAATACCGCACCCGCTGATGTTTTTTATAAAAAACAAAAAACGTGTCCACATTGCCATAGTGAACATTATTCTTTAAGCAATCACAGTAAAGTTTTGCGCTTTACTATTTTGCCCATCATGCCACTTTCTATTAATTATCAAAGACAATGTGATGACTGTGGCTATGTTACTCCTGCACCTTGGTATTCATTGCCCGCCTTAGAGTTAGCGTCGTTTATAAAGTACTTTATTGGCCTATTCATCATCGTTTACCTATTAGTAAAAGCATTAATCGGGGCGAATGAACAAACTGAGAACGAGCAAACTTACCTAAACGAGCCAAAGTTGTTTGATACCTATTTTGTATATTCGGATAAATTTACTGGCAAACCAAAACGTATTAACAACCTAAAAGTAGCTCAGCTCGTTGAGTTGGATGACAAGAACATGACTTTTAGAGTTGCTAACTACACTTACAAGTACAATAAAGACATCGAGATTGCGATGCGAACCAGCATGCTAGTTCAAGATGATTACTTTTCTAGTAAAACCCTGACTTTCAGTAAATCACAAATACAGCAGCTTTATGATGAAGGCAGCATATATAAGATTATGCGACCTGAGCTTTATAGTTTATTTGGTGGTTTTGTTATGCACCCGCCTAGACCTAAGCCTTTATATACGGGCGTTAAGCTCGATAAGCATAATCAGGAGGGGATCACTTACTTCAAAGATGGCTTATACGAGGAAGCGTTGAAAAGTTTTACCCTGTCTGCGGAAGATGGTTATTCATGGGGGCAATTAAACTTGGGTCAGATGTATCGCGATGACCAAGGGACAAATGTGAATAACGAAAAAGCAGCTTACTGGCTCAACAAAGCCACCTTACAAGGGAATCCTAAAGCAAAGGTTGAGCTCGCAGAGCTATGCTTGAGTTACGATTGTAGTAAGTTGAATACTCAATAATCTGTTACCCATAAATATCACGCAGAAGAAACCAGCCTAATAATATGACTCTCGCTATTTACTTTAATTTTGTTATGTTATAACATTTTTGTATGGCGCAGTATTTATATTACTTTGTTGGTTTTATAAATGCTTATTAGCAATAACAGAGTCACTCTCCTGCTCTGTTTTAAATTGCAACTAGGCTTCATTGCTTAATGAACGAATCATCTTTTGAGTTTGTACAACTTAAAGGAAGACCTTGCACACTAGCACGCTTACGTTCCCGTGCTAAATCCTTGCCGGCGAGCTTGCTCGCCGGCACTTTTCTTTTAAAGCTTTAAATGTTCATCTAAGAAAGCCAATACTTTTTTATAGTAAAGAGTGCGGTGCTCTTCTTTATAAAAACCGTGGCCTTCATCATCTAATAGCTCATAAATATAGGGATGATTCTCTTTTTTAAAAGCCGAAATTAAAGACTCAGCTTGCTCGATAGGCGCCCTTCAATCTTCCCCACCATGAAAAATTAATACTGGAGCTTTTAACTTTTCTATATTGTAGCTTGGTGAAAAACGCTTTAGTTGCTCTTCATCCTCGCCTAATACCACTTTTAGAAAACGTTGCCCGCTATCACGCTCAGATACATCTCCCTCATCAAACATGAGTGGTAAATCATATACACCTACAACTCCAATCGCACACTGGAACATATCAGGTTCCAAGATCGCACTTTGTAACGCGGAATATCCACCAAAGCTGGCCCCCATAATGCAAATGTTACCTTTATCAGCAATACCGCTTGAAATAAGATATTTTACACCATCTATAATATCGTATTGTATTTCCTGTCCCCACTTGCGATGGCCGGCACGTTCAAAATTTCGTCCAAAGCCACCTGAGCCACGAAAGTTAACCTTTAGTACAGCAATTCCTCTACTCGCAAGAAGCTGAGCTGTTGAGTCATATCCCCACCAATCTCTTGGACCATGAGGACCCCCATGCGGCATTACTACTAATGGTAAGTTTTTTTCTTCAGCATTATTTGGAATAGTTAAGTAACCGTAGATAGCTAGTCCATCACGTGCTGTAAAATTGATAGGCTTTGTAATCGCCATTTGACTAGGTTTAATCCAACTTCTGGATGAGAATAGAAAACCGAGATTATTAGTTTTAGCATCAAATAAGTAATAACTGCCAGGATTAGTGTCACTTGAGGCAAAAATGACGCTCTTATCACCATTTACGGTACTGCTGACTAATTGAACTTGCTGGTCCTCAAGCACTCTTAAAAGAGCTTTTAATTGCTGGCTTTTCTTAGTGTTATTATCTATAAAAGAATAGGTTGGGTAGCCTAACTCATGCTCGACAGCAAAAAGTTCTTTTGAAACTTCATCCACCCACACCTGCTTTGGTGAAACACTTTTTTCTTTATGGATTAGATCAAATTGTTTAGTTTTAAGATTTAACTTATAAAGCCCTTTAGCTTCTCCGTTAACTGAAGCCGTCACATAAGCAGATTCATCCGTGCTATCAAAAGCATGCAACCCAACATCACTATACGAAATATCCTTTAAATTGAGCTCTTCCCACTCACCACCAGATTTAGGGCGGATATATATTTTTGGATTAATATAGTCATCAGTCGAGGCGGATACTCTTACGTTGCCTTCATGATCAGTCAGAAAACTAGCCATTCTTGAAGGTGAACGTGTGATTCTTTTTTCTTGTCCCTCGATAGACATCTACTTCATATACAATCGTGTGAGGCTCTTTGGCAGCTGTCCATGGTATGGTTAAAACCAACATTTTACGCTTATTTTCTACCAATGGGTCAAGCACATAAGAGGTCCCTAATACAGGAGTTGCCTTTTTAATTCTCGTCCCAGTTTGCCTTTCACCTTGATAACCAACCAAATACTCCCCTTGACTGCCGTCTGCGTTTACACCAAACAACTCACCATGGTATTCAGGATGATCTTTCCAACCCTTGAGATACTCTTTAGCCAATACAATACGCTCTTCATTCACCCAGTAATAGTTGCCGACTTGAGCATTTTTTGGAAAGTTTATCGCATGCAATACCTTAAATGTATCAGTATCCAAAATCATTAAAGAATTCTTGCCGTTAGGCTGCGTCATTACGGCTAGGTATTTACCAGTAGGTGAAATCTTCACACTTCCAAACTCGCTAGCTTTACTGAAGGTTTCAATTGGTAAAGGTTTTGGTTTTGCATTACTAATAAAGCTAGTAAGCAAACAAGATATAATTATGATTAATCTAGACATAAAATTCCCTTTTAAATTTAGAACAAAATAAAAGGTAACAAATAACTCCCAACCAGTATACTTATAAATAACAATTGTTACCGAAAAAATCTCTTATAGATAATTGTCATTAAAACGACGATCCCCCCAGCAACAACGCCCAATAAACCATCAAATATAATCGGCGTAGCCAGCTCCCCAGTTTTGCCAACTAAATCCGTTACAAACTCGGTGCTACCTTGCTTGGCGTGATGCAAAACAGGGATCCCATGTACCAATATGCCACCACCAACTAAGAACATAGCAACCGTTCCTGCAAAGGCTAAAAAGCGCATTAACTTAGGCGCTGCAGCAAGTAAAAACTTACCTACAAGCTCTTTAAACTTACCGCCACTTTGCTGCGCTTTTTGCAGTAAATACAAACCAGCATCATCAAGTTTAACAATCCCAGCAACTAACCCATACACGCCAATGGTCATAATAATTGCGATTACACTGAGCACTAAAGCTTGATTAACCAGCGTTGCGCCAGCAACCGTACCTAGCGTTATCACTATAATTTCTGCAGAGAGGATAAAATCAGTACGGATTGCTCCTTTGATTTTTTGCTTTTCGTATTCTTGTAAGTCTTGTTGTTCAACCACACTTTCATCTTCTTGTTGAGCGTGACCAAACAGCTTTTCGATAATTTTCTCTGCACCTTCAAAACACAAAAACAGCCCGCCAACCATTAACAGCGGAGTGATTAACCAAGGCAACCAAACACTAATCAATAACGCTGCGGGCACTAAGATGGCTTTGTTGATAAACGAGCCTTTTGCTACAGCCCAAACCACTGGCAACTCTCTATCGGCAGTTACCCCTGTAACTTGCTGAGCATTAAGCGCGAGGTCATCACCTAACACCCCTGCTGTTTTTTTTGTTGCGACTTTACTCATCGTCGCAATGTCGTCTAAAAGTGTTGTAATATCATCAAGTAAGGTTAGTAAATTTGTGCCTGCCATGGTTTTTCCTTGCCCATTAAATACACTATCAACATAACTTATCCTGCCATTTTCACCAACGGTTAATTTTTCTTTGTTAGGCTTATAGCTCATTCAAAAATAGAGGTGTTTCTATGATTAAACCACTTCTCTCGGGGCTCGCTTTAGTTACCTTGTGCGCATGTGCTGAGCAAAGTGCACCGAGCAACTATCTGTGCGATGAGACCCTCAGCGCCAGTATCGTTGAGTACAATGATGAGGAAGCCAGACTGACATTTAAGGAGAGTGAATATTTACTCAATCGCCAAGTAAGCGGCTCTGGGGTTAAATACAGTGCCGATAATGTGCTGTTTTGGTCTAAAGGCGATGAAGCCATGCTGATTTTAAGAGGTAAAAAGTACCAATGTAGCTTAACCCAGTAATAGCAAAAGCTTTCGTGGCTAAATTAGCTTAATCAGTGGTTTTGAGTATAATAGCGACAGTTTATTCAGCGTTTAAGCGGCTATAATGAAATACAAAGATCTTCGCGAATTTATCGAGTTATTAGAACAAAAAGGTGAGTTAAAACGGATCAAACAAGAAATTGATCCTTACCTTGAAATGACCGAAATTGCCGACCGTACGTTACGTGCAGAAGGCCCTGCTCTGTTATTCGAAAACCCTAAAGGTCACACCATTCCCGTTCTTGCTAACCTTTTTGGTACGCCCAAACGTGTAGCGATGGGTATGATCAAGATGATGTCAGTGAACTGCGCGAAGTTGGTAAGTTATTAGCTTTTCTAAAAGAGCCTGAGCCACCAAAAGGCATTAAAGAGGCACTAGGGCAAATCCCAGTATTCAAACAAGTACTGAATATGCCAGCTAAAGAAGTAAAAAAAGCGCCTTGTCAGCAAGTTATACTTGAAGGCGATGATGTTGACTTAACTAAGCTGCCTATCCAACATTGCTGGCCGGGTGATGCTGCTCCCTTGATCACATGGGCTCTAACGGTTACCAAAGGGCCTTATAAAAAGCGCCAAAACTTAGGCATTTACCGTCAGCAGCTATTGGGTAAAAACAAAATTATTATGCGTTGGCTATCGCACCGCGGTGGCGCATTAGATTTTCGTGAATGGTGTAAAGAGCACCCAGGCGAACCTTACCCTGTATCTGTCGCATTAGGTGCCGACCCTGCGACAATCTTAGGCGCTGTAACACCAGTACCAGACACCCTAAGCGAATATGCATTTGCTGGTTTACTACGCGGTGGTAAAACTGAAGTTGTTAAATCGGTTTCAAATGACCTACAAGTGCCTGCTACCGCAGAGTTCGTGCTTGAAGGTTATATTATGCCAGGTGAAACAGCACCAGAAGGCCCTTATGGCGACCACACAGGTTACTACAACGAAGTAGACGAGTTTCCGGTGATGACGGTCACTCACATTACACATCGTGAAAACCCAATTTATCACAGCACTTACACTGGCCGTCCTCCAGATGAGCCAGCAGTACTCGGGGTTGCATTGAACGAAGTGTTCGTACCAATTCTGCAAAAGCAATTCCCTGAAATTGTAGATTTTTATCTACCACCTGAAGGCTGTTCTTATCGTATGGCTGTGGTCACGATGAAAAAACAATACCCAGGTCATGCCAAGCGCGTGATGATGGGGGTGTGGTCTTTCTTACGTCAATTCATGTATACCAAGTTCGTGATTGTTTGCGATGATGATGTAAACGCACGTGATTGGAACGACGTGATCTGGGCCATAACAACGCGTATGGACCCTGCTCGCGATACGACGATGATCGAAAACACGCCAATTGATTATTTAGATTTTGCATCGCCAGTTTCGGGCCTTGGCTCAAAAATGGGCATGGATGCAACCAATAAATGGCCAGGCGAAACAGATCGTGAATGGGGTGAGCCCATTGTTATGGATCCAAAAATCAAAGAACGTGTTGATGAATTATGGGACAGCTTAGATATTCTCTAGGCTGTGACTATGTTAAACTGCTCAAAATTTAACGGTTATGAGTGCGATTCATAACCGAATTTGCTTCTGTGCTTATAAAGGTAAACTATGCAAACATTACTCGCTGACGTTGTTGCGATCAGCCCGCTTACAGACCATGTACATAAGGTCATTTTGAAACCACAGCAACCTGTGTCATTCGAGGCAGGCCAATATATGCAACTTGTATTAGGCGAAAAAGATAAGCGTGCCTTTTCTATTGCAAGCCGCCCTTCACAAACTGACCAAATTGAACTACATATTGGTGCCGCAGGTGCTGATTCGTATGCAATGCAAGCGCTTGATCATTTACGTCAAGCACATACAGAGCAACAGCAAGTTAATGTTGAAGTGGGTTTAGGTGTATCACAGCTGCGAGTTGAGGGTGAGCGCCCAATTATTCTACTTGCTGGCGGTACTGGTTTTTCTTATGCCAAATCAATGGCTGATCACCTTGCTGAAATTGGCTGTGAGCGCCCTGTATTATTTTACTGGGGTGTTCGTGAGCAAGCTGCGCTTTATGCTCATGATGAAATGCAAGCATGGGCAAACAGCAACCCACATTTCCAATACATTCCAGTGGTTGAAAATGCGCCGCAAAGCTGGACTGGCAAAACCGGTTACGTCCACAAGACCGTTATGGAAGATATAGTGTCTTTAGAACCATACGATATTTACATGGCAGGCCGCTTCGACATGATTGGCGTGGTTCGCGATGATTTTATTAACCATGGTGCGGTACGTGAGAACATGTACGCTGATGCATTTGCATTCATTAAATAACTAACTCATACAGATTATTTTTAAGGCATCCAATTGGATGCCTTTTTTATTTGTTTTACCTATCGCCTTAATCCGTCTAAACGATTTCACAAACTGCATTTCCTTGACCATACTCTGTTTAGAATAACGATGGGGAGAGACCCAAATGCTAAATACAAAAGTACAAGACTTTATGCAACGTAAGTTGCCACACATTACGCCTGAAACTGAAATGACCACCGCGATTAGCGAGCTGCAAAAGTTTAAATTACTAGGCGCACCTGTATTCGATGACAACAAAAGTTTAGTTGGCTTTATTTCAGAACAAGAGCTGCTGCAACCGCTCATGCAAAACAGTTATTTCTGCGATGGCGTGGTAAAGGTAAAACAACTCATGCGCACCGATGTTGTTACCGTGAGTAGCGATCAAAATATCATTGAGTTGGCTGATGCCATGAAAACGGGTAAGCCAAAGAATTACCCAGTTATCGAGGGTGGTAAGGTTGTTGGCATGATCAGCCGAGGTGACGTGCTCAAGGCATTATATGAAAACTACGTTTCATGCCAAGAGCACCAAGTATAAGTTAGCTGCTTAACGATTAGCAGCTAACTGTTTTAAAGCCGCTTTATCTGCATCGCTTAAATAAGCAATTTCAAGCGCATTAGCTTGCGCTTTTTCCATATCGGCTTGGCTTAACCCTGCCGCAGGTGCTGCTACTTGATACTCATACGCTATTTCAATACCTTCAACGGCCGGATCATCAGTATTAATCGATGCCAAAATACCATGGTCTAAGAAGGTTTTTAGCGGGTGTTTTGCAAGCTCAGCAACAGTACTGGTTTGAATGTTACTGGTTAAGCAAGACTCAATACCAATGCGCTTATCACGTAAGTAATCCATTAGTGCAGCATCTTCAATTGCTTTTACACCATGACCAATACGCGTTGCACCAAGCTCGTTAATTGCTTGCCAAATGCTTTCGCTACCGCGTGCTTCACCGGCATGAATCGTGGCAGCTAAGTATGCATCATGAACTTGTTTAAAGTGATCAACAAATAGCTCACCCGGGAAACCAATTTCATCGCCAGCTAAATCAACCGCCACTAAATCATTTTTAAAAGCAAGTAGCGCATCAAGCTCTTGCTGACAGATTTTGGTGCCATATGTACGCGACATGATGCCGATTAAGTTAGCTTTAATTGGCGCGTTTTGGCACGCACTTTTTACACCATCAACCACCGCTTCGACAACTCCTTGCGGGTGTAAGCCTTGGCTTTGCGCCATATAATATGGACTAAAACGAAGCTCAACGTAATCGAGGTTTTGGGCAATCGCATCTTCAACGTTTTCGATAGCAATACGACGACAAGCATCGTAATCACCCAGTACTTTTACACCCCAATCAAGCTTTTGTAAAAATGCCACTAAATTTGGTTCAGGGTCGATAACCTGTACGTGCGGAATAAGCGCTTCAATGTTGTCAGCAGGTAATTCAAGATTAAACTGACGACCAAGGTCTAAGATCGTTTGTGGGCGAACATTACCATCTAGATGACGGTGAATATCAAGCAAAGGGAGTTTGTTATTGATCATAATTAGCACTCAGGTTCAGTAAATTTGCGCGGATCATACGTACCCACGGCGATATTTCAAGTTTAGATGATTTTATTTACTTTTTTGAGGTCAAATGTCTGCTTTAATGGCCGCTAGCATTATGCAAAAAATGCCACAAGGTTTTAAAAAGTTTATCAGCATCAATTGGTTTAGTTAAATAACCATTCATACCACTGGCTAAACCTTTCTTAAGATCATCATCGTGGGCATTTGCCGATAAGCCAATAATCGGTAAATCGGTGATCAGTAACTCGTTGCGAATAACCTTAGTCGCTTGTAAGCCATCCATATTCGGCATTTGAATATCCATGAGTACAAGGTCATAGCTTTTTTCACTGATCATCTTAATAGCCTCGTGACCATCTTTAGCGATATCAGGTTGGCAACCTTTAGTTTTTAAAATCGAACTCGCCACATGTTGATTCAATGGGTTATCTTCAACCAATAGAATTGTATCGCCAGCAAATGAAACAGCTGTCACATCGATATCAGCTAACTCATCGTCGCTATGAATCACCTCTTCAAGAGGGGACTCAAATGGCAGCGAAATTGTAAACGTTGAACCTTGCCCCTCAGAGCTACTGAGGCTTATCTCGCCTCCCATCATAACAATGAGTTTTTGGCAAATACTCAAGCCTAAACCTGTGCCACCAAAGCGACGAGAGGTTGAGCTATCGGCTTGTGAGAATGGTTTAAACAGGCGCTGCTGCGCCTCTTTACTGATGCCGATGCCAGTATCAATAACACTAAAGTAAGTAAATTCACCCTGCTGCCAAATACGTAATGTAATCATGCCTTCTTGAGTGAACTTCACCGCATTGTTTAACAGGTTTAATAATACTTGTTTTAAACGAATTGGGTCGGTGTGGATCAATAAGTGCGCAGATGCATCAAACTCAACTCTAAATTCTAAAGAACGTGAGTTAAGTTCAAACTGCAATAAGTTAGTCAGTTCATTAACCAACGCATTCACATCGATGGGTTCTTGATGTAGCTCCAATCGCCCCGCTTCTATTTTAGAAAAATCTAAAACATCATTGATTACCCGTAATAGTACATTCAATGCACCATCGGCTTGATCAATATAACCACGGGCTTGTTGCCAGTCAGGCTCTTGCATTGCTAAATAATGCAAACCTTTTATACCATTAATAGGTGTGCGTATTTCATGGCTCATATTCGCCAAGAACTCACTTTTAATTTGGCTGGCTTTATCGGCTTTTAGTTTTTCTTCGCGAAGGCTTTGAGTTTGTTTCGCTACTTGCTGACGAATTTGAATATTAGTACCGGTTACTGAAATCAAAAATGTGATCAATAACCAAACAAACAGCATACCGACTATTTGCGCTAGCCAATAAGGCAGCCATGACGACTGCGCTACTGACTCCCATAATTTCACCTGCCAAACGCGCTCGCCAATAATAAAATTAAAGCTCGCAATAGCGGTTGTACCAACACGGTGTGGGCTGTAAATCTCGACAGGGTTACTACCATCGGTAACATCAAAAAAACTGGTTTCAATCTCAGTATTTTGATTAAAATTTAGTGTTTGTGCCAGCAACTCTAAATTAACCACAGCAACAACATAACCCCGAAAGCCGACCTGATGATTAATGTCTGAATAAACAGGGTTGAAGAATAAAACGCCCTTTTCGTTACCATCACCTTGCATCAAAGTAATAGGCTCACTGACGGTGACATTTTTAATTAACCGAGAATCAGTTAACGCTTGTTTACGTAACTCGCTTGAAGCCAAATCAAAGCCTTGCGCTGGTTCGTTCCCTACTAATGGATGAATATATTGCACCGGAAAATAGACTGCTCGCTTACTTACCGGCTGCCACTGTCCTGCAGCATTTTTTTCTTTCACGTAGTAATCAGCACCCAGTTCATCACGCAGTAGACTTTGATAGTTATTTAGTTGTGAGTGAATAACTTTAGGTGCCCACTCAAGGGCAAGGATTTCTTTGCTATATTGTAGTTGCCTTGTTGTAAAACGCTTAAATTCATCAAAATCAACCATGTCACTACTAGCAAAAAAAGTAGCTAATAAAGATAAATGCGATTTAATTTCATCAACTTGGTGTTCAAGATTAGTATGAATTGCACTGACTTTTGCTTGCTGGCGCTGTAAGTCTTTGTCTTTTTTTACACTGGCTGCACCATAAAAGCTGACACAAATAACCACATAAATTAATAACGACGGCACAATGATTTGCAGCCGTTGACGAGTGTGGTGGTAACTAAATGCCGCTAAAATTAATGGTGTGAAAATCAGCACCCCAATGCTGTCGCCAATCCACCATGCGATAAAATTATTAAGCGCCGCATAACTCGGAATAACATTATTAATGACCAATAAGCCGGTGCCAATTGATGCTGCAATCAAGCTACACAAAGGGCCACCTATCATTAAGCCAATCATACTTTGCTTTAATGACGATAACTCAATCGGGCGTTTAACTACATGAATTATAATGTAATAGGCAAGCCAAGCCTGAAATGTTGATGCACTTGTCACACCAATAGCTTGCAACATCATTTGCCAGTGAAAAATATCAGTGACTTTATCAAGGTGAATAAGGTTTACAAAGAACGCCCCTAGCAAAACTCCTAGCAGAGCACGATTTCGAAGCAGTAAGATACTGGCAAGCGCAATACCTGCAGGCGGCCACGCTGCAACCGCATAACCATCAATCGCCAGCAAAGAATTACTTAAATACCCTGTAAGAAAGTAAGCAAGTGCAATACTTATTGTCAGTGTAAATAAGTTTTTCAAGCCATTGCTCCTTTGCCGGCTGAAGTAAAATTATTGATAGAGTACCAATGCTTTTTCTGGTTGGGCACTCTTACTATAACTAAGAACCGCTTGCTGCAAATAGGCATGGCGGTTATCAGCATTAAGCGCTTTATCAAACACCCGCGCAGCTAAGTCATATTCACCATGCGCATTTGCTAAGCATGCAAGGGCTAATAGTAAATCTGTATTTTCGGTATCTTTTTTTAATACATCCTGCAAACTTGATTGCAACTTGAGTGCATCGCCAGCGCTACTAGTACGTAAAATACATGCTAAGTCTTTATGTTGCAGCGGTTTTTTTATCATTTTAATTAAGCTTAGCTCAATTTTGTTTAACTCACCTGCCTTCGCCATCGCCGTTAAATAGCTTACCTCAGCATGTGGTTTCAGGTTTTTGGCTAATTGCTCATAACGCTCAGTTAAATCTCCGTTTGATTGAGCTGCAAAGTAACTATCAAAAAGTTGTTGCCACTCTTGCTCTGAAAGTGTTTTCTTGCGCAATAAACGCGGCATAAAGTCATTCAATGACGCCCACTTTTGCTCTTTTACCAATACATGGGCATACATTTTAAGCTCTAAACTCGTGGCTTTTTTGCGCTCAGCTAACGCTTTAAGGTCAGCAAAAATGGTGCTGGTTTCACCGCTAGCAATCCATAAATTAGCCACTTTTAACTGCTTATCCTGGCTTATTTTATCAAGATAACTAACCGCTTTTTCGCTCTCATTATTAGCTAATGCCGCTTTAGCAAGAAGCGCATAACGTATATCGCTCCACTTATCTGCAACACTATTGTTATCAAGTGCAAGCTCAAGCTGTGCATAATCGTTATTAATTAAGCTCCATACACCTTGCTCAATAGCCGCTTGTTTACGCTCTTCACTGCGCGCAAAAAAGCCATGGCGTGTATGGCTATATAAAGATATTACGTAACGGCAAAGCTTATAAAGTAAAAACAGTGCAGCGAATGCTAATATTAAAAGTGCTGTGATGCCCCAAATAGTCCCTTCAATGGTTGTTTTATTAAAGGCAATTAGTACATAACCCTTTTGATCTATAAAAAAAGGGGCAATCCCTAAGCAGACTGCTATTGCAATAATGATTAATAAAAAGCGGATTATTGTGCCCACTCCTTCACCTGCTCAGTACTTTGTAGTGACACTTTTGGACTAAAATCGAGCTGCTCTTTCGAAAGCTCAGCAAGACTTTTTAAGGCCGCTTTTGTTTGCGCATCATCTTGCTTAAAGTAATCTTTTACCAAGCTATGAGCAGCATCAACAGCACTAAAATACACACTACTTTGTTTACTTAATACCGCATCTTGCGCTTGAGCTAAGTATAAACTTAAGCGCTGTTTTACTAGGTGACGCTCTTGCTCACTTAAAAATGGTGCGATAACCATATCTTCACGTGTGCGCACTGTAACAAAGAAGTCTTTAAACTGCTGCCACGACTTCGCAAGGTTTTGACGCCACTCACTGACATTTTCACTTAGTTGATTTGGGTCTTCTTTAACGACTTCTTCAGGGAGTGAAATAGCATTAAATACCAGTACATCAACTTTTTGATTAATGCCATGTAGTTTTAAATAAATTGCCTCAACAGCAACAGGTTCTATGGCATTCAAGGTTTGTAAATCTTGGTGAATTGCTTGGCGAATAGCGCCTGTACCCGGGTGTTCTGCAAGTAAGCTATCTAAGCGAGATAACACAGCAGCAGCCCCTTGGTAATCGTGCTCTGCCCACAATTTAAATTCGGTCATACGCTGCAAGCTTGTGACTTCTTGCGGATTAAGCGTGAAAGTTTGCTGCTCGGCGCGCTTTAAAGCCGCTTGTAATTGCTGCTGTGTTTGCTCAGCACTTTCATTTAGTGCATCAGTGACCTTTTGTTCACTACTATAAAGCGAGTGCTGCATTGTTTGTTGGGCACTTTTTAATGCATCAATTTGCTGCTGTAAGCGAAGGTTTTCATCTGTCAGCTCAGTCAATGCCACAGCCGATTGCTGATCGCTATTTAATTTTAGATAAAACTCATAGCCAACTGCACAAGCCACTAAAAGTGAAATAAGTAACGCTAAGCTACCTGTTTTGCTGATGCCTCTTTTAGCTTGTACAGGCGCTTTAGCCCCAGTATTTGCCGTTTGCGCTTTTTTCTCTGGCTGTGCAGTCACTGGCTTTGCGGGTTGTTTTGATTCTGCTTCACTCATTTTGCTACCTTGCTGATTAATGCAGGTGAACATAGCGTTGTCGCTCGCCCCTGCAGCAATATATATCTGTGTTCTTACGACATTTTGTTGCTTTAAATAGTCTGCGATACGCTCACTGGCAACGAAAAATTGTCGCTCTTTCAACCATGCAAGCTGAGGCTCATTTAAACCATTAAAAATGGCATCCACCGCTGCATTACTGGTAATGACTATACCTTCTACATCAATTGTTTGCCAGTGGTCCATCCACTTGCCCGGTTCGCTCTCAATTGCGCTTCGCTTGTAAACAACCAATTGATTTAATAAAGCACCACGTTGTTTTAACGTTTTTGCTATGGTCGTGCGTCCACCTTCACCTTTCACTAAAACAATGTTACTTAGTTCAACATCTTGTAGTGTTTTTAATTCAAGCAGACCTTCTGAATCATGCTGTTTGGGCACTGCGGCTCGTCGCCCAAAGGCTTCATAAACCGCATCAGCCGTTTGCTGACCGACCGCATAAAGTTGCGCTGCTTTGTTGATGGTTGGTGTGAGTTTTAACAAGGCATGCACGGCATCTTGCGAGATAAAAATGATTTTATCGGCATTTTCTAGCGGCGCGAGCTCACTACTATTTACTGTGAGGTAATCTAAGGTAAGGACTGGGCACAGGGTTGTTTGATAACCCGCCTGCTGAAGCTCAAGAGCAAGCTCAGTGCCTTTTCCTTCTGGACGAGTTATCAAAATATGCATATTAAGCGTCTCTATATACTTCAGCTAAAATTTTATCAGCACCTTGCTCAAGTAGCTTTTCAGCAAGTGTAATACCTAACTGCTCTGCGTCAGCCACTGGGCTTTGTCACTTCATCACGTAGCATTTGGCTACCATCAATAGCGCCCACTAAACCACGTAAATGCACTTGCTCACCATCGACCAATGCAAATGCACCAATAGGTACTTGGCAACCACCTTCTAAACGGCGATTCATAGCACGCTCGGCATTAACACGAATGCGTGTTTCATTATGTTCAAGTGGCGCTAACAGTGCTTTTGTTACTTCATCATCAATACGGCACTCAATACCCACAGCACCTTGACCATTTGCAGGTAATGATACCTCTGGCTCGATAAAAGCTGTAATACGCTCTGGCATTTCTAAACGAATTAGACCCGCTGCAGCTAGGATGATTGCATCATATTGTCCATCATCTAGTTTTGCTAAACGCGTATTAACATTACCGCGTAAGTCACGAATGTCTAAATCAGGGCGCGCTTCGCGAATTTGGCATTGGCGGCGTAAGCTTGATGTACCAACAATAGCGCCTTGAGGTAACTCATCTAAACTCTTGTAGTTATTTGATACAAACGCATCGCGTGGGTCTTCACGTTCACAAATTGTGTGTAATGCTAAACCTTCAGGAAACTCAACAGGCACATCTTTCATTGAATGCACCGCAATATCTGCGCGACCATCAAGCATGGCTTGCTCAAGCTCTTTTACGAATAAGCCTTTACCACCAATCTTGGCCAGTGGTGTATCAAGGATAATATCGCCTTGTGTCGACATAGGAACCAACTCTACCGTTACGTCGTCATGGAAGTGCTCTAGTTGAGCTTTTACAAATTCAGCCTGCCATAAAGCAAGTGCACTTTTACGGGTCGCGATACGAACTAGTTTTGTTGTCTGTGTCATGAAAAATCCAATTAATTATCAGGCTGATACTAAATATTACTCAGCTAAAATTCTAAATTCTTTTTGGGCCAGTAAGTTGCCATCTGCGTCAATAACTTCAACACGCCAATCACCCAGTTGCTCTGGCATGATGTTTTTCGTTGAATAAGTACGAAAACGTGGACTGCTTACGGCCAATTCAATCGAAGCAAGCTGTTGGTCTTGGTAATACCATTGGTGACGAACAGTTTGTCCCTGCATATTTCTAAGCTCGCTAAAAAAGCTCAGGCTACTGCTAATTTGCGCTAATTTTACATCGTTTTTTAAAACGTTTACTGGTTCTCGATCAACAACATCGGTAGTTAATACTGCGCGGCTTACTTTATCTGTGTCTATTTTTGCGCCAATTGCGACACTGGCAATATGTGCTGACCGTGAAAACTGCTGCTGAGCATCAGGTGCTGCTGCATTTTCAACTTGCTGTTCAGTTTGTGATGCTTCTTCATCAGGAATAACGGCTAATGTTTCAGGTTGTTGCTCATCAATAACCTCTTCACTGTCGATCTCAGCCTCTACTGATGTAACGTCAGGTTCTACAATGTTTGAGCTCACGACCTCTGCTTTAGCTGTTTCTGTGTTATCAGCCAGCGGTGTTTGCTCATTCATTGGCGGTGCGACGATTTCTTTTGGCTCTTCTTGCTCAGCGTCATTCAAAGGCGCTTGTAGCTCAGCATTTGCAAACTCTGATTGCGGCTCATCTTGCGGTGATTGCTCTGCATTTACAGCGCCAATAAAGCTATACACTAATATAGCCAGCGCAACTAAGATAACACTGCTAACCATAAAGATGCGTCGCCAATGCCATTGATAAGTCACTGCCGTCGGCGCTGAATTAACTGGTTCAACGGTATTCATATTTGCTGTAATTACAAGTTTCTTTGTCATGTTAACCTCTAAAACCAAAAATTAACTCAAGCGAGCAATTAACCACTCTCGAATAGCCATCAGTTCTTCACCACAAACTTGGTGCGCCATCGGATAGTCTTGCCAGCTTACTTCCATGTTATTTGCGCTAAGCACGTCAAATGCTTGTCTGCCTGCGCTATGCGGTACCACATCGTCAAATCGACCATGTGCCATAAAAATGTTTAACCCCTGCTGCTTGGCTTCATTGGCAAATTTTGCAGGCACACACATGTAGGTTGAAAGTGCCATTACACCCGCTAATTTAAAATCTAGACGTGGCGCTAAGTGCAGCGATACCACACCCCCTTGCGAAAAACCGGCAAGAATAATTTTGTTAGGAGCGATACCTTTTGCAATTTCTTGGTCAATAATTGCAGCCACTTTTGCAGCAGATTCACGCACTCCTTGCTCATCAGCACGCTTATCTAAATCCATCGATTTAATATCGTACCAAGAGCGCATTGCCATACCACCATTTAAGGTGACCGGTTGCACTGGCGCATGTGGAAACACAAAACGCACACCAAGCTCTTTTGGTAGAGCAAGTTGCGGTGCAACTGGGGCAAAACC
The DNA here is from genome assembly GCF_054923805.1 of Pseudoalteromonas sp. GB43. Lineage (NCBI taxonomy): Bacteria > Pseudomonadati > Pseudomonadota > Gammaproteobacteria > Alteromonadales > Pseudoalteromonadaceae > Pseudoalteromonas > Pseudoalteromonas sp. GB43. The sequence goes on from NZ_JBPCHJ010000001.1 coordinate 1,767,191, forward strand.
ATCACCTGAATCACCTAAACCATGTAGCCAGATAACCGTTGCTTTGTGATCACCTTGCGCTGGATATTCAACAAACTCTAAACTCATAGTTCAGAACGCCATTCAATTGTTTGACCTGCTTGGCGAGTTGCCGCATCACACATAAATTGCCAAAACTCTGCACCTGAGCGGTTATCAATCCACTTATCGTCGCGTAGTTCAAAATGGTGACCGTTAAATTTAGTCGCTACCCAAACTTGGTGTAATGGTGCTTGCTTGTTGATCACTATTTTACTGCGATCAGGAAAGATGATTTCTAAAATACCTGACGCTGATTCATAGTCTAAATCGGCATCACATTCATCGATTTGCTCTTCAATAGTTAGCATTAATGCATCGGCTAGTGTGTGGTATTCATGATCAGTCATTTTAGTGTCCTTTAACTGGCTTTAAGCCTAGATCTGGGGGCAGATTGTGTACATCAAGTGTAACAGGAATAAATTCATCCGCGAATAGCTGCATTTTTTAAATATTCTGTTACTCTGCGATTATAAAGCCAGCAACCGTATTAATCTAATGAAAGAGACTCATAGCCAAAAATTAAAAACCATTTTACCTCTAAGCGCCCTTCTAGTAACCCTAGCAGGTTGCGGACAAAGTGGTGCTCTTTATCTGCCAGATGATACTAAGCCGCCTGCAAAGTCTCAGCCACAAGCTGATCCATCCGAACAACCAGAGCAAAAACAGGACCAATAGATGGACTTTTTTAACTACAATAATAATCAGCTGTTCGCTGAAGACATCGCTGTCAAAGAGCTTGCCGAACAATATGGTACGCCTTGTTATATCTATTCTCGCAAAACCTTTGAACGTCATTATTTAGCATTTGCAGACGCTGCTAAGTCACATAATAGCTTGGTGTGCTATGCCGTAAAAGCCAACTCAAATATTGCCGTGCTGAATATTTTAGCGCGACTTGGCTCAGGTTTTGACATCGTTTCAAAAGGTGAGCTTGCACGCGTTATCCAAGCAGGCGGAGACGCAAGTAAGGTTGTGTTTTCTGGCGTTGCAAAAACCGCTGACGAAATTACTTATGCACTTGAATTGGGGATCAAGTGTTTTAACGTTGAGTCAGTGGCTGAGCTTGAACGAATTTCAAAAGTGGCAACGGATTCTAACTTAGTGGCACCGATTTCGATTCGCGTAAACCCAGATATAGATGCAAAAACGCACCCTTATATCTCAACCGGTTTAAAAGAGAATAAGTTTGGTATTGATATTCAAACTGCAGTGACTGTGTATCAACATGCAGCATCACTACCCGGTTTAAAAATTACCGGTGTAGATTGCCACATCGGTTCGCAGCTAACGGAAATAAAACCTTTCTTAGCAGCACTTGAAAAAGTACTGACTCTTATCGAAGAGTTAAAAGCGGTTGGCATCAAGCTAACTCACCTAGATATCGGTGGTGGTCTTGGCGTGCCTTATAATGGCGAAACGCCTCCTCATCCAAGCGAGTATGTTGATAAAATTACCGCTCGATTAGCAGACTACCAAGATTTAGAACTTATTTTTGAACCTGGTCGTGCGATTGCAGCCAACGCAGGTATTTTAGTTACTAAAGTTGAGTTTATTAAACAAAACCAAGATAAGTTCTTTGCTATTGTTGATGCTGGCATGAACGATATGTTGCGTCCATCGCTGTATCAAGCTTGGCAAAGTATTGTGCCAGTTGAACCTCGCGCAGATGATACACCTACTCACAACTACGATATTGTCGGCCCAGTTTGTGAAACCGGCGACTTTTTAGGCAAAGACCGTGAGCTTGCACTTCAAGCCGGTGACCTATTAGCGCAGCGCAGCGCTGGCGCGTATGGTTTTACCATGAGCTCAAATTACAACTCACGCCCGCGTGTTGCAGAGATTATGGTGGATGGTCAGCAAAGCCATTTAATTCGCCAACGCGAAACCTTAGAAAGCCTTTGGCAAGGTGAGAAAATTTTACCATAAACGTTTTTATAACAGCCCTGCTCTGTGGCATGATTAGCTCAGAGCAAACCCGAATTAGAGCGTTATGTTAGTTAATTTTTCAAAAATGCACGGCCTAGGTAATGACTTTGTCGTTATTGATAACATTACTCAAAATGTTTTTTTATCACGTGATCAAATAAAGAAGCTGGCAGATTGCCATTTCGGCATTGGCTTCGATCAACTGCTTATGGTTGAAGCCCCTTACTCTCCTGATCTCGATTTTCATTATCGTATTTTCAATGCCGATGGTAACGAAGTTGAACAGTGCGGCAACGGCGCGCGCTGTTTCGCCCGCTTTGTACGTATGAAGGGCCTGACCAATAAGCATAAAATTTCGGTTTCAACAAAATCTGGTAACCTCACGCTTTATATAGAGAAAGATGGTCAAGTAACGGTAAATATGGGCCACCCTAATTTTGAACCGAACAAAATTCCATTAAAAGCCAGCAAGCGTGAGCTGACCTATATTCTTCGCACTGAAGAACACACAGTATTTAGTGGCGCAGTGTCGATGGGTAACCCACATTGCGTGTTAGAAGTTGATGACATTCATACCGCAGAAGTCACCACCTTAGGCCCACTCCTTGAAAATCATGAGCGTTTTCCACAACGTGCAAATGTTGGTTTTATGCAGGTAATTTCGCAAGATCACATTAAACTAAGAGTGTGGGAACGTGGCGTTAGTGAAACCTTAGCCTGTGGTACAGGTGCTTGTGCTGCGGTCGTGGTTGGACAAATTCAAAGTAAACTTGCTAATACCGTACAAGTTGACTTACCCGGCGGCAGTTTACAAGTACGTTGGCAAGGCGAAGGCCACCCTGTACGAATGACAGGCCCTGCTGAGCATGTTTTTGATGGACAAGTGGCACTATGAGCAAACTAACAGAACAACAAATTGCTGACTATTTAAAAGCACACCCTGATTTTTTTATCAAAAACCCGGATGTTCTCGCTGAAGTTGAACTACAACAACAAACGGCGGGAGCAACGTCTTTGGTACATATTCAACAGCGCCAATTACGTGAACACAATACGTTATTAAAAAATAAGATTGAGCAGCTCGTTGAACAAGCAAAAGAAAACGAGTTAATTTACCGCTTATTTAGCGACTGTCATCGTCAGTTATGGACTAACTACGACTTTACGACACTGGCTAGCAATTTGCGCAATATTATCTGCACTAATCCATCCATTAACGAATGCCACTTAGTTAAGTACGATAAAAAGTTTGATGAATTAATTGCTCATCGCCTGCAAAACGACGGCATTTACTTGGGTCGAGTAAGCCAACAAGAAAGAGACTTACTGTTTTCAGACACGACTCAATCGACTGCTTTATATCTAATTGGTAACACGAAACACCCTGTGGCAATTTTGGCGTTTGGTAGTGATGACGTAAATCACTTCGAACCGGCAAAAGACAGCTTTTTTGTCCTTGAGTTTGTGCGATCATTGCAACTGCGCTTATTGGAACTTGCATGAGCGATGTGACGACGCCAGACATTAATGAATTAAGTGATGCTTGGCGAACACCCATCCAACTATTTGCAGACTACTTACGCTACGAAAAACAATACTCAGCGCACACAGTAAACCAATATACGAGCCAGCTAGGCTTCGCAGCTTTGTACTTTAGTAAACTATGTGAAGACTGGTTTGCTGTTCAAGGTGAGCATATTCGCCGTTACAGCATGCAAATGCGCAGCAAACAATTGAGTGGTCGCACAATCAGTTTAAAACTGAGTTGTATTCGCAGTTTATATAAATTCTTAAAAGCCAAAAATATAGCCAGTCAGGCATATTATCACAATCCGGCAGAGGCCATTAAAGGGCCAAAATTTTCCAAGCCTTTACCCAAAAATTTAGACGTAGATCAAATGGCTAAGCTACTAGAACTGCCAGATGATGAGCCTTTAGCTATTCGTGACAAAGCTATGATGGAATTAATGTACTCTTCGGGTCTGCGCATTAGCGAGTTAGTTGGCGCTAACATACAAGATATAAACCCGACTGAAGGCGAAATTTTAGTCCGTGGTAAAGGTAACAAAGAACGCTTATTACCTGTAGGCAGCAAAGCGCTCAGTGCATTAAAAGCATGGCTGAAAATTCGCCCTCAATTTGCACATCCTGATGAAATAGCCGTGTTTGTTAGCAGCCAAAAAAAGCGAATTTCCGTACGCCAAGTTCGCTTACGGATGCAAGAATGGGGCATTAAGCAAGGGATCAGCTCACAAGTGCATCCGCATAAATTGCGTCACTCATTTGCATCACATATTTTAGAATCATCAGGGGATCTGCGTGCCGTACAAGAACTGTTAGGACACAGTAGTTTGTCTGCAACTCAAGTTTATACGCATTTAGATTTTCAGCATTTAGCTAAAGTGTACGATAACACCCATCCACGCGCTAAAAAGCGCTCAACATCAGAGTAAACCCTTGTCATTATGATCCGATTTAACCGTGCCCTATCGCCAGTTTCTGTTTTAAGTTTTGATTTAGACGACACACTTTACAACAACCATCCGATCATAAAATCAGCCTTGCAAGCACAAGCTGATTACCTCGAGGCATTAGACCAATGGCCAGCCGATAGCATGAGCTACTGGTTAACATGCCGCGATAAAGCTTTAAAACATGATGCGACTTTAATTGATGACGTTACGCGCTGGCGACAAGCAGCATTACACTATGCCATGACCGATCTGGGTTTTTCAGCAGAGCAAGCTCAGTTGCATGCCGAAAATGCTTATCAGGCATTCGCTGATGCCCGCAGTCAAATAACCGTTACTGATGAAGTACTTGAATTACTTAATAACCTCAGTAAACACTACCGGCTCATCGCCATCACCAATGGTAATGTCGAAGTAGAAAAGTTTAACCTTAATGGTGTGTTTGAGTTAGTTTTACAAGCATTCACACGGAAAAGCGAAGCCGCACAGCACCTTGTTTGATAGCGCAGCAAAGCAGTTAGAGGTTAATCATAAAGAAATTTTGCACATTGGCGATAGCCTAGATACTGATGTACAAGGTGCCAATAATGCTGGCTGCCAAAGCGTTTGGCTTAATAACCAAGCAACGCAATATCGTTATCAAGGATTAGCAGATATTGAGATCAGTAATATCATGGCGCTCAATCATTTAGTTAAAAAGTAACGACTTTAAAAAATGTGTTTTATGCTGAGTAAGTAAATAACAAAGATTAAATGATTGGGCAAAACGGATGAATGCTTTTCTTAAATTAATATTGCTATGCTCTCTTAGCTTAAACGGTTACTTTATTTGGCAGCTTTTTAACCCGGCAAAGCCGTTAGAAATAGAAACTGTCGCACCAGCGCCTAAAGTACAAAAAGGCACAGCGTTACCAGCCCACTTTCAACAAGCTGTTGCGCTATTTAGCAACCAATTATTCGACAAAGCGGTTGCTGAGTACACTCAATTACTTATGAATGAACCTCGCTATGCAAGGCAACTTAAACAAATTTGGCAACAACAACTTGAGACATGGCTTTCCCATCAAAAATTCACCTTAAGTGAGCAATTTTTAACGGCCTTTTTAAATAGTCACCCTTACGATGTCACCATGCTTGAACTTGAGGCAAAGCGTTTAATAGCACAAGGTGATACCCAACAAGGTATTATCAATTTACTGGCGCTTAGCAACCAGTTAGACAGCAATGATAAGCAACAACTTAACAAACAAATAGACGAGCTAAGCAAATCCTATATTGATGAACTTATTGCAACGCAACAATGGCAAGCCCTACTTAATATTAGTCAACAATGGCTTGATTACGCGCCTGGCAACGCGCATTACTTATATAACAATGCATTAGCTAACTACCATTTAGAAGATTATGTCGCGAGCCAAATAACCCTAGATCAACTACCCGAAGATCATGACTATAAACAACAGGCTGAGCAATTACATCAGTTGATTCAACAAGCCCTCGCAGGTGTTGAAATTATAAAATTAACTGCTCGAGGTTCGCACTATTTGGTGAACAGTATCATCAACGATGATATCGAAACCGAGCTGATGATCGACACCGGCGCTAGCTTTACTGTAATTAACCAAACATTATTAAACTCGCTTAACACCCCAGCCAATTACCTTGGCACCTTACAAGTAAACACAGCTAATGGAATTGTTGAAGCACAGCGTTATCAGCTCGAGTCGTTTCAAGTCGGTCAACAACGTATTCGTAATTTTGAAGTGCTGGTAATAGAAAATCATGTTGGCTATGGCTTGCTTGGTATGAACTTTTTAGAGAATTTTAAGTTTAATATCAATCAGCAAGTGAATGAGTTAGAGTTGATAAAGAACAATTTTTAAGGACAAGCAATGACTCTTAACGAATTTCTTTCGAAATTAGCAAGCACACCGCAGCAAATTGAGTTTACCGATACCATGGCGGTCATAGACAACAATTATGACTTTACCCCAAGTGGTTTTAACAATCATGGTCCTGCTAAGCGCGGCAAATGAAAATAATGGCTCGTGTAAAATTTTTGCCTTTGCTAAGCTAAATCAACTGAGTAAACAAAACACCCTAGATTGCTTTGGCGCGTTTTATCATAATGACGTATTACACAATCCTGAAGGGCAAGACCATATGAACATTCGCACCTTTATGCTTGCCCCTGAAGCGACCCCTTTCTTAGGGATTACTTTTACCGAGCAAGACGTGCTAAAAGCGAAGTGAGTAAAAGCCAATAGTTAAAGGCTTTTTTCCATAAAATAACGGCAGCCGTCGAGTGGGTAGTTTTTCATCTCGTATTTAACTTGGTAGCCGTTTTTTTCGTAAAAGGGTTTGGCTTGGAAATCGAGCGTATCAAGTTGTGCAGTATTTGCACCAAACGCTTTAGCTTTGCTCTCTATTTCGGCTAACAACCTTGTCGCAAGCCCTTTACCACGTGTCATATCATCACACCAAAGCCAACTAATAAGCAGCCAATTGCCAAATACTTGACCATGGATACCAGCAACAACACTGTTTTGTTTATTAACGAACTTAAAGCCTAAAGGAATACGCTCGGCATTAAAATGCGCGGCGTTGAAAGCCACAATATGTTCTCTTAGCTGGTTGTTTAAATCAGCTGAGTCATCACTTTTTAATTGATACATATACTCAGTATACGCTTATATCGTTAATCAGTATAAGTGGTTCTTACCATAGGGTACTTCAAGCATGTTGCTGGCCAGCTTTTCGGGCTGACCACACATCTCATCATAAGCACTAGTGTGGCGTAAAACCATATCGCCATAACTTAGGTGATCAAGACGCTTTTGAATATGCAACGGGCTAATATCACGAATAAATTCACCTTGCTCATCAGTAACATAATACTCAACGTTATTGATCATCACAGACACCTGATACAATGCCATTTCTAATGAATGAAGGATAACCTTTTGCAGTGGTTGGTGAGCTGCAAGCTCTGATAATTTGATAGGCATGTGCATTCCTCTTTGGTGGTGGAACTATTCATACGTGATTTTGATATACTGTGATCAAATTAATTGTACAAAAATCACTCATGCCAGAAAAAGTACGACTTGCTAAATTTATTGCCCATGCGGGTGTTTGCTCTCGAAAGCAAGCATCGCGCTTGATAGATCAAGGTGAGGTAACAGTAAATGGCCGTGCCGCAAATCATATAGATCATGTTGATGAGCACGATGATGTGATTGTACTTGGCGAAAAAATTTTAGCTAAGGCACCACTCACCTACTTTGCTTATCACAAGCCTGTTGGTATAGATTGCAAATTAAATGCTGATGACCCAACAAGCCTTATTCATAGCCTGCCTAAAACCACTCGCGTTTACCCAATTGGCCGGCTCGACAAAGACTCCCGAGGTTTGTTGATTTTGACCAATGACGGTGAGTTTTGTAATCAACTGATCCACCCTGATTACCACCAACCCAAACGCTATTTAGTCACCGTTGATAAACCTCTTGATAGTGATTTTTGTAAAAAAATGGCGGGCGGTGTGCCTGTCGATAAACAAATAACCCTCCCTTGCACGGTGACTCAAGTCAGCGAAACACAGTTTTGCATCGTCTTAAAACAAGGTTTAAATCGGCAAATACGTAAAATGGCTCGTTTTTGTGGCTACAAAGTCATCGACCTTTACCGCACAGATATCGCAAAACTGTCACTCACCACGCTGAATTTGCCCGAAGGACAAATAGTCAGTATCAAAAAAAGTGACATTCTCTAACAAAAAAGTTTGCATTAATTGATTACACGTGTAATCTTTAATTAAAGATTACATCTGTAGGCATAAAAATGATTGAACTTTCTAAAGCTGAATTCGAAGTATTAGATGCAGTATGGCTTGGCTACCCAGCCACAGCTAGTGAAGTAATTGCGCGTTTAAGTGACGATAAAGAATGGCACGAAAAAACCATTAAAACGCTACTAAGCCGTTTAGTTAAAAAAGGCGCTCTTAGCTTCGAGAAACAAGGCCGCCAATATAACTACACTCCTTGCATCGCCCGTGAAGAATACACATTAAAAGAAAGCCAAAGCTTTATTGAACGCTTCTTTAATGGCCGTATTGCGCCACTGGTGAGTGGCTTTGCTAAATCAGAGCAACTCTCGCAACATGATATTGATGAGCTGAAAAAGGTCATTGATGATTGGGAAAAACAGCAAAAATAAGGCGTTGTTATGTTAGATGCATTTTTTAATTGGCTGTTAGATCAACAACTTTTGATCTCATCTGCAATTATGTTTTTATTGCTGCTAGAGCGAAAGTTACTAAGCCAGCTATCGGCACGCTTGGTTTATACACTCTGGGCGCTTTTACCAATTAGTTTATTGTTAGCGAACCTACCAGAGCACTTAAAGCCAATTCAAAACGACTTTATCAGTAAGCTGACTATCACGCCAAACACAGCAATAATGCCGCAGTTTACGCTCACTTGGTTTGCTATTTATGGCTTTATTAGTGCCGCACTGCTGATCACTGCCGTATATTTTCATTACCGTTTTCTAGCAAAACTGCAGTTAGCGCCAATTACGCTTGATCATCACAGCAATCAAAGTATGCGCTTATACCAAAGCAACCAAGTGAGCTCACCTATGGTTGTAGGGGTTTTAAATACCAAGCTAGTGCTGCCTACAAACTATCAAAGTCACTACGATAACCATGCTTTAGCGCTTATTTTAGAGCATGAATCAGTGCACATTAAACGCAAAGACAACCTAATTAATGCCATCGCTTTAAGTGCCACTATTTTGTTGTGGTTTAACCCTGTCGCTTGGCTTGGTTATGCAAGTCTGCGCCGTATTCAAGAGCTTTCATGTGATGAGCAAGTACTCAAAAATAAATCGACAGAACAACGAATTTTATACAGTAAGGCATTAGTGCACTGTGCAAGCTTTAGCAGAACAGGCTTAATGGCTTATTCACAATACGGGGATAAAAACACCATGTTACAACGTCTAAACCAAATAAAGCAGATCGACAACAGCTCATTTATCGCAAAAACAGCGTTAGTTATTTTTACAGCGGGCATGCTTAGCAGCTTTGCCATTGCAAAACAGCCGATGTCCGTTGAAAAGACAAAAGACTATCAAGCGGTTATGCGTGTAGAGCCGATATACCCTATTCAAGCTGCAGAGCAAGGTATTAGCGGTTCAGTCGTTTTGAAATACGATATTTTACCAAGTGGATCACCAGCAATGTTAGTGTGGTAAGTGCAGAGCCTGAAGGTGTTTTCAATCGAGAAGCGAAAAGAGCCTTAAAACAATGGCAGTATGCGCCGTCTGAATCCGGCTTTAAAAACGCCTTAGTACAACTCGATTTCGCCTTAGACGAAAACTATCAAGCAAAGGATTTAATAGAGAAAATTAAAGTTAGCTCTAAGTAAAAGTAACCACTTAAGACCCTAAAGCAAGCGCCTTATTTAAGCCGCTTGCTTTGTGGTTTTTGACTACTAGCTCTATCGCTAAAGACAAAGAGCAATCATAGCCACAGCACAAACATAGCCAACAAGCCAAACTAATGAACGTAAAATATCCTGGTTTATGTAGTAGAAAATACAATACAACACACGGGCAATAACATGCACAATCGCTAGGGTCTCAGTTACCTGATAGACATTATTGCTACCTATAACGACTGCCAGCGCGACCGCAAAAATAATCAGCGATTCAAAGCTATTTTGATGTGCTGCCAACGCACGAGCACCAAAGCCGGTTAGTTTAGCTTGTTGTTCGCGTGGGTGCTTATTGTCGTAGCCTGCCAACTTATTTTGAGCAAAAGCCACAGGCGCTTTGGCTAAATAGGGTATGAGTACTGCGATGAGTGCGCAGATAATCAGTGTGGTCATGATATTTCCTTATCTTTTAACTATAATACCCTACCCTAGCGTAAACAAAAAAAAGCCGCTACTTAAAACAGCAGCGGCCAGCAATAGCATCATTGTCACTATAGTCTAAAGTCAGCATAAAAGCCCTGCGGCATATTGTCACAGCTGAGTTTTTCTCAAGTTGGTCGATAAGCTGATGCTCTAACACTTTGGTTTTGTTACTCTAAACGCCTATCCTCATTAATTTATTTTCAATATGACTTGGATTTTCTTAACTATTTTTGCGGCATTTATGCAGTCGTGGCGCAACGCTTTGCAAAGCAAACTCAGTGCAACAGTGAGTGTTGCCGGGGTAACGCTTGCTCGCTTTATCGTTGCCAGCCCAATTGCTGCCCTGTATTTATTTGCACTTTATCAATATCAAGACGCCGCACTTCCTGACTTTAATCTGGCTTTTATTGGCTACATTGTTGGCGCCAGTATCGTCCAAATTGTTGCCACAGGTTTAATGGTAAAGCTGTTTAAAATGAATAACTTTGCAGTCGGTGCAGGGCTTGCTAAAAGTGAAGCGCTAATGGCGGCCATTTTAGGTGTCATGTTCTTTGGCTCAGCACTGTCGTTACTGGGCTGGGTTGGCGTATTTATTGGTGCAATTGCGGTACTGCTATTAAGTGGCATCGCGAATGTTAAACACTTTAATTTGGGCACCGCACTGCTTGGGCTTGCTTGCGGCACTTCTTTTGCTCTCTCTTCATCATGGATCCGTGAAGCAAGTTTAAGTTCAGGGCTGACTTTTCCGCATTCTGCAGCTTGGGTGTTAGTGCTGATAATCAGTTTACAAACACTGATGCTATGCGTGTATATTGCATTCAAAGAGCGCGATACTTTTAAGAAAATGTGGCAACACAAAGGCACCACGACCGCTGTTAGTATTTGTAGCTGTTTAGGTTCTATTGGTTGGTTTAGCGCCATGAGCTTGCAGCATGTTGCTTATGTAAAAACACTGGGGCAGATAGAAGTATTTTTTACCATTATGGTATCGACTCTTTGGTTAAAACAGCCGTTAAAACGCCAAGACACGGCGGGGCTTGTGTTAATTGCACTGGCTGCCATTCTTGTAATGCTACCCAATTAGGCTTATTCCTAGTCATTAAAAAAGCGGCTATGCCGCTTTTTTAATGACTAATCTTTAGGGTTATTACACCACTAATTATCAACAGTACTCCGGCAATGCGGCCAAAAGTGGCGGCATCCCCATAAAATAAAATACCAACCAAGAAAGTGCCAGCAGCACCAATACCTGTCCATACTGCATAGGATGTCCCCATCGGTATATCCTTTTGCGCCAACCACAACATAAAGCCACTAGCGACCATAAAGGCGACGGCTATTGCAATGCCTAACCAGCGACTGTCTGCCTGTTGAGACATCTTAAGGCCTACAGGCCAGCCAATTTCTAACAGACCTGCGACAATTAAATACAACCACGCCATTATTGATCTCGCTTTTTCAAAATTACATCATATAAATCTTCACGGCGGTCTTTTAAGTTTCTTACCGTACCTTCACTGTGAAGGATTTTCAGTTTATCCATATCTAAATCACTGAATAACAACATTTCGGTATTCGGTGTTGCTTCATTCAAGGTTGCATCATGCGGGAACGAAAAGTCAGAAGGGGTAAGCACTGCTGATTGCGAATACTGTACGTCTAAGCTTTCTACTTCAGGTAAGTTCCCAACCGAGCCTGCAATCACAACATAACATTCATTTTCGATTGCACGTGCTTGCGCACAATGGCGTACACGTAAGTAACTATTTTTTGTATCTGTCCAAAATGGCACAAACAAAATATCTAACCCTTGTTTAGCGAGAATACGCGACAATTCAGGAAACTCTACATCGTAACAAATTTGAATACCGACACGACCCGCATCGGTTTCAAATACAGCAATTTTATCACCGCCTTGGATCACCCAGTCATTTTGCTCGTGAGGGGTAATATGAATTTTACGCTGCTCATCAATTTTACCGCTACGGTGGCATAAATAGCTAACATTATAAATCTTGTCGTCTTCAGCTAGTGGCATAGAACCGGTGATAATATTGGCATTATATTCAACCGCCATGCGTGACATCGCATCACGGAAGGTTTCTGTGTATTCGGCCAAATAGCGAATCGCTTCCGTTTGATTACTTTGCTCAGTAAGACCCATTAACGGGGCATTGAAAAACTCCGGAAACAGAATAAAGTCACTTTTATAATCTGATACTGTATCAACAAAATACTCCACCTGCTTGAGCAGCTCTTCAACAGACTCAACACAGCGCATTTGCCATTGTACAGCACCGACACGGACAATTGATTTAGTCGACTCAAGTACCGTATCTGTCGGCTCAAACATAATGTTATTCCACTCTAGTAAAGTGGCATAACCAACTGACTCCTGATCTTCAGGAAGGTATTTTTTAAGTAAACGTTTAACTTGGAAATCATTAGATAGCTGAAAGCTTAAAATCGGATCATACAGCTCTTTGTGGTCAACTTTTTCGATGTACTCCATCGGAGACATCTCTGCACTGTGATTGTAATAGCGCGGAATACGTCCACCCGCTAAAATAGCGCGCAAGTTATACTGACGGCACAGCTCTTTACGCGCATCGTATAAGCGACGACCCAGTCGCATCCCTCGGTGAGTTGATGAAATCACCACATCTAAACCATAAAGTGCATCACCTTCAGGATCACTAAATACACGGTCGTGACCATCAACAATATCTTCGTAGGTATGTGGGTTAGAAAAGCGCGCGTAATCAACCTGTACACTCAAGGCGATGCCTACTAAAACACCATCGTCAACAATGCCTATTTGCCCTTCCGGAAACTGGTCTATTAGCCTAAAAATAGTATGGCTTGGCCAAGCACCTCCAAGCCCTGGGTAAGCTTGATCCATGAGGGTCTTTATTTGTGGGTACTGTTCTTTAGTTAGATTACAAATCTCTAAATGCGTTTTTTCCGCCGGCATAACTACTCCTTTTTAGGCACGAAAATATTATCAAGGCAAACGGCAAGCCGATATCAATGATGGTTTGATTAGAGTGGCATTAATTCACAGTCCTGCCAAGCTTAAAGCTTAGCAAAAACGAAGTGAACTGTTGTTTAACCCCGATTAAATTAAATGAATTAAAGAAACAGAAATCTCTTTAATTCTTCACAGCCTAAATTTTAATCTATACTAGTTTTTACACCTAGCTGTCTAAGAGGTCCGGTTGCTAAAACATCTCTTAAAACAACCTAAGCAATCAGAGTTACAAGAAATAGAGCATGTTAAGTTTCTTATTATTTTGAAGATTGCTTACTTTGCACTCGCAGTCCACGTTGTGCTAATTCCCGTTTTCGCTCACATTGGTGCAGTTACTTTGGCAATAGTAAATGTTCTAAGTGTGTGTGCATGGGCTGGGGGAATTTTTCTAATCAAACAAGGTTTAACCTCCTTAGCTCTTCGTGTGTTTTGTCTTGAAGTTGTTATTCACTCAACCATTGTTTGTGCAATGCTTGGCTTAGATGCAGGATTTCAATTTTATCTATGGACTGTGTCTTGCCTGTTAATGATTGACTATCAACTAACTTTAAAGCGAGCTTCTTTGTATAGCGTGTTAATGATCATTGCTTTTGCATTGTTGTATGTGTTTTTTTCAAATACAAACTACCCTTTTGCTTACTCTGAACTGCTCCCCCATATTAAAATAATTAATATAATTATTGCTGGCTTACCTATGATTTATGGCATGGGTTTAATTAGAGAGATTACTCTTTCACAACGACTAGAGTTAACGGAAATGGCAGCCCGGGATCCTCTTACAAAACTTTTCAATCGCCGCTTTGCTAAAAAGCTAATTATGAATGCACGCAAAAATTGCATAAATAATAACAGCCCTCTTTGCATGACCATGGCAGACATCGATCAGTTTAAAAGAATCAATGATAATTACGGGCATGATAAAGGTGATACTATTTTAGTGAATATTTCACGACTCATCAGTGAATTCATGAGCGAGGATGATATTGCAGTTCGTTGGGGCGGAGAAGAGTTTTTACTAATACTTACTCAATCTAATGAACGCCAAGCCTTTGCAAAAATTGAAGCTTTGCGTACAAAAATAGCAGTATTGGAAGCTCACCCTGACTGTCCGGATTTAAAAGTAACTATGAGCTTTGGTTTAATTGAATGGCAACCCCTTACTCCCATAGAAAAAATGCTGCAGTATGCAGATTCAGCGCTGTATGAGAGCAAGCACTCTGGCCGTAATAAGACCACGATAGTGCATGCTCAAAGTACATTTTTTGAAAATGAAGATTAATTAATTGCCTCAATAGTAATGCTATGTGCAATCTCTTGCGGCAATAATGGCGTTAAACCATTACTGACATAATCGTTAAACCCGGCACGATAAAATTCTGACAATGGATGCCCAGATTGCCCACCCGGAATAGCCATAATCGCTTTATCTAAATGCCCTGGTTGAACAATAAAGCGCTGCGAAGCACCAAAACTACGCCCTTGTACTGAAGGCATAAAGGTATCACCAAACCCAGGCGCCGTAGGCATATTCAATAAGCTTTTAAGTACCGGTATTTGCTTGGCAAATGGGTGCTCAATCACTAACTCGTTGACCTTACCCCACTCCCAGCTGTGCGGGTTGTTACCGTACTGCTCGGTTAGTTTAGTGATAACGCGATCAAATGCAGCTAGCATTTGCTGATTCCAGTTTGCATACTCTGGGTTTAACCATGCTTCAGGCTGCGCTTCGATAAGTTGCCAAACAGCAGGCTCTAAGTCTCGTTTTACTGGTTTTAAGCTGCTGTCGAGGGCTTTTAGCTTATTCTCTAATGGACTAAATAAACCATTAATTACTTCACTGCGGTAACGCTTTACTAAGGTATAACCAATTGAATCGCTACAAGCACACGCCTGCCAATTATTTAGCTCTTTTAAATACAGCGCATATTTATCGCCTGCGTTGCTGAGCTGTTTGACCAGCAGTTTATGCCAAGCTGTTAAGAATCGAGCTTCATTATCATGTTGTAAGTCATAAAAATCTTGTTCGTTGAACTGTTGCTTTTCAAATAATCGATCGCGAATTTGTGCCGAGCGAGCCCCCATGGCATAAGCACCATTACCAAAGCGCTGGTCATCCTCTGCGGAAACAACGCGTGAGTTGCCCGTCCACAATCGGCCACTGTCTGGGTTTTTAACAAATGGACGCAGCGTTTCGTTTTCATGCCACGCTGCAGGATACGCTTGCTCAGCCACCGCTAATTGATGGGGCTCTTTACGGGCTGGAACGGCTCCCATATTCTTCCAAGCGGCGTTCCCTTGATCATCAACAACCATCAAGTTTTGGACAGGAATACCCACTTCAGCCGCAAGCGCTAGTGCATCATCAACCGTACTTGCTTGCTCAAGCTTAAGTAATTCCATATCAACCGCATACTCATGGTGAGCAACCCAACTTAGTGCATATGGTTTGCCATTAATTTCTTTTACTGGGCCATATTCACTCATGGTTAAAGCATAATTTTCAATGCTGCCGTCATTGAGTAAGATGGGTTCATCTATCTGCCACGTTTTCTCTTTACTCTCAAGGGCTATCCAATCGGCTGTATCTAGGTAACCATTGGTGAACCCCCACGCTATTTTATTATTGGTGCCAACTACAATTGCTGGAGCGCCTGGTAATGACACACCGGTGATTTGCTGCATTTCACCATTGAGTGGATAATTGAGCTGGGCACGGTACCAAATGATTGGCACAGCAAATGATAAGTGCATATCGTCTGACAACATTGCAGCACCAGTTTCAGTTAACTGCCCAGTAACTGCCCAGTTATTACTACCAAGCTCCTTGCGCTCTGCAATCTCAGTCATAGCCCATTGAGCGTCTTTGAGATTTGGAATACCGCCGTTATAAGGTGCTAATAGGCTGTTATCGAGCGCCGCTTGATAAAGGCTAGGCTGAGTAATAAAGTCGACCATCGCCTTACCGTATAGATCTTCGATTTCGATCAGTGTTTTGTCGCGTTCAAAGGTAGCCGTTTGCAAATCTAAATACATACTAAAAATGATTAGTAAGCTGTCTTCACTTTGCCAAGGTTTTGCTTCAGCGCCAGTCAGTAAATATTCAAAACTATCGAAACCTACTTGCGCATGACCCTCATTAACCCCATTCGCGTAAGCTTTTAATAGCGCTTTATCTTTTGCTGGTAACTGCGCAACAGCAATCTGACTACGTTTGCGTAACTGATGAAAACGCATTTTTTTATCAAGCCCAACAGCAGCTTTACCAAATAATTCACTAAGCTCACCTGCGGCATTACGGCGCAGTAAATCCATTTGAAAGAATCGGTCCTGACCATGCGCAAAACCAAGAGCATAGGCTACATCTAAACGGTTTTCGGCATGAATAACAGCCTGCCCTAAAGTGTCTCGTTCAATCTTCACTGATTGCGAAATAGCGTCGCTTTTACCCCGGTCATCAAGAGCCGGTAAACTTAGATTTAATACACCATAAACAAGCCCTGTTGCGAGTAACACCACAACGAACAAACCTATTAATAACCATTTGATTATCTTGAACATGCCATTTACCCTTGCGCTAAAGTAACACTGTATTAACCTGCTATATTAACCTGAGTTTTGTGAAAAAATAGTGTTGCTATCCAAATATTTAAATTTAGTTTTCTTGATTAGCTGATGATTGTTAATTGCCTCAGAAATTGTCTATAGTAGGGAAATAGTTTAGAAATCAATCTTTCTCATGCCATTAGCAACTGAAACCGATAATAAAAAACTGCAAAAACTAAAGTTAGCCTTTTGGTTTTCACTTGCGCTAGTTATTGTAATTGGCTTAATCATCGATCAATTAAACTATAGCCGAGAAAAAGATGCATTCCGTGCTCAGGAGATTGCGCGAGTTAGCGCTTACCGTGCAAAGTTAGAGGCGACTCTAATCTCTAATATTCAACTTGTTCGCGGCCTTGCCGTCGCAGTTGCTGCTGAGCCAAATTTAAATCAAAGCCGCTTTTCTCAAATTGCCACGCCATTATTCGAAACCTCTTCAGAATTAAGAAATATCGGCGCTGCACCAAACATGATCATTCAGATGACTTACCCACTAAAAGGAAATGAGAAATCAATTGGTCTCAATTTTCTAGAAAACGCCGCGCAGCGAGACGATGCAATTAAGGCGCGCGATGAAAACAAAATTGTCATGGCAGGTCCCTTAGAACTAGTACAAGGCGGTCAAGCCTTAATAGCTCGCATGCCTATTTTTACACCACCAGAACAGCACTTTTGGGGATTACTTTCTGTCGTACTCGATATTGATAAAGTTTATAACAATTCGGGGCTTCTAGCTTTAAATAAGCACTACGACATAGCGTTACAGGGTCGCAACGGGTTAGGTGCTGAGGGGGAATTTTTCTACGGAAATAGCGCTATTTTAAATGACACACCACTTAATTTTGGCATTAATTTCCCTGGCGGGAATTGGCGTATGTATGCTGTTCCGAAAGCAGGTTGGCATCCACCAAAATCAGCCATTTGGCCGTTACGTATCGCCATAATTATCGTATGTATATTATTTGCGGGTGCTTGTGTGTTCTTTTTAAAAATGCTCGAGCGCCAATACAAAAGCGAGCGAATGCTCGAAACAATGAGTAGCCTAGCAAAAGTAGGTGCGTGGTCATTTAATCTCGAGACCAAAGCTGTTTATTGGTCAGATATGACTAAACAAATCTTTAAGTTGCCACTCAATAAACAACCACAATGGCCAACCAATCTCGACTATTTTAAACCCGGTTACAGCCGTGACAAAATTCGCCACTTAATCGAAAAAGCGATAAAAGAAGGTGAAAGCTTTGAAACTCAAGTGCAAATAATTACTGTATCAGGCGAAGCTATCTGGGTTTTAGCGCATGGCGAATCTGAATATAAGAATGGCCGCTGTATCAAACTATTTGGGTCATTACAAAACATAGATGCTCGCAAACGCGTTGAGCTTGAAAACAATAAAATTGCCTTGCACAACGAAATACTTGCCTCATTAACTGTTCACGAAGCCGTCTTAACGGGTAATTTAAACTTATCTAAGCATGTAATTGTAAAAGCGATATGCCAAGCACTAGAGGTTGATCGAGCAAGCATTTGGTTATTTAGCGAAGACCGACAAACGCTTAACTCGTTTGCTAGTCATGATCAAAATCAATCGCGTTTTAGTCGGGCAGTGTCGTTACAGCAAATAGAACACCCTAACTATTTTGATGCCATTAACAATAACGCCGTTATAAATGCGAGTGATGCATATCACCACCCGTTTACCAAGGAGTTAGCTAGCAATTATTTTGATCGCGCTGATATTCGCTCCATGCTTACTGCAATCATTCCGACTGGAAGTAAAAGTATGGGGGTGGTGTGCGCAGAGAACAGCGCATCAAGACGACATTGGAGTAAAAACGAGGAAAGCTTTTTAATTGCAGTTGCGGCACTTATTGGTAGCTTACATGCAAGCCAACAGCGTATAGAAACTGAACATCAGCTAGTTCAAGCGAAAAATGCAGCAGAACAAGCAGTAAAAATAAAAGGTGAATTTTTAGCAAGTATGAGCCATGAAATCCGCACCCCGATGAATGGGGTTATTGGCATGCTTAATATCATTAAACAAACAAAATTAGATAAACAACAAAGCCATCACCTTGAATTGGCACAGTCATCAGCAGAGTCATTACTGCATATTATCAATGATATTTTAGACTTTTCAAAAATTGAAGCTGGTAAGCTCGATATCGAAAACGTGAGTTTTAATATATCTAAACTTCTAGGCGATACCATTGAATCATTTGCTATAAAAGCAGAGCAAAACAATACCAAACTATTACTAGATGCAACTCATATCAAACGTGAATTTATCATAAGCGACCCAAATCGTATTAGGCAAATCATCAATAACCTAATAGGTAATGCAGTTAAATTCACAAAAGACGGTGAGATAGTCGTGATAGCCAAACTTGAAACTGCTGATAACGAGTTATATCTGAATTGCTCTGTTGTTGATAATGGCTTAGGCATAAAACCAGAAAAACAAGCAACTCTTTTTGATTCTTTTACTCAAGCTGATGCTTCAACTACCCGGCAATATGGCGGCACAGCGTTTGGTCTTGCCATTGTTAAACAGCTTTGTACTCTAATGGGCGGCGATGTAAATGTTGTCAGTTCTTATGGAGAAGGCAGCACGTTCAATTTCTCAATTAAAGTAAAATTTGACTACCAAAAGCAGCTGCATGAGCCAAGTCACTTAATTGATAAAAAACGCATTTTAATTGCTGACAACTGCAAGCTCAGTAGCAGCATTACTAAAAAACAATTGCAATTATGGGGAGCAAAAGTTGAAGTTATTGGCAATATGCCAAGCTTAATTAACCGTGCAGCCCACTCTCAAGAGCCACCTTGCGATGCAGTTTTTATAGATTACCAACTTTATATGCAAGCAGAACAATCAGAGCAACGAGCGTTCCAAAAATATTATAATAACAATGCATGTAAATGTATTTTAATGGCACCTATGAGCCTAACTGAAGAGCAATCTAAACAAACTTTAGAAGCGCAAAGTATTATATTTAAACCTTTAACCCCTTCAGACTTATTTAACTCTTTGGCTAACGAAAAGTACATTGAACAACAACAAGTAAATAAAGAACAAAGCATCGCTAAAATTTCCATACCAGCTTCGAGTACATCATCTCGCGTCTTATTAGTCGAAGACAATAAAGTTAACCAAGTGGTTGCTGGCGCCTTACTCAAACAAGCAGGTATTAGTTTTGACATTGCTGAAAATGGTCTTGAGGCAATAACAAAACTAGCAAATAATGAGGATGCCCCTTACGAACTAGTGCTAATGGACTGCCAAATGCCAGAAATGGACGGCTATCAAGCAACAAAGGCAATAAGATTAGGAAAAGCTGGCGAAGCACATCAGAAAGTCAATATTGTTGCACTAACTGCCAATGCAATGCAGGGTGACAAAGAACGCTGTTTAGATGCTGGCATGGATGATTATTTAACAAAACCCCTTAACTTTGACTCATTAAATAAAAAATTAGCAATTTGGCTAAGTGCAGCACATTAAAGAGAAATAAAATCATGCAATTATCATCGATACAACAACGCGTTATTGGCTGTTTACTCGAAAAGCAAAGTACAACACCCGAACATTATCCGTTATCTTTAAACTCCCTCACTAATGCATGTAATCAAAAATCTAACCGTGAACCGGTACTGTCTCTCACTGAGGCGCAAGTACAAGATACCCTAGATGAGCTTATTGCATCACGCTTAGTAACTCTTGATGAAGGGTTGTCAGGGCGGGTTAATAAATATGCTCACCGCTTTTGTAATACCGAATTTGGCAGTTTGCAATTTACTGAGCAGCAACGCGCCATTATTTGTTTACTGCTGCTACGCGACCACAAACACCGGGAGAGCTAAGAACGCGCAGCAACCGACTAGCTGAGTTTAGCAATGTCAATGAAGTTGAAGCCGCATTAAATACACTCATTGAGCAAGAACATGTTGCACGCTTAGCACGAGAGCCAGGCAAACGAGAGAGCCGCTATATGCACTTATTTGTTGGCCCAGACAGCATCACTGAGGATATGGCTGCTAGTGAGCCGATGCAGGATAACAACAGTGAAGTGCAACAATTACTGAGCGAAATCGAAGACCTTAAGCAGCAAGTCAACGAAATAAAAGCGCATTTAGGTCTTTAATAAAAACCGCGCCCATAACATAATGTAAAAAACGCTGACAACCACAACGAAAAATAGGAGCTCTACCATGCGTGCCGACATTCTGGCGGAAATGAAAGTCCAACCAACTATTGATGTAAAAGCGGAAATTACCCGTCGCGTTAACTTTCTTAAAAGCCGACTTACTGCTGCGCACTCTCGCTCACTTGTATTAGGGATCAGTGGCGGTGTTGACTCATCAACCTGTGGCCGCTTATGCCAATTAGCGGTTGATGAATTAAACCAAGAACTCAACACCAACAAATATCAATTTATTGCAGTTCGCTTACCTTATGGTGTTCAAGCAGATGAAGATGAAGCACAAATGGCTGTTGATTTTATTAAGCCAAGCAAGCGTATGACGGTTAACATTAAAGCGGCTGTCGATGGCATGCATGAACAAGCAATGGCCGCGGTTGTTGGTGGTGGTGCTGAATTACCAGAGCAAGCTAAAATTGACTTTATCAAAGGCAATGTGAAGGCACGCCAGCGCATGGTTGCGCAGTATGAAATTGCTGGTTTCTGCCAAGGCTTAGTGGTTGGTACCGATCACAGTGCTGAAAACATCACGGGTTTTTACACCAAGTTTGGTGACGGTGCATGTGATTTAGCGCCGTTATTTGGTTTATCAAAGCGTCAAGTTCGTGCACTTGCTGAGCACTTGGGAGCGCCAGCAGTACTGGTAAATAAAGCCCCGACGGCCGATTTAGAGTGTGATCGCCCTGGTCTGACTGACGAAGAAGCGCTAGGCCTCACTTACGATCAAATTGATGATTTCTTAGAAGGTAAAGACGTCAGCAATGAAGTCGAAGAAAAGCTAACAGCAATTTACTTACGTACTCAACATAAACGCCAAGCAATCCCAACCGTTTACGACGAGCTTTAAGGGTAGTTTAAACATTGCGAGGGCAATAATAATTGCCCTTTTCTACTCCTCCCGCACCCCTTAGCAATATTCAGAACCTTCAATCACTGATTATCAGCTTCACAAAATGATCTGGAGCATCATGCCTGACGTAAAAGTTAGCAACATGATTGCAGTAAAGATGAAATAGTTCTGTAATTTGGTTTATAGTTGTTACAGTAAATACATTATATTTCAAATCAAAAATCTAAGGTTTTATATTAGTTTATGTCATCGCCCATTTTAATTACTGGCGCAGGCCAACGTATTGGACTCGCTCTGGCCGAGCACTTTTTAGCGCAAGGGCAAGAAATCATAGTCACTTACCGTACCCGCCATGAAGCAATTGATGTGCTTGCAGGCAAAGGCGCTATTTGCATCCATGCTGATTTTAATAGTGACCAAGCTATCGGGCATTTTATCGAAGAATTAAAAACCCATACCAACCAGCTCAAGGCAATTATCCATAATGCGTCTAGCTGGGATTGCGAAGCAAATAATCACGATTACGCTGACCTATTTGATAACATGATGCGTATTCATGCCAAAGCGCCCTATTTAATTAATTTAGCAGCTTCTGATTTGTTACTGCATTATCAGCAAAACAGTGGTACAGCCGCAGATATTATTCATTTAACTGACTATGTTGTTGAAAAAGGCAGTCCTAAGCACCTTGCTTATGCAGCAAGTAAAGCGGCGCTTGATAATTTAACAAAGTCGTTTGCCGCTAAATTTGCACCGGCCATTAAAGTGAATGCTATCGCTCCCTCGCTGATCATTTTTAACGAGCACGATAGTGACGAGTACAAAGCCAAAACATTAAAGAAATCGCTAATGGGCATTGAGCCCGGCTGCGCCGAGATTATTAACAGCGTAGAACTAATACTAAGCAGCCAATACATCACAGGTCGTTCTATGCCTGTTGATGGTGGCAGACATTTAAAATAACGAATTACTGAGAAAGCTATGCACGATGATTTAAAAAACAGTTACCAACAAATAATTACTGCGGTAGGTGAAGATCCTGCTCGTGAAGGATTACTCGACACACCAAAGCGCGCTGCAAAAGCAATGGAGTACCTGACTAAAGGTTATCGTCAAACATTAGACGAGATCACCAACAATGCGGTATTCACCTCAGACGCCGATGATATGGTTTTAATCCAAGACATTGAGCTTTACTCTATGTGTGAACATCACTTATTACCGTTTGTTGGCCGCTGTCATATTGCTTATATTCCTAACGGCAAAGTACTTGGTTTATCGAAGTTTGCGCGAATTGTTGATATGTATGCGCGTCGTTTTCAAATTCAAGAACAATTAACTCATCAAATTGCTAAAGCGGTTGAAGAAGTAACTGGTGCGAAAGGTGTTGGCGTAATCGTTGAAGCAAAACACATGTGTATGATGATGCGCGGCGTTGAAAAGCAAAACTCAAGCATGCGTACATCGGTTATGTTAGGTAACTTCAGAGCCGATCCAAAAACCCGTAACGAGTTTTTACAACTAGTTAGAGGGTAATGATGGCCAACGCAATTATTAATGTTACTAACCTCAGGCTACGAACCTTTATAGGTTTTAACCCTGAGGAACGTGAGAAAAAGCAAGATGTAGTGATTAATTTAGAAATTCACTACCCCGCTGATCAAGCTTGTGAAACTGACGCAGTCGATAAAGCGCTAAACTACAAGACTATTACTAAAGAAGTGATCAGCCTTGTCGAAGAAGGCCACTTTTTGCTGTTAGAAAAATTGGTTGCTGAAATTTTAGCAATTTGCCACCAGCATCAAAGTGTTCACTATGCCAAAGTGCGCGTTGATAAACCGCACGCGCTGCGTTTTGCCGACTCAGTATCACTGACCCTTGATTGGCAAAAAAGTTAAAATAACTTTTCTAGCCCTACTGCAAAGGCAAGCACAGCTAAATAACGTGCGCCTTTGCCTAGGGTCACGAGTAACAAAAAGATTGAAAACTTAACCCTAAAAATTCCGCCAACAACCGTTAACGGGTCGCCGACAATAGGCAGCCAAGCAAACAGCAAACTGTAAATACCGTACTTATTAAATTGCTGTTCGGCTTTGTCTATCGACTTTTGTGAAACGGGAAACCATTTACGGTCATTAAATCGCATGACTTGCGTGCCCAGCCAATAATTAACACAGCTCCCAAGCACATTGCCCACGGTTGCACTTAACCATAATAGCCAAATTAAATAGTCACCACTGGCTATCATAGCGGTCATAACTAATTCTGAAGAGCTAGGTAATAGGGTAGCTGCAATAAATGCGCTGAAAAATAACGATAAGTAGGCCATAAACATCACATAAAAAAGCTCAGCAAATGGCTGAGCTTTTAGTATATGGCAATTAGTTTACTTTATAAATTCTATTGCCATTGGATATTTAACTTCTTTACCATCGTTGGCTTTAATCGCCGATACTACCACCATAATCAATGAGAATAGCGCAACCAATGGCAGCAAAATGACACCAACGACAACAAACATCAGCATAAAGCAGACAATGTAAGCAATCATCATGGTTAATTGAAAGTTTAATGACTTGCGACCATGCTCAGCAACGAGCGGCATTTCTTCTTTTTTTACAAGCCAAACAATCAAAGGCCCAATCACTGATCCAAACGGAAAAAGTAAACCAGCTAAGGCACTTAAGTGACAAAACATTGCCCAAGTGCGCTGGTCTTTATCTGCCACAATTATTTCAACTTTTTGATTATCATCCATTTTAAATTCCTTGTTATGGGTCTATTTGTCTCTTTACTATAAACCTTAATAGCATTTTACCCTAGCTAAATTGATTAAAATTAAAACTCTCAACCAGCAAAAAAGGCTGTAATCAATGCTGTGATAAAAATGTGATAACTTCGTGAAGGTTTTTGGATATTGCTATTCGATACTGATTTTGAATCATCAAAAACAGGAATCTCACATGAAAGCTTTACCATTAACTTTGTTCGCTGCATGCGCAGTAACTAGCCTTGCAAGCCAAGCAGCTGAGCTTGATATAAAACTGACTAACCTCACGCAAGGTTTACACTTTACCCCTATTCTCATTACGGCTCACAACAGTGACAGTAAACTCTTTAGCGTTGCTATGCCTGCTTCTACAGCCCTACAGACAATGGCTGAGGGTGGTAATCTCGAGCCATTAATGAGTGAAGCCACAGCTGCAAACAGTGACATGGTTGCTAACCCAGTTGAAGGCCTATTGGCGCCAGCAAGTTCAACGATGGCGAGCTTATCTACCAGCGATGGCAATAATTACTTATCGCTCACAGCCATGCTGCTGCCTACCAATGATGGCTTTGTGGGTTTAGATAGTTGGATGATCCCAACAGAAGCTGGCACCTACACTGTTTATCTCAATGCCTATGATGCAGGCACCGAAGCTAATGATGAGCTTGTTGTTGAGGGTTCAGGCATGCCGGGCACGCCAGGTATTCCAGCCGCACCGGGTGGCAATGCAGGAATGAATGGCAGCGGCGTCACCAGCAGCGAAACAAATATGATGGTGCATATTCATCCGGGTAATTTAGGTGACGACGATTTAGAGGCAGGTATGAGTGACCTTGATAACACCGTGCACAGATGGCTAAACCCAGTTGCGTTGCTAACAGTTACGGTTAAATAGGAGGTTATCATGCGCTTTTCAAAAAGCTTAATTATCCTCGCATTAAGTGCCGGTCTTGCGGCCT
This sequence comes from Pseudoalteromonas sp. GB43, assembly GCF_054923805.1. Lineage (NCBI taxonomy): Bacteria > Pseudomonadati > Pseudomonadota > Gammaproteobacteria > Alteromonadales > Pseudoalteromonadaceae > Pseudoalteromonas > Pseudoalteromonas sp. GB43. The sequence continues at coordinate 1,792,984 of NZ_JBPCHJ010000001.1, forward strand.
GTGGGGATTCAGATAATAACGAGGTGGAAGTAACAGATCCTGTAATGCCCGTTATGAGCTATGAATTTACAGTACAAGTTACGAATTTAACCAATGCCCAACCATTGTCACCGATTGCAGCCATTGCTCACTCTGAGGGTATGCTTTGGCAAATAGGTGAACCAGCTTCAGCTGCGCTCGAATTAATGGCTGAAGGAGGAGATAACAGTGAATTATTAGCAACTGATTTTGCTATGGCCTCAAGCTCAGCTGAGAGTCCACTCCCTCCAGGTGAGCAAGTCACTTTAATGCTGAGTACTGAGCAGCTTGATTCATTAAAAATCAGCTTAGCGACCATGTTGGTGAATACAAATGACGCGTTTACCGGTCTTAATGCAATAGACGTGTCTTCGTTAGCGGTTAATGAGTCACTGTCTCGCACTAGTTTTGCCTATGATGCAGGCACAGAGGCTAACTCTGAAGCACTAGGCACGATCCCAGGCCCTGCCGACTCAGGCGAAGGCTACAACGAAATGCGTGACGATATTAACCGTGTTGCAATGCACCCAGGTGTGGTTAGTCAAGATGATGGCCTGACAAACTCAGTGCTCACCAGCCAGCATAAGTTTGATAACCCGGTTGCTCGGATCACGATAACGCGGACGCAATAATAATCGCACTCCTTACACCGAGGTCATAAGGATGTGCCTCTGTGATTTGGAGTGAGCAATGCGCCAAGAAAAATTATTAATCGTCGAAGATGATAGAGCAATACGCCAACTTATCAGCACACAATTACACTGCCTAAACCTACATATTGATGAAGCCTCGAGCGCTGAAGCTGCAATAAAGAAGCTTGCCAGCTCAAGTTACGGCTTGGTGCTACTCGATATCAATCTACCACAAATGGATGGCTTGAGTTTATGCCGCAAAATTAAAGAGCACTACCCAAGCATTGCCGTTATTTTACTAACTGCACTCAGTAGCGATATGGACAGAGTGATTGGTCTGGAAATGGGCGCTGATGATTACATTTGCAAGCCGTTCTTCGCCAGAGAGTTACAAGCACGAATAAAAACACAATTACGGCATAGGTCACAACTTATGGCAGCCCATTCACATCATGAAGATAGCGCTCAAGCAGTCATTCAACTTGGTGAACTCCATATTGAATTTGCCAGCCACCAAGCATTTTTAGCTGACCAAGCAATTAACTTAACCGCCACCGAATTTGATTTACTAGTCTATTTTGCTAAACACCCAAACCATGTTTTTAGCCGCCAACAGTTACTAGACCAAGTGTGGGGTTACCAACACAGCGGCTACGAGCATACGGTTAATTCCCATATAAACCGTTTACGCAGTAAGTTTGAGCAGTATCATCCAGCAACCTTTATCGAAACAGTCTGGGGCGTAGGCTATAAATTAAACCCTAGCCAATTGAGTGTAAACTAATGAAATCAATGACGCTTTATCAAAAATTGGCTTGGTCATTGGTGCTTATTTTTAGCCTGTTGTGTGCACTGGTTTTAAATTGGAGTAAGCAGCTAGAGCAAAGCTCTGTACACCATGCTCAGCAAAACTTGCACCTTCAATTAGCCGAACATTTAGTGCATGATAACCCACTGATCCAGCAAGGTGTGTATGACTATGATGCACTAGAAAACTTATTTCACACGCTGATGATACTTGGTCCGGCTTTTGAGTTTTATTTTGTAGACCCAGAAGGTCATTTACTGACTTATTCAGCCAAACCGGGGCAAGTCGTAAGGAAACAAATAAACTTAACCCCGATACAGCAGCTGATTGACAACCCCACTGCCACGCCGATTTATGGTGATGATCCGCGTAGCAACGATGGCGTAAAAATATTTTCGACCGCGCCAGTTTATAATCAGCAACAGCTGCAAGGCTATCTATACGTAATTATTGGCGGGCAAGCTTACGATACAACCCTTAAAAACATTAAAGCCAATGATAACCTTTGGCTTGCTGCCATGTGGTTTATAGCTGCCTTACTCGCTCTCTTTATTGCGATGTTGCTGTTATTTCGTTTTTTCACCTTACCGCTCAAAAAACTCAATAAAGAGCTTAATAAAATAGAAGCGGCTAACTACAGCCTAACCAAAATGTCATTGGACTCTAGCTACACTGCTGATGATGAAATTGGCAATTTAAGCAAAGGCGTCAATGCCATGCTCGCACGTATTGATGAGCAGTTTCAGTCATTACAGCAAGCCGATAAACAACGCCGTGAGTTACTTACGCATTTATCACATGATTTACGTACGCCGCTATCTTCACTGCACGGCTTTCTTGAGATGATCAATAAACCGGATAGCCACTTAAACGAGCCTGAGCAACGTCATTACCTCAACCTTGCAATGGATAACTGCCAGCAATTAAAACATCTGATCGAACAAATTTTTGAGCTTGCTAATTTAGAGTGCGGCCAAGTAAAAATTCAATCAGAGATCTTTAATTTAGGCGAGTTGATTTATGATTGCGTGGCAAAGCTTGCACTCACTGCACAATCCGCAGGAATTTCACTCAGGGTTATCCCAGAAATTTGCGACTTTACCGTAACGACAGACATTGCAAAATTAGAGCGGGTACTAACAAACTTAATTGAGAATGCTATTCGACACACCCCAAGTGGCGGTGAAATTGCCGTCAAGGTTAGCCAACAAAGTGATCAGTTATACGTGGCAGTATCTGATACTGGGGTTGGTATTCATGAGGATGAACTCAATGCTATTTTTGAACCTCATTATCAGGTCCGTAATAGCATAAAACGAGGCTCAACAGGCTTAGGACTGGCTATTTGCAAGCAATTGCTCACCCTAATGGATAGTGAAATAAACGTCAGCAGTACCTTGGGAAAAGGCAGTGAGTTTCGTTTTAATTTAGCAATGCAGGCACCCGTTTAATCACGGATGCCTGCGTTGTTATTATTTTTCGATACCCGCTAAATCTAGCATAAATGCATAATATAAAGCGGTGTCTTGTAAGCTCTTAAAGCGCCCAGAAGCACCGCCATGACCTGCTTCCATGTCAGTTTTAAAAAGCAATAGGTTATCATCGGTTTTATATTCACGCAGCTTAGCAACCCATTTTGTTGGCTCAAAATACTGAACTTGAGAGTCATGCAAGCCGGTGGTGACTAACATATTTGGGTAAGCCTGTTTCTTAACTTGGTCGTACGGCGAATACGACAGCATATAATCGTAATAGACTTTATCGTTCGGGTTACCCCACTCGTCATACTCATTTGTTGTTAGTGGTAAGCTGTCATCTAGCATAGTCGTGACCACATCAACAAAAGGCACTGCCGCAATCACTCCTTTATAAAGTTCAGGCGCTTGATTTACAACAGCCCCCATTAGTAAGCCACCCGCACTGCCACCCATGGCAAAAACATTATCTTTATCTGCATATTTTTGAGCAGCCAATGATTTAGTCACATCAACAAAGTCATTAAAGGTGTTTTGTTTATGAAGTAACTTGCCGTCTTCGTACCAAGGACGACCCAACATCTGCGAGCCACGGATATGTGCAATTGCAAATACAAAACCACGATCGAGTAAGCTTAATCGTGAACTAGAAAAGCTTGGATCCATGGTCGCACCATACGAACCATAGCCATATTGCATAAGCGGATTAGAGCCATCTTTTTTAAACTTATCTTTTCGATAAACAAGGCTCACTGGAACATCAACACCATCTCGCGCAGTTACATATATGCGTTCAGATGTGTAATTGCTCGGGTTGAAATCACCCAATACTGTACGCTGTTTAAGCAGTGTTTTTTCGCCACTTTCGAGGTTGATATCGTAGCTACTACCTGGGGTTGTCATACTTGAATAGTAAACACGTAAATTAGGGTTATCTAACTCACTATTACCATAGCTAAAAACCATATACGTTGGATCATTAAACGCAACTATTTGCTCTTGTTGGTTGCGAAGGTCACGAATAGTGATACGGGTTTGCCCCATTTCACGTTCTTCATAAACCAAGTGATTGTTAAATAACTCAATACCCTCAAACTTAACCTTATCGCGACCAGCAATAACCGTTTGCCAATTGGTTTTATCATGAGCCTTATCGCGGTGCACTTTCATCAGTTGGAAGTTAACCGCATTTAAATTGGTAACGATGTAATACCAATCACCTAATTTTTGAATATCATATTCAAGCCCAGCTTCACGTTCAATAAAACGTTTCGGCATTGCTTTAACATCATTTGCATCAATAACCGAGACACCCGAAGCACTGGTGCTGCCATGACTAATATAAATATCTTGTTGGTCTTTACTCTTGTAGATACCGGTGTAATAACTAGTGTTTGTCTCTTCGTAAACCAGCTCATCGTCGGCTTGCGGGGTACCTAGCGTATGGCGATATACTTGGTAGCCTAACAGCGTCTGTAAGTCTTTTTTGATATAGTAAAAGGTTTTGTTGTCATTAGCCCACACGACATCACCTTCCGTGCCTTCAAGGCTCTCTGTGAGCATTTTACCTGTGGTTAAATCTTTAACTTTAATTGTGTAAATGCGACGACTAACTGTATCTTCACCGTAAGCAAGTAAATTGCCATTTGGACTCACAGCTAAACCGGTGACAGCAAAGTAATCATGATTTTTAGCAAGCTCATTTACATTTAAAATAACTTGCTTACCCTCTCCTTGACTATCTTGGCTACGCACATAAACCGGATATTCATCATCACCACGCGTTTGTGAGAAATAATAATAATCCCCTTTTTTTGTCGGTACGGTATCGTCATCCTTTTCAATACGTCCTTTAAGCTCTTCGAAAAGGGTGTTTTGTAGCGTTTGAGTATGTGCCAATTTGCTTTCAACATACGCATTTTCAGCATTTAAATGAGCAATAACAGCGGCATCTTTGCGCTCATCATCACGCATCCAGTAGTAGTTATCGATACGTGTGTCACCATGAATGGTCATTTCATGAGGTATTTTTTTAGCAACGGGAGCTGCTATTTGAATCGACTCAGTTGCAGCCGATTGTTTTATTGTATCTTTTTCATTTGAGTCATCAGGAGCTTTATTACAGGCAGTTAAAATAGCTAAAGAGAGTGCCGCGAGACAAAGTGAGTGGCCAACTTTCATAGGGATCCTAAATTAATTTTTATTATTAAGTCCCTAATATAAGTAATTAACCGTGAATTTATAAGTAGCCTTTGTGAAGCAATGTAAAAAGGGAGCCGAAGCTCCCTTTTATCACTTATTTTTCAAATAATTACTTTTGCTTACGACGACGCATGAATGCGAACGGTGCAGCAAGTAATGTTAACCATGCTAGTGAACCTGAAGAAGATTTTTTCTTCGGTTCTTCAACGACAGGCTGCTCAGATGCTTCATCCGCCAGGTTATTAACTGTAACAGTTACCATAGCAGACTCTGAAACATTGCCTGATCTATCCGTTGCAACCACTTCGAGCTCAATTGACGTTAAACCAGCGTCATAATCAAGTACATCTTGATTCATAACTACAACATCACCTGTAGCTGTTACTGAAATAGCCGTTGAACTTGAGCTAATTACAATGAACTCTGTAACAGGGCTGGCTAAATCAGCACCGTAAGTGGCTTCTAAAGTACCAATTACTGTGCCGTTCTCTGTATTTTCATCAACAGAGAATTCAGCATCTGCAACTACTGGTGGAGTATTTAAGTCAGACTCAGGTGTTGCCGTATACAATTTAGAACCTGAGTCCGATAAGATCATGAAGTCTGCACCTGCATTGTACAAAGTTGCTGAAGCTCCAGGTTCAATTGAGCTAACTGTTTCTCCTGCTTCATTTTCAATCCATGCATATTGATCGTTTGATGCATCTGTGAATGTATAAGAACCCATAGCAACATCACCTTCTTCTGTTGCTATCGGAGTCCATACAGCTTCTTCTGTGCGGAAACGGACATCTACAGTTGCTCGTTTATATCATCAGCAGTTAAACCAAAATCTTCAATACAGCTTTGCAGTGTTAAGTGATTATTACCAATTATTTGGAAAATATTACTAACCTTCCCAGAACCACTACCATAGCCATGAGTAAAGGCAATCGCAGTTCCTGGCTCTACCTCACCTGGTTCATAAAACCATTCCAGCATTCCATTTTGTACGGTTATATCGTATTCACCATCTTGGTTCATATCGAAGTCAGCCATAAAGCCGCCAACATAAGAGTGAGTAATTCCTTCGTTCAGTACAAGTGTAGTTAGAGTTACATAGCCGCTTTCACAAATTTCTGCAGATACTGCAAATGTTTCAATTGACGCACCAACTAAATCAAAGCGTTGCTCTTCATCAACATCATCAGTCATTACCGCCGGAGCAAATACTGGCTCAAGTACTACAGCACCTGTGTTTGTCACTTCATGTGCAACACCTTTATCTGTAACAACTGGCGTGAAGCTCATTGCTGCATTTGCTTTTGGTAATACGTGATAAACAAGGTGGAATGCTTCATCGCTACCATCAGAGAAGATTAACGCACCATCAAGTTCTAGGGTAGTTAAATCAGCTGTCGCATCTTGTGAACCAATATTATCATCCGTTAATGTCCACTCAGGCAAAGTAGTAGGCTCAATTGTTGCAGTCACGTCAAATGACATAGTTTGACCCGCTGGCACTGTAATTGACTCTGGATAGTCAAGTGAGAATGAACCACGCTCAACATCGTCTGCATAACGTTGTTCAAGAGAAAGTGTGTACACTTTATCTTCATTAGAGAAGTTCTTAACTTGAACTGTTTTAGTAAGCTCAACGGTTTCTGATGCGTTTACTAAACCAAACGAAAGTGCTGCTTGTTTAGTATCTGCAGCCCAGGCAGCAACTGGTAAGTTAGCCGCTTTATTGACATCAACAAGACCCGCACCGATGTAACTAATTGGCGCCAGCTCAGCATCAGGATTGATTGCTAATGGCTCCATAGTCACATTCAGGTTTGCAGTGTTCATTAGCGTAGCTTTAATTTCAATCGCGTTACGCTCTGGAAGCGCTTCTTTTAATAAGCTCACAGCACCTGCAGTTATTGGACCTGAGAATGAAGTACCTGTTGCACCCGTTAAGCCATCACCAAGGCCTGGGTGAGCAGTCATAATGTTTACACCTGGCGCTGTAATTTCAGGTTTTAACAGACCACCCATTGAAGGGCCACGCGATGTGAAGTCAGCAATAGCGCCTGAAGTTACAAGGCGCTCTACTGTAAGGTTAAATGCGCCACCAGCTTTAAGTGCAGTACCAGCTGCAAATGTCACGCCTACAGAAGGGATAGTTACAGCAGGATCAGACCCCCCCATAGGAGCTGGTGTACCATCATCATTGCTATTTGCGATAATTACAAACTCAGCGCCTTTATCTTGAGCCGCTAAGACTTTTACTGTAAATGCACAACCACCGCGGTCGATGATAACGCCCTTGCCAGTAAAGTCTACACCATCTGCAAAGGCTTCACATGCTGTTTGGTTTGCATCTGGATATACCAGTTCAATATCATCACTTGAGAAAGTAAAAGCTGTTTGTGGACCGAAGCTTGCTGGTTGCACAATTGCTTCTTCACCATTAATTGTACCACTACCAACTGATTCTTCACCGGTAGGATGAGTCATCGCACCCACTGAAAGAGCATTTTCTGTAGTACTTGGGCCACCAACGATGAATGGATATGCGCCATCATTACCTGCAGAGATAACAACGTTTGTACCAAGCTTAACCGCTTGATTAATAAACAGGCCTACAGCATCGTTGGCAATATCGCCATAATTACCACCTAGAGACATGTTGATAACATCAACACGGTCACTAATGTCACCATTTCCATCAGGGTCCATAGCGCTTTCAAGCGCGAGTAGCTGTGCAAGGCCTGGACAGCCACCACCACATACTGAGTAAACAAATAAATCTACATTTGGTGCAATACCATTAACAGAGTGAGAAACGTGAGTACCGTGGTTAGTTGTCACATCAATCGGATCTGCATCATTATTAATAAAATCGTAGCCGCCTAATACCTTGCCTTGAGGCCAATCTACAGAAGCAGGATCAGCAATAGCTGCCGCATAGGCTTCATCTGTACCCGCACCACCAAAAGCAGTATGAGTGTAGTCAATACCTGTATCAAGCACAGCAACGCGAACACCTTCACCTGTTGCTAAACCATTAGATACAAGCGGAGTCGCTTCAATATAGTCAGCGCTGTCAGCAACATGCAATTCATAATCGTATACTGGGTAAATATCTTCTACTTGCGAATTTGAAAGTAACTTAGCAACATCACGTTTATTGCCATTAACGACAACTGAGCTTACTAGGGTTGAAGTTTTAGCAACGACCTGAAGAGGTAAGTCCATGCTGTTGATTGCTTGCTCTACACTTGCTTGTGCTACTTTAGCTTGCGCTTGAATTGACGCTACATCCGCTCCCATTGTTTTTGCATTTATAGATGCTGGAGCATTAAGTTTTACAAGCCAGCTTGTTGCTTCACTGCGAACTTTTTGTTCTTTTTTAGTTACCGCGCTCGATTGGATTAATTTTTTGCCGGCAAGATTATATTTAGAAAAGTCATTGGCTTGTGCACCAGCGCACATTGCACTCGTCACAGCCAAAGCAACTGCAGTTCTTTTTATTATATTCTTAGACATGGGTTCCCCTGGGATATGTTATGTTATCGTCTAAATAGTGATTGAAACAAAGTTTCAGTGGGAATATAAAACGGGAACACAGACAAGAACAACATCTCAGTTACATATAAATTACAACAACCTTGCGCTAACAGCGAAAAAGAAAGAACAAACCCATTCTTTACAAAGACTTAAACCCAAAACCAAAGGTTGTAAACGTTTGTAAATGAAAGCCTTATAAATAGAGTACTATCAAATGAATTCAGAAGTTATCAACATTCTTACCATGGCAAAGGTGATTCAAACTGCTGTTGCACCCGTCTTTTTAATTACCGGTATTGCAGCAACATTAGGCGTGCTTTCCAACCGCTTGGCGCGTATTACCGATCGAGCGCGGCAGTTAGAACGCAAGCTTAAAGTCAGTACGGATGAAGACTTCAATAAGTCATTAACAACGGAGCTAAGGGCACTGTTGAAACGCTCTCGCTGCATCCATATTGCATTTAGTCTAAGTGTACTCAGTGCTTTATTAGTATGTGCTGTGGTTATGTGTCTATTTTTATCGCATATTCAATCTATCAACTTGAGCGTGACAATTGCTAGCTGCTTTGTGGTCGCTATGGCGCTGCTGATATGTGGATTTTTATCTTTACTATGCGAGGTTTTCTTAGCAACAAGAAGCATGCGCCGCGGCATGATCTTCGCTGATATTGATATAAATGATTAAATTAAACTTAAGTTAAGATTAACCGCAATACACTTGAATATTATATTGAGCTAAGATAAAACTCAGTTAGTTTACTTTTATGACATCTTAAGGGGCAAAAGGAATGAAATTAAAACAATTAGTAGTGGGTGCAATGCTTTCAACAATGGCACTAGGCGCTTCAGCAAATTCTGTATTTGAAGAGCCAAGCGATGCAATCGAGTATCGTCAGGCAGCATTTTCAATGATCCGCGTACAAATTGGTGACATGGGCGATATGCTAAAAGGGAAAGTACCTTTTGATGCAGAACGTTTTCAAAAGCGTGCTAACAATGCAGCGGCATTATCTAAAATGCCTTGGGAAGCTTTCGTAGCGGGTTCTGATAAAGGTGATACATCTGCGCTTGCAGCTGTATGGAGCGACAACGAAACCTTTATGAAAAAAGCAGTTGCTTTCCAACAATATGCTGATGAGCTAGCAGTTGCAGCGCAAAGTGGCGATAAGAAAGTAATCGGCAAAGCATTTGGCGCTTGGGCTAAAGGCTGTAAAGATTGCCATAAGTCTTTCAAAGACTAGTTAAAAATTTAAACTAAAAAGGCGCTTATTAGCGCCTTTTTTAATGTCTTATACCAATTCGCTTAATTAAGTGGTCTATTTTGAGGCAATAGAACCTCGTTGATAGCAAGGCAAAAATTTCGTTATTTAGTTTGTTCTAAATCAGAAATTTTTAACGCAGGTAGCGACAGGTTTTATCCCTCAAAATGATTAAGTATTATTGCGGATTGGTATTAGATTACCTAGCCAAGCAAATAGCTGAGCGGCTCTGCACCCCAAGTCGTAAATAGCACCACTAAGCACACTGCAAAAATAACAAAAGCTATCAACGGTGATTTAGTAACAGGCTCAGTAACCGCAACTTGCTCACTATTACCCGTTAGCATAGGTTTCACTAAGTTTTTTCCCTTAATGCGGTAAATCACAATCGCTAATACATGCAACACAATGGCATACAACAAGATGTCAAAGTTTAAATGATGGAGCCAACCGGCAAACTCTACGGTATCTGAGGATACATGCGCCACCAGAGGACCATCCGTTAAAATATCGTCACTGGTCATTAAGCCTGAGGTTAACTGTACGATGAGTAGCGCAAAAAAGGCTATCACCATATAACTACCCGCTGCGCCATGACCCGCTTTATGTTCATTGCTTGTAAATGACTTAATTGCAGCAACAGGAGAGTGAATAAGTGCAGAGAGCTTTGCCGTTTTACTACCAATAATGCCCCAAACAAGACGTGTAATAATAAGCGCTAGAGTGAAGTAGCCTGCAGTAAAATGCAGCTCCAACATACCTTCTTCAGCACTAAAATAGAGTGTTGCGATGGCGGCAACTAATAACCAATGGAAGCTTCTTATAAAGCCATCCCATACTTTAACTTTTGACATTGTAACTTTCCCTTTAAAAGATGCTAATGATTTCAGCAACAGGCTCGGCTATACATTATTGCAAACTTCAGTTATTTTGACACACCTCTATTTCAGCTGTTTTGATCTGAGCCATAACAACAAACATGAGCGATAAGATGCATAAATCAACAATAAGAGCCTTGCTAAAAGGATTTTTCGACATGCTCCCCTTATGCCTTGCGGTGTTACCTTGGGGAATTTTATGTGGCTCGTTAGCTGTTCAAAATGGCTTCAGTGCCCTAGAAACACAAGCTATGTCGTTGTTGGTATTTGCAGGTTCAGCACAGCTCGTTGCGATTGAATTAATGGCAGGCAATACGCCGCTTTTAACTATTTTATTTACCACACTCATTATTAGCTCACGGCACTTTTTATATGGTTTAGCTATTCGCCACAAAGTCATAGATCAACCCTTTCGTTGGCGACTGCCAGTGAGTTTTGTACTAACCGATGAATTATTTGCTTTTTCGCACCATCGCAAAGCGTACCGAACGAAAGTACGCCTTATTTATGCACTCAGTGCCGGTTTTAGTTTTTATATTGCATGGAATATCTGGACCTTGCTAGGTATTGTCGCAGGAAGCCTCCTTCCCGATTTAACACACCTAGGTCTTGATTTTGCCATCGCTGCCACGTTTATTGCTTTAGTTATTCCGAGTGTAAAGAACTTTGCAACACTGGCTACTGTGATCACCGCAGGCGTTGTTGCAACGCTATTAAAAAGTCAGGGCTTTCAACTTTGGCTTGTCACCGCGGCTCTTATCGCTATGACAGTGGGTTATCTAATTAGTCGCTGGCAAGCAAAAGAGGAGCATACACAATGATGATCACCATTTTATTAATGGCGTGTATCACCTTCTTCACACGTTACTTATTTTTACACCGCGCATTACCATTTAAAGTTGGCCCGAAAATGCAGCAATTTTTAAGTTTTAGCGCCCCTGCCGTACTCACCGCAATTTGGGTGCCCATTGTGTTTATTAATGACGAAGGGATAAATCTAGATTGGCAAAATCCTTACCTAAGTGCTGCTGTTGTGTCTGTTATCGTGGCCTATAAAACACATAATATATACTACACAACACTGGCAGGAATGGGATTATTTATAATTTTAAGTTAGCTGCGATGCTTATCCCCAAGTAAGAAAAGCCGCTGATTAAAATTTACCCTTTTAGAAAAATGCCAAGCAAGTTAGAATCAATGCAACAATAATAAAAAGTTATCACTATGAGCGAATTTCACCAACTCTCAGCTACCAGCCTACAAGGCCAAACCGTTGACTTTTCTGATTTTGAAAACAAGGTCGTACTTGTTGTAAACACTGCAAGTAAATGTGGCTTCACTCCACAATATGAAGGCTTACAAGCACTGCATGAAAAGTATCATGAGCAAGGCTTAGTAATAATTGGTTTTCCTTGTAACCAATTTGGTAAACAAGAGCCTGGGGACGCGAAGGAAATTAAAGAAGGCTGCCTCATTAACTACGGCGTTAGCTTTTTAATGATGAGCAAAGTCGATGTGAATGGCGAACATGCTCACCCTGTTTTTAGATACCTAAAATCAGAGTTACCGGGCTTTATCACCCGCAAAATAAAATGGAACTTCACCAAATTTTTAATTGGTAAAGATGGCAAAGCAATTAAGCGATATGCGCCACTCACAAAGCCTGAACAGCTCGAATCAGACATCGCAGCTGCACTGGGCAAATAACAAAGTCTAAAAGCAATAAAGAGGCAAATTGCCTCTTTATCTAAATTTATGCTTAGTCGTTCAAGTACTCGTCAAAGTCGTCATCGCCTAAGTTTCTACGCAAGCGTTTTTGTTCAAGATAGTCTTCCAACTTCTTCTTAACGCGTTGCTTTTTCTTGTCGTGTTGATTACGCCCGACCATTTCGTACTCGTCTTCAACAAAATCGTCATCTAGCGCGTCATAACTAAATGTCTTACCCACAACCCACTCCATAAAGTGTTTGAGACCAATTCTTGAGATTAAAATTTGCTCGATGAATTGGCAAAGATTAAAAAGCTCAGTAGTAATTTAGTATCTAAAAAACCACCAAAATAAAGCCATACACCCATGCTAAATAGGTCATATGTCAATATTGTGAATAAATAGCGCTAAATTTGATTTCTGAAAAGTGAGAGTTTTTTATCGTTTCGATAAGAGTCATTTATGCATGTGTATTTTTTAGTTAATTTGACTAAAAAGTGGTTAAAAAATTATTGACCGCAATTTTCAAAAAATCATAAAAACACATCAAACCATTGAATTAATTGAACTTATAAATTATGGCATTCAATTTGATTATGTATTTGTGTCATTTCAAACAGGAAAGAAAAAAATGAAAAAGTTATTGTTAGTAAGTTCTTTATTTATCGCTACCAGCGCAATGGCTCATAACGATAATGATACAAATATTTCATTCAGCGGTGAGCAGTGTGATGTTGAATTTATAAATGATGTACGCATCACACCAAGCGAGTTAGAAGTATACACAGCCGATAATCGCACTATGAAAATCATCGATCAGCACACTTTATATATCGATGGTCAAGGCGTATCGCTTGATGCTTCACAACAGCAAGCAATTGCAGATTACTCAGACAGCTTACGCAGCCAACTTCCTGAAGTCGCCAATATCGCACTTGATGGCGTAAAAATAGCAGGCGTAGCAATTGAAGAAGTATCAAATGCTTTCAATATTGATGACCTAAGCGACATTTCAGAATTAATGGACGATATCAGTGTAGAAGTGCAAAACGCCTTCTATCAGCAAGGTGCGTTTACCATGGGTCAGCAAAATTTCGAAAAATTTGGCCAAAACTTTGAAGACCAATTCGATGAGCAAATCGAATCGGCTGTCGAGTCAGCCATGATGCAATCAATGGGCAGCATTTTAATTGCGCTAGGTTCTGAGCTTTTAGGTTCAGGTGGCGACATGGATGAGTTTGAGCAACGTATGGAAAACATGGGCGCACAAATAGAAGCACGCGTAGAAACACAGGCAGCTCAACTTGAAGAACGTGCAGATGCATTATGCGGCAGCTTTGCAGATATCGCTCATAAAGAACAAGAATTAGTGGTACTAGTACCACAACTAAAAGAGTACCAACTATTTACTTTCAAACAGAATGCAGAGTAATTGACTAATTAACATCCCTGAACCAAAACAATTGGTCCTTTCGCGCAGAGCTTGCTCTGCGCTTTTTTATTTTTTGGCCAGCACAGTCAATTGCGATAACGTTTTAATCGCCTGCTCTAAGTTTTCAGACCAAGGCAAGCCATAACTTAAACGAAAACAGCTACGGTACTTTTTACCCGCTGAGAATATCAACCCCGGAGTAATACTGATCCCCGCCTCTAGTGCCAGATGAAATAACTTTACCGCATCATATTGGCTACCAAGGTCAACCCAGATAACACAGCCCCCTTGCGGGTTACTTATACGCGCACAACTTGGCATATATTGCTGCAGGCACCAAATCATACGTTCTTTATTGGTACATAAGCGCTGTCTAAGCAAACGAATGTTACGGTCGTACTCACCGCTAGCTATAAACTCATACAAGGTCCACTGGTTTATAAGTGGCGCAGAGCAACTAAGCGCGCGTTTGTGTCGCCTTGCTTGTTCTGCAAACTTACCGGCAATGATCCAACCAATGCGGTAACTAGGTGCGGCTGTTTTTGAAAACGACGCGCAGGTGATCACTAAGCCCTTTTTTGAATAAGCTTGTGCAGGCGTGGCGCGCTTAGCTGTAAAATGTAAGTCGCCATAAACATCATCCTCAATAAGCACCACGTCACGCTGCTCTAAAAGTGCCACTAATTGCTCACGCTTGGCATCAGGCATAAAACTGCCAACTGGGTTATTTAATGAGGTTGAAAACACACAGGCTTTTATATCATGCTCATCGAGTGCTTGAGCCAAATCATCTAGCCATATTCCTTCATCGGGGCACAGCGGTATTTCCAGAGCCTTTAAGCCTAAGCTTTCAATTAATTCGATAATGCCAAAATAACAAGGCGACTCGATAGCAATAACATCACCGGGTTTAGCCACACATTTAAGGGCAATCGCCAACGCCTCTTGAGCACCATTGGTGATCACTAATTCATCGCTATCAACCCCAATACCAAAGTCCAGATAGCGATGAATGAGCTGTTTTTTAAGTGGTGCAAAGCCATCCATCGGTCCGTAATTAATTGCCGATGCGCCAGCTAATGTCATGACTCGGCGCATTGTTCGTGCCAGCGCTTTATCTGTCGGTGCAGCAGCCACAGGGTTGGCGATACCAAATGGCACCACATTAGCTTTGTGGATAGCGCTGTAGACTTGCTCAATCAAGCCTTGCTTATTGACTGTGGTAGGCTCTCGACTGAGCCTAACTCGCTTTGGTCGAGACTGATTTAACTGTGATGACTTTAAAAAGTACCCTGACTTTTCTCTGGCTTCGATCAGCCCTTGCCCTTCAAGTAATTGATACGCTTGCTTTACAGTAGGAATACTGATGTTGAGCTTGTCTGCCATTTTTCTGAGCGAAGGTAATTTTTCACCCGGTAATAACGAACCTTGCACGCAAAGATCTCTAACTAGCTGAATAACTTGTTGATATAAGAACTCACTGTTACTACGACTGATAACTTGTGACATAGCCCACCAAACTGTATAGGTTGCATTTCTAGTTTTCTGTATATGTTAAGTATACAGAAGAGGATTAAAATGAACATACTTTCAATTTTTGGGTACTAACTATGAAAAGCGCCGCTCTCTACCTTGCTACAGTACTGATCTGGGGATCGACTTGGCTAGCTATTGAGTTTCAACTGGGTGATGTTGCTGTTGAGGTCTCTTTATTTTATCGCTTTGCCATTGCAGCCATTTTAATGTGGGCCTTTGTGCTGGTAAAAAAACTCCCTATGCAATATTCACTGCGCGATCACGGATTTTTTGCATTATTGGCTTTATTTAACTTTGGTTTAAATTATTTAGTGCTGTATTGGGCGCAGAACTATCTCACCTCAGCAATGGCCTCAATTGCCTTTTCGATGTTGCTATTAATGAACATTATTAACACCCGCTTGTTCTTCGCAAAACCAATTGCGAAACGAATTTACTTTGGTGCTTTACTCGGTGTAATGGGTATTGCCAGCTTGTTTTGGCCACAAATTCAGCAATTCGACTTGAGTAATGGTGCGTTGGTCGGGTTACTACTTGCGCTGTCTGGGACCTTTGTGGCTTCATTGGGGAATATGGTCAGTGTTCGAAACTCTCAGTGTAATATTGGCGTACTTCAAGGCAATGCCTGGGGTATGTTGTACAGCGCTTTAGGGCTAGCAGCTTATGTTTTAGTAAGCGACGTTGAGCTGACATTGAATGCCCCAACCAGCTATTGGGTATCGCTCTTCTATTTAGCAGTATTTGGTACCGTAATCGCATTTGCTTGTTACTTCGCGCTACTTAAAAATATCGGTCCTGAGCGAGCAAGCTATGTAATCGTATTATTCCCACTGGTTGCAGTGGTCTTAAGTACCTTATTTGAAGGATTTGAATGGCAAGCAAATACCTTTATGGGTTTTAGCCTAGTGTTATTCGGTAATGCTATCGTGCTGACTCCAACTCGACAAATTAAAGCATTTTTTGCTGCACGTAATCTGCAGCAAAAAAGCTCCGTCCCCAGTTAGAAGTGACTATGTCGCCTCTAACACCAAGCGCTGGCAAATTTTGCCGGCGCTTTTTTATGGCACATGAAAACGAAGTGCTTGTTTGTGAATCTTAACTTTAGCCGGAGTAAAGCCAACGAGCTCACCATCGGCTTCTATAGCCAGTCCTTTCGTGGTGATATCGGCAGTCGTTAAACAGGTATATTCCAGCGCGTGCAAACTATGATGCTTTACGATCAGTAAATACAAAAAGCTGATCAGGTTTTTCAATAAACCGCCAGCTGGCATGCAGTAGCAATCAAGCTGACCATCATTTAACTTTGCCCGAGGGGCAATCTTTAAGCCACCACCAAAATAATGATGATTAGCAAAAATCGTCGCTAAATTACTGTAGTTGAGTGCTTTACCATTAAACTCCCCCTTAAGTGAGCGTGCCCGAAATGAAAATAGCTGTTTGATGCCCTGCCAAGTGTAGCCAAACGAGCTAAAACTTCCGGCTTTATTTAGTTGCGTCACGACTTCAGCGTCAAACCCTATTCCCGCCACATTAATAAAATAGCGCTGATTGATTTGTCCAACATCGATTAATTCTGTACGGCTATTAAAAACAGCCTCATACCAAGCCTGTTTTTTACACGCAAAGCCACGCGCAAAATCATTTCCTGTGCCTGCTGGAATTAACGCGATAGAACAGCGACTCGACATTAATGCATTAACGGCTAAATGCAGCGTCCCATCACCACCAATCACCACAACTTGACTCTGGTTTTTAGCCAAATGCGCAATATCAGCGCAATCATTCTCAAACTTGCCTGTGGTTAAATACAATTCAGGCTCAATCTGTCTTTTTTTACATTCTTTTAGTAGCCAATCAACACTGTTTTTATGATTTTTTTTGTCACTTGGCTTTATTATTATCAACATCAACGGTTACTTCTTTTCTTGCATGGCAAAAACACCACGCTCGTTCAAATTATATTAATCTGAATAATTAGTCACTTTCTCACTCTAAAAACGCATAAATAAAAACACCAAAAGCTAAAAACCTTTATTTACTTATACTTCAACGCAAACACAATTGCATAAGCATGCAGCGCAATGTGTATTTAAAAACTTAACCCCATGTTAATAAAAGACTTTCGGATTAGAAAAAGTTATCCGACAGACTCAATTTTTATCGTTTTATTTTTGTTCAGTTTGATTGCAAAATACTCACGTTTTCAACCAAACACAACCCGGAGCAAAGTAATGAACCCAATTAATACATTAAACCAAAACGCTGCAAATCATGTTGCCGTAAAACCAACAAACCGCAAAGCAAAAATGTTGGCAAAACTAAATCGCTACGGCAAAAAGTTAGCTCTTGGCGGCGCAGTACAACACAAGTAATCCCCAACCATGGTTACTTTATCGGTGCAGTAAACACCCAACCACTAACGAAGATCCTTCTTTAGCTCCTCCGTTTACTGCTCCAACCCCTTTCTTTTAAGTTAAAAACAGCAATTAATTAAACCTTTTTACAAAAAACTCCCTCTTTACGCTCAAAAAACAAGCAAACAAACTTTTTCCTATTTACACAGCCGATTCAGCTAAGTATTATTCTCGCATCACGATGTGGAGAGATGGCAGAGTGGTCGAATGCACCGGTCTTGAAAACCGGCAGGGGTTTGTAGCCCCTCTAGGGTTCAAATCCCTATCTCTCCACCACTTATTTTTATTTGTTGATTTATTTCAGCAAATTACAATCAGAATTATGCGCTGGAGAGGTGGCCGAGTGGCCGAAGGCGCTCCCCTGCTAAGGGAGTATAGGGTTTGTAGCTCTATCGAGGGTTCGAATCCCTCCTTCTCCACCATTTTATTATTAAAAACCGCTTTTAAGCGGTTTTTTTATGTCCGAAAACTTGCACTCCTCATTATATTTCATGCATGCTAAGTATCTATTTGCTACACAAAGTGATGCTATGTTTCGTTTTGCATTTTTTACGCTTGCTCTATTTGCCAGCACCAACAGTCAAGCCACTATTTATAAGTGCATGATTGACGGGGTTGCCACCTTTACAGAGCAGCCTTGTGGTAAAGATGCAGCAATAGTAAAAATTGCACCACCACCCGCAAGTAACCAACCCCCAGCCAGAGAGCAGCCGCCAAATCCACAAAAACCTGCAGACTTAAGTGTTGAAGATTATTTAAAAATTCAAAAAGCCGATCGCGAAATAGACCGCCTTCAGTTAGAGATTAAAGAACTACAAAAACAACAGAGTGAGCGCATTGGTAAACTCAATAATATGACACAAGATGCCGCAAACAGGTTAGGCGCAGCGTCTATTGATGATGCTATTAGCAAACAAAGCGAACGTATTAATGCTTATTATAAAAGCCAAATCGCCCCCCTCGAAAAACAGGTAGCACAGCTAGAAGAAACCAAAAAACAGCTCAAAGAGCGAGGCACGCAATCCAATTAGTCTAGCTTACCAAAACTGGTCAGACATGATATAACAACATTTGCTGATTAAGTTTAGGGATCAATCGTTTTGCAAATTCATACGCTCGAAGGTTATATCCAAAATATCTATTTGGTTGAATACCCAGATAAATTGATGCTACTTGATGGTTGTTGCCGTGCTGATGTTGATACTGTATTTGACTATATTACCGAACAACTCAAGCGCCCCATCACAGACTTAAAACTAATAGTAGTCACCCATATGCACCCAGATCATGCCGGTGGAGCGCATGCATTAAGAAAGTTAAGCGGTGGAAAAATAGCGACGTCGAACGCCCCTGGGCAATGGTATAGAGGCATTGATGGTTTCTTAATGCATTTAACCGATATTGCTTTGGCTTGGTGGGTCGCCGGTAGGTTAAATAAAAAACGCCATAATCTTTGGTACAGCCGCCATTTAGATGCTGACTATTACCTTGCCACTGATGCAACCCTACCCGGCTTTGACGATTGGCAAGCACTGCATAGCCCAGGTCATACCGACCGAGATATTAGTCTGTATCATATTCCTAGCGAGCGAATTTACATTGCTGATTTATTAGTAAAAGTAAAAGGGCAGCTTGTGCCACCCTTTCCTGTTTTTTACCCAAAGCTGTATTTAAACTCTTTGTTGATGCTAAAAGCGCTGCAACCAAAACGAATTATGTTTGCCCACAGTAACGAAGTTAGTATTGATGACATCGACTTTGAGCAAATTTTAGCGCTGGTCCCCGAAAAACCAATGACGCACTGGCGTTCTGTCAAAGCAAAGGCTCGACAAGCTCTTAACGTAATACCAACTCGCAATAACACTTAATTAAGCGTTTTGTTATAAGGTCCCTTTTCACAGTTGTGATAAAAGTATCTATATCCTGCTGATCATTATAAATATGAGCAGAGACTCTTAAGCCTAAGTGACGTTCATCAACTGCAATATTCGCTGCAATAAGCGCAGCTTTTACAGCCGCTTGTTGCTCACCAAAATGCATAATGGCTGTTCCAGAACATTTGTCATCCTGTATTGGTGAACGCATATAATCAGCTAATTGATCATGAAACTGCGCGAGCATTGCTAAGTTATGAGCGCGAACTTTCTCAATACCAAGATCAGCAAAGTAATTAATACTATGCGAAGCCAAAATATAAGGTGCAACTGAAGGGGTACCGCCCCAAAAGCGCAACGCGGTTTGATGATAAGCAAAGTGCTTAATATCAAACTCAAACGGATTTTGATGAGAAAACCAGCCAACATCTTGTGGCTGACAAAGTGATAGCTGCTTGCGGTTAACCCATAAATAAGCAGCACCCGGTCCACCACATAGCCATTTGACACTCGAGCCCAACATAAAATCGGCATCAAGCTTAGTTAAGTCGACCTCTAAAATGCCCGCAGACTGTGCAACATCAAGTAAGCTCAATGCGTTGTGTTGTTTCGCGATATTTATAATTTCGTGAATAGGCGCTTGCTGACCCGTGTTTGAATAAACATGGCTAATAAAGACTAAATCAATATCATTTTTCGCTAAATATGACTGCCAAACCTGCGCATCGGTTAAGTCTTCATGCTTACCAATAAACACGATTTCAGCACTTTCAGGTAGGGCTTTTTGCATCGCAAAACCCATGCTTGGAAAGTCACTTTCTGCCATCAACACTTTGCAATTTTCTTGTTGCAGTCGCGGGTGCGACATCAACAGCTTGGTTAAACCACTCGATAAGTTAACTTGTGGGCAAAATAGCTCACTGTGCGAGTTAAATAATTTAGCGAGACTACTCGTAAACGCCTCAACACCTTGCAGCCACTGTTGCCATGGCTCTTTATTTTCATTTTGCCAAGCGGCAAAAAACTGCTGATGAAAATGCTGCTCAGCAGATTTTAATGGTCGCCCCACAGAATGGTTAAGCAAATAGCTGCCTTGTGGAATTACAAAATCGTTTTTGTTCATTAATTAATCCACTGTTTTAACTTAGTTAAGTCATCGAAACGGGTGCGAATATCATCCCGCTTTGCTGCCGCACGGCGATCACGCAGCTGCTCTAGTGAGTTTAGTAACACATGCAAAGGCGGCCCACTGGCTGTGACTTTATCCATATGTTGTTGCTGCATTTGCTGTGAAGGCTGCGCAATGTATTTACTGACCAATTGATTATGGTGGCCAATGGCAGTATCACCATGCAGTTTACACACTTGAATGAACAGCTTTAAGTTAGTTTGTAACCATTCGCTATCACGCTCAGTTTCTGCAGCTAAGAAGTCATCCATAATACTTGTCATACGCATGCTTTCACGCAGGATCTGCTGATCTTCAGGCATCATATACAAGAATTTATCCACCAGCATTTGCGAGTAACTAGGTTCATTAGCAAAGCAAAGACCAAGTAATAAATCGATGACATTAATGCCCGCAAAATCACCGGCATTCGCACCTCGATATACCTCTTTACCTACTCGATACGGCTTGTAATACGGACGTACACAATAGAAAAAGCGGTCTGTGTCGAGCTTGTTGTATAGCGTATTGTTCGACTCAATCACATCAAGCAGCGCTTGTTTTGCTACTGTGAGTAAATCAGCCGTGATAGGGTGCGATATCCCTAATGGCTGAATTTTTAATAAAGCATCTGCCGCTCGCTTATACGCTAAAATGCCCTTAGTGTTGTAATCGACAAAGATTTTCTCATCTTCAAGGTCAGTAAAGCGCTTATACAAACCATCAACCGCTTTATTGTGGGTGGTTAAATGCGCCGTTGCAAAACGCGGGGTTACACCAATAGATGCACCAATGTGCATTGCCAACGCAGAGGCTTCAACAAGCGGTGAACTTGTTTCACGAGAAGGCTCAGTGATTTCATGTCGACGGCATGCCGCCATATACAAACCAACATTACCTAATAAATCGAAGGCGTTATCAAAGCCTTCATCGGTATTGCCCTCAGCCAGTAAAGCACGAATATGCTCATTACCTTCTTGCTCTAATTGACGTTTAAGGTGCTCACCGACACCCTCTACATTCGCTTTATCGTCTTGTTGCCAATATAGTTTTTCTAATTCGCTGTTGATCTCAACAAAACGGGTGCGAAGCCAGCTATCAAATGCCTTGGTGTTCTCAGTCACAGGCTCACTCCAAAATAATTATATTGCGATAATGTTAACAGAGTTCAATGAGTGCTAATCGCCAAAATATAGACTAGAATCCATCTAGATTAGTGAAAATCACTCAAATAAAAATGAAATTAGATAAAAAAGACCAACAATTACTTAATGCTTTACAAGATAATGCGAGAACTTCTGTCTCGGAGCTGGCCCAGTCTGTTAGCCTGTCAGATACCCCTTGCCTTCGCCGCATTAAAAAGCTCGAATCAGCAAATGTGATCAGTGGTTACCATGCTGCCATCAATCCTAAAGCCGTTGATTTAAATGTGTCTGTTTATGCCTTTGTGCGCTTAAACCAAAACTCTGTTGCCGCTGCTGAGCAATTTGAACAGCAGGTTGAGAAGCTAGAACATGTGCTTGAGTGTTCTGTTATTTCAGGCAGTTATGATTACCTGCTGAAGATCGTTGCCGCAGATTTAGAAAGCTATGAAAGCTTTGTGAAACATAAATTAGGTAGTATTGATTGTATTGCTAACATCGAATCGACAGTGGTCTTAAAACAAGCGTTCACTAAGCGTCATTTACCGCTTGCTTGACGCACCTTGCTTGCAAATAAAACATAACTCGATAAGCTAAAAACAGGCTTTAAAAGGATGTTTAAAATATGAAATTCATCAACTTAGTTGCTATCTCTTGGGCCATCAGTGGTCTATTTAGCAGCTCATTAATGGCACAGCAACAAACCTGCCTTACTCAGCTTGAAGACCAAGAACTGATGATGAAAAGTAAGCGCGAAGGGCTGTTTAGAGAGCCATTACCACGCAGCCATAGCACCTTTAGCTATAATATCGAGCAAGCATTTAGTGACTATTTAACCGCTGCGTACCTGCAAATTAGTAGCGAAAATCCGCGTGCTAATTTGCCATGCCCTGTTTACACAGACACCTATCAGCAACTTGTTGCACAAGACGCTCGACCAGCTAACGCAACTGTTGCTGATTTAATAAGCCCATTTGAACTTAAACAGGCCGATAGCCGTAAAGCGGTGCTCTTGATCCACGGTTTAACCGACTCACCCTTTACCTATCACGACCTTGCACAAGTGTATTATCAACAAGGTTATACGGTACGCACAATTTTACTCCCTGGGCATGGTACCGCTCCTGCAGCACTTAGAGACATCGATGCCGATGATTGGCAAAAGGCTAGCGTGTATGCCATTGAGCGCGCATTAAAAGACTTTGATCAGGTGATATTAGGGGGCTACTCAACCGGTGCTGCACTGGTTATTGATTACTTAACTCAATACCAGTCGATAATAAAATTACGGCTGCTATGTTGTTTTCACCCGCAAGCGAGCCACACAATAAAAACGGTTGGCTAGCGAAATGGGTCGATGCGATTCCATTTGTGAATTGGATTGATAAAGACGCGGACCTTGATTTTGCCAAGTATGAGTCGTTTCCATTTAGTGCAGCCTCAGCTAGTCACGAAGCAATGAGCCGTATTAGCCTTGATGAGCTACGTCATCGCCACCTCCCTAATGTAGCGATATTTAGCACCTTTAGTGATGTTGACACCACAATAGATAACCAAGCGACCTTTAAGATTTTAACTAAGCTGCACGACCCAAAAACGCGCAAGAATAACCAGCTTGATCGGCTTGTATACTATGGTGATGACAATAACATCCCAGCTAGCTTTCCAGCTGATTACCAAATAATTCGTGATGACTGCGACACCGATGACTGTAAAAAAATCAAAGGAATGTCACATATTGGTATTGTTAATAAACCCAGCAACCCTTACTACGGTCGCACAGCATTGTATCGCAATTGCGGAAGCTACTTAGATGACGACACGCTTTATACAGCCTGCAAATACCAAAAAGACGTTGTGATGGGTGAACGCACAGCCGAAAATTTACAAGCGCACAAACCCTTTGCACGACTCACGTTTAACCCTTATTTCGATAAGCTTGCTATGCATATCAACGATTTTATCAAAGATATTGAATCGGCTGCACAATGAGTGAGTTTAGCCACCGCTGGTTTAATCAAATAAGCGAGATTGATGCCGCTCTATGGCAGTCATTTTTTTATGATACGCCCTTTACCGATCACGCTTTTTTGGCGGCTTTAGAACAAGCAGGCTGTGTGAGTGAAGAGTCGGGCTGGCAACCTATGCACCTAGCAATTTACCAGCAAGAACAGGTTATAGCCTTACTACCCGGGTATCTAAAATACCACTCTTATGGTGAATATGTATTTGACTGGGCTTGGGCTGAAGCCTATCAACAACATGGCTTAGAGTATTACCCCAAATGGCTGTGTGGCGTTCCCTTCACACCTATTGCAGGGCAACGAATTAGTATAAATCACAATAAGCCCGCTGAAGTCTATGCGTATATTCAGCACATACTCACAGCAACGGCAGCGCAATTAGACTGGTCAGGTTGGCATATAAATTTTTGCCACCAGCAACAAGCGACTGCATTAACTAGCGACACCGTAATGCAACGTCATGGCGTGCAGTTTCAGTGGTTTAATGAAGGCTATAATGACTTTGAGGACTTTTTAGCTTCACTCACCGCAAGAAAGCGTAAATCGCTCAAAAAAGAACGCGCAAAAATAACTGAACAACAGATAACCGTAGAATGGCTCGAGGGTGCTGACATCAGCAAACAGCACATGCAGCAATTTAGTCATTTTTACCGCCAAACCTATTTGAAGCGTTCAGGCCACAATGGTTATTTGAATACCGCCTTTTTTGAGCTATTACAGCAAAGCATGGCCGACAAACTAGTGTTAATGTTCGCTAAGTATCAAGGAGAAGTGATTGCCGCCACACTCAGTTTTAAAGATCAGAATTGTTTATATGGTCGATACTGGGGAACGAACTATGAGCTTGATAGTTTGCACTTTGAGCTTTGCTATTACCAAGGCATTGAATACTGCATTACCAACAAACTTAAGCAGTTCCATTCTGGCGCGCAAGGTGAGCATAAAATAAGTCGCGGTTTTAAGCCCGTAAATACCTATTCATTGCATCATATTCAACACACTGAGTTTGCAGCTGCCATTAGTGATTTTATTACTAGAGAACGCCAACATATGGCGCTCTATAAAGCCCAATGCGAAAGCTTACTGCCTTTTAAACAGCAATAATTGGTTATTCGCTGGCATTTGCACATCTTCAACAAAGGTTAAGCCAGCTTGCTCTGCAAGTTGGCAAATCGCTTCAAAATCACGGATTGCACTATGTGCATCTTGCTGTTTTAAAAACGCATCGAATTCAGCATTACTGGCACTGGTAAACTTACCTTGGTACTTAAATGGTCCATAAATACACAGTTTACCTTTTGGCGCTAAGTGCTTTGCTACACCTTGGAAAAAGCGCTCCACCAGTGACCAGCTAATAATGTGCATTGTATTCGCAGTGAAAATGGCATTCACTGTTTCAACCGACCAAGGATCATTAAGGTCGAGTGTGAGTGGCGCATGCAAGTTAGTTAAATCAGCTTCTTGATGCCATTGTAAAATCCCCGGGTGATTAACCTCGCGATCACTACAATGCCACTGCAAATGTGCTAAATGCGTTGCAAAATGCACACTATGCTGCCCAGTACCTGAGCCGACTTCTAATACATCCGTCACATCAGAAAAGAACGCATCTAATACGTTTAAAATAGGTAATTTGTTGTTTTCACAGGCTTGAGAGAAGGGTTTATCCATACAAATTAGTGCACCATGTTTGGTAATTAGTGCACAACAGTAAAGCAAAAATAAATAATAAAGTCGCGGTGAATTTATTAATTAAAAATATAAAACCATTATTTTCAACTAGTTAAATTTATTGATCAATATTGGTACAGCTTATGCTATTTCTTAAGTGAATTAATCAATAGGAGCAATATTATGTATATCTCACCCTACACCGCTGTAGATGCAGCACTTGCAGCCAGCGAACGAGCTGAAAGCGAAAAAGCCGCCTTAACAAGTTGTGACGACAGAGCAACCGTGATCGATCTTCTTTCTCAATGTAACAAAGAAAATGTACAGGCGCCGAAAAAACATGAAACAGACCAGATTTTTATTCTCGGCTACAATTAATCACACACAGTTAATCCATTCAGTCTTAGCTTCATTATATAAGACTTGCACTAAAACCGATTAACTGTAATGATAACAATTATCATTACAGTTAATCGGTTTTTCTATGCACTCTCACAATGCTATGCTCCATTATCAGCGGCAAATGAAATGTGTTTGCCAAAGACCTGGGTTACATGCCCCTGCGCTTGTTGCTAACTATGTTGAAGCGGGTTTAAACATTGCACGCTATTACGAAAAGCATCACAACTTTATTTTGCAAGAGCTGTATCTAAGACGCACCTTTCATGAACTACTTGAAAAGATGTGTGATTCATTAGTGCATAATGCAATTCGTAAACAATGTTTGGCTCAGCTTTATAAACCGCAACTTGCGCTAAAGCGTTACTACAAAACTCATAACTGTATTGAAAAGTATTTCAGTTTGGAGCGAGAAGCGTGCCTTCTCAGCCAAGAATTTAACCCGATTTAGGAGTGTTTATGAGCCAATTTAGAACCGAATCAGATAGCATGGGTGAGCTACAAGTCCCTGCCAATGCGTTGTATCAAGCTCAAACGCAACGCGCTATCAACAATTTTCAAATTAGTGGCTTAGCCATGCCTAAGCAATTTATCACCGCCCTCGCCTACATTAAGCAAGCTGCCGCTCAAAGTAATGCTGCTTTAGGCCATTTGAGCCAAGGTAAAGCCAAAGCCATTGAGCAAGCATGCCAAGAGGTCATTGACGGTAAACATTTTTCAGAGTTTCCTGTTGATGTATTTCAGACAGGCTCTGGCACTAGCTCAAATATGAATGCCAATGAAGTCATTGCAACGCTGGCGAGCCAATTTGCAGGCGAAACCATTCACCCCAACGATGATGTGAACATGGGACAAAGCTCAAATGATGTGATCCCAACTGCGATTGCTGTAAGTAGCGCTATTAACATCATTTATGAGCTGTTTCCTAAACTCGATAAACTCAGTCAAAGCCTACAAAACAAACAAGCCGAAGTGGTCATATTGTTAAAACCGGTCGCACTCATTTAATGGATGCAATGCCTGTGAGTTTTGCACAAACACTGGCTGCATGGCAGTTACAAGTGGATCATGCAATGACTGGTATTCGCCAAGCACTCGAGCGAGTTTGTGAACTTGCACAAGGTGGCACAGCGGTTGGTACTGGTATTAATGCCGATCCAGCGTTTGCTGGTGAGTTTTGCCAACACTTGAGTGAGAATGTAGGTATTCGCTTTAGCCCAAGTAAAAACTTCTTTTATAACATCGGTTCACAAGATGTCATTGTTGCGCTGTCAGGTCAGCTAAAGGTACTTGCTGTAGCACAAATGAAAATAGCCAATGACTTGCGCTGGATGAACTCAGGCCCACTTGCAGGTCTTGGTGAAATTGAACTTGAAGCTCTACAGCCAGGTTCATCAATTATGCCGGGTAAAGTAAACCCTGTGATCCCTGAAGCTGCCGCTATGGTCAGCGCACAAGTAATAGGCAATGACGCTACCATTACAGTGGCTGGTCAAGCCGGTAACTTTGAGCTCAATGTAATGCTGCCTGTGATTGCCTTAAACATTTTGCAAAGTATCGAACTGTTGGCAAATAGTAGTGAAGCACTAGCAGATAAAGCGATTGCCAGCTTTAAAGTAAACCAAAGCAATGTTGATAAAGCGCTCGCTAAAAACCCAATTCTAGTTACCGCGCTTAATCCGGTGATCGGCTATAGCAAAGCAGCAAAAATTGCCAAATTAGCTTATCAAGAAGGTCGCCCTATTATTGATGTTGCTGCAGAGCATACGGATATTTCGCGCGAAGAACTGAGCGAGTTACTGAACCCCGCCAAACTAACCCAAGGTGGTTTGTAATACCCGCTTATTGTAAAGTGGTATAAACTTTTATCTTTTTGTAGCTCTGTGAATACAGAGCTACTTACTGAAAGCAAACGTTTTTATTGCTCCGCTTTGAGCAATGTGTATGATAGTGAGTACTTATTCAACGATTTTTAGGTATGTTATGCGCTATCCACTATTGGCAATTTTATTTCCTGTGTTATTAACTGCGTGCTCGGACGCTGCAACTAATGAGCAAGCCGAATCAACGGCAACCAGCAATAAACTTGTCGAGGCACCAAAAGCCGTTGAAATAAAAAACGCTGAGGAAGTGACCAAAGCAGCCCCAGATAAAGCCACTATTAGCTCTGCCCATGAGCAACTTAAACAATTAATCGATGATCCAAGCTGTGACAACAGCAGCCAATGTAAAGTATTACCTGTAGGTAGTCGTGCTTGTGGCGGCCCAAGTAGCTTCATTGTTTATTCAACCAAAACAGCTGACACTGCTGAGGTTGAAAAACTTGCAAAAGATATCACCGCCCTTGAAAAGCAATTTAACGCAGCAAACGACATGATGAGTATTTGTCAGCATCTAACCGCACCGGGTGCGCAGTGTTCTGAGAATACTTGTGTTAGAATCGAAGGCTCAGCGGCAAGTGTATACTAAGGAATAAGCAATAATGGTTCGTTCATCGACTTTCAAGAAACTTTTCATCACCACAACTGTGTTAGCAAGCATTGCTTTAAGCGGTTGCGAAACAACAACGTCGGGTAGCTCTGCGCGCGTTGATCTAGGTGATTTAAACGATCAGCTGAACGATATCGTTAGCAATAATAGCTGTACTGCGAGTTTTCAATGTAAAGTGTTAGAAGTTGGTGAGCGAGCATGTGGTGGCCCAAGTCGCTATGTGGTTTATTCAACGTTAAACAACACACAAGAGCAAGCAGAGCAACTTGCAGAGCGAATTACAGCGGCTGAGAAGTCATCTGATCAAGCATTAACTGTTAACGATTGCTCACCAGTTCTGCCTGTACAATCGCTGTGTATTTCACAGCAGTGCCAAGCAATCGAGATTAAGTAAATAATGCAATAAAATGCCGGATACTATCACCACGCTGATGATACAAATCCCGGCCTTATATATGTATTTAACCTGCATTGTATTATGCACCCAGTAAGCATAAATGTAGCGAACAAAGTAACTTGCTGCAGTGCCAAATAATGCAAAAATAACTAAATACGCAAGTAAAATAATATCCACAGTCATGCCACTTCTTTAAAACATCTAGTCTCAGTGTAAGGGCTTAAAGAAGTAAAGGCAAAACCTTAGCTTTTTTTACTGTGTTCAATGAGTAATTCAGCCACGCGCTGCTTCACAGCACGCTTATCATCGGCTGCAACACCAAAGCGCTCAGCCAATAAAGCAATCTCTTCATCATTTAAGTTAAACGATAAACGCTGTCTGGTTTTTTTCGACTTAACGTCGAGCTCCAAAATCTTACGGATCATATCTGATGGCGTAAGCTCTTGGTCAATGGCTTGCTTCTTAATTGATTTTTGCACTTCAGAGCTTAAATCAAACGCCATTTGCGTGGCTCTAACGGCTTGCTCCTGACGCTGCCATTTGGCTTTTGCATCACTCACTTGGCATCCCCAGGAAATAAGTCAACAATATCGCTAATTGGTCTGGTTAACGTCAGTGATACCTCTGTTTCACCGCCTTCCCAAATCTCAATATTTAAACTATGCGATTCATCATCTGAGCTTAAACAGAATCATTTCACACGGTTCACCGCCTTCATCTTCATAACGAGGTAAAGGCTTATTACGGTAGTCCTTATTATGGAAATAACACACATAAGGTGCTTCTGATTGTTTGTAGCTCGATGCTAAAAAGTGACTAAAACGCTCCGGACTATTTTTTACATTAATCGCCGTTAATTCGTCTTCATCAAAAATACGAGCGAACTCATCAAGGGTAAAAATCTCATCAACATCGTCGCGTTGAATTTTGATCGCAAAATTTGCCCATTGCTCACCGTCATCTGATTCAATTTGCAAAAAAACCACTTGGTCCAGATTCACTCTCGAGTACCAACTCATACTCTGCACTACGTTGGTACTGATACGTTTGCACATCAATAACACGCAGTGTCTGTCCTTTTAACCAGCTTGGGTAAGCGAACGAATCAATCACCGTCAGCATATCACCAACGAGTAATTGGCTTGGATCAGTAAGCTGACGCTCTGGGGCTTTTTTAGATTTGAAAAAGTTAAACATTGGCTGACTCCTTGTTGAAGCAAAAAAGGTAACCCAGTGCGTGGGTTACCTTTTGTCTTTCCGTTAACTGATTAGCTATTTTGTTTTGCTTTAATACGCGCCAAAATATCCGCGCTTTTCGGGTTGGTATCACCAATACCCGCTTCAGCCATTTTCGCTTTTAAATCATCGCCATTAGTATCAGCTTCTAGTTGCTTAGCCGCACCTAACTGGTCTTGACGGTCTTGCTGACGCTGCTTAATACGCTCTAGAGACTCACGTGCTGATGTCATTGATGAGCTGTTCGTATTTAGCGTGCTGTTTACAGCCATTGTTGCTTGCTGCACACTCTCAGTCGTTTTAACCATTGTTAATTGACGTTGATT
The DNA here is from genome assembly GCF_054923805.1 of Pseudoalteromonas sp. GB43. Classification (NCBI taxonomy): domain Bacteria; kingdom Pseudomonadati; phylum Pseudomonadota; class Gammaproteobacteria; order Alteromonadales; family Pseudoalteromonadaceae; genus Pseudoalteromonas; species Pseudoalteromonas sp. GB43. The sequence continues at coordinate 1,823,607 of NZ_JBPCHJ010000001.1, forward strand.
TTCTTTAATCGACTTTTCAGCATCTTTAACTTGCTGCTTTAGTTGCACAATGTGGTTACTAAAACCAGCTAACACTTCTTCGTGCTCTGCTTTCTCAGCTTCAAAATCACCGATTTTTTCTGCGATTTCTAATGCTAGTGCTTCATTGCCTTTTTCAAGTGCTTGACCTGCATACGCTTCATGTTCTGCAATTGATGCATCTAGTGCGCTAATTTTACGCTTCGTTTGCATCTCTTTTGCCATTACTTCGGTCAGGCTTTTTTTAGCGCGTTGTAGGGCATTTTGTGCATCAGCAATTTCTTGTTCAAAGATACGGATACCGTTTGCATCAACAATTGCTTGTCCTGCTTCACGAGCGCCACCACGTACAGCTGTAAATAGTTTCTTTAAAATACTCATAATCTTAACTCCAGAAATTGCTAATTAATCGTTTAAATAAATGGTCACGGCTTCAAGTGCATCAATCGCATTGTCTGCCAGTGTTACCAACTCATGGGTAATATCATCAAACGATGAATTAACCGATAACGCGCCAAAAATAGCGTATTTATCATCAATTTTTGCAAATGCGCTTAATGGGATTGGTACATTTAAACGTAGTAACGTTTCGTTTAACTCATTACGCATATCTGCTTGTACTTCGTTTTCAGCAAACAGGTAGCTAATACACAGTAATTGCTCTTCTGTTTGAGTAACAAAGATAGGTAACTCATCATTCCCATCGACGATAACTTGTAACACATCTTGCTCACCTTCGTTGGCAATCAAGAAAGACTCAAAGCTCACACCCTCTGTTTCAAAAGAAGCCAGTTTGATTGATAGTTCATTTAATTCCATGTCTCACCTTTTTACGTTTTGACATATTATGTCTGAGTTAAGATTTGCATAGCCGACATATTATGTCAACTATAAAATATCAATTTTTGTACAATTCGGTTTCAACTTGCCACGCTTGGCGGTAATAATCATATAAGGTTCCAGAACCTAATCTATTGACTTCAATCGTGTTTACTTGTTCAAAAAAATGATTCGGAAACACAAAAGAAGCCAATAAATATTCTTTGCTTACCCAACGCGATGGCACCGGTAATTCGTTAGTTTCACGAATTCGCTGACTTGCTGATTTGCCAGCGGTAGTCGCGATTGTCCAACCCCATTGACCAAACGAAGGAATATTTTGTTGGTATTGCTCAACATAACCAAAACCCGAAGCTTTCATTGTTTTAGCAATACTCAAAAATGCTTTCTTCGCATGATAAGGCGATGTTGATTGCACGGCCACAGCCCCGTCAGGCGCCAATAACTGACGCACATGATTGTAAAAATAGTCACTGTACATCTTATTAAGATCTGGGTGATTAGGGTCTGGTAGGTCAATTAAAATAGTGTCAAAGCGCTCGCCTTTAGCAAGCATTGCTTCGACCTCTAAAAAGGCATCTGCAATGCGAATATCAGCACGAGGGTCGCTCATAGAGTGTTTATTTAGCGCTGTTAAACGTGTTCTGATTTTCTCTGGCGCATCATAGTCGCCAACATCATTACCAAATAAGTTTAACAACTGACCATCTAAGTCAACCAAGGTGACATGCTCTACTGGCCACTTCAAAACATCACGCAATGCAAGTCCATCACCGCCCCCGATGATCAACACGCGGTCATGGCGATTTGAGGCCAACATAGCAGGATAGACAAGCATAGAATGATAAATTTGCTCATCCACACTTGAGAATTGTAAACGGCCATTGAGGTAAAGATCGGTAATTGCATTGGGCTGATTGCGACTCAAACGCTCAGTTAACACCAAATGCTGATACTTAGTTGCTTGCGAGTAGATAACTTTATCTTTGTATAAAACATTACTTAGGTTTTTCATCCAGCTGGTGCCAAGCACGAGCACAAACGCAAAAAACACCAACAACAGCACATGGCAAACTAACAGTAACTTAGCGAAGCGAACATGTTGATGATAGCGCCATAAAAACACGAGACCGGCAATAATATTAAACAACGCCGTCCAAGCCGCTGCTTGCATAATTGGCATCGCAAGCATAATGCTCACCCAAATCGCAGCACCGACACCGGCACCGATATAATCCGCTCCGTAAATAGTTCCCGCATTATTTTCTAAAAAGCGCCCATAAACTTGCTGACGAATACGCGCAATCAACGGGATCTCCATACCGATCAATAGCCCGAGTAACAGACCAAACACATAGGGTAAAAAACGTGACCACTCTTGTAGCTTTTCAAATACATAGCCATTAAGTACGGTATCTGCAGGCAAGTTAAAAATTTCGGAGAAGATATGCGGCAATGAATAACTGACAGCGATAACACTCGCTATCGCTAAAATACAGCCCATGCCGACCAAAGCAATAATACTCTCTAGCCACGCGAAAGCAGTAAATGCATCTTTAAACCAACGTGCTAAAAATGCACCGATACCCATAGCGACAATCATGGTGCCGATCATGGCATAAATGGCACTCTCGACCGAGCCTAAGACACGACCAGCATAATGAGATAGCAGGTATTCATAAATAAGGCCGCACCCAGCGAGTACGGCCATAACAGTTATTAATAGGAAATCATGCCCAAGTAGATGAGCTCTACTTGGGGCGTTTGTTGTAGTAGACACTTAATTAGGCACCTAACAAGGTTGCCATAGTCGACCCAATCGCAAATGAGATTGCTGCAGAGATAGCAGCTACACCTACGTTCTTCTGGCGGTTCACTTCGTCTGAAATATCACAACCAGATAGGATGATTTTGATAGTCACTAAGTGTAGTAAAATGAAAGCCACTAAACTCACAGCTGCACTTAATGCCCAGTAACCTAAACTAGCTACAATGTTGTCAGCCGCATAAGGAGCAATACCTGATGCAGCAGTTAATGCCAATGCACTGCCCACTAAAAAGCCAGCGTAACGAATACCCACGGCTAAGTTACCGTCAATAACCGCTTGTTGTAAGCAATCACCACTGCGATTAGTACGCTTGAATAACTGCACGCGATATTGACTGATTAGTAGCATCGCAATGCTGCCAATCGCAAAAGCTGCGATCACAATTGGAATACCATGCCAGCCTTCGGTTGCCACCCAAAATAAAGCTGAGCGAATAACAATAGCCACACTTACTACATGACCAAAATCAATCAATGCAGCAGTCGCATTACCTTTTACGATTTCGTCGTGCAGACTCACTTTACGAAGCGCTACCTTGTCTTGGAAGAAATGACCTAGCTTAATAAGTACAATCGCCATCACACCATAACCAAGCATTTGTAATGCTTCTTGTTGCAAGGTTGGTGCAAATGAGCCGCTGCTCACGCCACTTAGAACAATAGCCAGTGCCACAAGCCCTGCCGCAAAGCTAATACCAAAAGCAAAATTATCACGCTCAGTTATTTCATCATTAGCGTGTAAGTTAGATACCCAGCCTTTGATAAATTTTAGGCTGACAAATAAAGCGATAATGATTGCAAAGTCGATTGCTAAAGCTTGCAACGACCAAGTTGTTATTCCATTAAATTCATACATGTGTTGTAACTCCGGTGGTTATTCTTTTCACTACTTACCGCGGCTAATGCCACGTGATGTTCTGCTCGAGCTGTTGCGTAATGACCCAGAGCTTTTACTGTAACTACTGCTAGAAGCATAGCTACTGCGTGTGCGTGGCGGCGTATAGCTGCTACGGCTTAATCCAGATGCACCACTGCGCTTAGTGGCATACGGACTAGTGAATTGTTTACCTTGGCGTTGATAAGACTGTCGAGTCCGCGTCTCTACCGTTTGTTGTGCTTTAATCTGTTTTGGGCTCGAATAACGATAACGGTCATAGTCATTGTAATAGCTATACTTTCTATGACGGCTCCAGCGACCATATTCAACTCGGTCGAATACATCGCCCAACATGCGATACATACCGTACCAAACCCAAAAACTGGTACCGCTGCTATTTGTTTGCCATTGCCCATAGTTAGGGTTACCAACTAACTGGTTACCAACACTTTCACCTTCAGCAGCTTCACTAATTGCACCAACCCGCGCTAGTGAGCCTTGCGACATATCGGCAAGCATATTGATAGGATCGGTAAGCGCATCTTGAAATAAAGACGGTTTGGCAGCATCACGAATGAGGTCAAGTTGATGAAGCGTATCTTCATAAGGGGGTATTAGATAAGTAGACTTCACATCTGCTAAGCGTTGTGTAAGACCTGAATAAATAGCCCCTTCACGAGTGGCATCAAGACTAATTACACGGGCGATCTCAGAAAGTTGCGGTTGCTGCTCAGCAAGCACCTTGCCGTATTGTTTAAGTATCGTCGCATTACGCAAAGAGCCATTATCAAGCGCTGTACCAAGTTGATTTAATTCAACTTCAGCTTTTTCTATGGATTGTTGTATTGTTTGTTTCAGCTGCTCTTCTTTCGACTCACAGCCCATAAGCAAGCTTACCAAACAAAACAGGCTAATAAGTTTCCAAGCTTTTATTTGAGACATTCATGTCACCTGATTGTGGTTTAAAAACGCAAATAGTTTTACATAGCTCAGGTACTAAACCAAGATTAAAATTGCAACAAAGGGTAAATTGGGTCGTGAATTGCTAGTTGCAAGGGGAAAGTTTAAAGGCCTGGCGTAGGTTGGGTAGAGCGAAGCGAAACCCAACATAAAAAGAGCTATCAGCTTTCAGATGTCAGCGAACAGCCGCGCGGTGTGGTTTTTTGGGTAAGAGTCTCCCTAAGCAATAAAGCCCTGCCAAGGCACTTCAGAGTTGTCTATTAGCAAGATAAAGCTTGAAGGTCTGGCGTAGGTTGGGTAGAGCGCAGCGAAACCCAACAGCGTGGTAATTCGTCATGCACAATGAAGAGGTAAAGTTCATTAATAAAAGACGAATTAGCGCAAGGTGAAGTAAGCCATTTTAGAGATCGCTAATACCATTCCGCATAAAGATTAAATCAATTTAATCCATTCCCGATTGCACATTTTCTTCACTCGATCCGGGATTGAAATAAAGTGATTCCATGCCTTTGAAACTTCATCGACAATTTCGTCATAGCCCGAAAACACTCTATTGGATAAACAATGCTGTCGTATCCAGCTCCATACTTGCTCTATTGGATTTAGCTCTGGTGAATAAGGTGGGAGCTTTATCAGGGTTAGGTTTTTAAATTCTGCAGCTGTATCGTATGTGTGCCAGCCTGCGCCATCTATTATCACGACAGCGTGTCTTCCAACAGGTGTCGCGTGTGATATCTGGCGCATATGCTGCGTCATTACTTCTTTATTTACGAATGGGCTAACTAACGCTTCTGTATGGCCTGTGGCTGGACATACCGCGCCAAATAAGTATCCATAGTCAAATTGCTGTTGTTTTACAATCCGTGGCCGAGTGCCTGTTTCAGCCCAAATGCGCGTAGTCGGATTTTGCTGGCCAAATCGTGCTTCGTCCTGAAACCATACGTCGATCCGATCAAGAGGAAGGTGTCCTGGTGTGTGAAGGATCGTTTCCAGCTGGAAGTTTTTTAAAAGCCTCTTGGCTCTGTAATGATTGTTTTGGGTGTTTAGAGCGGCTTGTGATCCAACTAAAGCCAAGTTGCTTTAGAATTTTATAGACATGATTTAAGTGGTAATGAACACCAAATTCAGTGTGAATGTAATGCACAATGTCTTCACCGGTAAGGCGGTCACCACGTAGTTCTGTGTTCGTGCGCTTTATAAATTCAGACAGTTGTTCAAGTTGCCGCTGTTGCAGCCTTGATGGACGTCCTTGAATAGGCTTATTGTCTAAACCATCAAGCCCATACTCTAGGTAACTAGAAACCCATTTATTCACACTACTTCTTGCTGTGTTTAGACGTTTTGCAATATCGGTTCTGCTATTCCCCTCATAAAATAATGACACTGCGAGCAATCGCATGCGTTTTCGTGCGTTTGGTTCTTTACGAGAAAGCGCTAAAAGCTGTTCAGATATGTTTGGATTCAATGTTATTAACCGGTGATTTTATATAGCCTATATTAGATCAGATATTTAAGCGGAATGGTATAAACCATCAAGCCCATACTCTAGGTAACTAGAAACCCATTTATTCACACTACTTCTTGCAGTGTTTAGACGTTTTGCAATATCGGTTCGGCTATTACCCTCATAAAATAAAGACACTGCGAGCAATCGCATGCGTTTTCGTGCGTTTGGTTCTTTTCGAGAAAGCGCTAAAAGCTGTTCAGATATGTTTGAATTCAATGTTATTAGCCGGTGATTTTATATAGCCTATATTAGATCAGATATTTAAGCGGAATGGTATAACCTGTTAGACCAATAGAGATTTTAAGAATTTTTAACCATGGGTTATGAAGAGGGTCACATGGATTGTGTTGGGTTTCGCTCCGCTCTACCCAACCTACCTGGCTGAAAGCTACAAACGCAAAAAGCCCGACTCTTTTGAATCGGGCTTTCTCTTATTTGGAGCCTGGCGATGACCTACTTTCACATAGCAGCTGCTACACTATCATCGGCGCTGTTTCGTTTCACTACTGAGTTCGGCATGGGGTCAGGTGGGTCCAAAACGCTATTGTCACCAAGCAAATTTGGTTTGTTAATCGCCTTGGCAATTAACTAAAATCTGGAATTCTGATATCAAGTAATTGTCTACTTTAGTAACTTAACTTCTGTTCGTTACGCTGTCATAAAACGCGTTTGGCGTTGTATGGTTAAGCCTCACGGGTAATTAGTACAGGTTAGCTTAATGGCTCACACCACTTCCACATCCTGCCTATCAACGTTGTAGTCTTCAACGGCCCTTCAGAGACTTTAAAAGTCTAGTGAGAACTCATCTCGAGGCCTGCTTCGCGCTTAGATGCTTTCAGCGCTTATCAGTTCCGAACGTAGCTACCGGGCAGTGCCATTGGCATGACAACCCGAACACCAGCGGTTCGTTCACTCCGGTCCTCTCGTACTAGGAGCAACCCCTCTCAATTCTCAAACGCCCACGGCAGATAGGGACCGAACTGTCTCACGACGTTCTAAACCCAGCTCGCGTACCACTTTAAATGGCGAACAGCCATACCCTTGGGACCGACTTCAGCCCCAGGATGTGATGAGCCGACATCGAGGTGCCAAACACCGCCGTCGATATGAACTCTTGGGCGGTATCAGCCTGTTATCCCCGGAGTACCTTTTATCCGTTGAGCGATGGCCCTTCCATTCAGAACCACCGGATCACTATGACCTACTTTCGTACCTGCTCGACGTGTCTGTCTCGCAGTTAAGCTGGCTTCTACCATTACACTAACCGTACGATGTCCGACCGTACTTAGCCAACCTTCGTGCTCCTCCGTTACTCTTTGGGAGGAGACCGCCCCAGTCAAACTACCCACCAGGCACTGTCCGTAACCCCGATTAGGGGCCAACGTTAGAACATCAACACTACAAGGGTGGTATTTCAAGGACGGCTCCACAAAAACTAGCGTTTCTGCTTCAAAGCCTCCCACCTATCCTACACATGTAGGGTCAATGTTCAGTGCCAAGCTGTAGTAAAGGTTCACGGGGTCTTTCCGTCTAGCCGCGGGTACACAGCATCTTCACTGCGATTTCAATTTCACTGAGTCTCGGGTGGAGACAGCGTGGCCATGGTTACACCATTCGTGCAGGTCGGAACTTACCCGACAAGGAATTTCGCTACCTTAGGACCGTTATAGTTACGGCCGCCGTTTACCGGGGCTTCGATCAAGAGCTTCGTCCGAAAACTAACCCCATCAATTAACCTTCCGGCACCGGGCAGGTGTCACACCGTATACGTCATCTTGCGATTTTGCACAGTGCTGTGTTTTTAATAAACAGTCCCAGCCACCTGGTCACTGCGGCTCCCGTCCGCTTAGAGAGCAAGTCTCATCACAGATAGGAGCGTACCTTCTCCCGAAGTTACGGTACAATTTTGCCTAGTTCCTTCACCCGAGTTCTCTCAAGCGCCTTAGTATTCTCTACCTGACCACCTGTGTCGGTTTGGGGTACGATTCGGTATAATCTGAAGCTTAGAGGCTTTTCCTGGAAGTATGGCATCAACAACTTCACACCCTTGGGTGCTCGTCTCGTGTCTCAGTCTTAGCAACCCGGATTTTCCTAAGTCACCAACCTACTCACTTTCACATGGACAACCAACGCCATGCTTGTTTAGCCTGCTCCGTCCCCCCATCGCAATTATACCAAGTACGGGAATATTAACCCGTTTCCCATCGACTACGCCTTTCGGCCTCGCCTTAGGGGTCGACTTACCCTACCCTGATTAACATGGGATAGGAACCCTTGGTCTTCCGGCGTGCGGGTTTTTCACCCGCATTATCGTTACTCATGTCAGCATTCGCACTTCTGATACCTCCAGCAAACCTCCCGGTTCACCTTCAACGGCTTACAGAACGCTCCCCTACCACTCAAACATAGTTTGAATCCGCAGCTTCGGTGCATAGTTTAGCCCCGTTACATCTTCCGCGCAGACCGACTCGACCAGTGAGCTATTACGCTTTCTTTAAAGGATGGCTGCTTCTAAGCCAACCTCCTGGCTGTCTGGGCCTTTCCACATCGTTTCCCACTTAACTATGACTTTGGGACCTTAGCTGGCGGTCTGGGTTGTTTCCCTCTTCACGACGGACGTTAGCACCCGCCGTGTGTCTCCCGGATAGTACTTTACGGTATTCGGAGTTTGCAAAGGGTTGGTAAGTCGGGATGACCCCCTAGCCTTAACAGTGCTCTACCCCCGTAAGTATTCGTCCGAGGCTCTACCTAAATAGATTTCGGGGAGAACCAGCTATCTCCCGGTTTGATTAGCCTTTCACTCCTAGCCACAGGTCATCCCCTAACTTTTCAACGTTAGTGGGTTCGGTCCTCCAGTTGATGTTACTCAACCTTCAACCTGCCCATGGCTAGATCACCGGGTTTCGGGTCTATACCTTGCAACTATACGCCCAGTTAAGACTCGGTTTCCCTACGGCTACCCTAATCGGTTAACCTCGCTACAAAATATAAGTCGCTGACCCATTATACAAAAGGTACGCAGTCACCCTCGAAGGGCTCCTACTGCTTGTACGTACACGGTTTCAGGTTCTATTTCACTCCCCTCACAGGGGTTCTTTTCGCCTTTCCCTCACGGTACTGGTTCACTATCGGTCAGTTGGGAGTATTTAGCCTTAGATGATGGTCCACCTATATTCAGTCAAAGTTTCACGTGCTCCGACCTACTCGATTTCACTTAAGATGCATTTTCGTGTACGGGACTATCACCCTGTATCGTCAAACTTTCCAGAATGTTCCACTAACACATAATAAGCTTAAGGGCTGGTCCGGTTTCGCTCGCCGCTACTTCCGGAATCTCGGTTGATTTCTGTTCCTACGGGTACTTAGATGTTTCAGTTCTCCGCGTTCGCCTCTTACACCTATGTATTCAGTGTAAGATACCTGCAAGCAGGTGGGTTTCCCCATTCGGAAATCCTAGTCTCAAGCGCTTTTTACTAGCTTGACTAGGCTTATCGCAAGTTAATACGTCCTTCATCGCCTCCAACTGCCAAGGCATCCACCGTGTACGCTTAGTCACTTAACCATACAACCCAAACGGGTCTTTGTTAGTGACAGCTGTTAACTTCGCCAGAAGTTAATTCATCAAATAATGATGAGAATACTAAAGTAGATACCGATTAATCATTGCTGATTAACTGGCATATTTTTTACTTTTGAAAACTCTTTATAGATACAAGTATCTATAAGAATTTTAATATCAGCTTTCCAAATTTTTAAAGAGCAAGAGAATAAACTTCTCAAAATTAAACACACTCTATTCTCAAGCAGTTTATTACCTGATTAAGAATGTTTATTTTTAAGGAGTAAAAGTGGTGGAGCTAAGCAGGATCGAACTGCTGACCTCCTGCGTGCAAGGCAGGCGCTCTCCCAGCTGAGCTATAGCCCCACATATGCTGGTACTTACTGTTTTATTAGCCACTTCGATTGAGACAAGGCGTAAGTTGAGGACGTTTAGTTCACTAAACGACGAAGCTTACAACGCAGTATCAAGAAGAAGTGGTGGGTCTGAGTAGATTTGAACTACCGACCTCACCCTTATCAGGGGTGCGCTCTAACCAACTGAGCTACAGACCCAAACAATAAGTGTTGTTCTCTTTACAATTAACAATCATCTGTGTGGACACTACGAACAAATAAGTTCTAAATCGTATAAGGAGGTGATCCAGCCCCAGGTTCCCCTAGGGCTACCTTGTTACGACTTCACCCCAGTCATGAATCACTCCGTGGTGAACGTCCTCCCGAAGGTTAGACTATCCACTTCTGGAGCAACCCACTCCCATGGTGTGACGGGCGGTGTGTACAAGGCCCGGGAACGTATTCACCGCGTCATTCTGATACGCGATTACTAGCGATTCCGACTTCATGGAGTCGAGTTGCAGACTCCAATCCGGACTACGACGCACTTTAAGTGATTCGCTTACCCTCGCAGGTTCGCAGCACTCTGTATGCGCCATTGTAGCACGTGTGTAGCCCTACACGTAAGGGCCATGATGACTTGACGTCGTCCCCACCTTCCTCCGGTTTATCACCGGCAGTCTCCTTAGAGTTCCCGACCGAATCGCTGGCAACTAAGGATAGGGGTTGCGCTCGTTGCGGGACTTAACCCAACATCTCACAACACGAGCTGACGACAGCCATGCAGCACCTGTATCAGAGTTCCCGAAGGCACCAAACCATCTCTGGTAAGTTCTCTGTATGTCAAGTGTAGGTAAGGTTCTTCGCGTTGCATCGAATTAAACCACATGCTCCACCGCTTGTGCGGGCCCCCGTCAATTCATTTGAGTTTTAACCTTGCGGCCGTACTCCCCAGGCGGTCTACTTAATGCGTTAGCTTTGAAAAACAAGTCCGAAGACCCGAGCTTCTAGTAGACATCGTTTACGGCGTGGACTACCAGGGTATCTAATCCTGTTTGCTCCCCACGCTTTCGTACATGAGCGTCAGTGTTGACCCAGGTGGCTGCCTTCGCCATCGGTATTCCTTCAGATCTCTACGCATTTCACCGCTACACCTGAAATTCTACCACCCTCTATCACACTCTAGTTTGCCAGTTCGAAATGCAGTTCCCAGGTTGAGCCCGGGGCTTTCACATCTCGCTTAACAAACCGCCTGCGTACGCTTTACGCCCAGTAATTCCGATTAACGCTCGCACCCTCCGTATTACCGCGGCTGCTGGCACGGAGTTAGCCGGTGCTTCTTCTGTAAGTAACGTCACAGCTAAGTGCTATTAACACTTAACCTTTCCTCCTTACTGAAAGTGCTTTACAACCCGAAGGCCTTCTTCACACACGCGGCATGGCTGCATCAGGCTTGCGCCCATTGTGCAATATTCCCCACTGCTGCCTCCCGTAGGAGTCTGGGCCGTGTCTCAGTCCCAGTGTGGCTGATCATCCTCTCAAACCAGCTAGGGATCGTCGCCTTGGTGAGCCATTACCTCACCAACTAGCTAATCCCACTTGGGCTAATCTTATGGCGTGAGGCCCGAAGGTCCCCCACTTTGGTCCGTAGACATCATGCGGTATTAGCAGTCGTTTCCAACTGTTGTCCCCCACCATAAGGCATATTCCCAAGCATTACTCACCCGTCCGCCGCTCGTCAGCAGAGTAGCAAGCTACTCTCTGTTACCGCTCGACTTGCATGTGTTAGGCCTGCCGCCAGCGTTCAATCTGAGCCATGATCAAACTCTTCAATTAAAAGTTTTTTGAAACCGAAGTTTCGTGCTCAATGAATTCTGTATAAATTGACTATATAGTCACTCATAAGAAATTGAGACTCTAAATTTGTTTGCTCCACTTAGTAAACCAAGCTTCGCTGTTAGAACTCAATCTGTACGAGTGCCCACACAGATGATTGCTTTATATTGTTAAAGAACGTTGCGACGTTGTCGCTAGGGATGCGTATAATACATCCTTAATTTTTCGAGTCAACACTTAATTTCAAACTTTCTTTCGATTATTTGAAACAGAAGTTTCACTTAACTCTCTGCTACGTTGTTCAGCGTCTTTCGTTGCTGCCCGCCGTGTCAGTGGGGTCGCATTATAGGGAGATGGATTTTTTACGCAAGCACTTTTTTCAATAAAATTTAAAAAAACGTACTGTTCGCTCAGCTTTTGAACTAAACACCCTAAAACTGGCTGTTTAGCAGTCAATTTAGCTCTGTTTTGGTGTATTTATTTGCTTCGCTGTTACACTAGACTGAGCGCATTTTAAAATTAAAAGGTGAATTTATGACTATCCGTTCTTATAAAGGGATCACTCCGACATACGATAATAGTGTTTATATTGATGAGTCATCGGTTTTAGTGGGTGATATTACGCTTGGTAAAGATTCAAGTGTATGGCCTCTTGTTGCTGCGCGAGGTGATGTTAACTATATACGTATTGGTGAACGTACGAATATTCAAGACGGCAGTGTTTTACATTTAACACGTGCCTCTCAGTCAAACCCCGATGGCTACCCTCTTATTATTGGTGATGATGTCACTGTTGGTCATAAAGTTATGCTACACGGCTGCCAACTTGGTAATCGTATACTTGTTGGGATGGGCGCAATTGTGATGGACAACGCAATTGTTGAAGATGATGTGATCATTGGTGGTGGTTCATTAGTACCACCTAACAAGCGTTTAGAGTCTGGTTACCTTTATGTCGGTAGCCCTGTTAAACAGGCTCGCCCTTTAACAGAGCAAGAGCGCGCCTTTTTAAATATCTCTGCTGATAATTATGTTCAGCTTAAAGATGAATACTTAGCTGAGGGCTAAAACACCTCGGTTAATTCGATTTGTCCTGCCGAGTTATACTGCTCATCTTCGATCAGCTGCTCGGCGAGCTCTTCGTAATCGAAACGATAAGATTCAAAGTAATTAACTGCACTGCTTTGATCTGCAAAATCATACTTGCTGGTATCAATAACACACTCCACCATAAAGCCACTAACTTGGGCAAAAAACACCAACTGCTTTTCTTCAGGCTTAAATTCGAGTCTGTCTATAAATTGGATAGCTTGATTCACGCAATTTCTCCTGCTTTAAGCGCGCTAACAACGGGGATGATTTCTGGCATTTTATTGCGCCATACAAAATAAGCCTGTGCCGCTTGACCAACAAGCATGCCACAACCATCGAGAGTTAAACATGTTGGGTTAATCGACTTAACCCAACATGTAAATGTCGTATCATCATTCGCGTAAAACATATCGTAAGCGCACTGACACTTAGCAACGCACTCTTTTGCTATACCAGGCAGTTCTCCCGTTACGCTACTTGAGGTTGAATTAATCACCACATCATAGTTGTTTGCTGGGATATCATTCAAAGCAAAGCCCTGCACATCAATTTCACCATTAAAATGACTCGCTAGCGCCTTTGCTTTTTCGGCGGTACGGTTGGCTATTGTTAAGCTTTCGATTTGCTCATTCAATAATGGCTGAATAACACCGCGCGCCGCACCACCAGCGCCAATAAGAAGTACTCGCTGCCTTTTTAAGGTGACTTTATTGGCTAAAAGATCTTTAACAAGCCCTACACCATCGGTGTTATCGCCAAGTAGGCTACCATCTTCGAGTTGTTTAATCGTGTTTACGGCTCCGGCTATTTTCGCTTGCTCTGTAAGTTCATCGACCATGGCAAACGCTTGCTCTTTAAATGGCAAAGTGACATTAGCCCCTTTACCACCCGCAGCGAAAAACTCAGCGACAGTTTTTTCAAATGCATCTGTTGGTGCTAAAATGGCGCTGTATTGTATTTGCTCGTTTAATGATGCAGCAAATTGTGCGTGTATTGCGGGTGATTTCGAATGTTTTATTGGATTTCCAAAAACCGCGTATTTGTCCATAGTGAAGCAACCTCTTCGCCCTGTAGAGCTTTATTAATATTATGATTAAACGACTTTTTTCTAAATCGAAACCAACGCCTGAAACACCTACCCCAGAAAAAACACCTTACGAAATTATTGGCGGTGAAGCAGGAGCTCGAGCAATTGCAAATCGATTTTACGACATAATGGCCACAGATGAATACGCCAAACCATTATATGATATGCATCCTCAGCCTTTAGATAGAATTCGCCAAGTATTCTTTGAGTTTTTATCTGGCTGGCTGGGCGACCCTGACCTATTCGTTGAAAAATATGGTCACCCAATGCTAAGAAAGCGTCACATGCCTTTCCCTATTGATCAAGACCTACGTGACCAATGGATGCATTGTATGAATAAAACGCTTGATATCGAGATTGATAACCCACTCCTGCGCGAAGGGTTAAGACAATCGTTATCGCAACTCGCCAGCCATATGATCAATCAAAACTAACGAAGCTTTGCGCTATATCAATGTACGCTTTTTCTAAATAAAGATAATAAATTTTCCTTAATTTAGAAAAAGCGTCGTCGAATGAAGTCTATCCAATTTAAAATTTATGCCTTGTTAGCACTAACAGGCGTATTGGTATTATTTGCCAGTATATTCAGCAGCGCTCAGCAACAGCATGAATTAGCGCAAGATACCGTTGAAAGTAACATAAAACTGCTTGCCGATAATTATTTTGATTCTATTAACACCATGATGCTAACTGGCACTATGGCTAATCGCGAAATTCTGAGTACTAAATTAAGAAGCCATCCTAATATTGCAGACGCCCATATCATTCGTAGTCCAATCGTTAATAAAATTTATGGGCCAGGAAATGCCAACCAAGTTGCGACTAACGATGCTGAACGAAAAGCACTGACAGGCACTGAAGCACTATTTATTGATAATCAAAAAAGTACGATGACTTATCTAAAGCCTATGTTTGCTCGCAGTGATTATAAAGGAACAAACTGCTTAGGCTGCCATCAAGCACAAGAAGGCGATGTGTTAGGTGTAGTAAAAATTAGTTATTCGTTGGCTGATATTGAGCAAGAAGTATCGCAAAACACCTTAACGAATACGCTACTACTAACGACTATTTTCATTACTGCATTTTCACTACTGGCCGTGATGTTTAGAAAAATATTCATCAAACGCTTAAAAGTCATTAGCCACACCATGCACTTGGCAACCACCAATAAAGATTTAAGCCTCACGGTAAATGACAATAATAATGACGAGCTTAGCTCTCTCGCCACCAGCTTTAATCACATGATAGGCGCGTTTAAAGATAATATTGCCCAAGTATCCCATTCTTCTAAGGTATTGATCCACTCTGCCGAAAGCATTTATGCCTCAGCGGATACCACCGAGCAAGCGATCTTAAAGCAAAAGCAAGGGACAGATTCGGTCGCTGCCGCCATCAACGAATTAGAAAGCTCATCAAGCGAAGTAAAAAACACCACCCATTTTGCATCTGAGAAGTCTGAGCACAGTAATCAACTTGCGCAGCAAAGCTTACATGTTGCTGAGCACACTGAGCAAAGTATTAATCAACTTGCGGCAGATGTTAGAGCAGCAGCTGAGCAAGTAAGTCAACTACAAACGCAAACGTTAGACGTTGGTAAAGTACTCGAGGTGATCAGTAGCATTGCCGAGCAAACTAACTTACTTGCACTTAATGCTGCCATTGAGGCCGCTCGTGCTGGTGAAGCTGGCCGAGGCTTTGCTGTGGTAGCCGATGAAGTACGTACTTTAGCAACCCGTACCCATGACTCAACCGACGAAATTCGCCGCACTATCGATAAACTACAAGCTGAAGCAGCACAAACCGTTAATACCATGAATAACTCTTGCGAAGAAGCCGACGAAAGAGCAGTTCAAGTTAAGCAAGTTGCAAAAGCTCTACGTGATATTTCTTCGCAGATGAGCGAAATAAATCAACTTAACGTGCAAATCGCTGATGCCACTGAACAGCAAAATCTAGCAGCTGAAGAAATTAACCAAAGCGTTATAGCAATTAGTGACAATGCCGAGCACTCATTGGTTGATGCCCATGAAAACCAAAAAGTCAGTGAAGAGCTGTTGTCGTTAGCACGGTCACTGGATGAACAAGTAAGACGCTTCAAATTAAGCTAAATTGCGCACTTTTCGTGCAACTGCTAGAGTTGTTATATACATTTCATAGTAAATAAGGATGTTTAAATGAAATTTATAACAACTCTTTTAGTCTGCATTGGGATTATTGCAGCGCTATTATTTACCTATCAGCACAGCGTGAATGATACTGCTGATCAACTAAGCACTATTGATCAATATATTTATCAGGATGATATTCAACAGATTGCTCAATCTCTTATCAGTCAAGATAAAACCTCACAGAGCGATAAACATGAACAAAGCATTGTTGATGGTTTTGATAAGCTTATTCAGCACCCTGAATATTTTGAGGTGAAACTTGATTTCTATGCCTGTGATATTAGTCAATGCTTAACACAGGTTAGTGCCCCCATTGATACACCATCTGATAAGTTAGAGATATTAAAAGCAGAAGTGCTATTTAGTGTGTTGGCAGAGCTGACTAACAGTGACAGTGTCGCCACCCTCGTAGAGGGTGACAACGCAATGTTGGTTCGAGTGGTTTCAATACTTGATTAAAGCTGCCACTGACGTGCAACTAAATCTGATTCTTTGCTGTTTAACCAATCTTGCGGACGTAAATAGTACTGATACAGCTTAGCTTCTGGGCTATCTGCAGCAGGTACATAGTTATACTCCCAACGTGCTAATGGTGGCATCGACATCAAAATTGACTCAGTACGTCCGCCTGTTTGTAAGCCAAATAATGTACCGCGGTCCCAAACAAGATTAAATTCAACATAACGACCACGACGATACAGTTGGAAATCGCGTTGCTGTTCGGTTGTCGGCGTGTTTTTACGGCGCTCAATAATAGGAAGGTAAGCATCTAAATAGCCATTTCCTACCGCCTGCATAAAGGCAAAGCTTTGTTCAAAGCCGAGCTCATTTAAATCATCAAAGAATAAGCCACCAACACCACGTGTTTCGCTACGGTGTTTTAGATAAAAGTAATCATCACACCAGTTTTTATATTTGTCGTAAACTGTTGCACCGAATGGCTGACATAAATTGCTTGCCACCTGATGCCAATGTTGTACATCTTCAAATACAGGGTAATAAGGTGTTAAATCAAAACCACCGCCAAACCACCAAATTGGATCTTCACCTTCTTTTTCGGCAATGAAGAAACGCACATTGGCGTGACTCGTTGGAATATGTGGATTATTAGGATGGATCACTAATGACACACCACATGCATGAAAACTACGACCTGCGAGCTCTGGACGATGCGCTGTTGCAGATGCTGGCATTGACGCGCCAAAAACATGCGAGTAGTTTACCCCCCCCTGTTCGATGACATTACCACCTTGGATAACACGAGTACGACCACCGCCGCCTTCTGCACGTTGCCAATTATCTTCAACAAATTTTGCTTTGCCATCGGCACTCTCAAGACCCTGACAAATTGTATCTTGTAAGGCCATTAAATAGGTTTTAACTTGTTCGAGTAGCTCGCTTTGCATGTTTATCCTCTAAATACTTTGCCGGTCGCAGCGTCTTTGATCACACTTGGTTGGCTGTTGCCACCTAACGGCTCATCAACATAAAAATCTACCGTGTCAGCAAATTCGCTTTTCGCTTGTGCGATAGTCATTACCGTTTCTTGACCGGTTAAGTTTGCACTTGTTGAAACTAACGGCTTACCAAATTGCTGACACAGGGCTTTTACTGTTGGGTGATCAGTTACACGCACAGCAATAGTATCAAATTGACCCGTTAACCACTTTGGCGTTTCTTTTGCTGCCGGCATCACCCAAGTGATAGCACCTGGTCATTGTGAAAAGATATCAGCACGTTTATCCATGGGGATTTTGGCATCATCTACATACTTTAATAACTGGCCATAATTGTCAGCAATTAAAATTAAGCCTTTTTCTACAGGGCGTTGTTTGATGGCTAAAAGCTTTTCAACCGCAGCTTGGTTATCAGGATCGCAACCAAGACCAAAAACAGCTTCGGTTGGGTAAACAATCACACCGCCTTGCTGCAAAGCGTCAATTGCATTGGCTGGTTGTGCAACAGGATCAGACAAAGAAACTCTCCTAAATAAACAAATTACAAGTGCATTAAGATTCGACTAACTTATGCATACACGACTTCTGCGGGCATTGTAACACAACACCTGAAGCAGTTTTCTTTTCGGTCATAATTGGCCACTGACAGGCAGGACACTCGGTCGCCACAGGTTTATGATTAAGCGTATATTTACAGCGCGGATAGCCATCACAAGAATAAAAGGTTTTGCCAAACTTATTACTACGCGCAACCAGCTGGCCTTTTTTGCATTTTGGGCAAGCAGGTAATTGAGGGGCACCGTCAGGCTCTTCATCATGTGCAATATAGTGGCACTCGGGATAGCCCGTACACCCAATAAACATGCCGTAGCGGCCATTTTTAATTACCAATGGCTTGCCACATTCTGGGCAGGCACTGTCTTCGAGTACTTTTATTTGTTGGCTATCGTGATGAGCTAATGGGCGGATGTAGTCACATTTAGGGTAACTGGCACAGCCTAAAAATGGCCCTGACTTTGAGTTGCGCATAACCAATTCAGAACCGCATTTAGGGCAAACCTCATACTCTTTTTCGAGTGCATGTTTATCTGCAGAAAAAAGAGAATGGTCGATTTTACTCATAAGATTCCTGTGGGGTTGGCTAATTTTCGCCTAATATACCCAAACTCAACAAAGATACAAGCAAAGTCGAATTAATGTAATACATCGGTTGGTTCGTCAAATATTAAGTCTTCCATTTGTGCGTAAGCTTGCTCTGATCCAGGTACATTAAATAACACCATCAGCACTACCCACTTTAAATCTTCCAAAGAAATAAATGGTTTATCTAAAGCGCAAAGCCTATCTATCACCATTTCGCGGGTTACGGTGTTAATCACACCAATTTGCTCAATAAACATTAAAAAGCCGCGACACTCAACACTTAACATTTGGCATTCACTATCTGTGTAAATACGCATAGCATGTTGTGGTTGGGCATTAAGGTACGGGTAGATATCGCTTTGTTGTAAGTCTGCAAGTTGCTCTAGCCAATCAAGGGCTTTGTAGATTTCAGGTTTGTTGAAGCCAGCACGAACTAACTCATCGGTAAGTTCGTTCTCTTCAGTAAAGATTTCAGCTTCACTATGGATATAGTTTTCAAAAAGATACATGAGGATGTCAAACATGTTTATGTCCTCCCAGTCTTATATAACCATCTAGTACTCGTTCGATTTTATCTGCGAGCTCTAGGTCGAGTAACCGAGCTTGTACTTCGTCTACAGGTAATTGGCTGCGCTGTGTTATTTGATCAACACTTGTTACCTCATACCCTATACTTTTGAACACTGGGCAGTCGGGTTCATCTGCTATGGGCTGTTCTATACTATATAGACTGTTTTCACAGAAAAAGCTCACTTCATCAAGAATATCACTAATATTTTCTGTCAATTTAGCGCCTTGCTTAATTAAAAAATGACTCGCCTCTGAAAGTGGGCTTTTTATAGAACCCGGCACTGCAAACACTTCTTTATTCTGCTCAAGTGCATAGCGTACGGTAACCAAAGAGCCACTTTTAATCTGCGCTTCTACAATCAACACACCTAATGATAATCCAGAGATAATACGGTTTCGGCGCGGAAAATTAGCGGCATTAGCAGCAGTGCCTGGTAAGAACTCAGAAACCAATAAGCCCCGCTCTGCAACTTGTTTAATGAGCAAACTATGGCGTTTGGGATAGGCAATATCGATACCCGTACCAAGTACAGCAATGGTGTTTCCTGTTCCTGCTAATGCACCTTTATGGGCTGCGCCATCAATGCCCAAAGCCATACCAGATGTCACCGTCATGCCAACAGAAGATAATTGATGAGCAAATTCAGCGGCTATTTCAAGCCCTGTTGGTGTGGCATTACGGCTACCGACAATTGCTATTTGTGGTGACCGTAATAGCTCAGTGTTACCTAAACAAAATAATAAGATAGGTGCACTGGCTATTTGTTTGAGTAAGGGCGGATAGTTGCTATCAAAATAACTGATCACTTTGATTTTAAGCGTTGATATCTGCTCTTGATAGTGGGCGACTAATTGCCAATCGGTATTAACTAAGTTATCGGCTTGGCTTTGTGATAAGCCCAGCTGCTGAAGCTCTAAACTAGATAACTTAAATAGCTCATCCAGTGGCTGCTTTTGACTTAATGCAATAAGGCTTTTTATCCCAAGCCCTTTACATAAATAAAAGGCAAGCCAATGGGATAGCTTGCCTGAAACCTGTGCCATGCTCCCTCCTTAGAGCGCCCAAATTGTGAGTTAGTTTATAACTGCATAATCTCCAACTCGGATCGGGTGCTGATTTTTCACAATCAATGCGTAGCTAACGTTGTCATATACCTTAAACACCATTAGTTCACCGACTTTTTCCTTTGGCATATGCCATACACTACTGTCTTCGTCACTTTCGATACCGAACAGCTCATTTGCGTCAGTCATGAATTTCTCAAGGCTGTTAGAGTCTTCGCGGTAGCGAGGACCATTGCGGTCGTCATACACTTCTGGTGATTGACGTTGAATATCGAGGACGAAACCCGGTTTCACTTGGTCCGAGCCTAAGTTTAGTACAACAATATCCATGGTACTAAATTCACGCATTTCATTAGCTGACGCGATTATCGTGCCATCTAAAGCCGTGTCTGGACGTTTCATTGTGAAATAGGCAGGCAACATCTGCCCTTCCATTGCTGGCATTAAAAAGTCATGCGGCTTAATTTCTTGTTTTACTAGCTCAACCTTAACTGAGGCAGGAACGCCATTTGCTACATCACCGCTTCTAAATGAGCGAACAATCGCCACAAGCTCAGCTTTATTCGCCAATACTTCATTGGTCTTTGGATCAACAAGGTCATTTCCTTTTCGATAAACCCCATACGCTTCATTTAAATGCAGGTCACCTTTAACATAGAGTGTATGCCCCAAGGTGTTCATTTTAGTATTAACACTAGCGCCTAAAATATAGGGTTTATCAGCAATAATTTCGGCACTAATCGCTTGCTCATAGCTTAAATATGGGCGTAATAATTCCAATGGTAAGGTAGGCACTGCATTTTTGCCTTTTGGAGTGATTCGCCCTTCTGGAGAGAGTTTTTTATAACGCGCATTTTTAACTAAACGAGGATTTCCGTCTTTATCGTAAATTAAAGTGAGCGCATCACCCGGGTATATTAAATGTGGATTCGCAATTTGTGGATTCATTTGCCATAAGTCAGGCCATTGCCAAGGCTCATCTAAATACACACCAGAAATATCCCAAAGTGTGTCGCCCTTTTTTACAACGTATTGTTTTGGCGCATCTTTTTTTATTGTTAACACATCAGCAATTGCAGGAAAAGCACTGCTAAAGGCTAGCAAAGCCGCAACTAGTGGGTATCTCATTTGGCTTCCTTGTGTTGTTTTTCGATTATTATCAACCAAAACCTGTTAAAGGTGAACACGAATGGCTAAAATAAGAGCATACAATACCCTAAATGAATCACAAGTGTAAAAGGTAACTATGGCTAGGTTAGAAGTTTTAAGATTTCCGGATGAGCGTTTACGTACAATCGCGAAAGAAGTGCCAGAAGTAAACGATGAAGTTCGTCAAATCGTCAAAGACATGCTTGAAACTATGTATGACGAAAACGGTATCGGCTTAGCAGCAACGCAAGTAGATATCCACCAGCGCATTGTGGTGATTGATGTATCTGAAGAGCGCGACCAACCGTTAGTGTTAATCAACCCAGAAATCACCAAAAAAGATGGTTCAACGGTGAGTGAAGAAGGCTGTTTATCAGTTCCTTATTCATATGCAAAAGTTGACCGCGCAGAAACAGTCACTGTTAAAGCGCTAAATGAAAACGGTGAAGAATTCAGCCTAGACGCTGACGAGCTATTAGCGATTTGTATTCAGCATGAGCTTGATCACCTTAAAGGCACCCTATTTATTGATTATCTATCGCCTTTAAAGCGCCAACGTATCCGTAAAAAGCTTGAGAAAGAAGCTAAGCTGGCTGCTAAATCATAAGTTAATCAATAGGAATATCTGTGACACAACCATTACGCATTATTTTTGCTGGTACGCCGGATTTCGCTGCGCGCCATTTACAAGCACTGATTGACTCAGAGCACGACATTGTTGGTGTATATAGCCAACCAGATCGCCCAGCGGGCCGAGGTAAAAAGCTAAAAGCCAGTGAAGTTAAAGAGCTGGCACTTGCTCATGATTTACCTGTATTTCAACCGCAATCACTCAAATCAGATGAAGCGCTTGCAGAGCTTACCAGCCTGAACGCCGATATTATGATTGTAGTGGCGTACGGCTTACTGTTACCAAAAGCGATTTTAGATGCACCGCGCTTAGGCTGCTTAAACGTGCATGGCTCTATTTTACCGCGCTGGCGTGGTGCTGCACCGATCCAACGTGCTATTTGGGCTGGTGACAACGAAACCGGTGTAACAATAATGCAAATGGATGAAGGCTTAGATACAGGCGACATGCTGCATATCAGCCGTTGCCCAATTGATAGCACAGAAACCAGTAGCTCTTTATACGATAAATTAGCTGCATTGGGTCCTGATGCACTGATCAGTACAATCAACCGTCTTGCTGCATGTGAAATCACTCCAGAAAAGCAAGATGACGCACAAGCTAATTACGCTAAAAAGTTATCAAAAGACGAAGCCAATATTGATTGGTCAATGGATGCTGCGCAAATTGAGCGTAATATCCGCGCTTTTAATCCATGGCCTGTTTGTTTTACCGAAATGGCAGGACAAACAGTAAAAATTTGGCAAGCCGAAGTTGTATCGCAAACTGCACAAGCCGGTAAAATCATTGCTGCTGATAAGCAAGGTATTACTGTTGGCTGTGGGCAAGATGCACTTAAAATCACCCTTCTTCAACCGCAAGGTAAAAAACCAATGGCTGTTACTGACTTTTTAAATGGTCGCAGTGATTGGGTCGAGCCTGGCTCAGTATTAGGTCAAAGCAATGAGTAATGTAAGAGCACTTGCTGCTGAAACCCTTTACAACGTAGTCGATAAAGGCGCGTCGCTTAATCAAGAGCTACCTTTTGCAAGCCAGGGTTTATCGCCGAAAGATAAAGCTTTACTACAACAAATTTGCTACGGTGTGCTGCGCTATTT
The DNA here is from genome assembly GCF_054923805.1 of Pseudoalteromonas sp. GB43. NCBI lineage: Bacteria > Pseudomonadati > Pseudomonadota > Gammaproteobacteria > Alteromonadales > Pseudoalteromonadaceae > Pseudoalteromonas > Pseudoalteromonas sp. GB43. Next base: position 1,846,829 of record NZ_JBPCHJ010000001.1, read on the forward strand.
ACCTAGCCTAGAAAATTATTGCCAGCAACTTTTAGATCAACCACTAAAAGGTAAGCGCCGTATTTTCCAGTTCTTGTTGTATGTGGGTATTTACCAACTTCAACATATGCGTGTACCACCTCATGCAGCAATCAGCGAAACGGTTAATGCGCTTCAGCAAATGCGCGCACTGGGTTTAAAAGGTCTGATTAACGCGATTTTACGCAGTTTCCAACGTGAGCAAGCTGAGCTTGAAGAAAAAGCAAAGCAAATTCCTGTTTGCAAATTTAACCACCCAGGTTGGTTTATCAAACAAGTTACTGCAGCTTATCCTGATAACTGGCAAGAAATTCTTGAAGCGAATCAGTTGCAAGCACCTATGTGGTTACGTGTAAACCAAGCGCAGTACAGCACCCAAGAATACAGCGAGATGCTTAAAGCAAATGATATTGAGCATACCCTTAATGCTGATTTTCCTGATGGTATTAAACTAGCTAAACCGTGTGATGTATACGCATTACCAGAGTTTGATACCGGTGCCTGCTCAGTTCAAGATGCAGCGGCACAATTAGCAGCACGCTTTTTAGATCCACAAAATGATGATGTCATTTTAGATGCGTGTGCAGCGCCAGGTGGTAAAACGTGCCATATCCTAGAACTGGCCGACGCTGACGTATTAGCACTAGATAGCGACAGCGAGCGTCTAGAACGTGTTAAACAAAACTTAGTGCGTATTGGCTTGGCTGCCGATCTACAATGTGCCGATGCTTCACAACCCCATATCTGGTGGGATGAACAGCAATTCGACCGTATTTTGCTTGATGTGCCTTGTTCAGCAACTGGCGTGATCCGTCGTCACCCTGATATTAAGTGGTTACGTCGTGCATCTGATATTGAAGATCTAGCTAACTTACAAGGCGATATCCTAAATAGCATTTGGCCTCTACTTAAGCCTGGTGGTACGTTAGTTTATGCGACCTGCTCTGTATTACCGCAAGAGAACCAACAACAAGTTGCGAAGTTCCTTGCCAATAATCAAAGTGCTGAACACATACCTTTGCATGAAAACGACACCCCTACTTTACCTGGTCTGCAATTACTGCCTGGTGAAAGTGACGGTTTCTATTACGCAAAGCTAGTTAAAAAACACTAATAAGAACAAGCTATGAAAATAATCATACTCGGTGCCGGACAAGTTGGTGGCACATTGGCAGAAAACCTCGTAGGTGAGCAAAATGAGATCACCGTTGTCGATATCGACGGTAACCGTTTGCGAGAGCTACAAGATAAGTACGACTTACAAGGTGTTACCGGTCACAGTGCGCATCCCGATGTATTGCGTCGCGCAGGCGCAGAAGACGCCGATATGATTATTGCCGTAACCAGTTCAGATGAAGTGAACATGGTTGCTTGCCAAGTTGCTTATAGTATTTTTAACACACCAACCAAAATTGCCCGTATTCGCTCAGAGCAATACTTAAAGTACCGTGAAAAGCTATTTCATAATGACGACTTACCTGTTGATCACTACATTGCTCCTGAAGCGCTGGTAACTAAGTATATTCGTCGCTTAATCGACTATCCGGGTGCTTTACAGGTATTACAATTTGCCGATGGCATGTTATCGCTGGTTGCGGTGAAAGCCTATTACGGTGGTTTGCTGGTGGGTTATGCACTTTCAGCCTTGAAAGAGCACATCCCGAATGTCGAAACCCGGGTAGCGGCTATTTATCGTCAAGGTAAAGCGATTAAACCACTTGGCACAACCGTTATCGAAGCGGACGATGAAGTGTTCTTTATCGCTGCAACAAAGCATATTCGCGCAGTCATGAATGAACTTCAAAAGCTCGAACGTTCATACAAAAAGATCATGATCGCCGGTGGTGGTAATATCGGTGCGGACATTGCGCGTTCACTTGAGAAAAACCACAGCGTTAAGCTGCTTGAGCGCAATAAAGAGCGTGCAGCACAGCTTTCTGAAATGCTTGATAACACCGTCGTATTTTGTGGCGATGCCTCTGATCAAGAACTGTTATCTGAAGAACATATTGAACAAGTAGATGTTTTCATTGCTGTTACCAATGATGATGAAGCAAACATTATGTCTGCGATGCTGGCAAAGCGTATGGGCGCACAAAAAACCATGGTGCTTATTCAGCGTGGCGCTTATGTAGACTTAGTACAAGGTGGTGAGATTGATATTGCTATTTCGCCTCAGCAAGCCACTATTTCAGCACTACTAACACACGTTCGCCGTGGTGACATTGTTAATGTTTATTCGTTACGTAAAGGCGCAGCAGAAGCTATTGAAGCTGTCGCTCATGGTGATGAGCATACATCTAAAGTTGTTGGCCGAGCAATTGCTGATATTAAGCTACCAGCTGGAACTACCATTGGTGCAATTGTACGTAACGATGATGTGCTGATTGCCCATGACGATACCGTTATTCAGTCTGGCGACCACGTTATCATGTTCTTGATTGATAAAAAGCACATTACAGTTGTTGAAAAGCTATTCCAAGTAAGTGCTATCTTCTTGTAAACGAACGCTTATAAACGAAAAAAGCAGCCATGACAGCTGCTTTACGACTCTTGAAGTGAAAGTACCTAACTTTTCTAAAAGATTCTACTGAATTTGAGCAAACTCTTCTTTTGAAAGTTCGCCATTACCATCGCTATCTAACTCTGGAAATAACTTTTCAAGCTGCATATTTGCAGACGCTTCTTCTTTGCTGATCACACCATCACCGTCGGTATCGAACGTTGCAAAGCTTACGCCTTGTGCAAAGGCTGCTGATGATGTTGCTAGTGCTAAAATTGCGATTGTTGTGCTTAACTGTTTCATAATAACTACCTTAAATTTTAAAAGAGTGAAATCCGTTTCTGAGATCCTTGCTTAGTGGAAACTGGTATAACTACGTACTAATTCAGTTATTCGGCTTCAGAGAACTCAGCTTCAGTAAGAACGCCGTCGCCATTCACATCTAGTGTTTTAAACTGCGACATAATTTTTGCGTCAACGGCTGCTTCACTTTTGCTAACCACGCCATTACCGTCAACGTCTAGAGTGTCAAAGTCAGATGCTGCAAAAGCTGCTGATGATGATGCAAGTGCGATTAAAGCTAATGTTTTGTTTACTGTTTTCATAATCATATTCCTTCAATATTAAGAGTGTTAGCTGATCACACTTCCAGTGTTGTCCTTTGTCATGGATTCCCTTATCCATTTAGGCTGTCTTTGGCAGCTCAGAACTAATCAGCTAAATAAACTGGTTTTGCTTAATCACATTAAGCTTTTGAAAATTCTTGTTTCGATAACTCACCGTTACCGTCAGTGTCTAGTTTACTGAATTTGCTCATAAGCTCTGCATCTACCGATGCTTCGCTTTGGCTGATAACACCATTGCCATCAACATCTAAGGTATCGAAGTCACTCATCGCAAATGCTGCAGATGAAGATACAAGTGCCATAAGTGCTAGTGTTTTATTTACTGTGTTCATAATGTCATTCCTTCAAAATGTGTTGTCTTGAGTTAGAAATCCTTTTCAGTGCGTCCTTACAATGAAATTAAGCTTTTGAGTACTCTTGTTTTGACAGCTCACCGTTGCCGTCTGTATCAAGCTCTTTAAATTGGCTCATTAATGCTTCGCTTACAGATGCTTCGCTTTTGCTGATTGCGCCATCACCATTAACATCTAATGTGTCAAAGTCAGCGGCAAATGCTGCAGATGAAGTTGCAAGAGCTACAAGTGCTAAAGTTTTGTGTAACGTTTTCATAATCACTATTCCTTCAATGTTGTCTCAACTGTGATAAAGGATATGTTCCTGAATCAGTTTTTCTCTGTGTTCGCTAAGACTATTTCAACTTCGATGCCAAAGTTAAAAAGAACAATAAAATCAGTGTATTAAATTAAAATACCGAGAATTAGGGGGAAATAACGCGATTTATTTGTTGCTGTTTTGCAACAAGCTCGGTGGTTGGTTTTTTGTCACCTTTAAAATCAATAAGTTACAAAGATTAAAATGGAGACAATAGCGATTAATTCGGATTAGAAAACAGAAAAGTTAGGGATTGGAAAATAAACTCTATCTGAACAACAAAACTTAAAGAAAAAAATCGAAATTAATTTAATTAGTAATACATTGATTTAATTGGTTATTTAAATTTATTTATAAAATAATTTTAATATTTGTAGGGTTAAATTGAGGAAAATAGCCATTTTGTTGCAAAATGGCGAATTGGCATTAACTATCCAACACTGAAAGGTCAATTAAGTGCTCTTCCATGAATTTTTTCATTTCATCTTCACTGGTATCAAGTTGCACACCAAACATAAAGCCACCCGCTCGCTTGCGTACGCTGCATACCTTGCCACTAAACTCACGTTTACTTAGGGTGATTTGGCAGCTTTGTCCTTTAAAAGCGCTTAAGTCCTCCTTGCTATTAATATCAAACTGCACACCTGTCACAGAAATATCTTTAATAAGCCCTGCCAATTTTTGCTCCGAAATCACTAAGTTTGCAGGGAATAAAGTAGGAATACGCGCTTCACTACGCAAGCTATAAAGCTGCACTTGCTGAGGAAAGTCGAGAAAAATTAAGCGATAAGGGTGCGATGATAAGGCGTTTATTTGCTGACGAAAAGCAATCACTTGCCCACCACCCGCTTCGAGCACAGCCCGTATAATCACCATCACACCGTCTTTGATGAAATCACTGCCGTTCGCCAATCGCTTTGAGGAAGGGTAATTTAAGATGATGTATTGCTCATTCATCAAGCCAATAAACTCTGTTTTCACACGCTTACTATTTGTTGGTGTGATAATTTCCACATCAACTAAGCTACCAGCAGGAATACAGGTTAACTTTTCTAAATTTAATTGTTTTTGGGTTTTTGGCACTTTTTGATCTCCATTCCTAGAGAGTTATCCGCCGTTTACCCTCGCCAAAACGTTGGGGTAAATAACACTAATAAAGTAAATATTTCTAAACGACCAAATACCATCGCAATAGTAAGTAGCCATTTTGCCGTATCAGAAATCGCGCCGTAATGAGCGGCGACTTCACCTAAACCAGGATCTAAGTTATTTAAGCAAGCAGCGGTTGCTGAGAATGCACTGATGTTATCCATACCGGTGCCCATCAGCGCCAACATAATAATGACGAACACTAACGCATAGGCTGAGAAAAAGCCCCAAACGGCTTCTACAACTTTATCTGGGAGTGCTTTTCGGCCTAATTTAATTGAATAAATAGCCCTCGGATGCACTAGACGATTAAGTTCACGAATACCTTGTAGGTAAAGTAAGAACACCCGCACGACCTTCATACCACCACCGGTAGATCCGGCACAGCCGCCAATAAAACTTGAAAAGATAAGTAAAATAGGTAGGAACAGCGGCCATGCTGAGAAGTTATCAGTCGCAAATCCCGCGGTTGTACTCATTGAAACCGCTTGGAACATGGCTTGGTCGAGAGTCTCATCACCATCGGCATAAATATTATTTGATGACAGCACAGTAAAGCAGACAATAACTAAGGCTAATTGAATCAATAAAAACACTTTGAATTCAGGGTCGCGTAAATAAACACGAATATTGCGTGACGATACAGCTGCATAGTGCAGCGAAAAGTTAATGGCTGCAATCAGTAAAAACACGACACAGATAAAGTTAATTAATGGGCTATCAAACTGCCCCATTGATGCGTCGTAGGTAGAGAAGCCACCAATCGCAATCGTAGAGAATGCATGACATATTGCATCAAACCAATCCATCCCTGCAGCCCAGTATGCAAGCGTACAGGCAATCGTCAGCGATACATAGATATACCAAAGGTGCTTTGCAGTATCGGCAATACGCGGTGTCATTTTTGAGTCTTTAACCGGACCAGGTGTTTCTGCACGGTATAGCTGCATGCCACCGACCCCTAGCATAGGCAGTACCGCGACCGCGAGTACGATAATCCCCATGCCACCTAGCCATTGCAGTTGCTGGCGATAAAAGAGCACTGATTTAGGTAGGTATTCTATGCCCGTAAGTACGGTAGCCCCTGTCGTTGTCAGCCCAGAAAAGGCCTCAAATACGGAGTCAGCTAGGGAGAGGTTAGGTTCTTGTAAGAACACTAAAGGCACCGCTGCGAAGGTACCTAGTACTAACCAGAACAAGACCACTATCAAGAAGCCTTCACGGGCTTTAAGATCACCATGTTCATGACGGTTTGGATAATAAGCCGCTAAACCAATTACAACACTAAAGATAAAAGCGAGAACGAATGGCACACCACCACCGTCTTTGTAGATCAAAGACACCAGTGCCGGTGGCACCATAGTGATACTAAATAACGCCACCAGCTGGCCGAGAATTTTTATTATGGTACGAAATTGCATCTAGGCGTATCGCTTTCTTATTAAATGTTTAGCTAATACAGTTTATTGTCTTACAGCCTTAATTGTAAGTAAACGGAATGTATTATTTTTACATTTCAAACTTTTCTGACTTTTAGGCTCACTCCGCCATGAGTCAATTCATGGATATCAGCAATCGCTTGCTCTGCCTGACGGCTATCGATTTCAATTTGCCAAGTGATGTTCTCTGCAAATTGTTTTTCGATATTAAGCACCTGATACTGATTTTTTAATAACTGCTCGATTGCACCTTGTACGCTGTAATCACTTTAATAACCAGCTCAACACTCGGTACCTTGGTAATGGTTTTAAGCTCGCGCATGGCATTATTTAAACTACCGCCGTAAGCGCGAACTAGCCCACCTGTACCAAGCTTGATGCCCCCGAAATAACGGGTTACCACCGCTGTAATTTCACCAATACCAGAACCTGTTAATACATTAAGCATTGGCTTACCAGCCGTGCCATTAGGCTCGCCATCATCAGAAAAACCATACACATGACTGCCACCAGGGTTACCCGCAACATGTGCCCAGCAATTATGACGAGCATCGCTGTATTTATCTTGAATTTCTTTAATAAAGGCTTTTGCTGCCGCAAGATCAGGAGTGTGGGCAATATGCACAATAAAGGTGCTTTTTTTGATTTCTTCTTGGTAAAAAACCGGCTCAGCCGGATATTGGTATTCAGACATAATTGCTTATCTAAAAAAATGGGGCCTATTGGCCCCGATATTCACGAACCTTTATCGTTAATCTAAGTGTAGATCACGCGTCATGTTTTCTAGGCTATCTTCATGAACGATAATATTATCTTCAATACGGATACCGCCAAATGGCTTAAGCGCTTCAACTTTTTCCCAGTTAATAAACTGTTTGTTGTCAGTTTGCGCAAGGTCACCTAATAACGAGTCGATAAAGTATAAACCAGGTTCAATAGTAAATACTTGGTTCTTTTCGATTAAGCGAGTGCAACGTAGGAAAGGATGACCTTCTGGTGGTGCTTGGTGCGCACCTGTATCATCAGCCATAAAGCCACCCATATCGTGAACTTGTAAACCAAGGTGGTGACCAAGACCATGCGGGAAGAACGTCGACGTAATACCACGTTCCACAATTTCAGCGGCTGGTAATTTCACAATATTAAAGTCGCTTAGTACTTGCGCTACACGCTGGTGACAATCTAAATGCAATTCACCGTATAACAGACCTGGCTTTAATGCTTTACCTAAAGCGATTTGATGCTCAGTCATTACTTTAATTAAGTCGCTAAATTCACCTGACTTTTTAAAGTCATAAGTACGTGTGATATCAGCAGCATAACCATTAAAGTTTGCACCAGCGTCAATAAGGAAAGAATGATGCGTTTGCGGCGCTTTAGGTTCAAAATGCGTGTAATGTAAAATTGCACAGTTCTCATTTAGTGCAACGATATTACCGTAAGGCATTTCGTTTTCACTCTGGCGGGTAGCCATAAGGTAAGCTTGCTGAATATCAAACTCTGAACCACCAGCAAAAAACGTATCACGTGCTGCTTTATGGCCATCTACCGCGATACGGTTAGCTTGTCGTAAACACTCAAGCTCGTATTGTGTTTTATAAGCACGATGAAAATGCAAGTAGTTCATCACTGGCTCTGGATTCATAATGCTAAAGCCCAGTGCTTGCGCTACTTCTAAATATTCACCGATATAAGCATATTTAGCTTTATCATAAGGAAGCAGTTTTTCTACCTGATCTGGCTGTACTAATAATTCAATATCAAAATACTCAGCCCAAAAATCACGTGGTTCGTCAGGCACTTTATGCCAAAAGTCGACAGGACGATAAAAAATCAGTTTCGGCTTAGATGCACCATCAACCACAATCCAGCAATGTGGATTGTCGATCACTGGTAACCAAGCTTTAAATTGCGGATTCACCTTAAACGGATAATACATGTCATCTAAAAACTGACGTTTAGCCTGACCTGAGTGAATTACTAACCCTTCTAAACCTTCACGCTCTGTAATTGTACGAGTGCGTTGTTGCAAGGTTGCAATATGTTCGGCGTATAGCACCGCTAATTTATCCATAGTAAACCCATCTTTAGTAAATTTAACTTGTTAGAAGTCTATCATAGCCAGCACTATCCCCCAACTGAGGGAGAATAGTGTGGCAAATCGAGTTTAACCACCCATCGACATATCAAGGATTGGCGCTAGAACATTGCCATCGCGTCCTAATCGAGTGTGATAAACCTGCCTGTAAGCGAACACGTTCTTAACGTAGTTTCGTGTCTCTGTATAAGGAATTAACTCAATCCACAGCTCTGCTGGCATAGCTTGCTCAGGGATCCAGCGTTTAATACGATGGTAGCCCGCATTATAAGAAGCCGTTGCTAGGATTTCGTTGCCATGATTTTTCTTTTTCAAATACTGCAAATACTCACTACCAAGACGAATATTAGTACGAGGCTGATATAACTGTTTTCGTGATACCGAGCTCTTATTCATGTATTTAGCAGTGCTTGGCAACAACTGCATTAAACCATGGGCATTGGCATGAGAACGCGCATCCGGTGCAAAAGAGCTTTCACGGCGTGAAATTGCAATGCTCCAAGCGACATCAATATGGCTACGACTACTATAAGTGGCAAACACATTCTTAAATGCAAATGGGAAACGTAAGTCGACATAGTCCCACTCTTTTATTTGCGCTAAGGTGTAGATGGTACTGTCATACCAATCAAGTTCAGCAGCAAGCAAAGACGCAGCGAGCTTTTCTTCTTTGGTTGATGTATCCGTTAAATAATTCCATTCACGACGCGCAGAAGTAAAACGCTCAAGCTCATACAAAGCGCGAGCGCGCTTAAAGCCAGGGGCATTGACACCTCAAGCTTTAACTTGTTACTTATATTAATTTCTTTATTATTTAAGCTAACCGGAACACCTAAGCGTGCAGACGCTAAAAAGCCGTAATAGTCACGCTCTTTAGCCACTGTTTGCCAAATCTCACGAGCACGTTCGACTTCACCACGTTGATTTAAGCTATACGCCAGCCAATATTGCTGACCAAGGCTCAAGTTTTCTTTACCTGTGAAAAACGCCACTATGCCAGACCAATCTTGCCTCTCTAGCATATTACCAAGTTGCCATTGCATTAACTTTTGAGTTTGGCGTTCTTTAGGCACCTTATTTAACCAAAAGCGTGCTTGTTGATGACCGCTTGAGGCAAGCGATAACGCAAAGCTGTAGTAAACGTCTGCTTTTTGCTCGTCAGTGTAATTAAACATGGTTTCGAGTTTTTCCCATGCACGTAATGCAAGGTCTTTATCTCGCCATACTAAGCGCTTCACACCATAAATCGCGATTTGCCCTTCTTTAGCAGACTTTTTCTTATAACGATAAAGACCCGCCGAAGCACTTGGGTCTTTGCGTACCTTTAAATATAAATCAGCTAAATATTGATCAGCACGAGGCAATAATGTTTTTAAATATGGAATTAAACTCGATGAGCCTCCTTCGGCAGCTAAGCTAATACGCTGCCAAACTCGCTCTTCGGTCTGGTAGCCTTTTTTCTTCCAAAGTGAGAACAACTCATCACATTCTTTTGGCTGAGATTTTCCTACCACCCATAAATCTGTTACTTGGTTCATGATGGCTTTTTCAGGGGCACCTAAGTCCAATTGAAAACTTAAATAAGGACAAGTTAATTCGTTATTGCTTGTTTCGCGGTAGTTACGAATATAAGCCGCTTTTTTATTATACTTTTTTAAATAATTAAGCCATGCCTTACGCACAAACCACTCTAATGGCGTGTTTTGGTAAACATTGAGGTAGTCCTCGATTTCGGTCTGGTGTTTAAGGCTTGGGTTTCGTTGCCAATAAGCCTTTTCGACATAAGGTTTCAATGGGTGATCAAGCCCATTTGCCGCCTCTTTCATGTCTTGATAATCACCGTAACGCGCCTTTTTTTCTGCTTTTAAAAAAGCGTCATGTTTATCGTTGGCTTCAGCTGCAAAAAAAGGAAAAAGTAATGCGGCAGCTGTCCAACCAAAGAGTTGTTTTTTCATGATGACCTTTAACAAAAATTAAAGAATTAATAACAAAAAACTTCTGCTACACCTTAGCACCAAACCAGCTATATTTTAACCAATCGCGATAAAGCGTAGTAAATTTTTCGTTGCATTTTCATTTTAAAGCAAGCACACTGATTGAAATGCAAACTCATCGTACCAGTCTTAGTTAATAAACTAGGGAGAATAATAATGTTATATAAAAGCGATTCATTTGAAGTTGCTTTCATCAAGGACAACATCGCCGAGTTTAAGTTCTGTGCAGACGGCTCAGTAAATAAACTTTCGCAGCAAACCTTGCAAGATTGCGCTTTAGCATTAAAAGAATTGGCAACAAACTCAGATATCAAAGGCATGGTGTTCACCAGCGATAAAGATCATTTCATTATCGGTGCCGACATTTTCGAATTTTTACCTACCTTCACTAAGCCTCAAGAAGAACTTGTTGCATGGATCAAAAATGCAACTGACGTTTTTGATGCAATTGAAGATTTACCTTTCCCAACGCTAAGTGCTGTAAACGGCATGGCGCTTGGTGGTGGATGTGAGTGGGCACTTGCTACCGATTACCGCGTTGCTAGCTCTAACGCTAAAATTGGCCTACCTGAAGTTAAACTAGGTATTATGCCTGGTTTTGGTGGTACTGTTCGCCTTCCACGCCTTATTGGCGCTGATAATGCGATGACATGGATCACTACAGGTAAAGAAAACCGCGCCGCTGATGCCCTAAAGGTAGGTGCATTTGACGCAGTAGTTAGTGCTGACAAACTTTTAGAGTCAAGTATTGCAACACTTGAGCAAGCAATTGCTGGCAAGCTAGATTGGCAAGCAAAACGACAAGTAAAATTACAGCCACTGAAAATGAACCGTGTTGAGCAAGGTATGAGCTTTGCGATGGCGGAAGGCATGGTAATGGGTCAGACAAAAGGTCACTACCCAGCACCTGTTATGGCTGTAAAAACAATCAAAGCTGCGGCAAACTATGAACGCGCTGAAGCAATGGCGATTGAAAACGCTAACTTTGCTAAATTAGCAGCAACAAGCGAAGCTGCTGCGCAAACAGGTATTTTCTTAGCTGACCAATACATTAAAGGTAAAGCGAAGAAGCAAGCTAAACACAGTGAGCTTGAGATCAAACAAGCTGCTGTATTAGGTGCAGGTATTATGGGCGGTGGTATTGCATACCAGTCTGCTTATAAAGACACACCTATTATCATGAAAGACATCAACCAAGATGCACTTGATTTAGGTATGGGTGAAGCATCTAAGCTACTTGGCAAAAAAGTACAACGTGGCCATATGACGATGGATAAGATGGTTGCTACCTTAGGCAAGATCAAGCCAACGCTAAACGATGCAGACTTACAAAGCGCAGACATCGTTGTTGAAGCTGTGGTTGAAAACCCTAAAGTGAAGCAAGCTGTTCTTGCGAATTGAAAAAGACTTACCAGCGGGCACTATCCTAACTTCAAATACCTCAACAATTCGTATTGACGAGTTAGCATCGGCACTTGAAAAACCAGAAAATTTCTGTGGTATGCACTTCTTTAACCCAGTGCCAAAAATGCCATTAGTAGAAATCATTCGTGGTGAAAAAACATCAGAAGCAACAATTAATGCCGTTGTTGATTACGCATTAAAACTTGGTAAATCACCAATCGTTGTAAACGACTGCCCTGGTTTCTTTGTAAACCGCGTACTATTCCCTTACTTTGCAGGTTTCAGCAAACTTGTTGTTGAAGGTGCTGACTTCACTAAAGTTGATAAAGTGATGGAAAATGTATTTGGTTGGCCAATGGGTCCTGCCTATCTTCTTGATGTTGTAGGTATCGATACAGCTTACCACTGTACTGGTGTAATGGCTGACGGTTTCCCTGAGCGTATGGCTCGCCAAGATAAAGACCCTGTTACTGTATTTGCAAACGAAAAACGCTTTGGTCAGAAAAATGGTGCTGGTTTCTACCAATATGCGCCAGACCGTCGTGGTCGCCTGAAAAAAGCAAAAGATGCTACAGCAACTGAGTTACTGAGTGCTATTACTGATGCACCTAAAGATTTCGATAAACAAGAAATCATTGACCGTTGTATGATCCCGATGATCAACGAAGTACTACTTTGTTTACAAGAAGGTATCGTAGCGTCACCACAAGAAGCTGACATGGCGCTAATTTACGGCATTGGTTTCCCTCCATTTAGAGGCGGTGCATTCCGTTACTTAGATCAAACTGGTTTAGCGAACTTTGTTGCAACAGCAGACAAATACGCTCACTTAGGTGCGATTTACCAAGTATCAGATGAAACTCGCAAGTGATCCAAGAAGGCCGTGTATTCTATAAGGTGGAAGGATAAGAAACATGAATAATCCAGTAATCGTAGATTGTATCCGCACACCAATGGGTCGTTCAAAGAACGGCGTATTCAAAAACAAGCGTGCGGAAGATTTAAGTGCTCACTTAATGAAAGGTTTGTTAGACCGTAACCCAGCCGTTGATCCAGCATCAATTGATGATATTTACTGGGGCTGTGTACAACAAACTTTAGAGCAAGGTTTTAACATTGCTCGTAACGCAGCACTACTAGCCGGTATCCCTCACTCAGTACCAGCTGTCACAGTTAACCGTTTATGTGGTTCATCAATGCAAGCATTACACGATGCAGCACGCGCTATTATGACTGGCGCTGGTGATACCTACATCATTGGTGGTGTTGAGCACATGGGTCACGTACCTATGACTCACGGTAATGATTTTCACCCAGGTTTATCAACGTCTGTAGCACAAGCTGCTGGCGTAATGGGTTTAACTGCAGAATACCTTGCTACGCTACACGGCATTAGCCGCGAGCAACAAGACGAATTTGCTTACCGTTCACACCAACGTGCACACGCGGCAACTGTTGAAGGTCGTTTCCGTCGTGAAATCCTGCCAATGGAAGGTCACGATGCAGATGGTTCTTTAATCTTAGTTGAAGACGATGAAGTAATCCGTCCTGAGACAACTGTTGAAGGTTTATCGCAACTTCGCCCTGTATTCAATCCAGCATCAGGTAGCGTAACCGCAGGTACTTCTTCTGCACTTTCTGACGGCGCATCAGCAATGCTTGTAATGAGCGAAGAGAAAGCAAAAGAACTTGGTTTACCAATTCGTGCGCGTATTAAATCAATGGCTGTTGCAGGTTGCGATCCATCAATCATGGGTTACGGCCCTGTTCCTGCATCGCAAAAAGCACTTCAACAAGCAGGTATCACTATTGACGATATCGATGTTGCAGAGCTTAACGAAGCCTTCGCAGCACAATCTCTACCAGTATTAAAAGACCTAGGTCTGATGGATGTGGTAGATGAAAAAGTTAACCTAAATGGTGGTGCAATTGCACTTGGTCACCCGCTTGGTTGTTCTGGTTCACGTATTAGCACAACGCTTGTTCACCTAATGGAAGACAAGAACGCTAAATACGGCCTAGCAACTATGTGTATTGGTTTAGGCCAAGGTATTGCAACTGTATTTGAGCGCGTAGAATAACGAGCTCACACCAAACATCTTGGTGATAAAAAGGCGCACTGAATTGCTCAGTGCGCCTTTTTTATTTGCTTTGCTTTCACTTATTGAAACTGGCGGCAATAGAAAGTTAAAATAGCCGCTTATTAATCGTCTCTTTCACCTAAAAGGTCAGCCATGAGTTTTGATAATCCCGATCACCAATTAGATGCACTTGGCCTTCGTTGTCCAGAACCCGTGATGATGGTGCGTGGTGCAGTACGAAAAATGAAAGATGGCGAAACCTTACTTATCATCGCCGACGACCCATCAACCACCCGCGATATCCCAAGCTTTTGTACTTTTATGGATCACACACTTGTGGCTAAAGATGTAGAACAAGCACCGTATCGATACTTGGTGAAGAAAGGGTTATAACGAGCTCGTAGGTTGGTTAGAGCGAAGCGAAACCCAACGTTATCGCAAGATGATGGCAACAAATTAAAGTTCGTGAAATTCAACTTTTAATCGAAATTAAGCTACTCTTATCATTTAACATTCAAGGATGAATGTATGCGATACAGAAGAGTATTAATCCCCGGTGGCACCTATTTCTTTACTCTAGCGATTGCGCAAAGAAACTCAGCACTTTTAACTTCAAACATCACTTTGCTACGTTCAGCTTATAAAAGTGTGGCTAAGTCACATCCTTTTAAAACGCTTGCCATTGTCATTCTTCCAGATCACTTACACGCTATTTGGCAATTACCTGTTGGAGATTGTGATTATGCAAAACGGTGGCGATTAATTAAGTCTAATTTTTCTAGACAACTAAATAATTGCGAGCATAAATCGCCTAGTCGCATTCAGAAATGTGAACGAGGTATTTGGCAGAGACGGTATTGGGAGCATTATATAAAGGACGAGCAAGACCTAGTGAACCATATTAATTATATTTACTTCAACCCTGTGAAACATAAATACGTGAATCAAGTTGAAGACTGGCCATTTTCGTCTTATAGGAAATTGAGTAAGTCTTCTGCTTTTAATTTGTCAGATGATGAGTTAGATATCGCATTTAATCTATATGAAGATTGATTAGAGTTTGGGTTTCGCTTTGATCTAACCTAATCAGTGTAGGCTGAGTTTAGAGCAACGAAACCCAACGTGTTAGAGGTACTTATTTTCTGCGATATATCGAACACTCCCGATAGCTAATCCGTTGCAGAGCTAGATACCCCAGCTAACCTTCAAGGTGAGTGTATGCGTTGGGTTTCGCTTCGCTCTACCCAACCTACCCAGCACAGAGCTTTACTTTCGAGTTACTGTCACTTTTGGTTGATTACTATTGCGGTAATCAAAGCTCACTACATATACGCCTTTTGCAGCGGGTTTAAAGCTGAAATAATTGTAGATGGTATTACAATCTGCATTGGCGGCTTAACCTAAGAACCAATGATTGCCCTGCTGGGTCCATATCACTGTAACCACAATTATAGCCTTCGCTAAAATCAGCATCCGCCACTTTGAATTCATAAACCTTACCTGGTGTTGAAAACTTAACGTCGGTTTGGAATATGCCCGGTGCAACTTGCTCTAATTGATACTGCGGCTCGGCATCCCACAAAGTAAAATCACCACGTAAATACATAGTACGGTCAAGCTCTTTACTTGGCAGAATATCGTCAATGCTTGGCATTTGCATTTGGCTAGAACAGGCTGTTAATAAGCCTGCTAATGCTAAAGTAATTACACGTTTCATTACTGTTCCTTATGCTACAAAAAAGCCAGCACTGAGCTGGCTTTTATTAATTGGCTACTGCTTACTTCTGAAGTACAGAAATATCAGCAATATCTAAAAACAGACGGCTTAGTTGGCTTAACAATGCTAAACGGTTTTGTTTAACCGCTTCGTCATCAGCCATTACCATGACGTTATCGAAGAAGTTATCAACACTCTCACGGATACCCGCAAGTTGTGATAATGCTTCTTGGTAATCGCCATTTGCATATAAAGGTGCAAGCTCAGTTGCAAACTTAGCAACGTGTGACGCTAATACTTTTTCTGCGTCATCGCTTAATAGGCTCTCATTCACATCACCTTGTGTTGTGATGTCATTTTTAGCCAAGATATTACTTACACGTTTATTTGCTGCTGCAAGCGCTTCTGCTGCGTCTAATGTACGGAAGTGACTTACTGCTTTAACACGGCGGTCGAAATCAACTGGTTTAGTTGGACGACGAGCTAGCACAGCTTGAATGACATCAACTTCGATACCTTCATCTTGATACCATGCGCGGAAACGACCTAACATAAACTCAAACACATCTGTTGATACATTTAGGTTTGTTAGCTTTTCACCGAATAACGTTTGTGACTTAGCAACAAGGTCTAAGATATCTAGCGGTAATGATTTTTCAACCATGATGCGTAATGCACCAATTGCTGCACGGCGAAGTGCAAATGGGTCTTTGTCGCCTTTTGGCGCTTGACCAATACCAAAAATACCCACCAGCGTATCAAACTTATCAGCAATTGCGACCGCACAGCTGATCACATTTGTTGGTAAGTTATCGCCCGCGAAGCGAGGCATATATTGTTCATTTTGCGCGAGTGCAACTTCTTCTGCTTCACCGTCGTGACGAGCGTAATGCATACCCATTACACCTTGTACGTCGGTAAACTCCATAACCATTTCGGTCATTAAGTCTGTTTTACTTAATAAACCTGCTCGCTTAGCCAGCTCGGCATCGGCACCTAATTGCTCAGCAATGTAACCGGCAAGTTCACTAATACGCTCAGATTTATCTTTCAGCGTACCAAGTTGCTTTTGGAATAAAACGGTATCTAGCGATTCTAAACGGCTCTCTAGCGTTTTCTTCTTATCTGTTTCGTAGAAGAACTGCGCATCCGCTAAACGAGGACGAACAACTTTTTCGTTACCAGCAATGACCACGCTTGGGTCTTTACTTTCGATATTTGAAACAAATAGGAACTTGTTAAGTAAGTTGCCATCTTGGTCTAATAACGGGAAGTACTTTTGGTCGTCCTTCATGGTATAGATAAGCGCTTCTGAAGGAACGTCTAAGAATGCTTCTTCGAATGTTGCAGTCAGCGTTACTGGCCATTCAACCAAGGATGTTACTTCTTCAAGTAAGTCTTCATCCATAGCTACTTTTGCATTTACAGCGCTAGCTGCTGCTTCAATTTGTTCGCGAATTTGTGCTTTACGCGCTTCGAAGTCTGCGACAACGTAAGCAGATTTCAGCACATCAAACACATCATCAGCGTGGTTGATTGTTACTTTTTCTGGATGATGGAAACGGTGACCTTGTAATTGGTTGCCAACTTGCTTACCAAGTATTTCGCCTTCGATCAGCGTGCTACCAAATAAAATAGTCGCTGTGTGTACTGGGCGAATAAATTGTGTTTTATTTGCACCCCAACGCATTGGTTTAGGGATAGGTAATTTAGCAAGTGCTTTGTTTACTGCATCACTCATAAGCGATGTAGTTGCTTGACCTTCAACCTGTGCTTTATGTAATAACCAAGCGCCTTTATCTGTTTCTAGTGTTTGTGCATCGCTTACATCGATACCACAACCACGAGCCCAGCCCATTGCTGCTTTAGTTGGATTACCATCGGCATCAAAAGCGGCTGCAACTGCAGGACCACGCTTTTCTACAACCTTGTCACTTTGTTTTGCTTCAAGTGCAGTAACACGTAAGCCTAAACGACGTGGTGATGCGTACCAGTTAACGCCTTGATGATTTAATTCTAAGCTTGCAAGCTCAGCTGCTAAGTTCTCAGCAAACGACTCAGCAAGTTTACGAAGTGCTTTCGGTGGCAACTCTTCAGTGCCAATTTCTACTAATAAATTTTCTGCTGACATGCTAATTCTTAATCCTTACAAAGCGGGAAACCAAGAGCTTCACGGGCATCATAGTAACTTTGCGCACATGCTTTAGATAAAGCACGAACACGTAAGATATAACGTTGACGTTCTGTTACAGAGATAGCGTGACGAGCGTCTAATAAGTTAAACGCATGTGATGCTTTCATTACTTGCTCATAAGCTGGTAATGGTAAGCCTGCTTCAATTAGCTTTTCGCTTTCTTTTTCACAGTGATCGAACTGTGCAAATAAGAACTCAACATCCGCTTGTTCGAAGTTATAAGCTGACTGCTCTACTTCGTTTTGATGGAATACATCACCATATGTCACACGACCCATAGGACCGTCTGCCCATACTAGGTCATAGATACTATCTACGCCCTGAATATACATTGCTAAACGCTCAAGACCATAAGTGATCTCACCGGTTACTGGTGAGCACTCTAAGCCACCTACTTGCTGGAAGTAGGTAAATTGAGTTACTTCCATGCCGTTTAACCAGATTTCCCAACCTAGACCCCAAGCACCTAATGTAGGCGACTCCCAGTTGTCTTCTACGAAGCGAACTTCATCAGTTAGTGTATCGATACCAACAGCAGCTAAAGAGCCTAAATAAAGCTCCTGGATGTTTTCTGGTGATGGTTTTAATACTACTTGGAATTGGTAGTAATGCTGTAAACGGTTCGGGTTTTCACCATAACGACCATCAGTTGGACGGCGGCATGGTTGAACATACGCGCTCGACATTGGCTCTGGATAATCGACTTTAAGAAAGTTAACGGATGAAATGTCCCTGCTCCCACTTCCATATCGAGTGGTTGAGCAATCACACAGCCTTGCTGTGCCCAATAGTCCTGTAAAGCCAGGATCAAACCTTGAAAGGTTTTAACGTCATATTTTTGCATATTTGGCTTATAGTATCTGGTGCGTTTAGTCTGAAAATTGCTCTCAGTATACCTTGTGTGCAGTAAGGTTTTAAGCAGTTTGTGCTTTTTCAGCAATAAAAAAAGGAGCCAGTTGGCTCCTTTTTAATTCTTAATTTAGCGTTATACGTCTAGGTTAACTACGCGTAGTGCATTCGTTTCGATGAAGTCACGACGCGGCTCAACTTGGTCACCCATTAGAGTCGCAAACAATTGGTCTGCAGCGACTGCATCTTCAATTGTTACTTTCAACATACGACGAGCATCTGGGTCCATAGTGGTTTCCCAAAGCTGATCAGGGTTCATCTCACCGAGTCCTTTATAGCGTTGGATATAAAGGCCGCGTTTTGATTCATTGATTAACCACTCTAATGCATCCACAAAGTTATCAACAGCAAGAGTTTTCTCACCGCGTTGAACATATGCTCCTTCTTCGAGTAAGTTAGCAATGTTTACGCCTGTCGCTGCAATGCGTTTGTAGTCACGCGATGTGATGAAGTCATGGTTTAGTACATGTGCTTTATCCACACCATGTTGACGAATATTCACAACAGGATAATACATGTTGCGCTCAGTATCGTGCTCAGTGCCCGCATGGAAGATAGTTGCATCTTCATCACGTGCAATCAAGTCGTCAACTAGCGTGTTAGTCCACTCTTTAACTTTTGCTTCATCTGCTAAATCAGCTTCAGTAATTTCGCTTTGATAAATTAAACGTTCCATAACCGAGTTTGGATATTTACGTTTTAAGCGCTCAATCACTTTAACTGTATTTTGATAGTCGTGAACGATTCTTTCTAGTTCTTCACCTTCAAGTGCAGATGCACCTTCGCTTGTATAAAGTGCTGCATTGTTTAATGCTAATGATGTTAAGTAATGAACAAGCGCTGGGTCATCTTTAATGTAGCGTTCTTGCTTACCTTTTTTCACTTTATAAAGTGGTGGTTGCGCAATATAGATAAAGCCTTTTTCTACAATCTCTGGCATTTGACGGTAGAAGAAAGTCAGTAGTAAGGTACGAATGTGAGAACCATCCACGTCCGCATCGGTCATGATAATGATACGATGATAACGTAGCTTTTCTGGGTCATATTCATCACGACCAATACCACAGCCTAATGCAGTGATTAGAGTTGCTACTTCTTGAGAAGAAAGCATCTTATCAAAGCGCGCTTTTTCAACGTTAAGAATCTTACCTTTAAGTGGCAAAATTGCTTGGTTTTTACGGTTACGACCCTGCTTAGCTGAACCACCTGCAGAGTCACCCTCCACTATGTATAGTTCAGAAAGTGCTGGATCTTTTTCTTGGCAGTCTGCCAATTTACCTGGTAAACCAGCTAAATCCATTGCACCTTTACGGCGTGTCATTTCACGTGCTTTGCGTGCTGCTTCACGAGCTCGTGCTGCATCAATAATTTTGCCAACAACTGTTTTAGCATCAACAGGGTTTTCTAATAAGAACTCTGTTAGTTTTTCTGCCATTGCTTGTTCTACAGCAGACTTAACTTCACTTGATACTAGTTTGTCTTTCGTTTGTGATGAGAACTTAGGATCAGGTACTTTAACACTTACAACCGCAGTTAAGCCTTCACGAGCATCATCACCCGTCGCATTGCTTGTTGTTTTCGCTTTTTTGTTAAAGCCTTCTTTTTCCATGTAGTTATTTAGCGTACGCGTTAATGCCGCCCTAAAGCCAGCTAAGTGCGTACCACCATCACGTTGTGGAATGTTGTTTGTGAAGCAGTAAATGCTTTCTTGGAAACCATCGTTCCACTGCATTGAAACTTCTACACTAATACCGTCTTCTTCACGCTCATGGGTAAAGTGGAAAACACTTTTATGTACAGGTGTTTTGTTACGGTTTAGATATTCTACGAATGCTTGGATACCACCGTCATATTTGAAGTGGTCATTCTTAGATTCTTCGCGCTCATCAGTAAGAATAATACTTACACCAGAGTTTAAGAACGAAAGCTCACGCAAACGTTTTGCTAAGATATCGTAGTGGAAGTTAAGGTCACTGAATGTTTCACCACTTGGCCAGAAACGTAATTCAGTACCTGTGTCTGTTGCGTCACCAATTATAGCTAATGGCGCATCTGGTACACCCATAGTATATGTTTGTTGGTGAATTTTGCCTTCACGACGAATAGTCAGTTGTAGCTTTTCAGATAGTGCATTTACTACCGAAACACCTACACCGTGTAAGCCACCTGATACTTTATATGAGTTATCATCGAACTTACCACCAGCATGAAGTACCGTCATGATAACTTCAGCCGCAGAAACACCTTCTTCTTCGTGAATAGATGTAGGAATACCACGACCGTTATCTCTTACAGAGACTGAACCGTCTAAGTGAATCGTTACAAAAATATCATCACAATGACCAGCTAAGGCTTCATCGATAGAGTTATCAACAACCTCAAACACCATGTGGTGTAAACGCTGTACCGTCATCGGTGTCCCCTATATACATTCCTGGACGCTTTCTTACTGCGTCTAATCCTTTAAGTACTTTAATACTCGACGAATCGTAATTCTCAGACATGGTTAATCCCACTTATCTTGTTATTAGGTTGCCATGTTTCACGTGGAACATTTTTAGTTCTCGTTGCATGGGTTCCACCACAGCAGAAATACTTTCAGATAAAATTGATGAGATAAAAAGTTGCGAATCGCAATGAGTCAAAAGCTGACCCACTTTTTCTTTTGTATCTTCACCCAGTTCTGAAGGTAAGTCATCTATTAGCAATATAGATTGCTTATCAGTTTCTGACTCAATTAAGCTATTTTGCGTTACTTTTAACGCATAAAGCAAGAGCTTCAATTGACCGCGAGAAAAGGTATTTTCTACACTGTTACCAGAAACACTAAAACTAAAATCAGCTTTATGCGGACCTTTACTTGTGAAACCTTGTTTAGCATCACGTTCAAAGCTTTGCTCAAGCGCCTCTGAGAGAGTTTCACTCTCTTTCCAGCCCGCATGAAAGTTAATTTCTAAATCGCTTACAAGCGTTAATTCTGCACACATTTTATCAAAAAACTGCTGCTTAAACCTACTTATATACGCGATTCTTAGATTATTTATTTGTTCAGCTAGTCTAACAAATTCTTTATCCCAAAACTTGATCTGTTCAAAATAATCTCTAGGTTTACTTTTTAATAAAGCATTACGTTGTTTCAGTACTTTATTAAAAGACTGCCACAGATAAAAAAAGTCATGTTCCACGTGGAACAATCCTAAATCGAGAAATTTTCTACGCTCTTTTGGGCCACCAAAAAACAACGAATAGCTTTCTGGAGTAATAACTTGCACCGGCACTAGCTGAGCTAATTCAGAGATTTTACGGCTCGTTTTTCCCTGAATCTTTAAAGATGTTTCACCCGCTTGGTTTTTACTTATACCAATCGGAATAGACAAATCATGCAGCGCTTTGCGCCCATGAATCACAAACTTGTCTTGTTGATGCTGAATGATATTTTTATGTTTGGCGGTACGAAATGATTTACCGTGAGAAAGGAAATATATCGCCTCAAGGAGGCTGGTTTTTCCGCTGCCATTTTCACCATAGATAATGTTTATACCATTAACCGGCTCAAGTGTCAGCGCCTCAATATTCCGAAAATTATTGAGGCTTAAATGACTTAAACTCATATAAGCTTATAGGCGCATCGGCATTACAACGTACATAGCTTCTTCGTCACCTGCACCTTCAATTAGCGCACTGCTATTAGAATCTGCAAGCG
Organism: Pseudoalteromonas sp. GB43; assembly: GCF_054923805.1. Classification (NCBI taxonomy): domain Bacteria; kingdom Pseudomonadati; phylum Pseudomonadota; class Gammaproteobacteria; order Alteromonadales; family Pseudoalteromonadaceae; genus Pseudoalteromonas; species Pseudoalteromonas sp. GB43. Next base: position 1,869,315 of record NZ_JBPCHJ010000001.1, read on the forward strand.
TAAAGGTTACATCTTCTGTTTTTAATGTATTAAGTACATCAAGCACATAAGAAACGTTAAAGCCAATTTCAAGTTCGCCGCCCTGGTACATTACCTCAACAACCTCTTCAGCTTGCTCTTGCTCAGGGTTGTTAGCAGTAATTTTTAATAAACCTTCAGATAGGTTTAATCGTACACCACGGAATTTTTCATTCGATAAAATAGACACACGTTGGAAAGCACTACGAAGCCATTCACGGTTAGCAGTAATCACTTTATCACCACCACGTGGCAATACTCGACGATAATCAGGGAAACGACCATCCACCAGCTTACTGGTAAACGTAAACTCAGTATCAATAATACGAATATGGTTAGCACCAAATTGAATGGTAACTAGCTCATCATCAGCCACCATTAGGCGCATAATTTCTTGTACACCTTTACGTGGAATAATTAACTGACGTTGTGTATTTAAAGACTGTGGTAATTGCTTTTGTGCAATCGCCAAACGGTGACCATCTGTAGCCACTGTTTTAATATCTGCGTTATCAACTTCAAATGACATACCGTTTAAATAATAACGTACGTCTTGATTCGCCATAGAAAAGTGCGTGCTTTCTAAAAGCTTACGCAGTTCTAAACGCGTTAGTTGAAATTCAACTTCACCATCCCACTGCTCAAGATTCGGAAAATCTTCAGCGACCAGCGTAGTTAAAGAAAAACGGCTTTTACCACTTGTTAATAGTAACTGATGATCTTGGCTACTTAACGTAAGGTCTGAGCCATCAGGTAAACTTTTACAAATATCGAGTAACTTTTTAGCTGGTAAAGTGAGTTGCGTATCAGTGGTATCTTCACCGACAAACACACTCGCCACTAACTCAATTTCAAGATCAGTACCCGTCATCGAAAGTTGTCCGTTTTCAACAACTAACAGTACGTTCGATAAAATCGGTAAAGTGTGCTTACGCTCAATCGCACCAGACACTTGAACTAAAGGTTTTAAAAATTGCTCTCTTGATATTGTTATTTGCATAATAAAGTCGGCCTTAAGATGACAAGGTTCTTATTAAGTTTTGATAATCTTCTTTCACTTCATGGCTTTCGTCACGGAGTGATTTAACTTTACGACAAGCGTGTAATACAGTTGTGTGATCACGGCCGCCAAAGGCGTCACCAATCTCAGGTAAACTGTGATTTGTAAGTTCTTTTGATAATGCCATGACCACTTGACGTGGTCTTGCTACTGAACGGCTACGACGTTTAGAGAGTAAATCTGACACACGAATACGGTAATACTCAGCAACAGTACGTTGAATATTATCTATTGTTACCAGTTTATCTTGCAGCGCAAGTAAGTCACGTAGCGCTTCTTTTACAAAGTCGATCGAAATCGGACGACCAGTAAAGTTTGCATTAGCAATAACGCGGTTTAACGCCCCTTCTAATTCACGCACATTTGAGCGTAATTTTTTCGCGATAAAAAAGGCAACTTCATGAGGTAAATTGATTTTACTTTGCTGCGCTTTTTTCATCAAAATAGCAACGCGCGTTTCAAGTTCTGGTGGCTCAATAGCAATGGTTAAGCCCCAACCAAAACGTGATTTAAGGCGATCTTCAACCCCTTCTATCTCTTTAGGATAGCGGTCTGAAGTTAAGATAATTTGTTGATTTCCTTCAAGTAAAGCATTGAAGGTATGAAAGAACTCTTCTTGTGAGCGTTCTTTATTAGCGAAAAATTGAATGTCATCGATCATCAATGCATCAACACTTCGGTAATAACGTTTAAATTCTTCGATGGCATTATTTTGAAGCGCTTTAACCATGTCTTGCACAAATCGCTCTGAGTGCATATAAACAATTTTCGCGTCTGGCTTATTAGCCATAATACCGTTACCAACAGCGTGTAATAAGTGAGTTTTACCTAAGCCAGTACCACCGTATATAAATACAGGGTTAAATGCTGAACCTGGGTTATCTGCAACTTGAGTCGCTGCAGCTTTTGCTAATTGGTTTGATTTACCTTCAACAAAGCTATCAAAGGTGTAATTTTCTTTAATGTTTGATTTATAGCCTGATTTTGGTGCAGGTTCGACCGCTGCTTTTTCAGGTTTTGGCTGTTGTTTTTCGGCAGTCTGTTGGGTAACAGGCGCGCTAGCTTCTGTTGCAGCCGGTGCTGATGCCACTTGGGCATTTAAAATAGGTTTACTACCAACATCAAAACGTAATTCAGGTGCTTCATCACCACAAATTTCAACGAGTAGTTCATTAATACGGTTTAAATACTTTTCTCTCACCCAATCCAAAACAAAACGGTTAGGTGCATATATAGTCAACGTATCTTCGGTACTTTCTGCTTGAAGTGGTCTTACCCACATACTGAATTGCTGTGAAGGCAATTCATCTTGCAATACATATAAACAACTTTGCCAAACCGACAGATACACAGTTAAACTCCCAGAGATTTAATTTTTATTCCCGTTCATCTTTAATGATGGAAAATCAAACATTTATTGCTAATCTTTGACCAACTTTCTTGGCCCAGACCGACTATTATGAAGGTACTTTATCCACAAGTACAAGATTGATTTTTATGAAAAATATGATCTCAGCAACATAAAAGAATAAAACACTGATTTTTAAGAAAATTATTTTTTAAGCTCGAACAGTGATCATAACAAATTTGCAGCCAGATCGCGATCAAATTCTACGATCGAATTGGCTTTTCCCAAGCTTTTATTCACTTTTTATACAGAGGCTGTGGAAAACTTCTTATTTATGATGATCCTATATGATCAGGTAAAAGGATCCTTTATAATTACGGCCTCTGCAGCGTTTTAATGATTGACTTTTGTTGTCTTCATCTATAATATCTCGCGCTCGCAATGGCACCTGTGCCAGGATCGCGACCTGCATAGGATGTTTTAACCTTAACCGATCGGATGGAATTGTTATGAAAAGAACTTTTCAACCTAGCGTTTTAAAACGCAAACGTACACACGGTTTCCGTGCTCGTATGGCAACAGCAAATGGCCGTAAAGTATTAGCTCGTCGTCGTGCTAAAGGCCGTAAAGTTCTTTCTGCTTAATATATAAGTGGAAGACTTTAGCTTCAGCAGGGAGTTACGTCTGTTAACTCCCTCGCATTACTCTCGAATCTTTAATGAACCAGCACGCGCTGCGACTCCTTTCTTTACCCTATTAGCTAAACGCAATGACCAAACTAATCCTCGATTAGGTCTTACGGTCGCAAAAAAACGCGTTAAAAAAGCCTGTCAACGTAATCGAATTAAACGACTTGCTCGCGAAAGTTTCCGTTTAAATCAACATAAACTCGATAACATTGATATTGTGCTTATGGTTAAAAGTGGTATTGATGAACAGTCAAACGAAGAGCTGACAAAGCAACTAAATAAATTGTGGCGAAAAATTAACGAACGCTGCAAGCCTGGTGCACCTAAACCACCACCATTTAAAAAACGCCCGAATAAATCAGCTAAATCTAATAAACAAGCCTGATAGCAATAGAATTACAGGCTTAATTAAGGTATCTTTAGCTCACCTTTTAATCATGCATTTAAAATTCTACGATGGGAATTTAAATTCATGGTATCCATTGACTAAATTAACGCAGGGGCAGACACATCATGAGGTTACTTAAACCACTTGTTGCTATTCCAAAGCGCTGTTTAGTCATGCTAATACGCGGCTATCAAAAATGGATAAGTCCACTATTAGATCCGCATTGTCGTTTTAATCCAACTTGCTCTAGTTACGCTATTCAAGCAATTAATTTGCATGGAAGTGTAAAAGGCAGTTGGTTAGCTGTTAAACGCATATTAAAATGCCACCCTTTACATGCTGGTGGGGATGATCCCGTACCGGCAAAAAATCATATTAACCACCAACACGAGAAATAAGAGCTGTTATGGAATCGCAACGCACGTTTTTATTAATCGGCTTGATGCTTGTGTCGTTTTTATTATTTCAAGAATGGAATAACGACTACAACGCACCAAAGGCTGATCCAAGTGCCACAACACAAACACTAGGCGCAACAACACCAGAATCTGATGACTTTATTCCAGCATCATCTGACGGTGAAGTTCCAGCTGTAACGACAGCAAAGCGCTCAGTTATCGATGTAACAACTGATGTATTCACTGTTAAAATTGACACCCGTGGTGGTGACATCATTGAAACAGACTTACTTCAGTACGAAGAAGAAAAAGGCAGTAACACACCTTACATGCTATTAGGTGAGTTCGATGGTAAGCAATACTTCTCGCAAAGTGGCTTAATTGGTTTAAATGGTCCTGACGCAACTGTTGCTGGTCGCCCTGTTTATAAAACCACACAAAAAGCATTCACTTTAACGGGTGATGAGCTACGTGTACCACTTGAGTTTACTGACAGTAAAGGTGTGACCTTTACTAAAACTTATATCTTCAAAAAAGGCGACTACGCTGTAGATTTAGAGTACACAGTAAACAACGTAACAGCTGATCCAATTCAAGTTCAGTTATACACGCAAGTAAAACGCACAGTACAAGAAAAAGGTAGCTTAGTAGATCAAAACTACTTAGGTGCAGCATTTGGTACTGAAGAAGAGCCATACGAAAAGTACAGCTTCTCAGACATGGCTGATAAAAACCTTAACATCACTACAGCTGGCGGCTACATTGCATTTATTCAACATTACTTTGTAAGTGCGTGGGTACCAAAGCAAGACCAACAAAATACCCTTTACAGCAAATTAGTTGCTGGTAATGCGGCAATTATTGGTACTAAAGGTGAAGCAGTTAACGTACAAGCTGGTACGCAAGCAACACTTAGCTCAACTTATTACATGATCCAAAGAGTCTGACGTACTAGAAGCAATTCACCCAGACTTAGACCTAACTGTAGACTACGGTTGGTTATGGTTTATTTCACAACCATTATTCGTACTACTTAAGTGGTTACACAGCATCCTAGGTAACTGGGGTCTAGCTATCATTGCAATCACGGTTATCGTTAAAACGGCAATGTACCCGCTTACTAAAGCACAATACACGTCAATGGCGAAGATGCGTGCCTTACAACCTAAAATGGCTGCACTAAAAGAGAAGTATGGTGATGACCGTCAAAAATTCGGTCAAGCTATGATGGAAATGTACCGCAAAGAAAAAGTGAACCCTATGGGTGGCTGTTTCCCGCTGTTACTACAAATGCCAATATTCTTAGCATTATTCTACGTATTCTTAGAATCAACTGAGCTACGTCATGCTGAATTCGTTTTATGGTTAAATGACTTATCAGCAATGGACCCATACTACGTATTACCTGTTCTATTTGGTTTAAGTATGTTCATCACTCAAAAGCTGCAACCTATGACGGTTACTGACCCTATGCAGCAAAAAATGATGACCTTTATGCCAGTAGTATTCTCTATTTTCTTCTTATGGTTCCCATCTGGCCTAGTACTTTACTGGTTAGTATCGAACCTTATCTCAATCGCTCAGATGCTAATCATCTACCGCGGTATGGAGAAAAAAGGTATTAAGGTAAGAGGCTAAACTCTTAACCCAATAAAAAAGGCGCTAACTGCGCCTTTTTTAATGCCTGAAAATAGCTAACCGAGAATAGGAGAATAAACTTGATTAGGCACACTGCGTTCAGTAAAGCTCAAACTCGTTGTTAGTAACGAAGCAACTACCAAACCGATTGCAACCACCCCAGATAAACCAAGCCACTTTCCAGTCGTTGTTTTACGCTTAACCCTAAGCCAACTCATATAGATGCCAGCAGCGCTTACAAAGCTCATCAATGCACCAAATAGCCCCCAAATAAGCTTAGTACCAATGCCTGCAAAGTTACCAAAGTGCAGCGGATCAGCGGTGTCTTTAATTCGTGGAAGCAGGTTTAGTTCTTCCCCTTTTTGTATGCCTAGAACTTCACCGGAACTTGGTTTTAAATAAACCCGGTTAGCACGCAGGCGCAATAAAATATCATCGTTATAACCACGCACTTCTATAGGCTGATCCGCTTTATTAGGATAACGAATATAGCGAATATCAAGGCTAGGAAACGCCTGTTGAGCGGCTGTATAAGCTGTAGCTAAACTAATTGGCGATAGACCTTTACGAGGGCTTTGTTTTTTAAACTCACTCACAGCTTGTGGACTAGAGACATAGTGAGGTACCTTCGCAGTTTGCAGCCCATGTTCTACCAGATACCAAACCCCTGTGATGGCCATCACAGCAATAAACCATAAACTCCAAAGCCCTAACAGCTTATGCCAATCAGACCAACTACTACGTTTATCTAGGCTTAGCGCAGCAGGCTTTTTCATAAAGCCTTGCCACCAGCGCCGATACACATAAAAACTCGAAACCAATAAAATAACGAGTAAAATACTCAAACTGGTGACGATTAATTTACCCGTCCAGCCCATCGATAAGTTCATATGCCAGTTACGTAAAAACCGCGATATCCGCGCCCACTCTCCTTCACCGAGTAAGCGACCAGTTGCAGCATCTAAATATACAAAGCGAAATGAATCACCGACTTTAAGAGCCGCTTCAGTGGCAAGGTAATCTTGCTTATGACGTTGGATATAAAGTAACTGAGCTTGCGGATAATGCTTATTAAGGGTGTTTTCGAGAGCTAGGTAGTTAGTAGAGGCAGAAGAAGTTAAAGCACGGTACTTAGCGTCTGTTAAGTACTCGAGTTCATGACTTAACGTAGCGAGTGTTCCCGATACGCAGGTAACAAAAAGCAGGACTCCAACAAAGAGTCCTGCCCAAGAATGTAAGTTAAACCAACTTTTAGCGTTCACACGCCACCATTAAAAACTGTATTTAGCACTTAAATAAACGCGACGTGGTTCACCAGGAAAGTGCCCTGTTCGTTCGATAAAGCCACTGCTTGCGTATTCTTTATCAAATAGGTTCTTAACTGATAGCTGCCATTGCCAGTTATCAACGGTTGTTTGCCACGCCATGTTGTAAACAGTGTAAGGTTTAACACGTTGACCGCCTAAACTAAGCTGTTCATCAACATAATCTAAGCCAGCAGAAATAGATGACGATAAGCTAGGTAGCTCATAGCGTGTCCATATACCTAGAGTATTTTGCGGCGCGTTAGCAAATTTATCACTATCAGGAATTTGATTGATAATACTGTCGTTTGCTTCAGTAATACGGGTATCATTATAAGCATAGCTTGCAGTCACTACCCAGCTATCAGTAATATCGCCAACTACCTCAAGTTCAAAACCCTTACTTTGTACTTCACCAACGGCAACTAAATCATCAACGCCGTCACCTGCAACATCACCTAATAAGCTAGGTTGTAGGATGTTTTCGCGGACAATATCGTACACAGCCATATTAACAGCAAGCGTGTCTGCTAATAGTTTGGTTCTTAAGCCTAACTCGTTAATACGGCTAGTCTCCGGCGAGAACGGACCGCCCTTTGCTGTTTCTTGATTACTCGCACTTTGCGGCACAAAGCCTGTGCCATGCAGCGCATAAGGGAAGAACATATCGTTAATGTTATAGCTGGTACCAATACGGTAGGTTAAGTCGCTATCAGAAAACTCGGTTTGATTTAACAGATCTTTGTCTTCAAAACGATCATACCTTAAGCCAGCTGTCACACTCCAATTAGCGGTGATATCTAGTTGATCTTGTAAGTAAGCACCAAAGCGGGTGCTATTCGTTTTGCCAAGCCGTGGGGTAATACTATCAAGATCATAATCATCAGCAGAGGTTAAACCATACTCAGGGTTGTTAAGATCAAGTCCTGGTACTGGACACCTTTACTTTGTTGCGTAGCTGTACGGTAGACGCTTTCAAAATCATGTTCATACCAATCACTACCAAACAGCACTTGATGCTGCATATTAGCAAATGCAAACTCCGCAATCGCATTAGCTGTTAAGCTAAAGCCTTCGTTCTCACGAACTTGATCACGAAACTCACGATGGCTCCAATCAACAATACCGTCGTCATCTGTATCTACGAGGCCTCTTGGTTCATGGTAGTTTTGCACTTCTTTGTTATCAAAATAACGTGCTGTGACATCTGTGCGCCAAACATCATTAAATTCATGTTTTAAAGTAGCCTGATAGACATGGGCTTCAACATTTTGAAAGTCTGTCGCCTCGTTATGATTCCAGCTAATATCAGTTAGAAAATTGCCATTATCATCAGCAGGTACACCACGTAAACGTGCCCCACCCAACTCTTGCTCTATATAGGTATACTGAGTGGTCAATTCGGTTGCACTGTTTATAAGCCACGTATAACCAAGATCAACAATGGTATTATCGCTGCTAGTATTAGCACGGAATGGCTTTTCAGTATCACGGTAAAGACCAACACGGTAAGCATGATTATCAAGTGATTCACTCAATGTTCCTGTGCTTTCTAATGCACCACTGAAGAAGTCATCATTACCTACTTCAACTTCAATACTGTGTTCACTGGTGAATTTAGGCTTCTTAGTTACATAGTTAATAATACCACCCGGATTACCACTACCGTATATAGCGCCAGCAGGTCCTTTTAAAACCGCAACTTGTTCAATATTAAATAATTGCGGCACAGCAAAGCCATTGAAAGGATCGCCCTTTACGCCATCATATAAAATCTCATCTTGGCGGAAACCACGGAATGTCACGCCTGAATAACTAAAGGCATTAACACCAGCTATATTGCTATAAAGGTCGGTAATTTGGCGAGCAGCCTGATCACTAATCAGCTCCTGCGGCAAAATTTGAATTGACTGAGGAATTTTCTCTAAAGGTGTATTGGTACGAGTAGCAAAACTTGACTCGGTTGGGCGATATAAAGAAAACGCACGGCCAACAACTTCTATTTTTTCGAGTTCTTTTGAATCACTTTGATCCGAAGTAGTCACTTCAGTTTGAGCATGGGCAACGCCCGAAAAACCAGCAGCAAGTGCAATAAAAACAGCAGAATGACGCATAATAAAAAACGATAAGATTTAGAATGCGCAACATGTTAATGAATATAGTTATCATTTTCAATGAGTGTTTATTATTAATTAAAGCTAAATAAAGTATTACTTACATCAGACTTTTGCTACCTCATTACTCAAACAGCTATTCGCATGAAATTAAGCCATAGGTTACAATAGAGCCAGCATTCATTCTTTTATTGGCATTATTTCATCGCATGATTAATCAAGACACAATTGCAGCACAAGCGACCGCACCAGGACGTGGTGGGGTTGGTATTATTCGCGTCTCTGGTAGCTTAGCTAAAACAGTGGCAGAACAGATTATTGGCCGTTGTCCTAAAACACGTTACGCAGACTATGTGCCATTTAAAAGCTTGAGCGGTGAACAGCTTGACCAAGGTATTGCTATTTACTTCCAAGGGCCAAATTCATTTACCGGCGAAGACGTACTAGAACTACAAGGTCACGGCGGTCCTGTCGTATTAGATATGCTATTAAAAGAAATTAGCCAAATTGACGGTGTACGTTTAGCAAAGCCAGGTGAGTTCTCTGAGCGCGCATTTATGAATGATAAGCTTGATTTAACTCAAGCAGAGGCAATTGCCGATTTAATTAATGCAACCAGTGAACAGGCAGCAAAAAGCGCCCTCCAATCACTGCAAGGTGAATTCTCTAAACATATTGAAACGCTGGTGGAGAAAGTCATTCACCTACGTATGTATGTTGAAGCTGCAATTGATTTTCCTGATGAAGAAATCGACTTTTTATCAGACGGTAAAGTATCAACAGATCTCAATGCCATCATTGATCAATTAGAGAATGTAACTCAGCAAGCTAAACAAGGTAGCATCATGCGTGAAGGTATGCGTGTTGTTATTGCTGGTCGCCCTAACGCTGGTAAATCAAGCCTACTTAATGCGTTAGCTGGCCGTGATGCAGCCATCGTTACCGAAATAGCGGGTACAACACGTGACGTATTACGCGAACATATCCACATTGATGGTATGCCACTACATATTATTGATACCGCTGGCCTGCGTGAAAGCCCAGATAAAGTAGAGCAAATTGGTATTGAACGCGCATGGGATGAAATTAACCAAGCCGATCGCGTACTATTTATGTTAGACGGCACTGATACATCAGCCACTGACCCTCATGATATTTGGCCAGAGTTTATGGCCAAGTTACCAGAGGGTATGGGTGTTACTGTGATCCGAAATAAAGCCGATATTTCCGGTGAAAATGTCGGTATGGATGAACATAATCAATATCCGGTGATCCGTTTGAGTGCTAAAAATGCAGAGGGTATAGAGTTAGTTCGTACTCACTTGAAGGCATGTATAGGTTTCCAAGGCGCCACAGAAGGTGGATTTATGGCACGCCGTCGTCACTTAGATGCACTTGATCATGCTGCCTATCATTTAAACACAGGCAAAGAGCAATTAGAGATGCATATTGCTGGTGAGATCTTGGCTGAAGAGTTACGCCTAACTCAACAGTTCTTAAATGAGATAACGGGTGAATTTACCTCTGATGACCTACTAGGGAAAATCTTTAGTTCGTTCTGTATCGGTAAATAAATTCCGGTCATCAATATTATAAAAAAGAGTCGCAAGACTCTTTTTTTGTTTTTAGTCCAGTAATCAATTATCGGTTCAGGACGAAACCAGCCAGTAATTAACCTCATATCAATTAGTCTAGCGATGTCATTAAATGGAGGACATCATGGACAAATATCAACTTTTTCACCAATTACACCACCAGCATGGGGGCTTTGTACTCGCTAATGCATGGGATCTTAGTTCAGCACAATTCATCCAAGTTGCGGGAGCTAAAGCCGTAGCAACAACCAGCTGGGGAATTGCTGCCAGTTTAGGGTTAGCTGATGGTGAAAACATCTCTTTTAAAACTCAATTAGCACTGGCTAAAAGCTTAACCGAACACCTTCATATTCCACTCTCTGTGGATATAGAGTCAGGCTACAGTAACGATCCGCTGCAAATTAGCGAAAACGTTTTAGCGTTAGCAAGATTAGGAGTTGTAGGCATCAACATAGAGGACTCAGATAAAGACACTAACGCACTGAGATCTACCGAGCAGCAATGCACTATTATTAGTGAAATAAAGAAAGTACTTAACGAAAATGGCTTCGGTGGTTTATTTATAAACGCCAGAACCGATACCTACTTTGTTAGTGACTCCCCTTTTCAAGCAACATTAAAGCGAGCAAAAGCGTATCAAGATGCAGGTGCTGACGGTCTGTTTGTGCCCGGCTTAACGAACATAGAGCACATAACCGACTTAGCTAACACAATAGATATGCCATTAAATGTGATGGCAATGAGCAATTTTAACTCAGCAAAAGCCGCTTTCGCTGGTGGTGCAAAACGGTTTTCATTGGGTAATTCGCTCTATGATCTAGTCGGTAATACGATAAAAACCAGTTTAACTCAGATCGAAAACTAACTTAGCGAGCTAAAAAATCAGATCAAAACAGCTTTTAAGATCGAATTTAGCTAAAAATGTTATCCACATTTGGGGCTTTTTTAGATCTAAAGGCTGATTTGATCATAAAAAAACGCGAAAATTTGAATTTATTTTCATACAACAGCCCTTTTTGATAACTAATTTTCTTAAAAACAGCCTTTATTAGCGCTTATTTAAGTTTTTTTCGATCTATTTTATTGATCGCAAATTGCAAACCGATCGTTATCAACAAGCGATCTATCCACAAAACGATCATACTCACTATTTTTATCAGATCTGAAAATTTAAGCGCTTACACACAATTAAAGATCAACAACTTAGCAAAGTTATACAGTTTCCAATATTTAGCTTGATCAGAACTTTCCCCAAATTTATCAACAGCTTGATCAAAGGGTTTGATTTATGAATAAAAATAAAAAACCATTAAAAACAGTAGATTATAAAAAGCATTGAATTAAAGCTGTCATTTTAAGCAGAAAAACTTATTCAGATCGTAATTCAACGCTTTACTCACACCCTAACTTAGTTATCATGTGGCCACTTATTTCTATACATGATCAATCACATGCAATCAGTAAATATCATCGTTGGCAGCCAAATGGGATCTGCAGAATACGTGGCAGAGCAACTAGCAGAAGCCCTTGAACAACAAGGGATCCAAGTGCAGCTTCATGAACAGCCTGTATTTGATGATATTGATCAGCAAGATACTATTTGGTTGTTATGTACTTCTACATACGGCGCTGGAGACTACCCAGAGAACCTAGTGCCATTTGTTGAGTCTATTAACCAACAGGCTGATCTTAAAGGATTAAACTACAGTGTGATCGGATTAGGTGACACTAGTTACGACACCTATAACTATGCAGGCCGTAATCTAGATGAGTTATTAGCTAATAAAGGCGCAAACCGCGTGGCAGAACGCTTAGAGCTCAATATTCTTGATGAAGCATTGCCAGAAGACACGGCATTAGCCTGGTTACCAAGCTGGATCGAATCAGCAGGGCTCAATTAAGCCGATCGGTATTGATCGTTGTTATAAAAGTTACTCACAATTTACTGATAATTTAGATCAGATTGTGGATAAACACTGATCTAACTGCGATTTTAACCTAGTTTATCCCTTGGATAAGATCCAATCGATATTGACCTGTGTATAAATAGCCCTTTTGATCAAAGCTTTTACGCGGGAAGATCCGATCATATTAACACCTTTGGACCTGCGTTAAGATCATGTTTTAAATAGTAAAGCGAACATTATCAACAGATCTAGCCGTTACTAGTAGTAAGAGTAATAAAAGATCTCTTTAAAAGAATCCTTTATATTATTAGAGATCACCCACTTAAATCTTGAGCACTGTTTAATCATTTATCTTCTCTAAATTTCTAGGTAGAATACGCTCCCTTTACAAAGTTTTGCTGGTCGATTAAGTAGGATCCCATAAATGATTTTTCACGAACGTTTTGATGTTATTGTTGTAGGTGGTGGACATGCAGGTACTGAAGCTGCATTAGCATCTGCTCGCATGGGCATGAATACCCTATTGCTAACTCATAATATGGATACCCTTGGTCAAATGTCTTGTAATCCGGCAATTGGCGGTATTGGTAAAGGCCATTTAGTTAAAGAGATCGATGCTCTTGGTGGTGCAATGGCTCAGGCTATTGATAAAGGCGGTATTCAATTTCGTACTTTAAACTCATCTAAAGGTCCTGCAGTACGTGCTACACGTGCACAAGCTGACCGTGCTTTGTATAAAGCAGCTATTCAACATACTTTACAACATCAAGAAAACTTAAAGATCTTCCAACAATCATGTGACGATCTAATCGTTGAAGGTGATCGAGTAATCGGTGTTGTAACGCAAATGGGTCTTCGTTTTAGCGCGCCTTCTGTGGTTCTTACCGTAGGTACTTTCTTAGGTGGTCAGATCCATATTGGTTTAGAGAACTTCAAAGGCGGTCGTGCCGGTGATCCACCTTCTATTGCACTTGCTGAGCGTTTACGTGAATTACCTTTCCGTGTTGATCGCTTAAAAACAGGCACGCCTCCTCGTATTGATGCGCGTACTGTTGATTTTAGCAAGATGCAAGAACAGCCAGGTGATACCCCAACGCCTGTATTCTCATTTATGGGTAAACAATCGGATCACCCACAGCAGATCCCGTGTTACATCACTTATACAAATGAAAAAACACATGATGTGATCCGCAATAACTTACATCGCTCACCTATGTATTCAGGTGTAATTGAAGGTATTGGTCCACGTTACTGCCCTTCAATCGAAGATAAGATCGTACGTTTTGCTGATAAAGACAAACATCAAATCTTTGTTGAGCCAGAAGGTTTAACATCATACGAATTATATCCAAATGGTATTTCAACGAGCTTACCGTTTGATGTACAGCTTGAAATTGTGCAATCAATCACTGGTTTTGAAAATGCACACATTTGTCGTCCTGGTTATGCGATTGAGTATGACTTCTTTGATCCGCGCGACTTAAAGCAATCATTAGAAACTAAGTTTATTAATGGTTTATTCTTCGCAGGCCAAATCAATGGTACAACCGGTTACGAAGAAGCAGGCGCACAAGGTTTAATTGCGGGTATGAACGCCGCATTACAAGTACAAGGCAAAGAGTCTTGGACACCTCGTCGTGATGAAGCATACACAGGTGTACTCATTGACGACCTAGCAACATTAGGTACTAAAGAACCGTACCGTATGTTTACTAGCCGTGCTGAATACCGTTTATTACTTCGTGAAGATAATGCCGACATTCGTTTAACTGAAAAAGGCCGTGAACTTGGCTTAGTTGACGATGCTCGTTGGGCTGCATTTAACGAAAAAATGGAAATCATCGAAAAAGAAACGCAACGTTTAAAAGAAACATGGATCCACAAAGATCACGTTGCTGTTGATCAAGTAAATGCGTTATTAAAAACACCACTGACTCGTGAAGCGAGCCTTGAAGATCTGATCCGCCGCCCTGAAATTCGTTATAACGACTTAATGGCAATCGATGGTTTAGGTTCTGAGTTTGATAACCAAGCTGCACTTGAGCAAGTTGAGATCCATACTAAGTACGCAGGCTATATTGCTCGTCAGCAAGATGAGATCAATAAGCAGCTACGTCATGAACAAACTGTATTACCAAAAGACTTTGATTATTCAACTGTTTGTGGTTTATCAAATGAGGTTATCGCAAAGCTTACTGATAGTCGTCCAGATACAATTGGCCAAGCGTCACGTATTTCAGGTATCACCCCTGCTGCTATTTCGCTATTATTAGTCTATCTGAAAAAGCAAGGCTTACTGCGCAAGACTGCGTAGTTGGTGAGGAATACAGTGTTACAACAACAATTAACTTCGCTGTTAGCGCAAACTGATATTGCGCTAACAGAAAAACAGCAACAACAACTTGTGCAATATGTTGAATTATTAGACAAGTGGAACAAAGCGTATAACTTAACCTCTGTTCGTTTACCTGAAGAAATGATGGTTAAACATATTATGGATAGCTTAGTTGTTGCACCACACCTTAAAGGCAAACATTACATTGATGTAGGTACGGGTCCTGGTTTACCGGGTATCGTATTAGCCATCGCTTTACCTGATACACAATTTATATTGTTAGATAGTTTAGGTAAACGCGTGCGCTTTTTGATGCAGGTAAAACATGCACTTGGCCTTGAAAATGTAACCCCAGTGCAGTCTAGAGTTGAAGAATATCAACCAAGTGTTAAATTAGATGGTGTATTAAGTCGTGCATTCGCCTCTTTACAAGATATGGTTGACTGGTGTGCGCACTTGATTGATCATTCAGGTAAATTTATCGCCTTAAAAGGCGTATTTCCGAGCGAAGAACTAGACTCATTACCTAAAGGTATTAAGTTTGATGAAAAAATCAGCTTGGAAGTACCTGAGTTAGATGCGCAAAGACATCTAATCATTCTATCTAAAGACTAGGGATCAGAGCACTGTGGCAAAAGTCATCGCATTAGCAAACCAAAAAGGTGGTGTTGGTAAAACGACCACCGCTGTGAACCTCGCGGCATCGATGGCCGCGACGAAGCGTAAAGTGTTATTAATCGATCTTGATCCGCAAGGAAACGCTACCATGGGTAGTGGTGTCGATAAATACGGTGATGTTGCGACTATTTACGATTTATTGATTGAAGAAACACCAATCGATGAAGTGATCAATAAAGAAACCTCAGGTGAGTATCACTTAATTGCTGCTAATGGCGATGTGACTGCCGCTGAAGTTAAACTAATGGAATTGTTTGCTCGTGAAGTGCGTTTACGTAATGCGCTTGAACAAATTCAAGACCAATACGATTTCATTTTTATCGACTGCCCGCCTTCACTTAACATGCTTACTGTTAATGCAATGGCTGCCGCAGATTCGATTTTAGTTCCGATGCAATGTGAGTATTATGCCCTTGAAGGTTTAACGGCATTAATGGATACCATTACTCAGCTATCTAAGCTAGTAAATCCAGCGTTAACAATTGAAGGGATTTTGCGCACCATGTATGATCCGCGCAATCGCCTTGCAAATGATGTATCAGAACAACTCAAACAACATTTTGGCGATAAAGTATATCGTACCGTTATCCCACGTAATGTCCGTTTAGCAGAAGCGCCGAGTTTTGGTGCCCCTGCCATGTATTATGACCGTGCATCAAGTGGTGCTAAAGCTTACTTAGCCCTAGCCGGCGAAATGTTACGTAGAAAAGAGAAAACATCTTCAGCAGTAGCCTAACTTCGAGGTAAAAAAATAACATGTCTGCTAAAAAACGCGGTTTAGGCCGAGGACTCGACGCTTTATTAAGTTCATCAAAACCTGCCCCAAGTGCAAATAATCAGCAACAAGCGACAGCAACACCAGAGCAAGTCTCTGAAGTAGTTGCAGAGCAAAGCAAAGGTGAGCTGCAAAAATTAGCGATTGAGTTTTTACAATCGGGTAAATATCAACCGCGTAAAGACATGTCTGAAGAAGCGCTAGAAGAGTTAGCCAGCTCAATTCGTGCTCAAGGCATCATTCAGCCAATTGTTGTGCGCCAAATTGGTGCAGACAAATATGAAATTATTGCTGGTGAACGTCGTTGGCGTGCTGCTCAACTTGCAAAATTAGATGCTGTTCCATGTATCATCAAAGATGTACCAGATGAAGCAGCCGTTGCGATCGCATTGATTGAAAATATCCAACGTGAAGACCTAAACGCGATGGAAGAAGCGATTGCATTGAATCGTTTACTTAACGAATTTGAACTCACTCATCAACAAGTCGCCGAAGCAGTTGGTAAATCGCGTACGACTGTGACTAATTTACTACGTCTAAATAACCTTAACGAAGATGTTAAAATCTTGTTAGAACATGGCGACATCGAAATGGGTCATGCACGTTGTTTATTGGCACTTGAAGGCGAAGCGCAGTCAGATGCTGCTAGATTAGCCGTTGCTAAAGCGTTGACTGTTCGTGAAACTGAGAAATTAGTTCGCTCTATTTTAGAACCTGCTCCGAAAAAAGAAGTGCAAGAAAAAATCCGGATGTCAAACAGTTAGAACAAAAACTTGCTGAAAATTTAGGCGCCAAAGTAGAAATAAACTACAATAAAAAAGGCAAAGGCAAACTGGTTATCTCTTATACAACTCTTGATGAGTTGGATGGCATTTTAAGCCGTATAAATTAAGACTATTCCCGTCATTAATTAATAACATGTCCAAAAAGAGACATTTGTGGTGTTTTTGCACTACAAAGGGTCGACTCAAGTTGCAAAACTGGTAGGAATCAGTATAATTTCGCCAGTTTTCATACCCTGACAATTTAACGTTCTAAAGGTTAACAAAACGTGACTAATAGGTTAGCAAGGCCGTATAGGCTTGCCGCATTTAAATTAATTTGTCTTCAGGGTATCGTAGCATTAATCGCTGCAGTAATTGTTTTTATAGGTTGGGGAGTCAATGCCGGCCAGTCAGCGCTTGCTGGCGGAGCTGTTGCACTACTCCCTAATTTTGTATTTGCTGTCTATGCATTCCGTTATATGGGTGCAAGTCGAGTAAATCAAGTGTATGCCTCGCTAAAGCGCGGCAACGGATTAAAATTTATGCTAACAATCGTTTTGTTTGCACTGATACTGAAGTCTTACACGGTCGTTTTATTACCGTTTTTCTGTGTTTATGTATTGGTGTTATTTAGCGGATTGTTTGCGCCCGTTTTTTTTAATCATTAACTTTTGGGATATAACATGGCTGCAGAAGAAGTAACTCTATCAAGCCATATTCAGCACCACTTAACTAACGCTAAGATGTGCTCGACCGACGCTGGTCTTGCCTTCAACAAAGCGTGTGCAGACAGTGGTTTCTGGACATGGAATATAGATACCCTCGCATGGTCAATCGGTCTAGGTCTTGTATTTTTATGGATCTTCCGTAGTGCCGCTAAGAAAGCAAATACCGGTGTACCTGGTAAATTTCAGTGTTTCATTGAAATGATCGTTGAGTTCGTTGGCGACAACGTACGTGACACATACCACGGTAAAAGCGCATTAATCGCTCCATTAGCTCTAACGATTTTCGTTTGGGTGTTCTTAATGAACTTAATGGACTTGATTCCGGTTGATTTCCTACCTGCATTCGCTGGCTTCGTTGGCGAGCAAGCATTTGGTATGGATTCTCACGACGTTTACATGAAGATTGTACCTACCACAGACATCAACATGACTGCTGCACTTGCTATTGGTGTATTCATTCTGATGATCGGTTACGCAATCAAAATCAAAGGGATTGGCGGATTCTTAGCTGAATTAACGCTTCACCCGTTTAGCTCTAATAACAAGCTAGCGATGGTGTTCTTAATCCCATGTAACTTATTACTAGAAACAATCGCTTTAGTTGCTAAGCCGTTCTCGTTAGCACTGCGTTTATTCGGTAACTTATATGCTGGTGAGTTGATTTTCATCTTGATCGGCGCAGTTGGTTTAATGCAACTACCGTTGCACTTTATTTGGGCTGTATTCCACATCTTAGTAATCGTACTGCAAGCATTCGTATTCATGATGCTTACAATCGTTTACCTAAGCATGGCAAGCTCAGATAATCACTAATTTTTTACACTTTTAAATTTTAACTTTAATTTACAATTGAAACTTTGGAGAAAAAAATGGAACTAATGATTGGTCTTAAGTACATCGCTGTTGCTCTACTTATCGGCTTCGGTGCAATCGGTACTGCTATCGGCTTCGGTAACATGGGTGGTAAATTCCTAGAAGCTTGTGCTCGTCAACCTGAACTTGCACCTTCATTACAAGTTAAGATGTTCATCCTTGCTGGTCTAATCGATGCCGTAGCTATGATCGGTGTTGGTATCGCAATGGTATTGTTGTTCGTACTTTAATATTATTTTTTGAACAGCTTACTATTTTAAGGAGGAGCGGTCGTGAACTTAACAGCCACTCTTATCGGTGAATTAATTGCATTTACGGTTTTCGTACTTTTCTGTATGAAATACGTATGGCCACCACTAAATGGTGCAATTGAAGCTCGCCAGAAGAAAATCGAAGATGGTTTAGCTGCCTCTGATAGAGCCGAAAAAGACTTAGAACTTGCGCAAAAGAAAGCTGCTGAGCAGCTTAAAGAGGCAAAAGCTCAAGCGGCTGATATCATTGAACAAGCTAAAAAGCGTGCCACGCTAATCGTTGACGAAGAAACTGTTCGTGGTCAACAAGAGCGTGAAAAAATTATTGCTCAAGGGCACTCTGAAATCGAAGCAGAGCGTAACCGTGTAACAGAAGAACTACGTAAACAAGTAGCGACGCTGGCAGTGGTTGGTGCTGAGAAGATTCTAGAGCGCGAAATCAATCAAGCCGCACACAGTGACATCGTTGAAAAACTTGTCGCTGAGCTGTAATTAGGAGGGTATGAGCATGTCTGAATTGGCTACTATCGCTCGCCCATACGCTAAAGCGGCTTTTGAACTTGCCGTTGAAAAAGGCACTGTTGAAAGTTGGAACGACATGCTGTTCTTTGCTGGCCATGTTGCCAGCAACGAGCAAGCCGCTGCCGCGCTAGCTGGATTGCCTACTGCTACTGAACAAGCAGATCTGTTTATCAAGATCTGTGCAGAGCAGCTCAACGAACAAGGTCAGAACCTAATCAAGGTGATGGCTGAAAATGGACGTTTAGTTGCACTGCCTGCTGTTGCTGAGTTATTCGCTGAATTTAAAGCGGACTACGACAAAGAAATCGACGTTGACGTGATTTCTGCAACACCGCTTGCTGCTGAGCAGCAAGCAACATTGGTAGCGGCACTTGAAAAACGTTTCGCACGCAAAGTTAAGCTGAATTGTAGTGAAGATACTACAGTTGTTGGCGGTCTTATCATTAAGGCGGGTGACACTGTAATCGACGGCTCAGTACGTGGCAAATTAGCCCGCTTAGCTACATCACTACAATCGTAATTGGGAAAAAGAGCATGCAACTTAATTCCACTGAAATTTCAGATCTGATCAAACAACGTATTGAGCAGTTCGAAGTTGTAAGTGAAGCTCGTAACGAAGGTACTATCGTATCTGTTACTGACGGTATCATCCGCATCCACGGTCTTGCTGACTGTATGCAAGGTGAGATGATCGAGCTTCCTGGCAACCGTTATGCTATCGCACTAAACCTTGAGCGTGACTCAGTAGGTGCTGTAGTAATGGGTCCTTACGCTGACCTTAAAGAAGGCGTAAAAGTTAAATCAACTGGTCGTATCCTAGAGGTTCCTGTTGGTCGTGGTCTACTTGGTCGTGTTGTTAACACACTAGGTGCACCTATCGACGGTAAAGGCGCTTTAGATAACGACGGTTTTGAACCTGTTGAGAAAATCGCACCAGGCGTTATCGAACGTCAATCAGTAGATGAGCCAGTACAAACTGGTTATAAATCTATCGATGCGATGATCCCAGTAGGTCGTGGTCAACGTGAGCTTGTGATCGGTGACCGCCAAACTGGTAAAACTGCATTAGCAATCGATGCTATCATCAACCAAAAAGGTACAGGCGTTAAGTGTGTGTACGTTGCAGTTGGTCAAAAAGCATCTACTATCGCTAACGTAGTACGTAAATTAGAAGAGCACGGTGCATTAGAAAACACGATTGTTGTTGTTGCATCTGCTTCTGAATCTGCGGCACTTCAGTACCTAGCACCATTCTCTGGTTGTACTATGGGTGAATACTTCCGTGACCGTGGTGAAGACGCGCTAATCGTATATGATGATTTATCTAAGCAAGCTGTTGCTTACCGTCAAATCTCATTACTACTTAAGCGTCCACCAGGCCGTGAAGCATACCCAGGTGACGTATTCTACCTTCACTCACGTCTTCTAGAGCGTGCATCACGTGTAAACGCTGATTACGTTGAGAAGTTCACTAATGGTGAAGTGAAAGGTAAAACAGGTTCATTGACGGCATTGCCAATCATTGAAACTCAAGGCGGCGACGTTTCTGCGTTCGTACCGACAAACGTTATCTCTATCACCGATGGTCAGATCTTCTTAGAAACTGACTTATTCAACTCAGGTATCCGTCCAGCTGTTAACGCTGGTATCTCGGTATCTCGTGTTGGTGGTGCAGCGCAAACTAAAATCGTTAAGAAACTAGGTGGTGGTATCCGTCTAGCGTTAGCTCAGTACCGTGAATTAGCTGCGTTCTCGCAGTTCGCGTCTGACCTTGACGATGCAACACGTGCTCAATTAGAGCATGGTGAGCGCGTAACAGAGCTAATGAAGCAGAAACAGTACGCACCAATGTCTGTTGCTGAAATGTCTCTGTCGCTATTTGCTGCTGAAAAAGGCTACCTAAAAGACATCGAAATCGCGAAAATCATGGATTTCGAAGCTGGCCTAATTTCTTATGCAAACAGCACATACGCAGAGCTAATGGCTCAAATCAATGAAACTGGTAACTACAACGCTGAGATTGAAGCTCAACTTAAAGAACTTCTAGAGAAGTTCAAGTCGACGCAAACTTGGTAATTTAGTTATGAATGGTGAGCTTTAGGCAACTAAAGCCCACCTGATTCGGAGAGAGAGTCATGACCAGCGGAAAAGAGATTAAAAGCAAGATCGGGAGTATCAAGAATACTCAAAAGATCACCAGCGCAATGGAAATGGTTGCTGCGTCTAAAATGAAAAAAGCGCAGGAACGTGTGGCGTCAAGCCGTCCATACGCTGAAAACTTACGCCAAGTGATTGGTCGTGTTGCTCAAGCAAATCTTGATTTTACTCACCCTTTCTTAGAAGAGCGTGAAGTAAAACGAGTTGGTTATATTGTTATCTCTACTGACCGTGGTCTATGTGGTGGCTTGAACTCAAACGAGTTCAAAAAAGTTGCCCTAGATGTTAAAGCGTGGAAAGAAAAAGGCGTTGAAGCTGAATTTACTACTTTAGGTAGCAAAGCAGCTGGCTTTTTCCAACGTTTTGGCGGTAAGTTAGTCGCTAAAAAAGCGAACTTAGGAGATACACCTTCACTACAAGACGTTATTGGTCCTGTAAAGACAATGCTAGATGCATACTCTGAAGGTAAAATTGACCGCTTATACGTAGTATTTAACAAGTTCGTTAATACTATGAAGCAAGAGCCAACAATCGATCAGTTACTCCCTTTGCCAAAAGCTGAAGAAGAAGTATCTCAACATTCTTGGGATTACTTATATGAGCCAAACCCAGAAGCGATTTTAGAAGCTCTGTTAGTACGCTTTATTGAGTCTCAAGTATACCAAGGTGTAGTTGAGAACGCTGCCTCTGAACAGGCTGCCCGTATGGTTGCAATGAAAGCTGCAACTGATAACGCAGGCGACCTTATGGATGAGTTACAGCTTGTTTATAACAAGGCTCGTCAAGCTGCAATCACACAAGAAATTAGTGAGATTGTTGGCGGTTCGGCAGCAGTTTAACGCTTCGGCAAAGTTTAATGAGAGGAATAGACATGAGTTTAGGTAAGGTCGTCCAAATTATCGGCGCCGTTGTGGATATCGAATTTCCACAAGACAACGTGCCAGCCGTATATGACGCACTAAAAGTAACAGATGGCGACTTAGCTGGTTTAACTTTAGAAGTTCAACAACAGCTAGGTGGCGGTGTGGTACGTGGTATCGCACTTGGTACTACTGACGGTTTACGTCGTGGTACTGCAGTAGAAGGTACAGGTCAGCCAATCCACGTTCCAGTAGGTACGAAGACACTAGGTCGTATCATGGACGTATTAGGTAACCCTATTGATGAAGCTGGTCCAATTGGTGAAGAAGAGCGTATGTCTATTCACCGTGCAGCACCTTCTTATGAAGAACAATCAAGTTCAGTAGAACTTTTAGAGACTGGTATCAAGGTAATCGACCTTGTATGTCCATTCGCTAAAGGTGGTAAAGTTGGTCTATTCGGTGGTGCCGGTGTTGGTAAAACCGTAAACATGATGGAACTTATCCGTAACATCGCAATCGAGCACAGCGGTTACTCAGTATTCGCAGGTGTTGGTGAGCGTACTCGTGAGGGTAATGACTTCTACCATGAGATGAACGACTCAAACGTACTAGATAAAGTATCTCTAGTATACGGTCAAATGAATGAGCCACCGGGTAACCGTTTACGCGTAGCGTTAACTGGTCTTACTATGGCAGAGAAGTTCCGTGACGAAGGTCGTGACGTACTTTTCTTCGTTGATAACATCTACCGTTATACTCTAGCGGGTACAGAGGTATCAGCACTTCTAGGTCGTATGCCTTCAGCAGTAGGTTACCAACCAACTCTTGCTGAAGAAATGGGTGTACTTCAAGAGCGTATCGCATCTACTAAGACGGGTTCAATCACTTCAATCCAAGCGGTATACGTACCTGCGGATGACTTAACTGACCCATCTCCAGCAACAACGTTTGCTCACTTAGATGCAACAGTAGTACTTTCTCGTGATATCGCTTCACTTGGTATCTACCCTGCGGTAGACCCACTTGATTCATCTTCACGTCAACTTGACCCACTAGTAATCGGTCAAGAGCACTACGATACAGCGCGTGGTGTTCAAACAGTTCTTCAACGTTATAAAGAACTTAAAGACATCATCGCAATCCTAGGTATGGACGAGCTTTCTGACGAAGATAAGCAAGTTGTATCTCGTGCACGTAAAATCCAGCGTTTCCTATCTCAGCCGTTCTTCGTTGCTGAAGTATTCACAGGCGCGCCTGGTAAATACGTGTCACTTAAAGACACAATTGCTGGCTTCAAAGGTATCTTAAACGGTGAGTTTGATGATATGCCAGAGCAAGCGTTCTACATGGTTGGCTCTATTGAAGAAGCTCAAGAAAAAGCCAAAAGCATGTAATTAGGAGGGTAGTATGGCGGCTATGACTGTACATCTTGACGTAGTAAGCGCAGAAGAGAGCTTGTTCTCTGGTCTGGTTGAATCGATTCAAGTGAGTGGTAGTGAAGGTGACCTTGGTGTTAACTATGGTCACGCTCCATTATTAACTGCCCTAAAACCTGGTATGGTACGTTTAGTTAAGCAATTTGGTCACGAAGACGTGATGTATATTGCTGGCGGCACGCTAGAAGTTCAACCGGATCGCATCACGATTCTTGCAGATACTGCAGTACGTGGTGAAGACCTAGACGAGCAAGCGGCTGAAAAAGCTAAACGTGATGCTGAAGAGCAAATGGCGAATACGTCAACTGCTGAGTTAGATTATCAACAAGCTGCAGTGCAACTTGCTGAAGCAATCGCTCAACTTCGCGTAATTCAACAATTACGTAAAAAGTAAGCCTACTCGGTTTTCGAAAAGCCCACTTAACGTGGGCTTTTTTGTGCCTAAAATTCACCGTTTAGCACCCTACTTTATATTTATACTTATATCCTTCATCAAAGCTCGCTACAATAGTGTAAATTAATAGTGAATAGCTGTTTCATTCAAGGTTCAGTCCAACACATTAGGATTGCGTATTTACACATGATGTGACTTACACAACTTTGTATGTTTTCCAGAACTCACAAAATATTGCACACCTAAAACAAAGAAAGAAGGATATTGTTTTAATGTCTCTGACTACCGTTATTCTTGCTGCGGGTAAAGGCACCCGTATGCGCTCTGCTCTACCTAAGGTATTACACAAAGTTGCTGGCAAACCTATGGTTCAGCACGTTATTGATAATGCCACTGCCCTTGGCGCTCGTGAAACAAATCTTGTTTATGGTCATGACCGTGATCAGCTTCAAGAAGCCCTATCGCACAACCAAGTAAACTGGGTATTACAAGAAGAACAACTCGGTACGGGTCATGCTGTTGCTGTTGCTAAAGAACACATTGCCGATGATGACACCGTATTAATTCTTTATGGTGATGTGCCACTAACAAAACGCGCGACCTTAGAAAAGCTACTTGCTGCGACTCCAGAAAAAGGCTTAGCAGTATTAACGGTTACCTTAGATGACCCATCAGGTTATGGCCGAATGATCCGTGAAAATGGCAAGCTAGTAGGTATTATCGAACAAAAAGATGCTTCACCTGAGCAACTTGCGATTAAAGAAATCAATACCGGTATTATGGCTGCTAATGGTGCGCTACTCAAACGTTGGTTAGGTAACCTATCTAACAATAACGCCCAAGGTGAATACTACCTAACAGACATTGTTGCTATGGCACACAGTGAAGGGGTTGAAATTACTTCTGCACAGCCTGAGCATCCGATGGAAGTTGAAGGTGCTAATAATCGCGTACAACTTTCAGCGCTTGAACGTGCATACCAAGCATGGCAAGCAGAAGAGCTAATGCTAAACGGCGCAACACTTGCTGATCCTGCTCGTATTGATGTACGTGGTGAAGTAACGACTGGCGAAGACGTACTGATCGACGTTAATG
Source organism: Pseudoalteromonas sp. GB43 (assembly GCF_054923805.1). NCBI lineage: Bacteria > Pseudomonadati > Pseudomonadota > Gammaproteobacteria > Alteromonadales > Pseudoalteromonadaceae > Pseudoalteromonas > Pseudoalteromonas sp. GB43. The sequence continues at coordinate 1,894,645 of NZ_JBPCHJ010000001.1, forward strand.
TTATTTTCGAAGGTAAAGTAACTCTGGGTAATAACGTACAAATTGGCCCAAATTGCGTACTTAAAGATTGTACTATCGGCGATAACGTTGTTATTAAAGCTAACTCACTTGTTGAAGAAGCCAGTGTTGCTGCTAAATGTACTTTAGGTCCTTATGCCCGCCTTCGCCCTGGTGCGATTATGGAAGAAGACTCGCACATTGGTAACTTCGTTGAGATGAAAAAGACTCGCTTAGGTAAAGGCTCAAAAGCAAACCACCTAACCTACTTAGGCGACACTGAAGTTGGCGAAAAAGTTAATATTGGCGCAGGGACTATTACTTGTAACTATGATGGCGTAAATAAATCAAAAACCATTATTGGAGATAACGCCTTTATCGGTTCTAATTCATCACTGGTGGCCCCTGTTAATATTGGCTCAATGGCAACGATTGGCGCAGGTTCTGTTATCACTAATACTGTTGAAGATGATCAGCTTGCAGTCGCTCGTGGTAAACAACGTAACCTTACTGGTTGGAAGCGCCCAACTAAAAAGTAATGAGCTACCCTACTAATTTATAAATAAAAAGCGAGTTTATACTCGCTTTTTTTATGACTAAATTTTGTTCTCATAAAAGTGCCATATAGTTGTAATGCCTGCGTGTTGTAATTGCCTCAATACAACTCCAAGGAAAAATAATAATGTTAAAAAGAATCAATTATTGCGCTATCACTTTTAACCATTCTTTCTGGCTGCTCATTAGACGGTGACGACGGCAAAGACGGCCTACAAGGTGAGCAAGGTCCTGCAGGTCAAAATGGAACTGATGGAGTAAATGGCACCGATGGTACAAACGGAAATGACGGAGCAAATGGTACAGATGCAAACGCTGCTTTAACTATAAATCTTATCGGCCGTGCAGTGCTGAACGCAGAAAGCCCTGAAGGTGCTGCGGAAATTGTTGCTTACCAAGCATCTAAACAACGAATATTTGCTATCAATAGTTCCGGTGATTCTGCGGTCGTTAATATCATGAAAGCCGATAGCTTTGACCGTGCAGCTTTAGTTAAAGATAACGAAGGGGTTATAAACGGCACTAATTTAACCTCAGAGATTACCCTTGCACTTAATGAGCACAGTGTGGGTGATGCGAACAGTATCGCGATTGATGCTAATAATGAACTTTTAGCCGTTGCAATGGCAGCTAGTAATACCGGTGATGCAGGTTTAATCGCATTTTATGATATTAGTGGCGACGAGCCTCAGTTTATTAAAAATGTATCTGTAGGCGCCCTGCCCGACATGGTTACTTTTAGCCATGATGGCAATAAAGTACTGGTTGCAAATGAAGGTGAACCTAATGGTGACTATAGCATTGACCCTGAAGGCTCTATCAGCATTATTAATATTAATGATGGTGTAATTGCAGATACTGCTATTAGCATTACTTTTTCGGCTTATAACGACAAACAAGCAGAGCTTGAAGAACTTGGGATTGTATTTGCTAACCCGACAGGTCGAACAATCAACGGTAACTTGATTAATACAACCGTAGCAATGGATTTAGAACCTGAATACATCAGCGTTTCGAAAGACAATAAGTTTGCCTACGTCTCACTACAAGAAAATAACGCCCTTGCTATCGTCAATCTTGAAGATAATAGCCTCGAGCTTAAAGGATTAGGTTTTAAAGATTGGTCTAATTTACTTTTTGATGCATCTGATAAAGACGGTGGCGTTAACTTTAAATCGTACCCTGGCCTCTATGGCATGTATCAACCAGATACGATTTCAAGCTTTAGCTGGAAAGGTGCTAACTTTATTGTCACAGCGAACGAAGGTGATGCACGAGAATACTTCTTTGATACAACCGACGAAGCTGATTGTTTAGCAAAAGGTGGTCTAGATTACGATGAAGATGATGGTTGTTTATCATATATAGATGAAACTAGAGCTAAAGACTTAACACTGGCAAGCAATTTTGATTACCTGAACAATGACAACAGTGATATTGGCCGTTTAAAAGTGACCACTGTTAAAGGTGATGAAGATAATAATGGCGAATATGAATCACTCTATGCATATGGTGCCCGCTCTTTTACTATCTGGGATAGTAACGGCATGGTGGTTTTTGACTCGGGCGATCAAATCTCACGTATTACTGCATCAGTTCACGGAGCAGCATTCAATAATAACGAAGATGAAAATGACGGTGATAGTCGCTCTGATGACAAAGGTGCAGAACCAGAAGCGTTAGCACTGGGTACGATTGGCGAACGTACATTTGCATTTATCGGGTTAGAGCGTATGGGTGGCATTATGGTGTTTGATATTACTAATCCATACAATGTGACATTCCAAGATTACTTTTTTAATCGTGGCCTAGAAGCTGATGCAGATATAACAGGTGATCTTGCTCCTGAAGGTATGACATTTATACCTGCAGAACAAAGTGCAACGAATGAAGCATTGCTAGTTGTTGGTAATGAAATTTCGGGTTCAATCGCTGTTTGGGAAATTTCTACTAACTAATCCGCCTTATAAAAATAAAAAGCGACATAGCTAATTTAATGTATGTCGCTTGTTCTATGCCATTTTATCCTCACAAAAATGACTGCTTTTTGAGCTAAAACCTCTCTGTAGCCCTTTATTTGTATGGTTATTGTACTAATTCGAAAATAATCAAAAAAACCTTCAAAAAGTGCTTGCGTTAATTCTTCGCATCCCTATAATGCGCATCCACTGACACGGCGGGCAGCAATGAAAAGCGCTGAACAAAGTGACACAGAGTTAAGTAAAACTTCGGTTTAAAACGGTCTAAAAAGAAAGTTTAAAATTAAGTGTTGACTCGAAAAATTAAGGATGTATTATACGCATCCCTAGCGACAACGTCGCAACGCTCTTTAACAATATAAAGCAATCATCTGTGTGGGCACTCGTACAGATTGAGTTCTAACAGCGAAGCTTAGTTTACTAAGTGGAGCAAACAAATTTAGAGTCTCAAATGTAACTGAGTGACTATATAGTCAATTCGATATCGAAAGGTATCAAAATCAGAATTCATTGAGCATGGTTTGAAGTTTACTTCAAACAAAAAACTTTTAATTGAAGAGTTTGATCATGGCTCAGATTGAACGCTGGCGGCAGGCCTAACACATGCAAGTCGAGCGGTAACAGAGAGTAGCTTGCTACTCTGCTGACGAGCGGCGGACGGGTGAGTAATGCTTGGGAATATGCCTTATGGTGGGGGACAACAGTTGGAAACGACTGCTAATACCGCATGATGTCTACGGACCAAAGTGGGGGACCTTCGGGCCTCACGCCATAAGATTAGCCCAAGTGGGATTAGCTAGTTGGTGAGGTAATGGCTCACCAAGGCGACGATCCCTAGCTGGTTTGAGAGGATGATCAGCCACACTGGGACTGAGACACGGCCCAGACTCCTACGGGAGGCAGCAGTGGGGAATATTGCACAATGGGCGCAAGCCTGATGCAGCCATGCCGCGTGTGTGAAGAAGGCCTTCGGGTTGTAAAGCACTTTCAGTAAGGAGGAAAGGTTAAGTGTTAATAGCACTTAGCTGTGACGTTACTTACAGAAGAAGCACCGGCTAACTCCGTGCCAGCAGCCGCGGTAATACGGAGGGTGCGAGCGTTAATCGGAATTACTGGGCGTAAAGCGTACGCAGGCGGTTTGTTAAGCGAGATGTGAAAGCCCCGGGCTCAACCTGGGAACTGCATTTCGAACTGGCAAACTAGAGTGTGATAGAGGGTGGTAGAATTTCAGGTGTAGCGGTGAAATGCGTAGAGATCTGAAGGAATACCGATGGCGAAGGCAGCCACCTGGGTCAACACTGACGCTCATGTACGAAAGCGTGGGGAGCAAACAGGATTAGATACCCTGGTAGTCCACGCCGTAAACGATGTCTACTAGAAGCTCGGGTCTTCGGACTTGTTTTTCAAAGCTAACGCATTAAGTAGACCGCCTGGGGAGTACGGCCGCAAGGTTAAAACTCAAATGAATTGACGGGGGCCCGCACAAGCGGTGGAGCATGTGGTTTAATTCGATGCAACGCGAAGAACCTTACCTACACTTGACATACAGAGAACTTACCAGAGATGGTTTGGTGCCTTCGGGAACTCTGATACAGGTGCTGCATGGCTGTCGTCAGCTCGTGTTGTGAGATGTTGGGTTAAGTCCCGCAACGAGCGCAACCCCTATCCTTAGTTGCCAGCGATTCGGTCGGGAACTCTAAGGAGACTGCCGGTGATAAACCGGAGGAAGGTGGGGACGACGTCAAGTCATCATGGCCCTTACGTGTAGGGCTACACACGTGCTACAATGGCGCATACAGAGTGCTGCGAACCTGCGAGGGTAAGCGAATCACTTAAAGTGCGTCGTAGTCCGGATTGGAGTCTGCAACTCGACTCCATGAAGTCGGAATCGCTAGTAATCGCGTATCAGAATGACGCGGTGAATACGTTCCCGGGCCTTGTACACACCGCCCGTCACACCATGGGAGTGGGTTGCTCCAGAAGTGGATAGTCTAACCTTCGGGAGGACGTTCACCACGGAGTGATTCATGACTGGGGTGAAGTCGTAACAAGGTAGCCCTAGGGGAACCTGGGGCTGGATCACCTCCTTATACGATTTAGAACTTATTTGTTCGTAGTGTCCACACAGATGATTGTTAGTTAGCTAAACCGCTTGGTTTAACTAATTAATATGCTCTTTAAAAATTTGGAAAGCTGATATTAAAATTCTTATAGATATTCGTATCTATAAAGAGTTTTCAAAAGTAAAAAATATGCCAGTTAATCAGCAATGATTAATCGGTATCTACTTTAGTATTCTCATCATTATTTGATGAATTAACTTCTGGCGAAGTTAACAGCTGTCACTAACAAAGACCCGTTTGGGTTGTATGGTTAAGTGACTAAGCGTACACGGTGGATGCCTTGGCAGTTGGAGGCGATGAAGGACGTATTAACTTGCGATAAGCCTAGTCAAGCTAGTAAAAAGCGCTTGAGACTAGGATTTCCGAATGGGGAAACCCACCTGCTTGCAGGTATCTTGCACTGAATACATAGGTGTAAGAGGCGAACGCGGAGAACTGAAACATCTAAGTACCCGTAGGAACAGAAATCAACCGAGATTCCGGAAGTAGCGGCGAGCGAAACCGGACCAGCCCTTAAGCTTATTATGTGTTAGTGGAACATTCTGGAAAGTTTGACGATACAGGGTGATAGTCCCGTACACGAAAATGCATCTTAAGTGAAATCGAGTAGGTCGGAGCACGTGAAACTTTGACTGAATATAGGTGGACCATCATCTAAGGCTAAATACTCCCAACTGACCGATAGTGAACCAGTACCGTGAGGGAAAGGCGAAAAGAACCCCTGTGAGGGGAGTGAAATAGAACCTGAAACCGTGTACGTACAAGCAGTAGGAGCCCTTCGAGGGTGACTGCGTACCTTTTGTATAATGGGTCAGCGACTTATATTTTGTAGCGAGGTTAACCGATTAGGGTAGCCGTAGGGAAACCGAGTCTTAACTGGGCGTATAGTTGCAAGGTATAGACCCGAAACCCGGTGATCTAGCCATGGGCAGGTTGAAGGTTGAGTAACATCAACTGGAGGACCGAACCCACTAACGTTGAAAAGTTAGGGGATGACCTGTGGCTAGGAGTGAAAGGCTAATCAAACCGGGAGATAGCTGGTTCTCCCCGAAATCTATTTAGGTAGAGCCTCGGACGAATACTTACGGGGGTAGAGCACTGTTAAGGCTAGGGGGTCATCCCGACTTACCAACCCTTTGCAAACTCCGAATACCGTAAAGTACTATCCGGGAGACACACGGCGGGTGCTAACGTCCGTCGTGAAGAGGGAAACAACCCAGACCGCCAGCTAAGGTCCCAAAGTCATAGTTAAGTGGGAAACGATGTGGAAAGGCCCAGACAGCCAGGAGGTTGGCTTAGAAGCAGCCATCCTTTAAAGAAAGCGTAATAGCTCACTGGTCGAGTCGGTCTGCGCGGAAGATGTAACGGGGCTAAACTATGCACCGAAGCTGCGGATTCAAACTATGTTTGAGTGGTAGGGGAGCGTTCTGTAAGCCGTTGAAGGTGAACCGGGAGGTTTGCTGGAGGTATCAGAAGTGCGAATGCTGACATGAGTAACGATAATGCGGGTGAAAAACCCGCACGCCGGAAGACCAAGGGTTCCTATCCCATGTTAATCAGGGTAGGGTAAGTCGACCCCTAAGGCGAGGCCGAAAGGCGTAGTCGATGGGAAACGGGTTAATATTCCCGTACTTGGTATAATTGCGATGGGGGGACGGAGCAGGCTAAACAAGCATGGCGTTGGTTGTCCATGTGAAAGTGAGTAGGTTGGTGACTTAGGAAAATCCGGGTTGCTAAGACTGAGACACGAGACGAGCACCCAAGGGTGTGAAGTTGTTGATGCCATACTTCCAGGAAAAGCCTCTAAGCTTCAGATTATACCGAATCGTACCCCAAACCGACACAGGTGGTCAGGTAGAGAATACTAAGGCGCTTGAGAGAACTCGGGTGAAGGAACTAGGCAAAATTGTACCGTAACTTCGGGAGAAGGTACGCTCCTATCTGTGATGAGACTTGCTCTCTAAGCGGACGGGAGCCGCAGTGACCAGGTGGCTGGGACTGTTTATTAAAAACACAGCACTGTGCAAAATCGCAAGATGACGTATACGGTGTGACACCTGCCCGGTGCCGGAAGGTTAATTGATGGGGTTAGTTTTCGGACGAAGCTCTTGATCGAAGCCCCGGTAAACGGCGGCCGTAACTATAACGGTCCTAAGGTAGCGAAATTCCTTGTCGGGTAAGTTCCGACCTGCACGAATGGTGTAACCATGGCCACGCTGTCTCCACCCGAGACTCAGTGAAATTGAAATCGCAGTGAAGATGCTGTGTACCCGCGGCTAGACGGAAAGACCCCGTGAACCTTTACTACAGCTTGGCACTGAACATTGACCCTACATGTGTAGGATAGGTGGGAGGCTTTGAAGCAGAAACGCTAGTTTTTGTGGAGCCGTCCTTGAAATACCACCCTTGTAGTGTTGATGTTCTAACGTTGGCCCCTAATCGGGGTTACGGACAGTGCCTGGTGGGTAGTTTGACTGGGGCGGTCTCCTCCCAAAGAGTAACGGAGGAGCACGAAGGTTGGCTAAGTACGGTCGGACATCGTACGGTTAGTGTAATGGTAGAAGCCAGCTTAACTGCGAGACAGACACGTCGAGCAGGTACGAAAGTAGGTCATAGTGATCCGGTGGTTCTGAATGGAAGGGCCATCGCTCAACGGATAAAAGGTACTCCGGGGATAACAGGCTGATACCGCCCAAGAGTTCATATCGACGGCGGTGTTTGGCACCTCGATGTCGGCTCATCACATCCTGGGGCTGAAGTCGGTCCCAAGGGTATGGCTGTTCGCCATTTAAAGTGGTACGCGAGCTGGGTTTAGAACGTCGTGAGACAGTTCGGTCCCTATCTGCCGTGGGCGTTTGAGAATTGAGAGGGGTTGCTCCTAGTACGAGAGGACCGGAGTGAACGAACCGCTGGTGTTCGGGTTGTCATGCCAATGGCACTGCCCGGTAGCTACGTTCGGAACTGATAAGCGCTGAAAGCATCTAAGCGCGAAGCAGGCCTCGAGATGAGTTCTCACTAGACTTTTAAAGTCTCTGAAGGGCCGTTGAAGACTACAACGTTGATAGGCAGGATGTGGAAGTGGTGTGAGCCATTAAGCTAACCTGTACTAATTACCCGTGAGGCTTAACCATACAACGCCAAACGCGTTTTATGACAGCGTAACGAACAGAAGTTAAGTTACTAAAGTAGACAATTACTTGATATCAGAATTCCAGATTTTAGTTAATTGCCAAGGCGATTAACAAACCAAATTTGCTTGGTGACAATAGCGTTTTGGACCCACCTGACCCCATGCCGAACTCAGTAGTGAAACGAAACAGCGCCGATGATAGTGTAGCAGCTGCTATGTGAAAGTAGGTCATCGCCAGGCTCCAAATAAGAGAAAGCCCGATTCGAAAGAGTCGGGCTTTTTTGCGTTTGGAGCTATCAGCCAGGTAGGTTGGGTAGAGCGGAGCGAAACCCAACGCTAGTTATACCAATCCGCTTAATTAATACCATTCCGCTTAAATATCTGATCTAATATAGGCTATATAAAATCACCGGTTAATAACATTGAATCCAAACATATCTGAACAGCTTTTAGCGCTTTCTCGTAAAGAACCAAACGCACGAAAACGCATGCGATTGCTCGCAGTGTCATTATTTTATGAGGGGAATAGCAGAACCGATATTGCAAAACGTCTAAACACAGCAAGAAGTAGTGTGAATAAATGGGTTTCTAGTTACCTAGAGTATGGGCTTGATGGTTTAGACAATAAGCCTATTCAAGGACGTCCATCAAGGCTGCAACAGCGGCAACTTGAACAACTGTCTGAATTTATAAAGCGCACGAACACAGAACTACGTGGTGATCGCCTTACCGGTGAAGACATTGTGCATTACATTCACACTGAATTTGGTGTTCATTACCACTTAAATCATGTCTATAAAATTCTAAAGCAACTTGGCTTTAGTTGGATCACAAGCCGCTCTAAACACCCAAAACAATCATTACAGAGCCAAGAGGCTTTTAAAAAACTTCCAGCTGGAAACGATCCTTCACACACCAGGACACCTTCCTCTTGATCGGATCGACGTATGGTTTCAGGACGAAGCACGATTTGGCCAGCAAAATCCGACTACGCGCATTTGGGCTGAAACAGGCACTCGGCCACGGATTGTAAAACAACAGCAATTTGACTATGGATACTTATTTGGCGCGGTATGTCCAGCCACAGGCCATACAGAAGCGTTAGTTAGCCCATTCGTAAATAAAGAAGCAATGACGCAGCATATGCGCCAGATATCACACGCGACACCTGTTGGAAGACACGCTGTCGTGATAATAGATGGCGCAGGCTGGCACACATACGATACAGCTGCAGAATTTAAAAACCTAACCCTGATAAAGCTCCCACCTTATTCACCAGAGCTAAATCCAATAGAGCAAGTATGGAGCTGGATACGACAGCATTGTTTATCCAATAGAGTGTTTTCGGGCTATGACGAAATTGTCGATGAAGTTTCAAAGGCATGGAATCACTTTATTTCAATCCCGGATCGAGTGAAGAAAATGTGCAATCGGGAATGGATTAAATTGATTTAATCTTTATGCGGAATGGTATTACTTCACCTTGCGCTAATTCGTCTGTTATTAATGAGCTTTACCTCTTCATTGTGCATGACGAATTACCACGCTGTTGGGTTTCGCTTCGCTCTACCCAACCTACGGCAGATTTCCAAACTTTACTCTTGCAACTTTCCTCTCGCTAACTTTATTCTCGCAACTCACTTACACTGCTCTATCTCTTTCACATCGCCGCGGCCATCGCTTAGGTAGCATTGTTCTAGCAACGAGCAGTAGCAGATCTCAGTTTTAATATTAAAGCGTTGGTCATTTACCTTGTCCCACTGAGTTGCATTGAAGCCTGTTTTCTTAAAACCAAAAAGATTAAGTTCAGCGCCTGAGGCTAATAATCGGTTATTACTAACGCCGGTATACAACCAACCAAATTTTTCAAAGAAATTGATCTCTGGTGACTCATTTTGCAACTTATTTAATTGCTCTTGGTAAGCATAGATATCAAAGCAGCAGTCCTTTATTACTTCAAATATCTCTGTATAAGACTTTTCATCGTGGAAGAATTTAACGTATTTAATAATGGCTGGGCCTGATCCTGAGTTTTTAATGTAAAAAGTAATTTCTTCAGAATTTTTTTCTTCATTAAAATTCCCCGTCATTACTTCGAGCCATGGCCAGGTTGCGGCTTTTACTTGTCGTTCTGCGGCGTTGGCTTGCAAGTAAGTGGCATAAAAGGAGGCTGCGGAGATAATAATGGCGCAGAGTGCGAGAAATAGGTTTAGCCGCTCGTTGGTAAACCATCCATTGCGCTGAGTGTTTTGCTGGGTGGTCTTTGTTTGCTCTTCAACGTTGGAGTCTTGCTCTGATTTAACGGTTGAACAGCTTGCGTCCTGTTGCTGATTATCCATAATTTTTAATTGTTGTTTTTATAGACTAATAAAGATACAACTTTAATTGGATAGATAAAAGAGACAGGGAGTAAAACTCCCTGATTTGGTATTAACTATTTGAGATAAATACGGTGAGCTTTTCACCCACTCTTAAGCTATCTCTTGAAAGGTTATTCCATTGTTTGAGTTTAGTGATACTGACTTTGTATTGCTTTGCTATCTTCCAAAGGCTATCGCCAGATTTCACCTTATATTCGATTTGCTGATCAGCCAATTGTGGCAATATCAGTTTTTGACCAATACGGATAGTGTTTGTTTTTAGGTTATTGAAGGTTTTCAGTTGGCTAACTGTTACTTTATAGTTTTTTGCAATCACACTTAAGCTATCACCGCGTTTAACAGTGTAATGTTGCCACTGGCTATAATCATTGCTCTTTTGATTAGCTAATAGAGTTTGATAACTTGCTTGCTGATCTTTGGGAACCACAATTTGTGGCGCATCAATCACAGCTGGGTATCGGATAACACCATGGTTTAGCTCTTCTAGCTCTTGCCATTTCGCTTTGTCTGCCAAGATCACGGCCCCAGTTACTGGTAAGGTCGCAATAGCCTGCTCATTCTTAATGGCAGGGAATATCATTTTTTGGTGCTTTAATAATTGTGCTGCGATCAGTAACTTAGGCACGTATTGTTTGGTTTGCGATGGTAGTTTTAAGCTAAAGAAGTCCGTCGACTTACCTTGTTTTTTATTACGAGCAATTGCCTGTAATACACGCCCTTCACCAATATTGTAGGCAGCAATAGCATGATACCAATCGCCATCAAAGCGTTTATAAAGGTATTCCATAAAATCCAAAGCTGCGCGGGTGCTGTCTACCACATCTTGGCGACCATCATACCAAGGGGTAATTTTTACTTTGAAGTATTTGGCGATTGAGGGGGTGAGTTGCCATAAACCCGATGCATGTTTGTGCGAATAGGCGCTGGCATCAAAATCGCTCTCTATAAGCGGCATTAGAGCGAGTTCTATTGGTAAGTCACGGTTTTCTACTTCTGTGACGATATGATACAAATACGGCGCTGCACGGCGGCTTATTTCTTCCATGTAATTTGGATGAGTAAGGTACCAAGCAATGCGCTTTTGCACATCTGGGTGACTTGAATCGCTAAACTGTAGTTGAATACGAATACGCTGCCATACGTCATCTAGTTCACTTGGTTTGAGCGGTGTCACCGCGTCTACTTGTGCTGTTTTAGCTTCTGCAACCACAGTACCTGGATTGGCTTTGATGGTAGGCTTCTTTTCGGGAAGTGACTCAGGGGCAGTCTGACAGCCTGTTACAATAAGAGAAACAACAACAAGGCCTAAAAATCGATTTAAAAACACGTATTAAAATACTCCGTTAACTTAGGTGCGGGTAAACTAAAGCGCCTAAGCTTAACATAGGGTGAGCTAAAAATGACCATTAGATTAACAGCTCGCTAACTTACTCACCCAATTGAAATTAAAACGAAATACTAACTTGTAACCCAGCATAACCATGGTTTTGTGCTTCCCAATAGCGGCTGTCTATTTCTCGGGCTCTGGCATAGATCTCTATTCTGAATGGCTTTGAGTCCACGCCCATGCCCACACCAACATAGCCATCAATATTATTGTGGTCGTCATCATAGCGGTCTCTGTAGTCGTGGTCATCGCGGTCGTCGTATACAGCAAGCTCAATTAAATCTAAGCCCACTTCGCCATAGACAAAAAAGTCGCTGAAATAACCAAATTTGATGCCGCTATCTAAGGTGAGAAATGTCTCCCGATCACCTTTTTTAGTAAATACTTCTGCTGAGCCCAGTGCCGTTGTAAATGCTGCGCCGAAATTACTGTAGTTATTTTTAGCCATAACTTCGATGCCGGCTGAGGTGATTGAATCAGTACTATTATGCTCTGACTTAACAAACAGGTTCATATTAGGGCTGTCATAAATACCAGCAAAGCTTGTAGCAGGAATGAAGGCAAGTGAAGAAAACAGTGCTAAGGCAAGGTATCGCATATTGGTTAGTCCATTAAACGTTCATGGGTTGATGATACCAAACAGCGCCTTAGCAAATTGTAAGTAAGTGTTCTAACTATGTAAGTTAGCCGAACACGCAGCGAAAGCAGGCTCCTTGCTGGCGTTTGATATAAACCAAATCGCCGCCATGATTGAGCATGATCTGGCGCGATAAACTTAAGCCTATTCCTGAGCCTTGTTGCTTGGTAGTAAAAAATGGCACAAAAATCATCTCAATCACATGATCGCTGATACCTGTACCATTGTCACTGACCTCTAAATACAGTTGCTGATTAGCATTTTGTGCAATGCTTACCTCAATGCACTTTGCTGACTTTGAAGTATTTAACTGCTTAAGGACATCAAGGGCATTGGTAAGCAGGTTTATTATTACTTGTTCAACTTGGCCTCTATCTATCATTACTAACTGTTGGCTTTGCACCGATAAATTCAACGTAATATTAAGTTGCTTAGCTTGTTGTGAGTGCAGAGCGACAACTTGCTTGGCAAGATTTGCCAGAATATGTGGCTGTAAGTGTGGGGCGGGTAAGCTACTAACCTTTTTAAATTGCGCTATAAATTCCCCTAAATGCTCGGTTCGTGATGCGAGTGTTGTTAGGGCGAGTTGCAGGTCTTGTTTATCTTCCTGATCATCAAAACTAAGCTCAGTTGGCAGCAGCGCCGTACAAGTTTGTGCTAAAGAAGAGAGTGGCGTAATCGAATTAGCAATTTCATGGGTTAGTACTTTGGTAAGGCGCTTATAAGCTTGTTGCTCTTTTAATTGCAGCTGATCATGAATCGATTGCAAACTGATCACTTTACGAACTTTACCTTGGATTTCGGCAATACTGATTTGCACAGATAGGGTATCGTGCTGCTCACCATTTTGCCATGGCACGGTATTACGGCTATTTTGTTTTGCGTCTTTGACTAGGTTTGCTATTACACCTAGATCATCGATGTGCTTTACAGCTTGTCCAAGTAAACGGCTGACCGCCGGATTGCTTTCAATAATAGTGCCTTGTTCGTCACATACTAATACTGCTAAATCGATATGAATTAATAGTGCTTGTAAGAACTGGGCTTGTTGCTCTGCATTAAAACGCGCAGCCTGAATTTGCTGTTTAACCTGCTCAAATTGCTGCTGCATAGGGTGTTGGTCGCCAAAGCCTAATGTGCTGTCTCCATTCGCTAAAGCGCGAAACACCATATCTGCACGTCTTGTTTGGCGTTTAAATAAATTAAAAATTTGCGCAGCACATACCAAATTTAAAATAACTAAAAGTGCCGAAATTGCAGAAAACCCGCTTTGCTCTACTTGCCAAAACAAAGCAATTGATAAACCAATTAGCGCAGCTAATAGGCCGGCTAAGCTAATAAAATTTCGCATAGATTAAAGTCCGTATTTTTCTAAACGACGATACATGGCTCCGCGTGTTAGGCCGAGCGCTTTTGCTGCATGACTCACGTTCCCTTGAAAATGCTTTAAAGCTGCACGAACGGTTCTCTGCTCGATGATTTCGAGATCAAAAGTGTCGTAGTCAGTGGCGTTTGAAGAGAGCTCACTTGTACTAACAGCAGCATTTGGTGAGCTTATCACTGAGCTTATATCGAGCTCTGAGCCTTCTGAGAGGATGACTGCTCGCTCAATTGCATGGGCAAGTTCACGGACATTGCCTGGCCAATGATACTGACTTAAACGTGTCATATCAGATGCCGCAATCGAGAGCTCACGTTTGTATTTATGTGCAAAGTGCTGCAAGTAGTAGTTACACAGTAATGGAATGTCTTCACTGCGCTCACGCAGAGCTGGCAAACGGATCTCTACGGTGTTAACACGGTACAGTAAGTCTTGCCTAAACTTGCCTTCAGTAACTGCTTGTTCGAGGTTTTCATTCGTTGCACAGATCAAACGAATATCAATATCGATAACTTTTGAACCACCAACCGGTGTTATTTGCCTGTTTTGTAGTGCTGCGAGCAGTTTAACTTGTTGGTTAAGCGGTAAATTACCTAGCTCGTCTAAAAATAAACTCCCACCATGAGCAAGCTCAAATCGGCCGATGCGATCTTCCTTCGCGCCAGTAAACGCCCCTTTTTTATGGCCAAATAGTTCGCTTTCAAACAGGCTTTCGGCCAGTGAGCCCATATCTAGACTAATGAAAGGCTGGTTTTGGCGCTGGCTTGCATTGTGGATTGCATGGGCAGTGAGTTCTTTACCTGTGCCACTTTCGCCACTAATCAATATGTTGGCATCTGTGTTGGCTGCTTTGTCGATAACCGAAAAAACCTGCTGCATGGCATCACTTTGGCCTAAAAACTCAAATGGTTGATTGCCGATTGACTGCTGCAAGGCCTGCTTTTGTTTTGTGAGCTTACCAACTTGCTGCTTGTCTTTAGCGTGTGAAAATGCCGCTGCAACAGCACCGAGTAATTGCTCATTTTGCCAAGGTTTGGCAATAAAGTCAGAGGCACCGGCCTTAATTGCTTCGACAGCTAGCTGTATATCGCTGTATACGTCATAAGCAGTACCGCAATATTAGCGTCTTGGCTCATGATTCTTTTTTAGCCAGTAGAATCCTTCTTTGCCACTAATTGAGTCTTGCGTGAAGTTCATATCGAGTAACACAACATCTATGGCCTGATCCGCCTCATGCTGTGCGTTAATGATAGCTTCGATATCAAAGGGGTTATCTGTGGTTTTTACAACCTGATAATGCTGCTTTAAAAGTAATCGTGCGGCGATAAGTACGTCGGGGTTATCATCGACAATAAGAATTGATCCTGCTTGTTTCATAGCTATTTATTATTATTCCTTTATGGGAACACTAAGACTAATTGAAAATAGTAACAGTGTCCATTTATGGACGATATATGGGTTTTGAAGTGTTCTATAAGCGGACACTTGATTATATGCCTGTTTATTTGTTTTTATATAAGTTATTGTAATTTAATAAAAATAAAAGTTGGCACAAGAGTTGTTTTATCTATAGGTAATTAGCACCTAGATAACTTAAAGGCGTCAACATGGATAAGAAAATTACACGCTCAAATAACAAAGCATTTTTTAAGAAATCAATCATTGCAGCTGCATGCTTAGCTGTTGCGGCTGCAGCTTATGGTTTCACGCAAACTGAGCAAACAGGTCGTAGTCAGCAAGTAACCGCGACAAGCTTAACGATTAGCACAGTACAACAAGGTGAATTTGTTGATGCTTTAAGTCTTCGTGGTCAGGTTATGCCTCGCACTACTATTTACCTCGACACCATTGCCGGAGGCCAAGTTGAAGAGCGACTTGTTGAGCAGGGTGAATTTGTTAAAAAAGGCCAACCACTTGTGCGTTTAAGCAATACCAATTTGCAGCTTGATGTAATGAGCCGTGAAGCACAGGTGACTGAGCAGCTTAACTTTTTACGTAACACGCAAATGAATATGGAAACCAGCCGTTTAAACTTACGCCGTGATTTGCTTGAAATCGATTCTTAAAATTACGCATTTATCGCGTCGCTTAAAACAGACTCAGCCGCTAGTGAAAACAGGTGTGTTAGCTCAAGAGCAATTATCTGAAATTCAAGAAGACTTAGCGTATTACAAAGCGCGTAAAGAACTAACCCTTGAGCGCCAAAAGCAAGAAAACAGCATTCGTGAAGTTCAGGTAGCCCAGCTAAAAGACAGTGCCGACATGTTAGAGAAAAACCTACAGTTTGCGCGTAAGAACCTTGAAAACTTACTCGTAACAGCACCTGCCGATGGTTATTTAAGTGAGCTTGATGTGGAAATTGGTGAATCAAAAGGCCGTGGTGCTCGCCTAGGGCAGATTGATATTCCTAATGAATACAAGCTAGTTGTGCGACTAGATGAGTTTTACCTAAGCCAAGTTCAAACAGGTATGCAAGTGCTTATTGAACATGAACAAGGCGAAATTGCGGCGACGGTTAGCAAAATTGATAGCCGTGTTCAGCAATCACAGTTTCAGGTTGAAGTCGATTTACCCAATGGCACGAGCAACATAAAACGCGGACAAAGCCTTGATGTGCAGCTGATGCTAGGTGATAGCAAAGGCACTGCCTTATTACTTGAACGCGGCGCATTTTTTACCAGCTCAGGAGGTAACTGGGTTTATGTCATGGAAAAAGATGGCAACCGTGCAGTACGAAAAGACATTCGTCTTGGCAAAAAGAATCAAAACTATTATGAAGTGTTAAGTGGTTTAAGCGCCGGAGATCGCGTGATCACCTCTAGCTACAGCAACTTTGATAAAGCACAACAACTACAATTTTAAGGATAAAAACAATGATTAAATTAACTAACTTATCACGCGTATTTCGTACTCAAGATGTTGAAACAACAGCGCTTAATAACATTAACTTACATGTAAACGAAGGCGAGTTTCTTGCCATTATGGGGCCATCTGGCTGTGGTAAATCAACATTACTCTCTATTTTAGGTATGTTGGATTCGCCATCGGCAGGCAGTTTTGAATTTTTAGGTGAAGACATCGCAGGGTTTGGTGAAAAACAATTAGCGGCACTTAGAAAAGCGTCGATTGGTTTTGTTTTCCAAAGCTTTAATTTAATTGATGAATTAACAGTATTTGAAAACGTTGAGCTGCCATTACAGTATCAAAATATCTCAAAAAGTGAACGTAAACAGCGAGTAGAAGAAATTTTAAAACGTGTTGCAATCGACCATAGAGCAGATCACTTACCGCAACAGCTATCGGGCGGTCAGCAGCAACGTGTAGCGGTAGCCCGAGCTCTTGTGATTAATCCAAAACTTATCTTAGCGGATGAGCCTACGGGTAACCTTGATTCAAAAAATGGTGATGAAGTCATGGCGATGCTGCGTGAGCTAAATCGCGAAGGTACCACGGTAATTGTGGTTACTCACTCAGAAAAAGAAGGCAATTATGCTGACCGTTTAGTGCGCTTACTTGATGGCCAAGTGATGGTTGATAAAGCTAACCGTGTTCAACAAACAGCAGAGGTGGCATAACATGATTTTAAGTTATTTGATCACCGCGCTGCGTGCGTTTAAAAACCAAAAGCAGCATTTTATTTTAAATGTTCTGGGTTTAAGTGTGGGCTTAGCTGCGGCAATTCTAGTTGCTTTGTTTGCAAAAAATGAGCTTTCGTACGATAGCCAACAGCCACATGCTGAGCGTGTTTATCGCGTTGGCCAAGACTTCTCAAAACTTGGTTTAGCTGTGGTGCCTATTTTTAATTATGTGCAGTCAAAGCAGGCCGAAGATTACAGCCAAGTTGAAGAAGTGTTCGGATTAACTATGGTCGAGCTGACCCGTGAAGCCATGGTGGATGTGAGTTACCGCAATCAAGGCTATAAGTTAAATGCCTTATATGGTGCTACAGCAAATATTGAAAATTTCATTGCTATGGAGACGTTGGCGGGTGATTTAACAACAGCAATGAGTACACCAGACAGCCTCGCTTTAAGTGAGTCAGAAGCTCTGCGCATTTTTGGTCGCACCGATGTGATTGGTGAAACACTTACGCATGAACAAGGACAGTACACGGTGCGTGCCGTGTTTGCGGACTTAGCAGATAACACTCACTTTGCCTTTAAAAACCTTGTTTATGTTAAGCATGATCCAAGCAAAATAGACATCAACAGTAGTTATGTTTATATGCGTGTAGCAGAGGGCACCGATACCGATGCATTAGCTAAAACCTTAACAGAGCGCTTTTTTAGCAATTCGATGCTGGAGCAAGTTAGTTTAGAGCTGCATCCATTACTTGATTTGCACTTAACGGCAAAATCACCGTTTGAGATGAAAGCAGGTGGTGCTAAACAAGTGGTGATGATCTGTGTAGGTTTAAGCGTGTTACTTATTCTTATTGCAGGTTTTAACTTTATTAATATGACCGTCGCTCAATCGACTAAACGTGCAAAAGAAGTGGGTGTGCGTAAAGCGCTTGGCGCAAGTAAAGGCCAGTTAGTAACGCAGTTTTTATCTGAATCTGTGTTGGTATCAATACTTTCAATGGTGATTGCTTGTGCTTTAGTGGAGCTACTTTTACCAAGCTTTAATCAACTAGTAGACCGCGAATTGGTCGTGAATTATGCCTCTGAATTTGGCATTGCAATTATTGTGGTCGCAATTGCTGTGGGCATATTAGCTGGGCTTTATCCTGCATTCTTTATTTCGTCATTCAGTGCAAAACGCGTTTTAAGTGGAGACTTACAACGAGGTAATACTGCAATATGGGTTCGTAAGAGCTTACTAACCTTACAGGCTTCACTAGCAATAGGTTTAATCATTGCCTCTATTACTTTGTTAAAGCAATTAACTTACTTACAAAGCTTACCTTTAGGCTATGAAACGACACAAAGATTGGTTATTTCAGAGCTACCTGTAGGCGAAGTATTCACAAAAGAAAAAAATGCCTTAGTTAACCGTATTAGTGCAATTCAAGGCGTACAGCAAACAACAGTTATTGATACCCGTTTAACTGTTTCAATCAATAATACACTTATGCCAACGTGGCCAAATGGTGAAGCATCTGGCAGCTTAACGCCTGTTGTAGGTGCAAGCTACGATGTTGTAAAAACGCTAGGGTTAAAACTGGTTGCTGGTCGTGACTTTAGCCGTGAATTTGCCGGTGATTGGGCAAGCCGTGAAAATGGAGTAACAAGTACGGGTACCATTGTGACTGAATCTGTCGCAAGGCAAGCGGGTTACACTAATATGAGTGACATTATCGGTAAGGTTATTAAAGACTCAGGTCGCGGCATAGATATGCGTGTTGTGGGTGTGGTTGAAGATGTAAAAGTAGGTAATGCTAAAGATGCCAACTCAAATATTATGTTCTTATGTGGCTTTAACTTTTTATCACCAGTATCAGAACTAATTTTAACGATTGATCAGCAAAACTTGCCTTATATTAAAGCTCAGATCGCTGAAGTATTAGCAAGCTCAGCCAATATCTATGAGCCAAAAATCAACTTACTCGCAGACAACTACAAAACCCTGTTAAAAGGTGATGAGCGAATTTCGAATGTCGTTTTAATTTTTACCGGTCTTGCTGTGTTCTTAACTTGTTTAGGTACCTTTGGTTTGGCTTCGTTTGCAACAGTGCGTCGTCAAAAAGAAGTGACCGTTCGAAAAGTGCTAGGTGCATCACGCATCAGTATCGTAAATATCATTGCTAAAGAGTTCTTAGTGCTGGTGGCGGTAAGTATTGCTATTGCGTATCCAGTGACTTACTTGTTAGTTGGTGATTGGTTAGCAAACTTTAATGACCGCATTGAACAAGCTGTATGGGTGTATTTAGTTGCCGCCGTTGCTGTAGCCACTATTACCTGGGTTACCGTTGCAAGTTTAGCCTTTAAGGCCGCAAGCACCAGACCATCGCTTATCTTACGATATGAATAACAGTTAACTAACTCCCAACTATAAGCCCAGCAATACAGCTGGGCTTTTTATTTTTTAAATGAGTCGCCATAAATGACGACCTACGGTAGGACGTGCTTTAGCGTAAATATAGGGTTAAATGTCTTTGACCTTCACCGCGGGGTTACCTGCTACTAGGGTATTTGCCGCGACATCTTTGGTAACTATTGCCCCTGCGCCAATAACGGCATTATCAGCAACTTTAATACCCGCAAGTATAATGGCGCCTGCACCAATCCATACATTGTTGCCAATGCTAATCGGCGCTGCAAAATTAGCTTTTGCTAAACGCTCGGTTGGGTTTACTGCATGCGATACCGCGAGTATTTGTACATTAGGGCCTATTAAGCAGTCATCGCCTATCGTAATTTGCGCATCAGATAACGGCGCATCGAGCATAGTACAGTTGATATTTATGAAGGTTCGATCACCTATTTTAATACCACTGCCATAATCACAATGAAAACCCGCTTCAATAACAACCTGCTCGCCACAGTGAGCTAACATGCCTCTTAGACGTTTTAAATTGCCTTTACTTGGGCTTTTGGCAAATAAACGGCAAACTTCATGGGCATTTTTTCGTTGTTCGAGTAAGGACTTACCGAGGCTATTAAACTCTTTCATCGGGCATTTTCATGGTTATATTTGCCAATAGCTTAGCGTGTTGGTGATGAAGATCAAAATTAAAGCTGTGTAGGTTAACGAGTATTCACTTGCCATTTATATTGTTTCGTTTAAAATCTCAAAACTTTCGAAACGAAACTTATGTAATTCACTTTATGACAAAACGAAACACTCAACAACGTCGCCATACAATCTTAAGCCAAGTGAATGAACTTGGTGAAGTTGCTGTTGAAGCGTTAGCTGAGCAGTTTCAAACCTCTGAGGTGACGATACGTAAAGACCTGACAGCCCTTGAAAAAAGTGGCTTATTACTACGCCGTTACGGTGGCGCTATTGCACTGCCGCAAGAAATCGTTGCAAATAGCAACGAGAAAAGCGACTCGCTTCGCAAAATGGCAATCGCACAGGCGGCTGCAAAGCTTATTAAAGACCATAACCGCATCATCATTGATAGCGGTCGCACTACAGCGGCGATGATCCCTGAGCTTGCTAGTAAGCGCGGTTTAGTGGTGATGACAAATGCTATTAATGTCGCTAACCGACTGCTTTCATTAGAAAATGAGCCAACACTTTTGATGACCGGCGGAACTTGGGATCCACATTCAGAATCGTTTCAGGGCCAAGTTGCAGAGAATGTTCTACGCTCTTACGACTTTGACCAACTGTTTATTGGTGCCGATGGCATTGATATTGATAGAGGTACTACAACCTTCAATGAATTAGTGGGGCTTAGCCAAGTGATGGCTGAAGCTGCCCGAGAGGTAGTGGTGCTGGTTGAGTCAGAAAAAATTGGCCGAAGAATACCGAATTTAGAACTGCCTTGGCAGCGTGTAACCACTGTTATTACAGACAACAACCTAAGTGCAGATAAGCGCGAGGCGATAACAGCATGTGGTGTACAGCTGATCTGTGCAGAAATTGAATAACCCGTAATAAGACCGACAACACCTTATTACGCATCATTTATGACAACACATACCGCCCAAAGTAGAACGCTTTGGCATGTGCAAAAGGAGAGATTATGTGTGGAATCGTTGGGGCTATTGCAGAACGCCCAGTAAATAAAATTCTTGTTGAAGGCCTTAAACGCCTTGAATACCGTGGCTATGACTCAGCTGGTGTGGCTTTACTTAAAGGTACTGAGCTTAACACTGTAAAAGCAGTGGGTAAGGTTGCTAACCTTGAAGCGGCACTTAACGATGCAGCAGTTAATGGTACTACTGGTATCGCGCATACGCGCTGGGCAACTCATGGTGGCGTAACTGAAGCGAATGCTCACCCACATGTTTCGAATAGCGAAATTGCCCTTGTTCATAACGGTATTATCGAAAATCATGCCAGCCTACGTGATGCGCTTAAAGGCGACGGTTATGAGTTTTTATCAGAAACAGATACTGAAGTCATGGTGCACCTTATTCACCAACTTCGCCAACAGCACGATACACTTTTAGCTGCTGTACAAGCTGCTGTTAAGCAGTTTGAAGGTGCATTTGGTACAGTTGTATTTGATAAAGCGAACGATAACGAAATCATCGTAGCGCGTTCAGGTAGCCCACTGGTGATTGGTTTAGGTCTTGGCGAAAACTTTATTGCCTCTGACCAACTAGCTCTATTACCTGTTACTCGTACCTTTATTTACCTTGAAGAAGGCGATGTTGCTCGTATTACCCGTGACAGTGTTGAAATCTTTGATGCAAATGGTGATGCAGTTGAGCGCGAAGTGATTGAATCAAACATTACGCAAGATGCATCAGGTAAAGGCGAATATCGTCACTACATGCTGAAAGAAATTTACGAGCAGCCGCTTGCTGTGCGTAACACCCTTGATGGCCGCCTAGTTAATGACACTGTAGCGATTGATGCCTTTGGCGAAAGCGCTCAGCAAATCTTTAAAGACGTAAAACACGTGCAAATTATTGCCTGTGGTACTTCATATCACTCAGGTATGGTTGCTCGTTACTGGCTTGAACAGTTTGCTGGCGTGAGCTGTAACGTTGAGATTGCTTCTGAGTTCCGTTACCGCGAATCATTTGTACATGAAAACAGCTTACTTGTGACCATTTCACAGTCTGGTGAAACAGCCGATACGCTTGCTGCACTGCGTCTAGCAAAACAGCAAGGTTACATGGCGTCAATGACCATTTGTAACGTACCGGGTTCATCATTAGTACGTGAATCTGATTTAGCCTTTATGACTAAAGCCGGTGCTGAAATTGGCGTTGCATCAACGAAAGCCTTCACCACACAGCTTGTTGGCTTATTAATGCTAACGGCATCGATTGCGCAAGAAAAAGGCCTAGAGCAAGGTGCGATTGTAAATGCAATCAAAACACTTCCTAACAAGTTAGAAGAAGCATTACTGCTTGCTGAAGGGATTGAAGATTTAGCTGAAGAGTTTGCTGATAAGCACCACTCATTATTCTTAGGTCGCGGCTCACAATACCCAATCGCGATGGAAGGTGCGCTTAAGCTGAAAGAGATTTCATACATTCACGCCGAGGCATACGCAGCGGGTGAGCTTAAACATGGCCCTCTTGCGTTGATTGATGCCGACATGCCAATCATTGTTGTAGCACCAAACAACGAGCTACTTGAAAAGCTTAAATCAAACGTAGAAGAAGTACGTGCCCGTGGCGGTATTATCTATGTATTCGCAGACAAAGACTCAGCGTTTGAATCTGACGAAACAATGCGTGTAATCAACGTAAACCATGTAGATGACGTGATTGCTCCAGTTGTATATACAATTCCGTTACAGCTGCTTTCATACTATGTTGCGGTTATTAAAGGCACCGACGTAGACCAACCTCGAAACCTAGCAAAATCGGTGACGGTTGAGTAAGTTAAGAGTTTTATTTTTATTAAGGCGCAATATGCGCCTTTTTTTGTACCTGCAATTCTGTTAGCTTAAAAAATTACCAATATTTCTTAAGGATAAGCCGTGCGACTATTTAAGTTACTCTGTATTAGTGGTTTTTTACTCTGTACTAGTCATGTAATGGCTCAACCAGCTGCAGATGAGGCGGTTACACATTACAGCCAACATACGCATACTATCGAATCAAGTAATCTTAGTGAGCAACGCACTGTCGTTGTGCAATTACCAAAAAGCTATCAAACACATCCAAACAAAAGATATCCCGTTATTTACCGTTTAGATGGGGCCGGTAATTTACCCTTAATTAATGCTGTGCTTGAACGCTTACAACAAAATGATCAAGCGCCAGAGGTGATTGTAGTAGCAATTGAAAGCACTAATCGACTTCGGGATTTTTATCCTACAGTGAACAAAGAACCTCAAGGTTTGTTGGTGAAGGCGGTGGTGCAGCAAAGTTTTTAGCTTTTGTAGAGCAAGAACTGATGCCTTTGGTTAATAAACAGTATCGTACTCATGATTATAGAGTTATTGCCGGAGCCTCAGCTGCGGGTGTATTTGCTCTTTACGCAATGCAGGCTGATCCTGAGTTATTTCAAGCGCACATTGCTTATAGCCCTGCGGTATGGTGGAACTATGGCGCTCCGGCTAAGAGTCTAAATACCTTTGTTACTAAAGCCAAAAGTATTAACAGCTATGTATATATGAATATCGGCGAAGAAGCCGGCATTATGCGCGAAAGATACGATGATATGCAGCAAACGATGCAAAATAGTAAGGTGCAAAATCTGCGCTTTAAGAGCGATGCCTTTGCAGGCGTTTCACATAACCTAACCTCAGCCGCTGGGGCATTTAATGCGTACCATGGCTTATTTTTATCTAAACATATGCCTTTGAGTGCACTAGGCGATGATGTTTCATCAATTGATGCCTATTATCAACGTTTATCTCAGCAATGGGGCGAGCAAATAGCGCCACCAGACCGCGCTGTTAGGTTGCTGGGTTACAGTTTAACGGATAACCAGCAATTTGAGCGGGCTATTGAGGTGTTTAAGTACAATATCAAAAACTACCCTAAATCAGCGTATGCACTGTCAGCTTTGTCATATGGCTATGAAATGCAAGGTAATGTTCGCCAAGCATTAGTTCAAATTGAGGCTGCAATCGCTGTTGCAGATGACTCGTATCCCTACCCAGATTACTTAAAAGAGACAAAAACGAGGTTACAAGGGCAGCTATAATTAAGCTGCCTTAAACAAATCAATGGTCTTGGTGATAATAGCTTAGGGTTTGTAGGGCAAGCGCAAATACATCTGCGCTGTTATCACCATTAACGTTTTTAACCACAGTCACCGCGACAGTAATGCCCGGCACAGTTTTCGCACTCACCGCAGATTGAAAGGCGGCATCAATCGCTTTTGGTAGTTCAGCTGCGCTGCTAACATGAGCTGTATCCTTTTTGAGTAACCTTGCAGTCACTCTTGTTATTATTTTTAAGGCATTTTTGATTGCTCAAATTTTCTCTAGATGACAACCCATAGGCGCTTAATTGCACATTTTTCACGTTGTGTTAGTTTGGATAAATATTAAACTGCACCAAAAATTTAGAACAAGTAATGTGTATTAGTTTGTATATACAAGTTTAAATATTAGACATTTAGTAAAAATAAACCCCGCATTGCTGCGGGGTTTTTTGCTTTTTAACAACCAGTTAAAAATTAAAAGTCAGTCGGTGCTGGTGGCACGGTGAGTGGCTTTTTCGGGTTGTCTTTTAGCTCTTTTAATAGCTCTTCTACGGCACGTTCAATCGATGGATCTTTACCTTGGTAGATTAGCTCTGGGCGATCAACAACCTTGATATCTGGGATAACACCTTCGTTTTCGATGATCCAGTTGCCATCGTTATCTAAAATGCGGAATGTTGCCGCGATAACTTGGCCGCCATCGACTAGGCTTGGGTTACCTGAAATACCAATTAATCCACCCCAAGTACGGGTACCAATAAGCTTACCTAACCCCGCTTGGCGGAAGTAGTAAGGAATAGCGTCACCGCCTGAACTTGAGTAACCATTGATCAGCATGGCTTTTGGACCATCATGAGCAAATTGTGGTGTTTTCGTTGGCTCAACACCGCGGCGCTTCCAATAGTTAAGCGGTTTACGGGCAAGCCAAGTGATCATGTGCTCAGGAATAAAGCCACCGCCATTGTATCGGTCATCAATAATCATGGCGTCTTTGGTAGTTTGCGGCATGTAGTTTTTGAACATGGCGCGGTTACCTTCGTAGGCTGTATTTGGTAAGTGAACATAACCAATTCGGCCATTTGATAGCTTATCAACGTAGGCTGCACGAGAGTTAACCCAGTCTAAATAACGCAAACCTTGCTCGCTGGCGACAGGCTTAACGGTAACTTGCCATGCACCTTTGCTGCGCGGCTTACTGTTAAGGACTAGCTCAACTTGCTCACCTTGAGTGTTCTCTAGTAATTCGTAGAAGTTAGCGACGTCTTTTACTGAGCGGCCATTTACGGCAATGATGTAGTCGCCGTTATGTGCTTTTACCCCTGTTGTGCCAAGCGGTGAGCGGAAGTCTTCATGCCAGTTTTCACCTTGGAAGATTTGCTCAATTTTTACGTATCCAGATGGATCGCTGGCAAGTTTTGCACCCAATAAGCCGTGCTTTTTACGCTCTGCTTTTGGCATATCACCCGACTGCACATAAATGTGGCCTGAGTTAATTTCACCTGCGATTTCACTGAGAATGTAATCTAGGTCACTACGGTGTGAGATTGCATCAGCCATAGGTTGATACTTGGCTAAAATTGCGTCCCAATCTTGGCCGTGATGGTTTTCATCGTAGAACCAATCACGTAATGTACGCCAGCCTTCAACATACATTTGCAGCCATTCAATTTGTGGCTCAATTTTTAAGGTCATGTTACTAAGATTTAGCTTATTCGCTGCTAGGTCTTGTTTTGCTTTAGGCTCAATTAAGCTGTAATCGTTACCCGCATGCACTAACAGGTGCTCACCGTTGCTCGAAATAGTGTAGCTGCTTACCCCTTTAGCCACAGTTTCAAGCTCGCTGTCGTGAGCTGTGCCTATCAATTGAAGGCCGCCATTAGCCAGTGTTAACACGCCACCTTTTACTGCCGTTAAACCGCGATAATCTCCAGCTGGCGCATTTAAAGCGGTAACGCGCTGCATAAAGTCGCTGCTTTGCAGGGTATTTTTAGCTTTCTTGTCGTCATCTTTTTGTTTATCGCTGACGATTGCTGTTTCATCACTTTGTAGTGCGATAAGTGGTTTGATGCTGTCATTTACGGCTGCGGCATAAATACGCGTTGCACGATTAAACATGTAGTCAAACTCGTAGCTACTAAAGGCTAAGTTAAAGTCGCGCTCAGAACTAAAGTACAGATATTGACCATCTGGAGAGAAAGTTGGGTTTTGCTCATTGGTCATTTCATCCGTTAAGCGAGTCACTTTCTTTTTATCAATATTGTAGTGCCACAGTGAGGCATAGCGGTTTTCATTGTTTTTCACATACACAATGTCTTCGCTATTTGGCGACCAAGTATATTGGCGAATGCCTTCTTCATCGTAGATGCTGGTATCAATTTTGTGTTGTTTACCTGATTTTGCATCTATCCACCAGAGTGTATGGTTTTTATCTGCAAATAACAGTTTTGAGCTATCAGGTGACCAAATCGGCGTGAAACGCCAAATAGTGCCGTTGCTGGTTAGCTGCTTAGTGGCATTATTTTTACTGCGGTCTTTTAAGTAAATTTCGTATTCGCCACTTTCATCGCTCATATAAGCAATATAACGGCCATTTGGCGACCAACTTGCGTCAATTTCGCGGCCTTTTGCTGTGTAAGATAAGTTACGTGTTGGTATTTGTTTAACCGGTACGCTAAATAGCTCACCGCGGGCAGTAAAGAGTGCACGCTTACCATCATGAGAAATCGACATTGAGTCGATAAAGTCACTCACATTTTTTGTGTACGGCATTGCGTATTGACGCACACCAGCAATGTTAATGCTCAGCTTGCTGCTTTTTTGAGTTTTTGGATCAAAGCGGTAAAGGTAACCACCGTTTTCATAAACAACGGCATTTGGGCCAGCTGATGGCCACAGTACGTCAAAGTCTTTATGGTTGGTTAGTTTTTTCGGCTCAGTGCCTTTTTGGTATTGATACAGGTTAAGGGTGTAATCACGGTCAGATACAAAGTAAATGTTGTCGCCAACCCAAGTTGGTTGCTGATCGGTAGCGCGGTTACTGGTTAGCTGCTCTGAGGTATTGTTTTTTAGATCGTAAACCCAGACATCTTGTGCACGACCGCCACGGGTACGCTTCCAAGTACGAAACTCACGGTCAATTGGCGTGTAAACATATTTACTACCATCTGGCGAAAGCATACCGCCGCCGGTTTCTGGAATAGCCAGAGGCTGCTCAAGGCCACCGTCAGCAGGAACCATGTATGGACGACCCATACGTTTACCCCACGGTGTACGGTTAGCACGAAATACCACATTTTTGCCATCAGGTGTCCAATCGAGAACACGATAATCAAAACCGCCGCGTGGTGGCATTGGGCCAACATCGTTGTAGTAGGTCAGTTGTTTTAAGCCAGAACCATCGCTGTTAATGACATAAATTTGGCGGCTGCCATTGTACTCTGCTGCAAAGGCAATGCGTTTACCGTCAGGTGAAAACTTAGGGAAGGTTTCAAAGCCAATATGGTCGGTTAAGCGTTTGCTCTCGCCTGTTTGCGTATTAGCAATGTATATATCACCACTGTAAACAAAGGTAACATTTTGGTTATGAATATCTGGAAAGCGCAGTAAGCGCGTGTCTTTTGTTTCGTAAGCTGATGCCCAAGGTGCCAGTGTCGCAGCCATGGCCAGTGCCAACGTTGTTAGTTTTTTCATGGGATTACATCCTATTTTGGGAACTGTTACATCATAACTATTCAGTTTTAAATAGCGATGCTGATGCGATGAAAGTCTGTTACAAAATATGAATAAAAAAAGGTTGGCAGTAAATGCCAACCTTTGCGAGCTATGTCATACCATAAAACATAACTTCTTAGTGGTCGTGATCGTCACTTTCTTCTGCAATGCCTAACCAAGTGATGGCGCTAGGTGCAAAAGTCAGTTCAAGATCACCTTCAATTTCAAGATCTTCGATATGTACTTTTAGTACGTGCTGAGCGATAGGATCAGCAACGTAAGCAAACTCACTATTTTGTGACACAGTCATGCTGAAGTTCATGCCTTCTGGCATCGTTGTTACGTCTTCTTCAGTGATATCTACTTTACCAGCAAGTTCCCAGTGCATGTGACCGTCGTGCTCATGGGCTTCAAGCACGTTCAAAAAGCCTAAGCTATCAAGCACTAAAAAGTGCTCACCGCTTGCTGAGAATGAGTAAGATACAGCACTTGCACCTTCATCAAGTTGCCACTCAAGCACTTCCATTTCAGCTTCGCTTGGATTGATACTTACAAATACACCCGATGCAATTGCAATAAAGCTTTCACTACCTTCATGGCCATATAATGTGCCAATACGTGTATCACCTAGAGCATCTATATTGGCGATTTTTTCTGCATGATATTCATCATCATGCTGGTGGGCTACCAGTACACCGTCACCACAACCAAATGCTACATAATCATGGTTTTGCGCTGCACCGTGTAAATCTGGGCAAGTAACTTCAAATGTTTGTTCAAGCTCATATTCACCGTCATGAAGGTGGAAAACACCCACTTGATCCGGCAGGATTTTAGCGTTTGAAGTGCTTTCGCTATCAGCACGACGCAATGTAGCAACTAGGTGCTCGCCACGTGGCTCTGCAACACCATGCATATTGATGTCGTACTGAATACCAGCAAGTGTCGCGGTTTCGTTAGCAATGTCGTTATCGGTTAACACTTCTACAGAGGCAACTGTACCTGCGTCGGCATTACCATCGTAAAACACGGCCATTTGGCCATCATGTTTAACGATGTGAGTAGGGCGGCTGCCCGTTGTTAGCTCGTAGTCACTAAATGCTGGGCCTTGTTTATAGTCATGTAAATGCTCGCCATGATCTTCACGCCATAAACCGCCATCGATAAAACCTAAGTAATCTTGGTTACGGTTAGCAATAACCGCATAACGGTAGCTTGGTGAAACATTTAGTGAACTTGATTCATGAGTAAGCGAAAACGTTTCTAGTAACGAGTCGTCATCTAAATCAAAGATATTCGCTTCGTTGCTATCTGCTGCTAAAACCGCTAAACGACCCATTGAGTCAATGGTATAGCCATCGTCATGATCGTGATCATGGTCATCACCACCGTCGTCTGGAACCTCAATAGGATCTTTCTCAACAATATTTGTTTCTGCATCACCACATGCGGTGATCAGGGTGCTACTAATTGCCAGTGCCAATAGTTTTAATCTAAATAAGTGTGTCATGTAGGTTTCCTTTATTTGTAATTTTGTTTTAGAAGTAGCCGCGAACACCAAGCGCAAAACTGCGCCCAGGACGTGGTGCAATATCTTTTAAGAATGAGCTATGAACGCGGGCTTCTGTGTCCGTTAAGTTAGTGCCTTTTAGGTAAAGTGAGACGTCTTGGTTCAATACCGATAAGTTATAAGAAATACTGGCATCAACAAGGGTGTAGCCGTCTGTTGTGGTTTCTTGTTGTGCTATGCGGTCTTGCTCTTGGTAGCGCGTAACGTGAATATTTGCCGTTAGATTCTCTGTTTGATAGCTAAACTCAGTACCAAAACGCAGTGGTGGAGTACGCGGTAAATCTCCGCCGTCTTTTAGGCGCGCGCGTACATAATCAGAGAATAAGTCGACTTTAAATTCGTCGGTTAGCTGCCAAGCAACTTGCGCTTCAAAACCATGCAAAATCACATCGTCTGTTTTAAATAAATAAACCGGTAGTTCAGATGAATGATCGTGCTCTTCTTCGTGAGCATGTTCGTCGCCATGGTCGTGATCATGACCGCTTTCAGCGTATAGCGTTTGTGTTGATCTGGTAATAATAGTTATCTACTTGGTTATAAAACGCATTGAAGATAAAGCCAATATCACCCTCGGTTTTACGGAATGTCAGGTCGATATTATTTGCTGTTTCTAAGTCGATAGCCTCTTCTGATAGCTCAAAATGACCATCATGAGTGTCGAATAGCGCACCAACTTCATAAGTTGCAGTACCAATGTGTGGGCCAAAAGATAACAGCTCAGAAGCAGATGGAGCACGTTCAGAACGCGATACCGATAAACCTAGGTTATAACCCGGTGTAAAATCCCATACCACACCTGTTGATAAGCTTACCGGTGTAAACTCTTGGGCAACATCAAATACACGTGTGTAGTTTGATTCTTCGTGTCCATGATCATGACCGTGGTCGTGCTCATCACCGTCTTCATCATGTGCATGGGCGCCAATGTCTGGTAAAAGTACATTGTTAGCATCAATAGTAACTCGCTCAACACGGCCACCTAATTGCACTAAAAAATCGCCAAAATGCTTTTCTTCCATAATTGCAAAAGCAATACTTTCAGTAACCGACGGAGGAGTGAAGGCTTCAGAGCCTTGTGCTTCTACATCACTTTTTTTGTAATGAAAGCTAACGCCACCATTCCACTCATCAAATTGGCTATGCAGAATGTCAACGCGCAGCTCATTGGTTTCATTTTTGAAAGTTGTGCCTACTGCGCCGTGTTCGATTTCAGCGTGTTCGTAGTCAGTGTGGCCCGCACGTAAGTTAATTTTGCTTAGCCATTCACTGTCGATATTGTATTCACCAAGCAGCTGAACTTTGGTTTGTTCAAGATCAGCAAAAACGGCTTCTTCTTCGCTGTGCTCCTCTTCATGGTCATGTCCTTCATGCTCTTCTTCTTCACCATGAGTATGGCCAGGAATACCGTATTGGCGGTTAAATTGCTCAACCGCAACACCAAGGTAACCTTGCTCAAATAAGTAGCTAGTACCAACAGTAAAGCCATCTGAGTCTTCATTACTGTTTTCTACTATGTACTTTGAGCTGTGCTCTGTTTCGTCAATATCGGCGGCAACAGGTACTTCGTAATCGTCTGATTCACGCCAGAATGCATCAGCATAAAAGGCAAATGACTCTGTCCCTGTGGTGGCATTAAACGAAGCAACTTTTTGCTCATCTACAGAGTTATGTTCTAGGTTCCATTCACCACGTGTTGTGCTGTCTGTTGGTACGCGACTATCAACTACGTTGACGACACCACCAATTGCACCGCTGCCATAAAAAAGAGTTGCTGGGCCACGTAATACTTCAATTTGCTGCGCTGTTGATGCTTCCGATGCCACTGAGTGATCAGGGCCAACACGTGACACATCACTGACATCTAAGCCATTTTGTGTAATTAAAACACGTGGGCCGCTCAAACCACGGATCACAGGCGTACTGGCAACCTTGGCATGAAAGTTTGTGTTAACGCCCGGCAGCTTTTCGAGGCTATCGCCAAGCGTTGATGCTTGTTGGCGTCGTAATTGTTCGCCAGATAACACACTAACAGGTGAGGCAGATTCCATTGCCGACATATGAATCGGCGTTGCTTCAACATCAATCACTTCAATCGGTGAGCGCTTTAGATTAAAGGTTGCGCTGTGGTCTTGGTCATTGGCAAGTGTGATATCTCGATGTAAGTGAGCATAACCTGGCGCTGAAATATGTAGCTCTTTTAAGCCGTTATTTAAGCCGCTGATTTCAAACTCACCTTTGTCGTTAGTTGTTACTTTCTGATCAGACCCTTCAAGGTCAACTGTGGCATTTGCAACCGCTTTACCTTGGTTATTTAACACAACGCCTTTGATTGACTGCGCCAAGACACTGGCTGGTAATAACGTCGCTATGACGACAGCTATTTTTGATATGTTATTCATTAGTTACCACTCTTTTAGTACGTTATAATGTATCAATTGTGCTTTAATTGTTATAATGTATCAAGTGTGAATCGATGAATGAGTTTTATTCTTTTTTGTAACAGCATATTTATAGTGAGGTAAATGGAGTGGTTCGGGTTATGAAAGCAGCAAAGTTGGCAGTGATATGCTTTATGGTTGGATGTATTTTTTCAGCTCAAGGGCATCAACACCATCATCATTCACATGGTGAGGGAGTGCTTTTTGTGGTTCATGATCAAGACAAATGGCAGGTTAAGTTCATTTTACCGGCTGGAAATATTTTTGGCTTTGAGCATCAGCCCGAAACAGCTGAACAAAAGCAGGTCATTAAAAAAACATTAGCCAAATTAGAAAATTCACAGCAGCTAGTGACATTTAACGGCGAATGTAAGCTTATTTATGCTAAATTTGAAAACCCATTTGAGCATCACACTCATCATGCACATCAAGACTTAGAAGTTGAATACTCGTTTAGCTGTGATAAGCCCGTTTCTAATGTCACTGTTACTTTATTTACATGGACTGAAGCCATATCTGTTATCGAAGCACAGTGGATCGCAGAGCAAGCGCAAGGGGTAGCGGAGCTGACTGCAACAAAGCCTTATATTGAGTGGCCGCTATGAATAAGCAGCGATTAACCAGCACACTTAATAAAGCAAAGCAGGTTTGCCTTGAGCATGGCAGAAAATTCACCATTCAGCGCAAGCAGATACTGCAAATATTACTAACCACAGACGTGCCGCTATCAGCATACGAGTTGGCCAGTTGCTACAAGCTGCGCACAAGCTCTAGTGTATCTGTTATGTCTGTTTATCGAATCTTGAGCTTTTTGGAGTCGATAAACCTTGTTCGCAGGCTTAATAGTGCTAACAAATATATTGCTTACGGTACCGACAGTGAGGTTTTTAAGCGTGAGATTTCTTTGTTTTTGATTTGCCGTCATTGCCAAAAAGTTGAGACTTTAGCGGTTTCACAAAGTGATGTTGCAAAGCTTTTCCCTCACTTTGCTGATGTGGGCTTTACCTCACAAACAAAGCAATTTGAAATGATGGGAGTATGTAGTGAGTGCCAAGCTAAACTTGCTTGATGCACTTTTTTTAATTCATGTGTTCTATTTTTTAGGAATTTTTCAGTGAAATTACAATTAATGATGGATAAGTTTGCCATCGGGTTATCAGCTATGTGTGCGATTCACTGCTTAGCTGTGCCTGTGTTATTGGTTTTATTACCAAGTGCTGCAGCACTGGGTTTAGGTAACGAGCAATTTCATTTTTGGATGTTGGCAGCAGTGTTGCCAAGTAGCTTATTAGCGCTATTTGTAGGGTGTAAAAAACATAAACGATATCAATTATTTATACTGGGGATTGTGGGTCTTGCTCTATTATTGTCAGCTGTAGTATTAGGCGAAAATATCATTGGTGAAGCTGGTGAGAAAGTGCTGACCTTATTAGGGTCGTTATTTGTAATTGCAGGGCATTGGCTTAACTTTCGCTTATGTAATAAAAAAGTAGATGAACACTGCCCTTGTCCTAGCGAACAGTGATAGGTTGCAGAATAAAATTGAGTAATGAGTGTTTAACTGATGACTTTAATTGGAGAGCTTTTTAATCGGCAGATACTTGAATTAGTGCTGATGATAACGATTGCAGCGGTGATCACCGCCTTTATTCCCGCAATAGAAGCTTATAAGCAGGCCCTACATACAAGCTTGTCGGCCAATAGTTTCTTGACCAACACGCTTGTTCAGTAAAACTGATTTACTTGTAGAATACTTCTACAGTCCCTTTTACTTTTAATAGTAAAGGTTGGCCGCGGCGATCAAGCGCTTTTGGTGAAGCGATTTTGATCCAGCCTTCGCTGATATTGTATTCTTCAACGTCAAAACGCTCTTTGCCGTTAAGTTTTACACCAATTTCATGCTCGAAAACTTCTTCCACATAAAATTTACTACGTGGGTTGATAGAAAGTTGGTTTGGTAATTCTGGTTTTTGTGTATCAGTCATAGTCGCGATCTGCATTGAATAAATTGTGCGCCATTGTAGG
Source organism: Pseudoalteromonas sp. GB43 (assembly GCF_054923805.1). Taxonomy (NCBI): domain Bacteria; kingdom Pseudomonadati; phylum Pseudomonadota; class Gammaproteobacteria; order Alteromonadales; family Pseudoalteromonadaceae; genus Pseudoalteromonas; species Pseudoalteromonas sp. GB43. The sequence continues at coordinate 1,928,693 of NZ_JBPCHJ010000001.1, forward strand.
CAATAGCTGGCATTGGCTCAAGTATCTACATGGCAATTTTATTGTTTACTCGCAGGCTTGTTCTGAATGCTCTTCACGCATGGCTATGGCTTCACTCTTTTGTCGAAGTCGTGTGTTAAGTAGTAGTCAAAATGACGGGTTAAAAATTAGCAATAAAATGCATTGTTATACTATAACCCATTTTTTTATTTATGTTATTTTATAACAAATCATTTTGCTTAATTTCTACAATCAGACCTTATGAAGTACTCAACACTAAGTTTAGCCTTAGCTGCGGCGTTTGCAGCGAATTCACATGCAGCTGATAACAGCGATATCGAAACAATCACCATTGAACACAAACAGGCGTTTCGTGGTGATATTCCAACAAAAGATTTACCGCAGTCGATCACCACATTAAGTAAAGACATGATGACTGATAACGGTATTACTAAGTTTCGTGATGCACTGGATTTTTCTGCCAGCATTACTCGCAAGAATAATGGTGGCGCGCTGTGGGATAGCTATTCAATCCGTGGTTTATCAGGTAACGAAAATATGCCGTCTGGGTATTTAGTTAACGGCTTTAGTGGTGGTCGCGGTTTTGCAGGTCCGCGTGATGTATCAAATATTGAATACATTGAAGTATTAAAAGGACCTGGCTCAGCACTCTATGGCCGCTCAGAGCCGGGTGGTACCGTAAACATTATTACTAAAAAGCCACAGTTTTATCAGCAAGGGCAACTTCAAGCTGAGTTCGGTAGCGATGATCACAAGCGTATTCAAGGTGATTACACTAACGGTTTAAGCGATGATTTAGCGTTTCGTATCAATGGCGCATGGCAAGATAGTGACAGCTTTAGAGACTATGTTCACCACGACAAATTCGTGATTACGCCTTCGCTTTATTATCAAATCAACGATAACTCATCGCTGACTTATGAGTTTGAGTATGTTGACCAACAGCAAATGTATGACCGCGGTATTGTGGTGTTAAATGGTGATTTTGATACCGTGCCTGAGTCACGCTTTTTAGGTAACCCAAATGATGCTCCAACCAAGGTGCACTCGCGCGGCCATCAATTAAATTACAGCAACGATCTAAACCAAGATTGGAGCTTGTTATTAGGTGCGAGTTACCGTACTGCTACGCTAACGGGTTATTCGTCAGATGCTGAGCTTTCACCATCGCGTCAGTCATTATTTGATGATGGCAGAACCTTAACTCGCCAACACAGATACCGTGACTATGAATCTGATGATTTATCGTTGCGCTTTGAATTAAGCGGTCACTTTGATGTTGCCGGTATTACTAACCATGTACTGATTGGTGTTGATGGTTACGACTATGAGCTGCGCACTGGGCTTTATCGCTACCGTGGTGGTAATGGCACTTACACCATTGATATTTATGAGCCAGAGTATAGCACTACTGAAGGCCCAGAAGTGGGCATGCAGTACGAAAATAACGAACAGCAAAATGCGTACGGTATTTATCTGCAAGATCAGCTCGATCTAACCGATAACTTAAAAGTGATGTTAGGCCTGCGTTTTGATGAAATTGAACAAGATATTTTTGAAACTAAGTCTGGTGTTGCATCAAACAGCAAAGAAAACCGCATTAGTCCACGTTTTGGTGTGGTTTACGCATTTAATGACGACGTTAACCTTTACTCAAGCTATTCAGAAGGCTTTTTACCACTGAGTGGCACTGATGCCGAAGGTAATCCATTCGGTTTTGAAGAAAGTGACTCGTTTGAAGTGGGTGTTAAATTTAGCTACGCCAATATCAGCGGTACGCTTGCTTATTTTGATGCAAGCAAGAGCAACATGCTGGTGGCAGATCCAGTAAATGTGGGTTATTCAACACCTGTAGGTAAAGCAAATAGCACAGGCTTTGAGTTAGATTTAACAGGTTTATTGGGTGACAATACCGAGTACACCCTATCTTATGCCTATGTGGATGCCGAGACTGCAACAGACAGTCTAAATGTTGACTGGTTAGTGCCAATTCCTAAAGGTAGCCCACTTGTGAACGTACCAAAGAATAACCTTTCGATTGGCTTAAACCATGACCTAAGTCTATTCGCACAAGAAATAAAGATTGGTGGTCATTATCAATATGTGTCTGACCGTTTAGGCGACCCAGCTGATCTCACCTTCCGTTTACCGAGTTACCAAACTGTTGGTTTATTTGCTAAATGGCGAGCGACTGAACGTACTACGGTATCACTGAATGTCGATAACGTGTTTGATGAGCAGTATATTGCCAGTTCTTACAATGCATTGTGGGCCTACCCGGGTGCGCCGACGCAATTTAAACTTGGCGTAAGTTATGACTTCTGAGCAAGTTAAAAGCCGTATTCATAGTATCGACATCATGCGTGGTGTCGTTATTCTGCTGATGTTACTTGATCATGTGCGAGAGCGGTTTTTCTTGCACATGCAGGTGGCCGATCCCATGGTGGTTGATACCACTTCGCCGGGGCTTTTTTGGAGCCGCTTTGCTGCACACTTTTGTGCGCCAACCTTTATCTTCTTAACTGGTTTGTCGGCGTGGCTTTATAGTCATCCCGCAAGTGGCGTAGCACGCTCAGCACGCAGCTTTTTAATCAAGCGAGGGCTTTTTTTAATCGCCCTTGAAGTGACCCTAATTTGTTTTTCGTGGATGGGTTACTACCACACCATTTGGCTACAAGTGATGTGGGCGATAGGTCTTTGTATGCTGGTGTTAGCAGCATTGATTAAGCTGCCACGCAACCTATTGCTGGTGCTTGGTTTAGTTATTGTATTTGGCCATAACTTACTGACGCCAATCAGCTTTACGCCCGATGAGTTTGGTTACTCGCTGTGGACGATTTTGCATGATCGAGGCTATCTATCACAAGGTGGTTTAATCGACGTCAAAATTAGCTACCCAGTGCTGCCTTGGATTGGCGTAATTTTGTTGGGTTACTGTGCAGGTCCTTTATATGCGCATACTCAATCGGCGGATTCACGTAAACGAGCATTGCTGCTGTTAGCGCTGTTATGTGTGGGGTTATTTGCGCTGCTGCGTGGGTTTAATATCTATGGTGAAACCTTGCCATGGCAAACGTTTAGCACCACAACCGAAACCATGATGTCGGTGTTTAATGTGACTAAGTACCCACCGTCACTGAGCTTTTTGTTGATCACGTTAGCAGGTATGTTTGTAGGCTTGTGGTTATTTGAAAGACCACTCAACCGCTTTACTAATGCGCTACGTGTATATGGCTCTGTGCCTATGTTCTTTTATATTTTCCACCTCTATGTACTGCTATTTATGTATCAAATAGGCATGCTGATCTGGGGGGCAAATCAAGGGCAATATTTAGGAGTCAGTGATATATCAGGTATTTGGTTTATTACTTTATTGTTGGCAATAGGGCTTTATTGGCCAACCAAGAAGTTTAGTGAATACAAGCGTAAGGCTAACAAGCCTTGGTTAAAGTATTTATAACGAAAAATGCCGATATGTTAAACATATCGGCATTACTTAACTATCCTAATTAACTCGTCCTTAGTTAATCTGAGATCTTTTACGACGAAGTGCCATCAGTGGTGCAACTGCTAGTAGTAACCAGCCGAATGAACCGCTTGATGATTTCTTGTCTTTTTCAATTTCTGTCTCTGGGATTACTGCCTCAGGGAAAGTACAGCTACCATTGTCAGTATTAGCGTTTTCATCATAGTTAGTTGCTGAGCTGTCAGTACAGCCAAGCTCTTCACCATCAGACATCACTGATAATACAAATGAGCTCATTGCTGCATCAGTTGGGTTAACGTTGTCGCTAACCTTTACTGTTACATCAATATCACCATGGAAGTGCGCCGCAGGTGTAATAGTCACAGTGCTACCTGAAGTGTGACCAGATACTTCATAAGTGAAGTTTTCACCTAACACCTCGATTTGGTTGCTCACTTGGTTTTCGTCAGCATAAAGCACGTCAAAACTAATCGTTTCGTTCTCTGCGACCGACATATCAGTTAAGCCTGCCATTTCTAGGTTACCGATAACTTCAAGCTCAAGGGTGATGGTTTCATCATCTGCACCTTCTAAGCCGTTCACTAAGGTTAGTTGGTGAGTTTGGTTTGCTGCTTGTTCACCAATATAAGCCTGGAATTTTACGTCAAACTTAGAGACTTCAGGGCCTGTGTAGTCAAGACACACAACTAGGTCGTCGTGTAAAACTTCATCCATATTATTAAAGCCTAGCTTGTTACCGATATTTAAATCGATGGGTATGTCACCACTTATGAAGGCTCTGCCATCAGCGGCTTTTAGGCCAATAGAGCCCTGAGCATCGGCTAGATTAATATTGTCATACGCAAATAGTAGCTCATACTCACCTGGTTCATAATAAATCCCCATTCGCATAAACATCTCTACATCAATAAGTTGACCTTCGGTGTTGCTGCGTTGAATGTTATCCCATTCAAGTACTAACCACTCACGTGAAACTGTGTAAGTAGGGGTGATACCCGCATTGGCATCATAATTACCATAACCACCGTCCAAACGCTCTGGGATCATGTTGTCACCAACCCAGAAAGGAGCGATAAGGTATGGCGGCGGAGGCGGCTGAGTGTAACCTTCTGGTAGGTCAACATGAAATGGTGATGTGCGACCTTGCGAACCAAATGTGACTAAGCCTGCGGGGTTGAGCTTTATAGCATCAAAATGATACTTATTAAAAAATGGAAATGACACATCTAGATCTGTGTTCATTAGTTCTTTAAACGAGTACTCAAACTCATTGTAATATTGACCTTCAACTCCCTCAAGTGTTCGCCAGCCAAGTTCTCTTAGCTCTAAATAGTGAGGATCAGGCGAATGAGCCGCGGTTAATGAGCACATTTCATCGGTGATATTGGTAGTAATATTATAATTTCGGCCTACATCTTTTGTGGTTTCTTGTATGCCTACTAACGAAAGCATATTGTTATCTAACACTGGTTCAACAGGCGTTGAGTGTGTTGCAACAAGGCTATCAGGTATAATATTGATCCCATTAGGGAATTCTGTATTGAGCGCAAATTGACGTGCTTCATCCTCATTATTGGCAATGACACTAATTTCAAAGTCGACTAAATCACCGACAAATGTTTTTTCTTTGCTCGCCGTAAAAGTAACGTCCTTATCAACTTGTTCGATAATCACAGGTACAAAACCAAGATTGCCAATATCTTCTGGATTACTACCGATATCAAAGCCACCGAAGTAGATATCTCCTACTTCCATGTCAGGTAAATTGTATGCAAGGTCAAGCTCAAAGCTATCGTAACCTGCTACGCTACTTGTCCTGTCACAGTAAGTGAGCCATTGTCAGAGGTTGTAATTGCGGTTGCAAATGAAACTTCTATTCCTTCATCTACTTCATTGTAATCGTAGTTTTGCAAGTTCATATACAGAGTAAAATATTCACCTGCTTCAGGGTCTACAATGTTACAGAAGTTTGTAAGTGTATAGCTGGTTGACATACATAGTGTTTCTTCAAAAGACGCAATGCCATCACCATTACTATCTTTACCCATAAATACCAATACGCGAGATTGTTCATTCATAACACTGGCGCTCAGCATTTTTGCGTCTTCTGGTACAGTGGTCCACTGAATGTGGTTGTTGTTTACAGCTTCACCGTCGACATCAACGCTATCGAATGGGTCGCCTGGTGTGGTGTCGTTGAATAGGTGTACGGTTTCAACTTGGCCTTTTACTAAGCCGTACGATTGTGTGGTTAGGTTGCTGATTTCACCCGTATTGAAAGGTCCTACTTTCATTGTCGCAGAGCGTCGGTGTGCGTCAATTTGAATAAATTCAGGTAAACCGGTGTCACCGGCAAATGTCCACACTGGCATCTCTAGAATCGGTGACTCAGGGTTATTAGAAGTCATGACGACTTGACCTTGATTGCCCGTGTAATCAATTAACTCTTGCGGCGTTGCTTGTTGGCTTGCTTCCACAGTAACAATGATACTTTGTGTTTCGCCAGCCCTGATATCAAAGCTGCTTGGCTCCACCGTTATTTTGCTGTTACCAATCCAATTTTCGGTATGTAGAGTCCAGCTTGCGTCTTCAGTTGCTGTAAAGGTTCTGATAAATGTACATTTAAAGCCGCAGTCATTATCAACCATGTAAGCCGTGTTTAATGCTTTTTCGCGGCCACCAAGACTTGGGTTTGCAGCAGCCATGTTAGCAATGCTTTCATCAAGCAATAAGCCTGTTTTATCTGCTCGCTCAACTTGCATTTTACCCGCACCCATTTCAGCAAGTGCTGCATCAAAGCCATCGTCTGCATAGTTGTTTAAGTATTGGGCAACTCCTAGCTGATTATTTGCAGTTAACATCAATGCAGATTGAATTTGCATTGGCGACCAGTCAGGATGAGATTGTTTTAACAATGCTGCCGCGCCTGCAACATGTGGGCTCGCCATTGATGTACCAGACATAGATTGCCAATCTGAAGTTGCAGGATTATTTGTAAACGGTTGATCGTCTGATGATGGTGCGTAAATATCGACCCCAGGGGCTGCTACATCAACGAGTAAAGTATCAAAGCCAAAGTATGATGGACCACGACCAGAGAAATAAGCAATGCGGTCTTTATCCACAGCGTCTACGGTGCCCTCGGTTGCTTCAATGGTGCCTACGTGGCTGTCGCCAACGCTCAACCATTCTAGTAAGCTTGTACCATCAACATTTTTAATATGTATTGTAGGGATTGGGTAGGAAATAGAAGGAATAGTATAGCGATCATAAAAGGCACTTTGGTTATACACGATGAGGCCTTCAGCACCGCCCGCTTGTACATTTAATGATTTAGAATATAACGGATAAGAGCTGCGCTTACATACCACAATGACATCTTGTGCGCTTTCGTCAATAGCGGTTGCAGGATCATCAACTAAATCAAATGTACCTTCAGGGAATGGTTTGTCACAGTTAGCAAGTGCATAGCTAGAACTTTCATTCGGATTTTCAAAATCAGTCGCAGCAACAATTAAACCTGTTAACTCGTTAAAGTTGACACCAGCACCTTCAAAAGGACCAGGCGCTGAATTATCACCACCAGTTAAGTTTTTAAGTTGTTTATTGCCAAAGTCAACTTTGCTTGCAGGACTATATGCTGCAACAGTGGTAACCCAAGGAGAAGAGTGATCGGCTGTTGAATACTCAGGGCCGCTGTTACCTGCCGCTACAGCGACAAATACACCACTTTCGGCTGCATTCATGAACGCTTGCTCAATTGGATCGCTCCATGGATCTTCTTCAAGACCGCCTAATGAAGCATTAAGTACATCAACATTATCAATAGCAGCTTGTTCAACGGCGGCTAAAATAGCGCTTGTTGGACAGCCTGCGTATGGGTCGCCAGAATTACCCGGCCAACATACTTGATATGAAATGATATTGGCATGGGGTGCCATACCAGATACTTGCGGGAAAGTTACATTGGTTTCTAAACCTGATGATTGGCTTTCATACTCAGTCAGTTTGTAAGGAATATCGTATAGGATATTACCCGCTGCTGTACCAGCAACGTGTGAGCCATGGCTATGATAGTCTTCACCATTTTCTGGGCGAGTCTCTTCAAATACCGAATCCACATAAGCTGCGGTGATCTCAGGATAAGAATAAACACCAATTAGCTTGTCGTTACACAGATCAGCAAATTCAGCGGTTGCACAGTCACCTAGGTACTTGTCGCCTAGTGGGTTGGTGTGAGTGTAGCCATCGCCGCCTACTGCTGCGAATGATGGGTGATCGGTATTGATACCTGTATCTATGATACCTACAACCGTGCCTTCACCTTTGTTGCTGCTAGGATGGCTAGCACTTGCGCTCCAAAGTGCAGAAGCACCTGTTTGCTCAATGGTATTAAAGGTATTTAGGCTGTAGATTTTTGAGCGAGTGATTTTCTTCACGCCAGCCACTTTAGCTAGGCGCTTCGCTTCATCTTGTGTCATTTTGGTGGTGAAACCGTTTAATGTCACATTAAATGTGCGCTCAACATTTAGTTGTAAGCCTTGTTGACTCATTGCTGTATTAACAACTGATTGGCGCTTACTTGCTAGGTGATTAGCGTAGCTTGCAATAACAGGCTGCGTCATATTAAGCGTTGAGCGCGTTGATGCTTGTTGCGTCTGCATTACCACATCTTTAGTGCTCGCAAGCCTTTTAACACCACCTTGGTAAGTCGAAATTGGTGCATCGTCTAGTTGCACGATATAAGTTTTAATACCACTAACATCTTTCTCTGGTGTGAAAACGCGGCTTTGTTTTTTAACTGTGTTGTTAACCTTTTCTTCCCACACAAATTCATTGCTAACGGTTTGTTTTGGCGCATAGCCTGCCGGCTGTTCTGGCCATACTTGGTCATTTAGCGCAGCAGCAGACGTACCTACACCTAAGTAAAGTGCAGATGCGACCATCACTGATACTTTTTCATATTGAACATGTGATCTAACTTCCCATGGATTTTATTTTTTTGGGGCAATTCCTAGCGGAATAGCAAGTTGGCTTGTAGTTATGTGAATTGAAATACAAACTAAATGTTATGGTATAACAAATCTTTTTTAGCCAACAAACGAGCGGTTTTGGCGAAAAGCTATAAATATTGGGTTTTTCGCTTAAAAACCTTGCTGAATAGTTAAATATGTATGTGTTTTCATCAATAAAGCGTGAATAAATGGTTCACTTTGATACAGATTGATACATTTCTATAAAGGAAAGATGGGCCTAAATAGGATACTTGCTCTTGCTCCGCTTAAGGTTTGTGCGTTATCTAAGCTAAATTTTGCGTTATTCCATAGGCACAGTTGCTTAACGATTGATAAGCCTAAACGCCAACACCTTGGTAGCCTGTTTGGTGCACCGAAGCGGTTTTTGAAAATGGCTGCATAAGGCTAACGCGCTTGTGTTCTGGGATCCCCGGACCATCATCTTCAATCACTAACAAAGTGCCGTTTTTGCATTGTGAAAGCTTGATAAGAATTTGCGTTTTAGCAAAGCGAACCGCATTCCCGAGTAAGTTTTGCAATAAGCGTTGAAAGCTTTGTTTATCAACGCAAATTGCTGTTAATTCGCAGTCAAGACGAATAGCCAAAGGACAATAGCTTTGGAACTTAGTAATGCAGGGCTGTAATAGTTCGTCTGGGCAGTAGTCTTTCACTAGCAAGGCGGGTTCACATTGTTCAAGCTCGGCATAGGTTAAAAACTCTTCGACTAATAGCTCAAGTTCAATAATGTCTTGCAACACACTGTGTCTATAAGCATTGTTATCAACGACTGCTTCGAGGGCGAATTTAGCCCGCGATATAGGCGTTAAAAAGTCATGGGAAACAGCATTGATTAATTCACGTTGGCTTTGATTCCGGTTATGAAGCGCTAATGCCATGTTATCAAAGGTATCGCCAATGCTCTTTAGCAGGCTAAAACGTGTGAAGTGCACTTGTGCTGTAAAGTCGGCGTTAGATATTTTACTACTGGCTTTGCGTAGCTTATTTAAGTCAAACAGCAGTGGACCTGTAAAAATCACCACAGCTAAGGCAAGGCTAGAGTAAAACAGTAGGCTCACTAAAGACTGATAACCCTGATCAGCAGGCTGGCTGTAGGGGCCAATGCTTAATAAGGTCTGTCTGTCATCAGCTAACTTATGAAAGTAAAGGTTGCTATTGGCATCGTTAACACTAATTACCTGACCTGCTAAAAGTGATGCCTGTAGTTGTTCACCAAGGTAAAAGTTTGCAAGAGGTGAGTGTTTAATAGCAGGATTATTGGGCGTAAGGCTTAAGATGCTTTCTGCTAATTGCTGTTCTGTACTGTAGCTTGGTGGGCTTGGGAAATAGGTTTCTAGTAACCAAGCGGCACTCCCTAGACAAACTGCTAGCGTTAAATACAAATAGCAAAATAGGCGTAGCAAACTGCATTACCCCCATGCTTGTGGAGAAAAAATATATCCTTTGCCCCAAACGGTTACAATTTTTTGTGCTGGCACCGCTTCGTCACCGAGCTTTTTGCGTAAGCGGCTAATGCGGCCATCGATAGTGCGGCTTTGACCATCGTATTTACGGCCAATGGTGCCATCAAATAATTGGTCTCGACTGACCAACTGACCCGCTGATTGAGCTAGTTGGATCAGTATTTCGAACTCTGCACTGGTTAGTTCAAGTGGTTGGCTATACAAGTAAGCTTCGCGCTGAATGGTATTAATGCTTAAAGAACCAAAGCGAATGTTATGGGCGTTGTGAGTGGTACTTGTTGGCTTTACAGCTAGGCTGCGGCGAATGGTATTGTTAATTCGCGCTAATAAAATTGACGGGGAAACGGGTTTGGTTAGGTAATCATCGGCGCCTAGTTCAAGGCCAGTGATATGATCGACTTGGCTCTGCCTTGCAGTCATAAAAATAATTGGCGTATCTTGGACTTGTTTTAGTTCTTTAAATACCTCAAAACCATCTTCTGAACCTAATCCGATATCTAACAAAATTAAATCGTATTTCTTACTGCTTGCTTGGTAACAAGCATGGCAACCACTGTCAAAATGTTCAATGATATAACCATGATTACTTAAATAATTAGAAACTAGCTGGGCAAGTTTTAAATCATCTTCAATGTATAAAATAGTATGCTGGCTCATCAAAAAATACTCCATGCGATATCACGACGACGTTTTTTTACGTGCTGGTGGAATAAACTAATTTCAGTGCTTTCTAAGGGTTCGAGCTGTTCGCTGAGTAGCTCTAACACAATGTTGCGATTGTTTTGCACTGTGATTGCAAAGTTCTGTCCTTGGCTTGGTTTATGGCAGAATAGTCTAATTTGTTGATCAGTAACGCGAATGCACACTGTTTTGCTGACTTCGGTGTACCAATTAATCGAGACATCCATCACACAGTCTTGCTCTACCGTCACACAGTTTTCTGGTGATACTTCAATGTAGCCTGCTTTTGCGAATGTGCTGTCGATATATACGAGGCTACAGATAAGTAAAAATGAGAGAAGCTTGCTAAGTAACATCATTAGAAATTCCATGCCAAGCCAGCATAAAAAGACAGTAAGTTGCTGTCATTGATAAGGGGGCTATCGGCGATACCTGATGATAAGCGTTGGTATTTTATATCGCTTATAAATTGCCATTGTTGATTAAACTGATATTGGTAACTGGCTTTTAGATTGTATTTTTGACTAGAGTGACCTAAAAAAGGGCTAAATCCAGCGCCCATTTCTTGCAAAGCACTACCATAGTAGTAATCCACTAAACCAGCACTTAAATGCTGTAACTCTACGCCGAGCAATACCAGATGTTTATCAAATAAAAACAAGCGCTGTGCAGACAATGCGCCTTGTAATCCTTTGTGATAGTTGGTGAGTTCCATTGACCAATACGCGCTAAAACGCCAGTTTTGCCAGTCAACGATTGCTTCAATACCGCTCATGGCAGACAGTTTACGTTTTGATATTTTAGTAATATCACCGCGGCGTTTTATCACCACTGGTGTTTCGACACCTGAACCGGGTGGTGGTGGCGTCATTGAGGGGCGACCGCTAGCTGTTCTAACCGCGGCTAATATAGCTGAATGCTTAGTAAAATATAGGCCATCCTCATTAAGTTGGGTGAATAACGACACTTGATAGTTATTGCCCCACACGGGGGTCCAAGCAAACTGAGTATTTGCAAATGAAAAGTCACCGGCGAATACCTCAATACGCGGTAGGGCATAAAGAGGAATGTCGTCTTTTTTATAAACCGGGTTGGCGAGCTGACCATAGCCTAAGCTTACACCAAGGCTGACTCCTTCATCTGCTAAATACGCAGAATCAGTGCTACTTGCCGTTGGTGAAAGGAAAAATGCACTAATTAGAAATAAAACTCGTAGCCCAAGCGAGCAACTACCTAGAACAGTCACAAATAAACAACCTAAATGAAAAGAGTATTTAACATTAAGGTGTTAATGCAGGCTTGAACAATGAAATAGTGTACCAAATTGTAGCAAGGTGAAACTCGAACAAGTGTAAATTAAATGTTCTAAAATAGTTAAATTGATATTAATTTCGTATTTTTAATGCGACTTTATTCCTGTAAGTTGTTTGTACCACTTTTGGTTAATAAATAAGGATAAATATATGAAAAAGGTATTAACAGCATTAGGTTTATTGCTTTCAGGCGCATTCTCTGTTCATGCAAGTGCGGATTCAATGGAGTGTTATGTCGATACGCAAGCGTATGACAAATATACACCAAACCGTTGTTTTGCATTGGTTTATGGGCAAACAAATGCAACAGCTGTATTTCGTGTAGTTGGCGATGGTTCAGCAATTGATAGTGTTATTTGGTCTAATGCGGCATCATCATGTGGTACATCAGGAACATCATGCTCATTCCAAATTCGAGCGTTTAGATCTTATAAAGCTGAAGCGACTATTTTATATACGGATGGTCGCTGGAGTAAGGTCGCTGCAACTGCTTCATTCGAAGATGGTCGATAGCTTTTAATATTCGGCAATATCAATCCCGCAATAATAATTAATCATTTCGATAGGTTTAAGTAGTCGCTATCTGCGTTAAAAATGTGTTATTTACAACTGCATGGATGCAGAGTAATTGCCTAGAAATAGATCACTTAATTAAGCGAATTGATATAAAAAGGTTGGTTATTGGCCAACCTTTTCGTTTTTACAGTCTGCATGACATTTATTGAGTTGCCATTTTAGCTTCTTTTTGCGATATTATTTATATTATAATATTAACAGGAAGCTAATAAGATGACTCTGCCTAGTTCTCAATCTGCAAATGCTATTCGCATACTTGCTGTCGATGCCGTTCAACAAGCTAACTCTGGCCACCCAGGTGCGCCTATGGGTATGGCTGATATTGCAGCGGTATTGTGGCAAAACTTTCACCGCCATAACCCATTAAACCCAGACTGGTCTAACCGTGACCGCTTTGTGTTATCGAATGGCCATGGTTCAATGCTGCAATATGCATTGTTACACCTTAGCGGTTACGACGTAAGTATTGAAGATATTAAGCAATTCCGTCAGCTTCACTCTAAAACACCGGGTCACCCAGAATATGGTTACACACCGGGTGTTGAAACAACGACATACCATTAGGTTCTGGTATTGCTAACGCAGTTGGTATGGCAATCGCTGAAAAAACCTTAGCGGCACAATTCAATAAGCCACAATTTGATATTGTTGATCACTTCACTTACTGCTTTATGGGTGATGGCTGTCTAATGGAAGGTATCTCGCACGAAGCATGTTCGCTGGCAGGTACGTTAGGTCTAGGCAAGCTAATCGCATTTTGGGATGACAATGGCATCTCTATCGATGGTGAAGTAGAAGGTTGGTTCACCGACGATACGCCTGCACGTTTTGAAGCTTACGGCTGGCAAGTTATTCGTGATGTTGATGGTCACGATATGAATGCAATTGCGGGTGCAATCGAAGCGGCACAAAGCAACACTACGCAACCAACACTAATCTGTTGTAAAACAGTGATTGGTTTTGGCTCGCCAAATAAATCAGGTAGCCACGACTGTCACGGTGCACCACTGGGTCACGACGAAATCGCTGCTGTACGTGAGCAGTTAAACTGGCCACATCCAGCATTTGAAGTTCCACAAGAAGTTTATAACGAGTGGAATAATCAAGCGAAAGGCCAAGAGCTTGAAGGTGCTTGGCAGCAAAAGTTTGCAGCTTATAGCAAAGCACACCCTGAACTAGCAAAAGAATATACACGTCGTGTTCTTGAAAAAGCATTACCAGCTAATTTCGCTGAATTAGCTGATGAGTACATTGCTAAATGCCAAGCCGACATGCAAAACATTGCGACACGTAAAGCATCACAAAATGCGATCACCTTCTTTGCTAACCAGCTTCCTGAACTAATGGGTGGCTCTGCCGACCTTGCTGGTTCTAACTTAACCTTATGGCCAGAAGCAAAAGGTTTACAAGATGCTGCTGATGGTAACTACGTGTTCTATGGCGTACGTGAGTTTGGTATGAGCGCAATCATGAATGGTATTGCATTACATGGTGGTTTCATTCCATTTGGCGCAACCTTCTTAATGTTTATGGAATACGCACGTAATGCTGTACGTATGGCAGCATTAATGAAAGCACAGAGCATTTTTGTGTATACCCATGACTCAATCGGTCAAGGTGAAGATGGTCCAACTCACCAACCAATCGAGCAAATCGCTAATCTTCGCATGACACCAAACATGACTGCATGGCGTCCGTGTGATGAAACTGAAACAGCGGTAGCTTGGCGCCAAGCGTTATTAAAAGAAACAGGCCCAAGTTCACTGATCTTCAGCCGTCAGGGTACCAAAGCAATGGCACGTGATGCACAGCAAGTTGCTGATATTGCAAAAGGGGGTTATGTACTTGTTGATAGCGAACAAGCTGCAGAGCTTATTCTTATTGCAACAGGTTCTGAGGTAGAGTTAGCTGTGAATGCTGCTGCTGAGCTAAAAGCACAAGGCAAACAAGTTCGCGTGGTATCTATGCCATCAACGAATCAGTTTGATAGCCAAGATAAAGCATACCGTCAAAGCGTGTTACCAGCGGGTACACCTAAGATTGCTGTTGAAGCTGCACACCGTGACTTCTGGTTCAAGTATGTTGGCCAAGATGGTGATGTACTAGGCATGGAGACATTTGGTGAATCAGCGCCTGGCGCAGTATTGCTTGAGCACTTTGGTTTCACAGTGGCAAATCTAGTTGCAAAAGCAAACGCATTACTTGCTGAATAAAATGACTGGTAAAAAATTATCGTAATCGCAACACGATAAGCCTGCTTTTACTAAAAGGCAGACAATAAAAAAGCCCGCAAACTTTGGTTTGCGGGCTTTTTGCAGCTTAAACAATCGGTTTAAACTAATTCGCTTAAGATTGACTCTAGTTTCTCTTGGTCAATTGCGAACTGACGAATACCTTGGCTTAGCTTTTCAGTTGCCATGGCATTTTCATTCATTTCCCAGCGGAAAGCCTGCTCGGTCATAGCTGCTGGCGCGTCTGTTTTTTCTGTTGCTGGTAATAGTTTTTGAGTTAAAGGTGCGTCAGTTGCAGCTAGTTCAGCAAGTAATTTAGGGCTGATAGTTAAACGGTCACAACCTGCTAATTCTTGGATTTCACCGATGTTACGGAAGCTTGCGCCCATTACAATCGTGTCGTAGCCGTGCTTTTTGAAGTAGTTGTAGATATGCGTTACTGACTTAACGCCCGGATCGTTAGCACCGTCGAAATCAGCGCTTGCATCTTGTGCTTTGTACCAGTCAAGAATACGACCAACGAATGGTGAAATTAGGTAAGCACCCACTTCGGCACAAGCACGTGCTTGAGCAAATGCAAATACCAGCGTTAGGTTACAACGGATACCTTGCGCTTCAAGTACTTTAGCCGCTTGAATACCTTCCCATGTTGAAGCAATTTTGATTAACACGCGTGATGTGTCGATGCCTTGCTCTTTATATAGAGTAACAAGCTCAAGTGCTTTATCAACAGTTGCTTGAGTATCAAATGATAAACGCGCATCAACTTCTGTTGAAACTAAACCTGGCACTTGCTCCATTAATTTAGAGCCAATTAATACCGCTAGCTTATCAGCTGCTTTTGTTACAACTTCAGCTGCGTCACTGCTTTGTGCTTTTGCCCATGATACGGCTTCGGCAGCAAGTGGGCGATATTTCTCAATTTGAATCGCGTTTAAGATTAGTGATGGGTTTGTTGTTGCATCTTGCGGTTTATATTCGTTGATTGCTTCAAAATCACCCGTGTCAGCAACAACGGTTGTTACTGCTTTAAGTTGTTCTAATTGACTAGACATAGTTATCCCATTCTTATCATACAAAAGTTAATGTAGTGGCTTTAACTTATTATTTGTGCTGAAAAAACAATCTAATCTACCAGAGAAACTGCGCAATAAATCGCCCGCCAGCAGCAAATAATCCTGTTAATAATATTTTTATAATACCTTTACAATCTGGTATTGTTGATATTATCATACAAATAAAGATAATGACTAACAATGTTAGTAAGCAATTAGTGAAAGGTAATTATGTCTCGTTATACGTTGGGATTAGACTACGGGTCAGACTCGGTAAGAGCATTACTCGTTGATGTTGCGACTGGTGAAGAACTTGCCAGCCATTTAGTAAACTACCCGCGCTGGGCACAAGGCTTATATTGTGACCCAAGTAAGGATCAGTTTCGTCAGCATCCACAAGACTATATTGATAGCCTTGTAGAAGTAGTAAATGGTCTATGGTCACAAGTTCCAGTGGGTACTGCAGACAAAGTAGTGGGTATGAGCTTTGATACGACAGGCTCAACGCCTGTGGCAATTAATAGCCAAGGTACACCACTGGCATTAACGGAAGAATTTGCAGAAAATCCAAATGCGATGTTCATTTTGTGGAAAGACCACACGTCTATTAAAGAAGCAAATGAAATCACTGCAGCTGCCACTAACAACGATGTGAACTACCTTTCACATATGGGCGGTATCTACTCTTCTGAGTGGTACTGGGCCAAAGCATTACATATTTTCCGCGTTGATAGCAGTGTAAAAGCAGCCACTTATTCATGGGTTGAACACTGCGATTGGATGACCGCGCTAATGTGTGGCACAACTCACCCTGAAGTATTAAAGCTAGGGCGTTGTGCAACGGACACAAACAAATGTGGAACGAGCAGTGGGGCGGTTTCCCACCAAACAGTTTCTTCAGCAATATCGATCCACTATTAGATGGTGTTGTTGATACGTTAAATGCAACGACAGAGCCAAGCGACCAAGTTGCTGGCAACTTAACTGCTGAGTGGGCCGAGAAGCTAGGTTTACCACAAGGTATCGTAATTGGTTACGGTGCATTTGACTGTCACATGGGCGCAGTAGCAGCCAATGTTCGTCCTGGCGTTCTAACTAAAGTAATGGGTACCTCAACCTGTGACATCACAGTAACGTCTAAAGAGCAACTAGGTGATACTTGCGTTAAAGGTATTTGTGGTCAAGTTGATGGCTCAGTGATCCCTGGAATGGTTGGCTTAGAAGCTGGTCAATCTGCGTTTGGTGATTTATACGCATGGTTCAAAAACCTAGTACTTTGGCCAACTCGCCAACTGACAAATCTATCTGACGCTGAACAAGCGTTAGTTAACAAGCTAGAAGATTCAATCTTAGTTGATCTATCAAAAGCGGCGGCAGCACTGCCTGTAACAAGCAACGATGTAACTGCGCTTGATTGGGTAAATGGTCGTCGTACGCCAGATGCTGACCAAAGCGTTGCCATGGCATTAACAGGCTTAAAAATGGGCACTGATGCACCTAAGTTCTTCAAAGCGCTTGTTGAAGCAACAGCCTTTGGTGCACGTGCTATCACTGAGCGTTTCCGTAGCGAAGGCGTGCCAATCGAGTCTGTGGTCGTTATCGGCGGTATTTCTAAAAAATCAGACTACGTAATGCAAACCTGTGCTGATGTTTGGAACTGTCCAATCGACGTTTTAGAAAGTGAGCAAAGCTGTGCATTGGGTGCGGCAATTATGGCTGCGGTTGCTGCAGGTGAGCACGCAACAGTGGCAGATGCTCAAAAAGTAATGGCGTCGTCAGTATGTCATCAGTACTTACCAAACCCTGAGCGCGTTGCTGTGTATGACGAGCTTTATGCTAACTACCAAGCACTTGCAAGCTATGTAAACGGAGACAAAGCATGAGTTTTACTGAACTAAAACGTGAAGTCTATGAAGCGAACATGGAGCTTAAGCGTCGTGGCTTAGTGATTTATACCTTTGGTAACGTATCGCAAATCGACCGCGACAAAGGCGTAATTGCGATTAAACCAAGTGGTGTATCGTACGACCAAATGAAAGCCGACGACATGGTGATCGTCGACCTTGAAAACAACATTGTTGAAGGGTCTATGCGTCCGTCTTCTGACACTAAAACGCATGTTCATTTATATCGCCACTTCGATGCAATTGGCGGTGTAACACACACGCATTCGACCTATGCAACTGCATGGGCGCAAGCAAAACAAAGCATTCCTTGCCTTGGCACAACTCACGCTGACTATGTACACGGTGACATCACCTGTACTCGTGAGCTAACCGATGAGCAAGTGAATGGCGATTATGAATTAGAAACCGGTATTCAAATTACTGATGCGTATCAAGACCGCGATCCGAAAGCTGCACCTATGGTGATTGTTGCGGGTCATGCGCCTTTCACGTGGGGTAAAGATGCCGCTCAGTCTGTATACCATGCCGCGCTACTCGAAGAGATTGCACGCATGGCGTATTTAACACGCACTTTAGATCCACACGCAGCTGAACTTAAAAAAGCAGTGATGGATAAACATTATCTACGTAAGCACGGTAAAAACGCGTATTACGGTCAGAGCAAATAGCAAGAATTTAGAGGATTATTAACATGACGACGATGACGAAAGAAGTCTGGTTTGTTACCGGCTCACAACATCTTTATGGTCCTAAGGTGTTAGAAACGGTTGCCAAAGACAGCGAAGCAATTGTAGCGGGCTTAAACAGCGAAGCGAACCTACCAGTAAACTTGGTATGTAAGCCTACCGTTAAGTCACCTGAAGAAATTCACGCTGTTTGCCAAGCGGCAAATACGGATCCTAACTGTGTTGGTT
Source organism: Pseudoalteromonas sp. GB43 (assembly GCF_054923805.1). Lineage (NCBI taxonomy): Bacteria > Pseudomonadati > Pseudomonadota > Gammaproteobacteria > Alteromonadales > Pseudoalteromonadaceae > Pseudoalteromonas > Pseudoalteromonas sp. GB43. The sequence goes on from NZ_JBPCHJ010000001.1 coordinate 1,947,353, forward strand.
TAGTATTATGGATGCACACTTTCTCTCCTGCGAAAATGTGGATTGCCGGTCTAAGCGAATTACGTAAGCCTTGGTTACACCTTCATACTCAGTTCAATGCAGCCCTTCCTTGGTCTGACATCAACATGAACTACATGAATACGCACCAAAGTGCACACGGTGACCGTGAGTTCGGTTTCATCGGTACTGTAATGCGTAAAGAGCGTAAAGTTGTTGCAGGTCACTGGCAACGTGCTGACGTACAACAGCAGCTAGATGACTGGTGTCGTGCGGCAAAAGGTTGGGCAGAAAGCCAAACACTTAAAGTTGCGCGTTTTGGCGACAACATGCGTCAAGTTGCGGTGACTGAAGGTAACAAAGTTTCAGCGCAAATTACCTTTGGTTATGAAGTACATGCGTTTGGTGTCGCTGAGCTTGTAAAAGTGGTTGATACAATCACAGAAGACGAAATCGATGCACAATTAGAGCTTTATAAGCAAGACTACGTGATCGCTGACGAAACTCTACAAGACGATTACGCAGTGAAAATGCTACGCAACGAAGCTCGCTTAGAGCTTGGTATGGAGCGTTTCTTAGAGAAAGGCGGCTTTAAAGCATTCACAAACTGTTTTGAAGACTTATCAGGTCTTTCTGGTCTTCCGGGTCTTGCTACACAGCGCCTAATGTCGAAAGGCTATGGTTACGGTGGTGAGGGTGACTGGAAAACAGCTGCTATGGTTCGCATCATGAAAGTAATGGGTGAAGGCCGTGAAGGTGGTTGTTCATTCATGGAAGACTACACTTACAACATGGGTGAGACTGACCAAGTACTTGGCGCACACATGTTAGAAGTGTGTCCTTCAATTGCAGCGCAAAAACCACGTCTTGAAGTTCACCAGCACACTATTGGTGTGAAATGTGATGTAGGTCGTTTATTGTTTACTGCAAAACCAGGTGCTGCAATCAACGTATCACCAATTGATATGGGTAACCGTTTCCGTATTCTAATTAACGAAGTAGACACAGTGGCTCCGCCAGCTGATTTACCTCACTTACCTGTTGCTTCAGCGCTTTGGGAACCAAAACCAAATCTATCTGTAGCATCAGCTGCATGGATCCACGCCGGTGGTGCACACCACACTGCATACAGCCAAGCAGTAACAACCGATATGATTATCGATTTTGCTGAAATGGCTGGCGTTGAAACGATGATCATCGATAACGATACGACGATCCGTGGTTTCAAAACAGAGCTTCGTCATAACGCAGCTTACTACATGCTAAAACGTGGCCTGTAAGAATTAGTACTTTATGTACTAGAACGTGCTGTGTGTGAGCACGTTCACCCCAAATTTTGTTGTCGATTAAGCCAGTGATGAGCCACGCTCTTCGCTGGCTTATGCTATTGTGAAGCGAAACTTTTTAGGAGTAGATATGATCGATTTAAGCGCCTACCAAGGCATTATTTTTGATATGGATGGCACCTTAATTGACTCAATGGGCAGTCACTTACAGGCATGGCAGAAAGCTTGCGAAGCCTATGGGTATCCATTCGATTACGACTACATGTATAGCTTAGGCGGCATTCCGACCGTTAAAACAATTGAAATGCTTAACGAAAAATTTGGTTTAGATCATGACCCTCTGGTTGTGGCAAAAGATAAACACCAGTTTTGGATTGATTTACAACATCATCCACTGGTGATTGACGAAACCGTCGCAGTACTTGAAAAGTACCATGGTGTATTGCCAATGGGGGTAGGCACAGGCGCTGACCGCGAACATGCAATTGATCATCTTACTGATACCAATTTAATAAATAAAATTGGTGCCTTAGTGACTGCCAGTGATGTTAGTAAAGGTAAGCCAAACCCAGAAACATTCTTAAAAGTAGCAGAGCAGTTAGGTGTTGAGCCAAGCCAATGTGTGGTGTTTGAAGACACGCAAATTGGCTACCAAGCCGCTAAAAGCGCGGGGATGGATTGCATCATGGTGAAAGACGGCAAAATCCAACTTTAGCGATTAAATTTGCAATGACACCCGTATTTGTATTATAAAACTATAAATATAATTACAAAAAGGTTATTCATATGTCATTGCAATGTGTTTCCCAAGGTTTAAAAACAACTCATCAAACAGCCAGTTCGAAGACGAAAAAGTCGCGCGGGCTTTATGCATTGTTGGTGACATGTGGGATTGCCCTTACACCAGCGTGTGCTCATCAAGGAGACAATATGACGACTTCCCCTTCAGCATCAATGACGGCCTATGGCGTACTTGCTGATCAGACCCCAGTTAATCAAGTAACGTTGACTAACAGCAATGGTATTAGCGTTGATGTAATTAACTACGGCGGCATTATCACGCGTATTGAAACGCCAGATGCAAAAGGCGAAATGGGTAATATTGTACTGGGTTTAGATAACCTAGAAGCATACACAAAGGCGACAACTTACTACGGTGCAATCATCGGTCGTTTTGGTAACCGTATCGCAAACGGTAAATTTACGTTAAATGGCACTGAATACCAATTAGCAACCAACGACGGTGACAACCACTTACATGGTGGTGTGCAAGGCTTTGATAAGAAAGTATGGAACATGACACCGTTCACGACGCAAAACAGCGCAGGTGTTACCTTAAGTTTAGTGAGCCCTGATGGTGACCAAGGTTACCCGGGTGAAGTGACGACAGAAGTGACTTACACGCTAACGAATAACAACACGTTAGATATGCAGTTTATTGCTACGACAAGCAAGCCTACCATCATCAATATGACGCAACACAGCTACTTTAACCTAGCGGGTAAAGGCGACATTCTTGATCACCAAATGCAAATTAACGCAAAAGCAATTACGCCTGTGGATGGCGGCTTGATCCCAACGGGTGAGTTGATGGATGTGGCTGGCACACCGTTTGACTTCCGTACTGCTAAAGCAATTGGTCAAGATATCAAAGCAAGCAACGAACAACTGAAACTTGGTAAAGGTTATGATCATAACTTTGTGCTTAAAGACACGCCAAGCAATGAGCTTGTAGAAGCTGCGACGGTTTACGAAGCAAACTCAGGCCGTACGTTAACAGTTTACACAGAAGAGCCTGCAGTACAGTTTTATTCAGGTAACTTCTTAGATGGTAGTACTCAGCAAGCGTCTGGCTTAGTGCATAATTTCAGAAGTGGTTTTTGTTTAGAGCCACAGCATTTCCCTGATGCACCTAATCAGCCAACGTTCCCAAGTACAACATTACTGCCAGGTGACGTGTATTCAACACGCATCGTGTACGAATTTGGTACAAAATAAAGGAACACAAACGTGAAAACAACAAAGCTTAAAAACGCAATGCAAAAGGCTGGTTTAGCTAGCCTATTTGCCTTGTCGTTTGGCGCTCTGACGGGCTGTCAGACTACGGCTGGAGACAACACAGCCAAAGCAGATGTCGCAGCCACAGCAAAAACGCCAATTCAAGATGATGGTATTTTTACTAATCCTCTTTTCCCAAATGGCGCCGATCCATGGCTTGAGTATTGGGATGGTAACTATTACCTAACTACAACAACGTGGACTTCTGAGTTAGTGATGCGTAAATCACCAACATTAGCGGGCCTTGCTGATGCAACACCTGTCAATGTTTGGTCTGATGCAAACCCTGAGCGTTGCTGTAACTTCTGGGCGTTTGAATTCCATCGTCTAAAAGGGCCAAACGGCTACCGTTGGTACATGATGTACACGGCGGGTACTGATGGCACTTTAGATAACCAACACTTAAACGTATTAGAAAGTGCTGGTGACGATCCTATGGGTCCATACGAATACAAGGGCGCATTAATGCCTAACGTATGGAACATCGACGGTAACTACCTAACGTACAAAGATAAGTTGTATGTGATCTACTCACAATGGCAGGGTGATCAGCAATTAAACATTATTGCTGAAATGGAAAACCCATGGACTCTGAAGAAGAACTCACCGCATACGGTGATCACGCGTCCTGAGCTAGATTGGGAAATCAGTGGTCGTAAAGTAACTGAAGGCGCTGAAATTTTACAGCACAATGGTCGTACGTTTATGACGTACTCAGCAAGCTTCTGTAATACCCCAGATTACAAACTAGGTATGCTTGAGCTTGTTGGTGACGATCCGCTTAAAGCGAGCAGCTGGAAAAAATACGACAAGCCAGTATTTGAGCGTACAGAAGAAGTGTTTGGCCCGGGTCACAACGGCTTTTTCACATCGCCAGACGGCACAGAAGATTGGTTAGTTTATCACGGTAATGATTCGGTAGAGCACGGTTGTAGTGCGACTCGTTCATTACGTGCGCAAAAATTCACTTGGAACGACGATGGCACACCAAGCTTTGGTAAACCATTAACACCAGGCGTTGAAGTAGCTCCGCCATCAGGTGAATACGACCTCACTGGTAACGCGAGTGCAAGGTCAACGTTACCAATTAGTGAATGCAACAAGCGGTTTATGTTTAGACATTGCAGCTGATCCACAAGATGCACGTGCAGTTCAACGTCAGTGTGCAAGCACCAATGGTCAATGGGTTATTGATGCAACAACAGATGGTTTTGTTCGTTTAGCGAACCGTGAAGACAGCAAGTTCTTAGAGCTTGAAAGCTGTAATGACGCAGATAACGCTAAAGTACAATCTGCAGCATGGCGCAATAACTTCTGTCAGCAATGGAAAGTAGCACCAAGTACAGATGGTAATGTATCTATTACTAACCGTTACACAGGCAAACCATTAGCGGTTGCTGGTTGTTCTGCTGCACAAAACCAAGCGGTTTTACAGCAAAGTGACGCAACAGCGTGTGGTGATTGGCAATTACGCCCTATGGGCAGTGTTGTCGTATTAAGCCAACAAAGTGGTAAAGCACTTAGCGTGGCTGGTACGGTTAAAGCAGGTACCAATGTTGAGCAACAAGCTTACACGCATAAAGGTGCACAACAATGGTTCTTCACACCAACAGATACAGGTTATGTAAGCCTTAAACAAAGCGCTGATAGCGATTTCTGTGCTGCGGTGGCTGATAACGCCTTAGTACCAGGTGCCAACGTAGAGATGGCTTCTTGTGCGGCGAAAACAGCACAGTGGCGCATTGCTCCAGTAGAAGGTGGTGGTGTGATGCTTATCAACCGCTACACAAAACAAGCGCTTGGCTTAAGTAACTGTGGTTTAGCTGAAAACACTAACTTCGCACAACAACCTGATTTAGGTAATAAGTGCCAAGTGTTCCATTTGCGTGAACCAAATTAAGTTATAAGTAAAAAATCGACTCAACCAAAGCCACTTCATTTATGAGTGGCTTTTTTGTGGCTGTCAGCCTTCAGCTGTCAGTTTTTAGCTGAGCGGTGGGGTATGTTGGCGATATGTCTGTCTGCTCGTAGGGTATTGCTTTCATGACGTGCCAAGCAAGCGTGACGCCTACCATATTACTTGCCCTACTCATTCTTCGGGTAGCTTGGTTTGAGCGAAGCGAAACCCAACATAATCCATCTCAAACTTTGCAAACTCCTAATTAATAAAATAACCTAAAGGTTGCCACTGACCATTATTTTTACTCAAACTGATTGTTTCCATGGCACTGTCTTGATTAATGAATTCGGTTTTAAATTTAATAACTAAATACTCGCCATCAGGTAATCCCGAAAGTGATGAATACTCTGAAGTGGAAAAGTAAGTTCTAGACATCACTCTACCAAGAGGAACTCGCGCGTAATCTAATGCTTTAAGCCATTTTGTTTGTGGAGTCTTTGCTTTAAATTGTGGATCAGTTTGTTCCCAGCTTTTTATATATTCAGCATTGTCCACTAAAGTTAACCATGATCTTGCGGTAAGAATTGGGTTTGTTTCATCGGCTGTGGCAAAAAAGCACACCCAAAGACATGTCATTAATAAAAACCTTTGTAGCGTAAATCCATTTACAGAAAGTAATAAAATTTGACGCATAACACGCCCTCACTTCGTTGATAGGGGGAGTCCATAGTACGATTGAGTTGGCTAATTTCTATACTAATAAAGTATTGCTCAGCGGGGTTTTGATAAGGTTAAGCTTTGATTTAATTCTAGGAGAGCTTTAATTTCGAACTTATTAGAAGGTTAAATCTTTTGTTTTCTTAATGTTATGGCTTTGATTTTAAAGTTAAATGTTTAACTTTTCTCTATTGTGGTAGTGTGCCTGGATGACAGATGAGATAACTGATTTTAGCCGCAAAGGAAGTTTCGTATTTCCGCACTCGATATTTCAGAGCCCGCATATTCACTGGGTTTTGACTCACTTTTGGGTGTTATATGAGGAGTGAGCTAGGGGAAAGTTGCAAGAGCAAATCTTGAGACTTAAAGCTCAAAACCTCCATCAAACTAACACACTCATTAGCACTCCGGGATCGCTAATACCAGCTTCTTTTAGCGCATCGCTAATTGATTGGCTAAGAGACATTATTTGCGTTTGGATTTCCATAACCATCTTGGTCTGTGTTTCAACTTGCACTTTTACAGTTTCATCTTCTTGGTTTTTGAGTGCTTGCAGTTTGGCTAATTGCTCTTTGGCAAGTTCGAGTAGTTCTTTGAGCTTTTCAAGTTGTTCAACCATTTTGCGAATATGTGCGGGGAGTTCGCTAGATACTTCTTCTTTTTGAGCGGGCTCTACTTCACGACCAGAGAGCTTATTCATTTCTTGGTTGCTGAGTTTGTAGCCTACTTTTGAGTTGGTATTACTGCTTGCTGTATCTGCGTTTGAGTTAGTTAACGCACTTGCTAATGAGTTAATAGCCATAATGAGAGCGATGAAAGTGAATGATATGTATGTATCGGCAAAAGGTACTAAAGCTTTAGAAAAAAGCCGGGTTTTCACCCGACCTTCCAGACAACAAATAGTTGAGGTGAGGCAGCTCACCTCACTTTGTTACTCTTGTGCAGCAGCTGCATCAAAGAGTGCTTTTATTTCTTCAGCGCTAATCGCACCGTTGAAAATTTTCAGTTCATCGATAGCACCGTGGTATGGCGTATCCCAGTAGTTAACACCTAGAGCAAACTCATTTGTTTCACCAGGAACCGTGAATACACGTGGGAAGCCATCGGTTTCTAGCTGTAGTTCACCATTAACATACATCTTCAGTACATCACCGTTCGTACCATCAACAGTGAATGCAACATGTGTCCATTCTTTTGCTGGAATACGGCTATCTAGTTCTGCATTATCGAAGAAGGCACCGTTATTTGCCCATAAACGCGTTAGCGCTGAGCCTGCCATTGATGGTACATAACTTAACCATGCGTTTGCACTTGCGCCGGCAAAGAACGCTGTTGTGTAATCTGTGAAGCTTTCTGGTTTAAGCCACATAGATACAGAGTAGTCATTAGTCGTGATTAGGTTATCCGGTAAACGAACACCTGAACCTTCTAGGAATACTGCTTGACCAATTACACCGTCAACATAGCTTACGCTACCGCCTGTATTATTGATGAAACCACCCGTTGATTTACCCGCTGCATACGCACCGTTTAATGCACTTAGGTCACCTTCGAAGCTGTATTCAGCAGGTGCAAGTGATTTTAAGGTTACATCGAATGACTTAGTATCCGTAAAGTCTTTGTACTTAATGGTTGCAGTTAATGTTACAACTTGGTCGCCAGCAGATGCGCTAGGTTGTGTAACAACAGCTGTGCCATTAACCGGTTTTAAGTACTCTTCGTTGTTTGACGTCCAGCTAATACCAGATACAAATGGACCTACTCGTGGTAATTCAAAGCTATCACGTACTGCAGAAACATCACCTAAATCAAGCGCATCAGTAATGAAGCTCTCGAATTTAGTTGGATCTGTCAGGTTATTGATAGCCGCACCATTAATATCTAGGCCGTTTAGCGCGTAGTCATAGACGATAAACTCATCAATTTGACCTTGGAAAGGTAAGTCCCAACCGTAGTTCACACCCAGCGCAAAGTTACCTGTTTGTGTGCTAAAAAAATCAGGGCGAGGCATAGTACCAGAAAGGACACCATCACGATAAAGTGTTGCTGTGCCATTAGCATAAGTGATGGCAATATGATTCCAATCCATTACCGCTGGTGAGTCAGAGATGATTTGGTTCCACATATCTGTGCCATCATCAGCTAAATAGCGGCTCCAAAGCATTGGTGTTGTTGTAAAGTGTGTACTACCTGGGATCAAGCTCATCCAACGTGCATCAGACGTTGATGCGAAGAATGTAGGCGTGAAGTTAGTCAGTACTGTTGGCTTAAACCAGTACGAAATAGTGTACTCATCACCTGTTACTAACTCATCAGGTAAACGTACGCCCGTTGCACCGTCAAAGTTAAATGCTTTACCTGTTTTACCTTCTGCGTATGCAGCTGTACCAGCACCCACATTTAATAGGTTGTTATCTGTTACACCCGCATCATCCAGGTTACCTAAACCATCACTGAGTGAATCTTCAAATGCATAGTGTGCAATCGCATTTTTAAATTCTGGGCGCGCTTCTAGGTTTACATTAAATGTTTTGGTTGTGCTCTCGCCGTTTAAAGAGATATTAGCCGTTAAAGTAACCGCTTTATCACCGCGATCTGGGGTTGGAATGAATACTGAGCCTTCACTGGTGATGTAGTATTCATCACTACTTTCCCAGTTAATTGCAGCACCGTCTTTACCTTTGGTTGGTAATGAGTAGCCTTCGTCAGCGATTGATAATTCAGTTTTGATATCAAGTGCTTCTTGAACAGTGCCCAGAACGTTTGCTGTATCTGTGATTTCATCTCGTTTACTTGCCCAAATGGTAGCGCCTTCGCTTGATGTAGCTGATACAGTAACAGCCATTGCTTTAGTTGCATCATCCCATTGCCATTTAGCCACGCCAAAGTAAGTACCTGAATCTAACTCAAGCTTAATATTTGAGTCATCAATCATGTACCAGATGCCTGGATCATCACCGGTTACTGAGTGATCTTCGTTTAAAGCAATATGCATTGAACGAATAGCATCTGTATTTACATCGTTACCATGGTTGATAAATTTGTAATAACCATAAAGTTCATCCGCCACAACCATGTTGTCGCCTTCTAGCGGCACATAGCGCTGCGGTGAAGCCATAGGCCAACCTAATGAGTTTATAAACATTTCATGTACGCGAACTTGGTGCGCTTCTGAAATGGTTGGGAACTCAGTCGATGTTTGCGGGAAGCGCGTATGCGTAACTAAGATATGACGACCTGTCGCTTCATCGTAGTAAGCTGAGTTATGACCTGGTGATTGGTAGCCCCATGCTGGTGCTGTTTCGCCAAGTTCTTGCGTGTACTCAAAGCCGCCCATTAGTTTTTCACCAACTTCTAAGCCGCCCAATGTTGAAATATCGTTGCCTGCGTTATCTAGGTAAGGACCATCTGGTGTTTTAGAACGAGCAACACGAATGTTGTAACCATCATTTAGCGCAAAACCAGCTACTGAGTAGAATAAGTAGTAGTATTCACTTTCTGGGCTGTACATAACAAATGCACCTTCCATTGCACGGAAGTCGCCGCCTACTAGCTTTTTACCATAGCCTTGGCCGCTTCTGGCATACCCGTTTCTTCGTCCATTGCTAGCACGAAAATACCGCCAGAGTATGAACCGTAAACCATCCAAAGTTTGCCGTCAGCATCATAGAATGCCGCTGGATCGATTGCGTTAGGATCAACGGCACCATTCCATGTTGTTTGGCCGTTATCAAGTGGGTAAGCTGTAAATTCAGCTTCTGAGCGATAACCACTGCGTAAGAAAATACCTTTGTTTTTATATGGGCCTTCAATATTGTCAGCTTCAGCTAAACCAAGGTAAGAGCGGTTCCAGCATACTTCATCAACCACATCTGCGGTATCTGGGTTGTCTTGTGCACAATGGTTATAGTAGAACCAAAATTTACCATTTGGTGCTTTGATTACATCGGCAGCCCAGTTTCCTGTGAAGCCGTCTGTCCACTCAATACCTTCGGCAATTTCACCTGTGTAGTTGTAATCGAATAATGGGCTTTCATTAACGGCTGCGTTAGCTGAAAGGCTCGAAATCATTTTCCAGTTCAAGAGATCAGTTGATTTAGCGGCAGCAAGGTGTGAACCAAAAATATAATAAGTGTCGTCAACTTTAACGACAGAAGGATCGTGCACGCTTACATTGGTAACCATTACGCTACCTGATTCAGTGTATTCAACACTGCTGCTTACTGCCGGTTTTGCACTTTGCGGGTCGGCAACCGCTGGTGCTGTGTCAAGCTTAGTACCATCTTCTTTGCCACAACCTGTAACAGCCAAAGAGCAGGCTATGACCATGGCTAATTTATTTAATTTCATTTTATGTGTCCTCTTGAAACTGGGATTCATTTTTTTTATTCGATTGTTGTCAATAAAATTGCCGCGTGCCTATATCAAACTAATAAGAACGTAGTATTGTAATTTTATAGTATGATTTAAAATGTGCAAATACTTTTGCAAAGGTAATTGGTATGTAAACATGAAGTATCAGTGTTTACAATATGTACAGTGTGATTTTAATTTTCTCAAGTTGTCATTTTTGGCGTTTTTTTCGGTATTTTTGCGCTATTAGGGAAGTTTTTTACTTATCTGAAAGAGAGGATTTTCCGTTAAATTTGTTTATTTGTATTACATTTGAACATTAAAAAGGGCTCTTAAAGAGCCCTTTTTGATATTACTTGTCTTGTTTACTTAGACCTTCAGTGGTCATGATAATACGTTTAAGTGTGCCATCTTCGTTGTAGTAAAGTGGCTCAATCGCCACTGAGCGACGAAAACGACCGCCACTTGGTTTGCCATCAATCGGTGGTACAGCACCAGTATGGTAAATAAAGTAGTCTTTACCTTTGTACTCGATGATTGATTGGTGGTTGGTTTCGCTGTTACCTGCGATTTCATTCAAAATACCTTTATATTCCCACTACCATGAATGCTTTTACTCATGGCATAACAGATCTTCTCAGGGAACTCACATGCGTACGATACATAGTAGTTGTCGTTTTTCTTATGAACCCATAACGCTTCGGTAAAGTTTGGTAAATCTAGCGTTTTAATTTCACCATCAAGAGACAGTAAGTCGTCGCTTAGCTTTACGTATTTTGGCATTAGGTTACCAAAGAACATGTAAGTATCGCCGTTTTCTTCTGTATAAATAGCAGGGTCGATGTCGTCCCAATCATTTGACGTATGCTTGGTCATATCATCGGTAACCAATGCATGGCCAATCGCGTCTTTAAATGGACCTGTTGGTGATTTAGACGTCGCAACACCAATTGCAAAACCTGGTTTTGTGTCGTTGTGACGAACGGTTGTAAAGAAATAGAAAGTGCCATCACGCTCAATCATGTGTGAAGCCCATGCTTCGCCCTTAGCCCATTTAAAGTCGGTTGCTTTCATGATTGGGCCGTGTTTTTTCCAGTTCACCATGTCTGTTGATGAAAAGACTAACCAGTCGTGCATTTCAAAAAACACATCATTATTAGGTGCTTCATCATGACCTGTATAAAGGTATACGGTGTCATTGTGAACAAGTGCTGCTGGATCTGCAGTAAATACATCGGTGAATAATGGGTTTTGTGCAACGGCTAAGCTGCTCGAAAAAAGCAATGGCAGCGCTAACGCTTTCAATTTCTTCATGAGTGTCCTCTGTGACTAATAATTGTTGTTCGAACTGCAGCTTTTGTACTTAGAGCTCGCTCTGAATGACCAGATAATACACAGTGTATGCCTGATTATACTGAGTAACTGATTGTTTACATCGAAACAAACCAGTAAAAGTGCAGCAAAAAATAACTCTATATTGTATTATTGTATTTTTATCATAGTAGCATCAAAAAACGCCAGGTAAATAACTTGTTAGCCCTTTTTTGTTGCTCTGGATGAACAAAAGACAAATAAAACAAGCAAACAAATAAATGCTAAGTGACTGATAATAATGGGTCTACATAAATTCCCAAGATAAAAACGCAGCCCTTTTTTAGTTTGTAACGTGTTATAATTACAACGTTTTTTGTAAACACTATGGCACTAATTTTAATTTGGCTTTTTGAGTTGACTGTTAAATAATCATACAATATGATTAAAGTTCGGGCAGCAATGTATTAACATAATAAAATGTAGACACACTCGCGCACCGTTTTGACAACACACGATGCACAATGCAGTGGTCACTCTTCGGTAACTGAATGGGGAAAGTTCAGCGGACCGATATAACTATAATTTGGAGAACACCGCTTATGTTTAAAAGAACACACATAGCCAGTGCTGTAGTTATGGCATTTACCTGTCAATTTGCTTTTGCACAGGAGGAAGCACCAAAAACTCCTGAGAATAACGTCGATGAGATGGAAGTTATTCAAGTATCAGGTATTCGCGGCAGTTTAAACAAAGCGCTAGATGAAAAACGTGCAAGCGTTCAAATCGTGGATGCAATTGTTGCTGAAGATATTGGTAAATTCCCTGATAACAACGTAGTTGAAGCACTACAACGTGTGACAGGTGTACAAACAACAGGCCGTGGTGCTGGTGAAGTAAGTGCGGTTTCAATCCGTGGTCTTACTGATGTTAATACCACAGTGAATGGCCGTGCTATCTTTACAGGTGCGGGTCGTGATGTGGCGCTGCAAGACATACCTGCAAGTTTACTTTCGGGTGTAACAGTTTATAAAACCCGTTCGGCGGATCAAATTGAACGTGGTATCGCAGGTGCGATCGATATCAAAACCCACCGTCCTTTCAACTTCGAAGGTGAAAAAGTTGTTTTAGCGGCACGTGCGATTTACTCAGATCAACCAGATGAAGTTGATCCAAATATCAGTGCGTTACTTTCTAACCGTTGGGAAATCGACGGCGCTGGTGAGTTTGGCGCACTTTTCAATATTTCTTATGCTGAAACACATTACCGCGATGACACCATCACAGCAGGTGCTGTATTCCCATTCTTTACTGATAAACCACATTATAACTACTCGCCATACTCTAGAATTCCAAATCGTGACTCGCGAGATAACCTAATCTGGCAAGGTGGTTTAGAAAATGGCTTACCTACGTCGCCAGGCTCTACCCTTGATATTGAAGGAGTTCCAACGGAATATTTATTAGCACGTGATGCAATTTTTGGTACTTCATTTACAGGTCTTCGTAAGCGTCCTGCTGCATCTGTATCTTTACAGTGGGCACCAGATGAAACTCTAGAAATCACAGCTGAAGGCTTCTATACAGGTTACGAAAACGAATCGCAAAATGCGATGTGGTTCTCAAATACGTTTGAAAACGGTAACGGCTTTATTGAAACCCCAACTGTGTTTGATGGCACTAACGTTATTAAAGAAAAGCAAGCGATTGGTGCTGGTGGTTTCCAAAGCGGTGACTTTTCATATGGTAAAACAGATAGCTACTTATATGCGCTAGGTGCCGAGTGGCAAGCAAGCGATTACCTAACTATTAATACTGAAGTTGTTTATCAAGACAGTGAGTATAAAACAGATTTCTTCGCAATGCGTTTTGACCGTGTATCAACAGGACTTGATGTAGATTTCAACGACAAAGACGGCGTACCAGGCATCGCGTTTTGGGATGATCCAAACACTGCGGTAAACGAAGCAGATATGACCGCTATCGAAAACTGGAATGCAGGTACTATTTATGACAATGGTGGCGGAAACAGCGGCGATTCGATTAGTTTTACAGTAGATAGTGAGTATCTCCTTGGTGGTACTTTCATAGATAAAGTTAAATTCGGTGGCCGTTTCGAAAACCGCTCCGCACAAGAGTTTACTAGAACTGATGATGAAGGTATTGGAAACACTTCAGTTGCTAGCCTTATAGAGCAGTTAGTTGCTGCAGGGGCGTCTGGAGACGGAAGTGGCTTAATTTTTCAAGTAGATGATTACTTTGATGGTCGCGCCGATGTATTTAATAGCTTTATTACAGCTGATGGCAGTTATTTACTGAAAAATGCAGATGTTGTTCGCCAGGTCTATGGTGCTGAAGTCGAGGATTTAGCGACAACTTTTGATATTGACGAAACTTCGTATGCATTTTATGCAACAACTAATTTCTTTATAACAGAGGATATTAGTGGTGAATTCGGTTTACGTTACGTGAACTATGAGCAAGATATGAAGTTTTATGATCCAGAAAAAAATGGTGAACTTACAACAGGCAAGAATAAAACAGATAAGATTTTGCCTAGCTTAGTACTTAACTGGAACATCACGGATGACGTAGTGGGTCGTGTAGCATATACAGAAACACTGCGTATGCCTAACTTTGCTGACCTGAACACGGTTGTAAGATTACAAGACCCATTAACTGACAATCCTTATGGTACAGGAACGGGTGGTAATTCTAATTTACAACCAACAGAGTCAAAGAACTATGATTTATCACTTGAGTGGTACTTCGCAGATACAAGCTCTATTTACGCTGCTTACTTTAAGCGTGAAATCGAAGGTTTAGTGTTACCAGGGCGTAAGACAGAAGTTCTTGAAGGTAATGATGGTCAAACAAGACCGTACGTTATCAGTACATCTGTAAATGCTTCAAGCGGAGAGCTTTCGGGTTTTGAGCTTGGTGCAGTTTATTTTCCTGAAAACTTACCTGAGCTGTTAAATGGTTTTGGTGTACAAGCTAGTTTTACCATGCTTGATTCATCACAAGAAACTCCAGACTTTAACGAAGCAGGAGAAGTAACCGAATATGTTAAATCGCAAATGTCAGGTGTTTCTGATGAATCGTACAGCATCGTAGGTATCTACGAGCGTGATTCATTCGACATGCGTTTATCTTATGTATGGCGTTCTGAGTTCTACACAGGTAACGAAGCGGCAATCTTTGCTAACCCGATTCAATTCTGGAATCGCCCTGAGCAAAGCTTAGATTTCCAATTTAGCTACAATGTGAATGATGACTTTGTCGTAACCTTTGATGCAACGAACATCCTAGATGACGTATATCAAAGCTACTACGGTGAAGGTAACGACAACCTATTTAACTTTGGTAACGGTATCTACTCACGTACATTCGCACTAGGCGCACGTTACTCTTTCTAAATTTCTTTTATAGACCTAAAAACCCCGGCTTTGCTGGGGTTTTTTATTGGTTTTTATAAACCAAACCATCGGTCGAAAAGAGTTGCGATTTAATAAGTATGATAATACTATTAATTAGATTAGCATTAAATTTACAAAAATAACGAACGCAATGACCAAGCTGTGTAATATCTAAGGCTGTAAATTTATTTGATACGCAGTGTTGAAAACTTTTTAGCATTGCTTGAAATAGTGAGCGGCGGCTCATTATTGACCAATTAGGGTGTTGTTGTATGGAATCTCAAAAGTTATCCGTTGTAGAAAAGGTCGGCTTTGGTGCCGGCGACATGGCAGTAAATGTCATGGTTGCAGCGTTATTCTATTTTATGTCTTTCTTTTACACCGATATCTACGGGCTTGATCCGGTTGATATGGGTGTGTTGTTTTTAGTGGCGCGTTTTGTTGATGCCTTTACCGACCCTTTAATGGGGGTGATCACCGATAAAGTGAAAACCCGTTGGGGTCAGTTCCGTCACTGGTTCTTATTTTTATCTGTGCCATATGGTTTGTCGGTCGTACTGTTATTTACCACGCCTGATTTCGACTACAACATGAAGTTAGCTTGGGCTTATGCCACATACTTGTTTGCGACCTTGATGTTTACCGGTGTTGCTATCCCTTATATCTCTTACATTGGTGTATTAACTGCCGATCCTAAAGAGCGTTTGTCAGCTAATGGCTACCGTATGTTCTTCGCTAAGATTGCCAATGTGGTGATCGTATTTTCAGTACCGCTGCTTGCCTCATATTGGGGAGATGGCAGCTTGTCGTATGGTTATAAACTGGCAATGGCATTAGTATCGGCTTGTGCCGTAGCACTATTTTTGTTTTGCTTTTTTACTACTCGCGAACGTATTACCCATGAGCCACAAACCGAAGGTGTACTTACACAATTAAAAGTACTTATTAAAAACGACCAATGGTTACTCCTGTGTGCAGCATGTGTGCTTGGTACGCTTGGCTATGCGATTCGTGGCAGTGTTGCTATGTATTACGCAACCTATTACTTAGGTGTACCAGATTTAGCGGGTGCCTTTACCAGTGCGGGTATTGCAGCATCTATTGTCTCTATGGTGGCAAGTACGTGGATCACCCAGCGTTACTGTAAAATGAAGCTATTCCGTCAATCACAAATCGCCGTGCTATTCATCTCATTGCTAATGTATTTTGTGGTGCAACCGGGTGATGTAATGATGGCGTTTGTGCTTTATATCATCTTGTCATTTGTTGTTGATTTACATGCACCAGTGTTCTGGTCTGCCATTGCTGAAGCTGTAGATTACGGTGAAATTAAAGACGGCGTTCGTGCATCGGGCCTATCATTTGGTGGTATTTCATTCTGCCAAAAAGCAGGGGGTGGCTTAGCTGGCTTAGCAGGTGGTTTATTACTGGCATTCTTTGAGTACAAGCCTAACGTTGAGCAAACTGAATTTACCCTTATGGGCTTAGCACTGATGCTAACTATCATTCCGGGTGTATTCCACGCCTTACTTGGTTTGATTTTGAAAAAATACAAAATTACCGATGAGTACTATACGGATATGGTTATTCATAAACGCCTACCAAAATAACCATCCTTTAAACGCACACACTAAATAAGTGTGTGCGCTTTGCTCTTTAAAATAACAATTCGCTGGGAGACAACAGTATGAACACATTCAAGGTTAGCTATTTAGCAAGCGTTTGCGCTGCAATTTTAACTGTGACCGGTTGCAGTGAGCAGCCTACAGACAGTAAACAAACTGCTGCTGTGGAGCATGCTGAACATACCAGCGAACAACATTTATTTGCCCTAAACCAAGTAAGTTTAAACGCCAGCCCGTTTTTACATGCGCAGCAAACGAATGTGCGTTATTTATTAGCACTTCATCCAGATCAGCTGCTTGCTCCTTATCTGCGTGAAGCTGGCCTTAAGCCAAAAGCGCCTAACTATGGCAACTGGGAAAGCACAGGCCTTGATGGGCATATTGGCGGTCATTATCTTTCAGCCTTGAGCCTTGCATGGGCAGCCACAGGTGACGAAGAATTAAAGCAGCGTTTAGATTATATGCTAAGCGAGTTGGATCGCGCCCAGCAAGTCACTGGTGGTTACTTAGGCGGAATCCCAAATGGCGATGAAATGTGGCAGCAGATTGAAAAGGGTGAAATCAAAGCCGATTTATTCAGCTTAAATGACCGCTGGGTACCGCTTTATAACATAGATAAAATCTTCCATGGCTTGCGTGATGCATACGATGTAGCCGGTAGTGATAAAGCCAAACAAATGCTATTTAAGTTAGGTGAATGGTTCTTAGCGACCACTGCTAAGCTAACTGATGAACAAGTTCAACAAATGTTGTATTCAGAGCATGGTGGCTTAAATGATGTGTTTGCTGATATGTACTTTATTAGTGACGATGAGCGTTACTTAAAACTAGCGCGTCAGTTCTCTCATAACATCATTATTGAACCCTTATTACACAAAGAAGATAAGTTAACGGGCCTGCATGCCAATACGCAAATTCCAAAAATTATTGGTATGTTGAAGGTCGCAAATGCCAGCGATGATAAAGCATGGCAGCAAGGTGCTGACTTTTTCTGGAAAATAGTCAGCCAAGAGCGCTCAGTATCAATTGGCGGTAACTCGGTACGTGAGCATTTTCATGATAAAAGTGACTTTACGCCGATGGTTGAAGATGTTGAAGGCCCAGAAACCTGCAACACTTACAACATGATGAAACTGAGTAAGTTATTGTTCTTAAAAACCGGTGATACGCGCTATTTAGACTATTATGAGCGCGCCACATATAACCATATTTTATCGTCACAACACCCAGAGCATGGTGGTCTTGTTTACTTTACCTCAATGCGCCCTGGGCATTACCGCATGTATTCGTCAGTGCAAGATTCAATGTGGTGTTGTGTAGGCTCAGGTATTGAGAATCACAGCAAATATGGTGAGCTGATTTATAGCAATACCGGTAAAGAGCTATGGGTGAACTTGTTTATTCCAAGCACGTTAAATTGGCAACAGCAGGGTTTGCAGATCACGCAAGACAGCCAATTCCCAGATGATAACAAGGTCTCACTGACCGTGAATCGTTTGTCTGAGGGGCAAAGCACTGAGTCGGTAATTCATATTCGTAAACCGTCTTGGCAGCAAGGTGAGCTGAGCTTTACTTTAAATGGACAAGCTGTAAGCGCAACCGAAAAAGATGGTTACTACAGTATCAGCCATGCTTGGCAAAGCGGTGACAAGCTTGCTTTTGAACTTAGTCCTAAGCTTTATACTGAGCAGCTACCTGATGGTCAGCATTATTACTCTGTGATGTATGGGCCTGTTGTAATGGCCACTAAAGTACAAGCATTTGCAAATGAGCAGCTTAACTTTGTTGCTGACAATAGCCGCATGGGCCACATTGCCGCAGGGCCGACTTGTCCGCCAGAAGCTCTGCCAATCATGCTGAGTGAGCCAGAAAAGTTTATTGCCGATCTCACTCGTAAACCGGGCCAAGAGCTCGCATTTATCGCCGATAAAAATGTGGCGATTGCCAAGCAAGGTATCGATAACACAAAGAGCACAGAGCTAATTCCGTTCTTCCGCTTACACGATAGTCGCTATCAAGTGTATTGGCCGCAGCAAAGTGAAGCTGAGTTCACGCAATTTGTTGCCGATGCAAAAGCGGCTGAGCAAGCGAAAGAACAGCTTCGTTTATTAACCGTTGATCAAATTACACCGGGTGAGCAACAACCTGAAGTCGAACACGACTTTAAAGGTGAGGGAACCCGCGCAGGTGTTAATAATGGTCATCATTGGCGCGATGCGACAGGTTGGTTTGAGTATCAGCTTAGTAACCCAGAACAAAAAGCGGTTGCTTTGCGTATTCGCTATTTTATTGGCGATGTGAACCGTCATTTCTCAATTAATTTAAATGGTGAGCAATTAGCTGGAGTTAGTTTGCCTGTAGGTAAACCAACGGATGAGTTCTACACCATTGATTACCCATTAACAGAAGCAATGAAAAAGTCGAAAACGCTTACTTTACGTTTTGCTGCCGACAAAGACTCTGTTGCCGGTGGTATCTATGGTATTCGTTTAATCAACGCACAATAAAGAGTTGGCTATGTTAAGCAACAATGTGTTTGCGACGGCTAAAGAGCATGTTTTACCGTCGCTTTTAGATAACAGCGCTGAGCAACACAGTTTTTACCAAACACCCACAGGGCTTGGTTATCGAGTGATTGAGCAAGGTCAGGGGGATAAACCTAGTTGGGATGCTACTGTGACTGTGCATCAACGCGTTACCCTTACAAATGGTCGGGTGTTATTTGATACTCGCAAGCAAGGCGCTGCTGTAGAGTACGAAATTGCAGAGGCGATAGTGGGCTTGCAAGAAGCATTGCAATTAATGAATAAAGGCAGTCGCTTTGAAGTGCTAATACCTGCGCATCTGGCGCGTGATGTGTACAGCGTATTTATTGAAGAAAAACATCAACAAGGCTGCCATAGCCCCATGCTTGTTGATATTACCTTGGTTGATTTTAGTTGATAACACCTACTTTCAACCTCAAACGAGGTCATTAAAGCAAATAAAAAACCTGCAATTTTGCAGGTTTTTTGTGTGTTGAATAATTACTTCTTAAGCTTAGTTTTGAGCTTATTTAGGTCGGCTGGGTTAACAACCGGCCAATTGTTTTTCCAACTCATAGGTAAAATACGTAGCTTTTGCACGCCGTTATCGGCTGTTTCGTAGGCGTGTAATACTAAATAGTCTTTGCCATCAAAGGTGTACGCAGCATTATGACCAAGGGCTGCCCAATCTTTATTACCTTCAATAACTAAACTGCCACCGCCATCAACCATAGAGCGACCTTGTTGATCTAAATATGGGCCTTCGATGTTTTTGCTGCGACCTACGCGTACGTTGTAAGTACTCTCTACGCCACGGCAGCATTTATCAAACGAAACAAATAGGTAGTAATAGTCGTTCTTTTTAAAGATATAAGGTGCTTCAATTGGGCCATGTTCCGTGTTTGGGCGACTCGCAATGTGATGCCATTTTTCAGGTTTTGCTAAGCGCACCATGTCATCATCAAGTTGTACTAGTTTAAGACCACCCCAGAACGAACCAAAGCTCATCCACGGTGTACCATTGTCATCTTCGATAATGGCAGGGTCGATAGCGTTCCAATCGTCACGCTCAGGCACAGATTCAACCACAATGCCGTAATCAATCCACTTGTAATCAGGTGATGATGGGTCAAGGGTTTCGTTAACCGTTACACCAATTGCTGAGGTGTTTTTGCCAAATGCAGAGACTGAGTAATAAAGGTAAAACTTACCATTTTTCTCGTACACATCGGGTGCCCATAAGTGGCCATCAAAACTTGGTGAAATACGCTTTGCCCAACTTGGCTCATCTTTAAAAACGCGGCCGGTAAGTTTCCAGTTGGTTAAATCTTTCGACTCATAATAGGTAATGCCCGGGCCTGTGCTAAAGACATAGTACGTGTCGCCTTCTTTGGTCATTACCGGATCGTGTACTTCAACTTGTTTTGCAGATACGGCTGCGGCAGAAAAAAGTAGCCCTGTTGAAAGCCACTTCATTGCGTGTGTCACGTTACTTACGGGTCTCATGCTTGAATACCTTTTGTTGTTTTAACTCTTGTGTTCATTCAGCTACTATATAATATGTAATACAATATTAACAATAAAATCGAGACGAATTACAGGACACATTATGCTCAAAAAATTATCTCGGCTAACGCTTCTTAGTGCGTTAAGCGCCTCGTCATTGTCAGCCCTTGCTGATGCTAATAGTAGCAAGACTCTTGCACCTATTGATAATCCGATCGTACTTAAACGTGCTGATCCTTGGTTAGTTCGTGATGAAAAAAGTGGCTGTTATACGTTTATAGGTAGTTCGCCGAAATTTGATGAAATTGAGCTGCGCCAAGCTTGTCGCTTAAACGATTTAAAATTAGCTGAGCCGAAGGTTATTTGGCAAAAGCGTGATAAAGGTTCAATGAGTGTCAATATTTGGGCTCCAGAGCTACATCAGATTAATGGTAGTTGGTATATCTACTTTGCCGCAGGTGATATCGAAAAACCGTTCAGTATTCGTATGTATGCACTTAAAAACGACAGTGCTGATCCAATGCAAGGTGAGTGGCAAGAAATGGGTCAAGTCACCA
The DNA here is from genome assembly GCF_054923805.1 of Pseudoalteromonas sp. GB43. Lineage (NCBI taxonomy): Bacteria > Pseudomonadati > Pseudomonadota > Gammaproteobacteria > Alteromonadales > Pseudoalteromonadaceae > Pseudoalteromonas > Pseudoalteromonas sp. GB43. The sequence continues at coordinate 1,968,607 of NZ_JBPCHJ010000001.1, forward strand.
GCCACTTGGATAGTTTTTCGCTTGATGCAACAAGTTTTACGCATAAGGGTAAGCGTTACATGATTTGGGCGCAGCAAAACCAGCCTGCAACCTATAACTCAGCTTTATGGTTAGCTGAAATGGACTCACCAACATCAATTAAAGAGCCTATTATCGCGATTACTGAGCCAACTCTTGATTGGGAAGTGCAAGGTTACAAGGTAAACGAAGGTGCTGCTGTTATCACTCATGGCGATAAAATATTTGTCACTTATTCAGCCAGCGCTACCGATCATCGATATGCAATGGGCTTACTATGGGCAGATGTGAATGCTGATTTACTTGATCCTGCTAGCTGGCATAAAAAGGCAGAGCCAGTGTTTACTACCAATGCTGAGTTGGGTCGTTTTGGTCCTGGACACAACAGTTTTGTGAAAGCTGAAGATGGGGTAACCGATTTAATGATTTATCACAGTCGTGACTATAAAGAGCTGAAAGGCACACCACTGACAGATCCAAATCGCCATGCGCGAGCCCGCATTATTACGTGGGATAAAAACGGCTTTCCAGTGTTCTCACCTGAACGAGCAGACTAAAAAAGGGCGCCAATTGGCGCCCTACAACTTGGGAACGAACGATTACCAGAAGCGGTAGTAAATAAAGGCAGTAATACCAATAATACCCGCAGTATGAATGTAGTCCCACTTATCTAAGCCGGCAGCCACTTCTTTCATGGTTGCTTTATCTAGACTTGAGAAAGTAAGACCTTTCAATTGTTCTTCGTCTGCTTGCTTGGTGAAAATACTCACCACAATCATAATGGCGACCACGATGACAAATAGCAGAATACAGTAATACAACCAGTTCATCGTGGTGATCCACGCAAATGATGAACCTGCTAAATCATCTTTAAATGGCAGCAACACTAAGCGGATCATACCCAGTACAAAACCTGATACTAAGCCCACAAAACCCGCTGTTGGAGTGATGCGTTTACTACATAAACCGAGTAAGAATACCGCAGCAATGCCCGGTGCAATAAGAGACTGAACACTTTGCAGATATTCATAAAGCACATCGGCAATTAAGCTCATGACGGGTATCCATAAAAGGCCTAATACAACAATCACGATAGTGGCAATTCGACCTACCTTAAGAAGGTGTTTCTCAGATGATTCAGGTTTGAATTTCTTATAAAAATCAATGGTGAATAAGGTTGCTGATGAGTTAAATAATGATGCTAAAGAACTCATTAGTGCTGCAACTAAACCACCGATTACAATCCCCTTAACACCTGCTGGCAATAGCTCAGCAACTAAAGTTGGGAAGGCTTGGTCAGCACTTTCATAGCTAATAATACCTTTAGCATTTAATGCATAGGCAATCATACCCGGCACTAAGAAGATAAATACAGGAAGTAATTTTAAGTAACCAGCAAACATGGTACCGCGACGCGCTTCTTTAATGCCTTTTGCGGATAAAACACGTTGTACGATGTATTGGTCGGTACACCAATACCAAAAACCAATAATGAATGAACCAAATACAATGCCAGGCCAAGGGAATTCAGCATCTGAAGCACTGCGAATAAGGTGCATATTAGCATCGTTGATACGCTCAACTTCTTCCCAGCCACCTACTTTATCTAAACCAACAACTAATATGACTAAGGAGCCAATAATGAGCACCGGAGTTTGCAACACGGAGGTCCACATAATGGCTTTCATACCGCCAAGCACCGTATAAATACCGGTGATAACCACTAAACGCCAATCGCTGAAATCCAGAAGAAGTCGATGCCCCAAATGCTCTCAATACCCAAGATTGTTTTAAATGCGATACCGCCGGCATAAACCGTTACTGCAACCTTGGTTAATACATAACTAATCAATGAGATAACAGACAAGAAGGTACGTGATTTAGAGTTAAAGCGGCGCTCTAGGAACTCTGGCATGGTGTAGACTTTACTACTCCAATAGAAAGGTACGAAAATCCAACCGAGTAGTAGAATGATCCACGATTGCATTTCCCAGTGAGCCAGTGCCATACCCGATTGTGCACCTGAACCTGAAAGGCCCACCAAATGTTCCGAGCCAATGTTTGATGCGAAAATAGAGGCACCAATCACTAACCAACTTGCATTACGACCCGCTAAAAAGTAATCAGCGGTGTCTTCTTCTTTTTGTCGCATAGACATCACGACAACGCCTAGTAACAGGACAAAAAATCCTGCTAGCACTGCCCAGTCTAAGGTACTTAGTTCGACCATCGTGTGTTCCACCTAATTTTGAAAGAGAATTTTGCTTTTTTAGTTGCTGAATAAAAATATTATATTATAAATAAGGTAAGTGAAAGAGATTTGTTAAAATAAGGTGACAGTCTGTAGGTAAAATGGTGACTGTATTGTTTGAAATATAGACACTTGTATTAGGCTGTTTTTTGCTTGTTATTGATTTTAATCAATTATTTCCAGGATGACGGAATAGCTTTATAGATGTATCATATTACTCAGATCTTTTGAGGAACACACATGGCGCGTTTAGAAAATTTAAACCTATCACAACAAGTTACCAATGAGCTTGGTAAAGCAATAATTGTTGGTGATTATAACACTGAAACGGGGCTACCAACCGAAGCACAACTTTGTGAAGTGTATGGTATTAGCCGCACAGCTGTTCGTGAAGCAGTGAAAATGCTTGCTGCAAAAGGACTGATTTCTTCTCGTCCACGACAAGGTATTCGTGTTGAGTCGGCGGAGAACTGGAACTTATACGACACAAGCGTATTAAAATGGTTGTTAGAAAGCAGCCCATCGCTTTACGTACTTAAAGAATTCTTACAAGTGCGCTTGGCGATTGAGCCGCAAGCAGCAGCACTTGCAGCCAGAAAAGGTGACCAAGCAGCCATTGCAGAAATTAAAATGGCACTCGATAAAATGCAAGCGGCAGCAGAAGAGCCAGAAGGCGTAATGCATGAGCCAGACCTTGCCTTCCACACAGCAATTTTACATGCCAGTGGTAACCGTTTTTTCTATCAATTACGTGATTTTATTCGCACCGCATTACACGTAAGTATTCAACATACTACACCTGCTAAGGGTAATAAAAAGGCTATCGCTGAAGAGCACTTTAAAGTGTATAACGCGATTGCGAGCGGCGATCCTGAACGTGCTAAAAACATGATGACGTACATGATTGATGAAGCAATGGCGTTTATTGAAAAAGAAATCGCTGATAAAGAAGCGGCTCAATAAGTATCGCTTCTTGACGTTGTAATTACTTTAAAACAAAAGGTTATCATGCCAAATTCAAACGAGCTAAAAACAGTTTACCCAAGCCTTGGTGGTAAGAGTGTGTTTATTACTGGTGGTGCATCGGGAATTGGTGAAGTAATGGTAACGCGGTTCTGCGAGCAGGGCGCGAAAGTCACCTTTGTTGATATTGCAACTGATCAAAGCGATGCGTTATGCGCTAAATTAGCTGGTAAATATGAGTTTGACCCGCAGTTTATCCATTGCGATATTCGTGATGTAGAAGCCTTAAAAGCGGTCATTGAGCAAACGCGTCAGCAACAGGGTGACATTGGTGTGTTAATTAATAACGCAGCCGATGACACCCGCCATGCCGCTGAGAATATGGATGTGAAATATTGGGAAGATAAGTTTGCTGTTAACTTGCGCCCGTGTTTCTTTTCATCGCAAGCTGTAGTTGAACACATGCAGCGCTTGGGCGGCGGTAGCATTATCAATATGGGGTCGGTAAGTTGGCGTATTAAGCAAACAGGCATGCCAGCCTACACAACCGCAAAAGCGGGAATTGAAGGTTTAACCCGTTCATTAGCTGCTTCATATGGTAAAGACAATATTCGTGTGAATTCACTGGTTCCGGGTTGGGTGATGACAGAGCGCCAAATGACTCATTGGCTAACCCCAGAAATGATTGAAGATGTTCGTTTAAGTCAGTGTATTAACGAAACAATACAACCAGACCATATAGTGAATGCCGCGTTATTTTTAGCTGCTGATGACAGCCGCATGATGACAGCACAATCACTGATAGTGGATGCGGGTTGGACTTAATTAAATTGTTAGTTGCTTTAAATTAAATTAAACCAAAGAAAAAATTTTACACGATCCAAATAGTACTATAATAATAAATAATTATTTTAAACATTTGAATCTAATACTTAGGAAGGTGGTAAGAAAGTTTGACCGACTTTGTACTTGTTTATTTAATTCTGATTATTGGCGCTTGCCTGCAAAGTGTTATTGGCTTTGGTTTAGGTATGTTATGCGTGCCTGTACTTTACTGGCTAATGCCAGAGCTGGTGCCTGGGCCAATGATTTTGAATGCGCTGTTTTTAACCTCGGTGTTAATGATTAAACACCGCGGCGCGATAGACATGAAACAGACGGGCATTTCCATTATTGGTGGGGCCGTAGGGGTTATCCTTGCCGCTATGGTGATGTGGTATGTCAATGCGAAGCAGTATCAACTCTTGCTAGGTGTGAGTATTTTGGTAGTGGTGGCATTATCCATCATAGGTATGAAACCGAAAATCTCCACCATTACTAGCTTACTCGCGTCAATGTCGTCGGGTTTTTTAGGTACCACAACGTCAGCCGGTGGCGCGCCAATGGGGCTACTCTATCAAGCTGAAGATAAAGACAAAATTAAAGCAAACCTGAGTGCCTTTTTTGTATTTATAAACCTGTTTGGCATTATTGTATTAATGCTGACAGGTTCTGCCGATATGGCCGATGTGAAGCTGTTCTTTTTCTGCTTACCCGCTATTTTAATTGGCTGGGGCTTGTCGTTTGTGATCAACAATAACCTCAATGAAAAGGCCATTCGCGGCATCATCTTGCTGGTTGCGGGTTTATCTGGTCTAGCACTTATTTTCATACACAGATAGAATGAGAATAGTTCAGCTTTTTGTGTAATGAAGCCAATGCTCGATGACACCATTAAAATAGTCATTTCTAGCCAATGCCAATTAGGTGAAGGTGCCTATTTTGCAAAGGCGCATAACTGTTTATTTTGGGTCGATATTTTAGGGCAGCGTTTGTTTCGTTTGCATTGTCAATCAATGCGCGTTAGCCAGTTTACCATGCCAGAACCAATTTGTTGGGTGATGGAAACCGAGCAAGCAGAGTTAGTTGCAGGCTTTGCCAAAGGCGTTTATAAGCTAAATAGCGAAGACTTTAGTCGCGAACTACTTTATGCAATTGATCACGAACCCTCTCAAAACCGCTTAAACGATGGCAAAACGTCTCGCCAAGGCTTTGGCTTTTTCGGCTCAATGGACTCTCAAGAGCAAACCAATAGTGGCAAGTTATACCGTTTTGGTCATGGTCAGGCTCCAACAGCAGTTGATCATGACTACACGATTAGCAATGGCCCCGCGGTAAGTAAAAATGGCCAGTTTCTATATTCTACAGACTCAGATAAACAAACAATCTACCGCTTTACTCTGAATGAGCATGGCGAGCTTGCTGATAAGCACGAGTTTATTCGCTTTACTGATAATATGGGTTTTCCTGATGGTATGACCGTTGATAGCGAAGATCATCTGTGGGTTGCTGCATGGAATGGTTATGGCGTGTATCGTTTTGCTCCAAGCGGTGAGCAGGTGCAGTTTATTCGCTTGCCCGCCCCACGTGTTACGAGTGTCGCATTTGTTGGTGAAGAGCTCACGCATCTCGCGGTGACAACAGCGGCAGTAGGGCTCGAAGACTCAGTACTCGCTGATTACCCGCACAGTGGTGGCGTGTTTATTCTTGAGCCGGGCATTAAAGGAATTGCTGAAACGCCCTTGAAGCTATAGATTTTCCATCACTTGATAACGCAACTCGCCAAGAAATGCGCGTGCTGCCGGGCCCAGTTTGTCACCGTCTTTAAAGAGCAAATGTAATTTAGCGCTGCGACTGCTGTTATGGGTTAAATTAAGAGCTTTCATTTGCCCAGTCGCAAGTTGTTTTTCTATCGCGACTTTTGGTAACCACGCAAAGCCCAGTCCATTACTGATCATATCAATCGACGTGCGCATATGAGTGACGGTCCAGCGCTGATCGGCACCTAACCAGCCACCATCTTGTTTGTGCTTATTCGCTGAATCGCGAACCACAATTTGGCGATGTGATTTTAAATCTTCGAGGGTGATTTCACGCTCTATCGCATGCAAAGGGTGATCTGGATGGGCGACGGCAATAAACTCGATATCACATAACTCTTCATGAAAGTTTGCCGCAATTGGAAAGCCGGTAATGGCAATATCAACCTGATCGTTTTCAAGCAGTTCATTGCCCCCCATTAGTACAGACTCATGCAACTCAATACGCAGTTGCGGGTATTGCGATGACGTGTCGTTAAGTACTTTATAAAGCAATTGTTGTGGGAAAATAGCATCAACGGCAATGCGTAACTTACTTTCGATACCCTCCCCCAAGGTTTGCCCAATAGCCTCAACCTTAGCGGCTTCATCGAGTAAGTAATTGGCACGCCGTAGCATCATTTCGCCGGCTTCAGTGAGCACGGTTTTGCGGCCTTGAATGCTGAATAATTTTACATTGAGTGCAGATTCAATTTTACCAACCGCATTATGAATACTCGATTGGCTTTTATGAATGCCTTGTGAGGCCTGGTTAAAGCCTCCAAATTCAACAACAGCACGAAACATGCGCCACTGTTCTAGCGTAATTCTTAGCATGATGTTCCTTTGCTTACTTAACTGCCTAATAGTACCTGTAAATGCTGAAAAAGTTTACTTTTTAGCAGTGGGCAACTCAATATACTCAAGCTCATCACCAGGAATGCTTGCAAAGCGCTGTGCTTGCCAATCTTGTTTTGCTTGCTCTATGCGCTCTTTGCTGTAAGCGACAAAATTCCAGTGTAAATACGGGACTTTATTAAATTTACTGCCACCAAGTAAAATAAAGCGGCTGTGCACCAGTGTCGTTATTTCGTGTTCGCTGTCATCAAGTAGCACAAAGTCGCCTTGGGTATAGCGAGTATCACCCACACTAATTTCACCATAAATAACATACACGGCGGTTTCATGATGAGGATGCGGTTTAGTAATATGGCTACCTTGCTCGGCTACCGTATCGACATAAAACATCGGTGAGTAGTTTTTCACCGGGGAGCTTAAACCATAGGCATCACCGACAATGAGTCGCATCAGCACGCCTTTTTCGATTTTCTCAGGCAGCTGCTGTTTTTTGATATGCTCAAAGCGTGGTGCTATTTCGGTCATGCTCTCAGGTAAAGCAACCCAGCATTGCAGACCATTAATGTCGTGCTCACTCGCCCGTACTTCAAGGCTTTCTCTTTCTGAGTGCACTATCCCGCGACCTGCGGTCATCCAGTTTACATCGCCGGGCTCTATTTGCAGGCTATTACCTAGCGAATCGCGATGGTAAATACTGCCAGTAAATAAATAAGTGAGCGTTGACAGGCCAATATGAGGGTGGGGCCTCACATTTATGCCTTCACCGCGAGGAAAGTGATTCGGCCCCATGTGGTCAAAAAAGATAAATGGGCCAACCATTTTTTTGTCAAAATGAGGCAAGATGCGTTTTACATCGAGCCCACCAATATCATGGCTGGTTGCTGTTAATAACGTTGCCATATTCGCGCCCTCTTAAAAACAAATTCAGCCAACAACCTAGGTTATTGGCTGGGGTAAATGTTATGCCTGACTACGTTTTAACACTAGTTGATCTAGGCTGATTTTGCCTGCACCGACACTGGCCAATGCTAAAAAGCCGCCTGCCATTGCAATGTTTTTGTAGAACATTAAAAACTGCATTTGATCATCAAGTTGAAAGTGGAATAACAAAGCACTCACTAGGCTGAAACCAGCAAAAGCGACAGCGGTTAGTTGTGTTAAAAAGCCCAGTAAAATAAATAATCCGCCAACAATTTCAAAGGCAATCACAAACGGCAGTAAGAACTCTGGTAAACCTACTGATGCCATGTACTGTGCTGTTGCATCAAAGAATTCTATTTTGCTAAAGCCGGTTAGTAAAAAGATGGCCGATAAACCAATACGTGCCAATAAAGTGCTAATATTTTGTAAGTGTGGTTGAGCTGAGATTAAAGTAAAAAGTTTCATAGTAGGTATCCTGTTTAGTTAAGCAGTGTGTCTGCGATGGAGTAACTATAGATTCACTTTAAAAGAATTAAAAATTGTAAAATTAGCGTTTATCATTCTTTAAAAAAGAATTTAAAAGGAGGTTGAATATGAAGTTGTTGTTATTAATAGGGTTTTGTTTTTCGGTGGTTACGAGTAGCTTGGTGTTTGCCGAACAAAATTTACCAAATAGTCGTCATTATGAGTTGCTAGCTTCAGATATTGCGGTGCAGCAAAGCTGGCAAGTTAAAGACACAATTAAAGGTTATGAGATGCTGGAATATCAAATTAACCTTAATAAAGGCGCTATCTTAACGGTTGATTTTACACCTTCAAACTCTAGCAACTATTTTAATATTTTACCGAAAGGCAACCCAACCGCTTTGTTTGTTAATTACAGCAAAAGGTGATCATGCTGAGCTTACAATTCCTGATAATGGCGATTATGTGATTCGGGTATTTTTGATGCGCAATGCCGCGCGCCGTGATGAGCAAAGTGAATTTACTGCCGATATCAGCGTCGTAAAAAGTACATTAAAAGGCATGCACCCAAGCTGGGATGTTGATGGTGATGGGGTAAATGATTGCGAGAAAGACGGTAGCTGCGATCACACGGTTGACTACAGTCTTCCTCGAAAGTCGAATTAGGCCTTTATTGAGGCCTAATCAGCTGTATTATTCAGGCGCTACTTCAAGCGTTGTGAATAATGAGTAGCGTACGTTATCGATATCTGCTTCTGTTGGTTTTTGATCAACAGATGCTTCAATTAGATACATATCGGCGTGAGCGAAAGTCACCGTAAAGAAGCCTTTTTTATCGGTTGTTACTTTCACTTCATCACGTTCATTGCGGTAGCGTGCACTACCACGAACAATAGCAAGCTCAACGTCAGCAGCTGGTTTGCCATCCATTAATAATTGGAACTTAGCTTCTTCACCAGCAAATAGATCGTTCGGGTGAGTAGGGCCTGAAATTTCTAGGCCTTGACCAAGTAATGTTGGCTTAGAAGTGCCATTACGGCTAACGAAGGTATCAACTGTTGCGATTGATTTTACAGTGCGCACGTCGGTTGCACCTGCTGGTAGATCTGCTTCTTTTTTACCTGCGAACACACGACCGCGATTGCCGTCTTTATCTTTATAGAAAGTCATCAGCATTGGTTTTTGCTGCATAGCAATATGGTAAGTACCGTCTTGCGTTAAACTTACTGCAGCAGAATTTTTGCGTTTTAAGTAGTATGCACGAATTGTTTCTTCAACCGGTTTACCATCTGGAGCAAGAGCAATTAATAGGTTGTCGTCATACTCAGCGCCTTTTTGTTTTGGGCGGTATGCTTTATCTGGGCTAAATAACTCATTAGAAATACTGGCATCGATCATCACGTAGTGAGTTTTCTCACCAGATAAAGAAGTGTGAGATGGCATTAACCAACGGGCATGTGCTTGTGCGTAGCCAGATGCAAGTGCTGTGAAGGTCACAGCGCCGATCAGCGCTGTTTTTAATAATTTTAATTTCATTGTTTGTCCTTAATTACTGGTAATGGTAACAAAGCTAGTCGCGAACTCTTTTTCGCCTTTAATTGTGACTTTGCCGTCTTTTGTTAAGTCGATTTCAACGCGGGTGTAATCTGGACCACCTTCTTCACGTACAACTTCAACATTAAGTAGGTAGCTGCCAGGTTTAACTGGATTACCTTTTAAATCTTTACCTTGCCATTCAATCGTATAAGTACCTGGGCGTTTTGTTGCACCTGTCACACCATCAAAGTTGTCGTTGCTACGACCGGCTTTTCGCCACCACTGACGTAAGTCTTTAAACCATTCAGCTTTTTCGACCCAAAGTGCAATCGTGGTAACGTGTTTACGTTCAGGTGTTTCTAGCCATAACGCCACGTAAGGGCGATGATATGGAGAAACATCTAGCTCAGGTAAGGTAAATTCAACGGTGAGGTTGGGATCTTTTGCAAAGCTCAGTGGGCTGAATAAACAGCCAATTAGTAGAGCAACGAGTAAGTGGGCTTGTTTCATTAAGATACTCCTTTAAGTTGAGGCACCCAAACTAGATAAATAACCAAAGGCGTGGCAACACCAAGAAGCGTTAACCAAAGACCTGCGGCACGTTTTTTACGGTTTTGAAAGAGAATAAATAATCCGGTGACAGCAAACAGAATCATCAAAACAGCTGAAATATCAATCACCCAGCTCCATGCTTCACCTGTATGGCGGCCTTTGTGTAAGTCGCCGATCAGACTCATAAAGCCACCGGTTTGATAATCAATATTAAGTTCACCGGTTTGAAAATCGATTTCGGCGTAGGCAAAGCCAGCCGGAAGCGGGTAGTCGAGCATCACCAAGGCATCTTCTTTTTCCCACTCAATACTTTTTACATTGCTGAGTGAAAACTGCTGTTGCATGTATTGTTCTATTTCAGGGTAAAGGCTTGGCAATGTGTCGAGGTTTGTTTGCGCTTTTTCAAATAACTCAGCAGAAACAAGTAGTTGGTTCTGACCATTATGTTTATCATTTTCGAGCCAACTAACGTGGTTAAGGATGATGCCGCTGACACAAAATAAAATAAGTAAAAAGAATAAGGCCGTTGAAAGGTATATATGCAAGGCACGGCTAACGCTATAAAAGTTGCGTTTGTTAAATGAGAACATAATGCGGTTTATTCGTTAAAGATACAAATATGATAATGATTTGTATTACTGATAACAAGCAGGTTTACGTTCTTTACATTTCTTTGTGCTAGAAATGAATAGCGAGATAAGCCATAACTGCTAGCTGCGAGCTGAGAAAACAGGCAAGCAACATCAAGCGCATCTGTGTGGTTATATTAACTTGAATTAGGGTTGGTTTATTGGGCGCAGATGGGCGGTTAATTAAATAGGCTAATACGCTCAATTCAATCACTGCCACAAGATACATCACCCAAATTGGCGCGGTACTTTGTAGTAAAAAAGCATATCCGATAGCCATACCAAAACCTGCTAATAACTTAGCGCGGGTAGGGACAACCTTATGCTCTTGCCAAAACCTTAACGGTTGGCCGTATCTTGGGTGGTTTAGCAGCCAGGCAGAAAGCTTGGGTGATGAGCGGGTAAAGCACGCCAATGCTAGTATAAAAAAGATAGTCGTAGGCATCACAGGTAATGCAATACCTATGATACCTAAACCCACCATCAATAACCCGAGTAATTGATAGCAGCCATTTTTATAGGCGTTAAACGCCGCTCTCACATTCATCAATAAAGTTGGGCCTGATAAAACTTAAATCGTTGTAGTGCTTGCTCGATACCTATGATCAAGGTGGTTTGTATTTATTGGTTTTAGCAACATAGTCTACACCATGTTGTTTATTTAACTTTAGCTCAGCTTAATATTATTAGCTAACACTATAGGTAAACTTACTTCAAACAAATGAAAAGCCCAGTTTAAACTGGGCTTGTAGGTCTTATTTTTGGCTATTTCTAGAAATAATAACCAATATTGATATTGAAGCGAGTTTCAGTGTCGTCGCTGTCGCCAGCAATTGAGCCGCCAACAAATGGTTGGTTTTTCGCTTGTACAAAATCAAAATAAGTGAATAAGCCACCTGCGGCAACAGATACCCCTGTTACATTCATCCATGTATCTTCGCTGTTATCTGACTTGTCATAAATAATGCCGTAGTCATTATAAAACTGCAGGTTTGTTACCGGACCCCACTCTACAGGCAGGCTGTAAGCGATATTGGCATTAGTCATGGTTGCTTCTGCGGCAATGCTATCGTAAAACGCATAAGCACCCACAGCCATACGGTCGACGTTGTCGATATCGTAGTTATACTCACCATGCTGGAGCTGGAAGTTCCATGGGCCAATAGTACTGTTTAAGTGCACAGCCCAAGCGTAGTAATCACCGGCTTTGTCTTCGCCGTCATGCAAACCACCTGATAACGCAGAAACACCTAGCTCGGTGGTGCCGCCGTCATGCTCAAAATGATAGCCATAACGGCCAGAGAAGGTATTGTACTCGCCAATCGGATTGGTTGGTTCGGCATAAACACCTTCATCAGCAGAGCGGAAACCGACAACATCATATGAGTAGCGGTCGCTTCTGTCGCTTACGTAACCATCAACACCACCTAGCTCATCATTTTTGAAAAAGCCGAGATCAATTTGCCAGTTATCAGCAATTTTGCGCTTGAATAGAACACCTAAATCATGATCATCTTCAAGACCTATATAATAAGTAGTGCCAAAGAAATAGTTGTGCGAGTTGTAAAACGCCAGTTACCAAAAGGCACTTTGGTAATACCTGCCTGCACCTGCCAGTCTTCAGCAAAGTCATAGGCTGCATAGGCATATTTAACTGCAGTCATGTAATCGAAAAAACGGATCTCAGCGTTAAGCTGCACATCACCGACATCGCCTGCAAAATTTAGTCTGAAGATGTCAAAGTCGAAGTCGCCACCGCGGTTTTTATTACCATCGTCATAGGATGTATGGCTGAAGTTGGTACGTACTGCACCCCCAACCTTAATGCCAGATTCTTTTTTAGGAGCTTCAACAGCCGCTGTTTGCTGCTCAAGTTGCTTTTGTTGCTTTGCTACTTGTACATCAATTTGCGCTTGTTTCTCGGCTTGTTGCTGTGATTTTTCTTCTGCAGCATCAAGTTTGCTTTGCAGTTGCTGCATTTGCTGTTTCAGTAACTGCAGCTGTTTTTGAAGGTCATCAATTTCAGATGCCTGACTAAGACTTGAAGTTGTGCCCAAGGCTATTGCGAGGGCTAACTTTGATAGTTTAAGCATGAATTTTCGCTAGTGTTGGAATGGGTACTACCAAGCATAGTTGATATTCATGCTGAACCCAAGACTAGCCACAGAAAATTAATATTAATCAATCAGTTTTAATTTTTACTGTGGTTCTAATGTCTTGGTGATTGCGCCAACTTCAAGTAGTGGTGAAGCATCAAGCTGATCTGCATCCATCATTGCGGCAATACGTTGCATTGATGAAAGTAATAAGCTTTGCTCCCACTCTTCAAGTGCAGAGAACTTTTCAATGAAGTGTTCTTGCAGAGGCTGAGGTGCTTGATCTAGTAGCTGTTTACCCGCTTCTGTTAGATGCAAACTAACTCGGCGTTTATCTAATTGGCTACGTACACGAGTGATCAGGTTACGGTTTTCTATACGGTCTAAGATATTGGTAACCGTCGCTGGGCTTAGATTTACATTTTGTGCAATGCGACTAGCGGTGATGCCATCGGTTTGTGCAACCTCGTTCATAATCAGTAATTGTGGGCCTGTTAAGCCTGAGGTTTTATTGAGCTGTTTTGAATGAAGGTCGATGGCTCTGATCACTTTGCGCAGCGACACTAGTAGCTCGTCATACTTTTGCATGTTTCTGTCTCTTAAATAAGGCGGCGTGGAACAACCGCAATCGCAAAATATTACACATCTAATAAATTGAGTTCAAATAAATAATAACTATGTGGCTTATAATTTGCGGCCATAAAGGTTGTTATCGTGTTTATTTATTAATTAGAGTAGAAATTAAAACATAAAAGTTGAAATTTAGATGGAGTAATTGTTGTTAACACTTAAAATGCAACTACGAGGTGACACCATCACTTTGTAGTAAAACAATTTATACAAATAACTAAATATTATTTACTAAAAGCCACTGCATTGGGTAAGGTGGATTTTTCTTTCATTAAATGGGACGAATTATGAAGTTATCGCCATCAGTTACGATTGAGCAAAGTGAAACCGGGCTTGAATTTATTAAAGTTGCTAGTGAGTTTTGTAGCGCTACTATTTTTCTGCAAGGTGCGCAGATCACTGAGTTCACGCCAACCGATAAAAAGCCACTATTATGGGTCTCAGAATTAGAAGATTACCAAGAAGGCAAAGGTGTGCGAGGCGGTATTCCGATTTGTTGGCCATGGTTCGGAGTAAGCCAACATGAAGGCTGGCCAGCTCATGGTGTTGCTCGCACAAGTTTATGGCGCGCAGAAGAAGTGAAAGAACAAGACGATTCTATTTATATCAGCTTGTCATTACCGATGACGCAAGTTGATGAAAAGTATTGGCCTTATAAAACTAAGTTATTGGCCGAGTTTATTTTAACCTCTAGCTTAGAGCTACGTTTAACAACCACAAACTTAGATAACCAAACTGTACAGTTCACTCAAGCACTGCACACGTATTTCCCAACACCAGCAATTGAAGAAACAAAAGTAGATGGCCTGCAAGGCGCGAAATACATCGAATTTGCTGAAGGTCCATTTGAGCAAAATGAGTTAGTGTCGTTCGCGCGTGAAACAGACATGGTTTACACCGAAGCAAAAGACACTCAGCGTATCATTACACCTGATGGCATTATTGAAGTAGGCCGCGAAAATTCAACATCGTGTGTACTTTGGAACCCATGGATTGATAAATCAAAACGTCTTTCAAATTTTGCTGATGACGAATATCACGTCATGCTGTGTTTAGAAGCGGCTAATGTCCTTGATGATAGTGTTGAACTTGCACCAGGAGCAAGCCACACACTTGCAACAAAACTACGCTGGGTATAATTTATAACATATAATAACTCAGTGTTAGCACGTAAGGCCGGCACAGCTGGCCTTTACAAGGAATTACCGTGTTTAGTAATCAACAAATAGAAACCCTACCAAAGCATCAAACGATTCAATTCCAACCACTTGCAGATAATGCGATATGGCATGTACAACTAAATTGGTTGTTGTTTTATGTGCCTTTAATGGCCGTGATCATTACAGTACGGCACTTTAATCCAGCCATTAGCCAAGCTATTGCTACACCTTGGCTTTTGGTTTTGCCATTGTTGGTAATACTGTCAATGGTTTACAACCTTTACAGCGTTCGCGCCAAAGGGGTGGCAGTAAGAGAGCATGATATTGCCTTTAAGCGAGGTTTAATTTGGCAACAAATCACCTTATTGCCTATTTCTCGTGTGCAACACACCGAAATTCATCGCGGCCCAATTGAGCGAAAGTTAGGACTCGCAACACTCAGGCTTTACAGTGCCGGTGGCATGAGTGCTGATTTACATATCAGTGGGTTAACGGACGAACAATGCAATGATGTCCGCCAGTTCGTGCAAAGTTATGGTGATAATGCAGCAACTCAAGAAAATGAGCTTGCCGATGAGTGATCAACAATGGCAACGCGTGTCGCCATGGGCGCTACTGTATTTTATTGTTCACTTTGCACTGCGCTTCATAAAAGATGGGCTGCTTAATTTACTGCCTATTTTGGTGTTATTTGTTACGCAAGTTGAGCAAAAGCTGTTTTGGGGGCAAATAGCTGTTGCCGTGGCCTCTTTAGTTTTAGTGCTGTATGCCTTTGCTTATTATCGTAATTTTAAATACCGCATAACGGATGGTCACGAAATACTGCTCAATAAAGGGGTATTTAAAAAAGAGCGGCTAACCCTAAAATTTGCTCGAGTACAGAACGTAAACATTGCCGAACCTTTTTATTTTCAGCCAGTTAATTTAGTTAATTGTATTTTCGATGCCGCCGGTAGTAGTGCTCAAGAAGCTGTGATCCCGGGAGTTAAGCTTAGCTATGCCGAGCAAGTTCGTGAACAAGTTATGGAATTTAAGGCTCAGTTACAACAGCAAGAACAGCCGTCTATTGAGCAGAGCGAAGCAACAGATAAACCGAAAACATTAACGATCAGCAATGCTGAAATTGCTAAGTTTGGTTTGATGTCGAACATGGCAATATTGGCATTGGCTGCACTTGCTCCATTTATGAATGTGATTTTTGAGTACCTCGAAAAAACCATTATAAACCGCCTAGAGGCCATACTGAATGAGCAAGCTGCGTTCGTTGGTAGTGCCGCTGCAATCGCTGTGTTAATCATGGTTGTTGCCATTGTTTTATGTGCTATTTTACTTTCTGTTGTCATGGCCTTGGTGCGCTTTTTTAACTTTCAGCTGTATTTTCAGGACGATAAGTTTAAGCGTGTGGCAGGTTTATTTGAGCGCCAGCAACTCTCGATCAGCGTGTCGAAAATTCAAAGTGTGCAAATCAAGCAAAATATTATTGCTCGGCTGCTTAATCGCTATACCTTAATTTGCCCACAAGTGAGTAGTGGTGGTATGGCTGCTGGGGTTGCGGCACATAAAAATAAACAAACGTTAGTGATGCCAGTAATCACCAAAGAGCAAGTGCAAGCCGTGTGTGGCTGGTTATTTCCATGGTTTGTTGATTTAACAGAGCTTAACTTTGTTAAGCCTGAGCGCGCTTTACTTTATAAGAATACGTTTTTATATGTGCTCCTACCTACTATATTTTCTGCTTTAATTTTCAATGCCTTATTTGATGCTGCTACGATGCTGTGGAGCATTGTCGTGGGCTTAGTTTTGATGATCGGTGTGTTTTTGAATTATCAAAAAACGGGTGTGGCTATGTATCAACATGACGGCCGCTTTTTTGCCGTATTTAAAACCGGCATGCTGGGTGTGCAGTATCGTGTTTTTGAAATCTATAAAGCACAAAGTGTCACCACAATAAGCACTTATTTAATGCGCCGATCACAGCTTAAAAGCTTGTATATACAACTTGCTTCTGGTTCAGTATCAATGCCTTATTTAAAAGCAGAGCTGGCTGAGCAGTTTGCTGATTTCGCCCTATATGAAATAGAAGGCGTCGAGCGGAATTGGTTTTAAATGAAAATAATTCTCAATATCATTGACCTGTTTGGGTTTTTGAGTATACTTTCTCAAAAGCTACAGATGGAGGTTCGCAATGATTTATTTACTACCTATTTTAGCTATTTCAGGTGTTGTCGGATTGCTTTGCTATGCTCGCAATAAGAAGGAGTGTAAAGGTCTTTGCGTAAGTTGTGCAGTGACTTGTATTGCTTTGCTTGTGACTGGCGCGATGGCTCTTGCGGGTCTTGGTGCATTGAGAAGCAGTATTATGTTTGCAGCAACAATATTTATTGTTTATCAATTACTAGGCTTGGTTCGCCCACTTAAAATCGAGTAATTTCTTACACTTTTTAACTTAAGCCTTTTTAAAAAGCATCGCATACTAATCCTTAAATTAAATAACTTGCTAATCAAGGATTGTGATGAAAAAAGCCCTGTTAACTGCGGCACTACTTGCTGCTAGCCACGCTTCAAGCCAAGAGACTTGGCAAACTATTCATACCGAGCACTTTAATGTGCATTTTAGTACTGAGAATCAGCAATGGATCCGTTCAGCAGCAACAGAGCTTGAAATTGTTCGTGATAAGGTTTTAAAACAGCAAAACCGTGCCCTTGATGAAGTGGTCGATGTACTAGTTTTCGACCCGTTTAACGCCTCCAATGGCTTTGCTTTGCCGGTGACTAATAAGCCTTTAATGGCTTTGTTTACCACGCCTCCACAATCCGACACGGTGATTTCTAACACCGATGGTTGGCAGCAGTTATTAATTTTGCACGAATATATTCATTTGGTGCACCTTGCTCAGCCTACTCGAAGTGACGTGCGCCAAGCTATTCGTAATAGTTGGGATATTTACGATTTAGTTGATGGCGAAATGCCGCGCTGGGCTGCTGAAGGCTATGCAACGCTGCTTGAGTCGAAAATGACAGGCCGAGGCCGTTTATACGATAACCTTTCAGAAGCAATACTGGTTGAATTTGCCCAGCAAGGTGCGCTGCCACAATATAACCAATTGAGTAGTACCGAAGGAGGCTATTTAGCTGGCTCAATGGCGTATTTAATGGGTTCTCGCTTTCTTGCATGGCTCGAAGAGAACTATTCAGCGCAAACTCTTGATGCAGTTTGGACACGCATGCAAGCGGTTAAAGCACGTGATTTTGATGAGGCCTTTAGCGGGGTATTTGGCGACTCACCTGAGCGCCTATATCGTCGTTTTATTGCCGAATATACTTATAAAGCAATGGCTAAAGAGGTAAGTGAGCAAACACTTACAAGTAAGCTTTGGTTAGAGCTTGATTTATACGCTTCGAACCCTGTTTTAAGTTTAGATAACAGTAAACTTGCGATTGTTGAGCGCAACAAAGATGACGAAACCCGTTTAGTCATTTATAGCACTGATGACAATCAACAGGCTGCCGATGATTTTGCAAAGCAGCAACAAGCGTTACTTGATGATGATCCTGTCGATATCGCAGATAAAGCCCCCAATGTCTTTAAGCGTAAGCAACAACATGTGCTTCAACAAATTAATAGGCAGGGTATAAAAAACCCGCAGTGGTTAGACGAAAATACTTTGTTTTTCACTGCCACAACAACAGTTGCTAAAGGCTCCATTCAAGGTATTTCTGATTTATACCGCTATGATATCGACACTGGTAAAGTGAGCGCTTTGACGCATCATGCAGGGCTGCGCCGCTTTAGTATTAGTGATAACGGGCAAACTGTTTATGCTGAGCAAACTCAGCATGGTTTCTCTGAGCTAGTGCGCCTTGACCTCAATACGGGTGTTTCTACCCCTTTATTTGAGAAAAGCCTAGAAACGGTTTATGACTATCCATTACTAAGCCCTAATAAAGCTCAACTTGCTTATTTAAAAGCGACATTGAATGCCAATTGGCAGTTGTATATACAAGACTTAAGCTCTCAAAAATCACTTACTGTGCCAATGCCTGAGGGCTATCAGTATGTGTCACAACCTAATTGGCAAGCAGATGGCAAAGGGCTATATTTTGTTGCCGGTAAAAAGAAAGCTCTCGATTTATATCATTATGATCTACAAAGCAATTCACTACGCCAATTAACGCAAGGCCAAGAAGCTGTTGCACACCCAATGGCAATGAATAATGGTGAACTTTTGTATTTATCGATCACTGCTGAAGGGCCGAATATCAAGCATTTTGCTGAGCAACCACAAGGATTAGAGGTTGTTGAATTTGCTAAAAGTGCGGCGCCACCACGAGGGCAAGTAACGAGCGAAGTATTACCTGAGGCGAAAATCTATCCGCAAAGCCCAACTGAGCCAGGCGATTATGATATTTGGCAGCAAAAACCAACCTTTTCGTTGGCATCTCAGTACTATTCGGCTTCATCTTCACTGCTTACCCTTGGAGTAAAAAGCAATGACTTTTTAAAGCAGCTCGATTTACAGGCAGGCTATAGTGCTGATTTACATGACAAAGCATTAGAAGGGGTGTTCGCGTACCGTTAAGTACTCAGCGTTTGATTTAAAATTTAAAGCGCTGTTATTTGATTACGACCTTGAATCAGCAAAACAGTACCACTCACAAATGCCACTAAACATTAGTAACACAGGGGCGCATTTAGCTTTGAGTTACCCGTTGCAGTTTCAGCACCTCAGTATTACGCCGAGTTTGAGCTATAACTACAGTGACTTTAGTAATGGGGATGATCAATGGTTAACCCTTGGACTTGAACAAAAATGGCAACATGATAGACAGCAATATGGTTTTGCTCAGTCCGTAAGTGCCCAGTGGCTATCCGGTGATGCTGACTCGAATAATTGGCAGGGCTATAACTTTGCTACCGTATTGAGCGGTTATGCCTATGATATTCCCGTTTATGCTAATTTTGCTCAGCAATATCGCGATGATAGCACCCTTTCGCTTGGTGGTTATGAGTCAAACTTAATTAATAATGACACGCAAAGCGGCTTTGTTGTTGCTCCTGAGCTGCCGTTTATTAGTCAATTAGGTAACCGCTATAAAGGCTATGGCGGGGGCATTAGTTACAAAGATTCATTACCTTGGCTTTACTACCAACAGCATCAGGTCGATAACCGAGTTTATGCGCAAAGTTATGGTCTCAAGTGGCAAGGAGACTTTAGCTTTGGCATGGGGCCTGCAGGTTTAAATGATGTAAACCTTGATTTTGGCGTCGCCCGAGTAGAAGGCGACGACTTTGAAAATGATTTACGCGCTTGGCTAAGCTTTTATTACTCGTTATAAACTAGTGTTGACCTTTTAAGGCGAAAAGCTTGGCGTGATAAAGTGCTAGTTTTTCGTCTTTATTTTCTATCTCAATGGCTTTTTCTAGCCATTCTTTGCTGCTTTGTTCATTACCTTGCTGATAACTTACAATCGCTAATTCTATATAGGGTTCAGATAAATACGGAGCTAATGCGATAGCCTCCTCGAGTTGTTGTTTTGCCTTGTAAAATTGGCCATTGTTACGAGCGTTAATCGCTGTAGCGAGTAACTCGAACGGGTCTTGTCTAAGCATAGCAAGTTGTGAATTGAGCTGCTCTGCCAATACGTGATCATTAAGTTGCTCGGCCAGCACTGCGTAATTATGTAGTAAATTCGTATCTTTAAAGCCATGCTGCATCGCTGTTTGATAAATATGTTTTGCTCCAGCTAAATCACCCGATTGACGATGTAATACGGCAGCTAAATTGTAAAGCGCAGCAGAATTTGGTGTATATTCATTGGCTTTTAAAATATAGCTGTAGCTCAAATCAAATTGGTTAGCAATAAGTGCGTCGCTAGCTAAGTTGCTGTAATAACGGCTAATTAAATCTTTTAGTTCAGCGCGTACGGAATAAAAACTACCACGAGCAGGAAAGTAGTCAATGACAGTACCTGGCGGTACCAAATAATTATCTTCTTCACTTAAAGGGGCATAGACTTTGGTGCGAAAATGGCCTGACACATACACTATATTATTTTGCTTACTATAAACAGGCTCACTTGAGACCGCTTGGAAACCAGTTTTGAGCCCGACTAGTTGCGCGTATGCGTGAGTTAAAATTGCTAAACTGATGCAATTGCCTTGCTCATTTTGTAATGCCTGTTGGGCATTTAAGGTGGCGCTCAAATAATTAAAATTACTGAGCTTATTTTCTAAGTATTGATAAAGAACTTGATCATCTCTTAAATAGTCACCTTGGTGTCTTGTGAAATAGTTAAGGAAGCGCTTTTGTTCCTCGGCTGGTAAGGTAAAAAGTTCAGGGTCTTTTAGTTCAACTTGTTGAAAATGTTCATTGTTTAGTAAGCTGGCAACGCTAGGAGGGGGGGCTGACTGTTGGCTTGTACTCTCGCATCCAGCCAAAAAGGAAAATAAAACAATTACATATAAAATTGGCTTCATAGCTTTTCTCTCCTGAATACTATCCGCTCAATGTACCCATATTGCAGTGACTATTCAAGTCAGTCGTTAGTGTCATCAGCTGTAAACAGCTTGTACGGATATCTTGCCAATAGTCAGTTGTATATTTTTTATTCTTTATTGCATTCTAATACTCTCTCATTACAATGCCGCGCTCTTTTAAATCGCTTTAAAAACAGTTGTTTACTGCGCTTTCATGGGCGATTTATAAATTGCTAACTTATTAACTAAATTGTAACGAGAGAGGTCTGTTTTGGCGCACTTTTTGCCGATTATTTCATGCTTTATTTTAGCGTTTAGCTTTTATCCGCTTTTAAATAAGATCCGTAAAAATCGCAGTGTGTCGGGCGTTTCGCTGTTAATGATGAGCTTTGGTGTTGCGCAAAGTGTGTATTTCATCACCTTTAATCTGTTTTTTCAGCGTTTTTACATGGTTTTGCCGTTTGTTGTTACCGGCATGCTAAGTGGTGTGATTCTTTACTACTTTGTTCGTTACAATGCTGAACGAAAGCAACGCATGCAGCTAGCTGGGTTATTAGCTATCTCGGTCGTGCCTTTTGGTTTGTTGCTTAACCCTCATTATGAAACAGCAACGGTGCTTAACTGGCTAACCTATGTAGGTTTAGTCATGAGCTCTATTCGTGTTATGCCGCAGACTTATAAAACCATTAAAAGTGGTGATATTAGTAATTTAAGTGCGCGCTACTTTAGCCTACAGTTTGTTGCTGGAAGCTGCGGCCTTGCTGCCGAGCTTGCTATGACGACACCGAGTGTGTCTCACATACTGACCTTTGTAATGATTCTACTGACTAATGCAGCGCAACTAGGGTGTATTCAGTATTATAAATCGCGCCCAGCAATGGCTTAAACTAAAAACAAAAGGCTGCCAAGTGGCAGCCTTTTTTGTGTTGCTAAGATTATGCTTCGAGGGCTTTACTAATTAAGCGATCGATATATTGCTTATGCGCTTTAGCTGCGGTGTCTGCACCCCATGGTACGCTCATATCAGCAATTTGATTTAACTGATAAAGCGCGGCAGCTTTGGCTAGGTTATCGTGCTTGCTCGCTTTGCCTAAACCAGCGATCGTGATTAGCTGATTCACATATTCAACTTGTAGATTGTGACTTAGGGTGTTTGCTTTTTTGCTGTCTACAAAAATGCTTGCTGTTAAGTCATTCATAAATTGGTTAAGTGAATACTCGTTGCCATACATCGCACTGTCTGAAATACGCAGCATAACTGCTGGGTGCAACAACTGAGCAAGTACCAGCTTCTGCATACCTAAAATCATGCCGTGTGGTTTAGGGTCTTCGTTCTTACCGTAATGATTAAAACCACGACGCTGCTGTAGCAGGTAGTTATACAGTGGCTGCATGCTCGAAAGCACATTTGGCGAGAATACTTTGTCGGCTAACACTTGCATTGCATGTTGCTGGCGCTCAAGTGGCACAGGCGTAAATGGTGCACCATTTTTGTCATCGCCCACCACATTACGTTCTACATAAACACCACCAATTTGACGAGATACCACGCCTGCTTGTGTTCTGTAGCTTCTAAATAAAATGTTCGCTGAGGTAACCAGCTGTTGGTATGACTCACCATTAACCGTGGCTTTGTCTTTAAGTTCAGTAAACAGCTTATTGATAAGCTCCATACGATCATCAGCATATGCGGCAGGGTTAGATGACATATCGCCAATCATTACACGTGGGTCAATATGGCGGCCTGGAGCACGCATATCATCAGCATCATTACCAAACGCTAAAGCATGCTCAGATGAGCGAGCGAGAATTTTCTCAAGGCGCTTCTGCTCAGCTGCTTTATCAGCCAATGCTTGGCTGTAGCCGTATTCAATTGCCCAATCATCGTAAGGGCCAGGTTTGGTTTGGAAGATATCACCTTGCTGCATACCAATAGGGGCAATGTTTGCTGGTGCATAGTCCATAACAGAACCCGTTACGATACCTTGCGTTTTACTCTTATCGTGAACTTCTTTTTCATCCCACAAGATAGATGATTTCATATTGTGGTTAAGACCAAGGGTATGGCCCACTTCGTGTAAAACAAGCTGAGTTAAGCCTTGGCGTAAAATCTCTTTGTTTTCAATGCTCGCACCTGTGCCTAAGCCTTTAGCAAGTAGCATGTTTTCTTGAATGCTGTGGCCCAATGAGCAATGTAAATCGGTGCTGTTTTGGCTAGTTTCAAGCGTGGCTGCACTTTGAGTATATAAAGTGTCGTACATCCAACGGTTTTTCATGAAAACATACTCTAACATGATGTCAGAGCCTAATATTTCACCGGTTAATGGGTTTGCAAGGGCAGGACCATAACCACCAAATGGAGGGCGCGGTGATGCAGTCCAACGTAATACGTTGTAGTTAATATCGCCCGCATCCCAATCAGCGTCATCAGGTTGTACTTTTACTTCGATGGCATTTTTAAAGCCTGCTTTTTCAAATGAGCTATTCCATGCTAGTACTGCATCACGAATAGTGTCTCGCCACTCAACCGGGGTAGTATTTTCAATCCACCAAGTAATTGGTTTAACTGGCTCAGAAAGTGCAGCTGATGGGTCTTTCTTTTGTAAGTCCCAGCGCTTGATGACATCTTCATATGGTGCCCAATCTGCTGATGTCATATTGTCGAATTCGTTAGTGAAATAACCAATACGCGCGTCATCTTGGCGAGCTTGATAATCATTTTTCGGTAACGCGACAAATGAATGCTGTACTTTAATTGAAACATTACGAGGGTCGCTTACGGCTTTTGAGCCTCGCACTGTTGGGTTAGCATTAGAAAATACATAATTCACCACAACATCTAGGTTATTTGGGTAAGGGCGCTGTTTAACGATTCGCGATTTTTTGTCGTTTAACTTACCAAGTTTAAAGCGCTTGCTGGCATTTTTATCTTTTGGGTTCGCCCAAGGTGACACTTTATGCAGTGCTTCACTTAAAAAGAGCTTATCAACTTTAAAAGCAATTTTATCGTCTTCTTCTTTTTCGATTTTAATACTCGCAAGCACAGCTTCGCTGATGTTGGCATCGGCAGAGCGTGCTAGGGCTGAGTTTTCATCAAATTTATAGCGCGGTGTTTTGCTAATAATATCAATGCGGTCAAAGTATTTACGAAACTCAATTAGCTTTGTCTCGCGATATGCCCCTCTGAAGTGACCTGCGTCAGTAACACCATCAACGGTGTGAGCAAAGTACACAAATGGTGTATCAAGTTGAGATTGGTCGATCACCATTAAGTTATCGCCGGTTTTCGCATCTTGGTAAATGCTGAAAACACCGGCAAACTCGCTTTTATCTTTGATCATTTCAGCCAGTGTTTTTGGCTTCTTTTCTTCTTTTTTTGTTTCGGCTGCGTGGCCATTCATGGCAAACGCTAAGCTTAGTGCCAGCGCAATGTTTGTTATTTTCATTGTTAACTCGTTCCTTTCATTATTTCTCAATCAAGTTTAATGAATTAACCCTTTGATAAAAGGCTGTTTGTTAACAAGTGTGAAAGTAGTGTTGTAAGCCTCTGATATTAAGTGGTTTTTGTTTGTAACAAATTGTTCTTAGATAAGTTTTGGTTTTTGTGTTGCCAATTTATCTGTTTTTGTAACAGTTCCTTACAAATGTCACATTAATGTTTCTGTCAGCTTTGGTATGATAGGGCCAGTGAAAATATTATAGGTGTAAGTTATGCGCACAAGTTTATTAAAATGGATCTTACCGTTTGTTGCATTAATCGTTGGTGTTGCTGGTTTTAAGGCAATAAACGCGATTGCTCAAGAGCCTAAAGACAAGGATGTAGTTGATGTGCGTCCTTTAGTACAGGTTGAGCCAGTAGAAAGTGATGATCATCAAGTGATTATTAATAGTTACGGCGAAGTGAAACCGCTTGAAAGTACCTTACTTGCCTCGCAAGTGGCTGGTGAAGTTACAAGCTGGCACCCAAACTTTGTTGCGGGTGGCATCGTAGCTCGCGGTGAAGTGTTATTTACCATCGAAAAAGACAACTACGAAGCGGCTGTACTACAAGCTGAAGCGTCACTTGCCAGTGCTCAAGCGGCACTGATCGAAGAGCAAGCACAGGCTAAAGTGGCAGAGGATGAAGCAAGACGTTACCCAGAGCGTGAGCGCACCGACTTATTCCTACGTAAACCTCAAGTTTTAAGTGCACAAGCAGCTGTTAAATCAGCGCAAGCGGCATTAAAACGTGCCGAGCGTGACCTTGCTCGCTGTGAGGTGAAAGCACCTTACGATGCACTGGTGATCAGCCGTGAAATTGGTGTTGGTCAATACATTAATGTAGGCAGCCAAGTTGCTGAAATTAATAATATTGAAAGTGCAGAAATCATTGTACCAATTGCTGGTTTCGATAGTGTATTTTTACCAAAACGCTTAAAAGGCGTTAAAGCGACCATTATCAATAAAGGCTTAAACAGCTTTACTCGTGAAGCCGAAATTGACCGTGACCTAGGCGTTGTTGATAACGCGACGCGTATGAGCAACTTAGTTGTTCGTGTTGATGACCCATACGGCTTAAAGCACGACGTACAACCTATTAAATTTGGTGCTTACGTTCAAGTGAACTTTGCCGGTGCAACATTACAAAACATCTACCGTTTACCGCAGTCTTTAGTGAATAACCAAACGGTGTGGATTGTGAACGGCGAGAATAAACTTGAACCACGTAAAGTAACCGTAGTGCGTGAAGAAGGTGAGTACTTCTATATCAGTGATGGCCTTGAAGTGAATGACCAGTTGGTTCTAACGCTACCTGAGTATCCGCAAGAGGGTATGGAAGTGAAGATTGCTGGAATGAAAGAAATGACAAGCGATGCAGAAACTGCAGCGGTTGAAAAGCTTTAAGGTAGCACTATGACTGATACAAACACAGAAAAACAGTCTGGCCTTATTGCCTATTTTGCCAATAACTCGGTCGCTGCTAACTTAATGATGGTGTTTATCATCATCATGGGGATCATTAGTTATTTCACTATTCAGCGTCAGATGTTCCCGAATATTGAAATTAACTATATCGAGGTACAGGCCAATTATCCGGGTGCCTCACCACAGGAAATTGAAGAAAGTATTCTGATCAAAATTGAAGAGTCACTAAAAGATGTCACCGAAATTAAACGTGGTGTGTATCGTTCGTTCCGAAATAGTGGCACTGCAAGTTTAGAGATCAACACAGATGCAGAGCTCACTGATGTACTCGATAAAGTGAAGCTACGAGTAGACAGTATTGCGACTTTCCCTGCGGGCATGGAGCCGGTGACGATTAGTCAGGTTGAGTTTCGCCAAGACGTGATTGGTATGACCCTAGTAGGTGATATTCCACTGATTGAGTTAAAGCCTGTTGCAAACAAAATTGAAGATGAGTTATTGCAGTTATCTAATGTGTCGCTGGTGCAAAATGATGTACCACTTGATGAGATTGCGATTGAAATTGACCCAGATTCACTGCGTCAATACAACCTTACTTTAAGTGATGTGGCCAGTGCAGTACGTCGTTACTCTGCGAATATTTCGGCCGGTCAATTACGTACTGACGCAGGTATTATCTCGGTACGTGTTGAAAATCAATATTACAGCGGTGATGAGTTCCGCCAGATCCCAGTAAAAATTGGCGCTAATGGCGCGAAAGTACTGCTAAACGACATTGCTGTGATCAAAGACCAATTCACTGAAGGTGAACGCTATTTTAAATTTAATGGTGAAAATGCCGTTTATTTATCTGTAAAAGCAACTAAAGAACAAAATATGATCCCGGTTGCTGATTCAGTTAAAGCCTTTATTGAACAAAAGAATAAAGAGCTACCAGCCGGTCTTCGTCTTGTGCCACTGATGGACATGACTTATTACCTAAATGCCCGTTTAGACATGATGAAAACCAACCTTTTCCAAGGGGCTATCTTGGTGGCCATTATGTTGTCTATTTTCTTACGCTTTAAGCTGGCACTTTGGGTAATGATTGGTTTACCTGTGTGTTTCTTAGGGGCAATGATGATGATGCCATTATTTGGTATCAGTATTAATATCGTGTCGTTATTTGCCTTTATTATGGTACTCGGGATCGTGGTCGACGATGCCATAGTCATAGGGGAGAGCGCCTACACCGAAATTGAGAAAAAAGGCGGTGGTGTTGTAAACGTGGTAAATGGGGCAAAACGCGTTGCTACCCCAGCAACATTTGGTGTCTTAACGACTATTGCTGTATTTGCACCGTTTACATTATCAAGTGGCCCAGAGAGTGCATTTTTCTTCGGTATCGCAGTGGTGGTTATTCTGTGTTTGATATTTAGTTTGATTGAATCAAAACTTATTTTACCACACATTGCCCATACTAAGTTTCCGCCAATTAATCCTAATAGCTGGCGAGCGCGTTTTAACAAACGTTTCTTTGAGTTTGTAAATGGTCCATATAAGCGTTTTATTGAGCTGTGTGTTGAATGGCGTTGGTTTGTGCTATTTGCGTTTATCGGTTTATTAATTTTGACGTTTGGCTTAATTTCTTCAAACCAAGTGCGTGTGGTACCAACACCAAAAGTACCTCAGGACTTTCCGCAAATTCGTTTAGAAATGAATGAAAATGCCTCGGATATGCAAACAATTAATGCTATTCGTGAAATCGAAGCCATGGTTAACAAGGTAGACCAAGAGACAGAACGTGAATTTGGCCAAAAGCTTATTCGCGATATCTTAGTGTTCAACCAAGGTCGTACTGAAGCACAATTACTTGCTCCGCTGGTAGATGAAGAGCTTCGCCCTTATAACGCATTCGAACTATCTCGTCGTTGGCGTGAACAAATGCCAAGCATCCCAGGTGTGAAATCACTGCAAATTTATGATGATGTAAATGGCGGTGGTATGGATGGTGAGTTTGGTTACTTACTTTATGGCCCTGATATCGATACCTTAAATGAGGCAGGTCGTCGTTTCATCCAACTATTACAACAGCAAAAAGGCTTATTTGATATTAGTTCGACCATCAATCCGGCGAGCAAAGAAGTGCAATTAAGCTTAAAACCTGTGGCATATGATCTAGGTTTAGACCTTGCCAACATTGCTAACCAAGTAGGTGCAAGTTTCTACGGTGGTGAAGCTCAGCGTGTTATTCGTCGCGGTGAAGAAGTACGTGTTATGGTTCGTTACCCGAAACTAACACGTGAAGCGTTTGCATCATTAAAGCACGCCGTTATCACAACGCCTGCAGGTCAAGAGGTGATGCTGGGTGATGTTGTTGAGCTGAACGAAAAACCAGGTATTAGCTATATTCGCCGTGAAGGTGGCTATCGTACTGTGTATATCTACGGCAGTATCGATGAAGAAGCGATTGAGCCGGGTGAAGTGGTTAAGCAAGTTGATGAGAACTTGTTGCCACAGTTAAAAGAAGAGTACCCGTCAGTTAAAACTGAGCTAGGCGGTTCAATTGAAGAGCAGCAGGCGCAAGCTAATGAGCAAATCATGTTCTTCATCGGCGGTATGATTTTAGTGTATATCTTGCTTGCTGTACCGCTTAAGAGCTATTCGCAGCCTCTAATTGTTATGTCGGTTATTCCATTTAGCTTAACCGGTGCTATTTGGGGTCACTTCTGGTTTGGTTTAGATATTAGCTTGATGTCGGGCTTTGGCTTGATTGCTGCGGCCGGTGTTGTAATTAATGACTCGTTAGTTATGACCGACTTTGTAAACCAAGCACGCCGCGAAGGTATTTCAACTCGCCAAGCGGTTATTGAAGCAGGTTGTGCGCGCTTTAGAGCAATCACCCTGACATCAATTACAACCTTTGCGGGTGTACTACCGATTATGTTCGAAACCAGCTTGCAAGCTAAGTTTGTAATTCCAATGGCGGTTGCACTTGGTTTTGCGGTTATGTTTGCAACTCTAATCACTTTAGTACTAGTACCTTGTTTGTACATTATCATGAGTGATGTAGGTAATGGCTTTTTGAATATATTCCGTTCTGGTCACCGAGTAACGACCAGAAGAAAGCTGGTGAAAGACTAAAGCTCTTTCTGTTTTAAAGCCAACCGAGCGGTTGGCTTTTTTGTTTCTGCATCTTTTGCTAGTAACTATTTGCTATATAAGACCTTTGGTTACATTCTTTTGTTTGATTTGTGATTCGGTCGCGATTATACTCAGTCTTGTTTTTGGCAAACTAACTGAAAAGTTAGGACGCAAAGTTTCCGGTCTAAGGTTTTAAACTATGATAGCGGGACCGCTGATAAGCACATAATCTAGTGCTTTGGATCTTTTGCCTCAAACTAAAAAGTATTTATTTTGTACGGTTGTTAGATAATGCCTATTAGTTGTTCTTAGGGTGATACTTTGTTTATGCATACGTCAATGGCCTCCGGGAAGTGGTTGCCGATTGGTTGCTTGAATCATCATACCCAACTATTTGTTGGTGATAGGGTGATTGTGACCTTTTATGACATGCAAGGAGAGCTAGTCGATTTATCATTCGAATATCCAATAGTCAGTACGGATCAAGGTGAGCCTCATAATTGGCCGCGCTCCGTTGCTGAGCATATTAATGTGCATATTCCGCTAGTAAAAGCTGGAAAAATGACTGATCAAGGTTTAGTGGTAGCCTATCGCTCAAACCAAATTTATGCCCTAGAAGGCTCGGGTATTACGCATGTAAAAGTGGCGTTTAATTGTATCGCCAAGTGTGAAGAGCGAGTAAAAGATAGTCTGCAAGATTATGACTATGTTTATCCTCAAGCATGCAACGATTACAGTGCAGGAATTAAGGTTTTACAACCTAAAACAGGCCATATTTATATGTGTAAACCATGGCCATTTAGCGAGTTTTGTCGTGTTAAAGATTCACACAACCCGCTATTTGAACCAGGTGTAGGAAAAAGCTGGGCTATGGCTTGGCAGCAAGTTTCACATTAAGAGTTTCCCCCTAAATGCTATTTTAGCATTGCTTAGCCCACTCAATTTGAGTGGGCTTTTTTAATACCAACCCGCAATAATACTTAATCATTTTGAGGGATTAAACCTGTCGTTAACTGCGTTAAAAATTTCTCATTTAGAACAACTAAATAACGAAATTTTTGCCTTGTTATCAACGAGGTTTTATTGCCTCAAAATAGACTACTTAATTAAGCTGATTGGTATAATTCTGTGATAAACTGCCAGTAATTCGTTTTTTATTTTGGTTTTTTCTTGTGTCGTCAAATTCGTATTCTTTGTCTTTATTAGCGCATCCTCCTGTTGCCAAAAAACAGCCTCATCCATTAACTACTCATCAACTAACTCGCACCGATAACTATTATTGGATGCGTGATGATGAGCGTGAAAATAAAGATGTATTAGCGCACTTAAACGCCGAAAACGATTATTGCGATGAGCAACTCGCCGATATAAAACCACTGCGCGAACAATTATTTAATGAACTAAAAGACCGCATTGTAAAAGACGACAACACGGTACCCGTGAAAGATGGCCAATATTGGTATCACTCAGAAGTACGTGGCGACGATGAATATGCACGCCATTATCGCAGTAGCTCAATAGAGGCACGCGACAAGCACTTGCTGTTAGATGTAAATCAATTAGCTGGCGATTACGAATTTTATGAATTAGGCGAAGTTGCAATTAGCCCTGACGAGCAGCTACTTGCATACTCTGAAGACACTGAAGGTCGTCGTATTTATACCGTGCGTTTTAAAAATATTGCCAGCGGTGAGATGTTTAGTGATGTGCTGGAAAACACCGAAGGCCAAGTGGTGTGGGCTAATGATAATAAAACGGTGTTTTATGTGAAAAAAGACCTGCAAACCTTATTGGGTTTTCAGGTTTACCGCCATGTTTTAGGCACCCCGCAAGCTGATGACGTACTGGTTTATGAAGAGCAAGATAAAAGCTTCTTTATGGGGCTTGGCAAAAGCCGCGATGAAAGCCTGATCATAATTGACCTTGCGACCACAGAAACAAACGATACTTGGGTGCTTGATGCCAATAATCCAGAAGGTGGATTTAGCGCCTTAATGCCACGCGAAGAAGGCCATGAGTTCGATGTCGATAAGCTAGGTGATACCTTTTACATTGTGACCAACTGGCAAGCGAAAAACTTTCGTTTAATGACCGCGACGCAAAGCACCATTGCCGATAAACATCGTTGGCAAGAGCATACACCACATCGCAAGAACGTATTGTTAGAAGGGGTCGAGATTTTCGATGACTACCTTATCCTCACCGAGCGAGAGCTTGACCAAACACGTTTTGTAGTGGTGGATCAGCAAGCCGAGCGTCTTACTTTAGAGTTTGATGACCCTTGTTATTATGCTGCAATTGCCATGAATCCAGAGCCGAATGTGAGCTCTGCGCGTATTTACTATTCAAGCTTAACTACGCCAGGTTCTTTGTATGATGTTGATTTAAAAACAGGTAACAAAACCTTATTAAAACAACAGCAAGTATTGGGTGATTTTAACCCAGAGCATTATCGCTCAGAACGTTTAATGGTTACTGCAAGAGATGGCGAGCAAGTGCCGGTATCTTTGGTTTATCGTATCGACCAATTTAATAAAGATGGAAGTAATCCGCTGTTGCAATATGGCTATGGCGCGTATGGTATTACCATCGATCCTAGTTTTTCAAGTAGCTCACTAAGCTTGCTTGACCGCGGTTCTGTTTATGCGATTGCACATATTCGTGGTGGTGAAATGCTAGGGCGTCACTGGTATGAGCAAGGTAAAAAGCAATATAAGCAAAATAGCTTTAGCGATTTTATTGATGTTACGCATGCGCTTACTGAGCAAGGCTATGCACACCCAGAGAAAGTATTCGCGTCTGGTGGCAGTGCTGGTGGCTTATTAATGGGCGCTGTGGTTAACCAAGCACCTGAGCTTTATTTAGGTATTGGGTGTCATGTGCCATTTTTAGATGTGCTAACCACCATGCTTGATGAGAGTATTCCACTGACGACCAATGAATACGACGAATGGGGTAATCCAAATGATCCTGCGTTTTATGATGTGATTCAGGCTTACTCACCGTACGATAATATTAAGCCACAGGCTTACCCTAATATTCTTGTTACAACCGGGTTTCATGACTCTCAAGTGCAATACTGGGAGCCAATGAAGTGGGTTGCTAAGCTACGTGAGCTTAAAACCGATGACAACATTTTGGTATTTAAAACCGACATGGATGCAAACCATGGTGGTGCATCGGGTCGCTTTAAAAGCCTTGAAGAAAAGGCATTAGAAATGGCCTTTTTTATTGCTTTATTATCGAATAAAGGCTTAGATAAATAGGTAAATAAATTTTATAAGCGTAAACTTAAGTTGTATTTCAAAGGGGTAAGCATGTTTAAAGCCCATGGTGATTGGCGTTATTTTGTTGAGCCGCCGGTGATTTATGTGGAAATGAGTGGCAGTTTTAATAAAGAAGCCGTTGCTTCATTTAGTATTGAAGTTGCTCAAGAAATCATGAAGTACCCAGAGTTTTCAATTCAGTATGCTGTGGTTAATTTGGAACAATTTGAATTAGCAACTGCCGATAGTATTGAAACTGCTAAGGTTTACTTTCAGGCTGTCAAAGCACGAGGCTACAAACGCGTTGATTACATCAAAGCGAATATCATTGCCCGCAATTTATTAGAAACAGTTTGGTCTGGTGTCGAAATGGATATTAACTTTCACCAAGACGCTGAAAGCTTTTTTCAAATAAGACCCGAGTACGATAATTTAAGAAAGTGGTTAAAATAATACCTTCTGAATATAAAAAAGCCCTCAAGAGAGGGCTTTTTCGTGTCAATTCTGAATATTAACCTAGGTAAGCTTTTAACATCCAAACAAGTTTCTCTTGTTCTTTAATGTAGTCGCCCATTAATGATGCTGTACCTTCGTCATCTGCATCACCAGCTTGTGCTAAGATTTCACGCTGCATTTGAATAAGCGTGCTGTAACCTGCTAAAAGGTTTTCTACTGCAGCAGTGCCTTCAGTGATATTTTTAGCTTCACTGATCTTACTTGCTTCAATGTATTCAGAGAATGCATGTACCGGTGTACCACCTAACGTTAAAATACGCTCTGCAATCTCGTCTACTTTCTCAAGTAGTAAGTTATAAATTTCTTCAAATTTAAGGTGTAATTCAAAAAAGTTACGACCTTTGATATTCCAATGAAAGCCGCGTGCGTTCATATATTGAATTTGGTAGCAGCTTAGTAAAGAGTTTAGTGAATTTACGATATCTTCACTTTTTGCGCTGTTTAAACCAATTGCATTTACCTGTGACATAGATTGCTCCTTAAAAAAACCGTTAAGTGTTTACTTGCTAGTGCTTGGTGTTAAGTATTAGCCATCTTGGTTAATCTGTAAAATGGTTTAATTCGAACACGGTGATAGGTTTTACCTATCAAAGGTTGGTGTTGTCCATTTATGCACTATCAATATAACTTTGAATTACTTTTAATAGACTTGGGGCAACTGAGCAAAAAATCTACCTTATTTTACGAATATTTTAAAATTAGGCAGAAAGTATGATCTAAAACAAGGTTTGCACCTGCTGAGAAACACGCTGATTTAGAACTTGATTTAGGTCAAAAAAACAACGAACCAGAAGCGCATAATGACTTTACCGCATTTAACCAGGAGAAGAAAAATGGACGGTAAAACAGTTAAAGAAAACAAAGCTGAAATAGTCGTTGTCGTGATCGCATTACTTGCATTTGTTATCGGTTTGGTAGGTCATCTAGCTGGTGCTAGCTTCGCAAACTTTGATACCTTTGGCTATATTGCTGCACCTGTACCATTGATCCTGGGATCATTGTTTTAATCTCATATAAAGTGGCTGCAAGTGCTGAAGATTAAAGTGTCACTCACTTTGATTTATAAGCTTAATAATGTAATCCATCACTTGGCGTGAGTAGATCATACTGGTGTGACTCAAATGAAACACCTTATGTTCTGCCATGCCATTGAGTTTGGTTTCATCTATCAAAACTGTACCATCAGAGACACTGCCTTTAGCAATCAGTGGCATTAGCCCTATGGGTAAGTCACCAGCAATACTATAAAGCTTGGCATTAAACGCCAATTGCCATTCTCAGATAATAGAAACTCCACGCTATTTTTTAACAGCATTTCAAAGCCCTTCTGCTGCATTTGTTTGGCAATATGGCTGCCTTTATGCGGGGTGCCTAAGGTGATCACCTTTTCGACATGGCGGCTTTGAAGAGAATTGGCCTCTAAGTAAGCGCGAGCAACCAAGCCGCCCATTGAGTGGCAAACTAAGGCGGTAGGTTTACCACCAATAAAGCGATCAATCTTATCGAAAATCGCCGCTCTATCGGGAGAGAGCGTGTTATAGGTCAAATTGAGTATTTTTAGTCCTGACTTTTCAAGACGCGCACACAAAGGGCGCATCACAAAGCCTGACATATATAGTCCGTGTAATACTACAACCTGCCTAATTGCCATCGCGTTCCTTACATTAACTGTTGCGGTTTAATTTCGATATTTGCTGTGTCTGAGCTAACCCATACTTCACCATCTTGAATGGTAATAGTGAGCTTAATATTACGATCAGCTAAGTCGGCTAATGCCTGAGTCGCGGCATAATCGAGACTAAAAATACTTAAGTTTTTAAAATCATACAACTTAGGTTGATGTTTTTGCCACCAAATCGCTTGGTTATTTTCGCCGTAGGTATATAAAACAACTTGCTTCGACTTATTGCAGGCTTTTTTCAGGCGTTTTTCATCAGGTAAACCAAGCTCAACCCATAATTCAATTTCTTCGCTATAGTTAATGTGCCAAAGCTCAGGTTCATCATCGGCGCATAAGCCTTTAGTAAACTCTAAGCCTTCACGGGCATTTAGCGCAAAAGCCAACAAGCGGATCATCAAACGTTGTTCGGTTTCTGATGGGTGTTGTGCCAGAGTTAAATTGAAATCTTGATAAATGTGGCGATCCATATCGCTTAACGATAATTGCGCTTTAATAATGGTTGATTTAAGAGCCATAACTGCTTACTTGAAAAAATTTGCGTCATTATAGCGTATTAATACCCAAACCACTTCAAGTTACTTTGCTCAAGTACAAATCTTAAAGTGATTTGGTATTTGATCCGAACCAGTTAGAATAATTTAAAATGGATTTTAAATGACAATAAAAGTATCTCACATCACTCACATTGGTAACTTAGCTAGTATTTTAGGTCAAGGCTGCTTATTGTCTGACGCTAGACGTATAGAGCTTGGTTTGGTTAACCAAAATATTGGCTATAACCATATTAAGCAACGTCGTTTAGTTCGCCCTGTAAAAGTAGCTGCGGGAGGAATGATTGGCCAGTATGTGCCGTTTAATTTTTGTCCGCGCTCAGTCATGTTGTATGTTATTTATTGTGGGCATGATGATTATGGTGGTGGGCAAGATAAGGTATTACACTTAATTAGTGATATAGAAACGATACGTCTAGGCAATCAACATTGCTTTTTTACTGATATTCATGCTGACTTAGATTATGCAGAGCAAATTGATGATTTTACACGTATAAATGAGCTAGATATCAATTGAATTATTAATGAGCGCTATTGGCAGGACTTTAAAGAAGAAAAACAAGCTGAGTTTTTAGCGTTTGAGTCTTTACAATGGGGAGCTATCCGGCAAATAGGCGTTAAATCGCAAGTTGTGGCTGATGAAGTGAATGCCTTGCTTCAAAATGCGCGACATAAACCTGAGGTATTAGTTATGCCACAGTGGTACTACTGAGGTTAATATGATTACTTATCAAACTGGCAACATTTTGCATGATCAAGCGGATGCCATTATCAACACAGTTAACACTGTAGGGGTAATGGGTAAAGGACTGGCTTTGCAATTTAAAAAAGCCTTTCCTGATAATTTTAAGGTGTATAAAAAAGCTTGTGATGACAAAGAGATTGTAACAGGTGTGGTGTTAACTGTTGAGCTTAATTCTATCAATCCGCCATTTTATATTATTAACTTTCCGACTAAAGCACATTGGAAGGGGAAGTCTAAGCTCGAATATATAAAGCAAGGGCTTAGTAGCTTAAAATCTGAAGTAAAACAATTAGGACTTAAATCTGTTGCATTACCTGCATTAGGTAGCGGATTAGGGGGCTTAGATTGGGGTGATGTAGATTCACTTTTACAGAGCTCTTTAAGTGAATTACCTGATGTTGAATGGCGTGTGTACCCGCCACAAAACGCACCAAGTGCTCAGGCTATGCCTAATAAAACTAAAAGACCCGATATGACTTTAGGGAGAGCCGCTGTACTTGGGTTGATAGAGCGTTACATATCTACAGGGTTTGGATATCGTTTGTCTTTATTGGAAGTGCAAAAGCTCGTTTACTTTTTAACAGCGGCAGGTGAGCCTTTAAATAAAGTTGTATTTAAAAAGCATCACTATGACCCTATGCTGATGTATTACGCCATGTTCTCGATAAAATGGAGGGCCACTTTGTTACTGGTTATGCAGATGGTATAAACAAGCCTGATACGCCGATAGAGCTTAAAGGTGATGCAGCTATTGAAGCACTTAACTATTTGCAGGCGTATCCAGAGACCAAACTGCGATTTAATAAAGTATCTAGGTTAATCGAAGGTTTTGAGTCACAAAATGGTATGGAGCTACTTTCAACGGTTCATTGGGTTGCTACTAATGAGTTAGAAGGAGCCACTATTACTGATGAAGAGCTTGTTAATGCAGTGCGTAGCTGGAATGTTCGTAAAACGCAAATGAAGCCCGCACATATCCTTGCTGCTTGGAATAAACTTAAACAAGAAAACTGGTTACACTTAAAAGCACAAACCTCTTAAACTATCTAATGATGGACCCAAAAGAGTCCATCAATTTTTATTTTATAGTAGGTAGAGCACTTTATATTTACGCTTCATTATCTATTGCTCACAAAAAGATTAGGTGAGTTTGTTAATCAGCTTTATAACTATAGAACCGAGTTCTTCGACATTATGAGCCAGTTTTTTAGCCTTAGTATTATCGTCTTCTGCAGCTTTAACTATTGCCATTAACTTTGATAACTTTTTAACATCCGTAGACTCCGGGAGCATCTCAGTAATCTCTTCGTCAGTTAGTCTTGTTACAGATGATATTCTTGAAGATAGTTTTTTGTTGGTATTGTTAGTGCCAGTTTGAATTGCACCATCAATTTCCTTTTCGAGCTCTTCCCAATTAATAGTCATGAATATCTCCTTAATTCAATTTATCTTTGAGTTCATTAAGCTTTTCTTTATAGTTTGCAATGTCAGCAGAGTAATCATTAGCCTTTTCAAAGTTCGATAATGCATCAGAAACTATTTTGTCAGTTTTCTCGACAATAGAAGTTATTTTTTCTTCAGTGACGCCAGCCATTGCTAGGTATCTATTTTGAGATTCAACAACTTCTGCGGCTGAAGTTAGGAAGCTAGTTAGACTGTTATTAATCGCTTTTGCTTGAATGTATTCATCTCTTATCCGCTTTTCCATTGTTGCCTCTAGCTCATTTAGAGGCTTTAAAATCTCAGCTCTTGTTTTATCCATTTCCTTAAGTAACTTTGGGCCTAACATTATTACAAATTTCAGTTGATCAGCTTTATTACCGTTTTTGAGTATGTTATCCCATGCGTTTTGAAAGCTAGGTACGGAAAAAACTTCTTCGGCAAAAGTAGGTAGCCACTCAGCTTCTATGAAACGGTTAACTTCTTGGCGCTTCAAATCGAAAAATTTATTTAATAATGTAATATTTGCTTTTTCTAATTGGCTTAGATGCTTTCCAAGCTCAGCAGATAACTCTGGTGCTTCGGCTGGAATTGAAACACAGCCATTCATATTAATAATGAGAATTACTCCCCAAATTATATGCCGTAGCTTTTTCCTAATCATATTACTCATCCTTAAAGTCCCACTTTTTTACTGCCGCGAGGTAGTCGTCCATGTTGTGATCATCAATCAAATCAAGGCGCCTAGCTTTTACTGAAGAAACAGCGCCATCGACATAATCAATAAATTTAAACCAGAAACCAGGCTCTTGGTGTATCTCTACTTCTTCGCTTATGTAGAAATACTGACCAACATGGCTATAACCCATAACTCTAGCGGGGACCCTTGTTACTATATCGTTATTATTATGAAACCTAAAAAAGCGCTCTTTACATTCCATATTAAACAGCCGAGAAGTCTCTTTGTTCATAGCTCTAGGTTGGTCCAAAGTGTAGCAACTGGTAAAAGGTAAATCTCTATGGCTCAGGATAGCTGCTGCAATAGTCGCCATTGCCCCACCTAAGCTGTGACCTGTCAGAAATAATGGCTTTTGTTTTTCTTGTGCTTTAAGTTGATATTGACCAAACAGAATTTCCCAAATATCTTGAACAGAGTTCCAAAAACCTCGGTGAAACTCCCCAAACAGCTGTTTTACAGCAATTGCATTTATATTGTCGACCCAATCGGCTAACTCGTCAGTCCCTCTAAAGGCAAGACAAAAATATTCCTTATGCTCTACCATCATACCTTGGGCGCTATCTTTACTGGCTACAATTACATCAAGAAAGTCACTATCTTCGCTTTTTAAATCATTAAGAATCGCTTTTTTATCAGGCAACTTTGCTGGGGTTTGGTCATGTGTGTAAACAGCCTTTGCTAGCCTAGCCATCCAGTATGCATTACCTTTATCAAGTTTTGTTATATAGGGTTTAACTTTATTGTTCATTGCCGTTCTCACTTTTTAGTTTAGTTTGATTCAGTAGGGTATTAGGTTTAGTTTGCCAAGGGGTATTATCCTTATTGTGTCCACCTGAGTTATTACTTTCAGTACTAGTATTCTCTATCGTCCTAAGAAGAAGACTTCTGACAAAATTGCTGTAATTAGCAGCCTCTAAATTATCAATAGTTTTGATAAGGGTTGCCTCAGAAGGTTTATAAGCAGGGATTGAGACACCTGTATACTCGTTGGTATGAATTGCGGCAGTTGTTACCATTACGCCTCCAATAAGTATAACGCCAACTCCCATTGAGCCACTTTTAAAATCAATACTGGTTGAATTTGCAAAAGTACCAGAGGCAGATATAGAACCTTGATTAATGCCCAATATGATGAATAAAACTCCAAAGCTAATTACCGAGAAACCAATATGAATGGCTACCGTTTTCATGATTTGTTTATTTATTAGGGTGTTTTGATTGATAGCAGATGAAAATAAATAGGATGCGAGGGCATACTGATTTTGTACTTCAACTTCTTCTTTTAAAGTTCTGTAAATACTTGCTACTTTTTCGAGATCTTGTTTCGAATTAATGCTTTGCTCAAGTTGAGCTAGGTTTCCCATAACATTAAAAGTTAGAATTCCAGGAATAATTAGTCCAAATATAACCGCTGAAAATATTTTTGTTACTTTCAGAGTCCAGTGTGATTGGTGTAAATTAATTTCTGGAGAAGGAGATTCAATCAATCCTTTATCTTGGTCCGACATCATATTTCATCCATAAAATTTATTGTCAAAATCAGTATAGTTTAGTTTTTGAGGTGTGCATCGAAGGTCGCCGAAAATTATTTAAAATACGATTTAAGTTGTTTGAATGTGATTTTTAATGGGTGTTTTTTCTTAAGGCGGGGTAAAAGAGAAAACTCTCTTTATGGCAAGGTTTGCTGACCTACAGTATCGTGTATTTATTTTTAAATAATCATACTCAATGTAGTAAACTACCTACACTAGTTAAGTACGAATAGAGTAGTTTTGCTTTTAGTACCCATATAAGTCCCATGTGGCGTTAACCTTTAAAATAAAGAGCTTAATAATCAAATGAGTAGAACAGGAATACAGTGGTTCCCGGGTCACATGAACAAAGCCCGAAACGAAATTAAAGAAATCATGCCACAGATGGATGTGATCATTGAGGTACTTGATGCCCGTATTCCTTACAGTAGTGAAAACCCAATGGTTACTGCGCTGCGTGGCGATAAGCCGGTGATCAAAATCATGAACAAGGCGGACTTGGCTGATCCTAAGTTAACGCAAGCTTGGAAAGACTACTTTGAGCAGCAAAGTGGTGTGAAAGCGATTGATTTTGGTAATGATAAAGCAGGTGAAGTGCACCGTATTAATGAGCTTTGTAAAAAATTAGTGCCGCATAAAGTAGGTGCTGATAAACAAATTAAAGCCATGATCATGGGTATTCCAAACGTTGGTAAATCAACGCTTATTAATACCTTGGCCGGCCGTATCGTGGCAAAAACAGGTAATGAACCTGCGGTAACCAAAGCGCAGCAACGTATTAAGCTTGACGATGGCATTATGCTTTACGACACGCCGGGTATGTTATGGCTTAAAGTAGAGAACGAAAACTCTGGTTATCGTTTAGGGGCAACCGGTGCTATTCGTGATACCGCTATCGACTACGAAGAAGTGGCAAGTTACACCGCTGAATATTTACTGCATGCATACCCAGAGCTTTTAAAAAGCCGCTATAAAATTGATGAGCTACCAGAGTCTGACTGGGAGTTTGTTGAAATGGCAGGTAAAAAGCGTGGTTGTATCCGCGGTGGTAATCAAATCGACACTTACAAAATGTCTGAAATTATTATCAACGAATTACGCGATGGCATTATTGGTCGTATTACCATGGAAACACCGGCCATGCGTGAAGAAGAAGAGCAAATGGTTGCACAGCTTCGCGCTGCTGCAGAGGCGAAAAAAGCCGCTAAAGAAGAAGAGAAAAAACAACGCCGTGCACGTGCACGTAAGAACCGTCGATAAAGTTAACGCATTAACTTTTAGACATAAAAAAAGCCCTGCAAGGGCTTTTTTAGTTTCATATCTACCGTCACCGATATGAGCAATGTAGCAAGTAAAATAAGTAGGGTCGCTTATATGTCGCCAATATCAAGGGGCGTTGCGATTAGCAACATATAAGCTAAAGCTTTAACGTGGCGACACGCGTTTCTGGGGAGAAACAAATTCAATCTCAACAAGTCATCATACTTCGCTTGGCTTGTTGAGATTAATTATCAATTAGGTTTGCGATGCTGTCAACACTTTTTTGGAAATAATTCTCATTTAGTTTTATTGCAGGTTTTGTACGAATTTCAGACATAAAAAAAGCCCTGTAAGGGCTTTTTGAGTTTCATATCTACCGTCACCGATATGAGCAATGTAGCAAGTAAAATAGTAGGGCGATCACCTGTTGCCAATATCAAGGGGCGTTGCGATTAGCAACAGGCGATCTTAGCTTTATCGTGGGCCACACGTGTTTCAGGGTCGCGAAACAAATCAGTTTATTCCGAACAAGTACTTTATCGTCTTGTTGATAGTGATTATCAATTAGATTTACGTGTCTGTCAACACTCAATTGAAAATAATTCTCATTTCTTTGTGTTTGTTTTTTAAACTTCCGTAATACAATGCATTAGCACTAAAGTTAGGCTGTAAATTACGTGCAATAAAAACTATGCTGGGGCTATAACAATTAAAATAATCACATGCGATGTTCTCAATTTGGTCAATAAGCCTTCTTGCAATTGTGTATCTGGCAATTTTATTTGCGGTTGCAGGCTGGGCTGATAAAAGAAAAGTATTGCCTTTTAAAGGCTTAACCTATGGTTTATCACTTGGAGTGTATTGCACCTCTTGGGCGTTCTTTGGCACCACAGCACAAGCTGCATACAACGGTTGGTGGTTGGCTCCGACCTATGCAGGCACTATCTTGTTATTCATTTTTGGCTGGCAAGTCTATTGCCGCATAGCGCATATTTGTCGGCAGCAAAAAATAACCTCAATGGCAGATTTTATTGCGACTCGGTATGGTCAGTCGTCGAGTTTGTCTGGACTCATTTCATTGATTTCAGTGATTGCCATTGTGCCCTATATCTCTTTACAGCTAAGTGCAACTGCACAAAGTATCAACTTACTTACCGACCGCGCTGCCACACAAAGTCATGAAGTATGGGCCGATAGCACTTTTTATATCACGATTGTATTGGCACTGTTTGCTATTTTATTCGGCGCGAGGCGGTTAAAGCCCAGCGAACATAATCCAGGTTTGATAGCCAGTATTGCCTTCGAGTCTGTGGTTAAGTTGTTGGCGTTTTTAGCGGTGGGTTTGTATGTATGCTTTGCTCTATTCGACAGCCCAGTGGCGCTGTTTGAAAAAGCCCATGACTTAAATATTGATCAGCAAGTGACGGCCACACAAAGTCCAACCTATGTGTATGTTGCTCATACTTTGCTTGGTATTTTGGCGACCTTATGTTTGCCAAGACAATTCCACATGAGCTTTATCGAAAAAAATAACGATAAAGAGCTGGCCTCGGCGCGTTGGCTATTTCCGATTTACCTCTTACTTATTAACCTATTTATTTTACCTATTGCCTATGCCGGATTAATTTACTTTCAAGGTCAAGAAGTCGGCTACGACACCTTTGTATTGGCTTTACCTATGGCGGCTGATGATGCTTTTGTGGCGTTATTAGCCTTTTTAGGCGGCTTTTCCGCGGCAACCAGTATGGTGATTGTGTCATCAATTGTGCTTTCAGTGATGATCACTAATGACTTTATTAACCAATTTATTTTACGCCGTTCCCAGCTTACATCGAGTAGTCGCGGGCTTGATAAAAATAACCTTTTACATGCGCGTAAAATCGTTATCGTATTGATTCTATTGCTTAGTTACTTCACTCACCGAGTGCTGGGCGAAAGTACAACCCTTGCCAATGTGGGTTTGATGTCGTTCACCTTAGTCGCGCAATTTTCGCCGGCCATGATTATAGGCTTATGGTGGCGACAAGCATCGTGTCGCGGTGCGCAATTGGGGATTTTAAGCGGCTTTATTATTTGGGGATACACACTTTTACTGCCAAATATCGCTGGAGGTTTAGGAAGCGATAGCTTATGGCTTGTGAATGGACCGTGGGGAATAAGCTGGTTAGCACCAACCGATTTATTCTCATTAGGCATGGAAAGCATTAGCCAAGCTCTGTTGCTATCGTTAGGTGCGAACTGTTTAGTGTATTTCTTAGTGCCGTTATTTAGTC
This sequence comes from Pseudoalteromonas sp. GB43, assembly GCF_054923805.1. Taxonomy (NCBI): domain Bacteria; kingdom Pseudomonadati; phylum Pseudomonadota; class Gammaproteobacteria; order Alteromonadales; family Pseudoalteromonadaceae; genus Pseudoalteromonas; species Pseudoalteromonas sp. GB43. Next base: position 2,011,813 of record NZ_JBPCHJ010000001.1, read on the forward strand.
GAGCAACCTTAGCTGAACGCTTGCAGAGCAATAAGTTTGTGTCGCAGCTTAGTGATTCTCGAGTGAGTAATCATCTACAGCCTTTGAGTTACCATGACCTAGGTGCACTATTGCAACGATTTGCCGAAAAAGAAGCGGCACAGTCTTTGGTAAATCATTACTTTCCTGATGATAAAAGTAAGTGGAAACGCCCTGCCAATGTCGAGTTAGAGCTATTAGTTGAGCGCGAGATGTCTGCGGTGATCGGCGGCGCATCGGCACGACTTATTTTAGATGTGGCGAAAAATGAGCAGCGCCAGCCTCTAGAGCAGGTTGCCGAGTTTGTTGACGAAGCAAGCCAAGTGCTTAAATTTAATCGTGATTTACTGCAATCAACAATCGAAAATATTCAACAAGGGATCAGTGTAGTTGATAGTGAGCTGCGCTTGGTAGCTTGGAACCAAGGCTACAAAAACATGTTCGCCTACCCAGATGATGCGCTTTACATAGGCCGCCCGGTTGCCGACATTATTCGTTTTAATGCCGAACGCGGTTTATTTAGCGGCGAGAGCATGACCAGCGAAGTTGAAAAACGCTTAGCCTATTTACGCCAAGGCAGCGCTTATAAATACCAGCGCTCGCACAATGATGGTCGCGTGTTTGAAATGCAAGGTAACCCACTGCCAGGTGGCGGCTTTGTAACAACCTATACCGACATCACCGAGTTCGTAAAACAACAAAAAGCGTTAACCGAAGCCAATGTTAGCCTTGAAGAAAAAGTCGCAGCCCGCACCTTGGCATTGACTCAAGCAAACCAAGAGTTGTCGATGGCAAAGCAAGTGGCGGAGCAAGCAACGGTCAGTAAAACGCGCTTTTTTGCCGCTGCTAGCCATGATTTACTGCAACCTTTCAATGCTGCGAGCTTGTTTTGTTCTTTAATGAATGAAAAAGCCCAAGACACCGAACTTAAAGAGTTGGCGATGAATATTAAGAATTCATTGGGCAGCGCCGAAGAGTTATTATCGAGTATTTTAGAGTTAACTAAGCTCGATTCAGGCTCATTTAAAGTACAAATGAGCGAGTTTGCAGCCAGTTCGTTGGTTGAGCCTCTGCGTAATGACTACGAAGCCCTTGCCCGTGAAAAAGGCTTAAAGTTTATTATTGAAACCTGCGATGTTCGCTTGCATACCGACAAAGCGCTGTTACGTCGAGTACTACGTAACCTTTTGAGTAATGCGATTCGTTATACCGAGCAAGGTGAAGTGCGCTTAAAAATGCAGTACGACGATGACCATGTATCCTTTATTGTTGAAGACACAGGGATTGGTATTGCATCGAGCGATCAACAAACTATTTTCCAAGAGTTTAAACAGCTTGGTGCAAAACCAAGCGCCGAGGGTTTAGGCTTAGGGTTGGCAATCACTAAACGTATATGTGACTTACTTAAAATACCCCTAGTGATGGGGTCTGAACTTGGTAAAGGCACGCAATTTACTCTAACTCTACCTTGCAGAGTGAGTACTGCGCCTGCGCAAGCGAAAGGCGCTGAGGCATCACAAGAAACAGAGCTGGGGCAATTGCGTATTTGGTTGCTTGATAACGACCGCAACGTGTTAGAGGCATTAAAGCAGCTACTCGAAAATTGGGGCTGTGAAATTTCAATAGCCACTAACTTAGCGGAGCTTGAGCAGTTAAAGGCAAGCCAAGCCCTGCCGCAATTGTTGATTATTGATTATCAGCTTGATGATGGAGTAACGGGACTTGAAGTGATTGAGCAAGCGGCACTAACACGCTTACCTGCCATCGTTAATACTGCGAATCATGATGAAGGCATACGCGAATTAGTGCTCGATGCGGGCTATCCATTGCTTTATAAGCCTCTGAAAGCGCCCGCCTTAAAACGCATGATTAAGCGACTGACTTAATCACAGTAATTATAGCTTGTGTGCCTTGCTGGGGTTTTGAATTTATCGATAACTCAAAACCTTGGTTGCGCACAAGTTCTCGGGTGATCACAAGTCCTATACCTGTGCCATTTGCTTTGGTTGAGTAAAATGGCACGAACAAGTTATCGGGGTTTTGAATACCACAACCTTGGTCGCTAATTACAATATTTAAGTTATCACCTTGCCTTGACCAAGTGAGGGTTGGGGCAGAATTGCTGCCTGCTTCAAAGGCATTTTTTATCAAGTTTATCAATGCTTGTTCTAGCTGACCAAAGTCGGCATTAACATGTAACTCTTCGCTGCTATTTATTACGAGTTCAGGAAAGATAGCGCTTAAACGTGTGTTTAGTTGCTCGCTACTGATTGTTTGTTTTTGTGCGGGTGGTAGCTTGGCAAACGCACTGTAACTGGCTACAAAATCAAGCAAGTGTTGAGCGCGTTTTTCTATTACTTGCAGCATATCTTGGGCGAGATCATCGTGACTGCTAATTTGTCCTTGGTGCTTAAGGGTTTGCAATGACTGGCTCATTGAGTAAATCGGCGTGAGTGAGTTACGTACTTCATGATTTAACACGCGAATTAAACGTTGCCAAACAAGTTGTTCGTTTTCGCGAAGCTGTTGCTCAATTGAAAAGAAGGTTAGTAATTCAAAGTTTCTGCCGGTCCGCCAAAAAGTCTGCGATGAGATTTGAAAGCGTTGTTTAAACAGCGAGTCACTGTTTTGTTGCCATTCGCCATCATGCAGTGCAATGCCTAAGTCGCTGGCTGATTTACCTTCAATCTGGCGATGACTAATACTGTTTTTAAACGCTTTATTACTAAAGTAAATCAAGCCATGGGGGTCTAGTATAACGATGGGTAAGTCCAGCATGCTGGCAAACTCAAAAACAAACTCTTCTGTTTGCATATAATGGCGTTTGTTCTTGGCTATTTTATTGCTGAGCTTGGCAAAATCTTGCTTAAGCGCTGCGACTCGTCCAGTTTGATAAGACGCTAAATGCCAACTATTACTTTCGTCATTTGCCAATGCATCTAGTTGCAAACCCAAAGCGTTCAACCACATCGGTGATCGCACGGTAGCTTTTAATTAAAGCAAAAGCGCTTATCCCGATAAATGGCAATAATAGGCTGATACTGGCAAACCAATCTAGTTTTAAGCTGAGCGAAAGGGCAATACCAAGCGTTAATAGCACCGCTATAAGCATATAAAAATAGCGTCGAACACGCTGCTCTAACGACAACTTGTTACTCATTTAGCGTTCTACTTCTTTTAAATCGAGCTGATGTTTATCAATGCGACGATAAATGGCTGATTTGCTTAACCCTAAAAATTCTCCTGCGGCGATAACATTGCCATTAAATTGCAGCAGCGCTTTTTGAATCATCTGTTTTTCAAGCTCTTCAAGGGGCAATAGTGGCAAAGCCTGTTCGGCATTGCTATTTGTTTGCTCGCAACTTGGTTGATCTAAAATGAGGTCACTGGCTTGAATATTATTGTTATCGCTCATGATCACCGCGCGTTCAATACAATGGCTTAGCTCACGAATATTACCAGGCCAACTGTAATTTTTTAGCGCCTTTAGAGCGTCATCACTGAGCGCCATATTCGCGCGTTGATATTTTTTACCATGCACCAACAATAAGTGTTCTGCCAAGGGAGCGATGTCGTCTTTTCTGTCACGAAGCGGTGGAATGTGCAGTTCAATGGTATTGAGTCTAAATAATAAATCACGGCGGAATTCACCCTGCTCAATAGCCGTAGCTAATTCGCTATTAGTGGCAGAAATAATGCGAACATTGGCGGTTTTGGTTTGGCTTGAGCCTAGCACTTCAAATTCTTTGCTTTCTAGCACACGGAGCATTTTACTTTGCAGCTCAAGGCTTAAAGTCGCAATTTCATCTAAAAATAAAGTACCGCCTTCGGCAATTTCAAAACGCCCTAGGCGGTCTTCTTTGGCATCAGTAAAAGAACCTTTCTTATGGCCAAATAATTCGCTTTCGAATAGCGTTGGCGCAATGGCGCCAACATTCACGCTGACATAGCGTTTATCAGCTCTGAGTGAATGCTGGTGAATATAATGTGCTAATAAGCTTTTGCCAGTGCCATTTTCGCCGGTAATTAAAATGCTGGCATCGGTTTTAGCTGCGCGCTCAGCTTTGGCAAGCAACAGCTGCATGATTTCTGATTGAGCTATGTAATGTGCTTCTGTGTCACTGGTTAGCGCCTTTAAGCACGCGTTGTCGTGATTACTTTGCTTGAGCTTGAGTTGTTGTTGCACAACGGCGGTTAAGCGTAAGTTATTCCATGGCTTTTCAACAAAGTCGACAGCCCCTAATTGCATGGCTTTAACAGCGACATCAATGCTGGCCCATGCGGTCATGACAATGACAGGTATGGTCGAACCTAATTGATTTAGTTGCTTTAAAAAGCGTAACCCTTCTTCACCTGAGGTGGTGTCGAGCTTGTAGTTCATATCAAGCAAAATCAGGCTAATGTGCTCCGATTTTAATAATTCAAGGGCATGTTCAGGGCCTTCGGCCTCAAGGCAATGTAAGCCCAGTTGTTGTAATGCAACAGTAGCAGCCAGACGCACATCAGCTTGATCGTCTATGACTAAGATTTTGTCCATGATGTTTTCTTATTATCCTGTTGAGGTGGCTTAAATTTAAGCCACCATTTTGTGCTGTTAATCGTTACGTAGTGCGGCCATAGGTTTTGCTTTAAGCAGTAAAACCAAAGGTCTAAAGCAAGCGAATAGCGCAATACATAAGGTAATACTCCAAGCGAGTAATTGCAGTCTTACATCAAGTATCAGCCAAGACATTAGCTGTCCTTGTAACATGTAAAAACCCACCATTACCGCGGCGAGAGCAACCGCAAAACCAATGAGCACAGGGATAATAGCTTCAACACTCATCAGCTTAAATAAGCGCGCTTTTTTCGCACCTAATGCCATACGAATACCAAACTCATAGCGGCGCAGACCCAGGTTGTAGCTTAGTACCCCAAAAATACCGATTGCTGCTAATAATAGAGTAAATAGCGCTAAGGTACTACACAGAACCACAGTCAGTCGGCTCATATACAGTAAATTGTCGTACTCTTGTTGCAGGTCATTAAACTGCCACATGGTTAAGTCGCTGTTCTTTTCTTTTAGCGTATTAAGTATTTGTTTATTAGTCAGCTTAACGCCTTCAGAAGCTTTGATAGTAAACATGTAGCTATACGGTGTTGCAGGCCACCAAATGTGACGACCAAACGACTCATCGAAGTATTTAGGGTGATTAAAATCTTCGGTTACACCCACCACTTCATACATTTTTTCTTCTAAACCTTGGTAGCTCTTGCCGATGATATTTCGATAGTCTTGGCCTGGTAATAAGTTCTTTGCAACGCTGACTGATACCAGTATCTCGTTGGTTTCACCACGTATAGCTTGTTCAGTAAAGGTGCGGCCAGCGAGAATTTTGGTGTTAACTAAAGCAAAGTAATCAAATGTACTACCCACTGACTAGGGAAGAAAACAGAGCTTTTACCGTTTACATCAGTCAGGGTGTTGGCGTTTTGTCTTTGCGAAACAGGGCTGTGACCTAGGGCAACATCATCGATACCTTGGCTATCAAGCAAAACCTGCTTGTATTGCAGCATATGTTCGTAGCGCTCAGCCAATGACATCTGATTATTTGGCTGGAACAGGTTGGCAAAATATAGGTTTTCGGTATCACTGCCGAGCGGACGGTTTATCGTGCCCATGGCTTTACTCACTACCATCACTGAAAAGCTCACAAGCAACGCGGCAACAAACATTTGTGAGCCAATTAAAATGCGCACTGTACGGCCAGATACCTGCGAAACTCCGCCTTTACCACTGTTCTGCATTTGCGTATTTAGGGTTTTGTAATTTACCAGACGCGCTGTAATTACAGAGAAAATATAAGCAAGAGCAATACACAGTATGATGGCAACAATGACCAACGTGCTATCCACGGCCAAGCTATTAACCAGTGGTAATCGGCCTTCTGCCAGTACTTTAAATAAACGTATGCCCCATACCGATAAAAACAGCGCAATGCTTACCGATAAGGTCATTAAAATCAGTGACTGTAAAAAGATACTTTTAAATAACGTGCTGCGTTTTGCACCTAATACCGCCTGTAAGGCGAGGGTTTTATGTTGAGCAAGAGCGCGTGAGAAAAACAAAGTGCTTACATTAAGTACCGCAATAATCAGTAGCCCGACAGCACCAGCTAACATCATCAAGCTTAAGTCATCGTTATTACCCAGCTCAACGTCACGATACGGGGTTACTTCAGGTTTTACATCGGTGATACCACCATTGTTTAGCCACTCTGATTTAACCGTATCAATTTGTTGTTTTAAATCGACTTTAACTTAATCTATGGTGACCCCAGGCTTTAAAACTGCAATCAGTTTTAGGTTTTTAAAAGTGTTTGTCCACGGGCTTTGCCAATCGTCATTGTGAAAGAAGCGACGGTCCGCACTTGATGGAAACCATACTTCAACATCACTTGCTTTAAACATATAAGGTGGGCTGAATGAGGCATCAACAACGCCGACAATACGGTGAACGTAATCGGTTTCACCCGCCATGACTGAAAGTGTTTTACCAATAATGTTCGGGTCGCTGTTGTAATGCTTGCGCCAAAAATTGGCAGATATAACAACACGGTCATCAGGGGTTTCCAGCGTTTCTCCAGAATCAAAACCTTGTCCCATTAAAAATGGTGTGTTTAATAAGTCAAAATAGTTGCCGCCAACATACAGCACTGGTTCTTTCGGTTCGCCATCTAGGTTTGCAAAGATTTGCTCACCCGCATTGATCATGATACTTTGTTCAAAGCTTTGATTATGCTTAAGCCAATGAACCATCGACTGATAGCTTTGAAAGCCGGTGGCATCGTAGTCATCATAGGTCAGTGATTGCTCAACCACTACCATGCGGCTTTCATCGTACACATCAAGGGGCTTTAAAAAGTAGCTGTTAACAAGGCTAAGCACCACAAACAAGGTGGCCAATGTTAAAGCAAGCGTTGCGATAACTGCTGTTACAAATCCCGGTGCATTCATTAATGATGCCCACGCTAAGCTTAATTGGGCGCGTGTTTTGGTTAATTTCATTACATCACCTCAGCGCTTTCAAGTGCATGCTCAGTATTGTCGTTGCTAGGTGCTTGGCGAGCTTCAGAGTAAGAAACAATTTCACCATCTAGCAATTTAAGTTGCGTCTTTGCACGTCCGGCATAACGTAAATCATGGGTTACCATACAAATGGTGGTGCCTTTTTTATTCAGCTCATCAAGCAAGTCCATGACAGCATCACCATTTTTTGAATCTAAGTTACCGGTTGGCTCATCCACCAATAAAATACTTGGCTTGCCAGCCAATGCGCGGGCAATAGCAATACGCTGTTGCTGACCACCAGATAATTGATTTGGTTTGTGCTGAGAGCGGTGGCCCATCTCAACTTCATCAAGGGCTTGCTTTACAGCAAGCTCAATTTCGTTTGGGCTCATGGCTGGCTCTCGATAAGTGAGCGGCAGTGCTACGTTGTCAAACACCGATAATTCATCAATTAGGTTAAACGACTGAAATATAAAACCAATGTGAAGGTTTCTAAGTTCAGCTTGCTGATCCATATCAAGGGTTTTTGTGTCGACTTCTTTAATTAAATAGTCGCCAGCAGTTGGACTATCGAGTAAGCCTAATAATGACAGCAGCGTCGATTTACCACAGCCAGATGGGCCGCTAATGCAGATATAGTCACCTTGGTTAATATTCAGGCTGATGTCTTTTAATGCATAGGTTTCAACATTTTGGCCGCGATAAACTTTGGCGATTTTGTTTAATGAGATAAGCGTGTTGGTTTTCATAAACTGTCCTGTTCGATTTTTATTGTTGCCAAATGCTGCCATTTAGAAAGGTCTGAAATGATCAGCTGTTCGCCCACGGTGGCACCGCTCAAAAGTTGAATTTGATTGTCACTGAGTGTACCAAATTCGATATTGGTTGGCGTTGCTAACTGGGTATTTGGATTAAGTTTAAACAGCGTGGCTTCGCTGTGAGCTTGTGCTTTTTGCGGTACATTAATGGTTAACGCATCTGGAATAATGTTGCTAACCACATAGCCTTCAATGCTTAAATCTGGGCGGGCATTGGCAGGCAGTGTGCCTTGTAAATCAAGTTCGATAATAACTCGGCCATCGGTAACAATAGGGTCAATTCGGGTGACTTTGGCATCAACGTCACCGTGGCCTGCTTGGCTAAAAGTGTTAACTTTCGCTGCCATATTGAGTGCTACTTTTTCGGCATCAGCTTGCTTAACGCTTAGCTCTGCTTTGAGTGCTTTATTGGAGCCAACCACCGCAAGGCGGGTACCCGGCACGAGGTTTTGGCCAAGTTCAACATTCAACTCTTGCAGCATGCCATCGATACCTGCTGTTATTTGCAGCTGATCAAAAGCCTGTTGTTCAACCTGATAATTAAGCTCAAATTGGCTTAATAGTTCTTGCTGTATTTTGCTACGTTGTAAGTGCATTTCTTTAAGCTGTGCAAGGCGTTGCTGCTCGATACTTACGCGCTCTGTAAGCTGTGCAACGTTTAGCATGCTTCGTTTGTAATCGAGGCTTGAAACAATCCCTTGCTCGATCAGTTTGCTTTCAGCATCGACTCTAAGCTCTGCACTTTGCAGCTCACTTTTTAATATGGCGAGATTTGCTTGGCGCTCAAGTAGTTCACTTTGCTGGTTAATTCTTTGCTCATTAACACTGGCTTTTTGGCGAGCAAGTTCTAGCCGAGCGACCGATAAACGCTGCGCTTGCTGTGGGTTGACGAGGCTTAAAATCACTGTGTCTTTTTTAACGATAGTGCCGGGGTATACATGGATAGCTTCGACCATTGCGGTGTCGGTATTGGTTAAATAACGTTGATACTTTGGCTTTAAACGGCCAAAGCCACGTATTTTTACCACAAAATCGGCTTGTTCTACGGTTGCTATTTGCAGCTGGCTTGCAGCAACCACAGTGGGGGTTGTCCATTGATACACCATTAAAGCGCCAAGAGCCGATACGCCAATGGCTGCAACAGCCAGCCATTTTTTAGCTTTTGATTGCTGAGGTTTGCGTTTTAGTGTGCTGTCTAAATCCATGATACTGAGAAATATAAATAATCATGGAATAGCTAAGGCGAGTTTTGTGCCAAAGTTAAGGTGTTGAAAAGTAGTAGCTTTTTATCTTTTGCAACGTGAGCTTTTCCCACTACTGGGAAAGCGAGTTTTAAAACTGGGAGTGAATGCTTAAATTAGCTTTCTTCGATTTTGCCAACCTGCGAAAGCTGGTTAAACAAAATGCCTGCTTGGGTGCGGTTATAGACATTGAGTTTGCGTAAAATCGCTGACACATGTTGTTTGATTGTAGTTTCTTGAATCGACATTTCAAAGGCGATTTGTTTATTCAATAAACCGTCGGCAATCATTGCAAGTACGCGGTATTGCTGCGGAGTTAGTTTTTCGAGGTTACGAGCAAATTCGCTTTGTTCGTCGTTGATCACCACATCGGTTAAATCCACTTCAGGTGGTAACCAAGTGTCGCCATTGAGTACATGACTAATTGCTTCACTAATAACATCTAAAGAAGATGACTTAGGAATATAGCCAGCAGCGCCAAGGCTCATCGCTTGTTTGATTATGGCGGGTGTCTCATTGGCAGAGACCATGATTACCAAGATATCAGGGTAGTGGTTACGCAGTTGCGAAAGGGCTTGCAGGCCATTTGCACCTGGGATTGTAAGGTCTAAAAATATTAGTTCAATCTCAGGGTGAGCGCTTAACAGTGCAAACAAACCATCAATGTCACTGGTTTCTTTAATATGTTCTTCAGGCACTGATGTCGCGGCAGCTTGACGCAGCGCACTTCTAAATAACGGGTGATCATCGGCGATTATGGTGTTCACAGCTAAAGACATTCCCTCGATTCTCCAATGCGTTATGTTATAAGTGATTTTGCGCTTTGAAACAAGGTTTGCCTGAAGGGAAGTTCCAGACAAACCTTTCTCACACAAGGATTTAGATTCTATTTTAGAAACGGTAACCAACAGTGAAGGCTACAGTGCGAGGGTCGCCGTAATAACCAATCAGGGTATTATCACCACCTAAACCTGGGGTGTATTTGCTGATATCTGTTGGGTCTGTTGGATCAGGTGCCACGAATTGGTAACCACCAATCATGTACTCTTCATCCGTTAAGTTTTTACCGTAAAGACCCGCAGTCCAGTGACCATCTGTGCTGTACCAAGTGATACCCATATTAAAGATACCGTAAGCATCTTGCGTTAATAGGCTATCTTCTTCGAATAGCGCGTAGTCGCCTCTGTGGTAGTAGTTACCATTGACAACAAAGTCACCCATTTCTGTGTACATACGGTACGTTGCACCCAGGTTAAAGGTTAAATCAGGTGTGTTTGATACTGTAAAGCGGTCTGATTTATCAAATTGTTCACCGGTAACTGGGTCAAAATCAATTACCTTATCAAAGCTACTGTCGATATAACCCACTGACGCATCAAAGCTGAGTGACTCTGTTGCAACATAGTTAAGTTCAAGCTCAATACCATCTGATTTAGATTCACCAATATTACCTAAGCGTTGGTTTAGATCTGCAGCGCTGTCGCCCGGTAATACCGAAATATATTGACGGTCTTTATGGTCAAGGGTGAATAAGGTAACGTTTACGCGTAAGTTATTGTTCCACTCACTCTTCATACCGATTTCGAATGAATCAACGATTTCTGGTTTTGCTGCTGGCTCTGCAGTGGTTGCACGTGGGTTGAAAGTACCTGACTTAAAGCCTTGCGCGTAACTTGCAAAGAACATGATGTCACGATTGTATTGGTATTCAACACCCGCACGCGGTGTGAAGCGTGACCATTCTTCTTCATCATCGAGTACCGTTGGGACAAGCGGCCATCTGGGCGAATGTAACCTGGTACCCAACCTGACTCTGGGTAAACTGTTGCATACACTAAACCGTTGTTAACCTGTGCTTCTTTTTTGTCTTTGGTGTAGCGCGCGCCGAGTGTCATTGACCATTGGTCGTTAAAGTCGTAGCTACCTTGAATATAGGCGGCTTTACTGTTTGAATTACTGCAACCGCTTACTTCACGAGTTAAGCCCGGAAGTCCTAATTTAATGCCTAAATCTTCTAAAATAGCCTCAAATTGACCGCAAGATTCACCATCATAGTAGTAAAGACCCGAAACCAGTTTATAGTTATCGCCTTGATGATTTAGCTGTAACTCATGAGTCGTTTGCTCATCATCGTAAATAGCAGGTACGTCGAAAATTTGTAGTGACGTGTTATCAAAGTCGATATTCGTTGGTGAGTAGCTCTCACGGCTTGAACCAATATATTTAATACTAGTGCTGTCAGTCATATCCCAACGAGCAGTTAGGCTGTAGCCTTCGAGTTCAACTTTATTCCATGTTGGTAAGCTGGTGTATGAGTCATACACGCTGTCTGGAACTGGTGCATCGGTAAGAATACTAGGTAGTAAACGGTAACCACCTTTTGCGTTTGATTTGTCTTCTGTTTTATCCCACGCGAGGCGGAAGAATAAGTCATCAGTCGGTGTGTATTCGAGTGTAACACGAGCTGCGGTTACGTCTTTGTTGTAGTTTTCGCGGTCTTGGTTATCAAGAGCCGATGTTAAAAACTCACCAAAGCCATCACGGTTAAGCGTTGCAAAACCAAAACCCACGTAAAGTTTTTCGTCAACAATCGGTAATTGGCCAGTGATTTTTAAATCTTTTTGGTTATAGCTACCTACAGTGCCTTGTATATTTAAGGTAGCATCACCGCTCATTTCTTTGGTGACGTATTTAATTGCACCACCAATGGTATTTTTACCGTAAAGCGTCCCTTGTGGGCCGCGTAATACTTCGATTTGTTGCACATCAAGCAGATCAAGCACGGCACCTTGTGGGCGAGCAAGATAAACATCATCGATATAAATACCTACGCCTGGCTCATACCCCCAAAGTGGATCTTGCTGACCTACACCACGAATAAACGCAGTAATTGTAGAGTTAGTACCACGGCTTGCTTGTAAGGTGGTATTTGGCGAGAACTGCTGAACTTCGGTCATGACGACGATGCCATTTTCAGCTAGCTCTTCAGCACCAATTGAAGTGACTGCGACTGGCACTTCTTGCAGGTTTTCAACAGTTTTACGTGCTGTTACCTGAATACGTTCAAGTTCACCTTTTTTTGCTGCAGGTTCGGCTTGTTCTGCCGCTTGAGCACTGACACCTGCCAAAGCAAGTGATACAGCCAGAGTAAGTGGCGCGACTTTTGGGTTAAGCTTTATCATGTTGTATTCCTTGTTATTGTTGTCATTAGTCTTATGGCCACTCACATCGATGTTGCCGAAGACTGAATAAGATTTGCCCGTGTCACCTGTCAATTAATGTAGAAGATAGTTGCAAAAATTGAATTAGTACCATAGTGCTATACCCGTCACAGCCCTTTATTTATCAAGCAATTAAGCTATTTTTAAAGCAGATAGTACCTTAGTGTTATGTATTTTTTGAACGCTTAGGGTAAGACTGAAAGCATTATTCCGATGTCACCTCATCTGTGTAATAACAATAATTATAGGAATGTCTATGCTGAGCATGATAGGACTGTTAGGCGGTTTAATACTGCTGATCATTTTAACGCTGCGTGGGGTAAATTTATTTATCGCTGCGCCAATCTGTGCACTGTTAGTTGCACTTAGTAGTGGCATGGCCATTTTCCCTGTATCGGCAGATACAAACTTTATTAACGCCTATATGGATGGCTTTGCAGGCTTCTTAAGTGCGTGGTTTTTTATGTTCTTACTGGGGTCGTTGTTCGGTAAATTCATGGAAGACACCGGTGCTGCAGACAGTGTTGCAAGCTACATTGTGGGTAAACTAGGTATGAAGCACGCCGTTCTTGCGGTTGTGATTGCCTGTGCTGTTTTAACCTACGGTGGCGTGAGCGTCTTTATTGTTGCGTTTTCCGTTTATCCAATGGCATTAAGTCTGTTTAAAGATGCAAACTTACCGCGCCGCTTTATTCCAGCAACGCTGGCATTTGGTTCGGTGACCTTTACCATGACTTCGGCAGGCTCGCCAGAAATTCAAAACTGGATCCCGGTTAAGCACCTTGGTACGTCACCCTATGCAGCGTGGGAAGTGAGCTTAGTGGTCGCTATTTTCATGGCGACAGCAGGTTACTTTTGGTTGAACAAGATGATCAAAAAAGCCGTTGCTAATGGCGAAACCTTTGAAGCGCGTGATGATGATCCTGTCATTATTGAGCGTCGTCGTCCGCATCCAATCACGGGTGTGATCCCGCTTATTGTGGTGCTACTTTTATCATTTACGCTACATGATGTACTGCAGCAAACCGCGCTTATTGTCGCTTTGCTTGGTGGTGTACTGAGTATTGTGATTATCAATTTTAAGCATTTTCACGATATGGGTAACGCTATTAATGTTGGTACAACCGGCGCTTTAGTGGCAATCGGTAATACCGCTGCTGTGGTTGGTTTTGGCGCTGTGGCGAAAGTATCACCGGCATTTACCGCCGCTGTCGATGTGATGACCCATATGCCGGGGAATGAGTTGGTTGGTGCTGCGGTTGCGGTGAGTGTAATTGCCGGCTTAACAGGATCTGCTTCTGGCGGACAAGCCATTGCATTACCGCTTGTCGCACCGGGTTATTTAGACATGGGTGTAAACCCTGAACAACTGCACCGTGTAGTGGCAATTAGCTCTGGAGCCCTCGATACCTTGCCGCATAATGGTTATGTGGTCACAACAATACGCGCTATCTGTAAAGAAACGCATCAACGAGCGTATTGGTCAATGGCAGCGCTGACGGCGGTCATTCCGCTTATCGGTGTCGCATTGGCACTCGGACTCTTTATTTTCTTTTAAGGAACAGCAATGAAAACCAAATTAATAATTTTGCTATGGCTGGTTGTATTTAGCAGCACCGCGTTTGGCGCTGCAAACAAAGCCGACACCATGCTGGTGGAAAAACAGCATTTTACGACAAAAGATTTTACCACTGTGTCTGGTGTGACTTTAGATCAAGTTGATATTGGCTGGGAAAGCTATGGAAAGCTAAACGCCAATAAAGATAACGTGATTTTAATCACTCACTATTTCTCTGGTACTTCTCATGCTGCAGGTAAATATAAAGCGGATGACGCCCTACCGGGTTATTGGGATGCGATTATCGATCCAGGTAAAGCTATCGATACGAATAAATATTATGTGATTAGCTCAGATACCTTAGTGAATGCCAACTGGCATGATGAAAATGTAATCACCACAGGCCCTGCATCAACTAATCCAAAAACAGGCAAACCTTATGGCTTAGATTTTCCTGTGGTTACGATTACTGACTTTGTGAATGTGCAAAAGCGCTTACTCGACAGCCTAGGTATCACTAAATTACATGCTGTGATGGGCGCATCAATGGGCTCGTTTCAAGCACTTGAGTGGGCAACACGTTACCCAGATAAAGTAGAGCGTTTAATTCATGTGATTGGCGCTGCAACTATGGATGCATGGACAGTCGCGGCACTTGAAAAATGGGCGTTACCAATTCGTTTAGATAAAAACTGGCAGCAAGGTAATTACTACGGTAAAGAGCGCCCGTTAGATGGCTTAGCGGCAACCATGCTTAATATTACGCAAGATGCGATGCATCCAATTATTTATAACGCGAGCTTCCCTGACTTTAATGTATTGGATGAAGGTGCATTAAAAGATATTCGTACCTTGCCTAAGTTAAACCAAGTACTCGCTCAGCGCGCAATGGCACGAGCGAAAACACAAGATGCCAACCATGTACTTTATTTGGTCCGGGCATCACAACTATTTACCGCTGGCATGCAAAGTGATTTAACAACGGCACTTAAAAATGTCTCTGCCAAAACATTATTACTACCCGCAACGAACGACTTACTGCTTCGCCCTGAAAACATGCGTACTGTGTTTGACACCATGAAAGCGGCAGGTAAAGACGTTGAGATTTCAGAAATAGAAGGGGGCTGGGGACACCTTGATGGCATTTTCTCAATCGCCCCGAAAGCGCAGCTTATCAGTGAGTTTTTAGAGGAGTAGCCCGATGAGCAAAACAGTTTTAATTACCGGTGCAGCCAGTGGTATTGGTCTATATGTTGCCCAGCAACTGGCGATGCAAGGTCACACTATTATTGTGACTGATTTAAATCAGCAAGCAGCACAACAAGCGGCAGCAGGCATTGTTGAGCAAGGTGGTAGCGCCGAAGGGTATGCACTTAATGTGGCAGACAGTGATGCAATAGAGCAGTTTTTCACTGAGCTTAATCAGCCAATTGATGTACTTATTAATAATGCGGGTATTCAGCACGTGGCAAAGCTTGAAGATTTCCCGGCTGATAAATGGCAGTTCTTACAGCAAGTTATGCTCGTTGGCCCGGCGATGATGACCAAGGCGGTACTCCCTCGCATGCGTGAGCAAGATTTTGGTCGCATCATTAATATTGGCTCAATTCATGCCATGGTGGCGTCTAAATATAAGTCGGCTTATATCGCCGCAAAACATGGCTTAATCGGCTTTGCTAAAACCATGGCACTTGAAACGGGCGATGCCAACATCACGATTAATACTGTGTGCCCAGCGTATGTAAAAACACCGCTTGTGGAGCAACAAATTGCCTCGCAAGCCAAAGAGCATGGCATTTCAGAGCAACAAGTGATCGACACAATTATGCTAGCACCGATGCCGAAAAAAGCATTTATCGGCTTAGATGAGATCCTGCATACCGTTAGCTTTTTAATGGCCGATGCAGCACGCAATATTACCGCCCAAGCAATCGCCATTGATGGCGGTTGGACTGCACAGTAGGAGGAGCCAATGGCAGGTTTTGATAAAGTAGTTACAAGTTACAGCGAAGCGATGGCTGGCCTTGAAGATGGCATGACAGTGATAGCCGGTGGTTTTGGTTTATGCGGTATTCCTGAAGGGCTAATTGCGCAAATTAAACGTCAAGGCACCCGTGGTTTAACCGTGGTATCGAATAACTGTGGCGTTGATGGTTTTGGTTTAGGAGTGCTACTTGAAGACAAGCAAATCAGCAAGATGGTTGCCTCTTACGTTGGTGAAAACGCGCTATTTGAGCAGCAACTATTAAATGGTGAACTTGAAGTTGAGCTCACACCGCAAGGCACTTTAGCTGAAAAAATGCGTGCTGGTGGTGCGGGTATTCCTGCATTTTATACCGCAACGGGTGTCGGTACACCGGTGGCTGACGGTAAAGAAACTCGCAATATTAATGGCCGTGACTATTTATTAGAGCCAAGTATTACAGGCGACTTTGCGATAGTTAAAGCGTGGAAAGCAGATCGCTACGGTAACTGCATTTATCGTCATACGGCGATGAACTTTAACCCGATGGCAGCAACCGCAGGCAAAATTACGGTTCTTGAAGTTGAAGAAATTGTTGAGCCAGGGGAGCTAGAGCCAAGCCAAATTCACACGCCGGGTATCTATATTGACCGAGTGATTAAAGGTGAATTTGAAAAACGCATCGAGAAAGTTACCACTAAGCAAGAGAATCAATAAGGAGCACGCTGATGGCATTATCACGAGAACAAATCGCTAAACGCGTGGCGATGGAACTACAGGATGGTTACTACGTTAACTTAGGTATAGGTATTCCAACCTTGGTTGCTAATTACGTCCCTGATGGCATCGAAGTGATGCTGCAATCTGAAAATGGTTTACTCGGTATGGGGTCATACCCAAGTGCAGACCAAGTTGATGCCGATATGATCAACGCAGGTAAAGAAACGGTCACCGCTGCAACGGGGGCGGCTATATTTAGCTCCGCAGAAAGCTTTGCCATGATCCGCGGCGGCCACGTTGATTTAACCGTGCTGGGTGCGTTTGAAGTAGATCAAAACGGCAACATTGCCAGTTGGATGATCCCGAAAAAGCTGGTTAAAGGAATGGGCGGTGCGATGGACTTAGTGGCTGGTGCTAAAAACATTATTTGTACCATGACCCATGCCAACAAGCATGGTGAATCAAAACTGCTGACCGAATGTAGTTTGCCGTTAACAGGTGTTGGTTGTATCAATAAAGTGATCACCGATTTGGCACTGTTAGAAATTAAAGACGGTGCATTTCATTTATTAGAGCGTGCGCCGGGTGTCTCGGTTGATGAGATTATTGCTAAGACACAGGGCAAACTGATTGTCTCTGGTGACATTCCTGAGATGACTTTTAGCTAGTTTTGCGACTTTTAAGCAGCTAATTTGCCTAGATTTTATACTAAACCCAATAATGTGCTTTTTGTTCATGAATTTTATGAGCAAAAAGCCATTTATCACCATCAATGCAACTTACCCCCTAAACATTTCGTTAATCTATCGTTAACACTATGCTCCAAACCAGATCGCCGATTGCAGTAGGCCGATCAACGACAACAAATAATTATAATCTGGTGTGGAGTAATTCATGAAAGCAAGTAACACACAGCTCGCTTTAGCCGTTGCAGCGGCGTTAGCAAGTACATCAGCATTCGCACAAAGCGACACTGAACAACTACAGCAACAACTCGATGCACTTCAAAAAGAAGTGGATTCATTAAAAACATCTAGCGGCTTCAACCTAGAATTTGGTGGTCGCGTGCAACTTGATTACAACTATTTCGACGGTGCTTACAATGCCGACAATGATGGCGCTGGAGGCAGCGACTTCTTCCCACGTCGTATCCGTACTTATGTTGAAAGTGAACATGGTAACTGGGATCACAAATTACTACTCGAATTTTCTGAAGGCACGGCTGAAATCGTGTTAGCGCGGGTACGTTATGCATTCGACAACGGCTTAAAAGTAAAAGCCGGTAAAATCCGTGAAGACATGTCGCTCAATGCGCTAACCAGTTCTAAACACATTAATACCATTGAGCGTAGCACCCTTGCTAACACCTTCTCGCCTTTCTTCCGCTGGGGTATCTCGGCTTATCAATACTTTAAAGATTCAGGCTTGCGTTACGCCGTGGGTGTTTACAAAAACGATGCGTTTGGTGCCTCAGGCCATGACGAAGATGACAAACTGACATTGGCTGTAACAGGTCGCTTAACGTGGTCTAGTGCAGCGCCGGGTGATGTGATTCATTTAGGTGCTTGGCACTCTTATCGTGACATGGGCGACAATGATTTAAGCGCTCGTTTTGCCCGTGGTGAAGTGCGTGAAACCAATGTTCGCTTAGTGGATTACGCAGTCGGTGGTGAAACCGCAGCGCTAAATAGCATGTCGCAAAGCGGTCTTGAATTTGCCTACCAAGCGAATGCATTCACTCTAGAGGCTGAATATGCCAGCCGTTACCTTGATACGGTCGATAGTAGCAACGAACTTGATGGTGAACGTTTTGATGGCTTCCATGTTTCGGCAAGTTACTTCTTAGGTGGTGAGCAGCGCCGTTACAAAGCAGGCTCAGCATTATTTGTACAACCAAAAGGAATTAAAGATGCATGGGAACTTGTTGCCCGTGTGTCACAAATGAACGCTAGCAGCAAACAGCAAGGTACCGACGTAACCACTTACACATTAGGCACATCTTATTATCTAAGCAGCGATATCAAATTTATGGGCAACCTGATTTACAGCGATGTTGATGGTGCCGGTGCTTCTACGCTGGTAGGTGATGAAGATTCAGGTATGGGCATCA
Organism: Pseudoalteromonas sp. GB43; assembly: GCF_054923805.1. Classification (NCBI taxonomy): domain Bacteria; kingdom Pseudomonadati; phylum Pseudomonadota; class Gammaproteobacteria; order Alteromonadales; family Pseudoalteromonadaceae; genus Pseudoalteromonas; species Pseudoalteromonas sp. GB43. Next base: position 2,030,512 of record NZ_JBPCHJ010000001.1, read on the forward strand.
GTGCTCGTATGCAGTACTTATTTTAGGAGTCGTGCATTATGACTATGTTTAAATCATTAAAAAGATCTGTTTTAGCAGCTTCATTATTAGTAGCCAGCCCACTGGCATTAGCAAACTTACACTTTTTGGTACCGGGTGGCCCTGGCGGCGGTTGGGATACCACAGCACGTGGTGTTGGTGAAGCAATGGTAAAAGCGGGCATTGAAGATAATGCATCGTTTCAGAATATGTCGGGCGGCGGCGGTGGCCGTGCAATTGCTTACTTGATTGAGTCGGGCACTAAAAAAGGCGATATGTTGATGGTTAACTCAACGCCTATCGTACTGCGCGCATTATCAGGCAAAATTCCTTACAGCTATCGCGATTTAACACCAGTTGCCAGCATGATTGCTGATTATGGTGCGTTTGTGGTGCGTAATGACTCACCATTTAAAACATGGCAAGACGTTATTGATGCCATGAAAAAAGACCCAGGCTCTGTAAAAGTAGCAGGTGGCTCTGCGCGCGGCAGCATGGATCACTTAGTGGCTGCACAAGCGGTGAAAGCGGCGGGTCTTGATGGTCGTCGTTTACGTTACATTCCTTACGATGCCGGTGGTAAAGCGAAAGCAGGTTTACTGTCGGGTGAGGTCAACTTACTTTCAACAGGCTTAAGTGAAGCACTCGAAGTCGCGAATGGCGGTCAGGCACGTATTTTAGCGGTGACTTCTGCAGATAAATTGCCAGATTACCCAGCAATTCCAACCTTAAAGTCGCTAGGTTACGACATGGAGTTCGTAAACTGGCGCGGCTTTTTTGCAACCCCAGATTTACCAGCAGACAAACTAGCCGAGTACACAGAAAAGCTACGTAAGCTACAACAAACTCCTGAGTGGGAAGCGGTTCGTGCTCGTAATGGTTGGCTAAATCTATTTCAAGAAAAAGAAGCGTTTATTAAATCGCTTGAACAGCAAGAAGCGCAATTACGCGTTGTAATGAAAGAACTTGGTTTTATCCGAGGCTAAGGTTAGACGATGTTAAACCGTGAACTAATTGGACCAAGTTTATTCTTGGTCCTCTTTACTCTCTACGCCCTTGTGGCTTGGCAAATTCCACTTATGCCATTTGAAGAGTACGAAAGCGTTACTTCTGCTACCTTACCAAAAGTGTATGCAGTATTCGGTATCGTGGTGTGTGTACTATCGATTGGTGCCAACTTATTAAAGCAAGCGCCTGCAGAAAAAGCAGATCTACTCAGTAAGGGCAACTTACTACGTACCTTTGCACTGTTGGTTTTAATGGTTGCTTATAGCGCCATGCTTGAACCGTTCGGCTTTTTAATTGCCACCAGTGCCTTTTTAATTACGGGCTTTTTTATCATGGGCGAACGCCGTAAGGCAGTGTTGTTGTTTGCTTCTGTGCCTGTGGCCGTGGTTTTTTGGTTTTTAATGACACAAGTACTGGGCATTTACTTAGTACCTGGCAACCTGTGGAGTTAAGTTATGCTTGATGGAATTATGTTAGGTTTGTCGACCGTACTCGACTGGAACAACTTGTTATATGTGATTGTTGGCTGCTTTGTTGGCACGTTCATAGGTATGCTACCTGGCCTTAATCAATTACCGCGATTGCGTTGATGATCCCGATCACTTACAGCATCGGTGCTGATTCGGGCATGATTTTAATGGCCGGTGTTTACTACGGGGCTATATTCGGTGGCTCTACTTCTTCTATTTTGATTAATGCGCCGGGTGTGGCAGGCACGGTAGCGTCATCGTTTGATGGTTACCCACTAGCAAAACAAGGTAAGGCTGGTAAAGCCCTTGCAATTGCAGCTTATTCATCCTTTATAGGCGGGACCATTGGCGCCATTTTATTGATGGTGGCTGCGCCATTATTAGCGAAAGTGTCATTAAGTTTCCAATCGCCTGATTATGTTGTACTGATGTTTTTAGGCTTAACGGCGATTGCTGCGTTCTCTAATAAAGGGCAATTTTTAAAAGCCATGATGATGACGGTATTTGGTTTAATGCTGGCAACGGTAGGTATTGATCCCTCTTCAGGTACCGAGCGCTTTACCTTTGGCCAAGCTGATTTATTAGATGGTATTAGCTTTTTATTAGTAGCAATGGCAACGTTTGCGTTGGCTGAGGCACTGATTAATGTGGCGCGCCCAGAAGCTGAGCCAGATAAAAAAATTGACGATCCTGATACGCCAAAAATTGGTTCAACAAAACTGACTAAAGAAGAAGTAAAAGATATGGCTCCTGTGGTTGGCCGCTCATCTTTACTTGGCTTTATCGTCGGTGTTTTACCGGGCGCAGGGGCAACCATTGCCAGCTTTATGGCCTACGCTACTGAGCGTAACCTTGCTCCAAAAGCGCTGAAAGATAAATTTGGTAAGGGTTCGATGCGTGGCTTAGCGGCTCCTGAGTCGGCTAATAATGCAGCCTGTACGGGCTCATTTGTACCACTACTGACTTTAGGTATTCCAGGCTCTGGTACAACAGCTATTATGCTAGGTGCATTAATTGCCTACGGTATTCAGCCGGGTCCTATGTTAATGCAAGAAAACCCAAGCGTGTTTTGGGCTGTCATTGTCAGTATGTACTTTGGCAATATTGTACTGCTGATTTTGAATCTACCGCTGATCCCATATTTCGCTAAAGTGTTGGCAATGCCTAAATCTGTGCTGACAGTGATGATTTTATTCTTCAGCTTAATTGGTGTGTATTTAGTGTCATTTAACACCTTTGATTTATTTATGATGGTGGGCTTTGCGCTGGTGGCTTGGTGCTTCGATTGTTAGCTTTCCCGATGGCGCCTTTATTACTTGGCTTTATCCTCGGTGATATGATTGAGCGAAACTTCCGCCGTGCCATGATGATTTCAGATGGTTCGCTGAGCTTTTTATGGGACCGCCCATTAACACTGAGTATTTTTGTGATTTCGATCTTAGTGTTGTTGTTCCCACTGAAAGACTATATTGTCCAACGTCGTAAAGAAAAAGCAGCTACGCAAGCAGAGCAACATGCGTAGAACAAGGCACTGATATGAGATACACCAATAAGCTAAACCCATTTCAGCATATGGTTAAAAAACCTAAGCGCTTAGAAACGCGACTCATTATTTGGGTTACTGGTCTATGTGTTTTACAGGCTGTGTTGTTTGGCGCATTGGTGTATCAGATCACTGCAGAAAGCTTACATAACCACATGGGTGATAAAGCGCTTGCGCTCGCAACCAGTATTGCCTCACGGGATGATGTGCAAAGCGCATTGCAAACCAAGCAAGGGCTTGATGAGTTAAATACGCAAATAGAGCATATTCGTGAACTCACCGCTGCCAGCTTTATTGTGATTGGCGATAAAAATACTCGCCGCATTGTTCACCCCGACTCTGATAAGCTCGGTAAGCCGATGGTGGGTGGTGATAGTAAAGCGGCGCTACGTGGTGAGCGGTATGTGTCGATTGCAAAAGGGAGTTTGGGCGAGTCTATTCGTGGCAAAGTCCCTGTGCTCTCAGAGCAAGGCGAAGTCATCGGCTTGGTATCGGTTGGCTTTTTAGTGCAATCAATTGAACCGCTTATTCGTGCTCGTAGTGCTGAAATTATGCTTTGGGGTTTGTTGTTAGTCGGTTTAAGTATTTTGGCCGCGGTGTATATTGGTCAACGGGTTCGTAATGCTATTTTTGGTTTACAGCCTGATGAAATAGCAAGGCTGTTCTCTGAGCAAGATGCTATTTTGAATACCGTTCGTAGCGGCATTATCGCCCTCGATCCTGAAGGTAATGTACGTAACTTAAATCAACGTGCCTGCGAAATCCTCGGTAAACCGACTAGCTGTATTCATCAACCACTTAAGCTTGCAGATTTGCTTCCTGAACATAGCGAGTTTTTGATGCATAACCAACAGCGTCCGATTGTAGGTTTTGAATTGTTTGCCGCCGATAAACGCATTGTGTTGTCGCGATATGCATTGCAAGTGCAAGGTCAGGCTGATGGTATTTTGTTGAGTATGCGCCCTGCGGATGAGCTTGAATATTTATCGCAGCAATTAACTAAAGTGCAAGCCTTTGCTGAGTTATTACGAGTGCAAACTCATGATTACTCGAACAAGCTAAACTTAATTGGTGCGTTAATTCAGATGGGGCAAACGGATCAGGCGATTGAGTTAATTGGTCAAGAAAGTAAAGGCTCGCAAGCGCAGATCCATCATTTACTCGAAAGGATCCAAGATCCGGTACTAGCAGGTTTATTGGTTGGTAAATACCATAAAGCCCGTGAATTAAACGTGATACTTGAGCTTAATCCAGATAGCTTATTAGGATCGATCACCCGTAAAGATATGCTTGAACGGGTTGTCTCGATACTTGGCAATTTGATTGATAACGCAATTGAAGCTGCTATTCGAGCTAGCGATACACGTACCCCTAAAGTTCGTGTTACGGTTGATGAAACCAGTAAAACATTATTGTTTGATGTTGAAGACAGCGGTTTTGGTTTAGGCGATGACAAGGATGTGATATTTACACCACAATACAGTTCTAAGTCAGGGGCTGAGCATGGTATCGGCCTTTATTTGGTCAAAACCAACTTAGATTCGTGTCGTGGTAGTTTAGAAATAGGTGAGTCTGATCTGATGGGGGCACGCTTAAGTGTCTACATTCCAAAATAATAAAAAATGATCATCCTATAAATAAAAGGTAAAGAACATGACTTACTCAGTTGTCATTGTTGAAGACGAAGTTGAAGTAGCCCAATTATTGGCGCAATACTTATTACTTCCTCATGGCGTTGCTGGACGCCAACAAGGGGCGCGGCAAACTCTACGTCAGGGGCAATATCAGGTTGTTGGTATTGCAGGCAATCTTGCCACCGCGAAAGCGTTATTATCGGCGATTAATGCCGATTTAATTTTGCTCGATATTCATTTACCCGATGGTAACGGTCTTGATTTACTTAATGAATTACGCCGCGAAGAAATGAAAAGCGAAGTAATGCTATTAACCGCAGCAAAAGAAGTAGAAACACTGGAAAAAGCCATGCAACTTGGCGCCTGTGATTTCTTAGTTAAACCATTAATGCTAAATCGTTTAGATCAAGCGCTGGCGCGATTCGAAGCAAGGCAACAATGTTTATCAGATGCCGATGAAGTAACCCAATCTATGGTCGATACTTTATTTGGATTGCAAGAACAGTTAAAAGCCCCGGTCAGGTTGCCAAAAGGGGTGGATCAGCTCACTTTGCAAAAGATCTTAAAAGCTTTTAAAGCGAATATTGGCACGGCTTTTACTGCTCAGCAAATGGGTGATTTAGTCGGCGTAAGCCGCTCAACAGCCCGTCGTTACCTTGAATACTTGCTTGAAGCTGAGCAAGTCAGTGCTGATCAGAGCTACGGAAGTATCGGGCGACCCGAGCGTTGTTATAAAATGACAAGTAGCTAATCACATCATTTAAATGCCAAATCAGCGCTAAATTAGCGATTTTAGTAGCATAAACTCACTGTTCGGCACGTTAAAAAGTGCCGCTTATCCTGAGCATAGAAAAATTTTATAAAATTGATTGCATTTTAAGCGACTTCGATGGTGATGTTCGCTTTAAGTAATGCTATACTCCCGCCGAATAATTTTTCGACTTTATTAAGAGTAAAATAATGGCAGATTTATCGAAGTACAGAAATATAGGTATTTTCGCCCACGTTGACGCGGGTAAAACTACTACCACCGAGCGTATCCTTAAGCTTACGGGTAAAATTCACAAAAGTGGTGAAACGCATGACGGTGAGTCTACTACTGACTTCATGGAACAAGAAGCTGAGCGCGGTATTACAATCCAATCAGCAGCTGTAACTTGTGAATGGAAAGGCCACCGCTTAAACGTTATCGATACTCCGGGACACGTTGACTTCACAGTAGAAGTATACCGTTCACTTAAAGTACTAGACGGTGGTATCGGTGTATTCTGTGGTTCTGGTGGTGTTGAGCCGCAGTCAGAAACTAACTGGCGTTATGCGAACGAATCAGAAGTTGCACGTGTAATCTTCGTAAACAAACTAGACCGTATGGGTGCTGACTTCTACCGTGTAGTTGATCAAGTTAAAAAAGTACTAGGCGCAACTCCATTAGTGATGACTTTACCAATCGGTATCGAAGACCAATTCACTGGTGTAGTAGACGTACTTGAGAAAAAAGCATATGTTTGGGATGAGACAGGTCTTCCTGAAAACTACGAAGTACAAGACGTTCCAGCTGACATGGTAGACAAAGTTGATGAATACCATGAAATGCTTGTTGAGTCTGCTGTTGAGCAAGACGAAGACTTAATGATGGCTTATATGGAAGGTGAAGAGCCTTCTTTAGAAGACATCAAACGTTGTATCCGTAAAGGTACTCGTGACCTTGCGTTCTTCCCAACATACTGTGGTTCTGCATTCAAAAACAAAGGTATGCAACTAGTACTAGATGCGGTTGTAGATTACCTACCTTCGCCTACAGAAGTTGACCCACAACCTCTAACTGATCCTGAAACAGGTGAGCCTACTGGTGAAGTAGCAACTGTTTCTGCAGATGAGCCACTTAAAGCGTTAGCATTCAAAATCATGGACGACCGTTTCGGTGCACTTACGTTCATCCGTATCTATTCTGGTCGCATGAAGAAAGGTGACACAATCCTTAACTCAGCAACTGGTAAAACAGAGCGTATCGGTCGTATGGTTGAGATGCAAGCTGACGAGCGTACTGAGCTTACTGAAGCACAAGCGGGTGACATCATCGCTGTTATTGGTATGAAGAACGTTCAAACTGGTCACACTCTTTGTGATCCTAAGCACGAATGTACACTTGAAGCGATGATCTTCCCTGATCCAGTAATCTCAATCGCTGTTGCTCCTAAAGACAAAGGCGGTAACGAGAAGATGGGTGTTGCTATCGGTAAGATGGTTGCAGAAGATCCTTCATTCCAAGTTGAAACTGACGAAGATTCAGGCGAAACCATCCTTAAAGGTATGGGTGAGCTTCACTTAGATATCAAAGTAGATATCCTTAAGCGTACTTACGGCGTAGACCTAGTTGTTGGTCAACCTCAGGTTGCTTACCGTGAAACTATCACGAAAGAAATCGAAGATAGCTACACGCATAAGAAACAATCTGGTGGTTCTGGTCAATTCGGTAAGATCGATTACCGCATCAAGCCAGGCGAGCAAAACTCAGGCTTCACGTTCTCTTCATCAGTTGTTGGTGGTAACGTACCTAAAGAATTCTGGCCTGCAGTTGAGAAAGGCTTCGCATCAATGATGCAAGAAGGTGTTCTAGCTGGCTTCCCAGTATTAGACGTTGAAGTTGAACTTTTCGACGGTGCTTTCCACGCAGTTGACTCATCAGCAATCGCGTTCGAAATCGCTGCTAAAGGCGCTTTCCGTCAGTCTATCCCTAAAGCGGGTGCACAACTTCTTGAGCCAATCATGAAAGTTGACGTATTCACTCCGGAAGACAACGTAGGTGACGTAATCGGTGACCTTAACCGTCGTCGTGGTATGATCAAAGACCAAGAAGCAGGCGCAATGGGCGTTCGCATCAAGGGTGAAGTACCACTTTCAGAAATGTTCGGTTACATCGGCCACTTACGTACTATCACTTCTGGTCGTGGTCAGTTCTCTATGGAGTTCTCACACTACGCACCATGTCCTGCAAACGTTGCTGAAACAGTAATCGCTGCAGAAAAAGAGAAAAAAGCTGCTAAGTAATTAGCCTTTTAACTTCTTTTAAAAAAACCCGCACTTGTTGCGGGTTTTTTATTGCCTAAAATAGACCGCTTATTAAACGAATTGGTGTGATACCAACCCGCAAAAATACTTAATCATTTTGAGGTTTTATTGCCTCAAAATAGACAACTTAATTAAGCGGATTGGTATGAGTGGTATAAATTATAATATTTTAATTTAAATCTGTGATAAGTAAAAAGTAGCGGTTTTATAATGAGTTGCGGTCTGGTTTCTTTTTTCTAGTACAAAAGTATTTTTTTGTACCTTGTGTCCCTTTTTTAGACTCTGTAAAATAGCAATCGAATGATTCTTTAATCATTTTGTATTAAACGTCAGCTTATTATCATTAAAATTTTAAGATTCAGCCTCATGAAAACGATAAAGTTAAGTCCTAATTGGACTCTACAGGGAACCAAGATAGCGTTTGCTATTCTTGTTTTATTAAGCGTTACTTTTCTTGGAACATCGCTACTTTTGTTTCTTTTACCTATTTTGCTCTTTATAACTATTTTAAATTTCTTACAACTGCGCTTTTTGCACTGTTATAAAGCGGGAATTTGTTATTCGCGTGGAATTAAAAAGCGTTATATTAACACTGAAGATATTGCTGCAGTTGAGTTCTCTCAGCTCGCATTTCTAACTATTTTTAAAGTGGATTTAGTAAATGGAAAAAGCTGCCAATTCTTTAATTGGCAAGTTAGCGATGAGCAAAAAATTGAGATTGAAAGACTCTATAAGGCAAAAGCCAACTCTAGAGTTGAATCAGTTTTAGAGTGTGAAGTATAAAAAAGGCCGCGATAAGCGGCCTTTTTACTTAATGCGGTGTCGCTTATTTTTTCATGCGACGACGAAGTGCAAATGGTAAAGCAAGTAGACTTAACCAAGCAAATGAACCAGAATCATCATCTTTTGACTCTTCTTCAGTTTCATCTTCTTCAACTTCTTCGGTTACATCATCTGCCACATCATTGGTAATGTTGATGTAGAGTAATTGTGCTTCTGATAAGTTGCCTGCGCTATCTTCTGCACGGATCATTAATGTAAGCTTGTCTTCTTCTTCAAAATCGAGCTCTTTGGCTACTGTGATTTCACCTGTAGCACTGATTGCAATCGCGTCAGCATGCTCACCTTCAATGCTAAAGCTAACGACAGGTGTATAATCAGCGTCACCATCAGAGAAAACAAGTTGACCAATCACAGCGCCTACCTCACTGTTTTCAACGATTTCGAATGATTGCTGAACTTCGATTACTGGCGCTTGTTGTTCTGGAACAGGCTCTGCAGATTGGATATCAACAATCACTGGGTCGTGATCAGATGCACGGTATGCATTGTCAGCGTAAAGGCTAGCTTGTTGTGTCGATGATTTATACTCAAGGTTGTAGTCTAGGCTGATTGGCTCATCGGCATTGATATGCCAATCCGTAGCAGCAACAACTTTAGCAAGCATAGATTCAGAGACTAGTGCGTGGTCAAGGCTACCAATGCGACCAGAGAAGCTATAAGAATAACCTAATGTGTCGCCGTCTAGTTCAGCAACTGCACTCTTCAGACCTTTATCTGCAAATGCACGGATAGGATCTTCCATCGCGTATGCGTTCATATCGCCCACTAAGATGATATCTTCATCTTCAACTTCTGTTGGGTAAGTGGCTAACCAATCAGCATATGCATTTGCACCCGCAACACGGATTTCATTCCAACATGCTTGACCATCGCCTAAGTCAGCATTATTACCTTCAGCGCTACCACAGCCGCCTTTAGATTTTAGGTGGGCAACGGCAACAGTGAAGATTTCTTCGCTTTCAAGAGATTGGAAGCTTTGTGCAATTGGCGGGCGATTGCTGTAATCGAAAGGTTCTACTGTGGTATGAGCAGCCTTACCAACTTCAGATACTTTATTTGAGCGATAAATCAGTGCTGTCGTGATTGCATCAGTACCAATTTGGTCAACGCCGAAATCAACGAATGCGTAGGTATTTTCTGCATCTTCATCATTAAGTGCAGATACTAGGCTAGCAATGGCGCTATTTTCACCGAAACCGTCATTTTCGATTTCCATTAAGCCAATCACATCAGCATTTATAGCCGTGATTGCGCTAACTAATTTAGCTTCTTGGCGAGTAAACTCTTCTTCGCTATCTGCACCACGGCTAGTTGGGAAGCCTGCACCTTGGCCGTCGCCATTAAAGTAGTTTAATACGTTAAAGCTTGCTACACGTAGATCTGCATCTTCGTTAAGCTCTGGTGCATCTGTACGAGGGTTAGTTGCAGTGAACTCAGGTTGTACTGTAGGGTGAATACGATAACGGTCGAAGCTATAACCCATCACACCGGTAATCGTATTAACAGTATCGCCTAAACGTAATGTGTTATAGGCATCAGGTCCGTACCTGGGTAAGCAATAGGATCAAGGTTTTGCTTTGTTGAACCATCGTCGATTAAGATTTGTTTTTTCAGGTTTTCAGCTTCAACAGCATTTGCTGCATCGCCTGGAAGCGCTACTTGAGTTCCTTGGTATAAACGCTCAGTACCTAAGTCAACTTCACCATAGCGACCAAGGCCGTAGTTGTTATTAACGACTAAAGGTTGCGCGATGGTTACTAACATACCTTCGTAAGCTTCAAGGTCTGCCACGTCAGTAACTGGTAAAGTGATAGCGGTTGCATCAGTAGATAAACCTGTCGCACAGATCTCAACTTGGCTAACATCGCCTAGTTGTGTTGCACTGTAGTATTCAGCAACGCTACCTTTTACACGCACATGGTCACCAACTGCAACGTCGGTATCTGCGAAATAAACAAATACACCTTCAGAAGTTAGTGGGTTTGTATCAACATCAGCAGCAAGTGAGCTAATGAAGAAACCTTTTAGTTGATCATCACCTTGGAAGTCAGCTGTAACAACACCTTCAACTTCTACTTCAGTGTTAATAAGCGGGCTGTCGCCGCCTTCACCTTGAATTGCGCTGATTAAGGTTTTTGCTGCACCACACTCAAGGGGAGTGACAGGTTCTGGCTCAGGCGTTGGTTCTGTGCTCTCACCATATTGACCAATATTGCTGAAATCGTCTTGGTCGAATTGCTCCCACTCATCGCTTGGGTTGAACGCAGAGGTTGCATCAGTTCGGCCTGTAGTAACAGTTGCTTTACGACGCAGTGTTTTATTTTGTGTTGAAACGCCGCCTTCATCCCATGCTGAACCTGGATCAACGCCCAGTTGACCAAAGCTATCAACAATTGCACCATCTTTAGTTAGCACTAATGCGTCATCACCGTTGAAGTAAGTGATTGTTGATTCAGTATCTGCATTGGCTTTTAACTCATCAGCAGAGCCCGCATTTACAATAACGTAGGTTGCATTTGCTGCAAGAGTACCGGTTAAAGCTAAGCTGTTATTAGGGTCTGCTAGATTGCCGTTACCATTTGAGTATAAAGAGATGGTGTAACCGTCAAGCGATAGTTCAGCACTCGATGTGTTGTATAGCTCTACCGCTTTATTGTTAGAGCTTCCTTCAACATATTCAGAGATGATTAGGTTGGCAGAAGCAGGCGCGCTCAGGCTTGCAATAACAAGCGCGAGCGGCGTTAATTTTGTATTTATCATTATTTTTCCCGTGTATGTATTATTAAAGTCCCAATATGGGACACAGTACTTTAAGAAAAATCTATGACAAATTAAATACAAAATGTTAATAAAATAGAAATAATGACCTATTTTAAGAACATTTTTTTAAGTTAGTTGTTTTTTAACCATTTTGCAGCTTGTTTTGCAAAATAAGTCAGGATGCCATCGGCGCCAGCGCGCTTAAATGCTAATAATGACTCCATGATTATTGCATCTTCTGCAAGCCAACCGTTATCAATGGCTGCTTTATGCATAGCATATTCACCACTTACTTGATAAGCAAATGTGGGCACACCAAACTCATCTTTTACGCGGCGTACTACATCTAAATATGGCATACCTGGTTTCACCATTACCATGTCTGCACCTTCTTGCAGATCAAGGGCTACTTCACGAATCGCTTCATCAGAGTTGGCAGGGTCCATTTGATAGGTCTTTTTATCGGCACCTTTTAAGTTGCCTGCAGAACCTACCGCATCACGGAATGGACATAGTAGCTTGAAGCGTATTTAGCTGAGTAAGCCATGATACGAGTGTGGATATGGCCTTCGGCTTCGAGAGCTTCACGAATTGCACCAATACGTCCATCCATCATGTCTGATGGCGCAACTACATCAGCTCCAGCTTCGGCATGCGATAGCGCTTGTTTAACTAAGATTTCAGTTGTTACATCGTTAATCACATAACCGTCTTCATCGATGATGCCGTCTTGACCATGAATAGTGAATGGGTCAAGTGCAACATCTGTGATCACACCTAATGTAGGAAAAGCTTCTTTAAGTGCGCGTACAGTGCGTTGTGCTAATGCATCTGGGTTATAGGCTTCTTCAGCAAGAAGGGATTTTTTATCGCTCGGTGTTACCGGGAAAATAGCGACGGCAGGTACACCTAGCTCTACAAGCTCTTTTGCTTCCTCAAGCAACAAATCAATAGAAAGACGATCTATACCTGGCATAGACTCAATGGCTTCGCGGCGGTTCTTACCTTTTAGCACAAATACAGGAAAAATAAGGTCATTTACAGTTAGTTGGTTTTCAGCCATTAGGCGACGAGAGAAGTCATCACGACGCATGCGGCGCATACGTGTATAAGGGAAAAGGTCGAGTCCTGATTGGGCCATGCTTTGTATACTCCTAGTCTGGTAGAGGATAACTCACTACGCGATTTCGACCTGTTTGCTTGGCATGATATAAGGCTTTGTCGGCATAGTCAGTGAAAAAACTTGGGTTATTAATGTCTTCAGCAATTGCGCTGTAAACACCTGCACTCAAAGTAAATTTAATCGTTGTTCCGGCAACTATTATATCAGTATTTTGGGCTACTTTGCGTATTTGTTCGGCAATTTCTAATGCACCTTCTAGTGGTGTATTCGGTAATAACACTACAAATTCTTCGCCGCCATAGCGCGCCACTTCATCGAGAGGTCGTTTAAGATGCTGTTTGATGACATCTGCAGCTGCTTGAATGGTTTGATCACCGGTTAAATGACCATAGGTATCATTGATTGCTTTGAAGTGGTCAATATCTAACATGATGATAGCTAGAGGTGTTTGCTCTCGACGTGAGCGACGAATATCCATCAATAGTTTTTTATCAAAGTAGCGGCGGTTTTTGGTTTTAGTGAGGGCATCTTCCATATTGAGCTGTTCAAGCTCTCGGTTTTTCTCTTCAAGTTCGCGTAATGTCACTTGTAACTCAAAGGTACGCTCTTCAATATTAGCTTCAAGATCTTGGCGTGCTTGCTCTTGCAGTTCAAGGCGCTCACGCATTAAGGTATCTTGTGCTTTACTCTCTGCTAGTGCATTTTGTTGCGCTGCGACTTCAGCGTCGCGTTGCATCAAAAACAATTTTATTACCGCATAACTCAAGCTCAAGCTACAAACTAAAAAGCAAACGAAGGTGAGCGAAAGCATTCCGATATTTAAATCAAATGGATTAAATACACCAAGTGCACTGTAAACAATGGCACAGAAGAAAGCGAACAAAGCAACAAAAAAGCCAATGCACGGCTGCTTATATTCATGATTAAACTGTTTTAGAGCAATACCTGCAAAAATGATAAGCACCGCAGGTAAACTCAATAAGCAGAGTGTGATAGCAATATGAATAGGCAAAAACCACATTGTTATAGTGGCAAGCACAACTGCCCATGCTAGCCAATACTGAAAACGGTTTAAGCGAGATTTGGTAAAGCCGAATATATAGCCTTGCAATGGTACAAATAACGCACCACAGATAAAAAATAGAGTTGGGATTGTCAGTTGTTGAAACGATGAGCCACTAGGTTGTAAATAACGATAACCAAAGCCATAAAGGTAAGCCAAAGAAAGCCACAGCAAGGTAAGTAATAATCCTGTATAGGCGAAATAGCGGCGTCTAGAAAAGCCATAAAGCACTAAATTAGTGAGTGCGAGTGATAATATAAAACCGACTAATAAACCGTACAATAAATTAAATTTACTTTTATGCTTTAGGTATTCTGAGGGTCTCCAAAGGCTTAGAGGTACTCTTAAACCCCCATTGTTTTTAACTTTAAGATAAACAACGGAGTGGCTGGCTTTTGGAATGGTTAATGAGACTAACAGAGACTCATTTTTGATTTGCCGATTAGATAATGGGACTGCATCCCCAATCTTTGTGTTAAATAATAATTGGCTACCTTGAAGATGAAACACGCTCACTTCATCGAGTAAAGGGTTATCTATCGATAATATCAGTGGAATAACATCTAATGAGGTGTTTCTTATCGATAGCTTGAGCCACATTGGTTTTAGAGTCATACCTAGATTTAGGGTTTCGCCTTGGCTTGAATGCCAAGTTACATTGTTACTGCTAAAGGCTTGCTGTTGAGTGATAGGATCAAGGGTGTACTCAACATTAAGCGTATGTTGAGATTTGAATTGTGAACTAACAACAATGGAGTTAGCCTGCAAGTAAGGAGTAAATAAAACAACGAAGATTACGCCACAAAGTGACCATAGGCGCTTCATCTTAACCCTTTATGGAAAATAATTGCTGAAAGTTTAGTGTAGTTTGTTTTGCCACTTCAGTAAATTCTGAGCCTTTTAAATCAGCAATTTGCTGACATACATAAGGAAGGTTCTGAGGCTCATTACGGCGAGTTTTAGGTCTAAATTTAATATTTCTCGGCATTAAAAAGGGCGCATCAGTCTCAATTAACAAGCGATTTAAAGGGATAGTTGGTACTAAGGCTTGTAGTTGTTCACCACGGCGTTCATCGCAGACCCAGCCCGTAACACCGATATAAAGCCCCATTGCTAGGTAACTTTGGAGTGCGTTTTCGTCACCCGTGAAGCAGTGTAGTACGCCTCGTACCTTGTAATCACTCAAGATTGCGAGCATATCTTCGCTGGCATCTCGCTCATGCAAATACACAGGCATATTTAGTTGCTCAGCAAGCTGTAACTGGCGTCTAAAAACGCTGCGCTGAACATCGCGAGGAGAAAAGTCACGATTGTAATCGAGGCCACACTCGCCAATTGCAACCACTTCAAGGTGTTGGCTGAGAGTTGTTAAGTGTGCTTCAAGGTGATCATCTGCAGTTTTTGCATCATGAGGGTGGACCCCAGCTGTGCAAAATTGCTTAAACTGTTTGGCGAGTTTAAGAGAGGCTTGGCTACTTTGCAGATCGCAGCCAATAAGAAGCATCTGTGTTACATTTGCCTCTGCGGCACGTTGTAACACAGCTTGATGAATATCATCAAATTGATGATTGCTTAAATTGACGCCAGCATCAACTAGCGAATAGTTCATTAGTCAGTACGCTTAACACGAATTGAACGGTTTTGCCCTTCGATTCTTAACAAGAATGAATTGAAAACGCCTCGTTCAATTATGACTTTGTCGCTCACCTCTAGCTTCATTCTATCTGAGCCTACTTGGCGCCACTGTTGACCGTTTTCTAGCTCTATAATCAGCTCCCCGTAAGGCGCTTTTCTAACGCTCTTAACCACTGCGGTTATTTCGTCATCATTTTTTTTTGCAACTTCTTTGTGCTCTAAACCAAAGTCTTCATTTTTTGTTTTTAGAGCTTGTTCACTTGTTGCGGCTGCCGCGGCAACAGGAGCTGCTGAGCTAGTTACAGGTTGCTCAATTTGTTTTTTTGTAGCCGGTTTTGAAAGTGATTTACCTGCCATTACGTTGTCGTAACAAAGTAAGCGGTTAAAATCATTTTCAACAAAAGTACAGGCTTGCAATGCTTGTAAGTTAACTTCGTCTGCCTGTGCAGTACCAGCAATAGTTAAAAGAGCAACGAAGGGAATGAGTTGTTTTTTCATTTTATTCCTCGGATTCCTGTTGAGGTTTGGCGGTATAGAATGCAGCCAAAATTAAACCTAATTCAAATAATAACAGCATGGGTAATGCTAGCAATGTTTGTGACAGTACATCAGGAGGTGTTAAGAACATGGCAACCACGAATACACCTACCACGATATAAGGTCGTTTTTCTTTTAAACTTTTCGTTGTTGTTGCGCCACTCCAGCATAACAGCATGATGGCAACAGGTATTTCAAACGCAATACCAAAAGCAAAAAACAGTTTTAAAGCAAAACTTAAATAACTACTAATATCAGGTGCTAATGTCATCATATCAGGGCCAGTATTAGTAAAAAACCCTAAAATAATAGGTAGCACCACAAAGTAGCAAAATGCGATACCACTATAAAATAGCAAGATACTTGAGGCCAAAATTGGCATTAGCATGCGCTTTTCATGTTGATACAAACCTGGTGCTATAAAGCTCCAAACTTGATGCAGTATCATGGGAATAGCAGCAAATAACGCCACAAATAAGGTGAGTTTAAACGGTGCAAAAAAAGGTGCTGTTACATCCGTTGCGATCATGGTGGCAGTGCTTGGCAAGTTTGCAATCAGTGGAGCTGCAACAAAGCTATAAATATCGTTGGCAAAGTACACCAAGGCGATAAATATTAGCAAAATGCTTAACAAAGCTTTCATGAGTCGGTTTCGTAACTCAATCAAGTGGCCAACAAAGCCTGTGTGAGCTTGCTCGGTCATAATTTACTATTCATCATCATTGTTATTGACCACAAAAGCAGAGATTAATTTCACTTTTTTTCGTCATTATTGTTAGTTTCTGCTTTTTCTGGTGTGTCTTTTTTATAACTGTGGGTAACTGACTGAGCAGCCTTTTGAAGTTCGTTTACAGAATCTTGCAGATCTGGTGTGAGCTCTTGCAAGTTTTGCTGTTCTGCTTTTTTTAAGTTCTCGTGAAGCTCATGGATACGGAGTTCTTCGTTCACTTCAGCTTTCACTGAATTGGCGACTGACTTTAATGTTTTTACCCAGCGGCTAACTGTACGAATTGCCACAGGCAAGCGCTCAGGGCCTAACACAATCAGACCTACGATAAGTACGACAACAAGTTCCCACATCCCCATGTTGATTAAGCCTTATGGTCGTCTTTGCTTTTCTCTACGGTTTCTTTGCTTTGCGTGTTAGAAGCTTGCTCTATTTGCTCGCTTTTGGAATTAGTTTGGTCATCATCAGACACGGCTTTTTTAAAGCCTTTTACTGCGCTACCTAAATCACCGCCAATGCCACGAAGTTTCTTTGTGCCAAATAACAACACGATGATTGCTAAAATAATGATTAATTGCCAAATACTGATACCACCAAAACCCATGGGTTACTCCGTTTTTATCAAATTTATTGAATAGACTTGCCTTGATTATACCCACCAAAACATAAATAGCACTTAGTTTATGCGCTTCGCCATGCTGCAATAAAGCCTGCTATAGCAAAGCCTGCGGTAATTGCACTGGCGACTAAGTCATGCTGTAAATAA
Source organism: Pseudoalteromonas sp. GB43 (assembly GCF_054923805.1). Classification (NCBI taxonomy): domain Bacteria; kingdom Pseudomonadati; phylum Pseudomonadota; class Gammaproteobacteria; order Alteromonadales; family Pseudoalteromonadaceae; genus Pseudoalteromonas; species Pseudoalteromonas sp. GB43. The sequence goes on from NZ_JBPCHJ010000001.1 coordinate 2,047,708, forward strand.
CATAAGCCTGAAACTATTAAACAGCTACCAGCAAAGATACTAAGTAACAAAGGCTTAGCAGATTGCGGCGCTGGCAATTGTACAGGTTGTTGTTGACGTTTTAAGTTTTGATAAATTAAATCAGGTAATTCAGGCATTTTTTCTGCCCAAAATGGCAAGTTCGCATACATTTTTTTCATTACTGCAAGCGGACCAACTTGTTCTTTGACCCAATCTTCTAGAAAAGGTTTAGCGGTTTTCCATAAATCAAGCTGCGGATACAGTTGTCTGCCAAGGCCTTCAACATACAACAGCGTCTTTTGTAGTAACACTAATTGCGGTTGAACTTGCATATTAAAGCGACGAGCCGTATTAAACAGGTTAACTAGCACGTGACCAAAAGAGATTTCGGCCAGTGGTTTGTTGAAAATTGGTTCACACACAGTACGAATGGCAAATTCAAACTCTTCAATGCTGGTATCGGCGGGTACCCAGCCAGAATCAACATGCAGTTGCGCTACTTGGCGGTAATCACGGTTGAAAAAGGCAATAAAGTTCTCTGCTAAATAGCGTTTATCTTCACGATTAAGGGTGCCCACAATGCCGCAATCAATGCCGATATATTTTGGGTTATGAGGGTTTTCACGTGAAACGAAGATATTACCCGGATGCATATCAGCGTGGAAGAAACTGTCGCGGAATACTTGTGTGAAAAATACTTCGACTCCACGCTCAGCTAGTAGCTGCATATTGGTATTTTGTGCCAGTAATGCGTCGGTATCAGATACTGGAATACCGTAAATGCGCTCCATTACTAATACGTTATTGCGGCTGTAGTCACTGTAAACAAAGGGAATGTAGAGCGAATCTGAGTCTTCGAAGTTACGGCGTAGCTGAATCGCATTCGCCCCTTCACGCATTAAGTCGAGCTCATCGAGTAAAGTTTTTTTGTACTCGTTTACTACTTCAATAGGGCGTAAACGTTTTGCTTCTTTTAATAACTTAGCAACCAAGCGAGCGACTTTTTGCATTAGCATTAAGTCAGCATCAATTTGCTCTTTAATGTTAGGGCGAATGACTTTAATCACCACATCTTGTGGCGCGCCATGCTCATCAATTAAGGTTGCCGTGTGAACTTGTGCAATCGAGGCTGATGCCAAAGGTGTTTGCGAAAAATCACTAAATAATTTACTAATATCATTAATACCGAGCGCCTTTTCGATCAGTTGCTGGGCAAGCTCACCTTCAAAAGGTTCAACCTGATCTTGTAGCAGTGCAAGCTCTAATGCGACATCATGCGGCAGTAAATCACGGCGTGTAGAAAGCATTTGACCAAACTTGATCCACACCGTATCGAGCTCTTGCAATGCAAGTCTTAAGCGCATACCTGCAGGTTTATCTTTATGTTGGTTACGTAACCAAAATAAGCTGCCACGGGCGAGTTTGGCAAACCAAGGCACTCGTTTACGCGGAATTAATTCGTCTAAGCCATAGCTCAGTAGAGTTTTAGTAATGTAATAAAGACGAGCAGACGACACACAAGTTCCTTAGCGCATTAGCGTGACTGTAACAGCGCGTTAATTCGCATCTCTAATTGAGATACTTGGCTTTTTAATTGGCGATTTTGCTGTTTAAATTCAGCAAGTTCAAGAGGGTGTATGGTCACTGCTAACTCATCTTGGCAAAGCGTTGTTAAGGTATTTTCTAACTTGCTTTTCGTTTGTGAACTACGACGTTTTAAAGCTTGAATAGAGAGCCACAACTGTTGTGCTGGGGCATCGCCAATGTATCGAGAAAAATGTTCTGGCCAATCAATATCAAGCTCAGCAAACGCATTGCTAAAGCCTTGCGCAAGATTTAAATCGCCTTGTAAGTCGAGCTTGTCTTGGCGAATGAGTTGCGTGAGCATTGATGGATCTTTAAGCGCCAATAAGGTGTTGATATCGGCGCTGATCATGCAGTCAAAACTGCGTTCTTGCGTACTGTATAAGTGAATTTGCTCGTCGCTGTAAACGCACAAAATTGACTGTTGCCAATCACGTATCTCAATCAACAGCTGTTTATCAGCAATTGCTGCAAGCTTACCCTTTAACTGAGGGTCTAACTGCAGCAGTTGATTAATGATTCGTTCGACGAGTGATAACAGAGCGTTTGCTAACATCGCGTTACCTACTTAATTTACAGAGTTTTTAGTATTTAAAACCACGGTGAAGGGCAACAATACCGCCAGTAAGGTTTTGATAACTGGTTTGTTCAAAACCCGCATCTTCCATCATGCCTTTTAATGTTTCTTGATCAGGATGCATACGGATAGACTCAGCAAGGTATTGATAAGACTCGCTGTCATTCGCAACCAGCTCACCCATCTTAGGTAAGATATTAAATGAGTAGAAATCGTAAGCTTTGCTCAGTATTTCTTGCTCTGGTTTTGAGAACTCAAGCACAAGTAAACGACCGCCAGGCTTAAGAATACGATACATTGAGCGTAGAGCTTTATCTTTATCGGTCACGTTACGAAGACCAAAGGCAATCGTAATTAAGTCGAAGCTGTTATCAGGAAATGGCAATGCTTCGGCATTCATTTGTACATATTCAATATTGCCAACACGACCAAGATTACGCAGTTTCTCGCGGCCAACTTTCAGCATTGAAGAGTTGATATCGCCTAAGATAACTTGACCTGTTTCACCCACTAACTGACTAAATTTAGCGGTCAAATCGCCTGTACCGCCAGCAAGATCTAATACATAGTGACCTTTACGAACACCAGAACTTGCAATAGTTTGGCGTTTCCATAAACGATGAATACCGAACGACATTAGATCATTCATTACGTCATACTTTGCAGCGACTGAGTGGAATACATCAGCAACCATTGATGCTTTGTCGTTTTCAGCAACGGTTTTATAGCCAAAATGCGTGGTCTTTTCTTGATTCTCGTTCATGATTAATCTCTATCGTGGCAATAAAGACTAGTGTACTTGATTGTAGCTGTGGGGTGCAATTTGATTATAACTAAATCATCAGATTAGCATTGCTTTTCATGATTTAGCACAGGTTTAAACTTTACTGGACCGGCAATAAAACTACTTTGCCCAAGCGACTTGGCTTTCGCAGCTGCTAAAGAGGCTTTACGGGCTAAGCTGTTAAAGTCGCCATCGTCTTCATGTTTAGCGATACCTAGGGCTAAGGTAATAGCGGGGAGTTTGGTGCCATTTTTTGAGCTGACAAAGCGCAGCTTTTCGACACCATTTCGTACTTTTTCGGCTATTAAGTTGGCAGTTTCAGGCTCAATATCAGCAAGTAAGATGGTAAATTCATCTTTACTTGTGCGCCCAGGTAAGCCGCTTTCTTGTACGTATTTTTGCACCTGCTTGGCGACTTTATTTAAAATTACTTCACCAATCACATCACCATAGTTTTCAATAAAATGGTTTAAGTTCTCAATGTGAATAGAGATAGCACAAACCGCTTTATTTTGGCCGACCCAAAGTTGAGTTTGTTGATTTAAGTAATGGCGCTTGTATAAGCCGGTTTGTTGGTCGGTGATGTGTTGTTTGCGTAATTGAGTGAGCTGTTTTTGGGTTTTTTCTTGCAGTGATTTGGCTTTTGCTATTTCTTGCTTAAATTGACGATGCTGATTGAGCAGGACTTCAGATTGCTTACTGAGCATTTTTAATGCATGACGCGTTTGCTCAATATTGTTTTCATCAATTGAATGAACACATTCTGTGACTTGATCAGCAAAGCGCACAATATTTTGCTCGTTATTGTTAGCATTTCGCGAAAGGGTGTTAATTACTGAGTCAACGTTGCGAACAATGGCGGTTTTCATTTTATGCCCTTGCTCTATAAAATCGAAATAAAGCTGTTCTACATAGACACAATCGATGGTTTTTCTTTGTGCGATGGCACGGTCAATAGCGGCGTTAAGTTTAGGGTTAGACTGGCTGACGTAGGTGTAAACAACTTGGTAGTTAAGTGGTGACGGCGGTAATGCATGATGTTCTAAAAAGATACATACCTTTGTCATTTTTTCTTGAGCAATAGCCATGGGATCATGGAACATCATTTTTCAATACCACTAAATACGCATATCAACCAATTAATCATCTCTTCCGTAAGGTATAGCTGCTTCCAAGCATAAATACTGAGTCTACAGTAATCTGTAATCAGCCTATTTAAAAGCAAAATCGCTTACTTTGGAACTTAAATTTGTTTCGTTTGTGTCTATTAGCTGATTTTCTCAACAACTTTAACAAGTGTAATTAAAAATTGCTTAAACCTTGCTCATTCTTATTTATACACCGTTGTTAATTTGAGCGTATTTAACCTGAGCTTGGTCGCATTTGTTTGGGTTTTAGCCAGTGCTGCGCTACTTTAGCGATACTGATTAAAACTAAAAAGAATGCTATGAAACAAACACTGTCGCGAACTTTAAATCGTTCTGTTATTGCGGTTGCTTTAGCGTGTACTTTAAGCGCTTGCCAAGTAACAAATATTGATGCTGATCAGCAATTTACTCAAGTAGCCGAAAATATTGTTAATTACCGCCAAAGCATCAGCCCGTATGGTAAAGATAATGGCGTTGATGGTTATTTATTAGAAAATCTATCGGCTGAATTTTTAGAACAAAAATACCAAAAGAATACAGAGTTACTTGCCGAGCTAGACGCTATCGACCGTGATAAGTTATCGGAAGAAAATCGCATTAACCTGACTATTTTACGCGACCAAGTGCAAAATAGTGTCGATGAATATGTGTTTAATGCGCACTATATGCCGCTGACATCTGAATATGGGTTCCATTCTAGCTTGTCATTTATGATCTCCAGCTCAGATTACACAAAACCACAAGATTACCAGCTATATCTTGCTAAATTACAGCAAATTCCTCGCTATTTTTCGCAAAATATCGGCTGGATGCGAAAGGGGCTTGAAGTGGGCCTAACCCAGCCAAAGGCTGTTTTAGAAGGTTATCAAGACTCAATCACGGCTTATATTGTTGATGATGCTACTAAGTCTGAATTCTACAAACCATTTTTAAATAATACGGCAGGCCTAAGTGATAGCGAGTTTGCAGCGCTACAAAAGCAAGCGCAAACCATTATCACAGAACAAGTTATTCCGGCATATCAAGGTTACTTAACCTTCTTTAACAATGAATATCAACCGGGTGCACGTACAGATATTGGTATTTCAAGTACGCCGAATGGCAAAGCGTTTTACGAAAATCGCGCTAAGTACTACACCACCACAGATATGACGCCAAAAGAAATCCATGAGCTGGGTTTACAAGAAGTCGCGCGTATTCGCGCAGAAATGGAAAAAATTATCGAGAAAGTAGGCTTTGAAGGCTCGTTTGCTGATTTTGTGCACTTTTTACGTACTGATCCGCAATTTTACGCAAAAACACCAAAAGATTTGCTAAAAGAAGCGTCTTACATTGCCAAGAAAATGGATGCGCAGTTACCTAAGTTATTCCACACCTTGCCAAGAATGCCGTACGGTGTTGCGCCAGTGCCAGAGAGCATTGCACCTAAATATACAACGGGTCGTTACTCAGGCTCTCGCCGTGATGACCAAGCAGGTTATTACTGGGTTAATACCTATGCGTTAGATAAGCGCCCGTTGTATGTACTTGAAGCATTAACTTTACACGAAGCAGTACCTGGGCATCATTTACAAATCTCGCTAAATGCTGAACTTGAGTCATTACCAAGTTATCGCCGTAATGCATATTTGTCGGCATTTGGTGAAGGTTGGGGCTTATATTCGGAGTTTTTAGGTATCGAAGCGGGCTTTTATCAAGACCCATACAGTGACTTTGGTCGTTTAACTTATGAGATGTGGCGAGCGGCACGTTTAGTGGTTGATACAGGTATGCATATGTATGGCTGGAGCCGCGAGCGTGCAATGAAGTTTATGAGCGAAAACACCGCGCTTTCATTGCATAATGTGAAGACAGAAACTGATCGTTATATCTCATGGCGTTTGCACAAGCGTTGTCATACAAAATTGGTGAGCTAACTATTAAACGTCTACGCCACGAAGCTGAGCAAGCACTTGGTGCAGATTTCGATATTCGCGAATTCCACCATCAAATATTGCGTCATGGCTCAGTGCCAATGTCAGTGCTTGAAGAGCAAATTCAACTTTATATTAAAGCTGAATTAGCCAAACGAGCAGCATAGCTGTATAGCAGTATAAAAGAAGAGGCGTGATTTACATCACGCCTTTTTTGTTTATTGCACGTAATATAAACACCTTATATGCTTTGAAGGATGTCATTTCACAAAGGGGCCTTGGATGAGTGATTTTATAATTTTTAGTATCGATGTATTTGCCAGCTTGTTTATTTTTGCACTCGGTATAGGTTTGCTGGTGATTGTGTGCTTTTACATTAGTGATGTGACGCAATCTAAACAGGCGATTCGCCGTAATTACCCGGTGATCGGTCGCTTTCGTTATTTTTTTGAACGCCAAGGTGAATTCTTCCGACAATACTTTTTTGCCATGGATAGGGAAGAGCTACCATTTAATCGTGCTGAGCGAAGCTGGGTGTATCGTGCTGCGAAAAATGTTGATCGTACTACGGCCTTTGGTTCAACCCAAAGCCTTGAAGCAACGGGCACTGTGATGTTTATGAACTGTGCGTTTCCGACTTTAGATGAAGATGCACTCGACCCGAGCGAAGTCACGTTAGGGCCTTATTGCCAAGCTCCTTATACAACAAACTCGTTATTTAATATTTCAGGTATGAGCTTTGGCGCATTATCTAAGCCCGCTGTTCGCGCATTATCGCGAGGGGCAAAATTAGCCGGCTGTTGGATGAATACCGGCGAAGGAGGGCTCAGCCCTTACCACCTTGAAGGTGGCGCTGATATTGTGTTTCAGATTGGCACGGCAAAATATGGTGTACGAGATGAGCACGGTAAATTAAGCACCGAAAAACTCAAAGCGATTGCTGAGCACGAACAAGTTAAAATGTTCGAAATTAAAATGAGTCAAGGTGCTAAACCCGGTAAAGGGGGTATGTTACCAGGGCGCAAAGTGACTGCTGAAATTGCAAAAATTCGGGGTATTCCTGAAGGGCATGACTCGATTAGTCCAAATGGTCACCCAGAGATTAAATGCCCAGCAGATTTACTCGATATGATTGAAACGGTACGCAGTACCACAGGTAAACCAACCGGTTTTAAAGCGGTGATTGGTGAATATACTTGGCTCGAAAGCTTGTTCAGCGAGATTAATAATCGTGGTATTGAATCTGCCCCTGACTTTATCACTATTGATAGTGCCGACGGTGGAACGGGCGCAGCCCCTCAACCCTTGATGGATTCAGTTGGTTTACCGCTACGAGAGAGCCTGCCTTTGGTTGTTGATCTGCTAAAAAAACATGGTCTCAGAGAGCGAGTGAAAGTGATTGCATCGGGTAAGCTAATCGTACCGTCAAAAGTGGCTTGGGCACTCGCTCTGGGCGCTGATTTTATTGTGTCGGCGCGTGGTCATATGTTTTCGCTAGGTTGTATTCAGGCTCTGCAGTGTAATAAAGATACCTGCCCGACTGGTATTACGACTCACAATGAACGCTTACAACGAGGCCTTGATGTGACCGATAAGGCACAACGTGTCGCTAATTATAATAAGTTTATTCATTATGGTGCAGGGCTGATTGCTCATTCATGTGGTGTATCAAGTGCCCGCGAGTTAGCTCGCCAGCATGTGCGAGTGGTACAAGAAAATGGTTTATCAGAGCCGCTCGATAAAATGTATGAGTACTACAATAAATAATCTAGTTGAGTTGAATAATTAAAAGGCGCATTAAGCGCCTTTTTACTTTTTGATTATCAGTTTAATAAACTGATTAACAACGAAAAGAACTCGTCTTTATTGTTACAGCTTGTGGCATTGAGCATCAGTTGCTCGCCGAGTACGAGCGTTTGCTGTTGTACTGCTAAACGAGCTTGTGCATCTTCAATACCGTCTATATCTGCAACATGGGCTAAACCAATAGTACGGCGAATAAGTTCAGCGCCACAGTAGCCAATCGCATCACGCAATACGTGTTGTAAGTAATCTTCGCTAAAGGCGCGGTTTGCAAAGCTAATATCAGTTGCTTCCCTGCTTGCTAGGTTTAACCAATGTTGCTCAAATTGGCTATAACAGTCTTGTAAGCAAGTTAATAAATGGGTTTGATACTGACGGCGCTTTGCTTGCTCTGTAATACGGGCGTTTTGGGCACAGTAATTTAGTAGCAAGTTACCCATAAATGAGCCGATATCAAAGCCAACAGGGCCAAAAAAGCCGAACTCTGGGTCGATCATTTTAGTGGTTTTGCTATCAACAAAAATGCTGCCACTGTGCATATCGCCATGCAATAAAGTTTGCGGGCACGATAAAAATTTCGCTTTTAATTTAGCAGCGGCCAATTTTAAAGCATCATTATTACGAATACTTTCGACGTGCTCAGTAAGCTCTGCAGGGAAATTATTGCGCTCATGCTCAATGTACGGATCAGTGAAAAATAAGTCTTCTGTGATCTTACATAAATCAGGGTTAATAAATTGACTGACTTTGGCTTTTTTATCTTCAGCAGATAAGTAAAAATCTGAGTTATAAAAGCCTATACGGCTTAAGTAGAGCGCAACATGACTTGCCAATAAGGGAAATTGCTCTGCGTTGATTTGTGCGCCACGTAAAATTTGTAACTCACCTAAATCTTCTAACACGGTTAATGCCAACTCTACATTGTGATGCAATATCGCCACGGTATGCTCTGGGCATAACTTACCATGATTAATCAATACTTCGGCTTCGATTCTGGCGCGGTCTAACGATAATGGCCATGACTCACCTACGCAGCGGGCATAAGGGAGTGCTTGCTTTAGAATTACACTGTTGTTGTGCTGATCAGCAACCCGAAAAACTAAGTTTAAGTTTCCATCTCCAAACTCGTATGCAGTCAGTGCTGCATCAGCAGGGAAGACTGAAATTAGTTCACTTTTAACAAGTTCTTTAATGTAATCAACAGCATGCTCTGCATTAAAGGCAGTGTATTTAGCCATGGCTCTATCTCGTAATACAATTAACTTTGAGCATTCTATACCTGTAACCGTTTAGATGTCCATGCATCTAGCTTGTTAGTTATCAAAACTGATGTAAAATAACTATTCACATAAATTAGTTATTCATTAGTTATTCGGATTCAGTATGCAAGATCTCATCGCCAGCAGTATTAAATATCAGCAAGGTACGCTAACCGTGCTTGATCAGTATTTGTTACCACATCAACAGCATTGGCATGTATGTAACGATGTTGAAACGATGAAAGATTTGATTCTGACTTTGAAAATCCGGGGAGCGCCTTTAATCGGCTTAGGTGCTAGCTTATTGGTTGCACACCTAGCTGAGCAGGGCATGAGTCAATCAGCACTTGCGGTTGCTATAGATGAACTAGAAGCGACACGCCCAACCGCCGTTAACCTTATGCACTGCATGGCCAAGTTACGCGTAGCGCTTGTAGAGACTGATTATGTTGCGGCTGTTGTCTCTACAGCTGAGCAGTTATTTAAAGAAGATATTGCCCTTTGCGATAGCATGGCAGAACGTGGTGCTGCCTTGGTTGATAAAGGTGATAACATTTTAACGCACTGTAATACCGGTGCGTTAGCGACTGCGGGTGTCGGTACTGCATTAGGGGTTATTCATAAAGCGCAGCAACGCCACGGTGATATTCATGTTTGGGTTGATGAAACGTGTCCAGTTACTGCAAGGTGGCCGCTTAACGGCTTTTGAGCTTGAGCGCTGGCAAATTCCTTATACCTTGATTTGCGATAACATGGCGGCGAGTTTAATGGCTGCGGGCAAAGTAGATAAAATCTTTGTAGGTGCAGACCGTATTGCTGCAAACGGTGACTTTGCTAATAAGGTAGGTACATATAACCTTGCTGTGTTAGCGCATTTCCATAACATTCCATTTTATGTCGTTGCGCCACTTACGACACTTGATACACAAACGGCGTGTGGTGCAGATATCGAAATTGAGCAACGCAGCCCTAATGAAGTGCGCGGTGTTAGTGGCAGTTTTGGCGAAGCAATATGGGCACCAACTAACGCGAAGGTTCATAACCCGGCATTTGATGTTACACCGGCTAGCCTAGTCACAGGCTGGGTGCTCGATAGCGGCGTTTATAACCAATCCGATATCGAGCAAGGTATTCTAAAACAGTTAAAATCGTAAATTACTCTGCGCTTTTTTTAGTGTAGAGCTCAATGCTATTTTGACTATTTGCGGTTAGTAACGAAATCGCCAGCTTGTCATTACTCGCATTGATATGCGTTATATAGTGTAAGGGCCGCATTTTCATTGCTAGATCAACATCTTGTATGTTTGCCAAGTCAATACTATAAATTTCATTATTTGTGGCAATATATAAGCTGTGATGGTTGCTTGTCATAGTGATAATTGAAGGCTTTAGCTCGATTAGTTTGTCAGGAGTTATCAGCTCACTATAAGTATTGCTGTCACTATCTAAAAGCAAATATTTTCCGTATTTAGAATGGACGATTAGCTGATTATCATCATACCAAGCAATTGCCAATGGGGTGTCGATGGTGCTTTTGACAACCTGATCGCTGTTGGTGTGCAAAATCATTAGTTGGTTTTGCTGGTTACTAAGCTCGGTAAAAATTACTGCAATTTTATTACCTCTGACTGCTGCTAGTTTGCTGTTTCCTGGTAGTGTCCAGTGTTTAACTTCTGAAAAGTCATTGGCATTTAATAAGCTTAGCTTTTGATTGCTTTTATTAAAACTCACCAGCTGACTGCTGTCGTTATTTGCAGAAATAATGGTGGTATCTTCACCAATTTTGTCGGTTATATCTATATATTGGTTGTTTTTTCTGAGCCAGTGCTGTCGTTTATAGTATTCAAGATCAGCGAAGTAGACATCATTATTAGTTAGGGCGACCAAATCACCTTCATGCTTATTAGCTGTGGCAATATAGCTCATTTGTTTTGATTTTATGTCAAATATAGCCGCATCACTGTCGTGTAAATCAGTGCTGATCAGTACACTTTGTTTATTAAGTGGGTAAGCGTAATTTGCTCGTTTTACTGGGGCTTTAATGGCTTGTCCCCGACTCATGGTATCAAATGAAAATGATTCAATTGTTAATTTACCGCGGTTATACCAAACAAGCGAGTTAGTTTGTTTATCATAAGTTGCAGCCCAAGCTCGGTATTCGTTGGTGGTTAAAAGTTTGAGTGAGCTACCGTCTAAATTCGCTATATAAATTTCTGCTTGGCCAACATTGTGGCGTTCAAAAATAACACGGTTGGGGTTTTTAAGTGTTGTTAAAATATAATCGCCAGTGCCAGTAATATTAGGTGATGTAATGCGAATTTCTTCACCGGTCTTTAAGTCTTGCGCATACAGAGCAGATAGGTGAGTTAAGCCACGGTAATTATTACGTCTTGTAATTGCCGTATTACCAATTTCAATGTACTGATCTGGTGTGATATTTAATATAGATTGATTTGTAACTGGCTTTAGTAATACTTCATTTGATAGCAAATTGCTTGCTTGCCAAGCACTACAATCATTGAAGTCACTGTTTTCACATGAACTATAAAATAGCCGCTCGCCATCTTCAGACCAGCCCTGTAAAAAGACAGCGCCAGATGTAATTGAGTACTCTTTTTTTGTCGTTAAGTCGACAACATAAATATGTTGATTGTCATTTTGCAGCACATAGGCAAGCTGCGTTTTGTCGTGATTTAGCAATAATTGATAGTGAGTGCCCTTATGCCATGAAATCGTTTCGGCTTGCAGGTCTAAAAATGGCGCTTCGTTTTGTGCTTCATCATTTACTTTAGGTTGCTGTAAGAACAACCAAATAGCCGCAATCAATAAACCAAGCGCTAAGGCCGCAAAAGACCATGGCCAGCGTGAAGAATGCGCTTTTTGCACGTTAAGGGGAGTTGTATTAACTGGAGTTTCAGCTTCTTTATGTTCTGTGTTTTTATCTTCTGTTATTTGTGGGTCTGAAATGGGGGTGGGCTCAAGAGGCTTAACTTTAATAAATAGGCTATAACCTTTGCGGTAATGGGTTTTAATAGTTTGCCCGGGCTGCTTTTCTGATTTGAGAGTTTTTCTTAGTTCAGAGATGGCACGGTTAATCGCATTGTCATCAACAAAACTTTGTTGCCAAATATTCTCAACCAGCTCTTGGCGAGTGATAATGCGATCATTATGCTCAATAAAGAAACACAGCAATTTAAACAATAAAGGTTCTAGTTCACGCTTATGAGTGCCATCGCTGATGGTTTGCTGCTGAGTGTTAAATTGCCACTCACCCACATAAATAACGGTATCGCGTAAGGGTGAAAATGCCGACCCCATGTTTAGTCCTTTAACTAAAAAATATTAATTTTGATAGGGAAGATAATAACAGCTTTTGTTCTTGATTTGGGTCTTTTTGTTTTATATTTGTAAATTAAAGGCTGTTTTTTGCAACATATAGCCAAGCTTGGTTGTTACATTGGAATGTTTCTGCGATTCGTTGATAATCATCTACTTCGTAAGCATCAGCCTGATTGAGCTCACGTTTAGTGATTAAATAAATAGTGCCATTAACAATATCACTTTGTTTGCCTGTTTTGATTAACGCCGGGTGAAAACGTTGACCACTACTTTTTAGCACGGCTTCGTCGGTGATTCCGACTTCACCAATGACATACCCAGTTAGCGTAGCAGGTTGACCTTCGAGCAAACGCCCAAAGGTATCAAGCTGAACCTGCGGGTACTGTAATGTACCGTAAGAAAATAGCTTTTCCATATTAGTCCAGCAGCGGGAAGTTGGTAGCAATGGTTGACCCAGTGCTTTTAGCGACCCAACCTTCGGTATTATTGAATAAGCGAATTGCTGTGAACTCAGGGTCGCTGCCCATATCAAACCAATGTGGTGTGAGTTCTGGTACTGAAATTAGGTCGCCTTGTTGACACAGCACTTGATACACTTTATCGCCTAGGTGTAAGCAGAATAAGCCTTGGCCTTTCACAAAAAAACGAACTTCATCTTCGCTATGTGTATGTTCAAATAAGAACTTACTGCGTAGTTCGCTGGCATTTGGACTTCCCTTAGCAAGCGAAATAACGTCCACTGTTTGATAACCCCCTTCAGCCTTAAGGCGCTCTATATCGTTAGCATAGGCAGTTAAAATAGCGTCATGGCTGGTATCTTGGTCAATCTGTGCTGTTGCTTGCCATTGCTCAAAGCGAACGCCAACCGCATTCAGCTCACTGGCAATAGCGCTTAAGTCTTCACTATGAAACAGTATGTTGCTTGCGTTGTTATCGTTATAAATAGTTAATTGACTCATGCTAACAGCTCCGCGCTAAAATCCGAAAAGTCGTTGATATATGGGTGAGCGTCACTTACCGCTTGGCTCATCGCGAACAAGGTGCAAAGTGCCAAGACCAGCAGCTTTGGCAGCATCAAGCTCTGCCACCACATCGCTTAAGAACAACACTTCGGCAGCGTCAAATGGTAGCTCTGCAATAATATTCTCATAAGAGCTTTGCTGTTGTTTTGCACCGACTTTAGTGTCGAAGTAATCACTAAATAAAGGTCTAACATCACCATAATCAGAAAACTCAAAAATCAGGTGCTGCGCTTTCACAGAGCCCGAAGAGTAGACATATAAACTTTTACCAGCTTGTTTTTGGGCTTGTAAAAAGTCATAAGCATCTGGGTAAAGGTGGCCAGTAAAGTCACCATTTTCGTAGCCTATTTGCCAAATTAACCCTTGTAACTGCTTAAGTGGGGTAATTTTTTGATTCTGTTTCAATCCAATGAATTAAATGTTTAATGACCGTGTCGATATCGGCTTCGGGTTGTTCAATATGTGCCTTAACAGCCTCAATTTGGGCTGCTACTTCTGGGTCGCTTTGATGTGACTTTACAAACTCAGGTAATTGCCCAGCTGCGTAGGGAAATAATACATCTTTAACAAATGAGATGCGGGTAATTGTGCCTTCAATATCGGTTAAAATCGCTTTGATCATGACTGAACTCCAGCTTGAATACCTTCTAGTTTTAAGCGCTCCAGTTCACAGCTAAATAGAAACTCTAATCCTTCTAAATGGCGAAGTACTTCTTTGATATCTCGACCAACGACATATAAACCATGACCACGAATTAATACAGCATGCTCAATAGGCGTGTGAAGGTGATGATCACTGACTAGTAAGCTTAAACGGTCAATGTCTTGGTCATTATCAAAAATGGGAATAGTTAAGGTATCTAAGTGCGATTTGATACCGCTTAAAGATTTTTGCATTTCGTAGCCATGCAAATTGATAGCGTGGCCTTTGATCACACGAGATAACACGGTTGCCGCAACAGAATGAGTGTGCAAAACAAATTTAGCTGATGGGATAAGCTTATACATATTCAAATGTAGCTCAGTTTCAGCTGATGGATTGCCAGAGCCCTTAGTACGATTGCCTTCATGATCAAATTCAATAAATGCATGAGTGCCGAGTTGACCTTTATCGAAACCACTTGCTGTGACGACATAACCGCTTGCAGTGCGGGCTGAAAAGTTACCACCAGTAGCAGGGACCCAGCCACGTTGGCTTACCCATTTACCAGCTTCAATTAGTTCTGAAATAGCGGTATTGTTATGCATATATTCCTCGACATTCTAAAAGTTATTTAGACGGCTATACATCTGTTTTAAGCAATGATAGCATCGCTTCGGGCGCAAAACCATCTTTAAGGAACCTCTGTGTTTGAAAGTAAATTGCCGAATTTAGGCACCAGTATTTTTAGTCAAATGACCGCTCTAGCAAATAAGCACCAAGCGCTTAATTTATCTCAGGGTTTTCCTGAATTTGATGCACCAGAATTACTAAAAAAACAGCTCAATCATTATGTACTTGAGGGAGCAAATCAATATGCGCCTTCAAGTGGGGTTGCAAAGCTACAACAGCAAATAGCAGCTTTGATTGCTAGAAAATACCATAACAACATAAATTACGAGCAACAAGTTACCGTCACCTCAGGGGCAACAGAGGCATTATTCGTAGCAATTCAAGCGCTTGTTAAAGAGGGTGATGAAGTTGTGGTATTTGACCCCGCGTATGACTCGTACCAACCGGCAATTGAACTTGCAGGCGGTCGTTCAGTTCATGTTGCTTTGCATGCGCCAGACTACAAAATCGATTGGCAAGCCGTAGCTGATGCTATTACAGAAAAAACACGTGTCATCATCATCAACACGCCACATAACCCAAGCGGTAAAATTTTTAAAACAGAAGATATTAACGCCCTTAAAGCGCTTGTTACTAAGCATGATTTATATGTAATTAGTGATGAAGTGTATGAGCACATTACCTTTGATGGTGCTTTGCATTTAAGTGCGCTGATCGACCCTGAGTTATTTGCACGCAGTTTTGTGATCTCAAGCTTTGGTAAAACCTTTCACAGCACCGGCTGGAAGATGGGTTACTGTGTAGCACCCGCTCAGCTCATGGTGGAGTTTCGTAAAATTCACCAATATGTGACCTTTTCAAGCTTTACGCCTGCTCAGCATGCATTAGCCGATATGCTTGAGTTAGAGCCTGAGCATGTTGATGAGCTAAGTCATTTTTATCAACAAAAACGCGACTTGCTCATCGAAGCGTTAGCGCAAAGCCGTTTTAAAATATTACCAAGTGAAGGTACCTACTTTTTACTACTCGATTACAGTGATGTGTCTGATCTTGATGATGTTGAGTTTTGCCATTGGTTGGTTGAGCAAGCGGGTGTTGCAGCTGTACCACTCAGTGTGTTTTATAACAGTGCAAGCAGCGACAAAGTGATTCGTTTATGTTTTGCTAAAAATGATGACACATTAAAATGTGCCGCGGAGATTTTATGCCAACTTTAACCTTAGCTTTAGTGCAGTCATCACTGCATTGGCTTGATAAAAGCGCTAACCTTGCGCACTTTACTGAGCAGCTTAACAGTTTAAACGAGCAAGTTGATTTAATTGTCTTGCCAGAAACATTTGCCACGGGTTTTGCGATTAATCTAGATTGCAGCGAACCAGAACAAGGCGAGGTACTTAGCTGGTTAAAAGCCACAGCTAAGCAAAAAAATGCTGTGGTTGCAGGCTCTGTTTTAGTTGCAAAAGACGACAAAAAGGCTAATCGCTTTTATTGGGTTTGGCCAAATGGCGAAGTGAAGTATTACGACAAACGCCATTTATTCTGTTTAGGTAACGAAGGCAATTTCGTCGCAGCAGGCGAGCATCGCGAGGTATTCGCTATCAATGATTTTCGCATTTTGCCGCAAGTGTGTTACGACTTACGCTTTCCTGTATTTCAGCGTAATTGCAACGACTACGATGTGATGATCAACGTAGCTAATTGGCCAGCAGCTCGTCGCCATGTCTGGGATACCCTGCTAAAAGCACGCGCAATGGAAAACCTGTGTTATGTCGTGGGTGTCAATCGCATTGGTGCTGATGGTAATAATATTGCCCACAGTGGTGGAACTGCCGTTTATGATTTTAAAGGTGACACCTTGGCTAAGCTCGAAGATGGCCAATCGGGTATCATTATTCAGCGCTTAGAAAAATCACCGCTTGATGACTTTCGAAGAGCGTTTCCTGCTCACTTAGATGCTGATCAATTTCAGTTACTGTAATTGCTCGAAGCCGCATACTCAAAAATTTGTTAAACTCATGGTTGGATTATTTACTTTAAGCAATCATGAGTCGCAAAATCACCCCCGTTATTCTTGCTGGTGGCATAGGTTCTCGTTTATGGCCTTTGTCGCGTAAAGCGATGCCTAAGCAGTTTTTGTCTTTGCTTAGCGAAAAATCACTGTTACAGAGCACGCTTTTACGAGTGGCTGACTCACGATTTAATGCACCAATTCTAGTGTGCAATGAAGAGCATCGCTTTATCGCTAAAGCGCAAATTGCAGAAATCACAGATAGCTATACTTTATTGCTTGAACCTGAAGGTAAAAATACCGCCCCCGCGATTGCCCTAGCCGCTGAATTTGCACTGCAAAATGGTCTAACTGATCCCTTGTTGGTGATGCCTGCTGATCATCATATCAGTGATTTTGATAAACTTATTGCCTGCTTAGATAATGCGATAGCGCTTTGTCAGCAACAACAATTAGTAACCTTTGCCATTACTCCCACTGAGCCACATACCGGCTATGGTTATATTCGCCAAGGTGAACAGTTAGCTCATAAAGGCTGTTTTAAGGTGGCTGACTTCAAAGAAAAACCAGCTCTGCAATTAGCCGAAAAATACCTTGCCAGTGGTGAGTATGGCTGGAATAGTGGCATGTTTTTATTTTTGCCAGATGTGTACTTGAGTGAGCTTAATCGTTTTGCGCCAAAGATTGCTGACAGTGTCGCAAAAGCGGCTAGCTTCACCGCAGATTTAGGGTTTCAACGGCCTGTTGCGGGTGCGCTCACAGCATGCCCAAGTGATTCTATTGATTATGCTATTTTGGAGCGTAGCGCTAACGTTGCTGTTATACCTGTTGACTTAAATTGGAGCGATGTTGGCAGCTTTTCTGCATTATCGAAAATCGCAGAAAAAGACCATCATGGCAACTATTTAGCCTCACAAGGAGTGAGTTTAGATAGCGAAAATAATCTACTGATCAGCGAGGCTGACCACACTATTGCGGCGCTCGGCGTGAGTAATCAAGCAATTATACATACTCATGATGCCACCTTAGTGGCAGACAAAAGTGCGCTCGATAAGCTTCCTGATTTACTTAAACAGCTTGCTGTTGTTGATAGCGATAAACTAACCCACCATCAAGCCGTATTCAGACCTTGGGGCAACTATCGAACTTTAATTGAAAGCACTGGCTTTAAAGTAAAGAAAATAATCGTAAACAGCGGCGCAAAGCTCTCAACTCAACGCCATCAGCACCGTGCAGAACATTGGGTCGTCGTATTTGGAGTGGCAAGCGTGCGAGTAGGTGATGATGAATTTGAATTATCCGCCGACCAATCTTGTTACATCGCGGCTAAGCAGCTACACAGCCTTGCTAATCAACAATACACGCCACTAATCGTTATCGAAGTACAAACCGGAGCGATACTTGATGAAACTGACATCGAGCGATTTGATGATAGGTATGGGAGGGGATAGCTGGAAGCTTTAAGCTTATCGAAAAGGAGGCTTTTTAACAGAGCTTATTTGATTCATAAGTTGGATTTTTGCCGCTTACTGCTAATGCTTCTAAACTTACAGCTGCTGTATCACTTCAACTGTTTTAGTTTATGGTCTATCACAGGATCATCGGGTGAGAGTTGCTGAGCCACTTCTAAGACCTTAATTGCATCGTTTGGGTGCTCATCTTGATGTTTGATTGCAACATCAATCAGCGGTTGCACATCAATCGCATCTTTTTGCTCTTGCATGTGCTCGGCTTTTTCTTCAGCTAAAATTGTATGCGCGGTGCTTAGTAAGGCTAAACGATGTGGCGAACTCTTGTTTGCCTTATTTAGGCGACGATAATAGTCTTCTTTAAAGCGTAGCGTTTTGGTTTGCTGGCGGAATTGGGCGATATCAACTTGCTGGTGGCTTATAAAATCAACAGCAACATCTTTATAAAAGCCAAACTTATTTAAATATGTTGCATGAACACTATGACCATACCAAACACGCGTAAGTGGGTGAGTTGTGGGTAACGTTTAGCATGAGCTCGGTCGATACGATTAGTTGGGTCGTAAATAATATAACCCTTTGCATGGCCTAAATCTAAATCGTGGTAGTCACCGTTCCAATCGAATTTTTGCGCGATGTCAGTGCTTGAACGGTCATCCCATGGTGCTTTTTCTTTGTTTTTTGTGCTAACAGGGTGAAAGAGTAAAACTTTATCAAGCTTTAATAGATTGGCAAAGGCGCCAACGGCAAAGCCTCCTCGGCTCAAACCATAACCTAACCGCTCTTTGAATCCGCCAATCAGTGGTGCTAGCTGCTCAATGAAAAACAACAGATTGCGGTGCCTAAACCAGTTGCTAATGCCTAAATGTTGAAAGGCGATAATATTCACATCTTGCTTTTTCGCGAGCTTATAAGCCCAAGGCGAAAAATCATCATTAATATCATGTTCTTGATAATTTGTTCCAGCAGGAGAGAAGGTAATTAGCAGGGGCTTATTGGCATCAATGATATGGTATTTTACATAAACATCGCCGAGCAAATCACCGCCAGTCATAGGTACAAGGCTTTGTTGCTCATCGCGTGGGAGGTTGGTCCATTCCTCTAACCAATACAGTAATTTCATACATCCCCCTTAGTACCTCTAAAATAAAGGGGCGAAATTATAGCAAAAATAGCAGCTCATTAAAAATGGCCGCTACTTTATATGCTTAGCCCTCGCTCATTGCGATGATCTGTTGCCAGTCATGTTCAGTTACAGGCATTACTGACAAACGGCCGCCTTTTTTAAGAGCGATTTCGGTAATTGACTCATTGGCTTTAATCGCCTGCAGGCTAACTAGCTTTTTAAGGTGTGCTTGATATTGCACATCGACCACAAACCAGCGCGGGTTATCAGCAGTTGCTTTAGCATCGTAGTAATCGCTATTTAAATCAAACTGTGTTGGGTCGGCATAAGCTTCGCGAGTCACCGTAGCGATACCTGCAACACCCACCTGTTTACAACTTGAATGATAAATCATTACCAAGTCACCGTGCTTGATACCATCGCGAAGAAAGTTGCGGGCTTGATAATTACGCACGCCATCCCACATAGAGGTTTGCTCAGGTGCGTTTTTTAGATCATCAATTGAAAATGCATCGGGTTCGGTTTTAAAAAGCCAATAAGCCATAATGAGGTGCTCTTACAAAGATTTACTTCCAATTAGTCTATAGTATCATTAAACGCTTGTCGGGATTGAGGATAAATAAATGAGCCAAGTATTAGATGACCTACTGTCATTAATGTCGTTAGAAGAGATTGAGCAAGGCTTGTATCGCGGGCAAAGCCAAGATTTAGGATTTAGAGCTGTATTCGGTGGCCAAGTAATGGACCAAGCTCTATCTGCCGCAAAAGAAACATTACCACAAGGGCGTATTGTTCACTCTTTACACTCTTACTTTTTGCGCCCTGGTGATGCTGCAAAGCCGATTGTCTATGATGTAGAAAATATCCGTGATGGTAAAAGTTTTAGTACTCGCCGTGTAAAAGCAATTCAATATGGTAAGCCGATTTTTTACATGACCGCTTCTTTCCAAGGTGAAGAAGAGGGCTTATCACATCAAGCGCAGATGCCTGATGTACCACAGCCTGAAGAATTAAAGTCATCGCTTGAATTTTACCAAGCAAATGCAGAGCTTATTCCTGAACCAATTCGAAATAAGTTCATCCGTGAAGTGCCAATTGAAATGCGTCCTGTGACCTTTCATAACCCATTCAAACCACAAGTGATGGAGCCAGTTAAGCATATTTGGTTTAAAGCTAATGGTGAGATGCCTGACGATCAGCGCATTCATAATTACTTACTTGCGTACGCATCTGACTTTGAATTTTTACCAACTGCATTACAGCCGCACGGCGTATCGTTTATGCAGCCGAATATGCAGGTTGCGACGATTGACCATGCGATGTGGTTTCACCGCCCGTTTAGACTAGACGATTGGATTTTATATTCGATTGATAGCCCAAGTGCGAGCTCTGGTCGTGGTTTGGTGCGAGGTCAGTTCTTTGACCGTCAAGGCAATTTAGTTGCCTCAACGATCCAAGAAGGGGTCATGCGTCAGCGTTAATCTTTTGTGTGCTGAGCTTGGCTTTGCACTATATCGTCAATTGACTGCCAGACCCGTGCTGGCAGCAATGCTTTAAGGTATAAATACACCTCACACAGTTCATTGCTACCCGTTAAGCCTTGCTCTGTTTCGGTAATTAGCTTTTGCTCTCGCAAGCTTGAAATAAAACCAATAAGTACTTTTTTGTCGAAGAACTCAGGGGTTTTAATGCCGTGCAAGGTACCTAAGCGCTCAGCTAACACTTGGCTTTCGTGTTCAAGTTCTTCACGCTCAATACCACTGCTAGTTTGAATAAAGCCAACCACGATAGCGTAGCGTTGTAGTGTTAAACTTAGGGCACGACCGAGCATTTCGAGTTTCGCTAAGCAGTCGTTGCTGTTAGTGATTCTTGATATTATCGCCATCAATTTCAATCAGGTCTTGATCAACGAAGCTTGCAAGTACGCGAGTAATGTAGTTTTCATCTAGCTCGTGTAAGAACCACTCTTTGGCAAACAGTGGGTAAAAACGTGCAATTAAGGCTTGGCAATCAGCCATGGTAGTTTGATGTGCTTTGAATAAATGCAGCGCCAATAAGCTCGGTACTGCAAATAAGTGCAACACGTTATTACGGTAGTAGTTGAACAGTGTTTTTTCTTTATCGTTAATTGCGATAATTTCGCCAAACTCGTCACTGATCACATCAAACTTATTAAGTTTAAGTGCATGCTCTAATAGCTGCTCGGCGCTTTCGTCTGGTGTGGTCACCTTTTCGCTGTAGCTTGCGCTACGCTGTAAATGTAAATAAAACTCAAGCTGAGCAATCAGCTTAGGTTTACTTAACGCGTGCTTATCATTTACCAGTAAAATCATCGCAAGTAGATTCACTGCATTAAGTGCAGCGGCGCTATTAATATTAACCATTACCTTATCAGCGAGGTTAGCGACTTGTGGTCCAAGCCATTGTGGTTTCTGAACATCAGTTGGGTGAATCGACTCTCGCCAATCAGGTTGTTGATCATTGAGGTATTGGTTTATCGATATAGGGTCGCCAAAGTTTAAATAACCACGTCCGTAGTTTTTAAGGTTTTTAATTGCCTTAAAGATACCTAATACCGACTCACCTTTTTTATCGTTACCGGCAAGCTCTTTTAAGTAAGTATTAATTTCCATTACGTGCTCATAACCAATGTATACAGGCACAATCGAAATAGGGCGATCAATGCCGCGTAACATGGCTTGTAATGTCATAGCGAGCATACCTGTTTTTGGCGGTAACAAGCGACCAGTACGGCTACGACCACCTTCAGTGTAAAACTTTACTGAATAGCCTTTGATGAATAACTGGCTCAGGTACTCTTTAAATACTGACGAATACAGTTTATTGCCCGCGAATGAGCGGCGAATAAAGAAAGCACCACTGCGACGGAAAATCCCCCCTGCTGGGAAGAAGTTTAAGTTGATACCGGCAGCGATATGCGGCGGAACTAAGCCTAAATGGTAAATAGAATAGGTCAGCAATAAGTAATCCATATGCGAGCGGTGGCATGGCATATAAATAATCTCGTGGCCTTTATCAGTGAGCTCATGCACCTGTTCAGAAAACTTAATATCAATCCCGTTATAAAGCTTATTCCACAGCCACGTTAAAATACGGTCTGCAACACGAATGGTGGCATCGCTATAATTGGCGGCAATCTCATCAAGTAGCTTCAGCGCATTTTGACGCGCTTGCTCTTGACTGATGTTTTTTTCTTTCGCTTCTATTTGAATTGCTTTTTTTATTGTTGGTGAGGCAAGTAGCGAATTAAATAACTGCTCACGTGATGGCATTTTCGGGCCTGTCGCTGCCAATTTTTGGCGACGAAAGTGCACGCGGGCTACACGTAAAAGCTTATGTGGTAGTTCATCAACCTCAGCTTTTTCATTGACCAATAAAGATAAATCGAGTGGCTGACTAAAGCGAATAAAGTTATCGCGCCCAGAAAATAGCAACACAAAGAACTTACGAAACCAGCTGGGTGTTAATGAATGAGACACCAAAGTACCTAAACCTGGCTTTTCTTTACCCGGATTACGACCCCATAAAATCGTCACTGGGATCACTTGGACGTTTTTCTCACCTGATTGCATCAGGTGGTCAATAATTTGTTTGCCTTGCTGCAGGGCATTGCTTGGTTTGCTTTTGTTACCAAATAGCGGTGGTGGGTTTTGAATACCGATAAAGCGATCAAGTTCTGCATTACCTAATAACTGCTCTTCGGTCGGGTTAGGTAAGCCGTATTTTTTACATACCCTTGCCAGTGCTGCTAAATCAGAGCGTGCATTTAGCCTAACAATATAAAAAGTAGGGTTGGCTGGGTTTAGATTGTATTGTTCAATCGGATTTTCTGGCAGCACCTTACTTTTTACAAACAAGCGGTTCATACCGGCAGAAATGAAATTTAAACAACGATTAATGATACGCATCAACTCACCAAAGTTATTAGTAGATATTAAATTGACCGAGTCTGGTCAAAAATAAGCGGCATAGAATAACAATTATTAACTGGACTGACCATTTAAAAGCGATTTTCTAGCCTCTTTACTCGCACAAGTATAATTTAAAGACGCTAATGTTATTGATAAAGTTCGAAAATTAAACAAAATTTAATTTAGACCTTTGAGATTTTCAAAATAGTTGTTGCATTTATCACCAATCTATCTATAATACGCAGGCTTTCAAAATTCCCTCGGGAACTTGGAAGGAAAGATTAAGCTTGGATTTCAAGCTAATAAACAGGAATTCCGATTTGGAATTCAACGTAGATATAAGAAAGCAGCCGACATCTTAGTTATTAAGATTGTTTCGGTCGTTTTTTTATGCTCTTTTTAAATGCTCTTTATATTGAGGTTTAAGAATGTCAAATCAACGCATTCGTATTCGCCTAAAAGCTTTTGACCACCGTTTGATTGACCAATCAACGGCGGAAATCGTGGAAACTGCGAAACGCACTGGCGCACAAGTACGTGGTCCAATCCCACTACCTACACGCTTTGAACGTTTTACTGTACTAACTTCACCGCACGTTAACAAAGACGCGCGTGATCAGTACGAAATCCGCACCCATAAACGTCTGATCGACATCGTAGAACCAACTGACAAGACTGTTGACGCTCTTATGCGTTTAGATCTTGCTGCTGGTGTTGATGTTCAAATCAGCCTGGGTTAATCGGAAGATTAGAGAGGTTTTAGGAAAATGGCATTAGGTCTAGTCGGTCGTAAAGTGGGTATGACACGTATCTTCACTGAAGATGGTGTATCTATCCCTGTGACAGTTATCGAAGCGACACCTAACCGCATTGCTCAGATCAAATCTGAAGCAACTGACGGTTATAACGCGCTTCAAGTAACCGCAGGCACTAAAAAAGCAAGCCGTGTAAACAAAGCAGCAGCGGGTCACTTCGCTAAAGCTGGTGTTGAAGCGGGTCGCGGTCTGTGGGAATTCCGCCTAAATGGTGGTGAAGGCGATTTTGAAGTAGGCGCTGAGCTTACTGTTGAATTATTCAACGAAATCAACAAAGTTGACGTAACCGGTACTTCTAAAGGTAAAGGTTTCCAAGGTGGTGTTAAGCGCTGGAACTTCAGCATGCAAGACGCTACTCACGGTAACTCTCTATCTCACCGTGCTCCTGGTTCAATCGGTCAAAACCAATCACCTGGTAAGGTGTTTAAAGGTAAGAAAATGGCCGGTCACATGGGTGCTGAGCGTGTAACGACTCAAAACTTAGAACTAGTTCGCGTTGACGCTGAGCGTAACTTGCTTTTAGTTAAAGGTGCAGTACCTGGCGCTATCGGCGGTGACGTTATCGTTAAACCAGCTGTTAAAGCATAAGTCCTGGAGATTTAGTGATGGAATTAGCAATTAAAGACGCTTCTGGCGCTCTTGAAGTTTCTGAAGCTACTTTTGGACGTGAGTTTAACGAAGCATTAGTACACCAAGTAGTTGTTGCTTACGCAGCAGGTGCTCGTCAAGGTACTCGTGCTCAGAAGACACGTTCTGAAGTTAGCGGTGGTGGTAAAAAACCATGGTCTCAAAAAGGTACTGGCCGTGCACGTGCTGGTACAATTCGTAGCCCAATTTGGCGTTCAGGTGGCGTTAGCTTCGCAGCTAAACCACAAGATCACAGCCAAAAAGTAAACCGTAAAATGTACCGCGGTGCGATCAAAAGCATCTTATCTGAATTAGTTCGTCAAGAGCGTTTAATCGTTGTTGAACAGTTTGGTCTTGAAGCACCAAAAACTAAAGAACTAGTTGCTAAGCTTAAAGAACTTGAGCTTAAAGATGTTCTAATCGTGACTGAAGAAGTAGATGAGAATCTTTTCTTATCGGCACGTAACCTATACAAGGTTGACACGCGTGATGTAGCTGGTATCGATCCTGTAAGCCTAATCGCTTTCGATAAGGTACTTATTACAGCTGCTGCTGTTAAGCAACTTGAGGAGGCGCTAGCATGATCCGTGAAGAACGTCTTTTAAAAGTGATCCTTGCTCCACACATCTCTGAGAAAAGCACTATCGCTGCTGAAGAGAACAACACGATTGTTTTCAAAGTAGCTTCTGATGCAACTAAAGCTGAAATCAAAGCTGCAGCAGAAAAGCTTTTTGAAGTAGAAGTAACTGGTGTTCGCACACTAAACGTTAAGGGTAAAACAAAACGTACTGGCATGCGTTTCGGTCGTCGTTCAGACTGGAAGAAAGCTTACGTTACTCTTAAAGAAGGTAGCGAGCTAGACTTTGTCGGCGGCGCCGAGTAATAAGGGGAGTTAGAATTATGGCACTTCAAAAGTGTAAACCAACTTCTGCGGGTCGTCGTCACCTGGTTAAAGTGGTTAACCCAGATCTACATAAGGGTAAACCTTACGCACCACTACTAGAGAAAAACTCTAAGTCTGGTGGTCGTAATAACAAAGGTCGTATCACGGTTCGTCACATCGGTGGTGGTCATAAGCATCATTACCGTGTAATCGACTTTAAACGCACTAAAGATGGCATTCCAGCTGTTGTTCAGCGTCTAGAGTATGATCCAAACCGTAGCGCAAACATCGCTCTTGTATTATATGCAGACGGTGAGCGTCGTTACATTATTGCACCTAAAGGCTTAAAAGCTGGTGATTCAATCCAATCTGGTATTGATGCACCAATCAAAGCTGGTAACACGTTACCAATGCGAAACATGCCTGTAGGTTCGACTGTTCACAACGTAGAATTAAAACCAGGTAAAGGCGCGCAAATCGCACGTTCTGCTGGTGCATACGTTCAAATCCTTGCTCGTGAAGGTCAATACGTAACTCTACGTCTTCGTTCTGGCGAAGTTCGTAAAGTTCCAGCTGACTGTCGCGCAACACTTGGTGAAGTAGGTAATGCTGAGCATATGCTTCGTTCACTAGGTAAAGCTGGTGCAAATCGCTGGCGTGGTATCCGTCCGACAGTTCGTGGTGTTGCCATGAACCCGGTAGATCACCCGCACGGTGGTGGTGAAGGTCGTACATCTGGTGGTCGTCATCCTGTGTCTCCATGGGGTAAACCGACTAAAGGTGCTAAGACACGTAAGAACAAGCGTACTGATAAATTTATCGTACGTCGTCGTACTAAATAATAGTTGAGGAATAGCCATGCCACGTTCTCTCAAGAAAGGTCCTTTTATTGACCTACACTTGCTGAAGAAGGTAGAGAAAGCGTTGGAAAGCGGTGACAAGAAGCCAATTAAAACTTGGAGCCGTCGTTCAATGATCATACCTAACATGATCGGATTGACCATCGCTGTCCATAATGGTCGTCAGCACGTTCCTGTGTTCATCACAGACGAAATGATCGGTCACAAACTAGGTGAATTTGCACCAACTCGTACTTACCGCGGTCACGCTGCGGATAAGAAAGCGAAGAAACGTTAAGAGGGGAATGATAAATGCAAGCATTAGCTAAACATAAATTCGCCTCTGGTTCGGCGCAAAAAGCACGTCTAGTTGCAGATCAGATCCGCGGACTTCCGGTTGATCGCGCTCTAGAAATCCTGGCGTACAGCCCTAAAAAAGCGGCTGTATTAGTTAAAAAAGTACTTGAGTCTGCTATTGCTAACGCAGAGCATAACGAAGGTGCTGACATTGATGAGCTTCGTGTAACTACGATCTTTGTGGACGATGGTCCAACAATGAAGCGTATTATGCCACGTGCTAAAGGACGCGCAGACCGCATCCTTAAGCGTACAAGCCACATCACTGTTGTGGTTTCAGATAGCTAGGAGTATAAGTAATGGGACAAAAAGTTCATCCTACTGGTATTCGCCTAGGTATCTCTAAACCTTGGGTTTCTACCTGGTACGCGAATTCAAAAGATTTCTCTGATCAGCTTTTTGGCGATCACAAAGTACGTACTTTCCTTACTAAGGAATTAAAAGCGGCTTCTGTGTCTAAAATCGTTATCGAGCGTCCAGCTAAATCTATCCGTGTAACAATTCACACAGCTCGTCCTGGTGTTGTTATCGGTAAAAAAGGCGAAGACGTTGAAAAACTACGTCAAGCAGTAACTAAGATTGCAGGTGTTCCGGCTCAGATTAATATCGCTGAAGTTCGTAAGCCTGAACTTGATGCACAACTAGTAGCTGACGGTATTGCGTCACAGCTAGAGCGTCGTGTTATGTTCCGTCGCGCTATGAAGCGTTCGGTACAAAATGCAATGCGCATTGGTGCAAAGGGTATCAAAGTTGAAGTTAGCGGTCGTCTTGGCGGTGCTGAGATCGCACGTTCAGAATGGTATCGTGAAGGTCGTGTACCTCTACATACTCTTCGTGCTGATATCGACTACGCAACTTCTGAAGCCTTAACCACTTATGGTATCATTGGTGTTAAAGTTTGGATCTTCAAAGGCGAAGTTATTGGTGGTTTACCACTAGTACAAGAGCAAGAGAAGCCAGCTAAACGCGCGCCAAAGAAAGCCAAAAAAAGTGCTAAGTAGAGGTAGCGAGTAATGTTACAGCCAAAACGTACAAAATTCCGTAAAATGCACAAGGTCGCAACCGCGGTTTAGCGCAAAACGGTAACAAAGTAAGCTTCGGTACTTTCGGTTTGAAAGCTACTGGCCGTGGCCGTATGACTGCTCGTCAAATCGAAGCAGCTCGTCGTGCTATGACACGTCACGTAAAGCGTCAAGGTAAAATCTGGATTCGTGTATTCCCAGATAAGCCAATTACGAACAAACCATTAGAAGTTCGTATGGGTAAAGGTAAAGGTTCTGTTGAATATTGGGTTGCTGAAATTCAACCTGGTAAAGTACTTTACGAAATGGAAGGTGTTTCTGAAGAGCTTGCTCGTGAAGCATTTAACCTTGCAGCGCGTAAATTACCATTCACAACAACTTTCGTAACTCGGACGGTGATGTAATGAAAGCTAGCGAACTAAAAGACAAAAGCGTAGAAGAGCTAAATGCTGAACTTCTAGGACTTCTTCGTGAGCAGTTCAACCTGCGCATGCAAGCAAGCACTGGTCAGTTAGCTCAGACACACACGCTAAGAACAGTACGTCGCGATATCGCGCGTGTAAAAACAGTTATTAACCAGAAGGCAGGTCAATAATGAGCGATAAAATCCGTACTCTTCAAGGCCGTGTAATCAGCGACAAGATGGATAAATCTTTCACTGTTGCTATCGCACGTTACGTGAAGCATCCAGTATATGGAAAATTCATCAAACGTACGACTAAACTACACGTACATGACGAAAACAACACAGCTCAAACTGGTGACGTAGTTACTATTTCTGAGTGCGCTCCTATTTCTAAGACTAAGTCTTGGACTTTAGTAGACGTTGTTGAGCGTCCAAAGAAAGCTTAATTTTTAATTAAGTTTCCTTACTAAAAAGCCCCGGCATCTGCTGGGGCTTTTTGTTTTTAAAATACCGCTTACCGCCATTTTCTGATGAACTATTTCACTCATCTGACACTCTTAAAAATAAAAAGCGAGGCGCTTGGGTGTTAAAAGGGAATTACAAAGCATGGATCATCTCGATTACGCTACATGCTATGCTTTTATTGTTATTTGCTCGATATGGAAAGTCTGTGAAACTTCCCGCAGTCGCTGAACCGCCCAAGGTAATCAACGCGTATGTGAGTGTCGATTTAACAAAGCTACCTAGTTTGCAGAAGACTCAAGACAAACCTTTATCGGATCAGCCGCCAGAAATAGTTGATGAAGCGAAGGCTTTGCCGCTAAGAGAGGAAACCCCTCATAGCAGTCCTAAGCAGAAAAGAGATGCTAAGGTTGTTGAATACTCAGTTAGTGAATCCCAAGAAGTGACAACTGAGGTCGCAAAGCCTGATCAGGCACCTGAACACTCAAAAATAACCGAAGTACCCTTTAAAAAGCTCAACCCGTATGCGCCAATTCCAGAACTTAAGTTTGAAAATGACTCTTCTAATGCATCGCTATTTGGTCAGGTGAACGCCGCAAATAGTAATTCTTCTGTAGGCAGGATATCTGTACCTGTGCAATTAACAGTATCAGATAAGGCAAAAGTCGTTTGGCAGAGTGGTGATGGCAGCAAGCGCATCGAGGTGCTAAATGGTATGTGTTATGGCATCGATTTTAATTCAGTGTTTGGTAAATCTGGAGTGCCAAGCGGTTCGCCCAGACCTTGTGAAGACAAGGATGCTAAATTATTTAAAGAAATAATGAATAAGTGGAGTAAAAACTAATAAAAAAACACTTTACCTCAACTTAACTTGAGCTTTTAAAATGGCGTTTTTAAAAGGGCGCTACAATGAATCCATTAGAAAACTATCTATTAAGCTTGCAGATTAATACTTATAAAACTTCAATTTATCAAGTTATTGAAATACAAACGCGTATTTGGCAATCACTCCAATCAGGCTCTAGCTATGCACTGGCCATGCTGGAGGTATTAGAAGTAGTAAACCATTCAAAACAACAGCAGCATCAAGCACTGTTAAAGCAGGTGTTACAGCTTCTTGGCTATAGTGCCCAATCTCAAGTCGGTAATAATTTACTTGTTGCGCATAAGCGCTTTTCACATTCGTTAGAATTATTATGAGCTGTCATTATTAGGTCACAAAGGTTGGGTGAAATAATACTGTTTTAAGGATTGAAACGGAGTTTCTGCATCATGAATGAGCAGCCAGAGATAATTATTATAGGTAATGGCCCAATAAATACCGAGCTTGCTAAGCTGATTGATTGTTGCCCTCGTGTCGTTCGTTTTAACCGCTGTGCAGCAATGCCTACGCACCTAGGTAAGCGATGCACTGATCTATGGCTACTGGGCCGAGGAAGGCAGGCGCAAAGCTTACTTACTGATCCGCTTGTGATGCCGCTTGAAGGGATAAGTAAAGTTGTCGTCACTGATCCTGCGCCAAATTTACTTATGCAGCACATATTCAAACTGATCCGCCGTCAAAGCCGGCTTGACCATGGTGACGCTTTGTTTAATCGATATGGCAAAGGATTACAGCAAGAAAGGTTAACCCAGCAATTTCGCCAATCAGTCCTTGAGTATCTATTAACGTTAGGGCCAACAATACATAAGCCATATTGCCCAAGTTCAGGAACTTTAGCGATTGTTCACTACCTTAAATTGTTTTCAAAAGTGCATATAGCAGGTTTTGGTTTTCAGGGCTGGAAGCGTCATCCGTGGCATTTAGAAAAACGCTATGTATCAGAGTTAATTCACGAAAACAAAGTCATTATGCTTGACTGAAAAAAGGCACTTAGCCGAAACTAAGCGCCTTGGCTTAACGAAGTTACCAAATCATTTCTACAAATTCTGGGTGATCCACAAATGGGTTGCGGTTACCTTGATGTTCATAAGCGGCTTGGTTACGGTCAAGCTCTAATTGGCTAACGGGATCCTCGTTATGCCACTTTAATAACATAGTAACGACCCAGCTCTCAAAGACCTGATTAGATGAACCATTCAGTACAGCGTTACTGTAGGTTGTGTTGTTTTGCCATGAGCCAATCACGTTTTCATAGCGTGTTGCCATATAGAAGTACGCTCTTGCAAAGTCACCTTTAAATTCATCAATTGGTTCAAAAACCGTTCCTGAGTAATTTAATGAGCTGGCTGCACTACCTACTTTGCTGCCGTTACTAGAGGTATAGTTTGCACTAGCTACTTCACCAAATGGGTAGTTACTGCGTTTTGAATTGACATAACCGTCAGTGGCAAAAATATGATGTACGTCTGAATTCATTGGCTCAATTGTTCCACCAAACCAACTTTTCGGGAAAGAATGCTCACGGTTGTAGCAGTCTGCTTCGCTGTTGTATGTCCCACATTGGTCGCTCACAGCAACATAGTTGTAGCTGTCTTGGCGTTGCAGGGTTTTCTGAATAACGATCTAAAATAGAGTTGTCGTTTTCAAAATACTTATCGCGTGAAGCAACATCGTAAAAGCTCCAAATCGCAGAATAGCCTTGTGAGTTGTGATCTTTAATGATGTTGTATAACTCTGTTTTTAGTGCATAACCACTAAGGCCTTGCGTTGTAACATAGTATCCCGATGGCTCTGTTGGGGTTGTACCACCACCGTCACCGCCGCCTGAGCTATCGCCTAGGCTAAACGGCGTTGCTTCTGAGCTTTGGAAGCTTGCACCACTGGCAAGTACTGTTTGACCTAATGAAAGGCTGTAACTGCCATTGCCGAATGAGCAGCATATGCCATCACCATAACTATCAAAAATAGTAAAGCTATAGTCACCATCCGTTAAACATGCTTGCTCACTGTACTGAGTATTTGCTGCATAGCTGCCGCCTGATGCTACTGCACTACCTTGGCTATTGGTGATTTGCCAGCTGGTTTCTTCTCCATAGTTATCGGTAGTGAGGGTTAAAGACACTTGGTTATAGGCGCAGCTGCCCGAAGGTGGTGGGGTTGCGCCAGTGCTTGGTGCAAAGTTATCTACATAAACTACTTCGCTGCCATCAAAACCAGTTACGTCGTAAAAGCGCAGGCCAACATTAATTGATGTGGTAGCAGAGGCTGTGTACTGATAACTGATTTGTTGCCATTGATTAGTTAATGCTGAATTAGAATAGCCTTGATAGCCATCAACCACTAAGCGAGCTCTTACGCCGCCTTCTGTATGGTAAACCCAAGCTGAAAACTCATAAGTTTCACCCGCCACTACATCAACTAGCTGCTGTAAATCGGTATTACTTTGCGTGCCAGTATTAACCACGACTTGCGCTGAGTAATTACCTGAGTAAACCACATTACTATTAGCGCTAAGGCTAATACCGCTATCTATGGTGCTCCAGCTTGCAGGGGTGTTTGCTGACCAGCTTTCGAAGCTGGCGTTATTAACATTTGCCAATGCTGAACTCGCTAGGCACAGTAAGCCACTGGCTAGCATATATTTTTTACATGTCCCGTGTGACATTGTATTTTCCTTTTCATATTTTTTAATAGTTATTGCTGTTCTTAAAATGAACACAGCGAGTATAGGCTAATTGTCTTATGTTGCAATAATGTTAATTAATAAAAGTTTCTTATTTGGGAATTTTTGCTTTTAACATGTTTTTTTTGGATAAATACTAAATTAATAACTAAATGGAATATCAAAGCAGATTCTATTCTTTTTTAATCGCCTCAGACCTCGTTATTCTTCACGCTCAGATAAACCTTTAAAGCGTTTTTATTAGGTCTTTAAAGTCGAAAAAATTGTTCGCGAAATGACGGTAGCAAGTTCGTTTCGCAGTTAACTTTTCAGGGTTACGAGGAATAAATTCATGTTGTTAAGTCAACTAAATGCAGCGGCGAGCCCGCTATCGCAAGAGCAAGTACAAAAGCTGCAAGGCTTAGTGGCTGAACTTAATCCAATTCAGCAAGCGTGGGTAAGTGGTTACTTAGCTGCAAATGCCAACGCAGGTGCATTAACCGGTGGTGTTGCAGCCGCTCCAGATGCAGGTGATGCGGCCCCGCTAACTATTTTATACGGCTCTCAAACGGGTAACGCAAAAGGCGTGGCAAGTAAGTTAAAAGAGCAAGCAGAGTCGCGCGGTCTAACGGTTAAGTTAGTAAACATGGCTGACTACAAACCAACTGCCCTGAAAAAAGAAAAGTTCATCACGGTTGTTGTTTCAACTTACGGTGAGGGTGAACCACCAGAAGACGCTGAAAGTCTGCATGAATTCTTAACGACTAAAAAAGCACCAAAACTAGATGGTGTTAAAGTGGCTGTGATCGGCTTAGGTGATTCAAGCTACGAGTTCTTCTGCCAAACAGCAAAAGATTTTGAAGAGCGTTTTAACAAGCTTGGCGCAGAAACTATTTTCCAGCGTGCTGACTTAGATGTTGATTACGATGATGAAGCTGCTAAGTGGATTGACGGTGCACTTGATGCGTTTGAACCTGATCTTAAAGCGCAGCAGCAAGCAAGTGGTGGTCAAGTTGTGGCGATGCCATTTGGTGCCGCGGCACCAGCAGCAAGCCAATACACCAAGCAAAACCCATTTGCTGCAGAGCTTAGCGTTGTGCAAAAAATTACCGGTCGTGATTCAACCAAAGATGTGCGTCATGTTGAAATTTCATTAGAAGGTTCAGACATTACCTATACACCGGGTGACTCGCTAGGCGTTTACTTCTTAAATGACGAAGCGCTTGTTGATGAAGTCCTTGCGCTTACACAAATCGATTCATCTAGTACGGTTAAACTCGGCGACGAAGAACTAAGTATTCGTGATGCATTAATCGAAAAATTAGAATTAACTCAGTCTTACCCTGGCTTTGTTGAAAAATATGCAACAGCAACGGGCAACCCTGATTTATTAAAGCTAGTTGAAGATAGAGCGGCAATGCGTGAGTACATTGAGCCTCGCCAAATCTTCGATATTATTCTTCAAAACCCAGCTCAACTAGAAGCGCAAACATTAGTAGACTGCTTACGTAAACTACAAGCACGTTTATATTCGATTGCATCTAGCCAAGCAGAAGTTGAAGAAGAAGTTCATTTAACGGTGGGCTTGGTTGAGTTTGATGCATTCGGTAGCGAGCACTTAGGTGGTTGTTCTGGCTATTTAGCACGTCGTGCTGAAGAAGGCTGCAAAGTAAAAGTATTTAGCGAGCATAACGATAATTTCCGTTTACCGGCTAATGATGAAACGCCAATTATCATGGTAGGTCCGGGTACAGGTATTGCACCTTTCCGTGCGTTTTTACAAGAGCGTGATGCCCGTGAAGCAAGCGGTAAAAACTGGTTATTCTTTGGTAACCCACACTTTACCCAAGACTTTTTATATCAAGTAGAAATTCAAGGTTACTTGAAGTCAGGTTTACTGACAAAAGTGGATGTGGCGTTTAGCCGTGACCAAGCGGAAAAAGTATATGTTCAAGACAAACTTCGCAA
This sequence comes from Pseudoalteromonas sp. GB43, assembly GCF_054923805.1. Lineage (NCBI taxonomy): Bacteria > Pseudomonadati > Pseudomonadota > Gammaproteobacteria > Alteromonadales > Pseudoalteromonadaceae > Pseudoalteromonas > Pseudoalteromonas sp. GB43. The sequence goes on from NZ_JBPCHJ010000001.1 coordinate 2,081,869, forward strand.
AAACAGCCAAGAAGTATTTGCTTGGTTAGAAGCGGGTGCTCATTTCTATATCTGTGGTGATGCAAACCGTATGGCGAAAGATGTTCATCAGGCGCTTGTAGACATTATCAAAGAAAATAGCGGCAAAGATGATGAACAAGCTGAGCAATATTTAAAAGATTTACGTAGCGCAAACCGCTATCAGAAAGACGTGTACTAATCACGTTTAAAGCTAACAGCCGTCACTGTAACAAATTTAGGAAATACCATGAGCGAACAAGACAAAAACGTAAAGCTTTCTGATAACGAGCGTTTGAAAAGAGAAAGTAACTTTTTACGTGGCACCATTGAGCAAGATTTAAAAGACGAGATCACCGGTGGTTTCACTGCTGATAACTTCCAACTGATCCGTTTCCACGGCATGTACCAGCAAGATGACCGTGATATTCGCCCTGAGCGCGCCAAACAAAAACTAGAGCCGTTACATAATGTTATGTTACGTGCTCGTATGCCTGGCGGTATCATCAAGCCAGAGCAATGGTTAGCGATTGATAAGTTTGCTGAAGAGAAAACCAGCTATGGCAGTATTCGTTTAACCACACGTCAAACATTTCAGTTCCATGGTGTGCTTAAGCCAAATATTAAAGGCATGCACCAAATGCTTAATAGCGTGGGTATTGACTCAATTGCAACGGCGGGCGATGTAAACCGAAACGTGTTATGTACAACGAATCCTGTTGAGTCTGAGCTGCACCAAGAAGCGTACGAGTGGGCAGCGAAGATCTCTGAGCACCTATTACCAAAAACTAAAGCGTATGCTGAAATTTGGTTAAATGGCGAAAAGAGTGAAACCACTGAAGAGCCAATCTTAGGTTCAACTTACTTACCACGTAAGTTTAAAACCACAGTGACAATTCCACCGAACAATGAAGTGGATGTGCATGCGAACGACTTAAACTTTGTAGCAATTGCAGAAAACGGCAAGTTAGTTGGTTTTAACGTGTTAGTAGGTGGTGGTCTTGCGATGACTCACGGTGATACAGCAACGTATCCTCGTAAAGCAGATGACTTTGGTTTCATTCCACTTGAGCACACGTTAAAAATTGCTGAGCACGTGGTGTCTGTACAGCGTGATTGGGGTAACCGCTCAAATCGTAAAAATGCGAAAACTAAATACACACTAGACCGTGTAGGTTCTGATGTATTTAAAGCTGAAGTTGAAAAACGTGCCGGTGTTCAATTTGAGCAAAGCCGCCCGTATGAGTTCACTCACCGTGGTGACCGTATCGGTTGGGTTGAAGGTATTGATGGTAAGCACCACTTAACGCTGTTTATCCAAAGTGGCCGTATTTTAGATTACCCAAATCAACCTCTTAAAACAGGTTGCCGTAAAATTGCTGAAATTCACCAAGGTGATTTCCGCATGACTGCAAACCAAAACTTGATCATCGCAGGTGTTCCGGCTGATCAAAAAGCGGTAATCGAAGAGATTGCTCGCAACCATGGCTTAATTGATGACAGCCATACAGAGCAGCGTAAAAACTCAATGGCGTGTGTGGCATTACCAACCTGTCCGCTAGCGATGGCTGAGGCAGAGCGTTATTTACCAAGCTTAATTGAGAAAACAGAAGCGCTATTAGCTAAGCACGGCATTAGCGATGACAACATCATTATGCGTGTCGTGGGTTGTCCGAATGGCTGTGGCCGCGCAATGTTGGCAGAAGCGGGTCTGGTTGGTAAAGGTCCGGGTAAATACAACGTGTACTTAGGTGGTAACCGTGAAGGCACGCGTATTCCAAAATTGTATTTAGAAAATGTTGGCGAAGACGTATACCTAGACGCATTCGATAAGCTAATTGGCCAATGGGCAAGTGAGCGTAATGAAGGCGAGTGTTTTGGTGATTTTGTAATTCGCAAAGGCATTGTTGCTGAAGTTAAAGTTTCAGTAACCGATTTTCACGCATAATTTTGTAAGCGACACCGCTTTAAGGTTTGGAATTAACCATGAGTGAATTTAAAGACATCTTAACGATGAGCAAAGAAGACCAAACAGCCATGCTGGCTGATATTAATGGTCTTCTGACTGATAAAAGCGCAGAAGAGCGTGTTGCGTGGGCACTTGAAAACTTACCAAGCACGCACTTTTTGTCGTCTAGCTTTGGTATTCAAGCGGCGGTGATGTTGCACTTAGTGACATCACAGCAGCCAGATATTCCTGTGGTACTGACTGATACGGGTTATTTGTTCCCTGAAACCTATCAGTTCATCGAGCAAATGACGGAGCGACTTTCGCTTTATCTTAAGGTTTATAAAGCACAGCTTAGCCCAGCGTGGCAAGAAGCAAAGTTTGGTAAACTTTGGGAGCAAGGTGAAGAGGGTATTAAGCAGTACAATCAACTGAATAAAGTTGAGCCAATGACTCGCGCTTTAAACGAGCTGCAAGCAGGCACCTGGTTTAGTGGTTTGCGTCGTGATCAGTCATCAAGCCGTGCTGATAAGCAAATTGTTGAAATTAGCCGTGGCACAGTGAAAGTGTACCCACTTATCGAGTGGAATAACCGCGATATTTATCAGTATCTAACTAAGCATGATTTGCCGTATCACCCGCTTTGGGAGCAAGGTTATGTGTCTATGGGTGATGTTCACACCACCCGTAAACTTGAGCCTGGCATGACAGAAGAAGAAACGCGTTTCTTCGGTTTAAACCGTGAATGTGGCTTACATATTGATGGTGACGGTATCTAATCCTAAATTCCTATCAGAATTTTCTCAAAGCGCAGCTTAGCCTGCGCTTTTTTTGTGCTATTTATATACAATCCCTGGCTCAATTTTATGAGAGAAAATTATGAGTCGTGCCGTTGTTTTTTTATTATTGCTATTAATTACGCCTTTAGTGCGAGCAGAAACTTTACGTGTTGCGTTGTATGACACGGATTACCCACCTTATCATTTTGTTGATAGCGGTCAAAAAGGCCTAGTCGCTGATCTATTAAGCCGCTTTGCCGAAAAATATAATTATGATCTTCAGTACATGCTGGTACCAGAAGTGCGTTCGCAGCATTTACTTGATGAGGGTCAGGTTGATGTTCGTTTAGAGTCTGAGCAATGGTATCGTGGAGATAATCAATATTATTGGAGTGATAGTATTGCGATTGTTGAAGATATTTTAGTTATGCCCAGAGGTTGTCATATTCCAGCGATTGATGAGCTCGGCGGCTATGTGTTGATGGCTCGCTTTGGTTACACTTACCCGCAATTTGAAGCATTGTTTTCAGCTGGCAAGTTGCATCGTGAAGATTTTTACTCTGAAATAGATATGTTGAATGCTTTAGTCGATATGCAGCAAAATCAACGTGTTGCCGTCATCTCAAAAAACACATTGCAGTGGTATGCCTCAAGAAATCATGTCTTTAAGAAATTCACGGTAAGTGATTACAGTGTGGGCAGAGCGCCGATGCAATTACAGTTTACATACAATGAAAAAGGTAAGCATATGAGCGAGCAATTTAACGAATTTATGAAAAATCTTAAATCATCCGGTGAATTTGCTAAGATTGAGAGTAACTACCAATAATCGGTAAATGGAATGATTAAGCGTTTTTGTTATCTTGCGGTTATGTTGCTACTGACCAGTGTTGCCCTGCTGTTTTATATTAAAAAGCCAGACGGTAAACCTTACCTAGAGCTGAGCATGTTCGAGCGTTACTCAGAAAAAGTAAGTGGTGATGTGAGTGATTTTGCTTCGCAAGGTGCCGATACACTGACCAGCCAAGCAAAAAAGCTCACTGAGAAGTTGAGCTTGAGCAAAAACGCGGATGCACCTGTCGTCGTGTATAAATGGCAAGATGAACATGGTCAGTGGCACTATGCTGATACCCCTCACCCTAATTACGTTAGTACTACAGTAACTTTGGATCCGAACGATATAACTGTGTTACCTGCAGAGACTTTTCAAGCTGATGAAAAGCAAGCAGCAACAGTTAAAACTGACGAAGTACCTTCAGTGCTTGGGGTATACGACCCTAAAAATGTACAAAAGATGATGCAAGATGCTGAGCAAGTAAAACAGCTTATGGAGCAACGTAATAAGCAACTTGAGCAGCAGCTCAAAGAGTAAGGTGGGAATTAGCTTTGTTTGTTTTGCGCTGTGAGAATCGCTTTCCATTTTCATCAGTAAAATAGTGAGATAAATTTTGGTGGGTAACGAGAACAGCACACCAACAGCAATACACACTGCGCTTATCATAATGCCATGTATACCCATGCTATCACTTAAGTAATTGCCGGCTAATAAAGAATGCCCCAAAATGATTAGACAAATACCTAAAATAATAAAGGTTTTTAAGATTCGAATGATGGTTTGTTCAGTCATACAAGCACCTCACTTTAGCCTTAATTAAAGTGTAGGTACTGTTGTCATTAAGAGGATTGTTCTAAATCAAGCAAGTGTCGGTTATTTGTCTAATTTTAACGCGCTGGTTTTTATGCGCTTTTCATTTTTTGTAAATAAGTATGTTGGCCTAAACTGCAATTTATTGTAAAAAAGGGGCTGAAAATTCAGCCCCTTAGTTAACTTAAAAGCAATTACTGCTCAGCCAGCATATTACGCAGAACATACTGTAAAATACCGCCATGTTTGTAGTAGTCCCATTCTTTCGGGGTATCTATACGAACATCAACACTAAAGCTAATTTGTTTGCCTTCGCTGTTAGTGGCAATCACACTGACTTCATTGGTTTTGTCGTATAAGCCTTCAAAATCGAACGACTCTTGGCCGGTTAAACCGAGTGACTCATAGCTTTCACCTTCTTTAAATTGTAGGGGTAAAACACCCATACCAATCAGATTTGAACGGTGAATACGCTCATAACTTTGTGCAATAACGGCTTTAACACCAAGTAAAAGTGAACCTTTAGCAGCCCAGTCGCGTGATGAGCCTGTGCCATATTCCGCGCCCGCTAAAATAATCAGTGGCGTACCATCTTGCTGATATTGCATCGCTGCATCATAAATACTGGCGAGCTCATCACTTGGTTGCATACGGGTCACACCACCTTCGGTACCCGGTGCTAATAGATTACGTAAACGCACATTAGCAAAGGTACCGCGCATCATCACTTCGTGGTTACCACGACGCGAACCATACGAGTTAAATTGCGCTTTTTGCACACCGTGCTCTTGCAAGTAAAGACCTGCTGGGGCATCTGCTTTAATCGCACCTGCTGGCGAAATGTGGTCAGTGGTAACTGAGTCACCTAATTTTGCTAAACAGCGCGCACCACTAATGCTAGGAATACCAGGAGGCTCAATCTCCATACCATCAAAGAATGGCGCTTTTTTGATGTAGGTTGACGCATCATCCCAATCATAAAGTTTGCCATCAGGAATTTGAATTTTCTGCCAACAATCATCACCTTTATACACATTGCCATAGCTTGATGCGAACATTTCTTTGGTCACGGTCTCGCGGACGAGTTCGTTTACCTCACTAACACTTGGCCAGATATTTTTTAGATAAATGTCATTACCATTAGGGTCTTGCGCAAGCGGCTCGTTATACACGTCTATATCTGTACGACCCGCAATTGCGTATGCAACCACAAGCGGTGGTGACGCTAAAAAGTTCATTTTCACATCTTGGTGAATACGGCCTTCAAAGTTACGGTTACCCGATAAAATAGAGCTTACAACTAGTTTATGCTTTTGAATAGCTTCACTGATTTCATCAGCTAAAGGCCCTGAGTTACCGATACAGGTTGTACAACCATAACCGACAAGGTTAAAGCCTAACGAATCTAAATCATCCATTAAGTCGGCTTTTTTCAAGTAATCAGTCACAACTTGTGAGCCAGGAGCAAGTGAGGTTTTAACCCATGGCTTAACCTTTAATCCTAATTGTTTGGCTTTTTTAGCCACTAAACCCAGCAGCTAAAATAACACTTGGGTTTGACGTGTTTGTACAACTTGTAATTGCAGCAATGACACAAGCACCATCATTAAGCTCAAACTCTTCGCCTTTAAAGTTAACCTTAGCTGCGCCCATAAACTGTGCTTCGTTTACTGGCTCATCAGGGTTAGTGGTTGGGCCCTCGTCTTCAATGCGCGCCTCTTGAACATCGCTTTTATCGCGATGTTGCATACGCTCTTCTTGAAAGCCTTTTAAATGCTCACCAATGATGCTACCTGCTTTATCAAGGGCAATTCTATCTTGCGGGCGCTTAGGTCCGGCAAGGCTTGGCACAACATCATCAAGTGATAGCTCTAGTGTGTCGGTATAATGAGCCTCATCGCCAGGGTTACGCCATAAACCTTGGTGCTTAGCATAGTCCTCGATGAGTTTGAGTTGTTTGTCATCGCGGTTAGTTAAACGTAGGTAGTTGATGGTTTCATCATCAATTGGGAAAATACCGCAGGTTGCACCATACTCAGGCGCCATGTTTGCAATAGTTGCACGGTCTGCAAGTGGTAAATCAGCTAGACCATCACCATAAAACTCAACAAATTTACCTACTACGCCATGCTTACGCAGCATTTCTGTTACGGTTAGTACGAGGTCTGTTGCAGTTGTGCCTTCTGGCAGGCGACCATTGAGCTTAAAGCCAACGACCTGTGGAATAAGTAAGCTGATTGGTTGACCAAGCATTGCGGCTTCGGCTTCAATACCACCCACACCCCAGCCTAATACCCCAAGGCCATTGATCATGGTGGTGTGCGAATCGGTTCCGACTAGGGTATCTGGGTAGGCGAGTGATTTACCATTTTTACTATCGTTAAATACCACGCGGGCTAAATATTCTAAATTTACTTGGTGTACGATGCCGGTTGCTGGTGGCACGACTTTCAAGTTATCGAAGGCAGTTTGCCCCCAGCGTAAAAATTCGTAACGCTCTTTGTTACGCTCATATTCAAGTTTTGCATTTAAGTCGAATGAACCATCTTCACCGTAGCCGTCAACTTGCACAGAGTGGTCAATAACAAGCTCGGCAGGCGACAGTGGATTAATTTTCGCAGGGTCGCCGCCAAGTTTTTCCATGGCATCACGCATCGCGGCTAAATCGACTATGGCGGGTACGCCGGTAAAATCTTGCATTACAACGCGAGCGGGCGTAAACGCGACTTCTGCTGATGGTTTCGCTTGTGGATCCCAGTTTAGTAAAGCATCGATATCTTGCTTTTTAATATTAACGCCATCTTCATTGCGCAACAGGTTTTCAAGTAAGATTTTTAGAGAGAATGGTAGACGTTTTGCTTTGTCGCCTAAACCTTGTAAAGAGTGAATATGATATTGCTCACCATTAATCGTAAGCTGCTTTTGGGTATCAAAACTGTTATTCATTATTTGCCCCTGTGGTTTGAGCAAGCAATTTGGCTTGCTTTGTTGTTTCCTTTTCGAAATAGACACAGTGTTATTGCAAACTTAATACCAGCTGAGAAATTCATCTAGCTGATGAAAAAATATGCTACCTAATATAGTTGCTGCTGATGTGATTTATTTCAAGGGAAGGGGGCAGATAAAAAGGGTAGTCACTTTAAACCACCCTCAGAAATAAGTGTTTTTAGTTAAGCCAGTTTTGTTGTTTACCTTTATGGCTAATAAACAATAATAGTAAACCAATAACAATCACGCACAATGGCATTGCTAATGCGCTAGTACCAAACATAGCAAGGCTATCTATCACCACAAAATTATAATATTGCTGGACTAATACGGCGATAAACGAGATTAAAAATAACTCGCGCGCAAGGGCTTTTTTTACCAGTAATAAGATGCTCGCGAAGCTTGCTGCAAACACGGCTATCGCAAAGGCAGCCGTTGACCAGAGCGGTATGTCGCGGTATGCGGCTTGTTGTGCTTCGGGGAGTTGGTTAATCATTTCGGGTGTGATCAACAGTTGCATTATAAATGCAATGACACCTAAAAGATTCCATACAAGGGCTGCCCAAGCAAGTGGCTTGAGCCAAGCTGGAGGATTCATAAATCACCTTTTATTGTTGTTATAATCGCATTCAATTAAAGGTGATTTATGCTAACTAAGCAAGCTCTAGTTAACCAAAAGAGATAGGGCGGCGACCGGTTTTTTCGTCTACTTTTGGTTTTTTAGTACGTTTACGCTTCGATTTTTTTGGCGCTTCTTCAGTGCTTTGTGGTTGTGCTTTTTGTACAGGTTCCGGTGGGCGAGGATTCGGTGTTGCATCTTCGCTTAAAGTAAGTTGGAACAACTCACCATCGAAAGCCAACACGTCACCACTGTATAATTTTTTCCGTTTTATTGTACAAATTTCATAGTTAACCCCAACATAACCTTCACCAATTAAGGCTTTTGCTTGGTCACCAGTTTCGACTAGGTCGAGCACTTTTAACAAGTTGCATAACTCTATTGGCTCTTCTTCTAGTTCAATTTCGATGAAATCTTCGTTCATGTTGGTCTCTCTTAATTCAATCGCAGCCATTATAAAGCCTAGCACTCAATTGAACCAAGATTAAATTTTTAAGCTCTTCAGGCGGTTAAAATTTACAGCAATAAAAAATCTGACATTTTTCTAAACAGTAAAAAAACTGCAGTATTTACTGGGTACACTGCGCGCGTTCGGAATTGGTGTACAAATTGCTAAATGCATGTCCGTTTCATTTTTTATTCGTTCAGGAGAAGTTGTAATGGGCGTAAGATCTGCGCTAAGAAAAGAGTTAATGGGTTTGCAAGATTCGTCATTGCTTGCTGCAGATGATGTGCGAGCTTTGTTAACGCAAACAATTAAATCTCAGCCTGAAAAGTCAGAACAAGGTTTTGCGTTAATTTCGCGTTTTAATGATAACCATAGCCAGCTGAGTTCAGGGGAAACAAATAAAGAAAAACTGCTTCAGCATCAAACTCACCGTTTATTTAAAGATATTTTATATACCCGTCAAAGTGTTAATAGTTGGCTAAAAAAACATCTTAATTAATTGATTTATTGTTTTTCTCACTTTAGACTACATTTGTAATCTAAAGTGAGAAAGAATATGAAAAGGATAATTTCGGCAGCCATATTTTTAATTTTGGCTGGTTGTCAGCAAGCTACAGTCTACGTATACACAGAAAATCTTGATCAGTCGCAGTTGCAATCATTAGAGCAAGCATTAAATAAGCAAAGCTTACCCTATGAATACACTCAGCTCCCAGTGCCAAGAGAGTTTGCGGATGCAACCTTAATGTTATCGAGTGATAAAATCCTCACTCATGAAACTGAGCAACTTGCTGAAATTATGCAAGGATTGGGTTATGAAGTTGAAATCAAATACACCACAGATGCCAACCACTTTTACAATCATGGCAATATTGGCTTTTATTTAAAAGCTAAAAATACTACCACTAATTTTACTATGCCGGCTCGTGTACTCACCACAGGATGTGTTGAAGACAAGTATAATGATCTTGTCGTTACATTCAGTGATAAGCAAGCTCACTTTACTCTTGCTGGCGGTAGTAAAGTTACTCTTGATTGGGAATACTTATACGGTCACCTAGTCATTTATTATAAAAACTATTCGCAAAGTTACAGCCATTTAACGCCAGAAGTGAGTACCCCTTTTGGTATGAAACCATCAGACACTTACCGTTACACGGCTCGCGTTAATAGCCCAAGTTGGTTAAATTGCTCATTTCAAATTGTGTATATGGACTAGCTACGTGACTCAAGGTAAGTGCTTAACTTAGTAATACGTTCACTCATACCTTCGATTATGCGATCTTTAATTTTCTCGCGGATCACATTCGGCAAGCGGGTAAGTGCTTCAGGGGTGATAGCTAACAAAATGGTATCAACTTTTGCGCGCGCACTCGTACTGTGCTCGCGGTTATTGATAAAAGCACCTTCACCGATAAATTCGCCAGGCTCAATCGTGCCAAGTTCAAGAAGATGGCTTTGTTTGAATACCATCAGTGAGCCGCTTAGCACAATATAAAGCCGCTTATCAGTATCGTATTGTTTGAAAACAGCGCGGCCCTGCTTGACCAAATATAAATGGCTAAATGACTCTAATAACACTTGTCGTTCGCTTAATGTGAACTCTCTAAAAAATGGTAATCTGTTAATAATTTCCATTTGTTTAATTAGTGGAATGTGCTCGATTAAATTCATTGACTCACATTGGGTTGCGCGAAATTAGCTAATATTGCGCTCTTTTAGCTTGCGGGTCAATGTATTACGACCCCAGCCGATCTTCACTGCGGCTTCTTGCTTGTGCCCAGCACAGTTGGCAAGAGCAGTTTTAATCAAGCGAGTCTCGAGTTGTGCTTGAATGGCAGGCCAAATATTCTCTTTACCTTGTTTAAGTTCAAGGTTAAGCCATTGTTGAAATGCATCTAGCCAGTCGCCTTCTTGCTCGATTGGTGTAACTGCGACGATTTCAGGTGGTAAATCTTGTTCACTAATAAGTTCACCCGGCGCCATAACGGTTAACCAACGGCAGGTGTTTTCTAATTGGCGCACGTTACCTGGCCAGTTAAATAGGCGTAGTTGCTCAGTGGCTTTTGGGCTTAAAATTTTGCTGTCAACTTGCAGCTCTTTGGCACTTTTATGTAAAAAGTGTTGTGCTAGTCGTTCAATATCTTCCGTACGCTCACGCAGCGCGGGTAAGCGTAAACGCACTACGTTTAAGCGGTGGAATAAGTCGTCACGAAACTTACCTTGTTTTACCAAGTCTTCGAGGTTTTGGTGCGTTGCAGCAATAATACGTACATCAACTTTAATACTTTGATGGCCGCCCACTCGGTAAAACTCACCATCGGCTAACACGCGTAATAAACGTGTTTGAACGTCGAGTGGCATATCACCAATTTCATCTAAAAATAAGGTGCCGCCATTCGCTTGTTCAAAACGGCCTTTACGAATGCTGTCGGCTCCAGTAAATGCGCCTTTTTCGTGGCCAAATAACTCTGACTCAACTAATTCTTTAGGAATGGCAGCCATATTCAGAGCTATAAATTGGTTTTCTTTGCGTGGGCTGTGGTTATGCAGGGCGCTTGCAACTAGCTCTTTACCTGTCCCTGACTCACCATTAATCAGCACGCTCATACTTGATGCTGATAATTTACCGATCGCGCGAAACACCTCTTGCATTGCAGGTGCTTCACCGATGATATGCGCATTGGTTTGTGGTGCTTGTTTGCGTTTAGTTTTCTTCGTTGAGTTAGCGCGACATGCGCTTTCTACCAGTGCCACGGCTTCGTCTAAGTCAAACGGTTTGGCGAGGTACTCAAACGCCCCTTTTTGGAAGGCATTTACCGCCGAATCTAAATCCGAGTGAGCTGTCATGATAATAACAGGTAAGCCAGGATTTTGCTCGGCAATTGTTTCGAGTAACGCCATGCCGTCCATGCCAGGCATACGCACATCAGATACCAATACCGTGGGCTGGCTAAACTTTAATGCGTTAAGCACATCTTGTGCGTTTGCATAGCTTTCAGTGTCAAATCCTGCACGTGCCAACGCTTTTTCCAATACAAAGCGAATTGAGGCATCATCATCAACTAACCAGACTGTTTTCATGACTACTCCAAAAAACCATTAATCCGTAAAAGGCAAATAGATATTAAATTCTGTATAACCTGGCCAACTGTCACAATCAATGTGGCCGTCATGTTGGTCAACCAAGGTTTGCGCTATCGATAAACCAAGCCCTGATCCATTTTCTTTGTTGGTGATCATTGGGTAGAACAAGGTTTCACGTAAGCTCTTGTCTATACCTGGGCCGTTATCCGAAATTTGGATCAGCAAGGTTTTTTTCGGTGCCTTACCCGGGCGCCTGTGTTGATGATTGATGCGAGTTTTTATTCTTATCTCGCCACCATCAACAAGTGCCTGTTGTGCATTACGAATAATGTTCAGTACCACTTGCTGAATTTTACTCTGATCTATGTATACACTCGGTATACTTGGATCATAGTCTTTCACTAAAGTGATATTGGCATTGTTGTCTAACATGCTCAGTTTAATCACCGACTCTAACGCTTGGTGAATATTGCCATGGGATTTGTGTGGCAGTTGATTCGGACCAAGTAAACGGTCGACAAGCTCGCGTAAACGGTCTGCTTGTTCAATGATTAATTCGGCACATTGATCACGTTCTTGCTGATCAACCTCATACTGCAATAATTGCGCCGCTCCGCGAATTCCACCTAAAGGATTTTTAATTTCATGTGCTAAACCACGAATAAGGTTACGGGCAGCTTGATATTGATGCATTTGATTCGAAGCTTGGTCATGGCGAATTTCATCATCCATTTGGCGGCATTCGAACAGGATATAATTTTCATCGTTGCTACTTATTCGGCGTGTGCTAATAGTTAACTTGGCATGGCGAGAATCGACGAACACCACGTCAGCTCTATGTTGGTGGCAATCGACACCGTCAAACAACGAATACTGAGCAATACGTTTTAAATCTATCGAGTGGTAGTTAAATAGGTTGTCGAACGGTTGGTTGATGATACGTTTTGGGCCTAAACCTAAAAGCTCACTGGCGCTATCGTTTGCGTAAACCAGTTTAAAATCATGATCGAGTAAAATAACAGCAGTACTTAAATTTTTCCAAATACTGTCGAGTAATTGAGAATTAAAATGTAAATCTCTGAGCATGGTTGCACCATTTTAGTGCGTTTCAATTTAGTGCAGCTTAGCATACTCTTTTTGCTTTGCGAGACATCATGTCGAAAATTCTAATTTCCGTTATTAATTGAAGTTCTGTGCATGAAAAAAGTGCTGATTGGGCTAACTGAAACGAGTTTATTATTTGCATCAAAAAGTTTCGCTTGTAATGTGTGTTCGCCTCGAAAGACCTCTCTTAGAGCAAAGGTCGTGCTATTACTTGGTGCGCCATGAGGTGAACCATCAACGAGTAATTGAACTTTGAAACCAGTTTCAAAACGGGGGCTGATTCGTGTAGTAACATAAACAGAACCTGTATTTTCTCTCACAGTTTCTTCATTTGCGGGGGCTGCAATTGACACTTTAAAGTTAACAGGGACTGCACTTGGAGCAGTATCAAGAATACTGGTATCAGCTGCAGGCATTGTAAGGTTTTGGGTATTTAACTTGACCTCAGTAGCACCGGGGCGAGGAGTATCAGAAAATACTAATACACCATTCTCATCTTTCCAAGAATAGACTTTTTGTGCTGCTGTATAACCAAAAAAGCTTGTAAATAAAAACGATAATACCAATAAGGTTGTGCTTTTCACCCTGCGACCCTGCATTTTTTCACTTAACTAAAACTGTAGAGTAGAACCCGCTCAATTACCATTAAAAAAGCCCGCAGAGCGGGCTTGAGAACACACATTTATTATCTTTTAGATAATTCTGATACAGCGTGTATTACACGCTGTAGTACATTTCGAACTCAACTGGGTGAGTTGTCATGTTAAGTTTTTCAACTTCTTGGCTCTTAAGCGCGATGTATGCATCGATTAGGTCATCAGTGAATACGCCACCTTGAGTTAAGAACTCACGGTCTGCGTCTAATGATGCAAGTGCTTCTTGTAAAGAAGATGCAACTTGTGGGATCTCAGCTGCTTCTTCAGCAGGTAGATCGTATAAGTCTTTGTCCATTGCATCGCCAGGGTGGATCTTGTTCTTGATACCGTCTAAAACGCCAGCCATAAGCATTGCAGAGAATGCTAAGTATGGGTTCGCAGTTGGATCAGGGAAACGTACTTCGATACGACGTGCTTTTGCAGACGGTACCACTGGGATACGGATTGAAGCAGAACGGTTACGTGCAGAGTATGCAAGCATTACAGGAGCTTCGAAGCCTGGTACTAAACGCTTGTATGAGTTCGTTGACGCGTTAGCGAATGCGTTGATTGCTTTAGCGTGCTTGATGATACCACCGATGTAGTAAAGTGCTTCTTCAGAAAGACCTGCGTATTTGTCACCCGCGAAGATGTTTACGCCATCTTTACCTAGAGATTGGTGACAGTGCATACCAGAACCGTTATCACCTACGATTGGTTTAGGCATGAATGTCGCTGTTTTTCCGTATAAGTGAGCCATGTTATGGATAACATATTTCATCTCTTGGATTTCGTCAGCTTTTAATACCATTGTATTGAAGCGAGTTGCGATCTCATTTTGACCTGCAGTTGCTACTTCGTGGTGGTGAGCTTCTACTACTTGACCTAGTTCTTCAAGAACTAAACAAGTTGCTGAACGCCAGTCATGTGATGAATCAACAGGTGAACACGGGAAGTAACCGCCTTTAACACCTGGACGGTGACCCATGTTGCCACCTTCGTAATCTTTATCTGAGTTCCAAGCAGCTTCTACAGAATCGATTTTGTACATAGAACCAGACATGTCTGATTTGTATTTAACGTCATCAAAAAGGAAGAATTCTGGCTCTGGACCGAATAATACAGTGTCAGCAATACCAGTAGAGCGCATGTACTCTTCAGCGCGTTTTGCAACAGAACGTGGATCACGCTCGTAACCTTGAAGTGTTGAAGGCTCAACTACGTCACAACGTACGATTAGTGTAGCTTCTTCAGAAAACGGGTCCATTTTCGCAGACTCAGGAACAGGCATAAGTACCATGTCTGATTCGTTGATACCTTTCCAGCCAGCAATTGAAGAACCGTCAAACATTTTGCCGTCTTCGAAGAAATCTTCATCAATTTGATGATGAGGAATAGAAACATGCTGTTCTTTACCTTTGGTATCAGTAAAGCGTAAATCAATGAACTTAACGTCATTTTCTTTGATAAAATCTAAAACCGATTGTGACATGTGTCCTCCAATTGTTGGGTTTTATTTTTGCTGCATTATTGCTTTTCGCTTATATAAGCTGGTTTCGTGCCATGTTTTTAACACCTTGTTTAGGCTTGTAAAAAGTGAACAGGGCTTCGTTTTGTTAACTTTTATTGCACTAAGTTGGTGCGTAAAAAGAATCATTCTGGTGCGTAAAAAGTGCGACCTTGTTTTGCACAATTATTGAGCGTGCCAATTTTTCGGTTATGAACACGATTTAGTGCCAAAATATGGTTCAAAAACTAAAGTTTCGCCAGTTTTGAGCTCAGATTCACTTTAATTTTCATAAATTTGTCATTTATAAAACAGATACTTATAAAAAGCCTGAAGAAAGTTTATAAATTTATATTGGATAAACTTTCATCCATGCCATTATTAAGGGATAATATGCGCCCTTTTAAATCCTATGCTGGGACATCTGGTGAAAACGCAGGTGACTGCGTAGATCTTGCAGGATCAATGAGATTCAATTTCTCTGAGAAAAAATATGAGCATCGAAAAGTTAAGAAATATAGCGATTATCGCCCACGTTGACCACGGTAAAACAACTTTGGTTGATAAACTGCTTGAGCAATCAGGCACATTAGAAACGCGCGGCGGTAACGAAGAGCGCGTAATGGACTCAAACGACATTGAGAAAGAACGTGGTATTACCATTTTAGCTAAGAACACAGCTATCTCTTGGAACGACTACCATATCAATATCGTAGACACCCCAGGACACGCCGACTTCGGTGGTGAAGTAGAACGCGTACTTTCGATGGCTGACTCAGTATTACTACTTGTTGATGCTCAAGAAGGTCCAATGCCGCAAACGCGTTTCGTAACGCAAAAAGCATTCGCACAAGGTTTAACGCCGATTGTTGTTATCAACAAAATCGACAAACCTGGTGCACGTCCTGACTGGGTTATGGACCAAGTTTTCGATTTATTCGATAACCTAGGTGCAACTGACGAACAGTTAGACTTTAAAGTAATCTATGCATCAGCTATCAACGGCTGGGCAACAATGGATTTAGACGAGCCATCAGATAACATGGAACCAATGTTCCAGATGATCGTTGACGAAGTATCTCCACCGGATGCAGATCCTGAAGGTGCTTTCCAAATGCAAATTTCTCAGCTTGACTACAACTCATACATCGGTGTTATCGGTGTAGGTCGTATCAAGCGTGGTACTGTTCGTCCTAACCAACAGGTGACTGTTGTAAGCGCAGACGGTACTAAGCGTAACGGTAAAGTTGGCCAAGTAATGAGTTACTTAGACCTTGAGCGTCATGAAGCAGAATCTGCAGGCGCAGGTGACATCATTGCAATCACTGGTCTTGGTGAGCTGAAAATCTCAGACACTATCTGTGATGTAAATACCGTTGAAGCATTACCACCACTAAGCGTTGATGAGCCTACAGTAACAATGACGTTCTCTGTAAACACATCACCATTTGCTGGTAAAGAAGGTAAATTCGTAACGTCACGTAACATTCTTGAGCGTTTACAAGCTGAGCTTGTTCACAACGTTGCATTACGTGTTGAAGAAACTGACAACCCAGATAGCTTCCGTGTTTCTGGTCGTGGTGAGTTACACTTAGGTATCTTAATCGAGAACATGCGTCGTGAAGGTTACGAGCTTGCGGTATCTCGTCCACAAGTAATCCTTCGTGAAGTTGATGGTCAAAAAGAAGAGCCATACGAAACACTTACAATCGACTGTCAAGAAGAGCACCAAGGTTCTATCATGGAACAAATTGGTCTTCGTAAGGGTGAACTAACAGACATGTCTCCAGATGGTAAAGGCCGTGTACGTATGGACTTTATGATCCCAAGCCGTGGCTTAATTGGTTTCCAAACTGAATTCATGACATTAACGTCTGGTTCTGGTCTTCTTTACCACACATTCGATCACTACGGTCCACATAAAGGCGGCACTATCGGTGCTCGTAAGAATGGTGTAATGATTGCAAACGCAACTGGTAAAGCACTTACTAACGCATTATTCAACTTACAAGACCGTGGTAAGTTATTCATCGGTCACGGTGTTGAAGTTTACGAAGGTATGGTTATCGGTATCCACAGCCGTGACAACGACCTAACTGTAAACGCGCTTAAAGGTAAGCAACTTACAAACGTTCGTGCATCGGGTACAGATGAAGCACAAACGCTTGTTCCACCACTAAACTACACGCTTGAACAAGCGATTGAGTTCATCGATGATGACGAGTTAGTGGAAGTAACTCCTGAGAACATCCGCATTCGTAAGCGTCACTTAACTGAAAGTGAGCGTAAGCGTGCGAGCCGTGCAGCTAAAGACTAATAACGTTTTTTAGTTTTGCAAAATAGAAGCCGCCGTATTGAAAAATACGGCGGTTTTTTGTTGTAATGATTAGCCGTCAGCCGTCAGCCGTCAGCCGTCAGCCGTCAGCCGTCAGCCGTCAGCCGTCAGCCGTCAGCCGTCAAAAATCGAGAAGTTAGATTTCAGAAGTCAGATATCAGTTGATCGAGAGGGGGGGGGGTTATTTTTTATGTAATTAAACAAACAATCTTGTTGTTGAGGAATGTATTTTACTTTGTTCTAACCACTAACCACTAACCACTAACCACTCGCAACTTTTTACTAACTCCCCCATCTGTACTATCTTTTCTAAATCCAACTTGCAGGAGAGTAAGATGTATTTAGTTAGACTGATTTACACAAGTGAAATTAGCGATGGGTTTGGTTTAATGATATTGAGGATATTCTCGAAAAGGCGAAAAAGAAAAATGCTGAATGTAATGTAACAGGGCTACTTTGTTTTAATAGTACTCATTTTATGCAGTGTCTTGAAGGATCGCGAAAAGCAGTGAATGCAACGTATCATCGTATTTTGAATGATAAAAGGCATCGCAACATTATCATGCTGAACTATTGCGAAATTGCAGAGCGGGAATTCGAAAAATGGTCGATGGGGTACATACCATATTCAAAATTAACAACGCCATTAAATATTAAATACTCAGGTACTAGCGATTTTAATCCATTAGCAATGTCAGCAGGAAGTGCTCACAAATTGATGCTTGCTTTGCGAGACTCCATGCTGGATAAAGTTATTTAATATTAGCCCGTACCTTTAAAGCGAGATTTGCTCTCCTTCGTTCATTATATAAACCGGAACTTGGCTGTTCATCTGCTTTTGCATATTTAACAACCTAAGTAATGCCGAATGACTTGAATGGTCACCCATTTGCCAGCTTGAGTTGCCGTAACCCCATGGGATCATCACTTTACAGCTTAACTCTTCTGCCGCGTTTAATGCATCTTCAGGTGTAGTATGAACATAACGATACCACTTACCATCTTCTTCATGGTAGTAGGAAGCAATTGGCATTAAGCACACATCAATCTCGCCGTATTTTTGCTTAATATCTTGAAAGTGTTTTGAGTAACCGGTATCACCAGCAAAAAACAAGGTCTTACCATTTTGCTCAAGTAACCAACCATTCCATAAGTCTTTATTGTGGTCGTCGTAAATGAAAGGCACCATAATGCGACTGCTAAAATGATGGACCGGCACCGAATGAATCGTTAGGTCATTAATTTGTGTACTTGCATACCACGCCATCTCTGAAATATTAAAGCCACCAGTCGGAAAATTATCTGCAAAGCCTAGTGGCACTAAATAGCGGGGAGCATTACCAATTTCTTCGATATCTGCTTTATTAAAATGGTCATAGTGAATGTGTGAGTACATTACCGCGTTTAAACCTTCGAGCTCTGACTTAGTAGGCCAAAATCCGGGCTTACGATAACTGCCACCAGCAAGTTTAAAGGCCAAGTCTACGGGTGAGTCAAACTGATCTTTAACAGGGTCAAACAACAGTTGTTCACCATTTGGTGATTGAATATAAAAGCCTGCATGACCTAACCAACGGACTATAAACCCTGTATTTGTTGCTGGAACTATTTGTTCTGCTTGATATTGGCACTGAGAATTGCTGTCATCACATATAAGTAGCTCTGATGGTTCATAGCAATTGTCTGTACAGGTTGTTGGGTATTCTTTATCACCCGGATAAAGGTTGTGGTAGCGACCTTCGAAGTCACCTTCAGTTTTTAATGGGGTTATAGTGCCTTCACCGGCAATAACATTCACTGTATTTGAGTTGCTACATGCGCTTATAAGTGCTGCTGCAATAAGTGTTGAGAGTGTTTTTAAATGCATACTATGCTTACTTTTTATTCTTTGCCGTGAGTTTAGCAAAATAAAAATTAAGATAAATCATTAAAAAGTAACAAGAGGTTACACAAAAAAGCCTACGTTTAAGTAGGCTTAGATATTAATAGCTTGAGCTGATTAGCCCGCTTTATTCATTTGCTCAATGAACTTATTCGAGTCTTCAATTGATTTGTTCATGTCGTCCATTAACACTTTAATATCGCGTTTAAGATTTGTGAACTCACCTTTGATAGCTGTAACAGCTTGTGCGTTTAGGTTATGTTTTAAGTACAAAACGTTGTCATGAAGTGATGATAATACCGGCTCCATTTTGCTTTCTGCACTGCGCATTGAGCGAAGTAGTTGATCAAATTGGCGCTTAGTTGCGTTGAGCTTTTTGCTGCTTTCACGTTTTAGTGAGGCGCTTTTGTATTGTTCTAGCTCGTCGAACCATTCATCAAACAGTGCCTCAGCTACATCTTCTACTTTATTGATATTGTTTGTAACGTCGTTCGCTGCAGCTAAGCTCGACTCGTAATCATCATTCAGTTGATTGTAGGCATCTTGTAGCTCACCACCATCAAAGTTGATCAGCGTGGTTAATCTGTCTAGTGCTGATTGAAACTCTTCTTGTGACTCTTGCTGTGCTTCTTTTGTTTCTTCTACGCGGTCCACTAAAATGTCGCGTTTATGTACACCGACAGACTCCATGGCTGAGTAATAAGCTGACTGGCAGCCCGATAATGCCATTGTAACTGCAAATAGTGGTGCACTTAAAAGTGTCAGTTTTTTCATTGAGAATCCTTTTTAGGTACCTGTCATTTCAAATTATGTGGTGGATTGCTATGATTATCAAAACATTTTAGCAGAAATTAGATTCTATGGACGAGAAGCTCAGTCGGTATAAGCTGCAAATAAGCATTTTCTTAAAACAACAACCTGCTTGGTGGATGCAGTATCTCAATCGTTGTATTGACAATCAAATCACAGTCAATGCGGGTTATTTGGCTTATGTAACCTTATTATCAATCGTGCCTTTAGTGGCGGTTGGTGTGGCTATTTTTTCTGCTTTTCCAGGATTCGAAAGCACGTTAGTGACCATAGAAAACTTCTTGTTTACTAATCTTGTGCCGACCTCTACAGATGTAATTAAAGAGCATATCAGCGCTTTTGCCGGTAATGCGAATAAAATGACTGCCGTTGGTGTGGGTTTTTTAGCGGCGGTATCTTTGTTACTTATTCGCAATGTCGATGCTACATTAAATCGAATTTGGCGTATTAAGAAAAAGCGTCCAATGATGATTTCGTTTGCCGTTTATTGGATGGTGCTTAGTCTAGGCCCTGTATTATTAGGGGCTAGTATTGGTGTTACTTCATACATCGTGTCGTTAGTGTCGTTTGCCGATCAAGGTATCCCCGGCTTTAGCGGCTTTTTATTGAAGTTATTACCTTACATAATTTCAATGATTGGCTTCATTATGCTCTATACTTTAGTTCCTAACACACGAGTTCCATTTAGAGCGGCAATTCCGGGCGCTTTGTTTGCAGCTATGTTGTTTGAGCTGACAAAAAAAGGCTTTGCTTTGTACATCAGCCACTTCCCATCATACGAAGTTATTTATGGGGCGTTGGCGACAATCCCTATTTTATTTGTATGGGTGTATTTGTCGTGGATTGTCGTATTACTCGGTGCAGAATTTACTGTATGTATCAGCCCTGAGAATATCGAGGACACGCCTGATATAGAGGTTTAAATTCACTGCACCTAAGGAGAGCGAGGTGCAGTTACATCCACAATATGTTGCCAACCGTGATTATCACTTAAGTGTTGGCGATGGTCATCAAATCCATGTGCAAGAATATGGTGCGTCTACAGGGATTGCTGTGGTGTTATGCCATGGCGGTCCTGGTGCGGGTCTATGCCCTGAAAATTGCCGCTTTTTCGACTTAGAACGTTTTCGAGTGATCATGTTCAGTCAGCGCGGTTGCGGTCACTCAACACCCCATGATAGTTCAACCAATACCACCTCAGAATTAGTTGCCGATCTCGAGTATTTACGCCAGCAACTGGGTATTGAAAAGTGGCTGGTGTGTGGTGAGTCATGGGGTGCCACTTTGGCACTTGTCTATGCTATTCATCACCAAGAGCATGTTGCAGGGCTTATTTTACGGGCTAGCTTTTTAGCATGTAACAGTGACTTCGAGTGGCTTTACACAACAAAAGGAGCCGGCGCGCATTTTTACCCTGAGTGCTTTAATGAATTTGCACATGATTACACTGATTGGCGTGCCTTACTCGACTTTTATCAGCAGCAACTAAACAATGATGATCAAATTAAAGCCAGTAAATTTGCCAAGTTATGGTGTCATTGGGAGCAGGTGCTATGTCATGGTGAGCCTTTGACAAACTGGAGTTTACAGGAGCCCCATGTCGGGTTAAATCAAGCAAAGTTAATGGTGCATTACTTTCGTCATCGCTGTTTCATTGAAGAAGGCTTTATCGCAGAAAATGCACATTTACTGACTCATTTACCGATTTGGTTTATTCATGGCCGCGCCGATTTGATCTGTCGATATAGTGCCGTACAGCAGCTTGCTGAACAGTTAAATGCACAATTATTGATTTTAGATGGCATTGGGCACAGCAGCGATAATCAGGTATATTTGGCGGCAATGCGACGTGCCGCAGATTTAATGTATATCAAGTTATCGAGGGATCAATGCAAGGCTTAATTCAAAGAGTAAAACAAGCAAAAGTAGAAGTGGCAGGCGAAGTAGTGGGTGAAATTTCACAAGGTATTTTGCTGCTATTAGGTGTTGAAAAACAGGATACCGAGCAAAGCGCCCAGAAGCTTTTACACAAAGTCAGCAATTACCGCATTTTTACCGATGAACAAGGAAAGATGAACTTAAGTTTGAATGATATCAAAGGTGAGCTTTTAGTGGTTTCGCAGTTTACCTTAGCAGCCGACACTAAAAAGGGCATGCGTCCAAGCTTTTCAAGTGCTGGCACGCCAGAGCAAGCCAATACGCTCTATGAGTATTTTATTGCAGAGGCTAAAAAAGCAGGCTTAACAGTGGCTACAGGGCAATTTGGTGCTGATATGCAAGTAAGCCTATGTAACGATGGTCCAGTTACTTTTAATTTATCTGTGTAATACCAACCCGCAATAATACTTAATCATTTTGAGGGATTAAACCTGTCGCTAACTGCGTTAAAAATTTCTCATTTAGAACAACTAAATAACGAAATTTTTGCCTTGTTATCAACGAGGTTTTATTGCCTCAAAATAGACTACTTAATTAAGCGGATTGGTATAAGTATTTTTATTTTTTGATCATCACGATATGATTCACGTAGTCGGGGATTTTTACAATGCTTGGGCGCTTGCCAAACTCGGTGATTAGCAGGTGCTCAAGTTGTTTTAGTTGCGATGGGTGATTGGATAAAAAATTAATGAACAACAAGCCATCTTTTGCCATCGCTGCTCTTAGTTTGGTGTAAAACAGGTGCTTGTATAAAAATAATGGTGCATCTACCTCACTGAATAAATCTAAGATGATCCAATTGTATTCGTTGTTTTGCTCTAATACTTGCTGCGCATCAAAACAGTGCAGGTTATTGGCATGGTCGCCACCAAAGTAACGTTTATAGCAGTGAATTATGTCGGGGTTTTTATCAACCGATGTCAGTTGGCTATCAGGGTAGGTGTGCTGTAAGTAGTTACGAATAGCACCACCGCCTAGGCCTAATTCTAAAATCTTTTTCGGTTCCTCTAAGTCTTGCCAAAGCTTTGCAAGGTATTGTAAATGAGGGAAAAGTAATCTGGCAGGTCGGCGTTTTTCAATGACCGATTGCAGGGTTTCGTTGATCAGTAACCAGCGTAATTGGTTAAGTTGCCTAACTTGAATACTGTAATTGCCTTGTTTATGCCAATAAATGAGCTGCCCTAATCGGTGACAGTCCTCAATAAAACTATGTTTTACTGCGCCACTGGGTTCAAGAAAATGTTCCATATTTCGGGCCTTTAGCGTGTTATTATAATAATTAGACAATTATTTCAGCATAGACCAGTAAGCATAAAGTGCAATTGTGCATTAGTTTTTACAGCCATGAATAATAATTTAGGCTGGGTCACCAAAGTATTATTCCAACTTGATAGAAGATCGCGTATCGTAATTCGCATTGCAAAGGCCACGACAGAAAAACAACAGACCCGTGGCTGAATTATCACAGGAGTTTTTATGTTTAAAGTGACCACCCCGCAAAGCAGCGAAGATTGGCAAGCGTACTATTCATTACGTTGGCAGGTTTTAAGAGCACCCTGGGGCGAGCCGCGCGGTTCTGAACAAGATGACTTAGAGCAAGACGCAGAGCACCGCTTTATCAAAAATAATGATGGCGAAGTATTAGGCGTAGCTCGCCTGCATTTTAATAATCATCAGCAAGCGCAAGTTCGTTATATGGCGGTTGCTGAAGGTAATCGTAACCAGCATATTGGTAGCCGTTTATTACATGAATTAGAAAAAATCGCATGGACTCAAGATGCAGATGAACTGGTATTGTTTGCTCGTGAGCGAGCCCTTGATTTTTATAAGCGTCATGGCTACGAATTAAAGGAAAAAGCACACCTTGCCTATGACGATGTACAGCATTGGAAAATGGTAAAACAAAAACCCTCTGAGCCGGGTTGGTTCCGTCATCCAAACTGGACACAAGTACTACAAAATACGTGGCGTGAGTCGATCCCTATCAGTGATGCAATGGGAATTAAAGTAGAAAGCTACACCGATTGGCAGTTTACTACGCGCGCTGATCTAGATGCGAACTTAAATCTTCATAACACTATGTTTGCCGGCTCGATTTATAGTTTAGCGACCTTAACAGGCTGGGGCGCAACTTACCTAGCGCTTAAAGAAGCTGGCCTTGAAGGGAATATCGTGTTAGCAGATGCCAACATTAAATACCTTAAACCACTGAATAACGATCCTCGCGGGAGTGTTGAGTTGGCTGGCTGTAAAGGCAAGTTGGCGGAGCTAGAGGACAATGGCAAAGCAAGCTACCATGTGCCAGTGAATGTATACGATGGTGATGTGCTAGTAGCAGAATTTGAAGGTCACTTCATCGTTAAAAAATAACGAATATTCAGAGCGAGCTAACTAAAGCTCGCTCTTTAAGTTAAAGCAAGTCAGTTAACATAACAATTAAAGCAAGTCAGTTAACAGAATACCCACACCAAAACGTTCAATATCAGCGTTGTAATCAATCAAGCTCTCGCCATAACCATTGAAGTATTGTGCGTAGCCACGTAATGAAACCAAAGAGGGAAAGACCAGTCTAGTTGGATTGCGCCGCGGTTATCTGAATTTAAGTTATTACGGGTCATAAAGCTAAACTCATGCTCGTTGTAACGGTATGCACCCGAGAATTCAAAGTAACCCATGTATTTGTAGATATCAGGGTTGTCATCACCTTTAGCTTCTAGTTCATCATCTTTTTTATCTTCAGGAATGCGGTACCAAGGCTTAAAGCTAAATACAAAGCCATCTTTTTCCCATAAGAAGTCAGCATAAATACGGTTCCACGAACGTGAATTAGGCTGGCTGCGGCCATTAGATTGATGTGAAGCACCAATTGCAATCGCCATTTCATCGCCCCAAAGCACATGCTCAGGATCAAGGTAGTTCACCCAGAAGATCTCTGGTTCGTAGTTTGTTTCACGAAACGGCGATGAAATATCTTTGTTATAAAACTGCCAAAACGATTGCATGGTAAATGCAAAAAATACGCCTTGGTCTTTATCTGAGAAGCCTTCGAAGATAGGCACTTTGATTGATAATTGATATTTTACTTCAAGATTATCAAGTGGCTCGCCATCGACTTCTTCAGCGAGGTCTTTTAGGCCATCAAAAGGGCGCTCATTCGGATTAGATACGTAAGAAAGCGGTAAAATATAGTTACGCTTATGTGGGGTGATCACATTACGGTTTTTCTTGCTCACTTCTTCACGCGCTTTACGTTTGTCTAAAGCGGTGAGCTTTTTGCTTTCATCTAAATCAGAGCACTTTTTACGAAGTTCTTCGAGTGTTTGCTTGCCGTCACCGCCAATAGCTTCGTTCAAAATACACTGCTTTACGAGTTCTAGTGCATCATCTTGTTCGTTAGTTTGTGGTTGTTCAGTTTGAGCAAATACAGGTACAGAAAATAAGCCAGCGGCTGCCAGCCAAATGCGCCATCCCATTGCAGTTCCCTTTCAGTAGACTTGTAAGTAGGTATAATTATAACGATTTTTACATAAGTAACCGTGAACTTGTACTGAATTGTTGAAATTTTAGGTAAATAGAGAGCCCCAAGCTAAGCTTGGAGCCCTGCTGTAACGGCCTAAGAGCATAAGCCGTTGACTCTCACGCAATGAGAAGGGATGAGCTTATAGCTCAAATACATTGGTAAAAAACTTATAAAGTTCGGTACCTTGATTCACGCTTGCTGAAGCAAAATGCAAAATAGCAATGGCGTCTTTATCAAAACTTAATGTTTGTAGCGGCTGCTCAGAAAGGTAGCGCTCCATTCTTAAAATATGGGCGATAGGCTCACCAGCTTTAATATGGCCGCCCAGTGGGGCAAGGTATTCAACCATGCCACCCATAGGTGCATAGTAAGCTACATAATCTTCAAGCATGCAGGCATAGCGTGTCATCGCTTTAGGATGATACGCAGCATCAACTAATACCTCTTTTTGATTGAGGTAACTTAAAATGCTATTTGCATCTTCAAGTGCCGCACTTAAATCGATTTTTTCTTGGCTACCAAGTTCAACAGTGAATGCTTCGACTTGAACAGCAAATTCACGGCCTTGTTTGGCAAGCTCTTCAGACAGTGACCACCATGGGCAGAAACTCGCTTCATCCATCGCGCCATCAAAATCACTTGGGATCAGTAACACATGCTCGATGTTGAAGTAGCTTGCGCTGTCTTTGGCGTATTCAGGGCAATATAAGTGCTTACTCGAGATATTCAGTGTGAAGGTCTAAAACAATATCTGCCTGATGGGCAAGCTTTTGCAAGTTAAGGGCAATACGCTTACCCGTTGTTAGGCTGTAATCAGGGCCTGTTAATTGACTATCGATGTCAGCTACGAGTGCCTGTTTAAACGCCGCTTTAAGGGTCGCATCATCACAGTCTTTGTGCTGTTCAGCAATCTGTGACGGTAACGCTTTATTAAAGCGGTACATGCGGTTCCAGTTGGTGCCCGTAATTGGATCGAAGCGACCTAAAGTAAACTCACCTGATTTTTGATTGCAACCAATAGGGTTGGCATAAGGCACTAGGGTAATATCGCCACGCAGCTTGAGTGATTTTAGCTGCTCAAGCAATTGATAAATTACTGCATTACCTTGTACTTCAGCGCCGTGCATATTGGCTTGTATATACACGTTTGGGCCTGTGCCATCCCCTTTTAAGCGATACACTGGGATTGTCAGAGGTAGGCCGTTGGCAATCTCGCCAACCACAATATTCTCTTGGCTGATTAATTCTTTACTCATGGCGATTACCTTAAATAATAACTGGCATCTTCAGCGCTACGAATGCACTCAATATTGCCTTGTTCAAGGATGTATTCAGCCGCTAATTCGTGGCATAAAAAGTACGGCATACTTTCGGTAAAGCCATACGCGCCACATTGGCTGAATACCAACCAGTCTTGCTCATTTAAATCGCTCGCTAATTGGTGTTCACCTAAGCAATCAAGGGCGGTGCAAAGCGGGCCGTATAAAGTCATTGCCGCAGGCTCAGCCGTCGATTCGCGAAGTAAGGCCGCAGGGAAATCTTGGCTTGTCACAGCTGGGCGAAGTAAATGGTTAATACCGCCTGATAAAATCACCTGCTGTTGATTGTAATTTACTTTACGCTCAACAACTGGCGTTGCGTAATGGCCGCATTCGCCCACCGCATAGCGGCCAAGTTCCATCCAAAGCTCTTTGACACCGGCATCTGCTTTAATGCTAGCCAAAGTCTCAATAAGTGCAGACCAATCGAGTCGGTTAGCACTTTGAGTATAAGGAATGCCTAAGCCACCCCCTAAATCGAGAATATTAAGATTAATGTTTAATGAGCGTGCTAGCTGTTGCAGTGGCGCAATCATCGCGCGCCATAGCTCGGCGAGCTTGTCAGTGCTCAGCATATTGCCCCATTGGAAAATATGCAGACCATCAAAGCTAAGAGCAGGGTAATCACTTGCAGTGAGTGCTTGCCACTCATCGCAGCCCAAACCAAAAGGAGTAAGACTATCGCCGCCAAGTGGATTCTTTTCGCTGTCTGGCCAACGAAGTTGAACACGCAATAGAACTTGCAGCTGACAATTTGCTTTTGTTGCTTGTTCGTTTAACCAGCGCACTTGGTTAATGCTCTCGGCGACAAAAGTACGTACGCCGCGAGCAATAAAATGTGAAATTTGTTTAGGGCTCTTTGCAGGCCCAGTGTTGAGCACGCGCTCGCTATCGATGCCTTGGGCAAGTACTTGCTCAAGTTCACCTTTACTTGCAACATCAAAGTTAAATCCTGCGCTGTCTAAACATTGAATAATGCGAGACAACGGGTTGGCCTTAACGGCATACCAAAGTTTCACATCGGTTTGCGCAGTCAGTTGATTTAAATGTGCAGTTAATTTATCTAAATCATAGATAAAAAATGGCGTATCAAGATGCGCTGAAACTTGCTCAACCGCTTGCTTGATATGCGTGCTCAAAAAGCTCATTAACGTAAAACCTCTTCTAACAGTAATGATGCATCGCTTTGTTCATCACGGTATTTCACGATCAATGCACACGACATGCTAAGACCTTGTTCACGAGCCCATGCATTTGAAGCTGGGCGAGAGCCTGGGATCACAATCGCGTTTTCTGGGATGGCTTCACCTTTGTCTAGCTGGCGCTCATTAACGCAATCGTAAACAGGAATGGTTGCCGATAAACGTACACCCGGCGCAAGTACAGCACCTTTTTTCACAACCACACCTTCAACAATAACGCAGCCTGCACCGATGAATGCGTCATCTTCAATAACCACAGGGCTGGCACCAATTGGCTCAAGCACACCACCTAATTGTACTGCTGCACTTAGATGAACATTTTTACCCACTTGTGCGCATGAACCCACTAATGCGTGGCTGTCGACCATCGTGCCTTCGTCGATGAACGCGCCAATATTTACATATGCTGGTGGCATGATAATGGTGCCTTTAGCAACGTGTGCGCCACGACGAACACTGCTACCACCTGGTACCATACGCACGCCAGCATCGGCTGCAAAGCCTTGTGGAGCTAAGTTGTGCTTATCAACAAAACCACCCGGGAACTCAGTGTTTGTGCCATTTTTAAAGGCTTCTAAAATGCCTTGTTTAACTTCAACATTGGCGTGCCAGTTGCCGTTCTCGTCCTGTGTTGCCGCGCGAACTGCGCCTGATTCTAAGTTGTTTAATAATTCTAACCAGCTCATGATAAAACCTGTTTTTAGTTCCAAGATAAAATTGTGTTGTTTGCGTGGGTGATGCTGTCTGTTTGCTCAAGCTCTAAATGCGTAAGCGGCGGACGTAAATGCGGGGTATTTATTTTACCTTGCAGGTGCATCAGTACTTTTACGGGGATTGGATTTGCCACAGCGAATAAACTTTGAATCGCTTGCGACCAATCGGTGAATAGATTTGGGTATTGACCACTTAAACTGCGTTTAACAAACTCATGGGTTTGACTCGGCCAAGCATTCGCGGCAACCGAAACTAAACCTTTTGCTCCTGCTTGAGCAAAATACGGCATAAGAGCATCATCGCCACTAAATATGGCCAGTGTTGGCGATGCCGTTCTAAAGCCTTCAAATTTGCTAATGTCGCCACTGGCTTCTTTTAAAGCCCAAAGATTTTTGTGGTCAGCAAGGTTTTTGATCACCTGCGGTGAAATCTCAACTGCACTGCGTCCAGGTACGTTATACAGCATACATGGGTGATTACTTGCATCAAGAAGGCTTTCAAACCAATGTGTTTGGCCAACTACCCCAGGTTTTGCATACAGAGGTGAGCCCAATAGATAGCCATGAATAGGTAGTTGGTTGCAGTATTCAACCCAAGCAACTTGTTGCTTGAGGTTCATGCCGCCCACAGCAACCATGAGTGGTACACTCGGTGCTAATTGGCAAACATGCTCAACGATGGCTTGTTGCTCTTTGAGTGAAAGCGCCAGTCCTTCACCGGTACTGCCAAGTAATAAAATGCCGTTATTTGCATCTTGCTGCTCAGCGACCAGTTGTTCAAGGGCCGTGTAATCGACCTCGCCAGATTCAGAAAATGGCGTGACAAGCGCTGTCCATAATGGATAGTCGTTTAAATCAAAATTGTTGATCATCTCTCACGAACTTATAAGGTATTCGAAGAGTTTATGCGGGAACATTTGAATGGAGCCGCATGTCGTCGTTCGAACAAGGTATAATTCGAAGAGCGAATGGGCTTAAAATAATAAAGACGCGACGGCCTTATTATACTAAGACCAGAAGCTCTCCACCAAACTAATCAATAGCACTTTGCTATTGTTGGTGACAGTCGCTGGGATTCAGCCCAGTCGCCCGAAATAAGCACCTCACAAACGGTGTTACTTCTCGGCGTTAATTCCCCTCACGTATGATCAACAGAGTCTGTGCTCTTCCCATACGCTACCTGAATAACGCACCTCTTCCAGCCCTTTATGCTCGCTTTAAAGGTTAAAGCCAACATACTTAAATAGGGTATTTGCAGCGATTAAAGCATTTTAGCCGTCTAGGTGTCAAGGCGAGGAATTTGTTTTTTAGTGACCGAATTTGCAACATGGTTACGTATAACCGTGTTTTTACGTACACTTAGCGCTAACCAAATCAATTGGAAAAATGATGGAAAAATTTAACGATATTTATCAACGAGCCGTATCTCGAAAGGGCAGTGAAGAAATGCTGCAAGCACTGTTATCAAACCCGCTCGACGATGCTGATATTGCTAAAATGCATGACGATTTATGGTTAGAAGAGTTCACGCGTAAAGTCTTTCAAAGCGGTTTTTATTGGTCTGTTATCAATAATAAATGGGCTGGTTTTCGTGATGTGTTTTGGGATTTCAGTGTAGAAAAATTGTTGATGATGCCGCCAGATATGCTCGAGCAAAAAGCCAGTGATGAGCGAATTGTTCGTAATTTTAAAAAAGTACAAACGATCCCAGAAAATGCGTACATGATCCACGAAGTTGCTGAGAAGCATGGCAGCTTTAGCCAATTTATTGCAGATTGGCCTACTGACAATATTATTGGTTTGTGGGCTTATCTTAAAAAGCATGGTGCGCGTTTAGGGGGAAATACTGGCCCATACGCTTTACGAGCGCTTGGTAAAGATACTTTTTTACTTTCTCGGTATGTAGAAGCCTATTTGCGTGCCCATGAGTTGATAGATGGCGGCTTACAAACTAAAAAGTCACTGCAAGCAGCGCAAGGTTTTTTCAACGAATTACAACAGCAAAGCGGTTACAGCCTGCAGGCACTAAGCCAACTAGTGGCCTATGGTGTAGGCGATAATCGTGTGGGTGTCGCAACACGTTAAGGACAGTTATGAAACTGCAAACTCGATACACAGATATTAGTGAACTACTTGCTATCAAGGATATGCCGAGCGCCGTTGCCGAGCCGCAATTACTGCTATTTAATGACAAGCTAGCTGATAATTTCGCAATTAAACACGACAGCGAATTTTTAGCTAAATTGCTATCTGGTTCAACGATAGATAACGACGTTGCGCCGGTTGCTCTTGGTTACTCAGGTCATCAATTTGGTCATTTTTCACCGCGTCTTGGTGATGGTAGAGCGCATTTACTTGGTGCTATTGCAGATAAAGATGGCACATTGTGGGACTTGCAGCTAAAAGGCGCTGGAGCAACAGTGTTCTCGCGCGGTGGTGATGGTCGCTGTGCCATTGGTCCAGCTGTTCGAGAGTACATTATGAGTGAGGCACTTCATGCGCTTGGCATCGCAACTACGCGCTGTTTAGCTGTGGTTACAACTGGCGAAACGGTATATCGTCAGCCACCACGCCCGGGGGCAGTTGTTACTCGCCTAGCTAAAAGTCACATCCGTGTTGGTTCATTTCAATACTTAGCTACACAAGGTGATATAGAAGGGCTAGAGAAGCTCGTTGATTACGCAATTAGCTGCCACTACCCAGGCATTAGCAGTACGGGTGAGCAGCGTTATATTGAGTTTTTAACTGCTGTACTCGATAAGCAAATAGAGCTGGTTATCAGTTGGATGCGAATTGGCTTTATACACGGTGTGATGAACACAGATAATACCTTGATTAGTGGTGAAACCATTGACTATGGCCCTTGTGCGATGATGAATCAGTTTGACCTAGACACGGTATTTAGTTCGATTGACCATCAAGGGCGTTATGCATTTGGAAATCAACCGAATATTGCTAATTGGAATATTGCACGCTTGGCTGAAAGCTTAATTCCGTTACTTGCTGATCAAGAGAGTGCCGTCGAACAACTCTCACCGGTTGTAAATGGCTTTGTAGCTAAATTTAATGATGCATTTAATACTATGTGGCAGCAGAAATTAGGATTAGCTGGTCAGCACGAAGGCGATCATGCTTTAGTTTCAGAGTTGCTAGGTTTAATGAAGCAACATCAGCTCGATTATACTAATACTTTCAATGCTCTGACTGAATCTTTACTTGCGGATTTCGCAATTCCAACTAGTTTAAAAGAGTGGCATAAAAAGTGGAACGTGAGGATTTCGTCTAAAAGTTATGAAACTATGCGCGCTGTTAATCCTGCAGTCATTCCACGTAATCATACTATTGAAATGATCCTAGCGGAATACGAAGCATCGGGAGAAAGTTCATTAAAAGACGCCTTTTTAGAAGCATTTAACGATCCATATGTTTACGATGAGCGTCACTTTGAATGGCTTCAATCCCAAAAGATTATGATAAAAATTATCAAACTTTTTGTGGGACCTAGTCATTTAAATTAACTAGGAAAATTCCTATTTATTGAATTTAACTGTATGCTGATTGAGCGCTCTAATAGGCGGTGGTATTATAGATTTTAGGCTAATCTATTGCTTTAAAAGATGATCTCATACGGTATTCGAAGCTGGTTTGGTCATACATTTAATCGCTTATCTACGAAATTAGGCTAGGCTATTATTAGTACCTTAATAGTTATGGATTAATTAATAAGTTGAATGTCAATGCAAAGTAACTAATCGTTTTTTGTATTGTTAAAGTTTTGATTACTCAAAAAATACGAGCTCTTACGAGCTTTATTATGAAAATGGGAAGGAAACAATGAAACTGAAATCACTGACTATAGCTTTGGCACTTGCTGCAACTAGTGCTTCAACATTTGCTGCTGAGAAACAAGGTTTTTATATCGGCGCATTTGGCGATTACTATGATAATTCATGGGAAAATGTTCGCGATTACGCACCAGGCGGCCTTGATGTTGATGATTCAACAGGCTGGGGTTTAGAGCTGGGTTATCGCTTTAGCGATTACTGGAGTGCTCGCTTAGAATATGCTGATATGGATTTTGACTGGACCGCTGAACTAAACGATGGCACATCGATGAGCGGTTCTGAAAGTGGTAAGCGCTACGGTATTGATGGTTTATATCACTTCGGTGGTGGCCCATTTTACGGTATTTTTGGTTTGAAAAACCTTGATGCTGTTGATGAGGATTTAATGTTTGCAAACGTTGGTGCTGGCTACCAACACTACTTCACAGATAACTTTGCTTTCAATGCCGAAACTTCTTTGTACCAAGGCCTTGATCGTGGTTATACCGATGTGGGTGCTAAGTTAGGTTTAAGCTATATCTTTGGTGATCAAAGCAGCTCTGCGGCTCCTGTTGAGCCAGCTCCTGTAGTAAGTGGACCTACAGATAGCGATAACGATGGCGTAATGGACGCTGATGACCAATGCGCAAATACACCAATGACTGATGCGGTAGATAGCAAGGGCTGTACTCTTTATGAAGAAAAAGAGGCAACAATCACTTTACTAGTTACTTTCCCGCATGATGTTGCAGAAGTACCAAATAAATACTTCAGCGATATTGCTGATGTTGCAGCATTTATGAAAGAAAACGAAGGCACATCAGTTGTTCTTGAAGGTCATGCATCAGCAGTTGGTGATGCGGATTACAACATGAAGCTTTCTGAAAAACGTGCTAAAGATGTAGCTGAAGAGTTAGTTAAAGACGGTATCTCATCAGATAGAATCTCTACGGTTGGTTATGGTGAAGAACGCCTGAAGAACAAAGCATATACGCTTGAAGCGCATGCAGAAAATCGTCGTGTTGAAGCACAAATTAGTACGGTTGAACGTGTAAAGGTTATGCGTAAGTAATAGATTACTATTAGCTTATTGTAATTTATTAATAATCTTGAGATTAAAGCTGAACTATTTTTATGGTTCAGCTTTTTTTATACCTTAAAAACGCATTTACTTTTTTAATAAACGCGATACTCTTAAAGGTATACGGCATGGTATAAAAATAAGGTACACTTATATTGATTTGAATCATCGCAGCAAATGGGTGATTATTGTACTATGTTCTTATTGTTATCTCGTGTAATTATCACTAGGTAAATTAGAGTTTTTTTGAGCACTGTTAATTTGGTATGCCATTCTATGGCATTTCGACGGTGCTAAACGTCACTTTTTTAGGTGGTGTTTTGAAATTAACAAATTTATTGTAGTTTTAGTTTATTAAGTTTGGATTAATTACTCATCATCTATCTTGACAGAGTTTAGGCTACACAGCCTTTAGTTACTTAAATGGAAGGGAAGGAAACATGAAACTAAAATCACTAACTATAGCTTTAGCTCTTGCTGCAACAAGTGCTTCTAGCTTCGCTGCTGAAAAGCAAGGTTTTTATATTGGTGCGTTTGGCGATTACTATGATAATTCATGGGAAAATGTTCGTGACTACGCACCAGGCGGTCTTGATGTTGATGATTCAACAGGCTGGGGTCTAGAGTTAGGTTACCGCTTCAGTGATTACTGGAGTGCGCGTCTAGAATACGCTGATATGGATTTTGACTGGAAAGCTGAATTAAACGACGGTACGTCGATGAGTGGTTCAGAAAGTGGTAAGCGTTACGGTATTGATGGTCTTTACCACTTTGGTGGTGGTCCTTTCTACGGTATTTTTGGTTTAAAAAATCTTGATGCGGTTGATGAAGATTTAATGTTTGCTAATGTGGGTGCAGGTTATCAACACTACTTTACAGAGCATTTCGCATTTAATGCAGAAACGTCTTTATACCAAGGCCTAGATCGTGGTTATACAGATGTGGGTGCTAAATTAGGTCTTAGCTACATCTTCGGTGCTCAAAGCGCGCCAGCTGAGCCTGTAGAGCCTGCTCCTACGGTTGTTCCTGTTGCTGTAGAACCAGTAGATAGCGATGGCGATAATATCCCTGATGCAGACGATCAATGTGCAAATACACCAATGACTGACGCTGTTGATGGCACTGGTTGTACGCTATATGAAGATCGTGAAGTAACTAAGAGCTTACTAATCACGTTCCCTAACAACACATCTAAAGTATCTCAACAATACCTAGATGATATTGATGCTGCAGCAGCATTCTTAAAAGAGCACCCAGGTACTGACGTAGTGCTTGAAAACCACTCTTCATCAGTAGGTAAAGCTGACTACAATAAGTGGTTATCTAAGAAACGTGCTGATGCGGTTGCTAAGAAACTAATCGAAGATGGCATTGATCCAATGCGTCTAACTACTGTTGGTATGGGTGAAGAGCGTCTTAAAAACCCAGCTAACACACCAGAAGCTCACGCCGAAAACCGTCGTGTTGAAGCGAAAGTAACTGTCATTGAACGTGTTAAAGTAGAGCGTTAATCTAACTCTTTACGCAAATTTTAAAAACCCAGCCTAGTGCTGGGTTTTTTCTTTTCTAAGTACTAGGAATTGGTTAGATAGGAATGATTCTTAATAAATATTCATTTGAATAGCGTTTTTTTCTAGTACTATTCATGATATTTATAGTGACTATTAAACTCCTTACTTACCGCATGGATTTTCATCTATACTTAAAAGCTTTATAATTAACTGTCAGAATACTATAAGTACTGGGTCTTAATTGGTATTTAGCTTAATACTACCGAGTACTTTCACGTCACCAAGAGGGCAATATTGTGCTACAAGAATATCGTAAACACGTAGAAGAACGTGCCGCGTTAGGTATCGTACCAGCGCCATTAGATGCTCAGCAAACGGCTGATCTTATTGAATTAATCAAAAATCCACCGGCAGGTGAAGAAGAGTTTATCGTTGATCTTCTAGTTAACCGTGTACCACCAGGTGTTGATGATGCTGCTTACATCAAAGCAGGTTTCTTGGCTGCAGTTGCAAAAGGTGAAGCGAGCTCTCCACTTGTATCAAAAGAAAAAGCAGCTGAGCTACTTGGTACTATGCTAGGTGGTTACAACATCGCGCCTATGATTGACCTTTTAGATGACGAAGCGTTAGCGCCAATCGTTGTTAAAGGTTTATCAAACACATTATTAATGTTTGATGCTTTTTATGATGTAGAAGAAAAAGCGAAAGCGGGTAACGAATTTGCTAAGCAAGTAATCGAATCTTGGGCAAATGCTGAGTGGTTTGTGAACAAGCCTGCAGTTGCTGAAAAAATCTCAGTTACCGTATTCAAAGTAACTGGCGAAACAAATACAGATGACCTTTCTCCTGCACCAGATGCATGGTCTCGCCCTGATATTCCACTGCACGCTTTAGCAATGCTGAAGAACGAACGTGATGGTATCAATCCTGAAAAACCAGGTGAAGTTGGTCCAATCTCACAACTAGAAGAGCTTAAAACGAAAGGTTTACCTCTTGCATACGTTGGTGATGTAGTTGGTACGGGTTCTTCTCGTAAATCTGCAACTAACTCTGTACTTTGGTTCATGGGTGATGATATTCCTCACGTACCAAACAAACGCGTTGGTGGTGTATGTTTAGGCGGTAAAATCGCTCCTATCTTCTTCAACACAATGGAAGACTCTGGTGCATTACCAATCGAACTTCCTGTTGATGAGCTAAACATGGGTGACCAAATCGATATCTTCCCATACGAAGGTGTTGTTAAGCGTCACGGTACTGATGAAGTAATCTCTACTTTCTCTCTTAAATCAGACGTAATTCTTGATGAAGTGCGTGCTGGTGGTCGTATTCCACTAATCATCGG
Source organism: Pseudoalteromonas sp. GB43 (assembly GCF_054923805.1). Classification (NCBI taxonomy): domain Bacteria; kingdom Pseudomonadati; phylum Pseudomonadota; class Gammaproteobacteria; order Alteromonadales; family Pseudoalteromonadaceae; genus Pseudoalteromonas; species Pseudoalteromonas sp. GB43. Next base: position 2,118,106 of record NZ_JBPCHJ010000001.1, read on the forward strand.
TCGTGGTTTAACTGATAAAGCGCGTGCATCATTAGGTATGGAAGCTGAAGATATCTTCCGCAAGCCTGCTCTTGTAACTGATTCTGGTAAAGGCTTCACATTAGCTCAGAAGATGGTTGGTAAAGCATGTAACATGCCTGGCGTACGTCCTGTCAATACTGTGAACCGAAAATGACTACTGTTGGTTCGCAAGATACAACTGGTCCTATGACGCGTGACGAACTTAAAGATCTAGCATGTTTAGGTTTCTCTGCAGATCTAACAATGCAGTCTTTCTGTCATACATCTGCTTATCCTAAGCCAATCGACGTAAACACTCACCACACACTTCCTGATTTCATCATGAACCGTGGCGGTGTATCACTACGTCCTGGTGACGGTGTAATCCACTCATGGTTAAACCGTATGTTATTACCAGATACAGTAGGTACTGGTGGTGACTCACATACTCGTTTCCCTCTAGGTATTTCATTCCCAGCGGGTTCAGGTGCGGTAGCATTCGCAGCAGCAACAGGTGTAATGCCTCTTGATATGCCTGAGTCAATCTTAGTACGTTTCAAAGGTGAAATGCAGCCAGGTATCACACTACGTGACCTAGTTCATGCTATCCCTTACTACGGTATCAAAGAAGGTCTTCTTACAGTTGAGAAGAAAGGTAAGATCAACGAATTCTCTGGTCGCGTACTAGAAATCGAAGGTGTTGAGCACCTAACAGTTGAGCAAGCTTTCGAACTTTCTGATGCATCAGCTGAGCGTTCAGCGGCAGGTTGTACTGTTAAACTTTCTAAAGAGTCTATCGCTGAATACCTTGAGTCAAACATCGTAATGCTTAAGTGGATAATCTCTGAAGGTTACGGCGATGTTCGTACTATTGAGCGTCGTATCACAGCAATGCAAGAGTGGTTAGCTAACCCAGAACTTATGGAAGCTGATGCAGATGCAGAGTACAAGCACGTACTTGAAATCGATCTTGCAGACATCAAAGAGCCAATCCTTTGTGCTCCAAATGACCCAGATGATGCGCGTCTTCTTTCAGACGTAACAGGCGAGAAAATCGACGAAGTATTCATCGGTTCTTGTATGACTAACATCGGTCACTTCCGTGCTGCAGGTAAACTACTAGATGGTTTCAGTGGTCGTATCCCAACTCAACTTTGGGTTGCACCACCAACGAAGATGGATAAAGACCAGCTTACTGACGAAGGTTACTACGGTATCTTTGGTCGCGTAGGTGCACGTATCGAAACGCCAGGGTGTTCACTATGTATGGGTAACCAAGCACGTGTTGCTGATAAAGCAACAGTTGTTTCTACCTCTACGCGTAACTTCCCTAACCGTCTTGGTACTGGCGCTAACGTATTCTTAGCATCAGCTGAGCTTGCAGCAGTAGCGGCAATCTTAGGTAAACTACCTACACCTGCTGAGTACCAAGAGTATGCAGATAAGATCAATGCAACTGCAGCTGATACTTATCGTTACCTGAACTTCCACCGTATGCCTCAATACACTAAAAAGGCAGACAAAGTAATCGTTCAGCAAGCTGTTTAATTTTAGCTAAATTAAATGACAAGAAAGCCCGCTTTTAGCGGGCTTTTTATTTTAGATAAAATTTCTAAAATATTTATAAATACGATCTTAAAGCTACATAAATCATCATCAGCGTTTACATAATAACGCAAAAATTTCCTACCAATTGCATTAAAATCCTCGCCAATATTCTCAACGTATTAAGGCGAGATCGAAATGACTACATTAAACAACCAGAACCTTTTACAGCTTCGTTTTGTAAGCCAAGCACATATTGACGCAGTTAAGCCTTCTTTTGCTAACCTACCTGCAAACCCATACGCAGATGGTGAATTTCGTAAGCGTCGTTATTCAGTAATCAAAGTTGTTGATGGTGAATTAAAACTACAACCAACAAAAGCATTTGTGCAAGATGACTCAATCAATACCTTCCAAGGTAATGTTGAGCGTACTTATGAAAATCTAGAAGATAGCTTATTAGCGACTGATGGCATGAAGCAAATCGTTAATCAATTTCGCGATATGACGGGTATCAGTGATGATCGCGTTATTGAAATTCATCAGTTCAGAATGCTTGCGATCGACAGCGACACTCCAGCTGCACCTGAAGGTGTTCACCAAGATGGTTTTGATCACGTATGCGTATGTGGTGTATCACACGAAAACCTAGAGGGTGGTGAGCTACTTGTTTATGAACACCAACAAGCTGAACCATGTTTCAAAATGGAAATTAAAGACGGCATGTTCGCACTGATTAATGACCGTGAAGTATGGCACAACGCTACACCAATGAATAAATTAGACGCAAGCAAAGAAGGTTACCTTGATTGCTTCGTACTAACTGCGTAAGGGTAAACCATGAACTTAACGCAATTACGTCGCCAGTTCCCTGCACTTATGCAACAAGTTGCAGGTCAGTCACCGATTTTCCTTGATGGTCCGGGTGGCTCGCAAGTACCACAGTCAGTTCTAAGCGCTATGAGTGCATATTTGGGTTACTTCAACTCAAACTTAGGCGGTGCATTTTTCTCAAGTGATAAAACGGTAGAGTTAATGGCAAATGCTCGCCAAGCTGCAGCCGATTTATTAAATGCGCCATCTAAAGAGCAAATCGTGTTTGGTGCAAACATGACAAGCTTAACGTTTAGCTTTAGTCGTGCCATCTCACGTGATTGGACTGCTGATGATGAAATTATTGTCACCAATGCTGATCACTTCTCAAACGTATCATCTTGGCAGCAAGCTGCTGAAGATAAAGGCGCGACAGTAAAAACTACCCTTATCAACGAAGCTGATTGCAGCCTAGATATGGCACATTTTGAAAGCCTTTTATCTAGCAAAACAAAGCTTGTTGCTGTGACATATGCATCAAACACCACTGGTTCAATTAATGATATTAAACGCATCGTTGAGCTTGCACATGCTGTTGGTGCGCTAGTTTATGTTGATGCCGTACATTATGCACCTCATGAGCTAGTAGACGTACAAGCACTTGATTGTGACTTCTTAGCCTGCTCTGCATATAAGTTCTTTGGTCCTCACCTTGGTATTGTCTATGGCAAACGTGAGCACCTTGAAGGTTTCACACCATATAAAGTTGAACCTGCAAAAGATGTTGCGCCAGGTCGCTGGGAAACGGGAACACAAAGCTTTGAAGCGTTAGCTGGATTAATTGCTGCTGTTGATTACATTGCTGCAATTAGTGAGCTTGATGATACTCATTCACGCCGAGATAAATTAGCTGCTGCATTTGCTATGACTAAACAGCACGAAATGACATTAAGTAAGCATTTCTTAACGCGTTTAGCTGATTACCCGCGCATCAAGTTATTTGGTATTGATGATCTAGAGCGCGTAGCTTCACGCACACCGACTTTTGCTTTAACGTTTGAAGGCATCGAGCCACGCGTTGTGTCTGAATTTTTAGGTAAGCAACATATTTGCGTGTGGGACGGTAACTTTTATGCACAAGGTCTATGTAAGCAGCTAGGTGTATTAGAAACCGGCGGTGTAGTACGCATTGGTTGTATGCATTACAACACTATTGATGAGCTTGATAAGGTTTTCGATTTATTTGATCAATTACTGGCAGATTAAAGCTGAGCTTTAATTAAGTTATAAGCAGCCCGAGTGGGCTGCTTATTACCGCTAGGATTGTGGTTGTCCATAAATTTGTTCTGCACGGTTGAATAAGACCCACGAGGTTAAAATATACTTGTCATTTGAAATAGGCTTATTACCACGGTGCGTGTGGGTAAAATAGCCCGGCGCTACGACCATAGTACCTTGTTTTGGCGATATTTTTCGTTGTTGATAGTAAAACTCTGTTTCACCACCTTCATCTACATCATTTAAATAAAACATAAATAATAACACGCGATGAAGGGCCTCGTTATGGCCTGCTTGCGGGTATACCTCACTATGCCAATAAGGGTAACCACCTTTATTGATATCGTATTTTTGTGCTTGAATAGGGCCCATACGAAAAATCTGCTGCACGAGTAATGGCAATTGTGGTTTGCCGACTTCTTCAAAGTTATCTTGTGTTAGGTCAACAGGTTTGCCTGTTTGCGGATGGTAAACCTTTAAACCAAAGGCGCCAATCATCATAAAAATATGCTCTTCAAGGTATTTGAAGACGTAACCCGCAGTCGTTTGTTGAATATGCTTAAGTTGCTCAGCGTATTCAGAGTGATTATTAAGGTATAAATCGCGGCTGTCTTTTTTCGCTAAATCTACTCCGCCTGAGGTAGTGCCTTGTTTTAAATGCGGGCTTTGTTCAAATACCGTGATAAAGTTGTCGCAAAATTCTTTGCTGAGGGCGTTTTCGTATACGCGAATAAAGTCCGTCATGAGCTACCTTTAGTTTATATTTTTTATAGGGTTACTATGTTTACTGAAACTATCACACCACGCTTTAGCGAAACAGATGTGCTAGGGCACATCAACAATACAGTACTCCCTGTATGGTTTGAAGCCGCCCGAGCGCCTATTTTCAGGTTTTTTACGCCTGATTTAAACCCTTATGAGTGGAAACTGATCATTGCTAAGGTTGAAGTAAGCTTTGTGGGTGAGTTGTTTTATGGTCACGATGTCACAGTGAAAACCAGTGTTGAGCATGTCGGCTCAAGTTCATTCGTACTGCGCCAAGAGGCTTGGCAGCAGGATAACTGCTGTGCCGTTGGTAAAACCGTACTAGTACGTTACGACTTTGCAAATAAATGCTCGCAAAAACTTGATGAGCAAGAAAGGGCAGACCTTACAGCGCATCTAATCGCTGATGAATAAGCCATTTTTTGCCGACATTTATGTGTGCTTGGGGTAAAATGCGCCTTCATTATTTTGACTGAGTAATTTTGGGTTACACGCAATGCTGTTAATGATCGACAATTATGATTCGTTTACATACAACCTAGTGCAATATTTTCAGCGCTTGGATCAAGATGTATTAGTTAAACGAAACGATGAGATCAGTATCGCTGAGATTAAACAGCTTAACCCAGAGCACGTCGTACTTTCACCTGATATGTTCGCCAAACGAAGCGGGTATTTCTTTACAAGTGGTGGAACAACTAAAAGGGCAGTTGCCAATTCTCGGTATTTGCTTAGGGCACCAAACCATTGCTCAGGCTCTGGGTGCTGATGTTATTCGCGCTAAGCAAGTGATGCATGGCAAAACATCATTAGTTAAGCATAGCAACCAAGGTGTGTTTAATGGTTTAGCTAACCCGCTGACGGTGTGTCGTTATCACTCACTTGTGGTTGATAAACAAAGCTTACCTAGTGACTTCACTATTACTGCATGGACAGAACAAAATTCTGATTTTGATGAAATTATGGGGATCATGCATAATGATTTAGCACTTGAAGGCGTGCAATTTCACCCCGAAGCAATTTTGACCCAACAAGGGCTTGAATTACTTGCTAACTTTTTAACTCGCTTCTAATCTTAGGCTAGTGAATTAACAAATATGACCGACAATACGCCTGTGCAAATGACTGAAGAAACCCGACAACAAAGGACTGCGATGGTGCTTAATGAGCGCGCGCACGATCTTTTGCTTGGTCATAGTTTTGCGCAGCGCCAAATTGGCTTTATTCATACCTTAGAAATCGATTATGGCGAGTCAATGGAGCAACGTACTTTATTAGAAGTAGAAGTTGCTGCTGAAAAAAAACGTCAGAAGGTAAGCACGGCGCATCATAAATATCGTGCTCAAGCGAGTAAGCAGTTACATCAAGTTATTGAAACAGCGATGAATAAGCAGCTTGAAGATATTGATACTGTAATTCACGAAACAATTGGTATCCAAGATAGCGTACCTGCTATTTTAGATATTTTAGCTGTACGTTCAGCTTCAGTGGGTCGACTTGAGCCTTTGGTTAAAGATTTAAGCTGGCTGGGGCGCGAGCTAGTCGCGTTTGTGAACTTGCCTTTTTACCGTCAACAACGTAATAAGCATACTTCCGTTAAAGTTGATAACCCGCTTTTAGCACTTCGTTACATTGGTTTAGATAACTTGAAGTTTGTCGTGCCGACATTTGCTGTACGCCACTGGATGCCTCATAGTACTGAGCCATTCCCGCTTTTAAAGCGTCGACTAAGAGATAATTCAATGGCGTGTGCCATTGCAGCGCAAGAAATAGCAAAGCTAAATGGCGTAAATGAAGAACATGCATTTACGCTTGGAATGCTGCTTGATGTTGGGAAGATTGCCTTAGTACGTTTGTATTTACGCACTTTTGAGCGAGTTTGGCAGCGTAAAGTAACTATGGCGCGTGATGAACAAAAGAAAGACTTACATACCGCATTATTAGAGCTCAAGCCTGATCCTTTGTTTTTAAGTAGTTTGCTTAGCAAGTTGTCATTAAAAGTAACCGCAACAGTAATTGAACAAATGACATTAGGTATTTACCATTTAATGCGGTGATGCAGCAGTTAACGACTCCATTAGCTAAAAACGATGAATATTTGCCGCTTACCAAGGTGATTTTAAAAGCACGTTGTTACGCTCAGTTTTTAAGTTTAAATGAGCATCAATTGGTCGAAAGTGACGAAACTGAGCGTTGGTTTGCACACTTCGATTTCACTAAGGAAGAGCTTGAACAGTTAGCTAAATGCAATTTTGAGCACTTTCATATCCAAATTAATTAAAAAAATTGTTAATTTTTTTGCGACTATTCATTCATTGTTTATCAATCCACAGCGACAAAGTTTTTGTCATTAGCCAGTGCTTGGCTCACTAGCCTTACGCCTTTTTGTAGTATTTCGAGCAAAAAAAGGCCTTCAAATAGTTATTCACTATCCATGAAAAAATATCTCAAGCCCTTTGTTTTCAAGGCCTGCATGAAAGTTTTCTAAGAGACATAACGAAAATTTTCTGAAATAATGGATGAATGAAAATTGAACCAAAGAGTAATTTTGGTGATTTTGCGCTAAGCTCAATCGGCTAAGTAAAATGGCTTAGTTTTGCTTTAAAGCGCCACCAAACTCTGTGTGTGCTTACAATTATGAGGATATAAAATGACAGTCAATCGCGAATTATTTGATCAAGTAATGGTTCCAAACTATGCACCATCAAGTGTTATTCCAGTTCGAGGCGAAGGTTCTCGCGTATGGGACCAAGAAGGTCGTGAATTTATCGATTTTGCGGGTGGTATTGCTGTTAACTGTCTTGGCCATTGTCACCCAGCTCTTGTAAGTGCATTAAAAGAGCAAGGCGAAAAGATTTGGCACTTATCAAATGTAATGACTAATGAGCCAGCGCTTCGCTTAGCTAAAAAGCTAACTGATGCAACGTTCGCTGAAAAAGTATATTTTGCTAATTCAGGTGCAGAGGCAAATGAAGCGGCACTTAAACTTGCACGCCGTTTTGCACTTGATAACTTTGGTGAGCAAAAGTCACAAATTATCTCATTCAACAAAGGTTTCCACGGCCGTACTTTCTTCACTGTAACAGTAGGCGGTCAAGCTGCATACTCTGATGGTTTTGGTCCAAAACCTGGTGATATCGTTCACTGTGACTACAACCATTTAGCGGCATTTGAAGCGCTTATCTCAGACAATACTTGTGCGGTAATGATGGAACCTCTACAAGGTGAAGGTGGCATTATTTCGCCAACTGCTGAGTTTGTTGAGGGTGTTCGTGAACTGTGTACTAAACACAATGCACTACTAATCTTTGATGAAGTACAAACCGGTGTTGGCCGTACGGGTGAGCTTTATGCTTATCAAGGTCTAAATGTAACTCCAGATATCTTAACGACTGCAAAAGCATTAGGTGGTGGTTTCCCTATCGGTGCGATGATCACCACAACTGATATTGCTAAGCACTTAAAAGTGGGTACTCATGGTTCTACTTACGGTGGTAACCCACTTGCGTGTGCAGTAGCTGAAGCTGCATTCGACACAGTAAATACACCAGAAGTACTTAACGGCGTTAAAGAAAAGTCAGCGTTATTCCGTGAGTTACTAACTGCGATTAACGAAAAGTACAATGTATTCACTGAAATCCGTGGCGAAGGTCTATTAATTGGTGCTGTAGTAACAGAGCAATTCAAAGGTCGTGCAAAAGAGTTTTTAGTGGCTGGTACTGCAGAAGGCGTTATGTCTTTAGTGGCTGGCGCTGATGTTGTTCGTTTCACTCCGTCACTTGTAATTCCAGAAGCTGATATCCGCGAAGGTATGGCTCGTTTCGAAAAAGCAGTTGCAAAAGTCGTTAACGGCTAAACGAAACTGTCATTTCAGGGCAAGCTAAGCTTGCCCACATTTCTTAATTTACCGTTATTTATAAGGGAGCAAGCGGACTTATGATGATCCTTCGCCCAATCCAGCAAAGCGATTACCAAGCGTTAGTAAAGATTGCTGATGAGTCAACGCCATGGCTTTACGTCTTTGCCTAATAATGAAGAGTTATTACAAAAGAAAATCGATCATTCTGTCAGCTCATTTGCAAAAGCAGCACAGCAGCCAGGTGATGAAGGTTACTTGTTTGTTCTTGAAGATAGCGAAACGGGTGAAGTTGTAGGGACTTCGGGTATTGAAGCCGCTGTTGGTTTAGATGATGCTTTTTATCATTATCATTTAAGCAAAGTAATTCATTCTTCTCGTACGCTAGACGTGTATAAAGCCGTTGATATTTTAACTCTGTGTAATGATTACACCGGTGCAACTGAGCTATGTACATTATTCTTAAAAGATGGCTACCGTAAAAACAATAACGGTAAATTGCTTTCAAAAGCACGTTTTATGTTTATTAATCAACATAGAGAACGTTTTGCTGACACCGTCATTGCTGAAATGCGTGGTGTGTCTGACGAAAGCGGCGAAAGCCCATTCTGGCAATGGCTAGAAGAGCACTTTTTCTCAATGGACTTTCCAACGGCAGATTACTTAACGGGTATTGGTCAGAAAGTATTTATTGCTGAGTTAATGCCTAAATACCCAATTTACGTCAACTTACTGAGCAAAGATGCACAAGCTGTGATTGGTCAAGTACATGACAACACACGCCCTGCGATTGAACTATTAAAGAGCGAAGGTTTTACCTTTAATGGTTATGTAGACATTTTTGATGCAGGTCCAACTGTTGAAGCAAAAGTAGATAACATTGCTACAGTGAGAAACGCCCACACAGTTAAAGTTGAAATTGGTGAAAGCCAAGGCGACACCACGGTATTGTTAGCAAATGATAAAATTGCTGATTTTAGAGCAACCGTGACTCAAGTTAGCCTATCATGCGATGCCGATAGCATCACAATCTCAAGTGAATTAGCAAAAGCACTTCACTTAGAAGCGGGTGATTCAGTATCACTTGCAGAACTATAGAATTCAGGAGACATATTAATGACTCATGCAGCGCAATTTATTAATGGTCAATGGCAAGCAGGCCTTGGTCATACTTTTCAATCTGTAAACCCAGCAAATAACGATGTAATTTGGCAAGCAAATACGGCAACCACTGAACAAGTAGACGGCGCAGTCGCTGCTGCACGTGAAGCGTTTTACAGCTGGGCTGATAAAACATTTGCAGAGCGTTTAGCGATTGTAAAAACATTCGCAGAAACACTGAAAGAGCACAGCGAAGAATTAGCGATTGCTATTGCACAAGAAACCGGTAAACCACTTTGGGAAACACGTACTGAAGCAGGTGCGATGGTGGGTAAAATTGCTATCTCTGAAAAAGCTTTTTTAGAGCGTACAGGCGATGTTGAAAACCCAATGCCACAAGGTCGCGCGATGATCCGTCACAAGCCTCATGGTGTTGTAGCGGTGTTTGACCCTTATAACTTCCCTGGTCACTTGCCAAATGGTCACATTGTACCTGCACTATTAGCAGGCAATACCGTGGTATTTAAACCGTCTGAGCTAACGCCAGCAGTTGCTGAGTTAACGTTAAAGTTATGGCAAAAGGCGGGTCTCCCTGCAGGTGTAATCAACCTTGTGCAAGGTGAAGTAGAAACGGGTAAAGCGCTTGCATCTCATAAAGGGATCGACGGTTTATTCTTTACTGGCTCTTCGCGCACTGGTCATATTTTACATGAACAATTTGCTGGTCAGCCGGGTAAAATCTTAGCCTTAGAAATGGGTGGTAATAACCCGCTTATCGTTACTGATGTTGCTGACACTAAAGCGGCTATCCACGATATTATTCAATCAGCATTTATCTCTACAGGTCAACGTTGTACGTGTGCGCGTAAGTTATTCTTACCTGCAGGCGAGCAAGGTGATGCCATCTTAGCGGGTCTTATTAAAGCAACTAAAGCTATTAAAGTCGGTGACTACGACGCAGAAGAGCAACCTTTCATCGGGTCAATGATTTCTTCAGCGGCAGCAGCTGGTATGGTTACAGCACAACAGCAACTTGTTGAGCTTGGCGCTGAAGTGTTAGTTGAGCTAACGCACAAAGAAAATACCGGCTTTGTAACACCGGGTATTTTAGAGTGTACAAATGTCGCTAACTTCCCAGACGAAGAGCACTTTGGACCACTTCTTAAAGTATTCCGCTTCACTGATTTTGATGCCGCTATTGATAAAGCGAATGACACAAGCTTTGGTTTATCAGCTGGTTTATTAAGCGACAGCGCAGCAGATTACGACCATTTCCTTCGTCGTATTCGCGCAGGTATCGTAAACTGGAACCGTCCTATCACAGGTGCATCAAGTGCAGCACCATTTGGTGGTATTGGTGCATCAGGTAACCACAGAGCAAGCGCATATTATGCTGCTGACTATTGTGCATACCCTGTCGCTTCGGTAGAGCTTGAAAAAGTAGCAATGCCAGCGACATTAAGCCCAGGCTTAAAAATCGATTAATAATCGTAAATCATTATAAAAAGCAGCTTCGGCTGCTTTTTTTGTATGAGATGCTTGGCAAAGGTAGCAATTAAAAGCGCTTTCTGCTTAAATCTAAAGAGATAGTTTTTTATTAGGTGTGCAGTCGTATGGTTTTAGATAGGCAAGGGTACGATGATCTTGTCATGTATCTCACTCAAAATTTAGCGCTTTTTGAGAAGCCGGGTCAAATTAAACCAGGAGCTCCAACAGTGTTAGAGCTGATTGAAGACGTGATAGCAGAAAATGTCATGTTACTTTGCGAGCAACACACAGAGCTTAATACTGAACAACGTAGCCAAATTGTTCGCGAAGTCGACGGTATCGTATATGACTTACAAGAAGTGCTGAGCAGCGTTACAAATCACACAGTAACCGTTGAACAACACGCGTTTATTGATGAGTTTGCTGGATTAGTAAAAAACTTATTCGATAGTGCTGTTGTCGAAAGTGCCTAACTTATAAAGCACAACACAATTTCTAGTCTTTAAGCGAGCAGCTCAAAGTTAGCAACTCGCTTTCCTTTAAAGTTCACCTCTTATCCCTTGCATCTGTGTGTGACTTGCTTACAATCAAGCAAAATAACTTTAAGAGATAAAGCACATGCAAGCGAATGTAAAATGGGTAGAAGGCGATACGTTTATTGACCTTCAAATTCAGGTCACAATGTAGTTTTTGATGCCGGTAGCGATAGCGCTGCGCCAAGCCCAATGGAAATGGTTTTAATGTCAGCGGGTTGTTGTTCATCTGTTGATGTTGTTAGTATTTTAAAAAAAGCAAAACAGTCATTTTCTGATGTGCAAGTTAAGCTATCTGCAGAGCGTGCTGAGTCAGCACCTCGCGTGTTTACCAAGATTAATCTACACTTTGTGGTTACCGGTGATAATGTCTCTGAAAAGCACCTTGCAAGAGCGGTACAATTATCTGCTGAAAAGTATTGTTCTGTAGCCTTAATGCTTGATAAGACAGTAGAAATTACGCATAGTCATGAAGTTGTGCAAGAACAGGTAAAATAACGCTTTTTCCGAGCAGGAAATTCGTATAAAATCCGCGAACTTTTATTTCTGCTGGTGCAGGTTTCACTCGTTTTAAGGTTGGTTTAGCATGAATAAACCCTTCGATAAAATTAAGCTTCATGGCTTTAATAACTTAACTAAGAGCTTAAGCTTTAGTATTTACGATATTTGTTACGCAAAGACGGAACAACAGCGTAAAGAATATATTGAATATATCGACGAACAGTACAGTGCTGATCGCCTTACCGATATTTTAGGTGAAGTTGTGGATATTATTGGCGCAAACATTCTAAATGTTTCTCGCCAAGATTATGATCCGCAAGGTGCCAGCGTGACAATCTTGATCTCTGAAGAGCCAATTGAGCAACAAACAACGTATGACGTTGATGAGGCGCCGATATCTTCCTGAAACAGTAGTAGCGCACTTAGACAAGAGCCACATCTGTGTTCACACATACCCAGAAGCACACCCTGATGATGGTATTTGTACGTTCCGTGCTGATATCGAAGTATCAACGTGTGGCATTATTTCGCCATTAAAAGCGTTAAACTTCTTAATTCACAGCCTTGAGTCTGATGTTGTAACAATTGACTACCGCGTACGTGGTTTTACTCGTGACGTAGATGGTGTTAAACACTATATCGATCACGCAATTAACTCAATTCAGAACTACATGACTGAAGATACCAAAGAAGCGTACCAAATGATGGACGTGAACGTGTATCAAGAGAACTTGTTCCACACGAAGATGATGTTAAAAGAAACTGACTTGAATACTTACCTATTCGGTGTTTCTACAGCAGATCTTTCTGAAGAAGAAGAAGAAGTTATCTACTCTAAGCTGACCCGCGAGATGCAAGAAATCTTCTACGGTCGCAACTTACCAGACACTGAGTAAGTCACTAAAGCTTTAAAGAAACGGCGCGTAATGTAAGTTACGCGCCGTTTTTTTATGCCTCATTGACTGCACTTATCTGTGCTTATATGCTGATTAAAAGGCCAATTTAAGGATAGATATGTCAGTTGTTCTCTCGCAGTCAGTATTTTTAGCAGAGCAAGTGCGTGACCATGAAGGACCCGCAGCTAAGCGTTCTGGTATCACCTTGTATGAGCTTATGGAGCGAGCAGGGCTGGCGACTTATCAGCAAGCTATCAGCTATTTTCCTAAGGCAAGTACATTCGTTGTGTTAGCGGGCGTTGGTAATAATGCCGGCGATGGTTATGTTGTTGCTCGTTTAGCTAAACAAGCGGGCAAACAGGTTACGGTTATTGCAGCAATACCTGATAAACCGCTCAAAGGTGATGCGCTCAGTGCTCAGCAAGCTTGGCTCAACGCAGGAGGGACAATTACCGCTGATGCCAGTGCTATTGAGCAAGCAGATATCATTATTGATGGCCTGCTTGGCACGGGAATTCAAAGCAATGTGCGCGAGCCTTTTTTACAGCTGATTAAAGCTGCCAACGAAAGCCAAGTGCCGATAGTTGCTATTGATCTACCTTCAGGCATACATGCCGACACAGGTGTCGTACAAGGAGTGGCAATAAAAGCCGCGCTCACTGTGACTTTTGTAGGTATTAAACAAGGTTTAGTGACAGGGCAAGGGCGAGAGCATACAGGGACGCTAGAGTTTAATGATTTAGGTATTGAAGATGCCTTTTTAAAACTGACATCACCCACGGCAGAGCTTATCAATTATCAGACACAGCCGAGGCTTTCTGATCGCGATAACAACAGCCATAAAACCAGCCATGGTAAATTGCTGTGTATTGGTGGTAATTCAGGGACTGCAGGCGCTATTCGTTTAACCGCAGAGGCAGCGCTTCGCACCGGTGCGGGTATGGTCAAAGTGTATACCCATAGTAGCTCTATTCTACCAGTGAGTATTGCGGCCGGCCAGAACTAATGGTGACAGATACAAACCTGATTAGCGCCCTAGAGTGGGCAACTTGTGTTGCTATTGGCCCTGGACTTGGTCAAGACACTTGGTCGGAAACAACCTTTGAAACCGTCATGCAGTATTGCTTTACTAATAACAAGCCACTGGTTATTGATGCTGATGCACTTAATTTAATAGCTCAACATGCTTCGTCATTTCCATTGGCTAATACCGTTATTACACCACACCCCGGTGAGGCAGCAAGGTTACTTAATTGTCGCGCTCACGATATTGAAGAAAATCGCTTTCATGCGGTAAAGCAGCTCGCACGTAGCTATACCACTACTTGTGTACTCAAAGGTGCTGGCAGTTTAATTGCTGATAATAACCAAACATGGGTGTGTACCGACGGTAACCCTGCACTTGCGGTTGGTGGCAGTGGCGATGTATTAACAGGTATCATAGCGGCACTAATCGCACAGGGGCTTACTCCTCAGCAAGCAGCTTGCTTAGGCGTAACCTTACATGCAAAAGCCGGTGACATTGCCGCAGAACGTGAAGGCGAAAGAGGCATGTTAGCGAGTGACTTGTTTGTGATAGTGAGGGAGTTGGTTAACTGAGCCGTCAGCCGTCAGCCGTCAGTTTCTGTGATAGCTGACAGCTTAAAACTGATAGCTAAAAGAAAACCCAGCCGAAGCTGGGTTTTTTAAGCGAGGTGCTTGGGGATGATTACATCATGCCGCCCATACCACCCATGCCGCCCATGCCGCCCATATCTGGAGCAGCTGGCTCATCTTTCGGGATTTCAGCAACCATTGCTTCAGTTGTGATCATAAGACCCGCGATTGAAGCTGCGTACTGTAGTGCAGAACGCGTTACTTTAGTTGGGTCTAAGATACCCATTTCGATCATGTCGTTGTACTCGCCTGATGCTGCGTTGTAACCGTAGTTACCTTCACCGCCTTTTACTGAGTTAACAACAACAGATGCTTCGTCACCTGCGTTAGTTACGATTTGACGAAGTGGTGCTTCCATCGCACGTAGTGCAACTTTGATACCGTGGCTTTGGTCTTCGTTGTCGCCAGCAAGTTCAACAAGTTTGCTTGCTACGCGAACTAGTGCAACACCACCACCTGGTACAACACCTTCTTCAACCGCTGCGCGAGTTGCGTGAAGTGCATCTTCAACGCGGTCTTTCTTCTCTTTCATTTCGATTTCAGTTGCTGCGCCAACTTTGATTACTGCAACACCGCCAGCTAGTTTAGCCATACGCTCTTGTAGTTTCTCTTTATCGTAGTCAGACGTCGCTTCTTCGATTTGTGCTTTGATTTGTGCAACACGACCATTGATGCCGTCTTCTTCGCCTGCACCGTCGATGATTGTTGTATCATCTTTAGTGATCACAACGCGCTTCGCTGTACCTAGGTCTTCGATTGTCGCTTTCTCTAGCTCTAAACCGATTTCTTCAGAAATAACAGTACCACCTGTTAATACTGCGATGTCTTGTAGCATTGCTTTACGACGGTCGCCAAAACCAGGTGCTTTAACCGCAGATACTTTAACGATACCGCGCATGTTGTTTACAACAAGTGTTGCAAGTGCTTCACCTTCAAGGTCTTCAGCAATGATAAGTAGTGGCTTGCTAGCTTTAGCTACTGCTTCTAATGTAGGTAGTAGCTCACGGATGTTAGATACTTTTTTGTCTACAAGTAGAATGAATGGGTTGTCTAGCTCTACAGCGCCTTTTTCAGCGTTGTTGATGAAGTATGGAGAAAGGTAACCGCGGTCAAACTGCATACCTTCAACTACGTCTAGTTCGTTTTCTAACGACTGACCTTCTTCAACAGTGATAACGCCTGAATCACGGCCTACTTTTTCCATTGCTTCTGCAATGATGTCACCGATTTCTTTATCAGAGTTAGCAGAAATAGTACCTACTTGTGCAATTGCTTTAGTGTCTGCACATGGAACAGACAGTGCTTTAAGCTCTTCAACTGCTGCAGTAACTGCTTTGTCGATACCACGCTTAAGGTCCATTGGGTTCATACCCGCTGCAACTGCTTTTAAGCCTTCGTTTACGATAGCTTGCGCTAATACTGTTGCAGTTGTTGTACCGTCACCTGCAGCGTCATTCGCTTTAGACGCTACTTCTTTAACCATCTGTGCGCCCATGTTTTCGAACTTGTCTTCAAGCTCAATCTCTTTAGCTACAGATACACCATCTTTAGTGATCACTGGAGCGCCGAATGACTTGTCTAATACAACGTTACGGCCTTTAGGACCTAAAGTTACTTTTACTGCGTTTGCTAAAATGTTTACGCCAGTTAGCATTTTGCCACGTGCGTCACCTGCAAAAAGTACTTCTTTTGCTGCCATGATTAAATTCCTCTTAAATTCTGTAAACGGGTTGCTAAACGAAAAGTAGGATTAGCCTACAATGCCTAGAATGTTATCTTCACGCATGATCAGGTACTCTTGACCTTCGATCTTTTCAGCTTTTTCAACATAAGAGCCGAACAGCACAGTGTCACCGGCTTTAACTTCTAATGCTCTTACTTCACCGTTGTCTAAAACACGGCCATTACCAACAGCGATAACTTCTCCGCGAGTTGATTTTTCAGCTGCAGAGCCAGTTAATACAATACCGCCAGCAGACTTAGTTTCTTCTTCTAGACGCTTAACGATGACGCGATCATGTAAAGGACGAATGTTCATTTATTTAGTTCTCCTAACAGTTTCTGAACAGTACAGAAAAAATCTTGTGTTATTGCAGGGGGTTGCTAAGCCACCCGTTGCGTTTCATTGCATTCATTAATGGGGGTGGCTTAAAAAAATCCAAGTAAAAAAATTAAAAAATTTTAATCTTTTCGCTCAAATTCACCATCAATAGTTGTAGGTTGATGGTTTGGCTCTTCATGAGTGGTTGTTTTACTATGATATTGGAAGTGTGTAGAGCCTTGATTTGCCTGTGAACTCATACGCACAGTCGCTTGACTAGCAAGGCTTGCAGCCAGTTTGTTGCGGATTGCTGGCGTAAGTAGTAAAAAGCCAAAAAAGTCAGTCATGATGCCTGGTGTCATTAATAAAACACCGGCGATAATCACACATAATCCAGTAAATAATTCTTTTGCAGGCATTTGCCCTTGTGCCATTTGTAATTGCACGTTTTGAATCGCGCCCATACCTTGCTGCTTCACTAATTTCGCACCGACAATCGCGGTCACAATTACAAGCGCTATGGTGGCAAAGCCGCCGATCACTTCACTCACTTGGATGAGTAACGCGATCTCCACAATCGGCACTAAAATAAATAACAAAAACAAAAATCTAAACATAACGCTCTCTAAAAAATGTCATTCTCTTTCGAGTCAGTGAAATATAAATTGGGGTGAGCAGGTCATTTTTCAAGACGGAACCTAGGATCACCTTGCTCGCTACACATTATAGTTACTATCGGCTACTATGGTGCGACTCACGTAATCAAATAAAGGTTCCTTATGACTACGCATTTTCGACTTATTTTTACGACTTGTGCAAATGAGGCTGAAGCCCGTCAGTTGGCACAACATCTAGTTAAAGAAAAGCTAGCTGCTTGTGTGAACATTTTGCCTACTATTGAATCTATTTACATGTGGGAAGGCGAGGTAACTCAAGCTATTGAGAGTAAGTTACTGATCAAAACTAAGTCAGAAAAAATGAATGAGGTGATCCAAACTATCAAGAAATTGCATAGTTATGAGGTGCCTGAAATTCAGGTCGTTGATGTGGCTACGGGCAATTTAGCCTATTTTAATTGGATGGATGAGGTACTTAATTAATGCGATCGTTCCTTTTATTACTTTGTGCATTGTGGCTTATGCCAGCAAGTGCAAGTAATAACAATTTACTTGGAAATCTACTACAACCTGCGGAGCAAACATTTCTCCCGGTTGATCAGGCGTTTGTTTTCGATTTTGACCAGCAAGGCAAAACCTTATTTATTGGCTGGGATATTGCGCCTGATTATTACCTTTACAAAAAGAAAGTCGAAATTATTGCCAAAGGCGCTGATATTGAAGTTCCTGATCTTGGCAAGGGCGTGATTATTGAAGATGAATTTTTTGGTAAGACCGAGGTATTCTTTGATTCGTTAAGTGTGGTTTCTAAGCTCAGCAACGTCACAGAAGGTGCAGTTGTTAAAGTGCGTTTTCAAGGCTGCGCCGAAGCAGGGTTATGTTATCCGCCAGAAGTTAGAACCATTCCTTTATCTGTGATTGCAGGTGAGCAAGTATCACAGACTGCAGATGCGGGGAACGCATTAGCGGCATTAACACAAGCAGCTGATACAAATGAAGCATCATCAGCGCCCTCTCAAGAAGCATCAAAACCAGCAGGTGAGCAGTCGTATACTGATAAATTGGCATCGCAAGGTTTACTAACGAACCTAGTAATCTTCTTTTTAGTGGGTATTGGTCTGGCTTTTACGCCTTGCGTATTTCCAATGTTTCCGATTTTGTCGAGCCTTATTGCGGGTCAGCAGAATTTGTCGACTAAAAAAGCGTTCTCGCTGTCGTTTGTATATGTACAAGGTATGGCCGTTACTTACGCAGCGCTGGGCTTAGTGGTTGCATCATTAGGTGGGCAAGTACAAGGGTATTTACAGCATCCTACTGTACTAATTAGCTTTAGTATCTTATTTGTATTATTGGCAATGTCGATGTTTGGCTGGTACGAAATCAAATTACCTAGCGGCATGATGAATAAGCTCACTCAGGTTAGTAACCAGCAGAAAGGCGGCAACTATGTTGGCGTATTTATGATGGGTGTATTGTCTGGCTTGATTGCTTCACCGTGTACAACAGCGCCATTGTCTGCTGCTTTACTTTATGTGGCGCAAAGTGGTGACTACCTCGTCGGTGGTTTAACACTTTATGTGCTCAGTTTAGGCATGGGCTTACCGTTATTATTATTGGGGACTTCTGGCGGTAAATTACTACCAAAAGCAGGTGGTTGGATGGAGCAAGTGAAAACCCTATTTGGTTTCAT
The DNA here is from genome assembly GCF_054923805.1 of Pseudoalteromonas sp. GB43. NCBI lineage: Bacteria > Pseudomonadati > Pseudomonadota > Gammaproteobacteria > Alteromonadales > Pseudoalteromonadaceae > Pseudoalteromonas > Pseudoalteromonas sp. GB43. Next base: position 2,136,886 of record NZ_JBPCHJ010000001.1, read on the forward strand.
CATGCTGGTCGTGCCGCTTATTCTGTTAGAGCGTATTGTTGATATTGAAATCATTTGGTTAATGGCGGGTTTATTAGCACTTGCTACAGCGCTTTATTTACACCATTGGCAAAGTGGCCAATCACAAGGCAAGCTAAAAACAGCATTGTGGTTTGCAGCAACCTTATTGGTTGTAACTGGGGCAAGTTTAACGAAAAATTATTTTTGGCCTAGTAAAGCGGTAGTTGCTGAAGCTGCTGTACAAACACATGGTTTTAGACAAGTTGCTAATCTAAGTGAATTAAAAGAAGAAATTGCACAGGCAAGTAGCGAGGGGCGCTTAGTGATGGTCGACTTATATGCCGACTGGTGTGTTGCCTGTAAAGAGTTTGAGCACTACACGTTTCCTGATGCTAAAGTGCAAGAGCAATTTGCTCACTTTGAATTAATTCAAATCGATTTAACTGAAAGCGATGCAAAGACCATAGAGCTAATGGAAGAATACACGGTATTTGGGTTGCCGAGCATTTTGTTCTTTGATAGCCAAGGTAATGAGCTTTTAGAGCAGCGTGTAACAGGCTTTTTAAATGCCAAAGACTTTGCAGAACATTTAGCAAAAGTACGAAATACCGCTAAATAAACGCAAACGTGCAAGAAAATAGCAAAACGCCACTCATCTGAGTGGCGTTTTTGTATCTGCATCATGAAAAATAGCAAATTCATTCAGTGAAGCTCAATTTATCAGCAGGAAAACAGCTGGAATGACCCTGTTGTGTGCCTTGCTATGCTTGACTTTGCCACGAATGGGGAGTGATTAGACCAGTATTTTGCTGCTATTTACGTCGAAATATCTATAATAGGTGGTTAACGTGAGAAATAGTTGCTATTTTACATCAGCACGCTTAGGTTAAGCGTGGGTTTATGATGAATATGGTTAAACTGCTTACTTATAGGATATATCGCGTATTATGGCTGCAAAATTCAAACTTTTAGTTCTAAATGGGCCAAATTTAAACATGCTTGGCAAGCGTGAACCAGAAAAGTACGGTACTCAATCTCTTGATGAGATTATAGCTGAACTTAGCTTGGTTGCTGCCGGTCTCAATGTTGATTTAACGCATTTCCAAAGTAACAGTGAAGCTGCATTAATAGAACGCATTCACGATGCATGGCAAATGGTTGATGCAATAATTATCAATCCTGCTGCATTTACGCATACAAGCGTAGCCTTACGGGATGCATTACTCAGTGTAAACATTCCCTTTTACGAGGTGCATTTAAGTAATGTGCATGCTCGAGAAGCATTCCGTCATCATTCGTATTTTTCGGATGTGGCACAAGGCGTCATTATTGGATTAGGAGCAATGGGTTATAAGGTGGCACTTGAAGCTGCTGTTAGCCGGTTGCAAAACACACATTAATTTTTTAAATAACTAACAGGCGGGTCGTTCAATGGATATTCGCAAGATCAAAAAACTTATCGAACTAGTAGAAGAATCTGGTATTGCTGAATTAGAAATCACTGAAGGTGAAGAGTCAGTACGCATCAATCGTAACAACATGTCTGCAGCACCTGCAATGCAGTATGCACCACAGCAGTTTGCAGCACCTGCACCAGCAGCGGCTCAAGCTCCAGCTCCAGTAGCAGAGGCACCAGCAGCAGAAGCGGCTGCTCCAGCTGCACCGACTGGCCATCAAGTTAAATCTCCTATGGTTGGTTCATTCTACTCAGCGGCTTCTCCAGAAGCAGCACCATACGTAGAAGTAGGTTCTAAAGTAAATGTTGGCGATACGTTGTGTATCGTTGAAGCAATGAAGATGATGAACCAAATCGAATCTGATAAAGCAGGCACAGTAAAAGCTATCTTAGTTGAAAATGGCGAGCCAGTAGAATTCGATCAACCTTTATTCATCATTGAATAATAGCGCAACAAAAGGCCAACTCTATGTTAGATAAAGTAGTCATTGCAAACCGAGGTGAAATTGCACTTCGCGTACTGCGCGCCTGCAAAGAGCTTGGGATCAAAACTGTTGCTGTGCATTCAACGGCAGACCGTGATCTTAAGCACGTGTTACTGGCAGACGAAACAATTTGTATTGGTAAACCAGCAGCCACTGAAAGTTACTTAGATATTCCGCGCATTATTGCAGCGGCAGAAGTAACAGACGCAGTTGCTATCCACCCAGGTTATGGTTTCCTTTCTGAAAATGCAGACTTTGCTGATCAAGTTGAGCAAAGCGGCTTTGTATTTATCGGTCCTAAAGGCGACACGATTCGTTTAATGGGTGACAAAGTTTCTGCAATCGAAGCGATGCGTAAAGCCGGTGTACCTTGCGTACCAGGTTCTGATGTCCATTAACGGCAGACAGTGAGCGCAACATTCAAATCGCTAAGCGCATTGGTTACCCTGTAATCATTAAAGCAGCAGGCGGCGGCGGTGGTCGTGGTATGCGTGTTGTTCGCAGCGAAAAAGAACTGATTGATTCAATCGCTCTTACTCAGCAAGAAGCTAAGCAGTTCTTCGGTAATGGCATGGTTTACATGGAAAAATTCCTTGAAAACCCACGTCACATCGAAGTTCAAGTACTGGCAGACGGTCAAGGCAATGCCGTTCACTTAGGTGAGCGTGATTGTTCAATGCAACGTCGTCACCAAAAAGTTGTTGAAGAAGCGCCAGCGCCAGGTATCACAGCTGAAATGCGTAAGTTTATCGGTGACCGTTGTACTCGTGCATGTATCGAAATCGGTTATCGCGGTGCAGGTACGTTCGAATTCTTATACGAAAACGGCGAGTTCTATTTCATCGAAATGAATACCCGTATTCAGGTTGAGCACCCAGTAACAGAAATGGTCACTGGCGTTGACTTAATCAAAGAGCAGCTAAAAATTGCAGCTGGTCAGCCACTATCATTCACACAAGAAGATGTGGTTATTCGTGGTCATGCAATTGAGTGCCGTATTAATGCGGAAGACCCAGACACTTTTATTCCATCACCAGGTAAAATCACGCGATTCCACCCTGCTGGCGGTTTAGGTATTCGTTGGGACAGCCATATCTACGCAGATTACACAGTACCACCTCATTACGATTCAATGATTGGTAAGCTGATCTGTTACGGTGAAAACCGTGATGTAGCTATTGCTCGTTCACGCAATGCGTTAAACGAATTAGTGATCGATGGCATCAAGACCAACACACCACTGCACAAGAAAATCTTGGCAGATGAGAACTTCCAAAACGGTGGTACAAACATCCACTACCTTGAGAAGAAACTAGGTCTGTAAACAAAATTCTGTTTAAGCTAAAAAGCCGGCAACTTTGCCGGCTTTTTTTTGTCAAATTAGTCATAAGAGTGATTCTCGCCTTACAAAATTATTCTGGTATGATTAACAAAGTAATGTGTTTTTAGTTTTTCATGAGGTAATAATGACCGACAGTGTTGGTTTTCCACTCGCTGATGAAGCAGCAACGGTTAATATGGGTAAGCAACTTGCAACCTTAATGGAGCAAGGAGCAGTCATCTACTTACATGGTGATTTAGGTGCCGGTAAAACGACATTAACCCGTGGTATCGTGCAAGGTTTCGGTCATCAAGGTAAGGTTAAGAGTCCAACTTATACACTGGTTGAGCCTTACCAATTAGCCAAAGCTGATGTCTATCACTTTGATTTATATCGCTTAGGTGATCCTGAAGAACTTGAATATATGGGAATTCGTGACTATTTTTCACCACAGGCCATTTGTGTTGTGGAATGGCCTGAAAAAGGCGGCGAATTTATTCCAACACCAGAATCTTGATATCACCCTACGCTATGAAGGCGAGGCGCGTGCTATTACAATTAATAGCTTAACCGAGCGTGGTAAGACTATCGTTCAGCAACTTACGAGCGCGCAAGAATAAACATATAAAAATAAAGGTGTATTAGTAAAAATGGGTCGTTGTACGTTTAAACTATTAACTACTTTGATGTTATTGGTTGTTAGCCAGATTGCGCTTGCACAAAATACCATTAATAGCGTACGAGTGTGGCCCTCACCTGACAGCACTCGAGTGGTCTTTGATTTAAACGATAAGCCTGATTTCAGCTATTTCATGCTGAAAAACCCAGCTCGTTTAGTCATTGATTTAAAAAATACCGACAAACTAGATAGCTTGCCAGCTATTCCTCAAAAGCATCAGATTGTTTCCAAACTGCGTTACTCAAAACCAAAAGACAGCAAAAGTGTGCGTTTTGTCTTTGAGCTAGCCCGTGCCAGTAAACCTGTTGTATTTGCTTTACTACCAACCGATCCCTACAAGCATCGTTTAGTGGTTGACCTTGTTGATAAAACACCGAAGGCTGAGCCCGTTGTTTCGACCAATACCAGTGTGAAAAAACGCGAACTTAATCAAGAGCGCGATATTGTTATTGCCATTGATGCAGGTCATGGTGGTGAAGACCCCGGTTCAATTGGTCCATCAGGCACTTATGAAAAAGATATTACGCTACAAATAGCGAAGCGCTTAGAGCGAATGATAGATGCTGAAAAAGGCATGATTTCGCGTATGGTGCGCCGCAGTGATTACTTTGTAAATCTAAACACCCGTACCAGCATAGCTCGTAAGAAAAAAGCTGATTTCTTTGTGTCGATTCATGCGGATGCCTTTACTAGCCCGCAGCCAAACGGTGCCTCAGTGTGGGTGCTATCACTGCGCCGTGCAAATTCAGAAATTGGTAAATGGATTGAGGATAAAGAAAAACACTCAGAGCTTTTAGGTGGAGCAGCTGGGGTATTAAAAGATACTGCAAGCGAAAAATATTTAGCACAAGCACTGCTAGATATGTCGATGGATCACTCGATGAAAACAGGTTTTAGTGTCGCAGAAGAAGTGGTTAGCGAATTACGAAAAGTGGCTAAAATGCATAAAAAACGCCCGCAAGCGGCGAGCCTTGCGGTATTGAAATCACCCGATATTCCGTCTATTTTGGTCGAAACAGGGTTTATTTCGAATCCGCGTGAAGAGCGAATGCTAAAAACGGCGCAGCATCAGGAGCGCTTAGCTAAAGCAATTTTCACCTCGATTAAAAATTACTACATGAAGAATCCACCAGATGATTCACTATTTGCTAAGTTAAAGTCGCAGTTTCCGACTAAACACAAAGTTCGCCCTGGTGAATCGTTAAGTATTTTAGCAAGCAGATACAACACCTCGGTGAGTAAGCTAAAAACGGCCAACAACTTAAAATCGAATACCTTATTTATTGGTCAAGAGCTTGATATTCCTCAAAGCTAGTCAATTTTCGTGTTAGGAACACTATGAGTATAGAAATACTACCCGCGCGATTGGCTAACCAAATTGCAGCGGGTGAAGTGGTTGAACGCCCCGCATCCGTTGTTAAAGAGCTGGTAGAAAACAGTTTAGATGCTGGCGCAACGCGCATTCAAATAGATATTGAGCGTGGTGGGCATAAGCTAATTCGTATCCGCGATAATGGCTCTGGCATTAATAAAGATGAGCTAACATTAGCCTTGTCGCGCCATGCTACGAGTAAGCTTAAGTCACTCGATGATCTTGAGAACATTTGCTCACTGGGTTTTCGTGGTGAAGCGTTAGCATCAATTAGTTCTGTTTCTCGCTTAACCTTAAGCTCAAAGCCAAAGCAGCAAGAAGCGGCATGGCAAGCGTTTGCTGAAGGTCGCGATATGGCGGTGCAGATTAAGCCAACAGCACACCCTGATGGTACCACCATTGAGGTGAAAGACTTATTTTTTAATACCCCTGCGCGCCGTAAATTTCTTCGCACCGAGAAAACCGAGTTTTCACATATTGATGAGCTCATAAAGCGTATTGCGCTGAGTCGTTTTGATGTCTCTATCACCCTGACTCATAATGGCAAGGTCGTGCGTCAATACCGTGCTAAACCAAACCCTGAGCAAGCGATAAGCCGTGTTGCACAAGTGGCGGGTAAAGCATTTAGTGAACAGGGGCTGCATATTCAGTCAGGTGAAGCAGGTTTGATGTTGCGAGGTTGGGTATTGCCCGTGGGCTCAACGAATAGCACGCAATATACCTATGTGAATAATCGCATGATGCGCGATAAACTCATTTTGCATGCAATCCGCCAAGCCTTTGAAGAAGTCGCTGGCTCTGAAGAGCTGCCAGGTTTTGTCATTTATATTGATATTGACCCACGTCAGGTCGATGTAAATGTGCACCCAGCGAAACATGAAGTGCGTTTTCATCAAGGCCGTTTAGTGCATGACTTTATTCTACAGGCAATAAAACAAGTGGTGGTACCGCTTCAGCATGAAGCTGGTTTTACAGATTATAATGACACTGCTTTTCAGCATGCTTCGTTTGATGAGGCGCACTCAAGCAGCATGCAGCCAAGTTTTACTCAATCAGCGCCAACAGAGCAATATGATTACCCTAAATCTGAATTGCAGCCAACTCGTTCAGGTAGTTACTCTGGGACAACAGGAACAGGGCGCTCTGGTGGTGGCTTTAGTAGCGACAGCCAAGGCCGCAGTAAAACATCGCATCAAGATGTCAATGCCTTTTATCAAGGGATCAGTGAGCAACATGCTGCGCATTTTGACCAAGTACGCCCAGAGCCAAGCGTTACAGTACCGGTTGTTGAGCAAGCTAAGCTTGCCAAATTCATCCACGTACGCGAGGGCGAATGCGTATTTAGTGAAGACAACCAACTCTTTGCTGCGCACTTTAAGCATGCTTTAGCACTCGACTGGCAAGCGCACGTAGAGCAAGCAGGTAGCCTTGACGGCAAAGCCTTATTGTTACCTGTGCGAGTAAATGCAAGTGCTGATGATATTAGTGCGTTAAATGCTCAGCAGTCGTGGTTTACCTTACTTGGTTTTGATTTAGTAATAGAAAAGCAGTTTGTGATGGTTAAAAAGCTTCCGCCTTGTGTGTATTTACTTGATGTAAGTGATGCTATTGAGCGGCTTATTGCTGGCTGTAAAGCCTCACCAAGTTCACTCGATGAATGGTTAGCTTGGTTAGCTCAACAAATACCAACACGTTATTACGCAAGCCAAGCCTTTATGGAGCAAGTAGCTCGGTTAGAAAATAATCCACAAACTATGCAACGTTTACGTCAAAAAGCAGTTAAAATAGAACTATCTCAGTTTTTAAACTAAGCAAGGTATTTAGGCTTGAATAACTTACCCGTCATTTTTTTAATGGGACCAACCGCTGCAGGGAAAACAGATTTAGCAATTTCGCTGTGTGAGCATTTAAACACAGAAATAATCAGTGTTGATTCAGCATTAGTCTATAAAGATATGGACATCGGCACGGCAAAGCCAAATGCCGAAGAGCTTGCTCGTGCGCCGCATCACTTAATTGATATTATTGACCCAGCAGATAGTTATTCAGTGGCAGATTTTCGCCGTGATGCAATTGAAAAGATTGATCTATTTCATCAGCAAGGTAAAGTACCTGTATTGGTTGGCGGTACAATGATGTATTTTAAGTCGCTTATTGATGGCTTATCACCGCTACCAGAGGCATCACCTGAAGTACGTGCTGAACTCGAAAAAGAAGCAGCGCAGTTTGGTTGGCCACATTTGCATAAAGAACTTGTGAAAATCGATCCTGATGCAGCGAAAAAAATGAGCGAAAATGATTCGCAAAGAATTAATCGTGCATTAGAAGTGTATCGTATAACAGGTAAAACAATGACTGAGCTGCAAAAACAAAAGCAGCCTGAGCTTCCTTATACTTTCTATCAATTTGCCATTGCACCTGATGATCGCAGTGAATTACATCAGCGAATTGAGAAAAGGTTTAAAATAATGCTCGATCAGGGGTTTGAAAATGAAGTTTCATCCCTATATAAACGTAAGGATTTACACCCAGACCTACCTTCGATTCGTTGTGTGGGTTATAGACAAATGTGGGATTACATTGCTGGCGATATTGACTATGATGAAATGGTCTTTCGTGGTATTGCAGCCACACGGCAGTTAGCCAAGCGACAACTGACTTGGTTAAGAGGTCGGCCTGAAGTAACTTGGTTGACCACGGGTGATGAAGAAAACTTGCAACGTGTAGTAAGTTCGCTAAGCTAGTAGTAGCTGGAAGTTTTTTAGCTTTGTTAAATTAGTTCAGCTACTTAATTATAATAACACCTAGAACGAAGGAAAATAACATGGCAAAAGGCCAGTCGTTACAAGACCCATTTTTAAATGCGTTACGTCGTGAGCGCATTCCAGTATCAATCTTTTTGGTTAATGGCATTAAATTGCAGGGTAAAATCCAGTCATTTGACCAATTTGTTATTTTACTTGAAAACACCGTAAATCAAATGGTGTATAAACACGCTATTTCAACTGTTGTTCCAGCGCGTTCTGTTAACTTCCAAGGCGTTCAAGGAAGTGATGATTCAGAAGAGCAAGAATCTGGAAATTTTTAAACTTAGGAGCGTAATGCTTGTTTGACCGTTATGAAGCCGGCGAACAGGCAGTTTTAGTTCATATCGACTTACCTAAAGAGGGAGATCGCGAAAATCTTCACGAATTAGAGTTGTTGGTATCTTCTGCTGGTGTTAGTAGTTTGGCGATTGTGCAAGGCAGTCGTCAAGCACCGCATCCGAAACTTTTCGTCGGGACCGGAAAAGCAGAAGAAATCGCTGAAACTGTCAAAATCCACAATGCAGATGTCATTATTTTCAACCATCAACTTAGCCCGTCACAGGAACGCAATTTAGAGCGCGTTTGCCAGTGCCGCGTTCTTGATCGTACGAGTTTGATCTTAGATATTTTTGCGCAGCGAGCGCGAACTCACGAAGGTAAACTTCAGGTTGAGTTAGCTCAGTTACGCCATATTTCTACTCGCTTGATCCGTGGTTGGACCCACCTTGAAAGACAAAAAGGCGGGATAGGGTTACGTGGTCCGGGTGAAACCCAGCTCGAAACCGATAGACGATTACTGCGCGCAAGAATTAAAAATATTCGTGCCCGTTTAGATAAAGTTGCTGTTCAACGTGAGCAGGGGCGACGTGCGCGTACGCGAAATGAAATTCCAACTGTGTCACTAGTAGGTTATACCAATGCGGGTAAATCAACGTTATTTAACCGTATTACTGACTCAGATGTGTATGCTGCTGATCAGCTATTCGCAACCCTAGATCCAACCTTACGTAAGTTAGATATCGGCGATATAGGTCCAATTATTTTAGCGGATACGGTAGGTTTCATTCGTCACTTACCTCATGACCTTGTTGCAGCATTTAAAGCGACCTTAACAGAAACCCGTGAAGCTGATTTACAGCTACATGTTATCGATGTGGCAGACCCTCGTCGAAAAGAAAATATTGAGCAAGTACAGTCTGTTTTAAAAGAAATCGAAGCAGATGAAGTGCCGCAATTATTGGTTTATAACAAAATTGATGCGCTAGATGACGTTGCGCCACGTATAGATAGAAACGACGAAGGTCAACCGGTACGAGTCTGGTTGTCGGCGCGCACTGGCGTTGGCTGTGAATTGCTAAGTGAGGCAATTAAGGAGTTACTTGCCAAGAAGATGTTTGCTGATGAGCTAAAATTACCACCACAACATGGTCGTATTCGTGCAGCATTATTCAACTTAAACGCAGTTCATCAAGAACGTTTTGATGAGCAAGGAAACTGGTTATTATCGGTACGCTTGCCAATGGCAGAATGGAATCGCTTGAAAAAAGAGATGGGACAAGACCTCGACTCTTTTGTAGTGACTGATTAAAAATCGCCAGCATTTGTCTTTTTTAGTATGAGAAATGCTGTAGATTTGATAGATTTAACCTAATTCATTTAGATAACAATGGAGTATAGCTATAATTATGGAATGAACCGGGTAATAATGGCAATGATAAAGATCCGTGGAATAATAAAGGCGGAAAAGATCAAGGCCCACCTGATTTAGACGAGGTAATGCGTAAATTCGGCAACAAGTTTGGCGGTTTATTTGGCGGTAATAAGCCAGGTAAAAACGGCGGCGGACTTGGTGGCGCAGGCATTTCTTTCATCCTTATTATTGCCGTCATTGTATGGGCATTAAGTGGTATTTACACGGTAAAAGAAGCCGAGCGCGGTATTGTTTTACAATTTGGACAATACAATCGCATTGCAGAACCTGGCTTACGTTGGAAAATGACCTTCATTGAACGCGTGATCCCTGTAGATATTGAAGCGGTTCGCTCGTTATCTGCAAAAGGTTTTATGCTGACAGAAGACGAGAACGTGGTAAATGTAGAGTTTGAAGTACAATACCGTGTTATCGATCCACACCTATACAAGTTTAGCGTAACCGACGCAGATGGCAGCTTGAAACAAGCGCTTGATAGTGCTCTTCGTTATGTGATTGGTCATGTAAAAATGGACCAAGTGCTAACAACTGGTCGTGAGTTAGTGCGCCAACAAACGTGGGATGAACTAAACAAAATCATTGAGCCTTACAACTTGGGTATTATCGTAAGCGATGTGAACTTTAAAGATTCACGTCCGCCGGGTGAAGTAAAAGACGCGTTTGATGATGCTATTGCTGCACAAGAAGATGAAGAACGCTTTATCCGTGAAGCTGAAGCTTACGCTCGTGAAATTGAGCCTCGTGCCCGTGGTCAAGTTACGCGTATGACACAAGAAGCAGAAGCGTACCGTGAGCGTATTACTTTAGAAGCGCAAGGTGAAGTAGCACGTTTTGAAAAACTGTTACCTGAGTACCAAGCTGCGAAAGAAGTAACTCGTAAGCGCTTATATATCGATGCGATGGAAGAAGTGCTAGGTAACAGCTCTAAAGTGTTAGTTGATGTAGAGGGCGGTAATAATATGATGTATCTACCGCTTGATAAAATCATGGAAAAGCAAGGTACAGCAACGCGTGTTGCGCTACCAAGCTCAAGTGATATTCAAGATCTTCGCAATAAGTTAAATCCATCACGTAACAGCACGGTTAATTCAAGTAATGATCGTTTCGCAACTGACCGTTTTAATGAGGGGAGATAAGTAAGATGAAAAATTTTAGTTTAGTAATACTTGCCCTTGCAGTTGTGCTGTCTTTTTCTGCGATTTTTGTTGTACAAGAAGGCGAAAAAGCAATTGTCTTATTATTCAGCAAAGTTGAAAAAGACAGTGACGATAACGCTGTAGTATATAATTTACAGGTTTACACTTAAAAGTACCTTTCTTTAGCCAAGTACGTCGCTTAGATGCACGAATTCAAACGCTAGATGGTGAAGCTGACCGCTTTGTTACTAGTGAGAAAAAAGACTTAATCGTTGATTCTTATGTGAAGTGGCGCATTAATGACTTTAGTGCATTTTACCTACGTGCCCGTGGTGATAAGCAATATGCTGAAACACTGCTTAAGCAAAAGGTGAACAATGGACTTCGTACTAATTTCGGTTCTCGTACAATCAAAGAGATTGTCTCTGGCGAGCGTAGTGAATTGATGGAAGAAGCGTTAGTTCAAGCGTCTGAAAGTGCGCAAGAGCTAGGTATTGAAGTACTTGACGTACGTGTTAAGCAAATTAACTTACCACAAGAAGTGAGTAGCTCAATCTTCCAGCGTATGCGTGCTGAGCGTACTGCAGTAGCTAAAGAGCACCGTTCAGAAGGTCAAGAAAAAGCTGAGACAATTCGCGCAGAAGTAGACCGCCGTGTAACCGTAATGCTTGCAGATGCTGAACGTAATGCTCGTACAGTACGTGGTCAAGGTGATGCTGATGCTGCTGCTATCTATGCTAATGCATATAACAAAGACGCTGAATTCTTTGGTTTTATGCGCAGCCTAGAAGCATACAAAAATACCTTTAAAGATAAACAAGACGTGATGGTAATTTCACCTGATAGCGACTTCTTTAATTATATGAAAGGTACAAAAGTACAGTAAGTAATACTCGTATGATCAAAAGCCCCGCAATTTGTGGGGCTTTTTTGTCTCTGTAAGTGATTAATTTTTATTCTTAACAATTTTATAAACCTCTGTTCTGCATGTAGTTGTTTAAGTAATTGAGAAGATAAAAATTCAGGCGCAGAAAAAATAAGCTAAACGGGGTGATCTTTCACCTCGTTTTCTGATAAAATCTCGTCCTAATTTTTTCTAAGTGAATTTGCAATGGGTAAAAACGTTGTTGTACTAGGCACCCAATGGGGTGACGAAGGTAAGGGTAAGGTAGTTGACCTCCTTACAGACAAAGCATCTTTAGTAGTTCGTTATCAAGGTGGTCATAACGCAAACGCCATACTCTGGTAATCAACGGTGAAAAGACGGTTTTACACCTTATTCCATCGGGTGTATTACGTGACAATGTTAAGTGTGTGATCGGTAATGGTGTTGTTTTATCACCAGAAGCATTAATGAAAGAAATTGGCATGCTAGAAGAGCGTGGCGTACCAGTACGTGAGCGCTTATTAATCAGCGAAGCATGTCCATTAATTTTACCTTTCCACATTGCATTAGATTTAGCCCGTGAAAAAGCACGTGGCGATAAGCCAATTGGCACTACAGGTCGTGGTATCGGTCCAGCTTATGAAGATAAAGTAGCACGTCGTGGTTTACGTGTAGGTGACTTATTCAATCCTGAACAGTTTGCTAGCAAGCTTAAAGAAGTATTGGAATACCATAACTTCACTTTAGAGCATTACTACAAAGCTGAACCAGTTGACTTCCAAAAGACATTTGACGATGCAATGGCTATCGCAGATATCTTAAAAGCAATGGTTGTTGATGTTACTGAGCTTCTTGACCAAACGCGTTTAGCGGGCGACAACATCTTATTTGAAGGTGCGCAAGGTACATTACTTGATATCGACCACGGTACTTACCCGTACGTAACATCATCAAACACAACAGCTGGTGGTGTAGCGACTGGTGCTGGTTTTGGTCCATTACACCTTGATTACGTGTTAGGTATTATCAAAGCTTACACTACACGTGTAGGTTCTGGTCCATTCCCTACAGAGCTTTACGACGGTCTTGATAAGCAAGATCCAGTTGGTAAGCACTTAGGTGATAAAGGTCATGAGTTCGGTGCGACGACAGGTCGTTTACGCCGTACAGGTTGGTTAGACGCAGTGGCAATGCGCCGTGCAGTGCAAATCAACAGCATCTCAGGTTTCTGTTTAACTAAACTAGACGTTTTAGACGGTTTAGAAACATTAAAAATCTGTACTGGTTACCAGTTAGAAGATGGCACAGTAACGAACGTTACACCATTAGCAGCTGAAGGTTACGAGAAAGTAACACCAGTATACGAAGAGATGCCAGGCTGGTCAGAAAACACAGTAGGTGCTACGTCAGTTGATCAATTACCGCAAGCGGCACTTGATTACATCAAACGTATTGAAGAAATCACTGGTGTTCCAGTTGATATCATCTCTACTGACCCAGACCGTGTAGAAACTATGGTATTACGCAGCCCATTTGCATAATCGTCATAGTGACTGAAAAAGCTGCCTCGGCAGCTTTTTTTGTGCCTAAAATTCACTTGGTATAATATTTGTATATTATTTGCTAAGACTGACTTTATTTAAGTGATTTTGATGCGTGTTTTTTTGCCTTTAACATTACTCTTCTCAAGCCTGAGTATGGCTGAAGAGCCTATCACAGCTGTGCCTCTTTACACAGAGAGCGAGTTAATAGGCTTGATCAATAAAAATACACACCTAGCACGCGTAAAGGCAGATGATTGCCAGTTAGTGCAAGATATCGAAGCGCGAGCCAATAAAATGGCACTGCCATCATATCAGTTCCTGTATGGCGATATGCTAGCTTATGCGGTGTGTGTAGACCGTAATGTAGAGTTAGGGGTTTATTATATGCGTCAAGCTGCCCAGCAAGGGCTTGGTGCGGCATTAGAGCAACTAGGTCGCTACTATGATGTAAACGCCAGTTAGTGCAGCAAGATAAAGCAATGGCGGTGACCTATTTACGAGAAGCATCAGCTCAAGGCAACTTAAAGGCACAAATGCGTTTGGTTAATCTATTTAATCAAGGTTATGGCAGCCCGCGAGATTATGAAGACGCTTACCGTTGGTTATTTCATTCAATGGTTGCCGATAAAGCAACTCACAAGAAAGTCGAAAATTTACTCGCTAAGCTTGCCGAAAAAATGCCAGACAGCGTCGTTGCACGCGCCCGTTTACCTATGTAGGCAAATACAAATACATATAAAAAAGGCCAGCTAATGCTGGCCTTACTGTTATTTCTCTTCTTTATTTTCTTTCGGTTTGCCGTTGTTCGGGTCTTTTAGCACCGATAGTTTAGGCGGTTGAAGTGCCACAATACGTTCACCTACTTGTGGAGGTTTTTCCATATTTGTAGTGAACGGGCGAATTTTAATAGGCGTATCGTCATCATCGCTTTTTTCACCATTTAAAATAAATAATGGGATTGCTTCGCTATTAACTTCTTTATATTGATCCCAACTAAACTCTTCAGAAATACGCGTCGCACTAACTTTGCCGCCTTTGGCAATTAAGCTGCTTAAACGGGCATAAGCGCCATTGTCGCCAAACAGAATTTGTCGTGACAAGAAGGTCGCACTGTCTTTATTCGCTTTTGCATGGTTAGTCGAAGAGCGCAGAGAAAATACATTCTTTTCGTCGAACAAATGCGAGAAGTATTGTACGCCTAATGCATTGTGATGGCGGTTAGGTGAAAGCGCGAGTACGCTACGAATTGTTGTTAATGGTAAATAACGCTCCGCATGCTCTGACTGCGGATTACCATAGTAACAAGGTAAGCCATCCATGCGTGCCATTTTACAGTTTTCCCATGCAGGATCAGATAAGTGCACCGGAATATTTTGATCTTTTAAGCCGCAAGCAATAGCACGGGCTACATGGTTTGCGCCAATAATTAAAATAGTATTTGGCGCAGGCTGGCGTACTTTTAATAACTTTGCCAACGGTGTTGCTGTAAGGCTTTGCAGTACTACAGTAATAATAATTACAGTAAATATAAGTGGCACTATTTTTTCAGCATCGGCAATGCCAGCTTCGACCATACTTAGAGCAAATACAGAGCCCACCGCAGCGGCAACGATACCCCGTGGTGCAATCCACGACAGAACTAAACGAGACTTAAGTGGTAAATCAGTTTTAAAGGTCGATATTGCAATACAGGCTGGGCGAGCCACAAAAAGCACGATGGCTAAGAAAATAAACACATCGCTATGTAACATCATTAAATCTGATAGCTGTAGTCGGGCTGCAAGTAAGATGAACAGTGATGAAATTAAGAATCATCGAAAGGTCTTCTTTAAATTCAAGCACAGAGTCAATTTCGAGAATCATCTTGGTTAGCAAGCCAAATACCAAACACGGTAACAGCGAGGAGGCCAGATTCATGGCTTAGGTGGTTCGAAACCGTAAAGCTAATCAGTACTAAGGCTAAAATGCCAAACTTGTGTAACTCAAATGGTAGCCATTCTCGGCGTATCAGCAATGTGGTAAGCCAACCGGCAACGACACCAATGGTTAAACCAACTCCCAGGGTTTTAAAGAGCGCGATAATGGTATGACTCAGTACTTCGCCTTGACCTACAAGCATGACAGCTTCAAATACTAGTACTGCGAATAATGCACCTATAGGGTCTATAACAATACCTTCCCAACGCAAGATGCGGTCAATATCTTGAGTAGGTCTCATAGAGTTTAACAGCGGCGCAATAACTGTAGGTCCAGTTACAACAAGCACCGCCCCAAGTACTGCAGCAACTCGCCAGTTCAGCTCTAAAATCCAATAAGCGCTGAAGCTGATTACTAAGCAAGTCGTGAGCATTCCTATAGAGCAGAGGTTGCGAACTACCTTACCAATCCCTTTTAACTCTCTGAAGTGTAAGGTTAGTGAACCCTCAAATAAGATCACCGCCACACTTAAAGAAACTACAGGGAAGAGTAAATCACCCAGTAGAGCGTCAGGTTCTAGTACGCCACTAAATGGCCCTAAAACTAAACCTGTTAGTAGTAAAAATAAAATAGCGGGTACGCGAAACGCCCATGCGACCCACTGTGCTAATACTGAGCACAATGCAATCCCTGCTATATAAATTGCTGACATAGAATAAATTATCCTTTTGTTACTACTGTTCAAAAAAGGTCGAATCACATTATTTATGATGTAATGCAATCCTCAATTAGACCTTTGAAATAAAATTGCCTGCTTATTAAAGCTTACTCATCACTATAGACACAAGCAAACTTGATGCTTCAAATACGATTTTAGTCGTTATTACTACTTTTTGGGGTTATATCTAAAACAAAAGTCAGGTTTGCAGAGAAAAAATCATTAGGGCTAACATATGGTGATCTAACTTATTGTTAAAAAATATTTATTTTTCCTATTTATGACAAGTATAAAAGCTGTGATTACTTTTCGCCCTTGATCTTTACCCCTAATTTCCCGTATTATATTTCGTGTTCAAACAATTTGATATCTAAATGTTTATCGGTGTTGCTACAGTTTTCTAGAGCTTTACCTCTAAATAATCAATTGTTTGTAACAATTTTAGTGTTTTATACACTTTGTTTTCTAATTAAATAGAAATGAGCTTCCCCGTGTTCAGTGTGTATTTATTACGTGTTGAATAGAATATAAGTTCATTATCTGGTCAATGTTTAGTTCCCATCGTGGCAGCTAAATCTCGGTCATACAATCTACACCCTATCTGTTGGTGTACCAGATTGTATAGGCTCTATGTATGTTGTTATTAATAAAAGCCTCACACAGCTTTTTACAGCGATACATAAACAACACTTATCTCTTTTTATCAACTTATGGTTTATAACCGTTTGGTCTACTGACTGAATAAAAGTTGTGCTATATCTAATCGCAGTACTTGCGTGGCGTAGTCGTGTGCATAGATAAGTTGTTTGGCAAAGTGATAATAGTCAGTGCGTTTAGTAAAGCTAAACGCGAGTCTTTTAATCAGTGGCAAATTGGCACTGAACAGATAGTAAAATGGAAAGTTGAACAGTTATGCAAAAGTTAAATTGGCGACGTATAGTACTAAAAGTAGGTAGCGCATTAATCGCACCCGAACAAGACGGGTGTCGCTCACGTTATTTACTGACCATTGCACAGTTCATCGTTCGCTGTCGAGCGCAAGGTATCGAAGTTATTTTAGTATCATCGGGTTCGGTAGCTGCTGGTTCGCATTTATTCCCTGAACAAGAAAAGCGTTCAGTGACGATGAAAAAAGCAATGGCTGCTGCCGGTCAGACAGAAATGATGGCGATGTGGGATCGTTTCTTTGATTTCCCATCGGCACAGATTTTATTAACTCATGGTGACTTACGTGACCGTGAGCGTTATACCAGTATTCGTGAAACAGTTTTCACCTTACTGGAGCATGGTGTATTACCCATCATTAATGAGAATGACACGGTAACAACTGATGATTTAAAAGTTGGCGACAATGATAACTTGTCGGCAATGGTAGCCGCAGCGGCGGACGCAGATGCATTGATGATTTTTTCGGATGTTGATGGTCTTTATGACAAAAATCCGAATTTACATGAAGATGCAGTGCTTTTACCAGAAATTGATAGCATCGATGAATCAATTTACGCCATGGCCGGTTGTGCAACCAGTGCCGTTGGTACAGGTGGTATGAAAACGAAAATCGAAGCGGCAGAAAAAGCCACTTCACATGGTATTACAACCTTTATTTTAAATGGTTTTAAAGAAGAGACATTTAACCGACTGCTTGCGGGTGACAACCCAGGTACTATCTTCAAACCATATGAGAAACCGATGCAAGAAGCAGTGCATTGGATGACTCACACAGCTAACGAGCAGGGTGAGGTTGTCGTTGAAGGTTCATTCGATGAATCATTAAAAGATGAAGACGGTTGTATTCGTAGCGATGAAATCGTTGCAGTACACGGAGAATTTGGCGTAGGCGATACCATTTTAGTTCGTAGTGATGATGGTACGCGTCTAGCAAAAGCAACAGCGAACTACAGTAGCTGTTTATTGAATTTTATTGCTGACAACGAGCAAAGTGAATTTAGCGAAAAAATGCAAGATTCAATCGGCCCAGTTGTTTCAGAGAAAGATATCGCATTATTGGAGAAGTCATGAGTTTAATTACGGATATTTCGAGTCAAGCTGCAAAAGCTGCAACCCAGTTAGCTTTACTTGATACTGCTACTAAGAATCAAGTGTTAACTGAGATGGCAGAGGCGTTACGCGAAAGCAAAGCGTTTATCATCAAAGAGAACGAAAGCGATTTAGCGGCAGCACGTGATAATAACCTTGCTGCGTCTATGATTGACCGTTTAACGCTTAACGATGAACGCATTGAAGCAATGGCTGAAGGCATCGAAGTAATTGTTAGCCTTGATGATCCTGTAGGCCAATTACGTGAAATTTCAGAGCGTCCAAACGGTATTAAGATCAGCAAGATGCGCGTACCACTGGGTGTTGTGTGTATGATTTATGAAGCACGCCCGAATGTGACGGCTGATGCCGGTGCGTTATGCTTTAAATCGGGTAATGGTGTTATTTTACGTGGTGGTAAAGAAGCACTTCGCAGCTCGCAAGCAATCGCAAGTGTAATGCACAAAGTACTTGAAAAGCATGGTTTACCTGCTGCGTTGATTTCAGTGATCCCAGATCCAGACCGTGGTCTGCTCATGGAGCTGATGCAACAGCGTGACACTATTGATTTAATCATTCCGCGTGGTGGTGAAGGTTTAATTAATTTTGTAACAGAAAACAGTACTATTCCAGTGATCCAACACTTTAAAGGTGTATGTCACCTTTATGTAGATAAAGACGCTGATCTGAACGTAGCAATCAATTTACTATTAAATGGTAAAACCCAGCGTACAGGTGTGTGTAATGCCCTAGAAGGTTTAGTGGTTCATCAAGATATCGCTGATGAGTTTTTAAACCTATGTGCAGTTGTTCTTCGTCAAGAAGGCGTTAAAGTAAATGCAGATGCGAAAGCTGCCGAGTACTTTGATAATGCAACAGTACTTGCTGACGACGAGTTTGGTGAAGAGTACTTAGATTTAGAAATCGCAATTAAAGTTGTACCTGACTTTGCCGGTGCCATTGATCATATTGCTAAGTTTGGTTCAAACCACACTGAAGTGATTTGTACTAAAGACCAAGCTGCGGCGCAGTTATTCCAACGCAGTGTGGATGCATCTGTGGTAATGGTTAATGCATCATCGCGTTTTTCTGATGGTTCACAGTTAGGTTTAGGTGCCGAGATTGGCATTGCGACAACTAAGCTACATGCTTACGGTCCAATGGGTCTTGAGTCACTTACAACTGAAAAATACTTAGTGAATGGCGAAGGTCAAATTCGTGAGTAATCACTAAAGTAATTGCTTTAAAAAGCCGGGCTTTGCTCGGTTTTTTTGTGTCTAAAACAAATAAATAAAACGAATCGAAATATGAGTTTGTTTAGATATTTAATTTGGCAGATTGCCTAAAGAGAGGTAGGAAAGTGGTGGAGCTAAGCAGGATCGAACTGCTGACCTCCTGCGTGCAAGGCAGGCGCTCTCCCAGCTGAGCTATAGCCCCACATTCCTAAATACAGGATGCTTAAGTCTTGCGTCTCAAGCGGGGTGAACTTTAAATATTTTTGCATTTGTGGTCAAGTATTTTTTTTAAAATGTTCGAATTTTTACTCTGTTGTTTTATTTTTGGTAGACTAAAGCGCATTCACTGTTTAAGGCTTATCCAATAATGAAAAAAATAGCATGGCTTTTGGTTGTTTTACTTGCCGGTTGCGCAAGCCAAGAAGAAGCGCCTCCTTTTGAAATCAATAATAAACAGTTTTACGAAAAGAATGACGAGCAAGGCAATAAAATCTTTGCCTATGTGGTGTCAGTTAAAGCACAGGGCAGACGCCCAATTAATCTCGATAAGCCAATGACACGTAGGCAGTTTAAAGATTTTGCCGAGCAAGAAGTATTTGAAGAGTCGAGCAACTTAAAACTTATGCTCGAAGACCAAGCGGTTGAATTATTAAATGAAGAGCTTAAAGAGCGACAATACTGCGACGATAAACACGTTATTGACGAAGTATTATGGCGTGATTTAAGTGTGCAATTACGAGGACATTGTTTGTAAATGTATGCAGATAAAAGCAAGTTAGCTGCTACGCTAGCTCAATTAGATATTAATTATGATGTGATTGAGCATCCACCATTACACGGCAGCTTAGATGCCGATAAGTTTATGCTCGATAGACCGGGCACTCGATTAAAAAACCTGTTTTTACGAGATAACGAAGGTAAGCGCCACTTTTTAGTGATCACTGCTCACGATAAGCAGCTCGACTTAAAAGCCATAGCTCAGCAGCAGGGGTTATCGCGTTTAGGGTTTGCATCTGATGAGCGATTAGCGCGTTATCTTAAAGTGCCACCGGGCTGTGTTTCTATGTTGGCACTGTTAAACGATAAGCAAAATAATGTCACTCTTTGGCTAGACCAAGAAATTTGGTTTAACGAGCTTTTTCATTGTCACCCTTTTGAAAATACTGCCACTTGGCTAATGAAAAAAGAGGACTTAGAGCTGTTTTTTGAAAGTACTGGGCATCAACCACGTATTGTATTTCTACCTGCCAAATAAACTAAGCTTAAACCCACTAAGCAGACTAAAAGTAGCACGGTCATAAAGGCAACTTGGCCGTGTTGCTGATATACCAGCCCTGGCAATAATGAACCTAATGCGCCACCGCTATAATAAAACGAGACATAACCGCCATTGGTGACACTTGCAGGTGCGCTGCTGATTTTATTTACCAGTGGAGCGGCACTTGAGTGGATAACAAACATTGCACCGCAAAAGCCAGTAAAAGCAATAACAAAAAGTAATAACTGTTGGCTCATCAATAGCACCATCGTCAGGCTATAGAATACAAAAACCCAGGTTAATAAACGCCAAGGTGTTGATGACTTTCGTAACAGCCAAGGTGTGGCTATGGAAGCCAGCGCGCCTAACAAGTAGCCGCTGTAAACCAGTCCGATGTCTCGGGTGTTAGTGATAGCAAAACTGTCTTGCAGAATGAAAGGTAAATAATTTAACAGTGCCGCAAAACAAAAGAACATACAAAATACCGCTCCATAGAGCTTTAATACCAGTGGATCTTTTAATTGCTTTAGATACAACAGCGGCGACTTTGCAGCATGAATACTCGCGCCTTTACCTGATTTAGGAATGGCGAGTGCAAATAGTACTAACCCAAGCGCAATCACATAATAAAAACTTTGCCAGCTTAAAAAATCAGTAAACAAGGCGGCGAGCATACGTCCGAAGTAGCCACCAACAATGGTGCTGCCAATGTAAAGTGTCATATTACGTTGTAATTGGTCGGCCTGAAAAGTCACACCAATATAACTGGTCATAGCGGTGAGCGCCGCAGGGAGAGTGATCCCTTGTATAAAACGAACCAGCAATAGCAGCTCAAAGCTTGGTGCTAAAGTAAAAGCGATACAGCTGATTGCTAACACAAGCATGGCAATCTTTAAAATTGTGAGTGGGTTTCGCTTAGCTAAAAACAAGCCATACACTAAAGGAGCAATGGCTAGTGGCAACATAGTTGCGGTCATTAAGCTACCAGCTGTGGCTGGCGATACAGAAAAATGACTGGCAAATAATCCAAGTAAGGGTTGTGGGGCGTATAAAACAAAGAAAATAAACACAGAGCAAAGTAACAAATGTCGCAGCTGCATTTTTAGCTCCCAAGAGGAAAAGCCCTAGCTTATCGGGTACAGGTTTTTTTACAAGTTCAAAGGCGACTAAAATGATAGATCTTGCGTTAAATCAATATGTCATGATTTCATCGCGTGTTAATCTCACATCAATATACTCGATTGCTGTGAATCAAGTGAGCTCAGTACTGTTATTTGTTGGCAGAGCTGATTAAAATAACCCTAATACGCATTAATAAATTGGAATTTCGTCATGGGTTCATTACAAGATCAATTACTTAAAGCTGGTCTTACTACGGCACACAAAGCTAAAGTAGCCAAAACTGAAAAGCGCAAACAGCAAAAGAAGAAAAAGAAAGGTGCCACGAGTAATCCTAGCGATCTGCAAAAACATATTGAGCAAACTAAGCTTGAGCAGCAGAAAAAAGCCGACGAGCTTAATAAAGCGCGTTTAGAAGAGCAAAAGCAACGTGAGCAAGTAGCGCGCGTTAAACAGATTTTAGAGCATCACAACCAAGATGAAATCCGTGGTGATCGCACATTTAACTTCACTTATCAAAATAAAGTGAAAGAGCTCGAAGTAAATGAAAAAACACAAAAGGCCCTAGCTGGTGATCGCTTAGCAATTTGTGTTTTAGAAGGCCAATTTTTTGTACTGGAAGACGAACCAGCACGAAAAGTCGCTGAAGTCAGCGAAGACTACATAGTGTTCCATGTTGAGCCTGAAGATAAGCAAAAGGATGAAGATGATCCGTATGCTGATTTTGAAGTACCTGATGATTTAATTTGGTAGTGACTGTTTCTATTGCCGTTACAATTTTCGGGTGCAATATTGTTAAATCATGGTCTACACTAAAGAAAATGTTTAATAACCCGTCAAAAAAGAGAAAATAGATATGAGCAAGATCACGAAAATTTTATGTGGGGCTGGCATTGCAATGGCTGCAAGCCTATCTTTCAACACTATGGCTGCGGATGGTGCAACACTATACACAGCTAAGCTTTGCCAAACTTGCCACGGTGCAGAAGGTAAAGCGCCTATCATGCCTCAGTACCCTAAATTAAATGGTCAAAATAAAGAGTACTTACTAGCACAAATGAAAGACATTAAGTCAGGTGCGCGTAGCAACGGTATGGCTGCTGCGATGAAAGCAATGGTTGCAAACGTATCTGAAGAAGAAATGGCTGCAATTGCTGATTACTTATCACAAGTAAAATAAACACCATTTTAGCGTGAAAAGGCCACATCAATTGATGTGGCCTTTTTGTATCACCTATTGATCATCTATTAATAGTAATTTAGACTTCTATACATCTATTTGTGCAGTGTCACATATACAAGGTTTTCCATGTTTGACTTACCAAAACTCGATTTAAAAAATAAAGTATCTGAACAAGAATGGCAGCTTCGTGTTGATTTAGCAGCATGTTACCGTTTAGTTGAGCACTTTAGATGGGGGGATTTAATTTATACCCACCTATCGGCACGTTTACCGGGCACAGATCACTATTTAGTTAATGCATTTGGTCTTAGTTTTGATGAAGTGACGGCATCAAACCTTGTGAAGGTGGATTTAGCTGGCAATATTCTTGATGACACGCCATTTAAAATTAATCCGGCTGGTTTCACTATTCACAGCGCTATTCATGAAGTTCGTGATGACGCTCACTGTGTTATTCATTTACACACAAAAGAAACCATTGCCGTTGCAACGCAAGAAAAAGGCCTATTGCCACTTAGCCAATACTCAATGTTCTCATTGCCATCATTGTCTTATCATGGCTACGAAGGGTTAGCGGTAAACAGTGATGAGAAAAAGCGTCTACAAGATGATTTAGGCACCACTAATCACATGTTATTGGTTAATCACGGTGGCTTAACTGTTATCCAACGGTGGGGGATGCCTTTATGCGCTTTTATGATTTGCAGCGCGCCTGTGAAATTCAATTGGCTATTCAAGCCAGTGGTCAAACGGCAATCCCGGTACCACAACCTATTATCGATAATATTTATAATCAAGCGAATGTCGTGCATAGCGGCAGCACCGGTGGTCAGTTAGCTTGGCCAGCCATGTTGCGTAAAGCTTATCGTCTTGATCCTAGTTTTGCTCAGTAAGGAGTAACCATGAAAGTTAATCGCGTCGAAGTGTTCGATATTCATTGTCCAGACAGACCTGCTTGGACACCTGTTTTTGTGCGTATTCACACCGATGAAGGTATTAGCGGTGTGGGTGAAGCGGGTCTGGCTTATGATTTAGGTCATAGTGCAGCTGCGGCAATGATCAAAGAAATGGCTGATGCCTTTTTAATTGGTCATGACCCATTTCAAACAGAAAAACTGTGGTCTCGAATGCTACGCGAAAGCTTTTGGGGTTTAGGTGGCGGTCCTGTTGTGTATGCAGCAATGAGCGCCATTGATACTGCACTTTGGGATATTAAAGGTAAAGCATTAGGCTTGCCTGTTTACCAGCTATTAGGTGGTAAAGTTAACGATAAGCTACGTACTTATGCATCACAACTGCAATTTGACTGGGACAGCGAATTTAAAGCGCTTGTTCACCCAGAGGAATACGCAGAAGCAGCGCTTAAGGCGATGGCTGAAGGGTATGACGCGGTAAAAGTTGACCCAATCCAGTACGATAAAAACGGCAATACTTATTACGATCGCACTAACATTATTTCTCGTGCAGAAATGAAATTATATCGTGCGCGTATGCAGGCTATTCGTGAAGCAGTCGGTGACGAAGTTGACATTATTTTTGAGTGTCACAGTTTACCAGGCGCAACATCAGCAATTCAAATTGGTGAAATTGCTGAAGAGTTCGATTGTATGTATTACGAAGAGCCTGTGAATTACTTAAATCATTCATTACACGCAAAAGTTGCTGACAAAGTAGCGGTGCCAATTGCAGGTGGTGAACGTTTGTATAACCGCTGGGGGGTGCGTCCATACTTAGAAGATCAAAGTATTGATGTGCTACAGCCAGACTTAGGCCTGTGTGGTGGTTTCACTGAAACTAAGAAAGTGTGTGATTATGCTGATATCTTTGATGTGCGTATTCAAGCTCACGTGTGTGGCGGTCCAGTAGCAACTGCAGCTTC
This sequence comes from Pseudoalteromonas sp. GB43, assembly GCF_054923805.1. Classification (NCBI taxonomy): domain Bacteria; kingdom Pseudomonadati; phylum Pseudomonadota; class Gammaproteobacteria; order Alteromonadales; family Pseudoalteromonadaceae; genus Pseudoalteromonas; species Pseudoalteromonas sp. GB43. Next base: position 2,161,629 of record NZ_JBPCHJ010000001.1, read on the forward strand.
GTTACACTTAGAAACTGCGATTCCTAACTTCTTAATTCACGAGCATCACACCTACGCGATTAAGAAATGGAACCGTGAATTGTGCATTCAAGATCCACAACCTAAAAATGGTTTCTTCCAAGTATCAGAAGAGCCAGGTATCGGTATTGAATTAAATGATGAAGTCGTTATGCGATCTCAACGTGTTGAGATTAAGTAATATTCACCAACATATTATAAAAAAAGCCCGCAAGGGCTTTTTTTATATCTACTTTTTAGCTTTGAATTAATCAACTGGTTTGCATTTCACCAAAGGAAGAGGCTCGGTCGCTTTACTATCTAAATGGCGCACAAAGCATATTTGGTTTTTAATAAGTAGCTCAAAGCGTTCAGGCATTGACAGTTGCTTGCCCATTATAAGGTTACCTTGCCCATCCATTACATTCATACTGTCAGTGACAAGCACACTGGTATTCATAAAAGCATCATCAGCAACAGCAATTGGCTTGCTGTGCATCAACCTTGCGATGCCTTGCGCTATTAGTTCACTTTGCGGCTCAGTAAGCCGTGCATGTTGCAATTTAGGTGTAGGCTCTTGGCTTTGAGCACTACAGCCTAGTAAAGTCAAAAGCATTAATAAGCTAGCTAATTGAACTCTCATGATTCGCTCCTATTGCTTCAATATTTTACTTTGTTGAAGCAAGGTTGAAGTTCGTATATCACGTACTTGCGGCGTATCGTTATAAGTAGCAGGTGCAAAGCCTTGCTCACTGACTGTTGAAGTAGCTACTGGACAGCGTCCATTCTCTCGATAGCTAAGTGCAGCACTGAGCATTGCTTCATTTTCATCGCCTAGTTGGTGAGTGAAATCATCAGCAATTGCACAGCCTGGGATTTTTACAGGTTGAAATTCACTATCGTTGCTGTTTTGTGGTGAAAAACCATCAGCATACTCACCAAACCCTTTATTATTGACGCCAGTAAATTGAATACTGAAGTATGTGGTATCGCAATTATCAGTTGGATAAAAACCATAGGGTTTACCGCAAGTTGTTTCGCCTATTTGAATTACTTCTATATTAGCGCCCCTAAGGCCATTGATCACAGCTTCACTTGCTGAGCAGGTGCTGTCTGTTGTAAGCACGAAGACTCGCTCTAAATTTAGAGATGGTAACGAAGTACCAGGCATAATCGCAGGATTGTCTGCAAAACCTAAAAACTCATTAGTAAACTGAACAGGCTCTAAGCGCTCCCCAGTAATAGGGTTAAAAGTTGGGTGTTGATCATTAAAAATAGTCTGTTCAAATATTTTGCCACTGGTATTACTCTCGCCTGCCACCATATAAGCAACCTGACTTGCCATTTGAAGGAATCCGCCTGGGTTGTAACGCATATCAATAATTAAATCTTTAACATTACTTGCTGCTAAGCTGTTAAATGCGTCGTACAGAGGTTTTTCTGCAACTGCATTATGGCGATTAAACTGGAAATAACCCACTTCACCATCCGCAAATGTTTTAACGTTACTAACTGCTTGGCCAGTAATAGTTTGTGCAGTCATGCTCACTTCACGAATTTCACTGGTATTTATATCTCGAAATACAAATGAAGTAACTTTGCCGGACTCAGATGGAAATAGGCCTGCATTCAATATATCAACCTCTGCTTGGGTCGTTGCATTTACAAAGTCGACACCATCCACTTCGATTACTTCTAATCCTCGGCCAAGATTCAAGTTTGATGCAGGAGAGTTTGGCTCAGTATAGGAAATAATGCCTTGGCGGGGGGCGCCCGCACTTATCAATCTAAGTTTGAAACCATACCCAAAAGATTGCCCTGATTGGCTTTGAGCTTGCCATTCAGCTGTGGGTAAACTACTGTGGAAATTATCTTTTTTAGCACCTGAATCTGTAGTGTTTTCAGTTTTTAATAAAGCGAAATAATTTAATACCCCTTCAGTTAGCGCAGGGTCTCGATCAACTATTTCGTCATACCACAGATAAGTTTCATGACTCCAAGCTCGTAACCAATGCTTCTCATTGAGTGCTTGGCATTGTTGATCAAATTTGCTTGATGGCTCAAATACACCTTGAGTCCAAGTGATGTCTTCACTAGCAATTACGTCTGAATCTGAACTGCCGGAACCACCGCAACCAACTAAAATCAGTGAGCAAATAAAGGCACTACTTGCCATAGGTTTTTTTAAAGCATTAAACATAAAACAGAGTTCCAGATAAATTAACTTATTTGAATATAGCTAGTTTTTAAGCAATTAGATAGATTTCGTAGGCGTTTTTATAGCTAAGTTGATGCCATAAACTCGGCAGCGAGCACAGTGAGTGATAGTGTTGCCAGCAGTTTTCGTAACTGGTATTTATTTGGCATACAGGAAAGTTACTGGCAAACATAACGCGATGCTCACCAAAGTACTTAACTAAATTATTAATCAGCCATAGGTGTTTGTTTGTGGCAATTTGTGTGAACTCCAACCCTGAGAACTTTATCGCGATATTATCGCAGCGGCTGAGTTTAATGATTGCTTCAAGCCATCTTTGCTCATCACTAATAAAGCCTAAATGATTAATCACCACACGTAGTGATGGTAGTGCTGTGCAATACTTAATAAGCTGCTCAGTTACCTGTATGTTTTCAATTTCAAACTGTGCTTCAAAGTGTAAGTTTTCGGCTGCGATAAAAGCTAGATTATCTAGGCAGTGGGGAGTTAATAAGCGCCTAGCTTCATCACCTTCTGTTATATCGCGAATACCAACTAAAGATGGATGTTCTAACTTATTGAGTGACGCTTCAAATTGCTTGGGAGATGCGTCAATCGGGCTGTAGCTGATTGCGCGATACGGAATGTCGTCTAAATGCGTTGCAAGCCAATTGAGCTCATTAATTGGTGCTTGATTATCAAAGCCAGCTTCAATATGCACCAAGGCTTCTAGTTGAAATGGACAAGCAGCTTTAAGTTCAGAAGCGACAATTTGCTTTTTAATTTTATCTAGATTTGGCCAAGCGGGGGGATTACTACCTTGTAGCCAAGTGTATTGACCCTCAGTGAGGTTAAAAAAGTGCACATGAGGGTCAATAATTTTGTCGCTCATTGCGTGGTGTATCCACCATCAATACTTTGTAAGCTGCCAGTAATAAAGCTCGCTTCTGGGCTTATTAAAAAATTAACCAAAGCAGCAATTTCTTCGGGTTGCCCTAAACGTTTAACGGCTGCAGCGCGGCTTCTTCAGCAACAATCTCTGCTTTATCTGCACCACTGCGCTGACAGTAGGCATCAATCGCATTATGAAACAGTGGTGTTTCTATTGTACCTGGGCATACAGCGTTAGCACGAATGTTAAACGCGGCATAATCCAGTGCAGTCGTTTTTGCCATTGAAGCCAGTGCATGCTTGGTCAGGTTATAAGCAAACGAGTTTGGTTTGCCGATAATTGCCTGATCAGAAGCAACCACTACAATACTGCCTCCTTGCTGACTTTTCATGCTAGGTAATACAGCTTGAATTGCGGCATAGGCACCTTTCACATTGAGCGCAAATAGGGCATCAAACATTGCTTCGTCGGTGTTTTCAATGTTGGCACTTAAATGACGACCCGCATTAGAAATTAAAGCATCGACACGACCCTCTTCTGCAACAATATCGGCGATAGCCGACTTCACTTGCTGAGTATCACTGACATCACAGTGGCGATAATTGCCCTCTGATGGGGTAATATCTAAGTTATAAACTGTGTAGGCTTCACGTTCTAAACGCTCGATTATCGCTTTGCCAATACCTTTACTGCCACCGGTGACAATTGCAACGTTTGTCATTATTTACCCTTAGTGGCTGTGGCCACAACCGCCTTCACCGTGCACGTGGCCGTGAGATAATTCTTCAGCTGTCGCTTGGCGAACATTAATTACTTCAACGTCAAATGTCAGCGTTTTACCTGCAAATGGATGGTTTAAGTCACAATCTGCATTGAAACGACCTACTTTAACGATAGTTACTTGGTGACGACCTTGATTTGAATGAACGATAGCAGTCATACCTGGCTTCCACACTTTTGTGTTGCCTTGTAAGTGCTTAAGTGGAATACGTTGAATTAGGTTATCAACGCGTTCGCCGTAAGATTCGCTAGGCTCAAGTGTTACGCTAAAATTATCGCCAGCTGCTTTACCTTCAAGGGCTTTCTCAAGACCAGGAAGCATGCCTTCAGTACCATGGATATATGAAAGTGGCTCGCCATCTTTACTTGATTCGATTTGCTCGCCTGCTTCACTAAGTGTGTAGTGAAACTCAACCGCTGCGTCTTTACTGATCTGCATGTTATTTCTCTTTAGAATTTAAATATAGGCGCTGATTTTACGCTAACCACAAGTGCTGAGCAATCAAGGCTTTTTCAATGAGCTTTCAATCCCTGACAGCATGGTTTCACTTGCTGGCACTTGTGGTTCAGTTGGCTTAGCTTGAGGTAAGTGCAATGTTAAAATAGTACCGGGTTTTAAAATGCTGGTAGCGCTGAGCTTATTCCACGTTGCAATATCTTTATGCGGTACATCATAAAGTTGACTAATACTCCAAATTGAGTCTCCAGGTTTAACCTGATAGTCGATAGCGATTGTAGAAATGACTTCTTCATGTTGCTCAAGGTAGGGACTGATATTGTAATCAACCAATAATGATTCCGGCATGGTTTGTGGTTGTGATAAGCGCAATTGTTCACCTACCTTAATCAAATTTGTTGTTTTATCGTTGAGAGTTTTTAGATCTTTTACAGACATTTTAAAACGCCTTGAAATACTGTAGAGGGTATCGTCTTTTTGTACTGTGTATTCTCCAGCAAAATTGTTGCGAAACAGTTTGCTTTGTAACAGCGTACGGCGCTCTATTGGCAGAAGTAAAGTATGTGGACCATTCGGGGAACTTTGGTTTTTTAAATACCCTGGATTTAATTTATGGAGCTGATTATGGCCGATGCCAGATAAATTAGCGATCACTGAAAAATCAAATTGTTGGCCTACATCAAACTCTGTGGTAAGTGCTTTATTCGCTAATTTCGGGCGTTTTAAACCTTTTTCTGGGTGCTTTAGTAAATAGCTAAGTGCCAAAAGTTTAGGAATATATTCAGCGGTTTCTTTTGGTAACGATAACGACCAATAATCAGTTCTCTTGCCAAGCTTTTTATTTTTTTCGATCGCTTTTTTAACGCGTCCTTCACCACTGTTATAGGCGGCAAGGGCATGCAGCCAATCACCATCAAAGCGTTTATGTAAGTAACTTAAATAAGCTAATGCGGCATCGGTTGAAGCAAGTATGTCTTGGCGGCCGTCATACCATTGGTCGCTTTGCACACCAAAATGATAAGCTGTCGCGCCGACTAGCTGCCAAACACCTACCGCTTGCTCTGATGATCGTATTGTTGGTCTAAAATCACTTTCAACAAAGGGTAATAAGGCCAATTCCATCGGTAGCTTTTGTTGTTCGATACGTGTGACGATATGATACAAATAAGGTGCCGCACGTTTATTTACTTTAATTAGGTAATTGGGTTGTTTTAAATACCATTTTACTCGTGCAGATGTATGTTTATTGGTTTGAAATACCAGCGTTAAATTGTTGGCGATATGCTGCCACAGATCTTTCGCGCGAGGCTTTGCTAGTGGAATATTATTGACTGCTATGGGCGCAGCAATAGGGCGAGGTTCGACAGCCGTTGAATCGACAAACTCACTAGGTGCTTGTTGGGTTGTTAAATCGGGCTCGTAATGGCTAAAAATCTCCGGCCTTGCCCGTTGCTGTTCTGTTTCTTGCTGAGTTAGTTGGCATCCTTGTAAGCCAATAAACAAGCTCAGCAAAAGTAAATATTTCAAACTTACTTGAGCCATATAATAAAATCCTTTTACTATTTTAGCCCTATTTTGACAACTTGCCCTGTTTAAGTCCAGCTTCTAAAAACATAGAAAACGCTCTTTCACCCACTTCATCTAGCTGGTATTGCTGTTTTATCTCAGTAGGAAAAAGCGGAATTAATTCACTAACGGGCTTATCTGATGAGGAGTTTGTCATCTCTTGAATGGTTTTTAAAAACCTTAAAGAGAGTGCAAGTTCAGCAGGTGTCAGTGGCTTACCGTGACCCGGTAAAATAGTTGTCAGTGTGGTATTTTTTTGAATATCTTGCAGCGCACTTATCCAGCTAGAAAACGAGCCATGTCCTGGGTAGGGTAAGCTGTCGACTATATCGCCACCCAATAGCACGCGACCTTGATCGGCACTAAGGGTCAGATCACCCTTAGTATGCGCTTGGTAGGGTGTAATAACGATGGGGTAGTTACCAAGGTCTAGCTGTGTTGATTCAGTAATGTTAATAGCTGGTGGGTTCAGGGTGAGCTCTCGCCAGCGAAATAAGCGTTTTTTAGCAAGTTCTAGTTTGTCGCGCCAAACTGCTTGCTGATCTTTAGGTTGATTGGCAAGGCGTTGATAGCTCAGTTCTATGCTTTTTTCATAACCATCTAATTTATCAGTCAATGCTTGCTGCATTGCAACAAACTCAGTCGCTACTTGCTGATGTACGATGAGCTTAGCTTCAGGGAACTCAGCCTGTAAAACGGCCAAGCCTAGTAGATGATCATCATGATAATGACTCGCCACCAAATAACATAATGGTGTTTTTAAGCGTTTTTTTAGCTGCTCTGCGAGCTTTTCTACTTCGGCAAAGTTACCACTGGCATCAAACATTAAGGCACATTCTTTACCCTCTATCAGCACTTGATTCGAATCGTAAAAACGCAGCTTATTTTGTTGTTGTAGAAATTGGATTTCGGGAGTGATGCTATGCCAGCTAACGCTTGCTTTGGCGCTATAACTTACGGAAAGACAGATTAAAAAAGCACAAAATCGCATGGTGTTTCGCTCGAATAGGTGTCAGTGCTGTTGATTGTAAACAAAAAAAGCGCCAGATGCGCTTTTTTCTAAATACTAAGGTGTTGGCTGAGCTTATCTATTAAGCTGTCATGTTGTTGCTCTTGTTCTGCTTGTTGCGATTTTACTTCAAGCAATTCATGACTTAGATGCAATGCTGCCATCAGCAACGCTTTTTGGTCATTGCGAACCGATGAGCGTTGTTTCATTTGCTCCACTAAGTCATTCAAATTTTGTGCAGCAGCAACTAGGGCATGCTCTTGCCCAGGAGGGCAAGAAAACTCATGTTCTTTACCTAGTAGCTCTACGGTGACCCGCTGACTTTGTGGGCTGCTCATTAGCTAGCCTGTTGAACGCTTTGTAATTTCTCAAGCAGTCCAGTCAATGTGCTACTTGTATCTTTTTGTTTTTCTTCGTTTTCGAGTACTTCTAGTTGCAGAGTTTCGTTCTCATCTAAAAGCTTCGCGGTTTGTTCTTGTAAGCTTTTAACTTCACTTTCAAGTTCGCTGTTGCGGAGGATTAACTTGTCGATCAGTTGTTCGAGTTGGGAAAGAGTTTCGTTATTCATAAATGCGCTCATAAAACTGTGATTATTGTCATGCAAATGTAAAGGAAAGTGTCTAGATATGCCAGCATTTACGGCCGTTTTAGGGGATTTTTATTTATTATTAAGGTGTAATTCAGCGTAGCGGCTTTTTTATTCATTTATGATTCACCAAAGCGCCAGATGCTAGGATCATTTTCTGTTTATCATGTACAATATGGCAATTCATTTTTAATGCAGTTTTGCATTTGGCGATTTATAAATATGCTTAGTTATCGACACTCCTTTCATGCAGGTAACCCTGCTGATGTACTAAAACATCTTGTTCTAGCTGAAGTTCTTAAGTACCAAACAATTAAAGACAAACCACTTGATTATGTGGACACCCACTCAGGTGCTGGCTTTTTTGAACTTGCAGGCAGTGATGCACAAAAAACACAAGAGTATTTAGATGGGATTGCTAAGCTTTGGCAGCACAACAGTGAGCATGATGCACTTAATGAGTATATTGAGCTGATTAAATCATTTAATTCAAATGGTAATTTAGATTTTTACCCAGGTTCGCCAAAAATTGCAGAGCACTTTTTACGTCGCCAAGATAACGGTTGGTTCTTTGAGTTGCATCCACGTGACTTACAGTTACTGCAAGACAACATGAAAGGTAAGCGTTCTATTCGCGTACGTGGTGAAAACGGCTTTCAAGGCTTAATTGGTTTATTACCACCAGCATCACGTCGAGCTTGCGTGCTTATTGACCCTCCTTACGAAATAAAAAACGATTACGATACGGTCGTTAATACTCTTGTTAAGGCGCATAAACGCTTTGCTACGGGGACGTACATGATTTGGTATCCGGTTGTAGACCGTGAACGAATTGACAGAATGGAGGCGGGTTTAATCGCATCGGGTATGCGTAACATTCAGCTTTTCGAGCTTGCAACAGAGGCCGATACCGACGTTCATGGTATGACTGCATCGGGTATGATAGTGATCAACCCGCCATGGAAATTAAAGCAAACGATGGATGCTGTATTACCAGAACTTGTTTCCATACTAAGCGATAGCAGTGGTTTTTATCGCAGTGAACAATTAGTTGAAGAGTAATTTCTTCAATACAGAAACGCCCAGCAATTGCTGGGCGTTGTTAATTTAACTGTTGTTAATTCATATAAGTCGCTGCGAAGGTCGCAAGTGGCTCATCACTATCATCTAACAAGGTTAACTGCTCACCATTGATTGAGTACTTAGCCGTGGCTGCAAGTGCTGCCGACATGACCGCTTCAATATCCATTTGTGATACACACATTTTTTTGGTGCTTGCTAATGGCTTGAATGTGAGCGCCTGCTCATTAACCTCGTAACTACCTGAGAAGTTATTACAACCTAAGTGACCATTGGTTGAACCATCGTCTTTAAACTGTACGAAAGGTTCTTTATTTTCAACGGTGATAGCCTCACCACTGATGGTAACTGCTTTCCAATAGGTATTGGTCAAAGTCACGTCTGGCTTTTTCGCTGATACTTTAGTCACCGTTACCTTGTACAGATCGCCAGCGGCATCTTCGGCAAATGGATTATTGTGAGTGGTGCTGATGTAAAGTAATTTACCTTGATTCTCAATGCGTGCACTTACACTGTAGCGGTGACGGTCAGCAATTTTGCTTTCGTCATATTCAAGTGCCACGTTGTATGGTGGTGCACCATTTAATTCAATTTCTTTTTCGCTGATAACCTCTGCTTTGGCATCCATTTTTGATACATCAGCAAGTTGTACTTTTAATACTGAACCCGGTGGCAGCATGCTGCGGTCTAAATAAATAACCTGAGTATTGAGGGTTTTCATAGTTGATTGCTCAGCTTGTGGTGCAGCAGAGTCTTCACCACAACCTGTTAATACTAAGCTGCTCCCTAAGATCATTAAACTGCATAGAGAAGCGCGTTTGAAAGATGAGATGGTATCCGAAGCCATGATTGTTTCCTTGCGTTTTAGGGTTATGCGTCTTTGTAATTGAATAAGCATAAAGTTCGCTGACTTAATCATAGCTTAATTAACAAAAAATGGGCACTAGGCCCATTTTCTTAATTACGGATTCGCTTTAAAAAGCAAATTGAGAGTTCGTTATTTTTTCACGTACTTGGTTAGAATAACAATGCGTTGACCATCAACACGGCCTTCAATGTGTTCTGGGTTGCTCGTTAAGCCAATGTTTCTTACTGCTGTGCCACGCTTAGCAACAAGGCTGCTGCCTTTCACATCAAGATCTTTAATAAGTGTCACTGTATCACCCGCCTGCAGCACAACACCATTACTGTCGATGTGTTTAATGTCGTCATCTTCAGCTAGCGCTGTTTGCGCCCATTTTAATGTGTCTTCTTCAAGATAAATCATATCGAGTGCATCTTGTGCCCAGCCGTTATCAGTAGCTAAGCGTTTCAGCATGCGGTAAGCGACAACTTGTACCGCTGGAGTTTGACTCCACATACTGTCATTCAAACAGTGCCAATGGTTTGCAGTTAAATCAGCATTGTTTTCGATTTGATCTTTACAAGTTTGGCAGACATAAATGCATTTATCAGAATGAGCCTCTGTAACAGGCGGCACTTCGTATACAGATAGGTTATCTGTAGCGGCACAAAGTTCACATTGGTTATTACTGCGTTCGATTAGGGCTTGTTCAATGCTCATAGGAGGCTCTTTTAAGTTTGCAAGGTAAGAAAAACAGCGCGCATTATAGCAAAAGAGGGACTGAAGCGGAATATCCCTAGTTATTATAGGGGTATAGTTTTTGTGTATTTATTGATTATGGCATCTAAGCTGCCAGAATTTTTAAGTTCTTTGATTGCTGCATTTATTTTTGGTAACAATGATTGATGTTCACTGCGCAGGCGAATTTTTAGGTTGCCTAGCGAGTGTAATGCGCCAAAACTGATATCAGCATCAAATTGCTCAGCCCAATATAATGCTGGCAGTTTATCTATTATGACGACCTCAATTCGGTGTATTTTTAGTGCCTGAATGAGCTGTTGTTCAGAGTGAAAATCAACCCGTTTAAAGCGGTTATCGTCATAATAGTAATAGCCTAAAACAGTCCCTACGGGTTGATTACGAATACTGTTGAGTTGCTGCCATTGAGCCACCGAGCTTTTTAAACTCACGAGATACTCCTCAACTGCAAACAGGGTGTCTGAGTAACTAAATTGTCGGTTTTGTTTTTCTGTCTGGCTCAGCCACTCGGGGCTTATGACATCAAAATCAATATTCCCTTGGTGAAGGTATTTGACGGTTCGTTTTGCAGGAAGCTCGACATGCTTTACTTGAACATCAGCAAGCTGCATAACTTGCTTGATCAGTTCGGGGAGGATCCCTGGATTGCTTTTGTCATCAATATAATAAGGATAGTAGTTCCCAGAGCCGGTTACATTATATTTCAGTACAGGCTACTGCTCAGCCAAAACTGCTTGAGTAAGAAAAAGTAACAGTAAGAAAATCGAGTTAGAGAAGCGCAATGGTCTGATTGAATTCGTTTTCATGTACCTAGTTTGGTTGGATTTTTGTTTTTTAGCAAGGCAAACATCTTTCACTATACTAATAACAATAGTAATGTGGAGTTAGCCACATTTAAGTGAGAAGTTGAATGTCAGAATTAAGTATGGAAGGTAATAAAAGTCAGAGCATGACTCAGTATATAGCCCGGCAGCCAATATTTAATGCTGATAGAAGTTTATATGCTTACGAATTATTGTATAGAGAATCGAGCGATAATGTCTTTCCGGTAGGAACGAGTGATGACCAAGCAACGGGGCGGCTGTTTTTTAACGCGTTAATGTTGATGGGACTCGAGAAGCTAACAGGTTTTCAACCTGCGTTTATCAATCTATCGACTGACGCTATTTTGGATGACTTTCCTAAGCTGTTGCAGCCACGCAGTGCGGTTATCGAAATAGTGGAGCGGGCTACTAGCATTCCAAAAGTAGTGAACCGCGTTAAACAATTAAAACAAGAAGGCTATTTGTTCGCGCTTGATGATTATGATGGCACAGAGAAATGGCAAGATATTTTGCCTTTGATGGATTTTATTAAGCTTGAAGTTACGCAGCCGATTATCAAAACCAACATGATGATCAAAAAGCTTAAACGTAGCTTCCCAGAAACCACTATCATAGTGGAACGCATTGAAAATTATGAAGACTTTCAACAACTAAAAGCAGCAGGTTGCGACCTGTTTCAGGGCTACTTTTTTGCCAAGCCGGAGCTTTTGAGTTTTGGTAATGTTGAACCATCAAAAATTGCTGTGCTTGAATTACTTAACTGTACTGCGCAAACAGATTTAAATTTTGATGCAATTCAACAACGTGTTGCTAAAGATATAGGCCTTACAGCACGCATTTTAAAATTAGTTAATGCGCGTATAAGTAATAGCCGGCAAACAATTCGTTCGATTTCACAAGCGGTTATTTACCTTGGTGAAGACGCGATTAGACAATTTGTGCGGGTATTAGCGCTAAGCGAATTAGGCAATGACAAACCGCAAGAGCTGACCAAACTTGGTTTAACAAGAGCTAAATTTATTGCGTTGATGCTTGAACCCGGCGGTAAAGACCTAGCTGAACAAGGCTATTTAGTCGGCTTACTCTCTGTTTTAGACGCTATTTTAGATATGGAGCTTAATATCATTGCCAAAGAGTTTTCACTGGGTAGTGAGCTTTCGAGTGCACTGTTAAACTTTAATGGCATGCAAGGGGCGAGCTTACAACTTGCTAAAGCAATGGAAGAAGAGCAGTGGCACACAGCCCTTGAACTACTCAAGATGATCCGCCCAGCCTCAAAAATGGATGTGGTTTTTCAAGCTATGTATGATGCCCGCGCATACGCAGATGAAGTATTCGCAAGCTTATCATCGGTTACAGACTAAGAGCGCAGAGTTCGTTATGATGCAGACTCTAAGTATTAAAAAGGTTTGTAACTAATGCGTGTTGTTTTTCCTATACTGGCTATTTTAATTGCCTTAGTGTTACTTATTCCCGGTGTAACCCAGCCAGTGCTCACCCTTGAAGGAAAAATTGATAAATCTAAGCTTGCCAAAACAGGTATTGAAATGATTGCCGATGAAGGCGATCGCAATACCCGTAGCGTGTTAATGATGGCATCAAGCATGCTGGGGCTTGATAAGCTTGAAGGAGAAATCGATGCCTACAAAAAAACACGCAGCATTTGGGGCACCGTGAATGAGCTTGCTAATAACAAAAACTACCTTGTTGCCGTGCTTGTAGCAGTGTTCTCGATTGTCATTCCCACCTTAAAACTCCTGATGCAATTGCTTTATTGTTTCTTACCAGTGAATAGGTTTAAGTATTTGCTCGGTCAACTCATACAAGACCTAAGTAAATGGAGCATGGTCGATGTGTTTGTGATTGCATTGATCGTGTCTTATTTAGCAGGTAATGCCGATGGGCAAATGGGCGAGTTGATAAAAATGCATGCTGAATTGGGTGATGGATTTTGGTATTTTACAGGTTATTGCTTGTTTGCTATTGCTGCCAGCAGTAGCATAAAAATAGATAAGCCCTTGTCGAGTTCGTAAATTTCGGGCTACAATTTGGGCACTTAATTTTTAAGGTATGATGATGACGCGACTTTCAAGCTACTTATTGATAGCTATGATGCTGCTCACTTTTGTGGGTCAGTCAGTTGCGTCTGTTGCTATGGTATGTGATATGCCACATGCCAGCATGCAAATGGATCATCATGCTAATATGAATGCTGACAGCGACATGAGTGATATGGATTGTTGCCATGAAGACGTAATGGATAACAGCGATTGTGCGTGTCCGTTCAATGCCTGTACAGCTCACTCACTCCTGCCGTTAAATGATTTAGTTGTTAAATCAATTAAGCAATCAGAAAAAGTCACCATGTTAGGCGCCAGCCAGCTTAGTTTTCACGTCAGTTCTTTATATCGTCCACCTATTACTGCTTAAGCAGGATAGGTCTGTCTAAAATTCAGTAAAACGCTGAAATACACCTCATTCTGCACCCAAAATCTATTGTTTTTTAACCATTTTTAAGATTTTTGGAGCATGTGATGATTCACAGCAAATTGATTAAGTCGCTTTCTCTAGGCGCAGTATTGATAACCTCAAGTTTAGTGAAAGCAGAGCCGTTAGCACTCAATCAGGTGATTGATTATGCATTGACTCACGAGCCTTGGTTACAGGCAAATAAATACCAGCAACAGGCGATAGAAGCGCAAAGCATTGCGGCAGGTACCTTGCCAGATCCTGTTTTAACCGTTGGACTCATGAACTTACCAACCGATGGCTTTGCCTTTGACCAAGAGGGTATGACGCAATTCAAAGTGGGCTTGTCACAGCAATTTAGCCGAGGTGATAGTCTTGCCTTACAGCAACAAGCTTTAAAACAATCGGCTGAGCAATACCCTTGGCTTAGAGCAGACCGCCAAGCACAGGTTAAAGCTATTGTTAGCGAAGCATGGCTAAATGCCTATCGCGCACAAAAAAGCATTCAACTGATCAACCAAGATAAAGCCTTATTTAATCAACTTATTGATATTACAGAAGCAAGCTATGCCAATACACTTGGTGCGACTCGCCAGCAGGATATTATTCGCGCCCAGCTAGAGCTGACTCGGCTTGAAGATAAGCTGGTGATGTTAGAGCAACAGTTTGATAGTGCCAAAAAGCGACTAGCACAATGGCTACCTATTGAAATGCTAAACGGTGCAGTGAGCGATGAAAACACCAAGGTGATAGCAGTAATGCCTTATCAAGAGCTTGCATCATCGGGGGTGACTGAAGTGCTGATGAGCCACCCGGCAATTATCGCCATTGATCATGCTATGCGTGCCAAAAACACCCAAGTGCAAGTGGCTAAAGAGGCGTATAAGCCGCAATTTGGTATGAACCTAGGTTATGGCTATCGTGATGATACCCCGATGGGTGACTCTCGCGCTGACTTATTCTCTATTGGGGTGAGTATTGATTTACCGCTGTTTACTGATAATCGTCAAGATCAACAAGTTAATGCCGCAATAGCTAATGCCGAGGCGGTAAAAACCAACAAGCTTATTACCCTGCAAAAACTGCAAGGTCAGTATTTTAAAGAGCTTAGCCAGTTGAGCCGACTTGCCAAGCGCAAAGCGCTGTATCAACAGCAGCTATTACCGCAAATGGCAGAGCAAGCTGAGGCGACATTAAATGCTTACACCAGTGATGATGGTGACTTTTCAGAAGTGATGCGTGCTCGCATTAGCGAACTTAACGCAAAAATTGATGCGTTGAATATCGAAATTGATAAACAAATAACCCTCGCTCGCCTTAATTATTACGCAGCAGCAAAAGATAACCAAATAAATGCAGCACAAAGCCAAGGAGCTAGCAATGAATAACACAGTGAAATTAGTTATCGCTTTGGCGGTAGGTGCAGCATTGGCAACGGCTGTAAATAAATTGGCTGAGCCAGAGCATGCACAAATGCCAAGCGCTGAGAAAAAGCCGCTATATTGGGTGGCGCCCATGGACAGTAATTACCGCCGTGATGAACCGGGTTTATCACCAATGGGTATGGAATTAGTGCCCGTTTATGAGGAGCAAAGTAGCGCTGAAGACAGCCCGGGTACTGTGAGAGTTTCACCTGCAGTCGTTAATAACTTAGGGGTAAGAACAGCACCCGTAAGGTTTAAATCATTACAAACGACGGTTGATACGGTTGGCTATGTGCAATACGACCAAGACCAACTCGTGCATATTCACCCTCGTGTCGAAGGGTGGATAGAAACCTTATATGTAAAAGCCGCTGGTGACCAAGTTAAGCAAGGCGAGCCACTTTATACCTTGTATTCTCCACAGCTAGTGAATGCACAAGAAGAGCTACTGCTTGCCCTTAAACGTAACAATGCAGTGCTTATACGTGCGGCAAAAGCACGCTTAGCCTCACTGAATGTTTCTGACGATTTTATTGTGCGATTAGAGCAAAGCCAAAAGGTTAGACAAAACATTACCTTTTATGCCAAGCAAAGTGGCGTACTGGATGAGCTAAATATCCGCGAAGGTTTCTTTGTGAAACCAGGCACAACCATGATGAGTATTGCTCACCTAGAAGAAGTATGGGTCGAGGCAGAAGTTTTTGAGCGTCAAGCAGGGCTTATTCATAAAGGCTTGCCTGTTACCATGAGCTTAGATTACTTACCGGGCAAACGTTGGCAAGGCAAGGTTGATTATATTTACCCAACCCTTGATGAGAAAAACCGTACCCTGCGCGTGCGTTTACGCTTTGCTAACCAAGATGGCTTACTCAAACCGAATATGTTTGCTGAAGTGAGCATTACTACTATGCCAACAGAGCCACAATTAGTGATAGCCAAAGAAGCGGTGATCCGCACAGGTAGCCAAGACCGTGTTGTTATTGATTTAGGTGAAGGTCGCTTTAAATCAGTGGCTGTGACGCTAGGTCGTAGTGATAATCATGATGTCGAAATTTTATCAGGCTTACTGAAAGACGATAACGTTGTGGTTTCAGCGCAGTTCTTAATAGATTCCGAATCAAGTAAGAGTTCTGACTTTATGCGTATGCAAGAACCGGATAGCGAGAGCGCAATGGTGAATGGCGTGATCAACAGCATTGACCGCGAAGCCAGAACAGCTGTGATCAGTCGCGAAGCCATCCCTAAGTGGATCGCGGGGCTGCAACTATGGAATTTCATTTTTCGCCGCGCATCGATATGTCTAGTTTGCAAAGCGATGATGAAGTGCATTTTACCTTTAAATTGGTGGACGGTGAGTTTGTGATTTTTGACATCATGACCATGAGCCACCCTATGCAAGGAGAAATGCAATGATAGCTGCCGTGATCCGTTGGTCAGTCGGTAATCGCTTCTTTGTATTACTGCTGTCTTTAATGTTGGCAGGCTTTGGGGTTTTTTCTTTAAAGAATACCCCAGTTGATGCCTTGCCTGACTTATCTGATGTACAGGTTATTGTAAAAACGTCTTACCCAGGACAAGCGCCTCAAGTGGTGCAAGACCAAGTAACGTTTCCTATCACTACAGCGATGTTGTCGGTGCCGGGAGCTGAAACGGTAAGGGGCTTCTCGTTTTTTGGTGACTCTTATGTATACGTTATTTTTAACGAAGACACTGACCTTTACTGGGCCCGTAGTCGAGTACAAGAATATTTGAGTCAAGTAAGTGCTCGCTTACCGGATTCAGCGAGGCCTGAACTTGGCCCTGATGCAACAGGGGTAGGCTGGATTTACTTGTATGCGCTGGTGGATAAAACTGGTAAGCACGATATTAGCCAGCTACGAAGCTTGCAAGATTGGTTTTTAAAGTTTGAGCTGCAAACGGTGCCGGGCGTATCAGAAGTAGCGTCTGTTGGCGGTATGGTTAAGCAGTATCAGGTGAATGTCGACCCAGATAAATTGCGTGCTTATGGTATTCCGCTAAGTTTAATTCAAACAGCAATTAAGCAAGGTAACCAAGAGCGTGGTGCCTCAGTGGTCGAAATGGCAGAAGCTGAATACATGGTATCAAGCACAGGTTACATCAAAAGTGTCGCAGATTTAGAAGCCATTCCGCTGGGTACTAATGCCAATGGCACGCCACTGCAATTACGTGATGTGGCTGATATAAAACTTGGGCCGCAAATGCGCCGTGGTATTGCCGAACTAAACGGCGAGGGCGAAGTAACTGGTGGTGTTGTGGTAATGCGCTTTGGAGAAAACGCCGAAGCAACCATCAAACTAGTAAAAGAAAAGCTAGAGTCGCTCAAAAAAGGCCTGCCTGAGGGAGTTGAAATCATCCCTGTGTACGACCGCTCAAACCTTATTACCCAAGCGCTTGATAACTTAAGCTCAAAGCTAATTGAAGAATTAATCGTCGTGGCTTTAGTGTGTGTGGTGTTTTTATTCCATATACGCTCATCGATCGTAGCCATTATCACGTTGCCAATGGGCATTTTAACGGCTTTTGTGGTTATGTATTGGCAAGGTATAAACGCCAACATCATGTCGCTTGGTGGGATAGCGATTGCCATTGGTGCAATGACAGATGGTGCTATCGTGATGATAGAAAATATGCATAAGCATATGGAAAAAACTCCACTGACCGATGAAAACCGTTGGCAAGTAGTGATGGACTCAGCCGCAGAGGTAGGGCCCGCGTTATTCTTTAGTTTATTAATTATTACCGTCAGCTTTATGCCAGTGTTTATTCTTGAAGCACAAGAAGGGCGCATGTTCTCGCCACTGGCTTATACAAAAACCTATGCAATGGCAGCTTCGGCTGGTTTAGCGATTACACTGGTGCCGGTATTAATGGGCTACTTTATTCGCGGTAAGGTTATTTCGGAGCAGAAAAACCCTGTAAACCGCTTATTGGTGGCAGCCTATAAACCCTTGTTAAATGCAGTATTAAAAGCGCCGAAAACAACATTGCTACTGGCATTAGTGTTGGCTGCTATCGGCTTTTATCCGGTTAATAAAATTGGTAGTGAGTTTATTCCTCCCCTTGATGAGGGCGACTTAATGTACATGCCAACTACTTACCCAGGTATTTCAATTGGTAAGGCCCGTGAAATCTTACAGCAGACCGATAAGTTAATTGCTAGTGTGCCAGAAGTTGAGTCGGTGTTTGGTAAGGTAGGTCGAGCGGATACTGCAACAGATCCTGCGCCGCTCACCATGATCGAAACCTTTATTCAGCTAAAGCCAAAATCACAGTGGCGCGAGGGCATGACAACCGAGAAACTGAAAAAAGAGCTCGATAATCTGGTTAAGTTCCCAGGGCTTACCAATGCGTGGGTTATGCCAATCAAAACCCGAATCGACATGCTTGCCACGGGTATTAAAACACCTGTGGGGATCAAAGTAGCAGGGCCTAAGCTGAGCGAAATTCAAAAAATCGGTGAGCAAATTGAAGTCATATTAAAAGACTTACCGGGCACAGCGTCGGTTTACTCAGAGCGTGTTGCCGGTGGTCGCTACATCAAAGTTGATATCAACCGTGAAAAAGCAGCGCGCTATGGTTTGAACATTGCTGATGTACAACAGGTAGTTGCCACCTCTATCGGTGGTATGAATGTGACAGAAACGGTTGAAGGGCAAGAGCGTTACCCAGTTAACTTGCGCTACCCGCAAGATTATCGCGACTCGCCAGAAGAGCTTAAGTTGTTACCGATAGTGACACCAAACGGACAGCGTATCGCATTGGCTGATGTTGCCCATGTCTTTATCGAAGATGACCGCCGGGTATTAAAAGTGAAAATGCACGTATTAATGGCTGGAGCTTAATTGACATTGAAGGCAGTGATATCGGCAGTTATGTTGAGCGTGCGCAACAAGCGCTGCATGAGCAACTCGAGCTACCCGCTGGTTACTCAATTACGTGGGCGGGGCAATATGAATATATGGAGCGCGCAAAAGCCAAACTCAGTTACGTGTTGCCACTCACCTTGGCAATTATTGTGGTGCTGTTATACCTCAATTTTAGAAGCTTTATTGAGGTGGCAATGATCATGCTAACCTTACCGCTTGCAATGATAGGCGGTATTTGGCTGATGTACCTTGAAGGCTTTAACTTCTCGGTTGCAGTTGGGGTTGGTTTTATTGCCTTAGCTGGAGTTGCTGTGGAAATTGGCGTGATCATGCTGGTTTATCTCAACCAAGCTTATCAAGATGCTAAAGCGCAATCAGCACAGTTCACGGTTACAGATCTGCGCCAAGCAATCATCAATGGTGCAGGCCTTCGGGTTAGACCAGTGATGATGACAGTTGCCACTATTATCATAGGGTTACTGCCAGTGCTTTATGGCACTGGAACGGGTAGTGAAGTGATGAGCCGAATAGCAGCGCCTATGGTCGGCGGGATGCTCAGTGCCATAGTTTTAACGCTACTTGTGTTACCTGCGCTTTATTTTATATGGCGTAAACGCGACCTATAAATTTTACAGCCAGTGTGTAACTTGTACGCTTTTACTGGCTGTAAGTTACACATTTTATTTTTAAGTTGTTGATATTTATTGTTTTTGTTGCTGGTGTGATTTATGCAAAGTCATATTAAATTGATTTTAATAAGGAATGCACATGCAAGTTAAAACAATACAACAAGTTTATGATTGGACAGTGTTATTTCATACTCAAATGGCAGCCAATTTCCACAGTGTTAAAGACTTACTGGACGAGCATAATCAAATGCTGGTGGATTATTACCTGCAATATGAGAAGAAACTAGCAGAAGATCTCGTTGGCTTTAAAGCCATTACAGAAATAAACACGCTTGATACCTATTGCTATGAGTATTTTGCTGAAAACCCAGAGCTAATTACTTTTAACGATATCAGCACAGATCAGCAAATTGATGAAAAGGCGATTCAGGTTTACTTAACCACGCAACACCAAAAAGTCATCGACTTATACGAGTACTTGGTATCGCGAGCTGATACAGAGCAAAGCAAAGAAAAGCTCGAACGTTTACTTGAGCTTGAACATCAAGACGCCTTAAGCAAATGATGCAAAGCTCAAACCGTCATATGGATATGTAATCGATTAATCGATTAATCTATTAATCTATTAATCTATTAATCTATTAATCAGCTTAATGAAAATCGAGTAAGAAGCCGACTTTTTTAAGGTATTTTTGCTCTTGCTGTAAGTCAGCTAAAAGCAAGGTATGTTCTTTAAGCCACTTATTGTGAAACTTTAAGAACATACTATTTTGCTTGGCTGTTACCTCAAGTTTAAAACCTTGATCGGTAATACGCTTTTGATTTAGCAGTACTGCTAAGCGCAAAATCACAATAAGTTGCAATATTTCATAATGCTGCATGGTATGCAGTGTAGAAAACTCTTCTAAGCGGATCTTTTTCCGATAAAAACGGATCATGCAACTAAGCAAGGTTTGTTGTTGCTGCGTAAAGCCAGGTAATTGGCTATTCGCCACGATATACGCGCTGTGCTTATGTATCCCTGATGAATTAACCCCTAAGCCAATTTCATGCAGCTGCGCAGCCCAATCCAATAAATTTATGTGATCTGAGTCGGTCAGATGCCATGTCTCTCTTACTTGTTCAAACAGCCACTTTGCAGTTGTCGAGACACGATTAGCATGCTCTTTATCTATGGCGTTACGTTCAGATAAATTCTCTATGGTATTTGTGCGAATATCCTTATGGGCGAGCTTTTGCTGCATTTCGTGAAGTAAGCCTTCACGCAGTGAAAAATCGCTGTACTGCATCGCTTCGATTTTAAACAGCCTAAATACCGCAATTAAAATAGCTAAACCGCCACAAATACTCACTTGCCGCTCAGGCGTAAGACCTTCAATTTGCAGCGCTTGTACTTGTTTTGCAGCAATAAACTGGGTTTTTAGTTCTAATAATCGCTCTAAAGTAATTAGCTCTTGCTCTGCATCGTTGGCATTGATCATGGCAAGGATAGATTTAATTGTGCCAGATGTTCCCACCACAGATTGCCAGCCAGCCGATAAGTAATTAGCAAAAATTACTTCGAGTTCTTGTTCTGCGCGAACTTCTGCTTTAGCGAAGCGCTTAGCAGTGATTTGTCCATCTGCAAAATACTGCTTGGTATAGCTAACACAGCCCATGTTGCGACTAGCAAGTAACTTGTGCTTAAAGTGTTTACCAATGATGAGTTCAGTACTGCCGCCACCGATATCAATAACTAAGCGGTTTTCATCGTGATGAATATAATGGGCAACACCTTGGTAAATTAAACGTGCTTCTTCTTGCCCTGATATAACTTCAATCGGGTAAGGAAACACCTTACTTGCTTGCGTTAAGAACGAATGAATATTTTTCGCGCGGCGTAATGTGTAAGTTGCCGCCACTTTGACATTCTCAAGGGGAAAGTCCTGTAAGGTAGTAGCAAACTGCTTAAGAATCGCCAGCGCGCGCTCTATAGCTTCTTGGCTTAAGTGATTTTTATCATCTAAACCATCAGCTAAATAAACGCGCTGCTTTTCTTTGTGTAAGATTTGCAAAGAGCCATCGACCTCTCTTGCCACCACTAAATGAAAACTGTTTGAGCCTAAATCAACGGCAGCAATTGAGGGATAATCATTCATTATTATAGTTACTTTCCCATTTCTTAAGGTGGTCATAAATGGCAATTTGCGAGCGAATTTTTTTACGATTGCCACGGCGCACATAGCTGTTTTTTTGTTCGCTATCGATTATGCGCGCTTTTGATCTATCTTTAAACTGTAGCTCAAGAATATCAATAATAAGCTGTTTTAATTTTTCATCATAAATCGGTGTGGCGACTTCAACACGGTGATCAAGATTTCGGGTCATCCAATCCGCTGATGAAATATACACTTTTTCTTCGCCATTATTATGAAACACCATCACCCGAGGGTGCTCTAAAAAGCGGTCAACAATACTAATAATACGAATGTTATCGTTCACGGCAGAGGGCACTAACGAACACATGCCACGCACAATAATGCGAATTTTCACGCCGCGTCTTGCGGCAAAATAGAGGTGATCAACCAGCTCTTTATCAACAAGATTGTTTATTTTTAGCGTAATTTTGCCAGCCTTACCATGCTCTACATTGGTTATTTCAGCATCAATTAGCGACATAATAGTTTGTCGTGCGTTGACTGGTGATAGCATCAAGTGATCAAACTGAAATGGTTTATAGCTACTTTCGATGAATCTAAAAACGCTATCGCACTCTTCGCTAATACCTTCATGTCTGGTAAATAAACTAAAGTCAGTATAAATTTTGGCAGTTTTCTCATGGAAGTTACCCGTGCCTATATGGGCATATTTCACGATGTTGTTCTTTTCTTTACGATGAATAACGCATAACTTGCTGTGCACTTTCAATGCAGGAATACCAAAGATTACTTTAATACCGGCATTACTCAGAGTTTTTGCCCATTCAATATTGTTTTGTTCATCAAAGCGCGCTTTCAGCTCAACCATTACGGTGACATGTTTGCCATTTTTTGCTGCATTAATAAGTGTAGAGATAAGACGAGATTGACTCGCAACGCGATAAATATTGACCTTAATTTGGGTAACATCAGGGTCAAAAGCGGCTTGGCGTACAAACTCAAGTAAATGGTTAAAGGTGTGATAAGGGTAATACAGTAAAACATCTTGCTCAGAGATGGCATCAAACACACTCGAGTGATTGTTAAAAGCTGTGCTTTGTAATGCAGGCAGTGGTTTGTTTTCTAAATACTGACGGCCAACATTCGGAAACGCAATAAAATCGCGGAAGTTACGGTAACGACCGCCGGGGATCAATGCATCATGTTGACTAATATTAAGGCGCTTTTTCATCACTTTAAGCATTTCAGCTGGCATGCTCTCGTCATAAACAAGGCGTACAGGCTCAGCAGAAATACGTTGCTTAAGACCCTTTGACATTTTATCAAGCAAGCCTTCTTCTAGCTCATCATCCAAATTGTACTCGGCATCACGGGTGAGTTTGATGGCGTAGCATTGAATATCATCAAAGCTAAAAAAGCTGCTAAACACATCGCGAATAAAGTAGGCGATGATGTCATCAAGCATCACTATGGTTTTGTGACGGCGTGTTTTCTCTGGTGGCAAAATAACAAAGCGAGATACGCGGTCAGTGGGTACTTCCATCATGGCATAATGACTTTTTTGATTGGTCATCTCGACAAATAAATAGGTCATGGTGTCGTTGATTTGATCTGAGTAGTCTTTCTTTTCAGAGAGTAAAATCGGCAATATGTGTTGTAGCACATTGTCGTGGAAGAATTTTTTCAGCCAACTCAAATGAAATTCAGACAACTCTTCTGGTTGTTCAACATGAATATTGTGCTCGTTTAAGTCATTTAAAATATCTTTATGAATTTGGTTAAACTTTTTACCAAGTTGGAGCACTTTACTTTGGATCTGATGAAGTAATATTTCGTCTTCTTCAAAGTTCGCATCAGGAATTTTATTAAGTAATATGCGGCGTTTTACATCGGCAACACGAACACGGAAAAACTCATCCATGTTGTTTGAGTAAATACCTAAAAAGCGCATGCGCTCAATAATCGGGTTCGATTTGTCTTTGGCTTCTTGCAGCACGCGTTCATTAAAAGACAGCCAACTTAGCTCTTTGGCAAAGTAATTAACGGCTTGAGAAGAAGAATGTGATGCGTTCATCTGGTTTTCCAACGTTTATAGCTAGTTAGAATGTAGAGGATGCAGATGACACAAGTATGACAAGCGTGTCAGTTTTGTGACACGCTTAATCTAACTTTAGTTGTAGAAGTGGTACTTGGTTTAAGCATCCTCAATATCAACAATTAAATCTGTGGTAATAGACTCAAGTGCGTTGATCACTTCGTCTTTGTTCATGCCTATTGGCAAAGCAACGGTCGCAACAGCACTAAAAATTGGCACGCCCCAGTTAGGTGCACTTTGTTGTTTTGAATTTAGGTGAGTGATATTCGCCCCTTTGTGACGAATAACGCTGGCTAGCTCTTGTACAATGCCTGGTCTGTCGTTACCAGTAATCACGAAGTTAATTTCCTCAGACGGAACATCAGGCAAGGTATCAGTTCCACGTTCAATTCGAACTTCAAGATAAGGTAAGCTGTGAAGAGCATCTTGTAATTCTTGCAAATGTTCTTCAGGTACTGCGGCTTCGATAATTCCGGCAAAATGACCTGCAAGGTGGCTCAAATTACTTGTCAGCCAGTTACCATGATGGTTTAAAATTGTGGCAGAAATATCTTCAACTAGGCCGGGTTTGTCTGGCCCTAAAATAGTAATTACTAACTGCTTCATACTTAAATCTCTATAAAAAAGCCTCAGAAAAATGCAATAAAAGGGAGGAGGCGTTGGTTAAAAATGATTCTTATTGTTGAAAAAAATAAGTCTCATTGAGTATTGATGCTGTTTTAATGTTTGTCCAATTTTTTCACTGTAGTTATAAAAAATTAGTTATAACAATTTGTTAGCTTGATTGTGGTACTGTAATAAAAGTGCTCCACAATGACTTATTTTGGTCATTCTTTAACTTTAAAATACGTCCCTGAAATACTCGCTTTATTACACTGAATTATGACGTTTGTAACATTACTGTCATCTTGGTGAAATATAATTCGCGCAACGTTAAGTTTTAAGGGTGTTTTGATGACTTCCAATCCGAATAAACCTACCTTTCATACGGATAGAAGCCGTCTATTTAAAGACAGGTTTGCCAAGTGGGGTATTTCCGCGGGTGGCGTAATGGTGCTTGTAGCACTGCTACTCATATTCTTTTACCTTCTTTATGTTGTTCAACCTATTTTTGAATCAGCAAAAGTAGAAACACGTAATAGTGTAAAACTACAAAATGCGTCAGAAGTTGTTGGCCTTGGCATTGAAGAGCAAACAGAA
This sequence comes from Pseudoalteromonas sp. GB43, assembly GCF_054923805.1. Classification (NCBI taxonomy): domain Bacteria; kingdom Pseudomonadati; phylum Pseudomonadota; class Gammaproteobacteria; order Alteromonadales; family Pseudoalteromonadaceae; genus Pseudoalteromonas; species Pseudoalteromonas sp. GB43. Next base: position 2,186,462 of record NZ_JBPCHJ010000001.1, read on the forward strand.
GTTGCCTTTTTACTCGGTGAAAAAGGTAATGTGGACTTTTACAATGTTGAAAAAGAGCAATTTGGTAAAAAGATCACCACTCTTAATACAGAATTACCAAGCGATGTAAGCAGCTTTGCAAGCTCTGCACCGTTTCAGGGGCAATACGCATACGGCCTAGAGAATGGCTCTGTTGTTGTGGTTGCGCCAAAATTCTTAGTGACATTCCCGAACAACCAACGCCAATTAACACCGCGTTTAGATTACCCGTTGGGTGATATGGCGCTTGAGGTTGACGATCAAGGTGCGGCAATCACTAAATTTGCATTTAGCCACTACGAAGATAAAACAGCTGTTGTTGCTTTAACCGCTGACAAGCGCGTTTTATTTAGCAGCTTTGTGGGTGAAGAAAACATGTTCACCGGCGAAGTAGAGTGGGTTGTTGAGCGTACTGAGCTTGATATCGAAGGTCGTGTTGATGAGCTATTAATTTCACCTGATACAACACGTACATTCGTGCGTTCAGCAAATCAAATTTACGTATATGATACCCGTTACCCTTCTGAAGTTGAGCAAATCCAACTGCTTGCAGCTAACGAAGAAAACGCGAACCTAGTTTCAACTCAGCTATTAGCGGGTGCAAACTCACTGATGCTTGCTAACGATAATGGCGAAGTATCACAGTGGTTTGAAGTAAACACTGAAAATGGCCGTGAGTTCCAAAAGATTCGTGCATTTGAAACCAGCAAGCAATCGAAACTAAATATTTTTACTGAGTTCTATCGTCGTACCTTCTTCACAGCGGGTGCTAACGGTGAGCTTGGTATTTATTACACAACCAGTGATGCAAAACTATGGCAAGGTAAAGTAAGTGATGGTCCAATTCAAAACTTTGCTATTTCACCACGTTCAAATGCGGCACTGATTCTTGCTGATGACGCGTTAAAAGTGATTGAAATCCATAACGAGCACCCAGAAGTAACCTGGTCTGCATTATGGCAAGAAGTGTGGTACGAAGGCTATCCAGAGCCGGGTTATATCTGGCAGTCAACGTCTGCGAGTGATGACTTTGAATCTAAGTTCTCGTTAGTGCCAATTTCATTCGGTACGATTAAAGCTGCAATGTACGCAATGTTATTTGCGGTACCCATTGCGCTTTCAGCGGCAATTTACACGGCGTACTTTATGTCGAGTGAATTACGTAAAGTGGTTAAGCCGACTGTAGAAATTATGGAAGCATTACCAACGGTAATCTTAGGTTTCTTAGCTGGTCTTTGGTTAGCACCATTAATTGAAGAGCATTTACCAGCGATTGTCGGATTATTGGTGTTGCTGCCAATTGGTATCTTATTAACTGCATTCGGCTGGAACAAACTACCGGCGTCAATTCGTCACCGTATTCCTGAAGGTTCGCATTCAATTTTACTTATCCCAGTGGTTATCTTTATTGGCTGGTTATCGTTTGCGATGAGTAACTCAATTGAGCTTTGGATGTTTGACGGTAATGTGCGTCAGTACCTAACCAATGAATTAGGTATGACATTCGACCAACGTAACTCACTAGTTGTTGGTATTGCGATGGGCTTTGCTGTTATCCCAACTATCTTCTCAATTGCTGAAGATGCGGTATTCAGTGTTCCTAAGCACTTATCAAACGGTTCATTAGCACTTGGTGCAACGCAATGGCAAACATTGGTTCGCGTAGTACTACTAACAGCAAGCCCGGGTATCTTCTCAGCAGTAATGATGGTATAGGTCGTGCGGTCGGTGAAACAATGATTGTACTAATGGCAACAGGTAATACACCTATTATGGACTGGAGTATCTTCCAGGGTATGAGAACACTTGCAGCGAATATCGCGGTAGAAATGCCAGAGTCTGAGGTAGGTAGCTCGCATTATCGCATTCTATTCTTAGCAGCATTTGTACTATTCATATTCACATTCGTTTTCAACACAGTGGCTGAGTTTGTTCGTCAGCAACTGCGTGAAAAATACAGTTCAATGTAGGTGGAGAGACACGACATGGTAAAGCAGTGGTTTAAGTCTGGTTCTCCTTGGATTTGGATGACCGGCGGTGCGGTAAGCATCAGTTTAATCTCGGTTCTTGGCTTACTAGCCATGATTGCTTGGAAAGGTTTAAGCTTTTTCTGGCCATCAGAAGTAGTGCAACTTGAGCTGCAAGGCTCAGTTGCTAAACAAACAGTGATCGGTGAAGTTTATGACCGTGAGCTAGTTGCGAAATCACGTATTGAGGCGACGGGCGTTGATTTATCTCATTACGACAAAGAGCAGCTAGAGCGCTTACTAATCAAAACAGGTAACCGTGAGTATGTTGACCTAGATTTCCGTTGGGTACTAGAGACAGACATTACATCGCGTACTGCGCCAGCAGAGCTTGCAGTATTCGAACGTAGCAAAAACGGTAACTTTTACGGTTATGTTGAGCAAGTTATTAAAGACGGTGAAGTTATCACAGATAACAAAATCGTCGTGCTTTATAATCTTGTAGACCGTGCAGTTGACCTAAATGACCAAGCACTCGATTTACAAAACGGTGATATTGGTCATATTAACTATGAGCTTGAACGTTTACGCTTAAAAGAAAAAGCGTATCAGCTTGATAACGAACTAACCGATGAGCGTGTTGCTGAGCTTGCACAAACTCGTGCTGAGTTACGTGCTGAATACACAGTATTAGAAAAGCAGTTATTCGCGCTTCGTAAAGAAGCAAAGCGTGACCAAGTAACTGTAAGAGACATGCGCGGTGAAGTGGTTACTTTACCTCTGTATCAAGTTCTTGATGTGTGGTTCCCTAATGACATGGGCTTCTTTGCTAAGCTTGGTCATTACTTTGTACAACTTGGTAAGTTTGTAGCAGATGACCCACGTGAAGCAAACACTGAAGGTGGTGTATTCCCGGCAATTTTCGGTACCGTGTTCATGGTATTACTAATGGCAGTGATTGTGACGCCGTTTGGTGTTGTTGCAGCGATTTACTTACATGAATACGCAGCAAAAAATGCCGTGACTAAGATGATCCGTATCGCGGTAATCAACCTTGCGGGTGTACCTTCGATTGTATACGGTGTATTTGGTCTAGGTTTCTTTGTATACATGCTAGGTGGCAGTATTGACCAATTGTTCTACCCTGAGTCATCGCCAAGCCCAGTATTTGGTACGCCAGGTGTGATTTGGTCTGCTTTAACGCTAGCAATTTTAACGCTTCCTGTTGTTATTGTTTCGACTGAAGAAGGTTTATCACGTATTCCAAGTACGGTTCGTCATGGTTCATTAGCACTTGGCGCAACAAAAGCAGAAACGCTATGGCGCATCATCATTCCGATGGCAAGCCCAGCGATTATGACAGGTTTAATCTTAGCGGTTGCACGTGCAGCCGGTGAAGTAGCACCACTAATGCTTGTTGGTGTTGTTAAGATGGCGCCAACACTGCCACTTGACGGTAACTTCCCATACATACATTTAGATAGAAAATTTATGCACTTAGGTTTCCACATTTACGATGTTGGTTTCCAAAGCCCTAACGTAGAAGCGGCACGTCCGCTGGTATATGCCACGGCATTCTTACTGGTATCAGTAATTATCGCCCTGAATATCACCGCGATTGGTATTCGTAACCACTTACGCGAAAAGTTTAGAGCTCTTGAGCATTAATACAGAATTTTTATAGGTAGACAGAGATGATTACAGTTGCACCACAAGTAAACCAAGCGAAAAGCGCGGCAAAGCTAGATTTAGATAACCTAACTGCAGAACAAACAGCGTTAGAGATTAAAAACTTAAATCTATACTACGGTGATAAACAAGCGCTTAGCGGCGTAAATATGAACATCCCGAAAGGTCAGGTAACAGCATTTATCGGTCCATCGGGTTGTGGTAAATCAACACTTTTACGTTGTATCAACCGTATGAACGACCTTGTTGATAGCTGTCGTATCGATGGTGAGATCTTACTACATGGTCACAATATCTATGATAAGAATGTAGATGTTGCTGCACTACGAAGAAATGTCGGGATGGTATTCCAACGTCCTAATCCATTTCCAAAATCAATCTACGAAAATGTCGTTTATGGCCTACGCTTACAAGGTATTAAAGAAAAGCGTAAACTAGACGAAGTGGTTGAACAATCTTTACGTGGCGCGGCGTTATGGGATGAAGTTAAAGACCGTTTACACGATAGTGCATTTGGCCTATCGGGTGGTCAGCAACAGCGTCTTGTTATTGCTCGCTCAATTGCTATCGAGCCTGAAGTACTACTTCTGGATGAGCCTACATCGGCACTAGATCCAATTTCTACTTTAGTTATCGAAGAGCTAATTAACGACTTAAAGAATAAGTTTACCGTGGTAATCGTTACTCACAACATGCAACAGGCTGCTCGTGTATCAGACCAAACTGCGTTTATGTACATGGGTGAGTTGATTGAGTATTCAGATACCAATACGTTATTTACAACACCAAGCAAGAAGAAAACAGAAGACTACATTACAAACGTTGTTACGGTTAGTCAATAAAGTCACTTGGTACCGTAAACGAAATTTATAGAGGTAGACAATGGAACATAATATCAATAAACACATTTCGGGCCGCTTTAATGAAGAGCTTGAAAATGTGCGTAACCATGTATTAAACATGGGTGGTTTAGTTGAGCAGCAACTAAACAGTGCACTGGATGCTGTTAGTAATGGTGATGCCGATCTTGCACAAAAAGTTCGTGAAAACGACTACAAAGTAAATGCAATGGAAGTGAACATCGACGAAGAATGTACACGCATTATCGCTCGTCGTCAGCCGGCAGCGAGTGACTTACGTCTTGTAATTGCTATTGCAAAAACAATTGCCGATTTAGAGCGTATTGGTGATGAAGCTGAGCGTATTGCTAAAGTTGCGCTGGATTCATTCACGAAAGATCGGCAAGACCTACTGGTGAACATTGAAAACATGGGTCGCCAAGTATCGAAAATGCTTCATGATGTACTTGATGCATTTGCACGTATGGATGTGCAATGTGCGTTTGAAGTACATAAAGAAGACGCTAAAGTTGACCGTGAATACGAAGCAATTACCCGTCAAATCATGACATATATGATGGAAGATCCACGCTCAATCCCGAAAATTATGGATTTAGTGTGGTCAGTTCGTTCATTAGAGCGTATTGGCGACCGTTGCCAGAATATTGCTGAATACATCATCTATTTTGTTAACGGCAAAGATATTCGTCATACATCTCAAGAAGATATCGAAAAGTCGCTGTAAATTTAACCGCAACTTTTCATTATTAAACCGAGCGGCCTTTGGCCGCTTTGTCTATTATTGGTGATGTAAGGCAGAAAAAGCGTTCACAATCGAACACAATGCTGTAAAATTCGCAGCTGCCAAAGCATACTAATTTATAAAGGGTCAGTTATGCCTACAAATGCATTTTTAGGGGTTTTTGCCAAATCACCTATTAAGCCTATGGAAGATCACATTAAGAAAGTACATCAAGCAAGTAAAGCATTGATCCCTTTCTTTAATCACGTGTTTAAAGAAGAATGGCAAGAAGCGGAAGAAATCCGTCTAAACATTCGTAATTTAGAGCGTGAAGCTGATGAAATGAAACGTAACATCCGCCTTCAACTACCTCGTGGCTTATTTATGCCAGTTGAGCGTACCGATTTGCTAGAGCTTGTTACTCAACAAGACAAAATTGCTAACAAAGCAAAAGATATCGCAGGTCGTGTAGTTGGTCGTGAGATGATCATACCTACCGAAATCCAAACAGATTTCCTTGCTTATGTAACTCGTTGTGTTGATGCGACTAAACAAGCGTCAAAAGCAATCAATGAGCTAGATGAGCTGCTTGAAACGGGCTTCAAAGGTCGCGAAGTGACTTTAGTTGAAAAAATGCTCGTTGAATTGGACGCTATTGAACAAGACACGGATGACATGCAAATCAAAATTCGCCGTCAATTGCGCGCCATCGAAAATGAACTTAACCCTGTTGACGTGATGTTCTTATACAGAATCATTGAGTGGGTAGGCGAGCTTGCAGATATTGCAGAGCGCGTAGGTTCTCGTCTTGAGCTGATGTTAGCTCGTTAATTAAAAATCAGTTCAAACACGAAAAAAATTAAAGGTTCACACAATGGATATCATTGCAAATTACGGCACGTTATTGGTTTTAACTGCCGCCGCAGTCGGTTTCTTCATGGCTTATGGTATTGGTGCAAATGACGTTGCCAATGCGATGGGTACATCAGTAGGCTCAAAAGCACTTACAATTAAACAAGCAATCATCATCGCGATGGTGTTTGAATTCGCTGGCGCATACCTTGCCGGTGGTGAGGTTACATCTACAATCCGTAAAGGGATTATCGATGCCACGCCATTTATGGATATACCTGAGTTAATGATACTAGGTATGATTGCCGCGTTATTCGCTGCAGGTAGCTGGTTATTAATTGCCTCTTTCTTAGGCTGGCCAGTATCTACGACTCACTCAATCATCGGTGCCATCATTGGTTTCGCATTGGTTGCAGTAGGTAGTGAAGCAATCCAATGGAACAAGGTAATGGGTATCGTAGGTAGCTGGATTGTTACCCCTGCTATCTCTGGTTTTATTGCTTATTTGATTTTCATGAGTGCGCAAAAGCTAATTTTTGACACTGATGCACCACTTAAAAATGCTAAGCGTTACGTGCCTATCTATATGGGTCTAGCGGGCTTCATCATGTCGCTTGTAACAATCAAGAAAGGCTTAAAGCACATTGGTATCAACTTAGGTTCATTTGAAGGTTATGCCCTTTCTATCGCGATTGCTGTTGTAGTTGCTATCATCGGTAAGATTGCGATTGCTCGCCTTAAAATTGACCCTAAAGCTGACAAAGCAATGCAGTTCAACAACGTTGAGAAAGTGTTCGCAGTACTTATGGTACTAACAGCATGTTGTATGGCATTCGCACACGGTTCAAACGACGTTGCTAACGCGATTGGTCCATTAGCTGCTGTTGTAAACATTGTTGAGCACAACGGTGAAATCGCTAAGAAAGCGGCTATCGCATGGTGGATTTTACCACTAGGTGGTTTAGGTATTGTTGCTGGTCTTGCTATCTTAGGTAAGAAGGTAATTAAGACCATCGGTGAAGGCATCACACACTTAACACCAAGCCGTGGTTTTGCTGCTGAACTTGCTGCTGCTTCAACAGTTGTTATCGCATCAGGTACTGGTTTACCTATTTCTACTACGCAAACACTTGTAGGTGCGGTACTAGGTGTTGGTATGGCACGCGGTATTGCGGCTCTTAACATGGGTGTTGTAAGAAACATTGTAGTTTCTTGGGTAATTACATTGCCAGTTGGCGCAGCCCTTGCTATTGTTATTTTCTATGTACTGAGAACTGCCTTCGGGGTATAAAAAGTACTAAAAGACTTTTAGCTTGAAAAGATCTCAATGCCTTAGGTATTGGGGTCTTTTTATTTGCAGGTAGAGAATGAATAACTTACCAAGTATTAAACAACTACAGTATTTATTAGCAGTCCACCAACATCAACACTTTGGCCGCGCAGCAAGCGCCTGTTTTATCGGTCAATCAACCTTAAGTAGTGCAATTCAAAACCTAGAAGAAACCTTAGGTTGCCAACTTATAGAGCGTGAAAACCGCAGCTTAATGTTTACCGCAATTGGTGAAGAGGTTGTCGAAAAAGCACGTAAGATTATTGACGACACCCTTAGCCTTAAAGAGCTGACAAAGAGCTTTTTAACGCCATTAAGTGGCACACTCACGCTTGGTGTTATCCCAACGATTGCCAGCTTTATTGCTGCACCTTTATATCATTTCTGCAAACAGACCTTTACCGAGTTAGAGCTAGTGCTAGTTGAAGACACCAGTGACAAGCTACTCGATAAACTTGAGCATGACCAAATTGATATGGCATTACTCGCGTTACCGTATGACACTGAAAAGTTTCATACACAAGTACTTGCTAAAGATCACTTCAGCCTAGTGCATCATAAAGATTATACACCAGCAGATGGTGTGGAAGATTTTAATCTTTTACCGGATGCGAGTGTGTTCTTACTAGAACGTGAGCACTGCATGACTGGCCATGCACTAAGTGCTTGCCATTTGAATCGCTCAAGTTGTATTAACCCATTTGAAGCGGCAAGCTTGCATACGCTATTAAGTATGGTTGAACACCAGCTTGGTGTTACTTTTTTACCACAAATGGCTATCAATGCGGGCATTTTAGATAAAAAAGAGATGGTCGCAACACCATCGCAAAATGATGCATACCGAGATATTGGTATCGTGTGGCGTAAAACCACGGGCCGGATCAGAGACTTTAGGCTATTTAGCCAGCAGCTAGAGCTGTTTCTCAATAAGCAATGTAGCTTAGACGGTCAATGAACAAAAAACCCCAAATAAAAAATATTTGGGGTTTTTTATTATTTAAGCAAACTATTTTTTTCCTTCCCTCGACTAACATAATAACAAAACCATTAAAGGCAGATCAGATGACGAGGCTAGTTTGTTTTTTCAATCACTTGAAACACTAATTGCTAAAGCGCAACAGGGCAATAAACGGGCGTGGTTGAAATTAGTCAAGCAGCACGAAACACAGGTATATAACTATTGCCTAAGGATGTTAAGTCACCCTGATGATGCAATGGATTTAATGCAAGAAGTGTTTATTTCTGTTTATAAAAGCTTACCGAGCTTTCGTGGTGAATCGAGTTTTAATACTTGGCTCTATCAAATTGTGCACCGGCGTAGTGTTGAATATTACCGCCGCCGTAAGCTGCATCAAGGTTTAGACGATATACCAGAAGAAAGCTGCGAGCATAGTGAGTTAGAAACCAATCAACTGCAATCTGAGCAGCATCATGAACTCAAAGCAATGATGAACAATTTACCCTGGGAGCAACGCTTGGTGGTGGAGTTAAAGTTTTTTCAGCACTGTACATTTGAAGAAATCGCTGAGCAATTAGGTATTTCGACCAATACAGCTAAATCAAGACTATACAGTGCGCTTGGTAAGTTAAAAGTGCATTTGGAGGCCCTAGATGGCTAATTTAGATTCATTATTTACCGCATGGTTAGAGGGCGAAAGCCTCACTGAAGAGCAAATTGCGTTGCTACAAGCCAATGCTGAGTATGCATCAATGATGAACAATGCAATGCAGTGGCAACAACAAAGTCAACATTATGAAACGGTACCCGTACCAAATTGGGATCGAGAATCTACGATGCCCAAAGTACAAAAACAAAGTCTGTTTTTTGGTGCTGGGGTGTGGGCAGTGGCTGCGTCAATAGTATTTTGCGCGTGGGTTTTTGTTAGTAATCCACAGCAAGGAAACCAGCAGTTACTAGAGCAAGTGGCCAAGCAAACCAATTTATTAGAGTCACAACAAAAGCAAATTGATCAGTTACAAAATATCATTACTGCGCAAAACGAAGTGCAGCAACAGCAGATGTACCAACTGACCAAAGAAGCGATTAAAACCGGGCGAGTAGAGCGCCAAGAAGATATTGCCAGCGTGCTGGCTTATATCAAAACACAGCGTGCCCAAGACCAAGCGTACTTACGTATGCAGTTAAATGATTTAGCAGAGCAAGTGGAAGGCAGACCATTGCCAACCGTTGCCAACAATTTGGAGTATTAAGATGTCAAAATACAAATCAACTACGGCTGCATTATTGCTTTGCGCAGCAGTAAGCTTACAAGCACAAGCAAGTGATGAGTTAGATAAAATTCAGCGTGAAGTCGGGATTATGGAAAAGATTCTCTCAGCGGCGTTAAAACAAGATACTGATAACAAGGTAAGGAATGTCTCTTCGAGTTATTTGCAGCATCAAGGCGTGGTGTTTAGTTTTGATGTACGAGGCAGTTCACGCTGGTCTACAGTGTTTGCCTCTGTGCCCGATGCGCCGTTGCCACCAATGCCTGATATTGATTTTGAAGAACTCACTGAAATAGAAGTACTAGGCGAGCATGTGCAAGTGATCAGCGATGCGGTGGTAGTGAAAACGCAAGAAGCCTACCAACAAGCTATGGAAGTGATGCGCGAAAGTGCAGAGCGAGTACGTGAAGTGGCTGAGCAAGAGCGCGATGTAAGCCGTGAAATTCGTGATCTTGAGCGTGAAAAGCGCGACCTTGAATTTGATCGTCGCCACGATAAAGATGCCAAAGAGCAAGAGCTCGAAAAACGTAAACAAGCATTACAAGCATCGATTAAAGAGCTTGAAAAGCAACAGCTAAAGTTATCACAAAAGCAGCAGCAAATGCGCAAAGAGTTAGCTGAGAAAAAACAAGCCCGCGTAAAAGAGCAAAAGCAACAGCTAGCAGCCCTAGCACAGCAAGTAGATAAAAGCTTATCTCTGACTCTATGTGATTATGGTAGCGGTTTAAGAAGCCTGCCTAACGATGAACATGTGAGCTTTATCATCCGTGGTGTTAGCGAAGGTAAAACTGAACAAGTAAAAGTGTTTAAAAAGTCAGACATTAAAAAGTGTGTGGTTGGCGATATAAAAGCCGCGCAATTACTCGAAAAAGCATCAAGTTATAGTTTTTAAATTCTCCCAACTAAAAAAGCAGCCTAAAGTGGCTGCTTTTCATTCATTGAAAATGGTTTTAAGTCGGGTAAAAACAACAAGTAAACCCATACGACTAAGTTAAAGTAAGGTACTAAACCTAACCCTGTAAAGGTTTTTACCGGATACCCTTTTAAGCTCGCATTACGGTAACATTGATACGCTATCCCTAGATTTACAATCAGCAACAAAACGATTAGTTGTGTCATCACTTTTCTCCATTATACCGCCAATACATGGACTTAACGATGTTAAGTTATGCTTAGAATGTTTAATATAATAAGTAATGTCATGTTTATTATAGATAATCACCATAAAAACACGACATTTAACCTTGCTGTGGATTTAAGTATAGATGAGTATTGTCAGTATGGAAGCAAAATTTCTTAGAAAAAATGTTTAAAAATGTATCAAGCTTTGCTCTAAATAGGCTAGATAATTGTTAGTTAAACAGATTATTTTCAGATATTTTTTTTAGTTCAGCCGTTATTTTTTCAACAGGCATCGGGCGAGCAATGAAGTAACCTTGCCCATAATCTACGCCGATATCTTTTAGCGCTAAAAATATCTCTTGATTTTCAACATATTCAGCAACAGAGCGTTTATCAAGGGAACGGCTAATATCATTAATTGCTTTTACCAGCGCTAAATCGATTGGGTCGTTCAGCATGTCGCGAACAAATGAACCATCAATTTTTACATGTTGAGCCGGTAATTGTTTAAGGTAGTTGAAGGTACTAAAGCCTGTACCAAAGTCATCAATTGAGAAGTGACACCCTAAGCCGTTCAAACGCTCGATCATGGCACGGGTTGCAACGAGGTTATTAATACTCGCAGACTCTGTGATCTCAAAAATGATACGTGTTGGTTCAACAGCATATTCTTTTAAGCTCGACTCTATATGAGGCAGTAAGCGTTCATCTAAAAACGACTGTGCTGATAAGTTAATTGCTATTTGATTGAGCTCCGGGTACTCGGCAACACTCTTAATGGCATTACGAATAACACATTGATCCATTAAAAATGTATCGTTTAGAAGTTCAAGAGCTGGGATAAATTGATTTGGGTAAACAATTTCATCGTTTAATTTTAAGCGTAATAGCGCTTCAAAATAGGCAACATGGCCGCGCTTAAAGTCCCAAATAGGCTGATAGTGAAGCTCGATAGCATCGTGCTGTAATGCCTGACGAATACTGTGCCCCCACTCTAAACCCGCTTGTAAGCTATTGTGGCTGGAGTCTTCTTTAGAGTAGCAATGAACGAGGTTACGTCCTAAGCTTTTTGCTACATAAAGAGCGATATCAGCTTGTTTTAAGCATTCACTTGGATCGTTATTTTGCTCAGTGATTTGTGTTAAACCAATTGAACAGCTAATTGAGTACTCTTGGCCTTCTGAATGAAAACGGTGTTTTTCAATCGCCATGCAAATGCTTTCTGCAACCAAGTGTGCATCGAGTAGGTTCGTATTTTTTAAGATCACGGCGAATTCATCACCACCGATGCGGCACACTAAGTGCTCATCACTGATATTCGCCGTAAATAACTGAGCAACTTCTTTTAGAACGATGTCGCCTTGTTGGTGACCTTTACTGTCGTTGATGATTTTAAAGTGATCTAAGTCGATATAAATCAGCGCATGCTCGGTATCGTTACTGGTGTACTTGGCCTTACAAATACGTTGTAATTGTTGGTCAAAGTAATAACGGTTATGCAGCTCTGTGAGCGTATCGTGCAAGGCTAAATGACGAAGTTGCAGCTCTGCCTGTTTACGCTCATGAATGTTATCGATAGTGGCGGTAATAGTCGCTGAGTTTTGGCTATTTTTTATTAGTTGTAAGCGACATTCAACCCAAATGGCATTACCATTTTTATGTTTTAGCTGGATCTCTACCTGTTGCTGTTGCTCACCACCAAGCAAAATACGCTGAATGGTATCTTGTAGCTTTGTTTTGCACTCCGGTAAGCAAAAGTCTGTTAGTGACTTTGCTAAACTAGATTTTATGCCATAGCCCGTTAAATGCTCCCAAGCTGGGTTAATAAAGCGAATATTACCCTCTTGGTTAAACTCAAGTACCACCGTATTTAGGTGTAATAAAATACGTTGGTGGGCAGAAAACAGCTCTTTATAACGGCTTTGACTTTGGCTTAGTTGTTCTACTTTTTGTGCAAACTCTGCGTAGCTCACCATGAAATCTTCACGACGAGCAGCGTGGTCACACACTTTGCTTAATAACGAGTGATCGTAAGGGGCGCGAATAAAATCAGTAACGCCAGAAAGTAACAACTGCTCCGCGTAATCTGCATCATTGTTATCAATGATGGTTACAATCGCCTGTTTTGGGTTGTGTTGTAATATTTCGCTAATTAACCCAGCTGCGGTATCAGAATGAGACTCGGTGGCGTCAATCAATACAATGGCAAATTTTTGTTGTAAAAAAGTAGCTAGCGTCGCTTTTGTAGACGTGGTGTGAGTAATAGCAAAACTGAGTTTAAGCTGCTCGCTAATATCTTTTGCTTTGCGACTATCGGTTTCAAGTAGCAATAAATTGAGGCGGCTACTTTTTTCAAGATGGGTTGATAACACGTTGGCTAACATTTGCGGCAGCATATCTTGGCGTTCAAATGGCAATACGGCATCAATGCCATAGCTGCGAGCCGTGGTTTCGGCTATACGTTCACAATAAATTGGTGGAGTAAGTAAAATAGGTGTGTTTTTTGGTGTTTTTAATAACCCTGAACGGATCATGCGCGAAAAACGCCAACCATCAATCTTACCAACCTCAAGACCGGTAATGATAATATCCACTGGGTGGCTTTTAAGAATTTTTAGCGCATCTTGAGAGTCACTGGCTTCGATAAACGTGAAGACATTAAGTTTGTTTAATGTGGTCTTAATTGTTTCACGCTCAGCAACGCTTGCGTTTAAAATTAGCAGTTTCAACTGCTTTGCCATGGCGCTACTACCTCTTACCTAACCCATGTTTATTGAATAGGCTAGAATAATGACATTTTGCCTAATCTACAAGCAAACTTTACCTAAAAGCGGTTAATAAGCACTTAAGTGTGTAAACCTGTAAACGGCCATTCACTTGGTCTAGGGCTTTGCTTGAGGTAGTAGGCGTATCAGAGTAAACTTGGCGCGTTTTTATTAATGAGAGATATGCTCTATGCGCGTAGCTGATTTTAGCTTTGACCTTCCTGATGAATTAATTGCTCGTTTTCCGAAAGCAGATCGAACTAGCAGTCGTTTACTGACGCTTGATGATCATCAGGGCAAGTTGAGCATAAAGTATTTAGTGATATTTTATCGCTCGTTAATGAAAATGACTTATTAGTTTTTAATAACACCAAAGTGATCCCTGCTCGCATGTTTGGGCAAAAAGAATCAGGCGGTAAGCTTGAGGTGTTAGTAGAGCGTGTACTTGACGAACACCGTGTGCTTGCGCATGTACGAGCTAGTAAATCGCCAAAACCAGGCTCAAAAATCATTCTAGAAGGTAAAGCAGAAGCAACCATGGTTGCGCGTCATGGCGAGCTTTTTGAGCTTGAATTTGCCAAAGACGAAAATGTACTCGATATCCTAAACGACATCGGTCATATGCCATTACCACCTTATATTGACCGCCCTGATAATGAGTCAGATCGTGAGCGTTATCAAACTGTTTATGGTGAAAAGCCAGGTGCCGTAGCCGCGCCAACAGCTGGCCTGCATTTTGATGATAAATTAATGGCAGCCTTAAAAGACAAGGGCATTAACATGGCCTTTGTGACCTTGCATGTGGGCGCGGGCACATTCCAACCTGTGCGCGTTGACTCAGTTGATGAGCATGTTATGCACTCAGAGTACATAGAAGTACCAGATGAAGTGGTTAAAGCGGTAGCCGAAACGAAAGCAAAAGGTGGTCGTGTAATCGCTGTAGGGACTACATCAGTCCGCTCATTAGAGTCAGCAGCTAAAGTGCACGGCGGCAAACTAGATACTTACTTTGGCGATACCGATATCTTTATTTATCCGGGTTATCAGTTCAATGTGGTTGATGCCATGGTGACAAACTTCCATTTACCTGAATCAACGTTAATCATGTTAGTCAGTGCCTTTGCAGGCCAAGAGAACATAATGGGTGCTTACCATACGGCTATTGAGCAGAAGTATCGCTTCTTTAGTTATGGTGATGCGATGTTCTTAACGCGCAAATAACGTTAAAAAGCCCAGTTTTTGAACTGGGCTTTTTATTTTCGAATTTAGCTCAATTAATAGTAATAAACCTGCAAACAGGGTAGAATCGAGCGGTTAAATTATAGCTTGTTGGACTGTTTTTCCGACACTGAGGATAATATGAAATTTGAATTAGACCGCACTGACGGTAAAGCGCGCCGCGGCCGCTTGATTTTTGAACGTGGTGTTGTAGAAACGCCAGCATTTATGCCGGTAGGTACTTACGGTACTGTAAAAGGTATGACGCCTGACGAAGTGAAAGATACTGGTGCACAAATTTGCCTAGGTAACACTTTCCACTTAATGCTGCGTCCTGGTACAGAAATCATTAAGCAGCACGGTGACTTACACGACTTTATGAATTGGGATCGTCCAATCCTAACTGATTCAGGCGGTTTCCAAGTATTCAGCTTAGGCGCAATGCGTAAAATCACAGAAGAAGGCGTGATGTTCAGCTCACCAGTTAATGGTGAAAAAATCATGCTTTCGCCAGAAAAAGCGATGCAAGTTCAGCGTGATCTAGGCTCTGACATCGTAATGATCTTTGACGAATGTACGCCATACCCAGCGACAGAAAAAGAAGCGAAAGATTCTATGGAGTTGTCACTTCGTTGGGCTAAACGCTCAAAAGAAGGTCATGGTGATAACCCAGCTGCGCTGTTTGGTATTATCCAAGGTGGTATGTACCCTGAGCTTCGTGCACAATCGCAAAAAGGCCTAGAAGAAATCGGCTTTGATGGTTATGCATTAGGTGGTTTATCGGTTGGTGAGCCGAAAAACGAGATGATCAACATTCTTGACCACTGTGCTTACAAAATGCCTGAAGACAAGCCTCGTTACTTAATGGGCGTTGGTAAACCAGAAGACTTAGTTGAAGCGGTTCGCCGTGGTATCGATATGTTTGACTGTGTGATGCCTACGCGTAACGCCCGTAATGGTCATTTATTCGTAACTGGCGGCATTGTTAAAATTCGTAATGCAGTACATAAAACAGACACCGGTCCATTGGATCCTGAGTGTGATTGTCATACGTGTAAAAACTATTCACGTGCATACTTGCATCATCTTGATAAATGTAATGAAATCTTAGGCGCACGTCTAAACACGATTCACAACTTACGTTATTATCAACGCGTGATGGAAGGCTTACGTAATGCCATCAGTAATGGCAAACTAGACGAATTTGTTGCAGATTTTTATGCACGCCGCGGCCAAGAAGTGCCAGAGCTTGCAGATACATCAGATTAAATTTTTAGAAAAATTAAAGAGGAAGTGAAATGAGTTTATTCATCTCAAACGCCCACGCAAGTGCGGCAGGTGCAGCACCAGCAGGTGGTGGCATGGAAATGCTAATCATGTTGGGTATTTTCGGTCTGGTATTTTATTTCTTAATCTACCGTCCACAAGCTAAGCGTGTAAAAGAGCATAAAGCCCTAATGAGCGCAATGGCGAAAGGCGACGAAGTACTAACGCAAGGTGGTTTAGTAGGTAAGATTGCTAAAATCGCTGATGACAAAGACTTCATCGTGATTTCATTAAACGACCAAGCAGAAGTAACAGTACAAAAATCAGCTGTTTCTGCAGTATTGCCAAAAGGCACTATGAAGTCGCTATAACAATAAAAATAAGGACTCACACGTGTTAAACAAGTTTCCATTATGGAAGTATTTACTTGTTCTTGTAGTGTTAGTCGTTGGTATTTTATATGCCTCTCCTAACTTGTATGGCCGAGACCCGGTCATACAAGTATCGGGCACTAAAGGTACTGATGCTGACCTCACCGTACTCGATAAAGTAAATGCGACTCTCAAAGAACATAACGTTACTGTTAAATCAAGCAAACTTGAAGATGGACAAATCCTCGTTCGTTTTAAGAATGTTGAAGACCAACTAAAAGCGCAAGATCTACTGCGTGATTCCCTTAGTGAAGATTATATCTCTGCAATCAATATGGCACCTGCTCAACCAGAGTGGTTAAAGTCACTGGGTGGTAACCCAATGAAACTAGGCCTAGATTTAAGCGGTGGTGTTCACTTTACTATGGAAATCGACATGGCGACGGCGGTTGATACTCAGCTTGAGCAAATGGAACAAGATTTCAAAAGTGACTTACGTGAAGAAAAACTACGTTATCGCACTATTCGCCGTGTAGCGAACAGCGAGCGATTACGTGTTGAAATGCGTAACGAAGAAGATAAAGACGCAGCAGAGCGTTTCTTATCAACTCGTTACCCATTAAACGTTTACGTTGATGATAGCAGCAGCGACAATGCTTTTTATGCCAGCATGAGCGAGCAAAAGCTAAAAGAAATTCGTGACTACGCTATCAAGCAAAACGAAACGATTATCCGTAACCGTATTAACCAAATCGGTGTTGCAGAGCCTAACGTACAGCGCCAAGGTGCTGAGCGTATCATCGTGCAACTTCCGGGTGTACAAGATACAGCGCGTGCTAAAGAGATTCTAGGTGCAACAGCAACTCTAGAGTTCCGTGAAGTTGACGAAAACGCAGATGCAAGTGCAGCGCTTCAAGGCCGTTTACCGCCTGGTACAGAAATGATCATGGCGCGTGAAGGTTACCCAGTGGTTCTTAAGCAGCGCATCATTCTTGAAGGTAGCCACATCACTGGCGCGCAATCAGGTATGGATGAGTATCAACGTCCACAAGTTAGTATTACGCTAGATAGCAAAGGTGGCGCAAAAATGAATGCGTTCACTAAGCGTGCTATCGGTAAACGCATGGCTACAGTATTTATCGAATACAAGCCATCAGGTAAAACAGATGAAAACGGTAAAGCACTTCCGCCAATTAAAGTTGAAGAAGTGATTAACGTGGCGACCATTCAAGCGCGTCTTGACCGTTCATTCCGTATTACAGGTATCGATAACCCAGCTGAAGCACATAACCTTAGCCTATTACTTCGTGCTGGTGCACTGGTTGCGCCAATTCAAATCGTTGAAGAGCGCACGGTAGGTCCAAGCCTAGGTCAAGAGAACATCGAAGCGGGTATGACTGCCGTTGTGCTTGGTTTCGTGTTTGTACTGGTATTTATGCTTATTTACTACAAAGGTTTCGGCATGGTGGCGAATATCGCTCTGGGTGCCAACCTAGTATTAATTGTTGGTGTGATGTCGCTTATTCCGGGTGCTGCGTTAACGTTACCGGGTATTGCAGGTATCGTATTAACCGTAGGTATGGCGGTTGATGCCAATGTACTTATCTTCGAACGTATTCGTGAAGAACTTGCTGATAATTGCCGTAGTCCACAACAAGCCGTTCATTTTGGTTACGACAGCGCGTTTAGCACCATTTTAGATGCTAACATCACAACGCTTATCGCAGCAGTGATTCTATTTGCAGTGGGTACAGGTCCTATTGCTGGTTTCGCAGTAACGCTAGCGATTGGTATTATCACCTCTATGTTTACAGCCATTGTTGGTACCCGTGCGGTAATCAACTTGTTCATTGGCGGTAAGCGTATTGATAAGTTGTCGATTTAGGAGTCAGCATGCAAATTTTAAAACTCGGTGGTAAAACACTCCCGTTTATGAAGTTAAGAAAGTTTGCCATGACATTATCAACTTTGTTGATTTTGGCTTCTTTCGTGTCGTTTTTTACTAAAGGCTTAAATTTTGGTCTCGACTTCACTGGCGGTACCGCTGTTGAGGTAGGCTTTACACAAGCACCTGATCTTAAAGAAGTACGTGATGCAATCACTGAAAGTGGCTTTGAAGATTTCTCAGTGCAACTGTTTGGCTCAAGTAAAGAAATTCTAGTGCGTCTTGCTCCGCAAGGTGCTGGCGTAAAAGCAGAAGTAATTGGCAACCAAATCATTACGGCATTACAAAAAGTTGAGTCGACAGTAGAAATGCGTCGTATCGAATTTGTTGGCCCAAGTGTTGGTGAAGATCTAAAAGAGCAGGGTGGCCTTGCCATGTTAACTGCGCTTATCTGTATCTTAATTTACGTTGCGTTTCGTTTTGAATGGCGTTTTGCGGTAGGTGCTGTATCAGCACTATTACACGACGTTATCATCACACTAGGCTTATTCTCTGTACTTGGCCTAGAGTTTGACTTAACGATTCTTGCGGCGATTTTGGCGGTAATAGGTTACTCACTCAACGATACCATCGTTGTATCTGACCGTATCCGTGAAAACTTCCGTAAAGTGCGCATTGATGACACGATTGAAATTATCGATATTTCATTAACGCAAACGTTAAACCGTACCCTAGTAACATCAATC
Organism: Pseudoalteromonas sp. GB43; assembly: GCF_054923805.1. Taxonomy (NCBI): domain Bacteria; kingdom Pseudomonadati; phylum Pseudomonadota; class Gammaproteobacteria; order Alteromonadales; family Pseudoalteromonadaceae; genus Pseudoalteromonas; species Pseudoalteromonas sp. GB43. The sequence goes on from NZ_JBPCHJ010000001.1 coordinate 2,205,501, forward strand.
ACCACTATCCTAGTATTGATTGCGTTATTTGGCTGGGGTGGTCAAACGATCCACGGTTTCGCAACCGCATTACTATTTGGTGTGTTCATCGGTACTTATTCATCTGTTTATGTTGCTTCAGCTGTTGCAATTGCAATGGGTGTAAGTAAAGAAGACTTAATTCCTGAAGTAATTGAAAAAGAAGGCGCGGATCTCGATCCTATGCCTTAATCAGTGATACAAAAAGAAACCGCCCTAGGGCGGTTTTTTTATTTTTAAACTTACTCTGCCTGATACTACTTGGCCTTATAACTACTTAACACCGCCTCCATAATCTGCTCAATTGCCACTCCCGCATAGAGTTGGCTGATGTAATATTTATATTCATTACAAAATGACTCGTTCTCAATAATTGAGCCGAAAATGCTCGGTTGCTCAAGAAAAGCAAGTGGTGAAATGCGTGATGCATGAGCAGCCTGCTGTAATGTTTCAGCCATATCATCGATAACCTCTAAAGGCTGACCTTGTTGAGACGAATGCGTGTCGCTGTATAAGCACCAAGCTGCAATTACTAAATTAGCAATCGCACCATTCCCACCAATTTTAAGGTTCTCTACTATCGTAGGTACTAAAAAGGTGGAGACTTTACTTGCGCTTTGAGAGCAAATTCGTGCAAGGCTATCCTTGATGTTAGGGTTTGCAAATCGAGCTATCAGTGTTCGCTTATAATCACTTAGATCAATACCAGGTACGTCATCTAAAATCGGTGTTACTTCGTTATCCATGAAGTTGCTTACCACTGTAGCAAATAAGGGATCTGAAATTGTTTGCTCTATGGTTTGATAGCCACGCAAAGATCCGAGTATTCCCATAACAGTATGGCTTGCATTTAATAAGCGAATTTTCATGGTTTCATAAGGCGTTACATCATTGACTATTTGCGCACCTACTTTCTCCCAAGCTGGGCGTTGTTGACAAAATTTATCCTCGATGACCCATTGGTGAAAAGGCTCACACGTGACAGGCCATGAATCAATCACTCCCAGCTGTTCTGCTAGAGCAATATCTTTATCTGTGGTTGCAGGCGTAATACGGTCGACCATTGCATTAGGGAAGCTAACTTGATTTGCGACCCAATCAGCAAGCTCTGAGTCATATGAATTAATGTAAGTAACTAACATTTTTCGTATGACATCACCGTTGTGTTGAACATTATCACAAGACTGAACTGTAAACGGTTTTTGACCACTCTTTCTGCGGCGATCTAAAGCAGCAGCAAGGTAGCCAAAAATCAGCTTTGGCTTGTTTGGGTTTGCTAAGTCATGTTGTATATCGGGGTTTGAAAAATCGAACTCGCCGGTTGATGGATCATAGTTATAACCCCCTTCGGTTATTGTTAATGAAACAATCTGGGTTTCCTCAGCGGTCATTTTATTTATAACAGCTTCTGGATCATCTGGCGCTAAGAGAAAATCGGTTAAACAGCCAATTATTTGCGTATCAGTTTTGCCATTTGGGTGCTTTACCAATAGGGAGTACAGATAATCTTGTGCTTCTAAAGATTGCTTTATAGCCCGATCAGCCTCGCGTAAGCCTATACCGCAAATGCCCCAACTTAGATCGCCAGTATGGTTGATGTAGTTATCAGTATAGAAAGCTTGATGAGAGCGGTGAAACCCGCCCACACCAACATGGACAATCCCAGCTTTTAGTGATTGTCGGTTATAACGCGGCACTGATATAGATGTAGGAAAAGAGCTCAGTGTTGAGTTATTTAAAGAAAGTGCGCTCATGTTTTGCCCCCGAGCAGTTAAACGGCTGAAAATTGTTTTTTACGCTGCATAGCCCAATACGCACTCGCGAAGTAAATGATGGTACAAGCGAATCCACTATTGAAAAATAACGTTCTATTGTGTTCATAGGAAGCAACATCTGGTGAGTTGAACATGGCATTTGCTGCTAGCACCACAGTAACACCTAGACTTAACCAAGCAACCGCAGTGAGTACTTTGGTTAACAGGCGCTGATCAAGAATAAATGCTGGCTCATTGGCTGCTTGTTCGGCGTGAAATCTTTCTACTTTTTTATCAAAATTAGCTAGCTCTGCTTCTTCTTCAGGATACTTCTGCGCAGCGCCATTTCGTTTTGCTAATAAAATATATACGACAATACTGAATACCCAAGTTGGTAAGAAAAGGTAGTAGAATGGGATTATATTGATCGCGTTTAGTGTAAATCCGAACACTAGGCCAAGTGCCCACGCAATAACAGCCGCAGAGCTATGCTCAAGCTTTTTGTAGGTGACCCAATAACGAGTTAGACCTATCTTTGGAAATAAAAAATGTTCAGCAAAAACGATAGCGCCAACAGGTACGACTAAAAGTCCTGCGTATGTAAGAAGTGGCAGTAGCTTAGTAAATACAAATGGAAAGCAAGCAATTAAAACAGTAACAATGCCCACTAAAAATGTCGTTCTGGTACGCGAAAGGTTACTAAATATAGCTTGTGCAGCAAGACCAGCTCGGTATAAGTTTGCATTTGCTGTAGTCCAACCTGCAACAATAACAATAACTAACCCAGATAACCCAAGTGCATGGAACGCAACATCGCCAGGATCTAGCTCAGTAATCGACTTTTTCACCAAAACTGCTGTACCCGCACCCATAATGCCTGCAGAGATCCAAGCGATATAGTGACCAAATAACATACCGGCTGATGTGCATAAGCCATAGCTTTTTTTCTTCGCGTAACGCAGTAGAGCCATGTCTATTAAACCAAAGTGAGTGATGGTGTTTGCTGCCCAAGAGAAACCAATGACTTCTAATAGCCCTATGCCTGGCTCACCATTGGCATCTAACCCAGTCCATACAGAGACACTGCCAATGTGCATGAAGTCTCCCCAACTCGAGACAGAGGTTTCACCAATGACCGAATTGGCAAGTTCAGGCATGAGTACTAATGGACCGCTGATGAACATAACAAATAACCACGGAGCACAAATACCTGAGAATTGCGATACAGCGTTAAAACCATACATAGCAACCAATACAACGATAATGCCTACGGCAAGAACGACCATGACAAACCATGCGTTTGTTGGATACCAATTTAATTGCGCGGGAATATCAAGTGCAAAGCGAACAGCCGTTGCAGAAACGGTGATCATAGCAGCAGAAATAACCGTAAAGATTATGACATTCGCCCAGTTATATAACCGAGTCATTGAGTTTCCTGCTATTTTTTGAAGGTACGTATATAGGCTCAGGCGTGTATCAACAGCAATTGGGGTGGTGATTAGTGTCCAGCTTAGCACGGCGAGAATATTACCAAGTAGCAAGCCAAGCAGAATATCCGTCATGGTTGCGCCAAGTGCGACAAAGGTTGCGCCAAATACAAATTCAGTAGCAGCAACATGCTCTCCTGCGTATAAACCTAAAAAATGTCTCCATCCTTTGAGCTTATGTTTTGCAATAGGTAATTGCTCTTCTTCTATATGGTTTAGGTCTTTATGATTAGTATTCATAAGTAACGATCCCAGTACTTTTTAGGCATGCTGATTTGTAAGCAAATAGCTTAACTGCATCTTTATTTGTGTGTTCATTGTTTAACACTAAAACTTTTTATTAGATAAATAGAAAATTTCAAAAATCAACACGCCCATGATTGTTGTCATTGAGTATTTACATAAAGTAAATCTTCCTGTTTGGGCAAATGGGTTGCACGTGGGCATAATCCTATTTTGATTGCTATTTGTCAATGTTAATGAATCAGTCTATTTAACCGGCTGATTGTCATTAATAAGTCGAAGTAATTGCTCTTGTTCTGGAGTTAAAGCTTCATTAAATCAATCTTGATAAAGTTGTTATTTTTTAATTAGTTATGCTGGTGTTTGATTTTTCCTGAAATGGTGTTCATATGAAAGAGGATTAGTTTTATCCATTTTAATTTCTCTTTCACAGATTCTAATTTCTTTTAATTAGAATTTGAGCTCTATTTTTTGATGTTGACAAATATATTCTGCGTTAGGAATATGCTCATATTTATGTCATTTGCTCTTTCTTGGGCGTTGAATACTAAGATGTTGATCAGCTAGGGCAAATTAAAATGGAGAACACGCATATGAACACAAATCAACAGCCAAAGTTTTATCGTATATGGAAAGGGGAAAGTGAACGCTATTTAAACGTCGCTCGGCTTAAATCTATCGCAGCCATTATGTTGCTGTATTCTCAGTCAGGTTATGCAGATGAAAGTTTTGATGTTCACAGCCATCTAAGTGGCGGTTGGTTAGGGGCAAGAGATAAGCAAGCAGAACAAGGTGTGGATGTTCGCTTAGGCTACTTCAGTCAAACAGCTCACAACTTAAAAGGGGGAGAAAGTACAGAAACGGCTTATGCCAATCAGTTTTTTGCCGGTGGCTACTTTAATTTAGAAAAATTGCTTAATTGGTCGGGTGCCGAATTTAAGGTGGAGCTTACCAACCGTAATGGCGAGCTTATTAATGAAAAAGCAAACCTGCCAGTTTTGCTGCAGTCGCAACAAATTTATGGTCGTGGCAATGTAACGCGTTTAACTCAATTCTCTCTAACTCAGCATTTATTTGAAGATCAACTTAGCATTAAAGTGGGTCGAATTTACCCAAGTGCTGATTTTTTTGCCATGAGTTGTGCCTTTCAGCACCTAACATTTTGCAGTGGTGGCTCATCCAATTATTTGAGTAGTAGTTGGTATGGTGACCCCCTTAGTGCACTAGGCGTGCAACTAACATACAAAGTCACTGATAATTTACTTTTTAAACTAGGCAGTTATGATGCAAACCCTGCAACCATGTCATTAAATCAAGGGTTAAAATTAACAACATCAGGGGAGGTTAACGGCACGACCTTGGTAGGTGAGTTGGAATATAAACGCCAATACAAGAATGGGTTAGATGGAGATTATCGATTTGGCGTTGTCCGCAGCAGTTTAGATAAAACTAAATTAGTCAATAATGCGGGTTACCCTGCTGGCACGACAAGTGATATGGTCGCTATAGAAGATACTGATAATGCATTTTATTTTAATATTGAACAACAGCTAACTCGAAATAGTTCTGGAGGCGGCTTACGTATCTTTGCGAGTATGATTCACGCAGATCAAAGTGTCAGCGCTATAGGCGAAGTTTTGGCTTTTGGCGGATATATTGATACACCTTTTGTTAGTAGACCACACGACCGTATTGGTTTTGCTGTGGTCAGAAACAGTGTCAGTAATGAGCTTAGTGACGCTCAGCGCTTTTATAACGCGAATTTTTCAGATGATGAAGTACTCGTTAGGGATCATGAGTACCCGATTGAGTTAAATTATAACTATGTTGTTACCCCAGCAATACAGTTAATGCCTAGTATTCAGTATATCATCGACCCTAATGGTGATAATGATGCTGAGAATGCAATGATTGCAGGTTTGCAGCTAAGTTTAAATTTTTAGTTAAAGCTTAAACCGACGTTATTTGGCAGCGAGTGCACGACTTTTGTTGTGCCGCTGAGAAGGGCTTGCGGTTATTGTCTCTTTGTGAAATACATAGGCACCTCACTAATATTTAACAAAATTTAGTAAGGTGTCTTGTTAGTTTAGAGTGTGAACCCTAAAATTGTTATTCATGACAGATTATGTATAGAATAGCCGCTGAATAGCTGATTTTTCTAATCATTTACCTCATTTATTGTTCAAACAGGCGTATAAAATGGCTTCAATTCCTAGCAATGATAATCAAAAATTAGAGGAAGCAGCAAGGGCTGGCTGGCTCTACTATGTTGCTGGTAAAACACAAGATGAAATAGCTAAGCAACTTAATACGTCTCGCCAATCTGCGCAACGGCTTGTTGCTTTAGCAGTATCTCAAGGGTTAATAAAAGTACGATTAGAACATCCAATTCGACGCTGTATGGAGCTTGCTGATGCGCTACAAAATCGATACGGTTTGCTTAGTTGTGAAGTGGTGCCTAGCGAGAGTAACGATATTAATTCTACCATTGGCTTGGCTCAAGCGGGTGCCGCAGAAATTGAAAGACAACTAAAGCAGCGCCATGCAAAAATCATTGCGTTTGGTACTGGAAGAGTGTTGCGCGCATGCGCAGAAGAGCTACCTACGATGCAATGCCCACACCATCGTATTGTATCTTTAGTTGGAAATATTGCTCAGGATGGCTCAGCAAGTCGCTATGAAGTAGCTATTCATGTTGCAGAAAGGGTTGGTGCGCAACATTTCCCTATGCCAGTTCCAGTTATAGCAGAATCTGAAGCTGATAAAGCAGGTTGGCAGCAATTAACGCATGTTAAAAATGTACATCAACTGGCATCACAAGCGGATGTTTCATTTGTTGGTGTTGGAGATTTAGGAATAAATTCTCCCCTTCATTTAGACGGCTTTGTTACTCGGCATGAACTAGCTGCGCTTGACGCTATTGGTGCAACAGGTGAAGTAATTAGCTGGATTTTCGATAGTGAAGGTCATCTCGTCGAATCAGAAATAAATAATCGCGTGACGAGTGCGGTACTTTCTCCATCAAATGATAAACGTGTTATTGGGATTGCTGCGGGTGACAGTAAAGTGCCAGCCATTGCAGGAGCAATCGAATCAGGAATGATCAATAGTCTCATTACAAATGAACTAACAGCAGAAGCACTGTTGCTGAGGTAAGTCTTGGTATGACTAAACTGACTAAATTGGTAACAAGTGACAGTTTTACAGCTGTTTATGATTTTTAAAAACGAGTCTAACTATACTCTCGGAGACATTATGAAACACCTGATGTTTAGCGTGTTTATACTTTTAATGCTCAGTGCTTGTGAAGATAAGCCAGAGCCAAAACAGACAGAAGTACAGCAAACACCTGAGGTAACACTTCAGCAGCAGTTCGACAGCTACCAAGGTTTAGCTTGGCAAGTTGTAGAGGCACTACAAAACCAATCAGCTGCTCAGCAATTACAAGACCTGACGTTCAAGTTAATTACTTCATCAACAGGTTTGTTTTTAAACCTAAAAGCACAATTGCCAGAGTGTGAGGCAAGTTTGCATGCGCTGGCAGACGCAACCGAGTTTCAACAACAAAGTGATGACGCAGATGCATTGCAGAATGAAATGACAATTAATGTAGAGCCAGAACTACCTGAGTTTGCGGCGCCAAGTTGTTATCACGCACAGCAGTTATTACTTAATCCACTTGCAGTTTATAAATTAGCGCAACAAGCTGATTTAGCTACGAGTGATTACCAAAATGCTAAATTAAAAATGACTGATAGTTTTGCCCGCATTAAGCAACTTGAGCTCATCACCGCTATTGAGTAGTCTGCACTCGTCATAGCCTTGCCATAAAATTGTCATACAAGGTTGATAATTTACCCACCTATTTGTATTACTAACGCTAGGTGTAAGGTGAACGCACAACTACAGCAGAATCTTAGATAACAGTGCAATTGAGACCTTGTTTCAACCTATCTTTGATATTTCTAATCAACATATTTTGGGCTATGAGGCATTAAGCCGCGGCCCAAAAGGGTCTGAATTAGAAATGCCGAGTGCATTATTCAGCGCAGCAATTGCTTGCCATAAGATCTCTGAATTGGAGCTACTTTGCCGCAGTAGAGCAATTGAGAACTTTGTGAAACTCAATTTACAAGGCAAGTTATTCTTAAATGTAAGCCCTAAAACCTTACTCGACCCTTGCCATCCTAAAGGTGAAACATTACACCTAGTTGAACACTTTGGCCTTGCAACTAACCGGGTAGTAATTGAAGTTACAGAGCAAGAAAAAGTCGATGATGGCTTTTTATTGTTAAAAACCATTGCTCATTATCGTGAGTTAGGTTTTTCGATTGCCATTGATGACTTAGGGGCTGGCTATTCGGGCTTAAAGCAGTGGTCTGAGCTATGCCCTGAGTTTGTAAAAATAGACCGCTACTTTATCGACCACTGCGATCAGAGTGTGGTTAAAAAAGAGTTTTTAAAGTCAATTATAGAGCTTGCAAAAGCAACCAATACACAAGTGATAGCAGAAGGCATAGAACGGGCAGAGGAGCTTCGTTTACTCGAAAGCTTAGGTGTGCAACATGCACAAGGCTTTTTACTTGAAAGGCCGAGCTTACAGCCAAGTTACGAAATAAATATTCACTGCTTAAAGCACTTAGAGTCATCAGATAATAGCAATACTTTTGAGCAGTCTATGGCGATTGGTTGGTTGGCAGTCGAGCACGCCAGCATAGAAGCAACAACCCGCTGTAAAGATGCCCACAGTATCTTTGAGCAAGATAAAACGCTAACTAGTCTTGCCGTATTAGAGCACAATATTCCTGTTGGTTTATTACACCGAGATCAACTCACTGAAGTGTTTGCTGCTCCCTATGGCCATGCACTTTATGATAAGCAGCCAGTTACTTCTTTAATGGATAAACAGCCGTTAATCGTTGACGAAAACGAGTTACTCGATACGGTGAGTCAGCAAATTACCGAGTTTGAGTTTGATATTCGACGCCATATTGTGATCACTCGAAATGGTGAATACTTAGGTTTGGCGCCATTGCGTAATATCTTAAAACACATTACCGAAGAAAAAATCCGCCATGCACAACATGCCAACCCGCTGACTATGCTGCCGGGTAATGTCGCGATTAACGAAGCAATTGAGCTGAGACTTCGTAATAACTATCCGTTCTCACTCGCATACGTTGATTTAAACCACTTCAAACAATTCAATGACCTGTACGGTTATGCCAGTGGTGACAGCGTTATAAAATTACTTGCTGAAGTCATCGTCGAGGCCTGTAGTACTAGCAAAGGGTTTGTCGGGCACATTGGCGGTGATGACTTTATGGTGGTGTTTGATAAAAATGATGCAGAGCAAGTTTGCCATAACATTATTAGTAAGTTTGAGCTGCAGTCTCGGGCCTTTTTCACACCAGAACATATTGAGCAAGGGGGTTATTGGGCAAGCAATCGAGAAGGTAAAAAGCAGTTTGTGCCACTGCTTACATTATCAATTGGTTTAGTTAAGCCTGATTTAGAGCTATGTATTAACAGCCACCAAGTCGCAGCGCTGGCAACTGATGCGAAAAAAGAGGCCAAACGTTATCAGAGTAGCCACTTGTTTGTATGTAAACGTAGCCGACCAGCCCCCGCAGTGGTACGTTTAAGCAGCCATAAAGATGAAGCGATATCTGCCCGCTCATGAAGAAATTTTAAGTTTGCTTAATTTTACTTGTGTCCCTGTTTAACTGGGTGTAGCTTAAAAAAAACACAATAAACAAAATAACAATGAAGCGACTATGTAGTGCAATCCTAGTATTGCTAAGCCTAGGATACAGCCTTACCACAGAAGCTAAAAATGTGGTCAATTTAGCGATTGAACAACGCCCACTTTATAAACGCGATTATTACCTTCATGAATTGCTGGCAGCGGCTTTACGCGCCAGTAATTATCAAGCAGAAATCAACGAAGTTCTGGTTCACCCTCATCAACAGCGCACTTTGCTGATGCTCGATGAAAAGCAGGCCGATGTGTTTTGGAGTATGACAAGCCCCGAGCGAGAACACCTTGCAATAGCAGTCAAAGTACCTCTTTTTAAAGGCTACATTGGTAAACGCGCATTACTCACTAAACGAGCGTTTCTACCGCGTTTTAAAGATGTAAAAACGAAACAAGATTTAGCGCAGTTTAGTGCCATTCAAGGCCATGATTGGCCTGATACAAAAATCCTTGCGCAAAACGGCTTAACAGTCAGGTCACTGGCAAATTATCAAGCGATGTTTAACTTAGTGATTAGAGGGCGAGTAGATTATTTTCCACGTTCGTTTATTGAAGTCATGTCTGAAATGGAACAAATCAAAAGTGACGAGCTGGTTATAGTGCCTAACCTTTATATTAGTTATCCAACAGCATTTTACTTTTTTGTCAGTAACCACAAGCCTGAACTAGCTGAGGTATTATTAAAAGGGCTCAACATGATGAAAAGCTCGGGCGAATTTGAGCAATTATTTGCCAGTTACTTTGCTGAAGACTTAGCTAAGTTGCCATTTAAAGAAGGTGAAGTCATAGAGATAAAACTCGACAACGATTATTTTCAGCCACAAAAAAAGGAGCCTTAGCTCCTTTTTTGCATTTTTTCATTACAACCGCTATTAGCGAAGTAGTGACTCAGTTAACACTGGGCGAATTTCACGAATGATCGCTTGAGTTAACTTAGGTGCACCACAAATGATGTTGCCGCTTTGGTTATAGTTAATACCACCTGCGAAATCAACAACCATACCGCCAGCTTCTTTAACTAAAAGCTCGCCTGCTGCTGTGTCCCATGGCTTAAGGCCAATTTCAAAGAAACCATCAACACGACCCGCTGCAACATAAGCCATATCTAATGCAGCAGAACCTGCACGGCGGATATCAGCAGTGTGCACGAAAAGTGCTTTAAACGCTTCAGAGTATGCGTCTAAGTGGTGCTTTTGTTTGAATGGGAAACCAGTTGCGAGTACAGAACCAGCTAATTCGTTAGTTTTAGTTACGCGTAAACGCTTGCTGTTAAGCTGTGCGCCTTGACCACGAGAAGCAGTGAATAATTCACCGCGGATTGGATCATAGATAACAGCTTGATCTAAACGACCTTTAACTTTAAGTGCAATAGATACTGCGAAATGAGGGATACCCTTGATGAAGTTAGTTGTGCCATCAAGAGGGTCTACAATCCATTGGTAATCTGCATCTTTACCTTTATGCTCACCTAGCTCTTCACCTACGATAGTGTGATCTGGGTAAGATTTTAAAATAGTGTCACGAATTGCGGCTTCAGCTTCTTTGTCGATGTTAGTCACTAAGTCGTTAGTGCCTTTTTGTTGTACATCAACTTTTGATAAGTCTTCACTTGCGCGAAGTAAAATTTTGCCTGCGTTACGCGCAGCGCGAACCGCAATGTTTAACATTGGATGCATAGCATTACCTTTGGGTTGTAAAAGAACGAATATATTTAAGCCGGCGTATTCTAGCGATTTCTAGCGTAAAGTAAACAATAAACTCGAATAAATTAGGTTGTTTTTTGTACGATTCTGATTTTGTTATTGATTTAATTTCAGAAGAAGGGGTTAGTGGTCAGCCGTCAGCCGTCAGCCGTCAGCCGTCAGTTTGAAATTTGCATTCTGAAAAATTCGTGCCTATATAAAGTTTTTATACTTAAAAGGATGCAAGTATGAATTTTGAAAAATTAGAGGTATGGAAGCGATCAGCAAGATTAAGTGCTGAAATCTACAAAGAAACGACAGATCTAAATGATTTTGGTTTTCGCAATCAACTCACACGTTCTGGTTTATCAATACCGAGTAACATCGCAGAAGGTATGGTGAGAATCAGCAAAAAAGAACGGGTGCGTTTTTTAGATATATCAAGATCGTCCATAGCAGAAACACGAACGCAAATTTATATCGGAATTGAGATTAAATATATTGATGCTGCCATCGGTAGAGCTTGGGTGAGTGAAACGGAAGAGCTATCAAAAATGTTGACATCTCTTATGCATAAGATCGAAGCTGATAGCTGATAGCTGATAGCTGATAGCTGATAGCTGATAGCTGATAGCTGATAGCTGATAGCTGATAGCTGATAGCTGATAGCTATGTTATAATCCCCGCAATTTTTGACTTTCAGTAAGTAACAACGCAATGACACTTGATGATATTCGTATCGTATTAGTTAACACATCACATTCTGGTAATATTGGCTCAGCGGCACGTGCTATGAAAACGATGGGCTTATCAAATTTATATCTTGTTGATCCTGCATGTGAAATTGACAGTCATGCGAGTGCGCTTGCAGCCGGTGCAACAGATGTTTTAGGTAAAACAGTGGTTGTTGATACACTGGCAGACGCGATTGCTGATTGTGGCTTAACAATTGGTACCAGCGCACGCTCACGTACTTTATCTTGGCCTATGGTTGAGCCGCGTGAATGTGGTGAAAAGTTAGTGGCTGAGGCTGAACATGGCCCTGTTGCACTCGTGTTTGGTCGTGAAAATAGTGGTTTAACGAACGAAGAACTACAACAATGTAACTACCACGTATGTATTCCTGCAAACCCTGAATACAGCTCACTAAATTTAGCAATGGCCGTGCAAACGCTGTGTTACGAAACACGTATGGCGTATTTAAACAAACAGCCAAAAGTACAAGAAGAAGACGAAGCAACCTATCCAAATGCAAAGCAAACTGAGCTGTTCTACGAGCATTTAGAGCAAACGCTAAACGACACAGGTTTTATCATCAAGCAACACCCTGGCATGGTGATGACTAAACTACGTCGCTTATTTAACCGCGCACGTCCAGAAGAAGCTGAGATGAACATTTTACGCGGTATTCTTACCTCTATCAATAAGTCTATTAAATAATCACAGGTTATAAGTATAATACTTGACTAAATTACTCAGGTAATTACAATGTACCCAGTACTTGACTGTTTTTGTCAAGTATTCGGTTTTATCAATGGTAAGTATCAATTTTTATCAAGTGATAATACTTGACTATTTTGGTCTGGTAATTAAAATTTGCACACCTTAGCGTGCAGTAACATCGGGGGCTCCATGAAGTTAACATCAAAAGGCAGATACGCAGTAACCGCCATGTTGGATGTTGCACTACATACAAATGTGGGTGCAGTGCCTCTTGCCGATATTTCTGAACGCCAAGAGATTTCGTTATCTTACCTTGAACAACTATTCGCCCGTTTACGTAAAAACGGCCTTGTGACCTCTGTGCGTGGCCCAGGTGGCGGATATTTACTAGGTCGAGAAGCGAACGAAATTTCTGTCGGCGATGTGATTAACGCCGTTGATGAGTCTGTTGATGCAACACGTTGCCATAATGCAACGGGTGGCTGCCAAAGCGGCATGCGTTGTTTGACTCATACCTTATGGTCGGACTTAAGCGCACGTATCGAAGAGTTTTTAAATAGTATTACCCTTGCTGAATTGGTGGAAAAGTCAGATGTGAAAGAAGTCGCATCGCGCCAAGATAACAGCATCAACAATGCAATTAAGCAACTGGAAAACATTCAAGTAAGCTGTCAACTGTAGCTTGACGAAAGCGGAGAGAGAAATGAAGTTACCGATTTATTTAGATTACGCAGCAACCACGCCTGTTGATGAACGTGTGGCAAAAGAAATGATGCAATGCCTGACTATGGACGGTAATTTTGGTAACCCTGCATCACGCTCACACCGTTTTGGTTGGCAAGCAGAAGAAGCCGTTGATCAAGCACGTACAGACATTGCTGATCTGATCAACGCTGACCCGCGTGAAATTGTTTTCACTTCAGGTGCTACAGAATCAAACAACCTAGCAATTAAAGGTGCTGCGCAGTTCTATAAGAAGAAAGGCAAGCACGTTATCACTGTTAAAACAGAGCACAAAGCAGTGCTTGATACGTGTCGTGAACTAGAGCGTCAAGGTTTCGAAGTAACCTATATGGACGTTGAAGAAAACGGTTTACTTGACCTTAAAAAGCTTGAAGCTGCAATGCGTGACGACACAGTACTTGTGAGCGTAATGCACGTAAATAACGAGCTAGGTGTTATCCAAGATATCGCGACAATCGGCGAAATGTGCCGTGAGCGCAAAATTATGTTCCACGTAGATGCTGCACAAAGCGCAGGTAAAGTACTTATCGACGTGCAACAGTTAAAAGTAGATTTCATGTCGTTCTCTGGCCACAAAGTATATGACCCGAAAGGTGTAGGCGCACTTTATGTTCGTCGTAAGCCTCGCGCACGTTTAGAAGCGCAAATGCACGGTGGTGGTCATGAGCGTGGTATGCGTTCAGGCACACTAGCTACTCACCAATTAGTTGGTATGGGTGCGGCATTTAGAATCGCTAAAGAAGATTTCGAAAAAGACCATGCACACATCAGCGCACTTCGTAAGCGTCTGATTGATGGCATCATGGCTGATATGGACGAAGTTTACTTCAATGGTGAACCAAGTCACTCAGTTCCAGGTATTGTAAATATCAGCTTCAACTTTGTTGAAGGTGAGTCGTTATTAATGGCTGTTAAAGACATTGCTGTTTCATCAGGTTCTGCCTGTACCTCAGCAAGCTTAGAGCCTTCTTATGTACTACGTGCGTTAGGCCGTAATGACGAGTTAGCACACAGCTCAATTCGTTTCAGCATTGGCCGCTTTACGACTGAAGAAGAGATTGATTACACCGTCGAACTAATCAAAAACTCGATCGGCCGTTTACGTGAGATGTCTCCTCTATGGGAAATGCATCAAGAAGGTATTGATTTAGATTCAGTTGAGTGGGCGCATCACTAATCAGTGATCGCCGCCGCTAGCAGGTAGTGAGGATAGTATTATGGCTTATAGTGATAAAGTAATCGATCATGTTGAAAATCCACGTAACGTGGGTGCTTTAGACAAAAATGATCCGTCAGTTGCAACAGGTATGGTGGGTGCACCAGCATGTGGTGACGTAATGAAATTGCAAATCAAAGTATCACCAGAAGGTGTAATTGAAGATGCAAAATTCAAAACATATGGTTGTGGTAGCGCAATCGCTTCTTCTTCACTTGTAACTGAGTGGGTCAAAGGCAAAACATTAGATGAAGCTGCAACAATCAAAAACACTGATATCAGTGCTGAGCTTGAATTACCGCCAGTGAAAATTCACTGTTCAATTTTAGCAGAAGACGCGATTCAAGCAGCAATTGCTGACTACAAAAGCAAACAAGCGAAGTAAGAGATAAATTCATGGCAGTGACATTGACAGATGCGGCAGCAAACCGCGTAGAATCATTTTTAGCAAATCGCGGCAAAGGCATTAACGCCTACGCGTTGGCATTAAAACGACGGGCTGTTCAGGTCTTGCTTATGTTCTTGAGTTTGTTGATGAGTTAGCAGACGGCGACGAAATTTTTGAAAGCCGTGGTGTGAAAGTGATCGTTGACGCCAAAAGCTTAGTCTACATTGATGGTACTGAGCTTGATTACACCAAAGAAGGTTTGAACGAAGGGTTTAAATTTAACAACCCGAACCAAGCCGATGAGTGTGGTTGCGGCGAAAGCTTCACCGTTTAAGCTTAAAAAACTTTCTTTGCTTGAAGCCCTGCCTATGTAGGGCTTTGTTCTTTCCTGTTTACCGAGTTGGATTATGTAATGCGTTACTTTGAGTTATTTGCAATTCCAGTAGATTACAACATTGATTTAGCGACTATTAATAAACACTACCTTGAGCTGCAACGTGCAGTTCACCCAGATCGCCACGCAAGCTCTAGCAGCCGTGACAAATTACTTGCTGTGCAAAATGCAGCAGAAATCAATGATGCATTACAAACTTTAAAACACCCGGTAAAACGTGCTGAGTACATGCTAAGCGAGCTTGGTGTAGATATTCGCGCCGAGCAACAAACATTGCAAGACCCGCTATTCTTAATGCAGCAAATGGAGCTGCGTGAAGAATTAGAAGAACTTGAAAATGCCGCAGATCCTGATGCAGCAATTGCCCAGTTTGAAGCGCAAATTAAACAGCTCGATAAACAATACAGCAGTGAATTAGCCGCTCAGCTGGCGAGTAATGATGAGCAACAATGGCAAGCTGCCGCTGACAATATTCGTAAATTGAAGTTTGTTTATAAGTTACGCGATGAACTAGAGCGTATTGAAGACAGTTTATTTGATGATTAATCGTTAGTTGTTACACAACAGCTATTTAAGAGTTTAAAAAGAGCATTATGGCATTATTGCAAATTGCTGAGCCGGGGCAGAGCGCGGCACCACATGAGCACAAATTAGCAGTCGGTATTGACCTTGGTACAACTAACTCGTTAGTTGCAACAGTGCAAAGCGGCGAAGCGCGCACACTGACTGATTTAGCAGGCAATGCGATGCTACCATCGGTTGTTCAATACCAAGCAGATAGTATTGTGGTTGGTGAGCGAGCGGCTGCAGCTGCTACTCAAGACCCTGCAAACACACTAATCTCGGTTAAGCGTTTTTTAGGTAAAACTCAGGCTGAAATCGAAAAAAGCTATGGTCAACTGCCGTACGAATTTTGTGAGCATGATGGCTCATTAGCAATCAGCACGGTTGCGGGTGCAATTAGCCCTGTTACTGCATCGACTGAAATTTTAAAAGCATTAAAATTACGTGCAGAAGACAGCTTTGCAGGTCAAGATATCTTAGGTGCAGTTATTACTGTGCCAGCTTATTTTGATGATGCTCAGCGTCAAAGCACCAAAGATGCTGCCGAGCTTGCTGGTATTAAGGTATTACGTTTATTAAACGAGCCAACAGCTGCGGCTGTTGCTTATGGTCTTGATTCAAACCAAGAAGGTATTATCGCCGTATACGATTTAGGTGGCGGTACCTTTGATATTTCTATTTTACGTTTACACCAAGGCGTATTCGAAGTGCTTGCTACAGGCGGTGACTCAAGCCTTGGTGGTGACGATTTTGACTCGCTATTAGTTGAATACTTTAAAACACAAACCGGTGTGAGCGAGCTTTCTGCATCGGTATTGCGTTTATTCATCAATAAAGCAAAAGCATGTAAAGAAGCACTAAGCCAATACCAAACTGTAAATGTTGGTTTAGAGTTTGATGGTCAAAGCCACAAAGTTGAAGTAACCCGCGAAACGTTTGATGAGCTTGCTCTTAGCCTTGTGAAGAAAACACTACGTTCTTGTCGCCGTGCCGTAAAAGATGCGGGTATCGAGAACGAAGAAGTACTGCAAGTTGTTATGGTTGGCGGCTCGACTCGTATGCCAATTGTACGCTCTCAAGTTGCTGCATTTTTTGATAAAGAGCCACTGACTTCTATCGACCCAGATCGCGTAGTTGCACTCGGTGCGGCATTACAAGCAGATGTTCTGGTTGGCAATAAGCCAGATTCAGACATGTTGCTATTAGACGTATTACCACTGTCGCTAGGTCTTGAAACCATGGGTGGCTTGGTTGAAAAAATTATTCCACGTAACACCACGATCCCCGTAGCACGTGCACAAGAGTTTACCACTTTCAAAGATGGTCAAACGGCTATGTCACTGCATGTATTACAAGGTGAGCGTGAGCTAGTTGACGATTGTCGTTCGTTGGCTAAATTCAGCTTAAAAGGTATTCCGGTCATGGCAGCCGGTGCTGCGCATATTCGCGTAACCTTTAAAGTAGATGCTGATGGCCTATTAAGTGTATCGGCAATGGAAAAATCAACGGGTGTGCAAGCTGAAATTCAAGTCAAACCATCATTTGGTTTATCGGATGATCAAGTTGCAAACATGCTTAAAGAGTCAATGACTAACGCGAAAGACGACATGCAAGCGCGTATGCTTAAAGAGCAGCAAGTTGAAGCGTTACGTGTTGTTGAAGCGCTTGAAGCATCACTGGCAACCGACAGTGCATTACTTGATGAACAAGAATTAGGTGCGTTAAAAGCAGAAATTGCTAAACTTGTTGCCGTACGCGAAAGCGCAACAACACCTGCAGAAATTAAAGCAGCGATTGAAGCTGTAGACAATGCAAGTAGCGAATTTGCTGCTCGCAGAATGGATGCATCAATCAAAAAAGCGCTGCAAGGGCAGTCAGTAGACGAAGTTTAACGAGGTAAGGTATGCCACAAATTATTTTTCTTCCACACGAAGAGTTATGCCCAGAAGGCGCTGCTATTGAAGCTCCTACAGGTGAAACTGTATTAGATGTTGCACTAAAAAATGGTATTAGCATTCCACATGCTTGTGAAAAATCATGTGCATGTACAACATGCCACTTAATCATTCGCGAAGGCTTTGACTCTTTAGATGAGAGTGATGAGCTTGAAGACGATATGCTAGATAAAGCATGGGGTCTTGAGCCTGAATCACGCCTAGGTTGCCAAGCGGTGATCAAAGATGAAGATTTAGTGGTTGAAATTCCAAAGTATAATCTCAATATCGTTAATGAAGAGCATTAATTTTTAACGGCTTTGATTTCGTAAAAACCGCTGTAGTTGCTTGGTCTCTACAGCGGTTTTTTTATTTTAGAGCTGTCAGCTTTCAGCCGTCAGTTTTTAGCAGATCGAGATAGAGGTTTAGTTCTTTGTGTTAATGAACTGAAATAGCTTTACATTGATCTCTCAGGTTTTATGTTTTTGATAGCTGATAGCTGATAGCTGATAGCTGATAGCTGATAGCTGATAGCTGATAGCTGATAGCTGATAGCTGATAGCTGATAGCTGATAGCTGATAGCTGATAGCTGATAGCTGATAGCTGATAGCTGATAGCTGATAGCTGATAGCTGATAGCTGATAGCTGATAGCTGATAGCTGATAGCTGATAGCTGATAGCTGATAGCTGATAGCTGATAGCTGATAGCTGATAGCTGATAGCTGATAGCTTTTACTTGGAGGTTCTATGTCTGATTTGGTTTTTTCTGATTCGTTTATCGACGGTGACTTTTATTCTACGAGCCAGCGTTTTAGTGTAGATAACCCCGCAACTGCAGAGGCAATCACCCATGTCTCTGATATTGATGAAGCAGGAGTTGAGCTGGCTTTAAAAAGTGCTGACGAGGCATTTGGCAAACTAAAGCAAACAACAGCAACCGAGCGCAGTGAAACATTGCGCCGTTGGTACGACTTAGTCATTGAGAACAAGCAACAGCTTGCTGAGTTAATGACTAAAGAGCAGGGGAAGCCTTTAAAAGAATCCTTGGGCGAAGTGGAATATGGTGCGGGCTTTATTAAGTGGTTTAGCGAAGAAGCAAAGCGCAGTTATGGCGACACCATCCCTGCCACTGACAGCAAGCATCGTTTAACGACGATAAAGCAGCCAATCGGTGTGGTGGCAGGTATTACCCCTTGGAATTTCCCGATTGCCATGATCACCCGTAAAGTGGCACCCGCTTATGCCGCGGGTTGTAGTTTTGTGATTAAACCTTCGGAGCATACGCCATTATGCGCTATTGCCTTAGCCTACCTTGCTGATAAAGCTGGTTTTGTAAAAGGAGCACTGAACGTGGTTGTCTCTGAAAACGCAAAAATGGTGGGTGAGATCATGACTGAGTCTGAGCGTGTGCGTAAATTCACATTCACAGGCTCAACCGGTGTAGGTAAGCAGTTACTATCGCAGTGCGCTTCAACCATTAAACAAACATCGATGGAACTTGGCGGCAATGCCCCGTTCATTATTTTTGAAAATGCCGACTTAGATGAAGCTGTTGCAGGCCTTATGGGGGCTAAATTTAGAAATGCAGGGCAAACCTGTGTTGCCGCTAACCGAATTTTTGTTCAGCGCTCAGTGCTTGAAACGGTGCTCGAAAAACTCACAGACAAAGTAGCTGAGTTAAAGGTAGGTAATGGTCTAGATGACGGGGTAGATATCGGCCCATTAATTTACCCTAAAGCAAAAGAGAAAGTTCAAACGCTTGTGCAAGATGCGGTTGATAAAGGTGCATCGTTAATCGGTGATAACAGCGAACTTGAAGGTAGCTTTCAAGCGCCATTAATTTTAACTGATGTGACACCAGAGATGGATATCTATCATGATGAAGTGTTTGGTCCTGTAGTCAGCATCATCGCTTTTGATGACGAACAAGAAGTACTTCAGCTTGCGAACGACGTACCTTACGGTTTAGCTGCGTATTTTTATAGTGAAAACATCAAGCAAGTTTATCGCGTAAGCGAAGCACTTGAATACGGCATGATAGGTATTAACGAAGGCCTTATTTCAAACCCAGTAGCGCCATTTGGCGGCGTTAAACAGTCTGGTTTAGGCCGAGAAGGCGGCCACCAAGGTCTAGATGAGTACCTAGAAGAGAAGTATCTTTGTGTTAAGGTTTGAGCTATAAGCTATAAGTGCGCGTGAAAAAAATTTCACGCCTACAATACCTCGCACCTCGTAGGAACGGCTAAAGCCGTGAATAGGTCAAATCTATTCGGCGTTAAAACGCCTCCTACCATGTAGGCGTCACGCTTGCTTGGCGCGTTTTACATCAATACCCTGACGGCAAATCCAAAAACATCGCGCGAAATAAATTTCACGCCTACAATATTTTGCACCGAGTAGGAGCGGCTTTAGCCGTGAATAGGTCAAATCTATTCGGCGTTAAAACGCCTCCTACCATGTAGGCGTCACGCTTGCTTGGCGCGTTTTACATCAATACCCTGACGGCAAATCCAAAAACATCGCGCGAAATAAATTTCACGCCTACAATACCTCGCACCTCGTGGGAGCGGCTTTAGCCGTGAATAGGTCAAATCTATTCGGCGTTAAAACGCCTCCTACCACGTAGGCGTCACGCTTGCTTGGCGCGTCTTACATTCAACACCCTGACGGCAAATCCAAAGACATCGCGCGAAATAAATTTCACGCCTACAATACCTCGCACCTCGTAGGAACGGCTTTAGCCGTGAATAGGTCAAATCTATTCGGCGTTAAAACGCCTCCTACCACGTAGGCGTCACGCTTGCTTGGCGCGTCTTATATTCAACACTCTTTCGATGGATTAACGCCTTACCAACAAACAACAAAATTCGGCTTCAAACTTACAGCTTACGGCTTAAAGCTTCAAACTCCTCACCTTTATTTTTCACAAAATGATAGCGCTGTCATTTTAGTTTTTATATGATAGGAACGAATTATTAACAAAAATGAAAAATAGTACGCAGAAATACCGTACACTCAGGGCTTAAACGAGGAGAAAGTAATGGGTTTTAAAAAGTCACTATTCGCGGTAATGCTAGCGACTGCGCCTTTAATGGCAAGTGCAGCATTAACTCAATCGCAAGTTGATCAGTTTGCGAAAGGTACTGAACTGCTATTTTCGGTAGAAGATAACTTTCGTAATAAAGATGCGGGCTTTTTAGGAAAAATTACCCTCAACAATGGCTCTAATGTGACGTTACCTGCAGGCGAGAGCGATTGGCAGCTTTATATCCACTCAGTTCGTAAAATCTCAACTGAGCATGTTGCGGGCTTAAACATTGAACACGTTAATGGTGACTTGCACCGCATCGTACCAACGAGCTCATTTAAAGGTTTAGCTGCAGGTGAAAGCTTAGAGCTACTGTTTGATGCGCAAGTGTGGATTGTTGCTTACAGTGACTTTATGCCACGGGCATTTTTTGTGTCAGGTAAGAATAAACCTGCCGTATTTGCCAACACCGACACTGAAGACTTTAAACAGTTTGTGACACCATTTACCCGTGAGAATCAGTTACGCCGTTACAATGAGCCAAAAGATTTATCGGTTTTAGCAACGGCAAAAGTACGGTACGAACGAAATAACGCTGATAAGGTGTCGGTTAGTAAAGACGATGCCTTAAAGCGTATTATTCCGAAGCCTCGTAAAGTCGATTTTAACCGTGGCAGTGCGACGCTAAACAATAATTGGCAAATCAGTTATCAAGGTCAGCTGAAACACGAAGTTATGGTGTTTATGCAAGACTTACAAGATGACTATGGCATTAGCCTTAAAGCACAGCCTGATCATATCAATGTCGGCAAAGACAAAGTAATACGCTTAAAAGTTGACCCTAAACTCAATAATGCAAAAGCAGAAAGCTACACTCTAGAGATTGATGATGAAGTGATCACCATTGTAGGTAGCGATAACGCCGGTGTGTTTTATGCGATGCAAAGCTTATTAAACCTCATTCCAGCAAATAGCCAAGGCAGTGCCAGCTTACCGCAGTTAGAACTTGAAGACTCACCGCGTTATGGTTGGCGTGGTATGCATTACGATAATGGTCGTAACTATCATGGCAAAGAGGCAATGTTCAAGCTGGTTGAGCAAATGGCTCGCTATAAAATGAATAAGCTACACTGGCACTTTTCAGAAGATGAAGGCTGGCGACTTGAGATCCCAGGTCTACCAGAGCTTACCGACGTTGGCGGCTATCGCTGCTTTGATTTAGAAGAGCGCGAGTGTTTATTAACTCAACTTGGCACTGGACCGTTTAAATCAGGCTCAGGTAATGGTTATTTGAAACGTGATGAGTTTGTTGAGCTATTAAAGTTTGCGAAAGACCGCCACATTCAAATCATCCCTGAAGTTGAAGGGCCAGGTCATGCGCGTGCTTCAATCAAAGCGATGGAAGCACGTTATCACAACATGTTAGAAGAAGCTGAGAAAGCCGCTAAAAACAATATTAAAACGCGCTCTGCAAACAAAGAAATTCAACACATAGATATGGGGCCAGCAACGCAATACTTGCTTACCGATCCTAAAGATACCTCTGTGTACATGACGGTACAAAACTACAAAGATAACTCAATGAATGTGTGTATGGACTCTACCTACGCATTTTTAGATAAAGTAACTTATGAACTTCAGCAGATGTACCGCGAAGCAGGTGTGCAGTTAAAGAACTTGCATATTGGTGGTGATGAAGTTGGTGCTGGTTCGTGGATAGGCTCGCCAATCTGTCAGGCGTTATTTGCTGATCCTAATAACGGTGTAGCTGGCCCGGCTGATTTAAAACCTTATTTCACACAACGTGTTGCTACCTTACTTGAAAAACGCGGTATTTCTCCGGGTATTTGGGAAGATGGCATCATGTATGACCGCGAAAATTCGTTTAAACGTGATGAGTTCCCTAATAAAACCTTTACCGTTAATACTTGGGATAACATTTGGGAATGGGGCGTTGCCGATAGAGCATACCGCCTAGCAAATGCCGGTTACCAAGTGGTGTTATCACACGGTACGCATTTGTATTTTGATCACCCATACGAAGCAAGCCCTGAAGAGCGTGGTTATTACTGGACACTCGTTACACAGATACTAAAAAAGCCTTTAATTACATGCCAGATGACGTGTATGCCAATGCCGATTACACCCGCACTCGTGAGCCAATCGTTAATTTAGAAGCGTTGGTGGGCCGCCCGTTACCTAAACTTGAAAAGCCAGAGAACATTCTGGGTATGCAAGGTCAGGTATGGTCAGAGACAATCCGTACTGAAGAGCAAGTATTAGCAATGATCTTCCCGCGTATTCTGTCAGTGGCAGAGCGCGCATGGCACAAAGCTGATTGGGAAGGCGAAAACGTTGATAGTAAAAAACAAGCAAAAGACTGGGCGGAGTTCTCAAGTGCTGTAGGTTTAAAAGAGCTTGAAAAGTTAGCTAAAGATGGCATCAATCTGCATTTACCAGTACCTGGCGGTGTGATTGAAAATGGTAAGTTGTATGCCAACAGCGCATTTGCTTATTTGAGCATTGAATACAGCCTAGACAACGGCCAAAGCTGGCAAACTTATGCCGAGCCTGTGAAGGTTGATAACAATACAAAAGTTGCGCTACGCACCCGTTTAAACGCACAGCAAACCAGCCGCGTGACAGTTGTGGGTGAGTAATGTTTTTGCGATAAATAAATGTGACGCCTATAGAAGAATGTAGGCGTCATGTTTTGCATTAAAACTACTTCTATTCACAAAGAGGATAAGAGGGCGCTTCGCTTAAGAGAAGTAATATTGAGGTTCCCTCATTCTCTTCTCATTTACTTCTCTTTGTGAATATATTTTCGCGCGAAATAAATTTCACGCCTACAATACCCTGCACCTCGTAGGCGTCACGCTTGCTTGGCGCGTTTTACATTCAACACCATTCGGCTCAAAACTGACAGCTGAAAGCTGACGGCTAATCTTAAAACATCGGCCGAAATACATTTCACACCTAAGGTATTTAAAAGAAATATGTCAGCGCTGTCATTTTTGTTGCGATAGTGTTATAAATATTTAATATCTCTTTTATATAATCATCTGAATGAGCAGCGCTGGAGTCGAACTGTGCTGTTATAGGAAATGTTATGTCTGAAATAAATAAACAAAGCAGTGTTGTGCCTATGGCGATTGTTGCCACGCTGTTTTTTATACTGGGTTTTGCTACATGGTTAAATGGCTCACTGATGCCATTTCTACAGCAAATTTTGCAGCTATCACCTTTTCAGGCATCGCTGATTATTTTCTCGTTTTATATCGCCGTGACTTTTACGGCTCTACCTTCGGCGATGATCATCAGAAAGGTAGGTTATAAAAACGGTATGGCGCTGGGTATGGCGACCATGATGGTGGCAGGTTTACTGTTTATTCCTGCCGCAAAAACACAAGTTTTTGCACTGTTTTTATTTGCGCAGCTTGTTATGGGGGCAGGGCAAACGTTATTACAAACAGCGGTTAACCCATACGTAGTAAGAATTGGACCTGAAGAATCAGCCGCGGCTCGCGTTAGTATTATGGGTATATTAAATAAAGGTGCGGGTGTTGTTGCACCGATTGTATTTACCGCACTGATACTCAGCGACTTTAAAGGCTTTGTAGGTAAAGAGCTTAGCCAAACTGATATTGATGCCATGGCTAATGGCTTAATCTTACCGTATTTAGGGATGTCTATTTTTATTGGTATACTCGGCTTTGCGGTAACTAAAATGCCATTGCCAGAGTTAATTGATGACGACGTTGATGAACAGAAACCGGGGCAGGTAAAAGAAGCATTAAGCCATCCGAGTCTTGCCTTAGGGATAGTGGCACTTTTTGTCTATGTAGCTGTTGAAGTAATTGCCGGCGATACCATTGGTAGCTTTGCGTTGTCGTTAGGTATTGAAAAATACAGTGTTATGACATCGTACACCATGGGGTGTATGGTACTAGGTTACTTTTTAGGGATTTTACTTATCCCACGAGTGTTATCGCAGCAAACAGCACTAACTATTTCAGCAGTATTGGGCTGTGTGTTAACGCTAGCGATAGTTACAGGTAGTAATGAAACTGTATTTATATCAACATTGTTTGGCCTAAAATCGGTACTACCTGATACCTTATTGCTCATTGCTGTGCTAGGCTTTGCTAATGCGATTGTTTGGCCTGCAGTTTGGCCGTTAGCATTATCTGGTTTAGGTAAGCTAACTAGTGTAGGCTCTGGTCTGCTCGTTATGGGCATAGCCGGTGGCGCATTTGGTCCATTATTTTGGGGCCTAGCAAGTGGCGGCGTAAAAAGCGCAGAAGCACAACAAATGGCTTATATTGTGATGTTGCCTTGTTATTTATTCATACTTTTCTATGCTGTTAAAGGCCACAAGATGAAAAGTTGGAAGTAATTATGAGTTTGAGGTTGGGCGTAAAATGCACCGCCTTAAACTTTGAAAAGCATTTCTAGTAAATAGAAATAATCCCGTGTGTAATGCCACCGAAAGGTGGCATTTTTTTGTTTGGGGTTTAAGGCTCGCGTCAAATTATCACAAAGCGGATAAGAGAGCGCTTCGCTAAGAGGAAAACAAAAAAACATTATTATTACTTCCTCATTTTCTTCTCATTCACTTCTCTTTGTGCAAATATTTTCGCGCGAAATAAATTTCACGCCTACAATATTTCGCATGTCGTGGGAACGGCTTCAGCCGTGAATTATCATAAAGACTTCGGCACTAAAGTACCTTATATGGACTCCTACATGCATTACCTACAAACGACACGGTTCGGCTCAAAACTGACAGCTGAAAGCTGACGGCTTTTAGAACTGAAAAGAGATATAAAAGATAAACTAAATCTTGAAATTTAAATAAGAAAAAATATTTAGGAAAATATAGGGATTTACTAAGGGGGAGAAGTGGGGCGACTGATGGGGCTTGAACCCACGACAACCGGAATCACAATCCGGGGCTCTACCAACTGAGCTACAGCCGCCACTGAGATACACCTCGTTTGGTGTGGCGCGCATATTACATAATTAACTTAGGCTTGTGAACCCCCTAAATTAAAAAAAGTAAAAAAAACTTACTTGCTTCAGAAAATTCAGAAAAGCAGGTTTAGTCAGTTAGTGTTCAGTTTCGGTATTTACACTTGCGACTTTTGCAATTGAGCAATTACTCATTTTTTAGTTTGGCTGTAATTTAATGATTTTTTAACCAAAGATCATATATAATTTGAACAGCGTTATGCTAAAAATGAACTTCAGGAGAGAATATGGATACTATAATGAACTGGATCAATGAGAATTCAGGTTTAATCATACATTACGCCGTTCAGGCTGTTCTTGCGCTAATCATTTTCTTCATCGGTGGTCGTATCGCAAAATTTTGCGAAGGGATGACTGAAAAAGCATTTGATAAAAAGAAAGTAGACAAAGCCGTAGGTTCATTTGTAGCAAGCATTGTTTATGCTATTGTTTTTGCAGCAACTATCTTAATGGCACTATCTCAACTTGGCATTGAGACAACATCATTCATTGCTATTTTAGGTGCGGCTGGTTTAGCTGTAGGTCTAGCACTTCAAGGTTCACTGTCTAACTTTGCTTCAGGTGTTTTAATCATCCTACTTCGCCCTTTCAAATCAGGTGACTATGTAGAAGCCGGTGGTAAAGCGGGTACTGTTAAGAAAATCGAAATTTTCTCTACAGAATTACGTACACCAGATAATAAAGTAATTATCATGCCTAACTCATCAATCATGGGCAGCCCAATTACAAACTTCTCTCGTGAATCAACTCGTCGTATCGATTTAGTAATTGGTGTGGGTTACGATGCAGACCTTAAAGAAGCAAAAGCAGTTCTTAAATCAGTATTAGATAAAGAAACTCGTTTATTAAAAGATCCAGCATACACAGTCGCTGTATCTGAGCTTGCAGATTCAAGTGTGAACTTTGTAGTTCGCCCGTGGGTTAATTCATCAGATTATTGGCCAACGTATTTCGATCTAATGGAAAACATTAAGATCGCATTAGATGACGCAAATATCACGATCCCATTCCCGCAAATGGATGTTCATTTGCATAAAGAAGATTAATCACAAGTAGTAAAGGTTATTTTTTAATGAAATTAAAAGCTTTATCAATTCTAGTTGCAGCAAGTGCTGCAACTAGCGCATTCGCAGCAGATGAAACTAAAACTTGGGATGTAACCAGTGAACTAGGTGCCATTATTACAAGTGGTAACACCGAAACAACAACACTAAAAGGTGGTGTTAAGGTTTTACATAACCTAGAAAACTGGAATAACGAGTACAAGTTAGACGGTCTTTATAAAGAAGATGAGAATCGAAAACGACGACGGTGTTAAAGAAACACAACGTACTAACGAAAAGTACTCAATCTCTGCACAAGGTAACTACAAGTTAAACGAAAAGCACTCACACTTATTCATCTACGGCTCGCACGTATCTGATTACTTTGGTGCATATCGCAACGAATCAGTAATCTCAGCAGGTTATGGTTTACGCCTAATCGATCGTTCTGATATGTGGCTAAACGCTGAAATCGGTCCGGGTTATAAGTACTTCCAATACCCAGACGACAGCACTGAAGTTGATGAAAACGGTGACTTACTTGCTGGTGAGCGCGACGGTGAAGTAATCGCCTTAGGTAAAGTTGATTATAACTGGCAGATTTCAGACAGCGCACGTTTTACTCAGTTAGTATCAGTTGAATATGGTGATACCAACACTAAAACGCGTTCAGAGTCTGCAATCCTTGCTAAAATCAACGGCTCACTACAAATGAAAGTAGCTTACAACATCACTCACAACTCAGACGTTGCTGATGATAAAGAAAACACAGATACAGAAACGTCACTAACGCTAGTTTACAGTTTTTAACTAAATAAATCGTTTTGTTGACAATTTAATGACAAAAAGGGACGAAAGTCCCTTTTTTATTTCCTTGAGTTTCAGGTAGAATACACAATCTTTTTGACTGTAGAACTATGGATATCCCTACTTGTGATGTTATTTAAAAGATTATTCCTTACTTTTTTGTTTCTAACCACTTCATCGGTATTGGCATTTACTCCTACTGCAGCTCAAATTGAGCAATTCAAAAAGCTCCCAAAGGCTCAACAGGAAGCGCTTGCAAGACAGTATGGAGTCGATTTATCTACGATTACAGGTAAATCTTCTGACGAAGAGACAATAGAAACTGAATCAACCATTCAACCTCGTTTAGATAAAGAAAAAGAGCCGCTAACCGATGAAGAACGTTTCGCTCCCAAAGAAAGTGAAGTAGAGCCTTTTGGCTATGATATTTTTGCAGGCGAACCAACTTCATTCATGCCAACAGAAAATGCGGCCGTTCCTGATACCTACTTAATTGGTCGTGGAGATGAGCTAACAGTTAACTTTTACGGCAAAGAAAGTGAAAGTTACGATCTGGTTGTTGATCGAGAGGGCCGAATTAATATTCCAAACTTAAGCCCTGTACAGGTCGCAGGATTAACCTTTATTGAGGTTAAAGAACTCATCAAAGCTAAAGTTGAGCAAGAAGTGATTGGCGTTAAAGCGTTTATCTCTGTTGGTCGATTACGCAGTATTCGCATCCTTGTTTTGGGTGAAGCATATAAACCAGGTAGCTATAGTGTTTCCTCTCTTGCGACAGTTTCGCACGCCCTTTTTGTAAGCGGTGGTGTGTCAGATATAGCGTCTTTACGAAATATTCAAGTAAAGCGTGCCGGAAAAGTTGTTGCTAATTTTGATTTATATGATTTATTGATTAATGGTGATAGCAGTAACGATATTATTTTAAAGCCGGGTGATGTCGTGTTCATCCCATCAGTTGGTTCTCAAGTCGCTGTTGAAGGCTTAGTAAAACGTCCTGCTATTTTTGAGTTAAAAAAAGGTGAAACAGCAGCACAGTTATTAAAAATGGCGGGTGGTTTAAAACCGCAA
The DNA here is from genome assembly GCF_054923805.1 of Pseudoalteromonas sp. GB43. Lineage (NCBI taxonomy): Bacteria > Pseudomonadati > Pseudomonadota > Gammaproteobacteria > Alteromonadales > Pseudoalteromonadaceae > Pseudoalteromonas > Pseudoalteromonas sp. GB43. The sequence goes on from NZ_JBPCHJ010000001.1 coordinate 2,234,110, forward strand.
GCTTACGCTAAAAAAGCAATTGTTGAACGCTTCAATAACAATAACATGAAAGAAGTATTATCAGTGGACTTTAGCGGAAATCAAATTAATTATATTCCTCGCGATGGCGACCGCATTCGTTTTAACCCTGTCAGTTTACAATACCAAAACAGTATTAGCCTAATTGGTGCAGTTGCTCGACCTGGTCATTATCAATGGTATGAAGGTAAGCACATTTCTGATGTTCTAACTTCCGTACGTGGTGACCTGCTTCCTCAAGCTGATTTAGGCTATGGCTTACTTGTTCGAGAAATTAACATTTCTGGCGATATTGAGGTTTATCAATTCGATATTGCCCAAGCAATAGTTAAAGCAAAACAACATGATTTAGAACTAAAAGCAAATGATAAACTTTTTGTTTTTAGTCGTTTCCAAGAAAAACAAGCTGAAGAAGCCGCGCTTGCCAACATGGTCCTAACTGTTGAACAACAGCAGCAGCAAGTCAAAGTAAAGCAGTGGCACGAATATCAGAGAAAAGAGTTTGAAAGGTATGTAGGTGTTTTAAAAGCTGATGATCCTTTTAAAAAAGAGGAAGAAAAAGAGCTAAGCATTGCGGAAATTTCAAAAAGAAAAGCAAAAGAAGAAGAGGTAGAGCTAAAGCCAGAGGATTATGCTGCTTTTAGTCGATACACTTTATTAAAGCCTATTATTGCAAAGCTAAAGCAGCAGGCTTCAGTGCATAATGCAATGCAGCTAGTTGAAATCAATGGTCATGTAACCTATCCAGGTATTTACCCTTTAACTGTAGGTAGTGAAGTTAATGAACTAATTTCTGCAGCTGGAGGTTTGTTGGAGTCTGCTTACACTGAGCAAGCTGAAATAACTCGTGTTGTTGCGGGGGAAGGCTCTAAAGTTGAACACATCAAATTTAATCTAGCTCAGGCTATGTTGGGTACCAAAGTTGAAAATAAAACTCTTAGAAGTAAAGATAGTATAAATATTTTCTCTATTCCTAACTGGCAAGAAAACGTAAAAGTTGAGCTAAAAGGTGAAGTTAAATTTCCTGGTGTTTATACCATTCGTCGTGGAGAAACATTAACCAACTTACTTGAACGTGCGGGTGGCTTTTCTGAATTTGCTGAGCCCGATGCTGCTATTTTTACTCGTGAATCGATTCGTCAACAAGAGCAAATGCAATTAGCTAAACTAGCTGAAGACTTACGAAGAGATATTGCTACAAAAAGCTTCGAAAAGTCAGTTAGCAGTATCCGCTTATCTTATGATGAAATGAATAAGCTCTTGCTTGATTTAGCTAATGTTGAAGCAGTAGGAAGGCTTGTCATTGACTTACCTCTCATTGCAGAGAATAAACAAAATCTAGTGTTACAAAATGGTGATACGCTTTATGTCCCAAGTCAGCGTGATTCAATCAGTGTAATAGGCGAAGTGAACTATACTACTTCTCATTTATTTAAGCCTGGAGTCAGTGTTGATCAATATATTGATCTTAGTGGTGGTTTAAAGGAGCGCGCTGCTGAGGATCGTATTTATATAATCAAAGCAAATGGTTCTGTGACTATACCAAATACTGGCACTTGGTTCGCTGTGAATGACTCTAAGTTATTAGAGGCTGGCGATACTATTGTTGTCCCTATGAACTCTGACTATATGGATAACCTAACACTGTGGAGCACAGCAACGCAGATTGTTTATCAGTTAGGTGTAGCTTTAGCTGCAATTAGTAGTATATAAGCTATGCATGTTTAGTAGCTTAGTTTAATTCAGCAGCTTCAATTGAGATAAATATGAAAGAAAATTTTGCGTCTGATAATCATAGTCGAATAGATGGTGAGATAGATTTATATGACTTGTTCTTGGTAATAATGAATGGGAAGTGGCTGATTATAACGGTAACTTTTGTTTTATCTTTATTATCAGTGGTTTATGCTATTTACCAACCAAATATATATCGCTCTGAGGCATTGCTGGCGCCAGCTGAGCAACAGCAGTCAAACGGCTTAAGTGCTTTAGCAGGTCAGTTTGGTGGTCTAGCTAGTTTGGCTGGCGTTAACTTGGGGGATTCAGGTTCCAATAATACTGATCTTGCTTTAGCTATACTCAAGTCACGAAAGTTCATTTCTGAGTTTATTGAAAAGCACAGTATTATGCCTGATTTAATGGCGATCGAATCATGGAACTCCATCGATAATACAGTTATCTATGATAAAAATATTTATGATGAAGTGGATCAAAAATGGGTCAGAAAAGTAGAGTTCCCATTTAAACCAAAACCATCAACTCAGGAAGCTTATAAAGAATTTATAAAAATAGTCAGTGCTACAAAAGATCCAGACTCAGGCATGATAATTATTGCTGTGGAGCATTTTTCTCCGTTCATTGCTCAACAATGGGTAAATTGGTTAATAGAAGATATTAATCTTACCATGAAAAAGCGTGATGTAATTGAAGCAACGAAGAGCACTGAGTTTTTAATGGCACAAATTGAAAAAACTAATGTAGCTGATATTCGAGTCGTTTTATATAAATTAGTAGAGGAGCAGGCGAAAACGATAATGTTTGCTAACGTCAGAGATGAGTATGTTTTCAAGACTATCGAATCCAGCTCTTGTTCCCGAAGAGAAATTAAAACCTAAACGAGCTTTAATAGTTATTGTAAGCACATTTTTTGCCGGCGTAATCGGTGTTTTTATAGTTTTAATACGCTTTTATATATTAAATAATCGCCGTAAATCTTAATGATAAAAGATAAAGTCTTAGCTTAGAGGTTTTTGTGAACATATTAGTAACAGGTGGTGCTGGGTTTATTGGCTCTGCACTAGTCCGTCATATTATAAATAATACAACTGATTCAGTTATCAATGTTGATAAATTAACCTATGCAGGCAACTTGGAATCTTTGAAAGATATCGAAGAAAGTGAGCGCTATTCTTTTGAATGTCATGACATATGTAATCATAAAGAGATGCAGCGTATTTTCAAAGCTTATCAGCCTGATGTTGTAATGCACTTGGTCGCAGAGAGCCATGTTGATAGATCAATTACTGGTCCGTCAGAGTTCATTCAAACCAATATATTAGGCACGTATACATTGCTAGAAGTAGCAAGAGAATACACATCGACCCTTGATAAAGATAAGAGAGATTCTTTTAAATTTCATCACATATCAACAGACGAAGTATATGGAGATTTGCCACACCCAGACGATTTTGAGGAGCCTAATTGTGAAGATGTACTTCCTCTTTTTACTGAAGAGAGTTCGTACGCTCCAAGTAGCCCGTATTCTGCATCAAAGGCATCAAGCGATCACCTTGTTAGGGCTTGGTTAAGAACATACGGTTTACCTGTTGTAATAACTAACTGTTCAAATAACTATGGACCATACCATTTTCCTGAAAAATTAATCCCATTAGTTATTTTAAACGCTTTAGAAGGTAAGCCTTTACCTGTATATGGGGAAGGGAACCAAATTCGAGATTGGTTGTATGTTGAAGATCACGCTCGGGCTCTATATGAAGTTGTAACAAAAGGGCAAGTTGGTGAAACATACAATATTGGTGGTCATAATGAAAAGAAAAACTTAGAAGTTGTCCAGAGTATTTGTGGAATACTGGATAACCTTGTTCCAAAAGAAAAGAAATATTCGGAACAGATTGTTTTTGTTGCAGACAGACCGGGGCATGATAAACGCTATGCTATTGATGCCTCAAAAATTCACTCGGATCTGGGATGGAAACCAGAAGAAACATTCGAAACGAACATGTTAAAAACGGTTAAGTGGTACCTAAATAATCAGTCTTGGTGTAAGAGTGTTCAAGATGGCTCTTATAAGCGTGAGCGCCTTGGTCAATTAAAAGGGAATAGTTAATAATGAAAGGCATAATCTTAGCGGGTGGCTCAGGTACTCGACTTTACCCTATTACTATGGGGGTATCAAAGCAGTTACTACCAATCTACGATAAACCAATGGTCTATTACCCTTTATCAGTTTTAATGTTAGCAGGGATACGTGAAATTCTCTTAATCACTACACCTGAAGATAGAGACTCATTTCATCGTTTACTTGGGACTGGTGAGCAGTTTGGTATCAAACTTAGCTATTCTGTCCAACCCACTCCTGACGGGCTAGCTCAAGCATTTATCTTAGGTGAGCAGTTTATTGGAAATGATGATGTATGCTTGGTATTAGGGGATAATATTTTTTATGGGCAAGGTTTTTCCCCTAAACTTAAGCATGCTGTTGAGAATGCTCAAAATGGTAATGGTGCAACTGTTTTTGGTTATCAAGTTAAAAATCCTGAACGCTTTGGCGTTGTAGAGTTTGATGATGAGCAAAAGGCAATTTCAATTGAAGAAAAACCAGCAAAGCCGAAGTCTCACTATGCGGTAACAGGGTTATATTTTTATGATAACTCAGTGGTTGAAGCAGCAAAAAAAGTTGAGCCTTCTCATCGTGGTGAGCTAGAAATAACAACACTTAATGAAATGTATCTTCAAAAAAATAAACTTAACGTTGAAATCCTTGGGCGTGGTTTTGCTTGGTTAGATACTGGTACTCATGAAAGCCTATTAGAGGCAGCAAGCTTTGTTGAAACAATTGAAAAACGACAAGGTTATAAAATAGCCTGTTTAGAGGAGATAGCTTTTAATAATGGTTGGCTTTCTGCTGATTGTATTAAAGAGCGTGCAAAACTATTTTCTAAGAACGGCTACGGGCAATATCTTTCAGGCTTACTAAAAGATATATGAAAACAGCAGTAAATGGGTTGAAGTGGAGTGCTCTAGAAAGGTTGGGTGTTCAAGCTATTCAACTAATCGTAATGTTGTTACTTGCCCGTCTTTTAGGTCCCGATGCTTTTGGTTTAATTGGTATTCTCACCGTTTTTATTGCCATAAGCCAGGTGATATCTGATAGTGGCTTCAGCTCGGCTTTAATTAGGCTAAAAGAACGCACAGAAATTGATTTTTCAACTGCTTTCCAATTTAACATTTTAGTTGCTTTACTTTGTTATTTAGCTTTATTTATAGGCGCAAATCAGATAGCTGTTTTCTTTGAGCAGCCAGAGCTTGAAGCTCTAATTAAAGTTTTAGGTTTATCTATAATTATCAATAGTTTTACGCTGGTTCAAAAAGCTAAATTGACGATTAAAATGGACTTTAAAACTCAAGCAAAAGCTTCTTTGTCAGCTGTATTTATTAGTAGTGTAGTATCTATTACTTTAGCTTACTTCGACTATGGAGTTTGGGCTTTAGTTTATCAAATACTAATAAACTCATTATTAACAATGGTGTTATTAAATATATTTCATCCCTGGTTACCTAAAAGTTCATTTAATATACAGTCATTCAGTTATTTATTTGGTTTCGGTTACAAATTATTACTTGCGGCAATGCTCGATACTTTGTTTAAAAATATATATCAGTTAATCATAGGTAAACAATTTAACCCAACTCAAGTGGGTATTTTTACTCAAGCGAATCAACTTGCTAGTGTTCCTGCAATGACTTTCACCACGATAGTCCAAAGAGTTACTTATCCTATGTTAAGTAATATACAAAGTGAAACTGACAAGTTTGAATACAGCTACAAGTTAACGCTACGAATGGCTGCTTTTGTTATTTTTCCGCTTATGGCTGGGTTAGGTATCATTGCAAAGCCGTTTATTAAAGTTGTACTAGGAGATGACTGGTTACAAGCCGCAGATTTACTTACGATCTTGAGTTTCACTTTTATGTTGTATCCTATCCATGCTATTAATTTAAACTTATTACAGGTCAAAGGTCGTTCAGATATTTTTTTAAAGCTTGAAGTTATAAAAAAAGCATTCATTGTTTTAATATTATTTATAACAATACCTTTTGGTATTAAGGCTATTTGTATAGGGATGCTTATCCACACATATTTAGCTTTTTTTATTAATTCATATTATACAGGTCAATTTAGTAAGCTTAAAATACGTGATCAACTAAATGCACTGGCGCCTATTTGGTTGATGGTTGCGTTGAGTGCTTTATGCTCATATTTTATTGTCACAAGTATCGTTTCTGTACTCCTCTTAAATAGCTACATGCAGTTGTTTCTTTTATTAATAACTATGCCGCTAATATATATTGCCTCAGCAAGGGTCTTTCAACGAGATTTGTACACGCAAATTCTAAATATTATCTTACGAAGAAAGGTTTAACTTAAATGGATAAAATTACGGTAACTTCACCATTGCTTCCACCATTGAAAGAAGTGATTCCTTACTTAGAAGATATCTGGGATCGTAAATGGTTGACTAATAACGGCATATATCATCAACAGTTAGAGAAAAAGCTTTGTGAGTATTTAGGTGTGCCTTATATCAGTTTATTTTCAAATGGGACACTTGCACTAATAACAGCTCTTCAATCGTTAGAATTAAAAGGTGAGGTAATAACAACACCATACACTTTTGCAGCCACCGCACATGCAATTATGTGGAATGACTTAAAACCAGTATTTGTGGATATTGATCCAGTAACCATGAACTTGGATCCTAGTTGTATTGAAGCAGCAATAACAGATAATACATGTGCAATTTTACCGGTGCATGTTTATGGTACCCCCTGTGATAATCAGACGATTGCTGCTATCGCGAAAAAATATGATCTTAAAGTTATTTATGATGCAGCACATGCGTTTGGTGTAAAAGAAAGAGAGCAATCAATTTTAAATTATGGAGATCTATCTATTTTGAGTTTTCACGCTACGAAAACATATTCAACAATAGAAGGTGGTGCTGTGATTTGTAAAAGCCAAGAAGAAAAAGATAAATTAGACCAATTGAAAAACTTTGGCTTTGAATCGGAGACTGTAATTAAAGCATGTGGTATGAATGCAAAATTAAATGAGATTCAAGCAGCATTTGGGTTGGCATCATTGAAAAAAGTTGATGGCGCAATTGAAAGACGCTCTGAAATTGCAGCTCTATATCAACAAAGTCTCGTAAATGTTTCTGGGTTTATCGACATTGCGAATCAATCATGAGGTCAGCCTTAATCATTCATATTTCCCAATAATTATTGATGTGGATAAATTTGGAATTGACCGAGATACACTAGCCCTAAAGTTAGAAGAAAATAATATCTTTGCTAGACGCTATTTTTATCCGATTGTAAGTGAATTTGAAGTGTTCAAAAGTGAATATTCAGATACGCCAATAGCTAAAGATATTTCTAATAGAGTTTTATGTTTACCAATTCATGCTGATCTTACTTTGGAACAACAGCAAAGAGTTATTGATACGATTTTGAATAGTCGTGGGGGAAAAAAGTGAAAGTCATATTAACTTACGGAACATTCGATCTGTTCCATGTTGGACATGTAAGACTTCTTGAGAGGCTTTCAAAGTTGGGAGATAAGCTTATTGTTGGTCTTTCATCTGATGAATTTAACAAAGGTAAAGGCAAAAGTTCGTTTTTCTCATATCAAGAAAGAGCTGAAATACTTTCGTCATGTAAATTTGTAGATTTAGTAATTCCAGAGCATTCGTGGGAACAAAAAGAGACTGATATTAAAAAGTATAATGTAGATGTTTTTGCAATGGGAGACGATTGGGAGGGACGTTTTGATTCTCTTAAATCATTATGCGAAGTTGTATATTTACCAAGAACTAAAAGTATCTCAACCTCTGAAATCAAAACTTTAATAGCTGAATTAAAGAAAAATGACTTGGATAAAGTTCAAAAAAGTCTAAATGATGCAATTGAAATTATTAAACAACTGAACTATAGCGAGTAACATATGGACTCTAAATTAAGCAGTGAAGATATCCGTAAGCAGTTACTTACTATGGCTGTTGATATTACAAAAACTCTAGATGAGCACAAGATACCTTACATCCTTACATATGGAACATTGCTTGGTGCTGTTCGTCATTCAGGTTTTATCCCTTGGGATGATGATTTCGATATAGCTATTCCCGCAACTTACCAGAAAAAGGCAATTCAGGTTTTAAGCAAAATATCTAAATACCATTTTCTTTCACTTGCATCAGATGATTACTTTGACTGGGTTTTAAGGGTAACTGACAAATCAACAAAAACGACTTCAAAAGAGACTGAATGGGATGTTTATAACCACACCATGAGTAGAGAAGATATTGGCCTATGTGTGGATATTTATCCATTTTACTGTTTGCCTGATAATGCTTTTAAGTTTAAAACCCATAAGCTTTTCACTAAAGTATCAAGCTGGATAATTCGTAAATCTTTTGCAAAAAAATCTAATTTTATCAAGAAGCTTGGCTTCGCAATGCTAAGTTTACGTGCGAATGCTAGTGAAGGTAAGTATTACACCGATGCTGGTCGAATTTATTATCAACCAACTTTGTTCACACAAACAGAATATATCGATTTTGAAGAATTTAAATTTCGCGCCCCTACAGAGCCTGAAAAGTTTTTAGAAAGCCGCTACGGTGACTGGCAGAAATTACCTACTCAAGAAGAAATAGATAAAGCAATACATTATGAGGAAACTTTTTGGCGATGAATAGGGTGTTAGTTGTACCTAGTGGTACTGAAGTTGCGCAAGAAATTGTCAGATCATTATCTGTTGTAAAAGGTGTAGAGCTTTATGGTGCTAATGGTATTGATTGCTTTACTGAGAATCCCTCGTGCTCGTCACATTGTAGGTATTCCATTTATTGATGAGCCTGATTTTATAGATGTAATTATTAGCTTAATTAAAGAAAATGGGATTACTCATATTTTTCCAGCGCATGATTCAGCATCTTTAAAATTAAGTGAGTTTGCTGACTCATTAGGTGCACAAGTGATCAGTTCAAGCTACGAAACAAATAAAGTATGCAGATCAAAGTCTCTAACTTACAAAGCGCTAGAAAAGGTCGTCAAAGTCCCAAAAACATATCTTTCAAAGAATGAAGTAGAGTCATTTCCTGTTTTCGTAAAACCTAACATTGGGCAAGGAAGTGTTGGAACAAAACTTATAACGAAAGCGAGTGAACTTCTAGATGTTACCGAGGATGATATTCTTTGTGAATATTTACCAGGAGAAGAGTTCACTGTTGACTGTATCAGTGATGCAGATAACCAGCTTCAATATGCTCAAGCCAGAAAGCGCAATGCTATGAGAAACGGTATTGCAACGGAGACAGAATTAGTAAATGACAATAGTTTATTTTATTCATTCGCTGAGAAAATAAACAAATCTTTAAAACTCCAAGGAGCTTGGTTTTTTCAAGTGAAAAAAGATTCGCTAGGTGAACTTTGTTTACTAGAAGTTGCAACTCGAATCGCTGGATCAATGATCACGAGCAGAATGAACGGTATTAATTTTGCCGAAATGTCGCTTTTTATCTCAAATGGTATTCCAGTAAAAGCTTTAAAAAATAATTTGGAAATTAAGCTTTTTAGAAATTTAGCATATCAGTTTGATATAAACTTAAATTTTAATGTCCTTTATACTGACTTTGATGATTGTTTAATTTTCGGTGATAAAGTCAATGACAAATTAGTGCAATTCATTTTTCAGTGTATAAATAAAAATATTAAAGTGGTTTTAATCACACGTCATGCGGACGATATCCATCAAACCTTAAAAAATATGAGGCTTTCCCAGCTTTTTGATCAAGTTATTCATATAACAGATGGTGCACCTAAGTCTCAATTTATAACAGAAAAAAACGCAATCTTTATTGATGATTCATTTGCAGAAAGGTTAGATGTAATGGGTGTATGTAACATTCCTTGCTTTTCAGTGGATATGGTTCAAGGTCTGACATGTTTAAAGAACTAACCCCCCTGCCAACAGAGCAAGAGATAAAATCATTTTGGAAGCATGTTGATAAAACATATATCAGTATAATTTGTACTTGTTTTAATCAACAAGATTACATCGCCGACGCTATAAACTCATTTCTTGCTCAAAAGACAGAATACGCTTTTGAAATAATAATTCATGATGATGCATCTACTGATAAAACAAGCGATATATTAAAAGCGTATGAGCAGAGCTATCCAAGTATCGTCAAAGTTATCTACCAAACAGAAAACCAATACTCTAAGGGTAATGTTAAAGTAGAAAATATTGCATTGAGAAAAAGTCGTGGTGAATACATTGCTTTATGTGAAGGAGATGATTTTTGGGTTGATGAACTAAAGTTACAAAAGCAATTAGAGGGTTTACTTGCATGCCCAGACTTAAAACTGTGTTTTACATCAGCTTATACATTAGCTCCTAATGGACAAGTAAATAAAACCGCTAATTATAACGAAAAAGTAAAAGTTTTTTCGTTTAGTGACATTATTATAGGTGGTGGAGCTTTGATTCCTACTGCCAGTATTTTTATGCGAAGAAGCGTGATGGAGAGCTTACCAAGTTGGTTTGAAGGCGCTCCTGTTGGTGATATTTTTATCCAAATAAATGGTTCTAAGCCCCAAGGAGCTTTATATCTTCCTGATGTAACAGTTGTTTATCGAGTAGATGCTGTTGGTTCATGGAGTGTATCGCAAAAGCATGTACCTGAGGAAAAAGTTAAGTCGCAGGTTGCAAAGTTAGCTTCTTGCTATAATTTGCTAGCTGAAGATAACGATAATTATGATGATTATCAAATTGCTAAATTAAATCTATATATTGCGAACGCATTAAAAGCTATTTCACAACAAAGATATGGGCTTGCTAAGTACTTTATTAATAAATCAAAAGAGCTCCCTCATAGCTCTAAAAGAAAACAGGTATTAATTGCTTTTCAACATTGTTTGCCATTTTTTAGATTACTACATAATACAGTTAAAAGTTTTAGATGAAGCTCTGTGAAGGCTAGATATGCCCATTAATACTAAACCAATATTTTTCATCCTAACGCTACTTTTGTCACTGTATACACTAAGACTTGTAGGGACCTTATCAGTTGCTGACTTTGGGGCTATGCTATTTATATTTATATCGCTATTAAAGTTCAGAAGTGTGGTCATTAATGACTTTAATGTAGTTTTTTTAGTTTGGGTACTGGTATCGCTAATTTCTTCTTTAGGTCTAATTTATGAAGACTACTTTACAGTAACAGGTTTTCTAGGGACTGGTTTGCGGATATTGGTGTCAATGGCTTTACTATTATGCCTGCCACTATGGCTGAAAAGTAAGGAGGAGCAGTTCCAAGCCATTGGCGCTTTGCTATCTATCGTTATTTTTCACAGCATTGTCCAGCTTGTATTTGTTGCTCTATTTTATCTCAATAAAGCTCCATTTTTGAATTTGGTACCACATGGCAATCAATCATCTAGACAAGAATGGCTCAATGTTTATGACTATACGTTTTACACTAGGTTTGGTGGAGTGTTTGAAGAGCCTTCATGGTACTCCTGGTTTATGGTGGCATGTATAGGTTTAATTATTTCTTTTGAAATAGTGAATAGAGTTTCGATAATTACTAAGAGGAAGTGGTTATTAATATTATCCGCTTTGTTTTTTACGTATTCTATTGCAGGAATAGCTTCAATCGTTATTCTAATAGCTTATAAGATATTGAGTGGGAGTATTCGGGCTAAAATTAGAAGTGTAGTATTTATTTCTATTGCTCTTCCTGCTCTTATACTGCTGAATCCGGATTCTGCTTTATTGAAGCGATTAATGGGGGTGTTTAGTGGCACAGATGGCTCATCAAATACGCGGATTTTTGATTCCTTCACAAAGCTAAAATTAGTACTCGAAAACAATATGACTGGCACGGGAATAGGTAACAGCATAGAGGGTATTTACCATTATGATGTTACAAACAGCTTTACAGTTATCTCTACTCAAAACGGCTTTATTGAAGCATTTGTATCAACAGGGTTGATAGGTGGGGCAATCTTTATGGTCCCTTTTGTCTATTTTTTATGTGTGAAGAAATATTGGCTATCACTTATAACTATGACCTTGGTCTTTTTCACTACCAGTGCATTATTTATCGTTGTAATGTGGTTCTTTATGGCTCTTGCGTATTTACTTTTTAAAGACTTGAAAATTAACCCACAACCCTCAACCTAATTAACTCCTAAATCACTTAATATAGAACAATTAGTCATGAAGAGTATTATGAAAAGAGAATTAGTTATTTCTACTGTTTTTAGTAATTTAGAAAAAACAAAAATGCTTGCCGAGCAATGTTTTGAGTCTACAAGTATCAGGTCAACTATAGTTTGCCAGTTATTTGAAATAGCTGAATGCTCAAAACAGAATGAGTACACAGAGGCGTACGATATTGTTTATTCAAATGACAGGGGGTTGGCTAAAAGTAGGATGCTAGGAATTTTATCTTCAAATGCTGACCTAATTTGGATTGCTGATGACGATATTGAAGTCGTGCCTGAAGGTGCAATTGAAGCTTTCTCTGCACTAGAAAGTGCAGGTAATGACTTTATAACTACGAAATATGCAATAAATGAAACTCAGGAGCGAAAGAGCTATTCGGGTCAAGTTTTTAATCACTCTAATCTGAGCATTATGAAAGTAAGCTCGATAGAAATAATCATCAATAAGCAAAATGTTTTAAACTTAGGAGTCGGTTTTGATTCTCGATTTGGGCTTGGGGCAAAATACAAGTCTGGAGAGGAGAATGTTTTTTTAGCTGATATTTTATCAAGAGGGGGGAAAGGACAGTATCTACCTATTGTAACTTCTATTCATAGAGAAGTGACATCTGGAGGTGACTTTAGTAACCCACTAACAAATATCTCAAAAGGAGCAATTTTCAAAAGAGTCTTTGGCTGGTGGAATTTACCTATTTTATTTGCTTTTTATGGCCGAAAACTTATTAATAAAGAAATCAAAGCTTATCAGTCATTTACCTGTTTTTTTACATCTCTCAAAGGCTTTTTTCGGTTATAGAAATAGGCCTAATCCATTCATTTCATGTTTGGGTTGTTAATTAATCAATTCACCTGAATTTACATCAGAAAATAAAAAATGTAGAGCTTTCCCTTTCTTTAAAACATATTAATTTAGTGTATAATACCGCTCTTTAAATTTTTGCTGAATGCAGTCGCACTTTTTAAAAAGTTTTTACATTAGGTAACAGTTTTTTTACAAGGATATGTTTTTATGCTTTGGGGTGGTTTTCTTTTATGCGTAATAAATAGTTAAACTGAATACTAAATGTATTTTGTTTCAATTTTATTAAATAGGTAATCTCGTGTCACAACTGCTGTGGCTATGCTGATGTAGTCATCTAGTGTTGTATAAACCATAACTGCCAATGAGGCTACTAAGCATAGATATAGCACATGGAGTTACTTACTTAATGACTTTGACACTTTTCTCTTCTAGCTTGTTCTATAGAATATTATTAATGATTAAAAATTTAAAAAATGGAAAGCCCTTTAAGGCGCCTAAGTATGCTTATAATACAAGTGAAATATACGTTTATTGCCCAGAAGCGCAAGTCGAAGCGATTAGAAGTGTTTTATCAAATTATGAAATTAAAGTGCACTTCAATGATTACTCTTTAGTTAATCTTGATGAAAAAATCATAACTCATTATGAAAATATTCACCTTTCTGACCATCAAAGAGAGTTTTTGGTAACAGCAACTGAGCTAGGTGCGTGGGTTGAGCCATTGGTAAGTTATCTTGATGAAAGGTTTGGCTATACAGAGGTTTCATTATTAAAAAGTAGTTACTTTTTACACCAAAAAGCTTTTTCAATTTTATCAACAAAACGCACTCAAAGAGCAAAAAGGTTTATTGATTTATCGTCGGCTTTACTGCTGCTTTTTTTGACGTCTCCAATAATTTTAATTACAGCTATTTTAATAAAGCTCGAGTCCAAAGGACCTGTTTTATATAGACAGTCTCGTACTGGGCAATACAATATTGAGTTTAATGTAGTCAAATTTCGCTCTATGCGAGTTGATGCTGAAGCAAACGGAGCACAATGGGCAAGCGAAAATGACTCTCGAGTAACAAAGGTTGGGGCATTTATACGAAAAACCAGAATCGATGAATTGCCACAGCTATTTAATGTTATAAGAGGGGATATGTCGATGGTAGGACCTAAATTTGAGCGGGAAGTTTTTATCAAAGAGCTTGAACAAGAGATTCAATATTACCGTTTTCGCCATGCCGTAAAACCAGGTTTAACAGGTCTTGCACAAGTTAGCTACCCTTATGGCGCTTCGCTAAATGATGCTATCTGGAAGCATAAATACGATATTCACTACATAAAACATCATAGCACTTTTTTAGATATGAAGATCTTTTTGAAAACTATCAAAGTGGTCTTGTTTGGTTTGGGTAGATAATAAATGAAGCCTTTAGTTTCGGTTGTTATGCCGACCTTCAATGCAGAGAAGTATTTAGCTGAAAGCATAAACTCGGTTCTAGCCCAGACTTATAATAACTGGGAGCTGTTAATAACAGATGATTGCTCAACAGATGATACAGTTGCTATTGCTAAAAAATATGCTGATTCTGACTCTAGGGTTAAATTATTTATTCAACCACAGAACCAAGGAGCTGGAGCTGCTAGAAACAACTCTATAAAGAATGCAAAGGGTAAGTATATTGCTTTTCTGGATGCTGATGATCTTTGGCTACCAAAAAAGTTAGAAAAGCAGGTTTTGTTTGCTCAAAAAAATAATCATGCTTTGACTTATACAAGTTACCAAAAATTTTCAGGTAATAAACTAGCTGGGATCGTAACCCCTCCAAAGAGTACAACTTATAGCAAATTAATGTATAGCAATGTTATAGGTTGTTTAACCGCTATGTACGATGCCGAGCAACTTGGAAAAAAATATATGCCATTAATTCGTAAGCGACAAGATATGGGGCTATGGTTAGATATTTTAAAAGAAGTTCCCGCAGCATATTGTTTGAGAGAGCCTCTTGCTCGCTACCGTGTTGGAGTTGGTATGAGTGCTAATAAACTTAAAATTTTATCATATCAATGGCGATTTTATAGAGATGTAGAAAAGCTTGGCTTATTAAGAGCTACTTACACTTTTGGCGTATATGCGATGAAAGGCTTTAGAAAACACACTAAGTGAGCCAGTGGGTCGAAGTTTACAATTGTAAAGCTATTTCCTTTCTAGGCATCAAGGGTTTTCTTCCAAAAAGAAAGTTTATCTTCAGCTGTGATGAGAATACCAGAATTGCACAGCAAATTAATAAATCATACATTTAATCCGTTTCTAATAGACACACCTAACTTCTCTGCGTATAATCGCTGGCTCATAAAAACCAGTCCTTTTGGATTGGTTTTAAGGAACATGAGTATTTTAGGTGTGGCTATGGAAAGTTGGTACTTACTTTTTTGTAAATCAAAACAAGAACAAAGAGCTAAAATTAACCTTCAAAACCAAGGTTTTGAAGTCTTCATTCCTGAACACCAAATAGAGCGCATTGCTAAAGGGCGCCGTTCTATTCGAATATCACCTCTCTTCCCTAATTATATATTCATAAAGTTATGTACGAAAAACTGTAACTTTTCTGCGGTAAAAAATACTCGAGGCGTAAGTGGCTTTGTAACATACGACCAGCAATTTCAGCTTGTTTCAGAACAGTTGATTGCGCAACTCAAATCTATGAATGATATGTGTGAGATAACTTCTGCGTTACCAAAAGCGGGGGATGTTGTTTATTTGAATACAGAGTCATTTAAAAACGTACAGGCTATTTACCAAGAGCCAGATGGCGATATGCGCAGCATACTTCTCATTAATTTGCTGAATAAACAAATAAGCGTAAGTGTAGAAAATAAAGAAATCAGTTTATAAGTCGTGCTCCAGCGCGACGCTTATGTAGGAACGGCTTTAGCCGTGAACATACTCAAAATGTTCGGTGTTAAAACACCTCTTACAGAACGGGTAATACGTAGGAACGGCTTTAGCCGTGAACATATTCAAAGTGTTCGGCGTTAAAACACCTCCTACAGTGTAGGCTTTATGTTTTAACATTAAAAAAATAACAATAAAATCAGTACGTAGGAACTGCAACCTAGGGGCGGAAGCGTGCCCGAAGGGCTAGACAAGCAAATAGTTTTGCTTTCAAGCTGGAGCGAGAGGAGCTCTGCGACGAACTGGAACGGAAGCGTGCCCGAAGGGCTAGATAAGCAAATAGTTTTGCTCTCAAGCTGGAGCGAGAGGAGCTCTGCGACGAACTGGAACGGAAGCGTGCCCGAAGGGCTAGACAAGCAAATAGTTTTGCTTTCAAGCTGGAGCGAGAGTAGCTCTGCGACGAACTGGAACGGAAGCGTGCCCGAAGGGCTAGACAAGGCATAGGCGTCGCGCTTGCTTGGCGCGTCTCAAACACGGCACTGCTGCGAACATGTCGCGCGATATAAATTTCACGCCTACAAAATGGTGAATGCCGAAGGGCTAGACAAGGCGTAGGCGTCACGCTTGCTTGGCGCGTCTTAAACACGGCACTGCTGCTAATATTTCGCGCGAAATAAATTTCACGCCTACAAAATAGTGAATGCCGAATGGCTAAACAAGGCGTAGGCGTCACGCTTGCTTGGCGCATCTCAAACACGGCACTAAAGAGGAAGAAACTTTTGTTTTCCTCATTTTCTTCTCATTTGCTCTCTTTGTGAATATGTTTTTGCACGAAATAAATTTCACGCCTACATCAAAGAATTTAATCGCACAAAGAGACTATGAGACGCTGCGCTAAAGAGGTAAACCAAGTATTTAGTTTTTCTCATTTACTCTCGTTTTCTTCTCTTAGTGCAATTTACTTCTCTTTGTTCAAATAAGAGCTAGTAATAGATATTCACAGAGAGACTATGAGACGCTGCGCTAAAGAGGTAAACCAAGTATTTAGGTTTTCTCATTTACCCTCATTCATTTCTCTTAGTGCAACTAGAAACTAGTGATGAATATTCACAAAGAGGTTAAGAGGCGCTGCGCTGAAGAGTAAACAAAGAAATATTTGTCTTACTCATTTACTCTCGTTTCCTTCTCTTTGTGCTAAAAAGAACTAGTAAAGGATATTCATAAAGAGACTATGAGCTGCTGCGCTGAAGAGTAAACAAAGAAGTTTTGTCTTACTCATTTACTCTCGTTTACTTCTCTTTGTACTAATGAAAACTAGTGATAAAGCCTTAATTAGTAGGCAGCTTAGAAGTCAACATACAAATTGTTCAGTTAAAGCTTCTTAGTTTCTCGTTTATCCAAATAGGACTTCTAGACTAGTACTAAGTGAATGAGCCAAGAAGTACTTATTAACTATTTTGCAAAAAACTGTCACAAGTGAGCGTTTACTAAACACTCAGTCTTGCGAACATCTGGTTGCCATGCTTTAATTAGGCAGCAAAAAAATAAACAGATATGGTTTTATTTAAACTGGACGTTTTAAGAAAAATTATTTGGGAAATAACAATGGCGCTTAGCTGTAAAACAATTGTGACGTCATTTGCGTTACTAGCAATGACAGGCTGTACAATCATCCCCGGCAGCCATTTCGAAGGAATCGAGTCGGGCGAACAAGTAGATAATGTAGAGAAGGAACTCGAAAAGGTTAATATTCAAATCATTGACTCTTCTTTAATAAATCAACAAAAGCAATCTCAAGTTAAAAACTTCACGCCTTCCAGTTTAGATGGCATAGATACATCTAATTATCAGTACAAATTAGGTGTAGGTGATGTACTTACAATCGGTGTTTGGGATCACCCAGAGTTAACCATTCCAGCAGCAGTGCAACGTACAGCTGAGTTTGATGGCTTTCGTGTACAAGCCGATGGCACAATTACCTATGCATACGCGCCTAATATTCAAGCCGCTGGTAAAACAGTACAACAAGTTCATAAAGAGCTTGTAAAGCGCCTAAGCCGAGTAATTGAAGAGCCACAGGTTGATGTAAAAGTTGTTGGCTTTAGAAGTCAAAAAGCTTATGTAACAGGCGAAGTAAACAAACCAGGTGTATTACCAGTTACAGAGATCCCATTAACTTTAATTGATGCTCTAAACCAAGCCGGCGACCTAACAGAAAGTGCTGACTGGCGCACCGTGACATTTACTCGCGGTGATAAAACGGAAATTATTAAGTTAGATGATTTTTATGCCTATGGCGATATTTCGCAAAACCGCTTATTGCAGCATGGCGATATTGTGCACGTAAGTCGTAATGATATGCAAAAAGTGTTTGTACTTGGTGATGTAAAACGCGCTGGTACAGTGGGTGTTAATCGCTATGGTTTAAATTTAGCAGAAGCATTAAGCGATGCTGGTGGCTTAAACGAAAATACAGCCGACGCTAATGGTGTATTTGTTCTTCGCAAACGCAACTTAAACACTGATGGTGTAATTGCTGATGTATACCAGCTTCATGCGAAGAATGTTGCTGCATTAGTGCTAGCTGAACAATTTGAACTTGAACCGCACGACATTGTATATGTAACGTCAGCGCCGCTTGCACGTTGGAATCGTGTAATTAGCTTATTATTACCATCAGTAAGTACGGTTGATTCAATCAACGACGTTGCAAACACAAACTAAAGGTAGGCTGTATGTTTGATTCTGTATTAGTAGTTTGTGCAGGTAATATATGCCGAAGCCCTACTGCCGAATATGTATTAAAAAGTAAGCTAGAAGGTAAAAATGTAGCTGTTTCATCAGCAGGGTTGACTGCCCTTGAGGGTAAACCTGCCGATGCACAAGCAAAGCAAATTGCCAACGCGCATAATATTGATATGAGCGAGCATCAAGGCAGACAAATAACCTCAAACTTGGTGGCAAATAATAGCGTTATTTTAGTGATGGAGCAGCGCCACGTTAACGATTTGTGCGCACGTTACCCTCAAGCACGCGGCAAAACATTTTTACTAGGTAAATGGATTGGCGATAAAGAAATCCCCGATCCTTACCGCCAAAGTCAAGAAGCCTTTGAGCATGTTTACGCATTAATCGATAGCGCATGTAGCGCTTGGCAAAAGTATTTATAAGGAAAGGCTAGTACATGAATGCTCAGCCCACTGCATTAGCAGCAAACAATAAACAAAATAGAACAACGCAAGACCAAACCAGTCAAGAAATCGATTTAATGGCGTTATTAGGCGCATTAATCGACCGTAAGTATTTTATTGCAGCCGTCACCGCAGTATTTATGACTGTGGGTGTGTTTTATGCGGTGTTTGCAACACCTGTTTACCAAGCAACAGCCATGATCCAAGTTGAAGACGGCGGTGCATCAGTACCAGGCTTTGATGATATGACCGGTATGTTCGAAAGTACCTCAGCCGCTGTAACCGAAATAGAGCTACTTAAGTCACGCTCAGTGATAGGCGAGGCCGTTGATACCTTAAAGCTTGATATAGTAGCTGAACCTAAACTATTCCCGGTAATTGGTAATAGAGCGTTTCGTAAATTTACCCCAATGGAAAGTGGCGATTTAGCAGAGCCTAGTGTAGGCGCATCAAGTTACGCTTGGGGTGGCGAGAGCATTGACGTATTTAGGTTTGATGTACCTCGCTCAGCGATTGGTGCTGGTTTTACACTCGTTGCAGGTGAGGGCACTGATAAAAATAAAAGCTTTACTTTGTTAAATGGTGAAGACGAAGTTATCTTACAAGGTAAAGTGGGCGAAGAGCTAAGTAATGGCAAATTTAACTTAACTATTCGCAGTTTAGTTGCTCGATCTGGAACTGAGTTTACATTAGTACGTAAAGAATCGCTTAAATACGATTTTAGACTTACAAGCTGCTATAGGTGCAAGCGAAAAAGGTAAAGACTCAGGTATTATTAATTTAAGCTTACAAAGTGAAAGCACACAGTTTGCCGAAAAAGTACTTGATAAAGTAGCGGCAATTTATGTGCGCCGAAATGTAGAGCGTAATAGCGCAGAGGCACAAAAATCACTCGAATTTTTAGAAGTACAACTACCTGAAGTTAAAAAGCAGCTAGAGTATGCTGAGCAGCGTTTTAACGATTATCAAATTAAACGCCAATCAATCAACATAACTCTTGAAACTCAAGGTGTGCTTGAGCAGGTAGTAGAGCTTGAAACTAAACTACAAGAGCTTGAACTAAAGCGCTTAGAGCTAAGCCGCAAATTTAAAGAAAGCCACCCAACCTACCAAGGTGTACTTGAGCAAATCGAAGCAGTACAAAAACAAAAGCAAAACTTAGTGGGTGAAGTGGGCAACCTGCCAGAAACACAACAAGAGCTACTACGTTTAAAACGTGATGTGGAAGTAAGCAACCAAATTTACACACTACTATTAAGTAAAACACAAGAGCTAGACATCGTACGCGCAGGCACAGTAGGTAATGTACGTATAATTGACCACGCTGAGGTTAACACCTCTAAGCCAGTTAAACCCAAAAAAGCATTAATAGTAGTAATGGTAACCATGCTGGGCGGCATGTTAGCGGTAGCAATTGTACTTATTCAAAAAGCAATCCATAAGGGCGTAGAAGACCCTAACGAGATTGAGGCACTAGGCTTGCCAGTTTACGCTAGCGTACCTTACTCAGATTACCAAGATAAACTTACAGGTTTTAGCCGTGCCCGTAAAAGTAAAGATAAACCAAAATCAATACTCGCGGTTGATAACCCTGCAGATTTATCGATAGAGGCGCTACGTAGCTTACGCACAAGTTTGCACTTTGCGATGATGGAGGCAAAAAATAATATTATTGCTATATCTGGCCCAAGTCCTGGTGTAGGTAAGTCGTTTATATCGGTTAACTTGGCAACAGTGCTGGCACAAAGTGGTAAAAAAGTACTGATCATCGATGCTGATATGCGCAAAGGCTACTTACAAACCCAGTTTGGTATGAAGTGGGACGATGGCTTAAGCGATTTATTATCGGGCCGACTTACGCTTGAGCAAGTAACAAAAACATCGCAAGTTCAAGGCTTAGATGTTATCACCCGTGGGCAAATACCGCCAAACCCATCTGAGTTATTAATGCATAGCAATTTTACTAAGTTGGTAGAGCAGGTAAAAGACAAATACGACATTATTATTATAGATACACCGCCAATTTTGGCCGTAACAGACCCTGCAATAGTAAGCGCGCATACAGGCACTACCTTGCTAGTAACACGCTTTGGTCAAAACCATGCCCGCGAAATAGAACTGACACGCAATCGTTTTGAGCAAAATGGCATTGATGTGAAAGGCGTGGTGTTTAATGGTGTAGTCAAAAAAGCGAGTAATGCGTATGGTTATTATGGGTATTACAATTATGAATATAAGTCGGGTAACTAAGCCTGCAAGTATTTATTATAACTATTTCATTGCGGCGTAATATTAGTCCCTTACGCTGCAAACCAAAATTAATTTATTCACCAAGGATTTTTTGTGAAAGTATTAACAGTATTCGGTACTCGCCCTGAAGCAATAAAAATGGCTCCATTAGTGCATGCACTTGCTAACGATACACGTTTTGAGGCAAAAGTATGTGTGACCGCACAGCATCGTGAAATGCTAGACCAAGTGCTCGAGCTATTTAAAATAACCCCTGAGTACGATTTAAACTTAATGAAAGCAGGGCAAACTCTACCTGAGGTAACAAGCCGTATTTTACTTGAGTTAACGCCAGTTCTAAAAGAGTTTAAACCTGATGTAGTGCTAGTTCATGGCGATACAGCAACAACATTTGCAGCAAGTTTAGCAGCCTATTACGAACAAATTGCTGTAAAGCCATGTAGAAGCGGGCTTACGTACAGGTAATATTTACTCACCTTGGCCAGAAGAAGCTAACCGTAAACTTACGGGAGCATTAACCAAGTATCACTTTGCACCTACAGAAACATCTAAACAAAACCTATTAAATGAAAATTATGCAGCTGAAAATATAAGCATTACTGGCAACACAGTGATTGATGCATTACTGATGGTTAAAGAACAAATTGAGAGTGATAGCGATCTTAATAACACTCTAGCTGCTCAATTCCCGATGCTTGATGCAAATAAAAAACTTATTTTAGTAACAGGACACCGCCGCGAAAGTTTTGGTGGTGGGTTTGAGCGTATTTGTGAGGCGTTAGCAAAAACAGCAAGTGCGCACCCTGATTGCCAAATATTGTACCCGGTACATTTAAACCCAAATGTACAAGAGCCGGTTAACCGCATATTAAGTGGTGTTGATAATGTTCATCTCATTGAGCCACAGCAGTATTTACCGTTTGTATATTTGATGAACCAAGCGCACATTATTTTAACAGATTCTGGTGGTATACAAGAAGAAGCACCAAGTTTAGGTAAACCAGTACTTGTTATGCGTGATACCACTGAGCGGCCAGAGGCTGTTGAAGCTGGCACTGTTAAACTAGTGGGTACAGATGTAACAAAAATTACCTCAGCGCTAAATGAATTACTAATTGATGATAAAGCATACAAAACAATGAGCCGTGCTCATAACCCTTATGGTGATGGAGAAGCATGTCAACGTATTTGTGATATTTTAGTTGGCAACTAATTAGCAGTAAGTTTATATCTCGGGAAGAAGTAATACAGTATATAAGGGAAAGTAAAGTACTTTCTCCCTTCTATAAATTAAGAATAACAGAGCTTTATGCTCGTAGACTGAATTAAGTAAAAGGAATACCATGTCTTTTAATACTATCTCTGTAATTGGCCTTGGTTATATTGGCCTTCCGACCGCAGCAATGTTTGCATCACGCAAAAAGAAAGTTATTGGTGTTGATGTTAATCAACATGCGGTAGATACAATTAATCGTGGCGAAATCCATATTGTAGAGCCTGATCTTGACATGATAGTACATGCAGCTGTAACTGAGGGCTTTTTAAAAGCAACACTAACGCCAGAGCCAGCAGATGCATTTTTAATTGCGGTACCTACACCGTTTAAAAACTCGAATGAAAACCAAGGCGATTCTTCAATCCCTGAACCAGATTTAAGTTATATACAAAAAGCAAGCGAGGCAATTGCTCCAGTACTTAAAAAAGGTGATTTAGTTATTTTAGAGTCTACATCACCAGTAGGTGCGACCGAGCAAATGGCGGAGTGGTTAGCACAGGCTCGCCCTGATTTAACATTCCCTTCACCTAATCAAGAGCATGCAGGTGATAATATTGATGTAAATGTAGCACATTGCCCTGAACGTGTATTACCTGGTCATGTAGTGCGTGAACTTGTTGAGAATGACCGCGTTATTGGCGGTATGACGGCTAAATGCTCTGCGCGTGCAGTAGAACTATACAAAACGTTTGTGCAAGGTGAGTGTGTAATCACCAATGCGCGTACAGCCGAAATGGCAAAACTAACAGAAAACTCATGCCGTGATGTACAAATAGCTTTTGCCAATGAGCTATCGATTATTTGCGATAAATTAAATATCGATGTTTGGGAGCTAATATCATTAGCTAACCGCCATCCTCGAATTAATATTCTACAGCCTGGACCTGGGGTTGGCGGCCACTGTATTGCAGTAGACCCATGGTTTATCGTGAGTAAAACACCTGAAGAAGCGCAAATTATCCACACAGCACGTAAGGTGAATGACGCAAAACCACAATGGGTAATTAATAAAGTTAAATTAGCTGTAGCTGACTTTTTACAAGCTAACCCAACTAAAACGGCAAAAGATGTCACTATTGCCTGTTATGGCTTGGCATTTAAACCTGATATTGATGATTTACGTGAAAGCCCAGCTTTAAATATTACTAAACAAATAGCTGAATTACATTCTGGCTCTGTTATCGCTGTTGAACCTAATATAGATGAGCTGCCAAGCAAGGTAAATACACTTCAGTTATCAAAATTTGAAACGGCAAAAAACACTGCAGATATTCACCTGTTGCTTGTTGATCATAAAGAGTTTAAAGGGATTTCCGTTAAAAGTAATTACCTAATCGATACAAAGGGTATATGGTAGTGATTTCACCAGTAATTATGGCCGGTGGTTCCGGTACTCGTTTATGGCCTCTTTCTAGAGGAAACTACCCAAAACAGTTTTTAAAACTTATTGGTAACCAAACAATGCTACAGCAGACAATCGGCAGACTACACGGTATTGAGCACAACCCGGTTATGCTGATTTGTAATGAAGAGCACCGCTTTATTGCAGCCGAACAATTACGCCAATTAGATATTGAGCACACAGGAATATTTTTAGAGCCAGTTGGACGTAACACAGCCCCTGCAGTTGCTTTAGCCGCATTTAAAGCCTTAGAAAATAACCAAGATCCACTGTTACTTGTTTTAGCTGCTGATCATGTAATTGAAGATCGACAGGCCTTTCACCGAGTGGTAATAGAAGCAACTGAACTTGCTGAGCATGGTAAATTGGTGACCTTTGGTATTGTTGGAGATAAGCCAGAAACAGGGTATGGCTATATTAAACGTGGCGCAGCTCTACAGCACGGTTTTGTTGTAGATGCTTTTGTAGAAAAGCCAGACTCAGCTACAGCCAAACAATATATAGAAAGTGGTGAATACTATTGGAATAGCGGTATGTTTTTATTTAAAGCGAGTCGCTACTTAGACGAGTTAAAAGCATTTCGCCCAGATATCTATGCAGCTTGCGAAAAAGCCATTGCAGTACAAAACAGTGATATGGACTTTATTCGCGTTGATAAAGCTGCTTTTGAGGCCTGCCCTGATGAGTCAATCGATTATGCAGTAATGGAGCGCACTAAAGATGCTGTTGTTGTGCCTATGGATGCAGGCTGGAGCGACGTAGGTGGTTTTGCAGCCCTTTGGGAAGTGTCTTCACAAGATGAAAATGGCAATGCCTTTAAAGGCGATGTAAAAGCGGTAGATACAAAGAATACGCTTGTATTTAGTGAAGACAAACTAGTTGCAACAGTAGGTGTTGAAGACCTAGTAATTGTAAACACAAAAGACGCTGTTTTAGTTGCCCATAAAGATAAATCACAAGAAGTAAAAGCAATTGTGAATCAGTTGAAAGCAGAGCAGCGCTCAGAAGTCACATTTCACCGTGAGGTTTATCGCCCTTGGGGTAAGTATGACTCAGTTGATAATGGTGAGCGATTCCAAGTTAAACGTATTACTGTAAAACCTGGCGCCAAATTATCTGTGCAAATGCATCATCATAGAGCAGAACACTGGATCGTTGTATCTGGTACAGCAAAAGTCCAAATAGATGATACAGAACAATTTGTAACTGAAAATGAATCTGTTTATATACCTATTACGGCAGTTCATGCATTAGAAAACCCAGGCAAAGTTGACTTAGAGTTAATCGAAGTACAATCGGGTTCGTACTTAGGTGAAGATGATATCGTGCGCTTTGAAGATCGTTATGGTCGAGTGAAGTAGGCGAAGACAAGACGTCAAATATTAAAATGCTGCTAGTGCAATTTATTTAGTGATGGCAGTATGCTTTTATAACGAATTAAAGAAATAGGTTTTTATGGATAGCAAACTAGTTTGCTCTGAAATCATTGCAAATAGCGGTATTGCATTTGGTACCAGTGGTGCGCGGGACCTCGTTAAAGATTTCACCCCCAATGTAAATGCGGCTTTTGCTGTGGCCTTTATATCATCAACAGTTAATAAATTTATTTTTGATACAGTAGCAATTGCTATAGATAACCGCCCAAGTAGTTATGCAATTGCACAGGCATGTGCAGAGGCACTAAAACAGAGCGGGTTGAATGTTGTGTATTATGGTGTAGTACCAACCCCAGCACTAGCCTACAAGGCAATGCAAGATGGTATGCCAGCAATTATGGTTACGGGTAGTCATATTCCATTTGACCGTAATGGCTTGAAGTTTTACCGACCAGATGGTGAGATTAGTAAAGATGATGAATTAGCAATTGTTAGCTCGTCTACTAGCTTTACCTCAGTTGAAACTAAGCTAAAAGCTTTACATGTTGATAACAGTGCAACTGAAGTGTATGTAAAGCGTTATTCAAGCTTATTTAGTGCTGATGCCTTAAAAGGAAAAAAGATAGGTATTTATGAACACTCAAGTGCGGGACGCGATATTTACAAGCAATTATTTGAGTTACTTGGTGCTGAAGTAACCAGCTTAGAGCGAACAAATACTTTTGTACCGATAGATACAGAGGCAGTATCAGTCGCAGATCAGAAAAAAGCAATAGATTGGTCAGTAGAGTATGGGTTTGATGCCATTTTTTCGACAGATGGTGATGGTGATAGACCATTGATTGCAGATGAAAAAGGGCAGTGGCTAAGAGGTGATGTATTAGGGTTGCTGTGCAGTCAATTATTAAAAGTTGAAGCCTTAGCAGTACCCGTAAGTTGCAACACAGCAATAGAAAAGTCATCAAGCTTTAAAGAAGTTGTGCGAACAAAAATAGGTTCACCTTATGTGATTAGTGAATTTGAAAAATTGGCAGAGCGCAACTCCAGTGTGGCAGGTTTTGAGGCGAATGGTGGGTATTTACTAGCGTCAGATATGGAAGTCGGTAATGGTACATTAAAAGCGTTACCTACGCGAGATGCGCTGCTGCCAGCCTTTGTAGTGCTAACTCAAGAAAAGTCTTTATCTCAGTTGGTTGATGGTTTGCCTGCAAGGTATACGGCAAGTGATCGTCTGCAAAACTTTGCAAGAGAGAAAAGCCTCACTTTTATTGATAGTATTAGAGAGAATCCAGGCTATTTTCTGTCTCAATTAGGCTACGATGAAAGATATAAAATTGATGAAGTCGATGGGTTAAGAATAGAAGTTGCTTCAGGTGATATTATCCATATAAGACCATCAGGCAATGCACCTGAGCTTCGGTTTTATAGTGAAAGCTTTTCGTTGTTTGAGGCGAAATACAAATTAAATAGCTGTATGGCTTTACTTGTATCAAAAGTGGATAATTGGAGTGAGTAGTAAAGTGGACAAAATAGTTTTATATGAAGGCATGAGTCCAAGAGGTCATGTAGAGCTAACAAAATTTTATCATAAGAGTTTAAAAAGCTTGGATTCTCAACTTTATGTTGGCAAAAGCTTGAAAGACTACTTTCCTAACACTCAAAATGTTAATTTTTTTGATGATGGGTTATTGTTAAAAGGTAAGTATTTTTCAAGGTTGTTCTTCATTTTAAATACATTAAAGTTATATAGTTATTGCCATAAAGAAAAAGTAAACAAGGTGGTGTTCCTCTCATATAATGCAAATGTTATGTTTTTGTTAGTATGGATTGCAAGCATCTTAAAGCTGAAAGTATATTGCTTTGAACATAATACCGTCCCAAGCAGCTCAAAAATAAAAGCTTTTTTACAAAAGCTATGTACAAAAAGGCTAGTGAGGTTGTGTTTTATGCCTGACGCTGTTAATTTCTATAAAAAATTAAATTTGACAAGTATTTATATTCCACACCCTTTTCTAAATGTTGAAATCTTAAATAATATTAAGGGGGCTAGTAATATAAGGGAACAAGGTAAGTACTCTCGTTTAGTGTTTTGTCCTAGTGGGCAAAGTGATCTTAACCGAATAATAAATAGGGCAAAAGAAAATCCGGATGTTTTTTTCTTAGTTAAGTCTAGAGAGAAGATCGATGTAAATAATATAAAGGCAATCCCTTATTTGGATAATTATTATGAGACACTAAAGTCATGTGACCTAGTTTATTTACCAATAGATTTTGACTTTAGAGTGTCAGGACCTTTTTTTGAATCTATTGCTTTTGGTAAACCTGTTTTTATTGATGGTGATGGTTTATTTACTCAGTATGCTTTTTCTGAATTCAGAAATTGCATAGTTAATAATTTTAACGTTGATAGCATTAACTCTTATAGAATCGACTATGAAGCATATAATCAATTTGTAAGAAGTAAGTTACTAAGAGTTATTTCTAGATGAATTTAGCTTATTCTTGGCTTAGTTTACAGTTTCTAATCGCACTGCCACTCTCATTCTTAGCAGCCCAAAGGTTAGTCCTGGATTCAATAAATATATATATTTGTATTTTATTTTATTTTACTTCTATTTATTTATACTTTATAAAAAAAGTAAAAGAGGCAAATGCATATCTTATTTTTTCTGTTTTTGTCAGTGTTGATATAGGCTTGGTTTATAACTCCACCCCCTCTTTTTTACGCTATGTTATTTATGTGACAATTATTTTTTTATTTTTGGTAAATACTGAATTTAATAGAGCTAAGGTGGGTTGGTATTTTGTTTTCATTGGTTTAGTTATATTTAAGTCATTATTTTCTCTAACCTTAGGTTACCCAGTAAGTATTAATCATGTGATCAGCGATATAACTTTTTTATTATTGGTTTTTATTTCTTTTTGCACAGCAGAATCCAAGCTTGCTAAATATGACGTATGTTATAGGACATTATTCTTTTTGATTCTGTTTTTTTTATTTGGAGAGTTACTGAATAGTACTTTTTTTGAGTTGTCTATACATGGCTACATGAGCTATGATACAACGAAGGCTTTAATTGTATTTCCTCTCTTTTATATGCTCTGTAAAAGCTCATCAAATATCCTTAAGATTTTTATCTTTTGTATAACATCTTTTGTTATAGTCATGTATGTAACCAGAATGATTGTGCTTTCAACATTCATTGTAATTTTCTTACTGTTTTTGAAAAATATAACATTGAAAAATTCTTTAATTTTTATGCTAGCTCTCTTATTTTCTCCTCTTTTTATTGGGAGTGTCGATGTACTTTATGGTTATAAAGCAACTAGTTCATTCATCAATGCTTTTGATTCTGAATCATTAATAGTGGCACTTGAAAAGCTGGATCCTATACGGGTTGCTGAACAAAGAATGCTCTTTTCTCGTAATCCAGTTGATATATTGTTTGGTACCGGAGTCGGTTTCGGTTTTTTTGATAAAGATTCAATTTTTTCATTTGTAAATAACAGCATGGCAGCTTTTACTGACGAAGAAATGTATAGTAGAAACTTTTTTAATTTCCATGATGTGTGGGTAGATTATGGCTATAGGTTTGGTATACTTTTTTTTATAATATATTTTTCCTTTTTAATTAAAAAGATACAGCTTAAAGATCCTAATGTCCGTTTAGTTTCAGCTATATTAATTGTGTTGAGCTTTTGCTCTTTCTTTAGTACGCCAGGGCTGCTATTGATATCTTTCTTTTTCTTAAACCTTCGCTATAGGTTATTAGTGCGTGAAAGTTAATAATTTCTTATATCAATTGCTGTTTTTACTTAAAAATAATGCTCTTTCTTCAGTGTTAGCTTATGCCGTTTCTATATTGCTTGCTAGGGAGTTAGATCCTGAAGGTTTTGGTTTTTACTCTTATGCTTTAGTAATTTCTTCAATTGCAACAGTGGTGGTTAATTATTCAACAGATTCAACAGCTGTAATATTTCTTTCTAAGTATAATCAAGATAAATTAAAAGTTTTTAGCTTATTATATTCCCTTAGATTACTTTTATATTTTATTTACTTGGTTTTTCTTCTGAGTGTTAGTTTTTATGACTCACAGCTTTCATTGTCTTTGTTTTTTTTGTCCCTTCCGATGTTAAATTTGTCTTTTCTATTTGAAATTAATAAAGAAAATGTTAGATATTCTTATTTTTTTATGTTTGAGAGGCTATTATATTGTGCTTTAATTCTACTTTTGTATTTTTTCGAACATTTGAACTTAAGCTTGGTGTTTATTACTCTTTTTTTAAGTTCTATTTTTAGCCTATATTTACAGTTTCATTACTATAGGCTAAATGTTACGAAATTCAATTTTGCAAATGTTTTTAGTTTAAAAAGTGTACTAAAAGCTAATTTATATCTTGTTCTAGTTGCTCTTTCAACTCTTTCATACGGTGGGTTTAGCCGTATGATAGTTGAACATAAGCTTGGTTTATTTTTACTTGGTATTTATTCTGCTTCTTGGCAATTAATAAAAGTAGGTACATTGTTCCAATCTCAATTAGATAGAGTATGGCGGCTTGATTTAGCAACGGCTTTATTAAATAAAGACTTTGCAATGTTTAAAGAGGCCCTAATCAAATACTTTACTTTTGGCACTGTTCCCATATCTTTTGGGGCCTGCTTTATTTATTATTTTTCAGATTTTATTACTTTTTACCTTTATAGTGATGACTATAAGGGAATGGAAGATATCCTTGGTTATATTTCATTTTATTTAGTCGTTATTAATTTAGATGGTTTAGTTCGAATTCTTTGGAATGCTGTCGGTGATAGGAGGTTTTACTTTTTCATAAACTTTGTCGTGAGCTTTACTATGTTGTTAGCTATGGCATTTTATATTGAGAGTAAAGAGATCGTCACTTATGTAAGAGCAGTTGTTTTTTCTCACTTTTTATCGGTATTAGCCCTTTTTTACTTTTTCTCAAGAAAAAAGTATTTCTAAATTTGAAGGAGTGTTTGGTTGAGTAATTTATTTTTTTTTGTTAAGACCCAGAATCTTAATACAGATCGCCGTGTTCAAAGAGAGTTGAAATCTTTATGTCGAAGTTATGAAAACATCGACTTGGTTTACGCTTCGAATGATATGTATCATCAACCAGAGTGGTCATCAAAAAAAATAAAGTTAGTGGGAGGAGCTGCGCCTAAAAACTTTTTTATTCGTTTTTTTGGAATTGCAGTTTTGTTTTTTATCTTTTCTTTATTATCGAAAAAGAAATGTAGAGGGCTCTTTAATCTGGATTTGTGATCCGGTTTTATTTCCCTTAGTGTTATTACTCTCTTATTCTGGGGGGAAAATTGTTTGGGATCATCATGAGCTGCCGCCATCATGGTTGCTACAAAGTAAGTTTTTTAGTGCTATTTTTAAGAAAGCTTATTCTCGCGTCTTTATAAACATACATTGCAACAACTCTCGTAAAGATTACTTAGAGAAAAAATTAAACTTTTTTCATGATAGAGCTTTAATTATGCCAAATCTCCCTGAACAATCTGAGTTAGAAGCCGTGAAGCCAATTAATTTGCCTTATAATGAGAATGGTAAGGTTGTTTTTTTGCAAAATTCAATGATACCACAAAGATGTGGCTATCAGATTTTAGAGGCACTAAAAATTTCTGGTTATAAAGCTCTGCATGCAGGCTCTAGTGCGACAATTGATGACAAGTCTGTTGTCTATAGCTTAGGCTCTTTATCTTTAGAGGAGATTAGCTATTGTTTAGATCATTCAAAATTTACAATTGTTACTTATAAAAGTAACTCACTGAATCAGAAGTACTGCGAACCGAACCGCCTATATCATGCAATGGCTAGAGGCTCAGCAATTATTGCTGGTAACAATCCTACAATAATTGAAATTTTAGCAGATTACCCTAATAAAGTTATCTTAGCTGATGATGGCAGTAATAGTAATTATATTGTTGATGCAATTAAGGAAATAGAAAAAATGGAGTTAAAGAGCTTTAATTATAAGGATTTTTGGAGCTCAAAATTTGCTGAAGTTTTAAGCTATATCGCCCCCGAAAAACTTGGTGTGAAGTAATGGAAGTCTTATATTTTCACCAGCACTTTTCCACTCCCAGTGGTTCTACAGGTATACGGTCATATGAAATGGTACAGCGTTTACTGAAGCATGGGCACCAAGTTACTATGGTTTGTGGTAGTTATGGAGGAGGTGAAACTGGCTTAACCCTAGATTTTATTAAAGGGCGCAGGGAAGGTGTGGTTGATGGTATTCATATTATAGAATTTGATTTAGCTTATTCAAATGCTGATGGGTTAATAAAGCGAGCTGGTACTTTTTTAAAGTTTGCTTTAAAAAGTATTGGGATTGCGTTAACGCATAAATACGATGTGGTTTTTGCAACAACAACGCCTTTAACTGCTGGTATACCTGGAATATTTGCGCGCTGGCTTAGAGGCAAGCCTTTTGTATTTGAGGTTCGTGATTTATGGCCTGAGTTACCAAAAGAGATGGGGGTAATCACAAACCCGCTAGTGTTAGCTGCAATGTCTATTTTAGAATGGTGCTCTTATCGTTCAGCGCATCGTTGTATTGGTTTATCGCCGGGTATCGTTGAAGGTATAAAAAAACGAGGGGTTAAAGCAAGCAAAATAGAGTTAGTACCAAATGGCTGTGATTTAAATATTTTTGCAAATGAGACTAACGCGTGGAGACCAGAAGGTGTTGCTGAAAATGAGCTAATGGCTATTTTTACGGGCACACATGGTATGGCTAATGGTTTAGATGCTGCGTTAGATGCTGCTGTTGAGTTGAAAAAGCGTGGCCGCCTTGATATTAAGTTAGTTTTAGTTGGCCAAGGAAAGTTAAAAGAGCAATTACAGCTGCGTGCTAATGAAGAACAATTGGACAATGTAATTTTTCATTCACCAGTTAATAAAGCAAAACTTGCAGAATTAATGAAGGGTGCAGATATTGGCATGCAGCTACTTGCTAACGTACCTGCTTTTTACTTTGGTACATCACCCAATAAGTTTTTTGATTATATTTCAGCAGGCCTACCCGTTTTAAATAATTACCCAGGTTGGCTTGCTAGCATGATTAAACAACACAACTGTGGGTACTCAGTTGAACCTGAGAACCCACAGGCATTCGCAGATGCACTTGAACATGCTGCAGATAATAAAAACTTATTACCAGAAATGGGCAATAGAGCGCAAATGCTGGCGAAGCAAGAGTTTAATCGCCATAACCTTGCTGATAAATGGGTAATATGGGTAACTGGAGCCGTAAAATGAAGCGAGCTTTTGACTTTATAGTAGCTTTTTGTACTTTGTTAACTTTGTTACCTGTTATTTTTATTGTTGCTTTACTGATCCGCTTTAAATTAGGCTCGCCTATCTTGTTCACACAAGACCGCCCAGGTCTCAATGGCACTGTATTTAAAATGATGAAGTTTAGGACCATGCTCGATGGTAAAGATAAGCATGGTAATTTATTACCTGACAATGAGCGAATGACCAAATTTGGCGCTTTTTTACGTTCCACTAGCCTTGACGAGTTACCTGGGCTATTTAATGTACTCAAGGGCGATATGAGCTTAGTAGGATCAAGGCCATTGTTGGTGCAATATCTACCACTTTATAGTACCGAGCAAGCTCGCCGCCATAATGTTCGCCCTGGTATTACTGGTTGGGCGCAAGTAAATGGTCGTAATGCCATTAGTTGGGAGGACAAATTTAAGCTCGATGTATGGTACGTTGATAACCAAAGCTTTTGGCTCGATTTAAAAATACTATTTTTAACGGTTAAAAAAGTATTTGTTCGAGAAGGTATTAGTGCAGACGGTCATGTAACTATAGAGCCTTTTAAAGGCACAAAGAATGAATAACCAAATTAAAAAATTAGCTATTTTAGGAGCAAGTGGGCACGGTAAAGTAGTTGCCGATTTGGCTGAGCAACTAGGTTACGAAGTTAATTTTTATGATGATGCTTACCCAACAAAAACACAACTAGAGCACTGGGATATAGTCGGTACTTTTAACGACTTATTAGCTTGTAAAGTCGAAAATGTTGAGGTGATTGTTGCAATTGGCAACAACGTAGTTCGAAAACAAAAATGTAATGAGCTAAAGCAATTCGGTTTTGATTTAGCTAGGTTAATACATCCCTCCGCAACTGTAAGTCAGTACGCAAAAGTAGCAGAGGGTACTGTAGTATTGACTGGTGCAGTCATTAATGCCTTTGCAGAAATAGGCCATGGTTGCATAATAAATACATCAGCAGTTATTGAGCACGATACTAAAATAGGTAAGTATTCGCATATTTGTCCGAATACAGCTTTGGCTGGTGCTGTTACTATTGGTGAATGCTGCTGGATTGGTATTGGCAGTCATGTTATTCAATTAATATCAGTAGGTGATTACACCTTCGTAGGTGCAGGTAGTGTAGTCGTTAAAAACTTGCCTGCAAATGTAACTGCTTTTGGTTCGCCAGCAGTCGTAGTTAAAAGCGATAAAATAGTAAATGATCGCTCTTAAATGGATTCAATTTAAATGTTAAACACCCCTTTTTCTCCTTGGCCTAGTTTTACTCAGGAAGAGGCCGATGCGGTAAGCCGCGTTGTTTTATCAAATAAAGTTAATTATTGGACCGGTACAGAAGGCCGTGAATTCGAGAAGGAGTTTGCAGCTTGGGCCGATAGTAAATATGCCGTGGCCTTGGGTAATGGCACATTAGCTTTAGACATTGCATTAAAAGCATTAAATGTAGGTGAAGGTGATGAAGTAATTACTACTCCGCGTACGTTTTTAGCTTCTGCAAGTAGTATTGTGACTGCAGGTGCAACTCCTGTATTTGCCGATGTTGACTTAAATAGCCAAGCGATTACAGCCGAGTCTATTAAAGCGGTGCTAACGCCTAAAACGAAAGCCGTTATTGTTGTGCATCTAGCGGGTATGCCTGCAGAAATGGATGCCATAATGGCGCTCAGTGAACAGCATGGTTTTTATGTAATTGAAGATTGCGCGCAAGCGCACGGTGCTAA
The DNA here is from genome assembly GCF_054923805.1 of Pseudoalteromonas sp. GB43. NCBI lineage: Bacteria > Pseudomonadati > Pseudomonadota > Gammaproteobacteria > Alteromonadales > Pseudoalteromonadaceae > Pseudoalteromonas > Pseudoalteromonas sp. GB43. Next base: position 2,268,382 of record NZ_JBPCHJ010000001.1, read on the forward strand.
ATATAAAGGTAAGTCTGTTGGTAGTATTGGCCATGTAGGTGCATGGAGTTTCTGCCAAGATAAAATAATGACTACGGGTGGCGAAGGCGGCATGGTTACCACAAACTCTAAAGAGTTATGGAGTAAAATGTGGAGCTATAAAGAATCATGGAAAAAGCTTTGACGCAATATATAACCGTGAGCACCCACCAGGCTTTAGATGGTTGCACGAAAGCTTTGGTACTAACTGGCGTATGACTGAAATGCAAGCTGTTATTGGCCGTATTCAGTTAACTCGCATGAGCGATTGGACAGCAAAACGCAATGCTTATGGTGCACAGTTAGACCAAGCTGCAAGTGGATTTGATTGTATTCGCTTAGTATCAGTACCGGAACACATTGAGCATGCAGAATATAAGCATTACATGTTTATTAAACCTGAATGCTTAGCTGAAGGTTGGGACCGCGACCGTATTGTAAACGAAATTGTTGCCCGTGGCGTACCTTGCTTTCAAGGTAGTTGTTCTGAGGTGTATTTAGAAAAAGCATTTGATAACACACCATGGCGGCCTACCAAGCGTTTGCCTAATGCCGTAGAGTTAGGTGAAACCTCAATTATGTTTTTAGTACACCCGACTTTAACTGAAGCTGAAATACTAAAAACAACTCAGGTTATGAAAGCTGTGTTTGAGTTGGCGAATAAGTGAAAATATAACCTTTAATAAAGATGCTAGGCGTTAGAGAAACTAAGGCCTAGACTTTTTATCTTCAATAACTCTTTAAAAATCATGCACTAGTATTATTGTATTAGTTTGATGGTTAGGTTCATTTATTTCGGCTATAATTCATAAAAATTTAACAATCGTTAAGCTAGCTGTAAGCTTAGGTTGGTATCTTATTGACAAAAACAAGACAGGGAACTTGTTGTGGATAATTTTATTCGCTCTATATTAAATTCATCACGTGCCACAAAGCGTATCATTACGTTGTTTATTGACTCGCTATTTATTATGTCGGCGTTTTGGCTAGCACTTATTGTTAGACTAGATAGTATGTCCCTCTTAGTAAGCTTGATAATTGGATGTTACTTGCTTTTCTTGTACCTACCGCATTATTCACGTTTATTAACTTAGGTTTATATCGTGCTGTGTTGCGCTATATGAACTCTCAGGCATTGTGGGCAATTGTATTAGGTACAATTATTAGTACAGTCGTTTTGGTTCTTCTTGCCTTTTTTATTGGTGTTGAAATACCACGTACTATGCCGTTTATTTTTGCTTGGTTATGTTTATTAACCGTTGGTGGTGCGCGAATTGTTGTACGCGCCATGATAGGCAAGTTAACTACGGCAAATAAAGAGTCGGTTATTATTTACGGTGCGGGTTCATCTGGTAGGCAGCTTGCTACTGCGTTAGGGGCTGGACCTGAGTATTTTGTCCGTGCCTTTATTGATGATGACGAAACAAAGCAAGGCTCTATTATTCAGGGTATTCCTGTAATTGCGTTTAAAGATATTTATGACCTAATAAACAAAGGAAAAGCAACCAAAGTTTTATTAGCAATGCCAAGCGAGAGCAGGGCTCGCCGAAAAGAGATACTTGCCCAGCTTGAGCCGCTTTCGATTAAAGTGCTCTCTATACCAGGTATGGCTGATGTAATTGAAGGTAAAGCAAAGCTTTCTGAATTTAGAGATGTTGAAATAGAAGACTTATTAGGCCGCGATTGTGTTGCCCCTAAGCCACACCTATTGTCTGCAAACATTAAAAATAAAGTCGTTATGGTTACTGGTGCTGGCGGCTCAATTGGCTCTGAGCTATGTAGACAAATTGTAAAGCAAAAGCCAACTAAGCTTGTACTATTTGAACTAAGTGAATATGGCTTATATTCAATAGAAAAAGAGCTTGCTGAATACGTTACAAATAACCAACTTGATGTAGAGCTGATCCCTATAATGGGCTCTGTACAGCGTATAAACCGTATTGAAACAGTAATGATGGCATTTGGTGTACAAACGGTTTACCACGCAGCTGCTTATAAACATGTACCCCTTGTTGAGCATAACGTTGTTGAAGGGGTACGTAATAACGTATTTGGAACTTACTATACAGCAAAGGCTGCTGTAAATGCTAAAGTTGAAACTTTTGTACTTATATCTACCGATAAGGCGGTACGCCCAACAAATGTTATGGGTGCAACTAAGCGTATGGCAGAGCTTTGTTTACAAGGGTTGGCGCAAAATAAAGGTAAAGGCCATAATACTCGTTTTTGTATGGTTCGATTTGGTAATGTATTGGGCTCGAGTGGTTCTGTTGTACCGCTGTTTCGTAGGCAAATACGCGAAGGTGGCCCAATTACTTTAACCCATCAAGATATTACGCGCTTTTTTATGACAATACCTGAGGCCGCCCAACTTGTTATACAAGCTGGTGCAATGGGCAAAGGCGGTGATGTATTTGTGCTCGATATGGGTGAGTCGGTTAAAATAAAAGACCTTGCAAGCAAGATGATTCGCTTATCTGGTTTTGAAGTAAAAGACAAAAATAACCCTCATGGCGATATAGAGATTGTATGTACAGGTTTGAGGCCCGGCGAAAAACTATACGAAGAGTTACTTATAGGCGATAACGTTGGCGAAACATCACATGAGCGTATCATGACGACCAACGAAGTAATGTTACCTTTGGCCGAGCTTAATGTATTTTTAGAAGCGCTTGATGTAGCCTGTCATAACTTTGATCACGAAATCATTAGGCAGCTTTTACTTGATGCGCCTACTGGCTTTAACCCAACAGATGGTATTTGCGACCTTGTTTGGAATGCTAAAAAAATCTACAAAAACTCCAGCTCAGCCCCTACCAATAAAGTTGTAAACCTACAAGGTTAAGCAACATTAATTGTTGAACATTGATCAAGCAGCTTAGCTTAAAGACTAAGCTGCTTTTTGTATTTTAGTGTTTTTAAGTATCAAATCTATTAACTGTATAAAACACAAAGTGCTAAAATTACTTAAACCCCCTAGTTTTGAAGGTAACTTAATGAAAATTGCCGTATTTGGTACAGGTTATGTTGGTTTATCAAACGCGCTATTACTCGCGCAGCACAATCAAGTTATTGCTGTTGATATAGACGAAAACAAAGTTGCACTTTTAAAAGATAAGCAGTCTCCTATTGTTGATACTGAAATTAGTGATTTTTTACAAAATAAATCACTTAATTTTACTGCTACAGCAGATAAAGCACTGGCACTTAAAGATGCTGAATTTGTTGTAATTGCTACCCCTACAGATTACGACCCAGAAACCAATTATTTTAATACGCGTTCTGTTGAATCGGTAGTTGCTGACGTTTTAGCAATTAACCCAAATGCAACTATGGTTATTAAGTCTACGGTTCCTGTTGGTTATACAAAATCGATTAAAGAAAGCTTTAATACCAGTAATATTATTTTTTCGCCAGAGTTTTTGCGTGAAGGTAAAGCGCTTTACGATAATTTGCACCCGTCACGTATTATTGTGGGTGAGCAAAGTGAGCGCGCACAAGTTTTCGCTAATTTATTAGCACAAGGTGCAGTAAAGCAAAATATTGAGGTGCTGTTTACAGACTCTACTGAAGCAGAAGCAATTAAGCTTTTTTCTAACACCTACCTTGCAATGCGCGTTGCTTATTTTAACGAGCTAGACAGCTACGCTGAAAATCATGGTTTAGATGCAAAGCAGATCATTCAAGGTGTTGGTTTAGACCCGCGTATCGGTAAGCATTATAATAACCCTTCATTTGGTTACGGTGGTTATTGCTTACCTAAAGATACCAAACAGCTTTTAGCAAATTACCAAGATGTACCTAACAATATGATCCGCGCAATTGTTGATGCTAATACTACCCGTAAAGACTTTATTGCTAATTCTATTATTGCCCGAAGCCCTAAAGTTGTTGGTATTTATCGCTTAGTAATGAAGTCTGGTTCAGATAACTTTAGAGCTTCTGCTATTCAAGGTGTAATGAAACGCATAAAAGCAAAAGGCATTGAAGTTGTTATTTATGAACCAAGTTTACAAGAGGATTCATTCTTTAATTCTCGTGTTATTAAATCGCTAGATGAGCTTAAACAAACATCTGATGTAATCATTTCGAACCGTATGGCTGAAGAGTTACAAGATGTTGCAGAAAAAGTTTATACACGTGATTTATTTGGTAGTGATTAAGCCGAAATAGCTGTCAGCTTTCAGTTTGAGCCGAATTTGTATATTCGCTGCAGAGGTGGTTGATGGCAGCGTAGGCATGAAATATATTTCGCGCGAAAATGTTTTCACAAAGAGGAAAGAATGAAAAGAGAATGAGGAAGTGATAATAGTGCTTTTTTGTTTTCTCTAAAGCTAAGCGCCTCATTATCTCTTTGTGAACATTTGATTTCTCTATGAAGCCGCTCTTAACTCTCATTAAGTCAAATGAATTGGCAGCCTACGGGCTCAATAAGATAGGAATATAATGAAATATTTAGTTACTGGTGCTGCAGGTTTTATTGGTGCAGCTACAAGTCAAAAATTACTAGCGCAAGGTCATGTTGTTGTTGGTGTTGATAATTTAAATGATTATTACGATGTAAATTTAAAGCATGCGCGTCTGGCTCAGTTTGAACAGAACGAAAATTTTACTTTTATCAAGTTAGATATTGCAGATAGAGCCGCAATGGCTGAGTTGTTTGCCCGCGAGCAATTTGACCGTGTAATTCATTTAGCAGCTCAAGCCGGTGTGCGTTATTCAATTGAAAACCCAGATGCCTACGCTGACTCAAACTTAGTGGGGCATTTAAATGTTTTAGAAGGATGTAGGCATAATAAAGTTGCGCATTTAGTTTATGCTTCGTCTAGTTCTGTTTATGGACTAAACGAAAAAACACCATTTGAAACCACCGACAGCGTTGAACACCCTGTTTCGTTTTATGCTGCGACAAAAAAAGCCAATGAACTTATGGCGCACAGTTATTCACACTTGTATAACTTGCCGACCACAGGCTTACGCTTTTTTACAGTTTATGACCGTGGGGTCGCCCAGATATGGCGCCGTTTATTTTTACTAAAAAAATGCTTGATGGCGATACCATCGATATAAATAACAATGGCGATATGTGGCGTGACTTTACCTACATTGACGATATTGTCGAAGGTGTTGTACGTGCAGCAGATGTAGTGCCTGAACGTGATGAAAATTGGAAAGTAGAAACAGGCTCGCCTGCATCAAGTTCTGCGCCATTTAAGGTTTATAATATTGGTCATGGCAGCCCTATTAATTTAATGAAATTTATTGAGGCCATTGAGTCTGAATTAGATATTGAAGCGAAAAAGAACTTTCGCGAAATGCAAGCCGGTGATGTTTATAAAACCTATGCCGATACACAAGACTTATTTGCAGCAACCGGGTATAAACCAGCGGTTGGGGTAGAGCAAGGCGTGGCTGAGTTAATCAGCTGGTATAAAGGTTTTTATAATAAATAATTGCTTCGCATTGTGTGGCATTAAGAACACACCTAGCAATCGCGGTGCCTAAGGCTATGTAGGCGTGAAATTTATTTCGCTCGAAAGCCTATTCACAAAGAGAAGAAAGTGAGAATAAATGAGGAAAAACTTACTGGTTTTCTCTTTAACGCAGCGCCTCTTATACTTTTTGTGCAATAAAATGTCTTGATGTAGGCGTGAAATTTATTACGTGCGAAAATATTTGCACAAAAAAGAAATGAATGAGACGTAAAAGAGTAAACCAAAAATACTCAGTTTCACTCTAAAGTGCAGCGTCTCATAATCTCTTCTAAATATTCGTTTTTAACGAAAAGTTAAATTAAAAACCATTCAGCTTGTATCTACTTTGGTACTGTTAGTTTGTCCTTACTTAATATTAAATCGTTAAATAAGGGACTAATTATGAAAGCTGTTATTCCTGTAGCGGGCCTTGGTACTCGTATGTTACCTATGACTAAAGCAATTCCTAAAGAAATGCTGCCTTTAGTTGATAAACCTCTTATTCAATACATTGTTAATGAGTGTGTAGCGGCCGGTATTAAAGAAGTTGTATTGGTTACCCATAGCTCTAAAAATGCCATAGAAAACCATTTTGATACCAGCTTTGAGCTTGAAGCAACGCTTGAAAAGCGCGTAAAGCGTACCCTACTTGAAGAAGTTCATTCTATCTGCCCAGACGATGTAACCATTATGCATGTTCGTCAAGGCGAGGCTATGGGCTTAGGTCATGCGGTAATGTGTGCTAAACCAATTGTAGGTGATGACGACTTTGTTGTAGTACTGCCCGATGTTATTTTAGATAGCTATACTGCTGATCAAAAAAACGAAAACGTTGCCGCAATGATAAAACGCTTTAAAGAGGTTAAAGCAAGCCAAATTATGCTTGAGCCAGTACCACAAGAAAGTGTTCATAAATATGGTATTGCTGATATTGGTGGCGTTAAAATTAATGCGGGCGAAAGTGCACCTATTAAAACCATGGTCGAAAAGCCTAAAGCAGAAGAGGCTCCTTCTAACTTAGCGGTAGTTGGGCGTTATGTGTTATCTAAAGCTATTTGGCCGCTGCTTGCTAATACCCCTGCTGGTGCAGGTGGCGAAATTCAATTAACTGACGCAATCGATGAGTTAATGAAGCATGAAATTGTTGAAGCATTTCACATGAGTGGTCGTGCTCACGACTGTGGCGACAAGCTAGGTTATTTAAAAGCAATTGTAGAGTACAGCATGCGCGATGAAAAACTTGGCGCAGAGTTTACTGAATTTGTAACAGAAATGGTTACGCCAAACACAAGGCATTTAAAAGCGGTATAACTTTTAAAACTAAATATTTAAAAAAGGGTAAGAAGTAAATTCTTACCTTTTTTAGTTTTAACATAGCAATTTATTTTTTACCTTAAAGGTTTAGTTTGGCTGATAGCTTCTTGTTTTTGTTTTCTGATGTTATATTTAAAACAATGAAGGAACTTATAACTTTAACTCGGATTTCCTAATGCCAAAATTGAATTTATTGTTTTTAAGCTGTGCCGCCGCACTTAGCTTGCCAATAGCCGCTGATGAAATAAAAAGCCACCAGTCTTTTTCTGGTTATACGGGGTTGATAAACACTCCTAATGCAGAAGCGCTCAGCTCTGGTAGTGTTGATATAGGCTATAACAATTTATTAGATTTTAAAGGGCAGCGATATTTAGATGGCCATAACTTCATATTCTCTGCAGGGTTATTTGAAGGTCTTGAAGTTAGTGGGCAAATATCCTCTAACTCAATACACGATAATTTGTTTTATAGCGAAGGTCGTGGGCAAACCCGAGATTTATCGTTCAACGCAAAATATCAGCTACCTTATATACCTAAAGACTGGTTTAGTGTAGCTATAGGTGCTAAAGATATAGGTGGTGCCGCTAACAACTATAAAACGTTTTATGCAGTAACATCAAAAGAATTATGGGATTTTCGTTTTAGTGCCGGCCTAGGTTCAAGTGATAGACTTACTGGTGAAATGGATGGCGCATTTGCTGGTATTGAGTGGCAACCGCTTGAGTGGTTTAGCTTACTCACCGAATATGATGCCGAAGCTGTAAATGCAGCAGCACGTATAACGATTCCTAAAAAGTGGCTATATGATATTGGTGAAATAACCTTTACTAGCCGTTTTTACAGCAGTACTGACTTTTCTGAAGATAAAGACACCTACTGGGGGGTAAATTTTACCCTACCATTATCTGATGAAGCTAAAACTAATTATGAGCCTGTAAAGCCTGCACCTTATGTAGCCCCAACAAGCAATACACCTGCGGCTAAAGTAAACGATTATGGTTTAGGCTTTATTCAAACGTCAGTAGCGCCCAAGCTAGCTGAACAGCCTGATGCGTTAACCGTTACTAGTGCTGAGCAAAGTCAAACACAAAATTCACAAAAAGTTGTTAGTTCTAGCTTAAGCAAACAAGCAATTACATTGAAAGATGCGCTCATTAATGATGGTTTTGAAAACGTGGTTGTTGGTTACAACTCAACTACTGTATTTGTAAACTTTGAAAACTCAGTGTTTAACCGTAACGACATTGACGCTATTGGTGTAGTACTTGGTCGCATCGCCGAAAATATAGTTAATGAAATTACTCATTATAGCGTTCAGCTTTCGAAAACAGATATCCCATTACTAGCAATTAGCGGCAACATCGACAATTATCGTTTGTTTATTGAAAAAGGCGTTAGCCCTGACTTAAATGTTCAACAAGACAAAGCCGTTATTCCCGAAGGTGTTACATGGGCTGGTAAAGCGCAGGCGAGCCCATACTTTAAGCCGCGTTTGACATTGAGCCCTGCTATTAGTAATACGTACGCTACTGAGTTAGGTGTGTTTGACTATTCTATTGCAATTAGAGCAGATGTCGATGTGCCTCTTTGGAAAGGTGCAGGTGTTATTTTAGGTGGACAAGTTAATGTTGAAAATAGTGACGACTATGATGAGAGAGGTCCATTTAGGCGTTATCGTCAAGAAACTGAATTTGATAGAGCTATGTTCTACCAAACATTTAAGCTGCCATTCGGTTTTTATAACCAAACGCAAGTTGGCTTTATAAAAGAACGCTACGATTTAACAGGTATCACTAACGAAACAACTTGGCTGAGTGATGAAGGACGTCACAGAATTAGTGCTCAGTTGGGTTCGTATAAATACGAAGATTATCGCGGCAGCAAAACATTCCAAGCACTAAACTACCAATATAACTGGGTTGAACAAGACATTACCTTACATGCTCAAGCAGGTAATTATTGGTATGAAGATTCTGGCTATAAACTAGAAAGCCGTTTTTGGTTTGGTGACAGCTACTTAGCTGTATATTACGAAGATACAAATACGACTAAAGCAGGTTTGGCATTTAGTATTCCACTTTCACCACGAAAAGATATGAAAGCTTATAAATTTGGGCAAATTAAAGGCACTGAATCTTACAGGCATACAGCGAGTACTGAGATTGGTGAAAGCACTAACCGTTTAGTGTTCAGTCAAGGCTTTATTCCAGGAAGTGCAATAAGCACCTACCGTACGTTCCTTAATCAGGGGCGTATGTCTAGTGATTATGTATACCAAAATCTTGCAAGATTAAAAGAGGCATATTTAACTTATCGGTAACAATTTATGTTGGGTTAAGTATTGTACAATTAGGTAATTTAGCTATATTATTGATGGGGTGTTTTAGATAATTTAAGAGCTTTAATGCCTCGTTTTTAATTTGTAAAAAAATTATGGTGCTGACTATACTTTTTGGAAGTTCGCGCTACTATTTTATAAAATGAGTAAATTCATTTACAAATGTTGATAAAGGAATAGAAGGACTCCCTATGTTTACTAACAAAAAATCGCTACTAGCGTTATCAGTAGCATCGGCTTTCGCTTTAACAGGTTGTTTTAGCGATGATGATAACAATAAACCAGTACCAGATGACGGTGGTGATGGTGGCGATGGTGGTGTTGTTGTCGTTGCACCAGAAACTCCAGCGGCACTTACATTTGTTGTAAGTGGTTCTGTTGTTCAATCAAACGATGATGACGAATTTGATGTTATCGGTGATGCAACAATCAAATTTTTAGAATCAGGCGTTCTTTCAACTAACATCGTTGATGTTGAAGGTAATCAAGTTCAAACTTTAGATGTTGGCGATGAAGGTAGCTTCCTTGTTACTCGTAAAAGTGGTTCTTCAACAGACAGCGTTACTGCTATCGTTTCAGCTCCAGGCTTTGTTACTAAAGCATTTAGCTTAAATCTTTCTAACGAAGACGATAACGACGTATTAGTTGCACAATTTTTACTAACACCTACTGACGAAGAAGGTCTTGCATCTACAACTACAACTTCATCAGACATTACAGGCTCTACTACAACAGCTGAAATCGTAGCTGATGCATCTGCTGAAGGTTCATCTTTAGCTTCAGCTACATTGCCAACAGGTATTACTTTACAAGACGCTGATGGTCAACCTGTAACAGGTGCTGAAGTAGCATTAAATGTATTGGGTACTGACCCTTCAACTGAAACTAAAAGCTTAGTTTTACCAGAAGGTCTAAATAGCGATGACAGCAGTGCTAACATTGCAGTGCCTGTTTCTTTAGCAAACGTTACATTAAGTGTTGACGGTAATAGCGTTAAAAAATTCGCTGGCGACACTCTAAACGTAACACTTGCTGCTCCAGCTGATCTAGATGCTGGTGAAGTACTAAGCGTTAGCTCTTTAGATGAAGAAACTGGTATCTGGATGCCAGAAACGTTCCCAGTAACTAAAGGTACGGGTACAGTTAGCTTTGAAACAGACCACTTAACTTGGTTCTCTGTTAATAAGTCTGTTCCTGTATGTACTGATGGTTTAACTGTTAACTTTACTGGTGATGCAGTACCTGCTGGTGGTTTAACACTTGCTGCGTACTCAGCTGATGGTTTCTTATGGTCTCGAGTTGGTGCTGGTAGCACTTCTCGTGTTGTTCCTCCTGGTTTCTTAAAGCGTTACGGCATCTCTTCTGAAGCTACTGCAACAGTAGTAGTGTTTGACCGAGACGGCGCTATCTGGGGTGAAACAGATGGCGAAGTAGCAGTTTGTGGTACAGTTAATGACTTTGCTCTAGCAGCTCCTTACACTCTAGTTAATAAAACTTTAACTATTACTGGCTCATGTGCTAACGACTCAGACGTAGCGGTAGATGTAACTAACTCTGCTGTACGTTATAAGCGTGATGGTAAAGCTGTACGTACTGCGCTTAAAGATGCAGATGGTAACTTCCAGCTTACCAACCTACGCGAAGGCGAAGATTATGAAGTTACTGTTAACTTCCGTGGTTTACCTCTAGAAGGTTCAAACACAATTTCGCTTAACGATGTAACTGATGATGATTTAACTCAAAACTTTGAATTTACTTGTCCTGAAGTTACAGGTTCAGGCGGCTCAGGCGGCTCAGGTGGCACTGGTGGTTAGTAACCATTTTTGTTAGTTCCTAAATAGGGATTAAATCTAAAAGCCGCATTTATGCGGCTTTTTTTATGTGTGTTACGGAATTTTAATTGTTGCTGTTGCTAATCTTGTACAAAGCTCATTAGCCAATGCTTGTTTGGCTTGCTCGTCTCCGTGAACAATTTTAATTAAACTTGGCTTTTTGCGCATGCCAGTAACGAAATTTATTAACCCTTTTTGATCTGCGTGGGCGCTATAACCGCTAATGGTATGAACTTGTGCTTTAATCATTACTTTTTGATTATCGATAAAGACGTATCCGCCGCGTGGCCATATTTTTGAATATCTCGGCCTAAGGTTCCTCGTCCTTGGTAACCAACAAAAATGACATCGGTTGTTTTGTCTGGTAAAAACCGTTCTAGATAATTAACTATTCTGCCGCCATTACACATTCCGCTGGCAGCTATGATTATTGCGGGCTGCTGTTTCGAGGCTAAAAAGTTTATTAATGCAAGGTGTTCTTGGTGGCTATCAATAGTGTGTAGTTGGTTGAAGTCGAGCGGGTGGCGGCCTTGTTTTACTCGTTTTTTTGCTTCGTTATCCCACAGCGCTTTAAAGCGTAAATACTCATTTGTGAAATTGGCTGCCATTGGTGAATCAACAATAATTTGCAGCTTATGCCACATAGAGCGCTTACGTGCAAAATGAATAAGCTGTTCAAATTCATACAGCAATTCTTGTGTGCGGCCAATACTAAAAGCCGGTATGAGTACCACGCCATTATCACTTACGGCACGTTCTATAACTTTTTTAAGCACGGCTACGCGCTCTTTGCGGCCTTGATGGTTTTTATCACCATAGGTGGACTCAATAACTAATGTATCGGCACGGTAGGGTGGTTTTGGCGTCGGTAACAATGGCGTGTAAGGTGCACCTAAATCACCTGAAAATACCACTCTATGCGTGTTTGGTCTTTTACCCAGTTCAATTTCAACATAGGCAGAGCCTAAAATGTGCCCAGCACGTTGCAGGCGAATTTTATATAAAGAGTTTTGATTGCTTGAGGTTGCTTTTTCGGGGCTTAAGCCAACTCCTACGGGAATGCAGTACCATGTATTATAATCGAGAGAGATAATTTGCTGTTTTAGTAACTTTAAGCAGGTGCGGATCACCGCTTCATCGCGAGTTACACCTACTTTTAAGGCATCTTCAATCACCATAGGTAAGAGTTTTGCGGTGGCAATCGAGGTATAAATTGGGCCTTTAAAACCTGCGGCAAGTAAGTAAGGTATGCGACCAACATGGTCTATGTGGCAATGTGTAACAATCAGCGCTTTAACTGTTGAGATATCAAAATCAATTGCTAGATCTTGTTTACTGTCTTCCCCTTGAAATAGCCCACAATCAACAAGTACAGAATTTGTGTCATCAATAAATAGCTGGTGGCAAGACCCAGTTACGCCTTTCACCGCTCCGTGGTGTTTTATATGCATAATATTCTCCTTTTTGAAGCTAATTTCAGCATAGAGGTAAATAACTCTTAGGGCAATGGAGGCAGGATTGAGATATTTGAAGGCGTGAAGTTTATTTCGTTGAAGGTCTATTTCACAAAGAGAATTGAATAAGAAGAAAATGAGGGAACCACAGGATCATTTTTACTTCCTATTCAGTGAAGTGCCTCTTATCCTCTTTATGCTATTAGATGTTGAGCTGTCAGTTTGAAGCCGAGCGATGTTGTTTTCGGGTCTTCCCCAAATTCCATTTTGTAGGAGGTACTTCAGTGCCGAAAATATTTTAACAAAGAGAAGAGAATAAGAAGAAAGTGAGGGAACCATAGGATCATTTTTTACTTCCTCTTCAGCGAAGCGCCTCTTAGCCTCTTTGTGCGATTAGGTGTCTTTGATGTCGGCGTGAAATTTATTTTGCGAGCTTTCTTGTAGTTCCTGCTTTAGCGCGTCATTGATGAGAGGTACGTAATATCTTGTCGCCATAAATGACCACTTTGTACAAAACCGCATCTTGTATCTCGTTCCCCGAACCTAATAGCTTCATATTTACGTAGGTGATATATTCTCTTTGTGGTGATTAACCCTTTTAGGTAGACGATTAATGGCAAAAGATAGATACGCGCCAAAGGCTGTTGGCGATATTATGGCAGGCTTGAGTGGTCGCTTAGCATCTTATGCTGGTAAAACCCAAGGCTTGTCTTCTCAACAAACCATTCTTGATGACTTCTTAGGTGAAACGCTTTCGAAAAAATGTCGGGTAAGTAATTACCGTGACGGTACTTTGATGATTGAAGCAATTTCTGCACCGATTGCACTACGTTTAAATTATTTAAAAATGGATATGCTCTCGCATTTTCGTGCCGCTGGCATGGTAGAGCTTGGGCAAATTAAAATTACCGCAAACCCACAGGCAACACAGCGCTTATCAGCAACAAATAAGCCAGAGCAAAAGTCTGTTTCTAAACGTCAAATGAGCGAACAAACAGCTGATTACCTCAGCGCCATTGCCGCAGATGCCCCGCCTTCATTAAAAGCCAAGTTAGAGCGTTTAGCACAACATGGGCGGAAAAAGAAGTAAAGCCGTCAGCTTTCAGCCGTCAGTTTGAAGCCGAATTGTGTTGTTTGTAAGTCAGACATAGGTTGGTGAAATGGCGCAGTATGTCAGACGCGCCAAGCAAGCGTGACGCCTATGGTGTAGGCGTGAAATTTATTTCGCGCGAAAATATTTGCACAAAGAGAAGTGAATGAGAAAAGAATGAGAAAGCGATAATGTGCTTTTTTGTTTTCTTTTAAGCGCAGCGTCTCTTATCCTCTTTGTGCGATTAAATGTCTTTGATGTAGGCGTGAAATTTATTTCGCGTGTTATCTTGTAGGTCGTGCTTTAGCGCGTCATTGGTGAAGGAGATGTAATGTATTGTCGCCATAAATGACCACCTACATTTACAAAGTTGAATTTCGTCCATCGCATCGCCTTTTTACTCCCCTGATCTTGATTTTATTTCGATTGTCGCCATATCTATTCAGTAATCTTGTTTTCACCCTTTTTGTAGGGTTAGATCAAAGATTATGGCTGATTTTTAAATTTTCTTGCTGAAAATCCATATCTTCATAAACAGAAGGTTTGATGTTGCGCAGACTCTGGTATGATAGCGCACGAAATAAGCGGTGTTTTGAACAGCGTACTGATAAATTGTTAATTAATATGCCCTACATCATGAGCATAAGCGCATATTAATTATCAATTGAAGAAAGTGGGTTAGCTAATGACTAGCTAACAAAGAATATATTGTAACGGTTTTATCATGATATCTAATTTATTTACCAAGATTTTTGGTAGTCGCAATGACCGCACTATTAAAAACCTAAGAAAGACGGTCGCTCTAATTAATGCGCTTGAAAAGCAATTAGAAGCGCTTTCTGATGAAGATTTAAAAGCAAAAACAGCTGAATTTAGAGAGCGTTACGATAACGGACAAAGCCTAGATGACATTTTACCAGAAGCATTTGCTGTGGTACGTGAAGCATCTAAACGTGTAAATGGCATGCGTCACTTCGACGTACAGCTACTAGGTGGTATGGTTTTACACCAAGGTCGCATCGCAGAAATGCGTACCGGTGAAGGTAAAACACTAACAGCAACATTACCTGCCTACCTTCGTGGTTTAACAGGTAAAGGTGTTCACGTAATTACCGTGAATGACTACCTTGCAAAACGTGACGCCGAAACTAACCGTGAACTATTTGAATTCTTGGGTTTAACTGTAGGTTGTAACGTACCAGGCATGATGCCACAGCAGAAGAAAATCGCTTATGCTGCCGACATTACTTACGGTACTAATAACGAATTTGGCTTTGATTATCTGCGCGATAACATGGCATTTAGCATTGAAGAGCGTGTACAACGCCCACTTTACTACGCCGTAGTGGATGAGGTGGATTCAATCCTAATCGATGAAGCGCGTACGCCGCTGATTATCTCAGGCCCAGCTGAAGACAGCTCTGAGCTTTACATCGAAATCAACAAAATTGTGCCTGACCTAGAACTACAAGAAAAAGAAGATGAAGAAGGTGTTGAAGGCGACGGCGATTACACTATCGATGAGAAGTCTAAGCAAGTTCACCTTACAGAGCGCGGCCAAGTTAAAGTTGAAGAGCTACTAATTGAGCGCGGCTTAATTCAAGAAGGTGATTCACTTTACTCAGCTTCAAGTATCACATTATTAAGCCATGTGTATGCGGCACTTCGTGCTCACAAGCTTTATCAAAAAGACGTTGATTACGTTGTTAAAGAAAACGAAGTTATCATCGTTGATGAGCACACAGGCCGTACAATGGAAGGTCGTCGTTGGTCAGAAGGTTTACACCAAGCTGTTGAAGCAAAAGAAGGTGTACGCATTCAAAACGAAAACCAAACATTGGCATCAATCACATTCCAAAACTACTTCCGTTTATACGACACATTAGCGGGTATGACAGGTACAGCAGACACAGAAGCGTTTGAGTTCCAGTCTATCTATGGTCTAGACACAGTAGTAATGCCAACTAACAAACCGATGATCCGTGACGATCGTGCTGACCTTGTATACCTAACACAAGAAGAAAAGTACGAAGCAATCCTTGCTGATATCAAAGATTGTCAAGAGCGTGGTCAACCGGTACTTGTGGGTACTATCTCTATCGAAAGTTCTGAGTACTTATCGCAGTTCTTACGTAAAGAAAAAATTAAGCACAACGTACTTAATGCTAAGTTCCACGCGCAAGAAGCAGACATTGTTGCCGATGCAGGTTTACCTGGCACAGTAACTATTGCAACTAACATGGCCGGTCGTGGTACCGATATCGTGTTAGGTGGTAACTGGAACAGTGAAGTTGAAAAGCTAGAAAACCCAACTGATGAACAAATCAAAGCGATTAAAGATGAGTGGCAAAAACGCCACGATGCAGTAATCGAAGCGGGTGGTTTACACATCATTGGTACTGAACGTCACGAGTCTCGTCGTATCGATAACCAGCTACGTGGTCGTTCTGGTCGTCAAGGTGATGCGGGTTCAAGCCGTTTCTACTTATCAATGGACGACGCGCTAATGCGTATCTTCGCTGGTGAGCGCATGACTAACATGATGCGTAAACTAGGTATGCAACGCGGTGAAGCAATTGAGCACCCTTGGGTTAACCGCGCAATCGAAAACGCACAACGTAAAGTTGAGGCACGTAACTTCGATGTTCGTAAGCAATTACTTGAGTACGATGATGTAGCGAACGATCAACGCCGTGTTGTTTACTCGCAACGTAATGAGCTACTTGAAGAAGGCGATATTTCAGAAACTATCACTGCAATTCGTGGCGATGTGCTAAACGGTACAATCGACCAGTATATTGCACCGCAAAGCCTTGCTGAAATGTGGGATATCCCAGGTCTTGAAGAACGCTTAAAACAAGATTTCTTAATCGAGCTGCCAATTTCGCAATGGCTAGCTGATGATAGCAAACTATACGAAGAGAAACTTCGTGAGCGTATCGAAGAAGCGGTTGAGCAAGCATACAAGCAAAAAGAAGAGATGGTAGGCGAGTCTGTACTACGTCAATTCGAAAAAGCGATTATGCTACAAAGCCTAGACCAACATTGGAAAGATCACTTGGCTGCGATGGACCACCTTCGTCAAGGTATCCACTTACGTGGTTACGCACAGAAGAATCCTAAGCAAGAGTACAAGCGCGAGTCGTTCGAGCTATTCTCTGAAATGCTAGAGAACTTAAAAGTCGACGTTGTGGGTATTTTAAGTAAAGTACAAGTTCGCGCTGAAGAAGATGTTGAGAAAGTTGAAGAGCAACATCGTCGTAGCGAAAATGCGCCACGTGAATACCAACACGAAGAAGCTGAGCACATCGGTGGCGAAACACCAGAAGGTGCTGTAGTTACACAACGTGCAGAACCTAAAGTAGGCCGTAACGAGCCGTGTCCTTGTGGTTCAGGTAATAAATATAAGCAGTGTTGCGGTAAATTAAAATAACCAAAACACGGTGATAAAAAGCGACGCTTGCGTCGCTTTTTTTATGATTAAGGAAACAACAAATGACTAAAAAAGTAGTGCATGTTGCAGTTGGTGTTATTTATAAAGATCAGCAATTATTTATTTGTAAACGCCCAGACGACAAACACCAAGGCGGCTTATGGGAATTCCCAGGCGGTAAAGTAGAGCAGGGCGAAAGCGTATTTACTGCGCTACAGCGCGAGCTATTAGAAGAAGTAAACCTAACCGTAAATGGCAGTGAAGAGCTAATGGTTATCGAACATGACTACGGCGATAAGTGCGTACGCTTAGATGTGCACATTGTTGATGATTTCACAGGCACAGCCCATGGCGCAGAAAAACGCCAACAAGGCAAATGGGTCGCACTCAACGAGCTTGATGATTACAGCTTCCCTGCCGCCAATGTTGAGATTATCGAAAAGATAAAGCAGAAGTACGAGCAGTAACAGCCGTCAGCTTTCAGCTGTCAGTTTGAAGCTGAACAGTGTTGTTTACGGGTTCTTTATTAATTTGCAGACTTGGTGCTGAATGTAAGACCCGCCAAGCAAGCGTGACGCCTACGATTGATGTAGGCGTGAAATTTATTTCGCGCGAAAAAATTGCACAAAGTGAAGTAAATGAGAAGAGAATGAGGAAACCACAGGATCTTTTTTTATTTCCTCTTAAGCGAAGCGCCTCTTACCCTCTTGGTGAATCATAGAAACATTGCGAGATGTAAAATCGCGCCTACAATGCTATCGCTAATTTCCCCCTCCCACCGCTCAAAAATGCGTCTCATCCTGTTTTGATAAGAATTGTTACATATTCGGTTTTATTGTTTTGCTTGAGCGGTTTATTATGGTGAAAGCGAAAAACTAACGATTAATTAGGTTTGCTAGTTTTTCGATAAATACATCAAAAAATAATTAGTACGGGACTCCCATGAAAAAAGTAACACTTACCGCGGCAAGTATTGCACTTGCGCTCGGTCTTGTTGGTTGTGGTGAAAAAGAACAAGAAACTAAAGCACCAGCAACTGCGACCGTCACTGAAGCAAAAGCACCTTTAAACTCTGGCATTGAACTGGCGAACATGGACAAATCTGTTCGCGCACAAGATGACTTTTACTACCACGTAAACGGCGAATGGTTAGAGAAAACAGAAATTCCAGGTGATAAATCAAACTACGGTTCATTCACTCAGCTTTACGATGATTCGCAAAAAGCGATGAAAGAAGTGCTAGAAAAAGCAGCGGCTAATAAAGACGTTAAGCCAGGCTCTGATGAAGCTAAATTAGCTGCATTCTACAACAGCTACATGGACGAAGCAGGCCGTGAAGCGGCAGGTATCAAGCCATTAACACCAGTGTTAGAAAGCGTTGACGCAGTTAAGAACAAGTCTGATCTTGTTGCTTTAATGGCTGAACTTCGCATTAAAGGTGGTAGTTTACCGTTTGGTTGGTACGTAAACAACGATGCGAAAAACTCTAGCGAAAACGCGATGTATGTTTATCAGTCTGGTTTAGGTTTACCAGATCGCGACTACTACTTAAAAGGTGAAGAAAAATTCACAAAAATTCGTGAAGCTTACCAAGCATACGTAACAGCTATCTTAAGCAAAGCCGGTGTAGCTGATGCAGAATCTGCGGCTAAAGCAATTATCGATCTTGAAACAAGCATTGCTGATGCGCAGTGGAGCCGTGTTGAAAGCCGTGATGCAACTAAATCTTACAATAAGATGAGCGTTGCAGATGCTAACAAACTTACTGGCGACTTTGACTTTGCAGCTTACCTTGATGCATCAGGTATCAAAACAGAAGATGTAATCATTCGCCAACCTAGCTACCTAGAAAAATTCGCAGGTATCTACAACGATACAGACTTAGCAACGTGGCAGAACTACCTTAAGTTCCACTTTGTTAGCAACTATGCTCGCCTATTAGATAAAGAGCTAGTAGACCTTAACTTTGATTTCTACAGCACAACACTTCGCGGTGTTACAGAGCAATCTCCACTTTGGAAAAAAGCGGTTGATGCATCAAACAGTGTACTAGGCGAAATCTTAGGTAAAGTATACGTTAAAGAAAACTTCCCGCCTGAAGCGAAAGCGCGTATGGAAGAGTTAGTTGATAACGTAATCAAAGGTTATGCAGTCGCGATTGAAAACCTTGAGTGGATGAGCCCTGAAACAAAAATCGCGGCTAAAGAAAAGCTTGATAAGTTCACACCAAAAATTGGTTACCCAGATAAATGGAAAGACTATTCTGCACTTGAAGTGAAAGGTGACGATTTAGTAGGTAACTACATTCGCCACAGCGAGTGGGAATATGCAGACATGACTGCAAAACTAGGTAAGCCAGTTGACCGTTCTGAGTGGCACATGACACCACAAACAGTAAACGCTTACTACAACCCTGTGAACAACGAGATTGTATTCCCTGCGGCTATCTTACAACCGCCATTCTTCAACCTAGAAGCTGATGACGCTGTGAACTACGGTGCAATCGGTGCGGTAATGGACACGAATTAGGTCACGGCTTTGATGACCAAGGTGCGAAGTACGATGGTGATGGTAACTTACGTAACTGGTGGAGCGAATCAGACCTTAAACAGTTTGAAGAGCGCACGGGTCAGCTAGTTGCTCAGTATAACGAGTACAAACCATTTGAAGATGCTAGCGTAAATGGTCAGCTTACATTAGGTGAAAACATTGGTGACTTAGGTGGCTTAACAGTTGCTTATACAGCATACCAGTTATCACTTGGTGATGAAAAAGCGCCTATCATTGATGGTTACACAGGTGATCAGCGTTTCTTCATGGGTTGGTCGCAAATTTGGCGTCGTAAATATCGTGACGAAGAGTTACGTAACCGCCTAATGACAGACCCTCATTCACCAAGCCATTACCGTGTAATCGGTATTCTTTCAAATATGCCAGAATTCTATCAGGCATTTGACGTGAAAGAAGGCGACAAAATGTATATCAAACCAGAAGATCGCGTAAAAATCTGGTAATTGATTATCGATTTTAAAAAAGGCTCTGAGTGAACGCTCAGAGCCTTTTTTGTTTTAGGAGCGATCAACTCAAGACGCGTCAAGCAAGCGTGACGCCTAAGGTTGATGTAGGCATGAAATTTATTTCACGCGATGGTTGAGTATTGTGTGGTGTTTAAGAAGCGCCAAGCAAGCGTGACGCCTACGGTTTGATGTAGGCGTGAAATTTATTTCGCGTGATGGTTGTTTATTGTTTGATGTTTCAGGCGCGCCAAGCAAGCGTGACGCCTACGGTTTGATGTAGGCGTGAAATTTATTTCGCGCGATGGTTGCGTGTTGTGTGGTGTTTAAAACGCGCCAAGCAAGCGTGACGCCTACGGTTGATGTAGGCATGAAATTTATTTCGCGAGATGGTTGAGTATTTTGTGATGTTCAAGACGCGCCAAGCAAGCGTGACGCCCACGGTGATGTAGGCGTGAAATTTATTTCGCGCGGTGGTTGCGTGTTGTGTGGTGTTTAAAACGCGCCAAGCAAGCGTGACGCCTACGATTGATGTAGGCGTGAAATTTATTTCGCGCGATGTTTTTGTATTGTGAGGTTCAAACATTTTTGGTGTAAATTGGCTAGGTGTGTTTTTAAGTTCTAAGATCAGGTTTTACCTTCAGGATTGATAGGTTTATGTTTTCGTCAAGGAAGAGGCTTAAAGGGCGTACCTCACATTCAAACTGCTATTATTCAGTAACTCTTTGTTGTGAGAATCGAGTGCCTATATTTGCCAATTACTCATATGCAGTTGATGCTGCCAAAGCAATTTACCATTTAGAAGATAAAGTGGAGACAATCTGCTTTGTCCTCATGCTTGACCATTTACATTGGATATTTCAACTTCGCCCTCAGCAAAACTTATCAGCAGTAATTAAGCTGTACAAAAGCATGGTGACCATGTCTATTCGTAAGAGAAAAGGGCGCAAAGTAGTGGTTTGGCAAAATAATTTTTATGATCATCAAATCAGAGATGAAAATGACCTAATACATCAAGCTCGATATCTAGTCGCAAACCCTCTACGCGCAAAATTAGTCAAGCACGTTGGCGATTACCCGTTTTGGAATTGTATTTGGTTGTAGAGACGTGAAATTTATGTCGCGCGATGGTTGTGTATTAAGTGGTGTTCAACACACGCCAAGCAAGCGTGACGCCTACGGTGTTGTAGGCGTGAAATTTATTTCGCGCGAAGGAAATCAAAGCATAATCGCATCTTTTAGATACTGGAATAACTCTTTGTAAGCTTTGGCTGGTTTTTCTGCTTTTACTTCTTTTGCGGCGCTGCGCACTAATTGGCGCATTTTTTGGCGCTCAAGAGTCGGGTATTGATCAATTGTTGAATTGATCAGGTCGTCACCTTGTTTAATTAAATCATCACGCAGGGTTTCGATTTTGTTCATTAAAACATCGGCTTGATTGTTTTTATTAAGCATGATGTCGATCATCGCTTGAATTTCATCAACGTTTTCTGTGGTACGTAAAACTTTTGCGATGTAGTTTAAGTTACGACGGTAAGCATCGCTCTTGTCACTTACTTTATCAGAAACGACAAGGGCTTCTTTTAAATCGTGATTAAGCGGTAAACGATCGCGTTGCTTTTTCGGCATTTTTGCAATTTCAGCACCCAGACCATGATATTGCATGGCTTCACGTTTTAATTCGCTTTTTGATACGTAAATAATTTCTTCTTCGATAAGTGGCTTTTTCTTCTTCGCCATAAGGATGCTCATTCAGTAAACTTAACTATTCGCTATTATACGCCATTTAGTTAATGATTAATATTAGCTGATGCAGGTCTCGCAGTGTGTTAGCATTCGTTACACTATAAAAAATATCAGAACCTAGGACACACAAGATGAAAGATCCTATTTATCAACACATTTCTGAAGTGAAAGACGCAGTAAGCGAAGTACTGGAGCATGCAAAAAAATTGGGTGCTACTGCGGCTGAAGCGGCGATGTCGAGCACGTCAGGTTTGTCTGTCAGCACGCGTATGGGCGAAGTTGAAACAATAGAGTTTAACCAAGACGGTGGCTTAGGTATCAGTGTTTATGTGGGTAACAACAAAGGCTCTGCTTCAACAGCTGACTTAAACCCTAAAACATTACGTACAGTGGTCGAAAAAGCCATTGATATTGCTAAGTTCACCTCTGACGACCCATTTAATGGTATCGCTGATAAAGAGTTACTTGAATTTGCACCGCAAGATTTAGATTTATACCACCCGTGGGAAGTTAGCCCAGAGCAAGGTGTTGAGTTTTGTCATCAAGCAGAACAAGCGGCGTTAAATGCCGATGAGCGCATTGTAAATTCAGACGGTGCGAGTTTTTCTTCTCACCAAGGTTTACGTGTTTATGGTAACAGCCATGGCATGATTGCAGGTTACCCGCGTACGCGTCATAGCATTAGCACGATGGTGATTGGTAAAGAAGGCGAGCAAATGCAGCGCGACTCAGCTTATACCATCGCACGTCATAAAGATGATTTAAATGACGCTGCAAAAGTAGGCCTCGAAGCGGCAACCGAAACCTTGGCTAAACTTAACAGCCAAAAGCTCGGTACCATGAAAGTGCCTGTGATCTTTAGAGCAGATATTGCTAACTCATTATTGGCCATTTAGTGTCGGCGATTGGTGGCGGCGCGCTTTATCGTAAGTCGAGCTTCTTGCTTGATAGCTTAGGTACAAAAGTATTTAGCGATTGTGTGAATATCTCTGAGCGCCCTCATTTATTAAAAGGTTTAGCGTCTTCACCGTTTGATGCTGAAGGTTTAAAAACTGTAGACCGTGAAATTATTCAAGGCGGTGAGCTGCAAACTTACCTATTAGCAAGCTACGCGGCACGTAAACTGTCTATGGCACCAACGGGTCATGCTGGTGGTATTCATAACTGGCTAGTTGAACAAACCCATGCCGATTTAAAAGCACTTTTAAAAACCATGGGCACAGGCTTATTAGTAACGGAACTTATGGGCCAAGGTGTGAATACGGTAACGGGCGATTACTCACGTGGTGCAGCGGGCTTCTGGGTTGAGAATGGTGAAATCCAATACCCAGTCAGTGAAATCACAATTGCTGGTAACTTAAAAGATATGTTTAAAGCCGTTGTGGGCTTAGGTGGCGATATCGAGCGTCGTGGTGGTATTCAAACAGGCTCTGTATTGATAGAACAAATGCAGGTTGCTGGTAGCTGATTCATCAATAACTACTCAATTTTTTAAAGCCTCACTTCAGTGGGGCTTTTTTATTTGAAAAAACGCTTTACCTAAACTTAACTTGAGGTTTTATCTTGGTGGCAGTTTAAAAATAAAAAGGAAAACTACCATGTATTTAGAACACGTAAATCTTGTTGTTAGTAATGTTGATGCCATGCTGCACTTTTATAAAGCTGCATTCCCGCACTGGCGTGTGCGTAGTCAAGGCGATAGCAAATGGTCGGGCAAACCGCGCAAGTGGCTGCACTTTGGTGATGATTACCAATATCTTGCATTAAGCGATAACGGTGAAGCTGAAAACCGTGATTTAGCCGGCCACCAAGTAGGCCTTGCTCATTTTGCCTATGTGACAAACGATATTAATGCGGTAATTGAACGCCTGGTTTCGGCTGGTTATGAAGTTGATAAACACGGCCCAGAAAACCCTTACCGTAAAAATGTATATTTCATCGACCCAGCAGGTTTTGAAGTTGAGTTTGTAGAGTATTTTAGTGATATTCCAAGTGAGAGGAATAATGACCTGTAGCTAGAGCTGTCAGCTTTCAGCTGTCAGTTTTGAGCCGAGCGGTGTTGTTTGTAGGTCAGGCATTGATTGATGGAATGGCGTTGTATGTACGACGCGCCAAGCAAGCGTGACGCCTACGATGTAGGCGGGAAATTTATTTCGCGCGAAAATATTTGCACAAAGAGAAGAGAATGAGGAAAGAATGAGGAAGTGATATTTATCTTTTCTTGTTTCCTCTGAAGCGCAGCGTCTCATGATCTCTTTGTGATACTTTGGTTTTCTCTGTGTAGCGCGAAGCGCCTCTGTGTTCTCTGTGGTTCAATATGTTTTGCACAAAGAGAAGTGAATGAGAAGAGAATGAGTAAACCACAAGATCATTTTTTACTTCCTCTAAAGCGCAGCGTCTCTTAACCTCTTTGTGCGATTAAATGTCTTTGATGTAGGCGTGAAATTTATTTCGCGCGTTATCTTATTATATTGCACGATGTAAAACTGCGGCTACGATAACTAGCACCTAGCACCTAGCACCTAGCACCTAGCACCTAGCATCTCGCACCTCACACCTTTACTGCATCTTATTCATTTCTTTCCAACTGGCTTTTAGGCTGTTGGCGAAGCTGATGAACTTTTCTTTCATGGTACGTTTAACTGAAATCTCGACAGAGCCTAGCCATACATTACCTTCAATAGTGATGGTTGGGCCTTGGCCTTTGTTTAAGGCAACTGATTTATTCTCTACACTACCAATCACGCTAAATAATTTAGATACCACATTAACATGTTCTGGCACGTAGATTTCATCGTTACCTAAAATACAGTTCACGTAAATGGTGACATGCTGATGTTGGAAAATCGCTTCGCTAAAGTCGAGTTCAATTGAACCTAAGCAGTTTGTGAGGTGAATTTCTTTTGGTACTACCCATTATCGCTGCGCTCATTTGAACCCAAAATACTACGAAGCTGCAGGCTTTCGTTGTCGCTGCTGTGGCTGTAGTGAGGTTTAAATTGCGCATGCTTTTGCGATTTGTAGTCAATATCCGCTTTCAGATCTAAATCAGCAACAAGCTCAACCAGTACTTCGTTGCTGGTGGCTTCCATTGCCTGATCTAGGCGGCGTTCAAATGCTTCGGCTGAAATAACAGCATGACTGTAGTTATAAATGAGTTGATCAATGACTTCTTCTCTTACTTGATCGATTGGGCGATCTTCAAGTTTAACGGCCATGGTAGTTCCCTGTTGTGATTTTAAAGGTGATTCTTTAGTTATTAATTACAAAGCAAAGCTTAGGCCAGATTTTATTGTTATATAAATCAAGGGGTTGTCTTTTTAGGCGAATAAGCAATTTCGTTAAATTAACCACAGATTAATAAAATCAGCAACTAAATGGTTATTTTTGCAACATCGTGAACTTCTTACCGAGCAGCTTGTAAATCTTTACCGAAATGAATATAAATCATCGCTGAATGAATGTTTAAATCACTGAAAATAAACAAGTAAATAGTTGGCATCATAGTCGCATTAGTAAAAGTGTCTTTAATCAAAAGGAGAAAGATTATGAACACTTTTAACAAATCTATGATTGCGGCTTTAGTAATTGGTGCAACTAGCATGTCAGCTCAGGCAAGCAGCTGGGAAAATGAAAGTAAAGATGCTTGGATTGATGGTAAGGCAGAAACTGTGCTTCTTATGAACACAAACCTTAACAACTTTGACATCAACACTGATGTAACGAATGGCAAGGTTGTACTTACAGGTAAAGTTGATAGCGAATTAGATAAAGAGCTTGCTGAAGAGTTAGTTCTTAGCCTAGACGGTGTTAGCTCTGTTGATAACAAACTAACGGTTGTTAAAAACATGAAAGCTAAGCACATGAAATCAGACAAAGCTGATTCTGCAGAAAGCGACTTAACCGATGCAAAAATCAGTACTGTAATCACCACACGTTATTTATTTAACTCAGAAGTAGGTGGTACAGATATCGATGTTGATACCGACAACGGTGTAGTAACACTAAAAGGTACTGTTGAGTCTGATGCAGAAAAGCAATTAGCGGTAAGCATTGCTGAAAACGCTGAAGATGTTCGCAAAGTAATCGATGAATTAACGATTGTTGCTGAATAATAGCAAGCCCTATATAGCCCAGCTTTGGCTGGGCTTATCTTTTTCAAGGAGTGAGTCATGGATTTAATACGTATTATTTTATCGGTTTTAATTCCACCTCTCGGCGTATTTTTACAGGTAGGTTTAGGTGCGCAGTTCTGGATTAATATTCTTTTAACTCTATTAGGGTATATTCCAGGTTTGATTCATGCTGTGTATATCATCGCTAAGCGATAATCACCGCATTAATCTACAAGGATGGGTAATGGAGCACAGCAAGGAAGGGCTGTAGGAGTAACGGACGATAAAGCGCAAGGAGTTTACAGTATGGATAATGTAACTAAGCATAAAGGACAACAAGGAAGTAACAAGGCGTTATGGAGTAGCGCACAATGGCAACGCTTTATGGATAAGGTGAATGGAGATGACAGCAAGGATTAAGCTTAGGCTTGGAGCCCAAACGGATGAAGCTAGCGTAAGGAGGAGACTATATGGAACAAGTACAAACGCAATCAAAACAAGGATTGACCAATAATGGAGTTGCTTTATGGAACAAGCAACAGTGGCACGAATTTATGGAACACGCGAAAGCGGTTGCGCCACGATTAACAGGGAAGGCTGACGATAAAAACCCGATGTCATCTTCAGGTGACATCGGGTTTTTAACTACTTCAGCAATTTATCTTTATAACTTAAATTGATTTACTGTCTTATTTAGAGACTCTGCTAACTCATTCAAATCACGTGCTTCATCCGCCAATTCATGGGCATGATCTGCAGTGCTATTCACTAAGTGATTAATCGCTGCCAAGCTATTGTTAATATCTTCTGCAACCACAGTTTGCTGCTCTGTCGAAGTCGCAATTTGATGACTTTGATCTTGTACATTTGTCACAGATTGCGCGATATCTTGCAATGCTTGCAATACAATTTGTGTTTGCTCAACTGAGCCTTCAGCACGCTCTTGACCTTGCTGCATCATGGTTGATGCTTGTTGGGCAATTTGCTGTAAACGGCTGATCATATTGCGAATATCATCAGTTGACTCTTGCGTTCTGCTTGCTAGTGAACGAACCTCATCAGCAACAACTGCGAAACCTCGGCCTTGCTCACCAGCACGGGCTGCTTCTATCGCTGCGTTAAGTGCCAGTAAGTTAGTTTGCTCAGCGATTGAGTTGATAACATCAACCACCGCGCCGATATTACCACTTTCTTGTTCAAGACCCGCAACGACTTTAGACGCTTCACCAATGTGACTTGCAAGAGCGGTCATGACTGACTGAGCTTGAGTTGAGCGCTTAGTGCCATCTGCGGTAATGGTTTGCACTTCTTCAGCGGCATTATTGGTGTGCTGGGCATTACGCGAGATTTCCATCACTGTAGACGCCATTTCGGTTACTGCCGCACTTACGCTATCAACTTGTTGCTTTTCTTGCTGAATTTCATCATTGGTTTTTTGCGATACGGTTTTCAATTGGGCTGCGGCTTGGCTTAATTGCTCAGCTTGAGCTGCAGTATTCAGCATCATTGCACGTAATTTATCGATGAAAGTATTCATGTGATGAGCAAGCTGTCCTACTTCATCCTGACTTTTTATCTCGATTTTTTGTGTTAGATCGCCATCACCTGATGCGATATCACGCATGATGTAAGTGAGTTTAGTCAGCGGCTTGGTGATCATTTGCGTGACCAGAAGATCATCGCAATAATAATCGCAAGAATGATGATCACGGATGTTGTGGTTGTCATCACCGCATCATTTACTGGCTCATCAATCATACTGGTCGGAATTAAAATACCCACATACCAATCAAGGTAAGGGCTTTCTAATTCAAGGCGATTGTATACAACGTAATATTGCTCGCCTTTGAATGTGACAAAGCTGCTACCCTCTTTTTGGCTTTTCATCGCGCGGTTTAATTCGCTAAAGCCCGAGGTGTCGTTAAATTGCTTTTCGAGGGCATCTAAGCCTTCTTTGCCATTAGGGCCTTCGTCTGTGATAGATAGTTTATGTCCAGTTCGTTTTGAAAAGTGCACTACCTTCTGGTTACTGTCGAGTAAAAAGCCAAAGCCTTGGCCATCAAATCGAATAGCTTCAACCATGTCGTTGATATTATTAAGCTGTAAATCAACACCACCAAAACCAACAAGCTTGTTTTGTTTATAAACTGGCTGTTGTACAACTGCAGAGGCGATACCTGTGGTTAAATCAACAGAAATAGGGCCAACATACAATTTATTTATTTTTAATGCATCTTGCCACCAACCACGTTTGTAAGCGTAATATGGTTGGCCATTATAAGTGGCGGTACGCTCGTTTTCTTTGAAGTACTCACCTGTGGTCGCAGAAGCAAAGAAGGCTGATAAAATGTTATCATCGTTACCACTAATACGAACAAAATCTTGATTAACGCTGCTGTAACCAGGCTGACTATCTAAGCTTTGATCGCGCTGAGTCCAGTTATCGAACCAGTTAACTAAATGCGGGTTTGTTACAAAGGTTTCGACAACTTTGCCGTATTTGGCAAAATAGGCCTGCATTGACAGTCGCTCACTTTGCAAATAGCTGTCGGCTTCGCGTTGAATTGCATGACGTGAGAGATCAGCAATATGGTTTACAAAAAAGCTAGACGCGATGATTAGTAGCACACTTATCGTCCCGCCAATGAGCAGAAGTATTTTTTTACGTAAAGAGAGGTTGTTTAACATAGTGCACGCGTTTTTATTATAGGTTAGAGTTATCTATCTAATCATATTTGCACCTAAATCGCTACACTGTTAAGCGAAGGTTAATAATAAATACTAAGGGGCAGTTGAGTAAATGAGTACTGAAAATAATAAACTGGTTGTTTTAGGTGCCGGCTGGCTTGGAAATGCACTTTGTGTTGAGGCAAATAAATTAGCATGGCAAGTACAGGGAACACATCGCGGTGGCGAGCACGAATATGACTTTCAGCGCCAGTTTATACTTGAAGGTGATGTGCTCAAGCATGAGCTGTCGCTTGAAAATGCTTGGTGGGTCTGCGCTATTCCACCGCGTAGTCGTAGCTCAGAAAGTAACTATTTAGCGACTTTGCAAGCAGGGCTTGAACTTGCTAAGCAACTAAATTGTAAAGGCTTTATTTTATGTTCTTCGACAGGAGTTTATCCATCTAACAATGGTCAATATGACGAAACTACAGAAATTATTTGCCAATCAGCACGTCAACAACAGCTATATGATGCTGAACAGTTAGTGCTAAATGCTGGTGGTAAAGTATTGCGCTTGGCTGGTCTTGTATAATCTGGGCGCGATCTGGGTAGGTTTGTTGCCGGTAAAGAACTGACTAGCTCAAGTCAGCAAGTGGTAAACATGGTTCAGCAGCAAGATGTGATAGCGGCGATTTTTTCAGTACTTGAAAATTGGTCAAACGCGAGCAGTATTTATAATGTGGTTAATCCGGCACATCCTACAAAAGCAGATTACTACCAACAAAAATGTGCTGAGCAGGGCAACCAGCCACCGACTTTTACTAGTCATGATAAAGGCGAGCGCCTTATTGATGGCTCAGCGATTGAGTCACTGAGTTTTCGTTATCAAATGTCCATTTAGTTATTTTTTAAAAGTAAGGTGGCCGCCTAATCGGTATTTACTGCCTGGTGATACTAAACGGGCAAAGCTCACAATACCTTGTGATGACCAAGTTCGGCGGATCACTTGTAAGCATGGCTCTTCGTTGTAAAGGTTCAGCCATTCGCACATTTCTTGGTTGGGCATAATCGCTTCGACTGTATGGCGTGCCTCGGTGAGCGGGGCGTTTTGCGATAAGTATTCATGAGGCGTTAGGCTATGGAAATCCTGCTGTAAGTAATCTTTAGCAAGAGCGGGGTTCACAAAGCGTTCTTCAACTTGCAGAGGTTGCTCGTTTTCATTGTGTACAATCACACTTCTGTAAACATGGCTGTCGACCTCGACACCCAAAGCAATCGCAATTGGTGCTATAGCGCTTATAGACTCCATTACTAAAATGGTACAGCTATAATGGTTACTTCGCGCTTTTACCTCATCAGCAATATTTTTAATTTCTAATAACGATGATTGTGATTTGAAGCTAGCCACAAAAGTACCTAGGCCTTGGCTACGGGTTAATATACCTGCATCTGTTAATTCACTGAGTGCTCGT
This sequence comes from Pseudoalteromonas sp. GB43, assembly GCF_054923805.1. Classification (NCBI taxonomy): domain Bacteria; kingdom Pseudomonadati; phylum Pseudomonadota; class Gammaproteobacteria; order Alteromonadales; family Pseudoalteromonadaceae; genus Pseudoalteromonas; species Pseudoalteromonas sp. GB43. The sequence continues at coordinate 2,298,352 of NZ_JBPCHJ010000001.1, forward strand.
CTTGCAGTCATACGACTAACTTTAAACTGGTTGGTAAGCTCATTTTCAGAGGGCACTCGGTGATTTTCTTGCCAAGCTCCAGAACGAATATTTTCCAGAATGAACTCTTTTATTTGCGCAAATTTAGGAACACTCATTATGCGTGTATATGTGGTGAGTAAACAGTATGTTTGAAGGTGACATAATTATCTTGTATATACAAGGTGAGTTGATAAACTTTAAGCAAATTTAAACTTAGTCTCGTAATGGGCCTATCGCAAGTATCAATGTAGGTGAAAAATGCACACAACCAATAATGATCAAGCTTTCTGGGATTTAGTGATCACAGATGCCAACATCGCCACAATGGACCCAGCCATCGAAGCACCTTATGGTGCTATTGAAAATGCAGCTATTGCTGTTAAAGATGGCAAAATTGCTTGGTTAGGTGAGCAAGCCGATTTACCAGAGTTTGATGCGCTAGCTACGCCAACATTGTCAGCAAAAGGGCAGTGGTTAACCCCCGGGTTAATTGATTGCCACACTCACTTAGTGTTCGCGGGTAGCCGTGCAGAAGAATTTGAACAGCGTTTACAAGGTGTAAGCTATGAGCAAATAGCTGCAAACGGTGGCGGTATTGCAAGTACCGTACGTGCAACGCGAGAAGCCGATCACGAAGCTTTATTTGTCAGTGCAAAAGAGCGCTTAAATGCATTATATGCAGAAGGTGTGACGACGGTAGAGATTAAATCTGGCTACGGTCTTGATTGTGAAAACGAAATTAAACTTCTCGAAGTGGCGCGTTTACTCGGTGAAAATCACCCAGTTGATGTTAAAACCACGTTTTTAGGTGCGCATGCATTACCGCCTGAATTTAAAGGTCGTAGCGATGAGTACATTGATCTGGTTTGCGGTGACATGCTTGACCGTGTTGTTGAAGCTGATTTAGCTGATGCAGTTGATGCTTTTTGTGAAAACGTTGGCTTTAGTAATGAGCAAACTCGCCGCGTGTTTGAAGCGGCTAAAAAACACAACTTACCAGTCAAGTTGCACGCTGAGCAGTTATCTAATCAACATGGTGCAGAGCTTGTTGCTGAATTTAATGGCTTATCTGCGGATCATATTGAACACTTAGATGAAGCTGGTATTCAGGCAATGGCCAAAGCGGGTACTGCAGCAGTTTTATTACCAGGTGCATTTTACTTCTTACGTGAAACAAAGTATCCGCCAATTGAACTACTGCAGCAGTACCAAGTTCCAATTGCTATTTCAACTGACTTCAATCCGGGTACTTCGCCTTTATGTTCATTGCATTTGATGATGAATATGGCATGCACTATTTTTCGGATGACACCAGAGCAAGCATTGGCTGGGGTAACACGAAACGCTGCAGGTGCTTTAGGACTTGATGATCGTGGTGTGTTAAAGGTAGGCGCACGTGCTGATATTGCCCATTGGCAAATAACCCACCCAGCACAATTAAGTTACCAATTTGGCGTAAATAAACTGTTAAATCTGTGGATTTTGGGTAGACTTAATTAGATAAGTCTTTTTTACGTAGTATTTTTACATGTCTTTGATTGCCAGCTTAGCAAGTAGTAGCGTGAGCCTTGCAAATTTAAGTAGCGATGTTGTGCCAGTGTTTTTAGCTGGTTGCGTTCTTATGGCAATGATTTGTGCATTATGTGTTACTCAAAATTCTATTTTAAGGCTGAGCTTAGTCGTCAATGGCGTGCTTGGATTAGCAATTCTTAGTCTTGGCATGCCTTGGTTAGTGCTATTGTTAAGTGCAAGTGTTTGTTTTCATTTGTGGCAGGCATTTCGCACAACTAATTGGTTAGCAATCATTATTTCAGTTGTTGCTGCGATTGTATTAACAGTACTTTATTCAGCTCATTTATTGTTACATACTGCTCTTTACTGGCTTGTTTTTTCTGTCGTTATTTTGTGTATATCAGGCTTTTTTAACTATGAAGAACCTGAAGAAGAGCAGGTGGTCGTTGAGCCACTTCACACTGACGAGTTAGATGCGACACCTCTTACAGGCTTACCCGATCGCAACGCCCTAAAAAATAGCTTTATTGCTTGGACCGAGGAGCATGATGCTAACTGCGCGTTAGTGATGCTTCGCCTTGAAGGTTTTAACGATGTAAACCAACACATAGGTCGAGACTTTGGTGATTTGTTATTAGCGCAATCAGCAACCCGAATTAAACAGCAGCTCAATGTTGATAATGTTCTTAATATAGTGGGTAATTCAGGCAAAGCCGAAAAGTTGGCGCATTTAGGGGGCTTAAACTTTGCGTTTATTTGTTCATTAGAGGAACAAAAGCACCTTCATGAGCAACTAATTAGTCAAATTCGCCATGTTACTTTAAAGCCATTTAATGTTGCCAATTGCACCATTGAAGTTAAAGTTCGTGCCAGTTATGTAGTTTGTGATGAGCCTGAATACAGCTTTGAAAACTTCATTTCGTTTGCCAATCTAGCGCTTGATTCAAATCCAGACAAAGCGATTGTGCCTTATCATCCACAAATGATGATTGAGCAATTGGAGCAGCAAGCACGACTACGTGAGTTAGCACACCTTGATTTTGCAAGTGAACTAGAGTTGTATTTTCAGCCAGTTATTCGTAATAGCGATGAGCAAATCGAATTTTTAGAATTGCTGTTACGTTGGCAGCATCCTAAGCAAGGGATTCTTTCTGCGAATAAATTTATAGATGATATACGTGTTGCAGGCCTAAGCTATCCTGTTGCAGCTTTTGTTATTGAGCGTGCAGCAGAACTAGCTATGGCACTACGAATGGAAGGTATTGAATTACCTCTTAGTATAAATGTGTTTGATCCTGAGATGCTGCACGAAGAATTTATTGAGTTTGTTGACCGTATCATGGCTGAGCATCGACTAGAGCCGGGTGATTTAATTATCGAGTGCCCGCTTGATTTATTTATGAGTTTAGATGATCAAGGTAAAGCGATGGTTGCAAGGCTCAATAGTATTGGTATTAAATTATGTATCGATGGTTTTGGTGACACACCTATTTGGCTAGCTAAGCTTCCGAATCTTAATGTTGAGTATATTAAAGTGGCGGCTTCACTTACCGCTGATTTTGCTCATCAAAGTCAAATTCGAAGCCTCGTTTCGGGCATGGTCGATATGCACAATCAAAATAATGCAAAAGTGATTTGTGAAGGAGTTGAAACTCTAGAGCAACTTAAGTTTGTAAAATCGCTTAAAACCTATGCTGCACAGGGCTATTATTTTAATTACCCATTGAGTAGTGTTGGTATGATGTCATGGCTTAAACAATGGCGTTTGGAACATCAATAAGCATAAAGCTGTGCTCTCCCTCTGGTAGGCTTCACGATACAACACCGCTTTTATAACCCTAGTTTCTGTAACCTTGTCACGTGGCTACGGTAAAGTTCAACTGGATCAACTTCACGAAAACTATGCAAACCAATAAATTGGTTAATCTCATCGAGATGATTCATTTTGTAATCATCTTTGATCACATGCCCTAAATGGCTACTACAGCGTGAAATGAGACCGTCACTGTGACCTAAGATAAATAATGAGCCAAATAACATGGATAAGTCACTTAAATCTAAGATATTAGTGAGTGTTTCTGTGCCGCTCCAAGAAAAGTAGTATACGCCATTGCTTGCAAGCATATTACCTTGTTCGCACTCGTTTTTGGGCAAGCCTTCGGGGTACTTTTGATTAAATGTTGCTGCTCCTTGTGTGCTTAAACTATTTATTGCACCGAGTGTATTTTGCGGTAATTGACTATTGCCTGATAATAACGAAATAACACCACCGAATGCATCGAATACTAATCGAGTTGTATATTCTGCTTGAGAGCCGGGTGTTAGCTCCTTATTAATAAGATCAATAATGCCACTGCCATAATTTGCACCGCCTACACTGGTAACTGAGGCAATTAGATCAGGTTTGATAGATGCAACATAGCGTGCAGTTTGCGCACCTTGACTGTGACCAATCAAGTTTACTTTTTTAGCACTAGTCAGAGCTAAGATTGATTCTATTTGAGTGAGTAATTGCTCGCCTCGGACTTCTGAACTGTTGATAGCAGAAACGGCAGGTGTGAAGACTAAAGTACCATCTTTTTCCAGAATTGTAGCGATATTGTAGAAGTAATCGATTCCGAGCAGGTTATCGAATCCCATTAGCCCATGAACTAAAACAACTGGATATTGGGTAGTTGTTTTTTTGGCATTGCACCAAGGGCTCAACAAAAAAAGTAAGGTAACAAATAAAATTAACGGGATTTTTTTCATACCTTTTACTCTTCTACTTCAATATTTATCACCAACAAGCCTTAAAAAAGCCTGATTTTAGTGCGCTTTTAATTCACCTTACCTTAAATTTGGGTTCTCTGTAATGTTAAATTAAAGTAAGCAGGAAAAGATGGTTTTAGTGTTTCGTTATATGTTTATCAATTTGTGTTTTTTCTGCGGTTAAGCAATTTATTTTTAATCTGGTATTTGATAAAGTCCGCGCCGTCCTCATCCTGTAGGACATCCTGTTGATGATGCATCTGAAAGGATGCAACGTATTGATAGCTTCTCCCCAGTTTGCTATAACGACTCACTCCTTGTTGAGTGAGTCGCTTTTTCTTTTCTTATCATACAATTCATTGCACAAATACACGCAAGTGATACCATCAAAGTGATTCTTATTTACTTTCGAAGGAATGCGTTATGTTTAAATCTTTGGCAATAGCTGCCTTTTCATTATCGAGTATTTTAGTTGCCCCTTTAGCCAGCGCAAATTGGCAAGTTAATAATGAGCAAAGTAACGTAAGCTTTGTATCTATTAAAAAGAACTCTATTGCAGAAGCACATCATTTCAAAAACGTGTCGGGTACACTCAACGAGCAAGGTCAATTTAAGTTGATGATCGACCTGACATCGGTTGAAACTCTGATCCCTATCCGCAATGAGCGCATGACAAAGTTGTTATTTGAAACAGCTAAATTTCCTAATGCTGTGTTAACTGCTGATTTAAGTAAAGCATTATCAACACTGAAACCAGGTCAACATGTGCTGAAAGGGTTAAAAGCTGAGTTAGATTTTCATGGTAACAAAAAAGAACTTACGATAGATGTTCTAGCCAATATGTCAGCAAAGGGCGATATTAGCGTGTCATCTTTTACGCCAGTTATTATTAATGCGAGTGATTTCAAAGTAACAGAAGGCATTAGTGAACTACAAAAGCTTGCGGGCTTACCATCAATTGCAACAGCGGTTCCTGTAACATTTTCTTTGACGCTAGATAAAGAAAAATAATGCAATCACTTGCTGACTTAGAAGCCGCTCTTCAGACGCCCGATAAACCTTTTGAACAATGGCAGCCACAAAACTGTGGGCAAGTGCCAATAACGATTGATGCGCAAGGGCGGTGGTTTTATGGCGGCAGTGAAATAAAACGCGAGGCAATGGTTAAACTCTTTGCCTCTGTGCTTTGCAAAGAGGCAGATAGTTATTTTTTAAAAACACCCGTCGAGAAAATGGCTATCACTGTCATTGATGTGCCTTTTATTATTGTTGATTGGCGTTTTGAAGAGACAGAGCAAGGCGCCTTGCTCTATGTTGTGTCGATAATTTACAGCGCGCTTGGTTGGTATCAGCAAAGCAACCACTATTACTGAGAGAATTTGAAGGTGTCAGTGTGCCTTATCTTCAATTAGCACATGGCTTGGCTTCGAGGGTATCGAGAAATGTTTATTATCAGTGGGCTGAAATAGCCTGCTCAGATGAGCAGGGCTATTATATAGAATCATTAGCCAAGCGTTATTACTTGGCCTAAGCACTTAGTCTTCTGGTTGTTCGTCAGACTCAGGTGCTTGCGCTTCAATAGGGCCTAAAAACCACTCATCGAGCTTTTTAGCAACTTCAGGTAAGCCGGTGCCTTTTAGTGAAGAGAAGGCATGTACTGTAATATCACCATCTAAACTACTTAACTCACGACGAACTTGTAAAACTTGAGCTTTACGCGCGCCTTGTTTTAGCTTGTCGGCTTTAGTTAATAGTGCCAGCACTGGAATTTCGCTGCCCACCGCCCAGTCGATTAAGTCACGGTCTAAATCTTTTAACGGGTGGCGAATATCCATCAAAACAACGATACCTTTTAAGCTTTGACGTTTTTGTAAATATTCACCTAGCGATTTTTGCCACTTCTTTTTCATTTCGATAGGCACTTTCGCAAAACCATAGCCCGGCAAGTCAATAAGGCGCTTATCGGCATCAAGTTCAAAGGTATTGATCAGCTGAGTACGACCAGGTGTTTTAGAAGTACGCGCTAACTTTTGATCAGTTAACGTGTTTAAAGCACTTGATTTACCCGCATTAGAGCGACCAGCAAACGCGACTTCAATCCCCGTATCAGCAGGTAAGCGTGAGATATCAGGTGCGCTGGTAACAAAGGACGCAGTATTGTATTTGATACGAGATTTGAGCACAGGCTCTCCTAGTCTTTTATAAAAAATAACAAACAGTGGCTAATTTCCACTTAAGGCACGTATTTTATACTATTAAAGCAGCATTCAAAAGCGTATTTAAGCGTGCTAAATTGGCTTTAAATTAGGAAAATTACTAGGTGTAAACTTAATCTAAGTCAAATCCCTATAAATTATGAGCTTAATGTGGGCAGAAAACGTGCCAGAGAATTTATTATCGTGTAGAATATAGAAATCACAACATCCATATTGTAGATGATACAGGGTCGGAAACAGAGAATTCACCATGAAAAAAATAGCACTATCTTTAACTATATTGCTTGGTACGTTGTCAGCAAGCAACGCAACAGCATTTGATGGCGATGTAAACGCAGGTAAAGAGAAATCGGCAACGTGTGCGGCTTGTCACTACCCAGACGGTAATGCACCGGTTAATATCTACCCTAAAATTGCAGGCCAACACGCAGATTATATCTATAAACAATTACAAGAGTTTAAATTAGGTATGACATCTGGCGGCAAAGAAGGTCGTATGGATCCAGTAATGAGTGGTATGGCTATGCCGCTTAGCGATCAAGACATGAAAGACCTAGCAGCTTACTTCTCTTCTTTAAATATGTCTGAAGGTGCAACACCTAAAGATGTAGTAGAAGTAGGTCAGCAGCTTTATAAAGCTGGTGATGCAGAGCGTGGTATTCCAGCATGTGCTGCGTGTCACGGTCCTCGTGGTAACGGTACATCACTAGCTAAATTCCCGAAAATTTCGTTCCAACATCCAGAATACATCAAGTCACAACTTGAAAAATTCCGTGATGGTACGCGTAATAACGACTTAAACGGTATGATGCAAGACATCGCTAAAAAGCTAACAGACAAAGACATTGAAGTACTTTCAAAATACTTAGGTGGCTTACACTAAAGTCTGATTGCGGAAAGAAATGCTCCGCAGTAGTATGTAAAGAGTTTGAAAAAGCAGCGCAAGCTGCTTTTTTTGTACCTAACGTATGTCGAAATTTCCCACTCCCTTGTGAGACATTGACCATATCTAGCTGTAAGCCAAGTCTTATTTTTATTTCACTATTTTTGCTAAGTCTTTGTTATTAATTAAAATGACAATGTTGCAATAAGTCATCTGTAAGAAAAATTATATAAATTAGTTGTAACAATTTTATTAATAAGTAAATTAACCACTGTCGCTGAGACAGCAAAAACAACATGGACAATGTAATAAGGAAAGTAACTGCGGCAAATCTTTAGGGGTTGACACTAGTTAGGTGTCCTAAAGGAAATAACAAAAAAGTGTCAGGATTGACCGAGAATAATAAAAGCTCATGGAAGTTTAATAATAAAAACAAAATGGAATGCTACACGGAAGGTTAAAACAATAACAAAATGGATAAACAATAATAATAAAAATAATAAAGACTAAAAAGTCGAAGGGAGAAGTGTCCAGATAATTGGCGCTCAGATTAGTAGGCGGTAGAGATGTTTTCTCTACCGCCTTTTTATTTGTCCTGTTACAATAGCCACCGTTTGTACTAAAAGTATGAAAAGTGCGCAGTTCGTCAAGTTGACCAACCACATCCGCACATCGAATTCTTCTGGTTATGCCAGCATTACAATGCCACAAAGGCGTTGTGCACAACCTCTTAAGTGAGATGATCAAGATATGAGTAGAAAGAAAAAGTCGCGTAAAATTCCATCGAATGGTCCTGTACGTCTGAGCAAAGAAAAGCTTAGAGAGATGCGCGCGTTAAAAGAGCAGCGAGTTAAAAAGACCAAAGGTGCTAAACCTGGGTCTCGAAATGCACCTGATGCACAAAATGCAGAAAACACTGCTGCAAACAATCAACCGAAAGATAAGCGTGTTGGTAGTAAAAAGCCGATTTCTTTAGTTGCGCCTAAGGCTGAGCCGAAAGTTGAAATGAAACGCAACTTAAAACCTATGGTTGAGCTTAAGAAAGTGACTGAGCCTGAACTAACACCAGAGCAAGAGTTAGAAGCGCTAGAGAATGACGAGCGTCTACTTAAGCTGGTTGAGCGTCATGAGCGCGGTGAGTTATTAACAGGTAAAGACGCTAAGTACTTCAATAGCCGTATTGCTCGCCACCAAGCACTTTGCGAGTTATTAGGCATTGAAGATGAAGACGAGTACGAAGATGACTTTGAAGATGATTCATACGATGAAGGTGAATCTGACTTCGATAAGTACTTATCTGATGATTTAGCCAACGAATGGTTTGATGACGAAGATGAGGATGAGCGATGAGCACAACCTTGATTATTGCCATTGTAATTGGTGCGGCAATTATCGCAGGGCTTGCGTTTTATGCAGGGCAACTTCTGTATAAACTAAAAGAGCAAAATAAGCTTATCGCCAAGAAGCAAGCTGAGCATGAGCAAAAGCTTGCGGCATCAAAAGCAAAGCGTAATGCAAAGCTAGCCGATAGCATTCATTTAATTGCCCGTGCAATGAATGAAGAGCAATGTGAGTTCTCAGAAGGCTGCTTACGTATTTGGGTGCTGATCTCTCAATACAGCTTTGCTGAAGAGTTTGAGCTAAGTGAGCGCTACCCAGGCATATTTAAAATGTACGAAGTCGTAAAAGATATGCCAACGCACGATGCCCGTAAGAAATACTCTAAAAAAGAGATTTTTAAAATGGACACCGCTCGCTGGCGTGCTGAAGAGCAGCATAGCGATGAAATTAAAGCAGATTGCGCACGTATAATTGAAGAGTTTAAAGCCGCTCCAGGCAGCGAAAAAGTAGTATTCAATTAAGTTGACGTATCGTTAAATTAAACAAAATAAAAAGCAGAGCCTAGGCTCTGCTTTTTGTTGGGCTAGATAACTCGTGAGAAACGAGTTTGCTTGATTTGTTGTTGTAGGTGCGCATCAAAGCACATACAAATAATACGAATAAATAAATTACCGCGAGCTGTTACTGTGATCTTATCTTGGCTAACAGACACCAAGCCATCAGCTAGTAATGGGTCGAGTGCCTGTAGTGCCTCGCAGAAGTAGCTGGCAAAGTTAATATTAAACTGTTTTTCGATTGCTGGAATATCCAGCTCAAACTGGCAGATCAATTGTTTGATCACTGCGGCACGTAACGTATCGTCATCAGTTAAAGCAACACCTTTACAGATTGCACTGCCATAGCCTTCTTGCACGGCTTTGTAATAGTGCTTTAACTCTTTTTCGTTTTGTAAAATGGCATTGCCTATTTGCGAAATAGATGACACACCCAAACCTAATAAGTCACATTGGTCATGCGTTGTGTAACCTTGGAAATTACGGTGTAATTGACCTGCGTTTTGTGCAATTGCTAGTTCATTGTCTTTACGGGCAAAGTGGTCCATACCAATAAACTGATAACCCGCCGCTAACATCTGCTCAAGGGTATTTTTGAACATAGTGAGCTTGTCGCCAGCAGATGGTAAGTCAGCGTCTTTGATTTTACGCTGAGCAGCGAATCTATCTGGTAAGTGGGCATAGTTAAATACCGACACGCGATCAGGGTTTAACTCTATCAGCTGCGCAATCGTCTCTTTAAAACTCTCTGGTGTTTGCAGTGGCAAACCGTAAATCATATCTGCATTAATAGACTTAAAGCCAAGTTCACGAGCCTCACTTATTAAACCTTTTACAGATTGCACGCTTTGTGGGCGATTAACTGCCAGCTGCACATCATCATTGAAATCCTGAATACCAAACGAGACACGATTGAAGCCAAGTTTACGTAGGTGAACTAGCATGCCATTAGCTAAAGAACGAGGGTCAATCTCAATACCGCGTTCGGCATCATCAGAAAAATTAAAATGCTGCTCAACCAGCGCCATTAAGCGACTCATTTGCTCTGCCGATAAGAACGTTGGTGTACCACCCCCTAAATGCAGTTGCTCAACGTTATAATCGGCAAAAAGTGTTGCTTGCTCAGCAATTTCAAGCGCTAAGTTATCTAGGTATAAATCGGCTTTAGATTGATGACGAGTGATCACCTTATTACAACCACAGTAATAACAAAGCTGACTGCAAAAAGGGATATGGATATACAGCGATAAAGAACGGCTTTTCGACGCTGCAATCGCGTTAATCATATCTTGTTGCTTATAACCATCAGCTAAAGACAATGCCGTTGGGTAAGATGTATATCGAGGCCCAGAAATATTGTACTTGTTGATCAGAGATTGATCCCAGCTTGGTAAATTTATCACAGTCAGCACTCCGCAATTGATTGAGCGGCTATTTTAACGAGTTTAGCAAGTTAGCTATTTGATCTAGAACAATGTCGGAGAATAGAAACGAATCGGCAATGCTTTAAGGTCGTTGTAAAAACAAAGAGTTTACTATTTGAGCAGTTGATTTAGTGATTGTTAAAATAAAGGGTTTTGCTAGTGACAAGGTTGCAAAAACTTTTTATACTGCATCCCGCTTTAGTCAGTTAAACCTGCTAAACGCATCAAAAAAATTTAGCTTTCGCTAATACAATGGCCCCTTAGCTCAGTTGGTTAGAGCACACGACTCATAATCGTTAGGTCCCCAGTTCAAGTCTGGGAGGGGCCACCATTTTCTTGCTGTAAAAAACCAAAAACCAAAAATCAAAGCTTAAATCTATCTCAAGCAGCTGCGTTCCACTATTGTTCCACCTCTTTTTTATCTTTAAAGTTCAACGAAATAAAATTATTTTTTAATTTTTTAAAAATATTTTGTCAGGTTTTCTGTGTTTGTCTCGTCTATAGCTGCAAATGACACGAAGTTGTTCTATTTGGTGGTAGCGATAGGCAGTGTCTTATGTATCTATTTTTACGAAAAGGACAAACTCATGACGATTACAACATCAACTGTGAATACGCTAAAACTTGATTCAACAAATGCACCATTTAGTGATGCTGCTCTTTGGTTAAAAGAAGGGTGGGGGCTATTTAAAAAAGCACCGTTTAAACTTTTTTTACTTATGACGCTGTTCGCCATTGTGCCAGGTTTAGTGCAGCTATTACCTGCACCTACGGGTTTAACCGTATCAAAGTGGTTAGCGCCTATGTTAATGGCAACGGTGTGGCCACTGTTGTTTAACCTGAATAATCAGCAAGGCTTTTCATTTAAGCACAATGCAACATGGATGAAGTGGGGGCGAGTTGCCGTGTGGTCAGTTGTTGGTATTTTACTGGCGCTGGTGCAATTTGCTGTTGGGAGTACTTTGATTGGTAGTGAGCAGTTATCGGCTTTATTGTCAGGTCAGTTTGTTGATGTTGAGCGCTGGCGCGTAGGGGTCATGTTTGTATCAATTGTTCCTGTAAATATGTTGCTTATGTTTGTGGTACCTCTGTTACTTTTAAACAATGCTTCGCTTAGTGCAGCTGTTAAAGAAGGCATTACAACGGCACTAAAGGTGATTAAACCATTAAGCATGCTTTGTTTGATTAATATGCTCGTTACCTTTGCTGCCCCTTATAGTCTTTTACCTATGTTGTTGGTAGGACGGTATTAGCATGTACCTACTTTTGTGCCTATAATCGTTTGTTCAAATAATAATAAAAACATGGAAGTACAGTGAAAGCTGATGTTCAAATAAACACATTGCTGAATGAATACGCGCCGCTGTTGGCGCGTGTTGCTGCAACCTACGAGATCAATCAAGCGCTACAAGATGAGCTAATTCAAGAGATGTCGCTGGCTGTTTGGCGCGCTTTTGAAAGCAATGACTCATCACCCGATGTTGCCTTTCGTGGCGATGCCAGCATAAAAACCTATATTGCCCGAATAGCTCACAATAAAGCGGTTGATCATGTGATAAAAGAGCAAAACCGCAAAGAGGTGGCAAGCTCTGAAAGTATTGATTACACCCAAGCCTTAAGTGCGCATAAATCACCAGACGACAGTTTAGATTTAATGGCTGCCCTTCGTAAATTAACGCTGAAATATCGGCAGGTGCTTGCTTTGCAGCTTGAAGGGTTTAATCAAAGTGAGATAGCGCAAACGCTGGGGTTGTCTGAAGATGCTGTTGCTAAGCGTGCCAGTAGAGCAAGACAGCAAATTGCGAGCCTAATGGAGTAAATAAAGTGGATAAATTCGAAGCAGATGATCAATTAGCTAAGTGGCAGCAGGCATTCGTGCAGGCAACGCCGAAAGTGGATAGTGCAGCGTTAATAGCACAAACGCAAAAGTCGCGAACTAAGTTAAAGCTAAAAGGGTTAATCGACTCATTTTTAGGTGTTGTGGTAACCGTATTTTGTATTTACGCCATGTTGTTTGAAGCAAAAAATACCTATGAAACCATTATGTTTGCGCTATTAGTGCCTATTCCTCTAGGTTTTGGAATTTGGTCATACCGTTTAAGGCGAAAGCTGTGGCGAGCAGAAACACTAGACGTTAATGCAATGCTTAATTTTAAAGAGAATCAGCTGAAGCACCAAGTTCATTACTGGCATGTGAGTTTTATTGGCTGCGTTGTGCTTTGGTGCGCTTTGTTAATCGCTGCCTTGTTTAATATGGTTATGTTTAAAACATACAGCCTATGGCTTATCCAGCTTGGTATTAATGGTATTATCGTGCTGGCTGTTTATATACGCTATAAAAAATTAAAAACACAGCTAGCTGTAGCACTTGAGAGCATTCAAGCAATGCGCTGATGTGCGGCTCTCACTTTTGCTGCGAATTTATTTAACCAGCCAGTAGCTAAACTTGGTTTGTAAACCAGCTCGAGGCGCTCTTGGCAAGTGTAGTTACAGTCTAAGACATCGATGACTTTGAGGGCTGGATCGTTTGCAATAAAATCAGGGACGTATGCTAATGCAATCCCTTGTTTGACTAGTGACAGTAAGGTGCTGAAATCGTTGCAACGATAACTTATGGTTCTAGGTACTTTGTCATCTCGCCAACCATCTGAGCCGATCCCCCTAGTTACGCCACAAAAGGGTGAAATACTCGGACAAGCAAAACTAAATTGAAAAAGCTCTCTGTTGGTGAGTGAACCCTTACTAAACTGTTCGAATAATGGATGCGAGTGCGCAGCTACAACCTTAAATGTTGTTGTGCCTAAATATATACGTTCAAAGTCACTTTGCAGTGTGCTTTCATTTAATGCCACTTCGGTAACTAAAGCTAAATGGGCATGACCGCTGGCAACCTGTTCAATGGCTTGACCTTCCCAACTTGTATCAATATTAAATTGAAAACCTTGCTCATTAAATTGCGATAATAATAAAGGCAGGTAATGCTGTAACAGCAAAGAGGGGCCAGATAAGTTAACAACCGTATTTTTCGTGCTTCCATTAAACTCGCTGATAGCTTGATCAGCCTCATGAACCAAATTAAGCGCATAATGGCGAAATTTTTCACCTTGCTGATTTAGTTTTATATTTCGACCAATTCGCTTAAATAGTTGTGTATTTAGCTTAATTTCGAGCCGTTTTATGACCTTCGAAAGCGCGCCAGGTGTGACATTTAATGTTGCAGATGCTTGCTGTAAGTTGTTGTGCTTTGCGATGACCAAAAACTTTCGTAAATCTTCTGTATCCAAGTTTGCCTCTAATTCCAATATGGAAACGTATAGATAGTTTTAATAGCTTAATGGTTAATTGTTTAAGTGCAATAATTTCGTTATTAAATTTCATTAAATGAGAGAGCGATGACGTCTTACAATCTTAAGCAGTGGTTTTATGTTAAGCGCCCTGATGGACGTGTCAGTGAGCAGCATTATGCATTGCGAGAATCTGTAATTTCGCCGACATTGGCTAAAAACGAAGTGCTGCTAGAGGCAAAGTATATTTCTGTCGATCCATATATGCGTATTCAACAGGCTGCTAAGCCGAACTGGGAGCAACCTCATGCATTAAATACAGTGCAAGGGGCTGCGGTTGTTGCTCAGGTTTTAAAGTCAAACAGCGAGCGTTTTAAGCAAGGTGATTGGGTAAGCGCTTATTCAGGTTGGCAAACTCATGCAGTTGTCCATGCCAATGAAATACAAGCCTTAAACCCTAATGATGCCGATGTAAAAACGGCACTAGGTGTTTTAGGTATGCCTGGGCGAACAGCTTGGTTTGGTTTAATGGAAGCAGGTAAACCAAAAGCCGGCGAGACAGTTGTCGTTTCAGGTGCTGCAGGAGCTGTGGGTTCGTTAGTTACTCAGTTTGCGATAAAAAATGGTTGTCGTGTTATTGCATTAGCTGGATCTGAAGAAAAATGTACTTGGTTAGAAGAGCTCGGGGTCGCTTATGCGCTTAACTATAAGCAATTTGACTCAGCCCAACAGTTGCACGAAAGGTTGATGGAGCTTGGAGGTGTTGATGTTTATTTTGATAATGTTGGCGGGATGAACACTGATGCGGTGTTGAGCAGCTTAAACTTGCGTGCTCGCGTAGTGATTTGCGGGCAAATCTCGCAGTACGATGGTTCACTTGACAACCCCGAACTAGGCCCTCGCTTTCTTCATCAATTACTTTATAAACGAGCGACAATTCAAGGGATTTTAGCAAGAGACTTTACTCACCGTATGCCTGAAATGATTAATCATATTTTGCCGTGGTTAAAAGCAGGAGAGATCCAATTTAAAACAACCGAAATTAATGGCTTTGAAAATTTACCAAGCGCGCTTGAGGGGTTGTTCGAAGGGAAGAATATCGGTAAAGCGATTGTTCGTGTTAAATAAAAGGTATTAAAAAATGAAAGCAAATTTCGCTTTTCTGTTGTTACTTTGCTGTTTAATTGTCAGTTTTAAAAGCGTAGCAAAAGAGGTTAAGCATTTTCATGCGCATAGCCGAGTTGGCATGCATGGCATGGTGTTGTTCACCGATGGCGTTGAGCTCTATGCCAGCCACCTTCCTTTGTACCACGCCCCGCATGATTACCAATTAATTTATCGTGTAGAAACTCGCTATGAGAAAGAACTAATTCGTTGGCTTACTGTGCAAGAAAGTGATTCAATTCCTCAGTATTTAAATTCGATGATCACTCTATTACCTGCTAAGTTTGACTTGAATAAGTTAATTGCTGGGCAGACATTGAGTGTGCCCAGCCAGTTATTCTTTGGTCACTTCGAACGAGGCGGTAAAAAATGGCTAAAGGATGAAAACTTTAAGTTTGTTTCTCTTGTATATAAACGAGCACTGTCATCGACTCAGCACGTGTCGCAACCGCGCTGGCAAAGAATAAATAAAGCGACAAATGAGCAAGAAATGCAAATATTGGTACATCAAATACAAAGTCAGCCCGTCATTTGACGCCATTGCTTTAGTAAGAGGGTGTGAAGCTGAGCGTTTGCAGGTAGAAGTAAACGTGCCAACATTTACGCAATTATCAAGTGGCTTTAATGACTGTGAGTACAGCCAAATAGTTTATTTTGAAACGCAGGATTTTATAAAGTAGCCAGTAAAAAGGCACTTATTTGTAAGTGCCTTTTAATTCTTCTGACTATTTGTAACCGTTCGGGTTATTGCTTTGCCAGCGCCATGTATCTTGCATCATCTCATCGATGCCACGCTCTGCTTGCCAGCCAAGTTCTTTTAATGCTTTTTCTGGTGCTGCGTAACAAGCTGCAATATCACCCGCTCGACGCGGCGAAATTTGGTAAGGTACGGCTTGACCGCTGGCTTTCTCAAAAGCGGTAACCATCTGCAGTACTGAATAACCATTACCTGTGCCTAGGTTAAATACGTGCGCACCTGTATCACTTGCAATTCGGTTCAGTGCTTTTAAGTGACCTAATGCTAAATCGACAACATGGATATAGTCACGAACACCTGTACCATCTACAGTATCGTAGTCATCCCCAAACACACCAAGCTTTTCTAGTTTACCCACAGCAACTTGCGAAATATAAGGTAATAAGTTGTTAGGAATACCATTAGGGTCTTCACCAATAAGGCCAGACTCATGTGCGCCTACAGGGTTAAAGTAACGTAAGATAACAAAGGCAAAGCGTTCATCTGATTTCGCGATATCTTGCAGCATCATCTCTACCATAAGCTTTGATGTGCCATACGGGTTAGTCGTGCCGCCAACTGGGAAGTCTTCGCGAATTGGTAAGCTTGCTGGGTCACCGTATACGGTTGCTGATGAGCTAAATACTAACTTAAACACGCCAGCATCACGCATAGCATCAACCAGAGTCAGTGTACCTTGTACGTTGTTTTGATAATACTCGATAGGTTTTACAACCGATTCACCAACCGCTTTTAAACCAGCGAAGTGAATAACACTATCAATCGTGTGTTCACTGAAGATTTTGTCTAAACAGGCTCTATCTAAAATATCACCTTGATAAAACGTGACGTCTTTGCCGGTGATTTGTTTTACGCGAGCCAATGACTCATTTGATGAATTGCTTAAATTATCAAGTACAACAACGTCTGTGCCTTGTTGTAGTAACTCTAAAACGGTGTGAGAACCGATGTACCCGGCTCCGCCGGTGACTAAAATGGTCATAAAATATCCATGAACTATACCTAGTTGAATTAGCCTTATTTCATCACATTTCGCGTTAAATTACATGAATAAAATGTGATTAAACTTCTTTCATAGAAATATCAGTGTCTTGTTTTTGATTACATTTTGCACCATATTGGTTACATCCAAGCGTTGAGTTATTAAGCTATAGTTAATTGTCAGCTGCTAAATTTTAATCAAAAGCTATTCCTGTTAAGTGGAGATAAAGATGAAAATTGTAAAGAAAATGGCCTTAGCAATGGTTATTGCACTACCTGCTTTTGCTCACGCAGGGGAGGCTAAGGTTAAATGGCATGACTTTAACGATTACCGTGATGTGCGCCCCGGAAATAACTCACCAAAAGGTGCATTTCATAAAAACGTGGCAAAGAGCTTTGAGAAGCACTTTAACAAGCTTGCTGAACAGTTACCTGATGGCTACACCTTCAATGTGGAAGTAACAGAGCTTGACCTTGCTGGTGATGTGCGTTTTGGAACGATGAATGAACTGCGCATTATCAAGCCAATTTATTTCCCACGTATTGACCTTAATTATTTAATTACGGATAAAGACGGTAAAGTGATTAGTGAAGCAAAAGACGTAAAGCTTAAAGATATGGGCTTTATGGACCGCATGAAAATGGGGCGCGATGAAGCTTATTACTACGACAAACGTTTAATCAGCGATTGGTTTGAAGATGAGCTGTTACCATCGTTAAATCTTGGCGAATAAATCACCTTGTTTGCAGCAAATGTGAATTTATTCGCAAAGTAGACGTTTCAGTAAGAATAGCGCCTAATGCAAGTTAAGAAGACTCTCTGGCTTGCAGGTAGGCGTTTACTAAAGCTGTGATTATTTGGCCTGCATCGTTCATACCTGTTTCTAAACTAACCGGGTGTTGTGATGGTGCGCCTTCACATAAATGTAAGTAGCGGACTGTTGCTTGGCTGGCAGCTAAATGTACAAAGTGTTCTGCATCACTCACATTAAAACCACAGTTGGTGTATGCGCTAACTGGCATTAACGAAATACTGTCTAAGTCTACTTCTACGCCAAGCGAGGCATTATCAAACTGAGCTAGTGCGTGTTGACATGCTGAAGATAAATCAACTTTACGACGTACTTGAATGTCTTGGTAACTATCAAACGTGAAGTTTGCGTTGGCCAGGGCATCAATAATCGCTTGGTTATTTTTAAATTCGTGTAACCCCATCACGTGATAATCAGCGAGGTGGTTTTCGCTGTAAGCATATCTAAAGCCATTGCCACTATGGCGGCCTTCACACTCTCTGAAATCAGCATGAGGGTCTAAGTTAATAGCGTTGACTGGTTTACCATCTTGCTTACTAAGGGCACGTAAAATACCTAAGCAGTTGTTGTGGCCGCCACCGATTACAATTGGCTCAAGACCAGCTGCAAAAATCATCGCAATCACTTGCTCAACGCGGGTGTCTATATCAGCGCATAATTCACGTAGTTTGGCTAAGTCGGCGTCGTTTTTATTATCAAGGTCAGCAGCTTGTTGGTTTAAGTCATCAAGGGCCACTTCGCCGAGTAGCAACACACGCTCGTGGTTTAAAAACTGGTTATGCGTTTGGTTTAAAAAGCGCTTTAAAAATGCTTGCCACGCTTGTCCTGAGCCACCGTTACCTAAGTTAGCGCGAGGGCCAATATCCTCACATACGCCAACTAAAACATAGCGAATACCGAAATGCTTTGCATCGATGAGTGCTTGTGGGGCGTTAACTTGAGTGTCGAGAAGGGCAAGGGCTTGCCAAGCTTTGAGTTCGTTAGCGCGGCGGACACATAAGTGCTTTACCGCCGCTTCATCATAAATTTTAAGGTAGTTTGTCACCGAGATTAGTCTTCTATTATTTCTAACTCTAATTCTTCAGCAGATAATATAATACCGGTGCTATCAGCGTAAACAAAGTCGTCATCAAAGAAAGAAACACCTGCGAAGTTAACGCCAATACCGTCTTCACCTGCACCTTCACTATCGGCAGCAACAGGAATAGACGCAATTGCTTGAATGCCTAGGTCTAGCTCTTCAAGTTCATCAACATGACGAATAGCACCGTAAACGATAATGCCTTGCCAGTTGTTTTCTAATGCGATTTCAGCCAGCTCAATATCAATTAGGGCACGTCGGGTTGAACCACCACCGTCAATCAATAACACGCTGTCGGTGCCATCGGTTGATAAAATTTCGCGGATCAGCTCGTTATTTTCAAAGCATTTAACGGTTTTTACTCGACCACTAAAGCTTGGGCGTCCACCAAAATTGATAAACATTGGTTCGAGCACATCAACCACATCTGCAAAGTGGTCGCATAAATCAGAAGTGCTGTAATCCATTTTTTCATCCTCTAAAGAGACTGTCTGTTTAGTACTCAGTATACCCTGATACAACTCAATAACAACGACTTAATAGCGGATTATTGGTTTAAATCAAAGGAATTTTGTCACCGCAACATTAGTGTCTCAAAAGCGTCACTTAATTGTTATTTTTAGCGCCTAAGCTGAGGTGAGTATAAAAATTAGACGCAAAGTATGACAAGGAGCTCACCATGGCAAACAACATACTTACAAAATTGGCAAAGGTGGACGAACAGCTGTTCTTAAGTGTGTTTAATGATGCTTCGCCAGTGTGGTTAAGGCGATCAGCCATTGGCTTTTCAAAAAGTGGTGATGGCGGTCTTTATGTTGCACTATTTTTGAGCTTTTGGTGGTTTACGGAGCAAGCGCATTTTCAACAACTTGCAATGAGTCTACTGGTAGGTTTTGTCATTGAGCGACCCATTTATTTTTTAGTTAAAAAGCGAATTGCTCGGGTAAGACCTTGTGATTGCTTAGTACAAGGCGCTTATTTAGTGCCGAGTGATAGGTTTAGTTTGCCATCGGGGCATAGTGCGGGAGCATTTGTAGTGGCGACAATTTTAACTATGTATTTACCTGAATTTGCCGGTTTGTGGTTGGTTTGGGCATCAGGGGTCGCTGCATCTAGAGTGATTATTGGTGTGCATTACCCCGCTGATGTGGTTATTGGTGCAGTAATGGGATCTAGTTGTGCAGTATTAGCTGTGATGGTGGTGGAGTCTATATGAGAATTTTGTACGGTATTCAAGGGACAGGCAATGGGCACATAACGCGTGCGCGTGTGATGGCTAGCACGTTTAGGGCTTTAGGAGTCGATGTTGACTATGTGTTCTCTGGTCGAAAAGAGCAAGACTACTTTGATATGGATGATTTTGCTGATTACCGAGTTTTTCGAGGTTTGTCGTTTACCAGTAAATCGGGGCAGGTTGATAGCTTTAAAACATTGAAAAATGCACGTCCACTACAACTAATTAAAGATATAAAAGGCCTTGATTTACGTCATTATGATTTGGTATTTAATGACTTTGAGCCAATTACAGCATGGGCTGCTAAACAACAAAATATTCCGGTAATTGGCATGAGTCATCAAGCGGCATTTTTATCTGATAAAGTGCCGATGTTTGGCCGCGCATTCTTTCGCCGTGCGCTGATCCGTAACTATGCGCCAGCCAGTGTTTATTTAGGCGTACATTGGCAACCTTATGCTGAAAATATCATCCCTCCATTTATTGCTACTCATCATCACGATAACCCAGTGATGGTTGAAAATAAGGTGTTGGTGTATCTGCCATTCGAAAATCTTAACAATGTGGTCGAGTACTTAAAAGATTTTCCTGAAAGAGAGTTTTATTGTTATCACCCGGATGCTCAGGATTGTTCAATTGGTAATATCCATCTGCGAGCACCATCACGCGTTGGGTTTCTAAATGATCTTGCTAATGCGGGTGGTGTGATTGGTAATGCTGGATTCGAACTTGCAAGTGAAGCATTACAACTTGGTAAAAAATTATTGTTAAAACCGCTAGGTAAACAATTTGAGCAAGGTATTAATGCGCAGACTTTATTGTCGATGGGGGCAGCTCATGTGATGAGTTATTTAAACCCCAATGCGATGGATGATTGGCTGCAATCTCCACAGAATAAAAAACTCAACTTCCCAAGCAATCCAGCACCTTTGGTTGAGTGGATAAGAAAAAAGCAGTGGGAAAAGGTGGATAAGCTCCATAAATACCTGTGGCAACAGGTTGATTTAGAACAAAAACTAATTGTTTAAACCTTCCTAATATTAGAAAATGTGCGACAAGTTTAATCACTTTTTATTAGCTGCTTTAGATAGTTTAGCTATACTCTTAAATGCATGTTTCTATAGGGCACTTTGAATGAATGTATTACAAAACTTAACTATTAAGCGTCGTTTGCAATTAAACGCGCTCGTTGTTGGTCTTGCAATGATTGTGATGCTGTTTGTAATTATCCTTGAGTCGCGCATGATGCTAAAACTCAATGAAACAATTCAAAATGCGGAGGAGCTTGATATTCATGAACTTGCAATGCGCAAGCATGAAAAAAACTTTTTGTTTTATAAAGATGTCGAAAGTCTTGAGCTTTTTGAAAAAGAGTATGCACAGCTTAAAGTTAAAATGGCACGTCTTGACGAGCTAGTTAATGACTTATCTATGGAGTCAGCAAAACTTGATGAATTTAGAAGCTTAGCGAAATTGTATTACGATGACTTTAATGAAGTTGTTGTGTTGCAAAAGAAAATTGGTTTGCATCCTAAAGATGCGTTGTATGGTGAGCTACGTGGAGCCGTGCATCAAGTTGAAACCTTACTCAGTGAACGTGAAAACTATCAGCTATTAACCTTGATGCTGCAGCTTCGTCGCGCAGAGAAAGACTTTATGCTGCGATTTGATTTGAAGTATCTGGCTAAATTTGATGATTTAGTCAGTAATTTTCAGTCTGAAATTAAAAATGCAGGATTTGAAACTGGCTATGAGAAGCAATTACTTAGTAACTTGGCTACTTACCAAGTTAAATTCAAAGCGCTTGTCGATGCACAGGTGACTCTAGGATTAGATCTAGACTCAGGTGCACTAGGTGAAATGAAGCGAAGTGTAGAAAAGAGCGATGCAATTGTTAACCAATTAACAACGGAAACTAAAGCTTTTGTTGAGTCTAGCGCCGAGCGAGCGCAACTCATTGCGTTGCTTGTTTTCATTGTCGCCAGCGTTTTGGTCATGCTGTTAGTCTATTTTACTAGTCGTTCAATCATTATGCCTATTGAGCGTGTATATCACACGATTAATGAAATACGTCGCAGTAATGATTTAAGTATGTCTATTGAGCAGTCAGGTAAAGATGAAATCACCACGATGACAGTTGACTTTAATAGCTTGATTAGTGACTTTAAAAAGCTAATTTACGAAGTCAATACCGCTCTAGGCACACTCAATGTGGCAACAGAGCATTTATCAGAAACGACAGCTGCAACTAGCTCTGGTATGCAAGAGCAACTTCATGAAGCTGATATGGTTGCTACTGCTGCAACAGAAATGCAGGCGACGATTCAAGATATCTCTCACAATACTGAAGCAGCAGCGAAAAAAGCAGAGTCGACTAACTTAAGTGCGCAGCAAGGTCGTTCTGAGGTTGAATCAACGGTAGTGCAAATTAATCACTTATCAGACTCACTCGGTAATGCGTCAAGTGTGGTGTCGCAATTAGAAAAAGACGCTGAAACGATTGGCTCTGTACTGGATGTTATTCGTGGCATTGCTGAGCAAACAAACTTACTGGCACTCAATGCGGCTATTGAAGCGGCGCGTGCTGGTGAACAAGGCCGTGGTTTTGCGGTAGTAGCAGATGAAGTTCGCTCACTTGCGCAGCGTACCCAAGATTCAACACAAGAGATCGAGAGCATCATTTCGACCTTGCAAGGGCGTACGCAAGAAGTGGTGAGCATTATGCAGCAATGTCGTACGCAAGGTGGCGAAAGTGCTGCACAGGCAAGTAAAGCCGGTGAGTTACTTCGCTCAATCACCGAAGATGTACAAACCATTATGGATATGAGTACTCACATTGCCACCGCAATTGATGAGCAAAGCCAAGTGGCTTCTGAGGTGAATAAAAACGTGGTACGTATTCGTGATATCGCCCAAGAGGCATCGGGTCACGCAGCGACTAATGCGCAAACTAGCGAAGAAGTATCAGAGCAAGCGCGCGTGCTTTATCAAGCAATCGATAAGTTTAAAGTTTAATAATTACTTGATACTTTATACTTTATAAAACAAAAGTGCGGTGACGGTGTCGTCATCGCGCTTTTTTGTTTTTAGGTGTGCTTTATCGAGGCATTTTGATAGGTATTAAGGCACAAACTTGATAGGCACGCTGTCTTTACTTGCTTCGTGCTCAGAGACTCTCGTTTGGTATTTCTGCCAAAGCTCATTATGGTTAGCTTGCAGCTCACTTAAATAGTGCCAGCTGAATAAACCGCTATTATGATTATCGCTAAACACCAGTCGAATCGCATAATGACCAACCGGCTCAATCTTGTTAATTCCTACTTGTTGCTTACCAAGTACGAGTTTCATTGGTTCATTGCCATGACCTTGTACTTCAGCAGAAGGTGAGTGAACACGCAAAAATTCAGCACTAAATTGAGCAATAGTCTGATCATCAAAATGAACATCTAATACTTTGCTAACGCTGTGATAATGCACTTTAGTGACTTCTTTCATGTCAGCCTCGAATCTACGATTTATAAACTAAAAAGCCTCCAACTGGAGGCTTTTAATTATAACGCTAATTTGTTGATTAAAGAATGAAGCGACTTAAGTCTTCATCTTCAACAAGTGCACCTAAATGCTGCTCAACGTAATTAGCATCAATTGTTAGTGTTGAACCTGCTTTTTCTGAAGCATCAAATGAAATTTCTTCCATTAGTTTTTCCATCACTGTGTGCAAGCGACGGGCACCGATGTTTTCGGTTTTCTCATTTACTTGCCAAGCCGCTTTCGCGATACGTTCAATGGCATCATCAGTAAACTCAACGTCAACTTGCTCTGTTTTTAACAGCTCACGTTGTTGCTCAGTTAATGAAGCATGAGGCTCAGTTAAGATACGTTTAAAGTCATCAGCACTTAGTGCTTCAAGCTCAACGCGAATTGGTAAACGACCTTGTAGCTCTGGGATCATGTCTGATGGTTTAGCCATTTGGAATGCACCAGATGCGATAAACAACATGTGATCAGTTTTAACCATGCCATGTTTAGTGCTTACTGTTGAACCTTCGATTAGAGGAAGTAAATCGCGCTGAACACCTTCACGGCTAACATCTGGTCCAGATGCTTCACCACGTTTACAGATTTTATCGATCTCATCAATAAACACGATACCGTTTTGCTCTACAGCGAAGATAGCTTGCTCTTTTAACTCTTCAGGGTTAACAAGTTTTGCTGCTTCTTCTTCAACTAATAGCTTAAATGCTTCTTTGATTTTTAGCTTACGCTTGCTGCGCTTATCGCCACCCATGTTTTGGAACATGCTCTGAAGCTGGTTGGTCATTTCTTCCATACCAGGAGGAGCCATGATCTCAACATTAGGTTGAGCTTGTGCAACATCGATATCAATTTCTTTATCGTCTAACTGACCTTCACGTAATTTTTTACGGAAAGATTGACGAGTAGAAGAGTTCTCTTCTGTTTTTGACTCACCAAAGGTATCGCGTGCTGGTGGTAAAAGAGCATCTAAAATACGCTCTTCTGCCGCTTCTTCAGCGCGATGTTTGAATTTTTTGGTTTGCTGTTCACGCGTCATTTTAATTGAGATATCAACTAAATCGCGGATGATCGTTTCAACTTCTTTACCAACATAGCCTACTTCGGTGAACTTTGTTGCTTCAACTTTAATAAAAGGCGCATTAGCAAGTTTAGCTAGGCGGCGAGCAATTTCAGTTTTACCCACACCAGTAGGGCCAATCATTAAAATGTTTTTAGGCGTTACTTCTGCGCGTAAATCATCGCTCAGTTGCATACGGCGCCAGCGGTTACGTAGCGCGATTGAAACTGCTTTTTTAGCTTTAGCTTGGCCAATAATATGTTGATCAAGCTCGTGAACGATTTCTCTTGGCGTCATCTCAGACATGGCAGTTCCTATTACAATTCTTCAATAGTTTGGAAATTATTCGTGAATACGCAGATATTGCCTGCAATCGTTAGGCTTTTCTCTACAATTTCACGTGCACTTAGGTCGGTGTTTTCTAGTAGCGCTGTGGCTGCTGATTGTGCGAAGTTACCACCACTGCCAATCGCAATTAGGTCGTTTTCTGGCTGCACAACATCACCGTTACCTGTGATAATTAATGAAGCAGTTTCGTCTGCGACTGCTAATAGTGCTTCGAGCTTTCTAAGTGCGCGATCACTACGCCAATCTTTGGCCATTTCAACTGCAGCCTTGGTTAAGTTGCCTTGGTGCATTTCTAATTTGCTTTCAAATCGTTCGAAAAGGGTGAAGGCATCAGCAGTACCGCCAGCGAAACCAGCGATTACTTTGCCGTTATAAAGACGTCGAACTTTGCGGGCGTTGCCCTTCATTACGGTGTTACCAAGTGAAACTTGGCCGTCGCCACCAATAACGACCTTGTCGTCGCGGCGTACACTTACAATAGTGGTCATGATTATTCCTCATCATCGAGCGGCAAGGCCGCTCGTAAAAAGCGATTGATGAGGTGTTTATATGGGTGAATGAACTAAAATCAAGTCCAAAGCCAAATTCCGCAGCCCATTATTTTGATGCGTTTAAGTTTATTCTTGTCACTTTCGGCTAAACGTTTGGTTTCGTATGGGCCTAAGCGCACTTTATACCAAATACCATTGCTGCCCTCAGTTTTCTTCACTTCGGCCACTAAGCCGGCAAAAGCAATTTTAGCTTTTAATGTTTGTGCTTGCTCTAATGTTCTAAAAGAGCCGCATTGCATTACATATGGGCCTTTTTGTTCAATCTCTTTTACTTCAACCTGAACTTCGTGCTCTTTAATCTCTTTGATAAATTCAGGTGTCTTAGGTGGTGGAATAACTACTTCTTCTTTTTTAGTAGGGTTTGCTTGCTGCTCTACTAACTCAGGATCAGCATTATGTTTGATATACCATAGGCCGTAACCAAACCCGCCTACTAAGATAAGCGCAATTAAAACAAGAATAATAGGGAAAGGCTTTTTCGCCGGGGCTTGTTTTTTATTATTTCGATTTGCTGGTTTTTTATTTATGTAATCGTGCTGTGCCATGACTCTTAATTGGCCTTTAAATCATATCTATAGGATCGACATCTAAGCTCCAACGCACCTTTTGCGCTAATTTACTGGTACTTATATAGTCGACCATTTGCGCTAAATATTGGTGTAAGTGGGAGCGTTCCTGCGCCTGAATATGTAACTGAAAGCGATATTTACCTGCCACACGTTCTAGTGGTGCGGGTATCGGACCGAGCAATTGTATACCAGATACGTTCTGTACAGGAACCAAATCAGTTAAAAAATCCATCACTTGATTTATGTTATGTCCTTCGGCACGTACCATAGCCATATTTGTGATTGGTGGAAGTTGCGCGTCTTCTCGTTCTGTCAGTGCGTAACGGGCAAAATCTTGGTAACCATTATTAACTAAGTCTTGCAGTAGCGGGTGCTCAGGAAAGTGAGTTTGTAATAATACTTGCCCAGGTTCGCCACTGCGACCTGCACGGCCTGCCACTTGCGTAACAAGTTGCGCTAAATGTTCAGTGGCGCGAAAGTCACACGAATATAATCCACTGTCTACATCTAGGATTAAAACAAGGCTAACATCGGCAAAGTGGTGGCCTTTTGCCAACATTTGCGTGCCAACTAAGATGCGCGCACCGCCTTGGTTAATATCATCAAGGGCTTTTTCTAAGCTGCCTTTACGACGAGTTGAATCTCGGTCGATACGACTAATCGGAATGTCAGGGAAGGTTTGTGTTAAAAACTCTTCGATTTGTTCAGTGCCTTTGCCATTTGGAAAAATCTGCGTACTGCCACAATCAGGGCATTGATGAGGCACTTGGTGTTGTTCACCACAGTGGTGACAAATCATCTGGCCAATGGCTTTATGAAAGGTTGCACTGGTGCTGCAACGTGAGCACTCACTTAGCCAACCGCACTCATGGCATATAAGGGTAGGCGAAAAACCACGACGGTTTAAAAACACCATCACTTGCTTACCACGTTCTAAATGCTGGCGCATATAGGCAAGGCTGGCATGGGCAATCCCTGCTTGCTCAGGCTGGCCTTTCATGTCCATTAATTGGAACTGGTTATCAGTACTGGTTTGGGCCCGTTCAGTGAGGCTCAACAGCTGATATTTGTTATTAATTGCTTTATGTAAGGTCTCAAGTGCTGGTGTGGCACTGCCTAGAACGAGCGGAATATTATGTTGGTATGCTCTATAAGCGGCTAAATCTCTAGCATGATAGCGCAATGTATCTTGTTGCTTAAACGAGCTGTCGTGTTCTTCATCAACGATGATCATGCCAAGAGATAAAAAGGGCAAGAAAATACTTGAACGTGTGCCGATCACTATGGCGCAGCTGCCTTTTTCACAAAAACGCCAAGTTTGTAAGCGTTCGTTATCTGTTAGTGCTGAGTGCCATAGCATAATTGGCGTATCAGGAAAGCGACGACGAAAGCGGTTGACAGTTTGGGGTGTTAAGCCAATTTCAGGCACTAATACTAAGGCTTGCTGACCTTTTTTCAGTACTTCTTCTAGGCATTGCAAATACACTTCGGTTTTACCACTTCCGGTAACTCCTTCAAGCAAAAAGCTTGTAAAGCCACGAGCTTGGTTAATGCTGGTGCAGGCAACAGCTTGCTCTTTATTAAGCACCGGCTTGCTACCGACAGTCGGCGCGCGTTGCTGCCATTGGTTATCATGCTCAATAAACTGGGTGATCAGTTCTTTATCAAGCAGACTGTCGATGGTTTTTTTTGTAAATCCGAGCGCTTTTAATTCTGTGACCGATGACTTGCCCGACTCGGCTAGCTGTTTTAATAAACTTGACTGAGTTTTTGCTTTTAATGACGGCAGCTTTGCACCTTTATCGGTTAGCTCAACCATGTTAATGCTGGTTTTATCTGGGCATTCGCCTTGCCTTAAAGCCGCCGGAAGTGCTGTATGAATGGTTTCTCCCAATGGGTAACAGTAGTAGCGTGCTGTGAATTTAAGTAACGCTAAATGTTGCTCAGATAACACTGGCGTGTCGTCTATAACATCAATAATCGGCTTGATTTTGTCAGCGGGAACATCGGTTGATGTTTTAAGAGCCAGTACCACGGCAACCTTTTTTTGACTACCAAATGGCACGCGAACCCGCATACCTGGCTTTAACTCAGGGCTATGCAGCAGCTGTTCAACTTTATAATCGAAGGTACGCTGTAAAGGGACTTTTATGGCAACTTCTACAAAGTGCATAACAACTCAACTGAAACAAAGATAGAAAGATAATGTACTAAAATTGCAGTTAAAAACCTACCAACAAATACTGAACAACAGACCACTTGGTTATTTTTTTAGCGAAAGATGTATTTAAAGCTTGTCGTAAGGCTTCTTGAGCTATAAAATACGCGGCCTATTAATTGTATTAACTGCGTATGGTGCCAGACTTCGGGTTTGGAGAGCGATACGGCCTTAACTAGAGGTTCCCTATGAAAGAAGGTATTCACCCTAAGTACGAAGCTATCACTGCAACTTGTTCATGTGGTAACAAATTCGAAACTAGCTCAACTCTTTGTAAAGACATCCACTTAGACGTATGTTCTGAGTGTCACCCGTTTTACACTGGTAAGCAAAAGATTTTAGACACTGGCGACCGTGTTGATTGTTTCAACAAGCGCTTCGGTGCACTTAGCAGCAAGAAGTAATCTCTGCTGTTTAGTTAAAAAAAGCACCTTAGGGTGCTTTTTTTATGCCTAAAATTTACAAAACTCATTATTAACTCTGCCACTTACTTATCATCTTCACTTATGTATCTTGCATAACTATTTCTGGCTGTTATGCCCATTATGTCGCTAACTTTGCAGACAAAGTGCCACCCCTTGGCTATATTCTTTTTTGTATAAATGAGTATACCAATCCGCAATAATACTTAATCATTTTGAGGGATTAAACCTGTCGCTACCTGCGTTAAAAATTTCTGATTTAGAACACAACTAAATAACGAAATTTTTGCCTTGCTATCAACAAGGTTTCATTGTCTCAAAATAGACTACTTAATTAAGCGTATTGGTATCTAAAAGTTATTAGAAATAATAAATTTAAATAACTTTGTTAGTAAATGCTGTGAACTTCGTTGAAATGGCTGTTTTGGGCTAATTTCGGCTAATTGCAGTGTACGTGCGTATAAAATACAACAACACGTGCTTAAAAGGTCATAAATAGATGAATTTTTATGTCTGATTAATCGCAACTATGCACAGAAATTGTTGGGAAATCCTTTAAAATTAAGCGATATAGCATATAACAGGATAGACCTGATAATACTTGGAATTTTTATACATTACAGGTATCGTACTGATGCAAGCTCTCTCACTTTTTAACTTTTTGCAGGATACTATCGCGTTATGTCAGATTTTCGTGAACAAGCATTACATTACCACGCTCACCCCGTTCCAGGTAAAATTAGTGTTGAACTAACCAAGCCAGCCGAAACGGTTAACGATTCTCGCTTTAGCTTATAGCCCAGGTGTGGCTGAACCAGTCCGTGAAATTGCTGCTGATCCAGCAAACGCCTATAAATACACAGGCAAAGGCAACATGGTTGCAGTTATTTCAAACGGTACCGCAATTTTAGGTTTAGGTAACTTAGGTCCGCTTGCATCAAAACCTGTAATGGAAGGTAAAGCCTTACTATTCAAACGTTTTGCTGGCCTTGACTCAATTGATATTGAAGTTAAACACCGCACAACAGAAGATTTCATTAATACGGTTGCTAACATCGCTGATACGTTTGGTGGTATCAACCTAGAAGATATTAAAGCACCAGAATGTTTTGAAATCGAAAAAGCGCTTATCGAGCGCTGTGATATTCCCGTTTTCCACGATGACCAACATGGTACCGCTATTGTTACAGCTGCTGGTATGCTTAACGCCCTTGAAGTGCAAGGCAAAGATATCGAAGATGCTATCATCGTATGTTTAGGTGCTGGTGCTGCTGCTGTTGCTTGTATGGAGCTTTTAATTAAGTGTGGTGCACTGCGTGAACACATTTATATGCTTGACCGTAAAGGTGTGATCCATACACGTCGTGATGACTTAAACGAGTATAAGCAATTATTTGCTAACAATACCGATAAGCGTACATTACAAGATGTTATTGCTGATGCTGATGTATTCGTTGGTGTATCAGGTCCTAACCTGTTAACTGCAGACGATCTTAAGCTGATGGCAGACAAGCCAGTTGTGTTTGCATGTTCAAACCCAGATCCTGAGATTGCTCCAGAAGTTGCACACAGCGCGCGTAACGATTTAATTATGGCAACGGGTCGTTCAGATTTCCCTAACCAAGTAAATAACGTGCTTTGTTTCCCATTCATTTTCCGTGGCGCGTTAGATGTTCGTGCAACGGCAATTAATGATGAAATGAAAATTGCTGCAGTTCATGCTATTCGTGGCATCGCGAAAGAGCCTGTACCAAGTGAAGTATTAAAAGCGGCTGGCGTTGAGTCACTTGAGTTTGGTGCCGAGTACATCATTCCTAAGCCTATGGATCCGCGTTTATTACCACGTATTGCACGTGCTGTTGCTGAAGCGGCAGTAGAGTCGGGTGTGGCGCAAATCGATATGCCAGAAGATTACATGCGTTAAACTTAATTAGCCTTAGGTATAACGCTCAATAAAAAAACTCAGCCTAGGCTGAGTTTTTTTATATCTGCGATTATCGGCGGTGATCCGATTGACCGAAATACTTATTCTGAATCAAGCACTGGGATATCTAATCCCATTTCTTGCATAATTCTTTTAACTTCTTCAGGTACCTTTTCAGGGTTGTCTTTACGTAGGTCGTCATCATTTGGTAATGGTTGACCTGTAAAAGCATGTAAGAAAGCTTCACACAATAACTCACTGTTCGTCGCATGACGCAGGTTATTGATCTGGCGGCGTGTACGCTCGTCAGTTAATACTTTTAATACGTTAAGTGGGATTGATACGGTAATCTTTTTTACTTGTTCTGATTTTTTACCGTGTTCTGCATATGGGTGAATGTATTCACCGTTCCATTTAGCCATAAGTTGTTTCGTTGCCTCGGTTGTCAGTGATTTACGCCTTATTCACAGCGCAAGATGCGGAAATTCTATCTCTTTAAAAAAGATAGTCAAATACTAGTTATTTAGCCATCTAGTGGTGTAAATGTATAAACTTCTATGTGTAAGCGATAAATGCTTTGACTTCTCATATTTGATCATCTAACCTTTTAGACGTCTAAACATCCAATTAAAGAATAGGTGATGAAATGAGCGAAAAAAATAAAGCGACGATTGCTGTTCGTCACGGCATTGAAGCCGATAAACATCATGGTGCGGTTGTGCCTCCTTTATACTTATCAACCACCTATTCGTTTGCTGATTTTGATACTAAGCGCCAGTATGACTATGGTCGCAGCGGTAATCCAAATCGCGATATCTTAGCTGAAACCTTAGCTGAGCTTGAAGGTGGTGCTAAAGGTATTATCACTGCAACAGGTATGTCTGCTGTGCATTTAGCCACTCAGCTGTTAAACAGTGACGACACGTTAGTGATCCCACATGACTGTTATGGCGGTAGTTATCGTTTATTCACCTCGCTTGAAAAGCGTGGCCTGTTAAAACTAAAAGTTTTGGATTTAACTAAATCTGAAAATCTCCAAGAAATTTTAGCGATTAAACCTAAGTTGATTTGGATTGAAACGCCAAGTAACCCAATCTTGCGTTTAACAGATATTAAAGCAATCACTAGTATTGCTAAGCAGTGTGGTGCTTTGGTTGCGGCTGATAACACCTTCTTATCACCTGCATTACAAAACCCAATTGAGTTTGGTGTTGATATTGTTGTGCACTCAACCACTAAATACATCAATGGTCACTCTGATGTAGTGGGCGGTGCAGTGATTGCTGCAACGCAAGAGCTAGGCGACGAGCTTGCTTGGTGGGCGAATAATATCGGTATTACTGGTGCACCATTTGACAGCTACTTAACGCTTCGTGGTTTACGTACTTTAAATGTACGCCTAAAGCAGCACCAAGAAAATGCCTTTGCCATTGCTGAGTATTTAGAAAGCTCTCCTTATGTGAGCCAAGTTTATTACCCTGGCCTTGCTTCTCACCCACAACATGAGCTTGCTAAAGCACAGCAACGCGGTTTTGGTGGCATGGTGAGCTTTGATATTAAAGGCGACATCAACGATGCTGCTGCGTTTTTAACAAGCCTTAAAGACTTTAGCCTTGCTGAGTCGTTAGGTGGGGTAGAAAGTTTGATTTGTCACCCTGCAACAATGACCCACGCAGGCATGGAGCCTAAAGCGCGTCTTGAAGCTGGTGTGGGCGATACCTTGATCCGTATTTCTGTAGGCATTGAAGACGTAAAAGATCTCATTGCTGATTTAGACCGTGTTTTCAATTTAGTTAAGCCAGGTCAAGGACTGCAAGTTACAAAAGCTGAAGCTAAGCAAGCACAGCAAGATACACAACAAAACGCGTCATTTAAGTTAACGCCAGCACATACGGCATTGTGGTAGAAAAATGGTAAATATTGTTCATAAATTTGGTGGCTCAAGCTTAAGCTCGGCAGATCGTTATCATGCGGTAGCGAACATCGTTCTTGCTAATACTGAGCAGGGCGATTGCGTCGTTGTGTCGGCATCGGGTAAAACAACCGATACCCTGGTAAAGCTTTGGCAAAGTTACCAGCAGCAAGATAGCCAAGCTGTTAGCGATATTCTATTGCTTATTGATAACAATCAACGTGCGCTTATTGAGCAGCTACTTATAGGGCAGAATAAACAACAGGCGTTGGCACAGTTAAAAGATGAACTTGCTGTATTAAATGAATTAATTAGTCAGCAGCAGTTACTTGAAGCCCCTTTACTTGCTCATGGTGAAGTGTGGTCGGCGCGGTTATTGGCTGCTTATCTAAATCAGTTAGGTGTCGATTCGCAAGATGTTGATGCAAGACAGCTATTTACTCTAAATGGTGGCCAGCTTTTACATCAAAAAAACCAACAGCAATGCAGTGATGCGATTAGCAGAACACATATCAACGTAGTAACGGGTTTTATAGCTGCAGATTGCCAAGGTAATACGGTGACATTAGGCCGTAATGGCAGTGATTACAGTGCCACTTTGTTAGCGAGTTATACTTTTGCCAAGCAAGTGTCTATCTGGACAGATACACAAGGGGTATTTAGTACTGACCCTCGTAAAGTTAAAAATGCGGTTAAGTACGCCAAAGTATGCCGCGAGCAAGCTAACTTATTAGCGCGTTTAGGTAACCCAGTATTGCATGCAAAAACCTTGTCGCCGTTAAAAGACTCAGAAATTAAATTAGTGGTAAGAAGTAGCTTTGATTGTGATGCAACGCCAACCGAGGTAGTAAAAGAAGGTTATAGTAAAGCAAAACGTTTTATTACGACCTTAGATAACATCGATTTATTACGGGTTGATAAACTAAGCAGTGGTGAAGTCGGTGAGCTTAGTCAGTTAATTCAACACAGCCTGCATCACTTTACTAAAGAGGGCGATACTTACTTATTAGTGCCAGGTCAAAGCACTCACCAAGTTGTCAGCCACTTAGCGGGCCGTGCAAATATTGTCGAGTCAAATTTAAGTGGTTGTGCAGTAGTTGCCCCAACAGCTGATGTATCTGCGCTAACAGAGCAAGCCACAGCGCTTTTAAAAGAGCAAAGTATTCATCCTCGTTTTGTACAACAAGACGATAACTATGTGTTGATCTTAAACGATCAGGCAATTGATAGTGATGTTTTAACTCTTCTACATGACAAGCTGGTAAACAAAGGTCAAGAGTTGGCCATTATCGTTGCTGGACTTGGTAATGTAGGCGAAGTGTTCTTATCGCAACTACAAGCTCAGTTTGCGCGTTTATCTGCTCAGTACAAAGTAAAAGTAGTTGCTCTTTTACGCTCTAAACAAATGCTTTTTAGTGCCAGTGGTTTAAATACCGAAACATGGCAAGAGCAGTGGCATAATGAAGCGCAAAGCTACGACAAAGCTGAATTATTAGCACGTATCAATGAACTAGATTATGAGCACAAAGTGGTGATTGATATCACTGCCAGTGAGGCGTTCAGTCAGTTATACCCTGACTTTGTTGAACTTAACTGTCATTTGATCAGTGCAAACAAATATGCGGGCACTGCAGAAAATAGCTGGTATCAAAACCTACGCACTAATTTGGCTGAGCGAAATCTGTTATGGCGTTATAACACCAGTGTGGGTGCAGGTTTACCGATTAACTTTGCTTTAGCTGATTTGCAAAATAGCGGAGACAGCATTAACCGCATTGAAGGGGTATTCTCGGGTACTTTATCTTGGTTATGTAGCAGTTATGATGGCAGTGTGCCGTTTTCAGATTTAGTGCTTCAAGCTCAGCAAATGGGCTATACAGAGCCAGATCCTCGTGAAGATTTATCTGGCCGTGATATGCAGCGCAAACTGCTAATTTTAGCGCGTGACTTAGGCCTTGATTTAGAGCTTGATGATATTGCTTTAACACCTCTGATGCCTGAACAGCTTGCATCAGGAAGCTGGCAAGATTTCCTTGCAAACAAACAGCTACTTGATGAATTCATGACAGAAAAAGCAGCCCAAGCTGCGGCGGAAGATAAAGTGGTGCGCTACACCGGTGCTATAACACTCGTAGATGGTAAGGTTCAGGCTCAAGTTGGTTTAGTCAATGTTGGCAAAGATGATGTACTAGCAAGCCTTAAACCGGGCGATAACATCTTTGTGATCAATTCACAGTGGTATACAGATAATGCATTGGTGATCCAAGGCCCAGGAGCGGGTAAAGAAGTCACTGCCGCTGGGGTGCACTCAGACCTATATTGGCTGGTAAATAACCTAAAGTAATTTTGCTGATCTTAGTTTAAATAGCTAAGCAAAAAGCGCCCCAAGGGCGCTTTTTTATGTCTTATAGCAACTTAGTTATTTAGAACAACTCTTCCTCTGTGCTGAGCTTTTCTTCAAATACGTCTGTTGGTTGATCGAGTACGTACTTAGTTGGTGCAGTGCCTTTAATGAAGTATTCAAAACGACTGGTGTAATCATTTTTGTGACTCAATAGACCTGTTGCTAAGTCGATTCGAACCGATACTAAACCTTCAGGAAGCTCAATAGGTGCTTCTGGCATACCATCAAGGGCTGCACGCATAAAGTCGACCCATGCAGGTTGCGCGGTTTTAGCGCCGGATTCTGCACCTGATATTTGCGATTTATCGAGGTTACTATTGTAAGTCGAGCGGCCTAGCGCTTTTCCAGGGTTATCAAAACCAACCCAGACCGAAGTCATTACATTGCGATTAAAGCCGCTAAACCAAGTATCTACCGAATCATTAGTGGTACCTGTTTTACCAGCTAAATCACGACGGTCAAGCGCCTGTGCACGCCAACCTGTACCACTCCAGCCTGTTTTGTGAGTCCAACTACCGCCCCCCCAAATTGCACTGTGCATAGCTTGCGAAATTAAAAATGCATTTTGCTTAGAAATGATACGAGGCGCACAGCGAGGTGTTTTCGTTATCTCTGCTTCAGTAAAACTCTGTTGATTCTGGTTAAGAGATGCAAACTCAGGGGTTACAGTTTGCTTAGGCGCATCACAAGCAAGTTCAGGCTCTGTTTTAAATAAAATAGTACCTGCCGAATCCTGAATCTCAGAGATAAAGTAAGGGGTAATTAAGTGGCCGCCATTGGCGAAAGTACTCATCCCGCGAGCTAGTTCAAGAGGAGTGATTGAGGCACTACCCAGGGCTAATGACTCGCTACGATTAATATCACTATTTAAAAAACCAAACTTAAGTAAATGATCTGCAGTACGTTCAAGACCTACACCACGTAGTAAACGGACAGAAATTACGTTTTTCGATTGAGCGAGTGCACGGCGAATTCGGATAGGGCCATTATAAACCGCCGGGCTATTCTTAGGGCGCCATGCTACACCTTGGCTTTTATCCCATTGATTAATTGGTGCATCATTCAAAATAGAAGCAAGCGTATAGCCATTCTCAAGTGCCGCTGAATAAATAAATGGCTTAATGTTTGAGCCTACTTGGCGTTTTGCTTGAACTGCGCGATTGTATTGGCTTTGTTCAAAGCTATAACCACCGACAATCGCTTTAATACGACCATCTTGTGGGTCAAGTGAAACAAGTGCGCTCGATGCTTCTGGTACTTGGCTAAGGATATAGCTTTCATCTGCATTTTTACGCAGCCAAATTTGCGCTCCCGCTGATAAAATTTCCGTAGCTGTTTTTGGTGCAAAGCTTTGACGGTAACGCGTAATATATTTACGCGCCCATTTTAGACCATCCCATTGCACAGTGACTTGTTCACCGCTTTTTAATAGCACATCAATTGATTGTTCAGCGACGTTGGTGACAACACCTGCTAATAGCGGACCAAATTCTTTGACATCTTTTAATTTAGATAAGATCTCTTCTTGGCTAAGAGGGCTTTCATTTTCGCTGTCCCATAACTGAGCCGCAGCACCACGGAAGCCATGACGCATATCGTAAGCGTGTAGGTTATCAACAATCGCATCTTGAGCAGCCTGTTGAATGTTAGAGTCAACGCTGGTGTAAACTTTAAAACCAGTATTATAGGCGCGCTCGTGACCATAACGAGCTACCATTTCAGCACGAACCATCTCTGAAATATACGGGGCATAGACTTCAATTTCTGCGCCGTGAAATTTTGCAGTAATAGGTGCGTTAATAGCCTCTTCATATTCGCTTCGAGTGATGTACTTTTCGGTGTACATACGACCTAATACGACATTTCGACGAGCCTTTGCGCGAACTGGGTTACGAATAGGGTTAAGTGCAGAAGGTGCTTTAGGTAGGTATGCAATCATCGCCATTTGCGCTAAAGTTAACTCGTTTAAATCTTTGCCATAGTAAACTTGCGCAGCTGCACCAATACCAAAGGCGCGATTACCCAATTCGATTTTGTTTAAGTATAATTCGAGAATTTCGTCCTTAGTTAAAATACTTTCAATGTGAAGAGCTATGAAGATCTCTTTAACTTTACGGATATATGCTTTTTCTCGGGTTAAGAAGAAGTTACGGGCAAGCTGCATGGTTATCGTACTTGCGCCTTGTTTCTTTTCACCGGTAGATATGAGTACAATGGCTGAGCGAACTATACCAATTGGATCAATGCCAATATGTTCATAAAAGCGATTATCTTCTGTTGCTAATATTGCATCGATTAATGGTTGGGGTATTTGATCTATTGTTACTGGAATGCGGCGTTTTTCACCAAATTGATTGATCAATAAGCCATCTCGTGAGAAAACTTGCATAGGTGTCTGTAACTGAACGTCTTTTAAAACCTGAACGCTAGGAATGTCGGGTTTAACGTAATAGTATAGACCAACTAAAGTGATTAGTCCTAAGAATGAGCAGATGATAATAAATTGTAAAGTTCGCTTTAATAAAATCACTTATATTTTCCCTAAATGGACTCCCAATTAGAATCGGAGACTGCTAGTATATATTGATTAAAAAATGAATAATATTTTTTCAGATAAAAATTATAACTTGTTTATTATTAAAACAAAGGCCAAGTTGCAAACATGCTAAGTCAGCTATTTAAAAAGCCTTCATCTATGATGGTAGGGATCGACATCGGATCACACTGTATAAAGGCAGTGTTATTGCAGGAGACAGACGCTGGTTTGCGGCTTGAAGCACTAGCTATTGAACCTATGCCTAAAGGCGCTATGTCTGAACGTTCTATTCAAGACATAGAAGCAATAGGTAATGTTATCGCGAAATTAAAAAGAAAAATACCTAAATCCGTACAACGCGCTGCTGTTGCAGTGTCTGGGCAAACCGTGATCACAAAAGTAATTTTTATGGATGTATCATTAACTGATGCTGAACTTGAGTCACAAATTGCTATTGAAGCAGACAGCTTAATTCCTTACCCCCTCGACGAAGTTAATATCGATTTTGAAAAACTGGCTATCAACGAAGCGGATCCAAGTAAAGTTAATGTACTTCTTTCGGCAGCGCGAACTGAAAGTGTGCAAGCTCGTGTAGGTGCTCTTGAAACAGCCAACTTAAAAGCGGCAGTGGTCGATGTAGAAAGTTATGCCCTCAGCCGAGCAATGGATGTTTACTA
The DNA here is from genome assembly GCF_054923805.1 of Pseudoalteromonas sp. GB43. Taxonomy (NCBI): domain Bacteria; kingdom Pseudomonadati; phylum Pseudomonadota; class Gammaproteobacteria; order Alteromonadales; family Pseudoalteromonadaceae; genus Pseudoalteromonas; species Pseudoalteromonas sp. GB43. The sequence continues at coordinate 2,336,522 of NZ_JBPCHJ010000001.1, forward strand.
TCAACAGTTGCCAAGCGATGCTTACAATAAGTGTGTCGCTGTGGTTGATATTGGTGCTGTTCTGATGTTGGTTAGTGTGGTGCAAGAGGGTGAAACAATTTATACCCGTGACCAAGTATTTGGCGGCGATCAATATACTAATAGTATCGTTGCTTATTATAATAAAAGCTTTGATGAAGCTGAAATAGGTAAAACAACTGGGGATTTACCACCAAATTATACTTTTGAGGTGTTAGCGCCATTCCAAACATCACTATTGCAGCAAGTAAGACGCGCAGTACAAATGTTCTTAACAACCAGTGGTAAAGAGCAAGTTGACTATATTGTTCTAACGGGTGGCACAGCTATGATTGATGGCCTTGACAGGCTTTTAATTGAAGAATTGGGAATCCATACGGTGGTTGCTGAGCCATTTGCAAACATTGAAATCTCCGCAAAAGTGGATCGGAATATGCTGCAGCGTCACCGAACTCAGTTTGCAATAGCCACAGGACTGGCATTAAGGAGCTTTTCATCATGCCACATATAAATTTACTGCCCTGGCGAGAACAGCAAAGAAAAGACTCACAGAATAAATTTATAACTGTGCTTTTTTCTGTTGTTGTTGTCAGCTTTATCAGTATGTATCTATTGAGCTCTTTTTACAGCGGCCTTCGTCAAGGCCAAGATGCAAAGAATAACTTTTTAAATACTGAGAATCGCTCTTTTGAATCAACGTATTAGGGAAATTAATGAGCTTGATAAAAAGAAAGAAAACTTACAGCAACGAATGCGTTTAATTGAAGAGCTGCAAAGTAGTCGTAACTTAGGTACACAAATCATGGATGAAGTTGCGAAAATAGTCCCTGCAGGTGTCTATTTGACTAAGTTGGAGCGCCGTGGTGACCAAATTCATGTAACAGGTCGTAGCGAATCGAATAACCGCTTATCGACCATGCTACGTCAAGTTCAAAGTTCTTATTTACTAGAGCGCCCAGTAATGCAAGGCATTGTTGCAGGTGAGCAGACATCAAGACTATTAAGTGACTTTAATATGGATTTTTATGTTAAACCGTTTGATCAGATAGGTGAGGCGCGTAATGAACCTTGATATCAAATCGTTAACTGAAATAGATTGGAATGAAATAGAGCTCGAAAACATGGGTGATTGGCCCATTGCTGTAAAAGCGTTATGTTGTGCTTTTGTAGCTGCAATCGTGTTGTATTTTAGTTATAGCTTATTGGTGTCTGATGAGATTGCCAGCTATCACAGTGCCGTAGCAAAAGAAACTGAGTTGCGTAACACTTACAAGCAAAAATATGCTTTAGCGAGCAACTTAGAACTGTATCGCCAACAAATGGTAGAAATGGAAGAGAAATTTTCTCAACTATTGAAGCGCTTACCTACCTCGAATGAAACACCTGGGTTGCTTGATGATTTATCTTATGTTGGAACGACAAGTGGTTTAACCTTCTTAAAAATTGGTTGGTTACCTGAAATTGAAAAAGAATTTTATACAGAGCTACCGATAAAAATTGAGGTGGTGGGTACTTACCATGAATTCGGTGAATTCGTCGGCAAAGTAGCACAATTACCGCGTATTGTTAGTTTGCATGATTTTACAATTCAAACTTTAGGTAATGGCGAGCTTACTTTTAGTGTTGTAGCCAAAACATATCGTTACGAGGGGGGCACTAAAAAATGAAGAAGCTTTCCTTAGTTATATTAATGAGCTTTGCGTTAGCCGCTTGTAATGATGATACTGCTGAGCAAAAAGAGTTTATCGATCAGGTAAAAGCTAGCACAACGCCGAAAGTTGAACCGATCCCACAGATAGCGCAATTTGAATATTTTGAATACAGTGCAGGTAGACTTCGCAGCCCATTTGTTGCTCCGAAGCCTGAGATTATTCAAAATAACCTTGTGCAGGTGAAGAACTGTCTTCATCCTGATCCAAATCGAGTTCGCCAACCTCTTGAGAAATACCCATTAGATAATTTGCTTATGAAAGGTACCATAAACCGAGCTGGCAATACTTGGGCACTCATCAAAGCGGCAGATGAAACGCTTTATCGCGTAACCGTAGGTAATTACATTGGTTTGTATCATGGTGAAATAAAAGAAGTGCACGACAATTACATAGAATTATTAGAATTAATCCCTGATGGGGCTGGTTGTTGGAAAGAGCGTCTGACAAAGCTAGAAATGTTAGAGGCGGATACAAATGGTGCAAGTTAATCTTATGAAAGGTAAAAAAAATATGCATAAAGGAATGGCTTGGTTTAAAAACATGCATAAGTTCATGTTAGCTGCACTTGCTTTTTTAATAGCGCAGTCAGCAGTTGCGGCACCTTTACTATATGATGTGCGTTATAACCCATTAATGAAAGGCGAAACACAACTACAGCTTGTGTTTGATGAGGCACTGACATTCGAACCAAAAGTCCAGGTGTATAACTCACCAGCACGCATCGAAATGTTATTCAGTAATGTAGGTGTTGATAATGAAATGCGTGATGTACCTGTGAACCAAGCAGGTATTCAGCATGTAACAAGCACCATGACCGCTGATGGTTTGAAGGTCGTTGTATCGTTAGATAAATTAAAAATCTATAAAACGTTCGCTAAAGATAACATCCTAACGCTGCATGTTTCTGATAATCCAATTAGTGGAGACGAAATAGCGGATCCACTCTCAGCAGCCAATAATTATATAAATACAGTTCAGTCGATAGACTTTCGTCGTGGTGAAAAAGGCGAAGCAAGGCTGTTAGTATTTTTACAAGATACGCAAGCAGCCATAGATGTTCACGAAAGTGGTGGCAAAATTATTGCTGAGTTCCACCATACTGATATTCTCGATGATCTACTTTATCAGCTTGATGTGATGGACTTTGGCACAGTAGTTAGCAATATTGAGACGTTTAAAGAAGGCAATATGACACGTATCGTGGTTGAGCCAAACGCTGCATTTAAATTCACTCATCAGCAAATTGAGAATATTTTTACTTTAACTGTCGAAAAAGATGATACGCAACGCGCTTACCTTGAAGGGGGAATTGAGTATCAAGGACGTCCAATGACGTTAAATTTCCAAGATATTCCCGTGCGTTCAGTATTGCAAATAATCGCAGGTTACAATGAATTTAACTTAGTAACGAGTGATTCTGTTACAGGCAATATTACTTTACGACTAGAAGGAGTCCCTTGGGATCAAGCTCTTGACGTAGTATTGAAAGTGAAAGGCTTAGATAAGCGCATGGATGGCTCTATATTAATGGTCGCCCCTTCTGAAGAGTTGGCTGCCCGAGAAGCTAAAGAACTTAAAGCTAAGCAGCAAGTTGAAGACTTAGAACCGCTTTATAGCGAATATATTCGCCTTAACTATGCAAAAGCAGAAGAGTTTGCAGACCTATTGAAAACAGACACAAATAGCATTATCTCAGCGCGAGGAAGTGTTTCTGTTGATAAACGAACGAACACTTTGCTGATCAAAGACACTGCAAAAAGTATTGAAAGTGTGCGTCGTATGGTTGAGACCCTAGACATTCCTGTTAAGCAAGTCGTGATTGAATCACGTATGGTGACAGTGAATGATAATGTGCAAGAAGACTTGGGTGTTCGTTGGGGTATTAGTGACGTAGGAAGCGATGGTGCTATTTCTGGCTCTTTAGAAGGTGCAGGTGGCATGTTTGGTGCGGGCTCTTACGATAATATTCCAAGTATTTCTGATCGCTTAAATGTCAATTTACCGGTTTCAAGCCCTGCGGGTAGTATAGGTGTGCAAGTCGCTAAGCTAGCTAATGGCACTATTTTAGATTTAGAGTTAAGTGCGCTTGAAGAAGAAAACCGCGGCGAAATTATCGCAAGTCCACGCATCACGACGGCTAATCAACAAAAAGCACGAATTGAGCAAGGTACAGAAATTCCATACGTTGAAGCTGCATCTAGTGGCGCAACGACAGTAACATTCAAAAAAGCGGTATTGAGCTTAGAAGTAACGCCTCATATTACACCTGACAACAAGGTGATTTTAGACTTAGTAATTACACAAGATACTCGTGGTGATACGGTACAAACGCCAACAGGCTCTGCTGTGGCAATCAATACCCAAGAAATCCAAACCCAAGTATTAGTAGAAAATGGTCAAACAGTGGTGCTTGGTGGTATTTTTCAACAACAAATTGTTAATTCAACTAAGAAAGTACCATTGTTAGGTGATATTCCTTATTTGGGTGTGCTGTTTAAAAGCACGAGTGAATTTAACGAGAAGAAAGAGTTGTTAATCTTCGTAACCCCTAAAATTCAAATTGATTAAGTGATTTTTTCTTAAGCAACGAGCAATTAGCATTTTAATTGCTCGTAATCTGGCTTTTTATGCTAATTGACTTGAAATACCCAAGCAATTACTGAGATAATCCCCTCCTTAATTTTGGGGCCAGGTCGTTAGGCGGGGTTTTATTTCAAATTTTAGAGTTCGTTTGTACTAAAAAGATATGGCTGAGAAACGTAATATATTTCTAGTGGTCCCTATGGGGGCTGGCAAAAGCACAATTGGTCGTCACATTGCTGACCAATTACACCTTGAATTTTTCGATTCAGATCAAGAGATCGAGCGTCGTACTGGAGCAGACATTGCTTGGGTATTCGATCTTGAGGGTGAAGAGGGCTTTCGACTTCGTGAAGAAACTGTAATTTCAGACCTAACTGAGATGCAAGGTATCGTTCTTGCAACAGGTGGTGGTTCTGTGATCAGTAAAGAAGTACGTAACAAGCTTTCTGCTCGTGGTATTGTTGTATACCTTGAGACACCAATCGAAAAGCAAGTTGCACGCACACAGCGCGACAAGCGTCGCCCATTATTGCAAACAGAAGAAGCACCGCGTGATGTACTAGAGCGCTTAGCTGAAGAACGCGAACCGTTATACAAAGAAGTTGCTGATTTTGTTGTCCGCACTGATGAGCAAAGCGCGAAAGTTGTTGCTAATCAAATCATCGAGAAATTAGATTTTTAAAAACCAATAATAAAAAGGAAACTAGCTATGCTTGAATTAACAGTTAATTTGGACGAGCGAAGTTATCCTATTTATATTGGTCAATCTGCTCTTCAAGAGACTGGTCGGCTGCGCGAGCACATCGGCGACTGTCGACCTATCATTATCACCAACGACACCATTGCACCTTTATATCTTGATGATGTAATGACGTCGTTGGCTGATCTAAACCCGTTATCTTTTACCATCCCTGATGGCGAACAATATAAATCACTTGAGTGGTTTGAAAAGATTTCGGCGTTCTTACTTGAACATAACTGTGGCCGCGATACTTGCCTTATTGCCTTAGGTGGCGGTGTGGTGGGTGATCTCACTGGTTTTGTTGCTGCATGTTATCAACGTGGCGTGCCTTTTATTCAAGTGCCAACGACTTTGCTTTCGCAAGTCGATTCATCTGTTGGCGGTAAAACGGCAGTAAACCACCCACTTGGTAAAAACATGATTGGTGCGTTTTACCAACCACAAGCAGTATTTATCGATACGCAATCGCTACATACTTTGCCTGAGCGTGAATTCGCAGCGGGCATGGCTGAAGTGATTAAATATGGCCTTATTTACGACACTGAGTTATTTGCTTACCTTGAGCAAAATATCACTAAACTTAAGTCTCTTGATGAACAAACTTTACAGCATGTGATTTATCGCTGTTGTGAAATCAAAGCCTTGATTGTTGCACAAGATGAAAAAGAAGCCGGTTTACGTGCATTACTAAACTTAGGGCACACCTTTGGCCACGCAATTGAAGCGCAAATGGGCTATGGTAATTGGCTACATGGCGAAGCCGTTGCGGCAGGTATGGTACTGGCAGCACGCCTTGCACATACCCGTGATGACTTAAACGCAGCAGAAGTTGAACGCATTATTAAATTGATTGCTGAGTATGATTTACCTGTCGATATTCCGGCAGAAATGACCAGCGAGCAGTTTTTAACGCACATGCGTAAAGATAAGAAAAATAAAAAAGGCACGATTCGCTTTATTCTACCTACCCAATTTGGTCAATGTGCGCTGGTAAGTGATGTTACTGATCAGCAGGTTTGTGATTTAATAGCGCGCTAATGCAATCGCAAATATTGCCTAGCCGTGCTGCGCTAGTTGATCGAATCGCTCTGCAGTTTGAATATGGGCAAAACCTAATTTGCTTACTCGGTCCTTCTGGCCTTGGTAAAAGCTATTTATTAGAAACCTTCATCACGGATAAATACCTCGACTTTAATAAAGCGTTTGTTCAGTTGTCGGGAAAAATGACCGACCAACAGTTTATGACTGAACTGTTAGAACAAAGCTTTAGCAACCCACTAATTGATCACGCTTTAAGTTTGTCTGAAAACTTCTATCAACTTTATAAACAACAGCCTTGTGGTGATTGTTTATGGGTCATTGATGGAGGGCGTCATTTATCTGAAGAGTTAATTCAGCAATTAGAAGTCCTTGCCAAGCAAAGCCCGAGCACGTTATACATACTGATTGCATCACAATCGGCAGGGCAGTTTAGTCAAGCAGTTGAAATCCACTTAGAGTCGCTAAATTTAAGTGAAAGTAAGCAACTGATGCGTTGGTTTTTCGATAACCTCCCTGTTGAAGAAGACCCCGTTTTTCGCACCTTTTTACAAGAAGCGCATGGTAACCCAGCTTTATTACTTGCTTGGCAGCCGGAACAACAAACTGCAGACATTCGCGCACCAGAAAAAAGCTATAAACTGCTTTATTTAATTTTGCTCTTAATCACGACCATGGTGCTGATCATTGGCTTTTTATATAAAGCTGATATGACTGAGTGGTGGAAAGCGCATTACCAGCAGGATACAACGAACTCTGTGGCAACAGCACTGCCTGCAGAAGCAGTAATCAATGGTCGAGTAGAAAGCAAAGAGCTAGTTCTAGAACAAGCTCAAGACGATCTTCAAGCCGAGCAGCAAGTTGCTACTAATGATGAGGACAACACAACTCAGGCAGCTAAGGTGCCAGTTGATAACTCTGCGATAGAAAACCGTGAGAATGAAAGTCATAACAATAATGTCGCTGCGATTGTTGATAGCCTTTTGCCAGCAGAGCGAATAACACAAGAGACTGAGCAACCAACGACAGATGAAGTTATAGCTGCCGTCATCAACGATGCTGAGCAAACCGAGTCTGCCATTGAGCCAGAGCTGCCATTAGTAGGAAATGCGTGGTATTTATCTCAGCCAGATGACAATTTTGTAATCCAATTACTTGCGGTGACTAAAAAAGAGATTAGCGATAAGTTTATTACTGAAAATGGCTTGCAAGGGCAAGTAAATACTTACCAAAGCTTACGGAGTGGTAAGCCGTGGTGGATTGTAACTTATGGTAGTTACACCACACTGAATGATGCTAAGAAGGGCGTAACAACACTTTCTGATAATGTGCGTAAAAATCAGCCGTTTTATAAAAAAATAAGTAAAATTAAACAAGAAATCGCTTCACTAAATCAGTAAATTAAAACTGATTAGTGTAAAATCGCGCAACACCGAATTGAAGTTAAGAGCAGATGCAGCAAAAGACCAGAGCCTTCCTTAAATGGGCAGGTGGAAAATACAGCCTAGTTGAAGATATTCGTACCCGCTTGAAGCAAGCGAGTATGGATGCTGACACCTTAGTTGAACCTTTCGTTGGTGCTGGCTCTGTATTCCTTAATACTGATTTTAAGCATTATATTTTAAATGATATAAATGCGGATCTGATCAATCTTTACACTGAGCTTAAGCGCACGCCCGATGAGTTTATTAGCGACGCTAAAAAGTTGTTTGTAGAGCTTAATAACCACCCCGAAGCCTATTACGAATATCGTGTTCAGTTTAATCAAAGCAGTGATGTGTATGAGCGTGCGATTTTATTTTTATACATGAATCGCCATGGCTATAACGGGTTGTGTCGCTATAATCTAAAAGGTATTTTTAATGTTCCTTTTGGTAAATATAAGCGCCCGTATTTTCCTGAAAAAGAAATGCATTTCTTTGCTGAAAAAGCTCAGCAAGCAACCTTTACTTGCTTAGGTTATGACAAGGTATTTAAGCTTATTCCTAATAATGCGGTTGTATATTGCGATCCACCTTATGTGCCTTTGAGTAAAACAGCTTCATTTACTTCTTACGCTAAAGGCGGTTTCAATTTAGATGACCAAGCAAACTTGGCGAATTTAGCTGAGCAAGCCGCATTCGAAAATAACACGCCGGTACTTATTTCTAACCACGATACAGTGTGGACGCGTAAAATCTACAGCCAAGCATCATTAGATGAGATTCAGGTAAAACGCACGATTAGCCCCAAGGGCGGTTCACGCAATAAAGTGAACGAGCTAATGGCTATGTATTTAGCACCAAAGAAACGGTGAAATAAATCGCTGCTACAAATAGACTGAAAAAAATCAGGGCAATGACGATGATAGTACTGAGCGAGTGCTCTTTGAAGTCAGCTTGACGCTTATTTTCTGATTGCACACCAAAAAATGCCGCAAAGACACTTTGTAATGCACTCATGAATTTGTTCATACGATTTAGAACTTAGAACCTAAACCGCTAACTTTCTTTGACTCTTCACTACTTGTTAATAACTCAAGTAAATCAAGATAATGGAACTGAGCACTGCGGCTATCACCCGTTAACCAAGAAAACCATCCTGTTTCTTGTTCTGCTTTCATACATTGAGCAGAAGATGATGATGCGTTAAGCGTGTTGCATGAGCAACCAGACGCCGCTGCTAAAAAGTCGTCTTCATCAGCAGATGAAAAAGATACAAACGCAGCAACCGTAAGTGCGGACGCGATTAAGAATCCCTATTTTAAAAGCACGCATGAGAATAACCCTTGTTTGTGTTACTTAAACAAGCATACATAACAATTGCTCAAATAACAAACTTAATTATCGCTGAATTAAATAAAAATTTAATAAAATTAGCTCTTTAAAGTAAATTTAATGTTTATTATTTGTTTCATTTTATTGTGTTGTAGATGGCTTTTTAATAGAGTTATTGCTCAAATTTTGACTAAAATAACACTAATTCAATAGGCTAAAAGGATTAGCTTAAAGCAATCGCCCTTTAACAATCAGCTGCGGTGTTTAAATCAGCAGTCGATTGGGTTACATTATGCGCTCTTCTTGCAGTCGCAAATTTTAATGGAATCTCTCATGTTGGAAACATTACAAAAGTATTTAATTGCCCCTTCTATTTTATCAGCCGACTTTGCCCGTTTAGGTGAAGATGTTGATCGTGTACTAGCAAGTGGAGCAGATGTTGTACATTTTGATGTGATGGATAACCATTATGTGCCAAACCTAACTTTTGGTCCGATGATTTGTAAAGCACTGCGCGATTACGGCATTACAGCCCCGATTGATGTGCACCTTATGGTAAAGCCTGTCGATCGTCTAATTCCCGACTTCGCTGAAGCGGGCGCTTCTATCATCAGCTTTCACCCAGAAGCCAGTGAGCATATTGACCGTACCTTGCAACTCATAAAAGACAGTGGTTGCCAAGCAGGGCTTGTATTTAATCCTGCAACCAGCCTTAGCTACCTTGAGCATGTGCTCGATAAGGTTGATGTGGTGCTATTAATGTCGGTTAACCCTGGTTTTGGCGATAAAGCTTTATTCCTCATACCCTCGAAAAGCTTCGCCAAGCGCGTAAAATGATTGATGATTCAGGTCGCAAAATTCGTTTAGAAGTTGATGGTGGCGTTGGTGTTGATAATATTGCTGAAATTGCCGAAGCGGGCGCTGATATGTTTGTTTCAGGCTCGGCGATTTTCAATCAACCAGATTACAAAGCGGTTATCGATGCGATGCGTAACGAGCTTGCAAAGGTTGAGCCATGAAATACGATGCGGCATTTTTCGATTTAGATGGCACCTTAGTCGACAGTGTTTATGATTTATACATTGCGATGAACCTGACCCTAACTGATCTAGCATTTCCGATTGTGACACAAAAGCTAGTTGAAAGCTGGGTAGGTAATGGCATAGAAACGCTTGTAAAGCGTGGTTTGAGTGGCGATATGCAAATCAGTGAGCATTTAGATGAAGCCCTTGCTGAGCGTGCAATTAATTTGTTTTATCAGCACTATGACCAAGTTGTAGGCGATTACAGTGCGCTTTATCAACATGTAGAAACCGGGCTTGCTGCCCTTGCAGGTATTCCTAAAGTGGTGATCACCAATAAGGCTCGTCGTTTTACCGAAAAGCTACTTGATAAACTGTCACTGACTAGTCATTTTCAGTTGATTGTATGTGGTGATGATATGGCAAAGAAACCATCACCTGAGCCTTTACTATTTGCTTGTCAGCAATTAGATGTCAGCCCAGCCAAAGCGGTTATGATAGGCGACTCTAAAAGTGATATTTTGGCTGCCAAAGCGGCTAAGGTGGATGTTGTTGCGCTTAGTTATGGCTATAACCAAGGTGAAAACCTTGTTGATTTCAATCCAGAGTACCTCTGCGAGAATTTCTTAGATATAATACCCGTTCTTACCCAAAGGTAAGTGCATTTTAAATTCGTCTTTTTAGTTTAGTAAAAATATAAAGGAACATCATGAGTAAACCAGTAGTGTTAAGTGGCATTCAGCCAACCGGTGGTATGACAATAGGCAACTATGTTGGCGCTATTAACCAGTGGCTTAAGCTACAGGAAGACCACGAAAGTTTCTTTATGTTAGTTGATTTACACGCTATTACTGTACGCCAAGATCCTGAGCAACTACGCTCGCGCGTGCTTGACGGTATTGCGTTGTATGCTGCATGTGGTATCGACCCAGAAAAAGCGGCGTTATTTGTACAATCTCAAGTGCCAGAACATGCACAGCTTAGTTGGGTTTTAAACTGTTACGCGCAAATGGGTGAGCTTAACCGTATGACGCAGTTTAAAGATAAGTCTTCTAAGCATGCTAATAACGTTAATGTGGGTTTGTTCTCTTACCCTGTACTGCAAGCTGCAGACATCTTGCTATACCAAGCGGATCAAGTGCCAGTGGGTGAAGATCAAAAACAACACCTTGAGTTAACTCGTGATATTGCAACACGTTTCAATAACCTATACGGTGACGTGTTCAAACTACCAGAGCCATACATTCCTGAGTTCGGCGCACGTGTAATGAGTTTACAAGATCCGCTCAAGAAAATGTCTAAATCAGATGAAAATCCAAACGGTTACATTATGTTATTAGATGAGCCGAAGAAGATTGAAAAGAAACTGAAAAAAGCAGTAACCGATTCAGACGAGCAAGCTCGTATCTACTTTGATCGTGAAGAAAAACCAGGTGTATCAAACCTACTTACTTTATTATCAGTGGCCACTAAGCGCTCAATTGAAGACTTAGTGCCTGAATATGAAGACAAAATGTATGGTCACCTGAAAAAAGACACTGCAGCAGCGGTCGTTAATATGATTGAGCCAATTCAAGCACGCTTTAAAGAAATTCGCGAAGATCAGTCATTACTTGATAGCATTATGAAATCAGGTGCTGAAAAAGCGAGTATCCGCGCTGAAAAAACATTAAAAGCAGTCTACGATGCGGTAGGTTTTATCCCTCGCCCGTAAGCTTGTGATAAATTATTGAAATAAAAATACCGCTTGATAGCGGTATTTTTTTAGCTATTAAAAGCTAAGCGCCATTAATACTGTAAATAAACAGATAAGTGCAGCAGCGGTTTTGTCTGTTTTTTCCATTTTTTATTTCTCACCTGTGTTCAATTGTTTAATTACATAACCTTTATTTTTTAATAAGCCTAACAAGCTATCTTCACCAGCTAAGTGGGCTGTGCCAACGAGCAGTAACTCTTTTTGCGAATTAGTAAAATAATTTTCAATGTGACCAAGCCAAGTTAGATTTCGTTGCTTGATCAACATTTGGTAAGTATTAGGGTCATGTTCTTGTAAAGGCATAAGAGTAAGTTCATCTATTGCTTGCATATCGCCATTTTTCCATGCATTAAGCATTGCGATGTACAGTGCTTGGTAACTAGAAATTTGCGTTAATAGTGACTCAATAAAGGCATTTTCGTCTTGGCTACCTACTTGTTTAAACAGGTCTAATTGAAAAGCCACGGTCTCTAGATAAGCGACTTCTTTTTTATCTCGCTTAGCCAATTTCGCGAAGTAACTATCAACACCTTCACCCATAAGTTGTTGCTTTTGAAGTTCTAGCGACATGATTAGCACGCTTAACATAAAGGGGCGAAAGCTATCGAGTTCGCTGAGTTTCATATCATACTGGGCAAGTTGTTCTTCTAGTTGCTGTTTCACCTTTGCTGATAACTTGCTACTCAGTGTTTCGCCAGCTTGATAACTAAGAGTTTTAAGCATAGTGAGTTGTGCTGAGCTATCGCTTGGTGCAGGTACATCAGTTTCAAGTACTAAGATATCAGCCTGTTTATACGCTTGATTAAATTCATCAGGAAGGGGGAGTTCCTTGGGCGGCAAAATGTGGATTGAACCAGCAACATATATAAATTCATCACCTTTACTAACTTTCCATACGGCACTTTTTGCAGTGCTAAAACCACTTATTAATAAAACGTATGTCGCAGCAATTGATGAGATTAGCAAGTGTCGAGTTAGTGTTTTCATTATTTAAGCCTGTTAATTTAAAGAAGCTTGCTCAGCATGCTGAGCAAGCCAAGTATTACTTATTCAGTTGTTGCTCAATTTGCTGATCAATTTTATTGTTCATTTGCTCAATAGATGCTTCGATAGAGGTCTCTAATTGCTTGTTTAGCTTTTGAGTACCTTGAGCATTAAGTAAGGTATTCGTTGATGTAATAATGATTGCAGTGACCGCTAAAAGTGACATCATTTTTAAGACTGAGTTAGCCATAATTTAATTCCTTTAATTGGTTGATTAGTTTTATCAGCGAAGCAAAATTGGTTGGTAGCCCGTTGATGGAAACTACAATAGCGAGGAAAGCTGCTAGAGTCGCTTATCTAGTTCTAAGCAATTTATATATAAGGTTTGAAAATATTAATTTGAATATTTTCAATGATTTAAGTTTAATTCTTATGAGAGGAAATAAGGTTTTAAATCATTTAATTTTTGCGGTTTTGTCTTTTGATGATAGTTTAGATGCAGCAAATAGGAACTTGGAGGTTTTGATATGGGTTTTAAAGTAAAACATTATGCGGCTAAAACTGTACCTGCGAATAGCTCATTAGAATGGGAGCTAATACCAATCCGCAATAATACTTAATCATTTTGAGGGATTAAACCTGTCGCTATCTGCGTTAAAAATTTCTGATTTAGAACAACTAAATAACGAAATTTTTGCCTTGCTATCAACGAGGTTTTCTTGCCTCAAAATAGATCACTTAATTAAGCGAATTGGTATAATCTTAACTGAGCTTATCATTGGTAGCCTTTGTGCTGCATTCGCAAAGATCGGCTATGATGCCGCTATGTTACTTATTTTTATACCTAATTTAGTAATCGCCTTAGTTTGCTTTGGCTTTATTGGGCTTTCGATATTTCACTTCATAAGAGAAAAACGCAGTAAGCCAAGTGAGTAGTATAGATTGCTGCGCTATTTTTCTACTGGGGTAACGCCTGGCGAGTCGCACGCAATGACTTCAAATCGATAGCCATACTCAGCATGGTGATCAGGGGTTACTTGCACTATTTCGTAATCATTTAGCTCAACAGCTTTACTGTTTTCTGCTTTTAAACAGCGTGAATAACTATCGGCTTCAAAGCTGTAAGCAAACATGGCAATTAAACGTTTGCTACGTTCAAAGTAACCTTTGGTATCTAAAAATTGGCGAAGGTTTTCGGCGGTTTCGCCGTCAACTTCTACATCTACGTCTTGGCTTGGGGCTGAGCTTTGTGTATTTTCAGGAAGTTGTTGCTCGAGCTTTTCACCAAGTTCTTCGACTGCTTTTTGCTGTTCTTCACCTGATTCCTTGGCAATGACTTTACTATCCACAAAGGTGCTGACCATATTGTCGAGCACTTCTTCAGGTGGCTTATCATCAAGAAATGAAATTAAGTTAATAAAAACTACCGACGCTAAAACAAAGCGTACAATGGCAGTTAATAATGGTGAGTAGCTTTGACTAATAAACTTAACTCGCTCAGAGCCAAATGGCTTTATCAGCAATAAAACAAAAATATAAAAAGGTAAAAAAAGTTGAAATAACAATAAAGTACCTAGGGTTATTCCCATTGCCCAAGGTGGTAAATATAACAGGGTGGCAAAGTTATGTGTGTAGTTAAAGTGACTAGCTGAGACATGAGTTACATCATTAACTATGCCGCTTGCACCAGCTAATACAAAATTAGCGATACTGGCATAGAAGATTAAAATCAGTGCTTTGCCGGCAAGCGAGTGCCAAAGTTGGTTAAACTTGGGCCAAAACTCAATAACAAGCGCAATAATGGTGATGGTGGCACTTAACCAGCCCGATTGCAGAACAATCAGGCTGCTTAATGCTAAAAGATAGAGCTTTTGCGCGGTACTTAAGTTAAACCAAATGGCTTTTAACTGTTCAACCAGCCTCGTTTTATGAGGCTGCCAGCTACGTTGCTGTTGTTGAAACTGTTTATTAGCGCGCCATTTTGCAATTTTTAAATACCTACGCACGCAATATCCTTTTTATAGTAATGGTTTTAAGTACCTTCCAGTGTGTGAACGCTCACAATCGGCAACGTCTTCAGGTGTACCAGAAATTAAAATTTCACCACCGCCTGAGCCGCCTTCAGGGCCTAAATCGACAATCCAGTCTGCGGTTTTGATCACATCAAGGTTATGCTCGATAACAACAATGGTATTACCGTGATCGCGTAAGCGGTGAAGCACGACTAATAATTGCTGAATATCAGCAAAGTGTAAACCCGTAGTTGGTTCATCAAGGATATATAAGGTTTTACCTGTATCGCGTTTTGAAAGTTCGCGAGCTAGTTTTACACGCTGTGCTTCACCACCTGAGAGGGTAGTAGCAGCTTGACCTAAGCGAATATACGACAAGCCTACATCCATTAGGGTTTGCAGTTTACGTGCAATAGCCGGAATTTTATCAAAATAGTCACGGGCATCTTCTACGGTCATTTCGAGTACTTGGTGAATGTTTTTACCTTTGTACTGTACTTCGAGGGTTTCACGGTTGTAGCGCTGACCTTTACATACATCACAAGGTACATACACATCAGGTAAAAAGTGCATTTCTACCTTGATCACACCATCGCCTTGGCAAGCCTCACAACGGCCACCTTTAACGTTAAAGCTAAAACGGCCCACTTTATAGCCACGTGAACGGGCTTCTTGAGTACCCGCAAATAGCTCTCGAATACCGGTGAAAATACCGGTGTAAGTTGCTGGGTTTGAGCGCGGAGTACGGCCAATTGGGCTTTGGTCAATATCAATCACTTTATCAAAATGCTCTAGACCCTTGATTGACTTATACGGTGCCGCCTCTGCGGTCGTTGCGCCATTTAACTCGGTATGAGCCAGTTTAAATAAAGTGTCGTTGATAAGTGTCGATTTACCTGAGCCTGATACACCTGTGATACAGGTCATTAAGCCAAATGGAATACGTAAATCAACGTTCTTTAAGTTGTTACCTGTGGCACCAAATAACTCAAGCCATTTGTCGGTAGTTTGATGGCGAGCCGCCGGTACTTCGATTTTCTTTTCGCCAGAGAGGTACTGACCCGTGATTGAATCTTTGCTAGCTAGAATATCGTCATGGGTACCTTGTGCAATAACATGGTCGCCATGAACACCGGCACCCGGGCCGATATCGATAATATGATCCGCAGCGCGAATGGCATCTTCGTCATGTTCAACCACAATAACGGTGTTGCCTAAATCGCGTAAGTGAATAAGGGTTTTTAGTAGGCGGTCGTTATCGCGTTGGTGCAAACCAATTGATGGTTCATCCAGTACGTACATAACACCAACAAGGCCTGCACCAATTTGGCTTGCCAAACGAATACGCTGAGCCTCACCACCAGAAAGGGTATCGGCACTTCGCTCAAGTGATAAATAATTAAGGCCGACATTGATTAAGAAAGATAAACGGTCGCGAATTTCTTTGAGAATTTTTTCGGCAATTTGTGCGCGCTGACCAGTTAGATTCAAGCCATCAAAAAATGCCATGCTTTCACCAATACTCATTGTGGTGATAGCTGGCAAGTTTGTTTGACCTATAAATACATGGCGAGCTTCTTCACGTAGTCGCGAGCCATGACAGCTCGGACACGCTTGGCTTGTTTGGTATTTAGCAAGCTCTTCGCGCACTGAGTTTGACTCGGTTTCACGGTAGCGGCGATTCATATTATTTAAAACGCCTTCAAACTCATGGTTACGCGTAATTAAGTCGCCACGGTCGTTACGATAGTTAAAGGCAATTTTAGTTTTGCCAGAACCTTCAAGAATTACCTTTTTGGCCTCTTTACTAAGCTCTTGGAAAGGCACTTCTAGGTCAAACTTATAATGCTCTGCGACAGCTTGCAGCATTTGGAAGTAATAAAAGCTGCGTTTGTCCCAGCCTTTAATTGCACCGCCCGATAAACTTAGCTCTGGATTTTGTACAACACGGTTTGGATCAAAATACTGACGCACACCTAAACCATCACAGCTTTGACACGCACCTGCCGGGTTATTAAACGAGAATAAACGCGGCTCAAGTTCACTCATAGCGTAGCCACACGTTGGGCAGGCAAAATTAGCAGAAAACAGCATGTCTTCGCTGAGTGAATCGTCCATTGCCGCTACATGGGCAATACCACCTGATAGCTCAAGGGCTGTTTCGAATGATTCAGCTAAACGCTGTTGTTGGCCATCTTTAACTTTAAAACGGTCAACCACGACCTCGATAGTATGCTTTTTATGAAGCTCAAGGGTCGGAGGATCTGATAAGTCACAGACTTCGCCATCGATACGGGCGCGAATGAAGCCTTGACTTGCGAGTTGCTCAAGCAGCTTAACGTGCTCACCTTTACGATCTTTTACCACTGGCGCTAATAGCATTAGCTTACTTCCTTCAGGAAGCGCTAAAACCGTATCGACCATTTGGCTGATCGTTTGTGCTGCAAGCGGTAAATCGTGAGTAGGGCAGCGAGGCTCACCTACACGGGCAAATAATAAACGTAGGTAATCGTAAATCTCGGTAATTGTACCGACCGTTGAACGCGGGTTATGCGACGTTGATTTCTGCTCGATAGAGATAGCCGGCGATAAGCCTTCGATGTGATCGACATCGGGTTTTTCCATTAGTGATAAGAACTGTCGCGCATACGCTGACAGTGACTCAACATAACGACGTTGCCCTTCTGCATACAAAGTATCAAACGCTAAAGACGATTTCCCTGAACCAGATAGGCCAGTGATAACTATCAGCTTATCACGGGGAATGGTTAGGCTGATGTCTTTTAAATTGTGCGTACGGGCGCCTCGGACTTCAATGTTTTCCATGCTATCTCGTTTTATTACCTAATTATTTTTTCAGTATCTCATAATACGCGATAAGATTAATCCTTGATCAAAGAAAAAATCATCACTTACAGGTGATTATTTAGTTTTCGCTTGTGGTAGAATCCACGCTCAAATTTTAATAGACAGCAGAATCAGTAATTCATGACAGCATCTTCACTCAACTCTCGAGAAAAACGCGCTGCCGTTTCGTTGGCGAGCGTCTTTGCATTCCGTATGCTTGGCCTATTTATGCTGATGCCAGTATTGGCTATCTATGGGCAGCAATTAGAAGGGTTTTCGCCGCTTTGGATTGGCTTTGCTATTGGTGCTTATGGTTTAACGCAAGCCGTGCTGCAAATCCCTATGGGTTGGTTGTCTGATAAAATTGGTCGTAAAAAAGTGATTATTGGTGGCCTTTGTGTGTTTGCACTTGGCTCTGTAATTGCGGCAACCGCTGAGTCTGTGCAAATGGTTACGCTTGGGCGTGCACTTCAAGGCATGGGGGCGATTGCCAGTGCCTTATTGGCGCTTGCTTCTGATTTAAGCCGTGATGAACAACGTCCGAAAGTTATGGCCGTGATTGGTATGTGTATTGGTATGAGCTTTGCCGTTGCTATGCTACTAGGGCCTATTGTTGCTGCATCGTGGGGAGTTGCTGGGGTATTTTGGCTTACCGCAGGACTGGCCATTTTAGGTATTTTAATTGTGTTTTTTTTGGTGCCTAATGCTGTCAATAAGGCGCCAAAAGGTGACACACTTGCTACGCTTGATGATATTAAGCAACTGATTAAACACCCACAATTAGCACGCCTCGATTTTGGCGTAATGCTGCTTCATCTTACATTAACTACCGTATTTGTAGCCTTACCAGGCCAACTGATAAAAGACGGCTTAGTCGCAGACCATCATTGGTATTTATATATCCCTGTGCTGTTTTTAGCGTTTTTCTTGATGGCACCAATGATGATTGTGGCGATCCGTAAAGAAAAAGAAAAACAAGCCTTTATTGGCTCAATCGCACTGCTTGTTTTAAGTATGCTCGCGATGTCGTTATGGGTTGATTCGGTGATTGGCATCGGTATTTGTATGTTGGTTTACTTTATTGCTTTTAATTTTTTAGAAGCAACCATGCCTGCACTGGTTTCGCGTATTGCCCCAGCAAACCAGAAAGGTTCTGCGATGGGAGTATTTTCATCTACGCAGTTTTTTGGTGCCTTTTTAGGTGGTTTATTAGGGGGTTACGTTGCTCAAGCATTAAGTGCGCAAGCAGTGTTTGCGGCGGCGGCACTTGTTGGGGTAATATGGCTTATCCTTGCTTGGAATATGCAAGTCCCACCAAGAAGTAAAATAATTAGCTTAATGACTGAATTAAGTTCAGAGCAGCAGGCACAAGCGCTTGCTTCTCGTCTTGTTGCTTTACCGGGCGTAATTGAAGCAACGGTTGTCTGTGATGAAAATCGCAGCTATTTAAAGATTAATGATAAAGAATTTGACCTAGACCAAGCACGCAAAGTGGCTGGTTTAATCTAACGTTTTATAGGAGAAGTTCCATGGCACGCGGTGTGAACAAAGTTATCTTGGTTGGTAATTTAGGCCAAGATCCAGAAGTACGTTATATGCCTAATGGCAATGGCGTAGCGAATATCAGCATTGCTACGACAGATAGCTGGAAAGATAAAAACACAGGGCAAATGCAAGAGCGTACTGAATGGCACCGTGTCGTGTTATTTGGCAAACTAGCAGAAGTTGCTGGTGAATACCTTCGTAAAGGTTCACAAGTGTACATCGAAGGTCGTTTACAAACGCGTAAATGGACTGATCAATCAGGCCAAGAAAAATACACTACAGAAATCGTGGTAGACATGGGCGGTCAAATGCAAATGTTAGGCGGTCGTGGTGAGCAGCAAGGTGGTGGCGGTGGCTATCAAGGTGGTCAATCACAAGGCGGTTACCAAGGTGGTCAGCAACAAGGTGGCGGTTACGGCGGTGGTGCACAGCAATCACAAAGCAATAACAGCTATGCTCCACAGCAACAGTCTGCGCCAGCACAGCAGCAACAGCGTCCACAACAGCAGTCTGCACCGCAGCAGAGCAATAACCAATATGGTGGCGGTTATGGTCAGCAGCAAAACAATGCACCTCAACAAGGTGGTTTTGCTCCTAAGCCTCAAAATGCCCCACAAGGCGGCGCATCAAATCCAATGGAACCACCAATCGACTTTGATGACGATATCCCGTTCTAATTCACAATATAATTAGATTGTAGAGTTAATTTTTAAAACCCAGCTTAGTTGCTGGGTTTTTTATTTACGCAATACTTCGTAATCACTACTTTTGTTTGGGTTGTGTTGATTACAAAATAATTCTCATTAACTGTTTTTGCTAGGTGTTTAAAATTACAAAACTTTTGACAGCGCTGGTTATAGGATATTTCTGATATTGCTTTAAATCGCCCCGCAGCCTTGTATTTATAGGGTTCTTGAACAACACTTTGTGTATGTTTAAGCAACTAACCTGTGAAATGAAACGAGACTTAACTTCACGAATAAAGCAACCGGAGGCCATCTACGTGGCGGCCGCATTTTTGCTGTTAGTTGTTTTTAATATTTTTTTAAGTGATGTGTTACACGACAAAGTGCACCGAACAGGCACTGAACTAGCCAAGCAGGTGTATGAGCTGAACCTTGATCCGGTTGTGTCGCAAGATATCATTGCCACATTAGTTAAAAGCCAAGGCTTTGCAATGAATGCTAGCGACGTTCCGCAAAACTTTGCGAATTTCATCGATCTTGAGCAGGAGATTTTTAGCTATAAGACCGTTAATTTACGCTTATTTCATTGGCCTTCATGGTTAGTTGAAAGTCACTTATTTATATTTTTAAATTTAATATTGCTTGGTACTGGGTATTGGGGTTTCCGTTGGTGGAAAAAAATGTTCAAGCAATTAGAAACCTTAGAGCAGCCACAAATACAAAGCCAAGAGCAGCAAGTGGTTGAGGCACCGCCAAAGCAGTTAACATCTCCAAAACCATTAGCGCACCAAGATTTGAATATTTTATATGGTGTGCCAACTAATTATAATCATTTGTTTGCACTATTTTTTTGGAAAAGCCCGTTTCCTGCTAACCTTGATATCGATAACTACTTTAAATTAGTGATTGCTAAAGGCTTTGGTGAGCTTGTAAATCGCTCTGTTAAATTACTGCCTTCTGGCGGTATCGCTGTCACCTTAAATAATGTACCTGCCACTGAAATTGATAAATACACGAAGCGACTACATCAAGTTATCTATCAAGCTTGTTTAAATTACCGTCGTGATTTGTCTCGCGCTGATATAAAAATTGGTGTGTGTAATTACCGCACAGGGGCTGATCAGGCAGTGGTTTATCAGCTTACTAAATCGGCATTAGCACTGGCGAAACAAAACGCTTGGCAGCATATTCATCGCTTACCTTTTGGTCACACGCAGTCAAACATGCTGGCTGATAGCAAAGAACATCTTTTTGAGTATATAAAGAAAAAACACTTTATGTTGTTTTTTCAGCCGTTATTTGACTTGCAAACGGGCGATATTTTGCAGCATGAGGCATTGATCCGTATTCGACACAAAAGCTTAGGTTTGCTTGCTGCTAGGCACTTTATTCCACACATGAGTAGTAAAAAAGATGTTTTACTGTTAGATAAAACCGTAATTTTACAAGTAAAAAAGATGTTGTTGAGTGAGTCTGGTAGCTTAAAGGTAAGTATTAACTTGCATGCGATGAACTGGTTCAATGATGAGTTTTGGGATTGGTTAAATCAGCAGACAGATGACTTTAAGTGTATCGACAGGTTGCAATTTGAACTCAGCGAAGATGATTATTTAAAACAGCATAAAAAGCTTAGTACACAGTTCGAGTGTTTAGAAAAACTCTCGGCAGGTATAGTTATTGATAATGTACGCAGCAGTGAGCACCTAGCGACCTACAAAGGCATTAATAACATTTGTAGTATTAAGCTAGCTTTAGAGCTAATTCATAATATAGACACAAGTGCTCAGCAACAAAAAATTGTTAAGCAAATAATTACTAAAGGAGCAGAGCTAAACTTTCCTGTCTATGCAGTTGGAGTAGAAACACAGAACGAACTTGCGACCTTAAAAAACTTAGGTGTTATTGCCGCGCAAGGCTTTTACTTTGCCGAGCCATTACAAAAGCTGGCGGATATTACGCCCTATAGTTAGCTTATGAGGCCTCGGTACTTGAGGCCATTTAACCCTTGTAGCCCACCTGTATGGACTGCAATGATGTGCGAACCTTTAGCAAAGTAGCCTTGCTCTATAAGTTGCCATACAGCAAAGAGCATTTTACCGCTGTAAATTGGCTCAAGTGGAATAGTGTGTTGCTTGCTAAAAGCTTGGCAAAATTGCCACAAGTTATCGCTAAACTTTCCGTAGCCACCATCATGAAAGTCGCAAAGCAGCTGCCAGTTTTGTTGCTGATTTGCTTTATTACTTAGCTGCTTTATCTCATCAATTAAGTAGTGCGCTTGTTTCAGTACTGCGACACCTAACAGCTTTGTGTGCTGCGGTGCGCCTTCAATTAACCCCGCCAATGTACCGCCACTGCCAGTAGGACAAACAATCACATCAGAACTTGGTAGGCTCTGTGCTAACTCTTTGCAACCTAAAAGCGCAGCTGCGTTGGTGCCGCCTTCTGGCAGTATGTAGGCATTAGGAAATTGTGCTTGCAATTGTGCTAGGTAAGTTTGGTCGTGCCTTAACCGGTAAGTAATTCGATTTACTGGGTGTAAGCTCATACCGCATTGCTTTGCGTAGTTAAGTGTTGGATTTGCTTCGTCTAGTTCAGGGCCGCGAATAATACCGTGGGTTTTAAAACCAAATAGTTTACCCGCAGTTGCTGTGGCATGAATATGGTTTGAAAATGCACCACCAAAAGTGAGTAGTTCAGATTTCTTCTGTTGCTGCATGGCTTGCAAGTTAAATTTTAGCTTACGCCATTTGTTGCCACTAATTTGCGGGTGAATAAGATCATCACGCTTGATGCTGAGCTGAACTTTACGTGCCGCTAATAAGGGGTGATGAATTGTTTGTACTGGTGATTCAAAAGAACTATTCACGGTATCATTTTTAGTAAATAAACACGCCCAATTGTAGCAAAGTCGTCTTAGAGATAGAAATTAGTCAATTAAACCAAAATGATTTTGTTATTTACTGGCATCAACTAAGGTAATAGAGGTAAACTGAGATAATAATTGAACAAAGCTTGTGTTTTGCCTTGCAAGTACATAGCATAAGAGTTTAATTATAAAAAATAATAATGACCAAATAATTGCCGCTTTTTGGGAATGGAATATATGCGAATTGCTCCTTTATCTCTGTTAATTTCAGTTAGTTTGCTAGCGACAAGTGCATTTGCACAAGATACAGCTACGGTAACTGGCATTGAATCAGAGATCAGTAAAAAACAAGCCGAATACGATAACTCGACCCTAATCCTCGAAAAACACCTAAAAGAAGAAAGTCAGTTACAAAAACAACTCGAATTATTGCGCGCCCGCTCAACTGAGCTAGACAAAGAAAAAAACCAAGCGCTAGATGCAATGAACGAGATGTATCGCCGACTGATTGATGACCCAACCCTTGATATCAGCAATGCGCAGTCGCGTTACCAAAAAGCTGTGGTTGATCATAAACAAAACAAAGATGATATTTCGATGCAATTGGCGGCAATTGCTTCGCATAGAAAAGATATCGAGCAAATTCGTGTATCTAAGCACACTCAACTGAATACCTTAGAAAGCTTAAAAGAGCAATTAGCAACAGCACGTGTTGAGCGTTTACGTAACGAGTTTACACGTGAAGGCACGCTAGAAGTTAATCATACGATTAACTGTAAGCGTACCGAAACGCTTGCTGCCTGTGAGCAGCGCGGCCAACAAATGGGTTTACAAAAAGCCACTAAACGTTTTGTAGACCAGATTTTTGCTAACTTAACAGAAGAGCGTTTAGTTGAACCGAAACGTAACCTTGCCGGTGCACAGGTTAAGATTTTAAGTAGCCATGTCGTGAACAGTGCTTTTAGTGGTCAAGGTAACTACAACGTTAATTTAAGCGTGACCATGCGCGGTGATGTAAACAGCAGTCGTTTATGTAGCCTACTTAATTTAGACAATCGTTTTTGTGCAGATTATGGCACGCCTTTGGCCGGTAATTATCAAGCAAATTACGACGCAACGTATTCAGATAGTCAGTTAACATTCAGTAACTCTCAGGATAATAATCAAGTGGTCTCTGTATCACGTTTTAATGAGCAACCTGTAAGCGATTATTCTGTAAAAAAGCCAATTAAGGTTGAACCATTACCTGATCAAAATAAATCTAAAATGGTTGAATTAACACTGCGTTCAAATGTTTATGATGACGAAGTGTTTATTGATGGTGTGAGCTATGGTGCAACTAGGTTAACGACATCATTACCAAAAGGTTTTCATGATATTGAAATTCGCAAACGTGGCTACAAAAGCTATAAAGCGCGAATTGATCTGCGTAAAGCACAAACCATTAATGCAAACCTAGTTAAAGTGCCTGAGCCAGTTGTTGCTGAAGTGACAGCGGCACCAGAGCAACCTGTAACAGCACCTGTTGCAAGTATTGTTAATAAAACCAGTTCTGCCAGCATTGTAGTTATTCCTGCTGGTAAATTTAAGATGGGTGATATTAACGGCAATGGGTTAGCGAATGAGCGCCCAGTGGTAGAAAAAACCATTGCTAACTCATTTGCAATGCAAAGCAAAGAAGTAAGCGTTGGTGAGTATGAGCAATTCGTTGCGAATACCGGCTATAAAACAGAAGCAGAAAAAGATCGCGGCTGTGCATATTACTTAAATGGTGAACCAGTTTGGGAAGCAACTCTAAACTGGCGCAATCCGGGTTTTGATCAAGAAAGCGATTTCCCGGCGGTTTGTTTAACTTACAACGATGCCAAAGCGTATGCAGATTGGTTATCGGGTCAAACAGGCCAGTTATTTCGTTTACCAAACGAGGTTGAGTGGGAATACGCTGCACGTGCAGGTAAAGAAACTGAATACCCTTGGGGTAACGAAATTGGTAAAAATTTAGCGAACTGTGGCTGGTGTGGAAGCGAATGGTCAAACAGGAGCGCAGCACCAACAGGGTCGTTTTCTCCTAACGCATTCGGCCTATACGATACAGTAGGTAATGTGTGGGAATGGACAAACAAAAAGTCAGGGCAGTCTGATGTGGCTGTTCGAGGTGGTGCATGGAATTTTGCTCCAAGCCTAGCACGCGTTTCAACGCGCTTAATCTTAGCGCCAGATTTTCGTGCAAACTATATCGGTTTCCGTTTAGTACGCGAACGATAAGAATTTAAAAAGGAAGCAATGGATGCTTCCTTTTTTAGCAATTTAATTAAAGCAGTTGCGCTTTTTCATGATTAGCATGATAGAGTGAGAGCAGCTAGTATAAGAACGAATTTTCAAAGGTCATCCAGCCTCATGTTTAAAAAACTCCGTGGTATTTTTTCAAACGATCTATCGATCGACTTGGGTACAGCCAATACCCTAATTTACGTAAAAGAAGAAGGTATTGTATTAAACGAGCCTTCAGTTGTTGCTATTCGTCAAGAGCGTGCTGGTGGCCCTAAGAGCGTAGCATCTGTAGGTACCGAAGCTAAGCAAATGTTAGGTCGTACACCGGGTAACATTAAAGCAATTCGTCCAATGAAAGACGGTGTCATTGCTGACTTCTACGTGACTGAAAAAATGCTACAACACTTTATCAAGCAAGTGCATAACAACAACTTTATGCGCCCAAGCCCGCGTGTTCTTATCTGTGTGCCTTGTGGTGCAACACAAGTAGAAAAACGTGCGATTCGTGAGTCGGCTATGGGTGCCGGTGCTCGTGAAGTTTATCTAATCGAAGAGCCAATGGCTGCGGCTATCGGTGCTGGCCTACCAGTGTCTGAAGCAACCGGTTCAATGGTTGTTGATATCGGTGGTGGTACAACTGAAGTTGCCATTATTTCATTAAATGGTGTGGTTTACTCTTCATCTGTACGCATCGGTGGTGACAAGTTTGATGAAGCTATCATTAACTATGTACGTCGTAACTTTGGTAGCTTAATTGGTGAAGCAACTGCCGAAAACATCAAACACCAAATCGGTTCGGCTTTCAAAACAGATGAGCCAATTGAAATTGAAGTACGTGGTCGCAACCTAGCGGAAGGTGTGCCGCGTTCATTCACCCTTAACTCACACGAAATCTTAGAAGCACTACAAGAGCCATTAATGGGTATTGTAAGCGCGGTAATGGTTGCTCTTGAGCAATCTCCACCAGAGCTTGCATCTGATATCTCTGCTCACGGTATGGTATTAACCGGTGGTGGTGCATTATTAAAGGATCTAGACCGTTTATTAATGGAAGAAACTGGTATCCCAGTTGTGGTTGCTGATGATCCATTAACCTGTGTTGCACGTGGCGGCGGTAAGGCACTAGAAATGATTGATATGCACGGTGGTGACGTATTTAGCTACGACTAATGAAGTTACTTTTTGGTCGTACCATCTCTTTGCAACTGCGGCTTTTTGTCGCAGTGCTTTTGAGTGTCGTGCTGATCGTGGGCGATCGCTACACGCAAGGTGGTACAACAATCCGCACCAGCCTAAACACTCTCGTTAGCCCACTCATTTACCTTGCCAACTTGCCCTATGAGCTATTTAGTATTGGCGCGAAGAATCTGCATACCCGCGAACAGCTTTTAACCGAAAACGAAGCATTAAAAAAGAAGCAGTTACTACAAAGCGAACAACTACAACAACTGCAATTTCTATCTCGTGAAAACGATAAATTACGTGCTTTACTCGGTTCATCGGCTAAGCAATCAAACCGTAAAATTATTGCACAAGTCCTCTCTGTTCACTCAAATCCGTATAGCCACCAAGTGGTTATTAACCGAGGTACAACCGATGACCTAAGCGAAGGCCAAGCTGTGATTGACGAAATGGGTGTAGTGGGGCAAATCACTCAAGTGGGGTCAACTACTTCGCGCGTACTGCTGATGACAGATACAACTCATGCCACACCTGTGCGTATTTTACGTAACGATGTGCGTACCGTGGTTGAGGGCATTGGTAAAATTAACGTGGTAAAGCTTTCGCATGTACCGCATAGCCTTGATGTTCGCATTGGCGATATTTTGGTTACGTCTGGTCTTGGTGGTACCTTCCCAGAGGGTTATCCGGTTGCCGTGGTGACCGAAATTAACCGCGATGAAGGGCGTCCTTTTGCGCAAGTTTATGCTGAGCCAATTGCACAACTTGACCGTATTCGCTTATTGGTTGTGCTGTGGCGTAATCAGCAGGAGAGCATCAGCAATGAATAGTCGTCACTCTTTGCTGATTGCTATCAGTATCTTTTTTGCATTGGTAATGGCACTAATGCCGTTACCAATTTCGTTTGAGCCATACCGCCCAGACTGGGTGTTGATGGTATTAATGTATTGGTCGTTAGCGGTGCCGCACCGTCTAAATATTGGTACAGCCTGGGTCGTTGGTTTATTAATGGACCTTGCATCAGGTTCGCCACTCGGTGTGAACTCACTGACTTATTCGGTGTGTATATTTATCACTGCGAGTAACTTCCAAAAAATTAGAAACTTTTCTTTATGGCAGCAAAGCATTTTAATTGCTTTGTTTTTAACGCTTTACCACCTCATGCAATTTTGGCTTAACCACTTTTTAATGGGTGTTTATTTTAGCCCGCATTATATGTGGCCAGTGCTAACCGGCATGCTTTGTTGGTGGTGGATATTCTTAATTTTGCGTAAATATCGCCGTCATTTCAGGATTAGATAATGCAAACCGCAATTTATTTGGCGTCTGCATCACCGCGCCGAAAAGAGTTGCTCAGCCAACTTGGCGTTGAGTTTTCTCAATTTAGCGTTGATGCTGATGAAAGCCAATTCCCAAACGAAGCCCCGCGTGACTATGTAGAGCGCCTAGCCAAACTCAAAGCACAATCGGGCGTTGCTATGGGTTACACCGACCGCCCAGTACTTGGCAGCGATACCGTGGTTGTCATTGATGATACCGCACTTGGTAAGCCGCTAGACCAAGCTGATTTTACCGCCACCATGAAGCGCTTATCTGGCCGTACCCATCAAGTGATGACGGCTGTGGCAATTGCTGATAGTGAGCAAGTAAAAAGCTGCCTTGTTGTCACCGATGTTACATTTAAACCACTCAGCGATGCGGAAATTGATGCCTACTGGCATAGTGGTGAGCCGCAAGATAAAGCCGGTGGTTATGGCATTCAAGGCTTAGGTGGCCGCTTTGTGAGTCATCTTTCGGGTAGCTATTTTGCGGTTGTCGGCTTACCTTTATATGAGACAGAGCAGTTATTAAACGAATTTTTAAGAGGGTAACATGAGCACCGAATTACTGATCAACGTTACACCGAGCGAAAGTCGCGTTGCGCTTATCGAAAATGGCGTACTGCAAGAAATCCAATTAGAGCGAATTGGCAACCTTGGGATCGTGGGCAATATTTACCTAGGTAAAATCAGCCGCGTACTACCGGGTATGCAGGCTGCGTTTGTCGATATTGGCTTAGAGAAAGCCGCCTTTTTACATGCATCAGACATTGTAAACAGTGCCTCAATTGTAGAAGGCGTTGACGAACAGCCAATCAAAAAAGTACAAGATATTCGAGAGCTTGTGCGCCAAGGTCAACATATCATGGTGCAAGTGGTTAAAGACCCGCTAGGTACCAAGGGCGCGCGCTTAACAACCGATATCACGATTCCTTCTCGTTATTTAGTGTTTATGCCAGATGCAACACATGTAGGTGTAAGCCAGCGTATTGAAACCGAAGAAGAACGTTCGCGTTTAAAGAAAATTGTTGCTGAATATGGTGATGATGACGGCAGCTTTATTGTTCGTACCGCAGCAGAAGGTGCATCTGAAGCAGAGCTACGTCACGATGCGGAATTTTTAAAAAAGCTGTGGCAAAAAATCGTCACTAAGCGCAAAAAAACCAGTAAAGAAAGTATCTTGCATGAAGACTTAACACTGGCTTTTCGTACTCTACGTGACTACGTAGGTGAAGACATGGAGCGTATTCGTGTTGACTCAAAACTAACCTATCAAGAGCTTAAAGAATTTACTGAAGAATTTGTGCCGCTGTTATCGGGAGCATTAGAATACTACCCGGGTGAGCGACCTATTTTCGATTTATTCGATGTTGAAACCGAGATCCAAAAAGCACTACATCGTAAAGTTGAGCTTAAATCGGGAGGTTATTTAATTATCGACCAAACCGAAGCGATGACAACCGTTGATGTAAATACCGGTGCGTTTGTTGGCCATCGTAACCTCGAAGAGACCATTTTTAATACTAATATCGAAGCAACCTCAGCGATTGCTCGTCAGCTACGTTTACGTAATTTAGGCGGCATCATTATCATCGACTTTATCGATATGATTAGTGATGAGCACAAACGCCGAGTATTGCATTCACTTGAATCTGCGCTTGCAAAAGATCGTGCAAAAGCCAACATAAATGGCTTATCTGCACTAGGCTTAGTAGAGATGACCCGCAAACGCACCCGCGAAAGCTTGGAGCACATTCTTTGTGATGTGTGTCCAGCGTGTTCAGGGCGCGGCTCGCAAAAAACGGTCGAAACGGTTTGCTACGAAATCTTGCGTGAAATCGTGAGGGTAAACCGTGCCTATGCAGCTGATAAGTTCATGGTTTACGCATCGCCTTCGGTAAGTGAAGCATTGATCAATGATGAGTATCACAACCTTGCTGAGCTGGAACTATTTATTGGTAAGCAAGTCAGTATTCAAACAGAGAGTTTATACAACCAAGAACAGTTTGATGTGGTAATGATGTAATGAAGGCAAAAACGGTCTGCTTTTATTGTTTACGTAAGTTATGGCAAGTATTTGCTATTACTCTCGTACTGCTGGCCGTTATTGTCTCTGTGGTAAAGTACTCACTGCCATACGCGAATGACTATAAAGATGACATTGAAGCGTTTTTGTATGAACGTTTTGATGTAAATTTAGCGATTGGCTCAATCTCAGCCAGTTGGCAGGGGAAAGGACCTGCTTTAGTTATCGAAGATATTTCCTTTGAAGATAACCAAACCTCACCCATTGCACTCACCATTGATAAAGCGAGCCTTGAAGTTAACTTATGGGAATCTATAAAAACCCGTCAGCTTAAATCGAGCTACTTTGTGATCAATGGTTTTCATGCTGATGTCGATTTACCAACGATGCTTGATTTAGGCACTAATCAACAATCAGGTAACTTTGAGCAAAAAGAACTTATTGAAGGTTTGTTTCTTGGTGAAACAGGGCACTTTGCAGTGCAAGATAGTAGCCTTAACTTTATCCTCAATGATGGTAAAGAGCGTAAGCTCATTCTTGAAAACATTGTCTGGCAAAATACCCCTGAGCAACATCAAGGCTCAGGTACATTAGCGCTACCAGGAATTTCTGTTGGTAGCTTTGACGCCCGTATGGCATTGAATGGGTCGACCCTCGAAACCATGGCAGGTGATATCTATGTGCAAGCGGCGAACGTTGATGTATCTAAATGGCTGGCACAATATATTAATACCGACAAGCAGCAGCTTAATTCAGACATCAACTTACAAACTTGGTTTAGCCTTGATAAAGGCCTGATCAGCGATGTAAAAGTGCAGTGGCTACCGAGTTTTATCAACTGGCAACAAAACCAAGAAGCGCATCAAATTAGTTTAAGCGAAGGTGGTTTTCATTTATTTCCAAAGCAAGGTGGCTGGCGCTTAAAAAGCACCGGACTTACCTTTGAAAGCGATTTAAAACAATGGCCAACCTTACAATTTGAAGCTCAGCTTGGCGATAAAAATCAAATTTGGTTAAAGCAATTTGATTTTGCATTGCTGGCCAAGTTATCGCAGTTAAGTAACTTTGAAGTACTTGCCCCGTTTTTAGCTCGTCAACCCAATGGTCAGTTAAGTGATGCCTACCTTGAGTTAGGTCAGCAGGATAACTGGCAACTTTGGTTTCAGGGCGAACAAATTAATTGGCTGTCGCTGCAAGGTGTTCCGGGTGGGCAAGCTATCCGCGTTAATGGCTTAATTAATCAATCAGCTGGGCGAATTCAGCTTTATGGCGAGAATAATCAACTATTAACAAACGGCAGCTTTAGCCAAGATATTGCCTATAACCAATTAAATGTAGAACTAGACCTTCATCATTATGATGATGGCTGGCGCATTAGTAGCGATAATATTTGGCTTGATAACGACGAAGTAACTGTGGCTGCTGAGATGATGCTCAGCCTGACTGATGAACCGCGGTTAGATTTATATGCTGAAGCCTATGCCCCTGATGCCAAAGTCGCTGGGCATTATTTTCCGTTACCTGTCATGAGCAAAAGCCTTGTTAGCTACCTCAATGGAGCCATTAAAGGTGGCGAAGTAAATAAAGCGCAAGTGTTGTTCTCAGGGCCATTTAAAGGGTTTCCGTTCAAAGAGCAGCAAGGTCAATTTGAAGTGTTAGCGAATGTTGAAAACGCGAACTATAAGTTTTCACCAAGCTGGCCAGAAGTTGAAGATGCCAACGTCATTTTACATTTCGAAAATGAGCGCATGGATATCTATAGCAAGTCGGGCAAGCTGGTTAATCTAGTCCTTGGCGATAGCGTGCATGTCAGTATTGCCGATTTAATGAATGCAGATGTCTTAAAAGTTGCTATTAATAAACGCGCCCATGGCGATAAGCTTAATCCCTTCTTTTCTGCGACTCCGTTAGCAAAACCGTTAGCTGATGTATTTGAGGTAGTTCAAGCGAAAGGGGAAGCGCAGGCTGAAATTGAATTATTAGTAGATCTAGAATCTGGTCATGTTGATGCGATTGGTGAAGTTGAGTTAGCTAATATTCCGATTTACCTTGCACAGCCTGGGATCACACTTAATCACATGACCGGTATTGTTAAGTTTAACAACGATAAAATCGACTTAAAAAATGCCAAAGCAGATTGGATGGGTATGCCGCTCACTGCAAGTTATAACAGTGAAAGTGTGGCTGATAACTATCGCGCTGAAATTGCTATAAAGTTAGCGCTTGAAGCTGAGCCTTTAATTGAACAGGCCCATGGTTTACTGGCCGGTTACTTAAGCGGCCAAAGTGATGTAGATATTAATGTGTCGCTTAACTTTTTACCGAATGACTTTAATTACCGCGCCGATGTGAGTGGTAATTTAATCGGTGTGACTAGCCAACTACCTGCACCTTATAACAAAGGCGCAGAGCAGAAATGGCCATTAACTGCAGTGGTACAGGGCGACCGTATTTCTAATTTGATCACCGCAAATGTTGATGAGCAGTTATTTTTTAATGCGATTTTAGATAATGGCGAAAAGAAATTTAGTAATGCCCATTTAATTTTAGGTGCACAAGATTTAGGTTTGAACCGTGAAGGTTTTGCGGTATCTATTGATTTACCAGAAACCGAAATAGTGCCTTGGTTTGGCTTAATTGATCAAATTATTGCGCTTACCAAAGTTAAGTCAGATGCGCCAAGTGTGATGCCTGCATTCAACAACGTAACGGGCAAATTTAATAAACTGGCACTACACAATATCGACTTTAATGATTTTGAATTTCGCTTAGCGCCAAAACAATCAGATTTAGAGTTAAAGCTAAATGCTAAAGAATTACGTGCCGATGCACTGATCCCAACCGGTGAAACACGCAGACCAATTCAAATTTTTACTGACTATCTGCGTATTAATTTTAACGAAGTTGCAGAGCAAACAGAGCAAAGCACTGAACCTGAAGATTTAAGCTGGTTAACCCGAGTCCCAGCCATCGAGTTTAACTGTGAAGATTGTAAAGTCGCTGAGTATCAGCTCGATAAAATTAAAAGCAGCTTAGTTGGGGAGAACGATAAACTTTTGTTTACTGAGCTGGTCATCGACAAAGGCGATCACGTATTGCGCGGTAAAGGGCAATTTGCCGATGGGCAAACACGCTTTAGTGGTAACTTACAAAGTGACGATATTGGTGCGCTATTTGATGAGTTTGATATCACTACTACAGTAAAAGACTCTGACGCCAATATTAAGTTTGATCTTGCTTGGCAAGGCGCACCTTATAGCTTTGATGTACCAAGTTTAGCCGGTGAGTTAGATTGGCGTTTAGGTGAAGGACACCTTGCTGAGATCAGTGATGGTGGTGCGCGAGTATTCTCATTACTGAGTTTAGACTCGTTAGTGCGTAAGCTGAAACTGGACTTTAGAGATGTATTCTCCAAAGGCTTTTTCTATAACAGCATGCAAGGCACGATGCAGCTAGAAAAGGGCATTGCTTACACTCAAGATACCAAACTTGATGGTGTGCCTGCTGATTTAACGATTAAAGGCCATACAAACTTAAATACCTTTGAAATTGATTACGATCTAGCGGTTGCGCCGCAGGTAACGTCGAGTATTCCAGTGATTGTGGCATGGATGGTTAATCCGGTAAGTGGTCTTGCTGCGTTGGCAATCGACAAAGTGATTCACTCAGCGCGGGTGATCTCAGAGATCAACTTTAAAGTAACAGGCAGTATGAACGACCCTGTTGTCGAAGAAGTTGATCGTAAGAGCCGTGAAGTGACGTTACCGCAAGCCGCGCAAAGCCAGCCGCAGTCGTCGACGCAACTAAAATTAAAAGATGCCGCATCTTCAGCGAGTTTAGATAATAATGAAGGCTAATCCTCACCCACAGGTTGTTGCAGTACAAATGTGCTCAAGTATGAATGCTGAGCAAAATCTCGCTTTTTTAGCAGAGACATTGAATCAGTTACCTGCAACTCGGTCATTGCTAGTGTGTTTACCCGAAAGTTTTTTGATCTTTAGTAAGCAAAGCCAAGCAAGCTATCAATTAGGTCACCAAAGTGAGGCATATAAAGCGCAACTTGCCGATTTATGCAAGCAACATGATATTTGGTTAGCCGCTGGCACCCTGCCTGTTTCGCAGCAAAATGGTAAGTATTTAGCCGCCTCGTTTTTATTTAACAACCAAGGCGATGTGGTTGCGCAGTACAATAAAATTCATTTATTTGATGTAGATGTAGCCGACACTACCCGCAGTTACCGAGAGTCTGATGCGACGCAAGCAGGCAATGATATTGTGGTGGTCGACTCGCCATTTGGTAAAATTGGCTTAGCAGTATGTTATGATCTACGTTTTAGTGGCTTATTCACCGCCATGCAGCGCCAAGGGGCTGAGCTTATTTTAGTGCCCAGTGCCTTTACCACAGTCACCGGCGCTGCTCATTGGCATATTTTATTAGCTGCGCGGGCAATCGAAACACAATGCTATGTGGTTGCCGCAGCGCAGTGGGGCGAGCATGAAAATGGCCGCCACACATATGGCCACAGCATTATTATTTCACCATGGGGAGAAACGCTCAGTGAGCTTGCCTCTGGTACCGGGTTTATCAGCCATGAGCTTGATTTAAACCGCTTGAATACAATTCGCCAAGACATGCCTGTGCAGTCTCAGCAACGATTTAGAGAGCATTTATTATGAACACGGTTGAACAGCATTTATTACATGACAGCCAATTAACAAGAGAAGAATTAGAAAAAACGCTCGCTTTTATTCATCAGCACCAAGTTGACTATGCCGACCTGTATTTTCAATCGAGCCATCACGAATCTTGGGTGCTTGAAGACGGTTTAGTAAAAGAAGGCTCATACAACGTTGAGCGTGGTGTGGGTGTGCGTGCTGTTAGCGGTGAAAAAACCGGTTTTTCATACTCAGATGCGATTAACCTTGAAGCGTTAAACAAAGCAGCAACGGCTGCGCGTAGCATTGCCAATGCTGGCGAAAACAAAACAATTCAGGTGTTCAGTGATGTAGCTGCTAAAGAGCAGTATGCGCCGCATCAGCCAATTCAAAGCATGAGCAACGATGACAAAGTAAGCCTGCTACGTGAACTTGAAAACTATATTCGTCAATTAGCACCGGATGCTGAGCAAGTTATCAGCTCAATGTCGGCGGTTTATGAAGAAGTGTTAATTGCTGCAAGTGATGGCACCTTTGCCACCGATATTCGTCCGCTTATTCGCTTAAACTGCTCAGTGTTACTGGAGAAGAACGGCCGCCGTGAGCGCGGTGGTGCAGGGGGCGGTGCGCGTTTAGATTATGGCTATTTTAAAGAATTAGTCGATGGCAAACCGCGCTGGATGGAATACGCTGAAGAAGCTGTTCGCCAAGCAAAAGTAAACCTTGAAGCAATCGATGCACCTGCCGGTAGCATGGAAGTTGTGCTAGGCGCAGGTTGGCCGGGTGTGTTACTACACGAAGCGGTAGGCCATGGCCTAGAAGGTGACTTTAACCGTAAAGGCGCATCGGCGTTTAGCGGTAAAGTAGGTCAAAAGGTGGCATCTGAGCTGTGTACAGTCGTGGATGATGGCACCATTGCTGATCGCCGTGGTTCATTGAACGTGGATGACGAAGGGACACCAGCTGCGTATAACGTGCTTATTGAAAACGGTATTCTAAAAGGCTACATGCAAGATAAGCTCAATGCCCGTTTGATGGGAGTTAACCCTACTGGTAACGCACGCCGTGAATCATATGCTCATTTACCTATGCCGCGTATGACCAACACCTATATGTTAGGTGGCGAGCACAGCCAAGCTGATATCATCAGCTCAGTGAAAAAAGGTATCTTCGCGCCTAACTTTGGTGGCGATTAAGTGGATATTACGTCAGGTAAGTTTGTATTTAGTGCCTCTGAAGCCTACTTAATTGAAAACGGTAAAATCACGCAACCTATCAAAGGCGCAACACTGATTGGCAATGGCCCAGAAGTGATGCAGCAAATTTCGATGGTAGGCAACGACTTAGCGCTTGATAAAGGCGTTGGCGTATGTGGCAAAGATGGCCAAAGCGTACCTGTTGGTGTGGGTCAACCAAGCCTTAAAATTGATAACCTAACTGTGGGTGGTACGGCTTAATAATCCTCAATAATAGTTAAAATGAACGCGAGGGTAATCCCTCGCGTTTTTGTATTAGCTCATTAGCATCCATATACCTGCGGCAATCATAAATAAGTTTTCACTCAGAGAGATAAAGCCGAGCGGCACATTACTGTCGCCACCAACACAGGCGCATTTAAGCTCTCGTTTATCGATATACACAGCCTTAATAACCGATATCGCACCTATCCCACCAATAAATAGTGAAAATGGTGCTACAGCTAAGGCGGGTAATTTAGCCACCATACCTATCGCTACATACGCCTCTATAAATGGATAAACATAGGCGTAGGGCACGACACGCATGGCTAGTAAGTCATAGGTAATAAATGAGTTAGAAAAGCTGTATAAGTCTTGCAGCTTTTGTATCGCTAATACCGCCATGGATAATGCAACAAACAGCATCAGGTTCTTCATAGAAAATAAAGCCTCACCACTGGCGTAAGTGAAACCGCAGCTTAGTAGCATAGCTACTGCGAAAATGGCTAAAACAGGGGTATAACTGGTACCTTGTTGGCCAGCCTCGGGCAGATTAAAAAAGTCGCGTAAATCATCGTAACCACCAATACGTTTATCATTGATAAAGGTTTGTGGTGTGGTTTTTACATCATGCTGCTGTTTGAATTCGTCAGTTTGCTCACGGCTGGTTAAGTGACGATCATCAACATCGTAACCATGACGCTCTAGTAAATCTTTTGATTTTAAACCGAATGGGCAAATATGCTCATCGGTCACCATGCGAAATAAAATTGCAGACTTAGACACAGTGCCTCCTTGTAAAAATGCCTTGTTTACTGCGTAATAACTACTTAATTACACAGTAAACAAGAGCAAACTCTTGCTATAACTGGTTACTTTATTAACAGTTACAAGGTTTGTGCCAGTACTGTTTATTGCTTAGTTATAGTTAAAACAGCATCCATTACCGGATCGATACCTGCAAAGTAGTCTTTTGCAGAAAGCGTAATTGGCATATCGGGCGCTAACCAGATTCGATGATCTTCCGCTCGGCTTTGCTGGTGGAATTGGCTCGAAATAAGGCCTGTTTGTTTACTGTATGGCAGGTTAAACCAGCCAGCTTCACCTGCCACATTCGGGCGGGTGCCTGATGGCTCACCTACAAAAATCGCTGGCACTATATTGGCAATCTTTACAGCTACATCATGGCGTTTGCCGAAAACGTATTGCGGCCAATTAATATAAATAGCTTTCCTTGTGGTTTTAATACGTTAAAAAATGCGGCCGTTGCCACCAAAGGCGGGGTGAGCGAGCCATTACCACCACTGTTATGGCGAAGGTCTAGCACCAGATGCTCAATGTCATCGTGTTTGATTTGTGCTTGTAGCTGCATGGCAAATTCAGCAAGGGTGAGATCTTTGTTATTTCGCACATCATTGAATTGTACATACAGTAATTTATTCGTTTTGATTTGTTCGCTCCAAAACGGCGTATTGTTTTTTGCTAAGTATCTAAGCGTAGGGTGCTCAGCAAGTTTTGGTAACTTAGGAAAACCTGTAAATTGCATTGGTTTGAGCGCTGGTGTAACTGTGGTGATAGCGCCTTGTGGTGAGCTGAGCGTGAGTGTTACCTCGTTACCTTTGCTAATGCCAAGCCCGTTTAGCACATCAAGCAAACTTAAATAATAGGGACCCAACCAAAGGGTTTGCATTTCATTATCGCGAGCATTAATACGTTTAGTTAACTCAAGAGCTTGCTGGGCTGGTGTATCGGCAAATGCCTCAACTTTATAGCCAACATATTGCTGGTAATCGCTACTTGCTTTGCTGATGTATAAACCGTCACTAAATTGATAAAACTGAAATGGTAGTTGCTGAAAGTTGCCTGTTTCACCCCATGCTGGGATTAATAGATTATGACCATTGCCAAGTAATGCAATTAGCTCCATAAACTGAAAAACAATTTGCTGATCGGTTAGAATAGGAATCGACTTATCAATCTCAGCTACTTTTTCTGCAAACTGTTGTGAGCTCATGTTTTGATACATTGCCACGTGTAAACGTTTAATTTCTGAGACTAAAAACGCTAAATCGGCGCGCCATTTTTGATCTCGATTGAGTTCAGTATCCAAATTATTACCCGCAAGTGATTTATAACTGGCCGATTGCGCAAAGCGTTCAAAGTGAGGGTTAATACCAGATTTAAATAAGCTGGTGCCAGCAAGTGTTGGGCGGTCATCCCACCTTTCTGCCAGTGCTTTTTTAAGCCAATACTCAGCTTGCTGTTGGTTTTTAAGCTCTGCGTATGCCTCTGCAATTTTCACCATTAAATCGTTCGGGTTACTGGCCCCATTAGGAATGCCTTTTAAGCTAGTCCCAATTGCAAGTGCGCGTTGCAAAGCATTGCTGGCATTTTGATAATCGGCCAATTGAAAGTAACTGAGGCCAAGTAAATACCAAGTATCGCCATCATTTTGATATTCATTAATGAGCATTTTTGTGAGTTTATTCACCTGAGCCCAGTTTTGTTGTTTAGCAAATTCTATTGCTGCTGTTTTCGATTGAAAGTAAGCGATTGGGTCGCTTGCACCAACGCGACTTGGCTGCACTTTTAAAGCTTGATTCGTCACCTCTAAAGAGTGATTCGTTGCTAAAGCAAAACCCGAAAAGTTTATTAATAGGCACAAAGTTAGTAGTAAAAAATAGGACTTGTACATCAGGAGTCTCAAAGTTGTTTTTTGTTTAAATTAGCGTTTGAGTTGTAAAAAAGCGTCCTAAAACAGGATTTAGGACGTTTTTTGTCTGTTTTATGAGCTAATTCTTTTGCGTTTGCTTCTTAAATTGACTCGGTGTTAATCCCGTTTCTTTTTTAAACACGGCATTAAAAGTAGATTTAGAATTAAAGCCTGCTTGAAATGCCAGCTCTATCAGGCTGAGTTTTTGAGGTGAGTCTTGCTCTATTTCGCGTTTAACATCATTCACTCTATGCTGGTTGATGTACTCACAAAAGTTGTTCCCCGTTGTGCTGTTAATAGCCCAAGATATTTCTTTACTACCGAGCCCTGTTTGATTTGCTAAGTCGTTTAGTGAGAGCCTAGGTTGTCGATAAAGCGATTCGTTAATAACCAAGTTATCAATGGTTGAGAAAATTTGCTGCGCAAGTTGCTCGTCAGCCGAATCAGTTTGTTCAGCTTCGGGTTCTTCAGGCAATGTGACTGGTTCGAATTGAAAGCTATTTTTGATGGTGTGAAACAACAAAAAGCTAAACATTAGCAGTAACAGTATTTCATTTAATAAATACCAGCGCATCTTTAAATCGAGCGGCGTGATTGGTTGCACATTCATGCGCAGCAAATCAAATACGACAATAATGGCAAAAATAAATAATGCTTTGATCAGCCACTTTAATTTAAGGCTCTCAGCATCTGAGCGCGCATGCATAAGTTGTTTGTGATAGCGCTTTAAAATGCCATAAGCGAAGTAGAAATAACCAAGTTGACTGAGCGAACCAAGTAAAATGATCGCTTGCGTGTAGTGGGTAAAGGCCAAGGAAGTAGCCGCAGGAATTAAGTGTACCGCGTAGTGTGATGTTTTAAAGGGCTGTTTACCTGTAATCGACAAGGTAAAAAAGTAAATCATAGGCCCATACAGTAATGTAAATGCAGGGGTAATTAAGTAACTAGAAAACCCTAACCCTTCTAGCAGGTTAAAGGCGCACACACAGCCTTGAAATGCAAACAGCAGCACCAAGGAACGACTTTGTTTTTGGCTATTAATTAATAATGCACCAAATAACATTTGAAACAGAAAGATACTCTGTACAAGGTGTACAGGGAATAAAGTGATTGATTGCAAAGTAGTTTACGTTTTTATTCTTTTAGCTGAGTTTAACAACTCCCCCTCACTTTGTAATCATAGGCATTAAAAAGTTTAAATTGGTCAGTATTTTAATTGCCTTTTTCTCTTCTTTTTGGCTGTACTTTCGAATAAGTTGATTAATGGCAATTTATGCTTGAATAAGCTAGAATTATCAGTATTACAGGAGGGTTTATGACTACCAAAACTGCTAAGACTAGCAATCAGCAAAAAACTAAGTTTATGCCCGATATGGATAACTTTAAGGTCAGTTTAAGCTATGAAGGTCTAACGCTGAAAACTAATAGTGAAGGCAAAAGTATTGCTGAATTGAAGCGTAAATATGCTCGATAAATACGGGGTAGCTCAAGATAAATATTGCTACCCTGCCTCTGATGTATTAATTAATTTATTAGATATTCGAGAATCGGATATATTAGATCAAGCTGAAGCTGAGTTTACCGCTGAACGCTATAGAACTTATGACTCCCCCGAACAACCTCTATCTAAGTTTTCACTTGAGCATTTAAAACATCTTCATCACCACTTATTTCAAGACTTATATGTGTGGGCAGGTCAAATTAGGGATGTTGATATCTCCAAGGGTAATACCCGCTTTTGTACTTGGACGCGTATTGAGCCTGAAGCTAACAAATTATTTCGAACCATTCCGGCAATATCGAATTGTCATAATAATGATGAACTAATTGAAAAAGTGGCAGACTTGTTTTGTGAGCTAAATTTACTTCACCCATTCCGCGAAGGTAACGGTAGAGTGTTACGTTTCTTTTTTGAAGAAATGTTATATAGCATCGGCTATAAGGTTTCGTGGCCTCCAATCTCTCAGAGAGAGTGGATTGATGCGAATATTGCAGGTGTGAATTTAAACCTAGATTTACTTAAACGTATTTTTAGTCAAGCAATTTCTGAGCTTTGATAGTGTACTGAAATCACTACCAAATTTACCCAATAAAAAACCTTGTGGCAGCACCACAAGGTTTTAAAATTGACTCGTAACGCGAATTTATCTCATCGTTACAAATTCTTCAGAGCCAGTCGGGTGAATAGCCACAACAGCATCAAAGTCTGCTTTGGTTGCGCCCATCTTCATTGCAACGGCAAAGCCTTGGATCATTTCATCAACGGTAAAGCCAATGCCGTGTAAGCCAACAACTTTTTCGTCTTCGCCAGCACACACTAGCATCATGTTACATGCTTGACGGTGCTGAGTAACCGCTGTGTACATTGCAGCAAAGCTTGATTTATATACTTTAACGTTATCGCTGCCGTATTGATCAATCGCTTGCTGCTCTGTTAAACCAATTGTGCCGATTGGTGGGTGGCTGAATACCACTGTAGGTACTAGCTCGTAATCCATTTTTAAATCATCAGGTAATTCTTTATTGAATAAACGCTCAGATAAAATGCGACCTGCTTTAACGGCTACTGGCGTAAGTTCGATACCGTTTTCGATGATATCGCCAACTGCGTATACGTTTTCAGCTGTGGTGTTTTGGAATTCGTCTACTTTAACGTAACCACCTTCAGTTACTTCAACACCTGCTGCAGCAAGGTTGATCTTGTCAGTTGTAGGTGTACGGCCAATTGCCCAAATAACTTCATCAACGTTTTGGCTGTGACCATTTTCAAAGTGAATTGTTAAGCTACCATCGCTTTCTTTAAC
This sequence comes from Pseudoalteromonas sp. GB43, assembly GCF_054923805.1. Taxonomy (NCBI): domain Bacteria; kingdom Pseudomonadati; phylum Pseudomonadota; class Gammaproteobacteria; order Alteromonadales; family Pseudoalteromonadaceae; genus Pseudoalteromonas; species Pseudoalteromonas sp. GB43. The sequence continues at coordinate 2,377,517 of NZ_JBPCHJ010000001.1, forward strand.
CACTTCTTTTGGTGTGCACTCAGTGTGAAGAGTCGGGCCTTCTTTTGCCATGATATCGACAAGCGTATCAACAATGTATGGGTCAAAAGTACGTAGTGGTTTGTTTTTACGAACAAACAGGTGTGTTTCTGTACCAAGGCTATGAAGTACACCTGCGATTTCAACGGCAATGTAGCCTGCACCAACCACAGCAACACGCTTAGGCTGTGCGTCTAGCTCAAAGAAGCCATTTGAATCAATACCAAGCTCAGCGCCTGGGATGTTAGGAATAGTAGGGCGACCACCAACAGCAACAAGGATATGGTCTGCCGTGTATAGCTCACCGTTTACTTCAACTGTTTTGTTATCAACAAACTTAGCAAAGCCATTGATTACAGTTACACCATTGCTAGATAAGTACTTGTTGTAACCTTGGTGAATACGGCCAATATACGCTTCGCGGCTTTCAACTAATTTAGCCCAGCTAAAGCTTTTTAATTCAACATCAAAGCCGTAGTCAGGTGCATATGCGTTAATTGCTTCAGCGATTTGTGCGCCGTGCCACATTACTTTCTTTGGAACACAACCCACGTTTACACAGGTGCCACCCATGTGTTTTGCTTCAATAAGAGCGACTTTTGCGCCACGCATTGCTGCACGGTTTGCAGAGGCAATACCGCCACTACCACCACCAATTGCAATGTAATCAAAATGCTGAGCCATAGTTTGTCCTCAAAAATAGATAATTCTTTATTAATTAATCGATTTAGTAATAAGTTGATAATAGCATAATAAAGACCAAGGTTAAGCCCCTTGTATTTCATCAATTCGCCCCAACTTCAAAATCATCTTCGCATAAAATTTGAGAACGAAAATGACAATTGCAGAAAATAACCCACTCATTGGTTTAGAAGGGCTTCCGCCGTTTTCTAAAATTAAACCAGCACACGTAGTGCCAGCATTAAAAGCAGCGATTGCTGAGTGTCGTACCAAAATAGATGAGGTACTGGCAACTAAATCATACACATGGAATGATTTGGTGCTTCCGCTTGAAGAAGCTGATGACAAGTTATCACGCTTATTTTCACCGGTATCACATATGAATTCTGTCGTTAATAACGACGAGCTACGTGAAGCCTATGAGCAATGTTTGCCGTTGTTATCTGAGTATTCAACGTTTGTTGGTCAGCATCAAGGTTTATACGATGCTTACAACGAGCTTCACAACAGTGACGAATTTAAAACACTAACGATTGCCCAGCAAAAAACCATTACTAATGCACTGCGTGATTTTGAGCTATCTGGTATTGCTTTAAAACCAGAGCAACAGAAGCGTTATGGCGAAATCAGTGCGCGTTTATCTGAGCTGGCTTCTAAGTTTGGTAATAATGTTATGGATGCCACACTTGCTTGGCAAAAGCACATTACAGATGAAAGCGAACTGGCTGGTTTACCAGAGTCTGCATTAGCCCTTGGTGCTGACACAGCTAAAAGCAAAGAGCTAGATGGCTGGGTATTCACGTTAGATTTTCCATCATACTTACCAATCATGACTTATGCTGATAACCGCGAGTTACGTGAAGAGTTTTACACTGCGTTTGTAACGCGTGCATCTGATCAAGGCCCTAATGCCGGTGAGTTTGATAACTCTGCCATTATGAGCGAAGAGCTTGCCCTACGTCATGAACTTGCCGAGTTACTTGGCTTTAACAGCTACGCTGATATGTCATTGGCGACTAAAATGGCAGAAACGCCAGAGCAAGTTTTCTCATTCTTAGAAGATTTAGCTGCTAAGTCTAAACCACAAGCTGAGCAAGAGCTTGCTGAGCTAACTGCCTACGCAAAGGACAAGCACGGTGTGACTGAGCTTGCTGCATGGGACTACGCTTACTATGGCGAAAAACTTAAGCAAGAGAAGTACGCGATTTCTGATGAAGTACTGCGCCCATATTTCCCTGCCAATAAAGTTCTAAGTGGCTTATTCACTACCGTTAATCGTTTATTTGGTATTAGCGTTAAAGAAGTGACAGAGTTTGATACTTACCACCCTGATGTACGTTTCTTCGAAATTTACGATAACAGCAACACGTTACGTGGTCGCTTTTATCTAGATTTATATGCCCGCGATCGCAAGCGTGGCGGTGCTTGGATGGATGACTGCATGGGTCGAAAAGTACGTGCAAACGGCGAATTACAAACCCCAGTTGCGTACTTAGTGTGTAACTTTAATAAAGCAGTGGGTGATAAGCCTGCTTTGTTTACGCATAACGAAGTGACTACGTTATTCCATGAGTTTGGTCATGGTATTCACCATATGTTGACACAAGTTGATGCTGCGCCAGTGGCTGGTATTAACGGTGTTGCATGGGACGCGGTTGAGTTACCAAGCCAGTTCCTTGAAAACTGGTGCTACGAAGAAGAAGCGCTGAGCTTTATTTCGGGTCATTACGAAACAGATGAGCCGTTACCAAAAGAGTTATTAGATAAACTCCTAGCTGCGAAGAACTTCCAATCAGGTATGCAAATGCTGCGTCAGCTTGAGTTCTCGTTGTTTGACTTTACTATTCACCATACGTACAAAGCAGGTGAGCCATGTAACATTCAAGCAACTCTTGATGAGGTGCGCAGTAAAACAACCGTTGTTAAAGCGCCTTCATTTAACCGCTTTCAGCATGGCTTTAGCCATATTTTTGCGGGCGGTTACAGCGCAGGTTATTACTCTTACAAGTGGGCTGAAGTGCTTTCGGCTGATGCGTTTTCTAAATTTGAAGAAGAAGGTATCTTTAACCCAGCAACGGGCGAAGCTTTCTTAAAGAACATTTTAGAGAAAGGGGGCAGTGAAGAGCCGATGGAGCTATTTAAAAAGTTCCGTGGACGCGAACCACAAGTTGATGCACTACTTAGACACAGCGGCATTGCTGCATAATAAAGTTTGTTGATCTAAAGCGCCGTAAGGCGCTTTTTTTATTAATATTTCTTCGCAAAATCACGCTCTCGTACTATCCTTCTTAAAAAAGAGTTTATAGGAATTAAGCATGTCAAAACTTGTATTAGCCATTGATGATGATAAATATATCCATCATGTGATTGAGGAATCGCTATCGGGCTTTTGCACACTGATCCATGCTAAAAATGGCGACGAAGGATTAAGACAGGCGTTAAAGTACAACCCTGATATCATCTTACTAGATATCGAAATGCCGGGCAAAACGGGCTTTGAGGTATGTAACGAATTAAAAGCTAACCCGCAAACAAAAGACACACCTGTGATGTTTTTATCGGGTAAAGCTGACCTACCAGACCGTGTAAAAGGTTATAACGCAGGTGCTGCTGACTACATTGTAAAACCATTTAATGCTGAAGAACTCATGGCACGTATTCGCGTGTTATATCAATATCGTCAGCACTCTAAAAAGCTTAAAAGTGATGTAGAGCGAGCGCAAATCACTGCCGAAATCGCGATGACAGATTCAGGCGATATGGGTCGTATAATGCGCTACGTTGGGCAAAGCTATCATGCACACGATATCAAAACCTTATCTGAGCATATGTTTGAGTTTTTTAATCCGATGGAGCTCGATGTCGTACTGGCGTTTTGGTATCAGGATGTAGGCATATTTTGTAGTGCTGAGGGCGGGGTGTGTCCACTTGAGCAAGAGCTACTCGAAAAACATCGAGATGCAAATCGTTTTGTTGACTTTAGCCACCGCACAATTATTAATTACCCAAAAGTGTCGATGCTGGTTAAAAACATGCCACTGGATGATGCCCAGCTTTATGGTCGTTATAAAGATTTATTCCCGCATATTCTTGAGGTGACTAACGCCAAAGTACAAGATATGGAAAACAATGAGCGGGCACTGACTCAGGCGCAGCAAATTGGTAACTCGTTTAATGAGTTATCTGATCAAATGTACCAAAACAGTGATTCGCGGGAACATGCTGTAGAGAAATTTGCCGCCCAACTTGATGAGCTAAACAAGTCTATTGAGCAAAGTGGTTTATCGGGCAGCGACGAAGTCGCATTTCACTTGCAGCAATTAAAACAAACGCAATTGCTTTTTACCTCACTCAATGAAGACTTATCGTTTATTAAGTTTCAGCTAAAACATATTATCGAATCGCGTAGTGAGCTTTTAGCGAGCTTACAAAAAATGGCTGAGCCGAGTGAGACCGAAGATGTGACCTCACAAACGGATATCGAGCTATTTTAAGCCATGCTATACTGGCGGCGAATAATATAGCTCGGAGTTTTGCGTGGTAATTCATTGTCCTTTTAAAGAAATGCGTCCTTATTTAGATGCGATTGAACAGCGTTTTGGTTTGGCCAAGTGGGCTGAACAAAATGCAGGCTTTTCGCTTCATTATGACGACCAAGGTCTTAGCCTGAAGAAAAAGGACGAGCCAAAGCTGGGTGCTATCCATGTTGATTTTGTAACGGGTGCTGCAGCTCATCGACGCAAGTTTGGTGGTGGTAAAGGGCAGGCAATAGCCAAGGCTGTAGGGTTAAACAAAGGTGCCACGCCAGTGGTGCTTGATGCCACTGCAGGCCTTGGCCGCGATGGCTTTGTACTGGCATCACTAGGCTGTAAAGTGATTTTGCATGAACGCCACCCTGTAGTTGCTGCACTATTATTCGACGGCCTAGAACGCGCCTATAACGATGCAGAAATCGGCCCTTGGATGAAAGAAAACATGAGCCTAGTGTTTGGCTCAAGCCATACGTTACTGGCGCAGTGTAGTGATACTCCTGATGTTGTGTACTTAGATCCTATGTTTCCTCATCGTGAAAAATCAGCCCTAGTTAAAAAAGAAATGCGAGTATTCCAAGAGCTTGTTGGCGGAGATAGCGATGCCGATGATCTATTAGAATTTGCTTATCCACTTGCCAGTAAGCGAGTCGTTGTGAAGCGCCCTGATTACGCCCCATTTCTAAATGACAAAACCCCGAGTATGCAAATCAAAACCAAGAAGAACCGCTTTGATGTATACGTAAAAGCTGCAATGGTCTGAATCTAGTGTTTTTGGATGTATCTAGTTTTTTCGTGTAGTTGTTTATGGTGGTTTTTCATCAAATTGTCATAAAAGGTTAATATTCTACGCGCGTAACGTTACTTGGGAATATCGTTTATGCGCGTGTCATCATTTACTCGGCTATTGGCCGTTTTACTCACACTCGCCAGTATCTTACTGGCAGCCACCCTGTTCTGGGCTAGTCAAACCTTACTCGGCTTAGAGCAGCAAGATAACGCTTATAATAAGCTGAAAAACACCATCATTATTGATTTAAAAAGTTACCTTGATGATTATTTAGAGCAAGGTGACAGCCAACACTTAAATAAAGCCTCAACGCTGATAAGCGATGTTAAAAAGCAGCATTTAGCTGAGCTACCTAAAGATCTAGCGGGTCAACTAAATAGCCAACTTACGGCCCTCGATAAAGACATTAACGGTAAGTATCGCGCTTTAGGTAAGCTATCGGGTAACGAAATGGCACTGCTCGATAACTCGTTAAGACAAATGGCAGGCTCTGCCTCTTCGTTAATTGGCTATGCACGTAAAGCACAGCCGCAAACAGCGCTTGCGCTTGAATATTATCAACTTGCTGCTGACTACTACAGCGAAGTGACATCACTTGCTTTGTATACTTACAAATTAGTGATCAACTTTGATCAAGACACTAAAAATAGCCTTAATCAAAGTGTTGAAAACTTAAATGCCCTTGCTACTAAAATCGACAGACTCGAAAACCTAGGTGTAATGAGTGAAGTGGATGAAGACGCTTTATTTTTTGGCGAAGAAGCAGAAGATTTAGCCGGTGATATTAAAGCTGAGCTAACAAGCTGGTCTAAACGTTTCCCTCGTGATTTAGCATCAACACTTGAGCAAGCTGAGCAGCGACAAACCGGCATGCAAGCACTGCGCGAACAAATCGGTGCGCTTTCAGCAACGGTGCTCGGTGCAGAGCAAAAATTAAAAGATGAACAAAGCCAGCTTAAGCAACAAGTGTTTATCGTGTTTTGTGTCGCTATTGGCATGCTGGTGGTTTTAGCGGCGGGTGTGTATTTCGTACAGCGTAACCAAGTACTTAACCCTCTGCGCCAATTGCGTGATGGCTTTGCGTTCTTGATTGAAAGTAATGAGCTTAAAAACATTGAGAGTAAAAACCCGAAAACCGAAGTTGGTGAAATTGCCCATTACTTTAATCAATTGATTGAGCGCCAGCGTGGTGAGGCAGAAGAGCGAGCACAAATGCTTAAGGTTATTAATGACTTTATGCTAGAGATGAGCGAGCACTTACATACCATTGCTCAGCAAACGGATGCCAGCCACTCTCAGGTGGAACAAAACCAAGGTTTACTTACTGATATTCAACACATTGGTGAGCAGGTCAATAACATTAATGGTCAAGTTGCTGATAACGCCAAGCAAACCTTTGGTGCGATGGAGCAGAGCTTAGGCTTTGCCGACAGCATGTTAACCGCAAGCTCTCGCACTGAAGAGCGCGTTGAGCAAGGTCTAGATAGCTTAAAAGAGCTATTAAAAGGGGTTGATGATGTTGGCCAAGTTATTGAGGTGATCAAAAACATTGCTGAGCAAACAAACCTGCTAGCATTAAATGCGGCGATTGAGTCGGCACGTGCAGGTGAGCATGGTCGAGGCTTTGCGGTTGTCGCTGACGAAGTACGAAAGCTTGCTAGACAAACGCAAGGCTCGCTTGATGATATCAACAATCAGCTAAACCGCCTAAGTGAAAACTCAACCATGGTATCAGAGCAAATTAGTGCACTGGCTACTGATGCCGAGCTTCAAACACAAAATGCTCAAGAGCTTAAACGTAACTCAGAAGGCGTTGCCGATAACGCGCAAGATGCTAATAAAGTCGCGTTTGATGCTATGGAGCTTGCTAAACAACAAAATGCCTTACTCGAAAACTTTAGCCAATCAATGCAGAGCATGAAAGGGCAGGTAAGTGAGTCAAACTCACTGGTTAGTGATATTCAGCATCGCCTACAAGAGCAAATGCATACCATTAAAGCCAGCTTAGGTTTATAACCCTCCAAAGGGCGAGCAATGGTTTACGTTGTTTGTCCTTAAAATCATGCTGTATTCAATTTTTTAGGTATATACTCTGTACTCTTATTTTCTTTCAAGGAATTACGATGATCGAACAAGGCCAAACTATACCTACAGCAACCCTTAGTGAATTAACTAGCGAAGGCATGCAAACCTTAACAACAGAGGCATTATTTGCAGATAAAAAAGTAGTGTTGTTTGCCGTGCCGGGTGCATTTACACCAACATGTTCTAATGCTCACTTACCTGAGTTTATTACCCTGGCCGATAAAATTACTGCTAAAGGCGTTGATGCAATCTACTGTGTATCGGTGAACGATGCATTTGTAATGAAAGCATGGGGTGAAGCTCATAACGCTGAGCATATTCGTATGTTAGCAGATGGTGATGCAAGTTTTACCAAAGCACTTGGTTTAGATAAAGACACAGCTGGTTTTGGTGGTATACGTTCTAAACGTTATGCAATGATCGTTGAAAACCAAACTGTAACAGGGCTGTTTGTTGAACAAGACAAAGAGTTTGTAGTAAGCCGCGCTGAAGCTGTGCTAGAAAAGCTTTAATAGCAATTCATAAATACAAAAAAGCCGGACGTAAGTCCGGCTGAAAGTCCCTGGGGGTGACTTAGGAGATCAACTATTAAGGTTGATATTGCGCATCCAGTGTAACACCCGAGAAAGTACGGTAAGCATTTAAGCTTAAGTGCCAAGTACCTGCTTGTGGATTACTGAACGTACAAGTTTCTGCGTTACCGTTTTTGTAAGGGCGACAATCATAGCTTGATGATGTTGGTTGGCTACCAAACTTAACGAATAAGTCTGAATCGCCAGTACCGCCTGATGTCGTTACTGTAAAGCTTGCCATACCGGCAGGAACATCAATAGTGTAATGCTTCCATTGCGTTTGCACTTGCAGAGATATCTGTTACTGTGCCACCACCTGCTTGTGGTGAACCTGAGCCTGAACCACCGCCAGAAGTTGTTAAATCACCTACTAGGCTAACACCTGAGTATGCAGAGTAACCATTCAGCATTACATGGTAAGTACCTGCTGTTGGGTTATCGATAGAACATACTTCGTTGTTACCGCCTTTATACGGGCGACAATCATAGGTTGATGTTGTTGGTGCGCTACCTGCACGAACGTAAAGGTCAGCATCGCCTGAACCGCCACTCATTGTGAAGGTTACGTTAGTCGCACCTGTTGGAACTTCCATTGTGTAGAAAGTTTGGCTGCTAGCAGAGCCACTTAAACCAGTTAGTGCTTGACCATCTTCTAATACGTTACCCGTTGGTGGTGGCGGTGTTGTACCTGAGGCTGCTGCAACCGCGGCTGCCGCATCAACAATACCTGTACCACAGCTAGTACATGTTGCTGGGAAAGAACGAGTTGTCGATTTTAAGATACTTTCGATTTCATCAGGTGTTGCTGATGGCTTAGCTTGTTTGATTAATGCTGCGACACCCGCAACATGTGGAGCTGCCATCGATGTACCTTGTGAGTAGTGGTATGAATCACTGCTAGGGCTTGAAGAGCCTGAGTTGTGAGTAGATAACACACCTTCAGAGTCATTCGCAAAGCTTTGCGCGCCACCCGGTGCTGCAACGTCAATGTTGCTACCGTAGTTTGAGTAGTATGCACGACCACCGTTACGACCAACAGATGCAACGTTTACAACACCATTACAGTTACCAGGGTTGTAGTTTGCAGAGTTATCGTTGTCGTTACCTGCAGCGATTACAATTACAGAACCGTTGTTACGCGCTTGATTGATTGCATTTTGCGTTGTTGAGCTACATGAACCGCTACCACCTAAACTCATGTTAATAACATCAGCAGGGTTAGCATTTGCTGGTACGCCAGAAACTGAACCACCCGATGCCCAGATGATGCCGTCAGCGATATCAGAAGTTAAACCACCACATTTACCAAGTACACGCACTGGCACTACTTTTGAATTGTAAGCAACACCGGCAACACCTTCACCGTTATTAGTGACTGCTGCAACAGTACCCGCAACGTGTGTACCGTGCCAGCTTGAGCTTTGTGCACTGTGTGTGTAACCACATTCGTTAGCGCTGATTGCATCACCCGGATCGCGTGCATCGCTATCACGACCACCGCCGTCGTTCGCTACAGACACGTTAGAGATCATGTCATAGCCTTGAAGAATGTTAGCATTTAAATCAATATGAGGGCGGTAACCAGTATCAAGTACCGCTACAACGACACCGCTACCCGTTGCTGTATCCCAAGCAGTAGGAAGGTTAAGACCGCCCGCTTGCTCGTAGTAGTGCCATTGGTCGTCATAACGAGGGTCGTTAGGCGTCGCAAACGGCTTTAACATTTGGTCGATTTCGATGTATTCAACGTTACCAGAAGCGACCATTTCTTGCATAAATTCTTGGGTTTCTTCAGCTGATAGTTTTTTATCAGCACGCATTACGTGGTGATTACTCATCGCCATTGCACGAACGTATTGTGCTTTTACTTTACCTTTTTTGCTGCTGAAGTTTTTAATAAAGCCTTTTGCTTTTTTGTTCATCATAGTCGGCGTTTGTTCTGCTGCCGACATGGTCATCATTTCATCACTATTGTTTTTATACTTGATGATAAATTGAGTACCAAAGCCTTCTTGGCCTTGTAATTTAGCTGCAGTTTCCTGCATAGATGGTGACATAAGTTGATCTGGAGTAGCCATAGCTGCTGTTGTTCCAAACAACGCAGTCAAGCTCAGTGCAATTGCGCATTTCTTCAAGTTGTTGTTAGTTGTCATAATGATCCCTAGATTGTTATGTAAATCTCCACGATGTTTTTCGTGAAGGGGGACAAAGGTAAAATATATGTTAATTTAGTTAAAATATCGTTTTATTATGGTTGTCTCTATTTTGGTTATAACTAAATGTATAGACGTCTAAATCAGTCTTTTTGTGGTGTTTTTTGGTTGTTTTCTCATAATAAAGTTATAATTTTATGGTTTTGAGTTTTTGCTTTATTTCGTTTTTTGGTTTTATCTTTTTTGTAAAAACATCTCTGAGTTAACACAGCGACGACAATAACTTGTTATAATCAGCTAAATTTTTTTAGTGAGTATGAGTAATGACCCAAGTAGATGTAATTGTGATTGGTGCCGGCGCCGCAGGTTTGATGTGCGCTGCACAAGCAGGCTACCGTGGTCGCAATGTTACTGTGCTTGATATGGGCAAGAAGCCGGGCCGTAAAATATTAATCAGCGGCGGCGGGCGTTGTAACTTCACCAATGAAAACGCAAGCCCAGACAACTACTTGTGTGGTAATCCTCACTTTGTAAAATCGTGTTTAAGTCGTTTTACCCAGCATGACTTTATAGAGCTGGTGGACCGTCACGGCTTGGCCTATCACCATAAAACGCTGGGCCAATTATTTTGTGATAACAGCGCACAAGATATCGTCGACATTCTTTTAACTGAGTGTGAGTGGGCGGGTGTTAACATAGCGCTGCGTAACGAAGTACTCAGCGTGACAAAAACCGATGCGGGTTATGAAGTTATTACTGAGCAAGACAGCTATCAATGTGAGTCGTTAGTTGTCGCATCGGGCGGATTAACCATGCCTAAGCTTGGGGCATCACCAATTGGTTATAAAATTGCCGAGCAATTTGGTTTAACAGTGTTACCAACCATGGCGGCATTAGTGCCATTTACGTTGCACCAGCACGATAAAGATCGCTTTGATGGGTTATCGGGGATCAGTATTCCTTGTCTGGTTACCAGTGAAGATGGCACCCAGTTTAAAGAAAACATCTTGTTTACTCACCGCGGCCTTTGGAACAGCTATTTTACAAATCAGCTCTTTTTGGCGTGCAGGGCAAACTGTGTACATCAACTTGTTACCCGAGCTCGATTTAAAACAGCAGCTTGAGCAGTGGCGTCAAAGCCAAGGGCAAAAGTCACTAAAAAATACCCTTGCGACAATTTTACCAAAACGCTTTGTTGAAATGCTGCACGACACGAAAGCGATCCCAGATTGCAATGTAAACCAACTAAGCCATACGCAAATCGACGCATTACATGACTACATTCACAATTGGCAAATTAAACCAAACGGCACAGAGGGTTATAGAACAGCCGAAGTAACGCTTGGCGGTGTAGACACCGACGAATTAAGCTCAAAAACCTTCGAAGCGAAAAAGTCACTGGGCCTTTATTTCATCGGCGAAGTCACCGACGTCACCGGCTGGTTAGGCGGCTACAACTTCCAATACGCCTGGAGCTGCGGCTTTGCAGCAGGGCAGTATTGTTGATTTGAGTTGCGAGTTGCGAGTTGCGAGTTGCTAGTTGCTAGTTGCTAGTTGCGAGTTGCAAGGGGAAAGGTGTTAGTGGTTAGGTCATAGGAGCTAGGCTCTAGGAACTAGGTGCTAGGTTAGCACTTGCTTGTAGGTCGTGCTTCAGCGCGTGGCTGTTATTAATGGAGTAATAGATGAATAAAGTTTATAAATTTTATCCAGAATATGAAGATGAATTTATTACTCCGGTTGATACCTCAGAAACGAGTTTATTATTTTCGACGGCTCTATCAGTTCAAAATCCATTACCATGTGGGAAGGTGTTACAAGTTGAGTTTCAAGGACGAAGAGGCTTTTCGCAAAACTCCTTCTATTGGCTTCATCCTCAATGTTTAGTTTGTGACCTAGTTGCATATAATAAATTAAACGATTTATTGAGTGGTTGCGGGTTTTGGTCGGAATTAATGCTAGATGGTGAAGCTCTATATTTGTTTTCTGTGACAAAAGAAATCAATGTACTAAATGAAGATGATTCTGACTTTGTAGAGCTGAATGGTTTCAAACTCGATATTAAGCGTTATAGCTTCAAATACTTTAATGAGTCTGAAAATCCTATTTTTCTAATAACTAATATGAAAGGTCACTATCCATTAATGTCAGGCTATTTAGTAAAAAAAATAAAAGAGTTTGAAATATCTGGGCTTAAATTCAAGTTACTTTAATTTATTGTTTTTATTCGGTTATTATTCTATGAACAGCTTTAAAGCTTACTTATTTTTATGTTTTCTACTGGTGATTACATGTCATTCGCATGCCGACGATGTTAGTTGGCAGTGGCAATCAGATTTGGAAAAAGCGATATTGAAAGCAGATACCTCAGTGCAAAATATAGAGCTTGGTTCTTACTGGGATACACGTTATGGGGCTGCTGTATTTTCTGTTGCAAACTTAATATCAATCGGTTGGTCTAGTAGAGGGTTTAATCCAGAAATATACAATACGGTTTTGAATGATATTTGGAATAATACGAGTCAAAAGCACTTGCTAAATGACAACTTAATTCGCTTATCTTCTTTAACGTGGAGGTTAAACCTTAAGAATAGATGCTTTGATGCTAACGTGAATAAAAGCCGTGCTCGTAAGTACATCATTGAAATGATTAACTCGGATGAGAATGTTTTAAAAAACTCTGCAATCAGTGGGCTCGGGTTATTAGGCGAACGTGAAGATGTTGATATGTTGATTGAGCTATTGATTAACAATCAAAATAACTTTGTTGGATCTTCTGCATTAAGCTCTCTTTTGCTTGTTGAAGGTGATTACGCACTAGAAATGCTTAGGACTAATATACAAAAAGTCTCCAATGATTCTCTAAAGCAGCAGATTAACGAAGAGCTTAGCTTCATACGAGTCAGTGATGATAAGTGCGCTGAATAAAATCTATCGCATTCATAAAAAGTCAAACTATGCTGGTAGCACCTAGCACCTAGCACCTAGCACCTAGCACCTAGCACCTAGCACCTAGCACCTAAACTAGACAACTATAAGGTTACCCATTTATTTTTCATGCATATGATAGGTGATAAGTAGTTAAATAAAACCATTGGGGTTAAGCTAAATCATTTTCTGACGCCATGGGCGAGGTAGTGGCAAAAAGTAAAAGCCCATGTGTATGTAAACACCTAGATCAGTAAGTATAAAGCTGGAAGAAAATGATTATTGAAATTACGAAGTGGTCCACGGGCTTTAGAAAAATATCTTTTAATAAGGTATTGCGTCGAGAGTTGAAAATGACGATTGCAGAGGCAAAGACCACTGTGAATGAAATTCTTGTGGGAAATACTGTAAGGCTGCCATATACAAAAGAGTTGGAACTTGAGGTTAAGAAAGCAGAATTATCTTACGACCTTATTGATGATTAAAAATTAAGAGGATTCTACCTTAGTTTGAATCCTAATATTTTCTAACAGGAGTCTGGGTTTGTTTTCAAAAAACAGCGACTCAAAGAAGTTACTGGATATCTTATATTTGCACCTAAAACCTAGCGCCTAGACTTGCCACCATAAATAGCAACCAACATTATCGAACTTATAGCTAACATCTAATGTTACGTTGGCTTCATGCTATTGAGTAATGAGCTGAACTCGAGTGCCTGTAAATCTCAAAGTGCTCTGATAACTCGATTTGAAATAAAAAAGCCGCTAATTTAGCGGCTTTGTTGGTTGCGAAAATATGATACCAATCGACTTAACACGATTGATATAGGGTTAACGTAGGTCGAAGCGATCTAGCGTCATTACTTTAGTCCACGCTGCTACGAAGTCATCAACGAACTTCTGTTTAGCATCGTCAGAGGCATACACTTCAGCGATTGAACGTAGCTCTGAGTTTGAACCGAAGATTAAATCTACTGGTGTTGCTGTCCACTTAAGTTTGCCTGATTGACGGTCACGGACATTCGTAAACACCTTCGTCAGAAGACTTAGACCACTTCGTTGACATATCTAATAGGTTAACGAAGAAATCGTTGCTTAATGTGCCTGGTTTTTTCGTGAATACACCGTGTTTAGTTTGGTCAGTATTCGCGTTAAGGGCACGCATACCACCTAGTAGTGCAGTCATTTCTGGTACTGATAAGCTTAGTAAATCAGCGCGTTCAACTAACATTTCAGCCGGTGATTTCCATGCTGAGCTGTAGTAATTACGGAACGCATCTGCTGTTGGCTCAAGTACTTCGAATGATTCAACGTCAGTCATTTCTAATGACGCGTCCATACGGCCTGGCTTAAACGGTACTGCGATAGAGAAACCTGCGTCGCTTGCTGCTTTTTCGATTGCAGCCGCACCACCAAGAACAATCATATCTGCAAGTGAAATTTCTTTACCACCAGATGCTTTTTTATTGAACTTAGTTTGGATTTTCTCAAGTTTGCTAAGTACTTTAGCTACTTCTTTCGGGTTGTTTACCGGCCAATCTTTTTGCGGAGCAAAGCGAATACGTGCACCGTTTGCACCACCACGCATATCTGTGTCGCGGTAGCTTGCTGCTGATGCCCAAGCAACACGCACTAGTTCAGATACAGATAAACCTGAATCTAAGATGCTAGCTTTAAGTGACGCGATATCTTTGCTATCAACTAGTTTGTGGTCAACCGCAGGGATGTAGTCTTGCCAAATTAATACTTCTTCTGGCACTAAGTCACCTAGGTAACGAGCACGTGGGCCCATATCGCGGTGGTTTAGTTTGAACCATGCTTTAGCAAATGCCAGTTCGAACTCTTTCGGGTCGTTTAAGAAACGCTCTGAAATCTTACGGAATTCAGGATCTGCTTTTAACGCGATATCAGTTGTGAACATGATAGGCGCATGACGCTTACCTTTAATGTGTGCATCTGGCACTAGGTTAGACGCTTGACCATTTTCAGGGATCCATTGAGTCGCACCTGCAGGGCTCTTAGTTTTAACCCATTCAAAAGCAAATAAGTTTTGTAGGTAGTTGATTGACCAGCGTGTTGGTGTCACTGTCCATGCACCTTCAAGACCTGAAGTGATGGTGTCTTCTGAGTGACCTTTACCACATTTGTTTTTCCAACCTAAACCTTGCTCTTCGATACCGGCTGCTGCAGGCTCTTTGTCTAAGCAGGTCGCTTTTTTCGCACCGTGTGCTTTACCAAAGCTGTGACCACCGGCGATTAGTGCAACGATTTCTTCATCGTTCATTGCCATGCGGCCGAATGATAAACGGATGTCGTCTGCTGCAAGTAGTGGATCAGGGTTACCGTGGGGCCTTCTGGGTTTACATAGATTAAGCCCATCTCAACCGCCGCTAATGGGCCTTTAAGTTTGCCTTTTTTGTCACGACGTTCGTCAGTTAACATTTTGCCTTCAGGGCCCCAGTATACATAATCTGGTTCCCAATCGTCTTCACGACCACCGGCATAACCGAAGGTTTTGAAGCCCATTGATTCAAGTGCGACGTTACCTGTTAACGCCATTAAGTCAGCCCAAGAAATGCTGCGACCGTATTTTTGTTTTATAGGCCAAAGTAAACGACGTGCCTTATCAAGGTTTGCGTTATCAGGCCAGCTATTTAGCGGGTCGAAACGTTGTTGACCTCCGCCTGCGCCACCACGACCATCAAACGTACGGTAAGTACCTGATGCGTGCCACGCCATACGGATGAAGAATGGACCATAGTGACCGTAGTCAGCAGGCCACCAATCTTGAGAATCAGTCAATACTTTCTCAATATCAGCTTTCACTGCGTTTAGGTCTAACTTTAAGAATTCTTTTTTGTAATCAAAGTAAGGACCCATAGGATCAGACTCTGCACCATGGGCACGAAGTTGGCTAAGATCTAATTGCTCTGGCCACCAGAATTGGTTTGATTTGATGTCGTTTGTAGCTTGTACGCCTGTTGCCACCAACAGTGATACCGCAACAGCTACTTTAGACAAAGCTGACGTTGATTTTTTAAACATTGTGTAGTCTCCAGTTAGAAGTTGGGTGAAATATAGATTTGTTCTGATTAACTTTCCACTTACAAACTGGGGTTTAAATCGATTGATAAAATCGAAAAAACAGATGGTTTAATTGATTTTATAGAACAAAGCCAGCAAAAATGCTGGCTCTGGGGGAGGTGTGCAGTAAGATTAAATTTAGCTTATTGCTTATTCTTCAATAAAGGGTGCGCCGTTTTTGATCCACTCAGCGGCTGGTTTGCCTTTTAAGTAGTGATCAAAATATTCCATCATGCGCACTGAGAAATCCACTTGGTTAGGGAACTTCTTCAGGTGATGTGGTTCACCTTCGTATTGTAAGAAGGTGGCATCTTTACCTGCACGACGAAGCGCTAGGTAGTATTGAACACCTTCGTGCCATGGCACAGCATCATCTTTGTCGCCAAACATAATCAGAATTGGGGTATTCACTTTATCAGCGAAGAACACAGGTGAGTTTTCGATGTATAGCTCTGGCGCTTCGAATAACGTTTTACCGATGCGGCTTTGCCCTGTTTCGTATTGGAACTGACGAGCAAGACCTGATTTTAAGCGAATACCGCTGTATGCACTGGTCATGTTAGATACTGGCGCACCCGATACAACCGCCTTAAACATATCTGTTTGAGTGATCATAAAGGCACTTTGGTAGCCTGCCCATGAGTGACCTTGTAAACCAATTTTATCTGGATCAGCAATGCCTAAATCAATTAACTTTTGAGTTGCGTTGATCATCGTTTGAGTTGACGACTTACCCGGATGACCAATTTCAAAACGGATATCAGGTAAGAAAATCGCATAACCATTTGAGGTAAACATCGGGAAGTTAGGGCGATGATTTAACTCCATTTTCGGGAAGTCATACATGCGTTGGCTCATATAGCGGTAGAAGTACACAACCACTGGAACCTTATCGCCTTTTTTGTAGCCCGCAGGTTTGATCAATACGCCTTGTAAGTCTTCACCATCAAACCCTTTGTAGCTAATAAGCTCTGGTTTTTCGCCCCATGCAAAGTTGCTAATTTGTGGGTTGAGGTTGGTAACACGCTGTGGCTTTTTGAAGCTAAAATCAGCTTGGTAGTAATCAGGGAATTGCTGATATGTTTGCGCTGTGAATAGGTATTTGTCGGCATTTTTCGCCTTTTTAACTACATCATAGCGCTTTTTACCCGAAAGTACTTTGCTTACTTTATTGCTTGTTAAATCAAGTTTTGCAATTTCAGTTTGCTTATCTTGCAGGTTGGTTGCGCTTAGTAATAATGTTTCGTCTTTGGCAAAGCCCACTTGGTCTTTATCTAGTTTAATAACACGATATTGGGTATTGCTTTCTTTACCTTGAGTTAGGCGCGTTGCCTTTTGTGTTGCGACATCAAAAGCCCAAATATCAAATTTACTGTAAACCAGTACTTGGCTGCTGTCGTTTAACCAGCCTGCAAAACCATAACCCGGCTGAGGTGATGGGTAGTCATGTTTATCATCAGCAAAAATAGCGTTAATTGCTTTAGATAAGATTGAAACCTTGTTGTTACCTAAATCTTTAAGCTGTACTTGGCTGTCTTGGAAAAATGCTGCAAATTGACCATTTGGCGCAAGGCTTGGTCTAAACGGATAGTCGCTGACGATAGCGGTTTGTTTACCGGTTTTAACATCAACACTGAAATAATCTGCGTAAAAACCACCATACATAACACGTTCTAGGTAAGGTCGGTCTGAATAGCCTAATAGCGCTTCGCGATGAGTATTAAGCGAAACCTCAGGCATGTTCGGTGTGCTCAACTGCACAACGTGCTGACCATTTACATGATATACCGCTTGGTAATGACGAAGCTTATTCGCTTTGTTCCATTGCTGCTCTTCGCGAGGCTTAATTTCAGCGTCTTTGTTGTGCCAAACGTTAAACCCTTTTGGTCGCGAATGGTATCGAAATCATATAAAGAGGCTTCATCTTTGTATTCTTTTAGGGCAACTTTTGCAGCGAGTTTAGGGTGGTTTTCAAAGTATAAACGAGCACCATCTTCAGACCATTTTAGCGATGCTGTTTTGCCTATAGTCCAACTGCTATCTGCAGAATTAATAGTTGAAAGCGCCCCGTTTTGTAAAAGCTGTAAGCTGTGATCACGACGACGAGTATCATCATTCACATAATTGCCAATTAACAGCGCTGCGGTATTGCTGTTTGGCTGCCAAGCAATTTTGTTTGCCACAACACCTGGCTCATCAATCAACACACTAGTTTTAAAGTCATTATTAAGATTAACTAATACAACTTGGTTGTCGGCACCATCATGGTAGCTTTGGCTTGCTAATAACTGCTCACCTGTGCTGCTAATCGCATAGCTGAATACGTTGTTGAGAGTGTGCGTGGTTTTGTCTTGAAGGTTAACAAGCACTAAATCAAAGCTTTTATCTTTTTTGTCTGGCTTGATTTCGCTGCTGTTTTCGTCTTTTTCTTCGTTGTCTTTTTTATCTGCTTTCTTATCTAGTCGGTAAGCAAGCCATACACCATCATCCGATAATACATAGTCTTTTACATCGTTAAAGGTCTGTTGCTCACCACTTTTAGTATTCACTAAAACAAGGTTGTTCTTTAGCTCATCTTTTTTCTTGGTGGTTTCTTTTTCAAGTAAGCTTGGTACCTGAGTAAAAGCCACCCAGTTTGCTGCTTTATTAATAGTTGGGCGAGTACCGCGCTCAACGCTAGTTAGTAGGGTGTTGTTGTTTAATGTATAAACCTGACCTTGTGCATTACCGCGATAAGGGTCGGCACTAAAGCTAAGAATTTGGCCATCTTCAGAAAGTTGGGTGCCTTTTGCGTATTTAAAATCAAACACGTCTTTAAATTGCAGAGCTTCTTTCGCACTAATCTGTGCACTACCAAGGCTTGTCACCAAGGCTAAGCTCAAAAGTGATAATTGCGCTTTCATTCATCTTTCTCGTTGTTTTTAAATTGACGCACCCAGTGTAGCGTTTTTAATAAACAATTCGAGTAGAAACGATAAATCGCATATTTATCACGTTGGTTACGTAACTCTAATACATGAAGTTAAAAAGATACTTTAATAGTGAAGCCACCCTGCGTGTCAAAACTACACTTACCACCTAAAGCAAGCACTCGCTCTTCAATAAATAAAAGGCCATAGCCACCAGATTCTGCGTTGTTACGCACTTGCTCACCATTATCTTTAATTAAGAAATCTATGGCTTGTTTATTTACACTCAACTGAACTAATAATTGTGAGGCGCTGCTGTGTTTAATGCAATTGGTAACAGCTTCTTGGCAGATTCTGTAAATAGCCGTTTGGTGTTCATCAGCCAAGGTACTGTTGATATCTAAGTTCGTTTGATACTCGATATCAGCTTTATTTAATAGGGATTTTAATTTGCCATTTTTTAGAGCGTGTTCAAGGCCTAACTCGTCAAGCTCTCTCGGTCTCAAATGATGCATAATTTGATACACAGAGTCATACATAGCTTTGGCATTTTCTCTAAGGGTAGCAATGATTGAATTATTGCTGTTTTGTTGTGAGAGTGATAATACTGCTAAATCTGTTTTTAGCGCTGTGAGATTTTGCCCTAATTCGTCATGTAATTCTTGAGACAGATATTTGCGTTCGTCTTCTTGGATTGTAACCATCCGTTTTGCAAGTTGTTTGTTTTTAGCAAGTAATTGAGAAAGTTGTTCATTGCTTTGTTGTAATTCAGCGTTTTTTAATTTGAGTTCATTTGTTGCAGTACCAATTAAAAGCCCAGTAATTGAGTTTGCTAAGATAAATAACTGACTTATATAAGTATTCGTTGCATCTTGTTGGATGCCTGCCTGTACAACAATTAGACTATTGCTGAGTAAAGCACTCAAAATAGCACCTGTTGTAGCAAACTTATAAGAAAACCAAAGAATAGGCAGTAAAGAGAACAAGCGTAGCAGAGAATATAGGTCAGGCCTATGTATATAGGCTGCAAGGTAAACTATGGTCAGGGCTAACAGCGCAATTACGAGTAAATAGTTGTTTAGCGTAATTTTATGTTTATAGCTTTCCTTAATACTTAGCAATATTGGCGCAACGAGTAGTGTCCCTGTTAAATCACCTAGGGTCATATTGAGTTGGTATTGTAATAACTGCTTACCAGCTAACCATGTAGTGAACTCAAAAGCACTAGCAAACAAAAACCACTTGATAGCGGCTGTTGAAGTAGCCAACAAAACGATTGAGATAATGCCGGTATTAGCATCGATCTTGGGTGACCAACGACTTTCTTTAAAGCAGTGTACTATTATCATGTAGGTAGCTTCTTGCCAAAAGCCATGTAATAAATCGAAGTGCCAAGCATCGTTATAAAACATGCCGATATAAGCAGCATAAAGCCTTGAGCTAAACCAAAGAATTGGCCAAAACCTAATTGGGAAGATAATAAAAAAAGCGAGCTTAACTCCCGCAGGCAAGAATATGGCGCTACTTTGCGCCACCGTTTCTAAATGATTACTTACCCAAGAAGAAAAGCATAAGGTAACAAAGTAAATAACAGCGACTAGAGCTTGTTTTGTAAACTCAGCAAAAGCTTGGTTTACAGATACATTCACGAAAGGAAAATTATGCCAGTTCATCAAGCGCAATGAGTCCATTATCTATTGCAATTTTGAGTAAATCGAACGAGTTAGATACTTTTAGTTTTTGGTAAATATTAGCCTTATGAACATGAGCAGTTTTAGGCATCATGTCTAACTGTTGCGCCACTTGTTTTGCGTTAAGCCCTTTTGCAAATAGAGGTAAAGCTTCCTTTTCTCTTGGTGTTAGTAAAGCGAGTTTATTAGAAGGGTCTTTATAGTTAAACTTCACATCTTCACTTATATACCTGCCGCCCTTAATTACAGAATTGACAGCGTCGATTAAGGCTTCTGATGCTGAACGTTTAGAGACGTAACCTTGAGCGCCCAAGCTAAGAGCGTTGCTTACATAAGGCTCGTAGTCATACATGGAGGCAACAATTGTTTTAATTTCAGGGTAGTAACTATTTAAGTAGCTTAAAAATGCTAGGCCAGTTTCTCCTTCATGCATTGAAATATCAACTATAAAAATATCAGGTTGTTCAATTTCAACGGCAAGTTTAGCCTCGCTAACCGTGCAGGTTTCAATAATTACCTGCCACTCCTGTTGTAGTTCTAGTAACTTTTTAAAGCTATCCCTTACTAGTTGGTGATCTTCAATAATACCAATACGCATGTTTCCCTCTATCAAATTTGATTATATCTCTAATTCAAATGGTTATGTCTAGGAATAATTCTTAGAATTTTGTGCGAACTACATCTTCTTTGTTGCTTATTCCATGAGTTTCAGAAACTTGTATGAATCGCTGTATTATTGATCTTGGACAAGGTTGCGACATTGACTCTGTATGTTAGGGTGATACATTGAAATTGAACTGAAATTCTAGCTAAAGGAGTTGCCCATGTTAGGTGAGAAACACTCGTTATTGAATGAATTCCCTGAGTTTAATGAACTAATCCACAGCCTTGCGAAACACGATGCTCATTTCAAGAAAACCATGCAGCGTTATGATGATATGGATAAAGAAATTCGTGAGCTTGAATTGCAAAACTCGCCGATTGAAGATGCGGATATGCATGAAAAAAAGCATCAACGCGCCGTGCTTAAAGATGAACTTTATGACCTTTTAAAAGCCAATGCTTAATAATTGAATCGAAGCTAATGCTCCTGCTTACTGCATTCTTACGGTAGGAGCTTTTTCTCCCCTCTATTTTTACTCTCCAATTGTATTTAATCGCAATATGTCTTGAGTCAATCAAGGTTATGGTAGTCTTAGCGCGATTTTCTAAGGCAACAATGGAATAGTGCTTTGCACTGACTAGGATTAACATGATTAAAAAAAATATTATTACAACTTCATTAGCACTCATGGGTGTTGTCGCTGTAAGTAGCGCGCACGCTGATGAAGGGCAGTGGCAACCGCATCAATTAAAACAATTACAAAGCGAGTTTGACCGCGTTGGTATTGAATTACCGGCATCACAAGTGGCAAATCTTAACCAATACCCACTCAATGCAGTGGTTGGTTTAGGCTATTGTTCAGCGTCATTTGTGTCACCAAAAGGCTTAGCGGTAACTAATCATCACTGTGCTTATGGCGCGATTCAAAATAACAGCACACCAGAAAACAACTTAATTGAAAAAGGTTTTTTAGCAGCTGATTTATCAAAAGAGCTACCTGCAGGGCCGCAAGAGCGTTTGTATGTAACTGAACAAGTGGATGATGTTACTGAGCGCGTACTGGGTAACTTACCTGCAGAACTACACGGCAGAGCGCGTTATGAAGCAATTCAAGCAAATCGCAAAGCTTTGATCAGCGAGTGTGAGTCAGATCCTAACTACCGTTGTACCGTGCGTGATTTTCACCATGGCTTAGAGTACTTCATGATCAAACAACTGATGATCAAAGATGTGCGCTTAGTGTATGCTCCGGCAGAAGCGCTGGGTAACTTTGGTGGCGACATTGATAACTTTGAATACCCACGTCACACGGCGGATTTTACCTTTGTACGTGGTTACGTTGGTAAAGATGGTAAGCCTGCAGATTACAGCGAAGATAACGTACCTTATGAGCCAAAGTCGTTCTTAAAAGTGAATGCAAGCGGCGTAAGCTTAGGTGATGGTGTGCTGGTGATCGGTTACCCGGGTCGAACTAGCCGCTATAAGCTTGCAGACGAAGTAAATTATTCTGCGAGTTGGTATTACCCAACATTGCTTAATACTTATAACATGACCCTAGACGTAATCGCCAAGCAGAGTAAAGGCGATGAGCAAGCACAAGTTAAATATGCCTCTCGTGTAAAAAGCACTAACAACCGTTTAAAGAAACTGGAAGGCTTACAAGATGGCTTTAAAGTAACGGATATTCCGGGTATTAAAGCTGCGCAAGAGCAAGAGTATCTCGCTTGGTTTGCACAAAGTGCTGAACGTAAAGCATACGCAGATTCATATCACGCATTAAAGTCATTATTAGTTGAAGCACATGCACAGCAACAAAGCCATTTTTACTTTGATTATGCAAAACGCGCAGACTTACTAAGCACGGCAATTCGTTTATATCGTTTAGCTAAAGAAAGTGAAAAACCAAATGCAGAGCGCGAAATGGGTTATCAAGAGCGCGATCTTCCTATGCTTAAAGCGCGTTTAGAGCGTTTACAAAAACAGTTTACGCCTGAAGTCGATAAAGCCTTATGGTTAAGCTACTTAGGTAACTATTTAGCGCAAGATAAAGCAGCGCAAGTTGCGGCATTAAACGACGGCTTAGGTATTACAGATACCACAACACAAGCTGAACTTGATGCGATTATTGCTTCTTTTTATGCTAATACAGAGCTTACAGATGTAGAAGCACGTGTTAACTGGATTGGTAAATCTGTCGCAGAGTTTGAAGCATCAAACGACCCATTCATAAAGCTTGCTGTTGCTCTATACGATACCAACATGGCACAAGAAGCTGACGAAAAAGAAATGGCGGGTCGTTTAGCAGAAATTCGCCCGCAGTATATGCAAGCCGTGATCGCTTTCAATAATGCTAAAGGTAAGCCAGTTTACCCAGATGCAAATGGCACATTACGCGTAAGCTACGCACAAGTTGATGGTTACCCAGCGGCAGATGCTGTGTATAAAACGCCATTTACATCACTACGTGGTTTAGTGGCTAAACACACAGGTGAAAAACCATTTGTTGTTACCGATAAAGTACTTGAAGCATACAGAAAGCAAGCATTTGGCGCGTATTACCGTGGTGACTTAGGTCTACCAGGCGTAAGTTGTAGCTTATTCAGCTTTGGTTGTGAGCCACAAGCGGCTAAACCTCTTGAAGTTAACTCAGTACCAGTCAACTTTTTAAGTAGCGCTGATACCACAGGGGGTAACTCAGGTTCGCCAGTCATGAATGGTAAAGGTGAATTAGTGGGTCTTAATTTTGACTCGACTTATGAATCAATCACCAAAGATTGGTACTTTAACGCCAAAATCACCCGTGCTATTCACGTTGATATTCGATACATGCTTTGGTTAATGGAAGAAGTTGATAACGCAGGTTACCTACTTGATGAAATGACCTTAGTTAAATAGCCTTGCTATTTTGAAAATAACCGCAGCAATTGCTGCGGTTTTTTATGTCTTTAATTTTTGCCAATCTAACGTTTTTAATTTGTTTATTTTCAATACTTTTGTAATGTACAAAGCAGATACTTTTACTTGGGAAAAATAATGAGCGCCAAACAAATAATAAAAGCCATTTCAGTGAGTGTTGTGGCAATAACGGCAAGCTTTAATGCCAGTGCAGCGAATACCGAAGCAATGTGGCCGGGCACGGCTTATAATCAGCAAATACCAACATTTAAACAAGTACTTGGATACGATGTAGGTGAGCGCATTACCAATTACAACGATATGCGTCGTTATTTAAGCGCCCTTGAACAAGCTGCGCCAGATCGTATTAAAGTGTTTAAGTACGCAAACAGCTGGGAAGGTCGTGAACTGGTTTATGCAGTGGTTGGCACAGCGAAGCATATTCGCTCATTAGAAACCCTCGCTAATAATACCCAAGCCTTGGCTGATCCGCGTATCACCTCTGAAAAAGAAGCTAAGTCGCTAATTAAAAATTTACCGACGTCTGTGTGGCTTCAGTATGCCGTGCACGGTAATGAAATTAGCTCAACCGATGCTGCTCTATTCACTGCATATCACTTACTAGCAGCCCCGAATGATGCCGTTAACAGCAAAATTTTAGACAACACCGTGGTGTTTATCGACCCATTGCAAAACCCTGATGGCCGTGAGCGCTTTGTTACTCGTTATTATGCAACCGTGGGTCTTGAGCACAGTGCAGATAGGCTAAGTGCAGAGCATAATGAGCCATGACCAAGAGGCCGAACAAATCATTATTTGTTTGATATGAACCGTGATTGGTTGGCACTTACTCAGCCTGAAAGTAAAGGCAGAGTGGCTGCAATCAATAAATATAAACCGCAAGTAGTGGTTGATATTCATGAAATGGGCGGCGACCAATCTTACTACTTTGCACCGGCTGCTCAGCCATTTAATCCGCATATGACGAAAACTCAAATCGCCAACATGGATGCGATTGGGCAAAATCATGCGAAGTATTTTGATGAGTTTGGCTTTGATTATTTTACCCGTGAAATTTTTGATGCCTTTTACCCAGGCTACGGTGATAGCTGGCCTGTTTTTTATGGTGCATCAGCATCAACTTACGAAGTAGGCTCTGCGCGTGGCCATGTTTTTGAGAAAAATACCGGCGAACTACTCACCTATTTTAATACTGTAAAGCGTCAGTTTGTGGCCTCAATTTCGACTGCCGAAGGGGCTGCCAATCAACGTGAAAAACTACTAGGTGACTTTTATCAATATCAAGTTGATGCGATTGATTCGGGTAAAGATAGCAAAGAGCGTGTTTATATCTTACCTAAACAAAGTAACCGTGAAGGCGCTCATAGACTCGCAACCTTAATGGCTGAACATGGTGTTGAAGTTAAACAAGCAACTGAAGACTTCAAAGCCTGTGGCGTTAAGTACAAAGCAGGCAGCTATTTTATTGATACTGCACAGCCACGCGGGGTATTTGTACGTACCACATTTACAGACCAAGTAGATATGGCAGAGGCTTTTGTAAAAGAGCAAGAAAGACGCCGCGCTCGTAACCTAGGTGATGAAATTTACGATGTCACAGGTTGGTCGCTGCCGATGATGTTTAATGTAGATAGCGATAGCTGTAGCCGCGCAGTTAGCGCAGATAGTAAAGCGGTTCAGGCCGACGACACATTGCTTGGCAAAGTGAATAATCCAGAAGCCTCAGTGGCTTATATTGTTGCTTGGGGTGATACGGCCGCAGCACGCTTTTTAACAGCAGCACTGCAAGCTGGCATTAAACTGAAAAGTGCTGACCAAGCTTTTGTATTAGGTGATAAAACTAACTACCCAGCGGGTAGCTTAGTAATCGAAAAGCGCCTAAACGATAAAGACTTACTGACTAAAATTAGCCAAATTGCCGAGCAAACTGGTGCAATAGTTGATGGTGTTGATTCAAGTTGGGTGATTGAAGGCCCAAGCTTTGGTAGTAACAAAACAGTGCCTATGGTAGCACCAAAAGTGGCGATTGCATGGGATGCAGCCACTCGAGAGCTAAGCGCCGGTAACACTCGTTTTGTTATCGAAAGACAGCTTGGCTACCCGGTAACCGCTATTCGCACACCTATGCTTGCATGGGCTGATTTAAGTGATTACCAAGTGCTTATTTTACCAGAAGGTAATTACGAGCAAGCACTTGGTAAATCGGGCGCGGCTAATTTAAAAAGCTGGGTTGAAGCAGGTGGCGTGTTGATTGCCCTCGGTAATGCTAACCGTTTTACCACCAACGCTGATTACGGTTTGTTAGATGTTAAACGCGAGCAAGCTTACCGAGAAGATAAAGCCGACAGCAGCGATGATAAAAGCAGTAAAGTGGCAGGGCAGTTATTCGCTTCTCGCGATGATTTAAAAGCAGCGAGCATTGAGCCACATACATCGCCAGACTATGTAGCCGGTGTACTTGCTAATGTTGAAGTAGACCAAGAGCACTGGTTAACCGCTGGGGTTGATAAAGACCTTGTTGCGGTAGCTTACGGTAATGATATTTACACGCCTATAAAACTGAACTCAGGTAAAAACCTAGCGTGGTTTACAGGTAAAGATGATGTGCTAGCAAGTGGTTATCTATGGCAGCAAAATAAAGCACAGCTTGCGTATAAGCCATTGCTTGTTCATCAACCGCAAGGCAAAGGCATGGTGATTGGCTTTACACAATCACCAACCTACCGCGCCTACCTTGAAGGCATGAATGTACTTTTAGCTAACACGATTTTCCGCGCTGCAGCACATGCTCAGTAAGCTAAAGGCCTAATTAAAAAGCCCGCTGACGTTGCGGGCTTTTTTGTGGGTAAAGTTTTATAGAGTAAAGCTCTAAAGGGAGTGAACAATGAAATAAAAAAGCCCGCAGGGCAAAGGGCGGGCTTTTAGTTTTTCAGGAGAGAAAGTGTTAAGACACAATTCCCAGAGGCTTACCTGTTTGCCAAGCGCCACGGGTAAAGTCTGGAATTGTTTTACTGTTACTTCTATCAGCAACCGATGCCATACTTTGCGGGAAGATTGATGACCATGCTGCGGCATCGTATACATCTTGATCGAGTGGCTCATTATTGCGTAAGCAGTAGATCATGCGCCAAAGCATAATGAAGTCCATACCGCCGTGGCCACCGTTACGTACTGCTTCTTCACCCATGCGTTTCCACAGTGGATGATCAAACTCAGCACGCCACTTTTCCATATCTTGATCCCAGCTATGGAAGTTTTGCATATGTGGCTTACGACCCTGTGAACCTGCTTTCTCCCAGGCAGCGAGCTCTGCTTCATATTGCTGTTGGTAAATTTTCGCGATAGCTGGTGGCACATCTTCAAGAGCAATACGATTAGGGAATCCTGCAAATGTGCCATTAGTACCTTGAATTAGGTTATGGCGGCTGTACGGGCGAGGGCTTGTGGTGTCGTGCTGAACCATAATGCTACGACCTTTCACTGTTTTAATAATGCTGGTATTCATGTCGCCAGCAGTAAATTTTAGTGAACGACGCTCGTGGGACCTGCAGGGAATTCACGTTCTGCATAGGCGGCGCGGCCAAGCGCAGGTGAGCTGACTGAAGTAACAAAGTCAAAGCGGTCACCACGGTTGATGTTCATATACTGAGAAACCGGGCCTAAACCATGGGTTGGGTATAAGTTACCGTTTACTTTGGTATGCCAATAAGTACGCCATGAGCCTGTGCTGCGGTCAATTTCTTTCATTTGCCAACGCAAGTCATGAATATAAGCTGCTTCACCATGCAATAACTCACCAAATACGCCTTTACGAACCATGTTTAAAACCATTAACTCGTCACGGCCGTAGTTAACGTTTTCCATCATCATGCAGTTCTTTTGCGTGCGCTCTGCGGTGTTTACTAATTGCCAACACTCTTCCATGGTGGTTGCTGCAGGTACTTCAACAAAGGCATGTTTACCACTTTCCATGGTCTCAACACTCATCGGTGTGTGCCATTTCCAAGGCGTTGAAATGATCACAATGTCGATGTCATCACGAGCGAGCATGTCTAAATAGGCTTTATCTGAACCCGTATAAGCAGTTGGTTTAGGTAAGCCTTTTTCAATGACATAATTAACAGACTTATCTAGCATTAGCTTATCTGTGTCGCAAATAGCTTTGATTTCAACACCTTCAATATGGCAAAGATGTTTCACATGGCCGCTACCACGTTGACCAACCCCAATAAAACCAACACGCACCACATCCATTGCAGGCACAGCTAAGCCCATTACGCTTTTACCTTGCGCTGCAAGAGGTGTGCTTTGATTATCACCTTGTTGGCTTTTCGCACAGCCAGTCACGACTGTCGCGGCGGTAATGGCTGCGGCAGATTTTAAAAAACTACGTCTATCTATTGTCATAACGATACCTAAATCACTGAGATTATTTTAATAGTGGGTTTCAGTTGTTTCTGTTATATCGCAACTAAAAGTTAATTACAATTAAATGCTTTCAAAATCTTTCAAATTGGTAGCTGTATTACCCTTAATGCCTTTTTATGGTTTTTTAGGTCAAATTTTAGCTTTGATTTGCACTTTCGTTTTCTTTCATTTTGTTGCGTGGTGTTTCGCTGTGTGCTACTGTAATTTCAAATCACGTATCTAACCTTTGATGTAAGCTGCTTGGAGAGAACCATGAATGCATTAAAAACGATTATTAATAACAATCGAGTAGGGCAAGCGCAGGGAATTTACTCTGTATGCTGCGCGCATCCACTCGTTATCGAAGCAGCGATGTTGCAAGCTCTTAATGATGACACTGAAATTTTAATTGAAGCTACGGCAAACCAAGTTAATCAGTTTGGTGGCTACACGGGTATGAAGCCTCATGACTTTGTTGAATTTGTTTATGCAATAGCCGAAAAAGTGGGTTTAGATACCCAGCGCATTATTTTAGGTGGTGATCACTTAGGTCCTGTGTGTTGGGTGAATGAGCCTGCAGAGGTTGCGATGGTAAAAGCTGTTGAACTTGTTAAAGCCTATGCGAGTGCGGGTTTTAAAAAAATTCATCTAGATGCCAGTATGCCATGCGCTGACGATGGAGAACGTTTAGCTGATGCAGAAATTGCCAAGCGTGCAGCATTGATGTGCCAAGCTGCTGAGTCGGTCTCAAAAGATAACGATATTCTTTATGTGGTTGGTACTGAAGTTCCTCCTCCGGGTGGGGCAACAGAAGAGCATGAAATTATTGAGGTATCCCATGTTGAAGGGGTACAGCAAACAATCGAATTACATCAGGCAGCATTTGCTAGCTTAAACATAAGTGACGTGTGGTCGCGTGTTATTGCTGTTGTTGTGCAGCCAGGGGTTGAGTTTGATAATCATCAAGTTTTTAATTACCAACGTAATGAAGCGCAAAAACTGAAAGAGTTTATCACTACTGTCGATAATCTTGTGTATGAAGCTCACTCTACTGATTACCAGCCAGATCATTGCTATCGCGAGTTAGTACAGAATCACTTTGCCATATTAAAAGTGGGGCCACAGCTTACCTATGCACTACGCGAAGGTTTATTTGCTTTAACTTATATTGAAGATCAGTTAGTTGAACCTGCTAAGCGTTCTAATTTACGTGATGTCTGTGAGCGCATCATGCTAGAAAAACCACATTATTGGAATAAGTTTTACCCATCGCAGGGTGCTGAAGCTAAGCTGTTTAGGGCTTATAGTTATAGCGATCGCATCCGTTATTACTGGCCTGAAGATGAGATAAAACAAACAGTAGAAACGCTGTTTGAGAACTTAGAAGGGCAAATTATTCCACAGACCTTACTTAGCCAATTTATGCCAATGCAATACAAAGCATTAACTAAGGATCAAATTAACTCATCACCGCGTGAGTTAGTACTTAACAAAATAATGGAAGTGACGAATAGCTATTCGCTTGCTTGTAATCAATAAGTGGTGTTGAGAGAGAATTTAATATGACACAGTTTTTATCCTTAAACGAAACAGAACTTAAGCAACAGAACGCTTATTGGACCGCAAGAGAAATCACACAACAACCCAAATCATGGTGTAATACGGCAACAGTGATTGATAACAAGCGAGCTGAGATTAATGATTTTTTAGCGCCGATTTTAGCACTTAATAACTTAAAAGTTGTTTTAACAGGCGCTGGTACATCAGCTTATGTGGGCGAGGCTTTAACACCTCATTTAACTGCGAAAACCGATTTGGACGTATGTGCTGTCAGCACCACTGATATTGTCTCAAACCCATATGGTTTTTTACAAAAGGGCACGCCAACCTTACTTATTTCTTATGCGCGCTCTGGAAATAGCCCTGAAAGTGTCGCAGCGGTCGATATTGCAGAGCAAGTCGTTGATGAATGTTATCACTTGGTTATTACCTGTAATGAAAACGGTGAGTTAGCTAAAAGCGCATCAGTTAAAAGCAATAGCTTAAGTGTGATAATGCCAAAAGAAACACTTGATGAGAGCTTTGCAATGACAAGTAGCTTTACCTCAATGCTGATTTCAACACTGTGTATTTTTACTCCAGATAGCGTTCAATTAGAAAAAGTTGTGGCGCATACTAATCAGCTACTCGATACGCAAATTGATGACATTAAGCGTTTTGCACAAAGTAACGTTGAGCGCTTAGTGTTTTTAGGAGCCGGGTCTTTACTTGGCTACGCCAAAGAAGCTGCATTAAAGTGTTTAGAGTTAACAAATGGTGAATTAATTAGTTATTTTGAAACGCCTTTGGGTTTTAGGCATGGCCCGAAAACCATTATTAATACCAAAACTGCCGTACTATTGATGTCATCAGGAAATCTATACAGCAGTTTATATGACACTGATTTATATAATGAATTAGTCAATGAACAGCAATGCCTGCGAATAGAAAAATTATCGGTAGGTACAAAGCAGCAACCGCTGGATGATGTGTGGCAAGGTCTGTATTATATTGTTTATTGTCAGATTTTTGCATTTTTTAAATCAATCTCACTCGGTTTAACACCTGACAATCCTTGCCCAACGGGCGAAGTTAACCGTGTTGTACAAGGGGTAACTATTTACCCGTTAACTTCTTGTTAGAAAGTGTTAGGTAGAGTATGGCTGTTTATGGACTCGATATTGGTGGAACAAAAATAGAAACCGCCATTTTTAATAATAATTTAGAGCAACAGCAGAGTTGGCGTATTACTACGCCAACTGATGATTATCAGCAATTTTTGCAGGCAATATATCAGCAGGTGCTAAAGGCCGATGAA
The DNA here is from genome assembly GCF_054923805.1 of Pseudoalteromonas sp. GB43. Taxonomy (NCBI): domain Bacteria; kingdom Pseudomonadati; phylum Pseudomonadota; class Gammaproteobacteria; order Alteromonadales; family Pseudoalteromonadaceae; genus Pseudoalteromonas; species Pseudoalteromonas sp. GB43. The sequence continues at coordinate 2,408,738 of NZ_JBPCHJ010000001.1, forward strand.
TTAACAAGTAGCCAAGGTGCGGTGGGCATCGGTATGCCAGGTATCATTAATGATGAAGGTAAAGTGCTGTCGGCTAATGTGCCGTGTGCCACAGGCAAAGTGATTGCCAACGATCTTCAAGCATTATTAAAACGCCCTGTTGCGATATTAAATGACACCCGATGTTTCGCTTTATCAGAAGCAAATGGCGGAGCTGGTGAAGGTTATAGCCGAGTATTTGGTGCCATTGTTGGTACGGGGGCTGCGGGTGGTATGTGTATTGATGGCACTTTGTTTAACCAGGGTTTAGGTATGTCGGGAGAATATGGTCATTTACCGCTTTCTGCGTATCTGCAACAAAAATATCAGCTGCCCGTTTTAAAATGTGGCTGTGGTTTAAATGGCTGTGTAGAAAGCTATATTGCAGGTCCCGGTGTACAAACTCTGTATCAACATATTACGCAATCCCCTAAATCAGCGATTGAATGGGCAAACGATATTAAGCTAGGTGATGAGCAAGCTTTAAAGGTGCTCGCTTGTTACTTAGATATTCTTGGCGAAACCTTTGCTGCCATTAGTAAAAGTTTGCACCCAGAAGTTATCGTACTTGGCGGGGGGTTGTCGCTCATTGATGCAATAGTAGAAAAGCTCCCTGATGCGATTCAAACTCATTTATTTTCAGGTTTTGCCGTGCCCGACGTGAAGCGTGCAAAGTTTGGTGATTCTAGCGGCGTAAGAGGCGCTGCAATAATAGGAAGTGTTCATGCTAATTCCAACGGATCTTAATCGCTATTACTTAAAAGCCGCAAAAGTGGTGACTGCTGAGAAGGTTTTACTCGATCATGTGGTCTTGGTCGAGCAAGGTAAAATTACTGCCATTACTAGGCAAATGGCGCCCGAGATCGAAGTAATAGATTTAGGTGAGCACAGTTTATTTCCGGGCTTTATTGATTTACATATTCATGGCCGGGAAGGCTGCGATATTATGGACGGCACCCCAGAATCACTAGAGATTATTTCTCGTTCTTTAGCAAAGCATGGCGTAACGGGGTTTGTTGGCACAACGGTGACTGCGGACTGGGACGTCTCAATTCAAGCTTATAAAAATATGGCGAGTGCCTATCAAAAAGGCTTGGCTGGGGCGCAGTTGCTAGGGGCTTATAACGAAGGTTTATTCTTTGCAGAAGCGCATAAAGGCGCGCATAACGAGTCATTTTTTTTAGAACTTACTAAACAGCGATTTGATGAAATTTATGCCGCATGTGAAGGTTGCTTAAGCTCATTTGCGTTGGCGCCAGAACTACTTAAATCGCCCGATATGATCCGCTATATCACCGATAAAGGTGTGCGTGTGATGCTGGGTCATACAGATGCTAATTTTGAGCAAACAACACAAGCTCTTGCCCATGGTGCTTGCGGTGGTGTGCATATTTTTAATGGTATGCGCGGTATTCATCATCGTGATCCTGGTTGTACTGGCGCACTGTTGATGGACAAGGATGCCATGGTTGAGCTTATTCCTGATGGTATTCATTTGCACCCGAGCATCATGAACATGGTTTACCGTTTAAAAGGGGCAGATAAAATTGCTCTGATCACAGACTGTGTGAGCGCCGGAGGCTTACAAGATGGTCGCTACCGCTTAGGTGAGCTTCCTATTGTGGTTGAGCAAGGTGTTGCACGAACTGAGAGCGGTTCTTTAGCGGGCAGTACATTAACCATGGAAGTTGGCGTTGAGCGTTTTTATAACTTAACCGACGCAAGCCTAGTTGAAGCAACTAAAATGGCCAGTTTAGTACCCGCTGAGTTTTTAAATAAAGCGGAGCAAATAGGCAGTATTGCGGTAGGTAAACAGGCTAATTTTGCCCTGCTCGATAAAGACTTTTCTGTTCAAGCAACAATCTGTGCGGGTAAGCAAATCTTTTAAAAGTTAAGTGAGAATGCAGGCAAAAGTATTCGATGCCATTGTTATTGGCAGTGGCATTACTGGCGGCTGGGCTGCTAAAGAACTGACCGAAAAAGGGCTCAATGTACTGCTACTTGAACGTGGTAGGCAGGTTGTGCACGGTACTGACTATATCACTGCGTTTAAAGAAGATTGGCAACTGCCATTTCGCGACAATTACCAGCTTACTAGAAAAACAGAATCAAGCTAAACAAGCACGCACTGGCTATGCCACCAAGCAATCAATAAAACACTGGTTTGTGAATGATTTGCAGCACCCTTATCAAGAATCACAGCGTTTTGATTGGATCAGAGGGTATCATCTTGGTGGGCGCTCATTAACTTGGGGGCGGCAATGCTTGCGCCTCAGTGATATAGATTTTGCAGCCAACAAACAAGATGGTCACGGCGTTGATTGGCCTGTGCGCTATCAAGATATTGCGCCTTGGTACGATAAAGTCGAAGCCTACATCGGGGTTATCGGCGAAGCGCTGAACTTACCTCAGCTACCAGATGGACCTTACTTACCTCCTTTTGCGCTTAATGCCGTAGAGCAGCAGCTTAAACAAAGTTTATTAACTCACTACACTAATCGGCACCTCACCATCGGGCGAGTTGCGCATTTAACTAAGGCCAAGCCTGAGCAAGGTCGTGCTCCATGCAGCAAGCGCAACCGCTGTATGCGAGGTTGTCCAACCGGTAGCTATTTTAGTAGTTTAGCCTCGACCTTACCTGCAGCGATGCGTACTGGGCGACTCACAATTCAGACTCACTCCATTGCTAAAGAGATTATTTACAATCCAGAAAGCGGGCAAGCCACAGGTGTGAAAGTAATTGATGCTGAATCTAAAAAAGAGCGTATCGCGCAAGCGAAGATTATTTTTTGCTGCGCATCAACGGTGGCTACAACAGCCTTGTTATTAAATTCAACCTCTGCACGTTTTCCTAATGGCTTAGGGAACGATAGTGGAGAGCTTGGGCATAACCTCATGGATCACCATTTTAGGGTTGGCGCAACGGGTGAACCAAAAGGTTTTGCTGATGACTTTAATGATGGCGATAGACCCGTTGGCTTTCATATCCCGCGTTTTCGAAACCTTAATGATAGCGAGCAGCATAGCTTTATTCGCGGCTATGGCTATCAAGGATACGCAACACGCAAAGATTGGCGACGGGGCTTTAAAGAACTCAGCTTTGGTAAGGCTTTTCGAGAAGAGCTTGCCAAACCTGGGCCTTGGCAAGTTGCATTAATAGGCTTTGGTGAATGCCTGCCTTATCATCGTAATAAAATGAGCTTAGATCCGGTATTAAAAGATCAATGGGGATTACCTTTAGTTAATTTTGATTGCCAATTTGCTGAAAACGAGCAGCGCATGCGCGAGGATATGAAAGCGCAAGCCGTCGAGATGCTCAGCAAAGCTGGTTATCAAAATGTGCAAGCGTACGATAAAGGCTCAGCGCCGGGGCAGGCCATCCACGAAATGGGAACTGCGCGCATGGGACATGATGCTACAACCTCAGTGCTTAATCGTTACAACCAAATTCATAGTGTGCGTAACGTCTATGTCACTGACGGCTCGTTTATGTGCTCGTCGGGTTATCAGAACCCTTCGTTAACCTATATGGCATTTACTGCGAGAGCCGCCGATCATGCTGCACGACATTATCAAAATGGGGTGTTCAATGGCTGATCTACAAAGGCGAAATGCCATTAAATGTTTAGCTGCATTATTCGGTGCGGCTATTACGCCAGTGGCTGCGACTCAGCTATTTGATAAAGTGGATGACAATCATTTTGAGGTGCTTAAAACAGCGGCGCATCGGGATGTGGTCACGCAAATGCAGGCGGTTATTTTAGAACTGGAGCCAAATGAGCAGCTGTATTTTAATTTAGTCGCTTTCACAGATTTAATGCTAGCAAATACACTAACAGTGACTGAACGTGCGGCATGCTTAAAAGGCGCTGAGCTGATTGCAGACGGTGCTTTTTCATCGTCGCAATTAGCAGATAAACTCACAGGCTTATTTACTATCTCTTTGCAGCAGCAACAGCGCATAATAGCGCAGCAAGCCTTGCCTCTTTCAGAAGTGAGCCCTGATAAGCGTGACGAGTACTTAATATATAAGTGTATTTTTACCGTGCGTGAATTTTTGCTACTGGGCTATTTCACATCAGAAAAATTGCAGGCTAGTTAAACAGTAAAACAACTAAGCCTGCCCATGTCGTTACTTACGCCAACTTGTTAGTTTGTGACCAATCAGTGCGTAATAAAGAATAAACGCATAGCAAGGGATCAACAGATAGTAAGCTTGTTGTGCATTGCCCGTATATTCTGCAAACACACCGTATACCAAAGGCAATAGAGCGCCACCAGAAATCCCCATAATCAGTAATGCCGCGCCGGTTTGAGTTTTATCGCCGAGATTTGCAAGGTCATAGGCCAAATGGTCGGCCAAACTAGCGCATTCGATAAGCCAAGTAATGCAACAAATAACACGGTATCTGGAAAACTGTTATCAGCAAGCCAAAAGAGCACTACGTTTGCAATCGCAGTTTGTTGCGGATCAATCAAAATGATGCCAAGTGAAAACACACAACCACTTAACGCGGAAAATATCAGCGCCTGTTGCTGACTAAAAAAACGAGGAATTAACACGATACCTAACACATAACCTAGCACCATAAAGCCCATGGTGTAAGAGGTGAGTTCAGCGAACTGCAATACCCCTTGTTCTTTGCCGTAAAGGCCAATGGTGTCGCCGGCAATGACTTCTGCACCTATGTAAAAGAATAGGGCGATTACGCCTAAAACTAAGTGTGGGAATTGCAGTACTGATTTACTCTCGCTGTTGTTGCTAGTTTTTGGTTGCTCAATATCAGGTAATGGAGCCAGCATAATCAACGCAGCTAATATCGCTAACGCAATTGCCATTACAAAGTAAGGCGTTATTAAACGATTAGCCAATTCTTGCAACTGTAATTGCTTTTGAATGCTGTTCAATTGGGCGAGAGCTTCAGGGCTAAAGCTGGCAATGTCGCTAAATACAATCGCAGAGAAGAGCAATGGAGCAACCACACCTGCGCTCTTATTGAGAATACCCATGATGCTAATGCGTACGGCTGCCGTGTCTTTAGAACCAATTAGCACGATGTAAGGATTCGCAGCGGTTTGTAATAAGGTGAGGCCGCTTCCTAAAGTAAATAAGGCAACCAAAAATAACCAATAAGCCTGAATTTGTGCGGCAGGAATAAACAACAACGCGCCAAATGCCATGGTACCTAAACCAAATGACATACCATGCTTATAACTAAATAATTTCAATATCTTAGCGCTCGGCAGTGCCATGACGGTATAGGCGATATAAAACACCAATGTCACCATGTAAGCTTCAATATGGTTGAGATCACAGACCATTTGTAGAAATGGAATCAAAGATCCATTGAGCCAAGTTATAAAGCCAAATAAGAAAAACAAGCCACCTATGATCAACATAGGTAGTAATTGTGTACGGTTGGTGTGTTCTGTTTGCTCTAATAGTGAGCTTTGTGTTGTCATTTTTGTCACCAATAAGTTAACGGTAGATTAATGATAAAACATTTTTCGTAAGTTTTGAAAGTTTTATTTTATTTCGAAACTAAGCTTGGCTTTGAAACTGTAAATTGTGTAATATTGAACTACGAATTTGAAAGCAGCTATATAAACAACAGGCCAGCTATGCTAACCACAATAGAAAGAAGACAAAAAATCGTTCTGATGACCGAGGAAAATGGCAAAGTAAATGTTAAAGATCTTGCGAAAACTTTTGATATTTCTGAGGTTAGTATTCGCCATGATCTTAACGAACTGGGCAAGCGTGGTCTGGTTGTTCGTTCTCGCGGCGGCGCAATTGCTTGTGATAAATTGGTCAAAGAGTTATCAGTTAAAGATAAGCATAACGAAAATTATGCTGTGAAAGTTCTACTGGCAAAAGCTGTTGCAAATTTAGTTGATGATGGCGATTCACTAATTATTGATTCGGGCACCACAACCGAAGAAGTCGCGAAAGCATTGACCAACAAACAAGACTTAACCGTGATGACAAACGGCCTCAATATTGCACATGTACTGGCTGATATAGACGATGCCAATGTATTTATGCTGGGTGGGCAATTGCGCAAGAAATCAATGTCTTTTTACTCAAATGAAGTTGAACAAGCACTCAGTAAATATAATTTCAAAAAGGTTATTTTAGGAGTGGATGGCATAGATCCTGAAACGGGGATCACCACCCATTATGAGCCTGAAGCAATGTTAAACCGAACAATGTGCACACGTGCAGATCAAGTGATTGCTGTAACTGATTCAAGTAAATTTGGTAAACGGGCTTTGTATAATGTATTACCACTAAAATCAATCGATGTGCTAGTAACCGATAAAAACATGCCAGCTGAATTTGTTGAGTCATTGGTTGCTTTGGGGATCGACGTAATCACTGTTTAGAGCTAGTAGCATACTGACAAATTACCTAAACCTTAAGGAGGTTATTATGGCAGGAATAAGTGTTTGGCAATTAGCTATTATTGCCGCAATTGTGGTGCTTTTATTTGGCACAAAAAAACTGTCACAGATCGGTGGTGACTTAGGGACATCAATTAAAGGGTTTAAACGTGCAATGCAAGATAAACCCAAAGACGAAGCCTGATAATCTTTGTCTCAAATAATGTTATTACCTTGCTCTGGGTCGCGAGATTGATCTGCTTGCACACGGATATCATCGGCATCACTGCTAACATCATCAAGGCTGTGATCGTCGAGTGATTTTGCTGTTTTTGGATCAGCGCTTACGTTATTGTTTGGCTGTTCGGTATTGTTTTCGCTATTTAAAATAATTCGCTCGCGAGCATCATCCGGCATGCTTATTTGCTCCGCTAAATAAGTATTGACCAACTCTCGCATCAATTGTGAGGCCACTTTGATAGTACTGTGTTCGTTACTATTTACCCAAAAATAAATGGTTAGATTAAGAGTTGCTGAGCCTAATGAATCAATTAATACTTGGCTTGGCGGATCATTAATAACAGCAGGGTTTTGATTAACCACTTTCATTGCTAATTGTTGGGCATAGCGAATGTCATTATCGTAGCCAATGCCAACATTAAAGTGACCCCGCATTTTTGGGTTTGCGGTGAGATTTTTAATGACGTTTTTATAGACGGTCGCATTGGGAATTTGAATGTGATTGCCATCAAAATCAACCAAGGTGGTGGCGCGAGCCGTAACCTTTTTAACTACTCCTAAACGCCCATCTACTTCAATAACATCATCAATACGAAAAGGGCGCTGCACACTAAGTAGCATACTTGAGATAAAGTTTTCGGCAATATCACGAAAAGCAAAACCTAAAATAAGCCCAACTAAACCAGTCCCACTCATAATCGCCACAGCAAAACTGGTGAGCCCTGCAAGACGCAAAAATAAGTACACGCCAAACAAGATGATAATGATGCTAAAAAAGCGCCTCGTCACCACATGCAAAAGTTTACTTTCACTGACAAAACCAAGCGGTTTGATTAATAAATACGATAAAGGGCGGGCCAACAAGTAACAGATAATGATGGCCGCAATACCAAGTGTCAGTGCAGGTAACATTTGCCATGTAGTATGTAAAAACTGCGTAATTTGAGAGTTTAAGTCTTGCCAAGATAAGCTCTCAGGGATTGCTTGCGATGTTACTGAAACTGTCGGTGTAAACAAACTAGCCAATTGATTTTTAATAGGTAAATAATAACTCATCGCACCGCTCCATGGACCTTTATACTGTTTTTATAAGCTTAGCTTAATGCAATTCAGACGCCATTATTACTGGCAAGTTGTTTGCAGTTTGAGAGTGTTAAAGGCAATTTTTTAGGTCGTTTATGAGTAAGGACAATCGAGGTTACCAAGCTCGCTCACCGATGGAGATCCCAATTCGCGGTTGGTGGGATATCAGTAAGCGGGTTTATCACAACCTATCACAAGACAATTTATCTTTTGTAGCAGCTGGCGTGGCATTTTATGCTCTTTTAGCTATTTTTCCTGCTCTGGCAGCTATTGTATCCGTATATGCCTATTTTGCTTCTCCCACAGATATCCATGATCAGTTAGATAAGGTGATTGCGATATTACCTGCAAGTAGTCGTGACATCATTTTGCTTCAAGTTAGCGATATCACTCAGCAGTCAAATAAGGTATTGAGTGCAAGTGCCATAGGTACCTTGCTATTAACTATTTGGAGTAGCAGTAAAGGCTGCCAAGCACTTATTACCGCCTGTAATATTACTTATCATCAGCGTAATAAGCGTCAGTTCTTTATGGCATTAGTGGTGCGTTTTTTATTTTCTCTAGGTGCTATTGTAGTTGCGCTGGTGGCATTATTGATCATTGGTATCTTACCGATTGTACTCAACTTAGTTGGTTTAACAGAGCTTATCGACTTAATGATTCAGCTCATTACTTGGCCATTGTTAGCCATTATTTTTAATCTCGCTTTAGCGTTTTTATATCGTTATGCGCCTCATCGAACTCCAGCTAAATGGCGCTGGATCACGCCGGGCTCAATGCTTGCTACGCTAATGTGGATCATCGCATCAATTGGTTTTTCATATTATGTATCTCAATTTGCTAGTTATAACGAAACCTATGGATCGCTAGGTGGTGTGGTGATCATGTTGATGTGGCTTTATATCAGCGCATATATCATCATTTTTGGTGCGGCTATCAATGCTAGTACAGAGCAGCAAACTCTAGTTGATAGCACTATTGGGCCAGAAAAAGCTGTAGGGAAACGCGGCGCGATCGTGGCCGATAGATTGACAATTAAACAACGAGAAAATGAGCAATAAGACGCAGTCGAGTTACTCCTTTAGGTAACCCCTAGGCCCTAATTGACATTTTTAGAATTGACTTCTATTAAATATTTAATCCTAAAGTTCGATTTTGGTTTTTATGACTCGTACTGTGATTTTACGTATCAGTAGGTCAGAAAGTTAAATCTGCGATCTCTAGCTGTAATCATATTTATAGGTCATGAAATGCAAAAAGAGCTCCAACTTAATATTAAGCGTTTATCTTTACTTAATTTGGTTGCTGTAATTCTAGCTGGGTTAACGGCTTTGTCAGTTTATTTAATGTATGGCAGTTTAAAAACCATAGAGGCTGAAACTAAGGTTAGGTATCAGTCTTATATTTTGGCTGAGCAAGTCAGACAAAGTTCAGATCAATTAAGTTTAATGGCAAGGGCTTATACGGTAACAGGCAATACTAAATTTTTAGACTTTTTTAACCAAATTCTAGCTATTCGCAATGGTGAAGCTCCACGTCCCGAAGATTATCACCGTGTTTATTGGGATATGTTAATGCCTCATAACGGTAAGGCTCCATTTCCTGACGGTGAAAAAAAATCACTCCAAGCTATGCTAAATTCCATTGGTATAACAGATGAGGAGATGCAACAAATCCGGCTTGCAGAAAAAGCATCAAATGATTTAACAAAAATTGAGTACACTGCTTTTCAAGCTTTAGCAAATAAACCTGACGAGAATATGGAAAAGGAGCAAATTGACGCGATTCTGAGTTTGTATAGTGATGATTACTTTTTGGCAAAGTCAGAAATAATGAGTCACATTAATAACTTTTTGTTTATGTTAGACTATCGAACCGAACAAAATCTTCATACTGCGACGCGAGATCACTACTTGATGTCGCTTTTCTCTTTTTGCTGCTTTATTACCATTTTAATTGTGCTGTATTTTATGGTTTGTTTGCGCAAATCACTTAATCATTTATATGTGTCTTCACTTGAAGCTGAAGTGGCAGAAAAAACATCTTCTTTGACTGAGAAAAACTTGCAGCTTAAAGAATCTATGGATTTAATGGCAAAGACTCAAAAATACTTAATGGAAGCAGAAAAAACAGCAGCACTAGGTCGTCTAGTTGTTGGGGTAGCACATGAAGTCAACACGCCTGTAGGTATATGTATAACAGCTGTCAGTTACCTTGAAGATGAAAATAAAAAGATGGGAAAAGTGCTAGCTGATAAACGCGTTAGTAAAGGCTCACTTGAAAAATATGTACATACTTCAGAAGAAATTAGCTTATTACTTCATTCTAATTTAGATCGATTAGTTGAATTGATAACAAGCTTTAAACAAATTGCCGCTGATCAGCATTGTGATGAATTAAGGTTAATTAACTTGAATCCGCATCTGCATGATATTGTGATGTCGTTTAAGTCAGATTCTAAAAATAAAAATGTTGAGGTGATTTTTAACATACCCGATGATTTAAAAATTCAAAGTTACCCAGGAACATTTAATCACGTTATGACAAACTTGTTTTCAAATGTTTTTTTTCATGCGTTTGATGGGCAGATTGAAGGCGCAAAAATAGAAGTTTCGGCAAGTTTTAAACATAATAATGTTTTTATAAGTGTTAAAGACAATGGCTGCGGCATAAGCGAAGATATTCAAGATAAAATATTTGATCCTTTTTTTACTACTAAGCGTGTCCAAAAAAATACTGGTCTAGGGCTTTATGCTGTTATGAATTTAGTTACGCAAAAATTAAAGGGCTCGATTAGTTTCGAATCTGAAGAACAGACAGGCACCACTTTTTATTTAACTTTGCCAAATCTTCAAACTGAGCATGAAATAACGCAGAGCGATGATAAAGAACCTCTTTAGTATTCGCTTTTATAGAACGTTAGATGCTTATTTTACTCATGGTTGTTAGTTAAAATAGCGCCTAAAATCACTTCATACAATTTACGGGAGTAAAGTTATGAAAGTGATTCAACAATTAAATAGCCATGCCACACAAGATGGTGATGGCGTAAACATCAGCCGTATTCCAGGTTTTGATGGCAAGTACTTAGACCCTTTCTTAATGATCGATGAGCTTAAATCCGATGATCATAGTGATTTTATGGGCGGCTTTCCTGCGCACCCTCACCGTGGTATCGAAACCTTTACTTATATTATTAAAGGTGGCTTTGAGCACCAAGATCAAATGGGTAACAAAAAAGCAATTCGTGCTGGCGATGTGCAGTGGATGAGTACCGGTTTTGGTGTGATCCACAGTGAAATGCCATTAGCAGATGCTAAAGAAGGTATGCATGGCTTTCAGATTTGGTTAAATATGCCAAGTGCCGAGAAGCTAAGAGCGCCGCGATATCAAGATACCACTGAAGCGCCAGCACCAACGACTCAAAATGAGCAAGGTGTTGAGCTAAAAGCATTAGCTGGAAGCTGGCAATTTGCAGGTGAAAAGCAGGACTCTAGCCTACAAGATCTCGCCGCTGATGGCATGCTTGCTGATGTGACTTTACCGGCTGGCACGCAGTTTTACCATACACCGCTTACACAAACTAAGGTGATGATCTATATCCATACCGGAGAAATTCATACTGAACAGGGCGGACCAGTTAAAGCAGGTAGCTTATTGATTTTAGAGCCTGGCAGTGACATTGAGTTTAACTCGCAAACGGGTGCAGGGGCGTTAATTCTAGCTGGTGAGCCGCTTAAGCAACCAATCGCTCATATGATCCGTTTGTAATGACAACCCAAGCTGAGTTACAACAAGCAGTACGTGACTATCAGCTAGGTAAATTTGGCACACTATAGGAGGTTATTGTGGGATTACTAGTAAATGGCCAATGGCAAGATAAATGGTACGACACCGATAACAATCAAGGTGAGTTCAAACGTGAGGCAGCCCAGTTACGCAACTGGGTTACAGCAGATGGTAGTGCAGGGCAAAGCGGTGATGCGGGCTTTAAAGCTGAGAAAGATCGTTACCATCTATATGTCTCTTTAGCTTGCCCGTGGGCTCATCGCACTTTGATTTTTCGCCATTTAAAAGGCCTTGAAGATTATATCAGTGTGTCGGTTGTCAGTCCTGACATGCTAGAGCATGGCTGGACCTTTGATAAAGACAATCACAGCACCGGTGATGCACTTTTCGATAGCGACTTTATGCATCAAATTTATACGCGTAACAAAGCCGATTATTCAGGTCGTGTTACGGTTCCCGTGCTTTGGGATAAAAAAACGCAGCGTATTGTTAGCAACGAATCTGCTGAAATTATCAGAATGTTTAATAGCGCGTTTAATTCCCTAACAGGTAATGAACGCGACTTTTATCCGCAATCGTTACGTTCTGAAATTGATGAAGTTAATGAGTTTGTTTATCACAACATTAATAATGGGGTGTATCGTGCAGGCTTTGCGACAACGCAAGAAGCTTACACTGAAGCCTTTGATGATCTCTTTGCAGCTCTTGATAAAATTGAGCAACGATTATCAGCTAATCGTTATTTAGTGGGGGACACACTGACTGAGGCCGACTGGCGTTTATTTACCACCTTAATTCGCTTCGACAGTGTTTATGTGGGCCACTTTAAATGTAATTTGCGTACTATTGAGAGCTATCCGGCGATCAGCAACTATTTACGTGAGTTATATCAAATTGAAGGTGTAAGTAAGACCGTTGATTTTTATCATATAAAACGTCATTACTATTTTAGCCACACCATGATCAACCCAACTCAAGTTGTGCCAAAAGGGCCTGATATAGACTACGCTCGGTCTCATAACCGTGGTTAATAAACCTTGATAACTAACAGTTTAATGACTTGATTGAACTGTTAGTTATAACTATCCATGACCTTGCGGATAGTGTCGATGCCAAACATCACCTTTTGAATAAATGACTCAGAACTTTTCACTAAATTAAAATTAGGGTGCTGAGACCAAACTGCTTGCAGTTTGTCATCAAGCAATATGGCTTGCTGATCAGACTCGTTTCTGACTGGGTTATTAGAATGAATACTTTGCCCAGACTTCGCTGCTGTTTCAAAAAGATCACTGCATCATATTTATCCAGCTCGGTATGTAGGTTGGTATTCAGACACTCAAAAAACTCATCTTGCTCACCGGACCAGTAGGCAAGTCCATCTAAGCTACCACGATCGCAAAGCATTAAACGATCTGGGTGCATGGTTCGTTGAATATGTTCAAGGTGTTTTTGTAAGCTGAAGATAGCTTGTTGGTGAGCTTTGATCAGGTGAGTTGCATCACCACGTTCTATACCACCGCTGAACAGCATGGTCGCAGATTCTGGTACAACAACAATTTGATTAGAAAATTCACGTCTTAATAGATCGATGGCTGTTGTTTTACCACCGCCAGGGCCACCAGTTAGTACAATCCTTTTCTTCACCTTACATCCTCACAAATTGCTCGTTTGTGTTTAAGGTAATGAAAATAGGTGGCAAAGAGAAGTAAAAAGCAAACATTACATGATAATGATCACAACAAACGCAGTAACCAGCTGAAGCGGCTGACTTGTTTCAATTTACTGTCCTTGTGGTCTGAGTTATTAAGTGCTTCATAACCCATACCCGCAGTGAAGGCACTGGCAACACCCACTTTACTTACCGCAAAGCGTTTTAAACGGTATTTGAACGCTTGATGGTGTTGACGTTTAAGCTCATCTTGTAAATCCATTTGCTGGCTTAGCTTAGTTACTCTGTGTTGCGGTTTATTAATAAAATAATCAATTAACATCATTCATCCTTACTAATATTCAATAATTGACGAATACTTTTTAGCGTATGATCGAAACCTATTTTACTGCTGACATAACCAATGTTCTTCCAAAGCCATGCAAGACAAAGCAATTGTAATGCAATCAGTGAAATAGCGGCTAACCACAATGATTGGCTAAAGCTGAATATCGCGATACCGACAGTAGCAAGTAAACCAGCCCAAAGTAACACTAAACCACCGGCAAAACAGACAAGTAGTATAATAGTTAAGGCGAGTGAACGTGTTGATAAGCGCCACTCAGCAGCTGCAAGCTTTTTGCAAGTCCCAGTTTGTTTGCGGTAGTCAATGTATAGCTGTTTGCCGTAGTCAGATAATTTAGCAAGGTGATCTTGCCACTGATCAGCGTTTAATGGCTGATCAGTGGCATCTTGCGTTTTCTCATCTGTAGATTGAGAAGTTTGCATAACAATTACTTACGACGAATAAGTGCAGTTACTAACATGCCTGCAGCAAATGCAATACCTGCTGTTGCAAGTGGGTTTTCTGATGCAAGTTTACGAGTTTTACCACTGTATTCATTAATTTTAGCGCGTGCTATTGCTTGCTTTTCCGAAAGCGTTTGAGCAGAGCTAGATGCACCCTGACGTACACTATGTTCAGCACTAGCAGCGCGTGTTGATAATGCATCTACTGCGTGGTGAGCTGCCTCTGTCGCTTTTTCTGTGAATGGCGCCTCTACTTGAGCCGCGTTCGAGTTTGCACTGTTACTTGTTGCCGTGCTTGAATTCGATTTTGAAGTTGCGGTAGTCATAATCATTCCTTAAAAATTGCCATTTAATTGGTGATTAATTCATCGCAACCTTCATACCAAAATATAAAATCAATAATTTTCAATTGTTTATTCTTTTTATTGCGTTCTTGGTTAGTGGTTTTTCGTAACTCTTGCAGGGTGATTAAGTAAAAATTACAGAATAAGATAATTTTGTAATTGTTCATTGGTTATTCATTAACCATTTTTCCCCATTAGATTGCCAATAAAATTGGAAAAAAAATTTTTTTCTATGTTTTCCACTTTTTCCCACGTAATTCAGAGGCTTTGCTTGAGGCCTTATTTTTTCTGGCTTTAGAAGGCACTGAAGATGATTCTAGTTACTTGACAAAATAGCTTGTCAAGCCCTAAACTGGAGCACTGTGGTAAAAAGTGGTTTTTAGTGGATCAAATTGGATCAGAGATAGTCAGTTACAATAAATAACCTAATTTAAGGCATGTTATGTTTCGGGGTGCGAGCTCACTGAGTTTGGATGATAAAGGACGTTTTGCGGTACCAACTAAGTACCGAGATGCGATCTTGTCTGAAAGATCAGGGAACGGTTATTTGCACTGTTGCTTTAAACGAGCCCTGCTTGTGGTTATACCCGTTAGCCGAGTGGCTTGAAATAGAAGAGCGACTATTAAAAATTTCAAATATGAATCCACGCGCTCGCCGCATGCAACGAATGTTGCTCGGCAATGCCA
The DNA here is from genome assembly GCF_054923805.1 of Pseudoalteromonas sp. GB43. Taxonomy (NCBI): domain Bacteria; kingdom Pseudomonadati; phylum Pseudomonadota; class Gammaproteobacteria; order Alteromonadales; family Pseudoalteromonadaceae; genus Pseudoalteromonas; species Pseudoalteromonas sp. GB43. The sequence continues at coordinate 2,423,744 of NZ_JBPCHJ010000001.1, forward strand.
CAGAATATCAATTAGATAAAAATGGCCGAATTTTGCTGGCACCTTCGTTACGAGCCCATGCAGAACTAGGAAAAAAAATCATGTTGGTTGGCTTGATGAACAAGTTCGAAATTTGGGATGAAGATCGTTGGCATGAACAAATGCGCCAAGATACTGAAATTGAACGCCTAGGCGATTTTGAGGCGAATCCTGAGTTCGATAACTTCTCACTCTAACGACACAAAGAAAAAGGCAAATAATAGCTAATGACAGCGCAATTTGAACATGTCTCTGTACTGATGGACGAAACCATAGATGCTTTGGATATTAAACCTGAAGGCATTTACATGGATGGCACATTTGGTCGCGGTGGGCACTCGGGGCAAATTCTTGCGCGTTTAAGTGAACAAGGTCGCTTACAGGCGATTGATCAGGATCCACAAGCTATTAAAGCCGCCGAAAAATTTGCCGATGATGCGCGTTTTTCAATTGCTCACACTCGTTTTTCAAACTTAAAAGCAGTTGCTGAAGATAACGATTTAATCGGTAAAGTTGACGGTATTTTGTTGGATATCGGTGTTTCTTCACCACAGCTTGATGATGCTGAACGCGGTTTTAGTTTTATGAAAGATGACCACTTGATATGCGTATGGATCCAACTAGTGGTCGCAGTGCTGCACAATGGCTAGCTGAAGCTGAACTAGAAGATATCACGCATGTGATTAAAACCTATGGCGAAGAAAAATTTGGTCGTCGAATTGCTCATAAGATCATTGAAACACGTGAGCACACTGCAATCACAAGTACTAAGCAGCTTGCTGATTTAGTCGATGAAGCTGTGCCAGTTAAAGATAAGCACAAACACCCAGCTACACGCACATTCCAAGCGATCCGTATTTATATCAATAGTGAGCTTGAAGAAATTCAAACTGCATTGCAAGCCGCTGTTGAGGTTTTAAAACCAGGGGGACGTTTAGTGGTTATTTCGTTCCACTCTTTAGAAGATCGCATTGTTAAGCAGTTTATTAAAAAACAGAGTAAGGGAGAGGCGATACCCAGAGGTCTGCCTTTGACGGACGCACAAATAAACAAAAACCTGACGTTAAAGGCAGTGGGTAAAGCCATTAAGCCGAGTAAGGCGGAGATTGAAGCAAATCCGCGTTCACGTAGTTCAGTGTTAAGGGTTGCGCAGAGGTTGTAATGAAAGCTAAAGCGACACATCGCCAACCTAATTTATTTACAGAAATTTTCAAAGGCCTAGGAGCTAATAAGCTGACCTTGGCCTTGTTGGTTGTGATCCTCGCATCTAGTTTGAGTGTGGTTCAGGTGACGCATCTAGCGCGTCAGCAATTGATTGAACAAGACAAATTATTGCAAGAGCGTGATGAGCTCGATCTTGAGTGGCGTTACTTGCTCGTAGAAGAAGAGTTTTATTCACAGCATGCGCGCATTGAAGAAGTCGCGACTATGCAATTAGAAATGAAACGGCCAACTAGCCAAGACGAACAGGTGGTAATACTGCGATGAGAAGCAGAGGGAAAAAGCCAACAAATACCTTAATCACATGGCGTTTTTTGCTGGTGTGCTCAGTGGTGTTTTTAGTCTTTATGACGCTGGTTGCGCGTGCCGCTTTTTTACAGGTTATTGAACCAGATAAAGCGCGTTCTGAAAGTGATAAACGAACTGTGCGTGTTGAAAAACAACATGTGCAACGTGGCATGATCTTCGATCGCAATGGCAAAGAGTTGGCGGTCAGCGTACCTGTGGTAAGTGTGTATGCGGATCCGAAAGCGCTGCATAAATCACTGATCAGTAAGGTACTGCGTCAAGCTAGAAAAAATGGTGAAGATCAACAAGCACTGGCTGAAAGTACGGTTGAGTTAGATAAACGTATTGCCGCTTATTACAATAATGATATTCGCTGGCGTGAACTTGCGGATGTATTACGCATTGACCCAAGTAAAGTTAACTCTCGCCTTCGTGATAATCCAAAGCGTCGTTTTGTCTATTTAAAACGTCAGGTTACCCCTGCTGTTGCTAACTATATTGGTGATCTTCGTTTACCAGGTATCCACTTACTTGATGAGTCAAAACGTTATTACCCTGCCGGTGAAGTAACAGCCCATGTTATTGGATTTACTAACATTGATGGTCATGGTATTGAGGGAATCGAAAAGCTTTATGAAAAGGCGTTAACGGGTGTTGAAGGTCAGCGCACCATTCGTAAAGATGCCCAAGGCGGTGAAGTAGAAGTGCTTGATGAGCGTGAACGTGTTGAGCCTGAAAACATTCATTTAAGTATTGATCAGCGCATTCAAGCGATTGCTTATAAAGCAGTAAAATCAGCAGTTCTAACCTATAAAGCTACTTCGGGTTCAGCCATGGTTGTTGATGTAAAAACCGGCGAAGTATTAGCTATGGTGAATAGCCCATCGTTTAACCCTAATAACTTGAATGATGCCGCACCGCATAAGCGTCGTAACCGTGCTATCACCGATTTGTTTGAGCCAGGCTCTACTGTTAAGCCACTAGCCATTTTAGCTGGTTTAGACTACGGCGCAATTCAACCGGATTCAATTATTGATACTTATCCTGGCTGGATGCGTGTGGGTGGCAGTCTTGTGCAAGATACCCGTAACCATGGTGAGATGACCTTAAGAGAAATCTTAAAGTATTCAAGTAATATGGGTGTAACTAAGGTCAGTCAAGAAGTACCAAAAGACTATTTTGTAGGGCTTTACCAAAAGGTGGGGTTTGGCAGTGATAGTGGTACAGGCATGGTTGGTGAAAGCAGCGGTTTATTTTACCCAAATCGACGCTGGTCAGATCATGAAATTGCTGCATTATCATTTGGTTATAACTTAGCTGTAAGTACCGCTCAAATGGCTCGTTTTTATGCCATGTTAGGCTCTGGTGGCGTTATGCGCCCGCTAACAGTTCTTAAACAAGAGTCAGTGCCAGAGGGTGAACGTATTTTCCAACAAAAAGACGTTGAAGCGGTTGTTCACATGATGGAAAGCGTATTCGAAAAAGGTGGTACTGCACAAAAAGTTCATGTTGATGGCTATCGTGCTGCTGCCAAAACAGGTACCTCTAAGAAAGCCGCTGTGGGCGGGTATGGTGACGAATATGTTGGCTATTTTGCTGGTATTGCGCCAGCGAGTAACCCACGTTTAGCGGTAGTAGTAATGATTAATGAACCGGGTGGAGATGTTTATTACGGCGGTGCGACGGCAGGCCCTGCATTTGCAGAGATTGTCTCCAATGCCTTAAGAATTCTAAACGTTGCACCGGACAAAGATGCGGTTGCGTACGTAGAAGGCAAAGATAACGATGCGTGATTTAAAACCGATTCTTAATCAAATTGATGTTGAGGCCAATAGTTTATTGGTTAACCAACTACGTCTTGATAGTCGAGATGTAAAAGCTGGCGATGTGTTTGTCGCCATTAAAGGCCATCAGCTTGATGGCGGACAGTTTATTGACAAAGCCATTGAAAATGGTGCGGTGGCAGTTATTGCTGACCGTTTATGTGAGTTCGAAAGTGAGTTTGAACCACTTTACTTAGTTACCGATTTAGCAAAAAAGCTGCCAGCACTTGCAGCAGCTTTTTACCAGCAACCATCAAAGCAGCTTGAGTTAGTGGGTGTGACAGGCACCAATGGCAAGTCAACAACCACAGCAATGATTGCGCACTTAGCACAGCACTGTCATAAACGCGCAGCAGTGATTGGTACGCTCGGTTATGGGCACCCTGATAATCTAACTGAGCTTGCAAACACCACGCCATCGAGCGTTGATTTACAGCGTATTTTATCTGAGCTTGTCGCAGAGCAGAATGATGTTGTGGCCATGGAAGTCTCATCTCATGGTTTAGTGCAGCATCGCGTTGATAATTGTCAGTTTAAAGCAGCAGTATTTACTAATCTTACACGCGATCACTTAGATTATCACGGCACCATGGATGCTTACGCTGATGCCAAGTTAATGTTAATGCGTGACCATATGCCAAAGCTTGTGGTGCTTAATCAAGATGATGCGCAAGTTGAAGCATGGTTAGAAAAATACGACTTCAATAATCTAATTTGTTACGGCCATAAAAACCTCACGCCTGAAAATGCGCGTTTTGTTTATTTTAGCGATGTAACTTATGATAACAGCGGTATTTCGGCGAAGTTTGATACCAGCTGGGGGCTAGCCGAAGTTAATTGCACACTGTTTGGCGAGTTTAACTTATATAATTTAGCCGCTGCTATGGCCACTTTATTAGGTATGGGTTACCCACTTGATTTACTCGTTGAAGGATGTAAGTCATTGCAGCCTGTTGCTGGGCGCATGCAGGCATTTAGTGCGCCAGGTCAACCGACTTGTATTGTTGATTATGCCCACACTCCTGATGCATTAGCACTGGCATTACAAGCATTGCAAAAGCACGTTCCAGGTGGCGTTAGCTGTGTGTTTGGCTGTGGTGGTGACAGAGACAAAGGCAAGCGCCCGATGATGGCAAAAGCAGCTGAAGGCAATGCAGACCGTATTATTGTCACCAGCGATAACCCAAGAAGTGAAGACCCTGACGCTATTATTGCTGATGTAGTTGCGGGGCTTAAGCAGCCTGAACGCGCACATTGTGAAGCAGACCGAGCGCAGGCTATTAGTTATGCCATTTCGCAAGCGAGTGCTGATGATGTCATCCTTATTGCGGGCAAAGGTCACGAAGATTATCAAATTATTGGCGACCAACGAATCGACTTCTGCGATCGTCAATATGTACAACAACAATTAAAAGAAAAATCGCAAGGGGCGCAGTTATGATCCCTATGGATTTTGATTGGCTAGCTAAAGTTCTAGCAACCGATTACCAAGGTGGTAATCACACGGTAAAATATATTAACACTGACACCCGTACTTTGTGTGACGGTGAAGTGTTTTTAGCGCTACAAGGGCCTAATTTTGATGGCCATAAATTTGTTGCGCAAGCAAAAGAAAAAGGCGCGATAGCTGCTATTGTAGCGCGCCCTGTTAATGTCGATATTGTGCAGTTTGTGGTTAGTGACACACGTATTGCGCTAGGTCACATCGGCGCAGCTGTGATGGCACAGGTTGCACCGAAAACAATTGCTATTACTGGTAGCGTGGGTAAAACGACCGTAAAAGAAATGTGTGCGGCGATTTTATCTGGTCATGGTGAAGTACTGGCAACAAAAGGCAACTTTAATAATGACATTGGCGTACCACTCACGTTATTACGCCTTGAACCACAACACCAATATGCGGTGATTGAGTTAGGTGCAAACCACATTGGTGAAATTGCTTACACCGTTGCAATGACGAAACCTGATGTTGCTGTGGTATGTAATGTTGCAGCTTCTCACTTAGAAGGCTTTGGCTCATTACAAGGTGTAGCAACGGTCAAAGGCGAAATCTATGATGGCTTAAAGCCTGATGGTGTTGCCGTAGTTAATTGCGACAGCGATTATGCCGATTTTTGGCTTGAGAAATTAACTAATCGCAACGTAAAACGTTTTTCTACTAGCCAACAATTAGATTATTGGGCAGAAGATGTGGTGCTTGATGAACAAGCGCGCGCTTCTTTTGTGCTTTGCAATAAAGATAAAAAAGTACCTGTCACTCTGGCATTACCGGGCAAGCATAATATTGCTAATGCGTTAATAGCCACTGCCTTAACCACTGAGCTCGGTGTAAGTCTCGAAAGTGTCGCATCGGCGCTGGCAACCATGGGTGAAGTTAAAGGTCGTGTAAACGTTCTTAAAGTGTCAGACACATTGACGGTGATTGATGATACCTACAACGCGAATGTGCAATCGGTTAAAGCAGCAATTGATTTATTAAGTGATATGCCGGGTCGTCGTATTTTTGCGTTAGGTGATATGGGTGAGCTGGGTGAAGAAGCGCGTTTTTATCATCAACAAGTTGGTGAGTACGCACAGCAAAAAGGCATTGATGAACTTTATAGCCTAGGTGTATTAAGTAAATCAGCCAGTGATGTATTTGAAAAGCCAAATCGCCACTTCTCAAGCCGTGAACAATTATTACAACAATTACAAAGTGAACTTGCTCAATCGACGCAAAAAACCACAGTTGTTGTAAAAGGTTCGCGCAGTTCTCGTATGGAGCTTGTGGTCACAGATTTAGTAAATAGCCAGCAAAATGGCAATAATGGAGTATCGTCATGTTAGTTTGGCTGGCAGAGTATTTAACACAATATTACAGTGGCTTTAATGTTTTTTCTTACCTAACGCTGCGCGCAATTTTAGGTATTTTAACAGCGCTACTTATCTCACTTTATTTTGGTCCTAAGCTAATTCGTGCATTGCAAAAAATGCAGATTGGTCAGGTGGTTCGTCACGATGGTCCAGAATCTCACCTATCTAAAAAAGGTACGCCAACTATGGGCGGCATTTTGATTTTAGGGGCGATTTTTACCAGCACATTACTGTGGGCAGACCTTTCAAATAAATATGTTTGGGCAACCTTATTTGTCGTGGGCTCGTTAGGTGTGGTTGGTTTTATTGATGACTACCGTAAAGTGATCCGCAAAGACCCTAAAGGGTTAATTGCTAAATGGAAATACTTTTGGCAATCAGTGATTGCGTTAGTGGTTGCCAGCGCACTTTATTTTACCTCGCAGCAAGGCAGCGAAACCTCGTTAGTTGTGCCGTTTTTTAAAGACGTGCTACCACAGCTAGGGTTGTTTTATATCGTGATGACTTACTTTGTAATTGTAGGTACGTCGAACGCGGTAAACCTAACAGATGGCCTTGATGGTTTAGCGATTGTGCCAACCATTTTAGTGGCGGCAGCACTCGCCATTATTGCTTATTTAACAGGTAACGTTAATTTCTCAAGCTACCTACATATTCCGCATTTACCGCTCGCCAGTGAGCTTGTGGTTGTGTGTACAGCAATTGTGGGAGCTGGACTTGGTTTCTTATGGTTTAACACCTACCCAGCACAGGTATTTATGGGTGATGTAGGTTCATTAGCACTTGGTGGTGCACTGGGTATTATTGCGGTGCTGGTTCGTCAAGAACTGGTACTTATCATCATGGGTGGTGTGTTTGTAATGGAAGCATTGTCGGTGATTTTACAAGTAGGCTCTTACAAATTACGTGGTCAACGTATTTTTAGAATGGCGCCTATTCACCACCATTATGAATTAAAAGGTTGGCCTGAGCCGCGCGTAATTGTGCGCTTTTGGATTATTTCAATCGTGCTAGTGCTTGCTGGCCTTGCGACATTGAAGATCAGGTAAATGACAGTTATTAACGAGATTAAAAACAAAAAAATTTCAGTGCTCGGACTCGGTGTAACCGGTCTGGGCATTGTGCGTTTTTTATTATCTCAGAATATTAAGCCAATTGTTGTTGATAGCCGCACAGCGCCGCCGGGTGCTGATTGGCTAAATGAGCATGCTAATGAGTTAACGACTCACTTTGGTGATTTAGAACAGGCCGATTTAGCCTGCAATGACATTATTATTATCAGCCCAGGTTTAAGCCTCGCGACACCCGCTGTAGCAAAAGCGATTGATGCTGGTGTTGAAGTGATTGGTGACGTTGAGCTTTTTGCCCGTTTAACAGATAAACCAATTGTCGCGGTGACAGGTTCAAATGGTAAGTCGACAGTGGTCACATTGGCGTTTGAAGTACTGAAAGCGGCCGGTTATAAAGTTGGCCTTGGTGGTAACATTGGTACTGCGGTACTTGATTTACTATCGCAAGAATATGATGTCTATGTACTTGAGCTGTCGAGTTTTCAACTTGATACCACGCATAGCTTAAAAGCGAAAAGTGCCTGTGTGTTGAATGTGAGTGAAGACCACCTCGATCGTTATTCAAGTTATCAAGCATACATAGACTCTAAACAAAGTATTTATAATGGCTCAGAGCTTGCTGTAGTTAATGCCATTGATGTGGCAACACACACTGCAAAGCAGCCCCAAGTAAGCTTTGCGCTCGCCAATGCAGATTTTGCCTTGGTTGAACATCAAGGCGAACAATACTTTGCAGCACATGGTAAACCAGTATTACCAGCAAGCTGCTTAAATGTTGTTGGTTCACACAATCAACAAAACGCTTTAGCGGTGATGGCATTACTGAGCCCGTTTGATATTGCTAAAGGGCATTACCAGCAAGCGTTTAGTGCTTTTACTGGGCTTGCACACCGTTGCCAGTTTGTCGCTGAAATTAATGAAGTAAAATACTTTAATGATTCAAAAGCGACCAATGTAGGTGCAACTATCGCAGCGATTGAAAGCTTAGCTGATCAAGGGAAGCAATTAGTTGTGATTGCCGGTGGTGATGCAAAGGGGGCTGATTTAGATGCCTTAAAGCCATACTTAAACAACAAAGTGAAAGCGCTTATTTGTTTTGGTAAGGATGCTAAAGCTCTCGTAGCATTAACCGAAAAAGGCCACCTAACCACCAACATGCATGAAGCTGTGCAACTAGCGAAACAGTTAAGCAGCAGTGGCGATATCGTTTTATTAGCACCTGCATGTGCCAGCATTGATATGTACAACAATTACATGCAACGTGGTGATGATTTTGCGCAGTGCGTATTGGCGGAGGCAGTATGATTGCATTTGCTGACATCCGTGACGCATTAACACCAAAGCAATCGCCACAGCTTTATGATGTGCCGTTATTGTATTGCATGTTGATGTTGATTGGCGTTGGCTTTGTGATGGTAACCAGTGCCTCTATGCCAACAGCAGAGCGATTATTTGATAATCCGTATCACATTATTATTCGCCACGGCATGTTCTTAATTATGGGCTTTTTCTTATTTTGGATTGCCACAAATGTGCCTATGGATTGGTGGAAGCGCAGTAACGCCTATTTATTGTTGCTGGGTTTAGGTTTGCTGGTTTTAGTGCTGATTGTTGGCCGTGAAGTGAACGGTGCAAAGCGATGGATACCCATTATCCTGTGGGCTTTCAGGTTGCTGAAGCCGCCAAGTTGTATTTCTTTAGCTATATTGCCGGTTACTTGGTACGTAAACGTGAAGAAGTACAAGAGAACTTAAAAGGTTTTTTCAAGCCATTAGCTGTATTTGGTGTGTATGCATTTTTGATATTGATGCAACCAGACTTAGGGACCGTCGTTGTACTGTTTGTGACGACAGTTGGTTTGTTGTTTTTAGCGGGGGCTAAGTTATGGCAGTTTTTTGGCCTTATTTTAACGGGTATTGCTGCCGTGGTAGTGCTAATTATCGCTGAACCATACCGTATGGCCCGTGTCACTGGCTTTTTAGAGCCGTGGGAAGATCCATTCGGTAAAGGTTATCAGTTAGTGCAATCGCTAATGGCATACAGTCAAGGTGGTTGGTTTGGTCAAGGCTTAGGAAATAGCGTGCAAAAACTGCAATATCTTCCTGAAGCACATAATGACTTTATCTTTGCAGTGATTGGTGAAGAGCTTGGCTTTTTTGGCGTATTAAGTATTTTGATTGTGCTTGCTGTGTTTGTATTCAGAGCCCTGTTAATTGGTCAAAAAGCATTGAAATGCGGCAAAGAGTACGAAGGCTATTTTGCTTTTGCTATTGGTATCTGGTTTGCGTTTCAAACCATGGTAAATGTTGGCGCAAGTGCGGGTATTTTGCCAACCAAAGGTTTAACACTGCCGTTTGTTTCTTACGGTGGCTCTAGTTTATTAATTATGACCATAGCAACAGGTGTACTTTTGCGAATAGATTTTGAGACAAAAATGGCAACTAAGCAGGCAACCTCTCGAGGAGGTAAGCGATGAGTAAAAAATTACTTGTTGTTGCAGGCGGTACTGGTGGTCATATTTTCCCGGGTATTGCAGTTGCTGATTTTTTAAAGCAGCAAGGCTGGCAAGTTAGCTGGATTGGCACGCCTGACAGAATGGAAGCAAGGGTAGTACCTAAGCACAACATTGAGATTGATTTTATCAATGTGAAAGGTGTGCGTGGCAATGGTATTAAACGTTTGGTCAAGGCACCATTTATGGTGATGAATGCCATTTTTCAAGCACGCAAAATTTTAAAAGCACAAAAGCCCGATGTTGTTTTAGCTATGGGTGGTTATGTGACTGGACCTACGGGCATTGCAGCAAAGAGCTTAGGTATTCCTTTGGTTATTCATGAGCAAAATGCTGTTGCAGGCATGAGTAATCGTTGGCTAGCAAAGTTTGCCAATAAAGTGTTAGCTGCTTTTCCATCGGCTTTTGCAAAAGAGCAATGCGAAGTGGTGGGTAACCCTGTGCGAGCAAGTGTCGCTAATGTCACTGTAAAGCAAACAGCGACACCGATTAATGTGCTAGTAGTTGGCGGTTCACTTGGTGCGCAAGTTCTTAATGAGACTTTACCAGCTGTATTCAGTGAACTTTCAGCGCTAACAACGCTTAATATATGGCACCAAACAGGTAAAAATAATGAACCGAATGTGACTGCCAGCTATCAACAGTTAGGGTTAACTGAAAATAGTAAAGTCGCTGAATTCATTGATGATATGGATAGCGCATATCAATGGGCTGATTTGGTAATTTGCCGAGCTGGTGCATTAACGGTGAGTGAGATAGCTGCAGCCGGAAGAATGGCCTTATTTGTGCCTTTTCCACATGCTGTCGATGACCATCAAACTGCCAATGCAAAGTATTTAGTGACTGAGCAAGCTGCATTGATTATGCAGCAAAGTGAGTTTAACCAAGCGGCGGTTGTTGAGTTATTAACGCCTTACTTAAATGCACCAGAAAAAATTTCAACAATGGCAAGTAAAGCAAAACAGCTTGCTATTTTAGATGCCACAGCCAATGTTGCAAAACGCTGTGAGCAACTAGCAGATAGAAGAGATTAGTAGTGAAAGAAAGCACGATGAAAGAAAACAACACTCGTCCTGCGATGCGTCGTATCGACACCATCCACTTTGTGGGTATTGGTGGCGCAGGCATGGGTGGTATTGCCGAAGTACTTGCTTTTGAAGGCTACCGCATCACAGGTTCAGACATTGCGCACAGTGCGATGACTGAGCGCTTAATACAAGTGGGTGCAGAAGTATTTATTGGTCATGATGAAAACAATGTAAAAGATGCCAGCGTTGTCGTGGTATCAAGTGCGATTAACGAGCAAAATCCTGAGATTAAAGCAGCAAAAGCGGCGCGTATTCCAATAGTTCGCCGCGCCGAAATGTTGGCAGAATTAATGCGCTTTCGCCACGGTATTGCAGTGGCAGGCACTCATGGTAAAACAACAACAACCAGTTTAATAGCAAGCATTTATGCACAAGCGGGCCTTGATCCAACCTTTATTATTGGTGGCTTGTTAAACAGCGCTGGAAGTAATGCCAAGGTCGGTAAAAGCGACTTTTTAATTGCAGAAGCTGATGAGAGTGATGCGTCATTCTTACACTTACAGCCTATGGTGTCGGTGATCACGAATATTGAAGAAGATCACATGGATACATACGGCGGTAGCTTAGAAAAAATGAAAGACACGTATGTTGATTTCATTCATAACTTACCGTTTTATGGTTTAGCTGTCGTGTGTATTGATTCTGAGGTTGCAGCGGAGTTGATCCCTCGCTTTGGACGCCCTGTGATTACCTATGGTGAGTCGGCAGAAGCTGATTACCGCATGGTTGATTTTAGCCAAGCAGCGAATACTTGTTCATTTAATGTTGTGAATAAGCAAGGTGAAAGCCTAGCCGTTACGCTTAATATGCCGGGTAAGCACAATGCGCTTAACGCGACAGCTGCGATTGCGGTGGCTAAAGATCAAAACATAGCTAACCATGCAATTTTAGAAGCGCTGACAAAATTTGAAGGCGTAGGCCGTCGTTTTCAGCATTATGGAAGCTTTGAGAATGAACGCGGTAATGTGATGTTAGTTGATGATTATGGTCATCACCCATCAGAAGTTGCAGCAACAATTGCGGCGGTTCGTGAAGGGTGGCCAGATAAACGTTTAGTGATGATTTATCAGCCGCACCGTTATAGTCGAACCCGTGATTTATACGAAGACTTTGTCAAAGTACTGGCTGATGTTGATCAGTTATTACTCCTTGATGTGTACTCAGCGGGTGAAGAGCCAATTGTGGGATCACAGCAAGAGTTTATGTCGTAGTTTACGCCAGCGTGGTAAAGAACCATTACATATTGCCAACAGCTCCGAGCTTGCTGGTGTTCTTGCCAGTACACTGCAAGATAATGATTTAGTTTTAACACAAGGCGCTGGTAACATTGGCCAGTTAGTGAAAAAGTTAGCAGCAACCGAGTTGTCTATTGAACAACTAAAGCAGGTAAACGTATGAGCCAGTTAAGTGACAAATTTGGCAAAGTAGCGGTACTTTTTGGTGGCACATCTGCCGAACGAGAAGTCTCTCTTAAATCAGGCCAAGCTGTATTGAATGCTTTGCAAAGTGCTGGCGTTGATGCCATTGCTTTTGATCCGAAAGATCAGCCGCTATGGCAATTAAAAGAGCTAAACATTGAACGTGTGTTTATTGCTCTGCATGGTCGTGGTGGCGAAGATGGCACTATTCAAGGTGCACTTGAATTTATGGGTATCCCATATACTGGCAGTGACGTTTTAGGTTCTGCGCTTGCGATGGATAAAGTGCGTTGTAAGCACTTATTTAAAGCAATGGGGCTAAGCACAGCACCTTACACTGTTGTTGATAGCCGCCATGAGTTTGATAGCCAAGCGATTATTAATGAGTTTGGCAAAGTGATGGTAAAACCGTCACATGAAGGCTCAAGCATTGGTATGGCAGAAGCAAGCAGCGCTGAGCAACTCGATGCGGCGCTTAACGCTGCATTTAAGTTTGATAGCCAAGTGCTTGTTGAGCAATGGATCACTGGCCGTGAATTTACTGTTGCTGTACTTGGGCAAGATGTTCAGCCTGTCATTGAGATGACGACGCCAAATGGCTTTTATGACTATCAAGCTAAGTATCAATCGAATACAACTCAGTATCATTGCCCTGCAGATATATCTGCGCAAGAAACTGAATTGTTGCAAGATATGGCATTAAAAGCATTTGATTTAGTGGGTGCAAGTGGTTGGGGGCGTGTTGATGCGATGCGTGATCAGCAAGGTAACTTTTACTTATTAGAAGTAAATACGGTACCAGGCATGACAGAAAAGTCTTTAGTGCCCATGGCAGCGAAAGCGAATGGTGCAAGCTTTGAGCAATTAGTTGTTCGCATTTTGGAGCAAACCCTTTAATATGCATCCTTTTTTAGAAAAAGCGCAACAATTAAAACAACAACTAAATTGGTCGTTGATTTTTGGTGTGAGCTTTTTTCTAGTCGTGATTTTCGCATTAGTAAAAATCACGACAGGCGTCTCAGATTGGTTGGTAGAAAACAAAGACGCACAAATAAAGCATTTATCAGTACTTGGACAGCCCCAATATACTGATGAAAAAGCAATTATTGGTGCAATAAAAAAAGCCGACTTATCGAGTTTTTTTGAATTAGACGTAAAACATGTGCAACGCTTAGTACAAAGCTTGCCGTGGGTGGCAACGGCATCGGTCAGAAAGCAATGGCCAGATACCCTGCAAGTATATGTTGTTGAACATCAAGCTGTAGCTCATTGGAACAGTGATATGCTGTTAAACCAAGCAGGCGAAGTGTTCCAAGCAAGTAGTGATAAATTACCCACAAGCTTGCCACAATTATACGGCCCTGAAGGCAGTGAGATTGAGGCGTGGACAGCATTTAGTCAATTTCAAGAAATGCTCAAAGTGAATAACTTAGAGCTGACTAGTTTAGCGCTTTCTGAGCGCTTTTCGTGGCAGTTATGGCTTGATAACGGCATTCGCCTGAACTTAGGTCGCAAAGAAAAAGCAAAGCGTGTACAGCGTTTTATTGACGTGTATCCGCGCATGGAACAACGTGCAGATGCACAAATCGATGTTGTTGATTTACGGTATGATACCGGTCTTGCAGTGAGCTGGAAGCCAGTGCAAGAAGAACAATTAGAAAATAAGAGTAAGGCATGACCAAGTCAGCAGAAAGAAACCTAGTGATTGGATTAGACGTTGGCACATCGAAAGTTGTGGCCACCGTTGGTGAAATCACCGCAGATAACAAACTAAGCATTGTGGGTGTTGGCAGCCAAGTATCGCATGGTATGGATAAAGGCGGCGTTAACGACCTTAACCTTGTTTCTGAATCGATTCGTCGAGCTATAGATGAAGCTGAGCTAATGGCTGATTGCCGTATTAGCTCTGTTTATTTAGGGATTTCTGGAAAACATATCCAGTGCCAAAATGAAAGCGGTGTAGTGGCAATTAACAACACGGAAGTGACAGACGAAGATATTGAAAATGTCATCCACATTGCGCGTTCAGTGCCTATTTCGGCAGAACGAAAAATGCTCCATGCATTGCCACAAGAGTACAGCATCGATATGCAAGAAGGGATTAAAAACCCACTTGGCATGAGCGGTGTACGTATGGAAGCTCGCGCGCACATCATTACTTGCTCAAACGATATGGCAAAGAATATCGAGAAATGTGTTGAGCGTTGTGGCCTTGAAGTCGATCAGTTGATCTTCACGGCACTGGCATCATGTTACTCAGTACTTACAGATGACGAAAAAGAACTGGGTGTAGCCGTGTTAGATATTGGTGGCGGTACCATGGATATCACCATTTATATTAATGGTGCGCTTCGCCACTCAGCCGTTATTCCTGTAGCCGGTAACCAAGTGACTGGTGATATTGCAAAAATATTTAGAACGCCTATATCACATGCTGAGTCACTCAAAGTACAATATGCATGTGCGAGTAGCCAGATGGCAAGCAACGAAGACACTATTGAAGTACCGAGTGTGGGTGACCGACCAGCGCGTATTATGTCGCGCCATACCTTAGCTGAGGTTGTTGAGCCTCGTTTTAGAGAATTATTCGAGTTGGCGATGGAAGAAATCCGCCGCTCAGGTTTTGAAGACCAAATTGCTGCAGGTCTCGTCATTACTGGCGGAACAGCAAAAATGACGGGTGCAATGGAAGTGGCAGAAGACATTTTCCAAATGCCGGTCAGAATTGGCAAACCAATCGGGATTGTTGGTTTGACAGATTATGTAGATGATCCTTCGTACGCAACCGCGGTTGGTTTGTTACAATACGGCCGTACAATGCAATCGATGAATGCACAAAAGTCGAAAGCAGAAGGTGATAATAATTGGTGGAACCGTATTACTAAATGGTTCCAAGGTGAGTTTTAAGACTCAAGTCGGAGAGTAAACATGTTTGATATGATGGAACAGCACAGCGAAGAAGCTGTCATTAAAGTAATTGGCGTGGGCGGTGGCGGCGGTAACGCTGTTGAGCACATGGTAAAACAACAAATCGAAGGTGTACGTTTCATTGCTGCGAATACGGATGCACAAGCATTACGTAATTCATCTGCTGATGTAACAGTGCAGCTAGGTACACAAATCACCTCTGGTCTAGGTGCAGGTGCTAACCCTGAAGTGGGTCGTAACTCTGCTGAAGAAGACGCTGAGACTATCCGTGCCAGCTTAGAAGGTGCTGACATGGTATTTATCGCAGCAGGTATGGGCGGTGGTACGGGTACAGGTGCTGCGCCAGTGGTTGCTAAAATTGCTAAAGAGTTAGGCATTTTAACGGTTGCTGTTGTAACGCGCCCGTTTGACTTTGAAGGTAAAAAGCGTGCTGCAGCTGCTGAACAAGGCATTAATGAATTGTCAGAAACTGTAGACTCACTTATTACAATTCCGAACAATAAATTGCTTAAAGTTTTAGGCAAAGGCACTACACTATTAGATGCCTTCGCAAAAGCGAATGACGTGTTATTTGGTGCGGTACAAGGTATTGCAGAACTAATCACACGTTCTGGTCTAATCAACGTGGATTTCGCCGACGTACGTACAGTTATGTCAGCGATGGGTACTGCGATGATGGGCACAGCATCTGCGTCTGGTCCTGACCGTGCGCAAGAAGCTGCAGAAGCGGCTATCTCAAGCCCGCTACTTGAAGATGTCGATTTAACAGGCGCTAAAGGTATCCTAGTTAATATCACGGCAGGTATGGATATCGCGATTGAAGAATTTGAAATTGTTGGTAACCACGTTAAAGCACTTGCGTCAGAAAACGCAACAGTGGTTGTGGGTGCGGTAATTGACCCTGAAATGAGCGACGAGTTACGTGTAACGGTTGTTGCAACAGGTTTAGGCGGCGATCGTCGTCCACAGTTTGGCATTGTTGATAATGGCTTTAAGAAAGCATCAGGTTCTGATGTACAAAGCTCAATGAACCAAACAACTAGCAGCATGTATGTACCAAGCTTTGCAAGTCAAGGCAGCGGTGATGATGTAAGCATGTCATCTGCGTCTGAAAAGCAAGAGCCAGTACAACAAAGTACAACGAGCAGCTCAGTATCTAGCAGCACTGAGAGCAGCAAAAAGTCTGATAAATCAGAGGGTGGCGATTACTTCGACATTCCAGCTTTCCTAAGAAAGCAAGCTGACTAAGACAGTTTTTGTTGGTAATTTTGTTCGATAAATAAACAAATTGGCAGTTGGATGTATTTATGATACAATTCGCCGTCTAACTGTAACTATAAGTGAGCGAACCTATGATTAAACAGCGTACGATTGCAGAAGTAGTCAAAGCCATAGGAATTGGACTTCATAAAGGTGAGAAGGTCACTATTACTCTCCGACCTGCGAGCGCAAATACTGGGATAGTATTTCGTCGCGTAGACCTTGATCCGGTTGTTGATTTTGAAACAACACCAGAAGCCGTTGGTGATACGCAACTGTGTACCTGTTTGACAAACAAAGATGGTGTTCGTTTATCAACGACTGAGCACCTTATTGCGGCGGTAGCGGCAATGGGTATTGATAATCTAATTGTTGAATTAGACAGCTCAGAAGTACCAATCATGGATGGTAGTGCATTACCATTCATCTATTTGTTACAAAAAGGCGGCATTAAAGAAGTAAATGCAGCTAAGCGCTTTATTCGTATTAAAGAAAAAGTACGTATTGAAGAAGGCGATAAATGGGCTGAGATCGAACCATACGATGGTTTCCACATCGATTTTGAAATTGCGTTTGATCACCCAGCAATCAATGAAAGCCGCCAACGTATCGGTTTAGATATCACGGCACAAAGCTTCACTGAAGAAATCAGCCGCGCACGTACTTTCGGCTTTATGAAAGATATCGAGTATATGCACGCTAACAACCTAGCATTAGGTGGTAGCATGGATAACGCAGTTGTATTGGATGAGTTTAAAGTACTAAATCCAAACGGCTTACGTTATAGCGATGAGTTTGTTAAACACAAGATCTTAGACTGTGTGGGCGATATGTTTATGACTGGTCACAACATTCTAGGTAAAATCACGGCTTATAAATCAGGCCATGATTTAAACAATAAACTACTTCGTAAAATTATGGCGACTGAGTCAGCATGGGAATGGGCAACTTTCGATACCCCAGTGACTATGCCAGCACCAGGCTTAGAAGTAGCGACAGCTTAATCGCAAGCATATTACAGTTATAAAAAATGACGCTTTAAGCGTCATTTTTTTTGCCAAACTATTATCAAGAATTATAAGCCTAGAATAGCTTCAAGCTCGACCAACTGATTGATTTGATAAGTTGGTTTAATATCTTCAGGTAGCTCAACTCCTGGGTGTTGTAACCAACACGTGTCGATACCCACATTGTGACCACCTAAAATATCACTGGCAGCTGTATCGCCTACCATTAAAATCTGCTCTTTTGGTGGATTGCCCATTAATTGAAATGTATGTTGAAAAATCTCTGGGGCAGGTTTTGCTTTACCGACTAACTCTGAAATAACCAGCCAATCGAACATATCCTGTAAACCGGTGTGCTCTAGGCGTTTTTGTTGTAACTTAGCAAACCCATTGGTAATAATGCCTAGCTTGGCGTGTGGTTTTAACTTTGTAAGCAAGTCAACTGCACCAGGTAATGGCACACAAATAGAGGCCATAGCATCCAAGAAGCCATCGTTAAGCTCTTTTGCTGGCACATCGAGTCTATTAGCCCATTCTGTAAAGCGAGTTATCTGTAGCTCGCTGGCGGTAATTTCATGCTTTTGATAAGCAACCCAAAGCGGCTTATTGGTTGCTTGGTAATGATGATAATCTGACTCAGTAAATTCTACGCCGTAATGTGCAAACATCACTTTTAAACCTTCAAATGCATTAAAGCTAAATAGCGTTTCATCGGCATCGAATAATACGTGGCTATACTTCATGGTTATCCTAATTACTGGTTGAATAGGGTAGGGTGTGAAAATGGCGCCATGGCCAATGTCAGTGCTTGTACATAAGTACTTTCGCGCGTGGCAAGATGATTGGTTAATAAGCCAATAGCACCACCTTGTTGTTTGATATTAACGGTATTGAATGCCTCATCCATGACATCACCTAGTTCTTTACCAGCTAGCAAGGCATCGTAAAAAGGTTGCGGTAACGGTAGGTTGCTACTGCGACCCACGCTAAATTGCTGCTTGTTTGCAATCACTACAAAGGCAAAGGTTGCAGCGCCATAACTAAATTGTTCTGCGCCACCTTCCATTGCTGTATAAAAATCGGCGTCAAAGTGATCTTGGCAATACTTAACGCGATTTTCAGCGCCGATACGGGTTTCATCTTCACCTAGTGGCTGATCAGGTACGCCAGAAGGTGCATCTTCACCTTTGCACTCAATGGTATGATGTGGGAAATAAAGACTAAAGACATGTTTAGCCGCGTTAATTTTAACGGGGTTCTTTGAACCAACAATAACACGTAATGTTTGTTTCAAGGCGACGACTCCATTGTTTTCACCAGAGTCAGCAGTGTACCCGAGTGAGTTAAATCGGCAAGTCAACCGGGGCTAAATTTTCAAGGGCGCGCTTTTTCAAAATAATATCTTTGATCAACGGCGTTAGCACAAGCTCCATTGCTAAGCCCATTTTGCCTCCAGGTACCACAAGGGTATTGATACGAGACATAAAGCTGCCTTCAATCATGCTCAAATAGTACGGAAAATCGACGTCATCTATGCCACGAAAACGAATCACAACAAAGCTTTCGTCTAAAGAAGGAATATCTTTTGCGCTGAATGGGTTTGAGGTATCAACCGTCGGCACTCGCTGGAAGTTGATATGAGTACGTGAAAACTGCGGGGTAATGTGGTTAATGTAGTCATCCATTGAACGCACAATAGAGCCCATTACCGCTTCTCGCGAATGGCCTCGTTCAGAGGTGTCGCGAATGAGTTTTTGGATCCACTCAAGGTTGATAATTGGCACCATGCCAATCAATAAATCGACATGCTTAGCAACATCATGATTCTCATCGACAGCACCACCATGAAGACCTTCATAGAATAAGATATCTGTATTTGATTCTAAATCTTGCCAAGGGGTAAAAGTTCCTGGAAGTTGGTTATAAGGCACCGCTTCGTCAAAAGTATGTAAGTAACGTCTGATTTTACCTTGTCGGTTTCGCCATATTGGTAAAAAAGCTCTTCAAGGGCACCAAAATCATTAGCTTCTCGGCCAAAGTAGCTAATGTGCTTACCTTCTTGTTGTGCTTCACGGATTTTTTTATCCATTTCAGGGCGAGTATAACGATGAAAGCTATCGCCTTCGATGAAGGCTGCATCAATGCTTAAGCTTCTAAAAATGTGCTTAATTGCATTGGTGGTTGTGGTAGTTCCCGCCCCAGATGAACCGGTAATAGCGATGATAGGGTGTTTAGCTGACATAATTATTCTCGTTATTGTTGATACCAGTCGGCTTAAAAATTTAACCATTCTAGTGTGTTAAATGGTCAGTGGCATAACTCGATTGGTATTATCGTGCATAAAATCAATCAGTAGAAACCGATAAAAAACGAACACGTCCTAGTTATAAAGGTCGAGCATGGTAAGGTCAAGTGACTGGCGGATTAATTAACGCTATCATGGGCTGATAAAAATTAAAACGAGAGAACAACATGAAATTGATTTCGTCTTTACTTTTCGTCGCAGCAGGGACATTGTTTACCAGTCACGCACATGCAGCGATGCCTAAAAGCGAAATATTACTTGCCGACTTAGACACCCCATATGGTATGCAGGTGTCGCGAGTAACCGATGATAAAACTTATAATAATCAACCATTTTTAGTTGATACTGGGCTTTACTACACCCATGAAGTTGTTGGCGAAAATGGCCAGTCACAAACCGATATTGCGTTTTATGACTTTGCATCTAAGAGCAGTGTGAATATCACCAACACTCCTGTCAGTGAATACTCGCCAACGCTAATGCCAAATCAGCAAGCCTTGTCGGCAATCGTGGTCGAAGCAGATGGTAAGCAAAAGTTATGGCAGTATCCATTAGCAGAAGAGCCTGCCGCGAGCCGAATTTTTGAATGGATTGAGCCTGTTGGCTACCATGCGTGGGGCGCTGATGAAGACCTGATCATGTTTATCTTAGGTGAGCCGCATACATTGCAATACACTCGTGTTGCTGCGGCTAAACCGCGTGTCATTGCCGGTGATATTGGCCGAACTTTAATTTTTGATAAACACACAAACAGTTATTTATTTAGTTATAACAAAAACAACCAACATTGGGTTGCACGCTTTGCGCCGCAAACTGAGGAAGTGAGTGATTTATTTAGATTACCTGAGTCGGTGCAAGACTTTGCTTTAATTGATAAAGACACTGTGGCTTATGCGGTTAATAACCGAGTTCATAAGCGCAGTTTGACTGAGCCTGAAGTGGTATCACAGTGGCTTGATTTAAGACGCTTTTGTGAAGGCTCAATCTCGCGTTTAAATTACAAACAGAGCAAACTGGCATTTGTATGTAATAAGTGAAATGACCCGTTTTCCAACTCGCATTTATAAAAGTGCACAGCCCATTCATTATGGTATTGCATTTAAAGTCACCTCACCTGAAGCGGCTGAGCAATTTATAACTAAATTAACTGCTATTTTAGCGCAATAAAAAAGGGCCACATTGTGGCCCTTTTCGTATTTGCTTTAATTAGCGCTTAAGGAAGCTATTCACTGAGTTTAATTCACGGTTTTTCAGTGCAATACAATCATTGATGCTTTCTTCAAGCTTACTAAGAGAGCGTGCATAACCTGGTACTTCAGTGATTTTATCGTTGAAGAAGGTTTTGGTTTTCTCTAGGCTTTTCGCATCGCAGCTTGCCGTTGTGAAGAATGGTAAATTTGGTACAAAGAACGGTGGTAAGTTCTTAGTGATGGCATCGTAATTGTTGTAAATCCACTCAATAAACAGTGCTTCACGCTCTTTACCATAGCCTAAACCACCTAATAACGTACGCATATCAGAGGCTGTTACGTTATCTGTTAAGCTGTATTCTAGAACCGCTTTTTGTAACTCAGGTTTACCAAAGTAACCCATCGCTGCCAGCATCTTAGTACGCACTTGTGGATCTTTGGTGGTTTTAAAGGTTTGCTTGTACTTTTCAAGTAACTTTGCATCGCCATGGTAAGCCGCAAGGTTTAAGTAAGTTGAGGCTAAATATGGGTCAACATTTTCAGGGTTGTTTAAGTACAGTGCCGCTTGTGCTTTTGCTGTATCAATGACTTTTTGGTCATGACCATCGAAGCCTAAACGAGCAACAACTTGCGCACGTAATTGCGATACCGCCGCGTCTTCACCTGCTTTTGCTGTTAAACCATATTGCTTAGCGGCAGGAGCAATGCTGTTTCGAATAAACTTAGGCCATAGGTCACGGTTACTGTCGTCTTCGAATACGCGTTTTTGAGAAGCAAGGTAACCCAATGCTGTGTTTGCTACTAATGGGTGAGCATCACTCACAAAGGCTTCTAAAGTTTGCATTAAGTGAGCCGCAGAGATAACACCTGCATCAAGTAATGAATCAACCGCAGAAAGTAGCGCTAAGCGCTCACGTACCGTTAGCTTGTCAGCAGCGTTCTCTAACAGGGCATTAAACTGTGCATCATTTAATACCCAGCGGTAATAACCCATGGCACCTTGATCTGGGTAAATCCACTCAGGTTCAAAGTCGAGAGTTAGATGCTGTGTTTCTTTATTCAGCAGTAAACTTGCGGTTTTAACTTTGTCGCCCGCACCATACTTAATTGCAACCGGAACATTCCACAGTTGTGCTGGTGCATCAACGCCAGCATTTACAAAGCGGCTTTGGCTGATATTAATTTTCTTACCATCTTGCGTTACTTTGATAAGTGGGAAAGATGATTGTTCGATAAACGATTTAAGAACACTTGCCACATCTTTATTAGACGCTTCGCCTAGTGCTTGCCATAGATCAGCAGCTTCTGCATTTTTATACGAGAATTTTTTCAAGTAAGCACGAATACCTTGCTGGAATGCCTCTTCGCCAATCCAGTTTTCAACCATAGATAAAACCGCGCTACCTTTACTGTAGGCAAGGCCAAGGCCATCCATGATATCAGCTTCAGTTTTGATTGGTTTACGAATAGGTTTAGTACTTAAACGCGCATCCAGTGCCATCACATAGTTTTGTGGTAAGTCTAAGTGCGACTCAAATTCAGGGTTGATTTGTGCAGTGATTTTCGCTGCCATCCAACTTGCGAATGCTTCGTTTAACCATAAATCATTCCACCACTTCATAGTCACTAGGTTACCGTACCACTGGTGAGCTAACTCATGGGCAATGATTGATACATTGCGCTCTTTTTTGCTGCGCGTTGCTGTTGCTAGGTCTACTAGTAAAATGTCTTCACGGTAAGTCACTAGGCCTGCGTTTTCCATTGCGCCAAATGGAAACTCTGGCACTGCCACTGAGTCTAGCTTTTTGTATACGTAAGGAATGCCAAAATAATCTTCTAGGGCTTTTAACACACGCGGCATATTTTCTTTTGCGTAATCAGCAAGGTGAATTTTACCTTGTGGAGTCAATACGCGGCCAGGGATTGGCATGCCTTTAATTTCAAGCTCTTCAAACGGACAACAGCCATAGCGACTAAGTAAGAAGGAATCGGTGGTGTTTTGTCAAAAAAGTGCGTTGTCATATCGCCATCAACTTTGGTTTTTAAAACCGGTGTATTGGCATACACTTTTTGTGATGTTGGCGCTGTGATAGTTAGCTGAAATGGAATTTTATAACTTGGCTCGTCAAAAACGGGGAATGCACGACGCGCATCGCTCATTTCAAATTGCGTGAAAAGATAAGGCGTACCTTGATCTAAAGTTTTATATAAACCAACACTTTGGCGATTATAAGGTGCGGTAAAATCAACTTTTAAAGTGTATTTACCTGGCTGAATTTTTTCTTCACAAGCGAATTTAACTTTGCCTGTTTTTAGCATTTCAGCACTTAGGTCACAGTTTTCTGCACCTAAAATTTTCGCCATGCTAACTGCATAATCAATACCGTTTAATTCGATATAATTGGTTGCTTTTAGAACCTCTAAAGCAATTTCGGTATGACCAGAAAAATTGTCTTTGGCAGGATCAAGCGTAAGTTCTACTTGTTGTGAGCTAGGCTTGGCAAGCTTTTCGATAACATATTCATTGGCATGGGCAGAGCTAACAGCAAGTGCAACACTCACCGTTAATAGGCTTTTTAAGAACATAAGTATCCCTGATTTTTTGTTGTTAGAAAGGCACCTGCTATGAGGGGCGAATCACCATGCTATCAGGTTTTAATTTGAACAGTAATAAATAGTTAGTAACAAAGTTTGTCAGTTAATTATGGCGGTCAATGAAACGCTGCCAATGCAGTTGCGGGTTTATTTGTCGTATGTTTTGCAGCACGGTATTTAATAACTGCATATCAGCAAAGCGTTGCTCGTTGAAATCTTTAAAACCAAGCAAGTAGTTAAAGGCATCTTTGCAGTTGGCTTGCAGTGCATGAATTCGCACTTGTTGTTCAAAGTTGAGCCGTAAACTGCTTATCGCGGTTTTCATACCTTGCTGATCAACAGTAGGAATAGCGCACTTTTGTAAATAACCAGCGCGTTCACCTTCACCCGAAAACCAAATACGTACTTTTTCGCTGTAGCGACCAGATTTAGCGGGTAAATCAAACATCAGTCGTTGCTGATTTTGTTCATTTAAATAGCCTAAGTATTGGTCAAGTCCTGCATCGAGTAATGCATTGTGGATAGGTACATAGCGAGGTTTTATCTTGCCATGTGTATGAAAATCAAAGCAGCGAATTCCATCAAGGGTGACAATATTATCAAGGGTTAAATGGCCAATTTCATCGCTGTAGGCACCGGTGTAATAGGCAAACAAAGGCAGCCAAAAGTGCCAATGCTTAGCTTGTTCACGTGCTAAACGCTGATCACCATAAATGTAACCATTATACAGGGTATGTAATTCCATGGCCGAAAAGGGCCTACGACCAAGATGGGACTTCAACCTAATACCTTGATAATAAAGATGTGTTGAAGAGTATACCTGATAAGTATCAAGTTTCCAGCTTAACGACACTGCCATAAATACGGCCGTGTCGTTATAAGCTTAAGGATTGCTATTAATCGCAAAGAGCTTTAGCTAAACCAACCGGTTCGATTTCAACGCATACTTGATCATCGTTCCAGTTTAAACCAACAAGCGCATCATCTTCGTTAAGGTCTTCAACCCACTCATCAAGAAATTCGTCTAGGCCAATTTCAACAGGGGTATAGTCTTGCCACTCATCTTTACATTGTGCTTTTGCAGCGTCTTCAGTACCCCAAAGTAATAACACATCTGTGTCGCTAAATTGGTTTGATTCACAGACAACAAAACCACCATCTTCGGCACCGAGTGCCCACATAGATTCGTTCAAACGAACTTTTTCTACAAAGCTAACTAATTCTGATTCAATTTCGATATCGCTCATTTGCGTAACCCTTATCTTTATTTTCGTGGATCTGTTTGTTGTACTGCCGCTTTATCGGCGAATTTATGATAAAAATCAACTAAGTTATTTAGTTGGCTAAAATCAGTTAATTCGCGGAAGCGGATCCAATCTAGCAAGCAGTATAAACTGATGTTGAGGTATTCACAGCTTTTAAATACTGGCTCCGATAAATGAGTATTTAAATAGGCTAATGTTTCAACAATTCGTTCATTCTGTAAATTAAAAAATAGTTTATCGCTGCTGGTATCAAACCCTGAACGCTGACAAAGTAAAATTTCTACCAGTGAATCATTGCAGGCATTGATAATGGTTAAGTAGTTCTCTTGCTGCCAGCTAAGTAATGGCTGATCTGCTTTTTCGAGCAGATAGCGAATAATGGAGTTGGAATCACATAAGGTAAAATCATGGTCGATTAATACAGGAATTTTTCTGGCAGGGTTATGAGCAATCATGGTTTGTCTGTCTTGCTCAGAGAAAATATCCAAATTAATAAAATCAATAGCTAGGTTATTAAGTGCAGCCCAAATCCGAATACGGCGCACAAAAGGTGAGGTGGTCGAGCCTAAAAGTTTCATTTTGAGATCCTTCGCAAAAAAAAGCCGCTATGAAGCGGCTTTTTGAAATCGATTTGTAAATTAGTCAGTACGGCTTGTTACTTCTAGAAGATGATAACCAAACTGGGTCTGCACTGGGCCTTGTACTTGGTTTATTGGTGCAGAGAAAACGACTTTGTCGAACTCTGGAACCATCATGCCAGGGCCAAACTCACCTAATGCACCACCATCTTGACCTGATGGGCAATTAGAATGAGCACGAGCAAGCTCTGCAAAGTCAGCTCCTTGCTCAATTTGCTGCTTTAAATCCAAACAGTGAGCTTCACTGTCTACGAGAATGTGTCTTGCACTGGCTACTGCCATAACATCTCCCTAATGTGTGTTTTAGTATTAAATCACTAGTTTAGTTCAATATTTACCGAACGAAAAATTAAATTTATTTTGCAATCAGCTCAGCTTCAATTGCATCGCGTAAAGTTTGCGATTGTGGCTTAGTTTTACTATTAAAGCGCTGCACTGTCGTACGATCTGCAGACACTAAATATTTGTAAAAGTTCCAGTTAGGTGAGCTGGTTGCTTCATTTAGGTGTTTGAATATTGGGTTTGCATCGCTACCGCGAACGGCACTGGTAGCCAGCATATTAAAGGTTACGCCATAATTGATGAAACATACTTTTGCCGTGTCTTTTTCATCGTCTTCTTCTTGGAAAAAGTCATCTGATGGAAACCCTAATACGACCAAGCCTTGGTCTTTATATTCTTTATGAATGGCTTCTAAGCCTTCAAACTGGCCGGTAAAACCACAATTACTAGCGGTATTCACAATGAGCAGTGGTTTGTCTTTGAATTCACAAAAATTAATAGACTCTTTTGAACGCAACTTTCTCATTGTGACATTGGTAAAATCATCACATTGGCTGCTTGCTTTAGCTGTTGGTACCGCCTCTGTGGTTTGTGCTGCAAGGTTGGTTGTTATTAGGCCTGCTGCAAGTAACAAAGCATATTTATACATAGTTATTTCCCGCTAGTTATTTGTGATGAATATACGCTAATATGCAGCAAAGTGATCATTTAATTTCAGCTATTTATGACGATTCGCAAAGCAACACAAAACGATTTAACTGATATAGTCGCGATTTATAACGAGACCATCCCTGGGCGTATGGTTACCGCAGATACCGAAGAGGTGTCGGTGGCAGATAAACAAGCTTGGTTTGATAGCCATACAGAAAAAAGACCTATCTTTGTTTTTGAGCAACAAGGTAAAGTAATTGCTTGGTTAAGTTATAAGTCTTTTTATGGTCGCCCAGCTTACGATGGCACGGTTGAGATTAGTATTTACATCACCCAGCAGGCTCAAGGGCAAGGGCTAGGAAAGCAACTGCTTATATTTTCAGAACAGCATGCAAAAACACTTGATATCAAGGTGTTATTAGCTTTTATATTCAGCCACAACCTACCCAGTATAAAACTGTTTAATCGCTTTGAATACAAGGTTTGGGGAGAGCTTCCAGAAATTGCAATTATGGATGATAAAGCTTATGGCTTGACAATTTTGGGTAAGCACTTGCAACCTTAACCTTCTTAAAAAACTAGTAAAAAAATACGGTGTAAATTGTGCGGTAAAAGATTTTTAGACTACGCTAAAAAGGTCAGTTTTTATAGTGAGTCTTATTTACGGTGCGAAAAATATTAATAGTTGATAGTAATAGTGTACTTGCGATGCGTGTAAAAGTTCTACTCGAGCTTATCGGTTGCGAAGTTGAGCTATTACACTTTTCAATGATAGATGATACCGTTCTAAAACAGCAATATGATTCTCGTTGCTGCTTCACATGGGGTGCCAACAAGTATCATTGAAGAACTAATGAATGACTTTTCTCAAGAGCATTTCTTATTACTCGCACCGAAAGCACAACGCAGTGACTTACTTGAACATTTTAGTGAAATTAACCGTCTCTTACCTAACGCCGTTGTTATATATCCTTTTTTCGCAAATAAAGAGATAAGCACGCTTCTAGAGGGAATATTAGAATTAGACAGCGACAATATTCTCAAACTTCCTACTGTATTGCTCGTTGATCATTGTCCCGACCGGTTACAAAAAATAGCGCAAAACTTAAAGGGCGCGCATATCAAAACCATCACCGCTGATAACATGAGCTTTGCAATGGAGTTAATTCATGAGCATGCAATTGATTTATTGATTAGTGATTTTACTTTTGAAGATGGAACAGGGCTTGAATTGTTTATAAAGCTGAAGTCGTTGCAGCCTGAAAGTCGTTGTTTATTGTATACCTCAAAGCCTGATCAAGTTTCCATGGTTGCTGCCATTCGTCAGGGTGTTGAAGATGTTTTGATCAAACCGATTGATGATAATGGTTTATTGCAATCAGTTCATAAACTATGGCAAACAGAGCTTCTCAAACGTCATAATTCAGAACTTGTTGAAAGACTTCAGAGTACCGTTGATGCGCTTATAGAAAAGGACAGTTTATTAAGAGTTATTTTTAAGCATACTCCCGACGCTATTATTTTATTTGAACGATGCGGAAAGGTAATCGAAACTAACGATGCCTGTGAACAATTATTTGATAAACAGCACCATGAATTTGAAAGCTGTTCGGTATTTGATTTTTTTGATGCGCCTTCAATAACACGTATTAAAGAAAAAATTACGACGCTAAGTAAAAACCGCCAATTTAGCTGTGATCTAAGAATGCTTAAAAAAGATGGCAATGATATTCCATTAGTGGGATCGTTTAATGAAATAGATCATCACGGCGAGATTGCGTTAGCGGGGATCTTTAAAAACGTTACACACTTAAAAGAAAAGGAAGATTTGCTACTTGAAGCAAAAGATTTGCTTGAAGAAGAGGTAAAAGCGCGAACAGCTCAACTAGAGCACGCAAAAGATGTGGCTGAAGCTGCAAACTTAAGTAAGTCTGAATTTTTAGCGAATATGTCTCATGAACTCAGAACGCCAATGCATTCAATCTTAAGTTTTGCTCGTTTTGGACTTGATAAAGTTGCCAACAATGATCTGAGTAAAGACAAGTTAAATAAGTATTTATCGCGTATAGAACAAAGTGGTGAGCGCTTATTGTCACTGCTTAATAATTTGCTTGATTCTTTCAAAACTGGATGTTGGTAAATTTCCCTTTAATCCGCAAAAACATAACCTTAGCAGTATTATAAAAACCAGTATTGATGATGTCTCAGGGACTGCTCTTGAGAGAAATATTGCTATTCGTTTAATTGGCTTTGAGAAAAGTATTTTGCTCGATTGTGACGAAGAGCAGATAAACCAAATAATGCGCAACTTGCTTGGTAATGCACTTAAATTTAGTGAGCCAGCCAGTGAGATAGATATTCAGCTAGCTATGAATAATGAAATGGCTGAAATATCAGTAATAGATCGTGGTATAGGAATTCCAGAGTCTGAACTTGAGAAAATTTTTGCGAAGTTTGAGCAAAGTAGTAAAACCAATAGTGGTGCTGGAGGTACAGGACTTGGTTTAGCTATTTGTCGTGAATTTGTAGCCTTACATCAAGGAACGATTACGGCAAGAAATAATGAATATGGAGGTGCAACTATTTTAGTAAAGCTTCCATTGAGGATAGATCTACCTCAACACTTAGCGAGTGAAGATAGATCTGTAAAGTTAAATTAATAAAACGGAAGTGTTAGACATGGCGTTTAAAGAGAATTTTAGCCGTCGATGATGAACCATTTAACTTAGAAATAATTGAAGAGATTCTTGAAGAGCTCGACTTTGAACTGAAAATGGTCAGTAGCGGTCCAGAGTGTTTGGCAGTAGTTGAAGAGTTTGATCCTCAGGTTATTCTGCTTGATGTGAGTATGCCACAAATGAGTGGTTATGATGTTTGTCGAAAACTAAAAGAGAATCCAAATACCGAGAAAATCATCGTTATGTTTGTTTCAGCAAGAGGAACGGTTGAAGAGCGTATGGAAGGCTATTCAGTCGGAGCTGAGGACTATATAGTTAAACCATTCGGGCATGAAGAATTAAAGCTTAAACTGCAGCACTTACATCAAGTATTGATAGAAAAAGAATCGCTAGAGCAACAAGTTGAAGATGCGACTTCAACAGCATTTAATGCCATGGCGAACAGCAGTGAAATGGGGCAAATAGTCAACTATATCGAGCATATAGGTGCTATTGAAGATGAGCAAGAGCTGGGTAAAGCTCTGCTTAACTGTCTAAGCTCATTTGATTTACAAAGCAATGTTGAGTTTCGCTTAGAGTCTGGCATTGAGCACTTTTCAATTTCGGGCATGTGTTCGCCAATCGTTATTGAGTTATTTGAAATGCTCAAAAATAAAGGCCGACTCCATGAATTTTCGAATCGAATTTTAGTCAATTACGAAATGATCAGCTTACTAATCTTAAATATGCCAGACCAAGACCCTGATAAGCATGGCCGAATTCGGGATCATATTTGCTTTTTAGTCAGTGTTACAGAACAGCAGCTTAAAGCGATCATCACAAAAAAAGAATTGCTCAGACAACAGCAACAACTTAATGATGCTGTAGGTAAAGTTCACAGCAAGTTTTCGGGACTCATCGAACTTCTAAATGAAAATCGTGTAAATAACGAGGCTGTATTTAAGCAGCTTCAAGAAGACTTAGAACGACGTATACCAACCATGGGCTTAGATGAGGACCAAGAGGTTTTTATCTATCAAAAGGTCGACGAAACCATCCAAAACTCTGTTGCACGTGAAGAGTCAGTTCAGGGAGTAAAAGCGGCATTCAAAGAGATTGAAAATGATTTATCGCAATTATTAAAGCAGTAGCACTACTTATTTCGAGGTTGCTCAGTTAAAAGATTAAACACTGAACAGATCATTTCTACAGGTGGTTTCTCAAAAACGGGCTCTGAAAGTTAAGCATAACACAACGTTGATTTTTACCTTTAAGAGCTCGAAGTACTTGCTTTATTTTACTGCTATTTTTCAAATTAAATTTTATTAAATTAGGTCACGCCGATTTATCAACCACACAAGTGTATGTGCATATGAGCTTGGTCAAATTGCAAGAAGTGTATAACAACACTCACCCTGCGGCACAGCGATGAGTTATGACCCAAGGACAGGTTTTCGAATATTTCGAAAGTTGACATGTTTGCGAATATTTCGGATAATTACGTTGTGCTAAATTTTAATCAATCTCACTGATTAGGTTTGCACATAATAAAGCTCAATTATTTACAATGACAAACAGACAAATGAGACCAAAGTAATGTTGAACGTACAGTCATTGCCAAGTGCCGAAGAAATCGCCTTGGCTAAATTAAGCAGCCAAGAACTTTCAGCCGTGCTGGAAGCGAATGGTGATGTACAAAATTTTAGTGTGGTAGGTAAAGATGGTGAAACTCACTCTGTTCAATTACCTGCTAGTGCCGTTAAATTAATGATTGAAGTGCTGACTCAACTTGGTTAAGGGAACAGTGTTAATATCACACCGATACATGCTGAGTTAACCACGCAAGAAGCGGCGGATATGCTAAATATGTCACGACCCACGTTTATCAAACTACTTGATTCTGGTGACTTGCCTTATGCAAGAACTGGCAATCGTAGAAAGGTCGCGTTTGTTGATGTGATGCAATACAAACGTCAGCTTGATGAACAGCGACTTGCGACTCTTGATGAATTATCAGCACTCGATCAGGAGTTGAATTTAGGATATTAAATGACAACTTACACCGTAATTCTGGATGCATGTGTGATGTATCCAGCGCCACTTCGAAGTTATTTACTGTATTTGGCGCAAACAGGTTTGTATCGGGCGAAATGGACAGAGCAAATTCACGACGAATGGACGCGAAATTTGTTAAAAAAGCAACCATACATCTCTGAAGAGAAATTACAACGCACACGGGAGTTAATGAATCGCCATGTGCCTGATTGTGTTGTTGAAGGTTATGAGCCATTTATAGCTGGAATCGAATTACCCGATCAAGATGATCGCCATGTTGTTGCCGCTG
This sequence comes from Pseudoalteromonas sp. GB43, assembly GCF_054923805.1. Lineage (NCBI taxonomy): Bacteria > Pseudomonadati > Pseudomonadota > Gammaproteobacteria > Alteromonadales > Pseudoalteromonadaceae > Pseudoalteromonas > Pseudoalteromonas sp. GB43. The sequence goes on from NZ_JBPCHJ010000001.1 coordinate 2,455,157, forward strand.
CAATTAAAGGGCAAGCTGAAGGGATTGTGACATTTAACTTAAAAGACTTTCCAGATGAAAAACTAGCACCACTTGGGCTGTCAGCTATACATCCAGATGTGTTTTTGTCTGACATGTTTGAATTGGATCCAAGCCGAGCATTGTTGGCTGCACAAAGACAAAGGCGCTCATTGAAAAATCCACCAATGTCAGTAGATGAGTATTTAAACTCTCTACAAAAGCAAAAGTTGCCCACACTTGTTTCAAAGTTACGCCAATATGAAATGATGCTGTAATGGTTGACATAGTTATCACTAATGGCAATCATGCGGGTATGGTGTAGCAGACATACTGTTTAGTATGACACCACATAACCTAATTTTAGGTCGAGGCTGAGTCCGGTAATGATGTTCTGGCTCCAAGTTATACTTGGCGAAGGCTCCCTTGTTGGAGCCTTTGTTATTTCTAGCCCCATAAAAGTGATTTAACACTTTACCTTATTGCTGTACTCTCAAAGTTATAAAAGCTCTTTAAAACAATGCGTCAAGTTAGGCCGATTAATTCATATGAACGGTCGGGTGTACGATTATAACCTTGGGCGTTTTATGTCTGTAGACCCCGTTATTCAAAGCCCAACGAATAGCCAGAGTATTAACCCTTATTCGTACATAATGAATAATCCGCTCAGCGGTACTGACCCGACAGGGTATGAGTCCATTGACGTGTCAGGCATTCGTCCTGATTGTGGTGGTCCACTTAGCTGTTGGGATAAGCCAATTGAAAGATCAATTCAGAAAACAAAATCAGCGAAGTGGAAATACATCTAGTTCTTCTAACTCAAGTAATGGAGCGCAGCAGCAAAGTTCTGCTCAATCGTCATCAGTAGAAACCGCAGATATTGGTTCACCATCGACAACTGCAAAAGGTAATAATAGTACCAATGTAGAAAATAGTGGATTCGGAGGCAGCACACCTTCCTCCAAGGGTGAGGTGAAGAAGGATGGAGATTACACAGAAGCTAGTTACAAAGGCAAAGGGTACACACTCAATTACTCCATAGAAGGTTCTGACGAATTCAAAGCTGAGGTTGCAGGTATGTTCTCGGCACTGGGTGAGCTCACAACTGGCAAGATGATGCTAAGGGGAATCGCTCGAACAAAAGGCTCCTTACTAATAACTGAAAGTATCCGCGTAGGGATAGGCGATGATATAGAAGGGTTTGATGTGTTTTTGTCATATAGTTCAAAATGGCCTCAATTCATCGGGACTACCCTGGGTAAGCAAGAAATACGAGCAAACCCTGGGATGGTGTTTGCTCATGAATTACATCATGTCTGGGATAGATTGTCAGGTGGCAAGGCTATGAATCTCGGTAAACCAGTTGAGGGGCTGCCTGCGCGAGAGACATACGCCGTCAGATTCACAAATCGTATTCGGAAAGAGTTAAAATATGGCTACCAGCGAAATACTTACAGGAGACCAGGGAAAACATATGAAATTCCATTACGCTAAAAAAACGTTAACATCAAGCCTAATGTTGCTATCTTAACGACGAACCTTACATGTACCCCAAAAGAAAGCAAGGTTCCATTGATTGTTAAGTTGGATAAATCATTAACAGCAAAATCAAAAGAGTATGTTTTCCACTATCAGAATAACTTTTCTGGTTGGGTATTTGAATCATATCTGTTCATTGGAGAGGTTAATGGTGAATACGTTATTGTTAGTGCAGGAAGTAAACTAGCGAAAAAGACGACCTCTATCACAAAGGCTGAATACGATCGGATACGGAATAATGTGATAAGAAGTACAAGCCATAAAATTAGTAGTCCGGTTACAGAGAATCAGGAGTTCTGCCAGTATTTCGACATCGACGGTAAAAAAGGAGTTGTTTTAGATGAAGAGAATTCAGACCCTATGTTGAGGAAGCTAAGAAAAGAGCTTGATGCACTTATCATTTATCGTAATGAATGAGAAAAATAGGGTCGCGCCTAACCCATTTCCTGTTTATTGCTGAACAAAAAAAGCTTTTAGTGCGCAGTCAACCCCAGCAGAACTGAGCACTTGCTAACGGCGGACTGTGCAAAATATGTCAGTGCCACTAATTAGTGGCGCTGGCTCAAATTGTCTTGATTTAAGCTATCAAGCATCTCTGGGTAGGCCTTTTTCAACAATGCGAATTAAGCGCGCAGTTTTACGAAGCTTTAACTGGCGCTTATTTTTTTGCTGATCAAGCGCCCATTCAATATGCTCAGCGACCAAAGCGCTAGCGGTTGTTAATCTTTGCACTAAAGCCTCAATTATCTGCTCATTGTAATCAGCGTTACCTAATCCGACAGCGAGGTTCCTTAACCAGCGCTCGTGACCAATGCGGCGTATAGGGCTGCCTTCAGTATTTTTAAGAAAGGTTGCCTCATCCCAAGCAAATAAGGTCAGTAAGTCTTGATCTTTAAGTTGTTTTCTTGGATGAAAGTCAGCTTCATCGGTTAACTGACCATAGCGATTCCACGGGCAAACTAATTGGCAGTCATCACAGCCATAAACGCGATTACCTAACAGTGGGCGATACTCTTCAGGAATAGCGCCTTGCAATTCAATAGTAAGGTAAGAGATACATTTACGGGCATCGACTACATAAGGCTCGACAATCGCACCAGTTGGACACAGTGTCATACAGGCAACGCATTTACCACAGCCCTCAAAGCTATTTTCTTCATCAATAGGCAGGGGGATATCAACAAACAGCTCACCTAAGAAAAACCAAGAGCCCGCTTCTTTATTGATTAGCAAACTGTTTTTACCACGCCAGCCTAAGCCTGCTTTTTCGGCTAGTTGTCTTTCAAGCACGGGGGCTGAGTCAACAAAAGGACGAAAACCTAGCTGGCCTATATGCTGCTCTATTTGTTGGCCTAATTTTTTTAGGCGGTTGCGAATTAATTTATGATAGTCACGACCTAATGCATAGCGACTGATGTACGCTTTATCTGTTTGTTTGAGGTTCTTAGCAAAGCTTGCATCAGGCGGTAGGTAGTTCATTTTTACTGAGATGACTCGCTGCGTGCCAGGTACCAGCTCTGCGGGGCGCGCTCGCTTCATTCCATGGGCTGCCATGTATTCCATTTCACCGTGATAGCCTAAATCTAACCAGCGCTGCAGTTGAGCTTCATGTTTCGTTAGGTCAATATCAGTGATCCCGACTTCTGCAAAGCCAAGGTCTTTACCCCATTGCTTTATTTGCAGTGCGAGTTGTTCATAATCAATAGCGGGTGTTGTCACGGTCAATAAAAAAGTAGCCAAGAAGCGGCTACTTTAACATAGTTTGACTCAGAGCAGCAGTTAAAAGCCGATTACACAAAGCGTTTTAATTGCTCTTGGGTTTGTTGGCTCAGTTTGTGTGATTGTTGGCAGTCAGCGAGTGATTCATCAATCTGCTGTTTTGCTTGTTCACCCAGAGCAACTATTTGCTCAACAGTTTGATGAGTGTGGGTTTGAGTTTGCTCTAGTAAATGCACCGCACTAACAATCTGCTGTAGTTGTTGTTGGTTTTGCTCAAATTCGCTAAGCATATTACTAAAGCCTGTAGAGGTATTGCTAATCGCTGTTTCAGCTTCACTCGAGTGGTTAATTAGTTGCTCAGATTCTTTATTGGTTTCGCTAACCAGACTATTCATTTGATTAATAAAATCGGTTATTTGGCGGGTTGCGTCGTTTACTTTAACCGATAGTGATCTAACTTCATCGGCAACCACGGCAAAGCCTCGGCCAGCTTCACCTGCACGTGCCGCTTCAATTGCAGCATTCAGTGCAAGTAAATTGGTTTGGTCAGAAAACTCTTCTACCATTTTTAAAATGGCGCGAATGTTCTCGCTGTTTTCTTTTAGGCCAGACACAGTTGCTGAGAAGTTACCCAAAATTTGGCTAATCATCGCGACCTTTTTAACTAATGCTGATAACTCAGTGGCTGAGTGTTTTACAAAGTTTAAGTGCTCACTATTAACATGGTGCACGCTATCAGTGTTCGCTGAGATATTCTCAAGGCTTGAAGTTATTTGGTTACTCGAATCAGTAATGGTTTGGCTAAACTTGATTTGCTGGTGGCTCATTTCTGCGGTTTGCTGCATTGAATGAGTCATCTTTGAACTACTATCTGCACTGGCTTGTGCACTTTGGTATGTGGTGGCTAATAGATTTGCTAAATGAACTGTAAAGGTATTGTACTGCTCACTTAAATCACGAAATTCATCGTAGGTAAAATGCGGTAACTTGGCAGATAAATCTGCATCATGACGGTTGATTTGCTCAAGTGTATCGCGCATTGCTTGCACTGGGCGCACAATTAAAAAGCGCATGTAGAAAATAGTAAAAATAAAGCTCGCGATGATAACAAAGGTCATTAACCAAAATAGTCCCATGCCAACTTGTTGCTCTGACAGGCTGCTATAAAGCCAGATTAAAGTAGTAGCTTGAAACGCAAACACAAAACCTAAATTACCGACAATCTTACGTGTAAGAGTGTAAAAGAATGTTTGTTCGATAAAATTATAAATGCGCATATAGCTACTCATTAAGGTGTTGTGTTGATTCATTTTGGCGTAATTTTTTATTATTCAATGTCACATAATTCAACAGTATAGCTTAGTTTTGTTGAGTTACAGTGACTGCAGTGTCATTTGTGCATGGCACGGAAAATTAGTAAAAATACCATCTACGCCATACTCTAGCATTAATTCGATATCTTCCACTTTATCGACCGTGTAAGCATAAACTTGAAGGCCGCGTTGTTTTGCGTCAGCAACAAACTCATGGTTTATAAAGTTTTTATCTACATGAATGCTATAGGCATGCAGTTTTTGCGCAAACTCGCTGTAATTAATTGGGATAGAAGCGGTAAGTGCACCAATCTTTACCCACGGCAGTTTTTGCTTTAGCCACATCAGTTGGTGGTGATCAAATGAAGAGACTAACAGGTTATCCCGAGATATTTTCCCTGCACTGACATTTGACTCAATAAGCTCTACAAACTTGTCTAACGAAAAAGTATGTTTAAGCTCTAAATTAAGTAAAGTTTTATTACCAACCCAATCGATTGCCTGTTGTAAAGTGGGCACGCATTCGCCATTGCCTGCATCGTATTGTTGAATTTGCTCTTTTGAGCAGGCGTTTACTTTACCGCGACCTGAAGTTGTACGATCAAGCCAAGTGTCGTGAATAATCATGTAATCATCAAGGCAGCTTTGCACATCAATTTCGATGCCATCTACTGCTAAATCAACAGCGGCGATAATGGCGCTTTGAGTATTTTCTGGGTAGGTACCACTGGCACCTCTGTGAGCGAATACTTTCATCATTGCTTATACCTACGAGTCACTGACCATGTTTCATAAAAAGCGGCGCTAATAACTAGTGCGCCACCAATAAGAGTGCTAATTGAAGGTTGCTCATGCAAAATTAAAAAAGCGAAAAACGTACCGTATAAAGGCTGCAAACAGGATATCAAACCAGCGGTTGAAGCTGATAAGTTTTTTAGGCTTGCTGCAAACAGTGAATGCGGTGCTGCTGTAAAAATAACCCCTACAGTAATTAATAGCAGCCAATTTATTGTATCAACTTGTAATGGCGGTACCTCGACAAAGGCACACAGCATAATGCAGGCGATCCAAGTTTGGTAAAGCATGGTTTGTGGACGCTATATTGGCTAAAGTAACGCTTATGAACGATATTTCGAAACGCAAAAAAGAACGCAGACAAAATACCAATAGCAATACCGAGGGTGACATCATTGCCTAAGCTGGCATCAGGAATAAGTAAATAAATACCAAGCATCACCACCAAGGCGCTAAAAATATCTTTGAGCTGTGGTTTACTTCCATGAAATAAAGGCTCTAAAAATACCGTGATAACAGGGTAAGTAAAAAAGGCAATCATACCGACTGCAATACCTGCTAGTTGCATACCTGCGAAGTAGGTGAGCCAATGTATTCCAACAGTGACGCCAAGTAACAAGGCTATAAGGTAGTCACGACGCGAGTGAAGCTTAATCGCTTTGTGTTGAATTGTAAGTAAGATCAGTAAGGCACAGCCAGCAATTGCTGTTCGGTAAACGGTAATATCTAATGCACTTAGGCTGACTAGTTTAGCGAATAATGCAGTCCCCCCAAATAGGAGTACTGCAATATGTAAGTATATTAGGCTCTGTTTGTGCGCCTGCATTACAAACCTTGTTATTGTTGTTATTAACTCTCTTTGTAACGGTAATCCTTTACTTTGTAAACTCCCCAAATGGGCTAATCCATTCGTTTAGTTCCAATATTTCCACCCCTGCAAGTAATAGTGCAGTACATTCGGCTCATCAAGCGTCGATACTTTTTCATTGTTAGCGCTAATATCCGGCGTAAAAATAAACAATTGTGCGTCATTTTCTGGGCGGTAAAAGCGGGTTTTAATTGGCAATACTTGTTGGTTACTACACATCAAGTTGCAAGCCATAACAAATCCCCATTCGCCAAAAGAGGGCACATTCAAATGGTAAGGCAAAGTATGAGCAAAGCCTGCTGCACTGAGCGTGTTGTTGATAGACCAAAATGCCTGTTTTGCAAAAAATGGACTGGTGGCTTGGGTGACCACAATTCCGTTATTTGGCAGTCGTGTTTTTACTAGTTGATAAAACTGCTGACTGTAGAGCCGTGCAAGATTGATTGCTTTTGGATCGGGTAAATCAATAAAAATAATATCGAACAGTTGTTCGCTTTGCTCAACAAATACATAGGCATCTTGATGAATAATTGTCGCTTTAGGATCACTCAGTGAGTGTTGATTAAGTGTTGTGAGGTTGTGATTAGTTTGCGCAAGCCTAGCTACTGCAGGGTCTAAATCGACTAGAGTAACAGACTCAATTTGCGGGTATTTCAAAAGCTCTCTGGCTGCCAAGCCATCACCACCACCTAAAATTAGAATACGTTTTGCATTACCATGGCGCACCATAGCGGGATGAATAAGCGCTTCGTGATAGCGATACTCATCAATCGATGAAAACTGTAAGCCACCGTTTAAATAAAGCCGAATATCATCTTTATGACGAGTGAGTACAATTTGCTGATAGGGCGTTTGCTCTGAATGTACAACACGATCATCGTAGATTTGGCTTTGCCAAAGATGGGTGAGCTGTTTACTCGCAAATAAACAAAGCACTAATACTGAGCTGACTAAAACTAAAGTGAGCCTAAGCACTTTTCGACGATTTGGGCTGATATGGTCGATAAAGTACCACAGCAATAACAGCGCAATACTTAGATTCATTAAGCCAAAACTTAACGCTGTTTTAAAAACCCCAAGCCAAGGTAAAAATAGAAAAGGAAACAGTAAAGTCGCAAGTAGGGCGCCAAAGTAGTCAATAGATAACACATTGGCGAGGTTTGCTTTTAGCGCATAATGTTTTTCCATTAGGCGACTTAACAGCGGAATTTCTAAACCAATCAAAATCCCTATTAGCGTGGTGAGTAAAATACTAATTGCTTGCAGCGGTAAACCAAACGCATAACAGAAATACAGCAAGGGCACACTCAAACCACCAAGTAGCGCAAGCGCTAACTCAAAGCCAATAAAATACACCAGCAATGGCTTATCAGGCACAAAACGCGAAAAATAAGAGCCAACCCCCATTGCCGCCATATAGACGCCAATCGTCAGGGAAAATTGGGTGATGCTATCACCCAAAAAGTAGGCACCGGTAGTTGCGATCAGCAGCTCATAAATAATAGAGCAAACGTTGCAACAAAAATGCTAAACAGTAAAATGTGGCTTTCGCGAATTGATTTATTTACCACCTGGGCCGCCTCGTGAACGGAAACCTGCACTGCCAATACTTTGCTCACGCAATTGTTTATCAACGCTTATCGTGAGGTGGTGATAGGAGTAAACTTGCCAATCTTGCTCTTTGTCACCTTTGCTATATGCCAAGAAGGAAAAGAAGAGCACGGGTGCTAAAAACAGTAACACAATAGGCCAAACAGAGATGCGCGATTCCATTGCTTTTATAGCCTCAGGGTTTAACTTATTGATTGGTTTATAAGTAATATCGGAGCCTTCACGCTCAGCTTCTAAACGATGCAGCATTACAAATAGCGCTACACCGCCGATGAAGCCAGAAATCCATAACAGCGGTAACATGAAATTACTGTTACCTTTGATTGGGATAATACGAAACGTATAACTAAAATGTTCGGCACGCTTATTTGGGCCAAACGTACTACTGACGTAGGCGCTATATTGCCCCTTCTTAGGGAAGTGGACATCGTGATGAGTATAATCACGGTACTCAGTCCATTTACCATCTGAATCGTGTCCGGTTTCTGCCCAAAGTTCATCAGAGTAACTAAATAAGTAGTTACCATCAGGGTCAAAAATTTCGATATCAATGGCTTTCCATGAGTTTAAAGGCAGTCTGCCTTTAATTTCTAAGCGCATCATTTGGCCATCTTCTGGCACTGTAAATAGGTAAGGTTTGTCTTGTCCGTCGTAGTCTTTAAAGTTGCCATATTGGCCACTAATAAGTGGCGCTTGTAGATCTGCACGTATCACTAAGCAAACAACAAATGTGATAGCGGCAATAATAAAAAGCTTATAGATGTTCATCCATTACTCCATAAATAAGCTTAAATAGCGATAGTGATGATAACAGCAACACAGATTGCAATGCTGCTTTCAATAACCGCAACGGCGGTGTTTTTGTCGTGCATTGCTTGGTCGAGTGAAATTTTACTAAAGATAATTTTATCAACGAGATAACGCACAATTGGTAAAATTAAAAAGCCAAATAATGCGTCAATAAAGAATAAGCTTAAGCTTTGTTGCCAGCTATGAAAGCCACCAATGAGCGCATGACACAAGATAATAGCTAGCGCCAACATGGTGCCAGAAAAGCTAAGCGCTACGGCTTTGTTACCTTTTTCGAGCTGTTCGTGAAGATTAAAAGCAGTGAGGTGATCATAGCCTTTGGCAAAAATGATCAGCATTAGTTGCCCTAAAAAATAAAACACTATGGCCGATAACCAGCTGCCTTCACCGGTTAATGCGCCACCAATGATCAGTGCTGCGGCCATATAGTTTGCTGCTTGTACTAAGCCCACAGCCTCATTTTGTTGGTTAATTAATTGCTCTTGGTTACAGAACAAACGCAGCAGTAACTTGTCATTCAAAATACGTGAGCAGGTTAGCAGCACCATACCTAATACACTGTACAGTGATACATTCATCAAATCGCTTAGCAAACCTTGACTAGGCCCAGCTAAAACAAAGCCATAAATAATGGTAATTGCCCCTAAATAGCCACCAATAGATAAACCTAAAGCACTGTTGGCATTGTCGGTTAATTGGCTGGTGGTGTTATAAGGGGTTGCTAAGTTATACGACAGTTTTGCAACGGCTATAATCGCAATGAATAGACCAATGTAGGCGCTGTTATAGGCCATCGTTGCGAGGTAATGGGTTAAGTTAATATCCATATAATTATGTTAGCTTGTTGTTATTTTCCGAAAATATTAACACAGAGTGTTTGCTGCAAAGAATATCAACGCTTCATTTTTGGCAGAATTAATCAATTTCTTAAAAATTTCATAGCTTTTTTATGACAATTGTCATGATGTATTGCTTACAAATGTCGTTAAAAACTCATTCTTTTTTAAGTAACACTATACCTGTACCGATACATGTCGGTTTGTCATTCATTAATATAAAGGGTATAGCTATGAATCTAATTACTAAAAATATTTACGCGTTATTCGCTGCGGCAATTACATTTAACACAAATTACGTATTTGCTGAACAAAGTACTATAGATAGTATTGAACTTGCATCTCAACAGCATAACTTGTCAGAACTTACCGAAATAGCAAAAAATGCAGCAGGGTATGATGCAGCGCTTGTGAATTATCGCCTTGCTATTGCACATAATATCATGGGTGAAACTGAAAAAGCGCTTGCCTTACTTGATATTGCACAAGCAGCGCTTTTAGACGATAAACTTGACGCAGATAAAAGTGAGGCAAACGCATTGCTTGCTCAAGTGTATGGTTATCGTATTTCGATTAAACCTATTACAGGTTTTTACTACGGCATTAAATCGAACAATGCGTTAAATAATGCGGTGCAAATTGACAAAAGTAATCCTCGTGCTCATCTAGTTAAAGGCATAATTGCTTTAAACACACCTAGCATGTTTGGTGGAAGTAAACAGCAAGCGCTAAGCTCATTGAATGCGTCTCTTATTCACTATCAAAATGATAATAATGATGGTTATAAATGGGGGCAGGCGGAAGCATATGTCTGGCGTGGGTTAACATATTTAGCACTAAATGATGTGCAAAAAGCAGTGCAAGATTGGCAAACATCACTTGACCTTGCACCAAACTATACATGGCCTAAAATTTTGATAAATAACAATAAGCAGTAACTAATCGTGGGCAGCCATATGCTGCCCAAGTTTAGATAAGATTTAAAAAAGCCAAAAAATGGGATTGAGCATAAATGAAAAGTGATAGTTTTAGACAAAGCTTAGCAATTGAAAAAAAGCCTTACTGGGTCTGGGGGCCACTTGTTTTTTCAAGTTTTTATTTTTTACCGTTGATTCTAAGTTTTGAGCAATTCGCAGCTTTAGATATTTTTATTATAGTTATGATATATATAACTTTTATTTTTTACTATGTTAAAGCTGCTAACGCAAAAGGTGAAGATGCGCTCATTCCAGTGTCTATAATTGTTATTATCGCAACTTTTGGTACATATTTAACTCTTGGAACACAAACTTTATTTGGCTTTGCTTGCTATTTTTTTGGGTTCAACTTTAGACAAAAAAAAGGCGTTTTAGGGCTAGTTGCTGTTGCTTTGAGTATTTTTCTCGCGGTGTATTTATTTGATTTGAATAATCCATACTTTATTGCGCCAGCACTCATTATTAGCATTGCACTTTATTTTATGGGGCGTGCTGAGAGGCGTGAACGAATACATCAGTTAAGTGAACAAAAAAGTCAATATCAAATAGAACAGTTGGCAATGATTGCTGAACGTGAACGCATTGCACGAGATCTTCATGATTTAGCTGGCCACAGTCTATCGTCGATTGCTCTAAAAGCAGAACTAGCCGAAAAGTTAATTGTTAATGATAACGTTGAGCAAGCACAGAGTGAAATAAAGCAAGTGGCGGCCATTAGCCGAGATTTACTCAGTGATATTCGTAAAGCAGTAACAAATATGAAACAGTTTAACCTCACTAAACAGTTAGAGTTTTTGCAAGAAGAGCTAACACAAAATGGCTTTAATGTAATAGTAAACAATGAATTAACAAACTTATCGACAGCAACACAAAAAACCGTATCGCTTATTGTTACTGAGGCTTGCACTAATATTTTAAGGCATAGTAAAGGGAATGAAGTTTTAATTGATATTAGTAAGGAACTAATATCAATTAAGGATAACGGTATAGTAACCACATTTAAAAGTGGCAATGGCATTAATGGCATTAAGCAGCGTACTGAAGCACTTGGCGGAGAGCTTATTGTGGAAAATAAAAAAGGGTTTAACCTGACTATGAATTTTCGAGCGAATTTATCATGATTAATTTACTGATTGTTGAAGATCAGCAAATGGTTAGGGAAGCAATTAGTGCGCTTGTTGGACTTGATCCATTTATTAATGTCGTTGGGCAAGCAGAGGATGGCAAAGCTGCACTTAAATTTATTGAACAAAATAAGATTGATATGGTGTTATCAGATATTGAAATGCCCAATATGTCAGGCATCGAATTGGTAGAAATACTGAGTAAGCGTCATTCTGATATTAAAACCATGATAATAACTACATTTTCAAAAGCAGGTTACATAAAACGTGCTATGAAAGCAGATGTTCGCGCCTTTATTTTAAAGGAAGCGCCATCAGAGCATTTAATTAATGCAATAAAATCAGTCAATCAAGGCCGAAGAGTCATTGATCCCGAACTTGCTTTACTTGCATTATCTGACACTGATCCATTGACTAATAAAGAACGCAAAGCATTAAAATTAGCCGCTGATGGCTTAAAAACTCAAGATATTGCAAAAGCATTGTTTTTATCAGAAGGGACGGTTAGAAATTATCTTTCAGAAGCAATGAGTAAACTAAATGCGGTAAACCGAGTAGATGCTGCTCGCATAGCAAGACAAAAAGGGTGGTTATAAGGTCCTTAATTTTGCTATTAAATTATTGAGCAATTTGAGTGCGAAAACAGGTTTAATTAATTTCTTAAAAGTTTCATAGCTTTTGCCTGTCTCATTGTTAGGTTATGGGTTAAAATAACAACATAACCAACTAACAAGATAGTGAATGTCAAAACAGGATCCAAATCTCAGTCGAGAACAAGAAAAGTACGAAAACCCCGTCCCTAGCCGTGAGTTTATACTTACTCACTTAGAATCTCGTGCCAAACCAGCAAACTTCACACAACTTTGTGATGAATTACATGTGAATGATACAGAGCGTCAAATTGCGTTCAAACGTCGTTTACGTGCTATGGAGCGCGATGGTCAACTGTATTTCAATAAGTTTAAATGCTACGCATTGATTGATGAATCTGGCTTGGTTAAAGGTAAGGTCATTGGTCATCGTGACGGATTCGGCTTTTTAGAAGTTGAAGGTGAGAGTAAAGATTGGTTTATCGCCAAGCACCAAATGAATATGGTGTTGCACGGTGACATTGTGCTTGCTAAAGGCAATCGCAAAGGCGCTAGCGGCAAATGCGAAGCACGTATCATTAAGGTATTAACCAATGAACGTGCACCGATTGTTGGCCGCTATTTTGTTGAGCATGGTATTGCAGTTGTTGTGGCTGAAGACCCACGCATAACGCAAGACATTATGATACTACCGGGTAGTGAAAATGGCGCGCGCCACAACCAAATGGTGCAGGTGCAAATTACCCAAAACCCTAGCCGACATATGAATGCGGTAGGTAAAGTCACTGAGGTACTAGGTGAGCACTTAGCACCGGGTATGGAAATTGAAGTTGCACTACGCAATCACGATATTCCTCATGTGTGGCCAGAAGCGGTTGAAAAGCAAGTTGCTCATTTAGGTGAGTTTGTTGATGAACAAGCAAAGCAAGGTCGTGTTGATTTACGTGACTTACCGCTGGTGACCATTGACGGTGAAGATGCCCGTGACTTTGATGATGCCGTTTATTGTGAGCGCAAGCCTTCAGGTGGTTGGCGTTTATGGGTGACCATTGCCGATGTGTCGCACTATGTAGGAATGAACACGCCTCTGAATAAAGAAGCGATCGAGCGTGGTAACTCAGTGTACTTCCCTGAGCAAGTTATTCCGATGCTGCCAAAAGTGTTATCGAATGGCCTATGCTCATTAAACCCGAAAGTTGACCGCTTGTGTATGGTTGCTGAGATGACAGTATCAGAAGCAGGTAAGTTGTCTGGGTATAAATTTTACGAAGCGGTGATGAATTCACACGCTCGTTTTACTTACACGAAAGTGAATGCGATTTTACAAGGCGATGAAAAGCTGCGTGAAGAGTATGCCGAGATGGTGCCACATTTAACTGACTTACAGCAAATGTATATGGCACTCAAAGCTGCTCGCCAAGAGCGTGGTGCGATTGAGTTTGAAACCTTAGAAACGCGTTTTGTGTTTAATGCACATCGTAAGATTGAATCAATCGTGCCAGTGGTTCGTAATGATGCACACAAACTTATCGAAGAGTGCATGATTTTAGCGAACGTATCGGCAGCCCGACTATTAGAAAAGCACGAGGCAAGTGCGCTTTATCGTGTGCATGATGAGCCTGATGCTGAAAAGCTTGGTTTCTTCAGAAACTTTTTATCAGAGCTGGGTATCGAAACCGCGATTTCTGATGAGCCAACACCAAAAGAAATCACTCACGTGTTAACTAAATTAGGCGACCGCCCAGAAGCTGAGCTTATTCAAACCATGTTGCTTCGTTCAATGAAGCAAGCGGTGTATCAGCCAGATAACATTGGCCACTTTGGTTTAGCTTTACCGGCGTATGCCCACTTTACGTCGCCTATTCGTCGTTATCCTGATTTAGTGGTGCACCGTGCAATTAAAGCTGTACTTAAAGCGCAAGGTCAGCAAACATCGGGTGAGTATGCCTACACTGATGACGAAGTTGATATTTTAGGTGAGCAGTGCTCAACCACTGAACGCCGTGCTGATGATGCGACTCGTGAAGTCGCAGATTGGCTTAAATGTGAATTTATGCAAGACCATGTTGGTGACGAATTTGGTGGGGTGATCTCATCGGTAACTAACTTTGGTCTATTTGTACGCTTAGATGATTTACAAATCGACGGTATGATCCATGTAACTAACCTAGGCAATGAGTACTTCCATTACGATGGTGCTAAGCATTGCTTGATTGGTGAAAAAACGCACACCGTTTATCGTTTAGGCGATAAATTAACGGTTCAGGTGTCATCTGTCAGTCTTGATGAGCGACGCATAAACTTAGTGTTAGCAGGTGAAGCGCAACAAGACCGTTATGCGCGTCGTCGTGGCCGTAGTGCTCCTGCTAAACCAAGTGTTCGTGCCCAGCTCAAAGCAGGTAAAATTCCTGGTAAAAAAGCGCAGTCAGGCAGCTTTGAGGCAAAATCAGGCGACAAAGAGAATGAAAAACGTGGCAAGTCTTCACCTTCTAAAGGGCGTAAAAAGCCTAATAGTAAACAAGCTGATGCTGTAAAAGCTGGCAAAAAGAAGAGTAAGAAAAAAGCCACCAAAAAGGCAAAAAGACCGGGTAAGAATGCCCGTAAACGTAATGACCAGGAGCAAATAATACGTGAGTAATGAATTAATTTTTGGTTTTCACTCAGTTGAAGCAATATTAGCAAAAGAGCCTGAGCGCTTTTTAGAAATATACGCTTTAAAAGGACGTGAAGATAAACGCTTAAACCCGGTTATTGACCAAGCACGTAAATTCGGTATTTCTGTACAATTTATGCAGCGTAAAGCGCTTGATAATAAAGCAAATGGTGAGCAGCACCAAGGCATTATCGCTAATGTAAAAGCGGCGCGCATGTATAACGAAAAAGATCTAGATGAGATCATTGCCCGTGAAGAAACGCCTTTCTTACTGGTGCTTGATGGCATAACAGATCCGCATAACTTAGGTGCCTGTTTACGTAGTGCAGATGCTGCGGGCGTGCACGCGATTATCGTTCCTAAAGATAAGTCTGCAAAACTCAACGGCACAGCGCGTAAAGTCGCATGCGGTGCAGCAGAAACAGTGCCATTGGTACAAGTCACCAATCTTGCGCGTACGCTACGTGAAATTAAAGATGCTGGCGTTTGGGTTGTCGGCACTGCCGGTGAAACAGATACAGAGTTATTTGATGCAAATCTAACAGGGCCAATGGCTGTTGTTATGGGTGCTGAAGGGGATGGTATGCGCCGTCTTACACGTGAGCATTGTGATTTATTAGTTAAAATCCCAATGGCTGGTTCGGTATCTAGTTTAAATGTGTCAGTTGCGACCGGTATTTGTTTATTTGAAGTGTTACGTCAGCGTAATGCAACGCAAATCTAACTACCGCGAAAATTTCAGACACAAAAAAAGCCGATGTAACATCGGCTTTTTTGTATCTAACAGTTCTGATTAGATTTTTGCAAAAGCGTCTTGTAGTGGTGGTACTACTTGCTTCTTACGGCTTAATACGCCATCTAACCATACGCGACCGTCTTCTGATTTAACATCATAGGCAGCTTCGATTACTGATACGTCATCAGACGCAATTAGCATTTCAGAGCCTTCTTTCATGATATCAGTTAACAGGAGTAATACTGAGTGGCGACCGCCTTCTTCTTTAAGCTTTGCGATGTCAGCTTCAAGATCTGCTTTGATCTCATCAAATACAGCAAGGTCGATAACTTCTAGCTGCGCCAATACCTACTAGCTTACCGTTCATGTTGAAGTCTTTGAAATCACGCATTACTAAATCACGTGCAGGCGTGCCTTCAACTGCTGATTTAACCTTGAACATTTCCATGCCAAGTTCTTTGAAATCTTCGATGCCAGCGATTTCAGCAAGTGCTTCAACACATTTGATATCAGCTGTTGTACACGTTGGTGATTTAAAGATTACAGTGTCGCTTAAGATAGCGCATAACATGATGCCTGCGATATCTTTTGGAATCTCTACGTTGTAGAAGTCATACATCATTTTGATGATAGTGTTTGAACAACCCACAGGGCGGATCCAACACTCAAGTGGTGTTGATGATGTTAAGTCGCCTAGTTTGTGGTGATCAACAACACCTACAACGCGTGCTTCATCGATGTCATCAGGTGCTTGTGTTTTTTCTGTGTGGTCAACGATATAAACGTCTTCGCCTGCGTAGCTAAGTTTTAGCTCAGGTGCTTCGAAACCGAATTTATCTAGGATAAATTGTGTTTCAGGTGATACTTCACCTAAACGCGTCGGGATCGCAGGTTCATTGATCTGGTTTTTTAAGTAAGCAAGCGCAATTGCACCGCAAATTGAATCTGAATCAGGGATCTTATGACCCACTACATACATTGACATTGACGGAACTCCTTTAAATTTGGCGGATATTTTAGCAAAGTATCGACAGATTGATACATAACAGACATGAAATTTTGTTGATCAATTACAACTGCCAATTAATGTCCTTTTTGGTTACACTTTAAGATATTGAAAACTGAGGAAGATACTGATGCGTTTGAGCCGAAAAGCATGGAATAATGTGGTGATTATTTCGATGCTATTGATGATTTTTTTCTTCAATGATTTACATAAAAAGCTCAATACACAGCCTGTTGAAGAAGGAGTGCAAGCGTTACTCCCAGAGCAAAGCTTTATTTTAGCAATGGCATTTCCAGAATTAAAAATCGAGCGTATCGGCACCTCTTGGCGTAGCCAATCACTGCAAGAAACCACATGGCAAGGCGATGAGCAGCAGCTCGAACAACTCGTTGAACTTTGGCAACATCAAAAACTGACTATTGCCAGTCTCCCTGTTAGTAAAATTTCACAGACATCGGCTGATTATGTTGCCTCCGTGTGGCTAGCTGGGGAGCAGTTGCCAGCGGTGTATCAGTTGTACAACATAGATCAGCAATACTATTTATTAGATAAGCGGTTACAACGAGTATTTGAGCTTGAACAAGCTGATGCTGCTAAGTTATTTCCGTTATACCCGTTTTAAGAGAGTCACAGATGCCTGAATTACCAGAAGTTGAAGTTAGCCGTTTGGGAATAACGCCGCATGTGCTTAACCAAACAGTGACCAAAGTAAATATTCATAACGCCAGTATGCGTTGGCCTGTGCCTGATGATGTATATCAATTACAAGGACTTAAAGTTACCTCAGTAGAGCGTAGAGCAAAATATTTATTACTCGGTTGTGAGCTGGGTAGTGTTATTTTGCACTTAGGAATGTCGGGCAACTTACGAGTTGTGAGTGCTGATGAGCCATTAAAAAAGCACGACCATATCGAATTTATTTTAGCCTCAGGTAAAGCGCTAAGACTCAACGACGCGCGTCGCTTTGGTGCCTGTTTGTGGCAAGCGCCAGGCGAATGTCATACCTTGTTAACCAAACTCGGGCCGGAGCCACTTACCGATGAGTTCGCTGCAAAGCGTGTTTACGAACAGTCTAGAAATAAAAAAGTACCGATAAAACAGTTTATTATGGATAACGCGGTGGTAGTTGGTGTGGGTAATATCTATGCCAATGAGTCGTTATTTAAGGCCGGAATTCACCCGAAACGAGAAGCCGGCAAGGTGTCTTTAAAGCGTTATCAGCAATTAGTGCCTATTATTAAAGAAACACTTGCTGCGGCTATCACGCAAGGCGGCACAACATTAAAAGATTTTGCTCAAAGTGATGGTAAGCCTGGTTATTTTGCCCAGCAATTACTGGTTTATGGTCGCAAAGGTGAGCCATGTGTCAATTGTAAAGAGCCATTAAAAGAAATTAGGTTAGGACAAAGAAGCACTGTGTACTGCTCTAATTGTCAAAAATAACATTGAAGAAGCACGCCAAGGCGTGCTTTTTCATTACAGTTCAAATGGTGCTACACCAACGGCTTTCATCTTGTAGCCGACTTGAGCAATTTCACCAGACCAGGTTTCGGTGCTGATAACGCCAGTCACGACAATCGCATCGTAGAGGCTTTCGATTGGCACGCCATCTTTAATCGTGACATGCACAATTTGATTTGGTGGCGGTGGTGGCACGTGAATACATGCACCAAAATAAGGAACCAATAAAAACTCGGTGATCACTTCGCTATCGCCTTCTAGTGGTACAACAAAGCCAGGAATACTCACAGATTGGTCATTAAGCTCTTTTACCACAGGTGCATCAAGGTCTGGTTGCACCCAGTTTTGCTCAGATCCTTCATGGTTTGCTTGCGCTTGGGTATCGATTTGCACATGACCTTTTGGAATTAAATCTTCCCAGAAGATTTCTTTTGGTGCGCCAGCATTAGCGCTAGCACACACAACTAATGCGACTAAAGCGACGAATTTTCGAAAAAACGGCATAACATTCCTTAAATTTTAATACTCATACCATCAGCAAGAGAGTAGAAATACGCGCGAGTTGCGGGAATTAACCCAACAATAAAGCCTGCAACCATTATCGCAGCTAAAAGCATGAGTTCATAGGATGACAATAAGGCTATATTTAGGCTTATTCCGGCATGGCTTTGCAAGTAATCTGCGCCGAGTAGCATTAAAGCATAGAATAATGCGATACCAACAATGCAGCCAAGCCCTGTAATGAGTAATGATTCGACACTGATCAAGGTGAAAATATGCCAAGGTCTTGCGCCAACAGAGCGCAAAATTGCAAGTTCTCTGCGGCGTTGATTTAAGCTTGAAAGCAGGCTAGTTAACATGCCAAGCAAACTGATCAATACCACAACAATAGAAAATAACAGCAAGATTTTTTCAACGATAGAGAGCATTTCCCATAGTTCACGCAAAGTAACACCCGGCATGATGGCAAGCAGTGCCTCATCTTTGTATTGGTTAATATTACGACGCACTTGTAAGGTATAAAGTGGTGAATCAAAACCAAGTAAAAAAGCGGTTATTTGTTTTGGTGTGCCAACTAAATCAACATCATCATGCTGGTCATGGTCATGGTCATGGTCATGGTCATGGTCATGGTCGTGGTCATTTGCATCAGCCTGAGCGGCTTCATGCTGATGAGCATGACCACCATGAATCGCTTCAATTGCTGCAAGTGGAATATGCAGGGTTTTATCAACAGGCGTGCCCGTTGGATTTAAAATACCGACCACTTTAAATGGGTTATCGTCATGATTATGAAAACTGGTATTGCCCATGCCGTGTGCAATCACCACTTCATCACCAAGTTGATAGCCAAGGGTATTGGCAACCTCAGCCCCTAGTACAACCTCAAATAAATGATTAAACTCATGACCTTGTGAAAAGCTTAATGGCTGCTTTTTAGCAAAGCGATAGTGCTCAAAATAGTCTTTATTTGTACCAAGTACAGCTAAACCTTTATGGCTGTCGCCAAGCGACATAGGGATAGCCCATTTTACACCGCGCTGCTCAGAGATGTATTGGTAGCTTTTCCAACTCACACCATTATTAGCATGACCAATCCGAAATACCGAAGACAGCAGTAGTTGGATATCACCGGTACGCGCACCGACAATTAAATCAGTACCAGAAATTGTATTGCTAAAGCTACTTTTAGCATCGACACGAACCCGCTCAATCGACATGAGTAGCATTACGCTGATAGCAATGGTAAACAGGGTGAGAAGGGCGCTGGCCTTTCGGTTTAATAAACTTTTTGAGGCGAGTTTAATGAGTAGCATCTGTGCCTCCTTGTAACTCAACAAGGCTGATACTGCGGGTAAATAGCGTTTGTAATGTTTCATCATGGCTAACAAAAATTAGCGTGCTATTTGCTGCGTTTGCCTGTTCAAATAATAATTTTACGAAGGCTTGGCGATTTTGCGTGTCGAGTGCTGAGGTAGGTTCATCTGCAATGATAATTTCAGGGCTGCCGATAAAAGCTCGCGCTGCGGCAACTCTTTGTTGCTGACCTATACTCAGCTGTGCAACGGCTTGATGTTGCAAAGCGTCGTTTAATCCTAAAGCAGTGAGTAGGCGGCTTGCCTCAGCGGCTATTGTTGCACTATTTTTTAATGCGTTTTTTTGCCTTTGCTTTGAAAATTGGCAACCCAAAGTCACGTTTTCAATGGGCGATAAATAGGGCAGTAAATTAAAGTTTTGAAAAATATAGCCAATATGGTCGGCACGAAAACGGTCACGTTTACTATTACTCAGTTGGTTAATCGCTTTACCAAGAAGCTGGATATTGCCTTGTGTTGGCACTGTGACACCAGCAAGCAGGGATAATAACGTTGATTTACCACAACCACTCGGACCGTGAAGAAAAACATGTTCGCCTTGATCAATATCTAGCTTAGTAATATTGATTGTCGGCTCAGGTTGTTTTGCGTGCCATTTAAAAAGCACATTTTCAAGCGTGATCATAACGACCTATGAATTGTTACCATCGCCAGTAATTTAACTCTTTGCGCATTTTAAAATTACGAATAAAATTACGTGGTTTCGGCTTAAGTGCAGGATTGCTCAATAGTAATTCATTGCTAGCAGCAAGTACACGTTGACTCGATAAGCCGTCTTGGTAAGGATGCAGTTGCTGGCAGAAGTGTTCGATTTTTGCCATTAATTCCGCAGGCTTACTCAATGCATAGTCAATTGCCTCGGCAACTTTATCTGCATCTGTAATATCAACTAAATGCTCACCAGCACCATGATTACAAAAAGTCACCACAGGTTTTCTTTGTAAGATAAACATAAGCAAAATAGACGAGGTATCACACAGCATAACATCCGCTGCTTGTAATAGTGGTAATACGTTATCAGTCTCGACAAAGGTTAGATTGTCGTTTTGTAGAGCCTTGTATTGTTCAACAATCTCGCTTGGCATTTTTGGGTGAAATTGCACCAAAATTCGCCACTTGCCTTGTTCACTGTATGCTTTTATTTGTTCGTATAATTTAGGTGCAAGAGAAAGGCGCCTTGAGAAAGTCGAGCAAATCAATAAGGTTTTTCTGTTGTCATCATGATTTTTGTATGGATTGTTTTCAATCTCACTAAAGTAAGGATCGAGCGTCGGTCCAGCCCGTTTCTTTTACTTTAAAGAATCCATGTTGCTGGGCAAGCTCTAAAAAAGTAGTCGTGGTTGTTGGACCTTGAGTGCAATATAAGTCGAAGCACCCTCGAATATTAAAGTGATTATCAACACCTTTATTCATACGCTTTCCTGAATTGAAACCATGGAAAACAGCCACTTTTTTACCAGGGATGAAATCCGGCACCACATTCCCTGGTACATACACGATATCTGGGCGCCAGTCTTTGAGCTCATCTACTGATAATAATCGAATCTCATCTTGGTGAAGGAAGTTTGGATTTACTTCATCGCCGTACAAAAACCAGCGAACTTCGCCACCTCGGGCTAAAATCTCCCGTTGTAATGGGCGTAAGATCGCGTACGAATAGTTCTGCGAAATAAACATTAAGTATTTTTTGTTTGCGGTAGCTGCTAAGTAATCCAAGAAAACCTCCTATTGCGAGGTCGCTATTATAGCGAAATAATGTTTATGACAGCAAAATTACTGGAAGTTTAAATTTTTATGTTTTTTATCACGTCCGCAGGCTGCTGATGATAGTGCAATGATTGAGCTTTCAAGGCGTCTAGATTATTATAGGCGGCCATAACCCCAATCCCATACATGTGCTCACATGAGCATGCCAAATACTATCGGAGATAGCATGACTAGCTATAAAGTTTTAGACGTAAACGATGATTTACCGATCCGTACCAAAGGTGCGGTACACAGTGGTAAAGTGCGTTCAGTTTATTGGTTAACGGATGAAGACAGTGCTCGTTTAATTAATGAAAAAGGTTATCAAGTTCCAAAAGGAACTGAGCTAGCTATTATGGTTATTTCTGACCGTATTTCTGCGTTTGATTGTATTTGGCAAGGTGAAAACGGTTTAAATGGGGTGCCTGGTAAAGGCATCGCGCTAAACTCTGTTGCGTCTCATTGGTTTAAGTTATTTGATAAAGCAGGTCTTGCTGGTAACCATATTGTTGATATTCCACATCCATATGTATGGATTGTGCGTAAAGCAAGTACAGTAAAAGTTGAAGCCATTGCGCGCCAATATATTACTGGCAGTATGTGGCGTGACTACGCCAAAGGTACACGTAGTTTCTGTGGTATTGATTTACCAGAAGGCTTAGCTGCGAACCAAAAGTTAGATGAAGTGTTAATTACGCCATCAACGAAAGGCATTATTACCGGTGTTGCTGAGATCCCTGAAGTAGATGATGTAAATATTACCCGTGAAAATATTACGAATAACTTAGCTGTTTTTAACTTCAAATCTGAAGATGATGTCGCTAAATATGAGCAATTACTTGTTGAAGGCTTTAAGCTGATCAGTGATGAACTTGCACAGCTTGATCAAATCTTTGTCGATACTAAATTTGAATTTGGTTATGTTGAAGACATTGATGGTTCAGATAAGCTTATCTATATCGATGAAGTAGGCACACCAGACTCATCACGTATCTGGGATGGTCCAGCTTACCGTGACGGTAAAATCATTGAAAACTCAAAAGAGGGTTTCCGCCAGTTATTAATTAATAACGTGCCAGACAGCGACGTGTTATTAAATAAAGACCGTATGGGCGAGCGTGAGCAGCTTGCTAAAGACTACACCTTGCCAGAATCAGTGATGCTTGAAGTGTCTGATACCTACGTTGGCATTGCGAGTAAAATTATTGGTCAAGAAATCACTATTCCTAGTGACCCAAGAAATGAAGTAATCGCAATTTTAGATAGTGATTATGGCTTAATTAAGCACGATTAATAGGCATTTACTAATTTTATTCATAGCTAAAATGCTATTTTTAAAGCCAAGCTGTCACAAATAACATTGCTTGGCTTTTTATTACCTTCTGTACTCATTTCTGAATGATGTATAAGGTAATTAAACGGGATAAACATGATCCCAATAGTCTCCACCTTTCTGACATTACAGATTAATTGATAACGAAAGTAACACTAAGCAAAGTTATTACTGTAACTAATTCACTAAGTTTTAAGTTTTTCGTCAATACTTTCTTGCCTAAAACCGGTCTCTATCAATGAAATGATTAGGTATAACTTAACAATAGATTAATCTATACTGAATTGTGAACTAAGAGCGGAACTAATTAATTATGTTGATGTTTGCGAATTTTTTTAGCCGGGTATGTTACGTTGCTTTGTTATTAGGCTCAATGAATGTACTTTCAGCGGACTTTTCCTTTGTTGTACGCGATCAATTTGGAGAGCCATTAAAAGATGCTGTTATTGAGTTTAAGGATCAGCAGTTAAATCACCAAGATAACTTATCAGTTGCCGTCATGGACCAGGTTGATAAGCACTTTACTCCTAAAGTACTTGTTATTCAAAACGGGCAATTAGTTGACTTCCCAAATAGTGATAATATTCGCCATCATGTGTACTCATTCTCGACTGTAAAGCAATTTGACATCAAACTTTACTCTGGTCGGCGTTTGAAAAACCCGAAAAATTTGAATCACCCGGGATTGTTGTTCTCGGTTGTAATATCCATGATTCAATGGTCGGATACATTTATGTTGCAGATAGTTCAGAAGTGCTAAAAACGAGCGTAGATGGGAAGGTTCAATTAAATGTGAGTACATTTCCTGTTAGCTTTACGGTATGGCAACCAAACCAACAGAGTGATATCGATCAGAAAAAAACAATTACATTTGCTGATTCTTCGCAGGTTGCAGATATTGTCATTACTACAATAGAGCCGAAACCACGAAATACATTTGGAGAAATGTTTAAGGGTACTAATGATTAATAGTTTAAGAGGGCGAGTTATTGCCTTATGTGTTGGTCTTGTTCTGTTAACAAGCTTAGTCAGCCTAGTTAGTTCTTGGTGGTCTGCGAATCGTTTTAATGACCAAAAGCTTCTAGAAGATATTAATGTTGCTGAGAATGTTTTTAACCAGTATTTAAGTGCGAAAGAGAGCCTTCTTCTAACTGCTGCAAAAGTGTTAACAGCAGATTTCGGTTTTAAACAAGCTGTCGCAACTCAAGACGCCGATACTATCAGCAGTGTCTTAAATAATCATAGTAGGCGGATTAATGCTGATTTAATGATGCTCATAAACTTATCTGGGGAGCTTGTTTCTGCTAATACGGATTTCGCTCACATGCCAAATGAGTTTACGGCATTAATGAAGCAGTTATTAGATAACCCTGAGCAGTCAAATTTCATTGTTATCGAGCAGACTCTTTATCAAGTTATTATATTGCCAGTTCGAGCACCGAGAACAGTTGCATATAGTTTGGTTGGTTTTGAAATCACAGATCTAGTTGCCGAAGAGTTAAAAAAACTTACAACTATGGATGTAAGTTTTATCGGAGAGGATGATGATGTCGTTGAAACCTCTCTTGTTGATAAGCCAGAAGATAATGCAGTACTTAGGCATTTTGAAAATAAATCTACACAGCGAATTTTTGGGGAAAAGCCAGTTTATCGTAATCGCCTTGTTGAGCTACCTTCGGTTTCTGGGCATAAAGTATCAGTGCTACTAAGTGCCGATTTAACTCGAAGTTATCTTGAATTTGAGCAGCTCTTTTTTACTATTATTTCATTAGCAGCTATCACAGTTGTGATTGGTGTTTTAGCTAGTGGGATTTTGGCTAAAAACCTTACCACACCGCTTTCTAAACTTACTTTACTTGCTCAGCAATTCGCGCGGGGTAACTACAAAGCTGAATTTATAGGAAAAAAGCAAAGTACTGAAATTACGACGTTAGTTGATGCATTCAATAATATGGGTAATGACATTAAAGAACGTGAACGACAAATCAACTTTCAAGCAAGTCATGATACGTTAACAGGGTTTTTAACACGCAGTGCCATGTTGGAAATTATGGAATCGCTATTAGGGCAAGGCACTGAATATACTTTAGTTGCTATTGATATAAGAGGTTTGCGGCATATCAATGACAAACTTGGCCCTCGTATTGGAGATGATTGTTTAAGAGAAGTTGCTGAACGTATTAGTGAGTATTCTGAGCCGCTTGGTGGAGTTAATGCACGCATAGGTGGAGATGAGTTTTTAACCTTATTTCCAAGTGGAAAAGCAGAGCAATTAAAAAGTGGAGTCATGGATTTAATGGCTCAGCTACAAGTCGGTTACACTATTCAAGGCTTGAATATTACCTTGCGATTTAGCGCTGGTGTAGTTCATTGTACCTTTGAGGGAGTTAAGCCCGATGATCTAATGCGCCGAGTTTTAATCGCAATTGATACAGCTTCGTCAAAAAAGAAGAATGTTCATTATTATCAAAACGGCGAAGATGAAGAGTATCTGGAACGGTTGGCAATTATTGATGAATTAAAACATGCATTACAAGCAGACGATGGCCAATTGTTTATGACTTATCAACCAAAGCTAAATTTAAACACCTCTAAGATCGATAAAGTGGAAGCGCTGATCCGTTGGCAAAGAAAGGATGGGCAGTGGGTATCACCGGAGCTATTCATTGATTTAGCTGAGCAGTCAGGTGTTATTGTTGATTTGACTGCTTGGGTAGTTAAAACAGTTGTCACTCAAGTCGCAAGGTGGCAAGAACAAGGCATTATTATGCAAGCCGCTATCAATGTTTCGGCTCAAGATATTGCCTTCCCAAGCTTTTTCTCTCATTTGGCAAAACAATTAAAAGAGAATGATGTTAATGGACAGCTTATTACAATAGAGCTGACAGAACGTGACATGATAGAAAATGAAGAACAAGGTATTAAAGCATTAGAAAACCTAAAATCACTTGGGGTAAAAATATCGCTAGATGATTATGGTGTTGGGCAAACTTCATTGGGTCGCTTGAAATTACTACCTATCGATGAACTTAAGTTAGATAAATGCTTTATTCTTCAATTGGAGCAATCTAAACAGAATCAGTATATTGTTGAATCAACAATAAACTTAGGTCATCAGCTAGGTTTCTCTGTCGTTGCAGAAGGTGTTGAAAATAAAGCTTCTTTAGACTTTTTGAAACTAATGAAGTGCGATTATGCGCAAGGGTATTACTTGAGCAGGCCACTAAAATCAGAGCAGTTTTTACAATGGCTAGAGGTCTATAATGAAGCATCTTAATTGGCTATTTGGACTAACTTTCATTGTTTTTACAAGTTCAGGGTTTGCAGCTTCAGGTAAATTATTAGCAACGCCCGGAGTCTCTCAGGTTGAAGGCAGTGCGGGTGGTGGGATTGTTCCATGGGCTCAGCTCGCAGGCTATGCAAGTGATGATGAAATCGCTTTGAATGGCTTTTGCAGTCGTGCAAATGTAAGTGATTACCGCTTAGATGTTTGTGGTGCGCAGCTAAATGTTTATGATCGCGTGGAATTTAGTTATGCGGAGCAACGTTTCGAAGTTCCCGCATTAAATACCGATATTGAGCAATCAATTACCGGGGCAAAAGTACGCTTATATGGTGACATTGTTTACAGTAAATGGCCGCAATTAAGTTTAGGTGTGCAGCATAAGTCTTTAGATGATGGCAGTATTGCTAGTTTATTAGGTGCAAAAGATACCAGCGGTACCGATATTTACCTTGCTGCTAGTAAATTACATTTAGGGGCGCTTGCAGGGTATAATTGGTTTTGGAACACCACCTTTCGTTATAGCGATGCCAATCAGCTAGGTTTGTTAGGTTTTGGCGGTCCTGATAGTGATAAAAAATTGTTGTTTGAAGCATCTACAGCGGTGTTTTTAACCCATGAAATAGCTTTGGGCGTTGAGTATCGGGTAAAGTCCAATAACCTTGGTTTAGGAGAGCAAGATTGGCAGGATGTATTTGTGGCTTGGTTTCCTAATAAGTATGTTAGCATCACCGCTGCTTGGTTAGACTTAGGAAGTATTGCTGGTGCTGAAGACCAAACTGGTTGGTACTTATCAGTAACAGGGTATTGGTGATGATAAAAACACTTTTTACATTTGTATTTACCGTTATGCTTGTGGGTTGCGTAAGTAGCAATAATGGCACCTTGTACCAGCAACTTAATGGTAAACAAGGGGTTGAAAAATTGGTTGAAAGTTTTATCAATCAAATAGGCCATGACGAACAGATTTTAGCTTATTTTAAACAAAGCAATGTTGCGCATTTTCGCCAAGGCTTTATCACTCATTTGTGTAGTGTCACCGACGGTCCTTGTGAATACAAAGGCGATAACATGGTTGATATACACACTGGAATGAATATCTCAAAAAAAGACTTTAACCGTGTGGTAGAGCTTTTGATTAATGCTATGGACGAACAACAGATTCCACAAACAGTACAAAATAAAATTCTTAGTCGCTTAGCACCCCTTCGCCCTGAGATAATTGATATTTAGCTTGTACAAACTTCAATTGTGGGCTGAAACAAAAATGTAATTTATGTACAATGGCTATTGATTTAAGTTATTAAGTTGTAAATGATGCAGTTATATTTTGATGTTCAACATCTATATTATATTCCACAATACCTGCCTGTTTTAAAGGAGTTAAAAGAAAAAGGCCACAAAGTTTCGATGGTTTTCTATAAAGAACAAGATGAGTGTAGTCGTGCTGTATGTTGTGACTTTATAGATAAAAACGCAATAGTTGCAAAATGGTTAACGAGTGCGAGTGAAACCTTTGACTTTTATCAGAACTCAGATGCAGATTGGGTTGTATTTGGAAATACGTTCGTAGGTGCTGAGAATTTAAATAAAAAGACTGTACTGATGCAGCATGGAATCGGCCCAAAGCAATGCTATTACGACGTATCAAACAACAAGATGACAGTGCGGTTTGTTGAAGGTGAACACCGACTACAACGTTTAAAAATGCTCTATCCCGAAGGTAACTTTATTGATAGTGGCTACGCAAAATTAGACCCTATTATTAATCAGACTCTTGGTACTATTAACCTCAAAAACCTAGGCCTAGATCCAACAAAGAAAACCTTGCTGTATGCGCCTACTTTTTATCCAAGTTCTTTAGAATGTTTTAGCGATGATTTCCCTGAGCATTTTGATGAATTTAATATTATCGTTAAGCCTCATTTCTTTAGTTTGTTTAAGAAAAAATATAAAAAACAACGTCTAAAACTCGATAAGTGGATAACGCTAAGAATGTTTACCTTGCGAATGAGTACGATTTTGACCTTACTCCTTTTTTAGAACTTGCTGATATAATGATTTCTGATGCATCGTCAGCCATATTTGAGTTTGCAGCATTAGAAAAGCCTGTAATATGGTGTGATTTCTATAAGCTGCGCTGGTCTTACAGAGGTATTTTTTCTTATAGGCTAAAAGCTCGGCTTGATGAAGATATCAAGTACTTTAATGAGTTATGTGCTCGTGCAGGAAGTTATAAAGATTTAAAGTATTTATTAAGTTCAAGTTTTAATGAATCAGCTGAATTTAAAGAAAAAAGAAAAGAAATTGTTTATAAGCTGGCAGGTATTACCGATGGTCACTCTGCTAAGAGAATTGTATCTTATTTAGAGGAGCATCAATGAAGCGGGTAATTACATTTGGCACGTTCGATATTTTTCATGTGGGACACATCAATATATTAGAACGAGCTAAAGCGTTAGGAGATTATTTGATTGTTGGTGTATCTTCTGATGAACTAAACTTCTCTAAGAAAGGTCGAAAGCCCGTATATAGTGAAGCTGATAGGCTGAAAATTATTAGTTCATTGAAGTGTGTCGATGAGGTATTTGTAGAGCATTCTCTAGAATTAAAAGGTGAGTATATCAAAGATCATCAAGCTCACTTGCTAGTTATGGGGGATGATTGGGCTGGTCAATTTGATCAATTTAACCAAATTTGTGATGTAACTTATCTAGAGCGAACTCCCTCTATCTCTACAACAGAAATAATCGAAGTTGTAAGGCAACCTTCCAACTGTCATTTATAATTAATAAAATTGCTATATGCGCTAACGTTCAATCAAAAATAAGATGTGTAAATGGCTTTTTTATTTATCTCTCGCAATAATGTGCACGCCCGCTATTACAAAAAACTCACTAGGAAGCTGCCTTTAAAGAGTAAAGTGCATTGCATGGGCTTGCCTAGATTTACTGCTTTAAAATACTTT
Source organism: Pseudoalteromonas sp. GB43 (assembly GCF_054923805.1). Classification (NCBI taxonomy): domain Bacteria; kingdom Pseudomonadati; phylum Pseudomonadota; class Gammaproteobacteria; order Alteromonadales; family Pseudoalteromonadaceae; genus Pseudoalteromonas; species Pseudoalteromonas sp. GB43. Next base: position 2,484,399 of record NZ_JBPCHJ010000001.1, read on the forward strand.
AGTAAGGCGAAAAAAGTTGATTTTAATAAAATAATTGCGGAACAACTCTTACGAAAACAAGCTCGAAACAAGCTATGGAAGAACCCACTGATAATCAAAAGTTACTCTGCTTTGATGTATTTAGTAGAGCGATGCCGGTTTGCCAAGTATTATGATTTATTGCAGTCAGAATCCCCACAAGCGCTAGTTATTTGGAATGGTAATAAATTACCTAATGTTACTGTTTGTATGGCTGCTAAGGCATTAGGAGTGACCACCTATTTCTATGAAAATGGGTTATTGCCCGGAACAACAAGCTTAGATCCTAAAGGTATTAACTTTGCGGCTTCTGTACCGCGAGATAGTCAATTTTATTTAAACTTTGATCCGCAAAGGAAGTTGCCATTTTCTGCGCCTGATTTAATTCCAAGAGCGGCTCATAAGAAGCGCTGTAAGTTTGACGCAATTGAGTTACCCAAAAAATACTTATTTGTGCCATTTCAAGTTCCACATGACACCCAAATAGCTTGTTATTCTCCTTGGCTTAAGTCCATGGAAGAGTATTACGATGCTGTTGTTTCAGCCGTAAAAAAGTTAAATGATCCAGAACTTAAAGTTGTTTTTAAAGAGCACCCTTCATGGCATAAGCACTATGAACATTTGTACGACAAAGATGATGTTGCCGTTTTTGCCAACGGAAATTGTACTCGAGAACTTATTGATAATGCTGAGGCTGTGATCACCATTAACTCGACCGTTGGCTTAGAATCTTTATTACTTGATAAAAAAGTAATTACCTTAGGGCTTGCTTGTTACAACATTGATGAGCTTGTACTACACGCAAGTGAACAAGCTACTTTGGTTAAGTGCTTAGAAAAACTGCAGAATGGCTGGCAGCCTAATAGTATTCTGAGAGATAAGTTTTTTACCTACTTAAAGCATGTGTATTGCTTGCCCGGTGTTTGGAAAGAATGTACAACGGAGCATGTTGAAGCGGTCGAAAAGCGTTTAACTCAGCAAGATACATTTGCACAGCTATCGCAAAAGGAAAGCTAATGAAGAACATCGTCTCGCCAGAATGGCTTAACGAGCACTTAAGTCACGATAATTTGGTTATTTTTGATGCAGGAATGGTACGCCCTGGTTTACCGGGAGAATATGCACCTAAGGCGATGCTTCCCAATGCACAGCGTTTTGATTTCAAAAAAACGCTAGCAGATAACAGTAATCCTGTACCAAGTATGATGTGTAGTAGCGAGCAATTTGAAAAGCAAATGCAGCTTGCAGGGGTTAACCAAGACTCTCTAGTTGTGATTTATGAAGACCAAGGTTTGTTCAGTTCTGCCCGTGCGTGGTGGATGTTTAAAGCAATGGGCTTTGATAATGTAAAAGTTTTAAGCGGTGGTTTGGCTAAGTGGCAAGCACTTGGCTTTGCAACACAAGCAAGTTACTCAGCTGCTTCTGGTCAAGGCAACTTTGTTGCTAGCCCACGTGCTGATTACTTCATCAGTGCTGAGCAAGTACTTAACTCACTTGATGAACAAAGCACCCTAACACTTGATGCTCGTCCTTATGAGCGCTTTACCGGTGAACACGCTGAGCCGCGCGAAGGCATGCGCAGTGGTCATATTCCAAATAGTCGCAGTTTATCTCTTGCAACAGTGCTAAATAACGGTGAGCTTAAATCGCTAAGCGAGTTGCAGGCATTATTTGAGCAACACATAGCGCCGCATCACACCCAGTTGCAGTTTAGCTGTGGTTCAGGTGTAACCGCTTGCGCAATTGCATTGTGTGCCGATGAATGCGGTTACGCTAACTTACGTGTTTACGATGGCTCATGGAGTGAGTGGGGCGCTCGTCACGACCTACCTATTGAAACAGGTCCGCACCAATAAACTCAGCGTAATTTTGCCAGCTGCCGATGCTGTTTTTATTCAGTGGCTGGCGAATTTGCTTTTTACTCGCTGTGGCTGATGCTGCATTGTTTTTATAAAAAGTCAGGCAGTTTTCCTGCCAGCTTAAATCACAAAACGCATAGAGCTTTTGAGTTTGTGGGGTAGGCTCTGTCACCAATTGCTCATAGCTTTGCAAAAAAACGTTCTCAGGATACTTGTTGGCAAAATGACTGACTAATGCCGAGTAATCTTGATGGAACGAGATAATATCTTCAAGTGTAAAACTGTAGTGATGGAACACACTTTGTGGGCTATACATCTGCCTAAAATTGGCGATGCTGCAATCTTGCCAGCCCCGCTGCATACAAACGATTTTAGCATTAGGAAAAGCCGCTAAAATAAAATCAATATAGTAAAAGTTAAATGGCTGTTTATCACAACTTCTTAGGTCGCCACTTAGTAGCTCGGCTCTCTGTTGATAGCTAGCCAGTGCTGTCTTTATCGCCTCAGATTGATATGCCTTATCGAGCATTTCGCTGTCAATTACACGAGTTGATTGCGTGGCGTGCTGTATGAGTTGCGCAATATCGTTTAATTCCCCAACCCCTTGCAGTTTTGAACTTTGATTAAGGATTTTCTCAACTAAGGTTGTACCAGAGCGGGGCATGCCAACAACAAAAACCGGTGAGACCTCAGAGTCACTACTTTTAATTGCTTGCTGTTTGCTCTGAGTAATAAGTTTTTGACAAAAATGGCGATGCTGTGTGGCTTGATAATTAAGTTTACCGGCTATCGCTTGCTTACTTAGTGCAAAGTATTTAAATGCATTTTTGTAGTCATTAAGGTGCTCATAATTAAGAGCAAGACTATGAAAATACACTTGTTGTTCAACAATGCTTTTTTCTTTATCCGCCAAGGCTTGTAGTTTTTGGATATGTTGCTCTGCATCTATAACAGTATTGAGTTCAGCCTGCGAGTAGTGGGCTTGATAAAAGCGAGGTTGCTTTGTGGTTAGTTGCTGAAGCAAGCTTTTAGCTGCATCGAACAGTCCGTGAATTTTATAACACACCGCCAAATTATAGCTAATTTGTGGGTTATCTTTATTGCGCTGGTAGGCTGCTTGTTGAAAGCTAAGAGCGTCGTCATAATGCCCTAAACGGGTCGCAATGTTGGCTAATGTATCAAAATCAGTGGCACTAAAGTCAGCTGTTTGTTTAGCACTTTGATAATGCACAGCTGCATTACTTACTTTACCTAACAGTACGTATAACTTGGCAAGTGCTAAATGATAAATCGCAAAAGGGGCTAGGCTTAGTGCTTTCTCAAGCAGCTTAATTGCTTTGTTGATATCGCCAGCTGCGGTGTTGACTTCGCTGAGTAAAAAGTAACAAACGTGGTCTTCAGGATTTTGTTTTAGGCGCTGCACAAGTAGGTGATGTGCATCGTTTAGTTGCTTGTTGTTTAACAACTGTTGGATATGAGCGCGAAGCGCTTGTTGGGTATCATTTAGCATAAGCGCATAGTATATCAATTAATTATTTTCAGGTATTAAAAAGCCCTGCCTAAAGGCGGCAAGGCTTTTATGGTGATGTTTAATTACAGCTCAAAGTTGTAGCTAAACTTCATACCGATAGTACGAGGCGCGGTGGTGTAGTGACCATAAACACGCTGTAGCTCAGGTAGCTCTTTGTTAAGCTCAGCATATTGTGACATACCTGCCCAAGACTTATCACGACGTACAGAAGTGAATGCGTACTTATCGAATAAGTTGTCTACGTAAAGCGTTGCAGACCACATATCACTGGTAATTTTTGCAGATAAGTTACTTAGTGCATAACCAGGTAATACTTCGCCGTCTGCTTTTAAACCTACTTTGGTGATCACATCGCTTTGCGCTGTGATACCGTAGTTTACGCTTAATAACTTATCGCCTAGGATATCTTGCTCGTAACGAAGACCAAACGAGAATTGATGCTCAGGAGCGCCCGGTAAACGGTCGCCCTTAGCGCCATCATAGTAGCTTTGGTACTCTATTACCTCTTCATCAACTAGAATCCCTAATAACTCAGGTGCATCTTCTGTCAATTCAGCCTTTGCATACGCGTATGTCGCATATGCAGCCCAGTTATCACCAATCATAGCGCGAGTAGAAAGCTCAACACCTTTTGAATTTGCAGTGCCCGCGTTCGAGGTAATTAATTCTTGACCATTTACAGTGCTACTACCCACTTGCGCATCTTTCCAATCAACATTAAATAGAGCCGCATTGAAATGTAGGCGGTTACGTAACCATGATGACTTAAAGCCTAGCTCGTAGTTGACTGTTGTATCTGGTTTGTAATCTTCTTCGTTTGGCAGGGCACAAACAATTTGTTGCTCAGGTAATACATCAGGGCAAGGAGCAATACCGTTACCACCACCAATACGGAAGCCTTCACTCACTGTAAAGTAAGCAAGTACACCATTATCGAATGTATAGTTAGCATTAAACTTAAATAAGTTACCGTTATCACTAGCGCTCACATTTTCCATAACAAGGTTATCTAGTGAATCAAAATCACCAGAATAAAGCGGTGTTGCAGAGCCTGACGTTGTTGATACATCGTATTCGTAAAAACGAGCACCTAAAGTTACATCAAACTGATCTGTAATGCTGTAGCCGATTTCACCAAAAAGTGCTTTTTCAGTGGTTTCACTATCTGAAATTAGAATGTACTCAAGATCTTGTTCAACATTAGGAATACCACCACCCCAGTACTCAGTCAGACCCGGCGTATACTCACGGTCATCTGAGTGACTTTCTACTTTGTTGTAGAAGCCTCCTATAATCCAGTTAAAAGCGCTATTGCTATTTGACACTAAACGAAGCTCTTGCGTAAAGGTATCGCGATCTGAGGTATCGTGCGTGTAGCCAACAAATGCAGGGAAGTCGGCATAACCTGACCAAATATCGTAAAGTAGATCAGTTTGATCGCGCTGACCAGACTGCTCATAGCTAGACCAACCAGATGCAGATACCAGCTCAGCAAAACCAAGATCTGCTTTTACTTCTAAACTTAATAAATCGTTTTCTTCTTCACCAGGCTCAAGTACACGAGCTACGTTTTCGTATTTTCCAGGAATCCCTTGTAGCGCACTGCTATCAGCAAGAGAGCCGTATTGCGATGTCGAGTTACCACCATTTTCTTGCTTTTGATAGAAGTAGTTAAGCGTTGCATCAACATCTTCGGTTGCAAGCCAGCGAAGTGATAAACGTGCTGTGGTGATTTGCTCATCATTAACATCGCTTACGCTTTTTAAGTTGGCATTTACATCGCTGCTGTCTGAAAAGTCAGGATTTGGGTTTGATACACCCGGTTCTTGAACCACGTGGGTGTAGTCAATGTAACCCGGGTTATCGTAATAGTTTAAGCTAGCACGAAGCGCTAATTTTTCTTCAATTAGCGGGGTGTTGAATACCACACCAAACTCACCACCTGTGCCGTCACTTTCGTTAATGCTAAATACATCGCCGGTAACCTTACCTTCGGTGATATCAAGCTCAGGTTGCTTTAGTAAGTAACGAATTGCACCACCTAAAGTACCTGCACCATACAGTGTACCTTGCGGTCAATTAACACTTCAACACGGTCAACATCAGTTAAACGTAAGTCGATGCTAAGTGGAATTTCACCAACATAGGTTGCCACTGTGCCACTATCAGAAATACGGTCAGAAGTATTTGTATTCAAACCACGAACGATAATCGGAGAACCTTCACGGCCACCTTGATCAGAAATTGTTAAGCCAGGTACCCAGCGTGCGACATCTTCTAGATCGCCAATGTTTTGGTCGCTAATTACATCGCCATTGAGCGCTGTGATATTGAGCGGTGCATCTTGTACAGAGCCTGCACGTCGTGTTGCAGTAATTTGAATAGTTTCAATTGATTTATCAACTTCGATAGCATCTTCTGCAGCAAACGCCATATTGTTATTGATTAAAACTGCAGAAATTGCACTTGCAAGTAGAGCAGGCTTAAAGGTGTTCATGATTGATTCCGACTTAGTTACAGTATATTTATGCTTAAAAAATAGACTTTACTAGTGATTTAAGCTTAAAAATTGATGATTTAGTGAATTTATATCCAATTATAATGTATTTTTATTCTTGTCGTCCATGCGTTATTTGCAATTAAATGCAAAATAATTGAATAAATACTCTGTGAGGGATCAGCTATCGGAATAAGGGCAATGAGTACAGCCATTACTACAGCAATGGCCGCGTTTTAAAAAGAACCAGCGGCTAAATACCATGTAGTTGTTTTGCATGGTGTAATCGAGATTTTCTATTAAATTACCTTGAGTAAAATAAGGCTTAGCAAAGGCAAGCTGCTGTTCAAGGGGCTGTTGGTAAAGTTTAGATAAAAATGAATTTATCTTGTTTATAGTGCAGTCTCGGCATAAACACTCTGTTGCTGCCTCATCGAGTGGTAAAATGTTGGGCAGCTCACTACACCAACAGGCATTAATATTGTCGGCTTGGCAGTTAAGGGTTGCTTTGCATTGTGAGCAAGTAAGGGTTGTCATTAAGTAAAAAGATGCTTTGAGATTGAAAAGGTAAGCATAGCAAATGGATAAATTAGACGCATTAGATGAGTTTGCCCGTTTTGGTGATAACCGATTTGAGGCAATTTCAGTAATTACCAGTACTCCAGACACGCAAGGTGATGTGTATATTCTAACGCAAGACGTTTTCTGTCAGGTTTTACAGCGTGTTATCGACGGCGAAATCGATATCGATGAATTAGAACTTTGGGCAAACGTAGTAGAGTCTCGGCAAGACATCGACGAAAGTGCCGTTGAAGGAGCTATTTATGCGCTAAGTAATAACGAACAAATGGGTGAGTTAAATAAAAGTACGCTAGAGAAGTTGTTAAGAATAATTCACTAGCATGAACGAGATTGAGAGTCGAAAGCTTTAAGCAAACCTTAAAGCTTTCGCTCACTAGCCAATGGGTTAGTGAGAAACGACAATTAAACGAATTGCATCCAGTTTAACTTGGGCTTTTTCGATGTAAGTAGTGAGTTCACTACGTTGCTTATCAAAAAAGCTAAGCTCTTCATCACGAATATTTGGGTTGATCTGCTTAAGTGCCGTTAAACGAGCTTGTTCTTCACTGAGTGCAGTTTGCATTTTCTCTAGTGATTCAGCACGCAGTGCTTCTAGCTTGGTTTGTGCCATGCCTTGTGCGCTGGTGATCATTGGGTGAATGGCACTTTGTAGCGCGCTGGCTAATTTACTTGCAGTTTGGCGACCAACCGCAGACAACTGCTGATTGAAAGCATCAAAAGCAACATTATCAGCCAGATTGTTACTGCCCTTATCTAATAAGATACGAATAGGCGTTGGTGGCAAGAAGCGGCCAACTTGAAGTGCTTTAGGCGCCATCGCCTCCGCAATGAAAATGAGCTCAACAAAGAAGGTACCAGCAGGTAGCTTTTTGTTTTTCAGTAACGCCACAGAGGCAGTACCAAAGTCATCATCACAAATCATGTCTAAGCTGCCTTGCACCATTGGGTGATCCCAGCTGATGAAATGGGCGTCTTCTTGCGAAAGCGAGGTGCTGCGATCAAACGTTACTGTGATGCCATCATCTTTCAAACATGGGAAGGATGGGTTTAGCATGTGCTCAGTTGGTTTTAAGATAATGGTATTTTCACCTTTATCTTCTTGGCTTACCCCAAAGGTGTCGAACACATTGATCATATAGCTTGGTAGCGTGAATTGGTCGTCTAATTCTTCGATATCAGCAACAAGGCTTTCTGCTCGGCCTTGGTCACTCGAATGCAGCTCTAGTAAGCGGTCACGACCACTTTCCATTTGCTTACGAAGCTTGGCATTTTGACCCGCCACTTGTTCTAGCAGTGGGTCTAGCTCTTCTTCGTCGCAATTGTGTGCACCAATAAACTCAAGTAGTTCTTCGCCATACTCTTTATACAGCATTTGCCCTGTTGTCGAGGTTGTTTCAAACGCATCTAAGCCTTCGTTGTACCAACGAAGTAACACTTCTTGTGCGGTGTTTTCAAAATACGGCACATGAATGTTTACGTCTTGAGTTTGACCAATACGGTCAAGGCGACCAATGCGTTGCTCGAGTAAGTCTGGATTAAGTGGTAAATCAAACAGTACTAAGTGATGCGAGAATTGGAAGTTACGACCTTCAGAACCAATTTCAGAGCAAAGAAGAATTTGGGCGCTGTCGTACTCGTCGGCAAAGTAAGCGGCTGCACGGTCACGTTCAACAATCGACATACCTTCATGGAAAACTGAGGCTTTAATTGCTTCACGCTCGCGTAAAATCTGTTCTAGGCTAAGTGCGGTTTCGGCTTTAGCACAGATAAGCAGTACTTTTTCGTGTTTAAGGGTTTTTAATGTTTCGATTAACCAATCAACACGTGGATCAAATGCGCCCCAACTGGCATTTTCACCTTCAAACTCTTGGAAGATTTTTTCAGGAAATAGAGCGCGAAGTGCCGTTAGTTCAGCATTTTGAATGCCGCCCATGTTCCCCAGTACCGACATCGCCGTTTTATATTGTTTAGGCATTGTCATAGGGTATGCATGAAGCTTACGGCTTGGGTAACCATCAATACCGCTGCGGCTATTTCTAAATAAAATACGACCCGTACCATGGCGGTCCAGCAGCATTGATAAAATTTCGTTGCGCGCCGCTTCATCACCTTGCTCAGCTTTCGTTAAAAGGTCAGTGATGTCGGTTTCTTTTAATAGCTCTTTTAATGTTGCACGAGATGCATCATCAAGGCCTTTTTCACCTAGTAATTGATTAGCAGCTTCAGCAACCTCTTTGTAGTTGCTTTCTTCTTCAACAAACGCATCGTAGTCGTAGAAACGATCAGGGTCGAGTAATTGCAAGCGGGCAAAGTGACTGCGGTGACCAAGTTGATCTGGCGTTGCAGTTAATAAGATAAGGCCCGGAATGTCTTGGCTTAACTCTGCCATACGTTGGTATTCAGTGCTTGGCTTACCATTATTGATACTTAAATGGTGCGCTTCATCAACAACCAATAAATCCCAATCAGCCAGGGTTGCTTGCTCAAACCAACGTTTTTTCTTGCTTAAGAACTCAAGGCTAGTAAGTACTAACTGTTCTGTTTCGAATACGTTTGGTGAGTCTGCAAATGCTTCATCACAACGCTCTTCATCAAAGATTGAAAAACGTAAGTTAAAGCGGCGTAGCATTTCGACTAACCACTGATGCTGTAAGTTTTCAGGCACAACAATCAATACACGGCTAGCTCGGCCACTGATGATCTGTTGATGTAAAATCATACCTGCTTCAATGGTTTTACCTAAACCTACTTCATCAGAAAGTAATACGCGTGGTGCAAAACGTTTACCCACTTCTTGTGCAATATAAAGCTGATGCGGAATAAGGTTTGCACGCTGACCAATTAAACCTTTTAAAGGAGATTGTTGGCGCTCAAACTGGTGCTGCCAAGTTTGGTAGCGCAGGGTATAGCGGTCAAAGCGGTCCACTTGACCTGCAAATAAACGGTCTTGTGGTTTATTGAATTTGATAAAGTGATCTAAAAAGGTTTCTTTTAACTGCGCTTTTTCACCATTATCAACGCGAATGCCGTGATAGCATAGTAACTCGCCTTGCTCTTCAACAGACTCAACTTCTAATTCCCACTCTTCAACGCTGCGAATAATATCACCTGGATTAAATGCGACACGAGTAACAGGCGCTTCTGTTAAAGAATAAACTCTGTTTTCTCCACTGGCTGGAAATAAAATGCTGACCTGACGGCCTTCAAGGGCAACAACGGTGCCTAATCCTAAATCTGACTCAGTATCACTGATCCAACGCTGACCTAAGGAAAAATTCATGTATGTCTCGTCTATGAAGAAAAAAGGCGGCTATGTTACCTGTAACGCCATGCTACTTCAAGGCAGTAAACTCGCCGCACACAATTAAATTTAGTCAACCTTTTTAAGCCATTATTAATGGTAAGAATTGTATGTATTTTAACCAGTTAAATAATTGTATATTTGTTTGTCATAAAAAGGACTTTTGTCGTAAATAGACTAAACTGAGTATATACCTGACGAATAAACCATAGCTTCATCCGCCGCTTGTTTAGTTTATTGGGTATAGCATAAAAATCATAAAACGTAAGGAAAGTGCTATGGAAAAAGCTTCGAACCTTGATAGTAAAATGTATGTGCTCGATACCAATGTATTACTCCACGAACCCCTCGCTTATTTATCTTTCCAAGAACATGATGTTGTTATCCCCATGACAGTATTAGAAGAGCTCGACCACATTAAAGATAGGAAACATGACGTTAGCCGTGACGCCCGTGTTGCTATTCGTGGTTTAGATGAAGTGCTAAAGGATGCTTCGCCAGAGCAAATGTTGCAGGGTGTCGCGCTCCCTAGTAACAAAAAGGCAAAATCAGAATCTCGTGGCCGCTTAATTATTGTTAATGACCATTTATTTGCAGACAGTATTTCGGGTTTACCTGGCAACGAAAACGACCATCGTATTATCAATTGCGCTGTACATCTGCAAAAACAGCACAGTGACAGCAAGGTGGTGCTTGTCACTAAAGACATCAATATGCGCCTTAAAGCGAAAGGGGCAGGGCTTAAATTTGTTGAAGACTACAGAACAGACCAATTAATTGACGACATAGCGTTGCTTACAAGCGGCTATAAAAAAATTGACGGTGATTTTTGGCAACAGGTTGGAGAATGTGAAACAGAGCAGCAAGGCCGAGATACCTATCATTATGTGGCAAAAAGCACGATTAGCGATGTGTTCTGCAATGAATATATTTTAGATGAAAGCGACCACTTTGCGGCTCGAGTAACAAGCTACGATGATAAACAAATTACTTTAAAGGATATCAGTGTTGAGCGCTTGATGAGTCATACCGCGTGGGGTGTAAAACCAAAAAATGTTTATCAAGGGATGGCACTTGATGCGCTACTTGACCCAAGTATTGAATTGGTGATTTTAACAGGTCCCGCTGGCTGTGGTAAAACCTTACTTGCTCTTGCTAGTGCCCTCGAAATGATTATTGAAAAAGGCATTTACGATAAAGTGATTGTTACGCGTAATACCCCAGAGATTGCTGAATCAATTGGCTTTTTACCTGGCACTGAAGAAGAGAAAATGGCGCCGTGGTTAGCTGCCATTACCGATACGTTAGAAGTGCTGCATAAAGGAGATGAGAATCCGATTTCGAGCCGTAATTACATTATGGAAAAAGCCAACGTACAGTTTAAATCGGTAAACTTTATGCGTGGTCGTAGTATTCAAAATGCGGTTGTCATTTTGGATGAAAGTCAAAACTTAACTGCTTCACAACTGAAAACCATTATCACTCGCTGCGGCGAAGGCACTAAACTCATTTGCTCAGGAAACCTAGCGCAAATTGATAGTAACTACCTCACGCCTGTCACCTCAGGCTTAACCTATATTGTTGAACGTTTTAAAGATTTTCAGGGCAGTGCCACCGTTAACTTAAACGGTGTGGTACGTAGCCGCTTAGCCAGCTTTGCTGAAGAAAATTTATAACTTGCCAGTATTCCTATGCCTCGTTAACCTAGCTTTATCGAGGTAAGGTACTTATAAGCCAGTGAATTTTTTACCGTTAAAGCATTACTATCGCTCTTTAGCAGTGGCACTTATTGTGCCGCTGTTAGTGGCGTTTTTTTTGTGTTTACACCTATATAATTTAAAACTTGAGCGGGCGATAGAAAGCAGGCAAAGCGGGTTTAATAATATATCCGCTCAGCTTAGCCATGCGATGAGTGCCGCAGATGGCCTTATAGACACTATGTTCAAGCTTTACGAGCAGCCACTTTCTTATGACTTTGATCCAAGTTGGGCACGCAATGTGAATCAATATGATCACTATTACTACCAAAGTGTTGGTGATGGAGTGGGGGAGATAGTCGGGCAAGGAAAGTTTGCCTCAACCGCTTATGCAATTAATCAATGGCGGCGAGTTATCGCCCTTAATCCTCTTTTAATACTACCCTGTCACTTGTTCAATCTTTAGAAGCCGTGGCTTATGTTAATGGGCAAGGTTTTGTTTATATTAAGCGCCGAAGTACAGCAAAAAGTGAATTCTTGACCAGTGTGTTAGATAACAAATTTAGGCCTCAATTAGTTAATAGTAATAAGCTTTCCTCAAGCTCTGTGTTGACAATTAATGGCCATGCTTATTTTGCAATTGGTAAGCAACGAGCAGCCAATAGTCGTGATTACATCGTGTTGATTTATGATCTTAAAGCAATTTCTAGCTGGTTAAAGAAAATAGCGCCTAACTATGGTGAGTATATTTTTATCAATCAAGATAACCAAGTTATTGCCAGCTCAAAAACAGCGCTTAACACTGCCATCAGTGCCAGCGAATATTGGCCGAATGTTGCTGTCGATATGCGCAAGAATAACCACAGCCATTTAGTGCAAGAAGCAACAAATTTACCTATTTACACTCGTTTCTATGAATCAAAGCAGGCCCTGAGTGAACCTGTTGGCTACGACATCTTTTTAGAATTCGCGTTTTTGAGTGTGTTTTTAGTGATGATGTTCAGCGCTGTTTTTTGGCTGAGTCAACGTATTTTTGTAAAACCAATGACGCACTTAATGAATTACCTTGAGCAGCATGATGAAGGTAAACAAGCGTTAGTTCATTATCGTATTCCTGTCGATTGGCAGCCTTGGTTCAGCCGTGTAAAACGAGTGTTTAGCCGCAATGAAGAGCTCGTCCAATCATTACAAGAGGCGAATAAAGCGCTTGACTCTCAGGTACAGGTAAAGTCAAAACAATTGCGTCGTAGTATTGATGCGAAAGAACGCCACTTAGCGTTATTAAATACCATGCTCAATAACGTGCCGGATCTTATTTATTTTAAGAATATTGATGGCTCGTTTTTAGGCTGTAATAAAGCGTATGAAGGCTATATTGGTTTGCCACAAGAGAAGTTAGTAGGCCAGCAATTATGTGATATTAGCGATGATAACGGCGAGTTAAATGAACTTGAGAAGCAGGTTTTAAGAGACAAAAAAACGTATCAAACTCGTCTTTCAAATTATGAGAAAACTTACCTTTTTAGCATTGTGCCATTTTACAACGAGCACCAGCAATTTCTTGGTACCATGGCGATTGGTCGTGATATTACCGAGCAGTATAATGCACTGAATGCACTACAAAGCTCAGAAGCGAAATTGCGCAGTGCTATGGAGTACGCAGCGAATGGGGTGCTTCTGGTATCACTTGAAGGTCAAGTGCTGCAAGCAAATAAAGCGGCACGAAAAATCTTTGCAATTGAAAACGTTAATGGCCTCGAGTTGACAAACTTATTTGCTGAGCAGTCTTATCAGACGTTGAAAAATACTCTGACAGAGCTGCTGCATGAGAAGAAAAAAGTTTATCACTTTAGTCTTGAGCAGCAAGAACAGCAGCGCTGGCTGCAAATTAGTGTGTCCCTAGTTTGGAATGCCGAGCAAACACCAGATTATTATGTTGTTCATGTACAGGATGTGACGGATTTAGTGCAAGCAAAAGATGATGCTGAGCGGGCAACGCTCGCTAAAAGCCGCTTTATTGCTAATCTCAGTCATGAAATACGCACACCACTCAATGCAGTACTAGGCTTAATTGATGTTATTGCATTGCAAGGGCTAACTGAGCATCAGCGCACTCATGCAGAGCAGGCAAAAACAGCAGCTAATAGTTTACTGACGCTTTTAAATCGAATGCTTGATTTTGCACGTGCCGAAAGTGCTCAACTGGAAATGAATAAAGCGCCTATGAGTTTATCTGATCTAATTGATTTTAGTCGAGGCGTGATCACTCCCTTATGCACAAATAAAGGCATTGATTTTATCATTGACCGTGACGAGAACATCAACGAATTCTTAATTGGAGACCAAATTTGTTTGCAGCAAGCATTAGCCAATTTATTGACAAATGCAGCCAAGTTTACTGAACAAGGCACAATAACTCTGTGTTTAGAGCTGATTGAAGAGTCTTTAGAGCAGCAACTAATTTGTTTTACAGTTAAAGATACAGGTATAGGTATAAATAAGGCTGATCAAGGGTGGTTATTTGATGCTTTTACGCAAGGAGATGAGTCTTTAACACGCTCTCATCAGGGGGTCGGTTTAGGTTTAGCGATTGTTAAATATGAAGTCGCTTTAATGGGCGGAGAGATAAAACTTGATAGTGAAAAAGGCAAAGGCAGCAAATTTAGTTTTTGCTTACAGCTAGATAAAGCATCAGGACCTACAAAAAGAGAATTAGTTTGTTTGCCTTCGAGTACTGACTTATCTGGACTTTTAGTACTTGCAGTTGATGATAATCCGCTTAATTTGAGCATCATTAAGAGTATTTTGGAGCAAATAGATATTACTGTCATTTGTGCTCTAAATGGTAAAAAAGGTATAGAAATTGCTAAAGAGATCAAGCCTGACGTAATTTTTATGGATATTCAAATGCCTGTGATGGATGGTTGCCAAGCGACGCGAATTATTCGTCAATTATACACCAAAGAGCAAATGCCGATATACGCGCTTACCGCTCATAGTGAGGCTGCAGATATTGAGCATTCAATTGCGGCAGGAATGAATAAACACCTAACTAAACCTATTGTTGCGAGTAAATTGTTTTTAGCAATGAGTGAGCTTAAAAACTCAAAAGAAGCTTTTTTTGATAAGGCTTTTATCTTATCTCAATTTGGAAATGATAATAATTTAGTATTAACTATGTTGTCGAAGTTTGCGACTATGGCAGCAGAGCAGTTAATACAAATTTCTACATTAAAGACTACCGACGAGTTGATCCGTGTGGTGCATAATGTGAAAGGATCGGCTGGTAACCTTGGGTTTAAACGATTGTCAGCGTGCGCTCAGCATTGCGAGGCTACACTAAAAGCTAAAGGTGAACTTTCCGAACAATTAATTGATGAGTTGCAATGCCAAATAAAACAGGTTATTGCCTTTATCATCGAACAAGGATCTACTGATGTTGAAAAGAGCCAAGGTACTGATTGTTGATGACGATCCGTTAAACCGCTTGGTATTAGAAAAAACATTACAGCAAGACTATGATGTTTTTTGTGTTGAGAGTGGTGAAAAAGCACTGACGTTTCTAAAAACACAAAGTGTGGATATGTTGATCTTGGATATTGTAATGCCAGGAATCGACGGCTATGAAGTACTCAACAAATTAAAAGAAAACGCAACGACAAGCATGCTACCGGTAATCTTTATCTCGGCAAATACTAGCCATGATGATGAAGCTAAAGGGTTAGAATTAGGGGCGATGGATTACATCACCAAACCTTTTAGTGCAGCGATCGTTCGTGCACGTGTGCGCAATCAATTAATGATCAAACAAAAAAATGACTTGCTTGAAATGCTCGCCTCAATTGATGACGTAACAGAGATCCCAAACCGACGTTATTTAGATGAAAATTTAGCGCGAGAGTGGCGTCGTTGTCGTCGTGATCAAACACCATTATCAGTATTATTAATGGATGTTGATCACTTTAAACGTTACAACGATTGTTATGGTCACCGAGCAGGCGATGATTGTTTAAAACAAATTGCTCATGCCTTAGTTGGAGCATGTGAGCGAGGTAGTGACTTTGTTGCTCGTTATGGCGGTGAAGAGTTTGCAGCTGTACTTCCAAATACCTCTGCAAAAGAAGCTATGTCGTTTGCAAACAAATTACGTAATGCCGTTAATGAGTTAAATATTCCGCATAAAGCGTCACTAAATGCCGACCATGTCACAATTAGTATTGGTATTGCGACCACGGAAAATGGCCAGGTGTATGCAGAGCAAACATTACTTGAAGAAGCTGATTTAGGTCTTTATCAGGCAAAAGATGCTGGGCGTGATCAGATAGTATCGAGAATGATAGCGGTGAGTGAACATAAGTAGGCAATAGCTGCCTACTTACAGAATTTAAATATGCAAGCTAGCCATTGCTAAGTGATTTATAAATCGTATCACCCACACCGATTAACTTATCATTTTTAAAAACCAGTGGTGTACATTCGTCTTTAGTTATCTTGCCATCAGAATGAATACTATGGGTTGCATAGAATAATACTTGGTACACATCATCACCCTGCTTTAATAACTCGCTAAAGCTAGGAGTATTTAGTTTGTTTAATACAGTTTGATAGCTGGTATCTAATGCAAGATTAGAGATCACTTCACGGTTATTTTTATGCTGCTTTTGCCAGCTAGATGAGCTTCCCGCCCAATGTGTGTCTGCTTCACCGTCAGAAACAGCAATGACACAACCAGTTAAAAATGGTGCAGTTAGCGCGGCAATTAGAAGTGCTTTTTTCATGTTATTTTATCCCGTAGAAATTGTTTTATAGTTGTTCACTTATTTGCAAACTACTTGCCAAACTTATAAAAGTAAATTAAATCAGTTTCTTAGGTTGTTTTTAGGTAAAGAGCCAAGTAATAAATTACTAACTACTTAGCTCTCTTGACTAATAAATTGCGATTTAGACCAACCTGTTACGCATCTCGCCTTGATTAAATGCTTGGATATTCAAAGCAATTTCGTTAACTAAACGCACGATAGATTCTTGGCTGGCCCAAGCAATATGCGGAGTAAGTAATAAGTTTGCGCCTTTATACTGTGCCAGCGGATTTGATTGCTCTGCAGGTTCTTTACTGAGTACATCAACACCGGCTCCGGCAATAACATTATTAGCTAATGCGTCAGCTAAATCGACTTCATTGATAATTCCACCACGAGCAGTATTAATAATGATAGCTGACGGTTTCATCATGCTTAATTCTGTCGCGGCGATTTGGTTGCGTGTTTCATCAGTAAGTGGGCAGTGAACACTAATAATATCCGCTGTGGTTAGAGCATCATTAAAACTAACACGACCTTCACGAGGTGCATGACCTTCGTTCACTGATGATGACATTAGCACCGAAAGCACGCGCTACATCGGCAACGGCTTTACCTAGTGAACCGTAACCAATAATTGCCAATGTTTTGCCTGCAATTTCTTTAAAGCTGTAATCTAAACGGCAAAACATTGGACTTTGTTGCCATAAGCCTTGCTGGCAATCATTAATGTATCTGTGAGTATTACCCAGTAAATTAGTGATGAGGGTAAAGGTATGCTGCACTACACTCGGCGTTGAATAACCTGCGACATTGGTCACTGCGATGCCATGCTCTTTTGCTGCACCTAAATCAATGTTGTTAGTCCCTGTCGCTGCAACACATATTAATTTTAAATTAGGTAATTTGCTCATGGCGTGCTGATCAATCACCACTTTATTACTAACAACAACATCGGCATCTTGGCAGCGCTCAACAACCTGTTCTTTAGCGGTTAAATCGTAACAGGTTAATTTACCTAATTGCGCTAAGGCATCTAACGACGTGTTGGCTAATGTCGCTGTATCAAGGACAGTAATATTCATGTGCTTTCCTTTTTTAATTTATTGCTTGACCTTGGGGTGTACTCCAAGGTTTATAGTGAGCATAATAAATAAACGCTTCACAATGGAGACGGTGATGAAAATAGGTGAGTTTGCCCGTCAGTTGGGTGTCTCAACAGATACGCTACGGTACTACGAAAAGCATGGTTTGTTAACGCCAAGTTCGCGTTCAGATGTGGGATATCGTTTTTATTCTGAGAATGACTATAAGCAAATGGCGTTTATTCTCAGAGCAAAGAATGTTGGCTTTAGTCTGGCTGAGATCAAAGAGCTACTGCAAATTAAGTTTCATAAAGATCAGCATTCTTGTCATGAAGTTAAAGAGATGACGTTACAAAAACGTGATCTGGTTGCACAACGAATTGCAGAGCTTACTCGCTTTTATGACTCACTTTCATTGTTAGCAGATAAATGTTGTGGCGGTGAAGAGCCTGCTGAAAACTGCTCAATACTAACGACGCTGGAGGATATCGATGGACTTACTCAATAATTTTTGGCATCTGTTTTTACTCTCAGCACCTTGGTTAATGCTGGGCTTATTCATAGCAGGTCTTCTCAATGTATATTTGCCTGCTAACTTTCTTAACCGGCATTTAGGCAAAGAAGGGTTGTGGACCACAGTTAAAGCAGCCTTTATAGGTGCTCCAATGCCCTTGTGCTCATGTGGTGTGATCCCAGCAGCCATTGGTTTAAGAAGAGCGGGGGCATCGAAAAGTGCCACCACCGCATTTTTAGTTTCAACCCCTGAAACTGGGGTCGATTCGGTTTCGGTATCTTATGTGTTGCTAGGCCCATTTATGGCGATAATTCGTCCTATTGCCGCCGTGTGCAGCGCCATTGTGGCCGGCGTCTTAGTGGGGAAAGACAGTGAAATCCAACAAGTACAAAGTACAGAATCAGATAAAGAAAGTACTAAAGCAGACTCTTGTTGTAGTAGTAAACAGCCAAAGCCTGTGACCACAACGAGCTGTTGCAGTAAAGAGACGCCAGCAAAGCCCGCACAAAGTTGTTGTAGTAGCAAGGAATCGCAACCAATACAAGAGCAGCAACAAAGTTGCTCAACAGAAAAAGCAGCGCCTATACAGAAAAGCTGTTGTAGCAGTGAGCAGCCAACCAAAGCCGTTGAAAGTCGTTTTAGCAAACTGAAACGCGCGGTGAGCTTTAGTTGCAATAAGCTGCTTGAAGACACCATGATTTGGCTAATGATCGGTTTATTCTTTGCAGCGCTTGTACAAACTTATGTACCAGAATCTTTTTTAAGCCAGTGGGGGAATGGCATCCTTGCTATGCTGGTGGTTATTTTAATCAGTATTCCTATGTATATTTGTGCAACTGCATCGACACCTATAGCGGCAGGTTTATTACTCAGTGGTGTATCTCCGGGGGCGGTGCTGGTGTTTATGTTAGCTGGACGGCAACCAATATCGCAACGCTTGGTGTCGTTGGTAAAGAGCTTGGCAAGCGAGCGGTATTTGCCTACCTAATAGGTGTGATTGGCACGGCACTGGCTTTTGGCTTTTTAACCGATTATTTAGTGGCGCAATATGGTTTTGTGGTAGCGCCGATGATGGGTGAAGAGCACGAGGTTCTACCTCATTGGTTAAGTCTTGCTGCAGGTATTGTGTTGGCAATTTTAATACTCAGATTGCTGTTAAAAATGGTATTAAAAAAATCCTCGCAAACTGGTAAGAGCATTGCTTAATTATTTGTTATAGATAAATATTTTATACATTGATTGGCATTTAATTTGGTTAACTATCGCGTCTCGGTTCGCATTTAAAATTGCCTGAGTTATAATCCGCCAATTATTTTTAACGGTACGCTTTGCGTGCCGTTTTTTAACTTAAGTAGTTTTTAATGAGTGAAAGTGTGGATAAATACGCCGACATAAGACCTTACAATGATGATGAAGTAGCTGACTCAGTAGCGCGTTTGATTGCTGATAATGCCTTTGTAGATGTAATCGCTAAGTATAACTTACCGCGCTTTTTATCGAACTTCCCATTTATTACTCGCCCATTAGTGCGCAGCCAGCTGCGTAAAAAGTGGGGTAACACCTCATCGGTTGAGCAAGTTCAGCACGAAGTGGCTGATTATTTGAACAAACTAATCACCCGCACTACTTCAGAGGTAACGTTTTCGGGCATTGATAAACTAGACCCAAAACAAGCTTACTTATTTATCTCTAATCACCGCGATATAGTGCTTGATCCTGCGCTCGTTAATTGGGGCTTGTTTAAGCACAACATGCCGACAGTTCGTATCGCCATTGGTGATAACTTACTGCAAATTCCTTATATCACTGAGTTAATGCGTTTAAACAAGAGCTTTATTGTGAAGCGCTCAGCGAAAGCACCGAAAGAGATGCTAAAAGCGCTGTCGCAGCTGTCTGCTTATATTTATGACTCACTTTCTGAAGGCCACTCAATTTGGATAGCGCAAAAAGAAGGCCGAGCAAAAGACGGTTTTGACCAAACAGATCCTGCCCTGCTTAAAATGTTGCAGTTACAAGGCCGCAAGCAGAAGAAAGAGTTTGCTGAATACGTACGCGAATTAAAAATTGTACCTGTGTCTATCTCTTATCAATACGAGCCATGCGCGATTGCTAAAGCGAAAGAGCTTTATCATAAACAGCAACATGGTCAGTATGTGAAACAGCAGGGTGAAGACATAGCTAGTATTGTTGAAGGTTTTAGCACCGCCAAAGGGCATGTACATTTAGCGTTTGGCGAGCCAATTGAGTCGGGCTGTGAATCGCCTGAAGAGCTGGCAAAAACTATTGATCAGCAAATTGTTGATTCGTTTTTCTTACACCCAGGCAATTATATTGCAGGTGGTTGTACGCAAGCTGTGATTGATGAAAAAGATGCCGCTGCATTTAATGAGCGTATCGCAAAAGTGCCAGAGGAGTTAAAGCCTTTGGTATTAGCTATGTACGCTAAGCCTTTTCATCGTAAAGCAGAACTTGCAACAAGCGAGTCTAAGTAAGCGAAACAAATAGTTTAAGAAGCCACTTTTTAAAGTGGCTTTTTTTATGGTTAATTTTCAGGCTATACTTTTAATATTACTTATTAACCGGCATTTGTGATGCAACAGATTGAAATATTTGAAATTCCAAGCCCTTGCAAAGGGATATGCCAAGTTAATAACCGGGGTTATTGTAAAGGCTGCTATCGTAGTCGTGATGAGCGATTTTATTGGAATAAGTTTACCAATGCAGAAAAACGTAAAGTGATCAGTCTATGCCAACAGCGTTACAAACGTTACCTTCAGAAAAAGCAACAAGCTGAAAATCAACAATCAACGCCTGAGCAAGGAGGGTTTGATTTCTAAAATTCGGTGAGATTGTACTTTGATTTTAAAAATTGCACCGTGCCATTTTCATCAAATTCCTCTAGTACTCTAGTTAGTTTGGGTATTAGTTTCTCATGACGTTTATGAACAAAATGATAGCTCTGCATTGGCATCAGCACTTGTTTGTGAAATGCATCTTGATCAAAGTCAGGGTGTTTAGTTGATAACATAAAATCGAGTAAAATTGCGCCTTCAACACGATTTTGCGTAAGTAGATTCAATTGAGCCGTGACATTTCTAACTTTTATTACATCACCTTTAAAAGGGTGTCGTTCAATGTAACTCTGTGCTGCAGGGTAACTTGATTGGATTGCGAGCGATTTTAGTTTTGGGTAATAGCATGTTTTGCAGTTTTTTAGCAGGATTAAATTAAAATCAAATAAAGGGTAGTTCACTTTTATTAAGTTTGGATAGCCTTCTTTGACATCAGCAATGCGACCAAGCTGACCATCTAATACACCTTGATTTGCGGCTTCCAGCGCATTTTGATGGCTAAAATCAATGATACTTATTTCGTAGCCAATTTCTTTATAGGCCATTTTAAGTAAATCAATAACAAAGCGAGCTTGTGGAGTATCAGCAGGACGATTAAAAAAGAGAGTGTGGGTATTGGCTAAACTTGAAAAGCAAAAGAATAATAATAAAAAGGCGAATCTGTGGCTCAGATATTTTGACAACATGCGTTCCTTGCGTACATAAATTGCTCGTTAATTTACTGGCAAGTGTTGCTAAAATCAAGTTTCGTCAGAGGCTTTTTTGGGCTAATTTATCGGATTAAACGGTTTGAATTTTGTTATACTAGATAAATCAAATTATTAAAGCTGAGAAAGTATGAGTTTCAATTTATGTAAATTGCCAAGAGATCAAAAATATCAAATTCAATTGGACTACGAAGCATCATTTTGGGCTTATCAAATAAAGCGCGGTAAAAATACGCGTGAAGGTGTTTATACTGCAATAAATAATCGTCCTATGTCTGAGCAGGCTTTTCTTAAGCAACAATTTGAGCATTACCTTTCGTTAATGAGCTAGTCATGGCAGCGTTTAGATTTTGTTTACTTGAGCCAATTAAAACGCCGTTAGTAAATAAATTTTATGATAAACACAATGCACGTGGCCGAGCAACCAAGGCTGACCAAGTATGGGTTGCCTATAAAGATTCTGAGATAATCGCGGCGTGTAGAGTACAAGACCAATCAGGGCTATTATTTTTGTCTACTCTTTATGTAGATGAATTATGGCGTGGTCAAAGGGTTGCTTCGCAGCTACTTGCGGCCGTAACCGCTCGGCAAAAGAAGGTTGTTTTTACCTTCGTGTACCAAAATCTGATTGATTTTTATCTACAAAATGGGTTTAACTATATATTAACATTACCAAACTCCTTGCAATCACTATTTGAACTTTATGCACACCGAAAAATTGTTGCGATGCACTTTACGCGTGACACAGTGCCAAGTTAGCAATTTGGAACGTCAATGACTAAGTTCTTTTCTAGTATAACCATTTTTTTATTTTTGAGCTTTATCTTGTTTAGCCACTGCGCTTATTCACAGGTTAAACGGTTATCAACCAGCGAAGGCTTATCGCAAAGTTATGTAAACACCATGCTCATTGATAACAGTGGCTATCTTTGGCTATCGACTGAGGGGGGGCTTAATCGCTACGACGGCTATCAGGTTGTTCATATCAAAGGACCTAATGGTGAGCTTGAAGATGCCATCATTGACCGTATTTACCAAGATCCTCAAGGCTATATTTGGATAGCTTCGCTACAAGCGGGTTTATTCCGTTATGATCCCACTTCCGATACTTATCAGCAGTTTATTGCTAAACCCACCACAGAAGAGCAAATTTTTATTGAGTCGGTGTTTAGTATGGTGGCTGTTGATGACAAAACACTATGGCTTGGTCGGGGTTGGGACTTTGCCAAGTTGGATTTAGAAACAAAACAAGTCACTTCAATTTTTGAAATCCCTGAGCGTGTAAAAAGCAGTGTTATAAGAGAGCTGTATGCTTATAACGGATTCATTTTTATGGGCACAAGTAATGGCGCTTATGTATATCAAATTGCTAGCGGTGAGGTTCGTAAGCTTGAGCACTTACAGCAAAAACCAAGTCATATTTATCAAAATTATGTGAAATCATTTGCAGTAATCGATCAAACAACTCTACTAGTCGGTGCTGTCAGAGGTTTGTATCAAGTTGATATCAGTAATTTAGAAGCGATGTTTGAGACTCCTAATAAGCCTTTCTCTAATAAAACCTTAATAAAAGATTTGAATATTTGGACCATTATTCAAGAAAAAGATGCGATTACTTTAGGTACGGATAAAGGGTTGTTTGAATATGACCTAGTAACAGCAGAGCTTAATAAAAATAAGCGTTTACGGGAAGGCGGCTATACGTTAGCTGATAACAGTATTATTGATGTTGTAAAAGATAAATCGGGTGGCATGTGGCTGGCGACAAAAAATGATGGGGCCTTTTATTTATCTTATGATAATTACAACTTTATTAATGTGACTGCTAACTCACTGAGAGGTGATGGTTTATCACATCACTCGATTTGGAGTATTGCGGAGTTTAAAAATAGGCTTTGGCTGGCCACACACAACGGTTTAACAGCGGTTGACTTACAGACTAACGAAAGTGAAGTGTTCTTAAAAGACTACCAAGTTGACTTAATAACGACAGAGTTCAGCGTTTACCAAATAATGCCCTATAAAGATAAGTTGTGGTTACACACTAACAGGGGAATTTTGAGTTTTGATCCAGACACAAAACAAGCGTCACCTGTTAAGGCTGCAAATCCTGAAAATCAGGTTTTAATAAACGACTGGGTGCATGGCATATTATTAATGCCCTCGGGTAATCTTTACTATGTCCACCCTGATTACGGCATGTTTGTATACAATATTGATAGCCAAAAAGTGACCCGACTTGGTGGGAAATTTGATGAATTTGAGCCATTTTTAGCTTATGGGTTCTTACCCGCCTTATCTTCTAAGCCCGATGCGCCTTTATTTTATAATGCAGGTATTTTATATCAGGTTGATCCGCAGTCTTTCGAGTTGACAACGATTTATACTGTTCCCGAGCAACACGAAAATGTAGCCGTTAATGTGATGTCATACATCATAGATAATAACAATGTACTGTGGTTATCGCTTTCTAACTTTGGCTTGATCGGCCTAGATGCTAGCACTTATGAGCATATCTATACCATTGACCTTGAAAAAAATAAATTAGGAACCTTGTTATATGACATGGTACTTGATGAAGCGGGTATGATTTGGATGAGCAGCCATAAAGGCCTTTGGCGGCTTAATCCTAATAATCTTCATTTTCAACAATTTACAGGCTCGGAGGGGCTATTCTCTACAGAGTTTAATAGTGGTGCTTTCACAAAGCTTGAGTCAGGGCAAATTGTATATGGAACGCTCAAAGGGTTTACTTACTTTTCTCCTATGGATAACCACTACCAGCAAGCTTTAATTGATCACGTTAATATTACTAATCTTGATTTAATGTCTCGTGATCTACCTGCCGAGCTAAAGCAGCCTATTGATAGTGTCGTTCTTGAGCATGATGACATAGGTCTAGAAGTTGCCTTTTCGGCAATGGCATTTAATTATCAAGAACGTATCATTTATGAGTATCAACTCGGTGATGGTCAAAAAACCTATACCCGTAATAACAACCGGGTGTTATTCCCAAAACTTAGTGCGGGTAAGTATCAACTCAAAGTATGGGCAAAAGATCCATTAACAGGGGAGTTAACGCCACCCGCTATATTAAATATTGAAGTAAAGTACCCACTTTGGCGTGCTCCGCAATTCATAGTTTTGTATGTTTTATTAGTTGCACTTTTTGTCGCTGCTTGGGTTTTTAGACGAAATCGTATGCAACAAATTTTGCTTGCCGCCCATAAAGAAAGTAAAGAAAGTGAAGCACGCTTAAAGTTAGCGCTTGAAGGGAGTCATTCAGGTGTGTGGGATTGGTCTTCACAAAGTCCAATTATATATCAACCGCGCCTTAAGAATGAGCTAGGCTATGAAACAGACAGTGTTAATTTAGATGATTACTTAGCAAGAATTCACCCTCACGATAAGCAAACTTTCCGCTTAGAGTGGTTAGAGTTTTTATCAACACAAAAAGGTTATTTTAATTGCACCTACCGATTACGCCATGCTGATGGCAATTGGCGCTGGTATAAAGATTTTGGCAAAGTAGTTGAGTGGCAAGATAATGCGCCAGAAAAAGTAGCCGGTACCTATACCAATATGACACGAGAGCTCGTATTTGAAGAAAACGCGC
The DNA here is from genome assembly GCF_054923805.1 of Pseudoalteromonas sp. GB43. NCBI lineage: Bacteria > Pseudomonadati > Pseudomonadota > Gammaproteobacteria > Alteromonadales > Pseudoalteromonadaceae > Pseudoalteromonas > Pseudoalteromonas sp. GB43. The sequence goes on from NZ_JBPCHJ010000001.1 coordinate 2,509,457, forward strand.
GCTTGTTTGGTGCAGCGTTTGAGCAAACTCGTGATTGGGTGTTTATCTTAGATAAAAATCTGCGAATTCGAGCTACTAACAAATCATTTCAAGATGCATTTGGTTTTCCGGCTGAACCTCGTTCTAGTCGCTCGCTAACACTCGGTTTGTCTATTGCTGCCCGCATACATTATTTAAGAGTGATGCAAAAGCTGCAGTCTGGCGAGCATTTCTCAGCTGAAGACGTTGTAGAGGTAGCAACTGGTGAAAAGCGCCAAGTATTAATTAAAATTAGTGCTGTTGCAGGAAGTAATCGTCAGCTAGATAGTTACGTCATAATCGTGACTGATATTAGCGCGCAAAAATTGGCAGAGAGTGAATTACACTTATTGGCTAACTATGACGCCTTAACAGGTTTGCCAAATAAAACGCTATTTAATGACCGAGTTAATCATGCAATTGAGCAAGCTGCTTATCATCAAAATAAAGTCGCTTTGCTAAATATTAATATTAAACGCTTTAAATATTTTAATGATTCACTCGGTCGGGAAGAGTCAGACGAGTTACTGAAACGTGTTGCTAAACGTCTAAAGCAAGTTCTCAGACCGCAAGATAGTCTTGCACGTTTTGATGGTGATGAGTTTGTTATTTTAGCTGAAGACTTTAAACAAGTAGATGAGCTTTTATCATTGTGTGGACGAGTGATGGATAGTGTTGAATCGCATATCGAGCTCAGCCAACAAGCAGTAAAAGTAAACTTCAGTGTGGGAGTTGCTGTTTATCCTGATGATGCGCAAACCACCAAAGCATTATTAAAAGCATCTAATGTGGCTCTGTATCACGCCAAACAACTGGTCGAAGGTGGTTATCAGTTTTATAAGCAAGAAATGAACTTACAAGTGCAACGTACTTTGCATTTAGAATCGCAGTTAAGTAAAGCTTACCAAGAGCATGAGTTTTGTAATTTTTATCAGCCAATAGTCAGTGCTGAGTCACGCCAAGTCGCGGGGCTAGAAGTACTTTTACGTTGGCCAAATAAAGATGAATATAAGCCTGAAGATTTTGCGAACGCAGCAGAAAGCTCAGGGTTAATTACCAAAATAATGCTGCAGACTTTATCACGAGCTTTGATTGAGCTTCGTCAATGGCGCACGACGCATCCTGATTTATATATTTCGATTAATTTATCTGCTCTTGATTTTGAAAGTGTAAACTTAGTTGAAAATATTCATAAGGCGCTTGAAGCTAGTAAAGTGCCTGCCAGTGCGGTGGTTTTTGAAATTACTGAATCAGTCATGATGCATGATTCAGATAAAGCACAGCAGAGCATGGATAAACTCAAGGCCCTTGGTTGTCGGATTTATATGGATGACTTTGGAACTGGCTATGCGTCACTGACCTACTTAAAACGCTTTCCGGTTGATGTGCTAAAAATTGATAAAAGCTTTGTTAATGATATTGGTATTGATAAAGGTGATGAAGCGATTATCAACTCAACGCTTACGCTGGCAAAAAGCTTGGGTAAAGAATGTGTTGCCGAAGGCGTTGAAAACCGCACTCAATTGCAGTTCTTACGCTCTTTAGGCTGTGAGTACTTTCAAGGTTATCTATTTAGTAAACCTGTAGCAGGTGATGAAGTAAAAGCGCTTTTAGACACCCTGTGGGATGATGAGTTTTTAGGGTAAAGCCAAAGCTTTACCCTTTAGTTAATCTTGGCGTTTACCGCAGTGGCGGCAATATAAATTGCGATTGCGGTTTTTAAGTTCGTTATGAATCGCTTTGTTCGCCTCTTGCTGACTTAAGCCTAGTTTATAGCGTAAGTTCTCTAAATGTTCTTCTTCAACTGGCGATAAGTGGCCGTCTTCAATGGCTTCATGTACTGCATCGGTAAACACTTGTCTGCGTTTACGTAACTGTTCAGAAAAGCTTGAAGCTAGCAAACCAGTTGGAATTGCCACCATGCCCATACTCACTAGTGTGATAGCACCACCAAATAAGCGGCCTAGAGGAGTCACAGGCACCACATCGCCATAACCAACGGTTGTAAGTGTCACCATGGCCCACCACATTGCAGCAGGTATAGAGCCAAATTTATCGGGCTGCACATCATGTTCAATTAAATAAATACCGCATGAGGCGATGATCAAGACCACGGCCATTATAAAAAATGCAGCAAGCAGTGAACTGCTTTCTTCTTTAAACGAGTTTAGTAATAGCTGCATCGCTCTTGAATAACGAGTGAGCTTAAAAATACGCATTAACCTAAGTACTCGTAAGAAACGTAAATCAACACTCACAAACATCATTAGAATGGTGGGTAAAATCGCAATGAGATCAATCAGCGCCATGGGCGAGAAGAAATACCTAATACGAATCTTTGAGTTTGTCAGCGTGCTTTCTTTGTGCACGCTTTTATCTACACATGACCAAAGCCTGAGCACATATTCTAGGCTGAAAATAGCAACAGAAATCAGCTCAATCATTAAAAATTCATAATGATACTGCTTTGCTAAAGGGCCAACCGACTCCAAAACAATTGCCACTACATTGATCATGATCAGCGACATCAAAAACACGTCAAGTGCGCGTCCTACACGTCGATATTTACCATTACCTTCAAAAACTCGTGCAGTGTAATTTCTTAAACGATGCAAAATAATGATCCAGTTTTAGTTAAGTTTTAGCACCATATTAATGCTGCCTTCTTCAAAGTCGCGGGTGATCTTAAACCCGAGTTTTCTTGCCAGCTCAATCATGCCAGTATTTTCAGGTAAAGTGATCCCTGAAATTTGTTTAACGCCTTGGTTTTTACAATGCTCAATCGCCGCATTCATTAATATTGTACCAAGCCCTAAACCTTGGCAATCAGAGCGCACCACAATTGCAAACTCAGCATCGAGCTTGTCTGGATCCATCAACACTCGAGATACCCCTAATGTACAGGCTGAACCATTTTGCTCTTGGCTGACAATAAACGCCATTTCTCGGTCATAATCAATTTGCGTCATTTTCGCGAGCTGATCATGATTAAATTGCGGTAATTCACCGAAGAAGCGCTTATATCTGTCTTCTTTGCTCAATGATTGATCAAACTCTAAGTGTGCTTGCTCATCTTCCGGTTTGATAGGTCTTAACTGTGCTTGGGTATTATTTTTAAGGGTTACTTCTTTAACTAATTCAATTGGGTAGGGACGAATACACAAGCGTTTACGGTTCGCTTTTGCTTTATAACGGCTAAGACCAATGGTCGCATCAAGGACCAAAAACTGCCCGTTACTGGCTAAAATTGGATTAAGTTCAACACTGGTGATATCAGGTTGATCGATAACCAGCTGCGAAATACGGGTGAGTAGGGCGCATAAACGGTATTTATCGACTTTTTCTGGTAGCACGCGGTCTTTAAGTACGCCTTTATCGTGCGCTGCAGCAATTAGGTATTTTGCCAAGTTCATATTAAGTGGCGGTAATGCCACTGCTGCTTGTGCGAACTCAAGTCCGGTGCCAGCTTCACCTAGTAAAATCACCGGACCGAAGTTAGGCTCTGTTTTGATGGCGATACGTAGCTCATTAGCACCTGCTCGCGGCGCCATTTTTTGCAGTGAAAAACCTTCAATATGGGCATCAGGGTAGGTGTTTTTGATTCGTAGCAGCATGGCAAAGGCTGTTTGCTCAACTTCTTGCGCATCATTTAAATTAAGGACAACACCACCGACTTCTGATTTAGAAGGAATACTTGGGCTAATTAGTTTTAACGCTACCGGAAAACCCAGCTCAATTGCTTGTTCTTTGGCTTCTGTTGGCGTGTAAGCAACTTCAGTTTGAATACAATCAATACCATAATGAGTGAGAATTTGACTAGCTTCATGGGTTGATAAATAGCTTTGCTCTTCGGCTAAAAACTCGCTCACCACAGAGCGTGCAGCGTCTTTATTTATTTTTGCATCATCGGTGTTTGATTCTGGTGTTTGTGTTAAATGCTTTTGGTTACGACGATAACTTACTAAGTGCATAAAGGCACCCACCGCACCTTCAGGTGTACGGTAGGTTGGAATAGCGTTATTGGTACAGACTTTACGTGCAGCATAGGCGGCATCTTCACCCATAAAGTTAGTCATAACATAAGGGCGAGCCATTTTTGGGATTTTTTCCAAGGTTTCAACAATGATCTCTGCATAATCTTCACTCGGTGCAAGCGCAGAAGGAGTATGGATGATCAGCAAGTTTTTAACTTCTTTAGCTTGTAGTAAGATTTCTAAGGCTTGTTGATAGCGTCTTGGCGCTGAGTCACCAAAAATATCCACCGGATTTGAGGTCATTTCTGATTGCGGGATGACTTTATTAAGCGCAGCTCTGGTCTCATCGCTGAGCTCCGCCAGCTTTCCTGAGCTTTGCAAGAGCGTATCCACAGCCATGACACCTGGGCCGCCGCCATTGGTTAAAATGGTTAGCTGCTCGACTTTAAGAAGTTTTGGGTGCATTGCCAGCGTTTGTGTCGCAGCGAAAAGCTCTCGTAAGTCGTTTACCCTAAGCATACCTGCTCGCTGAAATAGCGCATCATAGACTGCATCTGAGCTTTGTTTGCCACCAGTGTGTATTTCTGCAGCGAGGGCACCAGCACTGGTTTTACCGGTTTTAATGGCGATTACGGGTTTGCTAAACGCAGCGGCTCGCGCTGCGGAAATAAAGCTGCGAATATCTTCAATATTATCGATATATAACAAAATAGCTTTAGTTTTTGCATCTCGGCCTAAAAAGTCGAGTAACTCATCAAAGTCGATATCTAGGCAATCACCCACAGATACAAAATATGAAAAGCCAATTTCTTTGTTTTTCGCCCAATCTAGAATGGTTGAGCAAACAGCCGCAGATTGCGATACAAAAGCAAGCTTTCCTGGGCTTGCAACCGTATGTGAAAAGCTGGCATTTAAACCAATATGAGGAATAAGTAAGCCCAAACAATTAGGCCCAAGTAAAGAAACATTTGCCTCAGCAGCTGCTTCTTTTAATGCGTGCTTTTGTTCGACGTTTAAACCCGCTGCAATTACCACCGCATGCTTACAACCAAGCTCTCCAAGCTCATTAATGATGTTAATTAAGGTGTTTTTATTAGTACAAATAACCGCAAGATCAGGCACTTTGGGTAGTGCAGCAATGCTTGGGTAGGCTAATACCCCGTGTACAGCGCTGTGATTTAAACTAACAGGCATGATTGGGCCTTTAAAGCCCCCCTGTAGTAAATTACGCATCACCACAAAGCCCGCTCGGTTAGGGGAATTTGAGGCGCCAATCACCGCGACCGATTTAGGATTAAAAAATTGGCTAATACGTTTAACGCTCATGCTGTTTCCTTCGCTTGCGATGTTTGTTAAAACTTCAGGGTCTGTTAAGTTTAATACACTCAAACTAGAACCGACACGCTTCCAAAGTATTAAAAGTTATACTCATAAGATAACCTGTTTATAACTACTTTTCGAGTCAAAAACAGTGACCTACATCAAGGAGAAAAGCATGAATAAAGCGCAACCATTTAATATCGTTATTGCAGCGTGTGCATTGGCGGTCGGTTTGCTCGGATTAGGTTTTATTTTGAAAAGTGCAGCCCTTGATGTAAAGGGCATGGAGCGCACAGTTCATGTTAAAGGGCTAGCAGAAATGGAAGTGCCAGCCGACACCGTTATCTGGCCTTTACAGTTTTCTGATGCCGATAACAACCTTGAAAAACTAGTGGGTCGAGTTGAAGAGAAAAGTGATGCGGTTGTGGCTTTTTTAAAACTACATGGATTTAGTGATGAAGAAATCAGCCTTGGTAGCCAATCGATTATTGATAAACAAGCTCGCGAATATGGCGGCGAGAATCAGCAGTTTCGTTATATTGCTCGTAATAATGTCATTGTTTATTCAAATGATATTGAAAAAGTGCAAAATGCCTTAGGCGCAGTAAGCCAATTAGCCAAACAAGGCATTGCGATAGTACAAGATAATTACGAAACGCGGATTCAATATTTATTTAATGGCTTAAATGAAATTAAGCCAAATATGATTCAAGAAGCAACCGAAAAAGCCCGCGAAGTAGCAATGAAATTTGCCAAAGATTCACAGTCTAAATTAGGTAAAATTAAAACAGCGCGTCAGGGGCAGTTTTCAATTTCTGATAGAGATTCAAACACACCTCAGCTGAAAAAAGTGCGTGTAGTTACCAGTGTTGAATATTATCTATCTGACTAAACCCAATACCACAGATAAAGGTAGCCGCATGCGTGTGCACACAATCACCATGCGGCAAATCGCTCCAAGCATAAAGCCGCCACTAAACGCCACAGCCACCCCCAATAAGCCAAACTGATCTTTTAATAGTACTGCCATTAAAACCGTGACACTGGTTGCACCAAGTAAGACATACAAGTTGATAAGCGGGTTGCCTTTTAACTTGACCATGCTACTGGCTAAAATTCTTGCTGGTAATAATAATTGCCCGAGTAACAGCAGCATTAAAATCCAAAATCCTTCTTGTAATTGGCTTTCGCCATAGAGAGTGAGTAGTGGCTTTGCGAGCAAGGCAAGTAGCAAAATAGCGGCAAAGTTAAAACGCCATATCACTTTCATTAACTCGCTAAGTTGCTGCTCGGTCGTCTCATCGGCCATTAAAATGGGTTTTAAATATTGGTTGGCGGCATTGCCTAAAATAGTCAGTAAGCCAGCAATCACTACCGCTGGAAAGAAGATACTCACGCCTTGTGCACCAAACCAGTGATGCACCAGTAAGACATCGAGTTTTGCTACCAACACGGTGCCTGCACCACTGGCGAGCATGATCAATGAGTCTTTACACCATTGCTTGGTTTGGTAGCGGGCAGTGCTTGCAACGATCATTTTTTTGATTAACCAATATTGATAAATGACTACGCACAAGATGCTACAAAACAACAAGATACAAATCTCGACTAACGATAAGTCGCCACGTATCAAGTACACGAAAAAGCAAAACCCCGCTGTTAGCAATTCAAAAATACACTGCTGCGTTATCAAGCCAATTTTTGGTTTATTCAAAGCCACTAAAAAAGCCGATTGGCTCTGCATAATGGCGCCAATCGGCACCAGTAATAGTAAATAGGCCACATGCTCTTGAGCGCTTTGGTGCGGTGAAATAGCCTGAAAGCTAATCACCACAGCAGCGACAAAAATCACCCCGAATAAACACGATGCCGCTAAATAAACATGTTTTAAGCCGCGTAGTAAGTCATGTTGCTGAGCTTTGTAGAGCGGGTAGCTAATACGCATTAAAGATGATGCAAAGCCCATACTCGCAGGTAATAACAAAATTTCACACAGTGCGAGTAACGCCGCGAAAGTACCAAACTCATCAGTACTTAATAACCTTGCAAGGCACAAGGTAAGCACAATACGGCTACCATGGTTAAGGGCGGTAAAACTACTGAGCGATAAAAACGCTTTAACAACATCCTTATTCATGGAGTTATTGATTGAGCGCGTTTAATAACTGTGCCGTTGGCACTTGCAAATAGGTCGCGCAAAGCAGCACTTTACTGTCGCTACTCGTTGCTTGATTGGCACCATAAAATTGCTTAAGGGTATTTACCAAGGCGCTGACTGCGCTCGGGCTGTGATTTTGGTCGACTTCCATCATGGCTAATAATGCAGAGAATTCATGTTTGGCTAGCATCTGAGTCGTGCTGTTTAGCGCTATAAAGCAACCTATAGGAGTGAGCTGCTGCTTATTTAATGTTTTTAACGCAACACCCAAGCTTTCGTTGCTTTCAAATAACATTAACGAACGCAAGTAATTAAAGGGTAGGTTATTAGCCTGACACTGCGTAAATAAGTGATGTAGTAGGGTATTGCCTTGGTTGTCGGTAATACAAAAAGCATTTTGAAACTTAAGACCAGGCGTGAAAAAGCTCAGTTTATCGATATCATCAATTAAGGCTACAGCTTCACTTGGCAGCGGGCTTGCTTCGAGTAAATGCGCTGCCACATTTTGTAAAAACAAGTATTTAACTTCACTACTGCACGCTAATTGATAGATATGCTGTAATTGTGCCGCTTGCAAAACTCCCGATAAACTTTGGTAATCGGCAATGAGTTCTTTTAACTGATGATGTTGAAGTCGGCTGTTCAATTGCTCAATCGCGCTTTGCATGGAGATACTCGTTTTTTATTATTTATACATTTATAGCTCAACTACTTGTTTAAATAAATAAAAAAGGCCGCTGAGCGGCCTTTTTCAAGTCTTTATTGGTTAAGCTGCTTGTTTCTTAGCAACCCATTGGTCAACAAACTTCTCTAGTACATTTAATGGTACTGCACCATTTTTAAGTACTACATCGTGGAATTCACGAATATCGAATTTATCGCCTAGTTTTTCTTTAGCCGCTTCACGAAGCTCTAAAATTTTCAACATACCTACTTTGTATGCCGTTGCTTGTGAAGGCATTACAATGTGACGCTCAACCATTTTAACGCCATCAGACGTCGCATTTGGTGTGTTATTTACGTAGTAGTCGATACCTTCTTGACGTGTCCACTTCATTGCGTGGATACCTGTATCTACTACTAGGCGACATGCGCGCCATAATTCCATCGCAAGACGACCAAAGTCTGAATAAGGGTCTTCGTATAAGCCCATTTCTTTTGGTACTAGCTCAGAGTATAAACCCCAACCTTCAACATACGCTGTGTAGCCGCCAAACTTACGGAACTTAGGTACACCTTCAAGCTCTTGCGCGATAGCAATTTGCATGTGGTGACCAGGAATACCTTCGTGGTATGCAAGTGCTTCCATTTGGTATGTTGGCATTGCTTCCATGTCGTAAAGGTTTGCGTAATAAATACCTGGGCGTGAGCCATCTGGTGCAGGTTGTTGGTAGAACGCTTTACCTGCTGCTTTTTCACGGAATGCTTCAACAGCTTTAACTTTAAGGTCAGCTTTTGGCTTTACAATGAATAGCTCGTCTAGACGAGATTTCATGTTATCGATAAGCGCTGTTGCTTCATCAAGGTAGCGTTGTTTACCTTCAGCTGTGTTAGGGTAGTAGAACTGCTTATCAGTTTTCATGAATTGCATGAATGCTTTAAGGTCACCTTTAAAGCCTACTTTATCTTTGATTGCACGCATTTCGTCGTGAATGCGCGCGACTTCAGCTAAACCGATTGTGTGGATTTCTTTCGCTGTTAAATCAGTTGTTGTGGTACGTGCTAAAGCATTGTTGTAGAACGCTTCGCCGTCAGGGAATTTCCAAGCACCATCACGGTCATCAGCGCGCTTTTCTAACTGAGCTAAGAAGTTAATTAGCTTAGTGTAAGAAGGTTTTACTGCTGCTTTTAGGGCTTTTTCAGCGTCGCTGATAAGTGCAGATTTTTCGCTGTCAGCAATCTCTAATGCGTTAACTTTACGTTTAAAGTCAGCAAGTAACGTTGAGTCTTCACCATCATGGAATGGTGCGCCGCGTAAGATATTATTGCTTGAATCAATCACGTGTGGGAAAACAAACTTGGGCGCGATAATGCCTTTATCTGCACGTACTTCAAGGTCTTTGATTAGTTGATCAATAACCGTTGTAACACCGTTTAAACGTGAGATATACGCTTTAGCATCAGATACATCGGCAATTTGATGTTGGTTGATTAAAAACGCAGGGATCATCGAGTGAACCCCAAACATTTGGTTCACAGGGTAGTTGTAATGGCGCCATTTGAAATCAGCAATTTCGTTTTCTAAGTCTTGCTTTTTAAGGTCATAGCTTACTTTTGTTGCGTCATCTAATAGGTCGCGGTTAATTGCGTTAAGCGCAACTAGGTCAGCTTTAGTTTGTTCAAAGTCTTCTAAAACGCGCTCTTCGCTGCCATCGTCCCATTTGTCGTAATCTTTTTTGATGCCCATGTATGTTTGATAGATAGGGCTTTTCATTACATCACGGTTAAAAGTATCTTCGAAGAAGGCATTAGCTTTATCGATTTCACTTTGTACTGGTTGGCTTTGTACACTTGGTGCAGGCTTCGGTTGCTCTTGCATTTGTTGGCAGCCGCCAAGTAATGCAACACTTACCGCCGCAGCGATGAAGGTCAGTTTACGCATTATCGTTCCTTTGTAGTTGTTAGAAATTTAATTATAATTCTTAAACGAATAATTCTAGCAGGTCATTTAAAAAGCGATGGCCTTTTTGGCTTACCTGCCAGTTATCTTTATCATCAATTAGTAAGCCTTTTGCAATTGCCTCAGTCAAGGCTTGTTCCTGACTATGCAGTGACAAACTTGTAAGCAAAGGTAAATCAGCTTTGGGGCAGGGTTCGACTAAACGAAAACGATTCATAAAGAATTCAAAAGCTAAGTCGTCTTCTGCTACTTGCCATTGTTCGTATAAATACGGTTTGGCAAGATCCATATAACCTCGAGGGTGTTTTACTTTCACCGTACGGGTGATGACTTTATTTTCATCAGTAATTTTACCATGGGCACCGCAGCCGATACCGAGATAATCGCCAAATCGCCAATAATTCAAGTTATGACGGCATTGGTAACCGGGCTTCGCGTAGCCTGAGATCTCGTATTGCTCATAACCTGCTGCTGCGAGTAACGCTTGACCTTGTTCTTGAATATCCCAAAGGGTGTCGTCATGGGGTAAGGTCGGTGGCTTCGAAGCAAACTGAGTATTTGGCTCAATGGTTAGCTGATACCACGAGATATGAGGTGGATTAAGGGCGATAATTTTTTCAAGGTCACCCAAGGCGTCTTCAACAGATTGCCCAGGTAAACCATGCATTAAATCAAGGTTAAAACTGTTTAGCCCCGCTTGATGCGCCTGTTTAGCCGCATAACTTGCTTCATCAGCACCATGAATACGGCCAAGGGCTTTTAGCTTGTCGTTTTGCATGCTTTGCACACCAATCGAAATACGATTGATGCCAGCGGCAACATATTCTTTAAAGCGACCTGTTTCGACGGTACCTGGGTTTGCCTCTAGGGTAATTTCACAGTCATCAGTTAGGCCAATTAATCTGTCGACTTCACCAAGTAGGCGAGTATATGCGTCACCGGTTAATAAGCTTGGCGTGCCGCCGCCAATAAAAATGCTGTGGATTTTACGCCCTTGCACTAAGTGCAAATCGGCCTTGAGATCATCAATAAGATGCTGAACGTATTCTTTTTCGGGGATTGTGCCTTTTTGGCCATGGCTATTAAAGTCACAGTATGGGCACTTTTGCACGCACCAAGGCACGTGCACATATAAACTTAAAGGCGGTAAACTCACAGGCCGCCTTTTTGCTGCAATTGCGCAAGTAGTTGTTTTAAAGCTTGGCCGCGATGGCTAAGGGCATTTTTTTGCTCTTTAGTTAACTGAGCGCTAGTGCATTGCTCAGATGGTACGTAAAAAACAGGATCATAACCAAAACCACCTTTACCATCTTGGCTATGGGTGATTTCGCCTTCCCAACTGGCACTACAAATAAGTGGTGTAGGGTCGTCGGCGTGGCGCATTAATACTAACACACACCAAAAACGCGCACTGCGAACAGGGTTATCAGCAAGCTCTTTTAATAACTTATCGATATTATCTTGATCGCTGGCACCCGCTCCGGCAAAGCGTGCAGAGTACACACCTGGTGCACCATTTAGGCCGTCGACTTCAAGGCCTGAGTCATCGGCTATCGCAGGCATGCCTGTGATTTTTGCTGCATGGCGCGCTTTAATAATCGCGTTTTCAACAAATGTGGTGCCTGTTTCTGGCACGTCTGGCACTTGAAAATCGCTTTGTGGAACCACGTTAATATTAAGTGGGCTGAGCATACTTGCCAGCTCTTTTACTTTGCCAGGGTTACCCGTGGCTAAAACCAAGGTGTTGTTCATAGGTCTATTAATCTACGTAAAATTTTTGCTGAAACTTTAGCGTTTGTACTTTGCCATTTTGATTAATTTCGATATCAAAACGGTAAATTTCTTCGTTGCTGTAATCGATTTGCGCGAGGTAATAAATCGCATCGCCTTCAACAACTTCTTTAAATGTAAGCTGTATTTTATTACCAAGTAGGTTACGTGCAGTGCCAGTTAAAGTTGCAGTCTGCGCAGTTTTATCGCTGTTTTTTAATACCGAAATATTAATAATCCCTTTGCTAGGGCTACGCTCTAAATCATAGTTTTTAGCAATGTTTGGCTGAATAAAAGTCGATGGAAATGCAATGTAATGAACTTCCCAAGGGCCAAGAACCTTGTACTGGGCGCCTGCTTGTTCATCAGCTTTGGCAAAAGTTGTAAATAAACTCAATACAATCAAAGAAAAATAAATAAATTGCTTCATGGTATATCTCACTTAACAAAAGAGGCCTTTCGGCCCCTTACTGCTTCACGTTAAACGCTTAGCCAATTAAATCCATTACTAAAAACTGTAAAAACTGTAGACCAATAATCAGCACTAAGATTGATAGGTCTAGACCACCTAGTGGTGGGATAATCTTACGAATAGGACGTAACATCGGCTCAGTTAGCTGGTGGAATACAGCCTCAATTGGGTTGTAGCCTTGGCTTACCCAGCTAAGTAAAGCACGAATAATTAATACCCAAAATAGCAAGTTTAAACCTTCTTTAATTACTGTAATTAACGCTTGAATAAATACCGGACCTGGCGCCCAAGCATTATAAAACATCAGAAAAATAACACTGAGTTTTGCTACAGCAACTAAATAAGCAAGTACTAGCGAGGCAATATCAAAGCCACCCACTCCAGGGATGATTTTACGAAGTGGGTTCACTGCGAACGAAGTGGCTTTCACCACAAACTGGCTCATAGGATTGTAAAAGTCAGCTTTTGCCGCTTGTAACCAAAAGCGTAAAAGGACCACCATTAAAAAGAGATCAAAAATAATCCCAACTAAAAAGTGCATGGCTTGCATAGTTTTACCTTCAAAAAGTAAGCTTAAAGTTCTTTTTCCATCGCTTCAGCGCGAGCAATACAAGCATCCATTGCATCTGCAACAGTGCCGACTAAACCTTGTGATTTAAGGTGCTCAACAGCTTCGTGAGTCGTACCCCCTTTAGAGGTTACGTTTGCACGTAGCTGAGAAATACTGATGTCTGGTTGCGAAAGAGCCATTTCGGCAGCACCCAGTGCGGTTTGTTGCACTAAACGGCGCGCATCTTCATCACTAAAGCCAAGTGCTTTCGCTTTTTCTTCAATAGCTTCCATAAATAAGAAGAAGTAAGCAGGTGATGAGCCTGTAACAGCAATGATGTCGTTGATTTGTGACTCTTGCTCAACCCAAACAACAATGCCTGTACACTCAAAAACTTGTTGTACAAACTCATGCTCTTCAGTGGTTTCGCCAGCGCCATAAAGGCCAGAAACACCACGGCCTAGTAATGATGGTGTATTTGGCATACAACGCACCATTTTCACATCTTGACCTAGCATTTCACGTAAACGGTTTACGGTAAGACCTGCTGCTACTGAAATAAATAGCTTGTCGCTAAAATCAACGCCTGAATCTTGGAATGATTGGCAAAGATCGCCCATCATTTGTGGTTTAACAGATAAGACAATCACATCAGCATCGCGAAGTGCCGCGTTGTTATCCGCGGTAGTTTGCACCCCGAAATCAGCAGCAACCTTAGCTAATTTTTCTTGGTTGCGATTGGTTGCAATGATGTTTTTTGCTGCAAAACCGTTCTTTACCATGCCGCCAATGATGGCGTAGCTCATGTTACCCGTGCCTATAAATGCGATTTTTTTGTCTGACATATGTCTGTTATCACCTTTTAATTTCGTTGGCCAAATATATCCGTGCCAATGCGTACCATGGTTGAACCCGCTGCAATCGCCGCTTCAACATCGTTACTCATACCCATCGACAAGGTGTCTACTTGGGGATATTGGGCCTTTAGTTTATCAAAGCAAGCGCTTAATTGCTCAAAATATTGTAATTGTAGCTGGGCATCGTCGGTTTTGGCAGGAATCGCCATCACACCGCGCAGGCATAAATTAGGGCATTGACTGATAAATTCGGCCAATGCCATTAGCTCGTCTGGGTGGCAGCCTGACTTTGCCTCTTCTAAACTAATATTAACTTGAATTAATACATTGAGTGGGGCTTTGTCGGCTGGTCGTTGCTCATTAAGACGTTTTGCAATTTTAGTGCGGTCAACACTTTGTACCCAATCAAAATGTGTGGCTACTTGGGCACTTTTATTCGATTGAATAGGGCCGATAAAGTGCCAAATAATGTCTTTATAATCAGCCAATGCTGTGACTTTTGTTACCGCTTCTTGAACGTATGATTCGCCAAACTGGCGTTGACCATGCTTATAGGCAGCAATAATATCGTCGGCAGGTTTTGTTTTTGAAACAGCCAATAGGTTGATTGATTGCTCATCGCGGTGATTATTTTTTGCAGCTTGAGCAATTCTTGCGTAGGCGGATGTAAGTCGTTCTGCTATTGTAACCATATAATTATCAGTTGGTTGTGGAGTCATAAATGGATATTACCGAATTATTGGCCTTTAGTGTGCAACACAAAGCCTCGGATTTACACTTGTCATCAGGCGTATCACCTATGATACGTGTTGATGGTGATGTACGTCGTATTAATATTCCAGCATTAGAACAAAAAGATGTAAATAGTCTGGTATACGATATTATGAACGATAATCAGCGTAAGGACTATGAACAAAATCTCGAAGTGGATTTTTCTTTCGAAGTGCCAAACCTTGCGCGTTTTCGTGTTAACGCATTTAATTCAAACCGTGGTCCTGCGGCGGTGTTTCGTACTATCCCAAGTGATGTTTTAACGCTGGATGATTTAGGTGCCCCAGATATTTTTAAAACCATTGCCGACAATCCACGTGGTTTGGTGCTAGTCACCGGCCCTACTGGTTCTGGTAAATCAACGACTTTGGCGGCGATGGTCGATTATATTAATCAAACTAAACATCACCATATTTTAACTATCGAAGATCCAATCGAATTCGTACATGAAAATAAGCTAAGCCTTATTAACCAACGTGAAGTTCACCGTGATACGCATAGCTTCTCTAATGCACTTAGAAGTGCACTACGTGAAGACCCTGATGTTATTTTAGTGGGTGAGCTGCGTGACCTTGAAACAATTCGCTTAGCGATGACTGCGGCAGAAACAGGTCACTTAGTGTTTGGTACCTTGCATACTACCTCTGCACCAAAAACCATTGACCGTATTATTGACGTGTTCCCAGGTGAAGAAAAAGACATGGTACGTTCAATGTTGTCAGAATCACTACGTGCCGTAATCTCGCAAACTTTACTTAAAAAGGTAGGCGGCGGCCGAGTAGCAGCCCATGAAATCATGATCGGTATTCCTGCAATCCGAAATCTGATCCGTGAAGATAAAATTGCGCAAATGTACTCATCAATTCAAACTGGTGCATCGCATGGCATGCAGACCATGGACCAATGTTTAGGTAATTTGGTTAACTACGGCATTATTACTAATGTTGATGCGCGAGCTAAAGCGCAAGATAAAACCCAGTTTGGTGGCTAACGGAGCTATATAAAATGTCTTTACCTTTAAATCATTTTTTGCAAGTCATGATCGACAAAAAAGGCTCTGACTTGTTTGTTTCTAGCCAACTGCCAGTCAGTGCAAAAGTAAACGGTGAATTAATACCTTTAAGCGATGAAAAACTCTCAGATGAGGATTCACTCGCTTTGGTCGAGTCAGCAATGAACGACAAACAGCGCAAAGAGTTCCATGACAGCAAAGAATGTAACTTTGCGATTGCTACTGATGAAGGTCGTTTCCGTGTTTCTGCTTTTTGGCAACGAGACAGGGCTGGAATGGTTATTCGCCGTATCGTGACACAAATTCCTGATGTGAATGAACTTGGTTTGCCATCAACGTTAACCGACGTGATTATGGCAAAACGTGGATTAGTGCTATTTGTAGGTGGTACTGGTACGGGTAAGTCAACCTCGCTTGCTGCGCTTCTAGGTTATCGTAACCGCAATCAACGTGGTCATATTCTTACTATTGAAGATCCTATCGAATTTGTGCATGAGCACCGTAAAAGCATTATCACTCAACGTGAAGTTGGTCTTGATACAGAAAGCTTTGAATCAGCGCTGAAAAGCTCGTTGCGTCAAGCACCCGATGTGATCTTAATTGGTGAGATCCGCTCACAAGAAACTATGGAATATGCACTCAGCTTTGCAGAAACAGGTCACTTATGTGTCGCAACACTGCATGCGAACAATGCCAACCAAGCCATTGACCGTATCATGCATTTGGTGCCTAAAGAAAAGCACGATAAGTTAAAGTACGACCTTGCACTAAACCTTCGCGCCATTGTTGCTCAGCAGTTGGTGCCAACTGCCGATGGGGAAGGGCGTGTCGCTGCTATCGAAATTTTGCTTAACTCACCTATGGTGGCAGAGCTTATTAAAAAAGGCGATATCGGTTCTATTAAAGAGACTATGGCTAAATCGAAAGAAATGGGCATGCAGACCTTTGACCAAGCATTATTTGAGCTTTATAAACAGCGCCGCATTAACTATGCTGATGCGCTGCACCATGCTGACTCGCCAAATGACTTACGCCTAATGATTAAGCTACAAAACAATGAACAAAAAGGGGCTGGTTTCTTACAGGGTGTGACTATTGATGGTCTGGACGAAAAAGGTAAATCTTAGTTAAAACAAAAGGGAATTACATGCCAGCACTGTCTGTGCTGGCACTCTTTAAATACGTTGAAGGCGCCTACTCACCATAAAACTGCTCAAAAAAGCTTTCTAAAATAATCACAGCAGACATGTTATCAACATTACCTTTGCCGAGGTTTCGGTAGCCACCTTGTTCGAATAAACGCGCTTTTGCGTCTGCGGTGGTTAGTCGTTCGTCTTGCGTTTCAACCGGTATAGCAAAGTGGTTGTGTAAGCGGTTAGCGAACTTCTTAGCTTTAAAAGTAACTTCTTGATTGGTGCCATCCATATTAAGCGGTAAACCAACCACCATTAAATCGGGTTGCCACTCGTCCACTTGTTTTTTAATTAGTTGCCAATCTGGAATACCATCTTTCGCTTTTACAGCTTGTAAACTTGATGCTGTTCCTGTGAGTTCTTGACCAATGGCAATACCAATACTTTTGGTGCCAAAGTCAAAACCCATTACGGTGCGTTCACCGAGTGCCTTAAACGTTCGTTTTGTCATAGTCTTAAAAATTATAAATGTTAAGCATGGCCTGCTTCAGAGCTTAATTGACCGACATCAAAACCCAGCATCGAAACCGCTTTTTCCCAACGTTTTTCAACAGGTGTATTAAAGATGATCTCAGGGTCTGCTTTGATAATTAACCATGAATTCTCCAGCAGTTCTTGCTCTAACTGTCCTTGATCCCAACCAGCATAACCCAATGTGATAATAAATTGTTCTGGTGCTTCACTCGTTGTTAGGCTTGCTAACACATCCTTTGAAGTGGTGATCATAATATCACTGCTGAGCTTTTGACTCGCTGCATAACCAGGCTTTGGTGAGTGCAAAACAAAACCGCGATCGGTTTTTACAAAATTCGCCAGCATATACAGCTAAGCCTGCTGCTTGTTTACTTTTATCGTTATCAATTTCGATTTTATCGAGAAGCTCGCCCACGGTGATATTGATAGGCTGGTTAATTACCAAGCCCATCGCACCATCTTGGTTGTGCTCACAAATATACGTAACAGCACGCTTAAAAAAAGGGTCTTGCATGCTTGGCATTGCGATTAAGAAATGGTTCTCTAATGACTGCATAGGTCGCCCCTTTTGTTGTTTAAATTAAGTATGGCTCAGTTTTCTTTCAATGGCATCAAATAAGTGACCAGTGATTGAAATGTCATAAGCAGCTTCAATCTCTTTTACACACGTTGGCGCAGTGACATTGATTTCAGTTAAACGATCGCCAATGATATCTAGACCAACAAAAATAAGGCCTTTTTCTTTCAGTGTAGGTGCAACAGCCTCTGCAATTTTACGGTCTGAATCACTAATTGGACGTGCTTCACCTCTACCACCTGCTGCCAAGTTACCGCGCGTTTCGCCATTTTGCGGGATACGCGCTAGGCAGTACGGCATTACTTCACCATCAACCACAAGAACGCGTTTATCGCCTTGCTTGATTTCAGGGATATAATTTTGTGCCATTGCAAAACGACTACCATGCTCGGTTAATGTTTCGCAGATCACACCAATATTGGCATCATCTTCTTTAACTCTAAAGATAGAAGCACCACCCATACCATCAAGGGGTTTTAAAATAATATCTTTATGCTCAGCTAAAAATGCACGAATGTCTGCTTGGCTACGTGTTACTAAAGTATCTGGCGTATGTTCGCTAAACCAAGCCGTGAATAGCTTTTCATTGGCATCGCGTAAGCTTTGCGGCTTATTGATAACCAGCGTACCAGCTTGCTCAGCACGCTCTAAAATATAGGTAGCGTAGATGTACTCAGTATCAAAAGGCGGATCTTTACGCATTAAAATAACGTCTAAATCAGCTAAAGCAATGGTGGCTTTTTCTTCTAATTCATACCAGTGATTAACATCATCAAATACACGGGCTTTGGCAGCTGTTGCATAGCCTTGACCTTGACGTAGAGAAAGGTCATCCATTTCCATGTAGTAAATTTCGTAACCGCGCTTTTGTGCTTCCATCATCATTGCAAAGCCAGTGTCTTTTTTAATATTAAAGCCACTAATTGGATCAGAGATTATGCCTAGCTTAATTGCCATATTTTTGCCTTAGAATCGTATGCCATACTGTGTTTTGTTACTTTGATATATGGGTATTTTTACTGTTTTCAATTCGCTAAATCGCCAAATTGCAATTGTAATGCGCTCAGTACCGTCAGAGCGGCTGTTTCTGTTCGCAGAACACGTGGCCCTAAGCGGATATCAACAAAGTCTTGCTGTTTAGCAATGTTAATTTCTTCATCGGTAAATCCACCTTCAGGACCGACTAAAAAGCGTACCCCTTCACTGGGGATTTGAATCGTTTTAATACTGTGCTCAGCACGCGGGTGCAAAGTAAGTTTAATCGCATCACTTGTTTGTTCTAGCCACTCTTTTATATCGATAGGCGGGTGTACAACAGGCACAACGTTGCGACCAGATTGTTCAGCCGCGGCAATTGCAATTTTTTGCCATTGTTGATGTTTTTTAGCAAGGCGATCGCCACTTAGTTTTACGCCACAACGTTGACTAAAAATAGGGGTGATTTCTGTAATACCAAGTTCGACTGATTTTTGAATAGTGAAATCCATTTTATCACCACGAGAAATACCTTGGCCTAAGTGAATCTTTAAAGGCGACTCAACATCATGATCAACAAATTCCTGTGGCTCAACGACCACGTTTTTTTTGCTCACTTCAATAATTTCACTGAGGTATTCACCTCCTTCACCATTAAAAATCGAGACTTTATCACCGACTTGCATGCGCAATACGCGGCCAACATGACCTGCGGCATCATCATCTAGTGCTACTGGGGTGTTTAAAGAAATCGCTGAAGGTTGGTAAATATGTGGAACTCGCATGGCTGTCACTTATCAATAAATTTAGCAATATGGTAAGTATACAGCGGCTTAGGTGCAATTATTTATTTTCTATTTAACTCTTCAGCTAATGGTAAAAGATCTGTCGTCGTTTCAGCGATAGTTGTTTGACAGGAAAGGTGATTAATATGGGCGCTGTCGGGGCAAGGCGCAAAGCTAAAACCTTGTTCTTCTTGTTTTACTAAATAACGTATTTTATGTAGGGAATTGTATATAAATTTTTGTGCATCATCCGCTAATTGGTAATCGGTTAAATTAATTAAAACACCTTTAATGTTGTGGTGTTCATGCAGGTAGCTGGCCAGTTCAGAGACACTTATTTCATTACTGAAGTCGCAATAACAGTAATCTTTTATTAATTCATCAAACATAAGTTTGACCATGTGGCGGCTATTTGCGCCTGCCACAACAAGCGTTGAGCCTTCAACGCTCGCAAAATAATGCTCAGTAAAGGCTCGGCTAAACTCATTGTCTATATCAACTAGTAAATAATCATTAACTTTAAAGGGCATAGAGTCTCACGGTACTAAAACTTCCGTATCAAATTGAAAACATACTAATAAGTAAATAGCCTATTGCGCCAAAAACGGCAAACTCAATACACGCAATACCAATATTATCTTGATGATCAA
Organism: Pseudoalteromonas sp. GB43; assembly: GCF_054923805.1. Classification (NCBI taxonomy): domain Bacteria; kingdom Pseudomonadati; phylum Pseudomonadota; class Gammaproteobacteria; order Alteromonadales; family Pseudoalteromonadaceae; genus Pseudoalteromonas; species Pseudoalteromonas sp. GB43. The sequence goes on from NZ_JBPCHJ010000001.1 coordinate 2,529,633, forward strand.
CTTCAAGAGAAGTATCTATATTCGGTAAAGAAATATACTTAATAATGTAGCTCAAAATATAAAGTAATACCCACATAGCACCGCAATGAGATACCAAAGTGAATAAGTTTTCTACCATCTTACCACTAATAAATGATGCACTGGCAAGACCAGCATAACCGGCAAGAGCAAGGCCAATAGACTTACCGGCGTAGCGGATACCGATGGAAGTATTTTCTAGATTAAAATTACTTTGTAGCGACGCACCTTGGTTAGCTTTTGCAAAACGATACTCACGGATTTTACTATCAAGGGCAAACATACCTTGCAGCACAAAAAAGCTCACTGTGGCGATCAATAAGCTGCTATAGCCTTGGGTATGGCACCAGTTATAAAGACCAAGAGCAATAATACAGTTTGCGATTAGCATGCCTGAATCGACCAAGGCGGCGCAGACATTTTGCTTTAGAATAGCGGCTTCTTCATTAAAGCGATGCAAAATCCATTTACGATGAATTAAATGGCCTATTTTTATAAAAGCAAACAACAGCACAATGAGTAAAAGTACTTTTAGCGGATTAGATTGGGCTGCACTTAAGCTAATCTCATCAAATATATAAGCGATAGTTGCTATAACGACCATGATTTCGCTGGCAAAGCTTATTCCCATGGCAAAGTTATCATGTTGCGCAAGCTCTTCTTTAAGCGCTTGTTTTGCTTTGATTTGCGTTAGAATACGTAGCAGTACTATAGTGGCGCAGATTACAGCGAAACTAATAGCAATCGCGACTAAACTAGTGTTAGATAGTGATAAATATGACATGCAGGTCCCTGCTAAATAATTCTTTGATTATCATTCTAGTACGGTTATTGGCAAGTTAAAAGAGAGTATTTAATGAGTAATTTACACGCGCTTCCAGAGTCACTTCATCAGTTAGGCCAAACCCGCTTCGCGAGCTTGTATGAGGGGCAAACTGAACAACAGAAAATTATTAACTTGTTGTCTTTAAGCGACTTTGCGTGGAACTGTTTACAATCTCAGCCAAACTTAAAAGACTGGTTACTTGATGATAACGAGCTTGCTAACCGCGCAGTTGAACCTCCTCTAAGTAGTACAGAAATCAATGAGCTTGACGACAATGCTGCAATGGCAAAACTGCGTTTGTATCGAGAAAAGTACTGGTTGAAAGTAGCTTTTCTTGACTTGTGCTGTGCAAACCCAATCGCTGATAGCATCGCTTATATCTCAGCGCTTGCAAATCAGCTTATAGATAGTGCCAATCAGTGGGCGTTTGCGCAGGTAGCTAAAGTTAGTGGTATGCCGCTTGATGATGACGGTAATGCAATGCAAATGTTAGTTTTAGGCATGGGTAAACTAGGTGGAGGAGAGCTTAATTACTCCTCTGACATTGATTTAATTTTTTCTTACCCTCGTGATATTGCAACGCAAGGTGGGCGTCGCTCTATTGAAGCGCAGGTGTTTTATACCAAAGTGGCGCAAAAGCTGATTATGGCGCTTAATCAAACTACGGTAAATGGCCAAGTATTTCGGGTTGATATGCGCCTGCGACCATTTGGTGAAAGTGGGCCTTTGGTGATGAGCTTTCATGCTATGGAAGATTATTATCAAGAGCAAGGACGTGAATGGGAACGCTACGCCATGCTAAAAGGGCGATTAATCGGCACAGAAAACCGTTATTGGAATGAGTTTTATGAATTGCTACGGCCATTTGTTTATCGCCGCTATATTGATTTCTCGGTGATTGAATCGCTGCGTAAAATGAAGCAAATGATAGCTCAAGAAGTACGCCGAAAACGCCTTACTAACAATATTAAATTAGGTGCAGGGGGCATTCGAGAAGTGGAGTTTGTGGTACAAGCGCTGCAAATGGTGCGAGGTGGTCGCGAAGCTAACCTGCAAACTCAGTCATTATTAGTTGCTTTAAAAGAACTGGTTAACAATCAGGTTATGTCCAACAAAGAGGCTGATTTACTTACACAAAACTATTTAGACTTACGTCAAATTGAGCAGTACTTACAGATATTTGCTGATAAGCAAACGCAAACCCTACCTGATGACGAATTAAACCAACAACGTTTATGTTATTTGCTCAATAAAGACGATTTTAATCAGTGTTTGTCTAGTATCGAGCAGATCATGTCTCAAGTCCATGGTGAATTCGAACAGGTGATTGGTTTTGAAAGTGAAACCAGCGACCCGTGTGAAAATGAGTACATCAGCGCATGGGAAATGACGGATGTTAGCCTGATGTGTGAGCCGAACCTTGATTGGCAAGCAGCATTGGAAGATTTTAAGGCGCGTTTAACTAAGGCGAAGGTTGGTAGTCGAGGTCGTGACATTTTAGATAAATTAATGCCGCTTTTACTTAAACAATTAACGATAGCAAAAGCGAGCAGTGACGCCTTTATGATGATCTGCCAAGTATTGAATAAGATCATTTCACGAACCGCTTATCTAGAGCTGTTGTATGAAAACCCTGGAGCCTTAAATCAACTGGTTGCACTATGCTGTCATAGTAAATGGATTGGCGAACATATCTCTCGTTACCCAATTTTACTTGATGAGCTGATCGATCCTCAGGTGCTTTATAAACCGACACCTTTATCTGCTTACAAAGATGAAATTAGACAATACTTCTTGCGCATTGAGCATGGTGATCTAGAGCTGCAAATGGAAGCTCTTCGTCAGTTTAAGCAAACGCATCAGCTACGCATTGCAGCGGCTGATGCAACAGGTGTACTCAGCGTGATGAAGGTAAGCGACCACCTTACAGCGCTTGCTGAGGCAATTGTAGAGCAAGCGGTCAATATTGCATGGCATGCGTGTGTTGAACGCTTTGGTCAGCCCGTTAATACGTCAGAGCAAGAAAAAGGCTTTGCGGTAATCGCCTACGGTAAAACAGGTGGTTTCGAAGTTGGCTACGATTCAGACTTAGACCTTGTGTTTGTGCATAACCACGATGGCAGCAGTTATACCGATGGTGATAAGTCGATTGATTCGCGTCAGTTTTATTTAAAACTTGCACAGCGCTTAATGCATTTATTCAATACTCGCACGGCGTCTGGTATTTTGTACGAGCTTGATACTCGTTTACGTCCTGAAGGGGCGTCAGGCTTACTGGCTATTAATTTAGAAAGTTACTACCACTATCAGCAAACTCAAGCATGGACTTGGGAACATCAAGCTCTCGTTCGCTCACGCATGATTTACGGTCAAGCATCATTAAAAGATCGTTTCGCGCGAATTCGTATAGATGTGCTATGCCAAACCCGTGATAACGAAAAATTAAAAACGGATGTTGTTGAGATGCGCGAAAAAATGCGCGCTCACCTTGCTAAGGGTAACGATGAGCTGTTTGATTTGAAGCAAGATAGGGGCGGTATTACAGATATTGAATTTATTACTCAGTATCTGGTGCTAAATAATGCTAAGCAACATCCAGAGCTAACGAGCTGGTCTGATAATGTGCGTATACTAGCCGATGCGGCGCGTTTAGGCTGTATTAGTGAGCAAATGCAGCAAGAGTTAGTGGCTGCGTATATAGCCTATCGTTCACGTTATCATGTAATGAGTTTGAATCAGCAGGGGCGTTGTGCGCCACGTGCTGAGTTAACTCAGCATATCGACTTAGTTAGTCAGGCGTGGCTGCAGGTGTTTTAGCTTTTTAAACGGCGGCAATTTTCACGTACATAAGCAGAGGGCAGCTCAGTGATCACAGCCGCTCTTTGCTTAAAACAAAAATAGGTGTAAACCTCATTTTCGAAATCATCGTTGATTGCTCGACCTACTTGATACAATGCAGAAACGAAGTTGCTATCAACTCGAAAGTGATCTTTTACTACGTAGTCTTTACTAAGATACCAGTACAACACAATATCTTCATTTTTAGCATAATCAGATAATACATCTTTTAAAGTCGTGCCATTTTCAAAGCGACGAGGTTGTATATCTCCTGTCCAGTTTGGCGATGAAGGCTCAACGACTTTTTCACGCTCAAATAGTGCGACATCTAGACTAGTTTCAGGTGTCGGTAATTTAAGAACATATTTATCTCGCTCGTTATCTTTGTCATTGACCTGATTTCGAAGGGCTGAATAAAAGCGTGATAGACCTTGGGCTGCTGCATTTTGAGTATTTTTGATATCTAATACGGGACCGCTGCCAAATAAAAAATAAATAGCAGCAGCAATCAAAATGACAGCTAATGATAAATGCTTAACCCAAAACCACATTTCTAATACTCTTGTTGTTAATTAGCTTAATAAAACCATACATACAGCAAAATGTCACTCTACTTGTAATAAGAAGGTGCATTCTTATCTGGACGAGTTTTAAAGCGGCGATGTAGCCACATGTACTGCTCAGGAGCCACGTTTATTGCTTGTTCCATACGCTGGTTAACGCGTGTTACATCAGCAAGGTTATCGCCACTAGGGAAATTTTCTAAAATAGGAAGCACTTCAAGATGATAGCATCCATTCTCATCACGACGACTTGTTAAACTTACGGTTTCGCAGTTCTTACTATTGGCAAACAGCAGTGCACCTGTAGTTGTTGCTGTATCTTTTACCGCATAAAACGGTGCAAACTCGCAACGATTACGGCCATAGTCTTGATCTGGCAGGTAGTAACAAACCTTCTTGTTTTTGAGGGCTTGCAGTAGGCCTTTAACATCTTTTTTACCGATTAGATATTCATTAGAGCGTAAGCGACCATTGGTAGTAAAATACTCCATTAGAGGATTATTATGTGGGCGATAAAAACCAATACCTTGGTGCTTTAAGCCCATTACCCGACTTGCCATTTCAAGATGTAAAATGTGTGGAACAAGAAGCAAAACGCCTTTGCCTGATTGCTGAATTTGCTGAAAATATTCTAACCCTTTTATCGAGCCATACACTTTTTTAACTCGCCACTCGGGCCACCACCAAGCCATGCCGGTTTCCATCATCGCAATACCGGTATTTTCCATATTTTTACGAACTAGTTCGCGTTGTTCATGCTCTGGCATTTCAGGAAAGCACAAACGAATATTCACCTCAGCAATATGGCGACGACGTTTCATAAAACGGTGTACTAGGCGATGCCGAGCAGTTTTCCAAGCGCTAGTTGCAATTTATGTGGCAACCAAGAGATAAGATATAAAAAGAAAATGCCAACCCAAGTTAACCAGTAGCGAGGGCCCAAAAAAGACGCTTTAAACGGTGATGAACTAACCACAAAAAAATCTCTAAAAATAAAAAAGCTAGTTTAACTGTAAGTGTTTAAAAATACAAAAAGCCAGCGCTAGGCTGGCTTTGTTGGTATAAGATTCGAAGAAATATTTAGATTTCTTTTAAACCTTGGTTAATAGCAATAAGGTCTTCACTAGTTAGTGTACCAGCAGCTTGTTTCAAGCGAAGTGTTGAAACAACATAGCGGTAACGAACATTTGCTAAGTTACTTTTTGCGTTATATAAGTTTTGCGTGCTGATCAATACGTCAACGATAGTACGTGTACCAACTTCAAAGCCTGCTTCAGTTGCTTTAAGTGCACTTTCTGCAGAAACAACAGCTTGTTGTAAGGCTTTATACGTGGCAATGTCAGACACTACTTGGTTATAAGATGTAATAACCGAGCGAGTTACTGCACGTAAACTTGCTTCTAAATCTTCACTTGCGGCAACATAAAAAGCGCGAGCTTGATCTGTTGCTGCAGTTGTAGCACCACCTGAGTAAATCGGTAGGCTAAAGTTAACGCCAATTTTAGCGCTATCTTCACGAGGTTGATGTGAGTTGCTATTTAGATCGGTTAGGCTGTCACCGTAAGAAGCACTTAATGTTAGCTTCGGATAGTGCCCCGCTTTTGCTAAATCAATTTGATCTTTTGCAATATCAACCGTTACTTTAGAAACTTGCAGATTTAAGTTGTTGTCTTCAGCAATTTTGATGTACTCAGACGATTGTTTATTTGGCGCAACAGTTGAAAATGTATCTGTATTCAACATGTCTAGTTTTGCGTGGTATTTACCAGTAATTTCGCGAAGTTGCTCACGCGCTGTTTCAACACTGTTCTTAGCAACAATTTCTTGTGCAACAGAGTTATCATATTGAGCTTGTGCTTCGTGTACGTCAGTGATTGCTGTTAAACCTACCGCATAACGCTCTTTAGTTTGTTGCAATTGGCGCTCGATGGCACGCTTTTCTGCTTGAACAAACTCAAGGTTATCGATTGCACTTAGTACGTTGAAGTAACCCTCAGCTACACGAACGATTAGATCTTGGCGTGCAAAATCATACTGAGCGTCTGCTTGTAATGCTTGCTTATCAGCAATACCTAGCGAGTTCCAAGCGCCTAAATCAAATAGTGTTTGGTTTAGGCTAATACCACGGCTGAAAACATCAGGATCGTAATCATAACCAGCATAACCTGTAGTATCATTACCCTCATAAAGATCAGACTTGGTTGTTTCATAACCAAGGCTTAAGCCAATTTGTGGTAATAGTGCACTTAACGCGCGATCACTTTCATAAGCTTGCGCATCTGCTTGGGCTTTTGCTTTAAGTACGGTAGGATCGTTTGCTGTAGCAATCTCGTAAACTTGTAGTAAGTCTTCAGCATAACTAGCTGTTGCAGTCAGTGCGCTTGAAAACCCGATCAGCGCAGCGAGTAGAGTTTTTTTCATTGTTCGTTCAGTCCTTAGACAATTTTGTACTATCACCATGGTACTCTTTTTTAATGAATAACCAAAAAAAAATTACGTAAATCTGCATGTCCAAGTGTAACAGAATATAATTGGTCGTAATTTTTGCTTGCAGTGTAAAGGAAATAAAGGATGAAAATATCAGCAATCTCACAATTTAACCATGATGACATAGAGTTAAAGCCAATTGAGCGTGTTTATAATGGTTTCTTTAAAATTAATATCTATCGTTTTCATCATGCCTTGTTTGCGGGTGGTAAATCAGTAGAAGTTAAACGTGAAATTTTAGAGCGCGGCCATGCTGTTGCTGTACTTCCTTATGACCCTAAAACTGACCAAGTTTTATTAATTGAACAAATTAGAATCGGGGCACTCGCATCAAAGCAGTCACCTTGGTTACTTGAGTGTATTGCAGGCATGGCTGATGGCAGTACTGATTACGAAGATGTAGCGAAGCGCGAAGCTTTCGAAGAAGCGGGAATTGAACTTAACGAGCTGGAATTTATGATGTCGTATCTTTCAAGCCCCGGCGGCACCACTGAACGTTTGTATTTATATTTAGCGCGCACTGACTTAGCAGGGTATCAAGGCGGTATTTTTGGCCTTGATAATGAAGATGAAGATATCAAAACTCATGTAATGTCATATGATGAAGCTATGCTGCGCCTAGAACAGGGTGAAATAGATAATGCAGCGACAGTTATCTCATTACAGTGGTTAGCACTGAATAAGCAACGTATACTGTCTGATTGGAAAAACTCATAGGGGATTATTTTGTCGTACGTCAGTGCCCAGCAGCGTTATATTCAAAGCTTACCTAAGTACTTAACTTTGTGTGAGCATAATTACGTGCGTGCGCTGAAACTATTACCTAATGAGCGACGTGTAGGTCAGGAGCGTAAAGTGCAATTAGGGCACAGCACTTTTGCGGTTAAAGTTGACGATACAGCAAAATACACCACAGATATTTCTATCAGACAAGAAGCCGGTAATTTGCCTTCGGTTAAACCTTTGTATTTAACTGTGCGCATGTATCATGATGCGAAAGTAGCCGAAATCGTACATCATGATTTTCATCAGCGCATCAAGCCTTCTTACGCTTATCCAAACCCCAATATGCATCAAAAAGATGAAAAATATCAGCTTAACGCCTTTTTGTATGACTGGCTGGTGGCTTGTGTTGAAAACGGTCGAGCAGTTTTAAATTGGGATGTAAATAATGGCTTGGTTTAGTGACGCCTTCCATTTTGATAAAACAGCACTGAAAGTTGCCCACATCACTGATTGCCACTTATCAAAAGACATCCATGGTGAATACTTTAGCGTGAATACGGCAGCGTATTTTTCACGCTGTTTAGAAGCGATTGCTGAATTAGATGTGGATTGTGTGGTATTTGGTGGAGATTTAACACAAGAATCACAGCACTGAGTCTTATCAGCTTTTTGCTAAATTAATAGCAGACTCAGCGCTGAGTTGTCCGGTGTTTTGGCTGCCGGGTAATCATGATGAACTTGCTGAATATGAAAAGCTTATAAGCCCGCAAATTTTAAACAATAAACGCATTACCTTTTTAGGTGGGCAGTTGCTGTTAGCTAACTCAAAAGGCCCGACGCCGGCCGGGTGGGTAACACACACACATTTAGATGAATTAAGCCAAGCGGTAGGGCAGGTACCTAGCGTGGTGTTTTGTCATCATAACCCGCTGCCTATTCAAGCCTACCTAGATAAACATATGCTAGAAAATGGCCCGCAATTTTTAAATACCTGCGTTAATACTGAGCAGTGTGTAGGGGTATTTCATGGTCATGTGCATCATGAGTACACACAAACCTACCGTAATCTTAGTGTGTATGCGACACCGGCCAGTTCAATACAGTTTAGCAAACACACGATGGCGTGGCAGCAAGAGGATTTGGGCCCCGCATTTCGACTCATCGACTTAACAGTTGATGAGCAACAAAACTTACTGTTAAGCACGGATGTAGTATGGCTAAAAGAGTAATTTATATTCATGGCTTTAATAGCTCTGAGCAATCTTACAAAGCTGTTCGTTTTGGTGAGCACATGGCGCAATTTGATGTCGATTATCAGGTGCCGCGATTAACTCATGAGCCATTACATGCAATTTTACAATTAGAACAACTGCTAAATGATGATACTGTATTACTAGGTAGTTCATTAGGTGGTTTTTATGCGACCTATTTGTCGCAACATTATTCAATACCCGCGGTAGTCATTAACCCTGCGGTTCGCCCATTTGAGTTACTCGGTAACTATTTAGGGGAAAATTATAACCCGTATCAAGATAGTCATTATGAACTTGGTACTCGTCACATGGATGCATTGCGCAGTTTATATTTGCCGCAATTAGACACCCCTTCATTGATTTATTTGCTACAGCAAACGGGCGATGAAGTACTGCCATTTCAGCAGGCGGTTAAATATTATTCTCAGTGTAAGCAACACGTTGAATTTGGAGGCGATCATAGTTTTATCGGCTTCGAACAAACCTTTGCAAGTATTGTAGATTTTCTTAAAATCACGTAAAACATAGCTAAGCGCATAAAAGATATAAAAACTATGAGTCAGCAAAATTATAACGCCGAAGCAATTGAAGTCTTAAACGGATTAGAGCCCGTAAAACGCCGCCCAGGTATGTATACCGACACGGTTCGACCTAATCATTTAGGTCAAGAAGTTATCGATAACAGTGTTGATGAAGCAATGGCAGGCCATGCCACTAAAATAGATGTCATCCTTCATGAAGATAACTCCCTTGAGGTTATCGATGATGGCCGCGGTATGCCGATTGATATTCACCCTGAAGAAGGTATCCCGGGTGTGGAACTTATTTTTACCAAGCTGCACGCCGGTGGTAAGTTCTCTAATAAAAACTATCAGTTCTCAGGTGGTTTACACGGGGTAGGTATTTCGGTTGTAAATGCGCTATCGACTCGTGTTGAAGTGACTGTGCGCCGTGATGCGCAGCAATTTCGTATGGCTTTTGAAAACGGTGACAAGGTTGAAGATCTAAACGTCATTGGTACTGTGGGTAAACGTAACACAGGGACAACTGTACGTTTTTGGCCTGATGCGAGCTATTTTGACTCAGCTAACTTTTCAATTACTAAGCTTAATCACTTATTAAAAGCCAAAGCGGTATTGTGCCCAGGCTTGCGCATTAAGTTTACTAACAAGCAAACCAAAGAAAGCCAAGAGTGGTATTACGAAACAGGCTTAAAAGATTACCTAGTTGAAGCAGTCAAAGGCTTTGAAGTATTACCAAAAGAGCCGTTTATTGGTGATTTTTCAAGTTCAACCGAAGGCGCTGACTGGGCGGTTGTTTGGCTACCTGAAGGCGGTGAATCAATCGCTGAAAGTTATGTAAACTTAATTCCTACTGCACAAGGTGGTACACACGTTAATGGTTTACGCCAAGGCTTGCTTGAAGCAATGCGTGAATTTTGTGAATTTAGAAACCTATTACCACGTGGTGTAAAGCTAACACCAGATGATATTTGGGAGCGTTGTAGCTACGTATTGTCGGTTAAAATGCAAGACCCACAGTTTGCTGGCCAAACAAAAGAAAAGTTGTCTTCTCGCTCATGCGCTGCGTTTGTATCAGGTGTGGTAAAAGACTCATTTAGTTTATGGTTAAACGAGCATACAGAAACGGCAGAATTATTAGCTGAGTTATGTATCTCAAATGCGCAGCGCCGTTTACGTGCTGCTAAAAAAGTCGTGCGTAAGCGTGTTACCTCAGGCCCTGCATTACCGGGTAAATTAACGGATTGCAGTGCCCAAGATAATGACCGTACTGAACTATTTTTAGTAGAGGGTGATTCAGCAGGTGGTTCAGCAAAACAAGCACGTGACCGCGAATTCCAAGCCATTATGCCGCTGCGTGGTAAAATCTTAAATACCTGGGAAGTTGAATCTGGGCAGATTTTAGCATCGCAAGAGGTGCATGATATTTCTGTCGCTTTGGGTATTGACCCTGATTCAAGTGATTTATCTGGTCTGCGTTATAACAAAATATGTATCTTGGCCGATGCTGACTCAGATGGATTACACATTGCTACCTTGCTTTGTGCGCTGTTTGTTCGTCACTTCCCATCGCTTATCAAACAAGGCCATGTGTATGTAGCTATGCCGCCGCTATTTCGTATCGACATTGGTAAAGAGGTTTACTACGCCCTTGATGAAGGCGAAAAGAACGGTATTTTAGCGCGCATTGAAGCTGAGAAAAAACGCGGTAAGGTTAATGTTCAACGCTTCAAAGGGTTAGGTGAAATGAACCCGTTACAATTACGCGAAACCACGATGGATCCTAATACGCGTCGTTTAGTGCAATTAACCTTAGATGAAGAAGAGCAAACCATGGAAATGATGGATATGCTTCTTGCAAAGAAACGTTCATCAGACCGTCGTCAGTGGTTAGAAGATCACGGAAACCGCGCAGAAGTTTAGTTAAAGGTGTAGCAACCTAGTTGCTAGCAACGAATTAAAGGGCAAGAAAAAATGAAAAAACTACTGACCTCATTATTGTCGCTGAGCTTGTTATCAGCGCCTGCAATGGCAAAAGATATTCTTGATAAGTTAACAGTTGCTGATGGGTTTTCTATTAGCCTGTTTGCTGATGATGTAGAAAATGCACGTCAAATTGCGGTATCAAAAAGAGGTATTGTTTACGCAGGCTCACGTAAAGCAGGCAATGTTTATGCGTTGATTGACCATAACAGTGATGGTGTGGCTGACAGAAAAATGGTTATTGCCACAGGTCTTGAAATGCCATCAGGTTTAGCGATTAAAGATGGTGATCTATATGTGGCTGAAGTGTCACGTATCATCCGTTTTAAAGACGTTGATAAAAATTTAAAAGATCCTAAATACGACGTGGTATACGATAAGTTTCCAACTGATCGTCACCATGGCTGGAAATTTATTAGTTTTGCGCCAACTGGTGAGTTAATTGTGCCAGTGGGTGTACCATGTAACATTTGTGCTGAAGACGAAAAATATGGTCGTATCTTCTCGTTAGATGTTGACACAAAAGACATTAAAACAATTGCCAAAGGCGTTCGTAATTCAGTTGGTTTTGATTATCACCCTACAACGAATGCATTTTGGTTTAGTGATAACGTGCAGTGACATGATGGGCGATGACATGCCACCTTGTGAAATTAACCGTGTTGGTGAAGGTGAAGAGGGCGCGCATTATGGCTTCCCTTATGTTCACGCTGGGGCGATTTTAGATCCTGAGTTTGGTAAAGGTAAAAGTATTGCTGACTACAAATCGCCAGCCCTTGCACTTGGTGCTCATGTTGCTCCTTTAGGTATTCATTTTTATAACGGTAAGCAGTTTCCTGCTAAATTCAAAGAGCAGCTTTTTGTTGCTGAGCATGGTTCATGGAACCGTAGTAAAAAGTCAGGCTACAAAGTGATGCTAGCGAATGTTGAACAAGGTCGTATTACTAAGTACACCCCGTTCATCACAGGCTTTATGCAAAACGAAGAAACATTTGGTCGCCCAGTTGCATTTGCAGAGCTTGCAGATGGCAGCTTATTAATCTCAGACGACTTTGCTAATGTGATCTATCGCGTTAGTGCTAAGAAAAAATAGGTAAGCGTTAATGAGTGATACAGATACCTTGCTGATGCAAGGCATAGAACAACAAACAATGGGGCGCTTTACTGAAGACGCCTACTTAAACTACTCAATGTACGTCATTATGGACCGTGCCTTACCTCATGTAGGTGACGGTCTTAAGCCTGTACAGCGTCGTATCATCTATGCAATGAGCGAACTGGGGTTATCGGCGCAAGCAAAATATAAAAAATCAGCCCGTACCGTGGGTGATGTACTGGGTAAATATCACCCTCATGGTGATAGTGCTTGTTACGAAGCCATGGTGTTAATGGCGCAGCCGTTTTCTTACCGCTACCCGCTGGTGGACGGTCAAGGTAACTGGGGTGCTGCCGATGATCCTAAGTCATTTGCTGCAATGCGTTACACCGAAGCGCGTTTATCTAAGTTCTCAGAAGTTTTACTAAAAGAGCTGGGTCAAGGCACTGTCGATTGGACCGCAAACTTTGACGGCACACTTGATGAGCCAATGGTGTTACCTGCGCGTTTACCGCACATCTTACTCAATGGTGTAACGGGTATTGCTGTAGGTATGGCAACCGATATTCCACCACACAATGTGCGTGAAGTTGCCAGTGCCTGTTGTTTATTACTTGATAAGCCAAAAACTGAAATCGAAGAGTTGCTTGAGTTAGTGCATGCGCCTGACTACCCAACAGAAGCTGAGATCATCACACCGAAAGACGATATTCGTAAGATTTATCAAACTGGACGTGGTTCTATCAAGATGCGTGCAATTTACACTGAAGAGCAAGGTGACATAGTGATCACCGCGCTGCCTCATCAGTGTTCAGGTGCTAAAGTGCTTGAGCAAATTGCAGCGCAGATGAATGCTAAAAAGTTGCCGATGGTTGCTGATTTACGTGACGAATCTGATCACGAAAACCCAACCCGCATCGTGATTGTTCCGCGTTCTAACCGCATCAAGGCTGAGCCATTAATGGCGCACCTATTTGCAACCACAGATTTAGAAAAGAACTACCGCGTAAACTTAAACATGCTTGGCCTTGATGGTCGTCCGCAAGTTAAAGATTTACGTAGCATCTTAACTGAGTGGTTAACGTTCCGCCGCGAAACAGTTCGCCGTCGCTTACAGCACCGTTTAGATAAAGTATTAGCACGCTTACATATTTTAGAAGGTTTATTAACGGCCTTTTTAAATATTGATGAAGTTATCGAAATTATCCGTACTGAAGATAAACCAAAGCCTGTATTAATGGAGCGTTTTGGTTTAACAGATATTCAAGCAGAAGCGATTTTAGAGTTAAAACTACGTCATTTAGCAAAACTTGAAGAGTTCAAGATTAAAGGTGAGCAGGATGAGCTTGCCCTTGAGCGTGATAAGTTAGAGCAAACGCTTGGTTCAGAGCGTCGTATGTCGACCTTGATGAAAAAAGAAATCCAAGAAGCGGCTGAAATGTATGGTGATGATCGTCGCTCACCAGTTGTTGAACGTTTAGAAGCAAAAGCACTAAGCGAAAAAGACCTTATCCCTTCAGAATCAGTGACCGTTGTGTTATCTGAAAAAGGCTGGGCACGTGTTGGTAAAGGCCATGATTTAGATGTTGAAGGGCTGAGTTATAAGTCAGGCGACAGCTATAAAGCCTCAGCGCGAGGTAAGAGTAACCAGCCTGCAGTGTTCTTAGACTCAAGTGGTCGTGCTTTTGCTACTGATGCACATAGTTTACCTTCAGCTCGAAGCCAAGGCGAACCAATGACAGGGCGCTTTAACTTAAGCTCTGGCGCCAACTTTGAGCATGTGGTGATGGCAGAAGACAACCAAGTGTTGTTAATGGCTTCAGATGCAGGCTATGGCTTTATAAGTGACTTTAAAGATCTGGTGAGTAAGAACAAAAACGGTAAAGCGCTGGTCAGTGTTCCTAAAGGCGGTGAATTACTCGCGCCAATTAGAGTAACTGACGTAGCAACAGATTACTGTATGGCAATTTCTAACGAAGGCCGCATGTTGTTATTCCCACTGCGAGATTTACCTAAGCTTAGTAAAGGTAAAGGAAATAAGATTATTTCTATCCCAAGTGCGAAAGTGCAAGCCCGTGAAGAGTTTGTAAAAGTGCTGGCTGTGGTGCCTGCGGGCAGTAGCGTAACCCTGCATGCAGGTAAACGAAAACTGACACTGAAACCGGCTGATCTTGAGCACTACCATGGTGAACGCGGTAGACGAGGTAATAAGTTACCCCGAGGCTTACAGCGAGTTGATGAAGCTGTAGTCGAAGTGACTCAAACTGATGATAGTGATGAGTCGCCAAGTGAAGTAACTGAGTAAACCAGAGGCCTGCAATTGCAGGCCTTTTTATTGTTAAAACGTTATGAAGTTTTAAGCGTACACATGTGCGCTTAAAGCTATGGAAATGCTATTTTTCACGTTATAATGCGCGCTGATTAGTACGAGGAGAATTCGTTTGTTAGCTATTTTTCGCATAATTTTCATGGCGTTATTTATTGTTTTAAGCTGTGTTTTTGGGCTGCTTTTATGCATTGTGAAGCCGTTTCATACAAATAACGTGCATATTATTGCGGGTTGGTTTTGCAAGGTAGCTAAAATTTTAGGTGTCAAACTAGAGCTTAAATATCACGAGACTCCAAAAAATATTGGTCCTGCTGTCTATGTAGCAAATCATCAAAATAACTATGACCTATTCACTTTACCTGCCATGGTGCCAGAGAACTGCGTAAGCCTTGGTAAAAAAAGCCTCAAATGGATCCCGTTTTTTGGTCAGCTATATTGGTTATCGGGCAATATCTTAATTGACCGTGCTAACCGCTCAAAAGCGGCGGGCACAATTTCTAAATCAGCTGAGAAAATAAAACAAAAAGGCTTGTCGGTGTGGATGTTTCCTGAGGGCACGCGAAGCTATGGTCGCGGTTTATTACCTTTTAAAACAGGGGCATTTCACACAGCAATGAGTGCTGATGTGCCGGTTGTGCCAGTTTGTATGAGTACAACGCACAAAACTATTAAGCTAAATCGCTGGGATAATGGTACAATTTACCTCGAAATGTTAGCGCCGATTTATCTTGATAAAGACGTATCTGCTCGTGACCATGCTTCACATGTTCATCAGATTATGGCCGCTAAAATAACTGAATTAGATGCTCAAGTGAGAAACAAATAATGGAAAATTGGCGCGAAATTACTGAAGACATCGTTACTTCATTGCTTGAAGATGGCTCAGATCCTGAAGTACTTTATGAAGTGGAACACCACTTTGTTAGCGAAAATTTTGAAAAATTAGAGCAAGCAGCTTTAGCCGCTTTTAAACTAGGTTACGATGTTGAAGAACCAGCTGAACTTGAGCTAGAAGACGGCGAGAAAGTATGGAGCTTTGACGTGGTTGTTGAGTGTGAACTTGATGTAGAAGCCATTATGGAAGACGTAGACAAGTTAGAAGCGCTTGCTCAGCAAACAGACGTTGAATACGACGGCTGGGGCACTTACTTTCAGGAGTAAGATTTAGAGCTGTCAGCTATCTGCCGTCAGCTCTTAGACTGAACTACCACAATCTAGCGAGTTGCTTGACTCGTTAGTTTACCCTTCTGACTAATACCTATTTCGTATTCGTTATTCAATCTATAGACATTTGTAATCAATTAGCGATAATAAAAAACTCGATGTTTATATGCGCTAAGCTTACCTATGCTTATTACTTTACCCATTGCCGAACTTGTTCCAGGGATGTTTGTTGACAGTGTCAGTAAGCAACAAGAGCATGTAAATAGTATTAAGATCAAAACACGTGGTTTAGTGCGTGATAAAACAATTATTCAGCGCCTGATCTCTGAGGGGGTTGAAGAGCTACTCATCGACTTTACACAAAGCGATGTTGCACTCCCTAAAAAATACCAACCAAAGCCTGAACCGGCTAAACCGAAGGTTGAACAAAAACCTGCTGCTAATGAAGAGCCGCAAGGGATCACGGTTCAACAAGAGTTTCTAAAAGCTAGTGTTCACTATGAGCAGCATAGTCGTAAGCTACAAAGTTTATATTCCGATATTACAGCTGGACTAAAAATGAATATGGCAGTGCTTGACGACATTGCTGTTGATATAGTCGGCTCCGTTTTTCGAAATCACAATGCATTAACTATTTTAACTCGTCTCAAAGATAAACATATTTATAACTGGCGTCACATGATCAACACTGCGATTTTGGTGAGTGTGTTTGCTAAGTATTTAGGCTATAAAGAAAAGACGATCAAAGAACTGGCGATGGGAGCTTTGCTGCATGATATTGGCCAAGCTAAAATGCCGCAAGGTGTTTTATCTAAGCCAAGCGCATTGAATGATAACGAAATGCAAGTCGTTAAAAAACATGTGGCGCAGAGTTTAGGTTTAGTGAAAGGCGAGAAGGGCATTACTCCACTAATGCTTGATATGATAGTAAATCATCATGAACGTTTAGATGGTACAGGTTATCCACGCGGTATTACCGCTGAAAAGCTTAGCCGCCCTGCAAGAATGATGGCAATTGCTGATGTTTATGATGCTATGACGGCAGATAGGCCTCATCAAATGGGAGAAGAACCTATTTCGGCTTTGCGTTATTTACTTGCGAACAAACAAATGTTTGATTCTGAATTAGTGCAGCGCTTTATTAAATGTCTAGGTGTACACCCTGTCGGTACTATTGTTAAGTTAAATAATGATTGTTTAGCGTTAGTAATGGAAGGGAATCACGAGAATCCAATCAAACCAAAAGTGAAAGTATTTTATAATGCTAAACATAAGCACCACGTGACGGCGAAAGATGTCGATTTGAACGTGGAAAAAGAACTAAAAATTATTGCCAGTATTAAACCCTTAGATTATCAACTTAATTTGGCTCGTTTGTTAAAAGAGCATCTGCTTGTTTAGACTTAACACAGCGTTTTTTGGCGCTGCGTTTAGCTGAAATAAATGCCCCACTAAAACAACTTATCATTAAAACTAACCACAATAGCGTCCCTTTTTCGACATGTAAGGCTACGCAACACAATAAAAGAGACAAAACTGAGCTAAACATAGCGCCTAACCAATAGTGATTGACTGGGTTGTCGCAATCACCTGCTTTAGTACATGCACAATAATTTGCTTTACAAAAATAATGAACGCTCACACCGCATAGCATTAGTGCCACAATAATAAAGGCGATTTCCATACTCAAACTCAACTGAGAAACTTTATTTTTAGTCTAAAGCTACAAAGGCGATAAGTCAATGCAAATGATAATTAATATCGTTTGTTTGGTTTGTAATCAGAGATCTGATGAGTTTTAATAAGTTGTTATCTTGTTGTTAAAATGCGGGTTTTTTACCTATTTCTAACGAAAAATTACAGTTTTTTGATCTTAATTAAGGTAATGTTCGAAAGTTTATAATCATTAGAATAAAACATCTAATGCCAACATACAGTGCTAATCTTTTATGCTTAACTAATAGGTTGCCCTCATTGTTGGATTAGTTTTCGCACAAGTTTGCAAGAGGACACAGATTTATGAAGTTCACGAAAACACTAATTGCAGCATCACTTGCTGTTGTTTCTGCTGACAGCTTTGCTGCAGCTTTCCAATTAGCAGAGCAAAACGTTTCAGGTTTAGGCCGTGCATACGCTGGTGAAGCAGCCGTTGCTGACGATGCCTCAGTTGTTGCTCGTAACCCTGCACTTATGTCTTTATTTAAAGATAAGCAAATCTCAGTGGCAGGTATTGCTGTAATTCCAGATGTTAGCTTAGAAGGTGAAAGTGCTGCATACGGCTTAGATGAAAGCTCTATCGATGACGATAGCATCGCGCCATCAGCATTTATTCCTGCTGGTTACTTCACTATGCCATTAAACGACAAAGTATCTTTAGGCTTTGGTGCTTTTTCAAACTTTGGTCTTTCAACTGAATTTAAAGACGATTACGCAGCAGGCTCTATCGCAGGCGAAACTGAAATCGTGACTGTTAACATGAATGCAAGTGCTTCATACAAAATCAACGAACAGTTCAGCCTAGGCCTTGGTTTAAACTATGTTTATGCTGATGCGAAAGTGGTGCGTAATGCAGGTGCAAACCCATTAGGTTTACCAGCGAGCACGCAAATCGCTCACCTTGAAGGTGACGACTACGGCTTTGGTTGGAACATTGGTGCTATGTATCAGTTAGACGAAAACAACCGTTTTGGTTTTAACTACCGCAGCGAAACAGATATCGACTTTGAAGGTGAGTACTCAAACCAACTACCAGCTGCTGTTGGCGGTTTAGCGGGTACTAAAGTTCCGGGTGAGTTAAAATTAACCTTACCAGCCATTGCTGAGTTCTCTGGTTCACACCAAATCGATAAGAAGCTTGGCGTG
This sequence comes from Pseudoalteromonas sp. GB43, assembly GCF_054923805.1. NCBI lineage: Bacteria > Pseudomonadati > Pseudomonadota > Gammaproteobacteria > Alteromonadales > Pseudoalteromonadaceae > Pseudoalteromonas > Pseudoalteromonas sp. GB43. The sequence continues at coordinate 2,548,299 of NZ_JBPCHJ010000001.1, forward strand.
CACTACAGCATTTTATGGACTGGCTGGGATAGCTTCCAAAAATTAGAAGCTTATACGCCTAGTCAAGAAGCACCTGTATTCTCTAAAGAAGAGAACTTCTCTGATTCAATGCGTTACTCTATCGGTACTGACTACCAGTACAGCGACGCTCTTTTACTTCGTGCAGGTATTGCATACGATGAGTCGCCAGCAGACCAATCTCACCTTTCAATCTCTATCCCTGATACAGATCGTTTCTGGTTCTCATTTGGTGGTAACTACGCATTCAGCGAAAACTCAAATATTGACCTAGGTGTAAGTATTCTTCGTGGTAAAACACAAAACTTCTCTGAAAAAGACAGCCTAGCTGCATCAGTTGGCCAAAATGTTTCATGGGACTATGAATCAAAAGGTCACGCAGTTCTAGTTGGTGCTCAGTACAACTACAAATTTTAATTGTGACGCGACGTAAAGTCGCTGCTACAGAGCATTAAAAAGCCGCGCTATAACATTGTTATAGCGCGGCTTTTTTGTAAGCGCGAATAAATCGCGCTTGATATATGCTGTTATAGACTTTCGATTTTCGCTTTTTGCGCTAATAGTTTGTCTTTCGCATCGGTAAACTCAGCCAGCTTAGCATGCTCTTTAGCAAGTACAGCCTCTGGCGCATTATTTACGAACTTCTCGTTAGCTAACTTGTTTTGAACCTGTGCTAAGCCTTTTTCTGCTTTTTCAAGCTGCTTCGCAATACGAGCTAATTCAGCTTCAACATCGATTAGGCCAGCCATTGGGATCATGATCTCAAGGTTACCAACATACGATGTTGCACACGCTGGTGCATCGTCTTTGTTATCAAGAAGCGTGAACTCTTCAAGCTTAGCAAGCGACGCTAAGAATGCTTCGTTATCCGTTAAGCGGCGCTTGTCTTCGTCAGACGCATTAGCAAGCAATACCGATAATGGTTTGCTTGGGCTGATATCCATTTCACCACGGATGTTACGAATAGCAAGAATGAATTGTTTAACCCACTCTAGGTCGTCCATCGCTTGGCTATCAACATTTGCTTCATTGTATACAGGGAACCCTTGAACCATGATGCTAGTGCCCGCAGTTTCGATACCTGCAAGTGGTGCAACACGTTGCCAAATCGTTTCTGTGATGTATGGCATTAACGGGTGCATTAAGCGAAGTAGGCTTTCTAATACCGTGATTAGGGTATGACGAGTACCACGTTGCTGTGCTTCGTTACCTTTAAACAATACTGGTTTAGTCAGTTCTAGGTACCAGTCACAGAATTGGTTCCAAGTGAACTCATAAATGGTGTTTGCTGCTAGGTCAAAACGATAGTTTTCTAGATGCTCAGTATAGGTTTTAACCGTTGCTTCAAATTGGCCTAAAATCCAACGATCAGCAAGTGAGTACTGTTTCTCAGCATCTGTAGCGAAACCACAGTCTTGCTCTTCAGTGTTCATTAATACGTAACGGCTCGCGTTCCATAGCTTGTTACAGAAGTTACGGTAACCTTCAAGGCGGTTCATATCCCAGTTGATGTCACGGCCCGTTGAAGCCATTGCCGCAAGGGTGAAACGCAGTGCGTCTGTACCGTGTGCTTCGATACCGTTTTCGAATGTTTTGCGAGTGTTTTTCTCAATCTTCTTCGCTAGTTGTGGCTGCATCATGTTACCAGTGCGCTTTTCAACTAGGCTTTCAAGGTCGATACCGTCAATCATGTCGATAGGATCAAGTACGTTACCTTTCGACTTAGACATCTTATCGCCGTTTTCATCACGGATAAGGCCTGTTACGTAAACGGTTTTAAAGGGTACTTGTGGCTTGCCGTCTTCATCTTTGATGAAGTGCATGGTCATCATGATCATACGCGCAACCCAGAAGAAGATGATGTCGAAACCTGTTACCAATACGTCAGACGGGTGGAACGTTTTTAAATCATCAGTGTTTGCAGGCCAGCCTTGCGTTGAGAAAGTCCAAAGCGCAGATGAGAACCAGGTATCTAAAACGTCTTCGTCTTGCTTAAGTGCAACATCATCAGCAAGGTTGTTATCGCGACGTACTTCTGCTTCGTCACGACCAACGTATACATTGCCTTCGTTGTCGTACCAAGCAGGGATGCGGTGACCCCACCAAAGCTGACGTGAAATACACCAATCTTGTACGTCGTTCATCCACGAGAAGTACATGTTCTCGTATTGTTGAGGTACGAACTTAATGTCGCCATTTTTAACTGCTTCTTTTGCAGGCTCTGCTAGAGGTGCTACGCGCACGTACCACTGATCAGTAAGAAGTGGCTCAATCACTACGCCAGAACGGTCACCGTAAGGAACTGTTAGGCTGTGATCTTCGATTTTTTCTAATAGACCAAGTTCTTCAAATTCGCTCACAATCGCTTTACGTGCATCAAAGCGGTCAAGGCCATGTAAGCGCTCAGGGATTGGCGCATCTAATTCAAGCTCTTTACCGTCGAATGTGTAGCTTTCACCTTCGCTTAATACCGCTGCATCTTTATTGAAGATGTTGATCATTGGTAGTTGGTGACGTTTACCTACTTCGTTATCGTTAAAGTCGTGGGCAGGCGTGATTTTCACACAACCTGTGCCTTTTTCCATGTCTGCATGTTCATCGGCAACAATTGGAATACGGCGGTTTACGATAGGCAGTAAAATGTCTTTACCGATCAGATCTTGGTAGCGCTCATCATCAGGGTTAACAGCAACACCTGTATCACCTAGCATTGTTTCAGGACGTGTTGTCGCAACAATGATGTAGTCTTTACCATCTTTGGTCTTTACGCCATCAGCAAGAGGGTAACGTAGGTTCCACATGTGACCTTGTTTGTCTTTGTTTTCAACTTCAAGAATCAGAAATCGCTGTGTGAAGTTTAGGATCCCAGTTAACTAGGCGCTTACCACGGTAGATTAAATCTTCTTTGTGAAGACGTACGAATACTTCTTTAACCGCTTCAGAAAGGCCTTCATCCATAGTGAAACGCTCACGGTCCCAATCTACAGAGGCGCCTAAACGACGTAATTGTTTAGTGATCGTGCCGCCAGAGTGGTTTTTCCATTCCCAGATTTTATCGATGAATGCTTCACGGCCTAGGTCGTGACGAGTTTTACCTTCTTCAGCAGCAAGCTTACGCTCAACAAGCATTTGTGTTGCGATACCCGCGTGGTCAGTACCTACTTGCCATAATGTGTTGTTGCCTTGCATACGCTTTAAACGCGTTAGCGTATCCATGATGGTATCTTGGAACGCGTGGCCCATGTGTAAGCTACCCGTGACGTTTGGTGGCGGGATCATAATTGAGTATGCGTCACCTTGGCCAGACGGTTTAAAGTAGCCATTTTCTTCCCAGCCTTGGTATAAAGACTGTTCAATATCTTGCGGATTATAGGTTTTATCCATTACACAGAACCTTAAATAAATGCTTAAATGTCAATTTCTTGCGTTGCAATATGGGCGCCCAGTTGGCGAAGCTTTTTAAACCGCTCACGGGCGGCTTGCTTAGCATTTGGCTCAACGGGTACGAAATCATAAACCTGCTGAAAACGGCGAATAAAATCCGGTAGGTGTTCAGCTAGGTTGATTAATATTTTTCTGTTGCCGACAGGTGGAGTCATACCAATTTCAACCGGAGCGCCACCTTTAGGGCCTTCACCTTGTAAGTTGTGTGGTACAAAACTATCTGGTTCAAATGACCAAATGATGTCGTCGATTGTGTGGGCCGTGTCGGTGTTATCAGCGTAAATAAATACGCGATGACCTAGACGATACTGATCCGCAGCAATTTTAGCTGCCAGATCGAAAACAGCGCCAGCCGTTTGGTGGGCACTATCATCTTGTTTTAGAACGTAAAATTGTGCGTTCATATTCATAGTGACTTTCGTCCCCACAGATACACAGATCAAAGCAGGGATTTTGACATAGAACGCGAATTGCTTCAATTAATAAGGCGCCATTTGGCGCCTTATTTAGGGTTAGTTTTAAGCTTGCGGTAAGGCTTAATCGTGACTTGCTTCACTCACGCCTGCGCGGTTTAGCAAATACTGAGTCAACATAGGCACCGGACGACCGGTTGCGCCTTTGTTTTTACCGCCGCTGCGCCATGCTGTACCTGCGATATCTAAATGCGCCCAGTTATATTTTTTGGTGAATTTAGATAAGAAGCATGCCGCTGTAATCGTACCTGCGGCACGGCCACCTAAGTTGGTGAAATCAGCGAATGGGCTTTCAAGTTGCTCTTGATAGTCATCCCATAAAGGTAACTGCCATGCGCGGTCGCCACTTTGCTCAGATGCTTTTAGTAGGTCATGGGCCAGTGGGTTGTGGTTTGATAGTAAACCTGTGGCATGCGAACCTAGCGCGATAATACACGCACCTGTCAGTGTTGCTACATCGACAACGGTATCAGGTTCAAAGCGCTCAACATAAGTGAGTGCATCACACAGTACTAAACGGCCTTCAGCATCGGTGTTTAACACTTCAACTGTTTGACCCGACATGGTTGTTAAGATATCACCTGGGCGATAAGCGTTTGAGCCAGGCATGTTTTCACAACCCGCTAAAACACCGACAACGTTAATTGGTAATTGCATTTGCACAAGTGCGCGCATAGTACCAATAACACCCGCTGCACCACCCATGTCGTATTTCATTTCATCCATGGCTTCGCCTGGCTTGATTGAAATACCGCCAGAGTCGAAAGTTAAGCCTTTACCGACTAACACGATTGGCGCTTGGTCTTTGTCGCCACCTTGATAGTTGATCACCGACATAACCGATTCATTAGCACTACCACGGCCAACCGCCAGGTATGAATTCATGCCAAGCTCTGCCATTTTTTCTTCACCGATAATATCAACAGTCACATTATCGAAGTTATCAGCGATTTCTTGCGCTTGCTCACCTAAATACGCAGGATTACAGATATTTGGCGGCATATTGGCAACGTCTTTACATAACTTGCTACCTGCAGCGATGGCTAAGCCATGCTCAATTGCACTTTCGCCAATGGTTAACTCACGACGCGTTGGTACGTTGAAAACAATTTTACGTAAAGGACGACGAGGGTCGCTTTTTTTGCTCTTCAGTTGATTGAAGGTGTATAAGCAGTCCTGAGTTGTTTCAACTGCTTGGCGTACTTTCCAATAAGTATCACGACTCTTAACATGTTGCTCAGTTAAAAAGCATACCGCTTCCATTGAACCTGTTTCGTTAAGTGTGTTTATCGTTTTTGAGATAATTTGTTTGTATTGTTTGTCATCAAGCTCGCGCTCTTTGCCGCAACCTACCAACAATACTCGTTCGCTTAGTACATTAGGTACATGATGTAATAGTAATACTTGGCCAGGCTTACCTTCAAGAATCGCCGCGGCGCAATAAGTTTGAGATATAACCGTCACTGATTTTATCTAATTGTTCACCAATGGGGGATAAACGACGTGGCTCATAAACGCCTACTACAATACATGCGCTACGTTGCTTTTCTGGACTACCACTTTTTACGCTAAATTCCATTGTTGCTCCTGATATTGAGTCGTATAACCTTAATTTATAAGGGTAAGAATTTCTTTTTCGAGTCTTTTCTTACATTTTTTAGTTTAGTAGCACTAATCTTAGTACATAAACCATGACTCTATTTATGTGTTTTTGAACTTTATCTTAATGTGAATATCAATATCACATAATAGATGTCATCTGTACCATTAATGCAAGATTATATGCGCTTGCTAGGTATGATATTTGACACTGATGACATATAATAAAGTGAGTAAAATAACTAGTTTACTCAAAAATCCTTACTATTCCAGTGAAACTCGATGTTTAACAGGGGCGAGCATTGCTAATTTTTCGTTATTTGACCACTGAAGTCTTCAAGTCGCAGGTCGCCGTATTTTTAACTTTGATGACTATTTTTGTGTCTCAAAAGTTTGTTGTTATTTTAGGAGACGCCTCTGAAGGGGGTCTTCCAGCTAAACTTGTGCTTTCGATGATTGCGCTAAAGCTTCCTCAACTTGCTTCACTTATCCTGCCTTTGAGTATCTTCTTGGGTATTATTTTGGCGTACAGTCGCATTTATGCTGACAGCGAAATGACAGTTTTCAGAGCCTGCGGTGTCAGTGAGTGGTACGTAGTTCGGGTAACGCTTATCTCAAGTACTGCCATGGCTATTTTAGCTGGTGCCCTAACTCTTTATGTCGCACCATGGGCCAGTGAGCAAGAATATCAATTAAAAGAACAAGCAAAAGCCGATGCAGGCTTATCGGCATTACGTGCTGGGCGTTTCCAGCAAACAGGTAACGAAAAAGCGGTCGTTTTTATTCACAACATTGAAAACAGTGGTAAAGAGCTACACAAGGTATTTGTTGCGCAGTTACCTGATCGTGAAAAAGGTGACTTAGCCCGTTTAGTGTATGCAGAGCGTGGTGTGGTGATTGAACAAGATAACGGTGAACAGCAACTTGTTCTTAATGATGGTAAGCGCTACGAAACAGACGGCGAGTCTGCTGCTTTGAACTTAACTGAGTTCGATGGTTACAGTGTGCAAATTCAAGATCAAGAAATCGAGCACCAGCGCCGTAAGTTAGAAGCAATTCCAACCCTTGATTTATTGAAAATGAAAACCTCTGAAGCTATTGCACAGTGGCAGTGGCGTTTAGCTATACCACTTTCAATTCCATTATTAACTTTACTCGCGGTGCCTCTGAGTGTGGTGAATCCGCGCCAAGGGAAATTCGCTAAATTAGTGCCCGCAATTAGCTTGTATTTAGGGTATTTCATTTTGTTGAATGCCGCTAAGTTTGCTGTTGAAGATGGAAAAATACCGCCTTCAATTGGCTTATGGTGGATCCATTTATCAGCCTTGTTTATTGGTGGTTTCTTGATTATTAAAGGTCGTCCGCTCGGCGCATGGTTAAAGGCAGTTGTGACTAAGCGGGAGTTAAGCGCATGATGAAAACACTCGACTGGTATTTAGGTCGCAGCATAATTCAAACAACCGGTTTTGCTTTAATGGTGCTGGTAGGTATTAGTACCCTGATTAAGTTTATTGAGCAGTTAAAATCAGTTGGCCGTGGTAGCTACGATATTGCAACAGCGTTGATTTACACCCTGTATAGCATGCCAGGTGATTTAGTTATCTTCTTCCCAATGGCAGCATTGATTGGTGGCTTAACAGGTCTAGGCGCATTGGCATCAAATAGTGAGTTGGTTGTTATGCAAGCGGCGGGTATGTCACGTTTGCAAATTATTGTATCAGTCATGAAAACCGCGATGTTTATGGCTATTTGTATGATGGCGCTAGGTGAATGGGGCGCCCCAGAAGCACAGCTCAAAGCAAAAGAAATACGTAACCAAGCGATTTATGGTGGTGATGTATTTAATGCTAAGCAAGGTGTGTGGGCAAAAGATGGTAGTAACTTTATTAATATTGAAGATGTCGATCAGCAAGGTACTTTACGTGGCGTGCATATGTATCACTTTGATAAATCGTTGCAACTTACGCAAATTACCAAGGCAGAAGAAGCATTAAATCGTAAAGATGGCTGGTTACTTCGTGATGTAAATAAAGTCATGATCACGCCAGAGCAGATCACGACTGAGCAGTACAAAGAAGAGTTCTACGACTCGCAACTGACTGCTGAAAAATTAGGCGTTGTATCAGTTAAGCCCGAATCGTTGTCGTTTACTGGGCTTTGGTCTTATTTAGGTTATTTACAGCAAAATGAACAAGATACTAGCACCTATGAGTTGGCGCTATGGCGCAAAATCATGCAGCCAGTATCTATCGCCGTTATGTTGTTAGTTGCTCTGTCGTTTATATTCGGACCACTTCGCACAGTAACCATGGGCGCACGTATCATCATGGGTGTCATAACTGGTATTACTTTCCACTTAACCAATGAGATATTTGGTCCTGTGGTAATGGTTTACCAAATACCTGCAGTGGTTGGTGCTGTGTTACCAAGTCTGTTGTTTATTGGGTTTGCAACATACCTGTTGAATAAACGGGTGTAAGATTCGTTTTAAATCATAAAAAAGCGTGGTTTGAACCACGCTTTTTTATGCTTGATTTGCCTTTAATCAAGTGAGCGATAAATACGTTTGTTTTCTTCTTTAGTTAAAGTGATCACTTCAGTTTTTGCGATGTAATCTTGCAATGCGCGTTTATTTTTAAAATCGACCAACACCACTAAGTTACCTAAACCTAATAGTGCAGTAATTGCTCTGATTGCACCTTGATGCCAGCTAATTAAATGGTCATCGAGGGTTTGCACCTTCAAACGCCACGCGCGCATACCAATTGTTTGGCCGCTTTTAGTCCAAAAGTAACTAAAGAAACTGATACTCACTATTACTAATAATGCGCTACGGATACCGTATAGTAAGGGTGAATTTTGAATGAAAGCAGAGACATCTTCGGCGTCACCAATGCTAAGTAACTCTAAAGAAATAAGCCCTTGGATAGCTAATAAATACAGTACAGTTGTCAGCATCGCAAAGGCAATGATAACCAAGGTATCGTAAATTAAAGAGGCAAAGCGGCGCCAGAAACCGGCACGTGGAAACTCAGCTGACATAAACAATCTCATCCAATTAAATTGCGCAGTAGTTTAGCAAAGTCCTTCGCAAACAAGAAATACTTAACGGCTGTTTAGTATGCTGGGAACTGAACTGGCTTTGCTAACCTTAAATACACAATCAAAATGAGTATGCAAACATCACTATTTATTAAAGCAAAACCCACCATACCTTTAATCATCCAAGCTTTAAAATTTCAATACCTATAAAACTAGTAGGGTAGTGGGCACTGACAAACTCTAAAGTTAACAACTTGTTTAATTATTGTGCGGTTGATCAGTGACGCCGCACAAAACGCTTGCTGCCTTACCCATTCTTTGTATAATGCTTGGCATAGAGACAAAAGCAGTAAAAAAAGCTTTCGCTCTAAAGTGGTTTTTCTTTATCTTCTCGTGTTTAGAAGGTTAAAGAAAAATGAAGCCAGTATGATGGAATTGGTAGACATGACGGATTCAAAATCCGTTGCCTTCGGGCGTGGCGGTTCAAGTCCGCCTACTGGTACCACTTTTTAACCCGTTGATTTTCAACGGGTTTTTTCTTTTCTGCAATGTGCTTTTTCTTAGTCACATCCATTTTTTTATAAAATTAACCCAAACTGTGACGATTTTTTGCCACAGTTTTGTTTCTGCTTTTTACTTGTCACAATGGTCATGAGTTGTTTTTGTCACAGCTCACTTCTATTAGCTTGGATTCTTGTAAGCTGGATTTTGGTCCATCAATATTTTTCGCTTGTTCAGCAAGGTACTCTTGCGAAGGGTGAGCATAACGTTGCACCATTTCTAAAGTTTTCCAGCCACCTAGTTCTTTTAAAGCCAACAGATCTGTACCAGCCTCAATATGCCTAGTTGCCCAGTTGTGTCTTAAGTCATGAAACCTTAAACCATCCAATTGTGCCTGTTTGGTAATGCGTTTCCACAGTGCATCTTTAATATCTTTAACAGGGTTATTGTTAGTATTTACAAATACATAAGTAGAGCTTCTCTGCTCTTTTAGCTGTGAAAGCATCGTTATTGCTTTGTGAGATAATGGTACTATGACGTGATCTTTCGATTTGTGATCTTTCGCATCAATATAGATACACTGTTTGCAGAAGTCGATTTGTGACCATCGTAGTGAAAAAATATTGCTTCGCCTCATTCCTGTGAGTAAAGCGAAAATGAGGACACTTCTTAGGTAGTAGGGCGCGCATTCTAAGAGCTTTATAACATCAGCGTTATCTAGTTTAAAAAAGGCACGTCTAGGCTCTTTCTGTATCTTAATTACGGGTACTCTATCTATCCAGCCAAGCTCTTGGTGACAGAAGTTTAAAAACGCCTTAAGCTCTGCCAAGTATCTGTTGCGAGTAGCAATTGATATTTCTTGCTTTTTTGCAATAGTCGAGAGCACTAAGTGAGTGTCTATTTTCTGAACATTAGGATCGGCTAATTTGACCTTCCACCACTCTAGCTTTGATGCTTTTTCTTTAACTGTGCGATTTGATTGTCTCGATTCAAGATAAATCTCAACAGCTTCAGAAAAGCTGTGTGCTTCAGGCGTCGGATCAGTGATGTGCCTCCACAGTTCTTGCTTTAAGCCTGCTTCAAAGGCTTCTGCCTTAGCTTTTGATGTTTGTCTGGTGCTTTTGTTTATACGCTTGCGCTTATCTCCATAGCTTAGCTCAAACTTTGTGTACCAATACTTACTCTCTTTTTTCTTATAGATCATAGGTTATGCTCCAGTGAATACCTATGCTATTAACTTAATGATAAAAAGAGGAAAATACAGAAGGGTTTATTATTTATGTTCGACTATTTACAGCTTGAAATTCAGCTTCATTAACACCTGTATGAATATAACGTAGAACACCTTCTCTTGATTTCCAGCCTCCAGCGGCTGCTATTGTTTCTATTGTTGCCCCTTTACGTCTCATGTCAGTGGCAAAATAATGACGGGTTTGATGCAGCACAAAGCTTTCAGGTAATCCGGACTGCTTACATGCCTTGCGGATTCTAGCTCTTGATAGCTTTAGCATCTTTCCGTTGGAATCTGCAAAAAGTCTTTTATCAGTAATATTATTCTTAGCTTTATATTCATATATCTTTTTTATACAGGCTATAGCTTGATCACTAAGAGGTACATCACACATAACCTTTGCTTTGTTCTTGGATTCAGGTATATGGAATATCTTTTTATCTAAATCTATTTGAGTTTCTTCCATCATGAGAACTAATGTGAGCCTAAGTCCTGTACACCATAGTAGCTCCAAAAATAGTTTATCTAGCGGGTTTATAGCATATGCATCTATAAATTTAGACCAGGTATCCCACGGCAGCTCTATTAAATCGCGACGATTAGATTGAAATGATGGAATAGATGGAACAGCCTTTATTAAACCTAGAGATTTAGCAAGATCTAGCGATTGGCGTATATCTGACGCGTACGTGTTCATTGTGGCAGATACCAATCACACTCTTCCATGCTCATGAAAGTAAAGTATATAAAGGTCTCATCTACTTGAGACAATGGAATGTCGCCCATTAAGTGGCTTAAAGCAACCAATCTTCGGCATTGAGCTCCTAGCTTTTTGTTTTTAGTGCTACTTGATTTTTTACTTTTAGCTTTCTTTGATTTTTTATCTTCACTGTTCTTTTTTTTATATAAAAGTAAAAAGGCATCGTTGAGAGTTTTTCCTTGGAAATCTATGAGGCTAACTCCTTTATCGATAGAGGCTTGATGCAATAGTTCATTAGCTCTAGCTTTTGCTTCAATAGGATCACTTGTCTTTAAACTCATAACGCCGCTTTTTTGATTTAATAACATCTTTAACTTTTTATTGCTCCTAAACGATAAGCATAAGTATTTGCTATCGTTTCTCTTTGTAATTGCTGACTTTGTGAGAGTTACATAGTCTGGAATCTTACCGGATTCAAATGTATCTATGTGTGAGTCAATTAGTTTGGTTTTTTGATTGCTTGTTAGTTCAGAATAAGATTCGATTTTATCTATATGTTCTGGCAAATAATCATCGCATTGAGACTTTTGTTGTTCTTTCTTGCTTGGTAGTGAAGCAGACGAGGCTTCAGTTGATTGAATGGCTGTTTGAGCTGTACGCTCTTTTGAATCATTAGGCACTTTATCTTCGTTAATAGACTTTTCAGAAGGTAGAGGAGATACAGCGGTCGATTCGAAACTGGCCTTATTCGATTCACTAACAAATTCATGGTCTACATTAGTATTTAATTTATTATCGTCATAAAGTGTTCTTACTTGAGTTTGCATTTCACTTGCTGTTGAAGTGTTGCTACTAGATTCTCCCCACAATACTACCAGCTTATCAATAGGTGGAAATAACCACTCTCCTGAGCGAAGGCGAATAGTGTTGATAAGACCATCGTCAGCCATAATTTTGCACATCGCTTTCTGAAATACCAAGTACACACGCTATATCTTGTAAACTGCTAGCAAACTGATTTGAGCGCACAGCACAACTCACCATGCCATCAGGCATAGTGTTTTGCTTATGGTCTGCGTTCAATTGTTGCATGCAAAGTCTTTTTAATCTGAGAATGTGAAAATTCTAAGATGAAAAAAACTTTCAAACTAAAAAAGATTATGCAAACTTTCTATTTACTAAATAATTTTCACTCAAACATAAAATTTTATAAGTTGTTGATTATTTTATTTATATAAGTAAAAAAGCCAGCGTAGCTGGCTTTAGGTTATAACGAGTCAAAAAACGCGTTAACTGATTTATCAAACAAGTGATAAAAATATAAAAATTGTCCAGTGTGTTGAATATGCGACTGCACATCTCGTTTGAACTGCTTCAGTAAGTAGAAATTACAACTGAAAAACACGTTCGTAGCTGGGCGCATCTCTTCAGGTAACGCCCGCATAAAAGAATCGCTAACGACTATAAACTCTTGCTGAGCTACATAATTTCTTACGTAATATATGTAGCCATCATTCTGTTCATATAAAGCAATATATTCTTCATCATTAGCAACTGCAGGTCGCTTCTGAAATAGTTCCACAACGTTTGAGTTAGTCATATCCATCTCCAAAAAGTTTGTCTTCGAAAATAAATACGAGCTACTTATGCAAAATTTGCATGGTAAGCCGCTTCTTATTTGTAATTTTAATTACAAGGAGTAAACGAAATGCAAAATGACAAATTTAATGCTGCTGTAGCGGCCGATTTTTTAGAGAAAGTTAGTCAGTGCCTTTATCAAGAGTATGACGCTATTTATGACCTAAACTTTACGGAAGATGATTTTGATGTAGAGAAGCTGTTATTTCACTGCTTTTCTAGTAGCTACAAAATTAGTTTTAGCTATGAACAGTTATCTCTTCTAAGGTCACTATTATTACTGCTTTGTAGCAACACTAACTTATTAATGAGTAATGACGCTGGTGATAGTGAAAGCTTTGTTGATGAGCGTCAGTTGGAATTTGACTTCGATAACTCGTATTAATTCGCTTGCAGTGAACATGTTTATCTTTAAGTACATATAGGAGATAAACATGAGCCAAACAAAACTTCAAATTGTCAGAAAGTACACAAGAGAGTCTAAATCACCTTTTCAAGACGCATCGACGAGCCTTTGGCTTGCAAATGTCACTAACGAAGACAGGCTTGAGTTAGACTTTTCACAATACATATACGTTCATCGTGATGATGTTGGAAAAGTCGTCGGGGTCAGTGTTAGTAAGTCAATTGCTCGAGAGAGCAGTCTTGAAAGTCAGTATCTTGAAGGGAGCGGTATGTATCGAATACTTATCTTGTACATTGACCAAATAAAAGATTTCTGCGAGCTCTGGGCTGATGAATTTGAACTGTTCTTTCTACTGCCGCCTGATTTGTTCTTCGAATTAGCGCAGTGGCATTGGAACACAATCATTGAAAATGATGGTTAATTGAAGCGACTCGAAAGAGTCGCTTTTTCTAGAACATATTACTACCAGATAGCGTCATGCCCTTACTTGCAATGATACTATTCGTTGGCACTCGCTTTTTTATTATCTAGATATACCCAAATAGCGCCGCCAATCATCATTGATAGGGGGACCAGAAAAGTTAAGTATTCAATCTGAAAATTCATAGTACTTCTCCAATTCAAAGTGAGCAAAAATATGGTTCGCGGCTTTCACTAATAGTTAACTATAACATATCGTAACTTTAGCATGATTTCACTATACGGCCGTAGAGCGATAGCAATGTCATTTCTACTATCCATCACATGCTAGCTCAACTAAAAAATAGTGGCGCTCACAAGAAATAAAACCAAAAACACATCAATAAAGTGGTAATGGATAATCTTATTTTGCTTGTTTATTTCTTACTTAATAGTGCGAGACAGACTGAAATAAGCAGGACGCTCAATCATCACTTAGCAAATGTCGTTACCACCGCACCCTGGCGGAGGACCTAGATTTGGCTTCTTTAGGAAGTCAGCTCGCATATATAAGCGGTTTGCGATAAGAGTTAACTGTAGGGAGAGTTAGCTGTGTGAGTTGCACGAATGCGTTGCAGCAAACTCAGATGAATGACAGAGCAATAAAATAGAAAAGCAGGCACAGTGTGTCTGCTTTTCTCTTTAGATTTCTCATCGATCAAACTTATGTATTTGCACAGTACATAAAACAGGAGAAACTGTGTGAAGACATTACGCTTAAAGTTCGTTCTAGATTTAGTTCGAGTTATCGTGAATGTAATTTATATATTTGTGGTTATTGCGGTTGGATTTTGGGTAGTGGACTATTTTTCCATCTACAAAGCTGCATCAAGTTACTTATTCTCGGGTATCGATGGATATGCACGACTTATTATCGCATTCATATTTGCAGAAATCTTAGGCTATGTAGAATCGAGCTTAAGAGAAAAGTACTTGTAATACTCAGCGCCCAAAGGGCGCTTTTTAATGAATTTTGTACGGGTTATTGACGCTATGGCTAACTTATTTTTGTCAATTGATGAGGCTTGTTATACCACTTTTCGAAAAATGATTTTAAACAAATGGTATAGACGATTTATATATTACTACATTATCGAATTTGTTTTCCTGTAGAAATTCGTTCATCTCTGAAACCAACTTATCTTGGTCTTTTCCCGGATAATAAAAACACCTTCAATGCATGATTTAGGCAACACCATCTCAATATAGGGAATATCCGTTTCACCTTGTTTTCGGTAGAGAATTGGAGTGTTGTCAGTTTTACTTAGAGAGACAACTGCTCTATGTTCTTGTTCGGCATAAAATGCATCATGTTTTATTGATGTTGCATCGTAAACCAAAGAGCGTATAAACCAATCTTTGTGGGAACCTAGATAATATTCGTCATATAAAAATAGTAATGAGTCAAATTGTCTTGATAAATTAATATCTTTGTAATCTTTTGGGTAAACGCATGATTCAACGGAGTTTTGTCTAAATGAGCCTTCACAGGTCAAAGCTAATGTAACCAAACTCATATTAAAAATTACTGCACAATTACCGTATGTTCTCCACATTGTTAGCTCGTCCCCAGCCAAACAAAGAGATGAGACAAATATATCCAAATCATCCAAACTATTCATAGTTTCATTTTTTAAGGC
This sequence comes from Pseudoalteromonas sp. GB43, assembly GCF_054923805.1. Taxonomy (NCBI): domain Bacteria; kingdom Pseudomonadati; phylum Pseudomonadota; class Gammaproteobacteria; order Alteromonadales; family Pseudoalteromonadaceae; genus Pseudoalteromonas; species Pseudoalteromonas sp. GB43. The sequence goes on from NZ_JBPCHJ010000001.1 coordinate 2,563,450, forward strand.
GTTTTTTTCTGTGTTAGATAGTTTCTTTGTTTCAGAGATACTATCGACAAGGATTTCGATACCCTTCAAAACTTCAGAATAATCATTTAAATATTTATAATGAGTTGCCCACAATTTTCCTGTCTTTAGAATGTTTTTTACAGCATTTAAATCTGTATACTGATATATATGCATATAATCAAAACCTTTATAATTTGTTCCGCGGCGGGAGGTTAGTGGCATAACGCCGCAATATGCGGCAGATAATAGCTTGCTAAAATGTGAAACGAAGTGGAACCGAGCAAGCTCTGTTACGAATCCGACTATATTGCCTTGTTATAAGTCGTTTACTTAGAAATTAGGTCTCCAACCAGCCTTGAAATATTATTCATACCACTTTCCATACGTTCACTTAACACACCAGTTTTTTGGTATGTAGGAACCATGATATCAAGCTTCTGAAATTCATCATGATTGACAATAATATCCATGTAGGATTGTAACACCTCAGTCTTAGTGCTTTTTCTTATTAGATTCTTTTTTTACTTTTTCTTCATGACGGCTTACTTCAACAACATCATCGTCATCATATTTTGCGTAATAAAGTTCTCGACCAAGCCTTTTTTGCGACCACTTTAACCTACCTAACAAACTTTTAATTTCTTCCTGAAGCTCCGTTGTCCCCATTTGTCTCTGGTACCTCTGCTACTTTTAACTGGCTGTCCCAGCGGGGACAGTATTCTTTATAACTCAATAGGAGTAAATTATGTCTCAAAACTCAATGTCAAAAGCCGCTGCTGCTCGAATTCAGTCAGCAACAGCAAAAGCAAATGGCGGAGTAGTGCCTAAAGGTTCATTCGCTGCGAGAGCGCAATCTGCAGCAAGCCAATCAGGCGCAACTCCTCCCCCTAACGGTCCAAGCAAAACTTGCAATCCTTCTGGCGTTGGTCGCGGTAACAATCCACCAAAAAGCAAGTAGGAGGATCTATGCCAAATACATCAACTATGTCTGACGAGGAGCTAGACCTTTGGTCAGATATCAATAATCCGAATAACGATGCAGATATGGATGACTGGGCTGATGCCCATAATCCAAACAACGACGATTACTTGGATGATTAAATAAAAGTAGCTTGGGCTTGACCAAGCTACTTACATTGCTCAGCATTCCTTTCAAAAGCTTTTAAAAAACCTTCTTCATCAACTTTGTATCTAATGTATGAAATTTCGTTCATCGTATCCTCAAAAGCACAAAGACATAACTTCTTCTTGGAACCATAACTGCTATAAGATAGCGGCTCCTTATATGAGCTGGAACACGATTCTAAAACAGCGTATTCGACATCTAGAGGATAACGGTTATCTGTTATTGCGTAATCTATAAATTGACTACCACCATAAGCAAGTATCGCCGCTATACCTGCAGCTTTTAGTGGCTTTTTCACAGTGAATTTATCAATAACACTTGCACAGGTTTTACAATGAAATTTAACTGTTGCACCAATTTCGGCCTTCTCGCCGCAACCACATGATTCTGACATTAGCACTCCATGCTAGATTTAGACTTATAGCGTCCGCAAAACGGACTAATAAAGCTTGGTTACAATTGGTGAGGCACGGACCAATCCAAGCTTTATTAGTCCATGTGTTGATGCGTTTTTTATACGTAAAAGCTAATACTCAGAACGACCTTCGTATTTTTCACCTTCTTCTAGTTGACGCCATGCTTTTTCATAACGATCCCAAACTACAGTACCCTCTGTTAATTTTCGAAACTCCCTTAAAAGAGGCTTGCTAATTGCCAAATTGCCATTACGCTCATTTTCATACACATAATCCATCCCATGATTCTTTTCTAATTCGTAAGCTACATCTTCTTGGTAAAGCCAACCTTTTTTAAATTGGGACAACATCCACTGTGCCATTTTTTTATTATCGATCACAAAAATCTCCATTTACGTATAACAATTTATTAGTGCGAAAATCGCGTATATATCTACCACACAACTACTTACTTTTATCATTACTACACTTTTATCAAATTAGCTAATCTTTTGTTAGCTAAAAAATATTTTTATATTAGTAAATATTAACAGGAAGCAAAATAGTTGGCTAAATTTAGCGAGGAACGAGAAAAAGCCAGCTGTTTTTTGTCCGTTTGAAGGTCTTGTTAGTTTAATTAACCACTATACGTTTAATAATATCAGGGATATCATCATAACTTTCAAACCAAACAATTGTGACTCCTAGCTCTTTCATTAACTCTTCATTAAGAGTATGGTGCTGTTCCAAGAATTTTTCGGCAGAGTTTATATTTCCAATTACTTGGTTTTTCTTAGCTTTAATTCCATCAAAGCAAAAATCATTTGCAGTTAAGCGTTTCATAAAAGCAAAATGTTTAGTTTTCTCTAATTTCTTCGATGATATATCAAGAAGTCTTCTTAAGTTAGGGTCAGTCATTGATAACCCAACCATTAAGCAATTGTTTTCTCTAAAGGTGTTAAGTTGAACTAAGTTTGACCAATGATAAGGATTTGAATAAATATGATGGTAGCCTTCTTCTGAAAATACTAAGGTAGAATCATCTAAATTTTGATAGCTAGACTGATCTTTCAGGTAAGAAACCATGTGCATGGTATATCGGGAGGTCATCAGGATCGTAACTTTCATTCTCGGTATAAATAGAACGAAATTGAATTGAATCTCTAAGAAGCTGCCTTTCTAACAAGTCATCGAAATTATACGTGACTACAGATCTTACTTTAGCTCCTGTTCGTTTAGGTAAGCACATGGATGCTAAAGACTCGATTAGTGAAGAAGCAATATTAAAATTTCGGTTTCTTAATTTATAGAGGCTTTCAGTTACAGCATTAATGAACCCCTTGGCATCTCTACCGTTACTTGAGAGTCCCCTACGTAAATAACGTGCAGCCATCAGTGCAGAAGGCTCATCGATCACATTGAGTCGTTGAACAAGCTCTGTAATGTCTTCTTCTGAAGTTGTATTGTCACCATCGAACTTATTTGCCATATATCGAACAAATAAAGAATTTAATAATGTGTTCCAATCTGGCATACCTGCACTACTAGAAACACCTGCTCCTAATATTAGTGAGAAGTGCCCTCTTTTATAGCAATGCGATATATTTTCAATAATATTTGTTCGCTCCTGCTTCCAATCATGACTTTGATTTTTAAGTGCGTCATTAAGCCTTAAAGAAAATAAATTATTTGAAATTTCATCCGCCAATTCAATATTTTTTTCTACAATTACATTTAGTTCCTTAGGTCCCCATATATGCACCTTGAAAGGCCAATTTACTGAAGAAAGTATTTCACCATACCTTTCGACAAAACGTGAAGGAATTGGCTTTGCTGAAATAATAATTAAGTGCTTAACATTAGGTTCACCGTCATTATATTTAGCAAACTGAAATAACCGCTCAATATATTTTTTGTAATGCACATTATCCAAATTGAATTTAATTTCGATTAAAGTTGAACCATCAAAAGCATCAAAGCCCTCTGGAGCGACAGCATCACCAAAATCAATAATTTTTTTCCTATCAAGATGATTGAAAGGTTTACCTTGATTTTCTATATGCTTTCTTAATAAATGTTGGACCAATGTTTCGAAAGAGTAGTAGCTTTTAGGTCCTCCCTCATCAATCATGGATATGTATTTTTCAACTAACATTGTAATTCCATTTCAAAATTAAACTAACGCTTAGCTAACAGTAAAATTGAATAAGCTAAAATCGAGCGAAGTGACGAGCTTATTTAATTTTATCCTATTTTAGCGCCTTGTTATATTTAATCGACTCTATAAATTTTGAGCCTACATTTTCATATTTATAGTTTAAATTGCTACTTACACTGGAAATACCATTTTTAGCCATTAAACCTAAAACTAAGTTAATAGATGTTTCTACTAATTCTTTAGCAGAGTCAAAGGTAACATTATGCTTAATGGTTTCACTTTGACCACAGAGTAGAGCTTTATCATTATGAGCCAGTTTAAAATCTCTGTATTCTTTAATGCTAACTTCATCCCATAATTGTGCTGTTTTTTTTCGAAGATTTTGAAGCTTTTCGTCAAGCGAATCTTCGTATTTTAATATCAAGTTACGTTGGGAAAGATATTCATGGCGCTCGTTTTTACTTTTATAGGCATCTGTGTCAAACAGCCTAGCTAGTGAAATTAAGATCTCATCATGCATTGAGCGTTTTAGAATCGCACCAAACTCGATTGATTTAGAAGATAAAATATCAATAGATTCTCGACAGTCGAATATTTCACTGTATACCTGAATTGTTCTGCGTACTCTAACTGCTTCTGATAGATATCTGTTGAACTCATCCATGAAGCGAAACTCTCCTAAAAATATGACATTTTAATAGTACGCAAGTCGCGTATATTTCTACTATACAACTGCTCACTTTTATCAGTGCTATATTTCTATCAAATTACCTAACTTTTTGCTAGCTAAGAAAATATTTTATATTGGTAATGAGGTCTGACGACAAATATGCGCTAATAGCTCATTTTCCTGAATATAGAGAAAAGGTGTAAATTCTGAATATAAAAAATTTATCAAAAGAAAATACTCAATGTCCGCTCATTGCAAACCTTTAAAGTCATTACGTTATCTCATCTTGGGGCAGAAACGAGTTTGTCAAAATACCATTAGTAGTGCTTCATTATTATGGTAATTTTGCTGAAGCGGAATGTTATGTGTATTGGCATGTAACAGTTTTAATAAAACTTATCATCAATCACACCCAAAAACTTAGTTCTAATAATTATTTTTTCTTTCAGTATCTCAGCTTCTGCCTCCGTCAGTAGTGGCAGCTTTGTTTTCTTGTCATACCTTGTTGGCATTTCATCGAGTAGCTGCTTATAAAAGCGCTGTGTGTCTTGCTGAATTTTTGTTGATGCTACGATGAGAAAGACTTTGTCATACAACTTCTGCTCACCAAAAAGTGCGCTTTTAAATTTTAGAATGCTTTGTTCATGCTGTTGTTTTCGCTTAAACGAGTGTTCTATTTCAATTGCAGCGATTTCGCTATTGTTCAGTAATACTAGCGCATCAACGTTTTTTACATCATTTGATGGGAACAGGCGTTTGAACTCTGACTCTGTCAAATAGGCTTTCCAGAGCGGATTAGAAGTACCGTCTGCATTACTATTTTGAATACCAAGCGCGAGCACTAGGCTTAAAATGCTGTCATGCATAATGGAATTTTGATTCACCTGGTGTATTGGCTCTGATGTTGAGCGAAAAGGGAAATCGATTTGTGTTAACTCACGCGCATATTGTGCGCCTGCGTATGTTAATACATAGACGCGGCCATCTGCCGCTCGAATTGTTTTTGCAGCTTGAAGTAACCCCATACCGACGAGTTTGTTTAAAAACTCTAATGTCTTCGCTCTGTTAGTTTGCCATACGTCTGCACACACAATCGCTGATACAAATCCAAACCGCATTGCATGTTTTATTGTCCACTCTAGTTTTACCTGGCCTTGTTGTCGTCGGTTTTTATATTTTTTGTAATGCATATCGATGTCAAAGTAGGGCAGGTATACATTACTGTTGGTAATACCAGAAGTATCTTTATCTATCGTCATTTTTATCTCCATTGTGATTTGTTTACTTGGAGATATGAAGGTTTGAGTGATACGAACTTTGCTAAAATAGCGATGAATTATCGGTTTTTCATTAGGAGAAGCATTCGCTTCACTGCACCTAATGAAAATACTTATAGATAAATTAAGTATGAAGTTTCACTTCATTAATCTCAAAGGTTTCACTTTGCGATTAAACGCTTACAACCCACGCTAGCTCTTATGTTGACATTCGTCAACGAGCTAGCTCCACGAAGCGTTCGCTTCTAGGGTTGACGCTTAGCGCATGTCCGGCTTGCGCCGCACTAACCCCCCTTTTACCATGCCAGGCTGCGCATTGATAAATCTTGTTGCTTGTAAAGCTGGCAGTCGTTCGTGTCCTCACTTTTAGGTTTACTGTTTCATTGCTTCGCTATTACACAGTAAATTTTTGCTCCACAAAAACAAAAGCGGGGTTAGTCCGCCACGGTCGGACATGCGCTGCTGCGCTCGAAAATTGGCTTCGCAATTATTCTTACTACGCGATTTATTGAGTTGTTTCACAACTGCTTTTTGTTGCAGTCAAAGCGGTTGCTTTGATGCGAGATGACGCTTCGCTTTGTAATTAACACCAGAACACTTTCTGCATAATCTACTTTTATTAATCTTTGATAATGCGTGTACGATTTTCTCGTTGACAAAAAACAGATACAGAATCTCGAATTGTAGCGGGACGAGTATCTTTGCTTTTATTAATAAATAAGCTCTACAAAGAGCCAAGGAGAACGAATTATGAGATAGATAAGATGGTTTGCCTGCACAGTATTCGCTGTGATTAAACCGTAAACAGGCTGGTGTTTAGCGCTGCACGAGAAGCAAAGCCATAGATAAAAGCAGTCAACACTTTTTATCTTTGAAAACTTTTTAGTCGATAAAAGTTTTTATAAAAATATGTTTGCAAATGGGTTTTAAATTCTTAAAGTCAAATAGCGCCAAAACGAAAATTAAGGTGCAATTATGACAGACTTACTAAGTTTAAAACTATTCGGCCATTGTTCTGTAGAGCCATTTATAGAAGAAGATATAGACACACAAATCACCCCAATTGATGTATGTGATGACATACTGACCAATCCTTTGAACCTCTCAGCGCAGACAGATATGGCTGCTGCAACTGCTTGCGTGCTATCTACTGAAAGCGATATTTCAGAGCCCCTCATAGAGCCTGTATCGTTAATTGATATTAATGACAACTTAGCTTTGTCAGATTCAATATCGAGTACTGATGAGTGCCATGTAACCCACACAGACCATAGCTTTATGTTATCGGATGAAGGCGGGATCATAACGTTTGATGACGACCATGGTGCGACGGACTGGGGATTTGATGATGCAGGTATCAGTGATAATACAGATTTTTAGATTAAGCAAAGCTTAGTTTACGTAAGCAAAGAATTAAAAATTTTGTCCTAGTAGTTAGTCCTACCAAAGCCCATATCAGTGGGCTTTTTTGTGTTCAAATCTGGTTACTGATTCAATATGTATCAACTATTCTGCTACGCTTCAAAGCAAACCTTAATTAAGGTATGCATTGAGCGAAAAACGCAGGGCACATCATGTCGAAAATAAATATAACCACTTGCTAATTTATTGCATACCTAATAATTGAATGGTAACCTCCTTTCGTTAATTTATTTTAAATTCACTTATGCGCAAATTTATCCTTATCACATTTATGCTATGTTTTCTAAGCACACAGGTGCTTGGAAGCGTTGTCTATGAGGATGAGCACAAGCAACAAGGTGATATTCATACTTTAATACATGAGTTAGGGCAACCTCACAGTCATGATCATGACGATGAAAGTAATTTTAAGCTGTCTTACTCTATTGAAGCCTTTGAGCATATAGCATCTGATACCGATTGCTGTGTTGTTGGTTTAATTGATGCTTTACCGCATCAGACAAGTGATAGAAATTTATCAGATACAGTTATTTGGTATGCTAGTAACTGGTCATCCCCACATCTCCAACATATAAAGCCACCTCCAAGGTACTAATCCTAAGAAATAAACAAATCAAACCTCGCCTCAGTTTGGCGCGAGGCCCTGTTATTTTTTTGGATTAATTATGTTTTTTAATACATTTTTGCTGCGATGCTGGCAGCGTGTTATTGCGTCTATTTCGTACGTTTTATTTACTTCAGTCGTATTATCATCAATGGTATTTGCGTCACCTGGTGCTCATGGCCCAAATGGAGAGCACTTAGATACTTCTAATAGTGTCTTAGCTTCTGTAAACCCTAAATTTGAAAGCTTTACTGAATCGTTCGAATTATTAGGGGAGTTATTCGAATCGCAATTGGTAATTTACCTACACGACTTTAAAACAAATGTACCAGTAGAGGGCGCTTCTATAGAGCTCGAGTCTGGACAACTCTCTGCGAGCACAGAGTATTCAGATACTTTAAAAGCATACCTTCTAACCGACCCAAAAATGCTGAAAAAGTTAAATGCTGAAGGAAATCATGAGGTTGTGCTTACGGTTTTGACGCAAGATAGTGGCGATTTGCTTGTTGCTAATTTTGATATAACAAAAGCTCAGACAAATGAGCACCACGATGAAGAACATCATCATATACCTTGGTTTGAAATCTTTGTTGCCTTTGTCGTTTTTTGTGTCGGTTTCGTTTTTGGTCGTATCAACAAGGAGAAAAAATCATGAGATTGAAGCATTCTAGATTTTTAAAATTAAGTCTCCTTACTGTAAGCCTTTTCTCTACCACATTAATTGCTTCACCAGGTGCTCATGACCCTAATGGTGAACACTTAGACCAAAATTCTAGTAAAGGAAATGGAGAGCTTGGCAGACAAGCTGATGGCTCAGTGTTAATGCCAATGAAACATCAGGCACTTCTTGATATCAGAACACAGTTTGCTGAAGTAACAGCTGCCAATAAGCATGTGCAACTTCATGGTATCGTAAAACCGCACCCTGACGGTTTTGCAATTATTCAACCAAGCAGTGATGGTCGATTAGATGCACCAGAAAAAGGCATGTATACCAGTGGTACCTTGGTCAAAGCAGGTGAGATCTTAGGCTACATCCGCTATCAATACACAGCATTTGATTTAGCAAGTCAAACTAGTGAACTCGTTGCTGTTAGAAATCAGATAGCACAAACCAATCGCGATGTTGAAAGGCTTAGAAAGCTTGGCGATTTAGCTTCTAAACAAGAAAGAGAACAACTTGAAACCCAACTAACTACTTTTAAACAGCAAGAAAGCGTTCTTAAGCAAGGTATCGAAAAATCTGAAGCTCTTATTGCCCCTATTGATGGTGTACTAGTTAATAAATCTGTATCTAGAGGTCAGTGGGTTGAGGCTGGAAAGACGCTTTTTGAAATTGTTTCACCTAGAAAGTTTATAGTAGAAGCAACTACAAGCAACACTAATTTGTTAAGTAAATTTACTACGGCTGAAATTACACAATTGCCTAATGTGGAGCTCAATTATGCGGGATATTCTCCAGAGTTGGTGAATGGACTAATTCATGCAAACTTTGAATCGTTAAATAATACGGACAATAACTTACTATTAAATAAGCCTGTTACGATTAAAGCACCTTTAAACGAGACCATTGAAGGGATTGTTTTACCTGCTAAGGCCGTCGTTTTAAGCGCGAATAATTTACCCCAAGTTTGGATAAAATTATCAGCAGAGCGATTCTTACCACAAATAGTTGAATACGAAGAGCTTGAGCCAGGTTACGTCGTTATCACTAAGGGTTTAGGAGCTGATAATCGTGTTGTGGTAGAAGGCTCGTCATTACTCAATCAAGTAAGGTAGGCTTTGGCATGTTTAATTTTTTAGTTAAGTCGAGCCTAAGCAATCGGCTGGTTGTGCTGCTTATCGCACTCGTTATGATGGTTTATGGCTTGATGCAGGGACAAAAGTTACCTGTTGATGTATTTCCTAATTTGAACAAACCTGTTGTTACGGTCTTGACTGAAGCTGGAGGGATGGCACCAGAGGAAGTTGAGCAGCTAGTAACATTTCCATTAGAAAACTTACTCAATGGTGTGACAGGCGTTACAAGAGTTAGGTCTACATCTGGGATCGGCTTATCAATTGTTTACGTTGAGTTCGAGTGGGACACCGATATTTACCGTAATAGGCAATTAGTTTCAGAGCGATTAGATCTTGCATCTGAACAGTTACCATCGGGTATCACGTCTGTTATGGGATATGTTTCTTCGATAATGGGTGAAGTGATGCTTATTGCATTACCCATAAGTAATGAGCAACAAGCCAGCCCAATGCAAGCGCGAGAGTATGCAGATTTTGTACTACGTCCACGTTTGCTTTCAATTCCTGGTGTATCACAAGTTATCCCTATTGGTGGTGAAGTCCGGCAGCTAAAAGTTGCACCTAACACAATGCGTATGCGTCAGTTAGGTATTAGTTTAGAGCAACTTCAAACCTCACTTGAAGACTTCGCTGCAAACTTTGGCGGTGGTTTTATTGATATTAACAACCAAGAGTATTTAATTCGCCATAAAGGGCGCACACTAGACATTACTAACTTGCAAAATCTCGCTGTTGGCTGGCATAAGCAAAAGGCAATCTTGCTTTCACAAGTTGCTACCGTCAGTTATTCCGCAGCAGTCAAACGTGGTGATGGTGGCTTTAACGGCGCTCCAGCGGTAGTTATCAATGTACAGAAACAACCAAACGCTGATACTGTCCAGTTAACCAAGCAAATTGAATTAGCATTGGATGAGTTGAAAACAGGTTTACCTGAAGGCATGGCAGCGCCTAAGGTATTATTTAGGCAAGCTGACTTTATTACTTCATCTATTGATAATGTTACCGAAGCACTTAGAGATGGTGCAATTATGGTAACGATTATTTTGTTTTTATTCTTACTCTCAGTAAAAACAACGATAATTTCATTATTTGCTATTCCTTTATCGTTATCTGTAACTGTTCTTATTTTCCAATGGTTAGGTCAGAGCATAAATGTAATGACTCTAGGGGGCTTGGCGATTGCTATTGGTGAGCTTGTGGATGATTCAGTTGTTGATGTTGAAAATATCCTACGCCGTTTAAAGCAGAATGCTTTAGCAGAGAAACCCAAAACAGTCTTTGAAGTTATTTGGCGGGCGAGTGTAGAAGTTCGCTCAGGCATTGTATATGCAACGGCGATTGTAATTTTGGTATTCCTACCATTGTTTGCTTTACCTGGCATAGAAGGTCGTTTGTTTTCACCTTTGGGTATTGCGTATATAGTCGCCATTTTAGGCTCGCTATTAGTTTCTATGACTGTGACGCCTGTTTTATGTTTTTACCTATTACCTGGTGCTAAAGTTATTCACCAAGGTGATAGTGTAATCGTGACCAAGTTAAAGCACTGGCAGGGGTTATGGATTGAATGGGCATTACCGAAATCAAAGCAGCTGATAGCCTTTGTAGGTGTGATTGCGGTGGTAACTGCAACAAGTGTGACTCAATTTCCTAGAGCATTTCTACCATCATTTAATGAAGGCTCTCTTGTATTAGGGATGATTTTCGAACCAGGAACATCACTACAAGAGTCTAATAAAATGGGGCATCTTGCAGAGTCACTTTTGCTATCTGTACCAGAAGTGACGCAAGTAGGCCGAAGAACTGGGCGTGCGGAATTAGATGAACATGCTGAAGGGGTTCATTCATCGGAAATTGACGTCGATTTGCTCCCCTCAGAGCGTAGTCGAGATGAAGTGCTAGAAGATATTAGGGGAAAGCTATCTGTTATTCCTGGGCAAATTGCAATTGGTCAACCTATTTCACATCGTTTAGATCATTTGCTTTCGGGCGTAAGAGCACAGCTAGCGATTAAACTGTTTGGAGATGACTTAGAAAGTTTGCGGATCAGCGCAGCATCAATTCGAAGTAAATTAGAAGGGATACCAGGCTTAGTCGATATCAATATCGAAAAACAAGTATTGATACCGCAACTGAGTGTGAGGCTCAAATATTCTGAGTTATCAAAATATGGATTAACACCAGGTTCTGCGCTACGTCAGTTAAATATTCTTACCGAAGGTACAAGCGTAGCAGATGTGATAGATGGTGTTCAGCGGTTCGAGCTTGTTGTTCGGTTAGATGACCAAAACCGAACACCTGAACAACTAGGACAAACACTTATAGACTCTCCTGCTGGAAGCATACCTGTTGCCTACATTGCAGATATTCAATTACTCGACGGGACCAAATCAAATTTTACGTGAAAATGGGCGTAGAAGATTAGTGCTTTACGCGAATAGTGAGAATGTTGACGTGAATGAGCTTCTAGGACAAGTGCGTAAGGTTGTCGCTGAAGAAGAGCTACCTAAAGATAGCTTCGTTAGTATCGAAGGTCAGTTTTTAGCACAAGAGCAAGCAATGAGACTGTTAATCGCACTTTCGACCTTATCATTTGCGCTAATTTTTCTTGTTTTATACCTGCGTTATCAGTCGATGATATTTGCCTCAATCATTATGTGTAGTTTGCCAATGGCATTAATCGGTGCCGTATTTGCCATGTGGTTTACTCATACGCCACTATCAGTGGCATCTGTCGTAGGCTTTATTACTTTAACAGGCATTGCTGCTCGAAACGGTATTTTGAAAGTCAGTCACTATCTGAATCTTATTCGATTTGAAGGTGAGTCTTTCAATAAAGAACTTATTATTAGAGGTGCTAAAGAAAGGTTGTCACCTGTACTAATGACCTCGATGGTTACAGCTTTTGCACTCATACCGCTACTTTGGGCAGCAGATGAACCTGGCAAAGAAATTTTACACCCTGTTGCGATAGTTATTTTTTCAGGGCTAATGAGTTCAACGCTATTGGATACTTTGCTAACACCTCTGCTGTATTGGAAGTACGGCAAGAGACCAACAGAGAAGTGGCTAAACACAAATTCAAAAGAATTGATTTAACAGGTTTCGTGTGGCACCTAATCATGTAAAAGCCAAGCCCACATTTAATTTTAAAATCCATAAATACAAAGAGATAAAATATGAAAACAAAACTTTTAAACGTACTATTAATTTCACTAGGTTCATTATTGTTTAACACGTCAGCCTTTGCACATGGTGATGAAACACCTCAACATGGTGGAGTTGTTAAAGTTGAGCATGAGATGATTTTTGAATTAGTTCGAAGTGACTCAGGAACCAGCCTCTATTTACGAGACCACGGTAAGCCATATTCATCAGAAAAGCTTTCGGGCAATGTTACTGTGCTAGCTGATGGTAAAAAATCAGATGTAGCTCTAGCGCCTGCTGGTGACAACAAAATGGTGGCTGACGTCGTTATTCCTGATGGTGCTAAAGTTCTTGTAAAAGTTAAGGAAGATGGTCATCACTCTGTGACAGTAAGATATTCTTTCTAAATTTCATTTTAATGAGGCACTCGTTAACCTGAGTGCTTCAAGTCATCAACAGGTGAAGTGTTTATCTTCAAGTAAATTATATAAAAAACTGTGACGATTTTTTGCCATTGTGACAACATTTTGTCACAGTTACAAAGAATTAAATCTTTAATTATCAATAGTTTAGTTTTTTATGTATGCCGTTACACAAATTCAAAATCCGTTGCCTTCGGGCGTGGCGGTTCAAGTCCGCCTACTGGTACCACTTTTGAACCCTAGCCAATTGGTTAGGGTTTTTTTATGTCTGAAAAAGCTACCAGCCATCAGCTGTCAGTTTTTAGCCGAGCTTTGCGGTTGTTGGGTTTTGAAACCACCCTCAGCCCCAAGGGGTATTTTGCCTAGCACCCAGAGCCTAACACCTATAACTCAAATCTAAGTACTAATTCACCCCAGATTAAAATAACTTTTGTTCTATTTATAACCTGTAAACTTCAAACTATGCTTACTTTTGAAATAACCATGAAAAATGTATGCTTATTTGTTTGAAAGTTAACCGCTTTCGACTAGAGTACCATGGTGTTTAAGTGCTTAATATAATAGAATTTACCGTCTTTAGTTCAGGTTAAGTCAGACTCTTAGCGGAAAAAACGGTTGGGTGGCATAACATGGGTACATACGATTTAAAGCGTATTGTTGAAAGTATTTCAAATCTTAAAAGTGAGAACTTTTATAATGCAATATGCCTATCTTTATCAGAAGTGCTGGGTGCTTCGCATGTTTTTTTGGCTCAAGTCGATGAGTCAACTTTATATGCGACAACCATTACTTTAGTTGCGCATGACGAAATAGTTGAAAACATCAGCTACGATATTCGCTGTACACCATGCAATGATGTCAGCTGTGGCAGTGTTTCAAGTTACAACTCAGGTGTTCAGCAGCTATTCCCTAATGATCAATTGCTTGTTGATATGGATATTGAAGCTTATGTGGGTGTGCCATTACAAAGCATTTCTGGCAAGACAAATACCATTCTGGTAGCGCTTTTTCAGCATGAAATAAGTGATGCGTTATCAATCGAATCTTTCTTTTCGTTATTTACAGGTTTAATCCAGCGTGAAATTGAAAAAGACCGTTTCATTGCTAAGCTAGATTTTTCTAATCAGTTAATAGAACAAAGCCACGAAGCTATTTTTATCTGCGACCATAATGTAGAAATTACCTATGCAAATACTGCCTTCACTAAAATGACGGGCTATTCGCTGGACGAAGTCTTAGGGGAAAACCCTAAAATTTTAAGTTCAAACCAGTATGATCCACATTTTTATAAAGCTATGTGGCACCAGATTAATACTGAGGGCAAATGGTCTGGTGAAATTACCAATAAAACTAAGCAAGGTAAGTTATATACGCAATTTTTATCAATAACCAAAATGCAAAATAATGCTGAGGATTGCTATGTGGCGTTTATTTTAGATATTACCGAGAAAAAAGAAGCTGAGCGAAAAATTTATTTTCACGCTAACCACGACCAACTTACAGGGTTAACTAATCGTTTTTACTTTAAAGAGTACTTGTGTACTTTAATTTCGTCTCTTGCATATCAAGATGAAGTAGATACAAACTTGGCAGTAATTTATTTTGATGTTGATAAATTTCAGAATATTAATACGGTATATGGCCTAACATTTGGTGACAAAGTTTTATGTAAACTAGCTGAGCGACTTGAAAGCTGTTTTAAAGAATCAGCCTTTTCACGAATAGATGGTGATAGCTTTGCTATTTTACAAACCTATCAACATATTAGTGAGCTAGAACATGTTTGTAAGCAAATTACAGCATTGTTAGTTGAGCCTTTTTCAATTGGTGGTATTAGCCAGCAAGTATATGTAACTCTTGGGATCAGCTGTTTTGAGCAACGTTATATTTCATCCTCTGAACATAAAATCGAAAAAATAGCACGCCGCTTGATAAGACAAGCTGAGCTTGCAACTCTCAATGCAAAGCAAGCTGGTACAGAGTATTTATTTTTCTGCACTGAAATGGATAACAAAATAAAAACACAAAACTTGCTAATAGATCAGCTAACTTTGGCAGTGAAAAACGACGAAATTGAAGTTTATTTTCAACCTATTATCGATATAGAAAATAACACGGTTGCTAAATTCGAAAGTTTAGTGCGTTGGAATAATCAAGGGCAATGGGTATCACCTGCGGAGTTTATTCCGTTAGCTGAGGAGTCTCGAGTGATTATTCCACTTGGTGAGCTGGTGTTGGTTAAAACTTGTCAGCAAATAAAAGCATTAGAGCTGCAAGGTTATAACGATGTTGTTTTTAACGTAAATCGGTCTTTATTTGAGTTTACTGAGTTTAATCCTGAGCGTAATGCATGGCTTGAAATTATCAACAACCAAGGGGTTAAGCCGTCACAAATCTCTTTTGAATTAACTGAAAGTGTTTTAGCTCCTGAAAATACTAACCATCTCGATGTGCTTACTCAATTAAAAGAGGCGGGTTGCTTAATTTCATTGGATGATTTTGGTACCGGTTATTCATCTCTTAGTTATTTACGCCGTTTCCCTGTTGATGTACTCAAGCTTGATAAGTCTTTCATAGATGAAGTTCATGTTGATTTAGGTGACGAAGCGCTGGTTAAATCGATTATCCAAATGAGTCGAGTATTGGGTATTAAGGTCGTTGCTGAAGGGGTTGAAGAGCGCGAGCAATTGGCGGTGCTTACCGAAGCAGGCTGCGATTATATCCAAGGCTATTACTTTTCTAAGCCATTACCAGCAAATGATGTAATACCATTTTTAACGCAATTTTCTCGAGAGCAGTAGATATTTACGGTATGATTTTGGTATTAAGCAGTTAGCAAAAGCTTACTATGTCAAAATTAACCGCAAAGCAAAACATCAAGGCGATTGTTACAGCCATTAAGGCCGAAGAGCAGTCGTTAAGAGCGCGTTACCCTATACTTAACCAACAAAATAAAATTGCGATGGTAATTCTGCTGGTGTCGTTGTGTTCACTATTCGGTGTTGCGACACTTTATTACTTAGCGGTTATTCCCTCGTGGCTTTGCATCATTCTGGCTGCCTTTATTACCTCAATATCGCATGAGCTTGAGCATGACCTTATCCATAAGCAGTATTTTAGTAATCGTCCTTTTATACATAACTTTATGGTGTTAACCGTGTGGCTTATGCGGCCTAATACGGTGAACCCTTGGTATCGCAGAAAGATTCATTTACATCACCATAAAGTATCCGGCACCTCACAAGATTTAGAAGAGCGTTTAGTAGGCAATGGTATTAAGTCGCCCTTGTTGAGAGCTTTGGTCATTACTGATGGCTTGCTAGGTTTGTTAATCAATACCAAGCGATTTAAAAAAGAAATTAGTGGTTTTAAGTTCTTCCGTGTATTTAATGCGGGCTTTCCGATTGCTACTGCGTATTTTGCGATTCTTTACGGGGTAATTGCTTATTATGCAGTGCAGTTCGTACAGCCGTTTACATTGCCGCCGTGGGGAGCTGAGTTATTGGCGATGGCAGAGTTTTTAATGGTGGTACTTATCGTGCCTAATATTATTCGTTCGAGTTCTCTTAACTTAGTGACATCTTCAATGCATTATTATGGCGGTGTAAATAATTTGCTTGAGCAAACGCATGTGATCACCAGCCGCTGGTTTTTACCGTTTCAACTATTTTGTTTTGATTTTGGCCGCACCCACACAATCCATCATTTTGTGCCGAATCAGCCCTTTTACATTAGGCAATTGATCAGCAAAAAAATACATCCTATTATGGCCCAGCATGGGGTACGGTTTAATGATTTACAAAGCTTGAAACACGCTAATCATTACCCTGTAAAAGAGCAGTCATCTCAACAAGGAGTTTAATATGAAGGTTACCGGTCGTTGTCATTGTGGTGAGGTCACTTACCATGCAAACGTTGATGAAAATAAAGTGATAAACTGTCACTGCACTGATTGCCAAATTATCTCAGGTGCGCCTTTTCGTACGGTTGTGGTGTCTGCGCCAGATGGAGTTACCTTTACAGGTGCTAAGCCAAAAGAATATATAAAAATAGCTGAAAGTGGCAACCAGCGTGCGCAAGGGTTTTGTGGTAACTGTGGTACAGCCTTGTACGCGACTTCTGTGGGTGCAGGTGAACGCATTTATGGCTTAAGAATTGGCGCTATAGAGCAAGCTGATGATCTCATCCCTAAAGCGCATATTTGGTATCGCTCACATAAACCTTGGCTCGATAACCTTAGTAATATGAGCGCCTTTGAAACCGCACCTAAATAGCTGCGGTTTCATATTTATTGTTGGCCGATGGTGATATTTCGGCCACTTAAGTAACCAAATAAAGCACACAATAGGCTAGATGCAATACACAGCCAAAGTGCTCCCGCCCAGTTATTAAAATAACTATGTAAGGCGCCCGCAATAATGGGTCTGTGGCAGCCAATAAATACCCGATACATTGCGCCATACCCGATAACGCAGCGGCTTGCATTGAGTCATGAGTACGTAGGCTTACAAATGATAAGCCTAAGATAAAACAGGCACCTGAGCAAAAACCTAAGGTGACTGACCAAAGCATCGCAAAACTAGGCGCAACTAATAATCCAACAGAACAAAGCGCGCCAAGTAATGCCAAGCTTAGCGTTAAGATGCGTTGATCTTTTAATTTGGCAAGCAGAGGAATAAGCACAATACCTGGTAGCGCAGAGGCTACTTGAAAGGCGCCTTGCAAAGCGCCCGCGTGCTGCGCACTATGGCCACCTTCTATTAAAATGCTGGGTAGCCAACCTAGCATGATATAAGTGAAAAATGAGTTAAAGCCGAGCAATAAGGTGATTTGCCAAGCAAGTGTAGAGTGCCAAATTTTGCTTTGTGTATTGTTTGACACATATGCCTGTTTTGGCATGGTATGTTGCTTAAGTTGTGGTAACCACACCATAATAGCCAGCACAACCAGTAAAGCATAACTGGCAAGCGCCAATTGCCAGCCAAGTTCTTTGTATTCAGCGAGCGGAATGATGAGTGCTGAATAGCTGCCACCAAATATGCCCATCGCCAAAACATAACTAGACGTCATTACTGCTACTTTGTGTGGAAAGTCACGTTTTATTAGGCTTGGTAATAACACATTACCAATCGCGATACCGACACCAATTACAGCGGTGCCAATAAATAGCACGGTGGCAGAATCAATAACACGAGAGACAACCCCTATGCCTATGAGTACCAGGGCAATGAACAGTGATACTTCAAGGCCGCACTTTTTAGCAAGGCTTGCTGCCATAGGTGAGGCAATAGCAAACGCGATTAAAGGTAAAGTCGTCAACATGCCGGCTTGCGATGCATTTAACTGAAACTGTTCAATGATCTGTTCAAGTACCGGTGCAATGCCAGTGATCGGGGCTCGTAAGCTGGCTGCAATAAGAAAAATGCCCAGCACTAAAAGAAGGTTACGAATTAGATTTTGAGAAGATGTCACGCTGTTTAGGAGTAATAGCAAGAGGTACATTTATCATACCAAAACACGAAACAGCGTGGGTGAACTATGAGATAGCTCACCAAAAAATGCGGTTATTTAAAACTGATAACTTGCTGATAACATGGCATTGCGCGGTCTACCCGGAAAGTATCGGTCGCCACTAAATGTAGTGTAGTCAGCACGCTCTGCGTAACGCTCGTCGGTTAAATTGTTTATTCGTGCCGTCACACTAAGGTTAGCTGTTAGCTGCCACGCCGCTCGTAAATTTACTAATGAGTGGCCTTGGTAACTATGCTGGTTTTCAGGATCAGTAAAGTAGCTGCTGGTGGTATGTAGCTCAAGACCAACACGCGTAATGTCGTTTGCTTGCCAAAGTAGCTGCAAGTTTGCGATGTTACGAGGAGCAGTATCAATAAGATTACCATTGATGTTAATCCCGCTGAGTACTTGGTCATAACTGTATGTATGTTTGGCGTGGCTCGCGGCTAACTGCATCGATAAGCTAGGCGTTATGGTATAGGCTAACTCAAGCTCAATACCACGATGCTGAGTTTGGCCATCATTGACGTAATAAAAATCACTGTCGCGGAAAATGGTGTTCTTTTTATTCATTGCATAAATGCTAACTACATAATGCAGCTGTGCTTGTTGACCTTTTATACCAAGCTCTAGGTTTTTAGCTGTTTCAGATTTCAGATCTGCGATATTTTGTTCGCGTTGCAACTGATAAAGCTCTGCCGCTTGCGGTGCTCGATAACCTTCTGAAGCATTGGCGTAGATAAACTGGTTTTCAGCATATTGATAGCTTAAACCAAGCTTAGGTGAAAAGTTAGTAAAGCGATTTTCGCCGCTTTCTGGTCGAGAATAGCGACACCCACCCATGGCGCATGCTGTGCCATCTTCTTTAGTGCGGCCAGCCAACATATGGTTGTCGTAGTCATAACGCATACGCTCGTATCGACCACCCAGGCTGATAAGTAACTCATCAAGTTGCCAATCAAGGTTCACAAACGGTGCTAATAGGGTGCTTGTTACTTGATAATCATAATGTTTGCCTTGAGGCACGGTGGCGACTAAAAATGCTGAGCCTTGAGTGGGACTGTCTTGATATTGTAAAAAGTCAGCATCTGTAAGTTCACCATCAAAACCAACAGTTAACAGGCTAGAGCCGGTTAACTTGTGCTGCCAGCTTGATTGTATACCAACACCTTGCTGAGCATTTTCTTCAAGGGGAGTACCCGGTAAAAAATGCTTAAAGAAGGTCATGTCTTGGTCGCGGATATAAGGCGTAAGGGTAAAGCTGTTAGCCTCATCTTGTGTCCAATTTAGCTTTGACCAAACACGCAAAGAGCGGGCTTTACGAAATGCATCAGGATCAAAATTAGACTGAGCTATTTGCTTATCCTTGTAGCTTTCAAAGCCCTCTATGTAGCCAGCTGTTTGTTGATCTAAATGGGTGTAAGTCAGGCCTGTACTTACACTTAGTTTTTCGCCATCAAAACGGTGACGTAGCGAGAGCTTTTCTTGGTCAACACCTTCGTCATCACGATAACCCGTATCTCGAGTAATAGTGGCATTAATACCTAAACCTTGTTGGCCAAAATCACGACCCGCACCTAGTTTGTAGCGGGTGTAGCCAAACGAGCCGTAATCAAAACCAAGTTGGTTGTGGTTATAGGTTGTATCTGGGGTGATCACGTTGACTACACCATGTACAGCGTTTGAACCATAAAGTGCAGAGCCCGGGCCTTTCAGTACTTCGATGCGTTCAGCCATTTCAGTGTGGGCTTCGAATAATTCATTGATGTTGCAAAAACCAGCTGCGCGAAGTGGAATACCATCTTCGGCGGTAAGTAAGCCACCGCAGGCACCTGCGCCAGAAAGTACAGGCGAACGTAAAGCGGGTAAATACTCTTGGTCCGTTACCGTGTTGAAGATTAGCACCAGCAACCTGTTTAAGGGCTTGTTCAATGTGAGTTGGAGCGATAAGCGCCAGTTGCTTCTGTGAAATACTGCTGACCACTACAGGCAATGGATCTGCCAACACTTCGTTGCGCGAGGCGGTCGTTGTAATATGTTCTAGTTCATTATTTGCAATGGCTTGTTGGTTAAAAAATGAGGTGCCCACAAGCACTGAGAGTATCGACAACTTCATGAAAACCCTTTGGTTAGGTACAACAAAAACCAAAGGGTAACTGCTTTTTAGGATGGGTAAAAGCTTTCGCGCTTAATAACTTTGTCTGTTATGCAATACGGCGATGTACGGCAAAACCTGCCAGTACTGCAACTAACCAAAATAAGCTACTGCCGCTACTGCCATTTCTGTGCGTGACATTAGCTACTTTTTCTTCTTTTACGCGGGTTTTAAATTGCGCTAATTCAGCATCGAGATTCGTGATCATGTCATCAACAGCGCCATTAAAGCTTGCCAGCGACTGCTCTTTAGCGACTTCATCGATGCCAATTGCTGTACTGCGTTGCTCTGCTTTATGAATACCTGGCGCGCGAAACAGCATTTTTCGGCTTTTCACGTCAAATACGGCAGTATCTACAAAGGTTTGTACTGAGTTCTCATTGCCCGGAATCACATATAAACCAACAATCGTGAGATATAAAAATGCAGCGTTATTTTCTAAGCTTTGCGACACTTGGTCGTATGAAACAAGCGCCATAATATCCACATCATATAATCGAGATACTTGTTCTAATGCGGTAAATCCCTCGCTGCCTTTTAAATAAGTACTTGGGATCACTTCAATACGGTCTATGTAGTCATATTGCATAAACTGCTTTTTAACTTTATTTAGCAGTGCGATTTCATCACCATGATGCAAGCCATCATTGTACTTGTTAGGAATAAAGGCAATCCCTACCGTGGCTGGTAAGTTCAAAGTTGGAATCGTTGCTTGGTGTGCAGCTCTATCTTGTTGGTCTGGGTAAAGGTACTCAACCAATGAACTTGATTGCGTTTTTTGATTGCCATATTGGCTCATCATGGCACTACAGCCCGTTAGTGCAGTAATACTAATGACCAAACACCATTTTAGAACATTCATAAATTATCCTTATTATGTTGTGAGGAAGCCTTTGTTTATGTTGCAAATATAACGACAAACGCCTCAAACGGAACTGTAACTCAGACTCGATTTTTCGTAAATAGTGCCAAAGAAGTTTAAAGAAATGTAAAGGTTAGCTTTCTAATGTGTTGATATGTAAACAGTTACGTTTTTAAATTGTAACCCTTCATCTATGATTCAGGCTAAAACGTTAGGCTTTTTATCAAGAGCAAACGTTGAGGGTCTCTTTTATGAATAAATTAATTACTATCTCAGTTGCTGTTTTAGGTTTGAGTTTGATACCTATGGAAGCAAACGCGAAACATGATCGTGACCACGATAGATACGAACATAAGCACGAACGTAAAAAGCATAAAAAACATAAAAAACACCACAAACATCACCATCATCATGACAGACATGATCGTTACGATAGATACGACCATTACAGCTACCGTGACTTACCACCCGGTTTATACAAAAAAGTAGGGTATGGTGGTGGCTTACCACCTGGTTGGTATAAGCGTTATCACCATGGTGATATTCTTGACCGTGATATATATCGTCATGGGCGAGTGATTAAACGTCGCGACCGAAATGGCATTATTGCCATCGAAATCGATGACCGCCTTATTCATCTAGTACACGATACGCGAGAGATTTTATCAATCGTTACTCGCCATCGTTAATCCTGTGAAAAGCCGCTTAGCGGCTTTTTTATTAATTTTAATATATTGTTCAGACGTAAATGCTAGACTTGTAAGATAATAATAAATTTAACGAGGGAAGTTAATGATAATTACTTTAGGGGCAGTTGTATTCGCTTTACTGATAATTACCTTATTGCCATTTTCATATTCCCAACATTATTTAATTCGCAGTTGTGACTTTGTACGCTTGCAAGTGGTTTACCTTGCTTGTGCGAGTTTAATTGCTGCAAGCTATTTAATCAGTCGCACGGGCTCCGCGCCTTATATTGGTTGTGCTCTGGCGAGTATCGTCGTGTTGCTTTTACAAGTTGGCTGGATTTACCCTTACACAAGGCTCGCTAATAAAGAAGTTGCTTCAAGCAATAAAACCGATAAGCACAGTATTCGCATTATGTCGGCAAATGTACTGATGTCGAACACTGAATATGACAAACTCATTGCTTTAGTTAACACGCACCAACCAGACTTACTCATTACGTTAGAGTCTGATCAAACTTGGCAGAATGAACTGAGCAGTTTAGAGCAAGAATACCCGTATCGAGTGTACTGCCCAAAAGATAATCGTTATGGTATGCACTTGTACAGCAAGTTTAAAATTAAACAACAGCAAGTTTGTGAGCTTATAGAAAGCGATATCCCCTCAATCCATATTTTGTTTGAAGATGCAGATGGCGTAGAAGTTCAAGGGCATTTTATTCATCCTGCACCTCCGAGCCCCACGGAAGAAGACAGCTCACGGCCGCGTGATACTGAACTAATTATCTTAGCAAAAGCACTTAAAAACAGACTGCGACCTTGTATTGTTGCAGGAGATCTAAATGATGTTGCTTGGTCGCGAAGTACCCGTTTGTTTATGCGTATTAGTGGCTTGTTAGACCCACGTAAAGGCCGCGGCTTTTTTAATACCTTTCATGCCAGTTATTTCTTTATGCGCTGGCCACTTGATCATCTTTTTCATAGTAATGAGTTTAGTGTTAAGCGTATTGAGCGTTTGGCAAAGTATGGCTCAGACCATTTTGCACTTCTTACAGAGCTTGTTTATAACCCCGATTCTGACAACCAAAAACAACAAGAGCAGATTGATAAAGAAAAAGCAGTGGATGAGTTAAAAATGCCAGCAGCCTCGAAGCAACAAGTGCCAATGTTTAATACCAACCCGCAATAATACTTAATCATTTTGAGGGATAAAACCTGTCGCTAACTGCGTTAAAAATTTCTCATTTAGAACAACTAAATAACGAAATTTTTGCCTTGTTATCAACGAGGTTTTATTGCCTCAAAATAGACTACTTAATTAAGCGGATTGGTATGAAAAGTGATAACCTTATTAAGGACGGCACAATCAGATATAAAAAAGGGCTCTAATGAGCCCTTAATAGTGATTAGTCGTTGACCATAATAGTTTTGATATTAACAAATTCTCGTAGTCCAAAACCGCCATGTTCACGGCCATAGCCACTGTCTTTTACACCACCAAATGGTAAGTTCGGTTGCGCAAGACCATAACCATTGATATTTACCATACCGGTGTCAAAGTGAAGCTTTGCAAGCTCAATGGCTGCTTGTTCATCTTTTGAGAAAATACCGCCGCCAAGACCATAGCGTGAATCATTAGCAATTTGCATTGCCTCAGCGTTATCTTTGGCTCGAATAAGTGATGCCACAGGGCCAAATAATTCATCGTCATAAGCGGGCATGCCCGGTTTGATATTTTCAAGCAAGGTCGGGGTGTAATAAAAGCCGGTGTGTTCAGCAACTTTACCGCCCGTGATAATAGTAGCACCTGCATTTACAGAGTCAGTGACTTGCTGATGAAGCTGATCGCGCAGATCTTTACGAGCCATTGGGCCAAGCGTGGTTTTTTCATCGTTCGGATCGCCAAGAATAACTTGCTCAAATTGCTCTTTGATTAGAGCTTTAAAATCATCATATAAAGCATCAACCACAATAAAGCGTTTTGCCGCAACACAGGTTTGTCCGTTATTGATCAAGCGCCCTTGCGTACATGCGGTAATCGCCGTATTTAAATCAGCGTCATCAAGTACGATGTATGCATCGTTACTGCCTAATTCGAGCACGGTTTTCTTAACCTGTTTAGCTGCTCGCTCTGCGACTTTTTTGCCTGTGCCATCGCTGCCAGTAAAGGTTACACCACGAATCGCTGAGTGATCTATTAGTTCGCTTGCGGTTTTACCGTCAATAAGTAAGTTCTTAAAGCAATAATCGTCAAAACCAGCCAGTTTAAATAACTGTTCAATCTTTTCGGCCATGCCAAATACATTACCCGCATGTTTTAGCACTGTGGTGTTACCTGCCATAACATTCGCGCAAGCATAGCGAATGACTTGATATAACGGGAAGTTCCATGGTTGGATACCAAGTATTACACCAATTGGTTGGTAACTAATAATTGCATGTCCGTCTTGCATATCTCGCTTTTCATCGCCAAGCACTTTTGGTCCCTGCTCAGCGGTATAACGACAAATTGCTGCACAAAGCTCAACCTCCTGAAGGCCCTGTTGGTAAATCTTACCCATTTCATCGGTCATTAGTTGTGCTAATTCTTGTTGATTAGAATCAATTACTTGTGCAAGTTTATTAAGTAATTTTGCGCGGTGCTCATGGGATGTAGTGCGCCATTTTAAAAATGCTTGATGACATTGGTCAACTTCACTCTGTGCTTGTTGCAGTGACAATAAGTTATAAGTCTTGATCGTTTGTTCATTAGTTGGATTGATTGTAGTAACAGTATCAGTCATCATTATCTCCTTACAAAGTTGTAGGAGCTAGTCTGCAAAGCTAATACCTATTTTTTGAGTTTTATAGCTTATTGTTTTAGAAGACTTTTATTTTTCAGTTAGCCTTTGAGAAGCTTAAACTCTGTAAAAACTGCATTAGGTTGAAAAACTTACAAGGAATATGTAATGACAAATTCTGTGTTAAAAACTGAACTTGCGATTATTCAAGCGCCGATGGCGGGTGTGCAAAATGCTAAACTGGCAGTCGCTGTGTGTGAAGCTGGAGGGCTTGGTTCTTTACCTTGCGCTATGCTCTCAGCAGAGCTGCTAAAATCAGAACTTGATTATCTTAGCCAGCATACTGATAAGCCTTACAATCTTAACTTTTTTTGTCATCAAACACCCGACTATACCCTGGCTCAGCAAACGGCTTGGCATAATCTGCTTACACCTTATTTTGATGAGTTTGCTGTCGATGTCTCACAATTTACCCGTAATGCTTCGCGCCAGCCAATTAATCAACAAATAATAGATATTATCGCACCTTACGCACCTGCCGTTGTAAGCTTTCATTTTGGTCTACCAAGTAGAGAGATTGTTTCTCAAATAAAAGCGTGGGGCGGAACGGTTCTTTCATCAGCAACAACGTTAGATGAAGCGCGTTGGTTACAAACAAATGGAGCCGATGCGGTTATTGCACAAGGGATTGAAGCTGGCGTCACCGCGGCCATTTTTTATCAATGGATTTATCGCTGCAACCAACCACTGCGCAATTAGTGCGAGAATGTGTAGAGCTTGATATACCTGTTATTGCAGCAGGTGGAATTTGCACGGCAGAAGATGTCGCCCAATACCAAGCATTAGGTGTCGCAGCAGTGCAGGTGGGGAGCGCTTACTTACTTTGTGAAGAAGCGACAACAAGTGCTTTACATCGTGAAGTATTAAAAACAGTTGCGCCAGACTCAACTGAATTGACGACCTTATTCTCTGGTCGTCCAGCACGAGGTATTAGCAATCGAGTCATGCAAGAGTTAGGAGCTATGCCAGAGCAAGCGCCGCCTTTTCCGTATGCGTCGATTGCGATGACCGCATTACGTGCAAAAGCTGAAGCTAAAGGCGATAGTGGTTTTTCACCACTTTGGTGTGGTGAGCGCTTTATTGTTAGAGAAGGGATTAACGCCCAGCAAATAACTAGATTATTGATGCAAGGTTGGCAATCTTGACAGATACCCAGTTACTCCCGCTCGGTGATAGTTACCATCAGCTAGCCTGTGAATTTCGTAACAAACTTGCAGGGCAATGCGCTATAAAGCGGTACGCTAAAGGTGATATTTTATTACAGCAAGGCGATGAGCAAGATGTGGGTTACTTAATTATATCAGGGGTGCTTGGTGCATTACATGCATCATCGCAAGGCACACAAAAGTGTAAAGAGTTTTACTTTCAAGATGAGTTTGCACTGCTTTATGGTAACTGGTTAACCAAAACCCCTGCGCTCTATCAACTCAAAGTAATACGTGATGCTGAGCTTATTAAGGTACCTTTGGTTTTATTTGATAGTAGTGACTGGCAAGTAATTAAACATCAATTAGTTAGTCAGCAATTATTGTTTAAAGAAGCAAAAGAAGCGTTTTTATTACTCAATACGCCAGAGCAACGTTATCAATATTTATTAGATCAAAAACCGCACTGGCTTGAGCAATTAAGCTTAAACGATGTTGCTATGTATTTAGGGATTTCAGCGATTTCTTTATCGCGAATTAGACGGCGTCTTAACTTAAGTTAAGGCGCAGCAAAACGGTGAACATTACACTGCTGATTTTTCAGGAGTCGTTATGTTTATTTTATCTCAGTGCTTAGTTGCCATTGCCACATTACTTGATTTGGCTTCTTTTCAGTTTAAACAAAGACAAGCTATTTTAGCTTGTTTGTTTAGCTCAGTATTACTGACATCAGTGCATTTTATGCTGCTTGATAATTTCAGTGCTGCAAGCTTAATGCTGATTGCCGCCCTACGTTATGGCTATTGTATTTTTGCGCGCAAAACTTGGGTGATGATAGCGTTTATGCTTTTGAGTATTAGCGCAGTACTATTAACATTGCATAGCTGGGTTAGCTTTATCGCACTGGCAGCAACGTTAATGCAAACCTATGCTTCATTCCAAGGCAAAGATTTTACCTTACGCCTGTTGATGATTGTCGGCACTGTGTGCTGGATAGTTCACAATTTATTAGCGTTTTCACCACTAGCAGTGGTAATGGAAACAGTGTTTTTAATAAGTAATTTAGTGGGCTTATGGCGCTTTTATGCTAACCCTAAGCCCGCTTAAATTTTATTTAAGACTTACCTAGCATGCGGCTCAGCATGCCATCTTTGTCAACAAACTGGTGTTTAAGTGCAGCAGCAACGTGTAAGGCTAAAATCACCACGATAATGAGCACAGAACTGTGGTGCACAAAGCTGCCTGCATCTGCAAGCCAAGGTGTTTTTTCTGGTGCGCTCAATAGCTCAAACTCAAAGAAGCTAATTGCACGACCGCCCGCATAGCTCATGATAAATCCAGATAACGGCATAGCTAGGGTCGCAAGTAATAATAAGCCATGAGTGAGGTGAGCAATTACGGTTTGCCATTTAGGCATGTCAGATGTTGCAGGTAATGCGCCTTCTTTTATGCGCCAAATAAACCTTGCGATGGCAAAAACTAATACTACTAAGCCCATTGATTTATGCCATCCCATATAAGTAAATTTAGCGGGTGGCTCGGCAAAATCAGCAACATAAATGCCCATCGCAAATACGCCGATAAACAAAATGGCAACGGTCCAATGTAACAGGATGGTTGGCTTAGAAAGGGCAGCTACTTTACTCATGGTTGACTCTCATAATTGGCTTTAATTATAAGTATAGACTGCCCCAATAGCTGAGGGTTGCGTAAAGTAATGTAAAAAACTTAAAGAGTGTCAGCAATCAGCTTTAATAAAAAGGTCTCGCGCTGAATCGATAAGCCTTGTTTTTCACTCATTGCCATGGTGGTTTCGTTGTGTGCGATGGCATCAAATATATTCACCCACTTAGGTTGCATGCCATTTTGCACTTCGTAGTGCTCCATTTTTGGGTCAGCAAATTCATCGC
This sequence comes from Pseudoalteromonas sp. GB43, assembly GCF_054923805.1. Classification (NCBI taxonomy): domain Bacteria; kingdom Pseudomonadati; phylum Pseudomonadota; class Gammaproteobacteria; order Alteromonadales; family Pseudoalteromonadaceae; genus Pseudoalteromonas; species Pseudoalteromonas sp. GB43. The sequence goes on from NZ_JBPCHJ010000001.1 coordinate 2,591,577, forward strand.
TTATTTCACAAAAGTAGCAATAAGATTTGATATGAACACAGTCAAAGTCGTCTTTGTACCAAGGTCTGATTTCTTCGTATAAGCCTAGTGAATGCTTTATTTGAATTTGTTGTGCGCCTGTTTCTTCATGAAGTTCTCGCAGGAGCCCTTGCTCAATACTTTCGCCTTTATCAACCCCGCCACCCGGTAAACTGTAGTCATCATAACGAGCGGTGTATAAAAGTAGTATTTGTTCACCTTTTAAAACAATGGCGCGGGCAGTGTTACGAATAAATACAGTGCCGTAGTCGTTTCCTAAACTTGGGTGAATAACTTTTCTTAATAACTTCATATGATTACAACTTAATAACTTAAAATAAGTACAGCTCAGCTTAATTTTGAGTAGGCAATAATAACCCGTTTCTAGTATTTTTCTCACTTTTTACCCTAAAGTGGAACTAAATGCAGTAATATGGTCGTAATTTGAATTCAATTAGTATCTAACGCGCTTTATTTTATTTTTATTGGAACTAAGCGTAGAATGATTAAAAAAGCTTATGGAATAAATATGTTAAACGTACTTTTAGTTGATGATGACAGTGAGTTTAGTGATGTAGTTTGTCACATTGTTGAGTTCCTCGGGCACAATATAAATACCGCAGCGAACCTTGCTGAAGCTGAGCAATGGTTTGAAAACAACACGTTTGACCATGTTTTTTTAGATTTTATGTTGCCAGATGGCAGCGGTCTACATTTGCTTGAGCACTTAAAAGCAATCGGTCAATCGCCTCGTGTTACGTTAATCTCAGGGCATCCTTCAGTAAAGGGTAAGTTGGCTGAAATGTGTGAGCCTAATGTTGGTCACCTAGTCAAACCACTACAACGAGAAGATATAGAACGGGTACTCAACCCGAAAAAAGCAAGCCCTAAGAAAAAAGCAACGCCAGCTATAAAGCGCCACTTTGGCACCTTAATTGGTGAATCTGAGGTGATGCAAAAGCTTTACACTATGATTGAGCGTGTTGCAGCAACTTCTGCCAATGTAATGTTGATGGGGGAAAGTGGTGCTGGTAAAGAAGTGGTTGCTCAGGCAATTCACAACGCCACTGAGTGTGATGGCCCTTTAGTAGCAACTAACTGTGGTGCATTTTCTAAAGAGCTGATTGGTAGCGAACTTTTCGGCCATGAAAAGGGCGCATTTACAGGCGCTATTGCACGTAAAGAGGGGGTGTTTGAGCAAGCTGCTGGTGGTACTTTGTTTTTAGATGAAGTGACAGAAATGCCCATTGATATGCAGCCAAACTTACTACGTGTACTCGAAAGTAAAAAAGTAACTCGAGTGGGTGGAACCAAAGAGCAAGCGGTAAATTGCCGCGTTATTTCTGCAACCAACCGCACCTTGACCGACCTTGCGCAAAATAATGTTATTCGTGAAGACATTTACTTTCGTTTAGCGGTATTCCCTATTGATATTCCACCGCTTCGTGAGCGCAAAGAAGATATTCCATTGCTTGCCAATGCTTTTTTAGAGCAGCTTAATGATGAAAACGGCACCGACTTTAAATGGCAAGCAGCGCAAATCAAAGAACTTGAGGCCCATGATTGGCCTGGTAACGTGCGTGAACTTCGCCATGCTATACACCGTGCCTTTATCATGAGTGACCCTAAAGGCTCCGTTATTACTTTACCTGATTCGTTAGAATCACCGTTTTCTAAAGTGAATAAAGAGAGCCAAGCAAACCAAGTTGTTGCAGGGCAAACCATTGAAGAAGTTGAAAAAGAATTGATCCACGCGACTTTAGATAAAGTACAAGGTAATAAGACGATTGCTGCGCAAATGCTGGGGATCAGTACGAAAACACTTTATAACCGTTTAAATGCTTATGGGGGCATTGGCGAATACAAATAACTAAGGATAGCTATGAGTAACAACGAGTCTTTACGAAAAATGGTGCACGATGCTCGTGCACCGCTAAACCGTATTTCGATGAATGCAGAGTTAGTTAAGCTCGTATTAGAAAATGATATGCCTAAGCAAAAAGCGCTCGAGGCATTAGATAAAATAATTACCAACTGTCAGCAGTGCAGTGAACACTTACAAGAAATAAGTGACACTCACGCAGCAGATTGAGCACTCATTGATTGGGAAGCAAATGCAAAAACAAAAAGGAAAAATAGCGGTCAGTTGGGCTGGCTTTATTGCCGTGGTGCTGTGTATCGTGGTGGCGAATGCTTTTTTAGCCCTCAATAGCATTCGCTCTCTAACAGAAACACAAAGTAGTCTTGATAATACTAACTCACTTAATACTGCAATAGAGCGGCTACATTTATCTGTAGTACAGGCTGAGTCAGGTCAGCGAGGTTATCTTCTTAGTGACCGAGAAGATTATTTACTGCCTTACAATGATGCTATCGCTTCAATGCAAGCGCAGATCATGCTTGTGAAAAGCTTGCATTCAGAAATTCCCGGTCAAGCAGACCGCATTGCTCGTTTAATTCATTTAGTAAACGATAAAGTCGCAGTGATGACTAAAACCACCGATCTGGCTCTTGCAAATAAAGACGTGAAAGCTCGCCGCTTGTTATTAACAGACCAAGGTCGTGATTTATATAAAGATATTCGCGCTGGAGTTGATGAAATTCAAATGCGTGAGCTTAATTTTAAAATAGAGCAGTTTGCAAAGCTCTCACAAATTAAAAACGAAGCGAAGTTAACATTTGCGATTACTGCAGTGACAAGTGCTTTACTGCTTATTGGTATGTTTGTGTTAACCCGTATCAACATACGCAATCAAGCTAAGTACCGAGCTGACCTTGAAAAACAAAACGAAAACTTGGCTGCAAAGGTTGCAGAACGTACGCAAGAGTTAACCATCTATTCAGATGAGCTAAGCCGCTCAAATAGAGAGCTTGAAGACTTTGCCTTTGTTGCAAGTCATGATTTACAAGAACCACTGCGTAAGATTCAAGCCTTCAGTGACCGCCTTGAAAAGATGTTTAAAGATGAGCTCGGCGAAAAAGGGGTTGATTACATTAATCGTATGAAAAATGCCGCTCAGCGTATGTCTAATTTAATCAATGACCTACTTGAATTCTCACGCGTAACCACTCGTGGTAAGGACTTTGTTGATACAGATTTGAATGAAGTCGTTGCAGAGGTACTTGATGATTCTTGAAATCGCAATAAAAGAATCTGAGACCACGGTTAACCTCGATACCTTACCGCATATTCAAGCAGACCCGAGTCAAATGCTACAGTTGTTCTTAAACATTCTGTCGAATGCAGTAAAGTTTAGACGTGAGAATGTTGCGCCTGTGATTGATATTGCATATCAGCGAATTTCAGAATTTAGCGAAGTTCATCACACTGATGTAGAGTGGGAAGTTATTACAATTTCAGATAACGGAATTGGCTTTTCAGAAGAATACCTAGAAAAAATATTTGTTCCGTTCCAGCGGTTACATGGCCGTTCGCAATACAAAGGCACAGGCATAGGACTATCGGTTTGTCGCCGTATTGTGGAGCGTCATGGCGGAGAAATAACAGCAAGTAGTCGCGTTGGTGAGGGTGCAAGCTTCACTCTTAAATTACCCGTGGAAACATCGCTTTTCACACTACAAGGAGAGGCGTAATGCCACTTAATAAAGTTAAACCAATAACCATTTTAATGGCTGATGACGACGAAGATGATCGTTTATTAACCCAAGATGCATTGGCCGAAAGCCGTGTATTAAACGAGTTGTTTTTTGTTGAAGACGGTGTAGAACTGCTTGAATACCTTGAGCGTAAAGGCAAATTTAGTGAAAAAGAAAGCTCACCGCGCCCGGGCTTGATTTTACTCGATTTGAATATGCCGCGTATGGACGGCCGTGAAGCTTTACAAGCAATCAAAGCTAACCCTAACTTGAAGGGTATTCCGGTGGTGATTTTAACTACATCAAAACAAGAAGAAGATATGGTTAAAGGCTACGACTTAGGGGCTGCATCATACATTACTAAGCCAGTTACTTTTGAAGGTTTAGTCGAGTTAATGCAAACATTAGGGAAATACTGGGTAGAGTTTGTAGAGCTGCCAACACCACAGAACGATTAATTCCAATTTGCGATAATATTTTATTAAGCAAATTGCTATAAGGAATAAGAATGTTAGATAAGGTAACCCGATTACTCTTAGTAGAAGACGACGAAGACGATTATATTCTTACTTGCGACTACCTAGAGCAATTAGGTTCCCATACATTCGATGTTGAGTGGTTAAGTTGCCCTGAACAGGTCATCAGTGTGCTGAGCGAAAACAAGCATGATATTTGTTTGTTAGATTATCGTTTAGGTGCCTCTGATGGTCTCGAAGTGCTAAAACGGGCCGTTGATAATGGTTTTCGCGGTCCGATTATCATGCTTACCGGGCAATCAGATGAAGCACTCGATTCTGCAGCACTTGATGCCGGTGCGGTTGATTACCTTGTTAAAAACGAGATGAACTCTAGCCGTTTTGCCCGCGCTATTCGTTATGCGTTAGCACGACGAGATGTTGAAGATGAGCGTGTTGAACGCTTAAAAGCTGAAGCAGAAAACCGTTCTAAAGACCGTTTTTTGGCGCATTTAAGCCATGAGTTACGTACGCCCCTGTCATCCATCTTGGGTTATACCGAGTTACTAATGCAAAGTGGTAAGAACCAGCATGCCCAAAACGAGCTGGGTGTGATTTACCGAAATGGTAAGCATCTACTGAGCTTACTTAATGACGTGCTCGACCTATCAAAAATTGCTGCTGATAAACTTGAGCTCAATTGCAGTGATGTCAATTTAGATAGCCTAATGGCGGACGTATATACCTTAATGCGCGTCTCAGCCGTTGATAAAGGCTTAACACTTAAATTTGAATCTCAGCAAGCCTTACCTTTAGTTGTCAACACAGACGCGAAGCGGTTACGCCAAATCCTAATTAACATCATCAACAATGCAATTAAGTTTACTAACCAAGGCGAGATCACAGTGCGTGCTTGGACTGCTTGGGTTAATGAGCGCGAAATGCTGTTTTTTAGTATTAAAGACACAGGTCTTGGAATCCCAGCCGAAAAACAAGCTTTGATCTTTAAACCATTTGAACAAATTGCCGATGTAGAATCCCGAGATGTGGGTGGAGCAGGGCTTGGCCTCGCCATTTGTTCTGAGCTACTTAGTCGAATGCAAGGCTCTATTGAGCTTGAGTCTACGCAAGGCGTGGGCTCAGAATTTACCCTTTCTATCTACCCGGGCAACATTCGTGATGTTGAGCGCCAAGTACTGCGTTTTGATTCAAACCCAGATTGCCAACAAAAATTAGCCACCCTTGAAACCAGTGGTCGGGTATTAGTGGTCGACGACTTAAAAGATTTACGTAACCTAGTAGGTCATATGATCACTATGACCGGTGCTGAAGTGGAATACGCAGAACACGGTAAACAAGCTATTGAGAAAGTCGCTAGTGCAGAACAAGCGGGTGAGCCTTTTGATATTGTTTTTATTGATTTGCATATGCCGGTTATGGGCGGTAAAGAAGCCACTATTGAACTTCGTAAAATGGGTTATCAAGGGCCAATTATCGCGCTTACTGCAGCCACCATGAAAGGGGTGAAAACTGAGTTAAGCGCACTTGGTTTTAATGATATGATTGCCAAGCCGGTTGATTCTGGGTTGCTTTACCAAGTGCTTAATCATTATATTTGCGAAGGCAATACTGCACCTGTGGTTGAGCAAGACGACAGCCCTGAAATGACCAACCAAAGCACGCGTTATTTATTGGTTGAAGACGACAGTGATGCGGCACAGATTACCCAATTATTGCTTGAAAGCTTAGGTGTTGAAACTGTCATAGCGCCAAGTTGTGCCGCTTGTCTTGAGACACTGAGTGACGACCAAAATTTTGCTAAAGTATTACTCGATATGCATTTGCCTGATGGTGGAGGGCTAGATTTAGCAAAAGAAATTAAACAGCGCCACCCCGACTTAAAATTAGTCATTGTAAGTGGCGCAGAACCAGAGCCAGAAAGAATTAAACAACTTGATATAGAACAAGTGCTGTTAAAACCAATTAATCTTGGCTTGTTATCCGAGCTTATTGCTGACTAACTGAATGCCTGACTACAAGTTCAGGTTCAAATAGCGTTTGCAACGGCGGTGTTTGTTTTTGATAAACTTGGTTTAATACCCAGTCAGCAGCCATGCGTCCATTTCATTTATGGGGTAATTAATGGTGGTTAATTGTGGGTAAACGTGGCGGGTGAAAAACACGTTATCGTAGCCCATAATCGACAATTGCTTAGGTAACGTTAGCCCTAAATCGCGTGCGCTTGCCATGGCACCCACTGCCATTTCATCATTAGCACAGATAAGCGCCGTGAATGGATGCGTTTGTTGATGAAGCGCTTTTAACCCCTCATAACCGCTCGCTTCCATGAAATCACCTTGAAATAAGAGGTTTTCATCAAACTCAAGGTTAAACTCAGCCAGCGCTTGTTTGTGGCCTTCTAGGCGGTCTTTGGCATCTTGCTTCCAAGCTGGTCCACTGATGTAGGCAATGTCTTTATGACCTTGTTCTAACACATGTTTAGTCGCTAGATAACCGCCTTTAATATTATTAAGCAAAATGCAGCGGTCACTGAGTTCGCTGATATAGCGGTTGATTAGTACAAACGGAGTACGGCCTTTGCTAAGTTTAATTAGGTAGTCGTCGCTGACAGCTTCAACATGCAAAATAAGCGCATCGCAGTTACGGCTAATTAAAAATTCAATCCCTTGTTTTTCTCGTTCTTCATCACTGTGACCTGCAGCAATAATCAGGTGTTTGCCTTGATTACGAAAGGTATTTTCAATGCCGCTCATCATAGGCCCGTAAAATGGACCTTGTAATTCAGAGACCAGTAGACCAACACTGTTCGAGCAATTTGATGCCAGTGACTGAGCAATTGAGTTAGGTCTATAGCCAAGCTCATCCATTGCGGCAGTGACCTTTTTACGTGTTGCATCACTGACATTTGCATTGTTGTTCATTACTCGCGAAACGGTTGCAAGAGAAACGCCTGCAAGTTTCGACACCTCGTAAATGGTGGCCATGTTATTCCTTTTTAAACAAAGTTATGGATGCTTTTTTAACGATAAATCGGCACTGATCCGCTCAACCGTTTGATTATCAAGAATATACCTTTTCATGATAAATGCGACAAGCATACTACCTATTGCTGGGTAAAGGGTAAATGAAATTAAGATACCCGAGAGCGTGTGTTCACTGAGTTCGGTATTGGCTTCATAGCCATAAAATGCCAATAACCAACCTGCAATGGCACCGCCAAGAGCAAGGCCAAGCTTAATAAAAAAGACCACGCTTGCGTAGACTAGGCCTGTTAGCCTTTCACCGGTTTTCCATTGCCCATAATCTATGGTGTCGGCCATTTTTGCCCACAGTAACGGAGTTGCCATTTGCGTGAAAAAACACCACAAAAAGTACACCGCAAAGGCAAGTGCAAGTTGTTCGCCCGGCAACCAAAACGCCACGCAACTAATTGCCGCAGAGATGTATTGCAAACGAATATAGGCAGTTTTCTTATCAACGCGTTTACTGAGTGGGTTTGCACAGGCACAGCCCAGAATATTACCTATCATGCCGATGGTAACAAAGTAGGTGACCAACTCGGCTTCACCAAGTACATATTTTACATAGTAAATGGCAAGGGTGGTGCGCAGTACCATACTGGTTAACAACATAAATGCAGCAAAGCACAACACTTTAAATGGGCCATTTTGCCATAGCGTGTTCATGCGGGTTTTCCAGCTCAACGATGAGCTGTTATGCGCTGCTACGCGCTCTTTGGTAAAGCGAAAACAAATCAAAAATAAGATCACACCTAAGCCGCTCATCAGGGCCATAGTGAGTTGGTAGCCCGTGGCGTTATCACCTTTGCCAAGCCAGTTTACCAAAGGCAAGGTACAGGCACTGACAATTAAGCCGCCCAGCATACCAAACACAAAGCGATAAGATTGAATGGATACTCGCTCTTTAGGGTCGCCACTTAATACCCCTCCTAAGGCTGAGTAAGGAATGTTAATCGCGGTGTACACCAGCATTAGCAAAGTGTAAGTGACAAACGCGTAAATGACTTTGCCTGATTCAGGCAGGTCTGGCGTGGTGAAGGTGATCATGCTGATCACCCCAAATGGTAAAGCAAGCCAGAGTAAGTAGGGACGATAGCTTCCCCACTTAGTGCGGGTTGAATCGGTTAAGGCTCCCATTAATGGGTCGGTAATTGCATCAACGACTCTCACCACCAAAAACAAGGTGCCAACAATCGCGGGTGAAATACCAAAGATATCAGTATAGAAAAAAGTTAAAAATAACATCACCGTTTGAAAGATGATATTACTTGCTGTGTCGCCTAATCCATAGGCTATTTTTTCTCGTTTTGTCAGCATGTGTGTTCTCGATTGTTGTTATTTTTATCGCTGTTTGAGCAGCGCGCGATATTGTTTTGCGCTTTCTTTTAAAATGCGTTGTTGGCTTTGATAATCAATATAAACTAACCCAAAGCGCTTTTCGTAGCCATACGCCCATTCAAAGTTGTCCATTAAGCTCCACGCAAAGTAGCCTTGAATATCAACACCTTGACGAATTGCATCACATACTGCATTTAAGTGAGTGTGATAATAATCTACGCGTTCTATGTCGTTCACTTCACCATTTTCTAGCGTATCGGCCATGGCTGCGCCATTTTCGGTAATGTACATTTTTGGTAAATCATATTGCTGATGCAATGATACTAAAAGCTCAGTTAAGCCTTGAGGATAAACTTCCCAGCCCATATCGGTAACACGAACATCCGCAAGGCTTGCTTCTTCAAACCAGCCATCAGCGGTATTTTTGTAGTGTATGCGGGTATAATAGTTAACGCCAATAAAGTCGACGGCTTGACTAATAATCGCCATATCGCCAGCAATAATAGTTGGTTTAACTTCATCTGCTAAATCATTCAGTAAAGAAGGGTAAGCACCCTCTAAAACCGCTTTGATATACCATTGATTATGATATTGATCAGCAAGCTCTGCGGCTTTTTTATCATCTTCGGTTAAAGGATAAGTTGGGCTGAAGTTTAATACGATACCTGCTTCTGTGCTTGGGCAGTTTTTACGCAATACTTGCATAGCAAGGCCGTGAGCAAGCAATAAGTGGTGCGCTGCTTGTCGACCTGCTTGCTGTGATTTTATGCCAGGTGCATGTACACCCACTTCATAACCTAAGTAGGCACTACAAAATGGTTCGTTCAAGGTGGCGAATGAATCAACCAAATGCCCTAAATGTTGAGTAACAAGTTCGGCATAGTCTTTAAATTTATAGGCTGTTTCGCGATTTAACCAGCCGCCATTATCTTCAAGGTATTGAGGTAAATCCCAGTGATATAAGGTGACATAGGTCTTAATGTTACGTGCTTTTAAAGCCGTTAATAACTGAACATAAAACGCCATACCTTGCTCGTTAATCGAGCCATCTTGCTGCATGACCCTTGGCCACGAAATAGATAAGCGGTAAGCATCGACAGCCAAATCTGCAATCATCTCGACATCTTGCTGCCAACGTGCAACATGGTCACAAGCTACATCGCCATGGCTTTGGTCAGCAATAGCGCCAGGCTTTTCGCAAAATGTATCCCAGATACAATCAAGGCGCTTATCGCGTGCCCCTTCAATCTGGAATGAAGCTGTTGCCACACCGAACGTGAACTCGGGCTTGAGTAAAGATGAATCTGGTAACAGTGAAATTGATTTATACACAGTAGATACTCGTCCTTCGGGTTAAGTGTAAGGCTTAGTAAATTAGAGCTTAGACTTAGTTGTAAGCGCTTACAATTTTTCTGCAAATAAATTGCTAAATATGATTTATATGTTATAAATGTAAGCGCTTACATTTAATGTTGCAACATATTTCGCTATTTGCTGTTAGTGATTAAGTATTAAACCTTGCTGTAACAAACTGATAAATATAATTAACTAGAGAAGAAAATTATGGCTCATGTTTCAACCCCTGTGTCGGCTGCTGCAAGCCAAGCAGATATGCCTAAGCAGCACTTTGCGCTGGCATCATTGACCACATTATTTTTTATGTGGGGATTCATAACCTGTCTGAATGACATTTTAATCCCTTATTTAAAAGGTATGTTTTCACTTAACTATACGCAGGCTATGCTCATTCAATTTTGCTTCTTTGGTGCGTATTTTGTGATGTCGATCCCTGCTGGAAAGTTGGTCAGTCGTATTGGCTACCAGTTTGGTATCGTGGTTGGCTTAGTGGTCGCAGCCGTGGGGTGTGCGCTGTTTTACCCAGCTGCGGTTGCCCATGTGTACGAATTATTTTTACTAGCCTTGTTTGTCCTTGCCTCGGGCATCACGATTTTACAAGTATCTGCCAATCCTTATGTAAGTGTACTTGGTCCGCAAAAAACAGCATCTTCGCGTTTGACTATGACACAAGCATTTAACTCGTTAGGAACCACGGTTGCACCAATTTTTGGTGGTTGGTTAATTCTATCTGAGGTTAGTCAAGCCACCGCAGAAGAAGTGAAACTCCCTTATTTAATGTTGTCGTTAAGCTTGTTGGTACTTGCGGTTATCTTTGCATTTTTAAAACTGCCAAAACTAGGTAAAGAAAGTGATAGCGAAGCGGCACATCAAGATTTAGAAGATTTTGTTGATTTAGGCAGTGTTTGGCGTTACCGCCACCTCATTTTAGGTGCTGTAGGTATTTTTGTGTATGTGGGCGCAGAAGTGGCGATTGGTAGTTTTTTGGTGGGCTTTTTGACCCTAGATAACATTGCTGGTTTACCAGAAAATGAAGCTGCGCATTATATTAGCTACTACTTTGCAGGAGCCATGGTTGGCCGTTTTATTGGTGCAGTTGTAATGCAGAAATTTAATGCAGGCAAGGTGTTGGCATGCCATGGCTTGTTGGCGGTATTGTTAGTATTGATTGCTATGACGGGTGAGGGCAGCCTTGCTATGTGGGCAATTTTGCTTGTGGGATTATGTAACTCGATTATGTTCCCAACCATTTTTAGCCTTGCTTTACACGGCCTTGGAAAATACACCTCAAAAGGATCAGGCATTTTATGTTTAGCGATTGTAGGGGGGGCGATTATTCCATTACTACAAGGCGTATTAGCAGATTCTATTGGCGTGCAAATGGCGTTATTCTTACCAATCGCCTGTTATTTATATATTACTTACTTTGCGCTGGTTGGCTCAAAAGTATCAACTCAGACTTCATAGGTGCAAAAAATGAAATTGAAAAAAACATTCACTCTCTGTTCGTTAATGATGGCAAGCGTCAGCATGCTAGGTTGTACTGGACAAGATAAGGTGACCAACGTGAGCACTGAGCAAGAAATTTGGCCAAATATCGAAACGGGCATTGCAGCAAATCCAGAAATGGAAGCACAAATTGCGAAAATGTTGGCAAATATGACCCTTGAGCAAAAAATTGCGCAAATGATCCAGCCAGAAATTCGCGATATAACCGTTGAAGATATGCGTAAATACGGCTTTGGTTCTTACCTCAATGGCGGTGGCGCATTCCCTAATAATGATAAACATGCCAGCGCTGCAGATTGGATTGATCTTGCTGAAAAAATGTATCAAGCCTCAATTGATGACTCGCTCGATGGCAGCTCAATTCCGACTATGTGGGGTACCGATGCCGTGCATGGTCACAATAACGTAATTGGTGCGACATTATTTCCACATAACATTGGTTTAGGTGCAACAAACAACCCTGAGTTAATCGAAAAAATTGCCGCCGCTACCGCGCAAGAAGTGATGGTAACTGGTATCGACTGGGTATTTGCACCAACTGTGGCTGTTGTTCGTGACGACCGTTGGGGCCGAACTTATGAAGGCTATTCTGAAGACCCTGAAATTGTAAAAGCGTATTCAGCAGCCATTGTTAAGGGGTTGCAAGGTGCGGTTGATGACGACTTTTTATCTGATAAACGTGTGATCAGTACGGTTAAACACTTTTTAGGTGATGGCGGCACAGAAGGCGGTGATGACCAAGGTAATAACACGGCATCTGAGCAAGAGTTATTTGATATTCATGCGCAAGGTTATGTTGGTGGCTTAGGTGCGGGTGCTCAGACCGTAATGGCGTCATTCAACAGCTGGAACGGTGAAAAAATTCACGGCAGCAAATACCTACTTACCGACGTACTTAAAGGCAAAATGGGCTTTGATGGTTTTGTTGTTGGTGACTGGAACGGTCACGGTCAAATTCCGGGTTGTACTAATGGCAACTGTGCGCAGGCTGCAAATGCGGGTCTTGATGTGTACATGGTACCGACAGATGCATGGAAACCACTTTACGAAAACCTTATTAAGCAAGTTAAAAGTGGCGAAATTGCACAAAGCCGTATCGATGATGCAGTAACACGTATCTTACGTGTAAAAATGCGCGCAGGTTTGTTTGATAAGCCAAGCCCTGCCAAGCGTCCGCTTTCAGGTAAAACAGAAATCATTGGTAGTGCAGAACATCGCGCAGTTGCAAAACAAGCAGTCCGTGAATCACTAGTACTACTGAAAAATAAACAACAGTTGTTACCGCTATCAGCAAATGCAAATGTATTAGTTGCCGGCCAGGGCGCAGATAACATTGGTATGCAGTCAGGTGGCTGGACAATCACATGGCAGGGTACAGGTAACGAAAATAGTGACTTCCCGGGTGGCTCTTCAATTTTTGATGGGATCAAAAATACAGTTGAGCAAGCAGGAGGTCAGGTTCAATACAATGTGAATGGCGAATTTGAATCTAAGCCAGATGTCGCGATTGTGGTGTTTGGTGAACAGCCGTATGCAGAAGGTAATGGTGATTTAGATAACCTTGAATACCAACGTGGTAATAAAACTGATTTAGCCCTGCTTAAAAAGCTAAAAAATGCCGGTATTCCTGTGGTGTCGCTATTTATTAGTGGCCGCCCAATGTGGGTGAATGCAGAGCTGAATGCTAGTGATGCGTTTGTCGCAACTTGGTTACCAGGCAGTGAAGGTGATGCAATCAGCGATGTTATCTTTAAAAAGCAAGATGGCTCTATCAATCATGACTTTAAAGGTAAGTTATCGTTCTCGTGGCCAAATAACCCGGTAGGTAACCAAAACCGTGGTGATAAAGATTACGCGCCACTATTACCTTATGGCTTTGGTTTAACTTACCAAGATAAAAATACATTAGCAGATGACCTTAGCGAAAAATCACAAGTTGCCGCTAAATTAGAAGACTTAGTATTATTTGAACGTGCCGTAAAAGCACCGTGGTCACTGCAACTACAAAGTGGTTCTGAGCAACAAGCCATGACCAGTAGCCGTGCAGCCCTTAACGCTGTTAGCGTAAAAACCTTTGATAAAGACGTACAAGAAGATGCGCGCGCAATCAGCTTTAATGGTAAAGAAGCGGCTGCGGTTCGTTTAATGGCTGCGTTCCCATCGGATTTACGTTCATACGTTGAAAAAGCGGGTCAACTGCAAATGCAGATTAAGGTAGACCAAGCTGCTGATGCGCCGCTAATGCTAGGTATGCAATGTGGTGAAAACTGTGACGGCCAATTTGATATTAGCAAACAGCTTAAAGCAGTAAATGATTGGCAAACACTAACGGTAGATTTGAGCTGCTTTGCAGAGCAAGGTGTGCAGCTTGGGCAAGTATTCTCGCCTTGGCAATTAGCCACTGAAGGTGCATGGCAAGTATCAATTGCTAAACTATCAGTAACGAGCGCGCACACCGAGGACGCAACAGTCTCATGTCAGTAAAATCGTATGCTGTTATTTTGCTAACAGGTGCGCTTAGTGCCTGTCAGCAAACCCCAGCGCCTGTCAAAGCCAGCCTAGGAGAAGGCTGGCAGTTAGTTTGGCAAGACGAATTTTCGCAAAATGATCTCGACCTAACTAAGTGGCAACATGAAGTAAACTGTCGAGGTGGCGGTAATGATGAGCTGCAATGCTATACCGCGCGTAGCGAAAACAGTTTTGTTAAAGATGGCCTATTGCATATTGTTGCTCGCCAAGAGCAATACACTGGACCGTTGCATAATAGCGATGAAGTGAGTAGCGATGCTGAGCGAGAAAAACAAGCGACTCAGCCGTTCACTTCTGCTCGTTTACGCACTAAAAACTTAGCTGATTGGCGATACGGGCGGTTTGAAATTCGCGCTAAATTACCAGCAGGGCAAGGCGCGTGGCCAGCAATTTGGATGTTACCAACTGATTGGCGTTATGGTCGCTGGGCATCATCAGGCGAAATAGACATCATGGAAGCAGTTAATCTAAAGACTCTCACTGATGACAAAACAGCGCCAGCTGGCAGCCTTGAAACGCGCGTACACGGCACCTTGCATTACGGTGGTCCTGCACCCAAAAATGTTTACAGCGGTTCGCCGTACCGTTTTAGCGAAGCTAATAACCCGGCTGATAACTTTCATGTTTATGCCCTTGAATGGCAGCAAGATGAAATTCGTTGGTATGTTGATGATGTTCACTATGCGACATTTCGCCACGACCAGTGGTATTCAACATCACAACAACAAGACGGCTCGTTTATAGAAAATACCGGCTTTGCTCCGTTTGATCAGCGTTTTCATTTACTGCTTAACTTTGCAGTAGGCGGAAACTGGCCAGCAAATGTGAATGATAAAGGCGTTGATTTTGCAGGTTATCCTAAGCAAATGCTGGTGGATTACGTACGTGTTTTTCAATGTAGTAAAAATAGTGAAACAGGTATCGGCTGTGCAACAACACAGCCATCAGCAGCACTAATAAAGGGTAAGACCAATCCGCAATAGTACTTATTTAAGCGGATTGGTGTCAGTGAATTATGAACCAAGAGTCTGCAGATGCTTCGCCGAACTCGTTGCATCCGCTGGCTTTTGGTTCATTCTATCGGTTGAGCTTTTGTAGTAATAGCTGTCTTATTCTTCTGGCCGTTAGTTCGTCGATATCCGCTAATATCCCTTGCGCAGGCTCAGCAACGTGGCTTGCTAAATCCACATCATCAGCAAACACATAATGATTAAAGAGTTGCTGCCATTTTTGTTTATGCTCGCTTGGCAAGTCTTTAATTGCCAGCATACTGTGCAGCATGGCATCAAATGGGTTTGCTAAATACTCTGGGGCTTGTCGCCACCAATAGTTCACCAACACATTAAACGGACTGGTTGCGCTAACCTGATGCCACCAAAGCGCTGGAATATAAATAGCGTCGCCAGGGCCAAGAGTTGCCGATTGCGTCTTTGCTATAGCCTCTTTAAAACGAGGAAAACGGTTGAAATCGGGGTTATTAAAATCAACCAAGCTAACCGCTTGCCCAGCGGGTGTAAATTCGAGTGGACCAACGTAAAGATTATTGACCTGATCAGTTGGCAACAGAGTAAACGTACGCTCACCCGCAGCAACACAAGCTAGGTTATCGGCATTGTCATAGTGAGCCGCAATCTGACTATGATTTCCCACCCAGAGGCTGGTTAAGCAGTTATAATCGGTCACAGTTAATGGGTTTTTAACACTAAAGCCCGGAGCGCAATACTCCACAGCAGTAGAGCCCATATACAGTGAATCACTGTCGGTTTGTGTGATTGAACGTGCTAATTTTTGCAGTACAGAAACTAAGTTATCGGCGTGCTGTGAGAAATTAAGCCCTGAGAAATCAGCGTTATAGAAATAGCGCCCCTGATGAATTGCTTGGCTGCTAAAACTGCGTACTGAGGCGTTATTGGCAAGCCCTAAAAGGTAGTCTAAGGCGTTTTTAGAACCTTGTTTAGCTGCCATGACTTGGGGCCAATCAACGCAGAGATCTCTTATGACCAGTGGTTCAGTTTGCTCAGCTAAAAACGCTTTTAGATCAGCAATGCTTGAAGCCTGGCATTCTTTTATTGGCGCAGCCGCAAACATTACTGCTGAGCCCATTTTTTATTAAGCAAATGAGGAATGTGCTCCATTGATGCCAGCACCATATAAATAGCCTGTAGGTCACCTTGCTGTTGTAACTGCTTAAGTTGTTCAGCGGTTAAGCCATTGAGTACCTGTTGGTTAATAGTATAAAAGCCGCTCACTGTGACTTTTTCGCCATTTTTATCTGCATATTCAATACTGAAAGCTTCGAGTAAATTAACGCTAAGCAAACGCTCAAAAAACAGATTAATTGTTTGGTGTTCTTGATGTAACGCGTTAAGTACTTGAGCAATATGATTTAAGTATTCGCTATTTCCACCATGTTCAAGGAAAATGGCTTCGCCATCACGTGTGCTTATGCGTGGGCTGTCTAAGTCGATATGTACCACCAGAGATTGCTCAGGAATACCATTGTTATACTGAGTTTGTTGGCCAATTAAAAATGGCTGGCGCTGCATACTTAGCGGTAAGTAACTCAGTTGCAATTCGCCTTGCTCGTTTAGCAGCAAGTTCTCACCATTTTCAAAACCAAATAAAGCGAGGGCTTCGAATTGACCTGTTTGCGGGTGCTTACGAAATACGATAGGTTGATTTGCTTGAACTTTAGCAAACTCACTAGGAAATACGGTAGCGCAGCTAATATTGTCGCCCCAGTTAGCACCGCGTGTGGTGATCACTTTTAGGTCTTTATGGCTGATGTTATCAAGTAAGACATGATTGGCCATTGGGCCTCCTAATACTGAGATTAAATAGGTTGTATACCAAATTGCTGAATATGATTTAACAGTTCGCGGTTAGTTGGTAGTTGTTGTAATCCGCGTTTGGCTTGTTGTTGGTTAGCACTAAAATGCTCAATAATTGCCGCAGGCATTGCAAGTACAGGAAACTGTGGCAATTGCTTCATGCCATAAAGCACATACTGGTAACTGGCTGCAGAGAAGACCTCTTGAGCACGGTCAAAGTCGTTTAACCACGGACTTTGATATTGCCAAAGTGCTAAGTTTTCTTGAAGTTGCAGAGGAATTGAGTTTGCCTCTTTATGAGCTTGCCAATAAGGGCTTGTGCGCTTTGACAACACATAATGCAGCTTTAAAAACTCAATGATACGTTGCCAGCGATAATGGCACTGCTCATCAAAACGTTTTGCCAGTGTCGGCATTGCAGCACGATGTGTTGGGAAATTAGCAAGTAAGTTATTAAGGCCAAGCTCCACCATGACTAACGCTGAGGCTTCAAGTGGCTCAATAAATCCCGCAGACATACCAATAGCTAAACAGTTTTTATACCAAAAACGGCGTCTATAGCCGGGCGTAAAACTAATTTCACGAAATATCAGTTCATTTTGCGCGGTGCCAGGCTGGGTTTTTGCAATGTACTGGCTAAGCGCTTGTTTCGCATCTTCGCTATTGGCAAAACGACTTGAGTACACCATACCTAGACCACGGCGGCTTTGTAAGCCGATATCCCAAATCCAACCAGCATCTTGCGCCGTGGCTTTGGTATAAGAAAGGATCTCTTGCTGCGGGTTTGAATAGGGCACCTGTACGGCAACGGCTCTATCGTTAAATAACACATCGTGTTGCTCGATTAGCTCTATACCGTAATGTTGATGTAACAGCTTTGCGTGGGTGCCAGAGCAATCAATAAATAAATCACCCGCAATAGTGCCATGATCGCGGGTTTGCAATGAACTAATATAGCCATCTTCATCACTATTGATGCATTCAACATGACTGACGATATGCTCAACGTTTAGCTTGGTAGTGCAGTGTTGTTGTAGCAGCATGGCAAACTTACCAGCATCTAAATGATAGCCATAGTTTGCTTCACCTTGATAGGCACTATGTAAGTGGTTTTTCGGTGCTTTATGGTGATCGCATAAGTAGGTTTGGCTTGCCACCGCGTGGCTGAAACTCACGGCATCTTTGTTGGCAAACCAATAAGGTGCAATATTTAATTGCTGATATGCCACCGGTAAGCTGAACGGGTGGTAATAATGTGCGTCGCCTTCATCGTCGCACCAGCCATCAAAGCGTGAGCCTTGTTTAAAAGAAGCATCACAACGTTGAATAAATTCACTTTCGCTAATGCCGATGGTTTTTAAGGTTTGTCGCATGGTTGGCCAAGTACCTTCACCGACACCAATGGTGGCAATATCGGGCGACTCAATCAGGGTAATTTGTGCGTTGTGAGTTAAATGAGGCTGGGCAGCAATTAAACCTGCAGATAACCAACCTGCTGTACCACCACCTAAAATGACGACTTTTTTTACTTCATTCTTTTGCATGTTTAAGGCCATCTCAAATGCTATGTAGACAAACTAGCATAATTATGAAAAAAAAAGCCGCTGTTGAGCGGCTTTTTTGACAACAAAATGCTAGAACGAGTAGCGGAAGCCGATGTTGTAGCGCGCACCGTATTGGTTTGCACGTAACAGCTGCTCAGAGTAACGAACGTAAGTACGTTGCGTTTCATCTGTCAGGTTAAGGCCTTCAACAAACACAGTTAGGTTCTCGTTAACTGAATAGTTCACGTTGATATCCCACTGGCCATAAGACTCAGTAAAGATAGGTGAAGCATGTTGGTCAAAGCCTGTTAAGAACTCATCACGCCAGTTATAAGAAATACGAGCCGATAAACCATTTAAATCATAAATCGCAGAGAAGTTAGCTGAATCACTTAAACCCGGTAGGGCAAATTGATAGCCGATAGCATCTCGGTCTGCTTCAACATCACCAAATACGAAAGTCGCGTTAGCGGCAATACCAAAGCCAGAATCACCAAACATATGTTGCGCTGCTAGTTCCCAGCCCCATAGATTTGCTGTTTCAACGTTGTTATCACGCGATACGAAGAAGTTTGCTAGAGGATCTGTATCGTTACCAACGATAGGTGTGCCTTCTTCTGTGCCTTGGTTTTCGTTGATCTTATCGTGAATTGCTTGGTCAGATGGTTGCTCACCCGCTGCCGCTAAATCGTCACGCGCTTGTTCAGCACGATCACCGATGAATGGGTCTGTAATACCGTCAATCGTCTCTTCGGTTGTGATATTTACAAGGAAGTTATCAACTTGCTTACGATAGTAACCCGCAGACATATAGCTGCCTTCACCGTAGTAGTATTCAAGTGATAGGTCGATATTATCTGAAGTATAAGGTTTTAAGTTCGGGTTACCCACAGCCACTTTACGTTGACCCACTTTCGGGTTACCTAAGAATGACGTTGTTGAGCGAAGCGCGCCTACAGGAGGACGAGCAAGGCTGCGGCTGTAAGAGAAACGTGCAATAACGTCTTCAACTACTTCGATATTCATATCGATGCTAGGTAGAAACTCTTTGCTACTACCTTCACCGTTTGAGAATGAGCGTTCATCAGCGTAAATGTAAGACCATTCGTTACCGTTAACCCATTCCATTGCAACAGCAGGGCGCTCTAAGCTGTTTGCTGTAACATCTGTTGATTCGTAACGTAAACCCGCAGTGATGTTCACTGGCATACCGTTAAATTCTGTTTCGAAGTTAGCTTGTGCGTATACCGCCGTTGTTTCTTCGCTTACACGGTGGTCGTCATCGATTGGACCCGCTTGCACCATGCCGTTTACATCAGCAGGCCAGCTACATGCGCCAATACCGCCATCAGGGTGATCACAGTCAATGCTTTCGGCAATCGCGACAATCTCATCAAAATCAGCATCGTAGTAGTAATTTAATAACTTATCGCTACCACCACCAGAGAAGCCATCAAGTAAACCTGAGCTGTCGACACGAGTGAACATGCTGTCATCGTACCAATCCGCAGAGTTCAACCACCAACCAGCAGCAAGCTGACCTGAGTAGGCTGTTGTCGTACGGAAATCGATTTTAGTGTGTGATACACCAAAGTTAATGCTCGATAGAGCACCGCTGTCTTCGTTATACCACGTACCTTTTAACTGGTATTGGTCAAGATCGTTAGTGTTGGTATCTTTGTTTACACCGGCGAAAAGGGTTCCCATATCGCTCGGTAAAATTTCTGCTTGGCCATTGGTTAAGGTCATATCAATAAGCGGAATTTCGCCTTGGCTAAAGTCAGCCATTTTTTCGTCGATATTAACCGTTGGGTTTTCACACCATGAACATGATGTGTTACCAATGATCATAAACGCATCGTGGCCAATACCTACACCGGCACTTTCAGCCGATGAGTTATGCGCATCAAACTCAATGTTTAAATTGTCTGTTACTTGCCAATCAATGTTTAAACCAAGCGATTTATTTTCGTTGGTTGTTGCACCACGGTTTAAGTTTGTAGAGTAGTCACCACCAATTTCAGTTACCTGCGTGTAAGTACCTTTTTCATTGATAGTTGCTGCGCTGACATTACCACCATTATTGAACCATACACCAAAGCTACGGCCATCTTTTTCAAACTCGAGTTTTGAGTAAGTGTAATCAACGGTTGCAGTAATGCGGTCATTCGGTGCGTATTGCAGCACAAGTTGACCATTGGTACGTTTGCGTGAATTGTCTGAAAACGCGTAACCTGCATTTTGCGGATACCAGGTTGCACCATCTGCGCGCTGGTTGTTATCTGTCAGTGCTAAATCAGGAGACGATGAAATATCAACATTTGGGATCCAGTTATCAACTGCCATTGATTGTTCGCGGTTATCACGTTCTTGAACTGAGCCTGAAATTAAAATCCCGAATTTGTCATCGTTGAATGTGTTGCTGTAGATACCTGAAAGCTCAGGGGTTACATCATCACCTGTTTCGTTTGATGTGTCGTGAACTGCTTTTGCACCAATCGAAGCGTGCAA
The DNA here is from genome assembly GCF_054923805.1 of Pseudoalteromonas sp. GB43. Classification (NCBI taxonomy): domain Bacteria; kingdom Pseudomonadati; phylum Pseudomonadota; class Gammaproteobacteria; order Alteromonadales; family Pseudoalteromonadaceae; genus Pseudoalteromonas; species Pseudoalteromonas sp. GB43. The sequence goes on from NZ_JBPCHJ010000001.1 coordinate 2,612,306, forward strand.
ACCAGGATTAGAAAGTGGTTTAGCTGTAGTGATATTAACTGTTGCACCAATACCACCGCTAGGGATATCAGAACGTGCTGTTTTATATACTTCAACACCGCTCACACTTTCTGTTGCGATGTCACCAAAATCAAATGAACGACCGCCAGTTGTTGGCATTTGGCGATTGTTAAGGGTTACTAAGTTAAATTCAGGGCCAAAACCACGAACCGTAATTTTGCTACCTTCACCATTACTACGGTCAATAGACACACCGGTAATACGTTGCAAAGATTCAGCTAGGTTGGTATCAGGGAATTTACCAATGTCTTCAGAGGTAATTGCATCAACAACCCCCGCAGATTGACGCTTGATATCCATTGACTTTACTAGGCTTCCGCGAATACCTGATACTTGTATTACTTCAATATCACTTGCTTTGTCGGGCTGTTCTTCGGCGACAGCTGAGTGAGGAACTAGCGCGCTTAAACCCATTGCCATAGACAGGCTAATAGCAAGCTGCTTTTTCTTGAAAAGTGTGTGGTTCATGCAAATCTCCAGATTTGGTTTTATTTTATGTTGTTGTCTATTTTTGTAAGCGCTTACATTTCTTTCCAAAAAAAATCGCCGAACCCGATTTTTAAAATGTAACCGCTTACATTAAGTTATTAGAAAGTAAAACAATCGTCAACATAAATAACGCTTATAGTGAAAGGTAATATCTATGTTTATGTTATTATGAGAATTATTCTACCAATGAGTTTACTTATTTTAGGTACGAAATTGGCGTGTTAATGCTAAAAATAAAAAATTGAGTCTTTTACATTTGTTAAAATGAGAGGTATTTGCGTGCAATCAGTGAAATGGAATAAAGAAGTATTCACCCCAAGCAAAATTATTTGCGTAGGTCGTAATTATGCTGCGCATATTGCAGAGCTTAACAATGAAACACCAACAAATATGGTGCTGTTTGCAAAACCAAATAGCGCCATCACTGATTCTCTTAATAGCGAACACTTAGGTGAGGCTCTACATTACGAAACTGAGCTTTGCTTTTTAGTTAAAGATAAACAGCTGGCAGCGGTTGCGCTTGGGCTTGATTTAACCAAACGAGGCTTACAAAGCACACTTAAAGAAAAAGGCCTGCCTTGGGAGCGCGCAAAAGCATTTAATGGTTCAGCGCTTTTTACTGAATTTGTTGCGGTTAATGCCAGTTGTCATTATCAATTTAGTCTAAAGATTGATGGAATAGACACTCAACTAGGCGATACAAGGTTAATGCTGCATAACGCAGAGCAAATCTTAGCTGAAATTAGTGATTTTATGGACCTAGAAGATGGCGACATCATTATGACTGGCACGCCTGAAGGGGTAGGGAAGGTTGTCGCAAATTCGAGCTTTGCTGTAACACTTATGGATGATCAACAGGAGCTGTTATCTCATCAGTGGCAGGCTCTTTAAGCGGGTCTAAAATAGAGCGCTGATAATAAGTTGAAAACTCAGGAAAGCTTTGTTCGAGCCAAATTCGTTGGCTTTGCTGGTATTTTTCACTCGGCAGTACTTTGTTTTTCAGCGCCTCATTGATTTCTGCAAGTACTTTTTCGGCATAATTATTAGGCGCATTTGTTGAGCAACCAATGGCACCAAAAACCACATTTTGAGTTGGATTAGCAATGCTGAGCTTTTGAATATTCTGTTGGTTTTGTTGATTGTAATAATCAGCAACAAATGGGTAATCAATTGTGTAATCAATGTAGCCATGCTCTAACTGCGATAGTAGCGCTTGGTTTGCATGGCTGCCGGTGCCACTTAATGCAGCACTCTCATAAAGCTTAGTATTTTTAGCTATTGCGTCCAGTTTACTGCCAAATTTTCGCGCATCATTTTGGCCATAAATAAAATTGGCATCAGTCAATAATGAAATTAATGACACTGGATTACCGTGTTTTTGCTTAATCTTTAGCGCTCTTTCTTCAGTACTTAACACGCTAAAGGATGGATAAACTGCAGTTGGAATAGAGTAAGTGGCACGGTTAGTTTTTTTATCTCGATGGATCATGCACGCGTAACACGCTAAGTGGTCATCATCGAGATATTTGCTTAATCGCTTAGGTGGCAATAGTGACTTTTGATGCTTAAAATTTGGCATTGCTTCAATCAGTAAGTCGGTTATGTTGTTGCACAAGCCACCTAAAGGATATTGCTCAGATTTATCAACAAAGAAAGGTTTGTTATCTGTTTCGAGCCAAGTTATAGAAAGCCGCTCTGAAGCATAGGTTATAGGAACAAGCACTATCACCATTATCATGCATAATATATGTTTTACGTATTTACTCATTAACAACCAAAAAAGTTAAATGCTGTGAATTACCATACACTAAAGTATTGGTGAAGTTGTAGGAGAAAGGTAAAAATGATGAATAAGTATTAATAAGCCTATCATTTAATAGACTTATTAATATTGCAGGGAGATGCTCAAAAAGGCATTGGATAACGGTTAAATACGTCAGCGATTTTATCGTTAGCTTCATCGCTTAATTGCACAGAAAAAGCATCGATATTTTCTTTTAACTGCGCCATAGATGTAGCGCCTATGATTGTTGAGCTTACGCCATCCACTTGATTACACCAAGCCAATGCAAGTTGTGAAGGGGTTAAATTAAAGGCGTTAGCAATTTCAACATATTCAGCAATCGCAGCGCGAGATTGTACTGTGTCTCTAAATAAACCATTACGTTGCACTAGCGTCCAACGACTACCTTCAGGGCGAGCACCATTTAAGTACTTACCGCTTAACATGCCGCCACCTAGCGGTGACCAAGGTAGGTAAGCAATATCTTCATGAATACATTGTTCAATTAAATACGGCCAATCTTTGGCGTGCAGGAGACTAAATTCGTTTTGAATAGAAACCATACGCGGAAGGTTATGCTGCTCACTTAAACGCAAGTACTGGCTAATGCCCCAAGGTGTATCGTCTGATAAACCACAGTGCTTAATTTTGCCAGCCTTGATACAGTCATTTAGACCTTCAAGAATATCTAACATACCCGCGATATTTTGTTCAGTGTCAGCTTCTGAGAAACATACTTTACCTGGCCACTGTTTACCAAAGTGCGGTGATGTACGGTTAGGCCAATGTAATTGGTATAAATCGATAACCTCAGTTTGTAAGCGTTTAAGAGATGCATCAACGGCTTCAACCACTGCTTGGCGAGTAATATCGCCTGCATCGCGGACCCACGGTAAGCCGTTACCTGCTATTTTAGTGGCAATGACAAGATCATCGCGTTTGTCTTTATTTCGCGCTAACCAATTACCGATGATCTCTTCTGTTTTACCGTAGGTGTCAGGAGAAGGTGGAACGGCATACATTTCGGCGGTATCAATAAAGTTAACGCCTTTATCTAATGCATAGGCGATTTGTTCATCGGCATCGGCTTGGTTGTTTTGCATACCCCATGTCATGCTACCTAAGCAGACACGAGATACATCAATACCACTTCGACCAAGTGGGCTATAAAGCATAATAGATCCTTGTTAATCGCTAGAATGGGCTTTAAGTGCAGTTAATAACTCATCATTTAACTGAGCTTTTTTACCCGTTTTAAAATTAAACATAACCACTTGTGATGAGCCAATGGTTGTTACTGCGTCTTGGCTTTCACTAAATACAGTGTAATGCATCATAAAGCGATCGTGTTCAATGTCACTGATCTTAACACCAACATGCACCGTATCAGGAAATGTTACTGGGCGTTTATAGCGAGCATTGTTCTCGCTGATCACCGGACCCACACCTGTTACTTGTAAATCTTTAAGAAAGCCTAGTTGAGTGAAAAAATCGATACGAGCTGTTTCGAAGTAGCGAAAGTACACCACATTATTAACGTGTTGTAGGGCATCCATTTCACCCCATGCGACATTTATTTTGGTTCTGATAGGGTGTTGTTCTATAAACGATTGCATAGTAAATCTTCATTGATTGTGAGAAAACTTAGGTTAGCAATATGATGCTTTTAGCTCAAGGAAATTAGAAATCTCAGTAAATCGTGCTAGATTTATAAGTTCACGCTTACGTAAAGTGTGAGTAAAATGAACACACATTAAAGGACCTTAATTATGCAGCAACTAACCTTGAGGGTGATAAAGTGGATTGCACTTTTCATCTTACTTGCTCTAGCTTTGCTCAGTTATAGCATGGGCACAATGTCAGGATTTATCGCTTTAATTGTCGTGGGCTTGTTATTCGAAGCCGCGTTTTGGTTATTTGGCGCACGGCTTTTCAGTCGCAAAAAACCAAACCAACAAACAAGCCAAACCTCTTAGCTTGCACTCTCAGGAAGTTTAAATATAATAACTGTATATATAAACAGTTGTTGTGTTCCTGATGAAAAAATTCATTCACATCGATATGGACTGCTTTTATGCAGCTGTAGAGATGCGTGATAATCCCGCGCTTGCCAATGTGCCACTGGCTATAGGTGGTAATAGTCGTCGCGGGGTGCTTTCAACAGCCAATTATATTGCCCGTAAATATGGTGTGCGCTCGACCATGTCTAACTATCATGCCAAACAACTGTGCCCCGATCTGGTTATCGTGCCCGGACGAATGCAGGTTTATAAAGAAATCTCCACGCAAATTCGCGCCATTTTTGCAAAGTACACTGACCTTATTGAGCCGTTATCGTTAGATGAAGCCTACCTTGATGTAACCGACAGTACCGCATGCAAAGGCAGTGCAACACTCATGGCACAGCAAATCCGCCAAGAAATCTATGACACCACTGGGCTGACAGCCTCAGCGGGCGTTGCGCCAATAAAGTTTATTGCCAAAATAGCCAGCGATGAAAATAAGCCTAATGGTCAGTTTGTGGTATTACCCAATCAAGTTGATGACTTTTTGGCGAGTTTACCGCTTGGCAAAATTCCCGGCGTTGGCAAGGTGACCTTAGAAAAGCTGCAACTTAAAGGGCTTTACACAGGGGCTGATGTGCGTGCGAAAGGAGTTAATTGGATGCAGCAGCACATTGGTAATTTTGGCGTCTCTTTATATCAAAAGTGTGCAGGCGAGTACGTTGGCAAAGTGTCAACTGAGCGAGTACGAAAGTCACTCAGTGTTGAGCACACCTATGAATACAACAAAAATAATTTAGACGAGTGTTTAAGCCAGTTACCCCGCTTGATGGATGAATTAACCCGCCGTCTTGATAAACAACAATTAAACAACCGCATCAATAAATTATCGGTGAAGGTCAAGTTTGCCAATTTTGTCGTGACCAGTGCCGATCAAAGCCACCATCAATTAGACGAACGCATTTTTGCTGAGTTAATGAGCAAAGCCTATGAGCGAGGTAATAACCAGCCAGTACGCCTGTTAGGGATAGGTGTCGGAATAAAGAGTCAGGCTCACGAGCATTTTCAGCTGAGTATATTAGACTAAAGGTTAACACCTTGGTGCTTGAAAGTTTGTTAGTGTCTAGTTGGGGTGCTAGGCCTGCCTAGTTCAACACCTTAGACAACATTATAACTTAATAAGAGAGATGACTATGCAATCGGTCGTAATCGTGCTGCTCGGAATAGTCGGTATGTTGTTCGGATGGTTCTTTTATTCGAAATTCATCGCCGAAAAAATATTTAAAATGGATGATAATTTTGTCACACCAGCTCATGAACTTGAGGATGGTGTGGATTATGTGCCAACTAACAAAGTTGTGTTATGGGGCCACCATTTCACCTCTGTTGCAGGTGCTGCGCCAATTGTTGGCCCTGCTATTGCCGTATATTGGGGCTGGGTGCCTGCGGTACTTTGGGTGGTATTTGGTACTATCTTTTTTGCTGGTGTTCACGACATGGGGGCTCTTTGGGCCAGCGCGCGTAACAAAGGCAAATCAATGGGCGCTTTATCTGAAAGCGTAATTGGTAAGCGCACCCGTGCATTATTTATGATTGTGGTGTTCTTAGTACTATTGATGGTGAATGCGGTATTTGGTGTGGTGATTGCCAAGTCATTTGTATCGCAACCTAACGCGGTATTCCCCGCTTGGTCAGCGATTGTAGTGGCCTTAGTTATTGGTCAGTTACTACGCCGTAAAGTGTCGTTAATTCCGCTTTGTTTAGTTGGTGTGGGAATTCTTTATTACACCATTTACCTTGGTAGTGGTATGCCAATTTCATTACCTGATGAAATGTTTGGTCTAAGTGCGAATGCGAACTGGATCATCATCTTATTTATCTATGCAGCCATTGCTTCATTATTGCCTGTGTGGATGCTGTTACAGCCTCGTGACTTTATCAACGGTATGCAGTTATTGGTTGGCTTAGTGCTTCTTTACGGTGCGGTGTTTGTATCAATGCCAGATATCACAGCGCCTGCGTTTAATACGCAAACGGCGGTAGATACACCAAGTATTATTCCATTGCTATTTGTGACCATAGCTTGTGGTGCGGTATCGGGTTTCCACGGTATTGTGTCTTCAGGTACCAGCTCTAAGCAGTTGAACAAAGAAACTGATGGTCGCTTTGTGGGTTACTTAGGTGCGGTAGGCGAAGGTATGCTTGCACTTATTACACTCGTTGCAGTTAGTGGTGTTGCACTTGCTGTATCACCTGAAGAATGGCATGAAATTTATAGTCACTTAGGTGCAGGTAGTGTCAGCGCCTTTATTAATGGTGGCGCTAACTTAATTGAAAGTGGTTGGGGTATCTCGCAAGAGGTGGCATCAACCTTACTTGCCGTGATGGTGGTCTTGTTTGCGGGGACTACCATGGACTCTGGCGTACGCCTGCAGCGTTATATCATCCAAGAGTGGGGAGATATTTATAATATCAGCATCATTCGTAATGGTATTGTAGCTACACTTATTGCAGTTTTAAGCTGTTTACTGCTTGCCTTTGGAGCTGGTGGCGCTGACGGTAGCGGCGGTATGATCATTTGGTCGTTATTCGGTTCGACTAACCAAATCTTAGCAAGCTTAACCTTACTGGTGATTTCGGTAATGTTAATTAAAGCGAATCGTCCAGCTAAATACACGCTTATACCAATGAGTTTTGTACTCGTTATGGCGTTCTTTGCTGGGGTTATTAAATTGGGCGAGTACTATCAACAAGGTAACTGGTTACTGGTGACACTTGATTTGTTAGTACTGGTTGTGAGCGTACTGGTTATGCTTGAAGCTTGGTCTGTGATTGTTAAGCATCGTAAAGACTCAGCAGACATTACAGAGCAGTAAACTTAGCTTGCCAGCCTTATAGTAAGCTGTCTTACTTGGCTGGCAATAGCGCCCTAAATCAATGATAATAAGGTCCTATGTTTTTAACAGCAGGACCTTTTTTATGGCATACCCTCATGCAGTTGCAGCCCTTCAACTAGCGGATGCAAATCACGATGCATTGATTATTATCGGTGATGATTTTTCTTCTTTAGCAGACGCAAGCTTAAGCCAAGCTATTAGCGCTCAACAAGCTGTAGACGCACGTATTGGCAAACAAGTGACATTACTTGTTATTGACTCTAAACGCGTTATTTTAGCGCCTACAGGCCCTCTAAATCGTGATTATGATGATGTACGTCGTTACTTTGATGCAGCGAAGCAAGGTGTACTAGAGGCGAAAGCATCGGGTAGCACTCAGCCTGCAATTTTACTTGCTAACGTAAATCAAGATAGCCGTTACAAGCATGCCCTTGAAGTGGCTTATTTAGGTGCTTGCCAAGCGCTTTGGCAACCACTTGAGGCACGTGAGTTCCACGGCCAAGCGATTGAACCAATTAGCCAAATTAGCCTAGTGGGTGCAGACGAGGTAATGAGCAAAGCGCTTAATGCTATTGCTGCAGGTCAATACGCTGCACGTGATTTATGTGGTACAGAGCCTGAGCGTATGGCACCACCTCGTTTTGCAGACTACTGCGTTGAGTTATTTGCTGGTAGTAAGGTGTCTGTTGAAGTGATTTCAGATATCAACACTATCGATAAAGATTACCCAATGATGAGCACCGTAGCGCGCGCATCTTATGCTGTTGAGCGTCATCACCCACGTGTTGTAAAACTAGAATACGTGCCTGAAGGCGATGTTGAGCGTACCTTAATGTTTGTTGGTAAAGGTTTAGTTTACGATACCGGTGGTGCAGACCTTAAAGTGGGTGGCTTTATGGCAGGTATGAGCCGTGATAAAGGCGGTGCTGCTTCGGTTGCTGGCTTTATGAAATCAGTGGCTGACTTTGCACCAAAAGGCGTAAAAGTGATTGCTTACTTAGCCGTAGTTCGTAACTCAATTGGTTCTGATTGTTTTGTTCCTGATGAAATCATTACTAGCCGCGAAGGTGTGCGTGTTCGTATCGGTAACACAGATGCTGAGGGCCGTTTAGCTATGGGCGACTTACTAAGCGAAATGAAAGATCGCGCTTTAAACGAAGTGAATCCAGAGCTATTCACTGTTGCAACACTAACAGGTCACGCAGCACGTGCTATGGGTCCTTACAGTGCGTATGTTGAAAATGGTCCAGCTCGCGCGGCGAAAATTTCGCGCCAAATTGCTGACTTAGGCGATTTGTGGGCAGATGGCGCAGAAGTATCTCGTAGCCGCCGTGAAGATTATGACTTCATTCGCCCTCGCACATTAGCTGATGACGTACTATCAAGTAACAATGCAGCTTCTGCTGTAACTGCACGTGGTCATCAGTTCCCGATGGCATTCTTAGCGATTGTTGGTGGTTTAGATAAGCATGGTACTGAATCAGCGCAGCCATTACCGTATGTTCATATGGATATCGCAGGCAGTGGTGTAGAAGGTGGTGATTGGCAACATGGCAAGCCTACCGCCGCAACAGTAAGCAGCTTATTCGCTCGTTATTGTTTGTAAGTTGTAAGTTTAAAAAGCATAAGCTTTAGACACAACCCTGTGCTCTAAAGCTTATGCTTGGTCAGGTTTAGTCTTTTATGTTCTTCTTTCGGTTTCTACGAATAAAGCACAGTGCGCCGAGCATTAGTGTAAAGTAACCTGATACACTGCCGCTTGCTTTATCATCTGGGGTTGCATGCTCTGGAATACCATCTTCATTGGTGATTGTGATTACTTCATCAGCGTATTTTTCATTGAATGATTCAGACTCTAATACGAGAGTGAAGCGTCTTGAGCCATCTACCTCTGAATTATCAATAATGTCGATCGTAATGTCTTTTTGTGTTTCGCCTTGAGCAAAGGTAAGTACTTCATCAAGAGCTGTAAAATCAGTGCCGCCGACCGCGCTATCATCCGTCGTTTTTATACGAACTTTTGTTTCAAAATCGGTTGGATCGGATTTGATTATACCAACTAATAGTTGGCCGCTATTTTCTGATATTTGTGTGTCTGAAATGTCTAATTCATAGCTGAAATCAACATCGTTGTCTTCAATCGTTACAATTGATTCATTGAAGATTATGTCACTTTCATCAGATGCTAGTTTGATATTAAACGAGCGAGAACCATCAACTTCATTATTATCAAATATATTTATAGCTAGTTCTTTTTCAGTTTCTTGGCTCGAAAAAGTAAGGGTCTCATCAAGTGCTGTATAATCTTCTCCAGCAATAGCATCCACGTCTTCGGTGTAAATTCGTATTTTCGAACTACTATCTAAGCCTGAGTTTTTAATGACCTTGAATGTTACTTCATTTTCGTCTTCGGCTATATTGAGAGTATTACTATTAAATTCATAATCTTGCTGAGGTTGAGTGCCCGAAACAGTGAAAAGATCAAATGACGCATCACCTTTTTCACCTTCTATGATATGACTTAGTCTCAGCTGTGCGGGAGTTGTTCTTTAGTTAGATAGATCAACCGTCACTTTTTCCCAAATGTCGCCGTCGGAGTGTTGTTGGCCTTCTTTTCGCCATAACTCAGCCCACGTTTGCGCATTATCGGCGGATACCTCCATAATACTAGTTCCCATATCTTTGCCGTGCATATTGAAGTAAAACTCCAATGTCGGTTTTTCGATGAAGCTCAAGTCATAGCAAGGGCTTAAGTAGTTTAATTTGTCACCTTTTTTGGCATATACAATGTCATCAAAATCAGTGTCATCCCGTTTGCTACTATCAATTTGTAAATAGCTGTGCCCCTCAAAGGGTTCATCAGCACCTGTTCTGCTTGAATTTGAATCAGGTGAGGTTCTAAAAAAGAAGCCGTTATTAGCTACATCTTGAACCCATGGCTGCGCTATTTCTTGATTAAAATTAAAGCCATCTATATGTGGGAATTGAGTAACTATAATTGAGTTTTCGCAGTTTGGTACGGTTCTACCTTCACCAAATTGATTAAAAAGATGGTATTTATCTCTTTGCAAAACGTACTGCATACGGTCTATTTGTTGTGCAGAAAAGTGCGTACGGCAGGTATTTTTTCCTTGGCTCATTATGTTTTTGGCATCAGGGGCGTAGGGAGTACCTTCTTCATCTTCGGCAGAGCCTGTGTATTCGCAATTTTCAATATCATCATCTAAGTCATCAAAAGAAGGAGGGGTGTCGATTATCTGGTCACCGTACAAGTAGCCACGTTCACCGATTTGCACTGAAATAGGTTCATCATCACCATCGGCAAAGGTATGCAATAAACTGAGGTTATGACCATTTCATGTGCGAGTGTCGTTGTAACAAGATCTTCTGTATCAATTAACACACCATCTACGCCAAAGTAAGGAAAAAACGCATTACCATTGACGCCATCAAAGTCTGCGACCATGACATTTAAAGCTGATTTATCAAAATAAGGCTCAATAAATAACACTCTATTGTCTGGTGAGTAATCGTCGTCATAAAAACCAGGCATCTCTTCGTTGGTTACGAAGTCAGTAGATTTATAGTGATATGAGTAACCTGTACCTTGATAATGTGAATTTAAGTTTTCAATTGATTGCTCAATAGTGGCTTGGTCAACTTTGGCATTAGCGCCATCTTTATCGGTTGCTGCAACTATAAAGTGTAATGGAATTTGTTTTGTTTGAGTTGTATCTGCCAGCGCTTGATTAGTTACTCCGAGTAGCGAGTAAGTGCAAATTGCAGCTAACATAGTACGCTTTAAGTGTGTGTTCTTTTTGGGGTGTATGTTTCTTGAAGGCACTTTGGTATCGCTCCTTATTATTTTTGTAATAGTGATTAAATGCCAATGGCAATTTAATTCAGCACACCCCATTAGTTCCTTTTTAATTTATTTATGTAAATCTCGTTAATATCTATTTATCATCTTTTTTTTATCTATTTAATAAAGGTCTAATTAAATCAGTGGGTTGTGTTTTTGGTGGCTTCAAAAATTACTAGGGGATAAAAAAGAAAGGTTATAGAAAAACCCCGCAAACCATTGCAGGGCTTTTGAATTGCTGTGATCAATCGAGTTTGAAACGGTTAACTACATCGCTCAATGCTTGTGAGCTATGCTTTAAATTATCACTGGCGTTGGAAAGTCCTTGGGTATTCGACAGTGATTGCTCGGTTGATTGAGAAAGCTCATTAATCCGCAAGTTAACTTCATCTGCGGCGCTGGTTTGTTGCTCGGTAGCGCGGGCAATTTGGCTGTTCATATCTTTGATAATAGTGACTAGTCGTTCAATTTCACTGAGGGAGCTATTTGCTTCACCTGCCTGTGAAACCGTTTCACTTGATAACTGCTGACTTGCTGATACAGCATCAACAGCAGCTTGTGCACCGGTTTGTAGTTTACTGATCATAGCTTGAATTTCATCGGTACTTTTACCTGTACGGCTTGCCAAAGTTCTCACTTCGTCAGCTACAACGGCAAAGCCTCGACCTTGCTCACCAGCACGTGCTGCTTCAATGGCTGCATTGAGTGCCAGTAAGTTGGTTTGCTCTGCAATGCTGCGGATAACATCAAGCACTGAGCCTATGTTGTTACTCTCTGCAGCAAGGTCGGCAGTAACCTTACTCACTTGTTCAATGTTACGCGACAAGGTTTCAATGGCGGTGATGGTCTTATTAAGAACTTGCTTACCCGTTTCTGCATTTTGTGCAGCTTCGTTAGCGGCATGCTCAGCTTGTTCAGCATTCTGACTGACATCATGAATTTGATGGGTCATTTGTTCCATCGCCGTGACCACTTGAGTTGAGCTGTCGTTTTGCAGTTCTATAAATGAATGATTGGTTTTGCTGGCATCATCAACGCTGTGGGCAAACTGATTCACTTGCTCTGCGTTGTCGGCAACATGTTTTAGTGACTCACGCATTTTGGCCGTGTACAAATTAAAGTAGCGCGACAAACGAGACACTTCATCATTGCCGTTTTCATCAAGCTTTTGAGTTAAATCACCTTCACCTTGTGAGATATCTTTCATCATATTTGCGGCAAGTTGTGTCGGACGAAGAATGCTATTGGCAATTAGGTAGCTAAGCGCAACCAGTAGGGCAATAATCACTACCGCGGTGATAATGACATGGGTACGAAGTGACGAGAACGCCTCTTCAATGGTATCAATGTAGACACCAGAGCCAACAATCCATTGCCACTTTGCAAACCCTTTTACGTAGGCAATTTTATCAACGGGCTGATCTTTACCTGGCTTTGGCCACTTATAGGGAATAAAACCCTCTCCTTGTTTTTTGACGATATTAACCATATCGACAAATAACAACACACCATCTGGATCTTTACTGCCCGCTAGCGATTTACCATTTAATTCTGGCTTAAACGGGTGCATGACCATAACGGGTTCATAATCGTTGATCCAAAAGTAATTGTTATTGTCATAACGTAGTGCAGAAATTGTTTCGAGGGCTGCTTGCTTGGCTTGTTGCTCACTCAGCTTACCTTGCTCAAACAACGCATAGTTATGCTCGATAATAGAGTAGGCAGACTCAACAAGGTTTTGGGTTTTTATGTATTGCTCTTGCTTTAGCGAGCTGTATTGCTGCGTTAAACTCGAGACGCTCAAAAATATCAGCCCTATCACGACCACACTCACTAACATGGCGAGGCGCTGAAAAATTGTAAAACGGCGTAAGTAATTCATGTGTGTTCCTTCGTCATGCTCATAAGAGCAATGTATTAAGCGTAGCCATAATAGGTCGAAAATCTAGTTAAATAGTAGAATACATTGAGACAAAAAAAAGGCTGATTTAACAATCAGCCTTTAGTCTAAGTTACCGAAATTGAACGTGATTATTCAACGTTAAAGTGTCGGTTGAAGAAACTTGTGATAGTTTGGTGTAAGTGCGTTTGTACGCTCTTGCCACGTAAACTGTGTTTTGAGCCCGGGTAAGTCATCATTTCGAACTGTTTTTCTTGATCTTGCAGTTGTTTGAATAACTTAGTGGCGTGAGTGAATAACACGTTATCATCAGCCATACCGTGATAAATCATCAGCGGGCCTTTTAAGCCTTCAGCATACGGGAAAACTGCACTTGCTTCGTAACCTTTCGCGTTAGTTGCAGGGTGACCTACATAACGCTCAGTGTAGTGAGTGTCGTAAAGTGCCCAATCAGTAACTGGCGCACCAGAAACACCGGCTTTGAAGTAGTCGCCCGCTTTAAACATGGTCATAAGCGCCATGTAACCACCGTAGCTGTGGCCATAAATACCAATACGCTCAGGATCAACGTAATCAAGGGTGCGTAAGAACTCGACACCTTTGATTTGGTCTGCCACTTCAGCCACACCTAAGTGCTTATAAATCACGTCTTCAAATTTTTTACCACGGTTGTATGAACCACGGTTATCAAGTTGGAAAATAACATAGCCTTGTTGTGCCATGTACTGGAAGTATAAGTTTTTACTACGCCAGCTGTTCGTTACACGCTGAGCATGAGGGCCGCCATACACGTTAACAATAACTGGGTGCTTTTTACCGTCTTGGTAATTAGTTGGCTTGAATAAACGGTAATGCATGATTTGCCCGTCTTCAGCCGTTAGTGTGCCGTATTCTGGGGTGATCAAATCAGCTAGGTAAGGAGTTAATGGGTGTGACTTATCTAACTTGTTTTCTTCAAGCCAAGTGATAAATTCGCCATTAATTTTACGTAATGCCGCAGAGCCAGGCTTATTCACTGATGAGCTGTTATCGATAAAGGTTTTGTTATCTTTAGCAATTACCACATTATGGTAAGCACCTAGCTCAGTTACGCGCTTAATTTCGCCTTTTTTGAATAGCGGTACGCTGTAAAGGTGGCTCTCAAGTGCTGTGTCTTTACGACCTGCAAAATACACGATGCCTTTTTTCTCATCGATACCTTTTAAGCTATCAACAACCCATTCACCTTGGGTGATTTGACGGATCATTTCACCGTTTGTGCGGTATAAATAAAGGTGTTTAAAACCGTCGCGCTCAGATGCCCAAACGAAATGCTTTTTATCGTTTAAGAATTGCAAATCAAAGTGTAGGTTAATCCAAGTATCACTGGTTTCTGTTAGGGCAACCGTTTGTTTTTTAGTGTCGCTATTATAAAAACGTAACTCTAAGTTATGTTGCGAGCGGTCTTGCCACTGATAAGAAAGCGTTTTGTTATCTTTTAACCATTTTGCGCGAGCGATATAGATATCTTGATCGTCGCCTAAATCAACCCAGTCAGTTTTTTGATTGTTGATGCTTACAACACCTAACTGAATTTTAACGTTGTCGGTACCTGTAAACGGGTAGCGTTGGTTAAAAAGCTTTACTTCATCGGCGTAAATTTCATTACGGATCGCTTCTTTTACTGGGCTTTCATCAACACGGGTATAAGCGATTTTAGACTCATCACCAGACCACCAGTAGCCAGTCATACGGCCCATTTCTTCTTGCGCAACAAACTCGGCCATACCGTTTTTAATAACACCGCCACCATCTTTACTTAATTGGATTTCTTGACCCGTTTTTAAGTTAAGTGCGTATAGGTTTTGCTCACGAATAAACGATACGAAGTGCCCTTTAGGTGAGAAGCGTGCATCGGTTTCAAATGCGTCTGTGTCGGTTAATTTGCGGCTTTTAGCTGAGGCAAGCTCGTAATAGTAAAGGTCGCCATTAAGTGGGAATAAAAGCGCTTTACCATCTTTAGACCATTTATATTCTAAGATCCCTTTACCAAAAATACGTTGGCGCTCACGGCGTGCTTTTTCTTCATCAGATAAGTTTTCTGGACCAGAAAATAGCGCAGCAGGGTCAACTAATAAGCGGTTTTTGTTATCTTTTAAGTTGTATTCCCATAGATCGTAGCGGTTGTAATCATCGGTTTTACCTTGCAGGTAAGTGACACGACTGCCGTCTGGAGAGAATTTAAGTTGTACAGGCGCTTTGCCTGCTAAGCTTGGATCGTCAAAAATACGCTCAAGTGTGAGTGGTTCAGCAGTCACACTAAATGCAGTGACCACCACTGGCAGAGCAAGTGAGAGAGATTTAATTTTTTTTAGCACAGGAGTACCTTCGCTCGAATAAAAACTGCCATGATGTTAATGGTAAGCTTAGGCAACTGCAACAAAATGCTATAAAGTAGGATTTGATTACCCAATATCAAAGGATTTATTGATGAAAAATACTGATACGTCGTTTTCTCTGGCCCCAGAACTACAACGCGACTGCATTGAACTTGCGGATTGGCCACTGTGTAAAGTATTGCTGATGAATGATAGCCAATACCCTTGGTTTATCTTAGTGCCAAGAGTTGCAGACGTTAAAGAGATTATCGATCTGTCTGAAGAGCTACAAATTACCTTATTACAAGAGTCGGGCAAACTGAGTAAGTTGTTACAACAGGTATTCAGCCCAGACAAACTCAATATAGCAGCATTGGGTAATATGGTGCCGCAATTACATGTTCATCATATTGCACGCTTCACTACCGATCCGGCTTGGCCAGCGCCTATTTGGGGTAAATTACCGGCAGTTCCATATAGCGATGAACAAATAGAGCAACTAAGAGCACATTTTTAATCAATCATATTAAATTGCGCTAAGCTAAGTAGATGCGAAAAATAAGAGACTAATAAAAGTGAAAAGCACAGTAATAGCCGTATTGGCTTTTCTATGTTCATTTTCCGTAACAGCAAAAAGTTATTACTTTGTTGGGAGCCATTTCCCCGCAATCTTAGAACAAGATCAACAAGGTACAGTGATTGGTTTAGGTGCTGATATTGCTCATGAAATTTGTCGACGCCTTGGGCATGAACTCGTCATCGATATCATGCCACTAAAGCGTGCTTTAAAAATGGTTGAGCAAGGCCATGCAGATGCCATTATCGGTCCTTATAAGTCTCTTCAACGTCAACAATATATGCAATTTAGTGCCTTGCCATTTTATGAAGATCCTATTGTCTTTTTTACCAAAAAAAATAGCGATGTAACTTGGGCTGGTAATTTCGCAAGCTTACGTAAAGACGTGATTGGTATTACTCGGGGTTGGAATTATGGTTCAGAATTTAAACGCAATAAATCAAGTTTAACTTTGTCAGAAGTGGCGAGTGTTAAAGCTAGTTTTTTACAGTTAATGCATAATCGAGTTGATCTAGTGATGACTCACCCGCGAGCTGCTCTTCCGATTATTGATGATTTATCAATTTCTAGTAAGGTTATCATGCTGTCGCCAATCATTACGGTGAATCAAGGCTATTATGGTTTCACTAAGCAACGGGAGCTTAATGAGTTTATAGATGACTTTAATTCAGAGTTTAATAAGATGTTGATTAGTGGTGATATAGTCCAGCTGAATAGCAAATATGGATTAAGTTTTGTCGCACGAGAATAATAAAAAACGCTGCAATTGCAGCGTTTTTTATATCAGACAAGGCTGGTATTAAAGGCCTAATACTTCTTTGCCTTGTTTGAAAGTAACATCAACAGGGATATTAGCTTGGCTTAATTTTTCTAAATCTTTCGCTAGCTCTGCTTTGATCTCACCATGAGTTGCGATTAGCTGATCAACTTTTTGGTAATCACCGTCACCTTGAATCGTTAAGATTAAGCGCGATAGTTTTTCCATTGCTTGGCTCATTTTCTCCATGTTAACGCTGTATAAGCCGTCAGCATTTTTAGAAAATGCGCCTTCTTCAGCGAAGAAGTTAAAGCGGATCATATTCGCTTTACCATGTGCGCTTGAAGCACCAAAACGCACTGAACGGAAGATACCAGCCATAAAGGTGATGTAGTAATCTTCTAATGTACCGTCAGTGATCTCGCCTTTCTTAAGTAATTGCTCAACCATGTAAAGACCTAAGATATCCGCTTTACCTTCTTCAAGGGCACTTGCATGCTCTTGCAATGATTGGCGAACAGTACCCTTACCCGTAATGGTGTTTTTAATGCCTAAACCGTGCGCTACTTCGTGGAACATAGTGTTTGCGAAGAAAGCGTCAAAGGTAATGTGTTTACGTTGCTCAGGAACAATTAGCTGCTCTGAAATAGGCACTAAGATTTTATCGAACTTAGCACGCATTGCGTTTTTAAGCTGTAAACGACGTGTGCCTTTTTCTAGCTGTACTTGCTCATCATTTGGCAAGTTGATAGCAATTGTTTTACTACCCGCATTTGAGTGATTTGCGTAATAAACGACATCATAAGCATTTAAGTCAGCGTCTGAACCTGGGACTTCTTGCTTATATTTTTCGTCTACAGGTAAACCTTTTTGTAGCTCTGGTAAGAAAGCAGCGAATTTAGCTAAACGCTCGCTCCATGCCAAGTCTTTGATTAGTACATAAGATTCATACGCCGCACGGTAACCAAATAGTTGATCTTCATAGGTTTCAATAGGACCAATAACCACATCAATAGGGTTATTTTTCATATCCATCCATGCAAAATCAGATGGTTGAAAGTCATCATTTACTAGTGCATCTGCACGCATGCTTAAGTAGTTAGCGAATTCTTTATCATCAGCTAGCTTGCTTGCTTCACGTAACAAGTTGGCTGCTTTTTCTAGCTCTTGTGCGTACTCAACAGAGTAAGCCACACTGTAAAGAAGGCCTTTCTCGTCACGTTTGATCACTGAGTAAAGACCTGTTTTGTCATCAACGATTGCGTTGTTTAATTCTTCTTTAGTGATATCGCTTGGGTAAAATTCAGCGCCTAGAGGCTTTTCTTCATAATCTGATAAGAAAACTTGGTCGCCGTTTAAGCGATCCCAAGGGCCGTAGTTGATATCTGCAAACTTCTGAACTTTTTCATCATTGATTTTTGCTAAGAAAGCGTCTTTGTTCTCACCAAATGCTTGGCGCCAGAATAGCTCATCCATAATTTTTGAGGCATCGATCAACTTACCAACCATTTGCTTTTGGTTATCACTCAGGTGGCTAAGATCAGAAGTAAGTGTGAAGTCTGTGTAAATGTCTAAACGGTTTTCATCTGCATTGATAAGTTGTGGGTTGTTCTGTTCAATACTTTGCTTTGTTTGCTCTGCAGCAGGCTGAGTTTGAGAAGTGGTTGCTTGCTGATCAGAACATGCACCAAGAAAAACAGCACCTGATAAGATAAGTGCTTGGCTAATTTTATTTAATGTCATTTTGCCCGTTCCCGATTTTAGTGAGAGTCATTGTTATTAAAACAAAAAGTGTATGCATTAAAGCAAACCTGCCATATACATGGCAAGTATACAGCGCTAGAAGCGATATTTATTTATCAGTTACATGATTAAAAAGCATAAAAAGAGATAATTTCTGTGATTTTCTTAACTTTAGCGTTAAGTTAGACAATACTAAAACAAGAACTAATCTAATAATGTCAGTCATTAGTTTGTCTTTATTTTGGCAAACTAACCCAAGAGGATGGCACGCATATGTCAACAGAGAATGCATTACTGACCATATTGGTCGACAGAATAAATAATGACACTTTAGTGTTACCGACATTACCTGAAGTTGCAGTAAAAGTGAGGCAAGCAGCAGATAACCCAGAAGTAAACTTGATGGATATGGCAGATGTTATCTCCCATGATCCAGCGTTATCGGCACGAATGATTAAAGTGGCCAACAGTGCATTTATGGGGCGCTCAGTTAAAGTCACCAATCTTCATCAAGCCGTCACACGAATTGGTCTACGTCAAATCAAAAATATTGCCACCGCAATGGCGATGGAACAATTGTTTGTATCGCATAATGAGCTGATAAAAGGGTATATGGATAAAGCATGGCAAAAAACCCTTAAAGTTGCATGTCACTCAATTACTCTAATGGACTTTTTCTTACGTCGAAATAAGCAAACATCACTGAACCGAGATACCATTACGCTAGCTTCATTAGTCTATAACATAGGCGTGTTGCCAATTTTGACTGAGGCTGAAAAGCACCCTGAAGTTTTTGCAAATCCAAGTTTTTTGGCACACGCTATCCAAAAGTTAGGAGGCAAAGTAGGTGGCGCAATTATGCGTGCTTGGGGCTTTACTGATGAGTTCGTCGAAGTTGCTGAAAGCTGGGCAAATCCAAACTATCGTCCAGAGCATATATGCTATGTTGACTTTATTCGTATTGGCGCGATTTTAGAAGGCATCTTGCAGGTTTCTGACAAATCGGCAGCATTGCAAACATATGTAGATAAAGGCGTAATAGAATCGCTTGAGTTATTTAATGAAGACGAATATCACGATATGCTTGATGAGGTCAAAGCCATTTTTACTGAATAGCTAAAAACACAAAGCGCGACCAAGTCGCGCTTTTTGTTAATTAACATTTAGGTTAATTTTATAAATCTTCAGCGTCGCCTAAGCCTTGGGTCAGCTCTTCTAGCAACTGTTTAATTTCTTCTGACGCTAAGATGAAGTCTGCATCAAGTTTTACCGCCATATCTTCTTTTGGAATGTCGGCGTTTTCTTCTTTTAATGTTTCTGAATAGCTTAGACGCTTAATCGAGCCATCGTTTTGTAGCATGAACTTAACGCGTTCTTGCCAATCAAGAGCCAGTTTAGTTACGCGCTTACCATTTTCTAGGTGTGACTTTACTTCGTCACATGATAAGTCATGGCCTTTCAATTTAACCTGAGCACCACTGTCATCGGCTTCTTCAAGCTCTGCATCGTTACCGATAGAGAAGCCTTCAGGAGTGCTGAAGTTAGTTAACCAATCTGTTAAAAATACATCTAAATCATAATTAGCAAATGCAGGTACGACAGGTAGCGTGCCAAGTGATTTACGAAGTAGGGCTAAAAGCTCTTCTGCTTTATTAAAGCTTGCGCTGTTAACGACAACCCAGCCATTTTTTTGGTCAATAAACGCAAACTGTAGGCTCGACTTTTTAAATGCTTGAGGCAGTAAAGTGTGCAGAATATTTTCTTTTAGTTCGTCTTTTTCTTTTTTCTTTACCGAACGGTTTTCTTCCGCTTCGATTTGCTCAACTTTCTCTGCAACCAATTCGTTGATAACGGCCGCAGGCAGTACTTTTTCTTCACGCTTAGCGCATACTAAAATGCTGTCTTGAGAGAAGTGAGATAGGGTTTGACCATGCTTACCAAAGGCTTTTGTCCAACCAAATGTTGAAAGCTCTTGGCCTGTACATGAGCGGAACAGATCTTGTTCTAGGGCTTTGTCGAAGTCTTCTTGAGAGTATGAAACGTCTTGTTTAAAACGGTAGCAGATAAGGTTACTAAACCACATAATTAGGCTAATCCTTTCAATAAATTTGCCCAATCATAACAATAAAAAACTGATGCCGAAATGAATCATTTCGCCATCAGTACGAAATGCTTATGAGTTAAACATTGAAAGCGGTTTAGGCATGTTTTTTGGGAAACTAATATGGTAATGCAAGCCTTTTCCAACTTCGCTTGTTACTTCTATATCACCGCCAAGGGTTTGCTTCACTAAGTTTAAAGTGATATGAGTACCTAACCCACTGCCACCCTGATCACGCTTGGTTGTGAAGAACGGGTCAAACAGTTTTTCTAGCTGATGTTCGGATACACCATTACCATTATCTTTAAAGTCGATAACGACTTCATCTTCTTCGTCTTTAATTATGATATCTATGATGCCACTTTCAATGCCTTCAAAGCCATGAATAAGCGCGTTCATGATCAAGTTTGTAAAAATTTGGCTAATAGCGCCTGCAGGCAGGTTGAGTGTTAAATCTTCAGGGCAATCTAAATTGATATGATGAGATGTTTTCTTTAGTTTTGGATGTAAAGAGCGGATCACTTCACCTAAATACTCTTTGAAATTAATAGTACGTACCGCTTCACTGGCTTGATCGACTGCAATTTGTTTGAAGCTTGCAACCAACTCTGATGCACGGTCTAAATTACTAGTAAGTAAGCTAGTGCTTTGCTTGGCGTCATTAATAAACTCTTCAAGCGCTTTTGGTGATAGGGTTTTTTCTTTGTATGCCGCTTCAATCTGATCTAAACGTTCTTGTA
Source organism: Pseudoalteromonas sp. GB43 (assembly GCF_054923805.1). NCBI lineage: Bacteria > Pseudomonadati > Pseudomonadota > Gammaproteobacteria > Alteromonadales > Pseudoalteromonadaceae > Pseudoalteromonas > Pseudoalteromonas sp. GB43. The sequence goes on from NZ_JBPCHJ010000001.1 coordinate 2,633,575, forward strand.
AAAATGAAGTCGCAGTCACACCAATCCCGATTGGTGTATTTACATCATGGGTAATACCTGCAACTAAGCCGCCTAAAGCAGCCATTTTCTCGGAGCCGACTAGGCGCTCCTGTGCTAAGTTCAACTCATCAACATAGCGCTGTAACTCAGTTTGCTTGGTTATGAGTTCTTGTTCAGTTTGTTTACGAAGGTCTATCTCTTCAGTCAGTGTTAGCTTTTGTTTTTCTAATTCATATTTCTGTTGCTGCAAATCCATCATCGCTTGGCTAAGGTTAGATGTTTTGCGCGCGACTTCTTGCTCTAACTGTAAATTATGTTGGTCGAGTTTTTCATTACTAAGTACAAGCTCTTTCTGAGTATGTTCCAGTTCTTCTCGGTAGAGAACAACTTTATCTATTAAACGGTTAAAAGATTCTTCCATTACTTTTAATTCGTTGTGTTCAGTTGTGTGGATCTCGATATGGCGATTTCTAAATCGTTTAGTTCAAGATCTTCAATTTGTTCTGTAAATTGCGCAAGTGGTTCAGTTAAGCGTTTTCTAAATGCTAGTAAGAAAAGTATGATCAAAAAGGTGGTTTTGATCATTGCGTTACCGATTAGAAAATAAATAGAGATCATGATGCGGCTAAATACCACTTCTCGGCTTGAGAATAAGGTTACATCGCCTACTTGAGTTGTTTTACCCGAAAACTCAAAAATAAGCGGAAATGTATAGCCGAATAAACCGGATGGTGTATCTTCAATTATCGCTTCTTCTTGCACTAACTGCTGGCTATATAGCTCGTGAATATCTAATGAGCGACCTAATTGTGAGAGTACCTCGCCACTATCATCGCGCACAATAATGCCTTCGATCATAGGGATTGCGAGTAAGCCTTCAGCCGTTGTGATGGTTTGTTTATCGTTAAGTTCCCAAATTGCACGGGTTAAACTACGGCTAAATGTTTTTTGTAAAGTGGTTAATTCGTCACGAATGTAATCTTTAGTGTTTACATATTCAGCAATAACCTGCCCACAGGTCACTACAAAAGTGAGTAAGAAGTAGACCGAGAGCACATTTGTTAACAATTCTTTTGATAGGCTTTTCTGTAACATAGAATACCCATAGCTCCTTGGTTACATTTGTAATACATTCAATTAGTTCTAAAGTTAGCTAATAAAAGGTTAAAAATAAATAAATAAATCCTTTTTTACTGGAGTATTTATAAATTGTTACTATTTTTTAAAAAAACTTAACCTTACTGCACCAATAAAAGTGTGTTATAAATTTCGCTCGTCTTTTACTTTAGCCTTTTTAGATGTTGTATTTGCTACAGCGAAGATTTTTATATTCATGAATAACCCTAATTTTTCAATACTGGTTTGTGATGATTCAAGTATAGCTCGCAAACAAGTAGTTCGGTGCTTAGGTAACTGTTTAAGTGCTGATATTCAACAAGCAACCAATGGTCGAGAAGCACTTGCTTTACTACGCGAGCAAAACTTTGATCTATTGTGTTTGGATTTAACTATGCCAGAGCTAGATGGTGTTGCTGTACTTGAAACGATCAAAGCAGAGAAAATAGAGTGCTTTGTTATAGTTATTTCAGCTGATATTCAAGCGCAAATGAAGCAAAAAGTAGCTAGTTTGGGAGCCATTGATTTCATCGATAAGCCGATAGATATTGTTCGACTGAAAGCAACTTTGCATAAATTTGGTATTCATTAATCTTTTGTATAACAAAAGTGCATAATTTATCTTTTCTTTAAGGGTTGACAGCTTGGCTACATTTAAGGCAGTCTAAAGGCTATGAAAACATTTAATCACGCAACGACCATTATTATTACAACTATCATCCTTACAGGATAGTGGCATAGGTCGGTGCAACAAATTTATAGGCCTGTGTTCACTAGAACACAGGCCTTTTTCGTTTATGGAATGAGGAAACATAAATAATGCGAGTATTAAAATTTGGTGGGTCGTCCTTGGCCGACTACGCATGTTTGCAACAGGTAGCTCAGTTAGTCAAAGAAGAATTACGCGATGAAATGCTGTTAGTGCTGTCAGCACCAGGTGGCATGACAGATTCATTAGTTGCATTAGCAAGCGCTGCAGAGCAGGGGCAAGATTTTAGTGAGTTATGGCAAGCATTGGTTGCGCGCTGTGAACAATTAAAAGCTGCTGTTGAAGCTGACTTTGGTCAGGTAGTGAATTGGTTTGATTTAAACGAACTTAAGAATAAACTGGATGGTGTTGCACTTTTGAAGTGTTGCCCAGACCAAGTACGTGCTTATGCAATTAGTTTTGGTGAGCGCGTTAGTGTTGCCTTGATGGAGTGTATGCTTAAAGAAAGTAATGCTCGTTATTTAGAAGCAACAGACTGTATTGCATCTGTAGGTGGCTACATTGATGCTGAAGCTGACTTGGCCGCAAGTAAGTTACGTTTTCAAGCTGCATTAAAAGCAGCACCGAGCACTATTTATATCATGCCGGGTTTCACTGCTGCCAATGAGCAGGGGGAACTAACAACACTTGGTCGCAATGGTTCAGATTACTCAGCAGCAATAGCTGCGGCATGTTTAGAAGCTGATGTATGCCAGATCTGGACTGATGTTGACGGTGTTTACAATGCTGACCCGCGTTATATCAAAAAAGCATCTAAGGTTGATTCGTTATCTTATAAAGAAGCAATGGAGCTGTCTTACTTTGGTGCGAAAGTATTACACCCGAAAACGATTTTACCTTGTGCTAAAGCAGGTGTGCCGTGTGAGATCAAAAATACTCATAACCCACGCGCTGAAGGTTCAGTGATCAGTAACGACAGTGTGTCGAACGAGCCTGTTAAAGCGCTATCAAGTTTACAAAACCTCGCTATGTTAACCGTGTCTGGCCCAGGTATGAAAGGCAAAGTGGGTATGGCATCAAAAGTATTTAATGCATTGGCGCATGACAATGTGTCAATTGTACTAATCACACAATCTTCGTGTGAATTTAGTATCAGTTTCTGTGTGCATGAGAGCGACCTATCACTTGCTCTAGAAGCATTACAAACTGCTTTCGAATTAGAATCACAAGCCGGTTTAATCGAACCAGTTCAAGTACAGCGTAACCTTGCGATTGTAACCCTAGTTGGTGATAACATGCGTGCGCACAAAGGCTTAGCAGCTAAGTTCTTTGCTTCATTAGCTCAAGCGCAGGTTAACATTGTTGCTATTGCACAAGACTCGACTGAGAGTGCTATTTCAGCGGTTATCGATGGTGAACTATGCAACGACGCAGTGAAAGTGTGCCATGAGAACTTCTTTACTCACATTCCTTCAATCGATGTGTTTTTACTTGGCTGTGGCTTAGTAGGTCAAGAACTTATCCAGCAGTTAAAGCGTCAACAAGCATGGCTTGAAAAACGTAATATTAAACTGAACTTATCCGGTGTTGCTAATTCAAGGCAGCTTTATCTAGATAGCGAAGGTATTGCTTTTGATGGTTGGCAAGACAAATTAGCCGTGTCAGAGCAGGCATTTGATTTAAATTTGGTCGAGCAATTTGTTAAACAAAACCATTTAATTAACCCTGTGATCGTAGATTGTAGCTCAGCCGATAAGCTTGCTGGGCAATATGTTGATTTCTTGAATGCCGGTTTCCACGTTGTTGCGGCAAACAAAAAGGCCAATACTAGCTCGTATGCTTACTACCAAGATTTAGTTGCAGCGACACAGAAGAATAATCGTAAGTTTTTATACGAAACAAACGTAGGTGCAGGCTTACCAGTACTTGATAACCTGAAATCACTCTTTGGTGCCGGTGATGAACTTATTAAGTTCAGCGGTATCTTGTCGGGTTCATTATCGTACATGTTTGGTGCGCTACAAGATGGTTTATCACTTAGCGAAGCCACGTTAAAAGCAAAAGAAAGTGGTTTTACAGAACCAGATCCGCGTGATGATTTATCAGGCACTGATGTTGCTCGAAAACTACTGATCATTGCTCGTGAATCGGGTCTTGAGTTAGAGCTAAGCGATATCGAAGTTGAATCTGTTTTACCTAAAGGGTTTGCAGAAGGTGATTCTGTAGCAGATTTCATGGCAAAACTACCATCACTTGATGCACAGTTTAACGACCGTATACAAAGTGCTGCAAGCGAAGGTAAAGTACTTCGTTATGTGGGTACTATTGAAAACGGTCAATGTAAAGTAGGCATTGAAGCCGTAGATAGTAACCATGCTCTTTATGATATCCGTGACGGTGAAAATGCACTGGCCATCTTAAGTCAATATTATCAACCTCGTCCGTTTGTTATTCGTGGTTATGGCGCAGGTGCTGAAGTAACGGCTGCTGGTGTATTTGCCGACATTTTAAAAACGTTAACACGTTAGGAGCTGGTCATGATCCGTGTATATGCACCCGCTTCAATCGGGAATTTTGCTGTCGGCTTTGATGCGTTAGGTGCTGCGCTAGCACCAATCGATGGCACCTTATTAGGCGATGTTGTAGAGGTGAGTGCCGCTGAGCAAGATACTTTTGTCTGCTCTGGCGACTATGCCCACAAACTGCCTGCTAATGCTGAAGAAAACTTGGCTTATCAATGTTTAATTCATTTTAAAGAACACGTTGCACCGACTATGCCAGCGGTAAAACTTGAGCTTAAAAAGAACCTACCAATTGGTTCAGGTTTAGGTTCGAGTGCCTGTTCTGTGGTGGCTGCGTTTGCAGCCCTTGATAAGTTCGCTGAAACCAACTTATCTCAAGAGCAACTTATCGAGTTGATGGCTGATTTTGAAGCCATTGTTAGTGGCGGTCGTCATTACGATAACATCACACCCTGTTATTTAGGTGGCTTGCAATTAACTGGTGAACTCATTCCGAACAAGTCAATTTCGTTACCTGTTGATAATCAATGGTATTACGTAGCGGCTTTTCCGGGATTTTCACTGAATACCGCAAAAGCGCGTTCGGTCTTGCCAACGCAATTATCAATGCACGACAGTGTTGAGTTCGCACAGCGACTTTCTGCATTTAGCAGCTTATTGCTTACAGGTCGCTTTGACGCAGCGCTTTCCATTATGAGTGATGAAATCGCTGAGCCACATCGCGCACCGCTCATTCAAGGCTTTGCCGAAGCAAAGAGTGCCTTGCCAGAGCTTGGTGCAGAGATTGTCAGCATTTCTGGTGCGGTCAACATTATTTACCGTGTGTAAGAGCCTGGAAGCTGCTAAGCAGTGTGCAGCTTGGCTGAATGATAATTACATCAATGAGCAGGGCTTCTGCCACATCTGCCAACTTGATCAGCTTGGCACACGACAGCTTTAAAGAATTTAAGGAATAAACATGCAATTACATAATTTAAAAGATGAAACACAACAGGTGTCGTTTGTTGAAGCGGTAAAAACGGGTTTAGGGCGTAATCAAGGTGTATTCTTCCCTAATAGCCTTACACCAATTCAAGACATTGATAAGTTACTTGATTTAGACTTTGTGAGCCGTAGCAGTAAGATTTTATCGCACCTGATTGGTGACGAGCTTCCTGCCGATACCGTTGCACAGATGGTGCAAAATGCGTTTAACTTTGATGTGAAATTAGTTGAAGTAGAAAAAGATATTTATTGCCTTGAATTATTTCATGGCCCAACGCTTGCGTTTAAAGACTTTGGTGGCCGTTTTATGGCTGAGTGTCTTGCGCAATTTAATCAGGGTGAAAAAGTCACGATTTTAACGGCTACATCAGGCGATACAGGGGCTGCAGTTGCCCATGCATTTTATAATAAGCCAAATATCGATGTCGTGATTCTATACCCGAAAGGTAAAATTTCATTAGCGCAGCAAAAGCTATTCACAACGTTAGGCAACAACATTCATTGCTATGCGGTTGATGGTAGCTTTGATGATTGTCAAAGCATGGTAAAACAGGCGTTTTTAGATGATGAAGTGAAACAAAAGCTTGGTCTGAATTCAGCAAATTCAATTAATATCAGCCGTTTAGTTGCACAGGTTTGCTATTACTTTGAAGCGATTGCTCAATTACCAAAAGAGCAGCGTAGTAAAGCGCATATCTCAGTTCCAAGTGGTAACTTTGGTAATGTGTGTGCCGCGATGATCGGTGCTGTGCTTGGTATGCCAGTAGCGAAATTAAGCGCTACAACTAACCAAAACGACACGGTGCCACGTTTCTTACAAAATAAAGAGTGGGCACCGAATGATACGCTTGAGTCACTATCGAACGCGATGGATGTAAGTAAACCGAATAACTGGCCGCGTGTTCAGTTTATGTTGGATAACGAATGGTTTAGTTATAATGACTTTTATTCAAGCTGTGTTGGTGAAGAAGAAACAAAAGAAGTGATGAAAAAAATTCATCAAACAGGTTACATCGCAGAGCCTCATACTGCAATTGCTTATCAGGGCTTGAAAGAAAATCTAGCTGATGGCAGTGCAGGTATCTTTTTAGCGACTGCACACCCAGCTAAATTCAAAGACAGCGTAGAGCAAATTTTAGACATCGAATTGCCTATGCCGAAACCACTAGCAGATGCATTAGCAAAACAGTGTTTAGCTGAAGATATTAAGTTTGATTATCAATTGCTTCGAACTGAGCTGTTAAATAAATTAGCTTAGTGCTTAATAAAGGTATAAAGAGCGGCTAAGCCGCTCTTTTTAATGCAGTCTTTTAATGAAGCCTTTAATGAAGTAACGAGTGACTATGTCTGTTTAAAATCCTCATGCTTAGGATGACCCCGGCCGCGATACATAGCAAAATGCTGATCACCGAGACGAGCTCATTTTGCGTCCATTGCATCAAGGTGAAAGCCGAAATAAAAATGATAAAAGGTTTAAATTCATAGTAATAGCGACGTTTTTTTGTTTAACACGCTGGCTTGAATGATCGGTTCTTCTGGCTTCTGAACGCATCCGCCAAATATTAGCACCTAATAAAAATAAGATTACACCGATGAGAGTTGGCACATAATTATTTGCCAATGCGATACAGCTTATGCCAAGAAAAAAATATCCGTAGGGGACTAATTCGTATATTGGTTTAGCTAACATGTACTTATACCATCCTTGATATTGACTAGTCCTATAAGCTTAGTTTGTCCCTATAAAAACGCAATTTAATCGGGCGGTTTTTCGTTGAAATAACATTTTAAATATCTATGAAATATTTTAAATCTATAATTTTTTATTATGTATCAATAAAAAAATATCATTATTAAAACACTGTGAAATAAATTCAATCCCTGTTTAAATATGTTCATCTTTACAAGATAGGCAAAAGTGCGTTTTAAGCGTACAATACAGCCTTCAAAAAACACCATACACGTTGCCTTAGGAGACCCCATGTTAGAACGTAGCATGAATATTTCGGATTTCGATCCAGAGTTATTTGCAGCCATCACTAAAGAGACGGCTCGTCAAGAAGAGCATATCGAACTGATCGCGTCTGAAAACTATTGTAGCCCACGCGTACTTGAAGCGCAGGGTTCTCAGCTTACCAACAAATACGCTGAAGGTTACCCAGGCAAACGTTACTATGGCGGTTGTGAGCATGTTGATGTTGTTGAGCAATTAGCAATTGACCGTGCAAACGAATTATTCGGCACAGATTACGCTAACGTTCAACCGCATGCGGGCTCACAAGCAAACGCAGCTGTTTTCCAAGCACTTCTTCAGCCGCACGATACAGTACTAGGTATGAGCTTAGCTCATGGTGGTCACTTAACTCACGGTTCACACGTTAACTTTTCTGGTAAAACGTACAATGCAATTCAATACGGCATCTAAACGACGAAACAGGTGAAATTGATTATGCTCAAGTTGAAGCGCTTGCATTAGAGCACAAGCCAAAAATGATCATCGCTGGTTTCTCTGCATACTCAGGCGTTGTTGACTGGGCTAAATTCCGTGAAATCGCTGATAAAGTTGGCGCATACTTATTCGTAGATATGGCTCACGTTGCTGGTCTTATCGCAGCGGGTGTATACCCAAGTCCAATCCCTCACGCACACGTTGTTACAACAACAACTCACAAAACATTAGCGGGTCCTCGTGGCGGTCTAATCGTTTCTGCATGTGGTGATGAAGAGATCTACAAAAAACTAAACAGCGCTGTATTCCCTGGCGGTCAAGGTGGTCCTTTATGCCACATCATCGCTGCTAAAGCGGTTGCTTTCAAAGAAGCATTACAACCAGAATTCAAAGCGTACCAAGCACAAGTTGTTAAGAACGCTCAAGCTATGGTTGAAGTACTGCAAGAGCGTGGCTACAAAGTTGTTTCTGGTAAAACAGACAACCACTTATTCCTTCTAGACCTAATCGATAAAGATATCACAGGTAAAGATGCTGACGCTGCTCTGGGTAACGCTAACATCACTGTAAATAAAAACTCAGTACCAAACGACCCACGTTCACCGTTCGTAACGTCTGGTCTTCGTATTGGTTCTCCGGCTATTACTCGCCGTGGTTTCAAAGAAGCTGAGTCAAAAGAGCTTGCTGGCTGGATCTGTGACGTACTAGACAACATCAACGATGAGTCAGTCCAAGCAGAAGTAAAAGAGAAAGTTAAAGCTATCTGTAAAAAATTACCAGTTTACGCTTAATTACTGGTTAAACCGTAATTAAGATAACAATAGCGTTGTTTTTTGCTATCATAAAGGCCGCTTACTAAGCGGCCTTTTTGTTTTTTATAAACGGAACTAGAACCCTATGCATTGCCCTTTTTGCACCGCAAAAGATACTAAAGTAATTGATTCTCGACTTGTTGGCGGTGGTCACCAAGTGAGACGTCGACGTGAATGTAACGAATGCCATGAGCGCTTTACCACCTTTGAAGGCGCTGAACTTGTGATGCCAAGAGTCATCAAGCAAGACGGTAGCCGCGAACCATTTAACGAAGACAAGTTACTGAATGGCTTGCATCGCGCTTTAGAGAAACGCCCAGTGAGCACTGAGCAGGTCGACGAAGTCGTTAACATCATTAAATCTCAACTTCGTGCTACCGGTGAGCGTGAAATCTCTAGCCATTTAATTGGCGAATGCATCATGGAGTCGCTGAAAAAACTCGACAAAGTAGCCTATGTGCGCTTTGCATCGGTTTATCGTTCATTTGAAGACATTCGCGAGTTTGGAGAAGAAATCGCTCGTTTAGGTGATTAATCATGTCGTTTACAGAACTTGATACTGTTTACATGGCGCGTGCCATTGAGCTTGCTAAACACGGCCGTTTTACTACCACGCCAAACCCGAATGTTGGCTGTGTACTGGTTAAAGATGACGAAATAGTCGGCGAAGGGTTTCATCAAATCGCAGGGCAGGGCCATGCTGAAGTGAATGCGTTGGCTGTAGCTGGCGATAAAGCAAAGGGCGCCACTGCCTATGTCACTTTAGAGCCTTGTAGTCATTATGGACGCACTCCGCCTTGTGCCGAAGGTTTAAAAGCTGCGGGTGTAAGCAAGGTGATTGCTGCTATGGTTGACCCAAACCCTGCGGTAAGTGGTCGCGGCCTGCAGATATTAGCTGACGCTGGTATTAGTGTGGCATCTGGCTTACTTGAGCAACAAGCGCGCGACTTAAACAAAGGCTTTTTAAAGCGTATGGAAACTGGGTTGCCATATGTAACCTGTAAAATGGCGTGTAGTTTAGATGGTAAAACTGCGCTAAATAACGGTCAAAGTAAATGGATAACAGGCCCTAAAGCGCGCCAAGATGTGCAAGCATTTCGTGCGCAAAGCTGCGCTATCTTAACCGGTGCAGACACCGTTATTACTGATAATGCAAAACTTAATGTCCGTGTTGATGAGTTGCCATTTACCATGCCAACCTCGTTGCCTTTGCGCCAACCAACCCGAATCATTATTGACTCACAAAACAGGTTAACGCCTGAGCTTGCGTTATTCAGCATCGAGAGCCCGGTAATAATTTTTACCACTTCGCTTGATAATCACACCAAGTGGCCTCACTTTGTTAAACACGAAGTGGTGCCAGCAGTTAACAATAAAGTTGATTTATCGGCGGTTTTAAAGCGTCTTGCTGAACTACAATTTAATCACATTTGGCTCGAAGCGGGGGCAACCCTTGCTGGGGTGTTTGCCGAGCAAGATTTAATTGACGAATACATTGTTTATATTGCCCCTAAGTTAATAGGTGATATGGGCAAAAGCTTACTAAACTTTGCAGAAGTCACTATGATGAGTGATATCACTGAACTGACTTTTACAGATACAGTGATGATTGGCGACGATATTCGCTTTACAGCGACAAAAGCAAAGCAAGCCACAAAAATTGAAAATAAAGAGTAGCACTATGTTTACTGGAATTATTGAAGCAACAGGTAAAATTGTTGAACTAACACAAAAGCAAGGTGATCTAGCTATTCGTATTCAAAGCGCTAATTTGGATATGGAAGACGTTAAGCTCGGTGACAGTATTGCCACCAATGGTGTGTGTTTAACGGTTGTCGCTAAACATAGCGATGGTTTTAGTGCTGACTTATCAAACGAAACAATTAGCTTAACTGGGTTTGCACATTATAAAAAAGGGCAAACAGTTAACCTCGAAAAAGCTATGCAACCGGTTTCTCGCCTAGGTGGGCACTTAGTGTCAGACCATGTTGATGGTATTGCTACTGTCGAAAGTATTAGTCCTAATGCTCGTGCAACTGAGTATTGGTTAAGTACTGACAATGATTTAATGAAGTACATTCCGTACAAAGGCTCGGTGTGTATTGATGGCATTAGCCTAACCGTCAACGAGGTTGAGCAAAATCGCTTTAAGCTAACGATTGTTCCACATACTGCTGAGCAAACAACGATTGCAGAATTTCAGGTGGGTACTCAGGTGAACTTAGAAGTTGACCAGATTGCTCGCTATTTAGAGCGCCTAATTAAAGGGGCTGAACAACCTTCCCGTTCAGACATATCAATGAGCTTGCTCGCACAAGCTGGCTTTATTAAGTAAGCAAAGATACGTCACTATTAATCATACTCTCATGGGCACATTATGAATTTACACAGCGCGCAAGAAATTATCGATGACATTAAAGCCGGTAAAATGGTTATTTTAATGGACGATGAAGACCGAGAAAATGAAGGCGATTTAATTATCGCGGCAGAACATATCAGTGCTGATGCCATCAACTTTATGGCAACACACGGCCGTGGTTTAATTTGTTTAACAATGACACAAGAGCGTTGTCAGCAGTTAGAATTACCACTGATGGTTAAAAATAACGGTGCAGCTTTTTCAACTAACTTCACTATGTCGATTGAAGCGGCAAAAGGCGTAACTACAGGTATTTCAGCAGCCGACCGCGCACGTACCGTACAAGCCGCAATCGCTAAAGGTGCCGTACCGAGCGATATCGTACAGCCAGGGCATATTTTCCCAATTATGGCGCAGCCTGGTGGCGTGTTAACACGTGCTGGTCATACTGAAGCGGGTTGTGATTTAGCACGTTTAGCAGGTCTTGAACCTTCATCTGTGATTGTTGAAATTCTAAATGCAGATGGCACTATGGCCGTCGCCCAGATCTTGAAGTATTTGCTAAAGAGCATGACTTAAAGATTGGCACTATTGCAGATTTAATCGAATACCGAAACCTAAACGAAACCACCATTGAGCGTGTTGCTAAATGTAAACTACCAACGGATCATGGTGAGTTTGATTTAGTGACCTACAAAGACACCATTGATGGTCAGCTTCACTATGTTTTACAAAAAGGTGAAGTATCGAAAGATGAGCCAACGTTAGTACGAGTTCACTTACAAAGCACCTTTAACGATATTCTATTATCAGATAGAAGTGCTGATTGTAGCTGGGGCTTATCAGATGCTATGGCTTATATCGCTGAGCATAACGGCGTGCTGGTTATTTTAGGTAAACAAGAGTCAACAGAAGATCTAGAAGCAACCGTTAAAGCCTTTGCCGCTGAAGATGCGGGCGAAAATGTCAGTCATCGTAAATTCCAAGGTACCTCGCGTACTGTGGGTGTTGGTTCGCAAATTTTGGCTGATTTAGGTATTGAAAAGATGCGCTTAATGAGCCGTCCTAAGAAGTACCACGCGCTATCTGGTTTCCACTTAGAAGTGGTTGACTATGTTGAGCCTCGCTCTTAATTTGGGAAAATAGATTTACTAGGCTACTTTTATATTTTTGTGATATTATGCGCCGTAATTTTTGCGCAATCGCAACTGCTTAAACTTATTTTTTAGGGTTATTAAATGAAAATTATTGAAGGTAACAAATACGCACCGGGCAAAAAATTTGCCATTGTCATTTCTCGCTTTAATGACTTTATTGGTAGCAGCCTATTAGCAGGTGCTGTTGATGAGCTTAAGCGCACAGGTGGTGTTTCTGAAGACGACATTACTGTTGTTTACGTACCAGGTGCCGTTGAATTACCTTTAGCAGCGAAACGCGTTGCAGCAAAGAAAGAACACGATGCAATCATCGCTCTAGGTGTCGTGATCAGAGGTGGTACGCCACACTTTGATTTAGTCGCTGGCGAATCAAACAAAGGTCTTGCACAAGTATCTCTTGAGTACGATATCCCGGTTGCATTTGGCGTATTAACCACTGAAAGCATTGAGCAAGCAATTGAGCGCGCAGGTACCAAAATGGGTAATAAAGGCGGCGAAGCTGCTTTAGGTGCGCTTGAAATGGTTAATGTGTTAGACAAAATTTAAGTTTAAGGAATCTCTGTGAAACCAGCAGCAAGACGTAAAGCACGTATCTTAGCACTTCAAGCCGTATACTCTTGGCAGTTAAGCGGCAACCCAATTGCTGATATTGAACAGCAAATGTTAATTGAAAATGATGTGACTAAGATCGACGTCGAATATTTCAAAGACCTAGCACGCGGTGTTGTTGTTAACTGTAAGCAATTAGATGAAATCGTTGCACCACATTTAGCACGCCCAGCTGATGAGTTAGACATGGTCGAAAAAGCAATTTTACGTCTGTCTGGCTATGAGCTGAAATTCCGTGAAGACGTACCTTACAAAGTGGCAATCAATGAAGGCATTGAGTTGGCTAAGATGTTTGGTGCTGAAGACAGCCATAAATTTGTCAACGGTGTACTTGATAAAGCAGTGAAAGAACTGCGTAAGTAAGTAACCCCGTAAAGGAGAGCCGGCTTGGGCCGGCTTTTTTGTGTATGAAGGAATTTGAATTAATCAATCGTTACTTTAGGGTCGTGGCATTATTCGCCGTGATGTGAACCTAGGTATTGGTGACGATTGTGCCTTAGTAACTGTGCCTGAAAACTGTCAATTGGCGGTAACAACAGATACTTTAGTTGCGGGCGTACACTTTTTTGATGACATCTCTGCGCGTGCTCTTGGGCATCGAGCTTTAGCTGTTAACTTAAGTGATTCTTGCGGCAATGGGCGCTGAACCTACGTGGATTTCGGTAGGCCTAACTTTGCCTGAAGCAAATATAGAGTGGCTTGAAGAGTTCACTGAAGGCATGCATGAAATTGCAGAGTACTTCAATGTGCAAATCATTGGTGGTGATACCACTCAAGGTCCTTTAACTATTACGATTTGTGCTAAAGGCATCGTGCCTGAAGGCAAAGCACTGCGCCGTAGCGGTGCTAAAGTGGGCGATTGGATTTATGTAACAGGTCCATTAGGAGATGCTGGTGTAGCCATTGAAGCCCGTAAACAAGGCCTCGATATCGCCCCTGAACACTTAAGCTATTTAAATAATCGTTTTGATTATCCGACGCCACGTGTAGCAGCGGGGCAAGTTTTGCGAGGCGCAGCCTCTTCAGCAATTGATATCTCCGATGGCTTATTAGCTGATTTAGGCCATATTTTAGCGCTATCGCAAGTTAGTGCGGTAATCAATGTTGATAAAGTGCCTGTTTCTGATGCATTAAATTCGTCGATTCCACGTGCTGAGCAATTTGACTATATCTTAAATTACGGTGACGACTATGAGTTGCTGTTTACTGTGCCAGAAAGCAATAAAAGCATGGTTGATATGAAACTGCGCCAATATGGTGTAGAAGCAAGCTGTGTAGGTCAAATTAAAAGTGGCGAAGGTGAGATTGAGCTATTGCTTGACGGCGAAAAGTTTAACTACCAAGGAAAAGGCTTTCAGCACTTTACAAAGGAGCCGGTTTGAGCAGTAACCGTTTATTCAATTTAAAACGCCCACACCAATTTTTTGGTCTGGGTTTTGGCTTAGCCTTGCCCCTAAAGCGCCAGGCACCTTTGGTACCTTTGCTGCCTTGCCATTTATTTTCACCACAATGTATTTTCCGCTTTGGTTACAAATTGTATTTGCTGTCGTGATCAGCGTGTTTGGTATTTGGGCATGTGGTAAAACAGCAGATGACTTAGGGGTGCATGATCATCCAGCCATTGTTTGGGATGAAGTTGCTGGTTATTATATCACCATGATTGGTGCTGCACTGAGTTGGCAGTCACTGTTGGTTGGTTTTTTATTGTTCCGCTTTTTTGATATCGCTAAACCAGGTCCTATCAGAATTTTAGATAGACGTTTACACGGGGGCTTGGGCATCATGGCTGATGATATTTTAGCAGGTGTTTTTTCATTAATTTGTGTTCAAGCCTTGTTTAAAGCAGGCTATTTGCCTTTTTAAACGATGAGTTAAGTGTTACTTGGTGGCAAGTATATGATGCGATTTCTAGTTGTCTGTTTGTTGATGCTTTGCAGCATGCCTGCGTTTGCATCTATTACTGACTATGTCGTCAAACAGTGGAACATCCAAAATGGCTTGCCATCGCAATCATTAAAAAGTATTGCTCAAGATGAGCAAGGCTATATGTGGCTGGGTACTCAGTTTGGCTTAAGCCGCTTTGATGGTAATACGTTCACTAACTTCAATACGCAAAACAGCGACTTCCTGCCAAGTAATGGTATCAATAAATTACTAGTCGATAGCACAGGGTTACTTTGGGTTGGTACCAAGAATGGTTTAGTAACACTTGATCCTAAAACCATGATGTCGCAAACCTTTAACGTTAAAGGTCCGGTGCGCGATATTCTCGAAGATTCCAAAGGCAGTATTTGGATTGCAGCGAATGGCCTTTATTACGTTGCTCGAAATCAAGTCACACTCAATCAAAACTCCGCGTTAATTGTACCTGTATCTAATGCCACTGCTATTACGCAAATTGTTGGTTCGGTGAGTCAAATGGCATTGTCGCCAGAAGGTATTTGGCTGGTCAATGAGCGCCATTTATTGCGTTTAACTAATACCTCTTCTGATTTTGCGAAATTACGATTAGAGCTGACTGCCAAGGTTTCATTACCTGAGCGTTTAGCACAAACCATTATTCATGACATGGCGTGGCTTGAAGGTAACTTGTATCTTGCCTCAGAGCTTGGTGCCTACTTTCTTGATTTAGATGACGAGCTGCGTCCATTCCCACTGCCAAATGCCAGTAACTCTGCCGTTTATAAGTTTATGAGCGACTCCGATGGCGCGCTATGGATCTCTACTTATGGACGCTTATTATTCCGTAATAATTCAGGAGATTGGCAATGGGTTGAACCTAGCCAGCTCGATCAAAGCATTTGGTTTGCCGATATTTTCCGTGACAATCAAAATAACATTTGGCTGGCAAGCTTCAGTGAAGGCTTATGGCTTGCTCACGAAGGGCGTATTGAACGTCACTCAGCTATCTCAAATATGACCGAAGCGGTGATGGCGATTAGCCAAGCGCCTGATGGCAAATTATGGGTGGCTAACCGTAGCGGTGTTGGCTACTTCGACTACAACAAGAATTTTGTAAATCAAATTCCGAGTAATCAGTTTGGTCGAGCAGCAGTGCACGACTTACAATTTGATGGTGATCGTTTGTACATCGCAACAGGCCGCGGTGTGTTTTATTACGAAAACCAAAACCTGTATACGGTGCCTGGGCGAGCGCTGCGCGATAACCCAGTATTTGCAATTAGCCGTTCTAGCAAAGGTGGATTTTGGCTCGGTACTGGCCGCGGTATGTACCGCTTAAGTTATGGTGGTTTAACACCTTTTGCATACAATGCCTTCTTAAGCAGCAAATTTATTACTTATGTTCATGATGAGCAAAATTTTGGCTTAATAGGTACCAGTAAAGGAGCTTATTACTTTACCGACCGGGGGATTGAAAAAATTGGCGACCAAACTAGTTTAGAAAGTGCTTACGTCACCAGTATTTTGAATATCGAAGGAGTGGGAATATTAATTGGTTCACTTAACGATGGCTTATTTTATCGCAGTACCAAAGGGCAGTGGCGTCAGTTAGATGCCACCGATGGTCTACCGTATGGCTCTATTTTCAGTCTAGTTTACGACAAGCAATTAAAACGTATTTGGGTCAGTACTATGAAAGGCGTATACCGTATGCCTGTAGAGCAGTTTGGTACTGATATCGAAAGTTTAAAAGTAGAACAAGTGATCTCATCGTTTGACCGTCAACTTGATGGTAAAGCCAGTCAATGTTTGTGCAGGCCTTGGCCATGATGCTGTAGCAGACACAGGCAACTCTATTTGGTACCCAAGTCTGCAAGGTGTGGTAGAAATACCAAAGAGCGTTGAGCTGTTTGGTGTACAAGCACTTAAGCCTCGCATTGAAAGCTTGATCACGCCGCTTCGTCATTTAAGTACCGCAACTTTAGGTAATAAGCCTGAGCTACAAATTGATGAACGCGATGTAACGTTAAAATATACCGCGATTGATTATTATGCCCCTTCAAGTATCGAGTTCCGTTACCGTTTAAGTGGCTTAGACAGTGACTGGCGTTATGCCAATACTCGTCGTGAGGCAATCTATACCAACTTACCGCCGGGGTCGTTTTTGTTCCAACTTGAAGCAAAGCGTCGTGGTGAAGATTGGCAAAAAGCACGTCGTACCGAGTACAGCTTTGTAGTGCCGCGTCGTTTTGATGAGACTATTTATTTTAGACTCTTGATCACCAGCAGCTTTATTTTACTGTTCTACCTCGTGTTTTGGGTATTTAGAGCGCAAGAGAAACGTAAGCAATTAGCCCTTGAAAGCTTAGTAACAGAACGTACCGTAGAGCTTCGAGAAGCTAACGATAAGCTTAACCAAGTGAACTCACAGCTTAAGCTAGTTAGTCACTCAGATGAGCTTACAGGCTTACGTAGCCGTCGCTTCTTGTTTGATCAGCTCCCTAAAGATATCGAACACTTCCAGCGTAACTCACAGTCATTGCAAGCGCAGGGTAAGTCGCTAGTGCTATTAATAATAAACTTTGATAACTTCAGCCGCATTAATGATGCGTATGGCCCACTTGCAGGCGATAGCTGTTTACAGCAAATGGCGACTTTGTTGAATAGCCGTACTCAAGGTTCTGACTATGTTGCGCGTTGGAGTGGTGACGAGTTTTTACTCTTACTACGTGATTTCAAACGCACAGCAATAGACAATTATGTGGCCGATTTATGTGAAGCAATTGCAGCAAACCCATTTAGATTACCGAATGGACAGTCGACCACTATCACTGCGTCGATTGGTTGGTCTTTTTATCCGTTACCTTTACTGGGTGGCCAAGTTATTGGTTGGGAAACCTCAGTTAACCTTGCCGATATCGCACTGCATCAAGTTAAAAAGCGCGGTGGCGATGGTGTAGCAAACATTACCTTTGATGAGCAATTAGATGCTTTTGAGTTCGAGCAAAGCAACAATGTTGATCAGCAGCTCAGCGCACTGCAAGCCAATGGTTTAGCCGATATTAAAATTTGGATGCGTTAATACTCTCTAAACTAAGTGAGCAGATATAAAAAATGCCTTACCTAGGGCTAGATAAGGCATTGGAGGCCAACAGAGGCGTTCGTTACCTAAACACCTTTTGATGGTTAGTGTTTAAGCCAAGCTGGTAAAACAGCCACAGACTCTGGGGCGGTAAAGGAGTAGCTCACCGTTGCTGCAATGTCACCGCTAGGGCTATTTAAAATATTATCAAAGCGCATAACTAGGCCATTTGATTTTTCGGCAACATATAAATCATTACCCGTATACATAATATCGACAGGGTTACCTAATTGGCTTGCAGGACCTGCGATATTTACACTTACATTGGTTAAACCACTGGCCATAGCGGCACTATTAATCACATAAATTTTCCCGTCGGTGGCATCGGCTGCAGAACCAACATCAGAAACTATTAGTGAGTCACTTAATGGGTCGTAATCAATACCATGAATATTGGTTGGTGCAGCAAATGCAGTGCCGCCCGATGCAGGGGTAATTAAACGATCTTCACCTGTAATGGTTGTCATACCTGACATCCACTTGCTTTTCACTTCATCAAAAACAGCAATTGTGCCATTGGTAAGTGCAACAAATGCCCTGTCAGTTGATGGATCATAGTCTACATCCCAAGGGCGTGCACTAGCACTGGGTTTTAGGGTCATTAATGGGCTTACATCACCTGTTGCGCAGCTAGAGAAAATGAGAACACCAGGCGTTGTTGCATTAAATTCAGCAACAAAAATCATGCCTGTATCTGAAGCTATATCAATACCTTTTGGTGAGATAATACCAGTACTTGCTCCCATGATTGTTCTATCTTGGTTGGTTGCGTAACTTTCGCCGTTACGCTGTGTTGCAACCTTGTTTGAAATAACGATACCACCCATCGATGTAACTGCATCATCAAATGTTGCGTAGCTAGTGCCAGACTTATCAAAAGCCACACTTTCAATTGTTTGATTTGCATTATACGTTGCCAGTTCGGCTGTTAAAGGTGCGTTTAAACGACTAATTTGACCTGTTGTTGGACCTACTGTTCCTGGGTTACTACTTACAGCTACACCGAGCAGGGGCATGTTAACCATAATACTATCAGAGCTATCTTGCATATTATTATGCATAACGGTTTCTGTTATTGATTCAGGTTTTGTTGTTGGCGTGATGAGATCTGGTGATACATCACCACTTTCGCCTGCAAATATATTACTAAATACTAAAACTGCATCATTTGATTTTTCAGCCACACGCAAGTCGCTGCCAGTAAGACTTATATCCACAGGGTTACCGAGCATAGACATTGGACCTGCTATATGACGGTCAACCGCTACCATACCATCTGCTTGAGCAGCATTTGAAATGACAAAGAGTGCACCATCTGTTGCATCAGATGCACTACCTACATCAGACAGCACAAGCTTGTTACTAGTCATATCTAAAGCAATACCATGAATATTGACTGAAATTTTTGTACCAGTTTCATCACTTGGTGTAATGGTTCGAGTTGGTGTTGCAGTAAAACCACCCATTACATAATTGTCGTAAACAGCAACATCACCATTAGTTAGTGCGACGTAAAGACGATCATTATTTTCATCGTACGTAAGATCCCATGGTGTTGCATCAGTTACCGTTGTTGCTAATGGTGCTACATCGCCTGCAGCTTCTTTACCAAATACAGTTACTTGCATAGCATTAAAATCAGCAATAAAAACAAGACCATATTTATTAGAGATATGTATGCCCTTCGGATTTACAAGTGTGGTGTTTGTGCCAGTTAACGTACGATCAATATTATTGGTGTACATGCCATCTGCACGGTTTAACACTTGGCATACGGTACTCAGTGCTCCATTTCCAGAATCAGCAGCTTGCACTAAATTACCTAAGCTATCGAAAACAACACCTTCATTAGCACCAGTATTAAATGTTGTGAGTTTAGCGGCATTTTGATCAATGAGGTTGATAGTGCCCGCATTATCTGAGCCATTGTTCGCTAATATAAATGTTGCTGATGCAAAGCCAGGAGCGCCATCGTTGCCATTCATACCATCAGCGCCATTTTGACCGTCAGCGCCATTTTCGGTCATCGACACCATTAGTACCGTCTTGCCCTGCTGCACCTTGAGCTCCCATAGCACCATCTTTACCATCATCTCCATCACACCCTGTAATACCCAGCATCACAGCAAGAGCAATGGCAGAAAACATGACCTTAGATAGTTTTGAATTAGCGAGTTGTTGATCTTTAATAGCTTTACTTTTAATCGTATTCATTTGTCTATACCTTTTAAATATTCCATCAAATGTGAACAAACAACCTGTATTGTTTAACGACAAAATACGTGCTCACGAGTTAACCTCAATGAATAAACGGCTAGCTAAAGATATTGGATGCAAGAAAATAGAAAATAGGTAAGTTATTTTTTATGTGTATGGTTTTAAATAATAAAAAAGGAGCCATGAGGCTCCTTTTTAATGAATTGCGTATAGTTTTAAGCCATGAACTCTTTAATGCGAGTTAAGATGCCATTGGCATCTAGGCCCATCTCAGCGTGCATTTCATCTTGTGTGCCATGCTTAATGAACTCATCTGGAATACCTAAATTTAAGATAGTCACATCGGCTTTGATTGCAGCCAAATATTCATTCACAGCAGAACCCGCACCGCCTGCAATAGCATTGTCTTCTAAAGTAACAATGACATCATGGCTGCTAAGTAACTCATTAATAGCTTCAGTATCAAGAGGTTTGATAAAGCGCATATCAATCACTGTTGCATTTAGCTCATCTGCGGCTACTTTGGCGCTCTCTAACAGCGTACCGAACGACAAGATGGCCACTTTACTACCTTGTTTGATACTACGCGCTTTACCGATTTCAATCGCACTCATTGTTGATTCAACATCACAATTGCCGGCACTACCACGTGGGTAACGAACAGCAACAGGTTGATTGCATTGGTAGCCAGTGTAAAGCATTTGGCGGCACTCGTTAGTGTCGCTTGGCGCCATAATAATCATATTAGGAATACAGCGCATAAAACTTAAGTCATAGGCGCCTTGGTGAGTTTCACCATCAGCACCAACAATACCTGCACGGTCAATAGCGAATAAAACAGGTAAGTTTTGTAATGCTACATCGTGGATAAGTTGATCGTAAGCGCGTTGTAAAAAGCTTGAATAAATAGCAACAACAGGCTTCAACCCTTCACAAGCGAGGCCTGCTGCAAGCGTTACAGCATGTTGTTCAGCAATCGCCACATCAAAGTATTGCGCAGGATACTCTTTTGAAAAACGCACCATGCCTGAACCTTCACGCATCGCAGGGGTAATTGCCATTAGCTTGTCGTCTTGGGCTGCCATATCGCATAACCAGTCACCAAACACATTTGAGAATGTGGCAGCACCCGGTTTTGATTTTGGTAATTTCGACATGCTCGGATCAAATTTTGGTACGCCGTGGTAGCCAATTGGATCCGCTTCAGCAGGCTTATAACCTTTACCTTTTTGCGTTTTAATATGTAGTAACTGTGGGCCTTTAAGGTTACGCATATTACGTAAGGTATCAACCAACATATTTACATCATGACCATCGATTGGGCCGATGTAATTTAGGCCTAACTCTTCAAAGAACGTACCCGGAATGACCATTCCTTTTAGGTGCTCTTCCATGCGGCTAGCAAGTTCTTTCACAGGCGGTAAACCAGAAAGGAGCTTTTTACTGCCTTCACGAATATTGGTGTAGAAGCTACCAGATAAAATTCGGGCAAAGTGGTTATTGAGTGCCCCCACGTTTTCTGAAATCGACATTTCATTGTCGTTTAAGATAATTAACACGTTAGGATTAACATCACCCATGTGATTCATTGCTTCAAATGCCATACCAGCAGTGATCGCACCATCGCCAATAACAGCAACAGTTTTACGATCTTTACCTTCTTTTTCTGCAGCAATGGCCATACCTAAGGCTGCTGAAATTGAGGTGCTCGAATGACCAACACTGAAAGTATCGTATGGGCTTTCTTCACGGAATGGGAATGGGTGTAAACCGTCTTTTTGACGAATAGTATGCATTTGGTCACGACGACCCGTTAAGATTTTATGCGGGTATGCTTGATGACCCACATCCCAAACTAAACGATCTTCAGGAGTGTTATAAACATAATGCAGTGCAACTGTTAACTCAACAGTGCCTAAACCTGATGCTAGATGACCACTACTTTGCGAAACTGAGTTAAGTAGGTATTCGCGTAACTCTTTACTAAACGCAGGTAACTTGTCTTGCGCTAAATCACGCAGTTGTGCTGGTTCGTCAACCAAACTTAATAATGGATACTTGCTACTATCAAGTGTCATGATTTTTTATACATCCTTCGCTAACCAGAGTGCATTATAGCCCATTGCCGCTCCGATTTTTTAGTTATTTTGTCTTTCTTTTTAGGTATTAATAATTGCGTTCAACAATATAGCTTGCAAGACTCGCTAATTCGCTGGTGTCGTAATCAATAGCCTCAAGAGCTTGATGGGCTTGAGCCAGCAAATCTTGGGCTTTTTGCTTTGCGCCTGCCATCCCTAATAAAGCAGGGTAGGTTGCTTTGTTTGCAGCAACATCGGAACCCTGTGGCTTACCTAATGTTTCAGTATCAGCTTCTACATCAAGGATATCGTCTTGTACCTGAAAGGCCAGCCCAATTGCTTGACCGAATAGGTTTAATTGCGCGAGTGTATGTTCATCACAGCTTTTTGCACTCAATGCACCGAGTGTAATTGCACAATTAAGCAAGGCACCCGTTTTTAGCTGATGAATGCGCTCTAGCTGAGCAACTGTAATTTCTTTATCGGTCGCTTCAATATCCAGTGCTTGCCCACCTACCATACCTTCAATACCTGAGGCTTTGCTTAATGAGGCAATCATTTTTACTTGCTGGCTCGCAGAAACAGCAAATTGATGATTGGCAATTAAATCAAATGCCAGTGTTTGTAAGGCATCACCTGCGAGTATGGCTTGTGCTTCGCCATAGACAATATGACAGGTAGGGCGGCCACGTCTTAAGTCATCATCATCCATTGCTGGTAAGTCATCATGAACTAAAGAATAGCTATGAATACACTCAATAGCGGCGGCAAGAATATCAAGATCGGCCTTGTCCGCGCCCATCATCCGGCCCGTTGCATATACAAGGTAAGGACGTAAGCGTTTACCACCATTTAGAACACCGTAGTGGGTGGCTTCTTTGATGTTTTTTTCGGTATTAAGTGGCTGTTCAAAATAGCGATTTAAGTGTGCTTCTACGTCTTCACGAGCGCGTTGTAATTGTTCTTTTAATTGCACTTAATTAGTCCAAGTTTGAATCAAAATTGCTAAGAGGCGCTTGGCTATCGTTACCCATTAAAATGGCAACTTTTTGTTCGGCTTGTTGTAACTTACCAGACGAAGCGTTTGCTAGCGCAATGCCGCGTTCAAATTGTTTTAGTGATTGTTCCAGTGACAATTCACCTTGCTCCATTTGTGCAACAATTTGAGATAATTCATCCAGTGCTTCTTCAAAGCTTAAGTTTTCTGGTTTCTTTGTTGCCATTGTGGCCTCGATAGCTGTTAGAAAGTGAGGCCAATTTTAGGGGGAATGCTAAACTAGGTCAAAGAATGATGTGTTTTTTTACGCATAATTCATTTTTAGTATGCTATTTTTACGATTTTAAATACAGCTTAAACTTGTAGCTTAAAAATCTTACATTAAAATAAAATTAATTCATTTAATGATTTAAGTATTTCAACTGCTTGCCGATAAGCAGTTAATAATAAAAATTTGATACTTGAGTGTATCGTGTAATTGTTCCTCTGGAGGGGTATGTGGATTTAGCAACCATAATAGGTATTCTTGGTGCCATAGGCTTAATTGCTATGTCGATGGTGTTAAGTAGTGATGACCAAGTTGCAATGTTTTACAACACGCCTTCGGTGGTCATTGTATTTGGTGGTTCGATTTTTATTGTATTATCAAATTTCACCATGGGGCAATTTTTGGGCATAGGTAAAGTGGCAGCAAAAGCTTTTATGTTCAAAATCGAATCTCCGGAAGAATTAATTGAAAAAGCAGTAGAATTAGCTGATTCTGCACGTAAAGGTGGCTTCTTAGCATTAGAAGAAGCTGAAATCCCCAACGGTTTTATGCGTAAAGGGGTCGATATGTTAGTGGATGGTCATGATGCTGATGTCGTTCGCGCCACGCTGCAAAAAGATATTTCTCTTACTGCTAACCGTCATGAACTCGGTGCTGGTTTATTCAAATCACTTGCCGATATTGCTCCTGCAATGGGTATGATCGGTACGCTAATCGGTCTGGTTGCTATGTTATCAAACATGGATGACCCAAAGGCAATCGGCCCAGCAATGGCAGTTGCCCTTTTAACAACTCTCTATGGTGCTTTCTTAGCAAACGTTGTCGCTATTCCAATTCAGGTAAAACTAGAACTGCGTAAAGACGAAGAAGCCCTCAATCAACGCTTAATTCTTGACGCGGTGCTAGGTATTCAAGACGGTCAGAACCCGAAAGTAATTGAAGGTATTTTGAAAAACTACTTAGCCGAATCAAAACGTAAAGTTGATACCGAGGAGTAGAGCATGTCAGATGAAGAGTGCAAATGTCCTCCACCAGGCTTGCCTGCATGGATGGGTACCTTCGCGGATTTAATGTCATTATTAATGTGCTTCTTTGTACTCTTGCTTGCTTTCTCTGAAATGGACGTGCTGAAGTTTAAGCAAATTGCTGGCTCTATGAAGTTTGCTTTTGGTGTACAAAATAAAATTGAAGTAAAAGATATTCCAAAAGGAACCTCTGTTATTGCCATGGAGTTTACTCCAGGCAAACCTGAGCCAACACCTATTGAAACGATTCAGCAACAAACCGTTGAGATGACACAACAAATGCTTGAGTTTCAGGCTGGCGACGAAAGCTCCGCCGGTGGTCGACAAGAACAGCGCGGTAATAAACGTGGTGGTGAATCGCAAAGTACGGCTCAGCAACAAGCTTTAGAACAGTCAATTTCTGCGGCTGATCAAGAACAAACAAATGAACTTGTGAAGAAAATTGCTCAGCAACTAGAACAGCAAATTATGGATGGTGCGATTGAGCTCGAGTCATTAGGCCAGCAAATTATTATTCGCATTCGTGAGAATGGTTCATTCCCATCGGGTAGTGCTTTTTTACAGCCAAAATTTAAACCTATTATTCGTGATATTGCTACGCTGTTAAAAGATGTGCCGGGTGAAATAACCGTGTCAGGTCACACTGATGACTTCCAAGTATCGAATGAGCTTTATACTAATAATTGGGATTTATCATCAAAACGTGCGGTGGCAGTTGCCAGTGAAATGGAAAAAGCGCCAGGGTTTGATAAGTCCCGTATGATGGTAGTCGGTCACGCAGAAACGAGGCCTCTAGTACCGAATGTAACCGACGAAGATCGCAAGCGAAATCGCCGTGTTGAAATCTCTATTATGCAAGGTAAAGCACACGAATCTGAACCTATTGATGTAAGGCAGTAAATCAATTAAAGTTAAGCCTCATTAACAAATGTAATAGAGAATAAAAATGAAAAAAGTTGATAAATATAGCTACATGCCTGGTAATGGTAGTGGCGACGATGATGGTAAAACAGATTAAGGTTAGTTAATTTTGCCTGATTGGTTTGTATATACCATCTCAATTTTGAATAATAGCTGGGTGTTCATTCTGATCCCTGCTATTTTCGTTTTCTACCTCCGCAAAGATTGGCAGGCATTCCACTTTACCGTAATAACTGCATGTTTCTTTTTATACGGTACCTTAATTCATAGCGGCTTACGTGAATTTGATGACATTTATATTTGGCGCTATGTCGTTTGGGCTTTTAATGATATTGCTTGGATGGCAATCATTGCTTACTTAGGTATTAAAGATAAAGTCTACTTATGGCAAAGTGTTTTAGGGCAGTTGGTTGTGATAATGGCGCCTATTTTGCAATTGTTCCGTTTAGTTGACCGCCACCTTTGGGATTTGTCTTACAGCACTTACATGTATAAGACCCTGCTACCGCTAATCAATATTGGTACTGTGGTCGTATGTTACCTACCACTTATCTATCTTTTTACTCGACGAAGCCAGCAAGCTTAAGGCGTTTCTTCGTTAAAAATCCTGTGCTAGACTACTGTTTATAAAAACAGTATTTAGTGTTGCGTTATGAAACTTTACATTGCCGAAAAACCATCCTTGGCACGAGCCATTGCAGATGCTCTACCAAAACCACAAAAAAAACAGGATGGTTATATAGAGCTTGGTAATGGAGATTGTGTCTCTTGGTGTATTGGTCATTTACTTGAGCAAGCAGAGCCCGATGATTACGATGCAAGTTTTAAAAAATGGCGATTTGAGCATTTACCTATCGTGCCAGAACAATGGCAATTAAAACCTAAAGCAAAAACACGCAAACAACTTACTGTACTAAAAAAGCTCATTAAGCAGGCAAGTACAATAATTCATGCTGGCGACCCTGATAGGGAAGGCCAGCTATTGGTTGATGAAGTGATCGAACAGGTTAAACTTAGCCAAGCCAAAAAACAGCAAATTCAACGACTCTTGATCAGCGACTTAAACTTAAGTGCAGTTAAAAAAGCACTAAATAATTTGAAATCGAACCGCGATTTTATTCCTTTGAGTGTGTCTGCCTTAGCTCGATCACGTGCCGATTGGTTATTTGGCATGAATTTAACTCGAGCCTATACGCTTGCTGGGCAAAAAGCTGGATTTGGCAATGTGCTATCTGTTGGGCGTGTTCAAACGCCTATTTTAGGTTTAGTCGTTAATCGTGATAATGAAATCGCTAATTTTGTAGCAAAACCTTTTTACGAAGTTTTAGCGCACCTTGCAACTCAGCAGCAGCAAACATTTGCTGCAAAGTGGCAACCAAGTAAAGCATGTGAACCTTATCAAGATGAAGAAGGGCGAGTATTGCATAGGGGGCTTGCTGAAAATGTTGTGTCACGCATAACTAATCAACCAGCTAAAGTGGTTGAGCTTGAGCAAAAGCAAAAAAAACAACAGGCACCGCTACCTTATAATTTATCCGCTTTACAGATTGATGCGGCAAAGGCGTTTTCAATGCCTGCACAAAAAGTGCTAGATACCTGCCAAAACTTGTATGAGCGTCATAAGTTAATTACGTACCCTCGTTCAGATAATCGCTATTTACCAAAAGATCATCATAAAGATGCCGCGAGTATTATTGCCGCCATCGCTAATAATGAAGGTCAAGCAATTGAAGCTTGTAAGCAAGCTGATAGCAGTAAGCGGAGTAAATGTTTTAATGACAGCAAAGTGGCAGCTCACCACGCTATTGTTCCTACCGAAAAACAACTTCGCTCAGCGTCCTTAAATAGTGATGAACAAAAAATCTATCGCTTGATCTGTCGTCATTATTTAATCCAATTTTATCCAGACTATGTATTTAACGAAACCAAAATAACGGTTGAAATTGCGGGTGGGCTTTTTAAAGCAGCAGCTAAGCAAGATGTTAGCTTAGGCTTTAAAATATTAATGGGCAAAACAGAGTTAAAAGATGAGCAAACCTTACCACCACTTGAAAAAGGTCAACAGCTGCATTGCAATCAAGGTGAAGTAGTAGACAAAATGACGACACCGCCAGCGCATTTTACTGATGCGACCTTATTAAGTGCCATGACAGGCATCAGTCGGTATGTGAAAGACCCAGAAATTAAAAAGAATCCTTAAGGAAACAGATGGTCTTGGTACTGAAGCTACGCGAGCCGGTATTCTTGAGCTTTTATTTAAACGCCGTTTTTTAGAGCGGCAGGGTAAAAACATTTTGGCTACCGCAACAGGTAAAGCACTCATAAGTACATTACCAGAACAGCTTGCTAGCCCTGACTTAACCGCTAAGTGGGAAGCATCGTTAGGTAATATCGCTGAACAGCATATGAGTTATCAGCAATTTTTAACACCATTGTTGGAAGAGTTACATACTTTAGTTGAGCAAGCCAAGCAATGCGATAGCCAAGTCTTTGCCCAGTTACCAAAAACGCCGCAAAAGCGACGTTTTAAAAGAAAAGCTAAGCCCAGAGCTAAGTCAGCCTAAACTACTTTTTGTTGAATAGGGCAACCGCGGCGTTACTCATTGCTGTAATTCCAGTAGGAAGTGCTTTTTTGTAATCAGGTGCAAACTTACTTGAGTGTAAAGAAGGTAATGTTGCGCCAGATTGCATTGCTGAGTCATATTGACTCGGTTCAACACCGCCTAACCAAAACAAAGTAATCGGCACATTTTGTTCTGTACGGCCATAAAGGCCAAAGTCTTCACCGGCCATTACAGCTTCAGTTTCAAGTACATTGTCTTCACCAATAGCGTTAGCAATTGCTGATCGCACTACATTGGTTTGTGCAGGATTGTTATAAGTTGAAGGAATTGACTCATCTTCATGCACATAGACTTCTGGTGCTAAGCTTTCGTCAAGCCCAGCACTTAATGCGATGCCTTTAGTAATTCGTTTAATTGCCGCGATTTGTTGTAAACGAACTTCAGGGTTATAGCTACGCAATGTAAGTTGTAGTTTTACTTCATCTGAAATGACATTGTGTTTAGAGCCTCCATGAATTGAGCCAACGGTGATCACTGACGGCTCGAGTGGTGACAATTCGCGACTAGTAATAGTTTGCAGTGCCAATACAATACGTGAAGCAATCACAACTGGGTCTATTGTTGTGTGTGGGTAGGCACCGTGACCGCCTTTGCCCTTTACTGTAATATCAACAGAGTCAACACTTGCCATTGTATATTCAGTTTTCATGCTAACTTTACCAGCAGGAACACTTGCACTTACATGCAAACCAATAACATGATCTGGAGTAGGGTACTTAGTAAAAAGCCCTTCTTTAAGCATTGCTTTTGCACCACCGCCAACTTCCTCTGCAGGTTGTGCGACCATCATTAACGTACCTTGCCACTGATCTTTATGTGTCATTAACTGTTGTGCTGTGCCAATAAATGAACTCATGTGAATATCATGACCACAACCATGCATTACGCCAACGGTTGCACCAGCATCATTTGTTACAGTCACTTTAGAAGCGTAAGGTTTTCCAGTTTGCTCAACAATTGGTAGTCCATCAGTATCAGTGCGGATCATTACTGTAGGACATCACCGTTTTCATAAATACCAACAACGCCATAACCACCTACATTATCTGTAACAGTAAAGCCCAGTTGTTTTAATTGCTTTGCAAGCTTTTGGCCCGTTTCTTTTTCATGGTAAGACAGCTCAGGAGATTGATGTAAGTCTAAATAGAGCTTTTCAATTTCAGGCATAGTCTTCTGAAGGTTTAAATCGAGCGTTGTTGCTTGTGCGAATGGACTAAGAAGTAATAAAGCTGCAGAAATAGCAGATAATTTCATAATGACCTCGACCCGTGGGGCTTGTAATTGTTATGTTTGCCACTATATAAAAACCTAAATACTTATATAGTGCAATCAATCAAATGAATAATATGATAAACCTTACCCCACAAAATTTGCAGCAAGCATTGGGTGAAACGTCAGCTGAAAAGCTAGTGCTACTTACTTTTTACTCTGCGCAAAACCCAGAATGCCATCAGCAAGCTGTAATTTTAGAGAAAATAGCAAATGAGTATGGTGAGCATTTATTAGTAGCGACATTAGATTGCGATGTTGAGCAAGCTCTTGCAGGGCAACTTGCGCAGCAAATTGGTTTACAAGCATTACCAACGCTTGTGATGTTAAAAGATTCAGCACCTGTCGATATGTTACCGGGTGCTCAAACAGAACAGCAAATTCGTGATGCGCTAGCTAAACATTTACCAGCTCAACATGAGTTATTATTAGAGCAAGCTAAGCAAGCGTTAATTAATCAAGATCTAAATAATGCCTTTAACTATGCAAAGCAGGCTTATGAGCTTGATCCAAATCACACACGTGTAAAGTTAGTTTTAGCTGATATCTGTATTCAAATTCATAAATTAGAAGATGCACAAGCATTATTAGATTCGGTTGCAGAAAACGAACGTGATGCGTATTTCACAAATATTCAAGCAAAATGTGAGCAAGCATTAGCTGCAACAGATTCGCCAGAGATAAAAGTACTGCAGGATAAAGTTGAAAAATACCCAAATGATTTAGAGATAAAAGTAGAACTAAGTAATGCTCTTAATAGCGCGGGTCGTAAAGAAGAAGCACTAGAGATGTTATTTAATGTACTTAAAAAAATCTTAACTACGCAGATGCAAAACCAACCTATCTAGAAATTATCGCTTCTTTACCTGATGGCGATGCCTTGGCATCTAAGTATCGTCGTAAGTTATATAGTATCTTGTACTAATTAAGAGTTGATTGATAAAAGCGCCACTAAGATTGTGGCTCTTTTTTTTATTTAAAAACTTGCGTATTACCTAATTTCGATAATACTTAAGATCCTCTCGAGAAAAGTTGGCTGTATTTTGTACAGCAAACTGTGTTTTTTACTGCCTTTAGCTTGTTTTTTGCGCGAAAGGTAAGTTTTTAGTAGTTTTCTACAAAAAGTGCTTGCGTTAATTCTTTGCATCCCTATAATGCGCATCCACTGATACGGCGGGCAGCAATGAAAAGCGCTGAACAAAGTGACAGAGAGTTAAGTAAAACTTCGGTTTAAAACGGTCTAAAAAGAAAGTTTAAAATTAAGTGTTGACTCGAAAAATTAAGGATGTATTATACGCATCCCTAGCGACAGCGTCGCAACGTTCTTTAACAATATAAAGCAATCATCTGTGTGGGCACTCGTACAGATTGAGTTCTAACAGCGAAGCTTAGTTTACTAAGTGGAGCAAACAAATTTAGAGTCTCAAATGTAACTGAGTGACTATATAGTCAATTCGTTTTGATTTTACTTTTTTAAAAAGTAGAAACAAACAATCAGAATTCATTGAGCATGGTTTGAAGTTTACTTCAAGCAAAAAACTTTTAATTGAAGAGTTTGATCATGGCTCAGATTGAACGCTGGCGGCAGGCCTAACACATGCAAGTCGAGCGGTAACAGAGAGTAGCTTGCTACTCTGCTGACGAGCGGCGGACGGGTGAGTAATGCTTGGGAATATGCCTTATGGTGGGGGACAACAGTTGGAAACGACTGCTAATACCGCATGATGTCTACGGACCAAAGTGGGGGACCTTCGGGCCTCACGCCATAAGATTAGCCCAAGTGGGATTAGCTAGTTGGTGAGGTAATGGCTCACCAAGGCGACGATCCCTAGCTGGTTTGAGAGGATGATCAGCCACACTGGGACTGAGACACGGCCCAGACTCCTACGGGAGGCAGCAGTGGGGAATATTGCACAATGGGCGCAAGCCTGATGCAGCCATGCCGCGTGTGTGAAGAAGGCCTTCGGGTTGTAAAGCACTTTCAGTAAGGAGGAAAGGTTAAGTGTTAATAGCACTTAGCTGTGACGTTACTTACAGAAGAAGCACCGGCTAACTCCGTGCCAGCAGCCGCGGTAATACGGAGGGTGCGAGCGTTAATCGGAATTACTGGGCGTAAAGCGTACGCAGGCGGTTTGTTAAGCGAGATGTGAAAGCCCCGGGCTCAACCTGGGAACTGCATTTCGAACTGGCAAACTAGAGTGTGATAGAGGGTGGTAGAATTTCAGGTGTAGCGGTGAAATGCGTAGAGATCTGAAGGAATACCGATGGCGAAGGCAGCCACCTGGGTCAACACTGACGCTCATGTACGAAAGCGTGGGGAGCAAACAGGATTAGATACCCTGGTAGTCCACGCCGTAAACGATGTCTACTAGAAGCTCGGGTCTTCGGACTTGTTTTTCAAAGCTAACGCATTAAGTAGACCGCCTGGGGAGTACGGCCGCAAGGTTAAAACTCAAATGAATTGACGGGGGCCCGCACAAGCGGTGGAGCATGTGGTTTAATTCGATGCAACGCGAAGAACCTTACCTACACTTGACATACAGAGAACTTACCAGAGATGGTTTGGTGCCTTCGGGAACTCTGATACAGGTGCTGCATGGCTGTCGTCAGCTCGTGTTGTGAGATGTTGGGTTAAGTCCCGCAACGAGCGCAACCCCTATCCTTAGTTGCCAGCGATTCGGTCGGGAACTCTAAGGAGACTGCCGGTGATAAACCGGAGGAAGGTGGGGACGACGTCAAGTCATCATGGCCCTTACGTGTAGGGCTACACACGTGCTACAATGGCGCATACAGAGTGCTGCGAACCTGCGAGGGTAAGCGAATCACTTAAAGTGCGTCGTAGTCCGGATTGGAGTCTGCAACTCGACTCCATGAAGTCGGAATCGCTAGTAATCGCGTATCAGAATGACGCGGTGAATACGTTCCCGGGCCTTGTACACACCGCCCGTCACACCATGGGAGTGGGTTGCTCCAGAAGTGGATAGTCTAACCTTCGGGAGGACGTTCACCACGGAGTGATTCATGACTGGGGTGAAGTCGTAACAAGGTAGCCCTAGGGGAACCTGGGGCTGGATCACCTCCTTATACGATTTAGAACTTATTTGTTCGTAGTGTCCACACAGATGATTGTTAGTTAGCTAAACCACTTTGGTTTAACTAATTAATATGCTCTTTAAAAATTTGGAAAGCTGATATTAAAATTCTTATAGATATTCGTATCTATAAAGAGTTTTCAAAAGTAAAAAATATGCCAGTTAATCAGCAATGATTAATCGGTATCTACTTTAGTATTCTCATCATTATTTGATGAATTAACTTCTGGCGAAGTTAACAGCTGTCACTAACAAAGACCCGTTTGGGTTGTATGGTTAAGTGACTAAGCGTACACGGTGGATGCCTTGGCAGTTGGAGGCGATGAAGGACGTATTAACTTGCGATAAGCCTAGTCAAGCTAGTAAAAAGCGCTTGAGACTAGGATTTCCGAATGGGGAAACCCACCTGCTTGCAGGTATCTTACACTGAATACATAGGTGTAAGAGGCGAACGCGGAGAACTGAAACATCTAAGTACCCGTAGGAACAGAAATCAACCGAGATTCCGGAAGTAGCGGCGAGCGAAACCGGACCAGCCCTTAAGCTTATTATGTGTTAGTGGAACATTCTGGAAAGTTTGACGATACAGGGTGATAGTCCCGTACACGAAAATGCATCTTAAGTGAAATCGAGTAGGTCGGAGCACGTGAAACTTTGACTGAATATAGGTGGACCATCATCTAAGGCTAAATACTCCCAACTGACCGATAGTGAACCAGTACCGTGAGGGAAAGGCGAAAAGAACCCCTGTGAGGGGAGTGAAATAGAACCTGAAACCGTGTACGTACAAGCAGTAGGAGCCCTTCGAGGGTGACTGCGTACCTTTTGTATAATGGGTCAGCGACTTATATTTTGTAGCGAGGTTAACCGATTAGGGTAGCCGTAGGGAAACCGAGTCTTAACTGGGCGTATAGTTGCAAGGTATAGACCCGAAACCCGGTGATCTAGCCATGGGCAGGTTGAAGGTTGAGTAACATCAACTGGAGGACCGAACCCACTAACGTTGAAAAGTTAGGGGATGACCTGTGGCTAGGAGTGAAAGGCTAATCAAACCGGGAGATAGCTGGTTCTCCCCGAAATCTATTTAGGTAGAGCCTCGGACGAATACTTACGGGGGTAGAGCACTGTTAAGGCTAGGGGGTCATCCCGACTTACCAACCCTTTGCAAACTCCGAATACCGTAAAGTACTATCCGGGAGACACACGGCGGGTGCTAACGTCCGTCGTGAAGAGGGAAACAACCCAGACCGCCAGCTAAGGTCCCAAAGTCATAGTTAAGTGGGAAACGATGTGGAAAGGCCCAGACAGCCAGGAGGTTGGCTTAGAAGCAGCCATCCTTTAAAGAAAGCGTAATAGCTCACTGGTCGAGTCGGTCTGCGCGGAAGATGTAACGGGGCTAAACTATGCACCGAAGCTGCGGATTCAAACTATGTTTGAGTGGTAGGGGAGCGTTCTGTAAGCCGTTGAAGGTGTACCGGGAGGTTTGCTGGAGGTATCAGAAGTGCGAATGCTGACATGAGTAACGATAATGCGGGTGAAAAACCCGCACGCCGGAAGACCAAGGGTTCCTATCCCATGTTAATCAGGGTAGGGTAAGTCGACCCCTAAGGCGAGGCCGAAAGGCGTAGTCGATGGGAAACGGGTTAATATTCCCGTACTTGGTATAATTGCGATGGGGGGACGGAGCAGGCTAAACAAGCATGGCGTTGGTTGTCCATGTGAAAGTGAGTAGGTTGGTGACTTAGGAAAATCCGGGTTGCTAAGACTGAGACACGAGACGAGCACCCAAGGGTGTGAAGTTGTTGATGCCATACTTCCAGGAAAAGCCTCTAAGCTTCAGATTATACCGAATCGTACCCCAAACCGACACAGGTGGTCAGGTAGAGAATACTAAGGCGCTTGAGAGAACTCGGGTGAAGGAACTAGGCAAAATTGTACCGTAACTTCGGGAGAAGGTACGCTCCTATCTGTGATGAGACTTGCTCTCTAAGCGGACGGGAGCCGCAGTGACCAGGTGGCTGGGACTGTTTATTAAAAACACAGCACTGTGCAAAATCGCAAGATGACGTATACGGTGTGACACCTGCCCGGTGCCGGAAGGTTAATTGATGGGGTTAGTTTTCGGACGAAGCTCTTGATCGAAGCCCCGGTAAACGGCGGCCGTAACTATAACGGTCCTAAGGTAGCGAAATTCCTTGTCGGGTAAGTTCCGACCTGCACGAATGGTGTAACCATGGCCACGCTGTCTCCACCCGAGACTCAGTGAAATTGAAATCGCAGTGAAGATGCTGTGTACCCGCGGCTAGACGGAAAGACCCCGTGAACCTTTACTACAGCTTGGCACTGAACATTGACCCTACATGTGTAGGATAGGTGGGAGGCTTTGAAGCAAAAACGCTAGTTTTTGTGGAGCCGTCCTTGAAATACCACCCTTGTAGTGTTGATGTTCTAACGTTGGCCCCTAATCGGGGTTACGGACAGTGCCTGGTGGGTAGTTTGACTGGGGCGGTCTCCTCCCAAAGAGTAACGGAGGAGCACGAAGGTTGGCTAAGTACGGTCGGACATCGTACGGTTAGTGTAATGGTAGAAGCCAGCTTAACTGCGAGACAGACACGTCGAGCAGGTACGAAAGTAGGTCATAGTGATCCGGTGGTTCTGAATGGAAGGGCCATCGCTCAACGGATAAAAGGTACTCCGGGGATAACAGGCTGATACCGCCCAAGAGTTCATATCGACGGCGGTGTTTGGCACCTCGATGTCGGCTCATCACATCCTGGGGCTGAAGTCGGTCCCAAGGGTATGGCTGTTCGCCATTTAAAGTGGTACGCGAGCTGGGTTTAGAACGTCGTGAGACAGTTCGGTCCCTATCTGCCGTGGGCGTTTGAGAATTGAGAGGGGTTGCTCCTAGTACGAGAGGACCGGAGTGAACGAACCGCTGGTGTTCGGGTTGTCATGCCAATGGCACTGCCCGGTAGCTACGTTCGGAACTGATAAGCGCTGAAAGCATCTAAGCGCGAAGCAGGCCTCGAGATGAGTTCTCACTAGACTTTTAAAGTCTCTGAAGGGCCGTTGAAGACTACAACGTTGATAGGCAGGATGTGGAAGTGGTGTGAGCCATTAAGCTAACCTGTACTAATTACCCGTGAGGCTTAACCATACAACGCCAAACGCGTTTTATGACAGCGTAACGACAGAAGTTAAGAAACTAAAGTAGACAATTACTTGATATCAGAATTCCAGATTTATTAATTTGCTCAAAAGAGCGAATTAAAACCAAATTTGCTTGGTGACAATAGCGTTTTGGACCCACCTGACCCCATGCCGAACTCAGTAGTGAAACGAAACAGCGCCGATGATAGTGTAGCAGCTGCTATGTGAAAGTAGGTCATCGCCAGGCTCAAAATTAAAGTGTTAGGTTTCTCTTAGCAGCTGCTATGTGTCTCTCTACCGCTGTGGGCACTTGGTCATATCCAGGCTCCAAATTCAGTCGCAAGACTTTAAATAAAGTCGAAAGACTATAAATAAAATAATAAGAAAATTGAAAAGAATTTTCTTGGTGACAATAGCGTTTTGGACCCACCTGACCCCATGCCGAACTCAGTAGTGAAACGAAACAGCGCCGATGATAGTGTAGCAGCTGCTATGTGAAAGTAGGTCATCGCCAGGATCCTATTAAAGAAAGCCCGATTCGAAAGAATCGGGCTTTTTTGCGTCTGGGAGCTGTCAGCTTTCAGCCGTTAGACGTCAGCTGAAATACAGAGATATCAGAGGTTAGATGTCATACCAATCCGCTTAATTAAGTAGTCTATTTTGAGGCAATAAAACCTCGTTGATAACAAGGCAAAAATTTCGTTATTTAGTTGTTCTAAATGAGAAATTTTTAACGCCGTTAGCGACAGGTTTAATCCCTCAAAATGATTAAGTATTATTGCGGGTTGGTATCAGTTGAACTGTGTGGTTGTTTAGTACCGAGACTCCCTCAGCATTCACTCTGTTCATTCTCCAGGTAGGTTGGGTAGAGCGTAGCGAAACCCAACACGAGTTAGCGAGTTGCTAGTTAGCAAGGATAAAGTTTAAATTTCAAGGTCAAGTCTGGCGTAAGAATGGCTTCAGCAATGAATATTTTTTTTATTATTTCGGCACTGAAGTGCCTCCAACAAGATTTTATTACTTAAAGAGACTCTGCCCCAAATACCCACACCGCGCGGCTGATCGCTGACGGCTGAAAGCTGATAGCTCTGTGTTGGGTTTCGCTGTGCTCTACCCAACCTACGCCAGATCCTCAAACTTTTCCCTTTCTAACTTGCAACTTTACTCTCGCAAACTTGCTTCCCCTACCTTGTTATGCGATAAAGCGTTTTATATTTGTAATACAATTAAGGTTTGCTGTGTCTCGTAAGAAAACGACCAAGTCAAAAGGTTCTTCAGGTTTAAATCGTAAAAATAGTGAAGCATTTATTGCTAAGTTCTCATCGCATCCAGATACGCATCTATGCCCGTCGGGGTTAATGTATAAAGTGATTGATGAAGTTGAAGGGGAGCGAGTAACAGAGTTCGATACAGTGGTTATTAATCAACGTATTATGCTTGCTGATGGCAGTGTTATTGCCGACAGTTATAAAGCGGGTATGCCTGAGGTGTTCGCATTATCCGAAGCTATAGAAGGGTTAAGAGAAGGGTTGCTATTAATGAATATCGGCTCTCGTTATGAATTTGTGATCCCCCCAGAGCTTGCTTGGGGTAAAAAAGGTAACGGTGGCAAAATTGGCGCAAATGCAGTGCTGCATTTTGATGTTCGTTTAATGCGTTTAGCTTAACTCTCTGAGCATAACAGCCTTAGCATAAGTCGACAGAGTATTTAAAACGCGTTAACGTTCACTAATGGTTTACTGAGGAACATTATGGACGCATTTACTTCACGAGTTTACTTTCTTCGCCATGGCGAAATAGCTACGCCTGGAATTCTTTCTGGGCAAATCGATGTCGATTTATCAGAGCTTGGTCATAAGCAAATGCGCCAAGCCTCTGCTGAGCTCATAAATTTAAATGCCATATATAGCTCACCACTAAAGCGTTGCTCAGTCCACGCTGATTATTTAGCAAATCAGCACTCACTGCATGTACAGTATTATAACGCGCTGAAAGAGTTTAATTTTGGTGATTGGGATGGCCAAGATTACCAACAGCTTTGGCAGCAAACAAGTAAGCCTCATATTGGTGATTTTTGGCAGCACCCATGGCAAGTAAAAGTACCAAATGGTGAATCTATGGCAGACTTTTACGCCCGGGTAGAGGCATGGTGGCAAACATTTTTACAATCACTATGTGAATCTAAGCATGAACAGTCATTGGTAATTAGTCATGCTGGAGTGATCAAACAAATTCTCGCTATTGTTTGTCAGATGCCAAAACAATCAGCCACGCATTTAAATGTTTTTCATCTTCCTTATGCAGGGCTTATTACACTTGATGTATATATAGATGAACAAGGAGAAGCTTGGCCTAAAATTGTTTTTTAGCCATCTAGAGCGATATTCATTGAATTATTTACTTAGCCCGCCATAATACTCATATGCTATGGAATGGAGTGAAATTCTCCAGCTGTTCCCGCAACTGTAATCCATCTAAATAATGGTCAGCCAGATACTTAGCACTAACAATTAATCATCGAGCGGGTCAACTCACGTCATTTTCTGGTACTTACCAGTGCTTTCTTGTGCGTTGCGATTGCTCGTCAAGAGAGAATAAGCTTGCAACAAAATAGCCTTAGCGCTGCGCCATTAATATCAGTGTCTGATTTAAGTTGGGGTACTGCGAATAAAACTATACTTAAATCAATTAACCTTGAGTTAAAAGCAGGGCAGTTTATCGGTCTACTCGGCCCTAATGGTGCGGGTAAATCAAGCTTGCTGCGTTGCCTTTATCGTTACTTGAAACCTCAGCAAGGGGTTGTGCTGCTAAGCGGTCAAGATATTTGGCAAATCAGTGCTGATGAATATGCAAAGCAGGTTGCAGTGGTTTTACAAGAGTCTCCATCGCAGTTTAATTTGTCTTTGTTCGATGTAGTGAGTTTAGGCTTAACACCTCATAAGCGACTTTTCAGCGGCACGTCTGCCAATGATAAGCAGCGAATATATCAAGCTATAGAGCAGGTTGGTTTATCTCATCACAGTGAACAAGCATTTGTTTCGCTCTCTGGTGGCGAAAAGCAAAGAGCGCTCATTGCACGCTCTATCGTACAACAACCTAAGTTGCTCATCATGGATGAGCCTACCAGCCACCTTGATGTTAAATACCAAATTCAAATAATGGAGTTAGCAAAGTCCCTTGATGTGACTGTGCTTGCCTCGTTTCATGACTTAAATCTCGCAGCAAGTTTGTGTGATGAACTCATCGTGATTGATGAGGGGTGCTTGGTTTGTCAGGGGCAACCAAAAGCGGTACTTACTGAGCAGCTGTTGAGTGATGTATTTGGTGTCTGCGCAGCGGTATCTGCTCACCCGCAATCAAGTATTGATAAGTTTATTCCGCACATCACTTATTTTTATGGCTATCAGACACAGGAGCATCAACATGACTGATGCAATGCGTTTAAGTATCTGTGTTGTCGTAGGGCTTATTAGTTGTTTTTTTGCATTGAGCTTTGGTGCTGCAAATACGCCACTGAGTGATGTTTTTAATGGTTTGTTTAGCCAAGGTAGCGATGAATTTGTGCAGCGTATTATTTGGCAGTTACGTATGCCCAGAACAATGCTGGCATTTTTAGCAGGTTCTGGGCTGGCTCTTGCAGGATTAATTTTGCAGACCGTAACCCGAAACCCGCTTGCTGACCCTTACTTGTTTGGTATTTCTTCTGGGGCTTCATTTGGTGTGGTGTGCTTTATAGCCCTAACCGGTGTGAGTTTTGGCTTTAGTATGTCAGTTGCAGCATTTGCCGGAAGCTTACTTTCTATGCTGTTGCTTATTGCTATTGCAGGGCGTCGCCATGTTGGCCAAGTTGAAGCCATGTTACTCGCTGGTGTTGCTTTATCTTTCTTATTTAGTGCTCTGACTAGTCTGCTGCTTTATTTTAGCGATCCACAAGCCATCACCGCTATCTTGTTTTGGACGATGGGCAGTTTTTCTCGTGCTCAGTGGGACACTCTTTGGCTGCCGTTTGCCGTTATTATTGCCTGTATGACTTTGATGATTGCATTTCGTCGTCAGCTAAATGCGATGCTGCTTGGTGATGAAAGTGCAGCGACTTTGGGGATTCATGTACAACGCTTTCGGATCATGATGCTACTGCTAAGTTCATTAATAACAGCGGTGCTTGTTGCTATGTGTGGTGGCGTTGGTTTTGTCGGCCTGATGATCCCACATATTGTGCGCTACTTTTCGCCGCAAGGCAGCAGCCATAACTTAGTTATGACATCCTTGGTCGGTGGCATTTTTATGGTGTGGGTCGATGTGTTATGCCGAACCCTATTGAATAACCAAGAACTACCTGTTGGTGTGATCACAGCCGCTATCGGTAGTGTGTTCTTTTTATTCTTACTTTATTTTCGTAAACAGAGCAGGTAGCTAATGTTTAATATCATGCCTATTGATCAGCAATTTTCAGCTGTAATTCAACAAAAAATAGACCTTAAAACAAAGCCGCTAGGCGCTTTAGGTCAGCTTGAAAGTTGTGCCAAACAATTAACGCTTATTTTTTCAAAGCAGCTTGATACTGAGCAGGCGCTAGTTGCCTTTAAACCGGTTATTTCAAACCCTTCTCTAGTTGTATTTGCAGGCGATCATGGTGTGGCAAGCCAAGGCGTGTCAATTGCTCCTAGCAGCGTTACATCACAAATGGTGGCAAACTTTGCAGCAGGAGGCGCAGCGATTAATGTATTTTGTCGCCAGCTTGGCTGGCAGCTGGAAGTTGTGGATGCAGGAACTCTCAATACTTCACACGATAAAAGAGTGCATAACCAGCGTTTAGGTGAAATCACTGCACCACTGAATACTGAAATGGCCATGTCACTTAGCCAGGTCGAAAAAGGGTTTGCATTAGCCAAACAGCGAGTTCATTCACTCTATGAGCAAGGTTGTAATACCATCGCCTTTGGTGAGATGGGTATTGGCAATACCACAAGTGCTGCGGCATTAATGGCTGCCATTTTGTCTTTACCTGCCAGCCAATGTGTTGGTAAAGGCACAGGTGTGAGCGACGAGGTTATAGCTAAAAAAATTAAAGTTGTTGAGCAAGCACTTCAATTACACCAAGCTCATTTTGATGACCCACTAATGACACTCGCTGCATTAGGTGGTTTTGAAATTGTTCAGATCACCGGTGCCATTTTAGCTGCTGCGGAACTTGGTATGGCGGTGATCGTGGATGGCTTTATTTGTACTGCAGCGGCGCTTGTTGCAACTCGCATTAATGCAAACGCTCGCGATTATATGTTATTTGCTCATGCTTCTGATGAGCAAGGGCACAAAGCAATGCTCAATGCCTTGCACGCAACACCTTTATTGCAGCTTGATTTAAGATTAGGAGAGGGCACCGGGGCTGCGCTTGCCTTACCTTTACTGCAAGCATCTTTGGCGTTTTACAATGACATGGCAAGTTTTGCCGATGCCAATGTTGAGCAAGTTGTCTGATATGAGCGCTGAACAACACACTTCTGACTCTACCCCAAGCCAGCTTCAACTATTTTTACTGGCACTTAGTTTTTTAACGCGTATACCCGTTAAGTTAAACTTTGCAGTATCGAGTCAGGCACTCAATCAGGCCAGCCGCTATTTTGCATTGGTCGGTGTGATATTAGGTGTACTTTTAGCGCTGAGCTTTTTGCTGCTAAGTTGGTTATTCCCTGCAGCCATTGCAGTTGCCTTAGTTATGGCGTTTAGCTTGATAATTACAGGGGCATTTCATGAAGATGGCCTTGCAGATGTCTGGGATGGCTTTGGTGGTGGTTGGCACGTTGCAGATAAGCTGAGCATTATGAAAGATAGTCGCTTAGGTACCTATGGTGCTGCGGCGCTTGTGATGGCCTTATTAATTAAGTACCAAACACTCGTCGCACTTAGTGAAGTAACCAGTACTGTGATTATTGCACTTGTTTTAGGGCAAAGCTTAAGTCGGGTTGTAGCAACAAGTTTAATTGCAGACATGGACTATGTAAGTCAGGACGCCACATCTAAAGTAAAACCCATTGCGATGCATTTAAGCACGCAGAGTTATCAAATACTGCTAGCAACTGGCGGTGCGGTGTTAGCAATTGCATGGTTGTTTTTTGGCTTCACTCTAGGGCAATTATTAATACTCATCAGTGTGCTTTGTGTTACTCGCTTACTATTAAAGCGCTGGTTTGAAAAACAGTTATCTGGCTACACCGGCGATTGCTTAGGGGCAGCCCAGCAAGTATCTGAGCTTGTTACTTACCTTTGCTTGGTGAGTTTATTATGAGCCAACAACATACTTTAATTTTAGGCGGTGCTCGCAGCGGTAAAAGCCGTTTTGCTGAGCAGCTGGCAACAGATTCAAACAAGCCGCTTATCTATATTGCCACAGCCAATGCGGGTGATGAAGAAATGACAGCCCGAATTAATAGGCATCAAGCAGAGCGCGCTAAGCATTGGCAGCTTGTCGAAGAGCCTTTGTATTTGGCTAAAGCACTACAACAATATAGCCATGCTGAAAACTGTATTTTAGTGGACTGTTTAACCCTATGGTTGAGTAATTGCTTATGCCAGCAGGGTGAAGCATTTTGGCTTGAGCAAAAAGCGGCCTTACTCGATGTGCTATCGCAATTGCCGGGTGAGGTGATTTTTGTCAGCAATGAAGTGGGTCATGGTATTGTGCCGCTCGGTGAATTAAGCCGTCAGTTTGTTGATCATTCAGGTTGGTTACATCAAGCCTTAGCACAGCAAGTTGCACGTGTTGAGTTTGTGATTGCAGGTCTTGCACAAACCTTAAAAAGAGAACAATGATGAAAACATTAATGGTGCAAGGCACGACCTCAGATGCAGGTAAAAGTACTCTTGTAGCAGCACTTTGCCGGATCTTTGCTAATCGAGGCATTAAGGTTGCGCCTTTTAAGCCACAAAATATGGCGTTAAATAGCGCCGTAACCGAAGATGGTGGCGAAATAGGTCGCGCACAAGCTTTGCAAGCAGTAGCGGCAAAAGTCCCCGCAGAAGTCGATTTTAACCCTATCTTATTAAAACCTAACAGCGATACCGGGGCGCAGGTAATCGTTCATGGTAAAGCGCTGTCGAATATGGAAGCGGGCAGTTATCACGACTACAAAAAAGTGGCGATGGATGCAGTTCTTACTTCGCAGCAGCGTTTAAGTGAACGTTTTGAATTACTGGTTGTTGAAGGTGCAGGGAGCCCAGCAGAAATTAACCTGCGTGAAAACGACATTGCTAATATGGGTTACGCTGAGGCGGTTGATTGCCCGGTGATCATCATTGCCGATATCGATAAAGGCGGCGTGTTTGCTCATTTAGTCGGAACGTTAGCCTTGTTGTCTGAGTCGGAGCAAGCGCGCGTTAAAGGCTTTGTGATTAACCGTTTTCGTGGTGATATTGCGTTATTGCAAGGAGGCCTTGATTGGTTAGAGCAATACACCAATAAGCCAGTGCTTGGGGTGTTACCTTATTTACATGACTTAGCACTCGATGCAGAAGATGCCGTTGCTATAACTAATCAGGTAGATAAACCGCAATTACGCATAGCCGTGTTGCTACTTCCTCATATTAGTAATCACACAGACTTCGATGCACTGCGATTACAACCAGAAATTGATTTACAGTATGTACGTCATACCCAGGCTATTCCAAGTGTTGATCTGATTATTATTCCGGGCAGTAAAAATGTACTGAGCGATTTAGCGTTTTTAAAAAATGAAGGTTGGCATAAACAAATAACACGTCATTTACGCTATGGCGGTAAAGTGCTGGGAGTATGTGGTGGGCTGCAGATGCTAGGCAACTACCTTGCTGATCCACATGCAGTGGAGTCTAATTTAGGCAGCGCTGAAGGACTCGGACTTGCTGACTTTGAAACGCAATTAGGGCAACAAAAAGTACTAAGCCAAGTCTCTGGCATTCTTCATTTAAACAATCGCGATAAAGCAATTTCAGGTTATGAAATTCACGCCGGGATTAGTCAAGGACGGCACTTGATAAGCCATTTTTGAGTTTTAATGAACACCCAAGTGGATTCAAAGTAGATGGTTTTATTAGTGATGATAACCAAGTAGCAGGTACTTACTTACATGGCTTGTTCGATACCCCTGAAGGCGTATCTGAGCTAATAACTTGGCTTGCACCAAATAGCCAAATTAAGCCGATTGATATTAACTTAAACCGTGAACAGCAGTTAAACCGTTTAGCTAGTGTAGTAGCAGAGAATCTCGATATTGAACAAATCATCAATATTTATGAGAACTTCAACTTAGAGACATAAGGAACAACAATGAGCGAACAGAATCAAGATAAGCACCAACAACGCCAGCAAAAAGTAAAACAAAAAGTCGACGAACGGATTGCTGCTGCACAAAAAGAGCAGGGTATTTTTCAGGTTATAACTGGCAACGGTAAAGGGAAATCGACTTCTGGGTTTGGTACTGTTGCACGTGCGGTAGGTCACGGAATGAAAGCAGCTGTATGTCAGTTTATTAAAGGCACATGGGAGTGTGGTGAGCGTAACCTACTCGAAAAAGCGGGGGTTGAATTTGTTATTATGAACACCGGTTTTACTTGGGAAACACAAAACAAAGAGTCAGATACCGTTGCTGCGCAAGTGACATGGCAAGAAGCAAAAAGAATGCTGAAGGATGAGTCAATTAACCTCGTTATGCTAGATGAAATAACCTATATGATCACCTACGGCTATATTGATTTAGACGACGTGCTGGAGGCAGTTAGCTCTCGCCCTGCT
Organism: Pseudoalteromonas sp. GB43; assembly: GCF_054923805.1. Lineage (NCBI taxonomy): Bacteria > Pseudomonadati > Pseudomonadota > Gammaproteobacteria > Alteromonadales > Pseudoalteromonadaceae > Pseudoalteromonas > Pseudoalteromonas sp. GB43. The sequence continues at coordinate 2,677,744 of NZ_JBPCHJ010000001.1, forward strand.
ATGCAATCGGTGATTATTACAGGTCGTGGTGCGCACCGAAAACTAACCGACTTAGCTGATACAGTCAGTGAAGTCAGAAACGTAAAACACGCTTTTGATGCAGGAATAAAAGCACAAAAAGGGTTCGATTATTAACATGAGAACCATCAAGTTTGCACTCGTAAGTGTTTTATTTTATTTACCAACATTGGCTCAGGCTAATGAAATAAAAGAGCCTCAACGTATTGTTGCCTTAGCCCCACATATCGTTGAAAACCTGTTTGCGATTGGTGCTGGAGAGCGCATTGTGGGTACTGTTGACTATGCAGACTTTCCTCAGCAAGCGAATGATATCGAACGGGTAGGTGGCTATTACGGGATTAACATGGAAAAACTGTTGTCGTTAAAACCAGACCTAGTTCTGGCTTGGAAAACGGGTAACAAAGCCGAAGATCTCGCTTACATTGAAAAGTTAGGTATTCCGGTAGCGTACAGCAATCCAAATCAGGTTGATAATGTGGCAGATGAACTACGTAAACTAGGCACGCTTACGCATTTGCAAACCAAGGCAAATAAAGTAGCCAAACAGTTTGAAACTAAACTCAATGCTATTCGCAGAGCGCAAGAAGGCAAACCGAAAGTGTCGGTGTTTTATCAATTATGGCCTGAGCCAATGATGACAGTTGGCGGAAATACTTGGATCAATCAGCTATTAACTATTTGTCATGCGGATAATGTGTTTGCTAATAGTGATACAGACTACCCGCGCATTAGTATTGAAAATGTATTGGTTGCCAATCCAGAGGTCGTGATTATTCCAGATGAAAAATCAAAAAAGCCTCAGCCTAAAATTGATTGGCGACAATGGTTTGAATTGCCAGCAGTGCAACATAACCAGTTTATTAGTGTAAACGCAGACTTATTGCACCGTTTTACAATCCGTATGCTTGATGGTTTGACCGACATGTGTGGTAAAATAGACGTTTCTCGTCAGCAAATACAGGCTTCAAAATGAACGATTGGCAAACATTTCTAGATACTGAGCTTGCTAAGCCCTACATGCAAGAAACCTTACAATATGTGGCCGATAGACGCGCAGCAGGCGTTACCGTTTATCCCAAAGACGAACAGGTATTCTCAGCTTTTGATGCTACCCCTTTGAATGAAGTTAAGGTGGTTATTTTAGGGCAAGATCCTTACCACGGAGAAGGGCAAGCCCATGGCTTGTGCTTTTCGGTATTACCAGAAGTTAAAAAGCTGCCCCCGTCTTTGAAAAATATGTACAAAGAGTTGGCTACTGATATAGAAGGTTTTGAGATACCTCATCATGGCTATTTGCAAAGCTGGGCCGAACAAGGCGTGTTCTTACTCAACACAGTATTAACGGTTGAGCAAGGGCAAGCTCATTCTCATAAGCATCTTGGCTGGGAAAAGTTTACTGATGCAGTAATTGCGCTTATCAATCAGCACTGTGACGGTGTGGTGTTTGTGTTATGGGGCGCACATGCTCAGAAAAAAGGTAAACACATTGATACCTCGCGTCATCATGTGATCCAAGGCCCGCATCCATCACCGCTTTCTGCACATCGTGGCTTTTTTGGTTGTCAGCATTTTTCAAAGACAAACCAGCTGCTTACTGATCAAAATAAAGCACCAGTAAATTGGTCTTTGCCGCAAATGCAAAAGGCCCTTGCGGGCCTTTAATTAAAAGTCTAATTCATCAAGCTCAACGCTGTCTGTGAAATAGTCTAACTCCTGTAGTTCTTTGCGAAGTCTATGCTTGTCTTTCAACGCTTCGATTTCGCGCCATTTTCTCTTTTTATTTTTTGTAGAGGTCTTTTTTGTTGTACTAGGACCTTCTAATATTTCTAAAATATCGTCTAGGCTATCCATGAACTTCTCCTATTGATTTTTTGAACCTCGGAAATACCTATACCACAGGCTGCTCAAAAATAGAATAAAAAAGTGACAATACTGTTACAGAACTGTGATTGATAGATGAATAGATCAAAGAAGGTGGTTTTTTAGAAACAAAAACGCCACCTAGCGGTGGCGTTTTAAAAAATACTGTAATCTAAATTACATTGCTTTAAAGCGTGCTTCTAATTCAAGCTGTGCTTGAGCAAAAGAACGAATACCCTCAGCAAGTTTTTCTGTTGCCATAGCATCTTGGTTATGTAACCAGCGGAACTGGCCTTCAGTTAGTGGTGCTGGTTTTTCTTCAACAGTAAAGTCGCTCTCTAGTAGGTACTCTTGTGCATCCGTTAATTGGCCTAACTCTTCTAAAAGAGCAGGGCTAATCGTTAACTTATCACAGCCAGTAAGTGCGATGATCTCGCCTGTGTTACGGAAGCTTGCGCCCATAACAACCGTTTTGTAATCGTGGCGTTTGTAAAATTCGTAAATGCTACGTACAGATTGCACACCTGGATCGTTTAGCGGATCTGTTGGTTTTTCCATGCCGTTAGCAACGTGCCAGTCTAAGATACGGCCAACGAATGGTGAAATTAAGAATACATTTGCATCGGCACATGCGCGTGCTTGTGCTTCAGAGAATAACAGCGTTAAGTTACACTTAGTACCTTCTTTTTCAAGCTGTTCTGCAGCTTTGATGCCTTCCCAAGTTGATGCAACTTTGATTAGGATTTTATCTTTGCTAACGCCTTCTTTTTCGTAAAGGCTCAGTAACGTATGTGCTTTGTCGATAGTCGCTTGGGTATCAAATGATAAACGTGCGTCTACTTCTGTAGAGATATAACCAGGTACGATTTCGCTAATTTCTTTACCAATTAATACAGCAAAGTAATCACATGCTAACTCAAGTTGTTTAGCTGCATCTTGCTCGGTTTCTTTGGCATATTGCCACGCTTTATCTAAATAAGGCTTATACGCTTCAATTTCACTGGCTTTTAAAAGTAGAGATGGGTTTGTTGTTGCATCTTCTGGTTGGTGCTTTTTGATAGCTTCAATATCACCTGTATCTGCAACAATAGATGAATGCTGTTTAAGCCTTTGTAGTGCTGAAGTCATTTGCTTTCCTCATTCCAAGCAAGTTAAAAGAAAATCCATTATAGCGGCCTTTATGCTGCAACACTATGACAGTGTTTAATAGGTCAAATGTCCTTAATACAGAAAACTAGAACATTATGTATGAAAAGAACAGCGGATAAAGGCAGGACGAAACAAAACGTGCATTTTGATTCAATTAATGTTGAAATTGACATCAAACAAATTACAAGTCAATAGCTAAGTATGATCACTGTTATTTCACCTGCAAAAAATTTAGATTACGAAACACCAGCCACGACCGATAAATTCACTCAACCTGAATTACTCGAGCACAGCGAAGAGTTAATGTCAGTTTGCCGTGATTTAACACCAGCGCAAATTGGTAGCCTAATGAAAATCAGCGATAAACTAGCTGGTTTGAATGCGGCACGTTTCGCCGAGTGGTCACAGCCATTTACGCAAGACAATGCAAAACAAGCCGTGCTAGCCTTTAATGGTGATGTATACGGTGGCTTAGATGCGCAAACTCTAAGCGATGCTGATCTTGATTACGCACAGTCGCACTTACGTATTTTGTCTGGTCTTTATGGTGTGCTTAAACCATTAGATTTAATGCAAGCTTACCGCCTTGAAATGGGTACTAAGTTAGAAAACCCACGCGGTAAAAACTTATATGAGTTTTGGGGCAGTGTTATCGCCGAAAAGCTAAATACAGTGCTTGCTGAGCAAGATAGCAAATACTTGGTAAACCTTGCTTCTAATGAGTATTTTAAAGCGGTTGATAAAAAAGCATTAAATGCACAAATCATCACTCCACATTTTAAAGACTGTAAAAACGGCCAATATAAAGTGATCAGCTTTTATGCGAAAAAAGCCCGCGGCATGATGGCACGTTACATCATTGAAAATAAAATCACCCAATTAAGTGATTTAAAAGATTTCACCGTTGCAGGTTATTACTTTAGCAGCGATGCTACGGCAAAAGAATTAGAGCCTGTTTTCTTACGGGAAGAGCAGAACTAAACTTTTAGTAAAATGAATTAAAACAGCCGTGCTAAGCACGGCTTTTTTGTGCTTGTATGAAACTGGCGCTTATTTTGCAAAACAGCAGTTATGTTTCTCAATGTATCAGGTAGTCGCATGTTAAAAATACCAACCGTCGGTGAAGCCGAAAAACTTATAGAAGAAAAGCTCGGTGGCTGGGTTGATATCATCATAAGCCATATCCCTAACTTTATTGTTGCAGTAATCATTACTATCGTGTTTTCACTGCTGGCACGTATCGTTGGTTCAATGCTTAGAAAGCTATTACGCCGTTCGTTAGAGTCTTCACAAATAGCAGACTTAATGTCATCGATAGTAAAAGTCATCGTATTATGTGTAGGCTTATTTGTAGCCCTTGATTTCTTGGGCCTCAGAGGCACGGTCACCTCATTACTAGCTGGTGCGGGTATCGTAAATTATCGCTATTGGTTTTGCCTTTCAGGACATGACAGAGAACCTTATAGCGGGTATTGCCATGGGTATTCGCAAACCATTCAAAACGGGTGATGTGATTCGCACCGAAAGCGTGTTTGGTACCGTTAAGGCGATTAACCTTAGAAACACTCTCATTGAGAACTTTTATGGGCAACTTATCTTAGTGCCTAACAAGATTCTATTTAGAAATATACTCAGTAACTACAGCACCTTAGGTGTGCGTCGTATCGAGGTACCAGTAGGTATTTCGTATGCCGATGACCCCGAGCAAGCCGCTGAGGTGATTGTTAAAAAAATCAATGAGTTTGATTTTGTGATTAAACAAGAAGAAACCGCCGTTTACGCCGAAAGCTTTGGTGATAGCAGCGTTAACTTATTAGTTTGGTTTTGGATTAAATACCCCGGCGAAGCAGATTTCATGACCGTTCGTCACAAGGCTGTTGTGGCAGTTAGAAACGCCCTAAGCGAAGCTGATATGACCATCCCATTCCCAATCCGCACGTTAGATTTTGGCATCAAAGGCGGCGAGAAATTAAATGCCATGATAAGCGAAAAACAGCAAGATAAAGACGCTGAGGTACCGCAAAATGATGAGTAAAATTTACTGACTCATCGGCGAGATTTACACAGGAAAGTGTGTTTGAGGGGGAATTGCTTATTTGTCTCAAAGTTACTTAAAGTATATGGTCTGAAGTTAGGCTATAAACTGATTAGAGTTTGTCACGTTCAATTTATTTATTACTTCTTTAAACTACAATAATTCTCAGTGCTTATGGTTTTACTTAAGTTCTTACTTTTTTGTGTCTTGAAACTTTCTATAAAAACAGGTCTTGTTCTATTTATTCATAAACTTAGTTTGACTTATAGTAAACTAAGTTTATGAATTTAATTACTATTGATAAATTCACGGTTCGGAATTAATCTGGTAACCGTGAATTGTATTCTAAAAGCTAGTATGGTCAAAGAGGGAACAAATGAACCAAGGTCAATTAAACCAAGTCAAAGGGCATCTTGAGACGTTCACCACTATAGATTTAGGAAAGTTAGTTGCTTCTAAATATGGTGACGAGGCTAATTTATCAGATGTTAAGATTGGTGAATATTCTGCAAAAGAATATATATCGGCTGTAAGAAAAGTTCTAGCCCAATTTAGAGAGGAAATTGATAGCTCTTACGCAAAGGCAATGCCATTCCAGTATAATTTTCAAAATGAATATGGTATTGGAAATCTAAACAACGACCTTACAAGTCTTTTATCAAATATAAATGCTCAAAACTTCCGTGCCAGTATTACTGCACTTAATAAGCTAATTCATTACCAGGCAATAAATGGTTTTTGGGAAAAATCAAAACGAAAATACTTTCGTTCCTCAGAAGTTAGTGTTCAAGAAGATAAGGAACGTATTGACCTAGTTTCTAAGCATGTTGAAGCATCCTCTAAAAAACTCTCCGACTTATTATTGGAAATAGATGAGCAAAAAGATGTTTTAAATAGGTTTATAAAGACTAAGTCTAGCGAATTAAGTGAAATAGAATCTTTATTATCTTCAGCTAGGCTTCATTCAAACGAAATTACCGAAACACATACGAAATCCGCTACACTTGAGGAAAGAATTAATTCTTTGCTAGAGCAAGCTGAAGACAAAAAAATATCGATAGATGAACTGACCGATCAATTCAAAAAGTTGTTGTCGGAAATGTCGAACTTATTAACAGATAGCCAAGTTGAAAGTGAATCTCGTCAAAAATCTTATAATAAATTAGAAAAAGCATTCACTGAGAAACTGTCTTTTGTTGAAGAGAAGAGAGAGTACTTTGAAGAAAGGAATCAATATCTTGATAATCTTATTGAAAGAGAAGTTGGTGCGTCTCTATTTGAAACGTTTAAGCAAAGAAAATCAGAATTGATAACATCAATAGGGTTTTGGAAATGGGCAGTGCCCACTTCCGCAATCGCTACTATAGCGTGGATATTTTTTCTCTTTGGCAATGGGGATTTAAATGGGTTATCTTGGCAGGTTATAATAATTAACTCTCTAAAGGCTCTGCCTGCGGTTGGTCTTCTATTATTCTCTATTTCGCAATATGTAAAAGAGCGTAATTTCCAAGAAGAATATGCTTTTAAGTCTGCTGTAGCACTAACAGTTAATTCCTACGCCGAGCAACTAGAAGACGCATCTAATAAAGATAAAATGATAATGGAGTCAGTCGGACAAATATATGCTAGTCCAATCTACAATAAGAATGACTCAAAAAATGCAAGCTCGGTATCCTCAGCAACAAAAGAACTAGTTGACGCAGTAAAGTCGGTTTTACCATCGAAATCTACATAAAAAATGTTGGCATACTGATTTATCACAAAATTTTAAATAAGGTTTAAAATAGATTGTTAATGTTCAAAAGTATTAATACGTTTATTTAAAAAAACGGCTGTCAATGATAGGTGTTACAAGACGTAACAAGTGTTTTATTTGTTAGAAATAAGCCATCGCGCGAAATAAATTTTACGCCTACATTAAAGTATTGCACCCTAACAACAGGTATGCACAATCGGCTTATCGCTGACAGCTTAAGGCTTACAGCTTTGTTAAAGTTTTGTCCTACAAAAAAAGCGCAAGCAGTTTAACTGGTTGCGCTTTTTTATTTATTCGGTATACCAACGATTAGTGAAGAATACGTGCTCTGATAGTCCCTTCAACTGCACTTAGCTCTTTAAGAGCGACTTCAGATTGGTCTGTATCTACATCAATTACTACGTAACCAATTGATTCATCAGTTTGTAAGTATTGAGCTGCGATATTAATGCCGTGCTGTGCAAACGCTTGGTTAATTTGCGTTAGAACACCTGGGCGGTTGTGGTGTACGTGTAATAAGCGGCTGCGGTTTGCAAGTTCAGGCAGTGATACTTCAGGGAAGTTAACCGCCGTAATGGTTGAACCATTATCTGAGTACTTAGCAAGTTTGCCCGCTACTTCAATACCGATATTTTCTTGTGCTTCTTGTGTTGAACCACCAATATGCGGAGTCAAAATCACGTTATCGAACTCGCGTAGCGGTGATACGAACTCTTCATCATTTGATTTTGGTTCTACAGGGAACACGTCGATTGCAGCGCCGCTCAGCTTTTTATCACGCAGTGATTCTGCTAGAGCGTCAATATCAACAACAGTGCCGCGAGAAGCATTGATCAAGATGGCGCCTTGCTTCATTACTTCAAGCTCAGCCATACCAATTAGGTTCTTCGTTTGTGGTGTTTCTGGTACGTGTAAGCTAATAACGTCAGCACGTTGTAGTAACTGAGTTAGGTTATGAACTTGCGTTGCATTACCCAGTGTTAGCTTGTCTTCGATATCGTAAAACTCAACGTTCATGCCGATATTTTCAGCCATGATACCTAGCTGTGTACCAATGTGGTCGTAACCAATAATACCTAAGGTTTTACCACGAGCTTCAAATGAGCCGTTGGCTGATTTTAACCAACCTCCGCGGTGCGCTAGGGCATTACGTTCTGGAATACCACGAAGTAATAATAAGATTTCACCAAGCACTAATTCTGCAACAGAGCGGGTGTTTGAGAATGGTGCGTTAAATACCGCAATACCACGCTCACGAGCACCTTGCAGGTCTACTTGGTTAGTACCGATACAGAAGCAGCCGATTGCGACTAGCTTTTCAGCTGCTTCTAATACCGCTTCATTAATATGAGTGCGAGAACGAAGGCCTACAAAGTGCACATCTTTGATGCGCTCAATGAGCTCGTCTTCAGGTAAGGATGTTTTTACGTAATCAATATTACTGTAGCCATTACGCTTAAGCGTTTCTACAGCACTTTGGTGCACGCCTTCCAGCAAGAGAATTTTAATTTTGTCTTTTGCTAACGATACCTTACTCATATCCTCATTCCTATTTACTTTATTTGCGGCCCGTTTTTGGTGCCGATAATGACTTTATCTGCACCGCGATGGGCAAACAAGCCGTTTGTTACTACACCAACAATCTGGTTGATTGTTAGTTCTAATTCTTTGGCGTTGCTGATATCTAAATTGTGCACATCTAAAATGACGTTACCGTTATCTGTTACAACACCTTCACGGTAAACAGGGTCACCGCCTAGTTTTACTAGTTCACGCGCTACATAGCTGCGTGCCATTGGGATCACTTCAACAGGAAGTGGAAATGCGCCTAATGTTGTAACTTCTTTAGATTCATCAACAATACAAACAAATTGTTTTGCTACCGCTGAAACGATTTTCTCGCGTGTCAGGGCTGCACCACCGCCTTTGATCATCTCATTGTGTGGGTTGATTTCGTCTGCGCCATCAACATACACATCAAGGCTTGATACATCGTTTAGTTCGAATACTTCAATACCCAGTGCTTTTAACTTTTCAGTTGAAGCCTCAGAGCTTGAAACCGCACCAGTAATGGTGTCTTTTACTGTATCAAGTGCATCAATAAAGTGATTCACTGTAGAGCCTGTACCTACGCCAACAATGGTATTTTCATTTACAAACTCTAGGGCTGCCCAGGCAGCGGCTTTTTTTAATTCATCTTGCGTCATAATTATGTGCTCAGTTAGCTGTCAGAGAGGGCCTATAGTATACAAACAGTTTGCTTACCATTGGTAGATTTTCTCTGGGGTTATAATGTGTTTTAACGGTACATCCCACGATTCAATTGGCAATGCTGAAACATGCTGACATTGATGGGCAAGGCCTATCAAAATCGGTTTTTGCCAGTTTTCTTGGTAATACCGAGCCAACGTTTTGTCATAAAACCCACCGCCCATTCCTAAACGGTTACCTTGATCATCAAATGCCACTAATGGCATAAGTAAAATATCAAGCTTATCTAAAGGACATATTTGACTGCAATTTAACTTGGGCTCCAAGATACCATAGCGGTTTGCAGTCATGGGTGAATTTTCTTCATACATCTGAAAGTATAATGTTGTGCCATTGAAAGGGTGGATTATAGGCAGATATAAATGCTGCTCTTGCTTCCATAATTCTTTAATTAACAATGAGGTGTCTAATTCTCCATCATTGCTAAAATAAATGCCGATATGGGCATTTTTAGGTGTTTTTAGTGATTTTAAGTGTTGAGTAAAATTCACTTTTAGCGCAATAGCTGCATTTTTTTGTTGTTCAACAGTCAGTGAATTGCGCTTTTTTCGAATAGATTGTCTGATTTCTGCTCGTGTGTTGCTCATGTCAATATTAGTGTTAACTTTCTAAAAAGGAGAAAAGTTCAGGAAAAAGCTCCACTACACCCAAAATGATCAATAGCACAATGACCATGGCAATAAGCGAATAGAGTAGGGTGTTTGAGCGTTTTTTAACGGGCTCTGTTAATTCGTCTTCAAGTAGCAAGTCATCTTCTTGCCAGCTATCGTCACTATCAGCAACGCTGTTATTTTCAAGCTCAGGTAAACGTTGCTCTAAGTCATCAAGTTTTTCTTCTAGACGAATAAGGCTACTGGTGATGTAATCGAGGGCATCAAAAATACGTTCTTCACGCTCTTTGGTCTGTGCATCTGTATTGCTTGATTGGTTGCTGGTGGCAGCTTGGTTTATCGGTTGGAGCTTGGCTTTAATGCCAACACTTGCGAGTAATTTTGCTTGTTTTAGTGCTTTATCTTGCTCGCTTGGTGCAAATAATGGCTTATGCTCAAACAGGGTTGCAACTTTGTCTGTTGTTGTTTTTAGTTTTGCAGCTAATTGTTCTGTTGCTTGTGCTTGGTCGACACCGGCTTCAAGCCCTGCAAACATTACGCGAAATTTTTCTGCCATTTGCTGATTATCCAAATCCTTAAATCAATGACTTGAGTATATACCCAAAAAGATTAGTGGAAAAACAAAAGCCCGTATAAAACGGGCTTTTTCTATTATGGATTTGCAAATACGCTGTTTAGTATTTTGCTGCTTTGCCTTCGGCTGGTAGAGATTTCAGGATGAAATCACGTAAGTCGTTATTTGATGACTCTAAATCAGCATGACGTAAATACATCATGTGACCACTGCGGTAGCCTTTAAAGCTTAAGCGCTCTTTCATTTTGCCACTAGGATCTAACTGCCACATTGTGTATTTAGCATCAAAGTAGTTTGTTGCACCGTCGTAGTAGCCAGATTGAATCATCACGTTTAAGTATGGGTTTTGTGCCATTGCTAAACGTAAGTTTTCACCTGTGTTGTTGCCTGAGCGATCCCAAGGGTGAACATTACCAAATAGGTTATATTTGATATCGGTTTTGTAGTTAAGCTCTTCACGTAGGTAATAGTTAATCGCTGGCGTGAATGAGTGTAACCATGAAGTAAGCTCAGCCCAGTAATCAGGTGACTCACCTGCATCACGTTTGTCGATACCTAAATACCGAGAATCTAAACGGCCTACAGTTTGGTCGCGCTCGCGCAATAGCTCTTTCCAGAAGAAGTTATTTGGGATATCAAGGTTATTTTGCTCAACAAACTTTTCAGATAAACCTGCGTATTTTGCCGCTTGCTTGATAATGGCACGCTTTTCATCAGCAGGTAAGAAACCACCTTTAGCAATTGCAGGTAAGAACTTATTCACGGTGAACTGTTCAACTTCAGGGAGTAACTCGTCTAAGTCTTTTGCTTGTAAGTCTGCGCTAAGTGCTTTGTGGTACCAAGCGGTTGCAGCAAAGTAAGGTAGGCGGTTAGCAGCTTCTACAGGGCCTTCGCGCTTAATACCAATCTCAGTTGGTGATACTAAAATAACACCGTTGATGTACATCCATTGGCGATTTTGTAATTCGTGAGCAAGGCCAGATACACGAGTCGTACCATAGCTCTCACCAATTAAAAATTTAGGAGAGCGCCAGCGCTCGTTGCGAGAAACAAAGGTATTTAGCCACTCTGCTAAGTATTTGATGTCAGCGTTAACACCAAAGAACATTTTTTGTTGATCTGATTTACTTGGTAGCTCACCTTTTTCGTTTTCAAGAACACGTGAATAACCGGTGTTAACAGGGTTGATATAAACAATATCAGCCACGTCTAAAATTGAGTAAGGATTATCTTTTACGCCATAAGGTTGAACAGGGTAGCCTTCGTCATCAATTTTTAATACACGCGGTCCAGTATAGGCAAGGTGCATCCATACTGACGCAGAACCTGGGCCACCATTGAACGAAAAGACTAAAGGGCGTTTTGTTCTATCGTCTACTTTGTCGCGGGTATAATAAGTATATTGTAGCGTTGCAACCGCATCGCCTTGTTCATTCCAAACTGGTTGTGTCCCTGTGGTTGCGGTATATGAAAAGCGCTCACCATTAATGCGGGCTTTGTGTTCTGTCACCACTTTACTGTCAACGTCAATACGACGTCCATTATCAGCAAAGCTTGGAGTACTGAAGGCCAGTGTTAATGCTGTCACTGACAAGCCAATAAAACTAACAAGTTTCATGTTGATTCCTTATTATTCGAATTGCAGCTATTAAAAAGTAAAGCCAAGTCGATGACAAACTAATGAGACTAGTCACCAATATTAGCTGTTAAATAAAAGAAGAAATGCAGGGTGAGTTACAAAAAAGTGCACTTTTTAGTAAAGATAGCTTGGTTAAATATTTAGCTAGATTAAAAAATGGCGTATATTGAGCAAGTTTATAAATGGTATACCCAAACCACCTCAAGATGCAGAATTCAGCGTTTCACAGGTGCTTAATATCAAGGCGTTACTTTGCAACAATGGCAGTCCCTTTTAAAAAGTAACAACGATGAGAGTAAGTGCCTGTGAAACGCCCAACGGGTTGGTTTAAAAGCGATTTATACTGCGTTATTGATTTTAACAATAGAACCACTATTACTTGCAATCAATGCCTTGCCTAAATCGCTTTTAATTCCAACTGAAACTCGCACCTTGAGGTGGTTTGGGTATATACACGAGCTTAAGAAAGAGAAGTTGCAATGCAAAGAGTGTTAGTTGTAGAAGACAGTAAAGTAGTACAGCAAGTGTTACGGCATTTAGCAGCTCACTACCTTGATGTAGCTGTTGACTTTGCGTGGTCCTTAAAAGAGGGCGTAAACTATATCGCTAAGCATGACTACACATTAGCTTTGGTTGATTTAACATTACCTGATGCGATGAACGGCGAAGTGGCCAGATATACCCTCTCAAAAGATATTCCTACCGTGGTGCTAACATCTAAAATTGATGAATACATTCGTCAGCAAATGTTAGAACTAGGTGTGGTTGATTACGTAGTTAAAGACAACCGTGATTCATATCACTACGCTATTAAACTTGTTGCGCAATTGCTTAGAAATCATGGTTGTAAAGCGCTAGTGGCTGATGATTCGGTGTTAAGTCGTACTTTGATGAAGCAAATGCTTGAAAAGCAGCTTTTCAAAGTAAGTGATGCGCAAGATGGTGAGCAAGCACTACAAATGCTTAAAGACGACCCAGAAATTAAGTTATTGCTAACGGATTATGCGATGCCAACAATGGACGGCTTTGAGCTTGTTAAAGCGGTACGTAACTTTCGTGGCCGCGATGACCTAGCAATAATTGGCCTATCAGGTGCGGGTAAGCATGGTTTATCTGCGCGGTTCATAAAATATGGAGCTAATGACTTTTTAACTAAGCCATTTATGAACGAAGAGTTTCATTGCCGTGTGATGCAAACTATGGAGCAGTTGTCATTAATAGCCGATATAAAAGAAAGTGCATACCGCGATCATCTAACTGGTTTGTATAATCGACGTTATTTTTATCAATATGCTGAAAGAGTATTAAAAAATGTAGAGCAAGATAACGTGCTTGCCCTGCTTGATATCGACTTTTTTAAGAATATCAATGATCAGTTTGGTCACGAGGCGGGTGATCAGGCATTAAAGCAAGTAGCTTCATTTTTGAAAAGAAAGTTTGATGATTTTACAGTTGCTCGTATTGGTGGTGAAGAGTTCGCTGTAGTATTAAACAATATGGATCTCGAAAAGGCTCAGCCTAAGCTAAATACGTTTCGTGAACAGTTAGCTGAGCACGCCTTTTCAATTAATGGTGAACCTTACTCACTAACGATGAGTATTGGTATAACAAAATTCCATAAAGTATCCCTCACAGCTGCAATGCGCACCGCAGATAAAGCCCTTTATCAAGCCAAGCAGCAATCGCGAAATTGCTTAGTTCAACTATAGTTGTGTTAATTGCACCAGCGCAGGTTAATTGTTAAAAAAATGCACCATTAGGGTGCATTTTTTTTGTTCAAAAACGCAGTTTTTTTTTAACTTATTGAAAGGATTAAATAAAAAATAGTGGCATAAAGGTTGGATTGTATAAGTCAACAGGATAACAATAAGCGTCCGAAGGGGGCCACTATGAAAATGATTAGTGCAATAATAAAGCCATTCAAACTTGATGATGTGCGTGAAGCATTGGCTGATTTAGGCATTGAGGGGATGACAGTTGTCGACGTTAAAGGCTTTGGTCGTCAACGTGGTCATACTGAGCTATATCGTGGAGCTGAATACCAAGTCGATTTTATTCCAAAGATCAAACTTGAAATTGCAACTCGTAGCGAAAATTGTCAACGCGTTGTTGAAACCATCACAAAAATTGCTTCAACAGGCAAAATTGGTGACGGCAAAATTTTTGTTTACGACTTAGACCAAATCGTTCGTATCCGTACGGGCGAACTTGATGAAGAAGCAATTTAAGGGGGAATTATGGAAAACACTATCGTAGAGTTGAAGTTCTCACTCGACACTTTTTACTTTTTGATGTCGGGTGTTTTAGTAATGTGGATGGCGGCTGGTTTCGCTATGCTTGAAGCAGGTTTAGTTCGTGCAAAAAATACAACAGAAATTCTAACTAAAAATGTTGCACTATTTTCTATTGCTTGCACTATGTTTTTATTAGTGGGTTACAACATAATGTATGTTGATAACGCAGAAGGTGGTTTCATCCCTTCATTTGGCGCATTAATCGGCACGCAAGCTGCTGATGCTGATCACTCTTTAGAGTCTGATTTCTTCTTCCAAGTTGTGTTTGTAGCAACAGCTATGTCAATCGTATCTGGTGCGGTTGCTGAGCGAATGAAGTTATGGGCATTCTTAATTTTTACTGTTATTTTAACCGGTTTCATCTACCCAATCGAAGGTTACTGGACTTGGGGCGCGGGCTTTTTATCAGAAATGGGCTTTGTTGACTTCGCTGGTTCTGCAATCGTTCACGGTGCAGGTGCTGCGGCAGCGCTAGCTGGTGTGCTTTTCTTAGGTGCTCGTAAAGGTAAATACGGTAAAAATGGCGAAATCTACCCAATTCCTGGTTCTAACTTACCGTTAGCAACATTGGGTACATTAATTCTTTGGATGGGTTGGTTCGGCTTCAACGGTGGTTCGCAACTACTTGTTTCTGATGCTGAAAACGCAACAGCAGTTGGCAAAATCTTTTTAAACACTAACGCAGCAGCAGCGTGTGGCGCAATCGCAGCACTATTTGTATGTAAAGTGTTATGGGGTAAAGCTGACTTAACAATGGTTCTAAATGGTGCATTAGCAGGTCTGGTAACGATTACTGCTGAGCCAGCATCACCAACACCATTACTTGCTTGTTTACTTGGTCTATTAGGTGGCTCACTGGTTGTATTTAGCATCGTTGCACTTGATAAAGCGAAAATCGATGACCCTGTAGGTGCTATCTCTGTACACGGTGTGTGTGGTGCATTAGGTATTATGCTAGTGCCACTTTCAAACTCTGATGCAACCTTTGTTAATCAATTAATTGGCTTAGTATGTATCTTAGGATTTGTATTCATCGCGTCATCAATCGTATGGGCAATCCTGAAAAATACCATGGGTATCCGTGTTACCGAAGAAGAAGAACTAAACGGTATGGATCAACATGACTGTGGTATTGATGCTTACCCTGAGTTTGTTTCAGTTCGCAGTAACTAATCTTAGTGCGTGCAATAGCACGCACATAAAAATATCATTGTGTGTTCAAATCGAAGCTCTACTTAGGTAGGGCTTTTTTGCGTTTAAATAAGTCTTTTCTGATAGGCGAAATAGTCGTTTTTTGACTATGCTTTTAATTCTGAATTAATAAGGAAAAACGATGGATAACAAACTCTTGCTTATAATTATTTCGCTGTTTTTACCACCTGTAGCGGTATTTTTGAAAGCGGGTGCTGGTAAAGACTTAGTAATTAACATTATTTTATGCTTTATCTTTTTTATACCTGCTGTGATCCACTCACTCTGGTTGTGTACACGCTAGTCGAGTTTAAGTGACTGTTAATTTTACAGGTGTTAGTATTGCGCTGTTTAGGGCTTAATCCTGTAAAATTAACTGACCAATAGCGAACTCAATGGCTGATAAAAAAACTCCTGCAAAAAAGTCGTCTAGCAAACCTAAAGCGGCATCAAAAAAAACTACTACTAAGCGCTCACGCACATCTCAAGTGCCTGCTAAAACAAGTTTATTGAGAAAACTTTGGTCAATTTTTTGGAAGCTTTCACTCGCAGTAATAGTTGCCATGGTGCTGTATCTAATTTATTTAGATGCAAAAATCACTCGCCAATTTGAAGGCAATAAATGGCAGTTACCTGCACAAGTATATGCCCGCGCAATGAGCTTTTATCCCGGGCAGTATTTGTCTCAGCAAGAGGTTATTTGGGAGTTAAACCGTTTAAATTACTCATCTGTAAACAAGCTAAGCCGTACAGGTCAGTATGTTAAATCGGCTAACAGTATTAAAGTGTACCGTCGCGAGTTTGAGTTTTATGATGGCCTTGAAGATGCACACGTTATTGAGCTGCGTTTTTCAGGGCAGAAATTAGCAACTATCAAAGATAAGTTTGGCCGCCGTTTAAACAATGCTCGATTAGAGCCGGTTCAAATAGCTCGCATTGGTAATGATTCAAAACAAGACCGCGAGTTTGTACCGCTTGATAAATTTCCGCCGATGCTAAAAGATACCTTGCTGGTGGTTGAAGATCGCAATTTCTATCAACACCATGGTGTATCTGTGTGGTCAATTATGCGCGCTTTATACAGCAATATTAAAGCCGGACGTACAGTGCAAGGGGGCAGTACTTTAACCCAGCAATTAGCAAAGAATATATACCTTACCCGTGAGCGTTCACTGGTGCGTAAGTTTAATGAAGCGCTTATTGCCTTGATATTAGATTACCGCTACAGCAAAGATGAAATATTAGAAGCCTACCTGAATGAGGTGTATTTAGGTCAGTCTTATAATCAAGGCGTGCATGGTATGGGCCTTGCCGCTGAGTTTTATTTTTCAAAGCCTGTGGATGAGCTTGAATACGACCAAATTGCGCTTTTAGTGGCTATGGTGAAAGGTCCATCGTATTACAACCCACGTCGTTATAGTGAGCGCGCAATGGAGCGCCGTGATTTAGTGCTGCGCTTAATGGTTGAAAACAAGCTAATTGATACCCGTGAGTACCGCGCAGCATTAAAGCGCCCTATTGATATTGCACCAATGAAAGACAGCTTGCAAAAGTCGTATCCGGGTTACTTAGAATTAGTTAACCGAGAATTAAAGCGCCTGCTACCTGATCAGCAGGTGTTAGATGCTGGGGTGCGTGTATTCACTTATTTTGACTTACAAAAGCAAACGGCCATGGAAGAGTCTGTTGAGGCAAGTCTACCTTATCTAGAAAGACGCCCTAAAACAGAAGAGCTTGAGGCAGCGATGATTTCTGTTAATGTCGAAAAAGGTGGAGTGTCGGCGCTAGTTGCAGGCCGTGACGTACGTTATTTTGGTTTTAACCGTGTGCTTGATACCAAACGTAATATTGGCTCATTAGTTAAGCCAGCAGTTTATTTATCGGCATTTGAAAGTGGTCAGTTTAATGTTGCTACGTTGGTGGATGACTCACCGCTGCAAGTGACTAATGAGCAGGGTAAAGTGTGGCAACCTGAGAACTTCGACAAGCAGTTCCGCGGCCCTATGCCTCTTTATAAAGCATTTAGTAACAGTATTAATATCCCTGCGGTTAACACTGGCCTTGATGTTGGGGTTGATAAAGTAGCTGATACCTTGAAGCGTCTAGGTGTAAAAGGGCGAATTGATCAATATCCATCATTGTTATTAGGCGCTCTTGAGCTTTCAAGCTTTGAAGTAGCGCAGCTTTATACAACGCTGGCTGCTGATGGTCAGTATCGTGAGTTAACATCTATTTCAGCACTGACAGACTCAGTAGGTAAAGTGCTTTATAAGCATGATGTCAGCTCACAAAAACGTTTTGATGATGCATCAATTTACATGACTAAGTATGCAATGAAGCGCGTGACTAAAGATGGCACGGCTAAACGCCTAAATGCTCATTTCCCATCAATTCAGCTTGCTGGTAAAACAGGCACCAGTAATGACTTACGCGATAGCTGGTTTGCAGGTTTTGACCAAAATACCGTAACTGTTGCATGGATTGGTCGCGACGATAACAAGAGCACAGGTTTAACGGGCAGTGTTGGCGCACTAGAGGCCTACATTCGTTACCTTAAACCACTCAACCCTGAAGCTATAGCAGATACTCGTCCGGCTTCTATTCGTTGGGCATTCATTAATGAAGAAACCGTATGCAAGCGCCTCCGGGTTGCGGCAAAGTGGTGCAGCTACCCATACGTGCAAGCGAGTTTGAGCCTAGACCTAATTGTCAGCGCTAAACTTGGCCATTGAATCATTTAGCTCAACACAGAGTTGAGCTAAATTTTGTACGCTATTCATTGCCATAAGTGCGCTTTTCTCTGTGTCTCTGGCAAGTTCACTGACATCTTCAGCGTGGTGTAAAGCGTTTTGAATTGCAGTGCCTTGCTGATTGACTTGAACTGCTATTTGCTTTCCTTGCATGCCAATATCAGACATTGATGCTGCGACAGCTAATAAATTATTTTTAGTGTGCTCTGCACTTTGTGAACCTTGTTCCATCTTCTCTACGCTTGCTTGCATTTTATCTTGTGTTAGCTTTGTTGCGGATTGAAGTGAATTAATAATTTGGTGGATCTCATGAGTTTGTTGTTGAGTGCGTTTTGCAAGGGTTCTTACTTCATCTGCAACAACCGCAAAGCCTCGGCCTTGTTCACCAGCTCTAGCTGCTTCTATCGCAGCATTCAAAGCTAGTAGGTTGGTTTGCTCGGCAATTTCATTTATACCATTACTCACGCTACTAATCGCTTGGCTGTCTTTAGCAAGTAACTCTAAGGCAGCAAGACCCTCGTTGAACTCTTGTTGTAAATGACTCATGTGCGTGGCTAAATGTGCGCTTTCATCAGCACCTTTTTG
The DNA here is from genome assembly GCF_054923805.1 of Pseudoalteromonas sp. GB43. Lineage (NCBI taxonomy): Bacteria > Pseudomonadati > Pseudomonadota > Gammaproteobacteria > Alteromonadales > Pseudoalteromonadaceae > Pseudoalteromonas > Pseudoalteromonas sp. GB43. Next base: position 2,696,480 of record NZ_JBPCHJ010000001.1, read on the forward strand.
TACTTTTTTGGCTGCAGATGAAGCTAAATCAACGGCTTGAGAGGCAGACACCTCGACATGTTCGGCAGCTTGGCTCATTTCTGATAAAGCTTGGCTAATAGTTGACACACTTTGTTGCTGAACTTGTACATCTTGACTGGTTTTTTCAGAGTGACTCGTCACTGTATCTGTGGTTGTTATGACACTGTTCGTAGTGTGCTTGACTTCATTTACCATCAAAGAAAATGATGCCAATACATGATTAAACTCTTTTCCTATTGAGGTTAACTCATCTTTACCTGTTAACTTTAAACGCGCAGAGATATTACCTTGCGCGGCACTGTTAGCGGTTTCTGAAAAAAGCTTTAGGGTATCAACTACTAAGCGATAAAATCCAAGCATCAAGTAACTGGCTATTATTAAAGATAATAGAGCCGCAGCGATAACAAGGTACAAAATGAATTGTTCATTGTTTAGCTTATAACTAATGATACTCGCAAGGGCAGGCTCAGTGTCAGCAATGTACTCATCTATACTTTGGTTTAAATTCGCTTTAAGGCTCAAAAATTGTGCTTTGCTTAATTCTATCGTATCAGGCTCCAACAGCCTTTGGTTAACTTGTTGCGAAAACTGAGATATGTTTTCTAGTAATGTTTCAGCACTAGGAGATAGTTGCTCTTTTATTTTATTGTCTTGTTGGAAGGCGATGGATAACGCATCTTTAAATTGCCCAGATAATTGGGGCATCGCTTTAATTTGGTTTGATAAAGCAATAAAGCTTTCTGGCGTAAACTTACCTTGATTTAATACTTTTTCAGCACTTTGGTAGGTGCTATTAAGATGGTAAATCAAGTTAGGCAAATGGGTGACTAAAGTACGATTTAAGTAATTAATAGTGAGGTTTTGACTAACAGCTAATTGCGACTCAATTGATACTGTTTCAAGTATGTTTTCTTCACTCGATGCATTGTGAGCATAACCTAAAGTTTGGGCGGAATTCAGCATGGCTTGTTGCTTGTTATCGACAAGATACGATAACAGCAAGCGGTAACTACAGATGCCTTTGTATTGTTGTTTTGAAACTTGGATATTTTCATTTAACAGACTGATTAGAAAAAATAAGCTCAGACACAGAGGAAAAACTAATAAACTAAACAATAAAGTAATTTTATGTTTGTACTTAAGTTGTGCCATTAAATTAACAGCAGGTGTTATGAGTCTATTCACAGTTTTCTCGCTAAACAATACTAGTATAAAAAGAATAGACCGAAAAATAAGATATTTTCATTCAAATAAAAAAAGCCCTCACACTTTCATGTGAGGGCTTTTTCAAAATAATAGCTTTTTACAGCTTCGCGAATGCGCGCTCTGCGGCTGCAATGGTGTCGTTGATCTCTTTTTCAGAGTGTTCAGCGCACACAAAGCCTGCTTCAAACGCCGAAGGAGCGAGATAAACACCTTCTTCTAGCATTAAGTGGAAGAACTTTTTGAAGCGTTCTAAATCACACTCAGTCGCTTGTTGGTAGCTAGTTACTTTTTCTTTATCAGTAAAGAAGAAACCGTACATACCACCTGCGTAGTTTGTTGTAAGTGCAATACCTGCTTTTTTCGCAGCGGCTTCAAAGCCTTCACAAATTGCTTTGCTCTTTGCTTCAAGCTCGTGGTGCGACCGTCAGCACTTAAAAGTTCTAAAGATTTTAAACCGGCAGCCATGGCAATTGGGTTACCTGATAATGTGCCCGCTTGATAAACTGGACCAACAGGTGCGATGTAATCCATGATTTCTTTCTTACCGCCAAATGCACCCACAGGCATACCGCCACCGATCACTTTACCTAAACAGGTTAGGTCTGGTTTGATGTTGTAGTAAGCTTGTGCGCCACCTAAAGCAACACGGAAACCTGTCATTACTTCATCAAAAATAAGCACAGATTTGTATTCATCACACACCTCACGCAGACCTTCTAAGAAGCCTGGTACAGGTGGAATACAGTTCATGTTGCCAGCAACTGGCTCAACGATGATACAAGCAATTTCGTCAGCATATTTTGCGAAAATTGCTTTTACTTCATCAAGGTTATTAAACGACACAGTTAATGTGTGCTTAGCAAAGTCTTCAGGAATACCTGGTGAGTTTGGTACACCCATAGTCAGTGCGCCTGAGCCTGCTTTTACTAGTAGTGAGTCTGCATGACCGTGGTAACAGCCTTCAAACTTTAAGATTTTGTCACGGCCAGTGAAACCACGTGCTAAGCGAATTGCACTCATTGTTGCCTCAGTACCTGAGCTTACCATACGTACTTTTTCGATTGATGGTACTAGCTCTTTTACTTTTTCGGCCATTAAGATTTCAGTTTCGGTTGGCGCACCATAGCTTAAGCCATTTTCTACGGCTTCTAATACCGCTTGCTTAATAGCTGGGTGGTTATGGCCCATGATCATGGGTCCCCATGAACCAACGTAATCGATATAACGGTTACCATCAGCATCAAAGGTAAAAGGGCCTTCAGCTTTAGTGATGAATAAAGGAGTACCGCCAACGCCATTGAAGGCACGAACTGGTGAGTTAACACCGCCTGGGATTGATTCTTGCGCGCGATTAAAAAGATCTTGGCTAATTGTCATGAATAGTCCTATTGGGTTGTCACGTTAAATGAGTTGGTTTGCGAGGGCTCAAAGAGCCCAAAACGAAGCAAGTTAGCTATTACGTTTACGGCTAAACCAAGGCACGTCGACTTCATATTGCTCAACTTTGTCGGCAACATCTAAGGTTAGAGCAAACAACGCCATGCGAATTAACACGCCATTTTGCACTTGGCGGAAAATTGCTAGGTTGTCGTTGCTATTTAAATCGTTATCTAGCTCGTTTGCCTCTAAACGGCTGTCACGAGGGAGTGGGTGCATCAATACTGAGTTTGGCTTACAGTGTGCGTTGTAAATTGCTTGGCTGATACGGAAACCACCACGGTATTTGTTAGCTTCTTCTTGTGAAGGGAAGCGTTCTTCTTGGATACGGGTTTGATACACAATATCGGCCGCCAAGTTGCCTTCCATCTTATCGACTACTTGAATTTTATGACCTGCGTTATCTACAGCATCTAAAATGTAGTCTGGCATTTGTAAGCCATCAGGTGCCACCATAGAGAACTTAACGTCTTTATAATGACAAAGTAATTTAGATAAAGAGTGCACAGTACGGCCGTATTTTAAATCACCTACTAGGGCAATGTGCATACCGTCGATGCTTTGGTTGAAGCGACCTAGTTCACGCTCAATTGTTAGTAAGTCCAGTAGGGCTTGTGTTGGGTGCTCATTTGGGCCGTCACCGCCATTAATCACTGGCACGTCACATCCAGTGGCAAACTCAGCAACAGAGCCAGCGTCAGGGTGGCGCATTGCGACTGCATCTGCATACGCTGAGATAACGCGAGCGGTATCATACAAAGATTCACCTTTTGCAAGCGCCGAGCTTTGCATACCCGTTGTTTCACGAACCAAACCACCTAGTAAGTTAAATGCTGTACCAAAACTTACGCGAGTACGCGTGCTTGGTTCAAAGAACAAGTTCGCTAAAATTGCGCCCTCTAAAACATTGGTGCGCTTTTGCTTTTTAGCATAAGGCTCCATTTTCTTAGCAACTGCAAAAATACGTTCAATACAATCTCGATCAAGCTGATTGACCGACAGGATATTTTCACCTTGGAAACTTAGCATGGGGTTTGTTCCTAATCATATTTATAGGGCGCTGGCACTCGGTATGGGAGGCCGCATAAATTTGCGCAGTACTATAGCAAATTTTTAGCGTTCACAGCAGCAAATTATAAGTTAGGTTTAATAATTGCCAGTGCCACTATAGCTAAAAGGATGAGTACCGGAACTTCATTAAAAATACGGTAAAAGCGATCGCTACGAGTATTGCGATCATGCTTAAAGTCAGCCAGTAATTTAAAGCAATAGCCATGATAAATATAAAGGATAATTACTAACACCAGTTTGTAGTGCAGCCACATGCTGTATCTAAACCAATCACGACCATATTCAAAAATGGTCAGTAAGCCAAAAACCAATGTTAAAACGGCAAACGGCGTCACAAAAAACAGTAAGCGGCGTTCCATTACTTTCAGCATTGAGTTACAGGCTTTTTCTTCACTCATTGCGTGGTAAACAAAAAGACGTGGCAGGTAAAAAATACCGGCAAACCAAGCAATCATAAAAAATACGTGGAAGGTTTTATAAACTAATAGCGCAGTCATTTAAGCATCCATTTTAATTGTTATAACAAACTATTGCGTATGGTAAGAATATGTCTGATTTGGTCCCAACGCAAAAGGCCCATAATCTGTTGGTTATCAAGTAGGTTGTAAATATACACCGCACCGCTGCGTTTATCTTTTAGTAAGTCAAAAGCATCGGCTAATGTTGCTTGGCTACTAAGGCCGGCAAGGCTGACATATTTGATGTTACTTTCTTGGTCAGACATCAAACTTAAATCATATTCAGCAAGACGATAGCCATTCTCTTCATCATGAACAATCAGCGGGGTTTGGCTATCAAGGGCATCGAGCGATTCTTTAATTTGTTGTTTGTCGTCACTGTAAAGCAGTTTGAACTGCTCATCCATTTCATCCATCACGCCTACTTTTTGTAATGCTTCTGTGGCAGGCGATATTTGATACTCAAGCCCTTGGAAATCAAGTTGTTGCATAAAAATAGAGCGGTTACCAAAAAACTGCAATGCTGTGACATAAGCCGTTGAGATCACCAACATGGCTGGCACAATAATCTCGGGGCTTGAGGTCAACTCCATAACCGTAGTGAGTGCAGCAAGTGGTGCGTGTAATGTAGCGGCCAATAACCCTGCCATGCCAAGCATGCTGTAGGTACCTGTGATATCTACTCCTGGGCTAATAAACTGCGCAAAGAAGGCCATTAAGGTGCCCATTAATACACCAAGCCCAATAACAGGGCCGATGATCCCACCCGGAATACCCAAACCAATGGCAAATAAGGTGGCGAGTAATTTGGCAATCAAGATGGTTGTTAAAAACTGCACATCATCTGGTGATTCAATAGCAATAGTGATGGCGCTCATACCTGAACCCATTGCATGAGGAACCATATAAGCAATTAACCCTGCAATTAACCCTGCCAGTAATAGGCGAGGAAACATGCTAAGCGGTTTAAAAGTGCGGATTATAAGCATCAAGTTTTGGTTAAACGCATAGGCAACAGCCCCTAGTGCCATACCAAAAATGATTAAAAATGGGTAATGCCAGCCACTCAATGGGTTCATGGTGATAAGCGCAAGCTCTGAAGCATCACCAAATACAAACTGAGTGGCTAAAGCACCAGTAACCGCAGCGAGCATAATGGGCACAAAAATATGCACTTTATATTCCCTAAGCACCACCTCCATAACAAAGATAACGGCTGCAAGTGGGGTGTTAAATGAGGCTGCAATTCCGGCTGCAACGCCACAACCGGTGAGGGTACGCATTGCATTGTGTGGAAGGTGTAGTTTATCGGCCAGTAAACTGGCACCTGTTGCACCCATATGCACTGACGGGCCTTCTCGGCCCACCGAAAAACCACTGATCAAGGCTAAAGCACCACCAACAAATTGGTTAACCGTGTTATAGAGTGGCATATGACCGTAGTATTTTTTTATTCGATGAATGACAAATGGAATACCAAGTCGATAATGTTTAAATCCAGTTGAAGCTGCAAAAAGGGCAATTAATAAGGCTGCGCCGACTGGTAATAAAACACGTTCAAGAGTAGGAAGCGTAGAAAAGTCATCAGGCTTTTCTAAGAATAAGCTCTGGAAAAACATGATCGTAAGGCGAAAGAATATGATCAGCACTGCCGCAATTAACCCTGCACTCACACCAAGTAAGCACAATTGCACAGATGTTTTAGGCTTTGCTAGTCGACGTCTTAGTCTCTCAAGCCACACGCATATTTCCTCACAGCACTTTTGAGCCGCAGTTTACCAAATCAAACTCACTAAGTCGTTGGCATTTTATATTTTTATCTTCTTTTTGGGAAAATCGAGCTGATTATAATATTTAATGACTGAGCCAAGGTTATGGTTGCATACTTATCACTGTCATAGGAGAGTTATGTTTTTGCTTGTACATGCGCTCATCAGCTTTATTTAATAAGTCGTCAAGTGATTTTGCATCATCAGGATATAAAGCATAACCAACACTTGCGCCTACATTTAAATAACCCACCTCAGATGCAATTGGCGTTGATATTGAGTTAATAAAACGTGTTAGAGCTCGCTCAATCTGATTTTGATTTTCTATATCAGTAATGACTATGACAAATTCATCACCCCCAATGCGTGCAACACAATCTGTTTTTCGGGCTGTTTCAAGTAACCGTTTAGCAATTTCAACAAGCACGAAATCACCAACTAAATGACCATGGGTGTCATTGATGGGCTTAAATTTGTCAAGGTCAAAGTATAAACAACCAACCTTACCACCTGTGCGTTCAACACGGTCAAACTCATGATTAATAAACTTACTTAAAGCGCTTCTGTTTGCAAGACCGGTAAGATGATCTGTTTGTGCCAACATTCGTATCTGTTGTTCAGCCAAAACCCGCTTGGTAATATCAAAATTGACGCCGATCATCCGTTTTCCGTAGATTCTTCCGTCGGCATTGATATAGCGAGTTCTGCCAGAAGATAAAACGATACGAAACTCAGCATGAAATTCTTCATTGTTTAGTATCGAAAGCTTGAGCTTATTTGTAACGTCCTCATAATCATCTGGGTGTAAGGTGCTCGCCCATGTTGAGTAATTGCCTTTAAAAGATGTTTTTGGAATTTCGAACAAGGTATGCATCCAGTCATCCCAGATTAATTCATTGGTTTCAAAGTTCCACTCCCAAATTCCAATGTGTGCTGCATCTGCAGCCATTGACATCCGTTGATGTAAGTTCTCAAGATCTGTTTTTGCTTGTTTTAATTCAGTAACATCTTCAGATACATCCAGTAAGTAGCGAGCTTTTCCTTGAGCGTCTCTAATTGCGAGCTTTCTGGTTCGAAGATAATGCGTTCGACCATTTATGGTCATAGGCTTCTCAGTTACAAAAAGTGTTTCGTTACTTTTTAGTACATCCCTATCTGTTTGAATAAAATTCACGGCGTCCTCATCGCTAAAAATATCAAAGTCATTTAAGCCAATGAGTTGCTCTTTAGTTTTACCTAAAAGTTGCTCACCTGCTTTATTGACATGGCTAAATGTTAGATGCTCGGCCTCTTTTACGAACAGCATAATAGGTAAGTTATCGAAAATTGTTTGTGTAAACGCTTCTTGGTTTTGAATGTCGCTTAGGTCTTTAATAGTTGCAACGTAAGAGCCTGCTTCTTTTTTGCCAATGGAGCTAATTGTGAGAGTGATAGGAAAGTAGCATTTATCTTTACGTAACCCCTTTAATAGGCGGCTCTTATTTGTACTCACGTTTTCTTTTTTTTGCTGTGGGTCGCAGAATATCTCATCTAACTGCGATGATTGTTTTGGGATTAAAGTGTGGATATGTTTACCGATTAGGTGGGTTGGTTCATAGCCAAAAACAGGAAGAACTGCTGGGTTAGCGAATTCAATTACTCCTACATTATTAAAGCTAATAACGACATCTTGAACTGTATTCAGCACGGCTTCAAGTTTGGCTGATAGTAAACTTCGTGCTCTAAGTTCGACAATCCCTAATACGAACAGACTTAGGGCTAATAAGACGGATATAATTAATTTTGCAAGCGCAGCGTTATCATGGCCAGATGTATAAATGGTATAATCAGTCTCAAATACAGTCATTGAAATCATACCAATGTAGTGCATGCTTGAAATAGCACTCCCCATAATGACTGCAACGAGAATGTTTATACGTGTTTGGTTTACCTCACGCTCATTTCTAAAATCATTAATCCATAGTGCAATGCCAGAAAGAACAATTGCGACTAAAATCGATAATGAAAATAACCAAGGTTCATAGGCCATGTGGGCTGGCATCATCATTGCCATCATGCCAATAAAGTGCATACAACCAATACCAGCCCCCATAAGTACACTTCGAAAAACTAGCCCTTTGCCACGCCCAATAGTGGGGGAAAGAACAATATAACTTGCAAAAACGCTTGGCAAAATAGAGAATCAAAGTGACCGTGATGTTGTATTCAACAGCGATAGGAAGTTTATAGGCGAGCATACCTACAAAATGCATACCCCAGATACCAATACCTAAAAAGCACGATGCTAACAAAGTCCATACAAGGCTTTCATTTCTTAATTGAGAGCTTTTAATTTTTGCTGATAGTAAAAATGAAATGTAAGAAGCAAAGACCGCAGTAAGTACGGATAAGCAAACGAGTAAACTATCGTACTGCGCAGGGATTGTTTGCGAGCTAGTTAAGCTTGGACTAATGAAATGCAGCTTTAAATAATCTATCACTGTGATGGTCCCTCATCGCATAACTTTTACATGGGTAAAAAGTACTACAATTAAATGTTAGTTCAATGCGAATATGTTAGCCAATCCTATACTAAAATATTTTCAATGGGAGGCGATACTTGATTAAAATACTCGGGTATTAGATAATTGCGACCATTATAGGTTTTGAGGGTTTTGGTATGTCAGATGAGTTGCCAATCAAGTTCAGCGATGCAGCAGCTGTTCGCGTTAAACAGTTAATCGAGGAAGAAGAAAATCCTGATCTAAAGCTACGTGTATACGTTACAGGTGGTGGTTGCTCAGGTTTCCAATATGGTTTTACTTTTGATGAAAAAGCTAACCCTGGCGATTTAGAAATTGTTAAAAATGGTGTAACGCTAGTTGTTGACCCTATGAGTATTCAATACCTAGTTGATGGTACCGTTGATTACACAGAAGGCCTTGAAGGGGCTCGCTTTTTTGTGAATAACCCGAACGCAACTACAACCTGTGGTTGCGGAGCCAGCTTCAGCGTTTAATTATTTATGAAAGCCACTTGATGTGGCTTTTTTATTGCTTTAACTTCTCATAATATCCTGCCTCTGCTAAATTTTACGCATTATTAGAAGGAATTTTGCGTTGCCAAATATAACTACAACAATAGAAAAGAAACCCTATATTTTAGCTATCGCCATTGTTTTGGTGATTATATTGTGGATGCTATCCGGCGATAGCAAAGCAGATCAAAACGCGCAGCAAAGTAAAGAACAAGCCCAAGAGCGCTTGCCTAAAGTGCAGGTGATGTCATTAGTTGCTAAGAAAATAAATAAAAACCTGACCTTTTACGGTAAATCAGAGCCTGACAAAATCGCAAATATTAGCGCTAGGCAAGCAGGACAAGTACTCGAAATCTTGGTTGAAGAAGGTCAGTTTGTAAAACAAGAACAGGTTATTTTACGCCTCGATAAGTCTGATTTAGCCGCCCAAATTACATCAGCAGAAGCCTTAGTGGCACAGTATCAAACTGAATACGAAGGCGCCCTTAAGCTAAATCAGCAAGGTTTACAGAACAAAGTATTAACCATGCAAGCGCAAGCTATGTTGCAACAGGCTAAAGCAACCTTAGTTAGCCTTGAATTAAAATTAGAGCGCACTGAAGTACGCGCTGCTTTTGATGGCGTTATTAACAAACGTTTAGTCGAAATTGGTGATTATGTTGGCATAGGCGACCCTATTTTACAGCTCGCTGATTTAGACCCGTTAATTGTTAGAGCCGATGCGACTCAAAAAGAAGTGCAAGGCTTAGAAGTCGGTCAAGCTACTTTTGCTCATGTTTTAAATGACAAAACCTATCCTGGTCGTATTCGTTATATTGCATCTGTTGCTGATGACAGCACCAATACATTTCGCATCGAAGCGGCGTTTGAAAACCCAGGAATGAAATACAAAGCAGGTTTTTCGACTCAGCTAAATATTGAGTTGCCAACTGAGCCTGCAATGTTATTAAGCCCGGCTTTTATGGCCCTTGATGAGCAAGGTAATATCGGCGTAAAAGTCGTGAATGACGATAATATTGTTGAGTTTAAATCGGTGAATCTGGCTAAAAGTACCGAGCAGGGGGTTTGGCTTTGGGGTTTAGGCGAACAAGCAAATGTCATTACCCTTGGTCAAGGTTTTGTGCGTGCCGGTGATAAAGTTGAGCCCGTGTTTACTGAAGCTACGAGCAACTAAGTATGAAAAACTTAATCGAAGCGTCGTTGACTCACACGCGTACAGTTTTATCTATTTTCATCTTGTTGCTGATCTCGGGCTGGGTGACATATCAAACCATCCCTAAAGAAGCGAATCCTGATGTCACCATTCCTTTTATTTATGTGTCGATTATTCATGACGGTATTTCCCCTGAAGATGCTGAGCGGCTATTAGTTAAACGCCAATGGAGATTGAGCTCCGCTCGATTGAAGGCGTAAAAGAAATGTCAGCGGTGGCAAGTGAAGGGCATGCCTCTGTGACCCTTGAATTTATCGCGGGTATGGATCCCAAAGAAGCCTTAGCTGATGTGCGAGATAAAGTCAGCTTAGCTAAGGCGAAACTGCCTTCTGAATCAGAAGAACCAGAAGTTCATGAAATCTTGATGGAAGACGAGCAACCGACTATTACATTAACCTTATCCGGTGATGCGCCAGAGCGAGGTTTGTTAACCCTTGCTCGTAATCTTAAAGATGAACTAGAAAGCATTTCTAGCGTATTAGAAGTTGATGTAGGTGGTGATCGCGAGGACATGGTCGAAATTGAGGTCGATCCACTGGCGATGATTTCTTATGGTCTTGAACCGAGTGACATCATTCAACTGCTATCAAATAACAACCGCTTAGTTGCTGCCGGTACACTTGATACTGGTAAAGGACGCTTTGCTGTAAAAATCCCGTCGGTATTTGAGACGATTCAAGATGTCATGGAGCAACCCGTGAAAGTCGTTGGCGATAGGGTGGTACGTTTTATGGACGTAGCAAAAATTCGTCGAGCGTATAAAGACCCAACCTCAATCGCACGTATTAATGGCCGCCATGCGGTTTCGCTGGAAGTAAAAAAACGTGCTGGTGAAAATATTATTGATACGGTCGAACAAGTGAAGCAAGTGGTCAATGAGGCCAAGAAAATATGGCCTGATCATATACGCGTTGATTACACCGGCGACATGTCAAAAGACGTAAAGATGATGCTTTCTGATCTGCAAAATAATGTGCTGTCTGCCGTATTATTGGTGGTTATCGTTATTGTGGCGGTACTTGGTGCGCGCACGGCATTTTTAGTGGGTATTGCCATTCCCGGTTCATTCTTAACGGGGATTTTAGTGATCTCTGTGTTTGGTTTAACGGTGAATATCGTGGTGCTCTTTGCGCTCATCATGGCTGTCGGTATGCTGGTGGATGGCGCAATTGTTGTTAGTGAGTTTGCAGACAGAGCAATGAGTGAAGGCAAACCGCGCAAGGTTGCATATAAACTGGCTGCAGAACGAATGGCATGGCCAATTATCGCCTCTACGGCAACAACATTAGCGGCCTTTGCCCCGCTGATATTTTGGCCGGGAATGATGGGCGAGTTTATGAAATACTTGCCGATTACACTTATTGCTACTTTGTCTGCGTCATTACTTATGGCACTGGTGTTTGTACCAACTATTGGTGGACTAATAGGTAAATCAAGGCCGCTTTCTGAGCAGCAAAAACATGATTTAGAGTTAGCAGAGTCTGGCGATTTAACACAAATTAAAGGAATGCTTGGGCGTTATATTCGAGTGCTTGATTATGCAACAGAGCGTCCTTGGTGGAGCCTTGCTGCTGCAATCGTGTTTTCTATTATGGTGTTTTTTGCCTTTGCTATTTCTAAGCTTGGCGTTGAGTTCTTTCCTGATGTTGAGCCAAATGGCGTCAATATCAAAGTACGTTCTTACAGTGACTTATCCATCTTTGAAAAAGACGTGATCATGAAAGATATTGAGTCGCGCATCCTAAAAGTGGAAGGTATAAAAACTCTGTACGCACGTACTGGTGGTAAAGATCAAGTAGGCACATTTAGAATGAATCTAAAAGATTGGGATGAGCGTCCGCCCGCAGAAGATATTATCAGCCAAGTTAACGAAATCACGGCAAGTTATGCCGGTGTAGAAATTGAACTTCGTAAAGATGAAAACGGTCCAGGTGGTGGTAAAGCGCTAAGCATTGAGCTGAGCTCTCGGTTTGTTGATGTGCTTAACAGTGAAGCTAAGCGAGTAAGGCAAGCTATCGAGAATGATGGCGCGTTTCGAAATGTTGATGACAGTGCTTCAAAACCGGGCATTGAGTGGCAACTTAAATTGAATCGTTCTGATGCCGCTCGTTTTGGTGCCGATGCCAGTATGTTAGGGGCAAATGTTCAGCTTATTACCAATGGCTTGAAATTAGGGGAATACCGTCCAGATGATGTGGATGACGAGATTGATATTCGCGTACGCTTTCCTCATGACAAACGTGATTTAGGACGTCTTGAAACGTTACGTGTAAAAACCATGCACGGGCAAGTGCCAATTAGTCACTTTGTTGAGCGTCAAGCAGCGCCTAAAGTCGATACTATCCGTCGTGTAGATTCTCAGCGCGTTGTTACCGTTAATGCAGACATGAAGCCGGGTGAACAACTTGCCAAGGCATTGCCGCGCTTACAAGCGCAATTAGAAGAGCAAGGATTAGACCCTCGCGTGAAAATTAAAGTGCGTGGTGAAACTGAAGATCAAGATGAATCAGAAGCCTTTCTTGAGCAGGCTTTTGTGGTTGCTCTATTTGTGATGGGTATCATTTTGGTGACGCAATTTAATAGCTTTTATCAAGCATTTTTGATTTTAAGTGCTGTGCTATTTTCAACTGTGGGTGTGTTCTTAGGTTTAATCGTATTACAGCAACCGTTTGGTATTGTGATGTCAGGTATTGGGGTTATTTCGCTTGCAGGTATTGTGGTTAATAACAATATAGTATTGATTGATACCTATAATGTTTTACGAAGCCAAGGTCTGGCTGCCAAAGATGCGATTTTGCGAACCGGTGCACAGCGTTTGCGTCCGGTATTGCTAACGACTGTTACCACCATTTTGGGATTGATGCCAATGGTACTCCAAGTGAATATTGATTTATTTAACCGTCACATTGATTTTGGTGCGCCATCTACTCAGTGGTGGGTGCAATTGGCAACAGCCGTTGCGGGTGGTTTAACATTTGCCACGGTGTTGACACTTGTGCTTACACCGTGTTTGTTAATGCTGCGAGATCGTCGTAGATAGTAATAGGTAAATTCGTTACCGATTAATTAAAAATGAGTGACCCTAGTGTTGGGTCACTTTAATCATCAGTAAAAAGAAGCCTAAAACTAACGCTGATGCGACCAAAATGTATACAAACCCATTTTTACCTTGCTTAATTGGTACTCGATTGTGTTTTAAAAATAGGTACCATGCTACACATAGTACAATTGGCAACAAAAATAATATACGAAACATTTCTTAGCCTTTTTCAGTATTTACGTACACTTTAAGCATAAATATGCAGAATTTAAAGCGATACTTTCATCTTGTTTGACTTCCAATTGATCAATTTTTTGGTACAGTTAACCAGTTAACTATAGAGCACATGCTTTAATTTTAGCTACACTAAGACATGTATACTAATAAGGTCCATACCTAAAAGGTGGACATTTGTATAATTAATAATTCAAAGTGAAAATTATTAGTATATAATGTATCCAAGAGTGAGACGGGCAAATTTCACTCTTAAGTTTATTAATTTAAATCATCTAGTAGGAGATGTATTTTATGATGGGTAAAACAGTTTCTTCTGAAGAAAACTCGAAATTAACGAAATGGCTTAAAACTAAACGCCACGAGAAAGGTCACACAATGCGTAGCCTTGCGCAGGTTTTAGGTACGCCGCATTCTTTTATCGGTAAAATTGAAAACCAAGAACGTCGACTAGATGTTATTGAATTCATACGTTATTGTGATGCTTTGGAAGTTGACCCGTACGAAGGTCTTAATTTGCTAAAAGACGCATAATTTTTTAGTGCTTTGTGGTGAAATAACACTACTAAAGTAATACAAATAGTGCAGGGAGGCGCTATTAAAATTTCACCATTTATCTCTCCTCTAAAATTACTTTCGTATCTAACTTGTTAAATCCCTTTGATGATAGTTGTTTTCTAGTGCATAAAGCTTATGCCTAATTAAAAATAAGAAAATTAATGAAGGTAAAACCATAAGTGCTGTCAGTACAAAGAACATCGCCCAATTTCCTCCTAACCAGTCATCAATGACCACGCCGCTATAACTTGAAAGTAAAGTTCTACCTAAATTACCTAATGAAGCAAGTAGCGCATAGTGAGTGGCACTAAATGCTCTGTCGCAAAGCATAGATATAAACGCCACCATAGCAACGAGAGACCAAGCCTGTGTAAAACCATCAATAATGATTGCAAACGCGTAAAGGCTCAATTTAGGGCCTGCTATAGCAATCCAAGCGAAGGCGAGATTTGAGGCTGCCATCGCAATACCACTAATAAATAAGCCTTTAACAATGCCATATCGTTGGTTAAACAAACTACCTAGAAAGGTGAAAGCGATAGTAAGTACTGCCGTACCTACTTTTGAGAAGGTAGCAATATCGCTATTCGAGAAGCCCACTTCTTTATAAAACACGATAGACATTCGCCCTAAGAAGGCCTCGCCGATTTTAAATAAGAAAATAAAAGCTAATAAAGCCAATGCTGTTTTTACCCCGTTACGGGCGAAGAAGGTTCTAAAAGGATCAAAAACGGTTACAGCAAGCCATGCAATAACTTTAGCAAAGCGAGTTTGCGTACTACCAGCCAGCTTTTGTTGATAGGTTTGCTCAAGCTCTGCTTGAACTGCATCGCGATTTGATTCTGGTTCTTTCGCCCAAAATACGCTGCTCATTAATAGCAGCATCACGACAGATAGGAAAAAGTAAACTTGTGGCCAATCAATTGAAGGAATGTCGGCCATATAAAACGGTAGGGCGCCTAATAGAGCATAGCCGCTCCACCAACCTGAGGTTGCCATTGCTGCCGCTGCGGTGGCTTTATGGCTCTCATTTTCTGCCAAAGTGTCGATACGAAATGCATCAATAGCAATGTCTTGAGTTGCAGATGCTATTGCAATCACTAAACACAGAGCGGCAGCAAACCAAAGGTTGGCTTTGATATCGAGCCCTGCAAGCGAAAAGGTACCAATAAAAATGACTGACTGACAGAGTAAAATCCAGCTACGGCGCTAAACCTAGCCAGTTAAATAAAAAAGGTAACTTTACACGGTCAACGAGCGGTGACCATAAAAAGTTAATGCTATATGCACCAAACACGATGCCAAACAACCCAATCATGCTGCGGCTCAGGCCTTCATCTTTTAGCCAGGCCGACATTACAGAGCCAATCAATACCCACGGAAAGCCGCTGCTAATACCAAAAATAAAAATATTAATTAAACGTTTATCTTTGAAGTATGAGAAATACTCTGAAAAAGAAAGGGTTTTTGTCATAGTGTTGCCAGTTTAAGGGGCGTGCGCCCCTATTTATTATTGATTAGCGTCAAGCACTTTTACGTTTAAGATAACTACAGGATCTTTGGGTACAAAGCTGTAACCAATTTTTTCATTGAAAGCAGTTTCGACACGCATGATTTTGTCTAGAGTTTCGTAGCCATCCATGACCATACCAAATACAGCAAAGCCCCAATCACGACCTGGATTAAGATGGTCGTTGTCGTCCATATTAAAGAAGAATTGACGCGTACCTGAGTGTGGTTTTCGGTCTTGATATGCCATTGCGATACTATACATATCGTTTTTTAACCCGTTGCCACTTTCATTGAAAATAGGGTCACCTTCGTACAGACCATCGTAGTCTTTATCGTAACCACCGCCTTGAATTACAAAATCACGTTCGTTGTCTTCATCACGTTCAACACGGTGAAATACACTACCTTGATAGCTACCATCGGCAACGTAAGTTAGAAAGTTATTTACTGTAATTGGTGCCCGTGAACGATCCATTTCGACCACAATACTGCCAAGCGTAGTAACAATTTCTACGCGCGGAAACATATTGTCTTTTTGAATAAACTTACCTTCAGTCGCTGCGAATGAACTGTGAGCAAAAAACAATAAAAAACTAAGTAATAAAATGCGTTTCATGGTTAACCTTCTAAATAGGCGATTAATTCTGGGTCAGATACAATGCGTGTTATAACCTGTTCAGTCAACTTATTAAGTTGACCTTCTATTTTTGCACGGTCATGACTGAGTGGTCCTTCAAGATTTGCGTTGCCGCGGTATATCTTACTAAAGTTACTTGTACTTTTAATCACTCTTAAACCAAACTCCACATTTGCAGCACTACTGTGCGTCATCATCTTTTCGGTGACAGTTGCTTGCAACTTATGAATATCTAATTCAAAACGTGTAGTTGCTAAGTTTGAAATGTTAGCACCATTTCGGCTCAGAGCACTGTCTAAGGCACTTTTCACAGAATCAGCTATTCCAGGGCTTGCAAGCGTTTTAACTTTGTCTGAACCAATGATTTTAAGGGTCACATTGTCACCACGTAAGTCAATTACGCTGGTGCTAACATTACTGTTAATAGTTGAAATTTTCCCGCCTTGATAAACGGGGTTCAAAATTAACTGATTTGGCTGATTGCTACACGCAGATAGGGCGGCTAGCAAGCATAAAGGAAGTATTTTTTTCATTTAGTTAGCTCCATTAATTATTCTTTGTAGCACTTAGTACGACAAACTTTTTATTAGATCCTAATAGCTTACAATTGCCGAACATGCGTTTTAACTTTTCATGATAGTCTAGATGACGATTACCAATAATTCTTAATTCACCACCGTGCTTTAATGTTTGTTTTGCCTGTTTGAACATTTGCCAAGCGATATGATCGGTGACCGCTTGCGCTTGGTGGAATGGTGGGTTACATAAAACAAGGTCAACACTGTTAGGTTGAAAATCGGTTAAACAGTCGTTTTGAACAAACTCACACTGGTCTAATTGATCAGGTAAATTGTGAGTTATGTTCAATTTGGCTGATTCAACGGCCATATAGGACTCATCAACGAAGATTACATGGGCTTTAGGGCAACGTTTGAGAGTCATCAACCCAACAACACCATTACCACAGCCTAAATCAATGATGCTGCGGGCTTTACTTGTTTGTGGCAAATAGTTAAAGAAAAAGCGCGCGCCGATATCTAATGAGTCCCGAGAAAATACATTGGCATGATTTTGAATTTCAAATTCACTGCCTTCAAGTGACCAGTTAACAGGAAAGGGGGCTATTTTATTAAGACCACTGGTTTTACTGATAATTAAACGGGACTTTTTAACCGCTAAGCTGGTTGATGTTTCACCGATATACTGACTAAAAGCCTTTATTGTTGAGTTATGAATGTCTTTCGTTTTTCCAGCTGCAATAACATCAATGTCAGCAGGTAAAGCTGCACTGATTGCGGCAAGTTGATGCTGAAGATAGCCTAAATTGCGTGGCACTTTTAATATCACTAAATCAACCTGATTAGGTAATGCTGCTAATGAGTCCAGTTGCGTTAAAGAATCTGTTGATAACTCATTGGTTTGTAAATTATAGCGGGTAGCTTGATGACCAATATACGAGTCGTTAACTGAATAAACTGTTAACGTATTAAAGGCACAGGATAAGGCGCCAAAACTGTCATTGAGTATCAGGATTGAATTTGCATCTGGATAGTGCTCTTGTACATAATTGACAAGATATTCATCGCCAGAGTCCCATGCTTGAAGACTGCGATTTTTTTGATCTAACGGAAAGCGTTCTAGGGTATAGGTGTTATCACCGAGCTGTGCTTGGGTGGTCATCATGATTTTACGAAAGTATTAATGTATAGGTAAATTCTAACATGCAACAGCCAAACGCCAACCCTAATCATCTACCTGATGGGTTTTCTTACCAAGCCAATACATTGAGTGCGCAAAAAAGCCTCGAGTTATTTTACTTTCTTCAGCAGCAGCTCAATTGGCAGCAACCGGCTATAAAAGTGTACGGAAAAAACCATGTGATCCCGCGTTTGCAATGCTTTATTGCTGATCAGAACGTAAATTATGGTTACTCGGGTTCAAAATTAATCGTTGAGCCTTGGCCAGAGGTACTTGATGCTATGCGTGTACGCTTATCAAGAACTTTGCAGATACCATTTAATGCGCTTTTAGTTAATTTGTATCGAGATGGTCATGATTGTATGGGCTGGCATAGTGACGATGAGAAAGAACTTGGTGAGCAACCAACAATCGCGTCTGTATCACTAGGGGCCGAACGTGTATTTAAAATAAGGCACAAATATAAAAATGAACAATATAGCACTGTGCTGCAAAGTGGTAGCTGTTTAATCATGAATGGTTTTAGCCAGCGCGATTACCAGCATAGTTTGCCGAAGCAGCAAAGACTCAAACACCCTCGAATTAATCTTACCTTTCGTTCAATTATATAAAATCATTGGTAAATTGAGCCATGCCCTTGATATAGTAGCTGGCAATTATTTTCTTATGAAAGGTCTATGACACATGTCAATGCAACAACAAATTGAGCAAAAGCTTGCTGCGGGTATCGAATGTAAACACCTGAATGTTGTCAATGAAAGCCATATGCATAGTCGTGGAACTGAGTCGCATTTTAAAGTGGTGGTTGTGAGTGAAGAATTTGCAGGTAAACGTTTACTTGCCCGTCACCGTCAAATTAATGAGCTATTAAAAGATGAATTAGCAAATCACATTCATGCATTAGCGATTCACACATTTACTCCAGAAGAGTTTAGTGAACAACATGGACAGGCACCTGAATCACCAAAGTGCTTAGGCGGCTCAAAGTTCGACTAAATTAGCAGGACAGTCACCTAAAGTTAGCAGAGCAGTCACTCAAAGTTAGCAGGACAGTCACCTAAAGTTAGAAAGACAGTCACCTAAAGTTAGAAAGACAGTCACTCAAAGTTAGCAGGACAGTCACCTAAAGTTAGAAAGACAGTCACTCAAAGTTAGAAAGACAGTCACTCAAAGTTAGCAGGACAGTCACTCAAAGTTAGAAGGACAGTCACTCAAAGTTAGAAGGACAGTCACTCTAGACTGCTGGTTACTTGGGTGTTTTAAGCTCGAAAAATTTACGTGGGTCTGAAAAGTTTTACTGATCAGACCTGTATTTTAACTATTAGCCTTTAAACTAGCGCTAATTTTTATTGTGATAGATATAGGATGATCAATGGTCATTAAGCCGAAAATTCGTGGATTTATCTGCACTAACGCGCATCCAGTAGGGTGTGCTGAGCACGTACAAGAACAAATTAATTATGTGAAAGCGCAAGGACCACTGAGCAATGCACCTAAGAATGTATTAGTGATAGGTGCGTCTACAGGTTACGGCCTAGCATCACGTATCACGGCTGCATTTGGTGGCGGTGCTAAAACGTTAGGTATTTTCTTTGAAAAAGAAGGTAGCGAACGCAAAACGGGTTCTGCAGGTTGGTACAACACAGCAGCATTCCAAGCAGCCGCTGAAGAAGCAGGTTTATGGTCTAAAAATATCAATGGCGACGCGTTTTCTAACGAAATCAAGCAAAAAGCAATTGATACTATCAAAGCTGAACTAGGTAAAATTGATTTAGTTGTTTACAGCCTTGCTTCACCTCGTCGTACTGATCCAAATACAGGTGAGACTTACTCATCTACGCTTAAGCCTATTGGCTCAGATATCACTACGAAGAACCTAAACACTTCAAAGCGTGTGATTGATGAAGTAACGGTTGAAGCAGCAAGCCAAGAAGACATCGACAATACAATTAAAGTAATGGGCGGTGAAGATTGGGAAATGTGGATTGACGCATTAAAAGAAGCAGATGTACTTGCTGATAACTTCAAAACGACTGCTTACACTTATATCGGTAAAGAGTTAACGTGATCAATTTACGGTCATGCGACAATTGGTAAAGCGAAAGAAGATCTTGACCGTGCAACTCAAGCAATCAAAGAGTCAACAAAAGGCTTAAATGGCGAAGCGTATGTTTCTTCATTAAATGCGGTTGTGACACAAGCAAGCTCGGCAATTCCAATTATGCCTTTATATATCTCTGCTTTATTCAAAGTAATGAAAGCAGACGGTACTTACGAAGGTACCATTGAGCAAATTCACTCACTATTTACTGAAAACCTTTACGGTGAAACACCACGTTTTGACGAAGGTGGTCATTTATTCCAAAACTACAAAGAGTTAGAAGATGATGTTCAAGCTCGTGTACAACATGTTTGGGATACAGTGGATACAGATACAATTGACGAATTAACGGATTACGTGGGTTACCATAATGAGTTTTTACGTTTATTCGGTTTTGGTATCGAGAGTGTAGATTACGAGCAAGATGTGAATCCTGATGTTGCGATTTCACAGCTGATCGATTAATCGCTGAACAAACTTGATTTTGTAAAGTCGCTTTTTTAAGCGACTTTTTTGTTTCTGGATGAAAATAAAACATCATCAATAGCACTTTGGTCTATATTGAATTTTATTCAAAAGGTTTTTGTAGTCTAAATAACCGTATCTGTCGTATAAATTTCATATTTGCTCTCGCATAGTCACCCTGATTGATGTTAAAATTCGGGCAATATATGTGAGGAGTTTACTGCGTTGCTTGTTTGGGGTGTTAAACAGGCTATTCTTTGATACTTAGAGTTTAACTTGAGCATATCAAATGGCGACGTGGTTGGTACGATTTTTCAGTTTCTTTCCGTTAATGTAATGCAAGTGCGTATGATCAACATAAAAAAAGGTCTGGATTTACCGATAGAGGGCGCACCTCAGCAAGTTATTCACGACGGTTCTGCCGTCAAACGTGTAGCTGTGCTAGGTGAAGAATATATTGGTATGCGTCCAACCATGCATGTTCGCGTGGATGACCAAGTCAAAAAAGGCCAGGTACTTTTTGAAGACAAAAAGAACCCAGGCGTCTTATTTACTGCACCAGCTTCTGGGGTAGTTAAAGAAATCAATCGTGGTGCTAAACGTGTGCTGCAATCTGTTGTTATTGAAGTTAATGGCAGTGAGCAAATCACCTTTGACTCTTTTAAACGCCGACGAGCTTTCGGGCTTAGACCGTGAAAAAGTTAAAGAAGTACTAGTTCAGTCAGGTCAATGGACAGCACTACGTGCTCGCCCATTCAGCAGAGTAGCTGCTTTGGATGCAAATCCTAGCTCTATCTTTGTAACGGCTATCGACACTAACCCGCTAGCTGCAGATCCTGCAGTAATCATTGCTGAGAACACTCAAGCATTTGAAGCAGGTTTAGCTGTGGTATCTCGTTTAACTGACGGCAAAGTATTTGTTTGTAAACAAGCTGGTAGCCAAGTGCCTAGTTCATCAATCCCTCAAGTAGAAGTACATGAGTTTGGTGGCAAGCATCCGGCAGGTCTTGTTGGTACACACATTCATAACTTAGACCCAGTTTCTGCAAGCAAGCAGGTTTGGCACTTAGGTTACCAAGACGTAATCGCGTTTGGTAATTTATTCCTAACAGGTGAAATCTTCACAGACCGTGTTGTTTCGCTTGCTGGTCCTCGTGTTAAAAACCCACGCTTAGTAAAAACTCAGCTAGGTGCATCTTTAGATGATTTAGTTGCTGGTGAATTAGAAGACGGTGATAACCGTGTAATTTCTGGTTCTGTATTATCAGGCGCTATCTCTCAAGGTCCACACGCGTTCTTAGGTCGTTACCATGTTCAAGTATCTGTATTACTTGAAGGTCGCGAAAAAGAGCTATTCGGTTGGATCGCACCAGGTGCTAACAAGTTCTCAGTAACACGTACCTTCTTATCTCACCTTGCTCCTAGCCGTCTATTTAACATGACGACTTCAACAGGTGGTTCGAAGCGTGCCATGGTTCCAATTGGTAGCTATGAGCGTGTTATGCCTTTAGACATCCTACCTACACTATTATTACGTGATTTAATCGCACGTGATCTTGATGGTGCTATTTCGTTAGGTGCGCTAGAGCTTGATGAAGAAGATTTAGCATTATGTACCTTCGTTTGTCCAGGTAAATACGAGTACGGTTCAATCCTACGCGATTGCTTGACTACGATCGAGAAGGAAGGCTAGAGAGATGGGTTTAAAGAAATTTCTAGAAGATATTGAGCCGCATTTTGAACCGGGTGGTAAACACGAAAAATGGTATGCGCTTTACGAAGCTGCAGCGACTATTTTCTACACGCCTGGTTATGTAAATAAAGGCAAAACACACGTTCGCGATAACATCGACCTAAAACGTATGATGATTTTAGTGTGGATGGCGACGTTCCCTGCAATGTTCTTTGGTATGTTCAACATCGGTCATCAGGCCGCAGGTGCTTTAGCACAAGGTTTTGAACTAGCAAACACATGGCAAGTTGGTCTGTTCCAATTATTCGGTGGTGAATTAACTGCTGACTCTGGTTGGGGCGCGAAAATGTTTTACGGTGCCTGCTTCTTCCTACCAATATACGCAGTAACATTTGCTGTGGGTGGTTTCTGGGAAGTACTATTTGCTTCAGTGCGTAAGCACGAAGTAAATGAAGGTTTCTTCGTAACATCTGTATTATTCGCACTAATCCTACCTGCGACGATTCCTTTATGGCAAGTTGCACTAGGTATTACGTTTGGTGTTGTAATCGCTAAAGAAATCTTTGGTGGTACAGGTCGTAACTTCCTTAACCCTGCTCTTGCCGGTCGTGCGTTCTTATTCTTCGCATACCCAGCGCAAATTTCAGGTGACACAGTATGGACAGCAGTAGATTCATTCTCTGGTGCAACTATGCTTGGCCAAGCTGTTGTTGGTTCACTTGATTACAGCAACATGGAGTTATGGTGGAATGCGTTCTACGGTTTCATTCAAGGTTCTATGGGTGAGACGTCAACACTAGCACTATTAATCGGTGGTTTATTCCTAATTTATGTGCGTATCGCTTCATGGCGTATCGTACTAGGTGTATTCCTAGGTATGGTTGCAACGGCATTCTTACTAAATACAATTGGTTCAGAAACTAACGCTGTATTTGCTATGCCTTGGCACTGGCACTTAGTGCTTGGTGGTTTTGCATTTGGTATGTTCTTCATGGCAACAGACCCAGTATCTGCATCATTCACAGACAAAGGTAAGTTCGCTTACGGTGCGTTAATCGGCTTTATGGTTGTAATGATCCGTGTTGTTAACCCGGCATTCCCAGAAGGTATGATGCTAGCAATCTTATTTGCTAACTTATTTGCACCATTATTCGATCACTTTGTAGTGCAAGCTAATATCAAGCGGAGGTTGGCACGTAATGTCTAGTAATAACGAATCAATCGGCAAAACGCTAACCGTTGTTGTTGCACTATGTTTAGTGTGTGCAATTATCGTATCGTTTGCTTCAGTTCAGCTTCGTCCTTTACAGCAAGCTAACAAAACACAAGATATTCAACGCAATATCTTAGCGGCTGCAGGCATTGAAGTATCAGGTACTGTGTCAGATACCTTTAACTCAAAAATTGAAGCACGTGTTGTAGACATGAACACAGGTGAGTTTGTTGAAGGTGCTGATCCTAACTCATTTGACTTCGAGAAAACAAAATTCGACCAAGCTCGTAGCTTTGCGTTGAAAGCAGAAGGAATTAAAGACATCGCTGGTATTCAGCGTATGACAAAAAATTCACCTGTATATATTTCGAAGAAATCTGATGGTTCTACAGACGCAATCATTCTACCAATCCAAGGTTATGGCCTTTGGGGTGTAATGTACGGCTTCTTAGCGCTTGAAAGCGATGGTGAAACAGTTAAAAACATCAACTTCTTCAAGCACAACGAAACGCCAGGTCTAGGTGGTGAAATCCAAAATCCACAATGGACTGCTAAATGGCAAGGTAAAGAGTTACCAATCAATATCATGAAGAGCGGTGCGAAGAACGAACATCAAATCGATGGTCTTTCTGGTGCAACATTAACTTCAAACGGTGTTGATCACACAGTTGACTTCTGGACTGGCGAGCATGGCTTTGGTCCATTCCTTGCGAAAGTACGTGAAGGAGCGTTGAAATAATGGCTGATACTAAAGAAATGAAGTCGGTCCTATTTGGTCCGGTATTCGCAAATAACCCGATCGCATTACAAGTACTTGGTATTTGTTCTGCGCTAGCGGTAACATCAAGCTTAAAAAATGCACTAATCATGTCAATCGCATTGACACTAGTAACTGCGTTTTCTAGCTTGTTTATTTCGTCAATTCGTAACCACATCCCATCATCTGTACGTATTATCGTGCAAATGACAATCATCGCATCACTTGTAATCGTTGTTGACCAAGTACTGCAAGCATTCTCTTATGCAACTGCTAAAGAGCTTTCAGTATTCGTTGGTCTAATCATTACAAACTGTATCGTAATGGGTCGTGCTGAAGCATACGCAATGAAGTCACCACCGTTAATGTCTTTCTTAGATGGTATCGGTAACGGTTTAGGCTACTCAGTAGTACTACTAACTGTTGGTTTCATCCGTGAGTTATTCGGTAAAGGTTCACTATTCGGTGTTGATATTATCCCATTAGTACAAAATGGTGGCTGGTATCAACCAATGGGTCTATTGATTTTACCACCGAGTGCATTCTTCATTATTGGTTTATTCATCTGGGTACTTCGTACCTTCAAGAAAGACCAAGTAGAAGCAAAAGCGTAAGGGGCGAGCAGTGGAACATTATATTAGTTTATTTGTAAAAGCGGTTTTCATTGAAAACTTAGCTTTAGCCTTCTTCCTAGGTATGTGTACTTTCCTTGCGGTATCAAAGAAAGTAACAACGTCAATCGGTTTAGGTGTGGCAGTTATCGTGGTGCTAGGTATCTCAGTACCTGTAAATAACTTGGTTTATCACGCTGTTCTTGCACCAGGTGCATTAGAGTGGCTTGGCTACCCAGAAGCAGACCTTAGCTTCTTACGTTTCTTGACTTTCATCGGTGTTATTGCAGCACTTGTACAAATTCTTGAAATGGCATTAGATAAGTTCTTCCCTGCACTTTACAACGCGTTAGGTATCTTCTTACCACTGATCACAGTTAACTGTGCGATCTTCGGTGCGGTATCTTTCATGGTTGAGCGTAACTATAACTTCGGCGAGTCTGTTGTTTATGGTATCGGTTCAGGTGTGGGCTGGGCACTAGCAATTACTTTACTTGCTGGTATCCGTGAAAAAATGAAGTACTCAGACGTTCCTGATGGCTTACGTGGTTTAGGTATTACTTTCATCACTGTTGGTCTTATGGGTCTTGGCTTTATGTCATTCTCTGGTATTTCACTTTAATAGGTAGCGAGGATAAATCATGAATGAGATTTTCTTAGGCGTTGGTGTTTTCATCGCTATCGTTGTTATTTTAGTTTTAGTTATCATTGGTGCTAAATCTAAATTAGTAGCAAGCGGCGATATCATCATCGGAATTAATGGCGACCCAGAAAAAGCTATTAAAACATCTGCAGGTAGCAAGCTATTAGGCGCGCTAGCTGATTCAGGTATCTTCGTTTCATCTGCATGTGGTGGCGGTGGCTCTTGTGGTCAGTGTCGTGTACACATCAAAGAAGGTGGCGGCGATATCTTACCAACAGAACTTGATCACATCTCTAAAGGTGAAGCGCGTGAAGGCTGCCGTTTAGCGTGTCAGGTAAATGTTAAGAACGACATGGAAATTGAACTTGAAGAGTCAATTTTCGGTGTTAAGAAGTGGGAATGTACTGTTATCTCTAACGATAACAAGGCAACGTTCATCAAGGAACTTAAATTACAAATTCCTGATGGCGAGTCAGTACCTTTCCGTGCCGGTGGTTATATTCAAATTGAAGCACCAGCTCACCACGTTAAATACGCTGATTTCGATATTCCAGAAGAGTATCGTGGCGACTGGAACCACTTCGGTTTCTTCGATCTGGAGTCTAAAGTAGACGACGAAACAATTCGTGCATACTCTATGGCTAACTACCCAGAAGAAGAAGGCATCATCATGCTTAACGTGCGTATCGCTACGCCGCCGCCAAGAGACCTAAGCCTTCCATGTGGTAAAATGTCTTCGTACATTTGGTCATTAAAAGAAGGTGATAAAGTGACTATCTCTGGTCCATTCGGTGAGTTCTTCGCGAAAGACACTGATGCAGAAATGGTATTCGTAGGTGGTGGTGCAGGTATGGCACCAATGCGTTCACATATCTTTGACCAACTTAAGCGTTTACAATCTAAGCGTAAGATGAGCTTCTGGTATGGTGCGCGTTCTAAGCGTGAAATGTTCTACGTAGAAGATTTCGACGGCTTAGCAGCAGAAAACGATAACTTCGTATGGCACACAGCACTGTCTGATCCACAACCAGAAGATAACTGGGAAGGTTACACAGGCTTCATCCATAACGTACTTTATGAAAACTACTTGAAAGATCATGAAGCGCCTGAAGATTGTGAGTTCTACATGTGTGGTCCTCCAATGATGAACGCGGCTGTTATCAACATGCTTAAAGATCTTGGTGTAGAAGACGAAAACATCTTATTAGATGACTTCGGTGGCTAACACCATACACAAAACAATTAGTTTTGGTTAGAATACAGGCCTCGTAGCACTTAGTGTTACGAGGCTTTTTTTATTTCTATACCGAACTCCGTGGTATCTACAAGGTGAATGCTATGAATAGAGTGTTTTATCGCCAAGGCTTGATGGCCTTTTTCCTATTAACTATGACTTTACTCATGGCTGGCTGCGGTCAATCAGATAAGGCTGAAGAGCTTTATTTTGAAGGTAAGACAATGGGCACCACTTATCACATTAAGGTGTTTGCAGAGTCTTCAAAGGTTGCAGGTGTTGATTTACACCCGGAAATTAAGCAAGTGCTTAAAGATGTAAATCAATCTATGTCGACTTACATTCCTGATTCAGAAATTAACCAGTTCAACCAGTTACCAGCAGGGCAGGTAATGCCAATAAGCGCTGATTTTAGAAACGTGGTAGCTGAATCAATTCGCCTTGGCGAATCAACAAAAACGTTAGATGTGACTATGGGATCACTTATTGACTTGTGGGGCTTTGGTCCAGATAAAAAGCCGACTAAACGCCCAAGCGATGAAGCCTTGGCCGCAATGGTTGCCAAAATTGGTGTTGATAAGCTTGAACTTACAGATGCTGGTCTTATGAAGACGATTGATGGTTTAGAGCTGTCGTTTTCTGCTACAGCAAAAGGCTATGGTATTGATAAAGTAGCACAAGTGATAGAAAGCCATGGTTTCACTAATTATATGGTTGAGATTGGTGGTGAGCTTCGTGTGTCGGGTATTAAGCCAAACAACATCACTTGGAAAATAGCTATTGAGCAGCCTGATGCTGAGCCTGGCGTGCGTAAAGTACATAAAGTAATTGAGCCGGGTACTAATGGTATTGCGACATCCGGTGATTACCGAATTTTTTACGAAATGGATGGTGTTACCTATAGCCACTTAATTGACCCTGTAACAGGTATGCCGAGCCGTCATGATTTGGTATCAGTTACTGTTTTACACCCATCAGCGATGACTGCAGATGGCTTAGCGACGGCAATTACAGTAATGGGCATGGAAAAGGCGCAGAAATACGCCGAAGAGCACGATTTGCCGGTGTACTTAATTGGTAAGTCAGACAATGGCTTAGTGACATATTCTAGCCCCGCTTTTAAACCTTATTTGTAGCAGGGCAAGAAGCCGTGTATACCCAAGCAGCCTCAAGATGTAGAACTCAGCGTTCCACAGGAGCTTAATATCAAGGCGTTATTTTGCAACAATGGCAGTCCCAGAACTAACAACGATGAGAGTAAGCGCCTGTGAAGCGACCAAAGGATTGGTTTAAAAGCGATTTATACCGCGTTATTGATTTTAACAATAGAACCACTATTGCTTGTAATCAATGCCTTGCCTAAATCGCTTTTAATTCTAACTGAAACTCGCACCTTGAGGTCGTTTAGGTATATAATACATGCAGCCTAATTAGTTGGGCTCGATTTAATTGCTGACGATAGGGGCAAAGCAATGTCACTTTTTCTTCTTACATTTGGTCTACTTATTTTAATTGTGGCGGCGATGGCTGTCGGCATGATTGTGCAAAAGAAATCTATGGCCAGTAGTTGTGGTGGCCTAGGCGCTGTTGGTATCGACAAAGCCTGCGACTGCGACGACCCATGTGACAAGCGTAAAAAGCGCATGGCAAAAGAACAAGTCTGGAAAGAGAATCAAATTCTTTAACCACAAAAAAAGCGCCCAAAGGCGCTTTTTTAATACCTAAATTTTACAAGGACAGTCACTTTAAAACTATTTTGAATATTTACAAAGACAGTCACTTTTATCCATGAACTCATTCTTGCAGTAAAAAAGATTTTGTCTACACTTTAGTTACAGCTAATGCATTTCAATTTATCAGTTCAAGGAGTGGACGATGGCTTTAGCAAGGAAGCGGCAAATCTGTTTGTCGAATACCAAATATTATCATTGTGTATCTTGCTGTGTTAGACGTGCCTACCTTTGTGGAGAAGACACACTCACAGGTAAATCATATGAACACCGCAGAGGGTGGGTTGAACAGCGTCTGCTTGCTCTTGCAAAGGTATTTTGCATTGATGTATGTGCTTATGCGGTGATGAGTAACCATACACATGTTGTGCTTTATGTTGATGATAAAAAAGCAAATAGGTTATCGGATAAGGCCATCCTTTTACGCTGGTATAAGCTCAGTAAAATGACGCCTTTAGGTCAAAAAGCCCTTCATGGTGAGCCGTTAAGTGATGGTCAACAAGTCTTCTTAAATAAAGAGGTTGCAGAATACAGAACGCGCCTTTCGAGCATTAGTTGGTTCATGCGAATGCTCAATGAGTATATCGCCAGACGTGCAAATAAAGAAGACGAGTGTACAGGGCATTTTTGGGAAGGGCGCTTTAAAAGCCAAGCTCTCCTTGATGAATCAGCGCTTTTAGCCTGCATGGCCTATGTTGATTTAAACCCTGTTCGTGCTAAAGCTGCGAGCACGCCGGAACAATCGGACTATACCAGTTTTAAAAAGCGATGCGAAAGCGCGAAGGAGTCAAAGCAACCTAAGTTACTAGCTCGTTTTATTGGTGGCATGAGCAAGTATAAATCAAAGGGAATACCTTTTGAGTTAAAGTCATATCTGCCACTTGTGGAGCAAACTGGGCGTTGTATCAGCGCGGATAAGCCGGGATATATAGAGCATCATTTACCTCCTATTCTTGAAAGGCTGAATTTCGAACCGGAAAAATGGTTAAAACTAACAACTCAATTTGAAAACTTATTTCGTGGAGCTGCAGGTCGAGTAGGTACTATCGAAAGTTATTGCAGTAAAACTGCGCGTAAGCGACGAAGTAACATTACAAGCTGTAAGTTATTACTTGCCAGTTAATCTTAAATTTCTCTCAATTTTTATTTTTTGCAAACACTTGCAGCTAACTTGTGCTTTCAATTCTCATAAAGCTAAATCTTTTGTCTTGGTTGTTATTGTTAGATTAAGCTAATAGGCTAGCTTGCCTACGCAACTATTATTTTAGGTTAACAAATTTAAGGAATTTGGAGATTTAACAGGCACTTTTAACAGTGCCTGTCTTTTTAAATCGTGTTTAATCTAAATTAATTAACTTAGCTCCTAAAACTGCGTACTTATTTTTGCCATTTGCTTGTAAGAAAAAGGCGGCAGGTGCATGAAGTGAAGGTATTGATGTAAATACACTTTTGCATGCGTAAACTGCCCAATTTGTGGAGTTTTCTAGCATATTAATATCGCCAGAAAAGCAACTATAGCCTTGTATTAAAAGCTCTTTATATTTATTTTCGGTAAGCTTTAACGACTCATTTAAAACAAAACTGTTACCGGTTCTAAAGTTCAGGCTGCTTGCATCTAAACTGGTGTAACCTTTGCGGATACTGCTTATATCACCCAATTCTTTAATTATGGGTGACTGTCCTTTGTTGTTTATTGCAATATCTATCTGGTAATCACCTAGCTCACTCTTTACAGTTACATCATCTATTAGTAAGTCTACCCAATTGTCTTTAGCATTTAATGGGATAGCGTGGTACTGGGCTATTTTAGCGCTTTTCCATTCCTGTGAAGTTATTGAATCAATAGTCTTTTTATATAAAACACGGTTAACTTTACGGGCTATTTGTCGGTTTGGGTCGTTTGGGTAAGCACCTGATTCAATTAATATAGTTCGGATACCTTTTTCCGAAAAAGTATCTCCAAAACTGCGATAAGAGTAACTGTCGTTGTACTTCCCCAAGTGCCCTGGGATCATGGTTTCAACCGTTTTGGCTAAATGAGCAATAAATTGCATAGCCTCACCACGAATTTTATTCACTTCTCTTGCTTCATTATAGGCGGGTGCTAGCACTGAAATAGTGGCTTGTTCTCCCATTTTTCCGGCACCGTAATAGGCATTCTGATCATGTAAATTAAAGCCGAAATCAGGTTTGAATTCATCAGCCGCAGTCATGAGTATTTGTCCTTCTTTTGTGCGAAGGGCTTTTGCATCACGATTTAAATCAATACCTTGTGCATTATGGCGAGTTTGAGCTGCCGCGCCGTCTGGGTTCACCATAGGGATAATGAGAAGAGTTACTTTTTGTTGCCAGCTTTCTAGCCATTGTGCGTTTTCATCTGCGGTTATAAAGCTTAAAAAATCCATTAGTGCGGCAGTAGCTGTGTTTTCGTCGCCGTGCATTTGGCTCCACATCATCACTTTGATTGGTAGGTGCCGATTTTTAGAGAATTAAGTGCCTGTCCTTGGAAAGAGGTGCCGATTTGTTTTAGTGTGACGCTTGGATGTTTTGCTGCGCTTTTTAAGTGTGGCTCTATATCGGCGTAGTAAATCGCAGGTTTATCTAAGCCAGCTACAGCGGTGTCTTCAATCGTATTTGCAAGTGTACTGGTACTTAGTGCTAAAAGGGCTGTGGCGAGTACATATAGGCGCATAATTATCTCTTTTATTCTTTATTTTAATATTATGTAGAATATTATATTTTTAATGGTTTGGCTAATCCTTGTTCAGTATTAAAGCTTCGATTGCTACTGACTAAGTATGCTTTAAATCGCTATTTTTATGCTATTTTCTTTTTCTTCATAGCTTTACGCTATATAAAATACAGTATTACTTTTAAGTACTTAGCTTCAATAGGTTTGTTTTTTTACAGTTTATTATCAAATGGCTAAACAATACTTAACCGTGTGCTGTAAAATTCTACTTGTACCGTCTGTTGACTTTGTTATACTCCACATCGAAATTTCAGTAATTACTGAAACTTTATTGATGAAGATCATGTTACCGCATTAAAAAATAGGGTAAGCCATTTACCTAAAATGCAGTAAAAGCGATAAAAGGCGTGAGTTTTGCGAGCAATTAATCAGTCACAAGGTGTCAAACAGTCTAGCTTAGCTAGGTTGCAATTGGCTGCGCGTGCGTTTTTTGCTGGCAAAGAACTAATGTCAGTTTTAGCCTTGTTGCTGATTAATTCTGCCATGCTAATCAACGGTACATTAGAAGATGCTCACGGGCTAAGAAGTTTATTAAGTGAAGGTGCTTTATACGAAACACCGTTGCTTAATGTTTTGAGTTTTTTAGCTTACCCTGTGGTGTCTTGCCAATTACTTATTGGTTTATGCTGGTTGGTCTTCCATTTCTTCCCTGCGCGTCGTGCAGGTGTCATTTTACGTAAAGCGGCCTTCGCTGCGCGTGAAACGATAAAGTCTTTAGTAGTACACAGCGCTCATGGCTGTCGTGCTCCTCCTCGTGTAAGTGGTTGTCTGTAAATAAGCTTTGTTGCTTAAGTTCAGCCATTTTAGTCGTTTTCTAAGTTGTCTTTACTAAGCACCTAGTGGGTTTTTTACGCCCAAATTTCAGTCAGCCAACCTAAACTCCCTCACTTCTTAGCGTGCCGATTTGTCGTGCTCGTTAGTCAGCCGAGGGATATCTGTAGCATCTGTTGCAGAAAAGCGTCGTGTTCTTATTTCGACAAGTGTTAACTTTTAGGTTGTAGGATATTCCTTTGTCAATTCGAAACCTTTGTAATATTGCTCTAGCGTCTTTAGTGCTGGCCTTGTCTGGCTGTAAAGGCGGGGTACTCGATCCAAAAGGTCAAATTGGTGTCGACGAGAAGTATTTAATTATCGTAGCTACGGTGTTAATGCTGATTGTTGTGATTCCAGTTATTGCCATGACAATTTATTTTGCATGGAAATACCGTGATGGACGAGATCAAGAAATTTACGCTCCAAAGTGGGCGCACTCTAATAAGATTGAAGCTGTAGTTTGGACCATTCCTATCATCATCGTTGCGATTTTAGGTGTGATCACGTGGCAGTCAACGCAACAACTTGACCCATATAAACCACTTGAGGGTAAAGGTAAGCACCTTACTGTTGAGGTTGTTTCTTTGAACTGGAAATGGCTATTCATTTATCCAGAGCAAGGCATCGCCACAGTGAATGAGCTTGTTTTTCCTGCCAATGTGCCAGTGCAGTACAAGATCACCTCAGAAAGCACCATGAACTCGTTTTTCATTCCACAGCTTGGTAGCCAAATTTACTCAATGGCCGGTATGGAAACAAAGCTTCACTTAATCGCTGATGAGCCGGGTACTTTTAAAGGCTTCTCTGCTAACTACAGTGGTGCAGGTTTCACAGGTATGAAGTTCGATGCCATTGCAACAGCCACTGAAGCTGATTTCGATGCATGGGTTAACAATGTGAAAAACACAGGCGGTGCACTGACTAAGCAAAGCTATGTTGAACTTGCTAAACCAAGTGAATACGACCCAGTTAAATACTATGCCAGCGTAGATAAAGATATGTTCCATTCAATCGTAATGAAATATATGCAAGCGCATGGCTCTCACGGTGCAATGCAACACGCTATGCCAGAGCACTCAGCTCATAAGAAGCACAGCGAGGACGAGGAATAATCATGTCGTTGTTAGGTAAATTAACATTAGACGCAATCCCGTTTCATGAACCAATTATCATGGTTACCATGACGGTTGTTGCTGTCTTAGGTCTGTTAGTGGCAGGCTTAGTAACAAAATATAAAAAGTGGGGCGTGATTTGGCACGACTGGATCACCTCAATTGACCATAAGCGTTTAGGTGTTATGTACATCATTCTTGCGCTTATCATGCTTTTCCGTGGTTTCGCGGATGCCATTATGATGCGACTGCAATTAGCAATGGCTACTGGCGGTGCAAGTGGTTACTTACCACCAGAGCACTATGACCAAATATTTACGGCACACGGGGTGATCATGATCATCTTTATGGCTATGCCGTTTATGATTGGTTTAATGAACATCATTTTACCTCTGCAAATTGGTGCCCGTGATGTTGCATTCCCATTCTTAAATAACCTTAGCTTTTGGTTAACTGCTGGCGGTGCAATCCTAATCAATATCTCATTATTCTTTGGTGAGTTTGCGAAAACGGGTTGGGTGGCATATCCACCGTTGTCTGAATTGTCATTCAGTCCAGGTGTCGGGGTCGACTATTATATATGGTATTGCAGATATCCGGCTTGGGTACCTTATTAACATCGGTAAACTTCTTAGCGACTGTATTTAAAATGCGTGCACCAGGCATGACATTAATGAAAATGCCTATTTTTACTTGGGCATGCACGTGGGCGAATATCTTAATTGCAGCATCGTTCCCAATTTTAACTGCTGTACTGGCTATGTTAACGCTTGATCGTTATCTCGATTTCCACTTCTTCACGAATGAATTAGGTGGTAACGCGATGATGTACATCAACTTATTCTGGGCATGGGGTCACCCTGAAGTTTACATTCTGATCTTACCTGCGTTTGGTATTTTCTCAGAAGTTATCTCAACGTTTGCTGGTAAACGCTTGTTTGGTTATAAGTCGATGGTTTACGCAAGTGGTGCAATTTCGATTTTAGGTTTCATCGTTTGGCTTCATCACTTCTTTACTATGGGCTCAAGCGCTAACGTTAATGCCTTCTTTGGTGTTATGACCATGGTTATTGCGGTACCGACCGGGGTTAAGTTGTTTAACTGGTTATTCACTATGTATCGTGGTCGTTTACGTATTACTGTGCCTGTCCTTTGGACTTTAGGTTTTATGGTGACGTTCACTATCGGTGGTATGACCGGCGTGTTACTTGCTATTCCTGGTGCTGACTACGTATTACATAACAGCTTATTCTTAATCGCTCACTTCCATAACACCATCATTGGCGGTGCGGTATTTGGTTATTTAGCTGGTTTTGCGTTTTGGTTCCCTAAAGCAATGGGCTTCAAACTTGACGAGAGCTGGGGCAGACGATCTTTCTGGTGCTGGTTAATTGGTTTCTTCGTGGCATTTATGCCGTTATACGTACTTGGTTTCTTAGGTATGACACGTCGCTTAAACCACACAAACAACCCTGATTGGAACATTTGGTTATACATTGCAGCTGGCGGTGCGGTGATCATTATGTTCGGTATCTTGTTCCAAGTTGTACAACTTGTAGTGAGCTTCAAAAACCGCGAGCAACTTGATGATACAACGGGCGATCCGTGGAATGGTCATACCCTTGAGTGGGCATCTGCTTCACCTCCACAGTACTACAACTTTGCGAAAATCCCTCATGTTGATGACATCGATGCGTGGACAGACATGAAAGAAAAAGGCTTAGCCTACAAGCAAGAAGCCTCTTATAGCCCAATTCATATGCCAAAAAATACATCGGCAGGTGTATTAATGAGCGCAGCTTTAACAACCTTCTGTTTTGCCATGATCTGGCACATTTGGTGGCTTGCAGCCTTTGGTTTACTGGGTGCTATCGTGGTGTTCATCAAACGTTGTTACACCAGCGATGTTGATTACTACGTGCAACCAGATGAAATTGTTGAACTAGAAACGGCTCATAACACAGCCGCTACTAAGGAGGTGAATGCATGAGTAGCATTTCTGCAGGACTCGACACCTTAAACGGCGCACACGGTCATGTCGATGCACATGACCATGAGCACCACGATACAGGTGGTAACACCGTATTTGGTTTCTGGCTTTATCTTATGACTGACTGTCTGTTGTTTGCATCATTTTTTGCAACCTACGCAGTATTGTTCATGAACACTGCTGGCGGTGTGTCGGGTAAAGATATTTTTGAACTTGATTTTGTTGCGGTTGAAACCGCAGCTCTACTACTTAGTAGTATCACATTTGGCTTTGCGATGATCTCTGCTCACGGGCAGAAAAAGGCGGCTACGTTAACTTGGTTGCTGGTTACCTTTGCCTTTGGTGCAGTGTTTATTGGTATGGAAGTGTACGAATTTCATCACCTAATTGCGCACGGTAATGATCATCAGCAAAGTGCCTTTTTAACATCGTTCTTCTCTTTAGTGGGCTTACATGGTCTTCACGTTACAGCGGGTCTTATTTGGATGACTGTCCTGATGATTGAAGTTGTGCGCCGTGGTTTAAACCCACAAACAGTGACACGCCTAAGTTGTTTAAGCCTATTCTGGCACTTCTTAGATGTGGTGTGGATCTGTGTATTTACCGTTGTTTATTTAATGGGAGCAATGTAATGAGTCACAGTGAATCACATGTAATTAATAACTTAGAAGTTCATGCACATAATGATCAATCACATGGCAGCGTTAAAGACTATTTAATTGGTTTTCTACTGTCAGTGGTTTTAACGGCTATTCCATTTTGGGCTGTGATGAGTGGTTCGTTTTCTAAAACGACCACTGCATGGTGCATCGTGAGCATGGCGGTTGTGCAAATTTGGGTGCATTTGAAATATTTCTTACACCTAAACTTCAAAACTGAAGACGGCAAGGCAAGTTCATTGTCGTTTATCTTTAGTGCTTTAATCATTGTAATGGTGGTTGGTTTGTCGGTGTGGATCATCTACGAATCGAACGCCATGATGATGTACTAATAACAATTACTTTGTAATTGGTAAAAGATTTACGAAAGGAGCTGGTTAGTCTGAGGTTGTGTCTCCAGTTCTTACAGTCTGTTACTAGCTAGTTTCTTTCGTAATATTGCGTTTGTGCTGAAAATTAGAGGAGTCGAGGAAGTGTTTCGACGTTATTTAAATGTCACTAAACCTGGCATTATCATGGGCAATTTGATCTCTGTCGCGGGGGGATTCTTGCTAGCCTCTCGCGGTGATATTGACCCATGGTTAATGATCGCAACCTTACTAGGGTTATCTTTAGTAGTGGCATCAGGATGCGCGATCAATAACGTGATTGATCGTGATATTGATGTTGCTATGGCGCGCACTCGCAAACGCGTCACAGTAACTGGCGAAATGTCAGCAAAGGCGGCTATGGCACATGGCATCGTGCTTGGTGTTATTGGTTTCGGGTTATTAGCTGTGTATACCAACGTAGTGGCACTCTTATTTGCTACTTTTGGTTACGTCATCTACGTAGGTGTGTACAGCTTATATATGAAACGTCGTTCTGTGTACGGCACCTTTGTAGGAAGTTTATCTGGCGCAGTACCGCCTGTAGTGGGTTATTGTGCCGTAACTGGGCAGTTTGATGCTGGTGCTGTGATTTTATTGGTTATGTTTAGTCTATGGCAAATGCCTCATTCATATGCAATTGCAATCTTTCGTTATAACGACTACCAAGCGGCCAGAATTCCTGTGTTACCAGTAGCGCAGGGGATCGAGAAGGCAAAGCATCACATTGTTTTATATATCGCCGTGTATGCGTTGGTTGTGATGTTATTAACCATTAGTGGTTATACAGGTTTAGCCTTTATGGCTGTAGCTTGTACAACGAGTTTTTGGTGGTTGCTAATGGCGCTTCGTGGCTATCGTCGCAATATTGATGTAAGCGGCTGGGCGCGCCAAGTGTTTGCTTTTTCAATTGTAAACATCACGGTTTTGAGCATAGCGATGGCTTTAGATTACCATTCGGTAGCTCCACAGCTACTTGTTTTAACTTAGAAAAAAGTTGCTAACATATCCCAATGTTACAGTAGCAAAGGCCCGGTTTTTTCTCCACCGGGCCTTTTTTCTTTGTTGTTTTTAAAATCGAGCAGCTTGCTCTACTACAATGCCATGACGAGCCGCTAAACGGCGATGGTCTTTATCATAACCACCACCAATCACGGTTGCGACAGGTACATTGTGCTCAAGGCAGCGTTTGAGAACTAAATGGTCGCGTTGTGCTATCCCTTGCCAGCTTATATCAAGTTTTCCTAAGCCATCTTGCTGCCATACATCTACACCTGCATCATAAAGTACTAAGTCTGGGTTTAGGGTGTTTAATAAATAACTCAGCGTATCGTCAACAACGCCTAGGTATTCACTATCAGCGACATTCGGTGCTAAACCTATATCTAAATCGCTGGCTGATTTTCGAAACGGAAAATTCTTTTCACAGTGAATAGAGCAGGTATAAGCATAGGGCTGATGCGCCAGCATTGCTGCGGTACCATCACCTTGATGAACATCTAAATCAAAAATAAGTATATTGGTTACTTCACCACTTTTTATCAGGGTTTCGTTGGTGAAAGCGAGGTCGTTTACCATGCAATAGCCTGAGCCAAAATCAGTATGAGCATGATGAGTGCCACCCGCTAAGTGGCAAGCAATGCCATGTTTAAGAGCTAAACGTGCTGTTTGTAAGGTGCCCAGAGGCGCAGTAAAGGTACGTGCCATCAGCTCTTTTGACCAAGGTAAGCCAATACGGCGCATCGCTTTTTCATCTAAGCGGTTGTGCCAAAGGTCGTGGATATAATTTTCGCAGTGCACTAACTCAAGGGGCTCAGGGCTGCCAAGCATCGGTTGAGTTAGGTTGTCATTTATTAATCCAAGGTTTTGCACATGCTCATATAAATAAGCAAACTTACTCATCACAAAGCGATGGTTAGGATCGAAACTAAACGAGTAATTTGGATGATACACCAAGGGTAAGTGGGGATTTAACTGCATAGCTTATTAAATAGCTGAATTTGCTACAGCATAACGAATCTAACGGCAAATGTTTACTC
This sequence comes from Pseudoalteromonas sp. GB43, assembly GCF_054923805.1. Classification (NCBI taxonomy): domain Bacteria; kingdom Pseudomonadati; phylum Pseudomonadota; class Gammaproteobacteria; order Alteromonadales; family Pseudoalteromonadaceae; genus Pseudoalteromonas; species Pseudoalteromonas sp. GB43. The sequence continues at coordinate 2,734,530 of NZ_JBPCHJ010000001.1, forward strand.
TGGCGCGTGAATTAAATGAGCTAACTCGCGATGTAATAATGCCTCATCACCCAGATTTAGCTCAATCAATCGTTTTAAGTGAGTAATACTATCAATATCGATATGTTCGCAGCGAAACGTTTGCATGCTGATGCTCAACATGGCACAGCTCCACTTGCATTTTAATCTCGATAGTTGACTCTGGCAGGGTAAAGATTAAGTCAGCTTTACTATGAATAGGCACTAAAAATGAATCACTTTTAGTAATGAGCGCACCTTGCAAAGATAGATCAAGTAACTGACAGTGATAGTCGTTATCTTCGATACGAAGGACCGCAGGGCAAGAAAATAATACCCGCGAAAACTCTCTGCGTTCATTCATAGCTGTATCTCCAACTTTAGTTACTTAATAGTATAGATCATAATGGAGTGAGTGATAGCAAAGCTTAATACAACAAAAAAGCCCCTGAGTAGGGGCTTTTTGAGTATCAGCTAATTAGCCAATTTTTTTGTATTTAATACGCTTAGGTTGTGCCGCTTCTGCGCCTAAGGTTTTCTTCAACCACTCTTCGTATTCTGTGTAGTTACCATCGAAGAAGTTAATTTGGCCTTCGTCACGGTAATCAAGAATATGTGTAGCAATACGGTCAAGGAACCAACGGTCATGCGAGATACACATTACACATCCAGGGAACTCTAAAATAGCGTTCTCAAGTGCACGTAGTGTTTCAACGTCTAGGTCATTGGTTGGCTCATCCAGTAGTAATACGTTGCCACCTGCTTTTAATAGCTTAGCTAGGTGTAAACGGTTGCGCTCACCACCTGATAGGTCTTTAACGAATTTTTGTTGGTCGTTACCTTTGAAGTTAAAGCGGCCAACATAGGCACGGCTTGGGAATTCAAAGTTACCAATTTTTAATACGTCTTGTCGTTAGAGATTTCTTGGAAAACCGTGTTGCTTTCGTCCATGTCGCCACGGAACTGATCAACCGTTGCAAGCTCAACAGTGTCACCAACAATGATCTCACCGCTATCTGGCGTTTCTTCACCACTTAGCATTTTGAATAGCGTTGATTTACCCGCACCATTGGCACCGATAATACCTACGATAGCGCCTTTCGGCATTGCAAAGTTTAGGTCATCGATTAATACGCGGTCGCCAAAGCTCTTCTTCAGGCCTTTCACTTCGATAACTTGATCACCTAAGCGTGGACCCGGTGGAATGAATAGTTCATTCGTTTCGTTACGCTTTTGGTAATCGTTTTGCTGAAGCTCAGAGAACTGTGCCATACGTGCTTTAGACTTAGCTTGACGGCCTTTCGGGTTTGAACGAACCCATTCAAGTTCTTGCGCGATTGATTTTTGACGTGCTTTTTCAGATTTCTGTTCTTGTTGTAAACGTAAATCTTTTTGCTCAAGCCACGATGAGTAGTTACCTTCCCAAGGAATACCTTCACCACGGTCAAGCTCTAAAATCCAACCTGCTACGTTATCTAAGAAGTAACGGTCGTGGGTTACAGCAACCACGGTACCTTCGTAGTCGTGTAAGAAACGCTCTAACCAAGCAACTGACTCAGCGTCTAAGTGGTTGGTAGGTTCGTCAAGAATAAGCATATCTGGTTTTTCAAGTAGTAAACGACAGATCGCAACACGGCGACGCTCACCACCCGAAAGGTGTTCAATTTTTGCATCCCAAGGTGGAAGGCGTAATGCATCAGCTGCACGTTCTAACACGTTGTCGATATTGTGACCGTCGTGCGCTTGGATGATAGCTTCAAGTTCGCCTTGCTCTTTAGCAAGCGCATCGAAGTCAGCACCGTCCATTGCATACTCGTTGTATACTTCATCAAGGCGGTTTAGTGCATTTTTAACTTCGCTTACTGCTTCTTCTACTGTTTCGCGAACTGTTTTGCTTTCGTCTAGTACAGGTTCTTGCGGTAAGTAACCGATTTTAGTGCCTGGTTGAGGGCGAGCTTCACCTTCAAAGTCTTGGTCAACACCAGCCATAATGCGAAGTAACGTTGATTTACCTGCACCGTTTAGACCTAGTACACCAATTTTTGCGCCTGGGAAAAAGTGTAAAGAAATATCTTTTAAGATAGTGCGCTTAGGTGGCACAACCTTAGAAACTCGACTCATCGAGAATATAAACTTATCTGGTAACACCATGAAAGGAGCCTTCAATTTATAAGAAAAATTAACAGCAAGTATTGTATACCCAAACTACCTCAAAATACAGAATTCAGCGTTTATGATAGGCTTATCATCAAGGTGTTATTTACTCAAAGAGTCATACATTTTAATTAATGACCACTCAGAAATACCACTTCATTTGGACATCTAAACATCTAGAGGTTGAAATTTCTAACTATCCGTTCATAATTAGCAGTCAGATAAGTATGCTCGGAGCCAGCTATGCCCATTACAGTAAAAGATGAATTGCCTGCCATTGCAAAGTTACGTCAAGAAAACGTGTTTGTTATGCCAAAAAGTCGCGCTAAAACGCAAGAAATTCGCCCAATGCGTTTGGCCATCTTAAACTTAATGCCAAACAAAGTTGAAACCGAAGTGCAGTTTATTCGCTTGTTAGCAAACTCACCGCTGCAAGTTAATGTTGAGCTGTTGCGCTTAGATACCCATCGCACCAGTAGTAACTCTGAGCAGCACATGGATACGTTTTATCGTTATTTTTCAGAAGTGAAAGATAATAACTACGATGCCATGATCATAACAGGCGCGCCGCTTGCTCATTTAGAGTATGACGAAGTTGCCTACTGGGACGAACTAAAAATTATTTTAGATTGGGCTGAGCAACATGTTACGTCTACGCTGTTTTCGTGTTGGGCGACCATGCGGGTCTATATCATCACTATGGCCTTAAGCGCGAACTTAAACCAAATAAATTAAGCGGCGTATTTACCCATAAAAGTTATTTTGACCATGCAGCACTCACTCGTGGTTTTGATGATACCTTTTTAGTGCCACACTCTCGTTATGGTCATATTGATATCGATAAGATCACTGCCTGCGAAGAGCTGGTAGTATTAGCCGGATCAGATCGAGTAGGTGCCTACTTAATTAAAAATAAATCAGGTAGCCAAGTGTATATTACTGGCCATCCAGAGTACGATGCCCATACCTTAAAAGGGGAGTATTTACGCGACCAAGAAAAATCAGCGGATGCGCCTAAGCCAGAAAACTACTTCCCTGACGATAACCCAGACAACGAACCGTCGAAGACCTGGCAAAGTCATGCCTTTTTATTGTTTTCGAATTGGTTAAACTATTATGTGTACCAAACTACACCGTATGATATTAACTTAGTTAGCCAAGATGTAAGGACTAACAACTATGCCGAGTAATGCAGTGAATAAACGCGAACAATTAACCGAGGCGCTAAAACAGCGAATTTTAATCCTCGATGGCGCGATGGGCACCATGATCCAAGAATATAAATTAGAAGAACAGGATTATCGCGGTGAGCGCTTTAAAGACTGGCATGTACTTATTAAAGGCAATAACGATTTATTAAGCCTGACTCAGCCAAAAATCATTGCTGATATTCACCGTGCTTACTTAGAAGCCGGTGCCGATATCATCGAAACGAATACCTTTAATGCCACGACTATTTCGATGGAAGATTACGATATGGCGAGCCTTAGCCGCGAAATCAACCTCGAGTCAGCGAAGCTTGCACGCAGCGTGTGTGATGAACTTGAAGCAAAAGATCCTAGCAAACCGCGTTATGTAGCCGGTGTACTTGGGCCAACGTCAAAAACCTGTTCTATTTCACCAGATGTAAATGATCCAGGTTATCGTAATATCAACTTTGATAAGCTGGTGGCGGCGTACGTTGAGTCAACACTGGCACTGATGGAAGGTGGTGCTGATCTTATTTTAATAGAAACCATCTTTGATACCCTTAATGCAAAAGCGGCTTCGTTTGCCGTAGAAGAAGCATTCGAGCAAGCTGGTCGTAGTTTACCTGTGATAATCTCAGGCACCATTACCGATGCCTCAGGCCGAACTTTATCAGGGCAAACCACAGAAGCATTTTATAACTCAATTCGCCATATTAAACCGCTATCAATCGGCCTTAACTGCGCCCTTGGCCCTGACTTACTGCGCCAGTATGTTGAAGAGTTATCGCGCGTTTGTGAAACCTTTACCTCGGTGCATCCAAATGCAGGTTTACCGAACGAGTTTGGCGAATATGATTTAGAAGCTCCTGAAATGGCCCAAGAAATTATTGATTGGGGCAAGTCTGGCTTTATCAATATTGTAGGTGGTTGTTGCGGCACCACACCGGCTCATATTAAGGCGTTTGCGAAAGGCCTTGAAGGTGTTAAACCTCGCCAATTACCTGAGCTTGAAGTGCGTATGCGCTTATCGGGCCTTGAAGCGTGTAACTTAAACTAGGAAACCGACATGACTGACCAAATTGCTGTATTTACTAACGTCGGTGAGCGTACCAATGTAACAGGCTCGGCTAAGTTTAAGCGCTTGATCATGGAAGAAGATTACGAGACCGCTCTCGATGTTGCCCGTGAACAAGTAGAAAATGGCGCGCAAGTAATTGATATCAACATGGATGAAGCCATGTTGGACTCGAAAGCGGCGATGGTAAAGTTTTTAAACTTAATTGCCTCAGAGCCTGATATCTCAAAAGTACCTATCATGGTCGACTCATCTAAATGGGACGTGATTGAAGCAGGCTTAAAGTGTATTCAAGGTAAGGCCATTGTAAACTCAATTTCACTTAAAGAAGGTGAAGAGCCGTTCATCCGCCAAGCTAAGTTAATTAAACGCTTTGGTGCTGCTGCGGTTGTAATGGCGTTTGATGAAACCGGGCAAGCAGAAACTGCTGATCGTAAGTTCGAGATTTGTCAGCGTAGTTATAAAATACTCGTTGATGATATTGGCTTTCCGCCAGAAGACATTATTTTTGACCCGAACATTTTTGCCGTCGCAACGGGCATTGAAGAGCACGATAACTACGCTGTTGAGTTTATTGAAGGTACGCGCCGAATTAAGCAAGGCTTACCGCACTGTAAAGTGTCGGGTGGTGTATCGAATGTGTCGTTCTCGTTCCGTGGTAACAACCCAGTACGTGAGGCTATTCACTCTGTGTTTTTATACCACGCGATTAAAGCGGGTATGGACATGGGCATTGTAAATGCGATCAATTAGCGGTTTACGACGATATCCCCGAAGAGCTGCGTAAAGCTGTAGAAGATGTGATCCTCAATACCGACCCAGGTGCCGGTGAACGACTTGTTGAACTTGCACCCAAATACTCAGGTATGGCGCAAGCAGAAAAAGTTGAAGATTTAGAGTGGCGTACTTGGCCTGTTGAAAAGCGCCTTGAACATGCATTAGTTAAAGGTATTACCGAATACATCGATGAAGATACCGAAGCGTGCCGCAAGGGCAAAGCTAAGCCTATCGAAGTGATTGAAGGCCCGCTTATGGACGGCATGAACGTCGTTGGTGACCTATTCGGCGCGGGTAAAATGTTCTTACCTCAGGTTGTTAAGTCAGCTCGTGTGATGAAGCGCGCAGTTGCCTATCTTGACCCTTTCATTGAAGCTGAAAAAGAAGAGGGCGCTACCAATGGTAAAGTGGTTATGGCAACCGTTAAGGGCGACGTACACGACATTGGTAAGAATATTGTAGGCGTGGTACTGCAATGTAATAACTACGAGGTTATCGACCTTGGTGTGATGGTGCCGGCAGAGAAAATCTTGCAAACCGCCATTGACGAAAAAGCCGACATTATTGGTTTATCAGGGCTTATTACCCCATCACTTGATGAAATGGTGCATGTTGCGAAAGAAATGACCCGTCGTGGTTTTGAATTACCGCTACTGATTGGTGGTGCAACAACCTCTAAAGCGCATACTGCGGTTAAAATTGAGCCTCAGTATGATAAAGGTGTGGTTTATGTAAATAATGCCAGCCGCGCTGTAGGTGTGGTTTCTAATTTATTGTCGAAAGAGTTAAAGCCAGCATTTTTAGAGAAAACCAAGGCTGAGTATGAAAAAGTACGTGAACAACAAGCACGTAAAAAGCCGCGCTCAAAACCAGTTACTCTACAGCGTGCTCGCGACAACGCTGTAAAACTTGATTGGGACAACTACACACCACCTGTGCCTAAAAAGCTAGGTGTGACTGAATTTAAAGATGTTTCGATTGCGACGTTAAGACAGTACATCGACTGGACACCTTATTTCATGACGTGGTCAATCGCTGGTAAGTATCCACGTATTCTTGAAGATGAAATTGTCGGTGAACAGGCTAAAAGCTTATTCGCTGATGCTAATGCAATGCTTGATGAGCTAGAGCAATCAGGTGCACTACAACCTCTAGGTGTCATTGGTTTATTCCCTGCAAACCGAGTAGGGGATGACATTGAGATTTACACCGATGAGTCGCGTACAACGCTTTTAACTACATCGTGTCATTTACGCCAACAAACTGAAAAAACCGACTTTGCTAACTACTGTTTAGCTGACTATATTGCGCCTAAAGGCACTCCTGACTACTTTGGTGCGTTTGCGGTTACCGGTGGTCTTGAAGAAGACGACCTTGCCGATGCCTTCGATGCGAAGCAAGATGATTATAATAAGATTATGGTTAAAGCCGTTGCAGACCGTTTAGCTGAGGCGTTTGCTGAGTACTTGCATGAGCAAGTGCGTAAAGAGTATTGGGGCTATGCGGTAGATGAAAATCTATCGAACGATGAACTTATTCGTGAAAACTACCAAGGTATTCGCCCAGCGCCAGGTTACCCTGCTTGTCCTGAACATACAGAGAAGAAGAAAATCTGGCAGTTACTTGATACCGAACAGCGTATTGGCATGAAGCTAACAAGTTCATATGCAATGTGGTCCGGGTGCGGCGGTATCTGGTTGGTATTTTTCTCACCCTGAAGCTAAGTACTACGCAGTGGCGCAAATTCAACAAGATCAGGTTGAAGATTACGCTAAGCGTACCAACATGACTCTTGCAGAAGCTGAGCGTTGGTTGTCGCCTAATTTGGGCTATGAACCAGAATAATAACCTTTAGTTATTCGCTTTTGTTTAAATTAAAAACGAGTCCCAAATGGCTCGTTTTTTATGCCTATTTTTAATCATACTTTTTTCTTTTTAATTGCTTTAATACTGGCAAATTCCTTCTATTTTAAATATTTGTGTTAAAGTTATACCAATTCGCTTAATAAAGTGGTCTATTTTGAGGCAATGAAACCTCGTTGATAACAAGGCAAAAATTTCGTTATTTAGTTGTGCTCGGCAATTGCTCCTGCATTGCTCTACCTTCTGCATCCATGCAGTCGTAAATCAGAAATTTTTAACGCAGGTAGCGACAGGTTTAATCCCTCAAAATGATTAAGTATTATTGCGGATTGGTATTGTTGAGATTGATCAAGAAATCTAAGGTGAAATTGTGATTGATACAGTGAATGCAAGTGACAAAGATAAAGCACGATTTTTACGTGTTTTTGCATTTATTGGTTCGATCACCTCGTTCTTAATGGCGATCACCAGCTATCAAGATGGTTACCATGCCCTTAGCTATTTATTGATTATTGGCGGCTTTGTGTTTGCCTCACCTTTTGTCATTAAAAATCGTGACGAAACCATCGCAATACTTATGCTGTACGCTCTCTATTCGATGATGTGTTTTTTAATTGTCTCTGGGGGTAGTAATGGCACTGGGCCATTATGGTTGTTTATTGTATCTCCTGTGACCTTTTTTATTCGTGGTTTAAAGCGCGGAGCGTTTGATCTTATCTTGCTTGCCATTATTATCTCGGTGCTTTTTTATTTTACTGATCAATTTGGCTATTACAGTTATCCGAGTCATTATTTTCCTACACGGGTCATGCTGTGCTTCTCTATTTTATGTATTTTGGGTGGCTTCTACGAATATTATCGCAACAAATACAGTTTGCAGTTAATGGAGCAACTTAAACTTAATCAAAAGCTGGCTCGCACTGACGCGATGACAGAACTCGCTAACCGTCGCTACGCAACCGAATGTTTGCAAGATAAGCGCTTTGGCGAAGGGGCTGTGTTCTTGCTGATGGATGTTGATAACTTTAAGCAAATCAACGACACCTACGGTCATCAAGTGGGTGATGAGGTGCTAATATTTTTCGCTGATGTCTTTAAAAACGTGTGCACAGAAGACGATATTATTTCCCGTTGGGGCGGCGAAGAGTTTTTAATTGTGATCCCAACAGGGTATGAGCTTAGAGCCAGAAAAGTCGCTGAAAAAATCCATAAGAAGCTTGCTGCAAAGCCATTTACGAGCGACAGCATCTTTTTCATGTTACCTTAAGTATTGGCTTGTACGTGCGCGTCGCTGATGAGAGCATGGATCATTGCTTAAACATTGCTGATAAACGGCTTTACCGCGCTAAATCGCAAGGTAAAAATCAAACGGTTGCTGAGGTAGATTTAGCAAAGCATGAGCCAGCTTGATAAATAAAGCCGCAATTAGCGGCTTTATTGATTGCTCAAATTAATGGCTTTTTTCAAAGTCGCTGACTTCACGTTCAGCTTCTTCCTTTGATTTACCGTATTTTTGCTGAAGTTTACCAACCAGCTCTTTACGGCTACCTTCAATTTTATCTAAATCATCATTGGTAAGGTCACCCCATTTACGTTGTGCTTTACCTTTAAGCTCTTTCCAGTTGCCTTCTAAACGATCGCTGTTCATCATAATCTCCTTACTCTGTTAAACATTCACCTTAGTAAGAGCAATCGCTGTACCAATTTGGTGAAACTTATTAAATTATTGATTTGTAGTTGTTTTATGTTTTTAAATCTAATGAGTGGAATTTAAACGTTTGCAATTACTACGTAGTTTTTAGAATCAGCCTGTAATATTTTCTGTTGCGCTAGTTTTAGATACTTAGTGGCTCTTAGATGTATAGCGATTGATTATCCGCGTGTATTCTTCAGTTGATTTTAGTTTACGTAAACTCTCGTTAAACCGGTCTCTTAAGGCTTCATCATGAAACAAAAAACCATTGGGGCTTTTGCCGAACAAAGCAAACTGCTGCACCGGTTCAGACACATCAACCTCCCCATGTTTTGTAATTAACGCTCGGTAGTAGTCAAAAATTTTTCCGTCCATTTGGATCACTTCATACCGTTCACGATATAAAAGCCGTACTTGGGTTGATTGGTCGTATGTTTCTGAATAATTAAGATTTTCTTTTGCCATGTCGCGATATTCAGGTGAAAGTCGCGCTTTAGCACCTTGCCAAGATAGCACGGTATGATGTTTTAGTTGGGCGATGGACTTGAGGTCGAAATTTCGCTTGGCTAGGCTAAACGCAAAGTTCTCATAGTTGTAAGCAATATCTGAAAAGTAACCGTTCATTTGATTAGCTTCAATAACTTTATTGTTTATATCAGATACTACATCAACTAAGTTTTCATTATATAAAAGGATCCGTCTTGCATAAGGCACGTAGACGAATTGTAGTTGGTAACCTTGAGCACCCAGTGTCGCGCGAAGTAAGTCAGGAATAATGCCTGTGTTGTCTTCAGCCATCACCCAAGGTGGAAGTGTATTGCCAAGTGCAACCGTAATCTTTTGCTGGCTATATGCTTTTTGAAGCGGTAAAGCTAAAAATAGCAAGGTGATTAAAATACGGGTGTAAATCCTGAACAAGTTTATTCCTTATTCTGACTTTTGTGCGGTCGTTTAATCAAGAATAAGTCTAAACTGGCAGAATGCAATGTTTTCACTTTTTAAAGCCCGAAATAGAAAATAAGCCTATAGCCATCGCAATTTTTAGTTTTTTGATACAATGCGTGAAAAGAAAGTAAGAGATACCTAACGTGCTGCCAGTTCAAGATATTTATCAATCCCTGTTAACCACATTACAGAGTAACCCAATGGCCTTATTGCAAGCGCCACCGGGAGCGGGTAAATCAACATGGCTGCCTCTTACCTTAATGCGCGAAGGGCACTTTAAACGCATTGTTATGTTAGAGCCAAGACGACTGGCCGCACGCAATATTGCCCAGTATTTGGCAAGTCAGCAGAATGAAATAGTCGGTGACACTGTCGGCTTACGCATTCGTGGCGAATCAAAAGTAAGTTCTACAACTAAACTCGAAATTGTCACTGAAGGCATGCTGACGCGTATGTTGCAAAATGACCCAGAGCTTAGTGATGTAGACTTACTTATTTTTGATGAATTTCACGAGCGCTCAATTGCCGCAGATACGGCTTTGGCATTTGCCCTCGAAACACAGGCAGCACTTCGCGATGATTTAAAAATATTGCTGATGTCGGCAACCTTAGACGGCGAACGTTACAGTGAGTTTTTCAGCTGTCCTATTATTTCATCACAAGGTCGAAGCTACCCTATTGATGAAGTGTATATTCCACTTAAAGACGAAAGCCGTTGGCTCGATGACATACCTGCACTAATAAAACAGGCGCTTAGTGAGCAATCGGGCAGTGCTTTAGTGTTTTTACCTGGACAGCGTGAAATAATGCGCGTTCAGCAGTCTTTAAATGATTTAAATGATAGCGTTGAAGTATTTAGCCTGTATGGTGAGCAAAATAAAAAAGAGCAACAAGCTGCTATTGCGCCCGCTAAAAATGGCAAACGCAAAGTGGTACTAACCACCAATGTCGCTGAAACCAGTTTGACCATTGAAGGAATACGTATTGTGGTTGATAGCGGCAAACGCCGTGCTGCCAATTTCAATTTAAAAACCGGTGTTACTGAGCTTGTTACGCAGAGTATTTCTCGTTCTTCAGCTATACAGCGCGCAGGTCGTGCTGGGCGAATTGAGCCGGGGGTTGTGTATCGTTTAGGCTCTAAGCAAACCTTTGAGCGCCGTAACAGTCATGATGCGCCAGAAATTCTGACCAGTGATATTAGTCAGTTGTTATTAGAGGCAAAGCAGTGGGGGGCATCACTTGCTGAGCTTAGCTTACTCGACCCACCTAGTAACCAGCAAATTAAACAGGCAACGGCACTTTTGAAAATGCTCGAAGCCATTGATAAAAATGAAAAGCTAACACCCCTTGGCAGTCAAATGCTGAGTTATGGAGCCGATATTCGCCTCTCGCACATGCTCATTAAGGCAAAGCAACTGGATCAGCGCATGCCTGGTATTTATATATTAGCGGGGTATTTAACGGCGCTGCTTGAAAGCCGCATTAGTATGCCAGCTGATCTTAATTTGGCATTACATAGTCAGCACAGTAAACCGCACCCAGTATTTAAGCAGCAATTAAATTATTGGCTATCGCGCTTACAGCTCAAGCCGGTTAATGAGCTTAAAACAGAGTACTTGTCGCTGCTGGTGGCACTTGCCTTTCCTGACCGTTTAGCCAAAAAGCGCGGTAATGGTTATTTACTTGCCAATGGTGCGGGCGCCGACTTAAGTGAGGAGTTTTGGCATAACGATGACTATATTGCCATTGCGCATATGGGCGGTCATAAGGGAAACCGGGTTTTTGCTGCTGTTGCCTTTATGCCAAGTGAGCTAGAAGATGATCTTTCGCATTTATTTACTGAGCAAACTCGCTGCGAATACGATGAAAAAGCAGGGCGTTTTATCCATCAAGATGAGCTCAAGCTCGGTGCTATCACCATAGCGAGTCAACCAAGTAAACAGCCCCTAGATAAGAGCGAGCGCACTAAAGCGTGGTTAAATTTATTTAGTAAGCAGGGCTTTTCGTTATTTAATGAACAACCCGACAGTGAGCAGTTACTCACTCGAATGAGCTTGGCAAGTAAGCTGTTACCAGAGTCATTCCCGCTTTTAAATCACGATGAATTAATTGCCGATAACCAATGGCTTGCACCTTATTTGGATGATATTAAAAACCTTGAGCAATTAAAAAAGTTCAATTACAGCGAAGCAATTAAAAGCTGTTTTGATTGGCAGCAGCAAAGTTTATTGAATGAATTGCTGCCTTTGCGATTAACAGTGCCAAGTGGTTCAAATGTAAAAGTGAGCTATCAACTTGATGGCCCTGCGAAGCTCAGTGTGCGCATGCAAGAAGTGTATGGCATGACCAGCACGCCTTTGCTGGCACAAGGTAAATTGCCATTATTAATGGAGCTATTATCACCAGCGCGGCGACCACTGCAGTTAACTCAAGACTTAGCTAACTTTTGGCAAACAAGTTACCGCGATGTGCAAAAAGAAATGAAAGGGCGTTATCCAAAACATTTTTGGCCAGACAACCCCGCCACCAGCCAAGCAACTAATAAAGTAAAAAGTAAGATGTGATTTTAATGAAGCTGAATGCTCAAAATTACAAAACTTTGGATTAGGCTTAAGCGATTACTTCTAACCCTTTTTGCTCTGCCAGAGTGAGCATTTTCAATGCTGCTCCTCTTGGTGAGCTATCACCTTGCTCCCATTTTTTAACTAACTTGTCACTGACATTTAAGTATTGAGCAAAAACCGGTTGTGAAAGATTGTATTTCAGTCTTAAGTTACGAACTTGTTCGGGGGTAAATTCATGAACACTTGTAAGGCATAATGCGTCAAATTTACGCATCGTCGTTTTGTCTATAACTCCTGACTTTTTTAATCCACTCACTGTTTTGTGAACTGACTTTAATATGTCACTCATGATCATCACCTACAATTAAAAGTTCGCCATCATCGACTAGTTGTTCAAGTTCACTTTGGGAAAATCGAATAAACTCTTTTGCTAACTCTTTTAATGCTAACTTTTCTTTAGCATTTATATTAGCTCTAGCGTTTTTAGCAAACGCATAGAGAAAGAAATATTTATCACCAATTACAGCTCCGACGATAGTTCTGTAATCAGCTCTTTTTCCTTTACTGCCCATGGCTACGCGCTTTTTATAAACATTACCACCTAGGTCTGCATCGAAAAGGCCTGCTGACATCTCTATGCAAGCGTTTATTAAATCAATATCAGACAAACTTTCTTTTTTCGTGCGCGAAACAAAATCCTTTGTTTTATAAATCATAGTATACTCCATTAGGGTACACTTTCAATGTTTCACTCAGTAGCCAATCAATGATAATGAGGTTTTCATTGGTGTCCCTCTAATGTTGATAGCAGAGGTAATGGGTGATTACCAGCTATCTATCTGCGCAAAACCAATACGAATAAAATAAACCGTTACAATTTCTAACCCTGTTTTGGTTTCTCTTTTATTGGCTGTTTAGTAGTCTAATTGAGTCATTAGTAAAAAAGAGAAAGTTGGTGTCAGCAGCTATTACCCTTACTCAATACGTTAAAAAACGTACAGGTGTGCCTCTGGGGCATAAAGATTCGCTGCGCAATATGCTGACACGCTCGCTGGGTGCGAGTTCGTTTTATCTATTTTGGCGATATTGGAATCCGGTGTGGAGCTATTACTTATCTCGGTATGTCATGAAGCCTTGCAATGACATTATGCCGGTTTGGTGTGCGGTTGTTGTTACTTTTGCCGTCAGTGGGGCGCTGCACGATTTAGCGGTGAGTTTAGTGAAGTTAAAGCCACTATTCTTTTTTACTCCTTGGTTTACTGTGATGGGCGCTTTGGTATTAGTAAGCAAGTATAGCCAAATACAGTTTAGCTCTGCTCCTTGGTGGTTAAGAGCGCTCGCCAACATCAGCTTTATTGTATTGAGCTATTGGTTGACGAGCCACTTTTTTTAGTGCGTTACTGCGTTGCTAAAGGGTAGTCAGTGTAGCCTTTAGCACCGCCTCCAAATAGGGTATCTGGATCATGCTGAGCCAGTTCAATGCCTTGTTCAATGCGCGCTGGCAGATCTGGGTTGGCAACAAACGGGCGACCAAAACCAATTAAATCAGCCCAGCCTGCGGCTAATGCTTGCTCTGCTTTATCGCCAGTGTATTTGCCCGCATAAATCATTAATCCAGCATAGTTTTCACGTAGCGCTTGCTTAAAACTTTGCTCCATTAAAGGTGCATCATCCCAATCAGCTTCGGCAATGTGCAGGTAAGCAACGTTAAGGTCATTGAGTACTTTTGCTGCGCCAATATAGGTTTCAAACGGGTTATCATCGACCGTCCCATTGAGGGTTGTGAGTGGAGCAAGGCGTACGCCAACTCGCTCAGCGCCAATTTCATCACATACCGCTTGTGTCACTTGTTGTAAAAAGCGTAAGCGGTTTTCTAAACTGCCGCCGTATTCATCAGTGCGTTGGTTCGACTCTGAATCAATAAATTGATTAATTAAGTAACCATTGGCAGCGTGAAGTTCAATACCATCAAACCCTGCATCAACTGCATTAAGGGCAGCTTGGCGATATTCGCTTATAACCTGTTTGATGTCGTCATGGCTCATTGCGCGTGGCTGTGCAGTGGCAACAAAGTCGGGTTTGTCATCTTCATCAATAAAAACTTTTACGTCTTTAGCTGCAATCGCAGATGGCGCAATTGGTTGCTCGCCACCTGTGTTACTTGGGTGAGATACGCGGCCAACATGCCAAAGCTGAGCGAACATAATGCCACCAGCTTGATGAACTTTGTCGGTTACTTTTTTCCAGCCGGCAATTTGCTCGGCAGTGTAAATACCCGGTGTCCAAGCATAACCCTTACCTAGGGCTGATATTTGTGTACCTTCGCTAATAATTAAGCCAGCACTGGCACGTTGTGCATAGTAGTCGGCCATTAATTCATTGGCGATATCACCTGGTTGTGATGAGCGAGAGCGAGTCATCGGTGGCATGACAATACGGTTTTTTAAAGTATGACCGGCAAGTTGTATAGTATCGAATAATTTGTTCATTACGGCTCCTTGAAAGCGAATATGCTTTCAGCATAACGAAAATTATTTATGAAATTAATGCCGGTAATCACAAAACACTTTTGTTAAAAGTGCAAAAAAACTACAGCGTTAACCTGGGTGCTATAAAGTCTAAAAACGCTAATACTCGTGATGACACACCGCTGTTTTGATAATACACCGCATGCACTTTTTCGCGACGATTAGGGCTCAGTACTTCGCCTTCGAGCACTTTAACTAAACGGCCTGCTTTTAAATCTTCGTTGATCATAAATTCCGACAACAAGGAAATGCCATGACCTTGAATACAAAGCTGGCGCACAGTTTCACCACTTGATGCACTGATTGAAAATTTAAGATCTAAAGGCGTGGTCAGCGGCCAGTGATTTAAATGCGGCGCATCGGTAAAACCAATAAGCTGGTGCGAGGCTAAGTCGGTTAGCTCATTTAATGCTGGTACCGCTTTTAAATAATTAGGGCTGGCAACGAGCTGTAATTTACTAACTCCCAAAGTTCGCGCATGCAAGTTTGAGTCAGCAAGTTCGCCAATACGAATAGCAATATCGGTTTTATGCTCAAGTAAATCGATAATGTTGTCGTGGCTGGTGATCTCAAGTTTTATGTCAGGATAAGCTTGGTTAAAGGCTTTTAAATGTGGTGCTAATTGGTGAAACACAAAAGGACTTGCGGCATCGACTCTTAATTTTCCTGATGGGGCGCAGTGCAGAAGCTTTAAGGCCTCTTCGCCTTGTGCAAGCTGACTCAGTGCTTCTCTAGCATAGCCTAAAAATAATTCGCCTTCTTCGGTCAGCTCAATGCGTCTTGTGGTGCGGTTGAATAAGGTAACGTTTAAGGATTTTTCGAGCCGAGTTACCGCCCGTGATATTTTTGCAACTTGCTCATCGAGAGCATTGGCCGCACTTGAGAAGCCGCCGGTATCAACCACGCTAATAAATGCTTCTAAATCTTGGGTGTTGGAGATCACGCTCATGGTTTTACCTTTTCATTTTTAACAAAAGTATTTTGTCACTACTGCTATTTTTTGCAAATTTAATTTTAGCCACAATAGCTCCACTTTCAAAATTAAACAGAGGATATGTGATGCCAATAGCATTACTTGCATTAACTCTCAGTGCGTTTGCCATAGGCACCACTGAGTTTGTGATTGTCGGCTTAGTGCCAACTATCGCTGATGATTTAGCGGTTTCGTTACCAAGTGCTGGGCTACTTGTTAGCTTGTACGCATTAGGTGTTGCGGTGGGGGCGCCAGTATTAACTGCGCTTACCGGACGCTGGAATCGAAAACATGTATTACTTAGCTTAATGAGCCTATTTGTAATCGGTAATTTACTGGCTTGGCAAGCACCTAGTTATGGTAGCTTGATCACCGCAAGGATTCTAACAGGTCTTGCCCATGGGGTGTTTTTCTCAATTGGTTCAACCATCGCTACAGGGCTTGTCAGTAAAGATAAAGAAGCCAGTGCCATTGCGATTATGTTTACGGGGTTAACGGTTGCATTAGTAACCGGTGTGCCATTAGGAACGTGGATTGGTCAGCACTTTGGCTGGCGAGCGACCTTTTTAGTGGTGTCTTTACTGGGTTTAATTGCACTGATTGGTAGCGCGTTTTTAATTCCGAGCAACTTAAAGCAAAGTAAACCAGCTACTTTGAGTGAGCAGCTAAAAGTAATGGTGCAACCTAGGCTTTTACTAGTGTACTTGATGACCATACTTGGTTATGGCGGCACATTTACTGCCTTTACCTATTTAGCGCCTATTTTAGAGCAGCAAACTGGTTTTGCATCAGCCACCATTAGCTTAATTATGCTGGTATATGGAGTATCGGTTGCTGTTGGCAATATCTACGGCGGTAAATTAGCTGATAAAAAAGGCCCGATTAGTGCGCTGACCATTATCTTTAGTGCTTTGAGTATTGTGCTCTTGGTGCTGACCTTTACCATGCAATCTAAAGTCGCTGCGGTACTGACCATACTTGTATGGGGGGCATTTGCGTTTGGTAATGTGCCTGGGCTGCAAGTCTATGTGGTTAAACTTGCCGAAAAGTTCACACCGAATGCTGTCGATGTGGCCTCTGGATTAAACATTGCTGCGTTTAATATCGGTATTGCGCTAGGTTCAGTGTTAGGTGGTGTTGTCGTTGAAAACTACTCATTGCAAGACACTGCTTGGATAGGCGCTATCATCAGTTTAGCGGCGTTAATTGCAACACGATACAGCGGCTATTTAGATAAACGCGAGATCCCAAAGCCACAAGCAGCTTAAAACTAAATTGTTGATAGTTCGATGCTTTGTCGTTATTTTAGGTGCGTAGTTTGATTATTAGTCAATAACTAAAACCACAAGGAATAACGATGAAGCACCTTTATTTTCTAGCTATTTGCCTGTTAAGCACATTTACTAGCCAAGCAAAGCAAGCTAACCCAGAGCTCACAGCATTAGCACAGCAGTACTTTAATACCATGGTTGCAACACAAGCACCTAATGCTACCAACAAAGAGCTAGAAGCTTTTTTAGCTTTATTAACTGATGATGTAGCAAACCAACATTTACCTTATCAAACAGATGATTCAAGAGAGCCAGATGGCAAAGCGATGATGCGCAAAGGCATGACTTTTTACCTTGGTGCGCACACTGAATACCAAGCAAACTTACTCGATACCTTTATTTTTAATGATTCTGCCATTGCTTTGCGTTATACCCATCATGCTAAAGGTATACATCCGCAAAACCAGCAAGAAATTGAATACACGCAAACCATTATGGATGTGCTCGAAATCGAAGATGGCAAGATAGCGGTTATTCGTAAATACCACGAATGAGCCTCGCTTAACTTTTAGCCTAATATGAGCGCTTTTATAAGCGCTTTTTTATTAAAAATACGCCTGCAATAAATTTTCTCTTTTTTCCGTATTTCAGCCTAAAATCATACTTTTTAGGCTTTATTTTGAATAAATTTAAAACTTTTTTATATTTCGGATAATAAACGTAAGAACAGTGGGTTAGCTTAACTTACGAGTGTAGCTTTGCGGTTGTTTACAATTTGTCAACCTTGAATTGCCATGCTCATTACCTTAACCTTTATTTTAATTGAACGTTCAATCAATAAAAAATTATGCCGAAAGTTGGAATGGAACCTGTTCGTCGTCAGCAGTTAATTGACGCCACAATAGAGTCGGTTGCAGAGCTTGGTTTGCAAGGCACCACCATAAATAGCATTAGTAAAAAGGCAGGCTTATCGTCTGGCATTATCAGTCATTATTTTGGTGGTAAGCAGGGCTTAATTGAAGCCACTGTGCGTTATTTATTGACCAGCTTAAAGCAAGCACTTTTGAATCAAGTAACGCCACAAACTAGTCCAGAGCAACGATTAATGTTTATCGTTGAAGCAAACTTTTCGCGTATTCAGCAGCAAAGCAACAACACCAAAACTTGGTTGAGCTTTTGGGCGCATTCAATGCACGACGCCCAGTTGCATCGCTTACAAAACGTAAATAGTAAACGTTTATTTAGTAACTTATTAAGCTCATTCAAACAGTTAATGAGCGATAGCGATGCCAATTTAGCTGCTGAGCTAAGTGCAGCCATGATCGATGGTTTATGGCTAAGAGCCGTATTAAGTAAGTCAGACCAAGATCAATTCGAAAATTGTGAGCGATTAGCCAAAGACTATATTCGCTCACTGATAAAACAGTATGGAGCCTAAAATGACCACACCTGTTTACGAAAATTTTATTAATGGCCATTTTTTAAAGAATCAAACAGGCGATACCTTTGCGGTTAAGAATCCTGCAACGGATGAAGTGATTTATCACGTTGAAATCGCTGATGAATTTATTCAAAACGCGGCAATCGAAAGCGCAAAACAAGGGTTTGCAGCATGGTCTGCAATGACGCCAATTGAGCGTAGCCGTATTTTATTAAAAGCCGTGGCAATCTTACGCGAACGTAACGATGAACTGGCAAAAGTAGAAGTACTTGATACGGGTAAGCCTTGGCAAGAAGCCGAGTGTGTCGATGTTGAAACAGGCGCCGATGTTATCGAATATTTTGCTGGTCTTGCTCCTGCGCAAGTGGGTCAGCAACAAATGGTTGGCAATGACTTTTACTACACACGTAAAGAGCCTTTAGGTATTTGTGCCGGTATTGGTGCATGGAACTATCCACTGCAAATTGCGTGTTGGAAATCAAATTCAGCACTGGCTGCGGGTAATTCGGTTATTTTCAAACCTTCTGAAGAAACACCTCTTGGTGCAATTAAACTTGCAGAGATTTTCATCGAAGCGGGTGTACCTGCTGGCGTATTCAACGTTGTGCAAGGCGCTGCTGAAGTAGGGCAATGGTTAACAGCAAACCCAAATATTGAAAAAGTGTCTTTCACTGGTGAAGTAGGCACAGGCAAAAAAGTAATGGCAAGCGCTGCTGGTTCACTTAAAGATGTGACCATGGAGCTTGGTGGTAAGTCACCGTTATTAGTATTTGATGATGCCGATGTATCACAAGCTGTTAGTGCGGCAATGTTAGGTAATTTTTATACGCAAGGCGAAATTTGCACTAACTGTACGCGCATTTATGTGCATAAAAATGTTTATCAGCAGTTTATTGATGAGCTGAAAACACGCACAGAGCAAAATATTATCGCTGGCGACCCAATGGATCCGGAGGTGAATTTAGGGGCGCTTATCTCTAAAAAACATCAAGAGCTTGTACTTGGCTATATCGATAAAGGTATTCAAGAAGGCGCAACCTTGCTAACCGGTGGCAAGGCTCTGTCACCTGCATCTGCACCAAACGGTTACTTTGTGGAACCGACCGTTTTTGTCGACTGTAAAGACGACATGACCATAGTTAAAGAAGAGATCTTTGGCCCGGTAATGAGTGTGTTGGTGTTTGATGATGAAGATGACGTTATTCAGCGTGCAAACGATACCCACCTAGGCTTAGCTGCAGGCGTGTTCACTAAAGATATTCAGCGCGCACACCGCGTGATCCACCAATTACAAGCCGGTATTTGTTGGATAAACAGCTATGGAAATTCACCTGCTGAAATGCCAGTAGGTGGTTATAAGCAATCAGGTATCGGCCGTGAAAACGGTATCGAAACCTTAGATCATTATACCCAAACTAAATCGATTTATGTGGGTATGAGCAATATAGAGAGTCCATTTTAATGAGTACACAGAACTATGATTACATCATAGTCGGTGCTGGCTCAGCAGGCTGCGTGTTGGCAAACCGACTATCAGCAGACCCTTCTAATAAGGTGTTATTACTTGAAACGGGTGGTAGTGATAAAAGCATTTTTATAAAGATGCCTACCGCGCTATCAATCCCAATGAATACTGACAAATATGCATGGCAATTTCATACCGAGCCAGAGCCATATTTAGATAACCGCCAGATGCACTGCCCGCGAGGTAAGGTGTTAGGTGGCTCATCATCTATTAACGGCATGGTGTATGTACGTGGCCATGCCAAAGATTTTGATGAGTGGCAGCAACACGGCGCTAATGGTTGGGATTACCAAGCATGCTTACCGTACTTTAAACGTGCTGAATCATTCTACTTAGGTGGTAACAGTTACCGTGGCGATAACGGCCCATTAGGGGTTAATAACGGTAATGAAATGGCTAACCCGCTTTATAAAGCCTTTATCAAAGCGGGCCAACAAGCAGGTTATGCGCAAACTGATGACTACAATGCAGCCCAGCAAGAAGGTTTTGGGCCAATGCATATGACGGTAAAAGACGGCGTAAGAAGCTCTGCTAGCCGTGAGTATTTAGACCCAGTTAAGTCACGTAAAAACCTAACGCTAATCACCGGTGCTTTAGCTGAAAAAGTATTGCTCGAAGGCAAAAAAGCCGTTGGTGTTGAGTTTTCAGTGTCTGGCTCTAAGCAGCAGGCATTTGCAGCAAAAGACGTTATTTTAAGTGCGATCAATTGGTTCACCGCATATTCTGCAATTATCAGGTATTGGTGATAAAGATATCCTGAGCGAAGCGGGTGTTGAGGTTAAACACCACTTACCAGGTGTTGGCCAAAACTTACAAGACCACTTGGAGTTTTACTTCCAATATAAGTGTAAGCAACCAATTACTTTAAACGGCAAATTAGGCCTTGTTTCAAAAGGGCTAATTGGTGCTCGTTGGTTATTAAATCGCTCAGGTTTAGGGGCGACGAACCATTTTGAATCATGTGCATTTATTCGTTCAAAACCGGGTGTTGAATGGCCAGATATTCAGTATCACTTTTTACCAGCTGCAATTCGTTATGACGGTAAAAGTGCCTTTGATGGTCATGGTTTCCAAGTTCATGTTGGGCATAACAAACCAAAAAGCCGTGGTGCAGTAACGATTAAGTCGGCGGATCCTCAGGTTGCGCCAAAGATCCAATTTAACTACTTACAGCATCAAGATGACATTGAAGGCTTTAGAGCTTGTGTACGTCTAACTCGCGAGATTATTGAGCAAAGTGCGTTTGATGAGTATCGCGATGGTGAAATTCAACCCGGTAAAGATGTTCAAAGCGATGAAGAAATAGATGCGTTTGTTCGTCAAGCGGTTGAGAGTGCTTACCATCCGTCATGTTCGTGCAAGATGGGTGAAGACGAGATGGCCGTGGTTAACTCGCAAACTCAAGTGCACGGTATCGAAGGTTTACGGGTTGTAGATTCATCTATTTTCCCAACCGTTCCAAACGGTAATTTAAATGCGCCAACCATTATGGTGGCAGAAAAAGCGGCGGACCACATCTTAGGTAAGCCTGTGTTATCGGCATCAACTGCAGATGTTGCTATGGAAAAACAATGGCAATCAACGCAGCGTAGTTCGGAGATTTAATAAGGCCACCCGCAGTTTCGGCTGTGGGGCTTGCAGTGGCGCGCATCACGAGTTGTTTGTGATGCGTTAATGCGAGGAATAAAACTGGAGAAACAATGAAGTATTATTACTTATTTTGGGGGGTAACTATGACCTTTTGGCTTAGTGCTGGCATCATTTTTACCCTGTTAGCAATTGCGGTTATTTTATTTAAATGGGGTACGGTAAGGTGTGTTGGCGTCACACCGGTTAGAACGTTTACGTTCATTGCAATTTTATTTACATCGGGCCTAGATGTTGGCTTGATTATGTTTCCACTGACAGAGTTTGCAGGTTATGCAGACATAAAAGCAAGCCCAGAGTATGCGTTTGCCAATCCATTAGCCATCGAGTTTGGTTTTTGGGGCTTCTTGATCTGGGGATTTTATTTCCTTACGTGCTTTTATTTCTGCGTAATAGAGCCCAAAGTAAAATTTTTTGAAATTGCTTGGGTAAAACTAATAAATAACATAGTTATTATTGGTACATGCGCATTTACTGCATTTTTACTGCTGTCGAATTTACCTTGGTATTTGCCGTCGCTTGGTGATGGTGAGTCAATTATTCCGACATTCTACTTAATGGTGTTTGCAGCGATTTGTTTTGCTGTGTATTCGAGCACAGACATTAAGTATGTACGCTTTTTAAGTATTTCTACTACTTGGTTGTTTATCGCTTTAATCGCATTTATGTGGTTCGGTGCCTTTGTGGGTTCTGATGCACAAACATCAGCATTTGTTGATAATCTTGCGTTAATTGGCAGCTACTTTGGCAACATCAATGAGTTTGTATTACCACTAAATGATTACCATGCCTTCTACCTGTTTTGGTGGTTTGCTTGGAGC
Source organism: Pseudoalteromonas sp. GB43 (assembly GCF_054923805.1). Taxonomy (NCBI): domain Bacteria; kingdom Pseudomonadati; phylum Pseudomonadota; class Gammaproteobacteria; order Alteromonadales; family Pseudoalteromonadaceae; genus Pseudoalteromonas; species Pseudoalteromonas sp. GB43. The sequence continues at coordinate 2,756,994 of NZ_JBPCHJ010000001.1, forward strand.
ATTATGATTGGTCAATTTACTTCGCGCTTTGTGGGTGGTTTAAAAACTTACCAAGTGCTGGCAGCTATGTTGATTTTCCCGTCTATTCCAATCGCTATCTGGTTTAGTGTTTTGTATCAATACCATGAAGCGGGTATTGCAACAGCAGGCCTGAAAAACATCGCTATGGTGTTTGTTGGTGTGGTGTTTGTGATCAACTCACTTGATTCTTTGATCCGTTTATACACAGATAACCTAAACTTAACGGTGAAACGTTTAGGTAAATTTAATTATATTGCCTTAAATGTGGTGGCGCTTTCATTGTTAACCCTGCTGTTTAAGTTCGACTTTTTACAGATCCAATGGGTTGGTGCGCTCGTTATTGCATTATTTTTCGGCTGTGCTGCGTTTATTGGCTACAGCAAGTTAAAAACAGTGAAAAATATCGAAGGCTCACCAAAAGACAATAAATTAGATTACACAAAAATAGAAACAGTTAGCTAGGGGAAACCAACATGACAACAAGACAAACAGTATTAGCAGCAGCGTTGCCATTGGCATTACTATCGACATCAGCCATGGCTGACTTATCGACTACGGTTACATTGGCATCAGATTACACCTTCAATGGTGTAAGCCAGACTCAGAATGATCCTGCAATTCAAGGTAGTTTAGATTACGCCTTTGCCGATTCAGGCATGTATGTAGGTACTTGGGCTTCAAATGTAGATTTTGGTGAAGGTACTGACATTGAGTGGGATGCTTATTTTGGTAATTATGTTGAGATAAACGATGCCCTTAGTGTTGATTATGGTATTGCTTATTACTCTTACCATGGTGAAGATTACTCAAGCGACGGTAATTATTTTGAGACTTATGCAAAGTTTGGTTACACCAATAGTCTGGGTTTCACAGAACTTAACTTTTGGTACGCTTGGGATTATTTCGGTACCGATGCTGGGCATGTAATTTCTATGCTTGCGCATACCTTTGAAATTGCCCCAAATCATGCAATTCGTGCCAGTTTTGATGTATCTAACTCATTAGATGGCAATAAGTTTGCTTGGGATGGTAATGACAAGTCATACAACCATTATCGTTTAGCCTATCAAACAAGCTTTGCAGGTTTTGATTTTGAGCTTGCTGGCGAAAATACCAGCCTAGACTGGGATACCGCAGACGAGCGCATTGTCGCGTCTATTTCACGTAGCTTTGATTTATAAGTAGCGTTTTATTGTAAGGCTTTAAAATGAAACGGCTAACCAAGGTTAGCCGTTTTTTTATGCCTAGAATACTAGAGTATAAGAATTAAATCTCTTCGCCTTCGTGTTGCATCGCTAAATCATCAAGCTCTGCAAGGGTGTAATCAAAGCCACTATTATCGACTTCGTAACGTATTTTCACGCCATAACCACCTTGGCAAAGACTCGCAGTGACCTTAGCCACTGACCAATGCTTAAGCTTGTTTAAAAACCGATTGGCGGTTTGCTGTGAGTCAAAGCGATAACTGACTTGCGATTCCATCTCTTTTCTAGCCTAAAATTTTTTCGAGAGTGTATGAAATTGCTCTGTTTAAATCAATTGCTCATTGAAAAACGCCAATGTGCGTTGCCAAGAAAGCTCCGCCTGTTTTTCATCATACCGAGATGTAGAGTCGTTATGAAAACCATGATTTGCCTGTTCATACATATGCATAGTGTAAGGCACTTGATGTGCTTTTAAGTCGCTCTCGTATTCTGGTCACGTTGCATTAACGCGTTTATCAAATTCAGCTAAGTGTACAAGTAGCGGGGCTTTGATATTTTGTCTGAGTTCTTTAACGGCTGGAGTGCCGTAATAGGGCACGCCCGCATTGATTAGTTTGCTATCAACGGCTGCTAGGTAGTTAACCATATAACCACCAAAGCAAAAGCCTACCGCACCGAGTTTGCCATTACTATTTGGGTGTCTTTTTATGTATTCAGCTGCGGCAATAAAGTCTTGTTGGATTTTTTCTTTATCCATAGAGCGCTGCATTGCGCGACCTTCATCGTCATTACCAGGATAGCCACCAAGAGGGTGTAATGCATCTGGCGCAAAGGCAATAAATCCAGCTTTGGCAAGGCGGCGAGCAACATCTTTAATATAGGGGTTTAAGCCTCTGTTTTCGTGGATCACTAACACTAATGGGTGCTTGCCGGTTAAATTAGCGGGTTCTACTAAATAACCTTTACCTTCGCCGTGACCTTTAAACGAGTCAAAGGTTTTATAGCTGGCTTTGATATCAGGGTCATTAAAGGACACTTGCTCAGCTAATGCGTAGTTTGGCAGTAAAGCGCTACTTAGCATTGCCATTGAATAACCAAGGGCGACTAAGCCACCTAGCTTTTTCATAAAGGTACGGCGGTCCATTAAGCCATGGGCGTATTCATCGTACCAATCGAAAGCTTCTAGGGGAATGTGATTATGGCGTTGCTCAGTCATACTTATATCCTTTAAAAACGAGTTAGGTTTATAACTTTAGCTGAAATATCAGCGATTAACAGCCAGTTGCTTTGTTTGTATTACCATATCCATAAAGCGGCGCTGCCAAATGGCCTTAAAGGCTTTGTTAAATAGGTATAAAAATATTAGCGGCATTAATAACAGCTTTAAAATCAGTAGAGACAAGATATTCAAAAAGTCGATGAATAAGTCTTCGACGGCTGCCACCATGTTGCTAATGCCAGAGCTAACGGTGTCTATAATTTTACTCACTTGCGACGATTGGTCTTGATTGAGTGATGCATTTAAGTTTTCTAGTTGTTCGTTTAAGGCGTCTTTGTCTAGGTTTAGCTGTCTTTGTTGGTTCAGTACCGCATTAAACTGCGCTGTTAATTGCTGCTTTTTATCAAGTAATGGCTTGGCTTGTTCAAGCTCAGTAAAGGTCAGTCGCTCAGACAAGCTGCGAGTTGCTTGAATCGCTTCTATTTGGCTATCGACCTCTGTTAGATTAACTTTGAGTTCTGTCGCTTGCTGGTGGTTCTTAATTTGCTGCTCATTTAATAGCGAGAGCTTGTCGAAGATGGTTTGTTTTTCACTATCGACCTCGGCCTTTAGCTTGGCTGATAGGGCAGAGGTGTTATTTGCACTACTATTCACCGTCTCGACTTTTTCGCTCACGATTTCACTTTGCTGGTTTATTTGCTCATCTAAGAATATCTGGCTCACGAGGCCTGTTGTCAGCACCACCGCAGGCACTAAAAAGCGAATTAAAATTAAGCTCGCCATAATCTTATGACGCAAGTTAGGTAAATAGTTACGCCATTCACAGATAAAGTAAGCGACGACCGAAACAGTAAAAACACCACTAAAAATAACCCCAGAAGAAATGGTGTATAAAATGCGCTGTAAAAATAACGAGCCTATTGCAAGGCGCATAGCATCCGACATGTATTCAGCTAGGTCATTTACTGGGTCGAGTAGTTGTGCAGGTTGAATACTGGCAATACCAATGCCCACTTCGGCTGATTGCAATAGCGATATAGCAGCATTAACTGTACGAGATGAAGCATACACTAGGGTTGATTGTATAAGGGCGCTGTCGATAAAGCGCATAATGAAATGGTTATAATGCTCTAGCCAACAAAGAAGTAGCAGTATTGTAAGAGATAAATACTTGATAATATGTTGTTTAGTTAGCATAACGCCCCCGACAGTTAGTACGCTTCTTCACGCTACACTATTCATAGCCGTTGAAGCAATCTAATAGGATTGAATTATTTTGCCGATTAACTGTCTATGAATTGCTATTCATCGCTTTAGAGGAAATATGAAAGAACCTGCATCAATTGGCGTTCAGTGCTGTATTGAAGATTTAGATCCCGTGCAAGACTTAGGTCGCTTAGTCTCTTATTTACGTTCAAATCTGGTGACTCATCTTGATAATGCGTTAGAGGATAAAGAGCTAACCTCGGCTCAGTACATCGTGGTTGTGCTACTTGCACGCGGTAAAGTAAATACCTTGGCTGAGCTTTGTGAGCACATGGTGTATGACCGTGGTGCCATGAGTCGATTACTTTCTCGTTTAGAAGACAAGGGCTTAGTTGCTAAGAAGCAGTCAGTTGAAGATCGCCGTTCTACTCTTTTATGCCTCACAGAAAAAGGCCAACAGCTCTACCCGGAAATTTTACCCACTGTAAATGATATCTATCGCAAAGCACTCACAGGCTTCTCTGATGATGAGCAAAAGCAACTCGCAAGCTTACTGTTTAGAGCAATTCATAATTTAAAAGCATAAATTTCTCTAAGCGGTACATTGTCGCTGTAGATGCATTTTGATAATATAGTTGCCTAGGCATTTAATTTTAACAAGTCCGGGTTGTTATGTTTGAATCATCTTTGCTTGCGCAGCTTCACGCTCAATTTCCAGCTCATCAATTTAGCCCAGAAGGTTTGTCGGTTGTTCACACAGGCCGCTTTGCCAATGCCATTGTTTATCGTTATAAAGACGCGCAATTTGATCTAATTATTAAAGACTTTCAGCACAGCCCGTGGTGGGTGAGAAAAACCATCGCGCCGCTATTTATCAATCAAGAGTACAAGGGGCTGGCACGCCTGCAAGACGTAGACGGAGTGGTCGATAACTTTTGTCGTTTGTCATCAATTGCTATCGCTTATGATTTTATTGAAGGCACGCCACTTCGCCAGCTTGCCTTGCAACAGCAGCATTTACCGGGTGATTTCTTTAAAGAGTTTGAGCGTTTGGTAGCAAAAATGCATCGCCGCGGGGTGGTGCATCTGGATTTACGTAATTTGGGAAATGTGATTTGTTCAAAAGATGGCAAGCCTTATATTATTGATTTTCAGTCAGCGATTCGCTTTCCGCGCTGGTTACAGCGTTTTATGCGTGGTGCCGATATGAGTGGGGTTTATAAGGCGTGGCAGAAGTTAGCCAAAGACTCGTTACCGCAAGCAAAGGCGGATTATTTGCATGACTTTAATCATGTGCGTAAGCGTTGGATTTTTAAAGGTTATCCGATTCAACGTGCCTATTTGTGGTGTAGCGGAGCAGTTACTCAGATTCTTAATTCTGAATTTGTTCGCAGTCTTTTAGATAGATTGTAAAAAGCGCGCTTGCACGCGCTTAGTGGGGAGAACTAGTATTTAGGCCAACCGTTTGCATCCCAATTCAGGGTGCTGATGAGCAATTTAGGGGTGCCATTGTCACCTGCATCATAGGCATGACGAACAATCACATCGGTATTTAAAATGTCTTGTCCCCCTGGACCTACCCATTGGCTGTTACCCGCATCTAGAATGCTACCGCCGCTAGCTAGCATGTCGGTGCCATTTTTATCTAGGTATGGACCGCGAATGTCACTAGAGCGACCATACGCAATGCGGTATGTGCTATTCGTGCCATCACAGCATTTGCCAACTGAAACAAACAAATAGTAATAGCCTTGGCGATACACTATGGTAGGCGCTTCGATGCCATCAGAGCGACTTGCTAAAGAGTAGATTTGACCAAATGGTTTCATGGTCATTGGGTTAATACGTGTTAGTTTAATACCCGAATTCCATGAACCAAAGGCAAGCCAAGGTGCACCATCTTTTGCCACCACAAGATCAGGGTCAATGGCGTTATAATTATTGCTATTGGTCGTGTTAATGACTAAACCATCATCACGCCAATCACCGGCTGCTACACTGCTTGCTGAGGTAAGGCCAATAGCGCTAACACGTGAACCAAAGGTCGAAATCGAATAATAAAGCCAGCTACGACCATTGTAGCTTTTTAACTCAGGCGCCCAGACATCAATTCCATCATGATCTGGCACATAGTTGCTCCACCAGCTTAAACCATTTGAGAAAATCGGTTGCGCATCATTCCAATCTACACCGTTACTTGAATATTTACCGTAGATACCAGGTAATTGTTTGAAAAACCCACCAAGTGCCATTTTCATAGCCAAGGGTAGGATCGTGGGTGACTAAATTACCAGTAAGTGGCCAGTGATCTGCTGCGCCATTGGTTGTGGATGGATCCCAAGGGGTTGATTCAACATTAGCAAGCTTGGTTAGCTGCCACTGCTGTGCATCGCTGCCGTTGTAGCTCCACTGGCTAATATTTGCGCCATCGTTGCCATCAAAAGCATAAAGGTCGAGTGCCTTACCACTGTGATCGTTAATGAAGCTGTAATAGCCGCTACCTTCATCATTAATTTACCAGTGTTGGCTGGCAACATCAGCATACTCATATTGCACCACATTACCGCCATCAGCAGTCGAGAAGTCAAACACTTCGAGGGCTTTACCACTGTTTAAGTTAATAACCGAATAGTTGCTGCCACCTATGTTAGTGATTAACCAGCGCTGGGTGTCGTGATTAGTGTCAGCCCACTGACTAACATTCGCACCATCGTTGGTTTGCGCGCTGGCTACTTCAACAAATTTAGCACTGTACTTTGATTTAATGGTGTATACGCCATTATCAATCGCATAAGCATTGGGCAGTATGAGTGTTGCTGCCAAGCTGAGTGCAGCTAGGGCTTTTTTTGAAAGTATCATTGTGTCTCCAAATCATTGTTATTGAGCTTTCCTTGTGTGTTCTGCTCCTTGGATGAGTTTTGATCAACACCAATTAATTAAGAGTAATGGTGCAAATGAAAACTATTTATAATACTTTATTATATTATTACCTTTGTAAAGGTTAATGGTAAAAATAATTAACAAAAATTTTACCTTCAACTGTTTTGGAAGGGACTTTAGTGTTTAGCTGAGATACAAAAAAGCCACTCAGTGAGTGGCTTTTCGGATGTTATTGAGTAATAAACTGGCTGGGAATATCCCATTTGAGGGTATGCAGTTGGCCTTGCCAAGTTTGGATGGTGATCCACAGTTTATCATCTGCTGATATGGTTTTAGGAGCTATTGCGTGGGCGTGCTGACCATGATTGGTGCCATGCATTATGCCTTCTTCATCTTTAGCAAACTCCGTTAGTGCTAAAGGCGCTTGGCCAATATTTAAATACGCCTGTCTAACATTGCTTATGTCACCTTGATTAAAGGCGATAAAGAAATCCTTCACATACTCATTGTGGTGTGAGTACGGGGCATCTTCATTTAGCGGCATCGGGGCGATTTTAAATTCGCCCGCTTGTTGCTCTTGCCAAAGTGCAGGAAACTGAGGGTTTAATGACTGATAAATAAACCATACAGGTAAAGCCAGTACCACAGCATGTAAAACATACTTTTTACGTTGCCACCAAGTTGCTTGTAAACGAGCCATTAGTTTGCCTCCTGAACGTTATTCACTGGCGCTGATTGGCGCGCTTTTACAGGTTTGTTATTTACTAATTTTGCGGCGTACATCATAAAACCAGTGATCGACATACCACTTAAAATCAAACCAAAGATAAACCAAATAACCTTTGTCCACAGACCGCCAATATTACCGTAATGCAGCGGATCGGCGATATGCGAAAGGGTGAGTAATCCCGACATGGTTTCTGGGCTTTTACTTGCTGCAATTTCACCCGTCCAAGGATTGATTGAAGTTGAGTAAGCGTAGTTATCGTAGAAAATAGTATCGCCACTGCCCATGATATTAAACATGCCGCGGTTATGCTCTGGCAGCATCACATAACTAGGTTTGAAATCTGGGAATTTCTCTTTGGTAATAGCCAGTGCCGCTTTTAAATCGGTTGGCGGTGTTTGTTTATTCGCAGGCAAAGTTGAAACCGCCACGAGCGGTGCATGCTCTTCTATGTCTATTTCGTTATGCCACATGATGGCTTGCACTAAATACCACATACGTTTGTGAGTGCCATTACTGCCATAAACCAAATTGACCAAACGCCACTTAGGGTATGTAAATCTTTTAGGAAGGTTTTTTTGCCTTGGTTAAAACGTAGTTTTGGCTGACTAAATGCACGCCAAAAGTTTTTATAAATCACTAAGCCTGTTACTAGTGCACCTAAAATAACAAAAGCCATGGCGCTGACAAGATAGTAACCTACGCTGTAACCCTCTTGCCAAGGGAAGAATAGCCAGCCGTGCAGGGTACGCATAAATTCAATGAATGAGATTGTTTCATTAACCGCTTGTACTTCGCCAGTGTATTGATTGACGTAAGCCACAGCGTAAGGTTTGTCGGTATCAGTGAAAATAACCGCATTTACCAAGTAAGGCTCATAATTGAGTACACTCATTACATCGGCAGTCGGGTAGGCTTTTTCAACGCTATTAATAACTTGATCAACACCAAGTGCTGGTAAATCATTTGGGTTGTTTGCACGTGCTTCACTGTTGGTCAGCCAAGTAAGCTCATGGCTTATCACAGATACAGTGCCTGTGACGCAAATAAAGCAAAATAGCACCCATACTGGGAGCGAAAACCAACCATGTAGTTGGAACCAAAGACGTTTACTCATGGTAAAAATAGCCCGACGTTAATTGATGATAGTAATTGTTATCATTTAAATTGTACTACAATCTTTTGAGTAAACACAATCTCTGTCGACGAGCTGCAAAAAAGGCGCTTTAAGCGCCTTTATCATTAGTTTGGTTGAGGGTAACAATTCGTTGTGGGAAAGGTATTTCGATATCCGCCTCTTGAATTACTTTAAATACATTGCGGTTCACCGCTAATTTAGTCTCAATAATTTTGGTGGTTGGCACCCAAAAGCGATAGCTCAAGGTAACACCGCTCTCAGCAAAGCGCTCGATACCGACTTGTGCATGAGGAGAATCACTAACTAGCTCATGATCGTTTAGCACCTTTTCGATAAGCTCAATTGCAAGGTCTGCATTGGCATCATAAGCGATGTCTATTTCACCTTTAACTAACGAATAGCTAAACGAGTTATGTATAATTTCGCCAACAATATGTTTGTTAGGAATGGTGATTTCGACTTTTTCTTCGTTAATCAGAATAGTGTGACCAAGTTCAATGGTTTTAACTTGCCCACTGACGCCTTTTACTTCGATGGTATCGCCAACAACAAATGGCCTTGTTGCAATGATAGCAAGGCCGCACCGTAGTTTGAAAGCATGCCTTGCATTGCTAAACCAGCACCTAAAGATGCGGCACCAATGGCAGCGACAAATGGGGTCACGCTAATGCCAATTTTGCCAAGGGCAATAACTAAGAACATAATGATCAGCAATACTTTGATGACATTGCTGACAAAGTTGGTGAGGGTAATATCGATATTGTGACGCTGCATGAGGCCAGCAACCATGTTCGATACTTTTTGCGCAATCCATAGGCCAATAAATAGAATTAAGATAGCACCTAAAATTTGCATACTGTAGGTGACCAAATATTCCATAATCAGATTGTAGTATTTTTCGACTTGCTGAATTTCTGAGTCAATCATGTGTTTTCCTAACAAGGTTACTGCGAATTCTGACTATACCAGAACATGCTGAATAACAGGATAGAGTATCGGCACTATTATCGCGCTGAGAAGCGCACTTAATGCCATCGCCACAGAGGCAAAGGCACCGGCTTTTGGCTGATCACTAATCAGTGATGCTGTGCCAATGGCATGGCAAGCCGTACCAATAGCAACACCTTTTGCTTGGGCATTGCGAATATTTATCAGCGAGAAAATCAAATTACCAAATATTGCCCCAAGTACGCCAATAAAAATCACCATGGCTGCCGCTAAAGAAGGTATGCCGCCTAGCGACTCTGTCACTAACAAGGTGATAGGGGTTGTTACAGATAAACTTGCTAAAGATGCGCTTAACTGTGCTGGGGCTGCAAAAAAATAACAAATAAGCGACGCGACAAAGGTGGCATTGATCACCCCTAAACTACAACTTATGAGAATTAGCAGCAGGTTCTTTTTGACATGGATAAATTGCTGATAAAGCGGTAAAGCCAATGCCACAATGGCAGGCTCAAGCAACCAGCTTAGAACTTTACTGTGCTCGGCAAAAGGCTCATAGGGGAGCTTAAGTGCCACTAACAAGGCTGCAATTAACACAATTGCCCAGCACACAGGGTTACTAAGCGCTTTAACAGTGGCGTGCTGGGTTTTCGCGTTTAAAAATCGCAGTACTAAGAAAAGTACAATAATAAGCGGGACGCTGAGCCACCATAAACTAACTGTCATTTTCACGGCCCTTAAAATAGGCGATAACAGCGCCTATGATTAAAACACTACTCAGCGGCACGACTATAAAAATAGTCAGTAATAAAGGCCAGTTCTGTGAAATTAAACCCAGATGTTCAATAATACCAACCCCTGCAGGGATGAAAAACAACGGCATGTAATTAAGTAAAGGGCTGGCTGTTGGTTTTAAATGCTGTTCTTTAACGAGGCTTGTTAACAGTAGCACGAGAAGTAACACCATACCGATTAATGGAGCAGGGAATGAGCTTTCAAGCAAAGCCGTTAAAAACTTTGCAACGGCTAAGCAGGTAAGAATAATAACGCTACTGATAAGGTATTTCATAAGTCAGGATAATTGCGAATAAAGTACAACTACATCATACCCTTGTCAGTTGTACTATGCGACTTTAGCTTACCATGATTTGGCATTATTAAACTTGATATCCTCTGCGCCTTTCGCTTTTGCAATCGCTTTTTTAGTATTTGGATTCATCAGTAAGCGAATTTGACTCCAGGTTTCTTTAGCGAGAATCTTGCGCTGCTGTGAGCGAAAGCTTTGCTGTGTGATTCGTTTAATTGCAGCAAGGGTATCTGGCGAGCGCGCCATGAGGGTTTCTAGTACAGCATCGGTTTGTTTATCAACGTCATCAGTAAGTTGTGTAACTAAGCCATATTCTTTAGCGTCTTCAGCTGAGACATTCCTGCATGACTTGCCAACCAAAGTGCTTGGTCACGCTTCATTAAACCTGCCAGCACTACGTTAGCCCCCATATCAGGGCACAAGCCCCACCGGGCTTCCATGATCGCTAATTTAGCGTTTTTATCGACGATGCGATAATCAGCGCCGAGTGCGATTTGCATACCGCCACCAAAGCAGTGTCCGGTTACTTTTGCAATCACCGGAATACTTAAGTCTTGCCAACCTAGCACCACTTTTTGCGCTAGATTTTGGTTTCCTGGTAACCATTTGAATAAAAGTTTAATGATATTACTCGGCTTTTTCATCACCGCAGCAACATCCAGTCCAGAGCAAAAGTGTTCGCCTTCGCCAGAGATAACCACCGCACGTAAGCTGCGATCACGTTTAATTTTTTTGATTACGTTTGAAAGCTCGACAAACATGGCAAAACTCAGCGCATTTTGTTTCTCTGGACGAGCAAGGCTAACCCATGCGACTTGTTGTTTTATTTCTAGTTTTATCATGGTGACTCCTCTGACCTGTTTGTTAGAGCTTACGAGTTAATTACATCTAAGTAAAGAATTGCTGATGTGTCGCAAGTAATCATTATATTTTCCAAAAATGGGTAACCTTGTCATATATTTAGTTACAAATTGGTGTATATTTTTAAAACAAAGGTGCTAGTTCGCAGCTAGCTTTGTTTTGTGATTAGTTAGATACTTTCGCAAAATCTCATGACACGACTAGACTTAGTTTTAAGTCGCGCTACTAGGAGTAAATATATGCTGATGGGCAAAACAGCTCGCATAACTAAACAATCATCTCGTTCTTTGGCTTTTGCTGCAATTTCTGTCGCATTAACAACTACATTAGTTGGCTGTTCAGATGATAAAGCACAACAACAAACTACGCCGCCACCGGCCGTATCAGTATTTAATGTCGTCACACAGGAAGTTGGTAATTACCGAGAGTTTGTCGCGCGTACTGAAGCATTCCAAGAGGTTGCGATTAGAGCCCGAGTTGAGGGTGAACTCATTGAACGCCACTTTAATGAAGGCTCATCGGTTGAGAAAGATCAGCTTTTATTACGTATTGACCCATCTGAGTATCGCTCAACTGTTGCAGAAGTTGAAGCCGATCTAAAAAGTAAAATTGCCGCAGCGGGCGCCGCTGAAAGAGATTTAAAACGTGGTAAAGATGTGGCTGCGCAAGGTTTTATTTCACAATCAGACCTCGATAAACTCACCACAAATTTTGAACAGGCTACAGCAGCTGTAAAAGCCGCGGAAGCTGAGCTTGAAAAAGCAAAACTTAATTTAAGCTATACTGAGATACGCGCACCGTTTGCAGGGCGCATCGGTAAAGTGAACTATGATGTGGGTAATATTGTTGGGCCATCATCTAATGAGCTTGCAGAGCTGACCGATGTTGACCCAATTTATGTAAGTTTTCAGGTTGAAGAAGCTGACTACATCTCTTATCGCCAAAATAATCAAGCACCTTCAGATAAAGACCCTCGTGATGTGCCTATCGACTTAACTTTGCGTTTACCAAACAACTCAACTTTTGCTGATAAAGGCGAACTTGATTTTGCAGATACCAAAATTAACCGCAATACAGGCACGGTTGAGCTAAGAGCCGCTTTTGATAACCCTGATGGCATCGTTATGCCGGGTCTATTCGTCACTTTAATCGTTGAAAGTACGAATAAACAAGACTTGGCACTCATTCCTCAAGTTGCAGTGCAAGAAAACCAGCAAGGTAAGTTTGTACTCGTTGTTGATGACGAAAACAAAGTGGCTATGCGGATTGTTAAGCTGGGTCGTCGTATTAATGCAATGTGGGTGGTTGAGTCTGGTTTAGAGGCGGGTGAAAAAGTCATTATTGAAGGTTTACAAAAGGTACGCCAAGGCGCTGAAGTGAAAGCTGTTGAAAAAAATGTCGATGAAACAACCGGCACTATTTCTAGCAAAGCTAACTCTTAGGAGTGAGATATGATCAGTAAAACCTTTATATCTCGCCCAAAATTTGCCTTGGTAATTTCGATTGTTATTACCATAGCGGGTTTAATTTCAATGGCCTTGCTGCCTGTGAATATGTACCCGCAAATAACCCCTCCGCAAGTACAAATTAGTGCCAATTACCCGGGTGCAAGTGCGCAAATTGTTGAAGAGTCGGTGATCCGACCATAGAAGAGCAAGTTAATGGCGTTGAAGATATGATGTATATCGAATCAACATCGTCGAATAACGGCACGGCCAACATAACTGTTTACTTTAAAGTCGGTACAGACACGGATATAGCCCAAGTTAACGTACAAAACCGTGTGGCACTTGCTGAAGCAGGGTTACCTGAAGAAGTTAAACGCCAAGGTGTATCGGTTAAGAAAAAGTCGAGTTCGATGCTTCTCGGTATCAACCTGTACTCTAATCAAGAAAATATCGACGCTATTTTCTTAAGTAACTATGCAACCAATTACTTAACCGAGCCACTTGGCCGTATTAATGGGGTTGCCTCTGCTGAAGTAATGGGGGAGCAAACCTATTCAATGCGCTTGTGGTTACGCCCAGATCGAATGGCATCATTAGGTTTAACTGTGTCAGAAGTTCAAGCGGCACTGCAAGAGCAAAATACCATCGTAGCCGCGGGTAAGCTGGGTGCTGCACCCTCAGCACCGAGTCAGCAATTTGAGTATTCGATTCAGGCTAAAGGGCGCTTAAAAACCCCTGAAGAGTTTGGCCAAACCATTATCCGCTCGAGCAAAGATGGTAACTTTGTGCGCTTGAATGATATTGCCCGTATTGAATTAGGTGCAGCAAGCTACAGCACAACAGCAAAATTAAACCAGCAAGACACTGCATTCATCGTTATTTATCAGCTAACAGAAGCGAATGCGACGCAAGTAGCTGCTGATGTAAAAGCGCGTATGGCTGAGCTTGCTAAACAGCTACCTGATGGTGTTGAGTACTCAATTCCTTATGACACCACAGAGTTCATCAATCGCTCGATTGATGAAGTGGTTGTCACCCTTGTCCAAGCGGTTGGCTTGGTTATTTTAGTGGTATTTTTATTCTTACAAAATTGGCGCGCTACACTCATTCCAACGGTGGCTATTCCGGTATCTTTGGTGGGGACTTTCGCGTTTATGATGATGATGGATTACTCCATCAACTTAATCACCTTGTTTGGTTTAGTGCTTGCAATAGGTATCGTGGTCGATGATGCCATTATCGTTATTGAAAACGTTGAACGAATACTTAAAGAAGAAAAGCTACCAATAAAAGAAGCGGTTACCAAAGCGATGGAGCAGGTATCGGGTCCAATCGTGGCAACGACCTTAGTTTTGCTTGCGGTGTTTGTGCCAGTAGGCTTTATGCCGGGAATAACTGGGGAGCTTTATAAACAGTTCTCGGTGACGATTTCATTTGCGGTACTCATTTCTTCTTTAAACGCACTGACATTAAGCCCTGCATTGTGTGCTTTATTGTTAAATGAAAAAGCCATGAAGCCGATTAAGTGGTTAGCCCCATTCGAAAATATCATTACTCGTTCGACCAATGGCTACAGTAAAGTTATTAACTTTATCCTAAAACGTACTGCGAGAATGGCATTGTTTGCGGTGGTTATTTTTGCGGCTGCAGGTTGGCTAGTAAAAACAGTGCCTACAGGCTTTGTACCAGCAGAAGACCAAGGCTTTCTTTTTGTTGATGTGCAATTACCAGATGCGGCAGCTAGCGGTCGTACCCAAGATGTAATGCATAAGCTGGGCGAGATTGTAAAAAATGAACCTGCGGCAACTGACTTTATTGCGGTTTCTGGCTTTTCATTACTCGGTGGTGCGGGTTCTAATAATGCGCTTGGTATTGTGGTACTCAAGGATTGGGAAGAGCGTACCAGCCCAGAGCTTGGCTTACGTGCAGTACTAACGCGCCTGATGGGGCAGTTCTGGGCGATGCCAGATGCGCAAATCATGGCCTTTAATCCGCCTTCAATACCTGGACTTGGCACAAGCGCAGGCTTTGAGTTTAGGTTACAAGACAGTGAAGGACGCGAGCCTGCTGAACTTGCACAAGTGTTAAATGGCTTAATTTATGAAGCGAACCAGCGTCCAGAGCTGTCAAATGTTTACAGTACATTTAGAGCAAATGTGCCACAGTATTTCCTTGAAATTGACCGTAATAAGGCAAAAGCTCAAGGGGTGGCGCTTAGCGATATTTTCTTAACCTTGCAGGCGCAACTTGGCTCGTTATACATAAATGACTTTAACCAATTTAGCCGTACTTACCGCGTTATCATGCAGGCGGAAAGCCGTTTTCGTCAAAACCCAGCAGACTTACAGTACTACTATGTACGTAATGATGAGGGAGCAATGGTGCCGCTCACTACATTGGCTAAGCTCGAGCCAATTTTAGGCCCAACAAGCTTAACGCACTTTAACTTATATCGTAGTGCAAGCATTAGCGGACAACCTGCAGCGGGTTATGCCAGTGGTGATGCCATTAAAGCAATGCAAGAGCTGGCTGAGCAATTACCTACAGGCTATGTGTATGAGTGGGCTGGGCAGTCTAAACAAGAGATTGAAGCGGGTAATATGGCGCCAATTTTGTTTGGCTTAGCGGTGGTATTTGTGTATCTATTCTTGGTTGCGCAATACGAAAGTTGGACAATTCCGTTTTCGGTCATTGCAGCGGTACCGTTGGCGTTATTTGGTGCCATGCTTGCGCTGTATGTGATTGGTATGGAAAACAACATCTATGCGCAGGTTGGTTTAGTGCTACTGATTGGTCTATCCACCAAAACCGCTATTTTGATTGTTGAATTTGCTATGGAAGAGCGTGCGGCAGGTAAAAGTATTTTTGAAGCGGCTCTTAATGCGGCAAGATTACGCTTTAGGGCTGTATTGATGACGGCATTGTCGTTTGTACTTGGCGTATTACCGCTGGTGTTTGCAAGTGGCGCAGGGGCTGGCAGTCGAATATCGCTCGGTATTACCGTGTTATTCGGGATGTTAGCTGCAACCATTTTTGGCACCTTACTTGTTCCGCTATTTTATACGCTCGTGCAATCAATGCGCGAAAAGATAAAAGGCACAGCAAGTGCGGAGTAAAATCTGTTATTAATTACAAAAAAGTCAGGGCAACCTGGCTTTTTTTTTGGTAAAACTCAAAAGAGGTTTGTTATCATAGCCAGATTCAAAGCGATACACATGTGCAGAGGTTTAAGGAATGGCTGGTCCACGCTTATACAGTGAAGAAGAAGTAACTCATCAGGCTTATGATATCTTTTTAGAATTAGCGCCTGATAATTTAAGCGAGCAAGATATTGCTGATTTTAACGAGCACAGAGAAGAGCTTGGCTTTATTGAAGAAGGAGAGCCTGACGAGCAGTGGCAAGATTTTGTTGCACTAGAAATTGAACCTGAGCTATTTGTGCAAGTCTTAGTAGGACTTGAATTCGACAATCAAGATATCTTGTTTGCGAAAATTTTAATTAGCCGAGACAAAGATGCACCGTTTTGCCACATTCTTTGGAAAGATAGCGAATAACTCTCCAGCCGATGTTTGACTCTACTTTTAGTTGTTTTAATTCAATAAAACGAATTATTTTGCCCGCCCTGCTAGTTTGCAGTTGGCAGGCTTTTGCTGTTGATCCGTTTGAAGACTTTCATGAGTACGGGCAATTATCAGAAGAAGAAATCCATAAAATTCATAAAGGCGAGTTGCTGTACGGAGATATGGAGTTTGGTTTTATGGTAAGCCGCGGTAATACCAACTCAACTAGTTTCAAACTTAAAGGTAACCTTTACCAAGATTTCGAAAAGTGGCGTAACCAATTTAAGCTCGATACTTTATACAAACGTGACCGTAATGAAGAAACCGGTGATGAAGAAGTTTCTGCTGACCGTATTTTTGTATCAGGCCAAGGTAACTATAAGCTAAATGTGAAAAATGAGTCATTTTTCATTTACGGTGACTACGAGCGAGATAAGTTTAGTGGTCTTGAGTTTAAGAGCACCATAGCGACGGGTTACGGTAACCGCATTTACCAAGGCAGTAAGAATAAAGTCGATATCGATGTGGGCCCTGGTTTATACCGCTCGGTGGCTGATCAAGAGACTGCAACAGAAGAAGATGAAACAAAAACCGGTTACCTGCTTCGTTTAGCGCTGCAGTGGGAGCGTACGGTTTCTGCTCGTACTCGCTTTAATCAAGATGTCAGTTATGAACAATCATTGTCAGGGTTAAACTCGCGTTTAAAATCAGAAACATCCCTGATCAGCAAAATTATGGGTGATGTATCACTCAAATTTACCTACATGTATCGCTATAACTCAAAACCAGAGGAGGATAAGCTCAAGTACGATTCTGAGCTGAGTGCAACCTTTGTTTATAGCTTTTAAGAGAATACTTCAGAATGTATCAACATAAACAGTACGCTATTTTTATTTTTGTTATTTTAGGCTGGATTGGCGCCTTCATTGCCTTAGCTTGGAACTTAATTGGTGCAGATATTCCTCTTATGGTGTTTAGCGCTATCTTAGTGCTGGTGGCCTTTTTGTTTCATGGCTTAACGATTAAGGTGAGCGATAAAACACTAAGCTGGGCATTCGGTCCGGGTGTATTTGGAAAAACCGTGACTTTTGATGAGATTGAATCTGTTCGAGCTGTGAGTAATTCATTTCGTCATGGTATTGGTCTGCGTATCACCCATGATGGCTGGGTTTACAGTGTATCTGGATTTAGTGCTGTTGAATTGGCAATGAAAGACGGCACGCACTATCGCTTAGGAACCAATGACCAAGAAGGTTTACTGGCTGCGCTTAGAGAACATATTGCAGAACCTGTGACAGACGCTTCTGTGGATACAGAAGAAGTAGTCGAATAACAGATATAAAAAAGCGCCAGTGGCGCTTTTTTATAGTAATGGTTTAGTGGCTGTGACCACAACCACCTTCACCGTGCACATGACCATGTGCTAATTCTTCTTCAGTTGCATCGCGTACTTCAAGTACTTCAACATCAAAATGTAGCGTAATACCTGAAAGAGGGTGGTTACCATCTACAATAACGTCTTCGTCTTGAATTTCAATGATCATCACTGATTGGTCGCCAGCGTCTGTCGTAGCGCGGAACTGCATACCCACTTCAATTTCCATACCTTCAAACATTGATTTTGGCACTGCTTGCATTAGGTCATCGTGACGCTCACCATAGCCTTGCTCTGGCTCAACTGTTACGCTGAATGTGTCGCCCGCTTCTTTACCTAATAGCGCATTTTCGAGGCCTGGAATTAAGAAACCCGTGCCAACGATAAACACCAGTGGCTCGCCATCGAAAGAGTTATCGATGGTGTTTTTGTTATTATCCAATACTGAATAATGCATTTTTACCACTTTGTTTGCTGCTACGATCATAGTCATTCCTATTTATTCATCTTCGAGAGAGTAAGGCAGAGCTTGAATAGATAACTCTACCTGAGGGAGGTGTTTAGCACGCAAAATTTGGCCTGCTTCATTATCGTTCGGAAGCACAACAAGTCCATTAAGGTTTGCGTTTGTTGATTATAACTTTGGCTAATAAGCTTGCCTGCTCGGCGCCAGTTTTCGCCCAGTTGGGTTTCAAGTTCTAGCTCGTCAAGTAAGCCTTCAGCTTTGCCCGAAACTATGTACATAGCACGTTTATTTTTGCCTAGGTATTTCATACGGGCGACAGTTTCTTGCCCTGTGTAGCAACCTTTTCTGAAACTGATACCACCAAGCGCTTGCAAGTTAACCATTTGCGGTACGTATTCGCCAATAGCGTCGCTGTTTAATGACGGCTCGCCTGCGGCAATAGCTGCCTGTTGCCATAACGCGTCATCATCAAGAGCTGTGACGTTATCAGGTAAGCTAAATTCTTCGTTGACCATAAGCAATACGCGGTTATCTGCAAGCTTTAACGCTTTACCGCCAGCAAAATCGACTGCGCTGTGCTCACTGTCAAAATTAATTGCTAAGGTTTCTAGTGTCGCTGTTAGGTCATCACCTAGTAAGCCAATTAGCGGTTTTTCAGATTGCTGAATTTCTACTTGCGAAAAAACGGCGTATTTTTTTAACTCGACTAGCGATTGCTCTACCTCAGGTTTTGACCCTGCAAGGTAATAGCTATCAAGGTGTGAAAACAACCTAAATACACCCCAAAGCTTGCCTTTTGCATTACAGTGGCCAGCCCAAAGGAAGTTATCATCAGTTAATTTGTTGATATCTTGCGTAATTTGTCCGTGAAGGTAAGACAACTTATCTTTGCCAGTTAGGCTGATAAGTGAATAAGATAAAGGACATGCGTAAACAGTCGACATAAAAACCTTCTTTACGATATGAATGAGCGCTAATGATAACTTAGTTAGGGTAGCAATTTAAATAGCTGTTTATTCGATAGCAATTTGGTAAACTGCAGACAAATAAGTACGAGGTTTAAAATGACTGAAATTCACAGTAAAGAACGTATTCGTTGGGCATGCCGTCGCGGTATGTTAGAACTAGATGTTTTATTTATGCCATTCGTTGAAGAAGCGTTTGACTCACTATCAAAAGAACAGCAAGCCGTTTTTCAACGCTTACTTGAGTGCGATGATCCTGATTTATTTGCATGGTTTATGGGTCATGAAGAGTGTAAAGACCCTGAGCTAAACGGCATGGTTGCGTTAATTTTAGACCGAGTTCGTGTATAGGTTTACCGTTACAAATAACACCCCCGACCACAAACCCTTTGTGGTCTTTTTTTGCTTAACAGCCATTATTTTATGTTTTGCTTATCAGCATGTTATCGCTCAGCTGTTGGCTTGTTTTGCGTGCTTTTTCTTAGCCATTCTTAGTTTTAAAAAAGTCCAACAAGCACAACCTGAAAAGGGTTTTATAATTTTAGAGCAAGCAGAGCTTAGATTTGTAAACGACAAACTTAAAGTACAAGGCCAAATAACGGCTAAAAGTTATGTGTTTGCTAATTTTGTGGTGCTGAGGTTAGCTGGGTTTTATCAATCACACTGGCTGATTATAAGCTCAGCCAGTGTTGATGAAGAGAGTTTCTCGCGCTTAAAGCGCGCAATTATTGCTGTGCAGCAACCGACTTAGGCGTTAAAATTGTCGGTGTTGGATTTTCGTTTTGCTCTGGGTAATCAATCGTGTAATGAAGACCACGACTTTCTTTACGCTCAAGGGCGCTGCGAATAATAAGCTCTGCAACCTGTACTAGGTTTCGAAGTTCTAATAAGTTATTTGTCACCCTAAAGTTTGCGTAATAGTCGTGAATTTCTTGCTGCAGTAATTCAACGCGGTGAAGCGCACGTTCTAAACGTTTTGTTGAGCGTACAATACCCACGTAATCCCACATAAATAACCTTAGCTCATGCCAGTTGTGGGTAATAACGATTTCTTCGTCTGAGTTAGTTACGCGACTTTCATCCCATAATGGTAAGGCTTCAAGGGCAGGGCTTGCATCGATTTTGCTCAGAATATCTTTCGCGGCAGCATGGGCAAATACAATGCACTCAAGTAGTGAGTTGCTCGCCATACGATTAGCACCGTGTAAGCCTGTGTAAGCTACTTCGCCAACCGCATATAAGTTATCTAAATCTGTACGGCCATTAAAGTCGGTCATAACACCGCCGCAGGTATAGTGTGCAGCAGGCACCACAGGAATGGCTTCTTTGGTAATGTCGAGGCCAACACTTAAGCATTTTGCGTAGATAGTTGGGAAGTGCTCAATGATAAAATCTTTATCTTTGTGGCTAATATCAAGGTACACACAATTCGCACCAAGGCGTTTCATTTCAAAATCGATGGCACGAGCAACAATATCGCGAGGGGCAAGTTCTTCGCGCTCATCAAAGTCTTTCATAAAGCGAGTGCCATCAGGGCGTTTTAAATACGCACCTTCACCGCGCATAGCTTCTGTGATCAAAAAGTTTTGCAGCTCTGGGTGATACAAACTTGTTGGGTGGAATTGGTTAAATTCCATATTGGCTACACGGCACCCCGCACGCCATGCCATTGCGATACCATCACCACTCGATACATCAGGGTTAGAAGTATATAAGTACACTTTACTTGCGCCACCTGTTGCCAGTGATACGAACTTAGCTGCAATGGTTTCAACTTTTTTATCAACACAATTCCAGACGTATAAGCCGTGAACATGCTTGCCTTTTTTGGATAAGCTTTTATCTGTGATTAAATCAATGGCATTGTAGTTTTCTAACAGAGTGATGTTAGGGTGTGCTTGTACTTGGCTAATTAAGGTTGTTTGTACTGCTGGTCCAGTGGCATCGGCGGCATGTAAAATACGGCGGTGACTATGACCACCTTCGCGAGTTAAATGAAAACGCTCTTTACCTTTTGAATCGAATTCCATATCAAAAGGTACGCCTTGCTCAATAAGCCACTTTAAACATTTTTTAGCATTGCTCGCTGTGTAGTGAACCGCATCACGGTCACATAATCCGCCACCTGCATCGAGGGTATCTTCAACATGAGATTCAATACTGTCATTCTTTTTATCAAATACTGCTGCAATACCACCTTGAGCATATAAGGTAGAGCCTTCTGTTAATGCGCCTTTACTAAGTACCGTCACCTTACAGTGATTTGCAAGCGATAAAGCAAGAGAAAGGCCAGCGGCGCCGCTGCCAATGATAGCGACATCAGTAATGTGATGTTTATTTTGGTTCATGTCTGTGGTCTTTGCGGTTACAATGCTCGGCTAGTAGTGCCAAAAGTTTGAGCAAATAAATTTTTATGTGGTATACGTATATGTACCATATTTGCTTTAACACTATTAGTCATTTTAATACGTTATACCAATCTTATTAGTTTTATCGTCACATAAACAGTTTATTGTTAGCTGTTTTAAATTGTGAGTTTAATTTAGATAACCGTTGATTCTTAAGCAATTATTGAGGTTGTCGTGTAATAAGATTGGTATGACTCAATTTATTTGCGTGCTATTTTATAAAAAAATCATTTTAAACTGAACTTTTATATTCATGGTGGAGTCAGAGTTTGTGTAAACAATGGCGAGTATATGAATAGCAAGCAAGAATCAAACAGAGGAGTACCGGCTCGAATGAGCGAGCAGGATTTGGATTTAGCGCTAGTTAAAAGGGTCCAGCAAGGAGATAAAAACGCCTTCAACCTATTAGTTAGAAAATATCAGAATAAAATTGCAGGTTTGATTTCACGTTATGTATCGAACCAAGGTGATGTTGCTGATGTCGCACAGGAAGCTTTTATTAAAGCCTACCGTGCTTTACCTAACTTTAGAGGTGATAGCGCCTTTTATACTTGGTTGTACCGTATCGCCGTAAATTGTGCTAAAAATTACTTAGTTGCGCAGGGCCGCAAACCCCCAGCTAACGATGTTGATGCCGAAGAAGCAGAATTTTATGACAGTGCAGATGCAATGCGTTCAAACGCATCGCCAGAAAACCTGTTATTAAGTGACGAAGTACGTGCTGTAATTTTTAATACGATTGATAGTTTGCCTGAAGATCTAAAAACCGCGATTACCCT
The DNA here is from genome assembly GCF_054923805.1 of Pseudoalteromonas sp. GB43. Lineage (NCBI taxonomy): Bacteria > Pseudomonadati > Pseudomonadota > Gammaproteobacteria > Alteromonadales > Pseudoalteromonadaceae > Pseudoalteromonas > Pseudoalteromonas sp. GB43. Next base: position 2,779,285 of record NZ_JBPCHJ010000001.1, read on the forward strand.
TCGTGAAATTGAAGGTATGAGCTATGAAGAAATAGCCGTGGTTATGGATTGCCCTGTGGGAACGGTGCGTTCACGTATTTTCCGTGCCCGTGAGGCGATTGATAATAAATTGAATCCATTAATAGGTGAGTCTTAGTATGACAAAAGCAGACGTTAACAAGTTGGATAATGAGCAGTTGTCCGCGTTACTTGACGGCGAGCAGCAGTTAACTGATCAAGCGATCACAAACGACGATGTGTCTACATTTGGTCGTTACGCATTGATTGGTGATGTAATGCGTGCTGAGGCAAATAACAACGCTTTTAATTTTGACATTGCAGATGCAGTGGCTGAATCACTAGAGCAAGAACCTGTTTACGCAGATTTCGCGAATAAAACAACGGCACCAAAAAGCGAAGAAATCGTGGCGGCAACAGGCACTGATAACGTAGTAGCATTTAATTGGCGTCGTCCATTTGCCCAAGTGGCCATTGCTGCTAGTGTTGCCATGTTTGCTATTGTGGGCGTACAAACTTTGCCACAAAACAGTGAAGTGCCACAAAATGACATCCCAACATTACAAACTGTACCATTAACCGGTATGGCTTCTCCTGTTAGTTACTCATCTGAGCAACCTGCATTAGAAAATGCAGAGCAAGGTTTACGTGAGTTACAACAACAGCGTATTGGTGCATTAGTGCTTGAGCACCAACGTCAAGCACGTGTTGCATATTCGCTAGAAAAATCGCAAACTGCAGAAAATGCAGACGAGGAAAAAAACTAATTAAATGAAAGTTTTTACTTTTATTTTGTCGCTGGTATTAACGGCTCCAGCCATTGCCAGCGACGAAAATCCCGCCAAGACTTTATTAAATGATATGGCTATGGCCGTTCATACTCGCAACTTTGACGCATCATTTGTGGTTGTAAAAGGCCAAGCCATGGAACCCTATCGCTGGTTACATGCAAAACAAGGCGATATTGAGCTTGAGCATTTAAGTTTACTCAACGGCGCTGGCCTAGAAATGGTGCGCGTTGACGATCAAGTGACCTATTTTGAGCCTCATTCTGAGCCTTATTCAGTGAAAACAGACTCTATAGCCGGGCCAATTCCTGAAGTACTTTTTAAAGATATTAATCGACTAAGCGCTCACTATGATTTTGTGCTTGGCGGAAAAGGCCGTATTGCAGGGCGCTCAGCACAGTTAGTGCGTATAGAATCAAAAGATGAATACAAATATAACTATTGGATTTGGCTAGATACTGAGTCATCGTTGTTACTTAAATCTGCCTATGTGAATCACAAAGGTGAAATGCTTGAGCAGTTACAGTTAACTCATATCAGCGTAACAGAGCAGCCGGCACCTATGTTAGTTGAAATGCAAAACCGTGACTTTCCTGCGGTGTTGGCGACTAACGATTTAGCCAGCGATGGTGACGGCGCAGCGAATGATTGGAAAATTGGTTGGCTCCCTGATGGCTTTAAGTTATTAAAGTCAGATCGCCATAAACTTGATTTAAATAATGAACTTGCTGACTATTATTTATATTCAGATGGGTTTGTTGAAGTGTCTGTTTTTATTCAAAGACCGTTACCTGGAAAGCGTGCAAGCGGCGCTTTAACCTCAGGTGCAACGACTGTGTATGTGCACAATGGTGGTAGCTTTGATGTATCGGTTGTTGGTAATATCCCAGCTATGACAGCCAAAGCTATAGCTGAGTCGGTAGCGCGACCTCTTTAAATCATGATTGAACAAACACTCACTGTCGTGTCAGTTAAAGGCACGACAGCGAATTTAGAAGCAGAACAAAAGCAAGCCTGTGCCGGCTGTAATGGTCGTTGTGGTTCGCAAGTTTTTGCAAAGCTGTTTGGAACAGCTAAAAAAACCTTTCCTTATACCTTCGAAAAAGAGCTCCAAGTAGGGCAAAAAGTAACTTTAGCACTCGATGATAGCCATTTAGTTAAACACGCTATGGCTGTTTACATGCTACCCCTTTTGTTTAGTTTAGGGTTTGCTTTAATCGCATTTTCGGCTTTTTCGCTTGCCGAAGGCTGGCAAATTTTAGCCGCCGTGATTGGTGGTTTGACGGGCTATGCGATAGCAAAATCAAGGGTTAAGAGCCTGAAGCATGATATTAAAGTAATAAAAATTCACCCAATTACTATTCCTTTCACTCAAATAGATGGTGATTAAAGCCAATTAAATGTAAAATTGTCGCTTTATACACTTAGTCCATTTTATATAGAAGTTTAGAATCCAGTTTATGAAGCATATCCGTAATTTTTCGATCATCGCCCATATTGACCATGGTAAATCGACTCTCTCTGACCGTCTTATCCAAGTTTGTGGTGGTTTAACAGACCGTGAAATGCAGCAGCAGGTGTTAGACTCAATGGACATAGAGCGTGAGCGTGGTATTACCATCAAAGCGCAAAGTGTAACGCTAAATTATAAAGCTAAAGACGGCGAAACATACCAGTTAAACTTTATCGACACGCCAGGACACGTTGACTTCACATACGAAGTATCACGTTCACTTGCAGCCTGTGAAGGTGCACTTTTAGTTGTTGATGCGGGTCAAGGTGTAGAAGCTCAAACTTTAGCTAACTGCTACACAGCAATCGAAATGGACTTAGAAGTTATTCCAGTTCTAAATAAAATCGACTTACCACAAGCCGATCCACTTCGTGTAGCAGAAGAAATTGAAGACATCATTGGTATCGATGCCCTAGATGCAGTGCAATGTAGTGCTAAAACGGGTATTGGTATTGAAGAAGTACTCGAAATTATTGTTAAAGATATTCCGCCGCCAGAAGGTGACAAAGACAAGCCACTACAAGCGCTTATTATTGATTCATGGTTTGACCCATACCAAGGCGTTGTATCACTAGTACGTATCAAACATGGTGAATTACGCTCGGGCGATAAAATTAAGATCATGTCGAATGATCAAGTTCATATCGCAGATAAAGTGGGTATTTTCACACCAAAACAAACTAACACGGGTATCTTAAAAACCGGTGAGGTAGGCTTTGTTATTGCGGGTATTAAAGAAATCCATGGTGCACCTGTAGGTGATACCATCACTTTACAACGTAATTCTGCGCCTGAGCGTTTACCGGGCTTCCAACGCATTAAACCGCAGGTTTATGCAGGTATGTTCCCAATTTCATCAGATGACTATGAGTCATTCCGTGATGCGCTTGATAAATTAAGCTTGAACGATGCGTCGTTATTCTTCGAGCCAGAAAACTCAACAGCACTAGGCTTTGGTTTCCGTTGTGGCTTCTTAGGTATGCTACACATGGAAATCATTCAAGAGCGTCTTGAGCGTGAATACGACATTGATTCTTATTACCACTGCGCCAACAGTAATTTACGAAGTAGAGACTAAAGACGGAACTAAACAGATAGATAACCCGTCTGACTTACCGCCAGTAAATAATATTCTTGAAATCCGTGAGCCAATTGTTGAAGCTAACATATTAGTTCCGCAAGAGTTTTTAGGTAACGTAATTACGCTTTGTGTTGAAAAGCGTGGTATGCAAACTAAAATGAGCTACCATGGTAAGCAAGTTGCGGTGACGTACGAATTACCGATGGCTGAAGTAGTCATGGACTTCTTTGATAAGTTAAAATCAACAAGCCGTGGTTTTGCATCGCTTGATTATAACTTCAAGCATTTCCAAGCTTCAGACATGGTACGTGTTGACGTATTAATTAATGGTGAGCGTGTTGATGCGTTAGCGATTATTGTTCACCGTGATATTGCACAATCACGTGGTCGTCAGTTAGCTGAAGCACTGAAAGACTTAATTCCACGTCAGCAGTTTGATATTGCGATTCAAGCAGCGATTGGTCAGCATGTTATTGCCCGTACAACAGTTAAGCAATTACGTAAAAACGTAATCGCAAAATGTTACGGTGGTGACGTGAGCCGTAAGAAGAAACTGCTACAAAAACAAAAAGAGGGTAAAAAGCGAATGAAGCAACTAGGTAACGTTGAAGTACCTCAAGATGCATTCTTAGCTATCCTTAAAGTTGGTAAATAATTAGAAGTAAATAAAGGAATTAATGCATGGCGGGTTACTTTTCTATTTTCTTAGTGTTGTTAACGCTAGGCTCAGGATTAATTTGGTTAATTGACCACTTTATGTATGCGCCAAAGCGTCAGCAACGCATTGCCCTTGCTCAAAATGCAGCAGGTGGTGAACTAGACGAAGAAACTGCCGCATTAATTGCGCCTGAGCCAAGTATCACTGAAACGGCTAAGTCAATTTTTCCGATGATTGCAGCGATCACGATTTTTCGCTCTTTCATTTTTGAACCGTTTCAAATTCCATCTGGCTCAATGATGCCAACCCTATTAGTGGGTGACTTCATTTTGGTACAGAAGTACTCATATGGCATCAAAGACCCAATTTGGCGCAGCCAGTTAGTTGATGTTGATGAACCTGAACGTGGTGATATTGTGGTATTTAAATACCCATTAGACGAGCGTGTAGATTACATTAAACGTACGATTGGTTTACCGGGCGATAAAATTGTTTATCGCAATAAGCACCTTTATATTCAGCCAAAATGTGCCGAAGGTGAAACGCAGCAAGGTGATTTGCTGTGTAATGAATACAACAAAATTGATATGGAAATCCTCAATAGTGACGAGTTCAAGCAGGGTTCGATGAATTTAGTGCGCTTAGAAGAAAACCTAAGCACATTGAATCATAATATTTTAATTAACCCGCAAGCTCCTGAAATGAAAGGCCGTTATTATCAACAACCAGGTACACGCTCTGATGAGTGGGTTGTTCCTGCCGATCATTATTTCATGATGGGTGATAACCGTGATAATAGCCAAGACAGTCGCTTTTGGGGCTTTGTACCTAAAGAAAACTTGGTAGGTAAAGCCGTCTTTATATGGATGAGTTTTGAATTTGAGAATGACCAGATGACTTTTTACCAGGCTGGGTTCCAACTGGTGTTCGTTTTGAACGCCTAGGTAATATTCAGTAACGATGAAAAAAAACGTAACAGAGTTATACAACAAAATAGGTTATACATTTACTGATCAAGCTTTGCTTGAGCAGGCAATGACGCACCGCAGTCACAAAGGTCAACATAACGAGCGCTTAGAGTTTTTGGGCGATTCGATTTTGAGCTTTGTGATTGCGAATGCGCTTTACACTAAATTTCCAAAAGCACGCGAAGGTGATTTAAGCCGCATGCGTTCGACCCTAGTTCGTGGTCAAACGTTGGCTGAATTTGGCCTTGAGTTTGGCTTAGGCGATTATCTACGCTTAGGTCCAGGTGAGCTTAAAAGCGGTGGTTTTCGCCGTGAATCAACCCTTGCTGATGCCGTTGAGGCGATTATTGGTGCGGTGTTCTTAGACTCAAACATTGAGCAATGTGGTGAGTTAATTTTAAGCTGGTACGAGTCGCGTCTTGATGCAATTTCGCCGGGCTTAAATCAAAAAGATCCAAAAACATTACTTCAAGAATACTTACAAGCGCGCAAATTATCGTTACCTGGCTACACTGTAATTGATACAAAAGGCCAAGCGCACAATCAAACATTCACGGTTGAATGTATTGTTGAAGGGATGGATAGCATTATCTCAGTTGGTAGCTCGCGTCGTAAAGCTGAGCAAAAAGCCGCTGAAAAAGCCTTAAAGATACTTAAAAATGAATCTTGATGATTTAATTAGCAAAGAACCTGCAGAGCTAGACACGCACTGCGGTATGGTTGCCATTGTTGGCCGCCCAAATGTAGGTAAATCAACCTTACTTAACTATATTGTTGAGCAAAAGGTGTCTATTACCTCGCGTAAGCCACAAACCACACGTCACCGTATCATGGGTATTCATACCGAAGGTAAATACCAAGCTGTTTATGTGGATACACCAGGCTTACACGTCGAAGAAAAACGCGCTATTAACCGTTTAATGAACCGTGCTGCATCAAGCTCAATTGGCGATGTCGAACTGATCATCTTTGTGGTTGAAGGCACACACTGGAACGAAGACGATGAGATGGTACTAAATAAAGTACGTCAAAGTGGTCGCCCAGTGTTATTAGTTATGAATAAAATTGACCAAGTTAAAGACCGTGATTTAGTGCTTCCGCACATGCAGTTTTTAGGTGGTAAATTTGATTTTGTGGCTATTATGCCAGTCTCTGCGAAGCAGGGTAAAAATATTGATTTAATCAAAGATGAAGTGAAAAAGCGTTTACCGCTTTGTGAGTTTTACTTCCCTGAAGACTACGTAACAGACCGTTCAATGCGCTTTATGGCGGCTGAAGTGATCCGTGAAAAGCTGATGCGCTTTATGGGTGATGAGTTACCATATTCAGTCACCGTAGAGATCGAGCAGTTTAAATGGCAAGAAAACGGTGTCTGGCAAATTAATGGTTTGATCCTCGTTGAGCGTGAAACGCAAAAGCGTATGGTGATCGGCAATAAAGGCGAAAAGCTGAAAGTTATTGGCCGTGAAGCTCGTAAAGACCTTGAAGATATGCTTGATAACAAAGTGTTTTTAGAACTTTGGGTAAAAGTGAAGTCTGGCTGGGCCGACGATGAGCGTGCGCTACGTAGCCTTGGCTATGGTGAAGACTAAGTAAAGTCTTACACGCCATGGATAGCGAATTCTACACAGCATACTTGCTGCACCGACGTCCATTTAGCGACTCGCAAGTCATGCTCGATATGCTGGTAGAAGGCGTTGGTCAGCTGAGAATGCTGGCCCGTGTTAGTGGTCGCCAGGCCACTAAACATAAAGCACAATTACAACCTTTCCAATCTCTGCTCGTACAATATAACGGCAAGTCTGATTTAAAATACATTAATCGTTTTGAACCCCATGGCCGGCAAACTATGTTGCAGGGTACCGAGCTTTATTGCGGCTTCTATATGAACGAATTAACCAATCGTATCGTACCTATCAATGAGCCGATGGAAAGTGTTTATCATCTTTATAAACAGCATCTAGGTGAATTATCAACCACTAAAAACCTGCAAGCGGTGCTTCGCTCTTATGAGTTTCAGTTACTTGAAATGCTTGGTTATGGCGTTGATTTTAGTGTTGATGCCGAAGGTGATGAAATTATCGATGCAGCAAATTACCAGTACTTTGCTGAATACGGTTTTTTACTGCATAACGACCCCCATAGTGGTTTTTCAGGAAAGCAATTAAATGCCATAGCAGCTCATGACTTTAGCGCCCCTGATGTGTTATATATGGCAAAGCAATTAAGTCGATACTTACTCAAGCCTTTACTTGGTAAAAAGCCATTAAAAAGCCGTGAGTTATTTATTAAGTAGGCTGATGTTCAGCCTTGAATCGTTGTTTTAAACAGGTAAAAAAATGAAAGATATTCTTCTTGGTGTAAACGTTGATCACATTGCCACTTTACGTCAAGCGCGTGGCACGAGTTACCCAGATCCTGCGCATGCTGCAGCTGTTGCAGAGCATGCTGGTGCAGATGGTATCACCATTCATTTGCGTGAAGACCGTCGTCATATTCAAGACCGCGACGTATATGTGATGGCAAAAACGATTCAAACACGTATGAATCTTGAAATTGCAGTGACCGATGAAATGATCGACATCGCCCTTGAAGTGAAACCTGCTTATGTTTGTTTAGTGCCTGAAAAGCGTGAAGAGCTTACTACCGAGGGTGGTCTTGATGTTTCGGGTAATTTTGAAAAAGTAAAAGCAGCAACAGAAAAGCTAACTGCAGCAGGAATTAAGGTCTCGTTATTCATAGATGCCGACAACGCACAACTTGACGCTGCAAATGCGTGTAATGCTCCATACGTTGAAATTCACACCGGTGCTTATGCTGATGCTGAAAATGACGAAGAGCTTCACACTGAGCTTGAGCGTATTCGTAGCGGCGTACAATATGCTGATAGCTTAGGTTTAATCGTTAATGCCGGTCATGGCATTCATTATCACAATGTAAAACCTATTGCGGCAATGCCAGAAATTTATGAGTTAAACATTGGTCATGCGATTATTGCCCGTGCAGCGATTGATGGTTTAGAAAAAGCAGTCAGCGATATGAAACGTTTAATGATTGAAGCAAGACTTTAAGCTGACGCCTTTAATAAGAGCCAGCAAATTTGAATACTGAGCGCGGTGGATGTGATATCCACCGCGTTTTTTATTTACTTAGATAAACAATAAATTGTGCAAGCAATGAAGATAGCCAAGGGGAAAGGCAGAGTAGGACCACTAAATATTGATGCTTTTTCTTAAAGCTTTTCAAAACATCATCATCTTCGGCCGACAATTCACCTTTCTTGATTGAATGAATAACCATTGAGTCAGGTTTTACTTTCATTAAGCGGGCTTTATTCTCGTATGCTTGCCACTGTTCAGTGTAATTAGTTTTTACGTATTCGTTTGCTATCACACACAGCTTTTTAGAACTGAGTATGAACCAAAAGAACGATAATGATGTAAAAAACAAAAATAAAATAAAAAACATTAATCTTCCTTGATATCCTTCATAACTTTTAACGTTGCTGCTCAAGCATTCCAGCATCGCTCAACAAATTATTTAGCTCATCAACAAGCTCAAACAATTCAGGCTCAATGTAATTTAAATCGCAATCGCTTTTTAATGCTGTTTCGAGGGTCTCTGCGAGGGATTTAAGTTTGGGTACGCCGGTGTAACAACATGCGCCATGGAACTTGTGGACTATGCTAAGTACATGTTCACAGTCTTCTTTTTCTATAGCTTCATTGAGTAGGCGTAAGGTCTCAGGCACGCTGAGTAATAGCATGTTGAGCATTTCTAGTGCTAGCTCTTCTTTACCGCCAGCACGTTGTAGTGCTAACTGCCAATCTAAGCGGGCACTTTCAAATGGAGGCTCTGAATTAATTGCCGGAACTTTGTTGCGTTCGCGGTTAATCGGTGATTGTGGACTATGATCGCTAATTATCTGCTTTAGCATATCTTCATCAATAGGTTTGGTTAAATAGCCTTTAAAACCATCCTTAAGTAGCTGTTCTTTTTCACCCGCTAGGGCGTGAGCGGTTACAGCAATGATAGGAGTATCTTCATTAAGAGATGACTCGCGAATAAGTTTACATGCGGTAATACCATCCATAATTGGCATTTGGATGTCCATGAAGATTAAGTCATATTTGTGGCTTTTACTTAAGCTGTAAGCTTGTGAACCGTTGTGTGCGGTATCTATCAGTTCTATTTGTTCATCAAGCAAGGTGCAAATAAGTTTAAGGTTGGCATCGTTATCGTCTACAACCAGTACTTTTAGCGGTAATAGTTTTTCATCGCCTTGTTCAATGTTATGTACAGGGTGATCAAGGCGATAAGGTGCAGCAAGCACTTCGCATAATTTACGGTGGTTAAGTGGTTTGCTTAAGCACGCATCTGCTCCGCTGCCAATAAAGGCTTCGCGCATATTATGCGAAACTGTATTGAGCATAAGGTAAAGATAGTCAGTGACAGGGCGAACGGCTTTTACATAACTCTTGAGCTGTTGCATATCATCAATTGCAGCTGTATGACCGATAATACAAATATCGTAACTGAAGTCTTTGTTAATCTCAGTTAAGAAACTTTCTTCATCTAAGCAGGCAGTTACTCGTGCTTGCCACTCATTGAGCAATGACAGAGTCGCTTGGTGTGTATGCTCGTGAGGTTCAAGGTAAAGAATACGTTTATTAATTAATGATTGAGTCGGTAAGTCACTGGTAATTGAGTTACTTGGCGTTCTGAATACGGCATTGAACGTAAAGCAGGTACCATTACCAGGTGCTGAGTTTAGGGTGATGCGGTCATTCATCGCTTCAACAATATGCTTAGTGATGATTAATCCAAGACCTGTGCCACCAAATTTACGGGTGATACTAGAGTCTGCCTGGCCAAATGGGGTAAATAACGCATCTTGTTTATCCATTGGGATACCTACACCGGTGTCGGTGACAGACACTAAAATAGAGGCGCGTTCTTCATCTAATAAGCGATAGCCAACATCAACTTTGATTGAGCCTTTTTCAGTAAACTTAATGGCATTACTTAACAGGTTGATTAAAATTTGTTTAAAGCGGGTCGGGTCGCCAGTTAAGTTGTCGGGTACTTGTGGGTGGATAAATATCGATAGTTCAAGTTGTTTTTCGTGAGCACTTGGTGCCAACAAGGTCATAACTTCATTAATATTGTCACGGAGCTGGAATTGCATTGACTCAAGCTCCATGGCTCCGGCTTCTAATTTCGAAAAGTCTAAAATATCGCTGATAATGGTAAGTAAACTATTTGCCGACAGTTCAATGGTATCAAGATAATCTTTTTGATGCTTATTCAGCGGAGTCTTATAAAGCTGGCGAGTAAAACCAATTACACCGTTTAAAGGTGTGCGTAACTCATGACTCATTTTAGCTAAAAAGTCTGATTTTACTCGGTTCGCATCTTGTGCATCTTTTTTAGCAATACTTAACTGAATATTTTGGGTTTCGTATTGTTCGAGTGTTTCGCGGTAATCAGAGGTTGCTTGGTCAATGTGCTTTTGCATCTCATCACGTTGCACGACCATGGTTTCTGCAATGGTATTTAAACCTGTGCGTAATAACTCAAACTCACCAAACATTTTTTGATCAAGTCCAGTGTCTACTTTACCTTCAATAAGCTTGTCGGTAGCTAGTACTAACTTATTAAGAGGCTGAATAAACATGCGAGTTAGTCTAAACGCTAATACGATAGCAAGTATGAGCGCGAGTAATATCACTACGCCACTGACCAATAATGCTCGTTGCTGGCCAATAATGGCTTGTTGTTTGTTAAGCATGATCACCACAGTACCAAGTGATGCTTGATAGCTGTGATGATTCCAAATCGTGTCTTGGCGGCTATGATTAATTATGGCAGTGGAGAATGTTAAATAGTGCTCAGAATTTTGTACTTGGATGCCATCCATGTTGTTTGCATTGCTGCTAACAATTTCTTTGAACTCACTTTGGTATTTACTAAAAATCACTAACTCATTGTTTTCATCAAAAATAGCAATTGATTGGATAGCAGGGGAGTGTTTGTTGTGCGTATGACTAACTAAGCGAGTTAATAAGGCTTTATCACGCTTTAATAGCGGTTGCTCAACAGCAATGGCGAGGGGCTCAATAATAGTCACGCCCTGTTGATACAAAATTTCATCGAGCTCAATGTAACGATTTATTGTAAAATAACCGCCCAGCAACAAGCCTATGATCACAGTCGGTATAAGTGTAAGGGTTAAGACTGAGTCACGTAAGCCAAATTTAGTCATAAAGAATGTTGTTATCATTATTATCGTTGTTTAAGAGTATATACTTACTCCCGCTTTATCAATAATTAAGGTGTTGCCCAATGGCACAGATTTTCAAAGCCAAAAAGAAATCCGTTTCGCAAAAAATGCTAACCCTGAATGTCACTGCTATGGATCACCAAGGGCGGGGCGTTGCTAAGCAGGGGAATAAAGTCTGTTTTGTTAATGGTGCTTTGCCGGGTGAAGAAGTAAAAGCGTTATTGATTGGAGATAAGGCACGTTTTGCCAGTGCTGATTGTAAAAAAGTGCTATCAGCCTCAACGCATAGGGTTACTCCTTTTTGCCAGCATTATCAGGTTTGTGGTGGTTGTCAGCTACAGCACCTTGATGCAGAGCAGCAATTGGTTGAGAAGCAAGCTGCGGTTAGCCAGCTGTTTAGCAAGTTTGCCAAAGCTGATGACTTAAATTGGCAAGCACCTCTGCTTAGTGAAGAGCACCATTATCGTCGCTCTGCGCGCATTGCCGTAATGCACGACAAAGCCGCAAAGAAAATGCGAGTAGGGTATCGGGCTCAAGGTTCTAAACAATTAGTGAGCATAGAAAACTGTGATGTGCTGAGCGGCACTTTTAAAGACGTTTTTTCAGTTTTTGATGTTCTTATCAACAGCCATTCAGGTCTGAGTAGCATTAGTCACTTACAATTATGTGAAGCTGATAACGCGGCCTTTGTGGTTATTAGGCATACCAAAGCCATTAACGCAGAGTTAAAAGCTATTGTAGTCGCAGCGTGTGATGAATATAGCTGGCGTGTTGTGTGGCAGTCACACAGTGGCGAAATTGATCACAGTGACCATCCAATGCCGTACTACCAGATACCGGCTTATGATTTACGCTTTGAGTTTGGCCTTGAAAACTTTATTCAAGTTAACCCGCAAGTAAACCAAGCTATGCTGCATCAAGCAAAACAGTGGCTTGATTTACAAGGTCATGAGCAGGTATTGGATTTGTTTTGTGGCATTGGTAACTTTTCATTATTGATTGCAAAGTATGCTAAATATGTTATTGGTGTTGAAGGGGTCGATTCTGCGGTTGCATTAGCAAAACAAAATGCGCAAACTAACTCATTGTCGAATACCGATTTTTATTGTTTTGATTTAACAAAATCACTGCAATCAGCTGCTTGGTTTAGTGCCGAACTTGACGTGTTAGTACTTGATCCATCACGTACTGGTGCAATGGCTATTTTAGAGCAGTTACCACTTACTCAGTTTAAAACGATTTTATACGTCTCTTGTGATCCTGTTACTTTAGCCCGTGACAGTGCAATTATTTTACAAGCAGGCTTTAGCATTGAAAAAATTGGGCTTATGAATATGTTCCCGCATACCGGGCATATTGAAACGATGGCGTTATTTCACAGGAGGTAAAGCGCACATGGTAGCTACTAGACAGTCACATCAGCTAACTAAGCCGAGTGATTTTGCCAGCCGTATCGAGCTGTTAGCGCTAACAGAAGACAAACATACCTTATTAGAGCAGGCTCACCAACTGTGCCTGCATTGCGATGATGCAAAACGTGAAAACACAGCCATTGAAATGGTGGAAATTTTAGCTGAGCTAAATTTAGACGCAGATTCCCTTGCTACTGCTTTTTTAACGCCTTATTTTTTAGCTGAAAAAATCTCGATAGAGACAGTCACTGAAAAGCTGGGTAACCACGTTGCATTATTACTAACAGGCGTAAGCCAAATGGCGACCATCAGTACCTTAGCCCACCAAGGGAAAGGCACTGTACAAATTGATAATATCCGCCGCATGTTATTAGCCATGGTTGAAGATGTGCGGGCTGTAGTGATTAAACTGGCAGAGCAAGTGTGCCACTTGCGTGATGTTAAAGACGCCAGTGAAGAAGAGCGCGTTATTGCCGCTAAAGAAACTCGCGACATTTTTGCCCCCCTTGCTAACCGTTTAGGGATTGGCCAGCTTAAGTGGGAACTTGAAGACCTGTCGTTCCGTTATCTGCATCCAGATACCTATAAAAATATCGCTAAACAGCTAGATGATAAGCGCCTTGCCCGTGAAGCTTACATGGAGAACATGGTTGCTTTAGTTAAAGCACGCTTGGCTGAGGCGGGTATTGAAGGTGAGGTGTATGGTCGCCCTAAGCATATCTACAGCATCTACAAAAAAATGGCACAGAAGAACTATGAGTTCGACCAGCTTTTTGACATTCGCGCTATGCGCATAGTGGTAGAGCGTCTGCAAGATTGTTACGCGGCGTTAGGTATCGTTCATACTAACTGGCGCCATTTAAATAAAGAATTTGATGATTACATCGCAACACCTAAACAAAACGGTTATCAGTCAATCCATACCGTGGTATTTGGCCCTGAAGGTAAAACCGTTGAAATTCAAATTCGTACGAGCGAAATGCATCAAGATGCTGAGTTAGGTGTCGCTGCGCATTGGATGTACAAAGAAGGTGCATTGCCAGGACGTGGGTCGGGCTACGAGCAAAAAATTAGTTGGTTACGTAAGTTACTGCAATGGCAAGAAGAAGTCGTTGATGGTAGTGATCTTGCGGAAGAGCTTAAAAACCAAGTAGTAGAAGACCGTGTTTATGTGTTTACGCCTAAGGGTGATATTTTCGATTTACCGCTGGGTGCAACACCACTTGATTTTGCTTATTACATTCACTCAAACGTAGGGCATCGCTGTATTGGTGCAAAAGTGTTCGGCAAAATCGTACCCTTTACTCATCAATTAAGTACCGGTGATCAGGTTGAAATTTTAACTCAAAAGCAGCCTAATCCAAGTCGTGATTGGTTAAACCCATCGCTTGGTTATATTAAGTCATCACGAGCTCGTTCTAAAATCCATCATTGGTTTAAGCAGCTTGATCGCGATAAAAACTTAAGTGCCGGTAAAGAGATTCTTGAAACTGAGCTGCAAAAGCTGGATTTATCGACCAAAGATCTAGCGCCAGCAATTGAGCGTTTTAACCTTAAAGGCCTTGACGACCTTATGGTTGCGGTAGGTGCTGGGGATGTTCGCTTAAACCAGTTATTAAACTTTATTAGTGACCGTGAGCATGACGAACCACAAATTAAGTTTAAAAAACCAAAAAGTGTCACTGGCGATAAGAACGGTATTGTTGTTGATGGGGTAGGTAGCTTAATGAGCCATGTTGCTAAATGCTGCCGACCCGTGCCGGGTGATGAAATCATCGGCTACATTACGCAAGGCCGAGGGATTGCAGTTCACCGAGAGGATTGTGATTCGTTTGAGAAACTTCGCCAGAAGCATCCTGAGCGGGTGATATCAGTAAGTTGGTCAGACGACATTAATGGCTCTTACTCATTAACGATTAAAGTTGAAGCCACTGACCGCTCAGGTCTTATTCGAGATATCAGCTCAGTGCTTGCAAACGAAAAAGTGAATGTGCTGAACATGAACGTCAACACAATTGAAGATAAGCAACTTGCGCTGTTTTCAATGCAGGTTGAAGTACATGACTTATCAAGCACCAACCGCTTATTGTCTAAGTTACACCAAATCGAAGGTGTACATGATGCAAAGCGTGGTCACTCGTAATGGATGATAAACAGGCAATTGAGCAGTCGCTTGCAATTATGGCTAAACTACGGGACCCAGAATCTGGGTGCCCGTGGGATTTAAAACAAGACTTTAAATCGATTGTACCGCATACCCTTGAAGAAGCTTACGAAGTAGCAGACTGCATTGAAAAAGGTGAACTCACTGAGCTTAAAAGTGAGCTTGGCGATTTACTTTTTCAAGTTATTTTTTATGCTCAACTTGCTAAAGAGCAGGGCTTATTTGATTTTGCCGATGTGGCTAATACGCTTAATGATAAATTAGTTCGTCGTCATCCCCATGTCTTTGCAAAGCAAAGTGAGCTGTCGGACGCTGAGCTTTCAGCGCAGTGGCAAGCTATTAAAGCACAAGAGCGAGCAGAAAAAACCGCCTCTCCACAAATGAGTTTATGGCAAGATGTTCCTGATGCGATGCCGGGCTTATCAAAAGCGAAGAAGATTCAACAGCGCGTAGCAAGCCTAGGGTTTGATTGGCCAAGTTATCATGGGGCACTCGATAAAGTTGCTGAAGAAGTAGACGAAGTTAAAGAAGCATTGGCTCATGATCCATACTCAGAGCACAGTGCAGAAGAGCTTGGCGATTTACTGTTTGCAACGGTAAATGTAGCCCGTCATATTAAACGTGACCCTGAGCAATTATTACGAAGTGCCAATGCTAAGTTCGCGTCACGCTTTGAAAAAGTGGCTGCTTACTTAGGTGAACGTGGTCAAAGTTTAGAGACGGCTAGCCTCGAAGAAATGGACAACGCATGGGAAGCCATTAAAAAGCAGGCAAACTAAGTAAGTTATGATACGGCTTGGGTACAGCGTAACCAAGCTCGTTTTTTGTGCACTTATTTGCTAATTTTATCTGGATTGATAGCAGTCCCTTTGCTACAATATCGCCCCGTCTTGATTCTATATTATTCCTTTTAATTCCTGATATTCTAGGGTTCGCATGAGTACAAAATTTATCTTCGTAACTGGCGGGGTTGTTTCTTCGTTGGGTAAGGGTATTGCAGCAGCGTCATTAGCCGCTATTTTAGAAGCACGTGGTCTTAACGTGACTATTTTAAAGCTGGATCCTTACATTAACGTTGACCCAGGCACTATGAGCCCAATTCAGCACGGTGAAGTATTTGTAACTGAAGACGGTGCAGAGACTGACCTTGACTTAGGTCACTATGAGCGTTTCATCCGTACCAAGATGACTAGCCGCAACAACTTCACACAAGGTCGTGTTTATGAAGATGTATTACGACGTGAGCGTCGTGGTGAGTACCTTGGTGCAACAATTCAGGTTATTCCACACATCACAAACGACATTAAGCAACGTGTATACGACGGTGCTGAAGGTCGCGATGTAGCAATCGTTGAAATTGGCGGTACAGTTGGTGACATCGAGTCACAACCATTCTTAGAAGCAATTCGTCAGCTTGGTACTGAAATTGGCCGTGAGCGCGCATTGTTTATCCACCTAACGCTAGTGCCATTCTTAGGCCCAGCAGGTGAAGTTAAAACTAAGCCAACACAACATTCAGTAAAAGAATTACGTTCGATTGGTATTCAACCTGATATCTTGATCTGTCGTTCTGATCGTAAATTACCAAATAACGAGCGTGCGAAGATTGCACTTTTCACTAACGTTGAAGAGAAAGCCGTTATTTCATTACCAGACGTAGAAAGCATCTATAAGATTCCTGCGTTACTTAAGTCACAAGAATTAGATAACTTCGTATGTCGTCGTTTCTACCTTGAGTGCCCAGAAGCAGATTTATCTGAGTGGGAACAAGTGTTATATCAAGAGTCTAACCCGACAGGTGAAGTGACAATTGGTATGGTTGGTAAGTACATAGAACTACCAGATGCATATAAATCAGTAAACGAAGCATTAAAGCATGCGGGTCTGAAAAACCGTTTAACTGTGAACATCGAATATGTTGATTCACAAGACTTAGAAAGCAAAGGTACTGAGTTATTATCTCACCTTGATGCTATCTTAGTACCAGGTGGCTTCGGCGGCCGTGGTGTTGAAGGTAAGATCTTAGCGGCTAAATATGCACGTGAAAACAAAGTTCCTTACTTAGGCATTTGTTTAGGTATGCAAGTAGCGCTTATTGAATATGCGCGTAACGTTGCAGGCCTTGAAGATGCAAACTCAACTGAGTTTAACGCAAACTCTGCGCACCCAGTTGTTGGTTTAATCACAGAGTGGCAAGATGCTGACGGTAACGTTGAAATCCGTGATGAGCAATCTGACCTTGGTGGCACTATGCGTTTAGGTGCACAGAAGTGTCACTTAACACCAGGTTCAAAAGTAAGCGAAGTATACGGAAGTGACGAAATAGTTGAACGTCACCGTCACCGTTATGAAGTGAATAACCACTTTGTAGAGCAGCTTGAAAAAGCTGGCTTAAGTTTCACTGGTTTATCTGAAGATAAGAAACTAGTCGAAATCATCGAGAATAAAGATCACCCTTGGTTTATTGCCGCGCAATTCCATCCGGAATTTACGTCAACGCCACGTGATGGTCACCCGCTGTTTGAAGGGTTTGTTGCAGCTGCACATACTCACCAAAAAGCGTCATCGTAATTTAAATAGGCCGTGCTATATGCACGGCTTATTTGTTTTAAAAAGCCAGCAACAATAAAGCTGGCACTAACTCACCATTTTCGGGAAAAGAGGAATCAAGATGTCAGAAATCGTAAAAGTGATTGGTCGCGAAATCATGGACTCGCGTGGTAACCCAACTGTTGAAGCTGATGTACATTTAGCTGATGGTTCATGGGACGTGCTGCAGCACCTTCTGGTGCATCAACAGGTACTCGCGAAGCGCTTGAATTACGTGATGGTGATAAAGCACGTTACCTAGGTAAAGGTGTTTTAAAAGCAGTAGGCTATATCAATAACGAAATCGCTGAAGCGCTTAAAGGTCAAAACGCAGTTGATCAAAAAGCGGTTGACCAAGTAATGCTTGACTTAGATGGTACTGAAAACAAAGAAAAATTAGGTGCAAATGCTATCTTAGCTGTGTCTTTAGCAACAGCTAAAGCGGCTGCTAACTCTAAAGGCGTAGAGCTTTATGAGCACATTGCAGACTTAAACGGCACACCAGGTGTTTACTCAATGCCATTACCTATGATGAACATCATCAATGGTGGTGAGCACGCTGATAACTCTGTTGATATTCAAGAGTTCATGATCCAGCCAGTTGGCGCTACAAACTTCCGTGAAGCGTTGCGCATGGGCGCTGAAGTTTTCCACAGCCTAGCAAAAGTACTTAAAGCTGAAGGTCACTCTACATCAGTAGGTGATGAAGGTGGTTTTGCTCCTAACCTTGAATCAAACGAAGCGGCACTTGCTGCAATCAAGGTCGCTGTTGCAAATGCAGGTTATGAGCTTGGTAAAGATATCACTCTAGCTCTAGACTGTGCGGCATCTGAGTTCTACGACAAAGAAGCAAATATCTACGACCTTGAAGGCGAAGGTAAAAAATTCACTTCTGAAGAATTCAACCACTTCCTTAAAGGCCTTACAGAGCAATACCCAATTGTTTCAATAGAAGACGGCTTAGATGAGTCGGATTGGGATGGTTTCGCACACCAAACACAACTAATTGGCGACAAAGTACAATTAGTAGGTGATGATCTTTTCGTAACTAACACAAAGATCTTAAAGCGTGGTATTGATAACGGTATTGCTAACTCAATCCTAATCAAGTTCAACCAAATCGGTTCATTAACTGAAACGCTTGCTGCTATCAAAATGGCTAAAGACGCTGGCTTCACAGCTGTTATCTCACACCGTTCAGGTGAAACTGAAGATGCGACAATTGCTGATTTAGCAGTAGGTACTGCAGCGGGTCAAATCAAAACGGGTTCATTAAGCCGTTCTGACCGTATTGCTAAGTACAACCAATTACTTCGAATTGAAGAAGTATTAGGTGAGAAAGCACCTTACAATGGTCTTAAAGAGGTTAAAGGTCAGTAATCTGGTTTTTAGCTCATCAAGACCTTAAAAACCTCCTTCGGGAGGTTTTTTTATAGCGTAAACTTTAAGTAGTAACAGCAAGCTTTTGTAATCAATATAAAAATGATAATGTTTTAAAGATTATTGTGTTTTGTTCTATTTAATCTGAGGGTAATGTGGCTGGCAAGTTAATTTTTGAATTATTAGAAGCGCGGTTCAATGGCAAAATAGTTGAAAATTCGGCCATAATTGATTACGCGGTTAAAAATAAAGACTTTGCGAGAGCTTGGTTTTACCATGCTATATCATCTTCTTTGCTACATGATGAATTGATTAACTGCATTCTAATTGCAAAGTATCATAATTTAAATGAACTTGAATTGTTGTTTGAGTATTGGCCTAAATTGCAGTTTCAAAAGTGTCAGCTATTGAAAGCCTCGCCTCATCTAGTTAGTAAAGTCCCTGAGATTAATGAGTTGCTAACTGAAGAGCTGACTCAACTAATTCAAATGTTGTTACCCCTTCCTGTATCGCAAAATCTTGGTGATTCTCGAGTTAACTTACTCGACAGTAAAATGAATGATGAAGCCCTACAAAAAGTGATTGGATTTGCCAAAGAAAAATTAACTGATGCCAAACTTTATTCGGAACAACAAAAGCATCAGAAAGTAGATTCAATTCGAAATAATGATCAACATATTGTTACTTTACCAGTCAATGATTTTTTCACGGCACTTATTCAAAGATATATGTGTATTAATAATATTTTTGATTTGAAGTATGCTGAACCAGCTATCATTTATCGATATAAAAAAGGACAGCAGTATAAATGGCACTATGACTTTATCACCCCGAGCAATAGTGCAGCCCAAAAAGAAATAGACTTTTTTGGGCAACGAAAAAAAACAATCATTTTAAACCTTAATGAGGGGTTTAAAGGTGGGGAGACTGCCTTTAAGTTTTGGGAATTAGAAGTATCAGCGAAAGCAGGTCAGTTAATTCAATTTAACAATATGCTTGATACTAAAGTTGATAAAAGTTCAGTACATTCTGGAAAACCAGTAATTGATGGTGAAAAATGGATTTGTACTCTATGGTTCAGAGAAAAACCATTCTGGTTAAGAGCTTCTATTTGGAATTCATAGCTGAAATTGTTGTTTTAGGATCTCGCCGGTAAAGCTGGTTTTTAGATAAAAGCCGCGAGGTAAGGTTTGTACTATCTGGCCATTCGGTCCAATTGCATCAGTCAGCGCTTTGCTATTGGCAGCTTTTGGCCTTATTTGCATTACATCACCTAAATGACCCGAAATTTCATCTACGCGACCAAGGGCAATTAGCTCCATTTGTTCTTCCCAATCACGCTGTAAAAGGGCATCTTGCTCTGCACTTGGCTGCCATAAAAAGCCACTGCCTATGGTACGGTGAAAAGGCAGTATCTCACGTTCGCCTAAAATCGGTAGCCATAAAACATGATTCAACTTTTTACGAACCGTGCTTTGCTGCCAAGTCATTCCTGTCACATTTAATAGCGGCGTTACCGAAACAAAGGTTGTTTCGAGAGGTTTGCCTTTAAATGAAATCGGCAAGGTTTTTAGCTCAATGCCTAACTCTTCAAAATCAGGTGTTGGTTTTGAACCCGCTGTTGCGCCAAGCACATATTCGATAAGTTGCCCGGTCCAGCCTTTTTCACGAAGTAAATCGTCAGGGGTTTTGAACTGATATTGCTCGGCTAGCTGCCCTAGGGTGAGGCCAGCAATAGCATCAACACGTTGCATTAATTCGTTTATAGAAGCGGGTTTTATAGGTCGCATAAGGCGTTTATTTGATTGTCTATTTATCCGGTTCATGATAGCAAATGCGCGCCTTAGTGGATATCTTTGTGTTTGGGTGTTTTTTGCGCACGTTAAGTGTGGGCTAAAAATAATCAGTTTTATTTTTCGGTGTCATAATCTAACTAATTGATATTTATCTATTTTGCTGTTTTTGTACAGTGTTTCTATTTCATTAATTAATCAGTTGTTTGTATAAATACAGATATATAAACATGTTTATCCACAGTTTCTGTGGAGAAAGTGGATATTTTAACTGTGTATTGTGGATTTGTTTGCAATTTAGGCATGATTTACAAAAGTTATGCACAAGCTGTGGGTAAGGTGATAAAAATACGGTTGTAAATAGTTATTTTAATCAAACAGCACATTTTTATGATAATTACTTCGTAACACCTTGATTAAACATGTTTGTTAAAAAATAATTTTTCAATCTAATTTAGGCTTAGGTGTAAAGTGTTTGCTGTATCGCAGGTTATGTGGAACAATCAATAAAAATCGACTTACAAATGAGGCACTAAGGTGATTGATGCCGAAGGTTTTCGTGCCAATGTCGGAATTGTAATTTGCAATAATCAGGGACAAGTATTTTGGGCTCGTCGCTATGGTCAACACTCTTGGCAATTTCCCCAAGGTGGTGTGGATGACGGCGAAACTGCTGAGCAAACCATGTACAGAGAATTACACGAAGAAGTGGGCTTGCTTCCTGAAGATGTTGAGATCGTCGCAAGTTCTAAACATTGGTTACGCTATAAATTACCCAAGCGTTTAATTCGCAGAGACTCAAGTCCTGTGTGCATTGGGCAAAAACAAAAATGGTTTTTACTGAAACTTCGTTGTAAAGATGAAGATGTAAATTTACTTAAAACTCATCACCCCGAGTTTGATGATTGGCGATGGGTGAGTTATTGGTATCCGGTTAGGCAAGTTGTTTCGTTTAAGCGCGATGTATATCGTCGAGTAATGAAAGAGTTTGCTCCGTTTGCAATGCCGTTTAATAAACGAGAGCAACACAAAGATCATTGGCGACATAAACGATAAGGGCAACCTTATTTAAATCAAAGGAGCAGCATCATGTTAGCCACGCTCAGATCAATTGCTGAGGCAGTGTCGCAACAGGCGGACTTAAACAGTGCGCTGGGGTGTTTTGTGCAAATGGTAAAAGATGCCATGCAAACACAGTGCTGCTCGATTTATTTTGCCGATTATAGCCAAGATAACTTTGTATTGATGGCCACCCAAGGCCTCAACCCAGATGCCGTGGGTAAGTTTCGTATAGGCTTTACCGAAGGTCTCGTTGGCCTTGTTGCTCAGCGTGAAGAGCCCATTAATATAGCTTTTGCTAAATCTCACCCTCGTTTTAAACTCTCACCTGAAGTTAATGAAGAAGGTTACAACGCGTTTTTATCAGTGCCAGTCGTGCATCAGAAAAAGGTTTTAGGCGTTATTGTTGTTCAACAAAAACTAGCCCGTGTTTTTAGCCCTGACGAAGAGTCATTCTTAATTACGCTCTGGATCAGTTAGCTTCTCAGTTAGCGCATGCAGAAATAAAAGAAATATTACGGGTTGATGAGTTTTCACACCAAACCTCAGTATTAAAAGGGGTATCAAGTGCGCCGGGTATTGCCATAGGTGAAGCCTTTGTAGTAATCCCTAAACTTGACTTTAGCTCTATAGAACTGCAAAAAGACGACGATGTGAGCACCCAGCGCAAGCTATTTACCCAAGCTGTGGCTGCGACGCGTAACGAGTTTAATACCTTATCTATGACACTGAGTGACTCTATTCCGCAAGAGGCACTTGCTGTATTTGATGTTTATCAGCAGTTACTCGATGCCAAAAGCCTTGGTCAAAATGTTGAAGCGCAATTAAAACAAGGATGGAACGCCAAAAGTGCTCTGAAAATTGTTATTGAAAAATTGGTGACTCAATTCAATGCCATGCAAGACCCTTATATTAAAGAGCGTGCTGTTGATGTTAAAGATATTGGTTTACGGGTTTTACATCACTTAGTTAATACTGAGCATGCGGCAAAACCTTACCCTAAAGACACTATTTTAATTGCCGGTACACTAACCCCCGCAATGCTCGCTGAAGTACCTAAAGGCCACCTTGCTGGGGTTGTTAGTGTTAATGGTGCGGCAAATAGCCATGCTTCAATTTTAACTCGTGCTATGGGGATCCCAGCAATTTGGGGCATTGAAGATGTGCCGTTATTGCAGTTTGAAGGCAAGCAAATGATATTAGACGCCTATGCAGGGCGTTTATATATTTCTCCTTCACAAATGCTGCAAGAGGAATACAGCCAGCTTAAATATCAAGAAGCCTTATTGAACGACCGTTTTGTTGCAGAGCAAAACCTAGATGCCGTCACTAAAGATGGCGAACACATTAGCTTGTTACTAAACGCGGGTCTTGAATTAAATACCGAGCATGACAATAAGCCATTTTGCGATGGGGTAGGTCTTTATCGCACCGAAGCCTGGTTTATGCAAAAAGGCCAATTTCCTTCACAGTCAGAACAAGAAAACTGGTATCGCGAAGTGCTAACGAGTTACCACCCTAATCCTGTGGTGATGCGTACACTCGATATTGGTGGTGATAAAGTTTTAGATTACTTCAATATAACCGAAGAAAACCCATTTTTAGGTTGGCGTGGTATTCGTGTGACCTTAGATCACCCCGAGCTATTTTTAGATCAACTCAAGGCGATGTTAAAAGCCAACATTGGTTTGGGGAATTTAAAAATTATGCTGCCGATGATCAGTGGCTCAGAAGAAGTCGATGAATCTTTAAAGCTGCTCGAACAAGCCTATTTTGAGTTAAGTGAGCAATACCCCGAACAAGCCATTGAGCGCCCTGAAATCGGGGTGATGTTAGAAGTACCTTCGAGTGTATTTATGCTTGAAGAGTGGTCGCAAAAAGTCGATTTTTGCTCTGTAGGTAGCAACGATTTAACCCAGTATATGCTGGCAGTTGACCGCTCTAATGCCCGCGTTGCTGAGCTATTTAATCCTTATCACCCAAGTGTTCTTAGAGTGTTGTTAAAAATAGCACAGGAGTGTCAGCAACATGAGCTGCCATTTAGCTTGTGTGGTGAGTTAGGCGGCGATCCAGAAGGCGCATTACTGCTTATTGCAATGGGTTATCGAAGCTTGAGTATGAACTTTGCTTCGATTAGTAAAATTAAGTTTGTGCTTAGGCGATTAAATGTCAGTGATATGGAAAAGTTACTTGCAGAGTGTTTATTACAACCCACTGCAAAACATGTACTTAGGTTAACGCGTAACTTTATGATTGAACATCAACTCGGCGAGCTATTTTACACCCCAAGCCAAGGTCAATCATGAGGGAAAATTGTGCTGTGAAGCACTTATACCAAGCCACCTCAAGATGTAGAATTCAGCGTTTCACAGGTGCTTAATATCAAGGCGTTACTTTGCAACAATGGCAGTCCCTTTTAAGAAGTCACAACGATGAGAGTAAGTGCCTGTGAAACGCCCAAAGGGTTGGTTTAAAAGCGATTTATACTGCGTTATTGATTTTAACAATAGAACCACTATTACTTGCAATCAATGCCTTGCCTAAATCGCTTTTAATTCCAACTGAAACTCGCATCTTGAGGTGGTTTGGGTATATATATTAGTTTAGTATATGTATATAACAAATTGAATATATGAGTGTGCTATGCATGACGTAATACTTTTAATGGTGTACTGCGCAATTTTGGGCAGCGTGGTTGGATTTTTAGCAGGATTATTAGGCATTGGTGGCGGTCTTATAATCGTGCCAGTACTTAGTGCGCTATTAGTGTCGTTTAATGTTGCCGACCCAAGCCATGTATTAGTTATCGCGATAGCAACCTCGTTAGCATCCATTATTTTTACCTCGACGTCTTCAGCCCTTGCTCATCATCGTAATGCTAACGTGCCATGGGAAATTGCTCCTTGGGTTATGACTGGCGTTGGCCTAGGCGGATTGATCAGTGGCTTTGCAGCAAGCTTTATTCCTGAGCAGCTGCTGCGCTTTGTTTTTGCCGGTAGCGTGGTGTTTATCGCACTTAGAATGGTGTTATCGACACGAAAAAAAGCCGCCAGTGAAAAGCCGCTTCCATCAGGGCCTATTCTTGGCTTTTTATGTGCCATAATGGGGGCACTTTCAGGACTAATTGGTATTGGTGGTGGGGCGCTTATTGTGCCGCTACTGCATTATTTTTCCGTTGATATTAAAAAGGCCATTGGTTGTGCTGCTGCTTGTGGTATTGTCATTGCGCTGTTTGGCTCGGTGGGTTACGTATCTGCCGGCTGGCAATTAACATCTTTCAGTGATGGATTTGCCGGATTTGTGTATTTGCCTGCGTTAGTCGGGATTGTGGTTACCTCGTCGCTCATTGCGCCTATAGGTGCCAAAGCTACGCATTACTTGCCTGTGGCAACAATAAAAAAAGTATTCGCGCTATTACTTGTCATAATTGCGCTTAAAATGGTGTTTAGTTAAAGGTTTTTATTTTTATGGCTCTTCAATTTCCAGATATCGATCCGGTTATTTTTTCGGTAGGCCCGCTCAGCGTACGTTGGTACGGTTTAATGTATTTAATTGGTTTTGCTTTGGCGATGTGGCTTGCTAATCGCCAAGCAGCAAAGCCCAACTCTGGTTGGACAAAAGAACAAGTCAGTGACTTATTATTTTACGGCATGCTCGGGGTAATACTCGGTGGCCGTATTGGTTATGTATTGTTTTATCAGTTCAGCTACTTTATCGAAAACCCACTGTATTTATTCAGAATTGACCAAGGTGGCATGTCGTTCCATGGCGGCACTCTGGGTGTAATTACAGCCATTGCAATCTTTGCATGGACCCGTAAAAAATCATTGTTTGAGGTAGGTGACTTTGTAGTGCCACTTGTGCCGCTTGGTTTATTAGCCGGACGTATTGGTAACTTTATTAATGGCGAACTATGGGGCCGAGTGACAGATGTACCTTGGGCATTTGTTTTTCCTACAGGTGGCCCAGAGCCACGTCATCCATCCCAATTATACGAAGCCTTTTTAGAAGGCCTAGTACTGTTCTTAATCTTACAATGGTTTATCAAAAAGCCTCGTCCAGCGGGAAGTGTTGCTGGGGTGTTCTTACTTGGCTATGGTACGTTTAGGTTTATTGTTGAATACTTCCGTGAACCAGATGCTCATTTAGGTTTATTTGCAGGCGTTATCTCTATGGGTCAAATACTGTCATTGCCGATGGTAATTGGTGGCCTTGGTTTGTTAATATGGGCCTATAAAAAGCCGCAGCAAAGCGTGGCAAGCAAAGCATAACAAGAGCAAATCAATGAAACAGTATTTAGATTTATGTCAGCGTATTGTTGACGAAGGTGTGTGGGTTGAGAACAAACGCACAGGAACCAAATGTTTAACAGTAATTAATGCCGATCTTGAATATGATGTGGCAAATAACAAGTTTCCGCTCATCACCACGCGAAAGAGCTTTTACAAAGCGGCGATAGCGGAGTTACTGGGTTATTTACGTGGTTACGACAGCGCTGCACAGTTTCGTGATATCGGCTGTATGACTTGGAATGCCAACGCGAACGAGAACAAAGCGTGGCTTGAAAATCCGCATCGTCGTGGTGAGGATGATATGGTCGTGTGTATGGTGTTCAAGGGCGCAGTTGGCAACGCCCTGATGGTAGCCACCTTGATCAGCTTAAAAAAGTTATCGATAACTTATCGAAAGGAATTGATGATCGCGGTGAAATCGTCACTTTTTATAATCCAGGTGAATTTGAGCTAGGTTGTTTGCGCCCTTGTATGCACACACATACCTTTTCTCTGTTAGGCGATACTCTATACTTGACATCATACCAACGTAGCTGTGATGTGCCGTTGGGTCTGAACTTTAATCAAATTCAATGTTTTGTGTTACTTGCTTTAGTTGCACAAATAACCGGACATAAACCGGGTAAGGCGTATCATAAAATAGCGAATGCGCATATTTATGAAAACCAACTTGAGTTGATGCGTGATGTACAACTTAAGCGAGAGCCTTTCGCGTCGCCAGAATTAAAAATAAACCCAAATATTAAATCATTAGAAGACATTGAAAGCTGGGTTACAAAAGATGATTTTGAAGTAGTAGGTTATCAGTGTCACGATGCAATTAAGTATCCGTTTTCAGTTTAAGAACAATAAAATTTAAGGAGAAATCAATGAAAGCAGTGATCCCAGTTGCTGGCCTTGGCACGCGTATGTTACCTGCAACAAAAGCAATCCCTAAAGAAATGCTTCCTATTGTTGACCGCCCGTTGATTCAGTACGTTGTAAATGAAGCAATTTCAGCCGGAATTAAAGAAATTGTTTTAGTAACGCATTCAAGTAAAAACTCAATTGAAAACCACTTTGATACCAGTTTTGAGTTAGAAGCCACACTTGAAAAGCGTGTGAAACGTCAGTTACTTGCTGAAGTACAGTCAATCTGCCCGAAAGATGTGACTATTATCCACGTTCGTCAAGGTGAAGCGAAAGGCCTTGGTCATGCGATAAATTGTGCGGCGCCTATTATAGGTAATGAACCGTTTGTTGTTATCTTACCGGATGTGATCATCGATGATGTTGCGAGCGATCTTAAAAAAGATAACTTAGCAGAAATGATCCAGCGTTTTGAAACCACCGGTGAGAGCCAAATTATGGTTGAGCCTGTGCCGCAAAACGAAGTAGACAAGTTCGGTGTAGTAGACTTAGGTGATGTAACAATCAATCAAGGTGAAAGCGCCGCAATTTTGAATATGGTTGAAAAGCCTCCTATTGATCAAGCTCCATCAAATCTTGCTGTTGTGGGTCGCTATGTACTGAGCAAAAATATTTGGCCATTACTTGCAAAAACTCCAGCTGGGGCAGGTGATGAAATTCAATTAACAGATGCCATAGCCATGCTAATGGAAAAAGAAACGGTTGATGCATACTCTATGAAAGGTAAAAGCCATGACTGTGGTAGCAAAATTGGTTATTTAAAAGCCATCGTTGAATTTGCTTTACGACGTGAGGAATTCAAAGATGAATTGAGCGACTTCATAAAGTCGTTGGTTAAATAACCAATTCTATTTACTTAGTAATAAATTATGTTAAAAAAGTGCCTATATGGCACTTTTTTGTTATTTACAAGCAGCTGACAATTGTTGATTATTAACAAATTAGGGACTTTTCTGATATACCTTTGTCTTATAGGGTTGTTAAGATGAGTATGGTGATTAATTGCTCTAATTCAGTTAGTTAACTGAGTAATGAAAAGCATTAATAATTTTGCTGCAAATTGTTTATGTTATAAAGCTACTTTTTACTAACAACATGATTTGCAGCGAATTAAAGCACTAAACTGAAATTATAATAAAAACATAATGTTAGTGTTTATTTTCAATATCTTAAATTATCTTTTAGCTTTTGATGTACAGGTAAGTACTAACAGATAGTCTTCTTCAAAGTAAGAAGCAATTTTTTAACGGTACGTTTAAGAATCCTGATTATGAAAGATTACTTCAAGCCTTTTCGCTGCAGTATATACCTAATGGTGTTATTAACTGTTTCTGGTTGCAGTAATGAGCTGCTGCTAAGCTCTACCGTTAATTCTATGCAAAGTTTTGCACTTCGCTTAATCGATCCTATTTTTCAAATTAATGTAAAAACTAGTTCTGAGCTTCAATCAACGGCTACACAAAAAAATACCCTAGCCACTGCTGCTATATTAGCACCTACAAAACCTAATTATACTTTTGCGTTACAGTTAGCATCAGTTAGCTCTGAGACCGCAATAGAAGTCACCTTTCATAAAATGGCAAAACAAGCGCCTAGTATTTTTCAAGGTAAACCAATTTTGAATGTTGAAGTTGCAGACGTGCATGATAGAACTTTCTACCGCTTAAAGTTTGGAGGCTATAAGTATTTAAAAAATGCGAAAGCTGACTGCGCGGCTATTAAGCGACAAGGTATTGATTGTTGGGTTAGTAAATACACAGATAATCGAATTTATTTTTAGCGTCAAATATTCACTCTAAAGGTGGCATTTTTATTGCTAATATTTAAGTCTGTTTTTTAGAATTGACGTCACCATGCATTTTTCTATTTTCTCTAAATATTTATTGTTAACCATCTGCTTAACTGCTTTAACAGCATGTATGATGAGCCAAGAACAAAGCCAGCCTGTTTATACTGAACAGCAGGTACAGCAATTTGCTGCCGAGTGGCAAAATCAACAGCCTAGCATTGAACGTCTTGCTGCAATGGAAAAAGACCTTGCGTTGTTAATCGAGGTACTTTCGGCTAATAGTGATTTAACTGCACAACCATCGGCATTTGAGCCGCAAAATGATGTGATCTATCACCAAAGTGAGCAAATACAATCTCAGCAATCATCATCAATCGACTCATTAGAAACGATTATTGCTGCAAACAAAGCAGCAGAAGCAGGTGTACAATTAGGCTTATATTTAACGCCGAAAAAGGTCAGACATCAGGTCTTGAACCTTAAACGTGATTATCCTGCTGTTTTAAATGACCTAGATTTTCGCTTTAAAACTCGTGAGCAAAAAGGGGTAACCTTGTATGGATTACGAGCAGGTCCATTTGCAAATTATACTCAGGCGACAGCTTTTTGTGAGATAGCCAAAAGAATGGGGCAAACTTGTGTGACAGCCCCTTTTATTGGGGAGATGCTATAAGTATCTTTCCTCTTGGAAATTAGGGGATTAACCTTAAAGTATTTGTTCTAGAGGTCGATAAAGCTTAAGATACAGCAAAATGGCTTAGCCATTTATTTATAAGGACTTAATATGAAATTACCTCTTTCTTTAATTGCATGCTCATTAGCATTTTCTGCTTTTTATTCTTATGCCACTACTGAATCTTTCAGTGCAACAGTAAAGGTTCAAAACTCAGTTGTTTTAACAAAAGGAAATGATCTAAATTTTGGTACTATTCGTGCCGTAGCCGATCCTTCAGGTGCTGCGCAAGCTGTTTTAACAATTAACCCAGAACCTGATGCAAGCCCTGTTTCAACAAGAACAGATGCATCTCCTGCGATTATTTCAATTATTGAGCAAGGGTCTCCTGCTTCATTTACGGTATCGGAAGCGGTGCCAAATGCGCGTTTGTCGATTACTGATCCTACTGCTAATACTTTAGCTTCTGATGGACAAGGTTTAAATGAGCCAAACTTTATTGTTGATGAATGGAAGTATTTTATTACTTCATACCAAATGCAAATGCTTATTACCTTCCAGGCAGCCCAAATTTAACAGCAGATGCAGACGGCAGTGTTGAGTTTAACATTGGTGCCAATTTATCTACCTCAAATTCGGCGTCATCTGAGCCTTATCGTGATGTTGAGTATACCGGCACTTTCCAATTAGAAGTTGCTTACTAATAATACTAGGTAATTAGTCATGCGCTTTTTGCTTTTAGCTACTGTTTTATTTTGTGTGTTCTCAACACCCTTACAGGCTGCGAGCACAGAGCAACAAGCGCTTGATTTTGGTACTCTAGTTATTCTAGCTAATACAAATACCAGCTCTGTAATCGTCAAAGATGATGGCAGTATCAATACGCAGGGCTCGGTTTATGTTCTTAAAAATGGCCGCCCTGCAGAATTATTACTTACTGACTTTCCAGCTAGAACTCAGCTAACTATGAATCTAGTTGCCCCAGTTGACTTAACACATGATATCGATGGCAACTCGAGTGCTGGATTTTCTGTACGCCTTAATGGTTTTCCTAAATATGTGATTACCAATGAATTTGGTGAAGCAAAAGTATTTATTGGCGGTATTTTAACGACAGACCGTAGCGCTAAACCATACGCTGATGGTCAGTATTCTTCTACAACTTATTTAGAAATATCAGTCGATTACTAAGGATAGATATGTTCGCAAAACGTCTTTTATGTGGACTTCTTTTTGTTTTTTTCAGTCAATATGCAACGGCAAACTTACTTATTTCACCAACGCGGGTTTCATTTGATGAGCGCCAACGAAGCGCAAAAGTCACCGTCATTAATAGCTCAGAAGAGTACCGTACATACCGCGTGGTATGGAGCGAAAAATTAGCGCTACCTGGTGGGGGCTATCAAACATTGAGTGAGCCAGTAACCACGAGCCTTTCTCCTATGGCACGCTTATCACCAAAGCAAATTCGCTTAGCACCTGGCGAAAGGCAAACGATTAAAATAGCAATTAGAAAGCCTAAGGATTTGGCTAAAGGGGAATATCGTTCCCATTTACTATTTCAAGCCTTACCAAATGAAGATAAGGCAGCTAAGGCTGGACTTAAAGTGAATATGATTTTGAGTTTTAGTATTCCAGTTGTATATCGTGAACAAGGTGAGCTGCCAAAAGTTGCATTTCAAACTGCAGAAATAGTTGAAGATTCGGTAAACAAAAAACCAAAAATTGCCGTTAAATTAACTGAACAACAAGGTTTTAGTAGTTACGGTCGACTTAGCGCGTATGTTACTAATTCTGCAGGTAAACAAGAAAAAATCGCAGAAATCGGGAATCTAAGCCTATACCCTGAAATTGAACAAGCGACTGTGTTGTTAGATTTATTCTCTGGTAAACAGTTGCCAAAACAAGGGAACATTGAGCTTAAATATCAAGGTGCCGATGAGTATGAAGGCGTCGATTTTGGCTCATATTCATTGCCTATTCGACATTAGGGATTAATGCGAAAAAATTTATGAATCGCTTATTTGCGTTAGGGCTTATGCTATTAAGTCCTATCAGCGTTGCTAATTCGACTGTGAGTACAGAGGATGTACTAGCTAGAGTCAATGCCATAAGAGCTAAGCTAAATGGCGAACAGCTTTACGCTCCACAATCTAAGCATATAACTGCTGTTAATCATTCTGCAGATACCTTAGACGCTCAGCAACGAATTGCCACTGGGGAATTTTTGCTATTTTCAATTTATTTAAATGAAAATTATTTAGGTGAGTTGTTTGCCCTTAAGTCTGATCAAGACATATTGCTTGGCGTTTCGGGGCTAGTTGATATTTTACAGCTTGCAATTAATGTCGATATATCAGCCGAGAGTGCCGAAGGTTGGTTCATCAACACCAATAAAACCTTTCAATTAACAGCTCAAAAACAGTTGATTACAGATACAAAAAAGTGGCAGCTTACAGAACAACAAATTAGTGTTGATGATGATATTTATATAGAGGCAGCAGTACTCGCTGAGGCTTTAGAATTTAAACATCGCTCTGACTACGCAAGCTTAGAGCTGTATATTGAAACTGAGTCTGTTTATCCGGTTGTCGCCCAAGCGCAGCGACATAAAAAACAACTACAAAGCTATAGTACTCAAAAGCAAGCAACTTTACCTTGGAAACCAAGCCCATATCAGACTTTATCTGTCCCTGTGGCTGACTTACAATTGAATTACACCCAAGATAATGATGGCAGTCAGGCTAGTTACTCATTACTTGGCTCGCAAGATTTTGCATACCTTACTATGGAATACTTTTTATCGGGTCGTGAAAGTGATTTATTGAATAACTCAAGGCTAACTTTCTCCAAGCAAGATGTGAATAATCAATTGTTAGGTCCACTTGCTGCAAGTCTTATTGAAGTAGGTGATGTCACAGCTACGCAAGTTGGCAGCCGTTTTAACAACCAGTACGGGCGCGGAGTTAAAATTTCGAATTATCAACTTGGGCAAGCAGTTAATAATAATCGAGTGAATCTAACTGGTGCAGTACAGCCAGGTTGGGATGTTGAATTA
The DNA here is from genome assembly GCF_054923805.1 of Pseudoalteromonas sp. GB43. NCBI lineage: Bacteria > Pseudomonadati > Pseudomonadota > Gammaproteobacteria > Alteromonadales > Pseudoalteromonadaceae > Pseudoalteromonas > Pseudoalteromonas sp. GB43. Next base: position 2,811,691 of record NZ_JBPCHJ010000001.1, read on the forward strand.
TACCGCAATGGTATTTTAATTGAGCAGCAATTGAGCTTGGCGGATGGGCGCTATGTTTTTGCTGACGTTGATTTACTGTTTGGTGAAAACAACTTTGAGTTGATTTTTTATGGTCCGCAAGGGCAAGTAGAGCGAAAAACAGAATATTACTACATTGATGGTACGCAGCTTGAACAAGGGGAAGCAGTCTATGAGTTATCTGTTTCAGAGCAAGGCAAGCAGTTATTAGGTAATTACAGTAATAGTGCAAACAAGGGCTGGGTTGCTGCAGGGCGATACCAATATGGATTGAGTGATAACGTTGCTATGTACTCAGGCTTTATGGCGCAAAAGCGAGAGCAAGATGAGTTATACCATGTTGCTCTAGGAACGAATCTCAGCTTGTTAGATAGGTTATTAGTTAATATGGAATATGAAGAAAACAATCAACAACAAAGAGAATTTGAATTAACAACAAGAACTAAACTGGCTGATCAGTCCTTGTTGTTCAGCGCTACGAACCGTACAGATAACCTGAATGGTCGAGATATAACGCTGAAAAGCTATCAATTTGATATGTCTGGTGAGCTGATGCAAAACAACTTTGGGCGGCTTAATTATCAAAACAACTTTTTAGTTCAACACGCACAAAGTGGTGATTTAAAGCAAATTTATAACCGTTTAAATTACAGCTATGCAAACGTCTCAATAAATAATTTATTGCAATGGCAAGACCCAAGCGCCGGGCAAGAAAGTGTAGATGGTATGACGCGTTTACAAACACGACTAGGCAGAGTGTACAGTCGGTTTGGTGTTAATTATCGACTTTCTCCAGTGAGTGAGATAGCAAGTTATGAAGCTGAATTTAGCCGAAGTTTAGGCCCGAGTCTCCAAGCAGAGTTAACTTTAAGGGACTCTCTAGATTACGATGTTCAGTCTGCAGAATTAGGACTAACGTGGCAAAATGACAGGATTAACTTAAGCAGTAATGTTAATTACGATAGTAATGACCAATGGCAAATTCGCTTAAATAGCCGATTTAGCTTTGGTTTTGATAGCCAATATAATCAACCATTTATGAGCAACAGAACATTGACCAATACAGGTAGTTTAATGGTTAATGTGTTTTTAGATGAAAATGATAATGGTATTAAAGACAGTAATGAGAAGGGCTTGGCGGGTGTTAAAGTAAAAGGCTTACAAAATTATCGCCAAGCGATTACTGATGAACAAGGGATCGCGATTCTTTCTGCTATGCCAGCTAACCGCACAACAGATATAGTGCTCGATCGTGACAGTTTTGCTGACCCTTTTATGATCCCCGCCCACGATGGTTTCTCCATAACACCACGAGCAGGCTTTGTTGAGTACATGGATTACCCAGTAAATAATGCCAGCGAAATAGAAGGCACTGTTTATCAGCAGACAGAGCAAGGAGCTAATGTTCAACCTTATGCCCAAATTACTTTAGTGGATGAGCAAGGTAATGATGTAGCAACTACGCAAGCGGCTTATGATGGCTATTACTTGTTTACTGATATTAAGCCCGGTAAGTATCAGGCGATTGTAGATAAGCAGTACCAAGGACAAAAATCACTGACTAGTACTCAAACACATAAAATACAGTTATCGCCCAAAGGTGATGTGCTGGTGGGAGTTGACATTACTTTGCGACACTCGAAAAGCGCCAGGGATATATAGCGAGTATTGGCAAGTTTAATTCACTGAAAATATTAAAGGTGTATTACTCATTGGTGAAACAGCGTTTGTTACAGCAAGGGTTAAAAAACGCTTTTTATATTCACGATAAAGCAAATGCGCACTACACGCTTGCGGTTGGCTTTGACGCACAATCTGCAAACGAGCTTGAGCAGCAATGTGTGCAGCTAATATCACAAGCAATTAAATGCCATGTAACAGAACAGCATGTCCAACACTTGCAAGGAGCAAATTATGGTTTTTAGTATTTTTCAAAATCTGAAGAAAGTATGGTTAGTTTTACTGGTTACTCCTATCTTTGGTTGCCAAAGCGTATCAGAGCCACAAGTGAGTGAAGAAAACTTAGTGAAAATTAGCAAACAAGAGCTTATGGAGCTAAGGCAGTCGCATCAGCAATTCCAAGCAATGAAGCCAGAGCTTGAGCGCTTGCTGACAATTGAAAGTGAGTTAACCTTACTCACTGAACAACTTACTTTGTTAAATACGCAGCAAGCTGAGCCTGTAAATACTAAAAAGTCATCAGTAACCGTACCTCAGTTTATTGCGGAGCCTGAAGCTAAGTTTGCACTACAGCTTGCTTCCGTAACAGAATTACCTCGACTAACAGCTCGCCTTGCTGAAATTAAAAAACAAGCGCCGGCACTATTTCATGGTCAGTTTATTGCTAATGTAGAGTCAGTAACTGTAAATGGCAGCACTTTCCATCGCTTGAAAATTGGTGCATATCAACAAAAGCAGCAAGCTGCTAATGATTGTAAAAAGTTAGCATCTGTCGGGGTGGCATGCTTGGTATCGCACTATGTGCAAAATCCGCTTGATTTATCCCATCAACAATAATACTTAGGCATAATTATTGCTTTATACTTACTAAGTTTAGTGAGGATGGCAATTATGCGCCTGTTATTTTATTCAGTTTTTTTAGTGTTGGTGGGTTGTAGCTTAACTGAAAAGCCACAAAAAGCGCCCCCTAGAGAAACCCCAAAATCGCCGATGGCACCTTATACGGTGCATCAATACGTTGCTGATCTAAGTAGTCAGCTGAGCCGTATTCAAGGCCCTTACAAAGGCAATGCACGTATTGCTGTGACCAGTTTCTATATGGCTGATGGCTTAGGTACTGATTTAGCAGAAGATCAGGGCAGTGGCTTGAGTCAGCAAATTCAAGAAAGTTTATTAACGCAATTTACTCAGCTTGGTTTTCATACCATAGAGTATCGATTAGAAAAGACTTTAAATTTGCAGCAATCGGCCGATAGTGTACTTAGTCGTGATGTAAATACCTTGCGTCAACGTCAGAATATTGACTTTGTTATTACCGGCACACTGACGCGGCAACAACATGCCTACATAGTTAACGCCCGATTGGTAAATACCAAAGATCTGCGAATAGTGTCAGCAGCAAGCACCGAGATCCCTATCAATGTGATGTGGGGCGCTGAAAAAGTTCAGCAACGTGATGGCCAGTTGTATCGAAGCGAATATTAAGAGGAACTCATTTAATGAAACGTTTAATTTTAACTTTATGTTTGCCTTTTGGCTTTGGTTGCTCGTCAATGTTAACTGGTGATGTAACACAACACGATAATGATCCTCAATTAGCTGCGCAAAGAGAAGTTGCCGCGCCGCATAGTAACGACAGTGTGTTTCAAACCAATCAGGCGGTGATGAATAACAGCACCTTTACCGCTGCACCAACGCGCAAAAATATTAATCACTATGTGCGTGGCATCATGCAGGACTTAGTTGAAAACTTGCAATATGTTAGCGATAACACGCCGGTTGCTGTTTCAAGCTTTGTATACCTTGATGCAGATTACAACTCAACGAATTTGCTAGGTAATCAAATTGCTGAAAGTTTCATTCATGAGCTTCATGCATTTGGTGTACCTGTCATTGATTTTAAAACCACTGATTATATGCGTGTCACGCCAAGTGGTGACTATGTTTTCAGTCGTGATTATTTAGAGCTAAGCCAAGATCAAAACTTCAATTATGTATTGGCGGGTACTTTGGTTAATCATCAAAGTGGTGTGCTCGTTAATGCCCGCATTGTTGGTTTAGCAAGCAAAGCAGTTGTAGGGTCAGCGCAAGGCTTTATACCACAATCAGTGGTTGATGCCCTTGATAGCACCAACCGTAGTGATGGTATTACACTTAAACAAGCAAGTGAGTAAGCTATGAAAGGTTTTATCTTCGCATCGTTAACGCTCGCGCTTTCTGGCTGCCAATTGCTGCCAGAGCAATCAGCAGGGCCGCAAAATACCGCTCAAAGTGCACCTGCATCAGCAAGTACTCAAGTCGATTATGTTGCTATGCTGCAAGCGCTTGAGCAAAAAGATATGCAGCAGGATAACGCTAACCATCGTTTATTTGTGCCTTATCAACATCATAAAACCGTTGTTAATTATGTCGAGCAAATGGCCCTTGAATTAGTGGATACCATGCAACAAGAAAGCGAGTTAGGAATAGCCATTACTAGCTTTGTTGATTTAGATGCGAGCCTAAAAAACAGCTCTCAACTTGGTAATCAACTCTCTGAAACAATGATGCACCAGCTGCAAAAATTCGGCTTTGGCGTTGTTGATTTTAAAGCGATGGATATCATTAGTGTGACCTCACGTGGTGATTTTGTTATGTCGCGGGATGTAGAAGAGTTAGCCGAGCGTCGCATCGCGAGCCATGTACTTACAGGCACGCTGATATACCGCCCAAATGGTGTTGAAGTGAATGCGCGAGTAATTAATTTAAACTCAAAGCTGGTTATTGCCAGCGCACAAAAAGTGATCCCTTATTTTGTGCTAAAGAATGAGTCAATCCAATCAGCAACTGCTCGCGTTAACTAGCCTCATTATTTTACCGATCGGCTTGCTCTAAAGCCGGTTGGATTAATTTCTTGATTACCAAAGCCTTAGACCGTTATAATTTTCTGTAGCTTTACCTCAGCTTTTGAGTGGCCTCTTAGTTAAATGGATATAACGGCCCCCTCCTAAGGGGCAGTTACAGGTTCGATTCCTGTAGGGGCTACCAATAAAATCAATGGTTAGTCATGTTCTTCTTTGAAGCAAATTTGTAGCATTAAAGTTCCAAATCGATTGCCTAAATCAATATCCGATAAATTTGAGTGTTCTATTAAATAATACAGATTTCTTCATCCGAACAGTCTTCTTATCAAGTCGTTTTTTAGTGCTGCCAGCATTTCACTTACTCAACACTATGTCTATTTTCAATATTAAAAAACAATACGTTTGTCGTGTTCTTTACTGTTTTTCTTGCGGTTTGATTGAAATCTAAACTAATCATTATTTTGTAGATTAGTTTTAAACCCGCCTATAAAAGTGACAGGTTCTAACTACTTCCTATGGCTAAAAACAGAATAAGGATATTGATATGTTGATTATTACGAATAGAAATATAAATAAATCAAACTTTAAAAATGGCGTAGGCGATCACAATGCTTTTGGTGACTACGCAAACGCTAAAGGACCTAATGAAGTTAGGCTCGCTTATGCAGATAAAGTAGAGGGAGTATGGCAAGTGCGACTAGTCACTGAGCCATCTAAAATCACAGAGAATAATATTCCCTCTAAAAAAGCATTTGCAGAAGTTCGTGAACGGCTCACTTCTTCAGGTAAAAACTGCGTTTTTTTGTACATGGCTTTAATCAAAGCTTTTATAAGAACTTAGAAAAGTCATTAGCATTAGAAAAAGAGCATGGGGTTGAGGTTGTTGTTTTTTCTTGGTCCTCTAATCCTGGAGGTTTTAAGACAAAAGAATACCGAAGCGCTAAGAGAAATGCACAGGCGTCAGTTGGTGCTTTGGATGCTACGTTGGAAAAGCTAGGTCATTACATGAAAGAGCCGTTCAATAAAGAGGCCCTTGAGGCATGTGATATTAAATTTACCTTTATGACATACAGTTTGGGGAATTATTTGTTTCAGAATTACGTTATCAACGCTTTATACGAAGCTGAAACAAGAATGTTTGATAACGTTGTATTGTGCCAAGCTGATGTTGATAACGCAGGTCATCAACATTGGGTAAATAATATAGAAGCTGGAAAACGAGTTTATATTACGATCAATGAAAATGATTGGGTCCTAAAATGGTCTGATGCGAATTTTCAAAAAGAATCGGTTAGGAAGAACTGCTAGGAATTTGGTCGCTTCAAATGCTTTTTATTTTGACTTTACTGGCGGCCCAAATGTTGGAAAAACCCATGGCCTGTTCTATGAAAAGACAAATGATGTAGTTAAATCATTTTTTACAACTGTTTTAAATGGCGGTAGAGGTGAGGAGACTGATGGCTTAGTTTTTGATAGTAAGTTGAACGCTTATAGATTTTAGCTCTAAAATGAGGCTATTAATTTTTTAATAGCCTCATTAAAATTAACCCGTTACTTTTTCAAGCTCGCCTGTGCGCCATGGCTCAATGATGATTTTGATATGGTCGTTTGGTTTAAATAAGGTATCAAATGCACTTTGTACGCCATCTATGCCGACTTTACCAGTACGCATTTTTTGCCATGCAATTTTGCCTGACGCGATGTTCTCAAGTGATTGTGCAAACTCTTCTGGCTGGTAGTAATAAGAGAAAATAAGGTCTAACTCTTTCACTGTGGCATAAGCAAAGTTAACGTTTAGTGGCGCGGTATGTACACCAGTTACAATGATTTTTGCTTTTGCTGGCGCACGTAAAATGTAATCGTTTAATAAGCGGCTTACACCAGCACATTCAAAAATAACGACTTTGTTGTTACCCGCAAGTGCTGTGGCTTTAGCAACTTCATCATCCTCCATAGGGTTTACGTACTCTGTCGCGCCAAATTCAAGGGCAATTTGTTTTTTGCTCTCTTGTGGATCAGAGGCAACGATGTGTTTTATACCTTGAAGCTTTAATGCGGCAATCGCGGCAAGGCCAATTGGGCCACAGCCAACCACAATGGCAACATCATCATTATTCATTTGTGCACGGTTCACTGCGTGCAGGCCAACAGCAAGTGGTTCTGTAATGGCTGCTGCTTCTGATGGAACAGCATCAGGAATAGGTAATAGCAAGGCTTCATCAACAATAAAGTATTCAGAGTAGGCACCATATAGCCCAGGGGTTACACCTACGCCAGCGCCGCCCGCAGAAAGTAAAATTGGCACTGAGGTTACGCGGGTGCCTTTAGCTAATTCGCCTTTAGTATTTGGGCCATAGCTAACGATTTCTGCCGCGTACTCATGGCCTAATAATACTTCTTGGTCATCGCCTGCCTCTTTAGCCATGATGCCAAGGTTCTTATAGATATCGAATACATCGCTTGTGTGGCGGGTAATATGAATATCAGAACCGCAAATACCGCAAGCTAGGCTTTTTACCAGTACTTGGCCGGGTCCAGGTGTAGGGATATCAATTTGTTTTACATGCAGCTTGCCATTTTGCATGGCAACAGAATTCATTTGGCTCATATGTGTGTCCTCAATTCACCTTAATTGTGAATTATTAGACTAAAGTAAAGCGCCTTCCTTAATCTTGACTTTTTGCGACAAAAACACAGCTTATTATGACACTGTCGTTTGTAACTGCTCATTATCGAGTGTTTAAAGTTAAAACCCTAAGAGTGATTAGGGTTTAACTTTGACATTACAGAAGTTTAGCCGAAGTAGGCAGTATTGAGGTATAAGTGAGTTAATACTCCAGCAAAGTAACCGAGTAAAATGACCGGCGACCATTTTAAGTGGCTATTAAAGGTGTAGATCCCTCGCGCTTGACCCATTAATGCAACTCCTGCCGCAGAGCCAATTGATAGCAGGCTACCACCAATTCCAGCTGTTAGCGTGATAAGCAGCCATTGACCGTGCGACATATCAGGCATCATTTGTAACACTGCAAACATCACTGGAATGTTATCGACTACCGCTGACATTAAACCAAGAATAATGTTCGCACCGGTGGCAGACCAGTTGTTATAAAGTAAATCAGAAAGTAGCGCTAAGTAGCCGATAAACCCTAAGCCACCAACACAAATAACGATGCCATAAAAGAACAAGAGCGTGTCCCACTCTGCTCTCGATACACGGCTAAATACATCAAAAGGAACAACGTTACCTAAGCGAGATAAGCGCTCTTTATCACCTTCACGCTCTGCCATCGCACGCTTTCTGGCAAGAGAGCCGGGGAGTGTCACGCGTAAGAAGTAACCAAAAAACTGTAAATAGCCAAGGCCCATCATCATGCCCACAACTGGCGGTAAACCAAAGGCGGTTTTTAGCACCACGGCGGTTAAAATTGTCAGTAAGAATAAGCACAATATGCGAAGCGCACCGCGTTTAAGTTCAATATCTTCATCGTCCGTATCAGGGTGACGGTTATTGATAAATAAAGACATAACAAAGGCAGGAATAATATAGCTGACTAAAGCTGGCAGAAATAAAACAAAGAACTCGGTAAAGGCAACAACATCAGCTTGCCAAACCATCAGTGTCGTGATGTCACCAAATGGGCTGAATGCGCCGCCGGCATTAGCGGCAATCACTATATTTACGCATGACATAGCAATAAAGCGGTTATCATTTGCTGCAACTTTCATTACCACAGCACATAAAAGTAGGGCGGTTGTTAAGTTATCGGCTACAGGTGAAATACAAAATGCCAGTACACCACTTATCCAAAATAATTGTTTGTAGCTAAAGCCCCTCGCAACTAGCCAGCTTCTTAGACCATCAAATAAACGGCGTTCTTCTAGGGCGTTAATGTAGGTCATCGCAACGAGCAAAAATAGCATTAACTCTGAAAACTCTAACAAGGCATGACGAAATGCGTCGGTGCTAAGATCAGATAAGTTTTGTGCACTGTATTGCCAAGCAATAAGGGTCCAAATAATCCCGGCTGCAACTAATACGGGTTTTGATTTGCGTAAGTGAATTTTTTCTTCGAGTATGACGAGCACATAAGCAAAGATAAAAATAACAAGGCAGATAATGCCAACAGGATGGGTGAGTAAATCGATAGTACCAGTTGACGCAGCATGAGCTTGGCCACCGAAACATAGCAAGGATAGGATCAGTCCTTGTAATAGTTTTTTCATTGTATATTCCACTTAATTCATCTTAAATTCGTTACGGTTTGAGTAAATGTAGCTGCAGACATTTTAAGTTTATTCTTGGCTTTATGTAACAATTTGGTAACTAAGGTGTTGGTATTTTGAATATAAATATGGGTGATGGCGAGAGCAGACCAGTTGTATAATTTGTAATTTAATCAATTGGTTGAGGTTTTAAAATAATAAAGGGCTGCAACGAGCAGCCCCAACTTGAAAATTATGCAAAGTGTTTTTCTAAATCGTCAGAGCCACCAATGTGCTCACCGCCTATAAATACTTGCGGCACTGTCTCACGACCTGAAATTGCTTTTAAACTCGTTAGTGAAGCGTGTTGACCTAATACAATTTCTTCGTACACATAACCTTTCGCCTCTAGTAGCGCTTTAGCTTTGGTACAGAACGGGCAGTTAGGCTTAGTAATAATGCTCACTGATTCTGGTTTTACCTGTGCTGGGTTAATGTATTCAAGCATGGTATCTGCATCAGATACTTCAAACGGGTCACCTGGCTTTTGTGGCTCAATAAACATTTTTTCGATAACGCCATCTTTTACCAGCATAGAATAACGCCAGCTGCGTTTACCAAAACCTAAGTCGTTTTTATCAACGAGCATACCCATACCGTCGGTAAACTCACCGTTACCATCTGGTAATAGAGTAATGTTTTGCGCTTCTTGGTTTTGAGCCCATGCATTCATTACGAATGTATCGTTTACAGAAATACAAACAATGTCATCAACGCCGTTTTGTTTAAATACAGCTGCAAGCTCGTTATAACGTGGTAAGTGAGTTGATGAGCATGTTGGTGTAAATGCACCAGGTAATGCAAATAACACAACCGTTTTACCTTCAAAAATTTCGTCAGTGGTTATTGATTTCCACTGCTCGTCTACACGCGTTGCGAATGTAACGTTTGGTACTCTTTGGCGTTTTCGATATTGTTTAACATTGTTTTGATTCCTCTTGATTTGTTGAGTGCCATTATGCAATTTAATTTATGATAGCTCCAATCGTTTGTTTGTATTAGTATGATAGGTAAAAACTATTGATGGTGTGGTATGAATTTAAAAGACTTTGAATACGTAAAAGCGGTTGCACAATATAAGCACTTCAGAAAAGCTGCCGATGCGTGCTATGTCAGCCAGCCTACATTGAGTGGTCAGGTCAAAAAGCTTGAGCAAGAGTTGGGTGTTGTTATTTTTGACCGTTCAACTAAGCAGGTTACGTTGACTGTGCAAGGTGAGCAACTACTTAAACAGATCACAGTTATTTTAGAGCAAACACAGGTACTTAAAGAAATAGCTACCAGCTCACACGACCCACTTAAAGGTAAAATAAATGTCGGTATTATTCCTACCATTGCGCCTTATTTACTGCCAACGCTGCTAACATCGATGAAGCAAGCCTTTAGTGAAACTCAGTTTTCATTTATAGAAATGCAAACAGCACAAACGCTTGTAGCGCTTGATAATGGTGAGATTGATATTGCCATTGTTGCTGATGTGGCTGATTTAGCGCCTTATCATGTGTCACCGCTTTATAAAGAAGATTTTTTAGTAGCGGTTTCTGAACAACATGCATTAGCAAAATGCCCTGAGGTTGCGCTGGCTCAATTACAAGGTTGTGATTTATTGATGCTAAATGAAGGGCATTGCTTTAAAGATCAAGCAGAACAATTTTGCTTTTCAGCAGGGGTTGAGGTGTCAAATCAATATAAAGGCAATAGTATTGAAACCTTACTCGCGCTGGTGGCAATGGATGATGGGTTAACTTTTGTTCCTAAGCTTGCTTGTACACCACGTGAAGGAGTAAAGTACTTAGCAATTACACCAAATCAGCAGCGCCAAGTTGTTATTGCAACCCGTAAGCATTACCCACATATAGCAGGCGTTGAGCAATTAGCCGACTGGCTAAATGCTCATAAGGGACTACAAGCTCATTTACTCGCTAGTAGCTAATTCAACAATATCGTTTATTTGAATGTTTGGTAGTGGTTGCTGATCAATACTTATGGCTACCGCTGATTGCTGATAAAGCTGAGTTACTTTTACCTGGTTAAGTGTGGTGATTTTATGCGGAAGCTTATTACCCTGAGCATCCGTTAGGTAATTATGATGGGCAATATTTAAAATTTGCCCTTGCTCAATCCCGTGCGCCTTACCCAAGTTGATGATTAGCCTATCGTTTTCGATATGCAGTATTTTTCCTTGCGTGGGTAAGCAGGCCATGGCTGCTTGTAAGTCATAGGTTAGGGTTTGGTTTATATCGCTGATAGCTTGGCCATAGTCAGTTGCCCAAAATCGGTCGCTATATACATCGATGATCTCAGTCTTTTTATACGGCCAAATGCCTTCTGTTTGGTAGCTTTTTTGCCAGAGCTTTTCGTAAGTGGTGCCATCAAATAATACGTAATCTACTTTGTATGCACGCTTGAAACTGTCATCTTGCCAAAATGCATAATCGTTGTTGATCTTATGGTTAACCGATAAGTCACGAATACGGCTCAGTAATACATATTGCGAGTTACTGCGACTAGTGATCTCTTCAAGTAGCGCATTACTGTAATCGTATTGCTGAGTGAAAAAATGATCTACTCGCAGTGGGATATTGTAATAGGCTGTTGGCTTTGCAGCCATTTGCGTATTGTTTAAGCTGGCATAGAGGTGTTCGCTAATAGCTTTGTTTACGTCAAAAATTTGGCCCATGCGCGCTTGCTCGCGGTTGGCCAGTTGGCTTTGTGTCACGGCAATAAATTTAGTGTATTGGTTTGCTGGGCATTCTTCTGCTTGAGCAAAAATATCTAAGCGAAGCGTTATAGCATAGGTGTCGTTATGGCGGTCTTCGCTGATCAGTTCTATTTTTTGGATTTCACCGTGGCTGCTTATTTTTAGCTGATCTTGCGTCAAAACCCCGTCAACGAGGGTTTGTACTGAGCTAACTCGAGCGCCAGAAAACACTAACGCCTGAGTTATGGCGTCTTTAATAGCGGCAGATTTGGCTTGGCTCGTATCGCCATTTTTTATAACAGCATGACCTGTAGATTCAAACCACTGCGCTAAGCTATTGTTAGAAAACAAAATTGTAAAGGCTAAAGCGAACCACTTAAAGTTGGCTCTTGTTTTATTTTTCATGCTGACACCTAGCATTAAAACCAATGAATAACCTTAACGAGCAAGGACTGTACCACAGTGGCATTAAACGTGCATATTTGTAGCCAAAGAGTTTTAAGCGGAAATAAATCATGCGAGCATTATTATTCGGTGGGCTGGTTGCCTGCGCAGCATTAACCGGCTGCAGTAGTATTTTTGATAAACATGTAGAATACACTTACATTGAGCCAGATAGCTACCCAGTGCTAAAAGCCGTGGGTTATGCGCCTATTAGTGCTCAACCTGGTAATAATGAATCGCAGCGTACCCTTCTTGCGATTAAAGCCTCAAAGCTTGAAGCGTATCGAGAGCTTGCTGAGCAAGTTTACGGGCAAAAAATTTCCGCAGGTACCACAGTGCAAAACAGTATCGCACATAATGATCAATTACAAAGCCAAGTACAAGGTGTGATCAAAGGTGCACAGGTGATCAAGACTTATGCAGTAGGCGATACCTATGCAACTGAATTGCAGCTCGATATGAAGCGTGTCCACGATTTATACATCGGCGAAGTAAAACCTCGACAGGTAAAAAAAGTAACGTATTATTAGCGCTTAAATTCTCATAGTTTCAGCTTGGGTGCTATGCTTTAAAAATCATATTTTTTTATTAAAGCATAATGGGTAACACACACGATTACATTCAAGCTGAATATCTTCAAGGCATGCCTTATGTTATCTAAGGCTTGTATCTTTGCTTGTCGTTTTATTGGGCGTTACCGCTTTTTATCTTCTTCAATTGTCATTCTATTTTGCGTCACTAGCGGTGCTTTAGCTGAGCGCTTAGTGATCGAGTTCTCAACCTTTATTCAACAAATGCAGCAACGCTACGGTGCCACGCGAGTTACTGTCGCAAGGCAATGGCAAGGCATGTTACAGCATGCTCAAAATCTTCCTGAACAACAGCAAATTTTAGTCGTTAATGATTTTTTTGCGCGTAGTTTACGTTATCAAACTGATATCCAGCTATGGAAACAAAATGATTATTGGGCAACCCCACTAGAAACAATGGGAACAGGGCTTGGTGATTGTGAAGATTATGCTATTGCTAAGTACGTCAGCTTACGCGCTTTGGGTATAAGCGACACCAAGCTTCGATTGATTTATGTTAAAGCGCAATTACCTGGAACTAGGAAGACCCAAGCCCACATGGTGTTGGGTTATTACAGTCAACCCAATGCACAACCACTTATTTTAGACAGCTTAATCGTAAAAGTGTTGCCTGCTGCAAAGCGCACCGACCTTAGTCCTGTTTTCAGCTTTAACAGTAAGGGACCTTTGGGCTAACAATTCAGCACAAAGCGTAGCCGATCCGACAGCGAGGCTATCACGTTGGCGACATATTTTAGAGCAAACTCGTAAAGAAGGAGTTAAATGGTGAATATAATTAAAGCGTTTAAACGCAAAAAAACCATTACTTTGAAACAAGAGTTATGGATTGCCATTTTAGTGGTGATCATTATTGGCTTTATTAGCAGTTTGCTGATTAGTACAAGTTCGGCAAAAGACTATTTTACAGCCGAACTTAAAATGAAAAATGTAGATAATGCAAATTCATTAGCGCTAATGTTGAGTCAAATGGATAAGGACCCGGTGGAAATCGAACTGCTTCTTTCGGCGTCGTTTGATACAGGTTATTACCAACGTATTGAATTAAAAGATCCGAATGGTGAGACTATTATAAAACGTGCATTTAAGGGCGAGTTAGTGCTTGATGCACCGAGCTGGTTCCGCCATTTATATTCTCTTGAAGTAGCACCCGGCATTGCGCTTGTCAGTGATGGTTGGCAGCAATATGGTACTTTATATGTTGAAAGTCATAGTCAACATACACAAGATGCGCTTTGGCAAAGTTCGGTGCATTTGTTTTTTAGCTTTCTTGCTGTTGCAGTTGTTGCTTGTATAGCGAGCGCTTACTTCTTATCGAAAATTTTAAGCCCTTTGAGCGATGTAATGCGCCAAGCAATAGCGTTAGGAGAAAAGCGCTTTATTAAATCAAAGGTGCCTAGAACATACGAGTTTGCCAAATTAGTTTCTTCAATGAACTTACTATCTACACGTTTTAGCCGCATTGTGAAAGAAGACCGTCAAAGGCTTGAAGAAATGCGTTTTAAGAGCCAGCACGATGACCTGACTGGGCTTGCAAATCGTGAGTATTTTAATGCGACCTTAGATACCTTTTTAGATAATACACAAGGGCATGGCGCATTATTCCTTTTTAGGGTGGTTAATCTTGACGAGCTAACAGAGCAAGTTGGACGTGTAGAGATGGTCGAGTTTTTACGTCTTTTCTCGCAGTCGTTAGTTGCATTTCTAGAGTCAAATGAAGATAGCTTTAGAGAGAGCCATATTGCGCGAATGTCGCATGTCGACTTTTTGGTGTTATTTTCTGATGTGAGTGATCTAACACTGTTGAGTGACAATATTTTGCAGTCTCATCAGCAATTAGTTGCTCAGTACGCACAGGTGGATCTTGCTGTATCTCATAGTTGCAGTTTAGTTACTACCAACGATACGCGAGGAGCGCTGTTAAAACGGGTTGATAGCTTATTAAAAGTGGCGATTTCAAAGCCTGGTTGTAATGCCCACTTTACTGTAGATGGTACTGCTGAGCTTAGAAATGATGACCTTAATTTTTGGCGAGAAACGATAGAATCAGCATTAAAAGAAAACCAACTAGAAATTGCATTATATCCCGTTACCTCGTTCAGCGACGTTCTTCTACAACAACAAATTTCACTGAGTTTATTGCTCAAAGGAGAGAAGTACGGAATAGGATTTTACTATCAATGGGCGCACAAACTTCAATTACTAGCGCGGCTTGATTGGAGCCTAATGAAATTGATGATTAAGCAATATGGTGAGTTAACAGACGGTGCCTTGCTGGGGATGGAGCTCTCAGCAGGTACCTTACATGATGATATGGCCGTAGCGTCAATTTTGACAGGATTGTGTGCTTACCCTGAACTTGCTAAGCGAATTTGCTTTGAGGTACGAGCAAACACTGCCATTAAAGATTTACCGTTATTCAGGCGTTTTTGCAGTCAGGTGCATAGCATAGGTGCAAAAGTTGCGTTAAAACGCGTTGGGGCTGAGTTTACAAAATTAACTAAAATCCAAGAGCTTGGCCTTGAGATGATAAAGGTAGATAGCGTTTATTGTCATAACATTAGTTTTAATGACTCAAACCAAAGCTTTTTGAGAGGGGTATGCTCATTAGCTCACTCGCTAGGGATTAAGGTTGTTGCTGAAGGGGTTAAAAACCCAAGTGATCAATCAACCTTAAAAGGGCTTGGTTTTGATGGTGTTGTTGCGGTTGAAGAGTCAGTTTAATGACCCTTCACAGCAAGCATTAATTGCATTCGATCGCGTACCTTTAATTTGTGAAAAATTGAGCTCATGTGCTCTTTGACAGTGCGCTCAGTAATATTTAAAACTTGCGCGACTTGTTTGTTGGTTGCACCTTTTATAACTTCATCAACAACCTGTTTTTCACGCTTGGTGAGAGAACTCAGAATCACATTGATGCGGATAGTTAATTGCTTGTCCTGATAACACGCCAACCAAGTTTGAAAGTAATTGCCCAGGAAGCCAAATTCCACCGGCGTTAACGGTTTCAGCAACTTGTTCGATGACAGTTTTGTTTGCAAATGCTTCAATGTATCCACGTGCACCAAGTTGCAGTGCATCACACAGTTGTTGAATATCCAGCTGAGTTGTCATCACAATCACGGGTAGTCGTTGTGCGGTTAATTTTTGTAGCTGCACTTGCCAATCCGCAGAGTCTGCAAGTAACCAGACTAATGTGTCTGCTAATAATTTCTTAGGACAGGCTGTCTGAATTACGCAATTTGGAAATGCATTTAGCCAGTGAGGCGATTGCAAATCATCTTGTGTAATAAAAATACTGCGACGCATGATTACTCCATTAAAAAGCCCGCTAGCGTTCACTCATTGCCAGCGACGTTGCACGCAAAATTGGTTTGAATAAATACTCAAGAACCGTTTTTTTACCGGTAATAATATCGACTTGTGTAGTCATTCCCGGAATGATGGTTAGGTTGTCTGCAAAGTGATTACGATTTGTTTTAAGCTGCACTAAGTAAAATGTATTGTCTCTGTCATCTGTAATCGTATCAGCGCTGATATGAGTAACTTCAGCCTCTAAGCCGCCATAGATCGCAAAATCATAAGCACTAAATTTAATCATTGCAGCTTGACCTGGGCGTAAAAAAGCAATGTCTTTAGGTAGAATTTTAGCTTCAACAACCAATTGATCATCGAGTGGAATAATTTCAATTGCGTCGCTGCCAGGTTGGAGTACTCCGCCAACTGTGTTGACTAATAGGCGTTGAACCGTTCCATTGACGGGGGAGCGGATCTCCGTTTGTGCAACTTTGTCAGCAAGTCCAGACTCAGTTTCTTTCATTGCATCAAGCCTGAGTAAGGCTTCTGATAGCTCATTACTCCAGCGATTTATCATGGCAAGCTCAACTTCGGTGACTTTGTTTTTTGCTTCATTTATAGCTGATAGGCTACGATTTATTGCCGCTTTTGTTCGATTTATTTCACCTGTATGTTCAACAATTTGGCGCTCTAAGCGAATTATATCTATGTCTGATACCGCACCTGTGCGAAGTAGGGGGCGAGTTACTGCTAACTCTCGGTTAGCTAAACTCAATGAATTCGTGTGTTGCTGTAATGCAGCCCTAGCTTCGGCATAATCTTGTCGACGCTGCTCTAATTGGCGTTTATGAATGGTAACCTGTTGCTCCAGTTCTTTGTTACTGCTTTCAAAAATAGCTTGTTCATGTAGAACCGCGTCCGGTGCTTGCTCTATCAAGCTGGCAGCAAATAGCAGAGGTTTTTTTTGCGTAAGTGCTCTTAATCGCTCAACTTTAGCAGTCAAAGACAGTACCTTAGCTTGGTTTTCTCTAAATGAAGAAATAAACCGTGTGGGATCAATTTTTATTAAAACATCACCTGCATTAACAACTTGTCCTTCACGTACAAATATCTGCTCGACCATACCACCATCGTACGACTGCACTATTTGTAACTTGTGAGATGGGATTACACGGCCTTCTCCTCTGGCTACTTCATCAAGGTGAGCAAATCCCGACCAAACAATAAGCGCAACAATACTGATACAGATAATGTAAAGCAGTAATCGGGCACTTGCTGGTTGTTGCTGCATTTTTTCCCATTGTGCGTCAACGACCCAGTCTTGACTATTTGGCGGTGATAACCAACCGGAAAAAAGCTTAGAGAAAATAGAGGGACGTTTTGCTTTTTGCTTTTCCAGCACCTTGTTTAGATGCTCAAATGAGCGTTGTTCAATAGGTAAGTTTTTATTACTCATGATACTTTTCCTACTGTATGGTTATTTAAAGCCGATAACACCTGTGCCTTGGGACATCAGCAACCACTTTGCCGTTATCAAGTACAATGATGCGGTCTACCAGCTCGAGTAATGAGGTTCTGTGAGTGACGACAATTAGGGTCTTCTCTTGGCAGTTGCGCTTAATATTGTTAATAATTTTACTTTCGCTATTGTGATCAAGTGCTGATGTGGGTTCATCCATCAGTAAGATGGGCGGATTGTTCAGAAGCGCACGTGCAATCCCAACAGCTTGGCGCTGCCCGCCAGAAAGTAGCCGGCCTTGTTCACCCACTTGTAGGTCAAAACCATCTGGGTGTGAGTTTATTAACTCAAATAATTGGCTTTGTTGACACGCAGATAAAATTTGCTCGTCTTTAGCATGCCATGCACTAAGGGTGATATTGTCTTTAAGGGTGCCAAAAAATAAAGAAATTGTTTGTGGTACATAGCCAATGTTATGTCGTAACTCGGCAGGATTGATCTGATGGATATCATTATTATCTATTAAGATACTGCCAGAAGTTGGTTCATACAGGCCGAGAATTAATTTTTCAATTGTGCTTTTACCAGAGCCATTGCGACCAAGAATCGCTACTTTTTCACCAGACTTTATTTTAAAGCTAACACCACTTAATGCTTCATTGCTTTCTTGAGAGTACTTAAACCGAACATCATTAAATTCAATATCACCCAGTAGTACTGGGTGACTTAGCCAGTGCTTGCCGGCTGGGCGTTCAACTTCATTATCCATAATTTCATTGAGTGAATGCATTGCAATTGCGGCATGATGAAACTGAGCTAGCACAGCAGCAGATTGGGTAATTGGAGCCATAGTACGCGACGAAAGTAAGTAGGCTGCAATGAGCCCTCCTTGAGTGAGGTCACCGGAAATAATGAGATGTACGCCAACCATCATAATTATGACCCCAACACATTGCTGAACCCATGAACCTGCATTGCTGATAGAAGATGAAATTAAGCGGCTTTGCGCGTTAACGCGAGCAATGTAAATTGTTGATTTCTCCCAATTGGACTGAGTTTTACACTCACTATGAAAGCTTTTTACATCTTCAATATTAGTTAAGCTTTCAACTAAAATTGCATTGCGCATAGAGCTTGCTTTCATTGTTTGCTCTGAGAGGCTTTCAAGCTTTCGGTGGGCTGCTAATGCGTAACAGAGCAATATCAAAGCCCCGACGATTATTGGTAAGCTTAATTCGACGCCAATGATCGCGATTACAATTAAATAGAGTAAAACAAAAGGTAAATCGACAAGCGCAATAAGGGTCATAGAGCTAAAGAAGCCTCTGACCGCTTCAAATGATTGAATATTACTTGCAAACGAACCTGCAGAAGCGGGGCGGTTTTTTAGTTTCATGCCAAGTACGCGTTCCATAATGACAGCTGAAACTTTGACATCAATACGACTTGCTGCCAGCTCCACAAAGTAACTTCGAACTAACCGTAAAATAAAATCTGCGGTGAGTGCAATTAAAACACCGCTTGCCAGCACCCATAGGGTTTCTACTGCATGATTGGGTACAACTCGGTCATACACATTCATAACAAAAAGCGGCATCGCAATTGATAATACGCCTAATGCAATGGCAGAAACGACTACATCTTTGTATAAACTTCTGCACTCTTTGATGACTCCCCAAAACCAGCCATCTTTGGCTAATTTTTGTAGTACAGGGGAGCGTGCGTCAAAAGCGAATTCGGGCTGTGCATAAATAACCATTGCTGTGCTGCTATCAGAAAGTTTTGTAATACTGATTTTAACGGCGGAGTCATTTAATTCAGGGTAGATGACCTTAGCGCTGTCGTTTTCGATATCAAGCTCAGTAATTACACAGGCTTTATTACCTTTTAGGATTAACACCGCAGGTAACAAAGCTGTATTAAGGTCGCATAGGGGTTTGTGAACAATTTTAGTTTTAAAGCCTATACGTTTAGCGGCACGTGAAAAACCTGACGGAGTCAATAAGCCGTTCTCAAGGGGTAAACCGCTTAATAATGTTTCACGAGAAAATTCTCGATCATGATAGCGGCATAGGGTTTCTAAACAGTCAACAAGGCTGCCACCATGATCTTGAGCATCAGTTTCTTGCATACAATATCCATACTTATACCAATGCGCAAAAATACTAAATTAAGCGAATTGGTATCAAATTCACCATGAGCTTTACGACCAGCCATCTTTCATGACTGCTGGGCGGCTACCTGCGTCGGTTATCACTGCTTCAATGCGACGATTTGCAGCATTTGCTCTAACTGAAATCTCATTTATTCTTGGTTGATCAACACCATAACCAAGCGATTTCACTCTGTTTGGGGCAATACCGTATTGCTGGATTAATATCTCAGCAACCGAAGATGCGCGTTCTTCAGAGAGCTTTCTATTGTGAAGGGCTGGTCCTTCAAGGGAAGCATGCCCTTGAATTTCAACATTTTTGTTGGGGTGTTCTTTTAAGAAATCAGCAAGTCGAGCTATTTCCTGCATATACTGAGGGCGCACAACACTTGAGTCTGCGAGAAAAGGAATGCCAATCTCTACATTACTCGTGTTGCTTCGATACTTTGTGCAGCCTTTTTCATCAACCTCCGTAAATGCAGGCGTAGATGGGCATTCATCTTGCGCATTTGCGATACCATCATTATCATCATCGGCAAATGTCGTAGCTGTTTCGACAGGAGCTGCCGGCATAGTTAAGTAGCTAGGCATAGCGGTTACTGTCATATATGCATTATCTTGCTGTTTTTTTTCTGCAAGAATGCTTGTCTGCCAATCGTTGCAGCTACATCAAATTTTGGACAAATACTGTCTGCATTTAATGCAATTGGGTCATCAGTTAACTCTGTAATTTTTGGAAACTTGTCGGATGTAACGTTGAGCGTGTCGAGTAATTTCCCCATTTCCGCAAGCATAGTTAAAATAGCTGACTGTCTGTCATATAGAGCCGCGATATAAGAACGATTTGATTGAAATGCTTCATTTTCAGCGTCAAGCACATCAAGTAACGTTCTTTTAATATCAAACTGGTCTTTATAGGCATATTTTACTTTATTAGATGACTCTTTATGACTAGCAAGAGAAGGGATTCTTATTTTGTAAAACCTGCACATTGTTATAAGCAACTTGAAGGTTTTGTCTAATTTCAATACAGGTTTGGTCGCGCTGATATTTAGCAACATTAATCTCTTGATAGGCTTGATCAAGATTCGCACTGTCTAAGCCACCATTGTATAAATTGTAGCGAATATCTATACCAACTCTTGCCTCAGAGCGAGTTTCATTTAAACCTAACTCATCTCTATCTTGCATTCCGTAGCGTGCAGATAAATCTACATTAGGATGAAATGCGGAGCGTTGTGAATCAGCATTCGCTTTTTGCGCTTCGATATTATACAGAGACGCGTAAAAGTTAGGGCTGCTTTTGTAAGCTATATCAAGTGCTTGATTGATGGTGATGGGAATTGCATCATCACTTAGTCTTGCTTTTGCAGTTCCTTTTGTTGGCAGCTCTCCAACAATGCGTAAATAACGAGCACTTACATCATGCAAGTTTGCATACTCTGTCATAACATTCGATTGCGCAAGCGAGAGGCGACCATTAATTTGTTCAAGATTTGCTGCTCTAGCAACACCAGCATCAACGCTTTGCTCTATTTGCTGATAGACAGCCTCGTGCTCTTTTAAGTTATTTTCAGCAAGCTCAACTAACTCAGTGAACTTTTGCACATCTAGGTAAGCAATACTTGCCTGAAGTGCAATTTTTTCAGCTTGATCAAGTAGTTCAAAATAACGTATCAGTTGAATTCGTTCAAAGCGCTTAACTGTGTTCGATGTTCTAAAACCATCGTATAGCATTTGCCCCAATGTGAGCTCTGCGGTATTGCGGTTGTATTCATCTTCAATACCGTAGTTACGTTTTTCATAACCTGCACTCGCTGATACATCGACGGTTGGTAAATAACCTGAACGAGCAGCATCAATGCCATACATTGATGCTTTAAATGCATGCCAAGCTTGTTGTACTTCTGGGTTAGATGAAATTGCTTTATCAGATACATAATGCAAAGGCATTACAGAGGTTTGTTCTGCTTGTGCGTCGAATATACTTCCATTCGCTGCAAACATTAAAATAAGTAAAGCGCTGAGCTTTTTGCTAGTGAACTGCTTGCTTATAGCCATATGATCCTCTTTTTAGACTAATTTTTATTCACGCTAAGTTAAGGTTTAGCCAACAATTTCAAATACTGCAAATGATACTTTTGTGTTGCTTTTAGTTTTTTATTAATTGTTTTGTTTATTCGAATATTAGTGAAATAGTGCTGTTTTTTAGTGTTCACCTGTACCATGGTCCAGTAACAAAGTGTTACTTGCTGGCTAAGCTTAAGTTATACAAATGTATTACTCATAGTTTGAGGAAAAGCAAATGGACGCAAATCAATTACTGGTTATTGATGTACAAGGTTCTGCAGGCTTAGTGCAAGCGGATGGTTCTATAAAAGCCCTCTCAGTTGGCGATGTGATAACGGTAGGTGATACTGTTGTTACTGCAGATAACTCGACCATATTAATTGATGTACAAGGAGAGTCGTTGGCGATTCCTGCCAATAAATCAGTGACTATAACCCCTGACTTGCTAGCAAAAGAGACGCAAGATAACTCAGAGAATACCCTTTTCGATGATAGTATCGACGAAGCCATTGCAAGTTTAAATCAACCCAATCAACCAACCCCTGAGCAACAAACAGGCACTGATATCAGTGATTTTTTAGATGCGCTTGAAGGGGGGAGACATTTTAGATAATTTAGAGGCGACGGCTGCTGGTGGAGGCGGTGGTGCTGCATCTGGCGGAGGCACCTCGTTTGTAGAGCTAGCACGTATCGCTGAAGGTATCGACCCATCTAGTTTAGCATTTGATGACAGCTTTAACGCTGATAACACTGGCATTTTCTCTCCTAGAGATACAACCGATGGTGTTGTACCTGGTGATGAGTTAATTGCAACATTGAGTGTCAATGAATTAGGTCTTACTAATAATCCACAACCAGTTATATCAGGTACATCTGAAAACCTAGTAGGACAAACGGTCACGGTGACAGTAACCGACGCGAATGGTAATACCCAAGTTGTGACTGTTGTAGTCCAACCAGATGGTACTTTTGTAACCCCACCACTTGACCCATTACCTGATGGTCCAATCACTGTCGATGTGGTTGCTCTTGATCCAAATGGTGACCCTGTATCAGATAATATAGGCGCAAGTATTGATACTGTCGCGCCAGTTGTAACGATTGATACACTTACTGATTCAGCGATTCAAAATGTACTAATTACTGGCACAGTGTCTGGTATCAGCAGTGGTGATACTGTCACTATCACTGTTACAGACAGCGCAGGACAAGTGCAGGTAATAGCGACGCAAGTAGATGATCAAGGAAATTGGAGTATTACGACTGAAGCACTTGCTGAGGGGCTTTATACGGTCGTTGCATCGGCAGTTGATGAGGCTGGCAATGAAGGCAGTGATAGTGAAAATGGTCTAGTCGATCTGACTGCTCCCGTTATAAGTATTGACACCATCGGCGAAACAAATGATACCACGCCAACTATTTCAGGAACGGTAAGTGGAGTCACTGTTGGTAGTGAAATCACTGTCGTGATCACTGGCGCAGATAATACAGTGCAGACCGTAACTGCAATTGTTGCTGAAGATGGTAGTTGGATCGTTGATGTGCCTGATGCACTTGTTGAAGGTGAGTTTACTGTAACTGCAACAGCCGTTGATATTGCTGGAAATGAGGCGCAAGCAACGACCACAGGTGTTATTGATAATACAGCGCCTGTGATTAGTATCACGCCAATTGATGATACGCAGGACACTACGCCAAATATCAGTGGTAATGTTGTTGGTGTTCAACAAGGCACACTTGTTACCGTTGTTGTCACTGATATTAATGGTCAAGTTCAAACATTGACAACGGTAACCGATGCTGATGGGAATTGGAGTTTAGATGTTGTCGCAGATCTTGCTGAAGGGATTTTTGACGTAAGTGCATCCGTAACTGATGCAGCCGGAAATACTGCCCAAGCTGACACCCAAGGGGTTGTTGACTTGACGGCTCCTGACATAACGTTAACAGCTATTGCCAATACAAATGATACAACGCCAACCTTTGTCGGGCGAGTTGAAGGGGTGCCAGAGGGCACCGAAGTTACAATACAAGTTGTTGATAGTAATGGTCAGTCGCAAACGTTGACGGCGCTTGTTCTTGCTGATGGCAGTTATAGTGTTGATGCAATAAGCCCTTTGCCTGAAGGCAGTTTTACGGCAATTGCTACCGTTAGTGATGCTGCGGGTAACTCAGCATCTGCAAATACGACAGGTACCGTCGCATTTTCTCCTATTTCAATCACAATTGATTCTATTGCTGATAGTAATGACACAACACCATTGCTGAGTGGGCAAACCGATGGCGTAGCTACTGGAACGACAATTTCGCTGACAATTACAGCAAGTGATGGGCGGGTTATTAATTTACTCGCAATCACTCAAGCTGATGGAAGTTGGTCTATTCAATTGACAGAACCTTTACCTGAAGGAGATTTTACAGTTGTCGCATCGGTATTAGATCCTCAAGGCAATGAAGCACAAGCAACCGCGATTGGTAATGTAGATTTAACAGTCAGTATTAATTTCATTATTGATACTAATGACACGACTCCAAGTGTATCTGGTTCAACACAAGATGTTGAACCAGGCGCAGTCGTTACTGTTACATTTACAGGAAGTGATGGAGCGACTGAAACTTTACAAGTTATCACCGATGCAAACGGTAATTGGACTGTTGAAGCAAGTACTGCATTGGCTGAAGGTCAATTCACAGTCACCGCGACAGTAACCGATGAAGTGGGTAATACAGCAACAGCAACAGAAATAGGGGTCATTGATTTAACCGATCCTACTATTTCAATCAATCCTTTAAATGATACTAATGACACAACTCCACTAATTTCAGGATCTGTTGCAGATGTACCAGCAGGAACGACAGTTACGTTAGTCATTACAGATAGTAATGGTGTTGTGCAAACGATAACAACCACCACAAATGCACAAGGTGTATGGCAAGTCGAAACTTTAAATGAGCTTGCTGAGGGAGATTATACTGTCACTGCAAGCGCAAGCGACGAAGCGGGTAACACCAGTTCAGCAACAGCAACTGGCACAATAGATTTAACTGCACCAATTATTAATATTAATGCAATTGCTGATAGTAATGACACCACGCCGACAATATCAGGCACAACACAAGGGTTAAATGCTGGTAGCACAGTTACAGTCACGGTTACCGACAGTAATGGGAGTGCACAAGTATTTGCAACTGTTACAAATGCCGATGGCAGCTGGTCGATTAATATTGATCAAGAGCTAGCTGAAGGCGAGTTCACTGTTGTTGCGCAAACTCAAGATGAAGCAGGAAATAGCGCACAAGACATTGAAACGGGTGTGATTGATTTAACTGCACCTACCATCACAATTGATGAGTTTAACGATTCTAATGATGTTACACCCATTATTTCAGGTGTTGTATCAGGGGTTGATGCTGGCTCGGTTGTTACGATCATACTCGTTGATAGTAATGGAAATCAGCAAATACTGACGACCACAGTTAATGCAGATAGCAGCTGGCAAGTTGGTGCAAATCAAGTGTTGGCTGAGGGTGAGTTTACAATTACCGCAACAGTGAGTGATCCTGCTGGTAATCAAGCTCAAGATACGACGACAGGGATCATTGATCTAACCGCGCCAATTATAAGCCTTGATAACTTAGGAAGTAGTGCTGACAACACACCTACAATTTCAGGCACAGTGCAAGGCGTTGCAGCAGGCACACCGGTCACTTTAGTTGTCGCAGATGCAAATGGCAATAGTCAGACGTTTACTGCAATCACTAATGATAATGGTGTATTTAGTGCAGACGTACCAGGCAGCCTTGCTGATGGGCAATACACGGTTACCGCTACGGTATCTGACTTAGCTGGTAATCAAGCCTCTGATTCAGAAACGGGTACGGTGGATAGTTCATCTTTAACTATCTTAATTGATGCGTTAGGCGAAACAAACGACACAACACCCAGTATTTCAGGTTCAACATTAAATGCAACAGCAGGTGATGTGGTCACGGTGGTGATTATTCCAGCTTCGGGTCCAAGCCAAACATTTACAACAACAGTTGATGCAAATGGAGATTGGAGTATCAATGTATCAGATGAACTTGCAGAGGGTGAGTTTACGATTGATGCCACTGTTACCGACCAATTTGGTAATACCGCAAATGATTCGATCACCGCAGTGGTTGATACGACTGCACCGCTTATTAGCATAGATACCATAGGCGCTATCAATGACAGTACGCCTCTAATTTCAGGCAGCTCACAAGGAGCGACGGCAGGTAATACAGTAACAGTTACTGTTGTCGACTCTCAAAATAATAGCCAAACCTATACGACAACTGTTGATGCTGATGGAAATTGGGCAGTGCCTGTTACAAGTGCAGTGTCGCAAGGGGAATTTACTGTAACAGCCAGCATCACTGATAATGCAGGTAATACAGGCACGGATACTGAAGTTGGTACGTTCGATGGAATTAATCCTTTATTAACGTTAGATTTTGATCCTTTGACTAATGACAGTACGCCGTTGATCACAGGCACAACTGATGTCACTGCAGGCAGTATTGTTACTGTCAACGTTACTGACAGCGATGGCGTGGTACAAACGCTTTCTGCGGTTGTGGCTGCGGACGGAAGCTGGTCAATCAGCCCTAATACGCCTCTAGCTGAAGGGGCGTTCACGGTGACAGCAAGTGTAGAGGATGAATCTGGCAATCAAACGCAAATCACTCAAAACGGTATTGTTGATCTCACTGCTCCAATTATTACGATTGACAATTTGGGAACGGTCAACGATACAACGCCTACTATTAGCGGACAAACGAATGAGCCTGCAGGTAGTATCGTTACGGTTGTTGTCTCAGATGGTATTAACAGCTATGAATTTAGCGCAACCGTTAATGCTGATGGCAGTTGGTCTGGGGATGTGCCTGCAGAATTAGACGATGGCAACATCAATGTTACAGCGTCAATAACTGATGCTGCAGGCAATCATATCAAGCAACGAATAGCTTTATTTTAAATAGTGCTGCGCCTAGCATTGCAATAGATGCAATCAACGAAACCAATGACACAACACCAACTATAAGTGGCACCTCAGATGCCCCTAATGGCAGCGTCATAACTATAATTGTTGAAGACAGTAATAACAACAGCCAACAGCTTACTGCAACAGTGCAGAATGGTCAGTGGAGTGTAGAGATACAGCAAGCTTTAAGTGAAGGCACATTTACTGTTAATGCGTCAGTAACAGTTGATGGCTTGACCAGTGATGCTGCTGCTCAAGGCGTAATTGATGTAACAGCGCCGACAGTCAGTATTGATGCCTTAGTAGATAGCAACGATGTTACTCCGATCATTACGGGTCAGACGTCAGGTTTGGCGGCTGGTAGTGTCGTAACACTCACAATTACTGACAGTGCAGGAGCCGTTCAGACAGCATCTGTTGTTATCTCGCAAGATGGTTCATGGTCAGCAGAAGTTAGCAATGCGCTGGCTGAAGGACAGTATTCTGTATTAGCTGAGGTGGTAGATAATGCAGGCAATGAAGCGAGCGACTCTCAAATAGGTATCATCGATTTATCTGCGCCTACAATTAGTATTGATGTGATTGCTGATACAAATGACGTTACACCTACTCTAACGGGTCAAACAACAGGTGTACCGCAAGGCACGCAGGTAACTTTATTAATAACAGATACTTCGGGTAATACCCAAACTTTAACTACTACCACATTAGCTGATGGATCATGGTCTGTTGATGCTGAGGTTATTATTGCTGAAGGAAGCTTCACTGTCGAAGCATCTGTGAGTGATGTTGCCGGAAACTCTGCTTCAACCTCGGCAACCGGTTTAATTGATTTAACAGCCCCTACTATTAGTGTTGATCCATTGTCAGATAGTGCTGATGTAACACCGCTGATCAGTGGTGTAGCGAATGGTGTGGCAACAGGTACACTTGTTAATTTAGAAATCACCGATAGTGCTGGTAATGTTCAAACAGCGACAGCGATTGTTCAAGCGGACGGCAGCTGGTCTGTTGAGCCTAGCGTAGCAATTGCTGAAGGAGAATTTACTGTTGTTGCTACAGTACAAGATACTGCAGGAAATCAAGGATCTGACACCGCAACGGGTAATATCGATACCACAGCACCAAGTGTTTTCATTGATCCTCAAAATATCACAAATGAAACAACCCCAGTATTCTCAGGACAAAGCTCAGGCGTTCCTGCAGGTACTGAGGTTAGACTAACGGTTACCGACAGTGCTGGTAATATTCAAACTTTAATTGCTATTACTAGTGCTGACGGAAGCTGGTCAGTTGCTGCAACTGAAGTACTTGCCGAGGGTAATTACACTATTGAAGCAGAAGTTTCAGATGCGGCAGGTAATACTGGTACCGATAGTGCCACTGGTGAAATCGACATTACCGCACCGACGATTAGCCTTGATACCTTGGCCGATAGTAATGATGTGACACCGCTCATTAGTGGGCAAACCACCGGAGCGGCAGTGGGCAGCTTAGTGCTGCTTACTATCACTGACAGTGCCGGTAATGTACAAAGTGCGACAGCGACGGTGCAAGCGGATGGCAGTTGGTCTGTTGAGCCAAGTACGGCATTAGCCGAAGGGGATTATACCGTGGTGGTCACCGTGAGTGACGCGGCGGGTAACGAAGGCAGCGATACTGAAACAGGCACCATCGATGTGACGGCACCAACGATTAGCATTGATGCGCCAGCACTGACCAACGACAATACGCCGACGGTCACTGGCACCTCAGACTTAGCCAATACCTCACTCGCCGTGACCTTTACCGATGCTGATGGTATCAGCCATACCGTGACAGTCACCACTGATGCTTCTGGCAATTGGAGCGCCGAAGCAGGGCAAGCCTTAGCCGATGGCAACTACACAGTCAGTGCCAGTATCAGTGATGCAGCAGGTAATAACAGCAGTGCCAGTGACAGTGGTGAAGTCGACACCATTCCACCGGAGCTTGCTTTTGTGCCGACCTTCTTACTGGGTCAATTGGTGACCTTAAGTGGTACATCAGATTTACCCGCCGGTAGCACAGTGACCATCACCCAAACCTTATTAGGCGGTGGCAGTGTGACATATACGGCAACCACCGATGCCAATGGTGATTGGTCACTGACAGGATTAACCGTGCCGTTAGCGAACCTAGCGTCGATAACAGCCAGTGCATCGGATGCTGCAGGCAATGTACGTACTATCAGTTCAAGTGACTTTGATGGTACACCACCGACACTCACCGTTAATGTGGATGCAATAGGAAATGACAATACACCGCTCATCAGTGGTACCAGTGATGCAGGTGAAGGCGCACAAGTGACCGTGGTCGTCACCGATGCCAATGGTGATAGCAGCACCCTGACAGCGATAGTGGATGCCAGCGGTAATTGGTCAGTGAGTCCAACAACGGTCTTAGCTGATGGTCAATTTACTGTTGACGCCAGTGTGCGTGATGGGGTGGGTAACCTTACAGAAGAAACGGTGACTGGGGTCATTGATACCGTTGCACCAAGCTTAACCTTAACGGGCGTTGGGGCGGGCAGTGATGTGACGCCTGAGTTCACAGGACGCAGTAATGAAATTGGTGGCACGGTGACGGTAACGGTGACAGATAATGATGGTACCGTACAAACACTGACCGCAACCGTTGACAGTAGCGGTGATTGGCGCGTGGAAGTACCGAATGGACTCGCCGAAGGTGGCTACACTGTATCAGCAACAATTAGTGATGAAGCGGGTAACCCAACGACGGTCAATGCCACAGGCTCTATCGATACCACAACCCCAGTGGTGGTGGTTAACGACACTGGCTTGGGTAATGACAGCACGCCACTTATTACGGGCACCTCTACTGAGCCAGCAGGAACGGTAGTGAGCTTATCTATTGTGGATAGCAACAGCGATACACATACCGTCACAGCCACAGTGCAAGCTGATGGGTCGTGGCAAGCCACAGCACCGAGCTTGCCTGATGGCGCTTATACCGTGACAGCAACGATTGTTGATGCGGCAGGCAACGTTGGCACCGATACAGGCAGTGGCAGCATCGATACCTTGCCACCAAGCTTAGCGATAGACAGCTTGGGTACCATCAACGACGATACCCCAACAATCAGTGGGACCAGCAATGAGCCGGCGGGCAGTGTGGTTAACTTAAGTGTTTCAGACGGCACAAACACCTATACCTTTACAGCCACGGTACTGGGAGATGGCACATGGTCAGCAGATGTACCAAGCCCATTAAACAATGGCAGCATCAGCATTGATGCCAGTATCACCGATGCTGCGGGGAATGAAACAACCGCTAATGACACCGCGGTGCTGGATACCACCGCACCAAGTATCACAATTAATGTCATTGGCGAAACCAATGATACGACACCGACGATTAACGGCACCAGTGATGCGGTCAATGGCAGTGTAGTGACTGTGGTAATTGATGATGGTATCAACCCAGCAGAAACATTAACCACCACGGTTAATGGCGGAACATGGACAGTCACAGCAAGCAGTGCTTTGGCTGAAGGCGACTTTACAGTCACCGCAACCGTGACAGAAAACGGCATTGATGGAACGGCCACACGAACAGGTATCATTGATACCACCATGCCAGCGATTGATATAAATGCATTAGACGTCACTAATGACACCACG
Organism: Pseudoalteromonas sp. GB43; assembly: GCF_054923805.1. Lineage (NCBI taxonomy): Bacteria > Pseudomonadati > Pseudomonadota > Gammaproteobacteria > Alteromonadales > Pseudoalteromonadaceae > Pseudoalteromonas > Pseudoalteromonas sp. GB43. The sequence continues at coordinate 2,841,879 of NZ_JBPCHJ010000001.1, forward strand.
CCAACAGTTAGTGGCACAGCCAGTGCCCCACAAGGCAGTACAGTCACTGTGGTCTTTACCGATGCAAACAACAACAGCCACACAGTCACTACCGTGATGCAAAGCAATGGCACTTGGTCAGTGGCGGCGAGCACGTTGTTAGCAGAAGGAGAATACACGGTTACGGCGACGGTCAGTGATCAAGCAGGTAACCCAGCAACAGCCAGTGCCACTGGTGAAATCGACATTACTGCACCGACGATTAGCCTTGATACCTTGGCCGATAGTAATGATGTGACACCGCTCATTAGTGGGCAAACCACTGGGGCGGCAGTGGGCAGCTTAGTGCTGCTTACTATCACTGACAGTGCCGGTAATGTACAAAGTGCGACAGCGACGGTGCAAGCGGATGGCAGTTGGTCTGTTGAGCCAAGTACGGCATTAGCCGAAGGGGATTATACCGTGGTGGTCACCGTGAGTGACGCGGCGGGTAACGAAGGCAGCGATACTGAAACAGGCACCATCGATGTGACGGCACCAACGATTAGCATTGATGCGCCAGCACTGACCAACGACAATACGCCGACGGTCACTGGCACCTCAGACTTAGCCAATACCTCACTCGCCGTGACCTTTACCGATGCTGATGGTATCAGCCATACCGTGACAGTCGCCACTGATGCCTCAGGCAATTGGAGCGCCGAAGCAGGGCAAGCCTTAGCCGATGGCAACTACACAGTCAGTGCCAGTATCAGTGATGCAGCAGGTAATAACAGCAGTGCCAGTGACAGTGGTGAAGTCGACACTATAGCGCCAGACATTCGTGTGATCCCTTCATTTTTACTGGGTAATTTGGTTGGCTTGTCTGGGACTTCAGACTTACCAGAAGGAAGTGTGATCACGATCACTGAGCACCTTGTCGGTGGATTAATTGGATTAACATACACTGCCATTACAGATGCGAATGGAGATTGGACTTTAGCGAATATTACTGTACCACTGCTTAATTTAGCTTATGTAACAGCAAGTGGAACAGATGCAGCAGGTAACACTGCAACGGTGAGCACCCTTGATTTTGATAATGTAGCACCTGAACTAACAGTGTCTGTTGCCACACTTACTAATGACACAACACCAACTATCTCGGGTACAACGGATATGGGTCAAGGAACGGTTATTAATGTGACTGTTCAAGACGCTAATGGAGATTCGCAAAGCTTTACTGCAACAGTGCAAAGCGATCAAACTTGGTCTGTTGATGTACCAGCAGAACTTGCTGATGGCACATTCACAGTAACAGCATCGGTTCGAGACCAGGTGGGTAATTTAACAACTGAACAAACAACAGGTGTACTGGATAGTATAGCACCAACTTTAAGCGTAAATGCTATTGGTGGCACAGCTGAAGCTCGACCAACTATCTCGGGTAGTAGTAATGAGATAGGTGGTTTAGTGGTTGTTGAAATAGCGGGTCAAACTCTGACCACGACGGTTGATTCAGATGGCACATGGCAGCTTGTAGTACCTGTCGACATCGTTGATGGTAGTTACACGATTACGGCTAGCATAACGGATGATGCAAACAACACGCAAACTGCAACAGCATCAATAACAGTTGATACAGTTACGCCTGTTGTATTGCTTGACGCATTGGGTATTGGAAACTCAAGTTTGCCAGTTATTTCAGGTACATCAACAGAATCGCCAGGAACTCAAGTATCTGTCACGATTACAGACAGCAATAGTGATACCCAAACACTGACTGCGACAGTGTTGGGAGATGGAACATGGCAAGTTACACCAGCCGCGTTACCTGATGGAAGCTATACTGTAACAGCGTCAATAATGGATGTTGCGGGTAATATTGGCAGTGATACTGAATCTGGTTCTATTGATACACTTGCTCCTTCGCTCACTATTAATAGCTTAGGAACGACAAATGATTCTACACCTACAATTAGCGGTACAAGTAATGAACCTGCAGGTAGCATAGTCTCTTTGAGTGTTTCTAACGGTGGGAATATTTATTCATTATCAGCTACAGTGCAAATTGATGGTACTTGGTCAGTTGATGTTGTTACACCACTTGACGATGGTTCAGTTACTATTACTGCAAGCATCACTGATGCTGCAAATAACACGACGACTGCCACAGACAATGCAACATTAGACACTAATGCACCAACAGTATCTATTGGCACGTTGGCAATTACAAATGATACAACCCCCATCATCTCAGGTACCAGTGATGCAGTAGACGGCACACAAGTTACAATAAATGTTGAAGATGCACTTGGAAATACACAAACAATAACTACAACGGTAACGGGTGGTATTTGGAGTGTTGAGCTTGCTACTGTACTCAGTGAAGGACAATACACGGTAGATGCAAGTGTAACTGAAAATGGTTTAACTGGAACAGCATCAAAGGTTGGTGAGATAGATCTCACGGCGCCATCAATCTTGGTTAATGCACCAGCAATTACAAATGATACTACACCGACAATTAGTGGTACCAGTGATGCACCTCAGGGCACCGTTGTCACGTTAGTTGTGTCTGATAGTTTAGGTAATGATGTTACTGCTTCTGCTATTGTTAATGCATCAGGTAATTGGTCTGTGGCATTACCTTCCTCAATAGCTGAAGGAGCATACACGGTTGAAGCCAGTATCTCTGATGCTGCAGGTAATAGCGCAACCACTTCGGTGTCTGGCATTATAGATATCACTGCGCCTGATGTTGTTATAGACACGATTGCTGTTGCAACCGATTTAACACCGCTCGCTTCTGGCAGTGCAACAGGAGCAGTCGCTGGTAATCGAGTGGTTGTCACCTTCGTTGATGCAGCAGGTGTTAGTCATAGTGTTGAAACAACGCTTGATTCAAGCCTTAACTGGCAAGTTGAAGCAACCCAAGCGCTTGCCGAAGGACAGTATACGGTAACCGCTGTTGTGACTGATACTGCTGGGAATGATGGTTCAGTAAGTACAACGTCTGCGGTTGATACTACGGCACCGATTGTGAGCATTGATCAAAGCAGTTTAATACTCACAAACGACTCAACCCCTGTTATCAGCGGCACATCTGATGCTGCAAATAGTACAGTAGTAATTGTGTTCACTGCCGCAGGCGGTTTACAACATACAGTTACTACCACAACCGATGCGAGTGGCAATTGGCAAGTTGAAGCAGGTCAAGCGTTAGCTGATGGAGTGTATTCGGTCACTGCAAGCATCACAGATACCGCAGGTAACACAGGAACTGATAGTAAAACGGGCGGAGAAGTTGACACTGTAGCTCCAGAGTTATCAATCACGCCGTCATTCTTATTAGGTAACTTGGTATCGCTTTCTGGTACTTCAGATTTGCCTGAAGGAAGTGTTATTACCATTACAAACTACCTAATTGGAGGTGGCATAGGAGTTCCTTACACAGCCACCGTTGACGCTAATGGTGATTGGCAAGTGCTTAATTTGTCAGTCTCTTTATTAACTCTCGCATATGTTGAGGCCTCTGCGACAGATGCTGCAGGTAATACAACCACTATATCGAGTATTGATTATAGTAATGACCCTAGCTTAGATGCTTTTGATGTTACTAACTATAATCCAGGTATATTAGGTTTACTCTTACCTTTCGCCGAAGGCACTGCTGAGCCGGGAACTGAGGTTTATGCCATTGGCTCTAACTTAATCGATTTTAATTTACTCAATATTATCGACGCTTCAGTTCTTAGTTCTTCGCCAAGCACCACAACTGATAGCGACGGTGACTGGAGCATAGGGCTTTCTTTTCTTGATTTAGGGAATGAATATTACTTTGCTATTGTTGATACTGAAACTGGTGAGTATATCGTCAAGAACACCTCTAACGATTTAGTCGGTACAGGTGTGATTGAATCAGAGCCTGATAGCGGCATCATATCTCTTGGAGAAGAACCTGTTTTAGCAGGCTTAGAGAACTCTGAAGAGCCACCAGAAAATGAAATTTCAACTTCAGGCGCTGAGCAGCTCGGTGAAAGTATTGATTTAAGCGTGATATTAGCTAAAGCGGATACAGAACCGACATTGCACTCTAATTCTGCTCCGCTTGAAGTAACAATCGATGATGTTTTAAGTGACTCAGAACAAAGTGAGGTACTGGCATTGAATATCGATAGCGAACAGCAAAGTTTAGCTTTTGATCCTAATGACTCAATAAGTTCACAACCTGCAAGTGATATTCAGAGTGAATCAGAGGACATGATTAAGAAACTAATCGAAGATGGAAATAAATCTGTAGATATTTAATCAATAAAAGAAAAGCGCTGAAATGCGCTTTTCTTACAGTACCTTGCTTAATTGAGTGATATTGCGGATTATACCAACCCGCAATAATACTTAATCATTTTGAGGGATTAAACCTGTCGCTAACTGCGTTAAAAATTTCTCATTTAGAACAACTAAATAACGAAATGTTTGCCTTGTTATCAACAAGGTTTTATTGCCTCAAAATAGACAACTTAATTAAGCGGATTGGTATTACTTTTGGCTCATTTAACTCTGCAAACATTAAAAAACGCGATAACTAACTTAGTTATCGCGTTTTTTTAAAAGAATAATATTGGGGTTTAGGCTTTCAAGTTGTGGACGATTTTTTTATCGCCTTGAATTACGCTGCCGCCTTGGTCGTAGGTCATCGATGAAGGCGCACCGATTAGAATATCTTTAAGTTGTTTAACACTTAACTGTGCTTGGTGAGCCGCATGGGCGTTTACATCGTTTTTCTTTTTGCAGCTTGCTAGGAGAGTGTTAACTTGCTTAATAAGTGCACTCACGTCATCATCTTGCGATTCGTTGTGCGCGACAAGCTTTTGCACTTCTTTATCTATGGTTTGGATTTGTTGGAGCAAAGAAATTTTTTGTTGGGCAATACTCTTTAATCCTTCGCCACGTTTTGCAGCAATGGCTGTCAATTCATCATCTAACAACGCAGCAATAGACTCCAAGCACGAAACTTGCTGTGTTAGTTTGCTGGCTATTAAATGATTATGATCAGCCATAGACATCAAACTCGAATGCAGCGATGTTCTTTGCTAGCTTTTCAGCATCAATTTGGTATTTACCTTCGCTGATCGCTTTTTTCAGCTCAGCCACTTTATTGCTATCAAAACCAGAAGACTGCTCTGCTTTTTCTTGCAGTGATTTAAGCTGCTTTGCCTGAGGTGTTAAACTGACAGAATCTGCACTTGCTTTAGGTGCGGCTGATTTAGCAGCAGCTGCATTAGCATTATCTTTTTGTAAATCAAGCTTTTTTTGCTTGGTATTTGTCAACACAGAAGGCTGTTGTTGACCATTATTGACATTGCTTACCATAATTTTTGACCTATACATTACCCAACTTATGCCTTTATATCGGCGGGCACAGCGGATACTTTAGCATAAATAGTTAAAATTAAATATTTACCTGTACAGACTCGACTCCATCCACACGCGCATTTAATACTTTACCTGATTTTTTATTTTTTACACGTACTAATTCGTCTAACGTGCCATCTTCTAGCGCAATTCCGGTGGTTTTGATCCTTAAGCCCCGTAACGAAGCATAGATAGTTACGTTATCGCCTTTGCAAACCATGCAAACTTGGCTCATAACAATAGGTGTACCACCGCGTAAATTTCGCTTACTGCGACTGCCAATAAGTATAGACTCATCTTGTACGTATTGCGTTCTAACAAATTGCTTAGGTTTCATTTCTAGGCGTAAATGTTCGGCACGAATAACTTCACCTCGAGTAAGACTCGTTGTAACAACAACGACTGGCTCAAGTTCTATAATTCTAACGTGAACGTATTGGGTCCAACTATTTATGTCTTGGCACTTAAGTTGTACCGTGACCTGCCGATTAAAAGGAGGCTCTGTTGGTAACTCTTTGTTTAATGGCGACTCACATAACCTATCAGGAATGCGACTATCCAGAGGCAAAGCGCTTATCTGTGGTGTTGTGTTCAAGTCAGGCATGTGTTCACTCACAAAATCAACAGCGATCTGTTGAAGTTGCTCGTTGTTATAGACTTCTGCTTGTAGTTGTGTTGCAAACAACAGGCTAGAAAGAAAATAAAAAACACTGTATCTTCGGCTTTTTTTTAACAAACTCATATTGTTTCGACTATGCTTATTGTTGAAAACAAGGTATAAATATTTTGCGTCAAAAAACAGACGCTTCGTAACCTTATGTAGCTTTAACACAAAGAAGGCAATTATTGTTCCAGCTCTGATTGTTTATCTTTAGGAGATTGAAATGGCAGGCATTTTAGACTCAGTTAACCAGCGAACTCAGTTGGTTGGGCAAAACCGCCTTGAATTACTATTATTCAAACTCAGAGGGCGTCAGCGCTTTGGTATTAACGTGTTTAAAGTAAGAGAGGTTTTGCAATGCCCGCCACTTACGAACATGCCAAAATCAAATGCCTATATTCGCGGTGTTGCGCATATTCGTGGACAAACTATTTCTGTTATTGACTTATCAATGGCTGTCGGTGGTCCTGCAATTGAAAACATAAAAGACAGCTTTATCATCATTGCCGAATACAACCGTTCAGTACAAGGGTTTTTGGTTGGTGGTGTAGAACGTATCGTAAATATGAACTGGGAAAAAATAATGCCACCACCTTCGGGAGCTGGACGTTATTCTTACCTAACAGCAGTCACAGAAATAGAAAACGAACTGGTTGAGATTTTGGATGTTGAAAAGATCCTAAATGAAATCTGCCCAGTGAACACTGAAGTTAGCGCAGATGTTGTTGGTGAAGGTGAGTTCCAGAAAGATTTAGGTGAAAGAATCGTCTTTATTGCTGATGACTCTGCTGTCGCGAGAAATCAAGTAAAACGAGCGCTTGAGCCACTTGGTGTACAAACTGAGCTTGCTAAAAATGGCAAAGAGGCCTTACTAAGACTAAGAGAAATAGCTCAACTTGATTGCCAGAACGATATTATTGAGCGAGTTGGCTTATTAATTTCAGATGTTGAAATGCCAGAAATGGATGGCTATACCTTAACCGCCGAGATAAGGTCATCCAAAATTATCACCTTTGCATGTGATTCTACATACTTCTTTAAGTGGTGTATTCAACCAAGCAATGATTGAGAAAGTGGGAGCTGACGATTTTATTGCTAAATTTAACCCAGATGAACTAGCGACTGCTGTAAAAAAATGGGTTCATTGTGATTAATAGTTTATAGGTGGTATTACTTTGGAAAATAAGCATTTACAACAAAGCGAATACGATCAATTTCGCTCTTTTTTAGAGCAACAATGCGGCATTGTGCTTGGCGATAATAAACTTTATTTAGTTAAAAGCCGTCTCGCTCCACTTATGGCGCGTTTTAATGTTGAGTCTTTATCGCAGTTGGTAAGTAAAACACTGAGCCCTCATGAGAGGCAGCTTCGTGCCGCTGTGGTTGATGCAATGACAACCAATGAAACGCTTTGGTTTCGTGACCAGTATCCGTTTGAGTTATTGAAAACGAAATTATTTCCTGAGCTTAAAGATGTGCGTAGACCATTAAAAATATGGTCAGCGGCAAGTTCATCAGGACAAGAGCCGTATTCAATTGCCATGTCGGTTGCCGAGTTTCAGTCAAAAAACCCAGGTGTATTAAAGATGGGGGCGCAAATAATCGGCACTGATATCTCTAATACTATGCTTGATATGTGCAAAAACGCTGAGTATGACTCGCTAGCGCTTGCGCGTGGTTTGTCGATGGAACGCCGTCAAAAGTTCTTTAAAGACAGCGGCAATGGAATGGCTCAAGTCATTGACCCTATACGCAAAATGGTCAGCTTTAGACACCTTAACTTACTGGATTCATACGCTTTAATGGGCAAGTTTGACATTATATTTTGCCGTAACGTGCTCATTTACTTCTCACCAGAGGTAAAAGCTAAAATTATCTCGCAATTTGCTCAAGCCCTAAACCCTAAAGGTTACCTCTTTTTAGGTGCGTCAGAATCAATGGCGGGCTTAAGTGATAGCTTTGAGATGGTTCGTTGTAATCCAGGCATCATCTACCAGAAAAAGTAAACCTTTCTTAGCAACCTAGCTCTTAGGTTGCTAAATTTATCTATTATTCAATACCTTACTTAAATAAAACATCCCCTTCATTATTGGCTTATCTTTTGCATTAATCACTATAGAGTCAATTTTTTGGAGATGGTTATGGCTATCAGTTTTGATAAAGCATTTGGTGTTCACCCCCATGCAATGTTGATCCGTTCACAACGCGCTGAGTTATTAGCGACCAATATCGCTAATGCTGATACGCCGGGCTATAAAGCGAAAGACATTGATTTTGCCTCGGCATTAAAAGCGGCAAAAAGCAACCAACAAGGCGGCAATAGCATGGTAAGAACCGATGCTAAACATATTGCCGGAGGCAGCCGTTTTGTTGGCGGTGCAGAAATGTTTCGTACGCCAAATCAAGCAGATACAGGCGATGGTAACTCTGTAGATATACAAGTGGAACGAAACTTGTATGTACAGAACTCATTAGAGTATCAGGCAAGCCTGCAATTTATGAGTAGTAAAATTAAAGGCCTTAAAAAAGCCCTCGGTAGTCAAGGAGCTTAATCATGAGTTTATATAATGTTTTTGATATTTCAGGCACGGGTATGAGTGCACAAAATGTGCGCTTAAATACCACAGCGAGTAATATTTCGAATGCAAACACGATTAGCTCTAGCCAAGACCAGACATACCGAGCGCGCCATCCTGTTTTTGCTGCAGAGTTGACCAAAGCGTCAGCATCGCAAAGCAATCCTCAGGGCTCTTCTGTAGGCGTTAAAGTTTTAGGTATTGTAGAGAGCGATAAGCCGCTACAAATTGAATATAACCCGAATCACCCAAGTGCGGATGAAAATGGTTATATCTACAAACCTAACGTTAATGTTGTAGAAGAAATGGCAAATATGATTTCTGCCTCTCGCTCTTACCAAACAAATGTGCAAGTTGCTGATGCAGCTAAGCAAATGTTAAGTAAAACACTGTTGTTAGGACAACGGTAATCGAGGATAAGTTATGAGTAACGACATCAGCTCTGCATCATCATCCTATATGGATAGCTTGCGTTGGAATCAAAGCAATACGCAAACAACTGAGGAAGACAACAACACACTTTCTCAGGAAGATTTCTTTTCGTTGTTAACACAGCAGTTGTCGTTCCAGGATCCGAGTAACCCTGCTGATAACGATCAAATGATCGCGCAGATGACGAACTTTACTATGGCTGAAGGTATTTCAAACTTAAACGAGAAGTTTGACTCACTGACTGCATCAATGACATCAAATTCTGCGTTACAGGCTTCCACTTTGGTTGGTAAGCAAGCGTTATTAGAGTCTGACACCATTGACTTTGACGGTGAAAACCTTGCTAAAGGGTCGGTGGTTGCTGAGACTGCCGTTGAATCTTTAACGCTAAGAATAACAGATTCTTCAGGTCAATTAGTACGAACCATTGAACTAGGTTCTCAGTCTGCGGGCGCACTGCGTTTTGAGTGGGATGGTAAAGATAACGATGGCAATGTGCTCCCTGAAGGCGAGTATGACATCAGTGCTGAAGGCTTTGTAAATGGAGACTACAGCAGTATGCCTATGGCGACCTTTAAGAATATTGAAAGTGTCAATATTAATGGCGCAAGCGGCATTATCGTAAATACAAAAGAGGGTGCGGTTAGGCTAACTGATATAGCTGAAATCGCATAAGTATAAAAGGTTTGGGTTAGCTTAGGCTAAGAGATAGGTTAGAGGTGAGTTATGAGCTTCAATATTGCATTAACAGGCTTAGCAGCCGCACAAAAAGATTTAGACGTAACAGCAAATAATATTGCTAACGTTAACACTACGGGCTTTAAAGAGTCTCGTGCAGAGTTCGCTGATGTATACGCATCATCAGTATTTAGTTCTGGTAAAACAAAAAATGGTGATGGTGTAAGAACAACAATGGTGGCACAACAATTCCACCAAGGTTCACTCTCTTTCACAAATAACTCACTTGATTTAGCAATTACTGGTGAAGGTTATTTCGCAATGGCGAATGACTTAGGTGCACAAGACTTTACTTACACGCGTGCTGGTGCGTTCAAACTTAATAAAGATAACTTTATTGTGGATGCGAGCGGTAATTACTTACAAGGTTTCCCTGTTGATGAAGCAACCGGTGACACAACCTCTGTAAGCTTAAGTACATCTTCTGCGCTACAAATTCCAGATGCATCAGGTTCACCACGTGCAACCACGAATGTCTATTCGTCATTTAACCTTGATTCACGTGCCTCTGCGCCAACTGTGACACCATTCGATCCAGAAACAAGTGCAACTTATAACAGCTCTACATCGACAACGGTGTATGACTCATTAGGTGAACCGCATATTCTACAGTTCTTCTTTGTGAAAACTGATTCTACAGTGACTGGTAATGAAAATGAGTGGGAAGTATACGCTACATTAGATGAAAAGCCATTTGATGCAACAGGTGTTGAGCAAACCACAACACCTTATACACCATTATCAACTTTTCAGTTTGATGCCAGTGGCTTACCACAAAGTACAGATGGTACAGCGAATACTGATACAACATTTAATCCATTAACGTTACCGAGTGGTTTAGGTGCTGCGACAGACGTTTTTCTGATTTACTTTCGAATGGTGCAAGTTTCCCTGATGATGTGACTATTAACTGGCGTGATGAAGCGGCAACAGCAAATAAAGTTCCAACTCAATACGCAAGTAACTTTGAAGTAAAAGCATTAGAGCAAGATGGTGCGACTGTAGGTCGTCTATCAGGAATTGATATCGGTTCTGACGGTAAAATTGTTGCATCATACAGTAATGGAGATACGTCGTTCCTAGGTCAAGTTGCTATGGTGCGCTTCTCTAATTCACAGGGCTTGCAACAAGTTGGTGATACATCTTGGAAGAAGAGTTTAACGTCAGGTGAGCCGATTGCGGGTGAACCAGGTTCAGGTACTCTAGGTTCAATTAACTCATCAGCGCTTGAGCAATCAAACGTTAACTTAACCAATGAACTTGTTGACTTAATTAGTGCTCAGCGTAACTTCCAAGCAAATTCACGTGCGCTTGAGGTTAACTCAACACTACAACAAAACATCCTACAGATCCGTTAATCTTAACGGTTCTAAGCTTAATCCGACACGAAGGCTGCTTCCTCTATTGGCAGCCTTTTTTCATTCTTACTATTCATTTTTCTCTTCTATTTTAGCGTCAATTTTACTTTGGCACTTTTATTGCATTTCTTAATTATCGTATTTTTAGTGAGTCAATGTTATGGACAAAATGGTCTACATTGCCATGTCGGGTGCTAAGCAAAGTTTGCGAGGTCTTGAGCTCAAGGCCAACAATCTTGCTAATGCTAACACCACTGGCTTTAAAGCTGATTTTGCACAAGCTCGCTCTATGCAAGCCTTTGGTGAAGGTCTGCCATCTAGGGTGTTTGCAATGCAAGAACGCCCAGGATCTAATATGGAATCGGGTGGTTTTGTTGAAACTGGCCGTGAGCTTGATATCGCAATGAGCGACCGTGGTTGGTTGAGCGTACAAGATGCATCCGGCAATGAGGCGTACACCAAAACTGGCACATTAAACATTACTCCAGATGGCGCATTGATCACGAGCCATGGCCGTCAAGTAATTGGCGAAGGTGGTCCAATCATTTTGCCATTGCCTATTGAAAAAGTTGAGTTTAGTGAAGATGGCGCTATTCAGGTTCGCCCGCAAGGTGCGCCTGCTAACTTTTTGGAAGTGGTTGATCGCTTAAAAGTGATTGAGGCTGATAACACTCAGCTTGAAAAAGGCAATGACGGTTTATTTCGACCAAAAGAAGACATGTTGGTCAATGACCTTTGTGGTTTTTGTGACATTTCACCAAACGTAAAAGTATTGTCGGGAACGCTTGAAATGTCGAACGTAAACCCAGTGCATGAAATGGTCGATATGATCAGCAATCAACGCCAATTTGAATTACAAGTTAAATTGATGAAAACAGCCGAAGAGCTCGATGAGCGTCAAGATCAGCTGTTACGCATTGTTTAAGATGACTGAGAGGGTAGAGTTATGAATCCTGCATTATGGATCAGTAAAACCGGGCTTGACGCCCAGCAAACCGATATTTCGGTGATCTCAAATAATCTCGCGAATGCCAGCACGGTAGGCTACAAAAAAAGCCGCGCCGTATTTGAAGATTTACTATATCAAAACATTAACCAGCCAGGTGACCGCTCGTCGCAAGACACTGAAATGCCGTCAGGCTTAATGCTTGGTGCCGGTGCCAAAGTGGTTGCTAACCAAAAGAACTTTTCACAAGGTAATATGCTTACCACTGAAAATTCATTGGACTGGATGATCTCAGGCCCAGGTTTTTTTGAAGTGCAATTACCAGATGGCAATATTGCCTATTCACGTAATGGTCAATTCACGACTGACGAAGATGGTCGCATTGTAACTTCCGGCGCGGGTTTTCCATTACAGCCAGAAATGAACGTACCAGACGATGCACAATCAATTACTGTTTCACAAGACGGTGAAGTATCAGTGCGTATTTCAGGTCAAGCAGAGAACGTGGTCATCGGTCAGCTCACCATTAGTGATTTTATTAATCCATCGGGTCTTGAGCCTATGGGGCAAAACTTATACACAGAAACCGCTGTGAGTGGCGCACCTGTGCAAGGTAATCCTGGTATCGATGGTTTAGGCACTGTGGTTCAAGGTTCCCTTGAAACCTCTAACGTGAATGTAACGGAAGAGCTTGTTAACTTGATTGAAACGCAACGAATTTATGAAATGAATTCAAAAGTGATTTCAGCTGTTGATGAAATGCTTAGTTACATCAATCAGCAACTTTAATGGGTAGGAGGCAGCATGCGTAATATTATCTTAGTCACATCAGCAGCATTGATGCTGGGTGGTTGTATGACAACGCAAAATCATCATGTGGTTCAGGATGACCCTTACTATGCGCCTATGTATCCGGAACCAAGTACTGAACAAGTGGTACCAACAGGTTCGTTGTTTGATAGTTATTCGGCAAATGACTTGTACTCAGATAAAAAGGCATTACGCGCCGGCGATATCATCACTGTTAAATTGCAAGAGTCTACCCAAGCAACTAAAGCGGCAAAAACTGAAACCGACAAAGAAACAGATGCTAGTTTAGACCCTGTTATTGGGCTTGGCGGAAACCCGGTTAACATTGGTGGCGACAGCATTCAGTTTGGTATTGGCTCAGGGGCATCGTTTAAAGGCGATTCAAAGTCTAACCAATCAAATAGCTTATTTGGTGATATTTCTGTCAATGTGATGCGTGTTTTACCGAATGGGAACTTGGTTATTCGTGGTGAAAAATGGCTCACTTTGAATACTGGTGAAGAATTTATTCGCCTAGAAGGTTTAGTTCGTCCTGAAGATGTGCAAGCAGATAACACAGTAACTTCCAATCGTATTGCTAATGCGCGAATTCAATACTCAGGTAAAGGGCAAATTCAAGAAACGCAAAGTGCAGGTTGGCTGTCTCGTTTCTTTAGTAGTTCGCTTTTCCCATTTTAGAGGAATAAAGTCATGAATGGGTTTAAATACATCATCGCTCTTTGCTTAATTAGCCTGCAGTTTTCTGCACAGGCTGAGCGAGTCAAAGATGTATCTATGGTTGAGGGTGTACGCTCTAACCAATTAGTGGGTTATGGATTGGTTGTTGGTTTGCCTGGCACAGGCGAACAAAGCCGATTTACTCAACAAAGCTTTAAAGCCATGTTAAATGGTTTTGGTATCACCTTACCAGATAGCTTAAAACCTAAGATTAAAAATGTTGCAGCTGTGGCTGTGCATGCAGAGTTACCGGCATTTAGAAAACCGGGTCAAACCATTGATATTACGGTTTCGTCTATTGGTAGTGCGGGTAGTTTACGTGGTGGTACCTTATTACAAACCTTTTTAAAAGGGGTTGATGGCAATACCTATGCGATTGCACAAGGTAGCTTAGTTGTAGGTGGTTTAGGTGCGGAAGGGGCTGATGGTAGCCGTGTAATTATTAACACACCCACAGTGGGTCGTATTCCAAACGGTGCCATTGTAGAGCGTGCTATTAAGAGCCCGTTTATGCAAGGTGACTATATTACCTTTAATTTAAATCGCCCAGATTTCACAACGGCTAAACGCTTAGAACAAACGATTAATGATTTAGTGGGTCCTGATAGTGCTCAGGCAATTGATGCAGCGTCAGTGCGAGTGTTAGCACCGCGAGATGCATCTCAACGTGTTGCGTATTTATCTACCCTTGAAAACTTAGAGTTTAAGCCTGCAGACACAGCAGCAAAAATTATTGTTAACTCCCGCACAGGTACAATTGTGATTGGCAAAAATGTGAAGCTACAGCCTGCGGCAATAACTCATGGTGGTTTAACGGTTACGATTGCTGAGCAGCAAAATGCGTCACAGCCAAATGCTTTAAGTGATGGTGAAACTACCGTTACCAATCAAAGTATTATTGATGTGAACGAAGATGATTCACGTGCTTTTGTATTTAATCCAGGTGTTAATCTTGATGATCTCGTACGCGCAATCAATGAGGTGGGGATCGCACCGGGTGATTTAATGGCAATCCTAGAAGCTTTAAAAGAAGCGGGGGCGATAAACGGGCAACTGGTTATCATTTAAATTAAAACGCGCTGTCGAGCGCGTTTTTTGTTTCTATAACTTTTAATCCTTCAGTGTATAAACATCAGTCAAAACCTTGGCCCTGAAGTTACACCATTCCACTATCCGTTATTAGCTACTCATTTATAAAAGCTTTTTATTGGCGCAATTTTTGCATTTTAAATTTCATTATTAACTATTGTGTCAAAAAGCTGATGGATACTAATCATCTCGACAAGCAAAACTTTTTTGATTTAGGCAACTTAGACTCATTACGTCAAAATGCCTTAAAAAGTGATGCCTCTAGCGATGCGTCAAAAGAGGCGCTGAAAAAAGCGGCGGCACAATTTGAATCTATCTTCACTCAGATGCTGCTGAAAAGCATGCGTAAAGCAAATGAAGCGTTTGAAGATAAAGACAGCCCATTTAATTCAAGCGGCGTTAAATTTTTTGAAGAGATGCATGACCAACAAATGTCGGTTGAGCTTTCATCAAATGGTTCGCTCGGCTTAGCTGACTTAATCGTTCAGCAGCTCTCGCCAGATGGTAAACAGTTTACCCCAGGTTCTGTGCTTAGAACGACGGCTGAGTTTGATAGTGATAAACGTGCAAGCGGCACCCTTGATAGCACTGCTGAGATTAAGGCTAAACCACAAGTTGTTGCTGATACATCAGCAAACGAGCAATCAGAAAACCGCTTTGAAGATGCTGAGTCTTTCATTAGCTCTGTTTGGGAGCATGCTAAAAATGCCGCACAGAAAATTGGCTTAAACCCAGCTGTGATGGTTGCTCAAGCTGCACTCGAAACGGGCTGGGGTAAACACATCATCAGTAAAGCTGATGGCACCAGTAGTAACAACTTATTCAATATTAAATCGGATAGGAGCTGGCAAGGCGATAAAGCAAGCAAAGTCACGCTTGAATTTGAACAAGGCGTGCCAGTTAAAAAGCAAGCCAGTTTCCGCTCTTATCAATCGATTAAAGACAGTGTTAATGATTTTGTGGATTTCTTAAATGAAAATCCACGTTATCAAGAAGCACTCAATAATACCGCAGAGCCTGCAGCCTTTTTAGATTCGTTACAAAAAGCAGGTTATGCAACTGATCCAAATTATGCCGATAAAATTAAGCAGGTATTGAAGCGCGTTGAGCTTCAAAGCGTCGCTGCTTCATTGGTACGTTAAGGAGTAGACCCTCATGTCATTTAGCTTATATGACATAGCAAATGCAGGTATCAGAGCTAACTCTGAGCTTTTACAAACCACCAGTAAAAACATCGCCAACGTTAATACCGAGGGCTATGTGCGTGAGCGCACTGAGTTCACAACCATGATCGATAATCAAGTTGGTCGTGGTGAAACGTATCGTTTACTGAATGAATTTGCGCAAAAGCAACTAAATCGAGATACCTCTAGTAAAACTTTTTTTTGATCAATTCGTCACAGAAGCGAGTCGAGTTGATAGCTTGTTTTCTGAAGAGTCAAACAGCTTATCAACCAGTATCAACTCGTTTTTTAACAACATACAAGAAAGTTTAAACCAGCCTTCATCATCTGTAGCACGGTCATTAGTAATGACTGATGCACAAAGTCTAATTGACCAAATGGAGCGTTTATCAGGCATTGTTGCAGATCAGCAAACCGTAGTTAATGATCAATTAGAGATTTTCTCTGAAGAAGCAAACGACCTTATTCAAACTATCAGTGAATTAAATACTAAGATCGCGTCAGTAGATGGCACCTCACAAGAATCAGGATCTAGCTCGCTTTATAATGAACGAGATAAAGCAATTCGTGATTTATCTGAGCTAATCGATATTGAAACAGTTGATGATCCAATGGTTCTAAACAAGTATATATGGGAACAGGCCAAGCCTTAGTAATGCAGCATGGTGCTTTTAATCTATTTTCTTTAACGGGCGACCCTGATCCTAATTTTAAAGAATTACACTTAGATACTAATGACGGTAAAGCTATTTCGCTAGAATTAGATACAGATAAGTTAAAAGGCAAAATTGGTGGCTTACTGGCATTTCGTGACGATATTTTAGTGCCAGCACAAAATCAATTGGGTCAAATGGGTTTAACATTGGCCGATGCTTTTAATCAGCAAAATCATTTAGGTATGGATGGCGATGGCAATTTAGGTGGGGATATATTTAAAATTCCTACCGTTGATGCATTTGCTTATCAAGCTAATAACGGTAATTCGAGTATGACGGCAACGGTTGAACCTGGACAAGGCAGTAATTTGCCGGCCAGTGATTTTATTGTGAAATACAGTGATACAAATGAAGTTGAAATTTACCCTGTTGATAATAAAGGCGAGACGATTAAAGATGCCAACGGCGATGATATTTTTACTATAGCAGACGTTGACCCAGCCACAGGTAAGGTTAATTCATTAAACAACTCAGGTTTAGATTTGTTTGGTTTAGAAGTTACCCTCGATATGACTAATCCGCCAAGTGTTGATGACCAATTTATGGTTAAACTCAACTCTCAAGCATCAACAAGCTTAGAGCTTGCAACAAATCGTCCAGAAGATATCGCACTCGCTTCACCTATTCGTACTGCAAACGATATTAACAATACAGGCACTGCCAGTATTTCAGCTGGAACTGTATCTGATGTGTCAAATTTCACAGACACCCCAGCGTTACAATTACCAACAGGGTCTTTAACTTTAACAAAAAGCGCTGAAAACCCCGATATGTACACCTTAAGTGATGGTACCAATGAGACTGATCCATTTACAATTGATTCATCGGGTAAAAATATTATTCAACAAGCTGAGGCAGCGGGCGTTTTAGATGATATTACAACGCTCACTGCGGAGGAAGTTGGTTTTGACTTTAACATTGAAGGCACACCAGCTTTAGGTGACTCATTCACTATAGAGGCTAATGTAGATGGCTTTGATGATAACCGTAATGGGCAACTATTAGCTGACATTCAAAACGATAACATTGTCAGGCAAAATGTTTCAGGTAATTCAAAGAATAATCATAAAACTCTAAATCAAGCATACACTGGTTTAGTATCAGATATTGGTGTAGTTACTTCGCAGGCACAAACAAGTCAACAGGCGTTTAGCGCATTAGCAGAGCAGTCAGAAGCTTGGTATGAATCATTATCAGGGGTAAACCTTGATGAAGAAGCGGCAAACTTACTGCGCTTTCAACAGTCGTATGCAGCATCAGCGCAAGTACTTGCCACTGCTCGTTCAATATTCGACACCTTACTTAATTCGGCGAGGTAATTATGCGTTTATCAAATAACTTAATGTACCAAAATAGCGTTAATAAAATTCTTGAAGGTCAGCAAGGTGTTGCTAATGCACAAGAGCGTGTAACAACAGGTAAAAAGTATTTATCGACCTCTGAAAGCCCGTCTGCTTACTCACAAGCAGCATTATATACAAATAAAATTCAAACAAACGAGCAGTATACTAAAAATATTAATCAGTTGAATGGGCGGCTAGAAACAGAAGAAAGTATCTTACAAAGTATCAACACCACCATTCAGGCAGCCCAGGAGCTGACGATTCGAGCGGGTAGTGGTGCCATGAGTGATGATGATTTAAAATCTATTGCGAGTGAATTAAGCGAGCTGCAAAAAAGCCTAGTGAGCTTAATGAATAGTCAATCAGAAGACGGTAAATATATTTTTTCTGGCTATCAAGATACAACTCAAACCTATAGCTTTAACTCAAATACAGGTCAATACGACTATCAAGGCGACCAAGGCCAGCATTCAGTCACTATTGCACAAGGTGTTAATGTTAAATCGAGCGATAATGGCTTTAGTGCTTTTGAAAATGTAAATGCGCGTTTAAATGTTGTTGATAACGAAGGCACTGTAACGGGGAGTATTACTGCACAAAGTACTGTGTATGTAAAAAACCAAGCCGATTTTGATAAGTTCCATAAAGCAAATTATGATTTAAATCCCACAGCTACAGCTGCAGATAACTCTTTTCAGGTTGAGCTTGTCGCCGGTGTTAATCCGGGCGATCCAGATACCTATGTAATTAATGATGGTTATGGTAACCCCGTTACACCAGCAGTCACAGGTGAGTATACCGGTGAGTCTATTGAATACGCAGGCATGGAGTTTAAGCTAGAAGGCACTGCACCAGGGACATTAGAGTTCGAATTAGAGGCCCCACATAAAGAAAATGTACTCAATACTATGCAAAACTTAATCACCAATTTAAATAGTAGTTTAGAAGGTGATGAGCTTAATGATGCACTGGCAGACGGTTTAGACCAATTACAAAGCGCCAGCGAACAAGTGGTATTCACACAAGCAAGTTTAGGTGCTCGAATGAACTTGGTTGAAAGTATCACTGATTCAAATAGTGCGATAGATATCAATAATAAATCGAGTAAATCAAATTTGGTTGAAGTTGATATGGCCGAAGCAATTAGTGACTTAACAAGGCATGAAACCGCATTACAGGCTTCACAAGCAACCTTTGGTCGTTTAGCTAATTTAACGCTTTTTGATTATTTATAATTAAACTCATACGGTAAAGGTTTGCCTTTCTATTAGGCCAGTGGCAAAAAATTGTCACTGGCCTTTTTATTTCTTACATTTACAAACAAGAAGTTTTAAAAGTTATTTAAAAACAGTGGGTTGTAATTTTTCTTTGAGCTGGCACATTTCCTGCTTTTAAGTTTTACAAAGCGCGTGGTTCCTCACAAGTTCATTGGACCACAGCCTAATTAAAACTAGGAGATGGTAAAATGGCATTAACAGTCAATACTAATGTGTCGTCACTTAACGCACAACGTAACTTAACTAAATCGAGCGATGGTCTAGCAACGTCAATGGAACGTTTAGCATCGGGTATGCGTATCAATAGCGCAAAAGATGATGCAGCAGGCCTACAAATTTCAAACCGTCTAACCTCACAAATAAATGGTTTAGCGGTGGCACAGCGTAACGCCAATGATGGTATCTCAATGGCGCAAACCGCTGAAGGGGCAATGCAAGCTTCTACTGATATATTACAGCGCATGCGAGAGCTTGCGCTTCAATCTGCAAATGGTTCGAATTCAGATAAAGACCGTGCGGCCCTGCAAAAAGAAGTAACTCAATTAAAAACAGAGTTAACACGAATTGCAGAAACAACATCGTTTGGTGGTCAGCAGTTACTGGATGGTTCATTCGGTACAAAGTCATTCCAAGTAGGTGCAAACGCTAATGAAACTATTGGGGTGACTCTTAAGAGCGTTGCTGCAAGTGATATCGGCTCTTTCGAAACAACATTGGCTGGAGCTGCTGCCTCAGCACTGGGGTTAGGTCGAGCTGCTGCTGCTGCAGATAATGCTACCCTTGCTGCCAACGGAGTGGCTGGTGGTGCTTTAACAGTTAACGGAATAGATTTGCCAGCTGCGATTGGCGGAGGAGCTGAAGCTAGTGAAATTGCAACAGCTATAAATGAGCTATCTAATTCTACAGGTGTAACAGCTGATGCAAGATCTCAGGCTGAGATATCTTTAACAGCCGCTGACTCTGTAACCTTTGAGTTGAATGGAACACAAATCTCAGCATCGGTAGCTGACACAAGTGACTTAACAGATTTAGCTTCTGCAATAAACGCAGAAACAAGTAACACGGGTGTTACTGCTGAGAGTAAAGATGGTAAATTAGTGCTTACAGATGAATCTGGTAAAGATATTAACATTTCTGATTTTACGGCAGCTACAGCTGATATGGAAGTAAAAGGTGTTGCCCAAGACGGGACTGTTCAAACTACTGCTATTGCATTGGATGGACAAGCTGCTGCGGCTGATAGTGTTGCTGTAGCTGGGAGTATTAAACTGTCTTCAGATAACAGCTTTAGCGTTGTAACAGCCACTGATGCAGATTTAGGTGCTGATGCTGTTGCTATTCTTAATAATGTATCTGATATAAACATCGATACTCAGGATGGCTCTCAGAGCGCTCTAGCTATCATAGATGGTGCGCTATCACAAATTGATTCACAAAGAGCAAACTTAGGTGCGGTGCAAAACCGCTTTAGTCAAACAATCAGTAATTTAGCAAATGTTCAAGAGAACGTATCTGCTTCACGCAGTCGTATTAAAGACACTGATTTCGCATCTGAAACAGCAGCTATGACAAAAAACCAAATCTTACAACAAGCGGGTACGTCAATTTTATCGCAAGCTAACCAAATACCACAAGCGGCGATCAGCTTGTTAGGTGGTTAGTTAAAATTATAGCTTTATATATGAAAAGCGCACAAGTTGCGCTTTTTTATTGCGTAAACAATAAAATAGGTAGGCGGCATTCACTCGGTGTTCTTTTATTACAATTTTCTTATTTCTTAGTGAAACGCACAGTGGCTTTAATGCTCTTTGTAACTAATTCACTTAAAACCTTTTTGCACAAAGAGAAACAGTGAGCAGTAAATGAGAGGGGAATACGATTTAAGCGAAAAAATTTAAATAGTTTTAAAATAAAAAGTGATTAAAATCAGTTTTTTAAGTTGAAACCCTCAAATAAAATCCATTTTTTTAAAAAAAAGCCTAAAGATAAATTCGCATCTGCCGTTAACTTAACCAGTACGGAGCTTGAACATACAAATTGTGAAAGTTCTTGGTTAAATCAAAACAGATATATTACGAAAGTAATCAGGAGTTTTATCATGGCTTTAACAGTAAATACAAATGTATCTTCATTAAATGCTCAACGTAACTTGTCTAAATCAGGTCAAGGTCTAGCAACGTCAATGGAGCGTTTAGCATCAGGTATGCGCATTAATAGCGCAAAAGATGATGCGGCAGGTCTACAAATTTCAAATCGTTTAACTTCGCAGGTAAATGGCTTAGCTGTAGCGCAACGTAATGCAAATGATGGTATCTCAATGGCGCAAACCGCAGAAGGCGCAATGCAAGCTTCTACTGATATTTTACAACGTATGCGTGAACTTGCACTTCAGTCAGCAAATGGTTCGAATTCAGATAAAGATCGTGAAGCATTACAGAAAGAAGTTGTACAGTTAAATACAGAGTTAACACGAATTGCAGAAACAACATCGTTTGGTGGTCAGCAGTTACTGGATGGTTCATTCGGTACAAAGTCATTCCAAGTAGGTTCAAACGCTAATGAAACTATTGGGGTGACTCTTAAGAGCGTTGCTGCAAGTGATATCGGCTCTTTCGAAACAACATTGGCTGGAGCTGCTGCCTCAGCACTGGGGTTAGGTCGAGCTGCTGCTGCTGCAGATAATGCTACCCTTGCTGCCAACGGAGTGGCTGGTGGTGCTTTAACAGTTAACGGAATAGATTTGCCAGCTGCGATTGGCGGAGGAGCTGAAGCTAGTGAAATTGCAACAGCTATAAATGAGCTATCTAATTCTACAGGTGTAACAGCTGATGCAAGATCTCAGGCTGAGATATCTTTAACAGCCGCTGACTCTGTAACCTTTGAGTTGAATGGAACACAAATCTCAGCATCGGTAGCTGACACAAGTGACTTAACAGATTTAGCTTCTGCAATAAACGCAGAAACAAGTAACACGGGTGTTACTGCTGAGAGTAAAGATGGTAAATTAGTGCTTACAGATGAATCTGGTAAAGATATTAACATTTCTGATTTTACGGCAGCTACAGCTGATATGGAAGTAAAAGGTGTTGCCCAAGACGGGACTGTTCAAACTACTGCTATTGCATTGGATGGACAAGCTGCTGCGGCTGATAGTGTTGCTGTAGCTGGGAGTATTAAACTGTCTTCAGATAACAGCTTTAGCGTTGTAACAGCCACTGATGCAGATTTAGGTGCTGATGCAGTAGCTTCACTTAATAAAGTTTCTGATTTGGATATTACAAGTCAGGATGGCTCACAAAGCGCATTAGCTGTTATAGATGGTGCGTTATCGCAAATTGATGCACAAAGAGCAAACTTAGGTGCGGTGCAAAACCGCTTTAGTCAAACAATCAGTAATTTAGCAAATGTTCAAGAGAACGTATCTGCTTCACGTAGCCGTATTCAAGACACTGATTTTGCATCTGAAACAGCTGCTATGACTAAAAACCAAATCTTGCAACAAGCGGGTACATCAATCTTGTCGCAAGCGAACCAATTACCACAAGCAGCGCTTAGCTTAATTGGTTAATAGTGTGATTAGTTACAACACTAATGGTTAAGTCAGCATTAGTTAACTAAAATAAAAAGGAGATTGGCTTGTGCTAATCTCCTTTTGTTGTATTACCCTAGGGTAAAATGTTTAAGGAGGCGTTATGAGTGCAATAACCCAAAGCCCTGATTTTGCAGTGGCTCCGCAAAAAGCTGATGATAAGTTAGCGGCGAGTCCTCAATTAACAGCAACGGCGGTTGATGAATCAAATAAAACGGAAAATACACTTCAACAACAAATGGAGCAAAGCTCTCAGCAAGCGCAAAAAAAATCGCAACAAAGCGGTGAAAAAGATGAATTGGTCGTGAGCAGCTTGAGAAGATGGCGCAACAATTGCAAGATTTCATGGGCGAAATGAATCGAAGTTTGCAGTTTCAAGTTGATGAAGAGTCGGGCCGTGATGTTATTAAAGTGGTTGATAAAAACAGTGGTGAGCTAATTAAGCAATACCCATCTGAAGAAGTGTTGAGCCTAGTGGCTAAACTTTCAGAAACCGCAGGTTTTTTAATTGATCAAACTGTTTAAAGTTTTTTGTTAAGTTAAATGTGTAATGTGAGGAAGTATTATGGCTATTTCATTTAATGGTTTAGGCTCGGGCTTAGCAGTAGCAGATATTGTTGATGCTTTGGTTAGCGCTGAAAGTACCCCTTTTACTTCACGTTTAAACAACAAGGAAGCAACGTTAACTACAGATATTTCAGCTGCAGGTGCACTAAAATCAGCGCTTGAAAAATTGCAAACCTCAATGGAAGCGTTAGGTGAGGTTGATAACTACCAAAAACGTAGTATTTCTGGTAGTGATGATTTTGTAACACTAAGCTCAGATAAAGAGGCTCAGCCTGGTGGTTATAATGTAAAAGTAAACAATCTTGCGACTGAACATAAATTGATGTCAAGTGCATTTGCAGAAGATGCCGCAGTTGGTGAAGGGACGTTAACTATAGCGTCAGGTGAGAATAGTTTTGATATTGATGTGTCAGATACTGCAACTTTGTCTGAAATTCGTGATGCGATTAATGACAGTAAAGATAACGACAATGTAACAGCAACGATTATTACCGACGATAATGGCCAGCATTTAGTTTTATCCGCAAAAAATAGTGGTGTTGAAAACGCAATAAAAGTTACAGCAACTGATGCTGATGGCGATAATACTGACGCGGCAGGTTTATCGGCTCTAGGCTATGACACAGATGCAGGGGTGACAAACATCAGTGAAGTAATTGCTGCAATAGATGCTTCAATTACCATAGATGGTAATTTAACAGTTACTAGCAGTGATAACGAGTTTGCAAATGTTATTGACGGTGTAACGATTACCGCCAAAAAAGCACATGGCACTGATGACGATGATAGCACGTTAAAAATTACTGAAAATAACAATAATATTAAAGCAGGCTTAAACAGTTTTATTGAAAGTTATAACGAATTACTTGAGCTTAGTAATAATTTAGGTAAATCAGGTGAAGACGGCGCTGGTGTGATGGCTGGTGATTCTATGCTTCGTGGGGTAATGTCAAAACTCCGTCAGCAATTAACCAGTGAAGTAACCCTGAGTGATGGCAGTAGTTTGTCGTTATCAAAACTCGGGGTTGAAGCAGACCGTTACGGTAAATTAAGCCTAGACACAGAACGCCTAAACGAGCAAGTCGAAGCAGATGTAGACCTAGTGCAGGAGTTCTTTATAGGTGAAAATGAAGACGAGGGCGGTTTTGCACAGTCTTTTGATGAGCTAATGAGCTTTTATACAGACTCAGATGGTATTGTTCAAAACAGAATTGACAGTAAACAAACCCAGTTAGATGGCTTAGATGATGAGCGAATTGATTTTGCAAGAAAAATGGAGTCGTTAGAGTCTCGTTTATACGCACAGTACAATAGCATGGATTTACTTGTAGCCCAGATGAACTCAACCAGTAGCTATGTGCAAGCGCAGCTTGATAATATGCCAGGGGTTGTTAAGCAAAGTAAATAATTGATTAGTCTATTTTCTTATCGGTATTTAGGCGCCAACTCTTTTGGCGCTTTTTTGCTTTTGGTTCATAAACGATCTATTTAGTAAATATTTTACTTTGTTTGAATAGAAGTACAAAAACCAATTCACTATCTACAACCGCGACTTTATTTTTCACAATTGATATAGCGCTAATAACGCGTTTATATAACTGAGTATGTCAAAAGCAACTAAACGAAAATTAGCGTTTAGTTGCTTTATATTTAGAAATAGCTTTTTGTGATTTACGCTGGTTGATTAACTCGGATTTGAGTTTTATCTCTCGCGTTTTTAAGTCTAGCTGTAGCGGCTAAAATTTTAGCTTGTATAGCTAATAACTCTTTTTCTTGAGGTGGTGTTTCACTCTCACACCAATGTTTTAACTCTTGGTCAATAGCTATTAACGTTTGGCTTGCCAGCTCAATATCTGTTTTATCTATGTGCTCTGATAATGCAATGAGTAATTCATTCAGAGCGTTATAATTCGGCATTATTGCTCAGCTTTAGGTATGCGCTCTTCGAGCGGAATAGAATCCCACCCTTCTTTTATTTCTTTAACGATACGGATAACATCATCTACTGCTGCAATGTCGTTGTTTACATTTGCTTCAGTTAACCTGCGTTGGCAAAAGTCGTACAGCGATAGTAGGTTGCTAGAGATATCCCCGCCATGCTCAAAATTGAGTGCATCTTGTAGAGCACCGAATAATAAAATGCAGGTAGAAATATTTTCACCTTTTTTTTCAAATTCTTTACGCTCAATAAAGCCTTTAGTTGCTGCTAAGCGTCCGATAATATTGCTGAAAATCAAATTGATCTGCTCATAAGGAGACATTTCATTAATGTTGCTAACGCTAACTTGACTGTACTTTTTTATCGATATATGTGCCATGAGAAAATCCTATATTAAAAACACCGATTCATAAAAATAGATAAGCAATATTAATGCCATTGATGTTATCTTTCTTTGAGCATTTCTATAGAGATTATAGCAACGAGTATAGAATATTTTAAAATTCAAACAGGCTAAATTTGTAAGTTAATTCTTTAGTATTAAATTTTAGTGCTAAGTGACTATTTTTTGGCGTTGATGTCAATAAATTGCCGCTTAGCGCTTGCATCCCTCCTAAACTCGCTTACAATTTAGAAATTAACTAACCTCGTGGTAACTGTGGTTCGCCAATAATGATCTTAATTTTAGACAATAATAATAATCGTGCGATAGGTTTACATGCAGCACTTACCTTCATTGGTGAAACTGCACAATTAGTTGATGAGACTACATTACAGTCTTTTTGTGAAAAACATCAACAGCAAGAATGCATGGTCATTCTTGGTGCTTTACAGCAGCTAAATCACGAGGCTGTGATCAAACAGTTTCCTGCCATTCCGTTTTTATTAATTGGTGAAACACTCAAACCGCTGCTAAGCATTGCTAATGTAGTTGGTTTAATTTGTGAACCGTTTAACCATGACGTAACTACTCAGCTATTGCATGATTGTCAGCAATATCAGCGCATGCTACCGGGTGACCATAAACAAGCTAAATCCAACAAATCATTTGATGGTTTAGTCGGTGAAACCGAAGCTGTAAAAGATGTGCGCTTTTTAATTGAGCAAGTAGCAAAAACCGATGCCAATGTGCTGATCTTAGGTGAGTCAGGCACAGGTAAAGAAGTTGTTGCACGTAATGTTCATTTACTCTCTAAACGCAATACCGGGCCATTTGTGCCGGTAAACTGTGGTGCTATTCCTGGCGAACTTCTTGAAAGTGAGCTATTTGGCCATGAAAAGGGGGCCTTTACGGGCGCTATTTCTGCACGCAAAGGGCGCTTTGAATTAGCGCAAGGCGGCACGCTGTTTCTAGATGAAATAGGTGATATGCCTTTGCAAATGCAGGTTAAACTACTACGTGTGTTGCAAGAGCGTAGCTATGAGCGAGTAGGGGGTACTAAGCCTATTCAAGCTGATGTACGAATTATTGCTGCAACTCACCGCAACCTTGAAGAGATGATTGAAAAAGGCGACTTCCGTGAAGACCTTTTTTATCGCTTAAACGTGTTTCCAATTGAAAATCCTTCGCTAAGTGAGCGTGCTGACGACATTCCTCTGCTTTTAAAAGAGTTAATGCGTCGTGTGAACGAGCAAAGTGGCACAACGGCCAAATTCACTGAGCGTGCGATTCAAAGCTTAAAAGAGCATGCGTGGCCGGGAAATATTCGTGAGCTTGCTAACTTAGTTGAGCGCATGGTGATCATGTTCCCTGATAAAGTAGTTGATGTGCCAGACCTACCAGCTAAATATCGTTATATCGAAGTTGAGGCTTATGAGCCTGAGTACCCTGAAGAGTTGATGGAGCGAGATGCTTTCAACGATATTTTCAGTACCGGCTTTAGTGATTACGATGATGAAGAACCTGAAGTACCAGCAACAACGGCTGACTCAGGTTTATTACCAGATGAAGGAATTGAGCTCAAAGAGTATCTTGCTGAGCTAGAAATTAGCTTAATTAGCCAAGCATTAGAGCGCTATGATTACGTTGTTGCACGTGCAGCAGAAATTTTAGGTGTTAGGCGCACCACACTGGTCGAAAAAATGAAGAAATACAACCTAACGCGTGACTAATAGTTAAGAGCAGGTTTTAGGCAAAAATTAACTAAGTACTATGGTTATTACGCCTATAGAATGGGCTGTGTCTTTATTTATAGGCGCTAAACTTACGGGCGCGCTCACCGTCTTTCATTCGGGGTCTGCTGTGGTAATAAATCACTAAAAGCTTTTTGCACAAAGAGAAAATAATGAGGAACAAATGAGAAACCAAGCCCTTTCTTTTAATATTTAAAGCGCAATATTCCTTTAACCTATTTG
Organism: Pseudoalteromonas sp. GB43; assembly: GCF_054923805.1. Classification (NCBI taxonomy): domain Bacteria; kingdom Pseudomonadati; phylum Pseudomonadota; class Gammaproteobacteria; order Alteromonadales; family Pseudoalteromonadaceae; genus Pseudoalteromonas; species Pseudoalteromonas sp. GB43. The sequence goes on from NZ_JBPCHJ010000001.1 coordinate 2,869,552, forward strand.
TGAATCAGGCTCTTAATACTTTTACCACCAAGGTAATCGAGGTGCTGCGCGCTACACCTAGTAGCCTAGAGCCTAAAATTTAACATCTTTATTTTTACCTCATAAGCGCAGCGTCTCTTAGCCTCTTTGTGAATAAGTTACTTAATTAGCTTTTTACCACCGGAGGCTGCTTGCAGCACCGAGAAGATAGAAGCCAAGCTTAGCCCATATCACCTAATAACTATCAATAATCTCTTGTTTTCTAAAACAATCATTACTATGGTCGTTAACCATGCCACAGGCTTGCATATGCGCATACACAGTGGTTGGCCCTAAAAACTTAAAGCCACGCTTTTTTAAATCTTTGGCAAATGCTGTTGAGGCTTCAGTAATAGCCGGATAGTCCGCTAATTTATCGAGGTCGTTTACCAGTGGCTTGCCACCCATAAACTGCCATTGGTAGTTTGAGAAACTGCCGAATTCTTTTTGAATTTCAATAAAACGCTGCGCGTTATTGATAGTAGCAGCGATTTTAGCGCGATTACGAATAATGCCTTCAAACTGCATTAACCGTTCGACGTCGTCTTCGGTCATTCTGGCAACATCTTCAACAACAAAGTTTTTAAAGGCACTGCGATAGCCATCACGTTTTTTAAGTATGGTATACCAACTCAGTCCCGCTTGTGCTGACTCTAAGGTTATAAACTCAAATAAGCGGTGATCATCATATAATGGCACCCCCCATTCTTGGTCATGATAGGCCACATAATCTTCTTTGCTGGTATCGAGCCATGGGCAACGACAATGGTGTTCTTTTTGCATTATTCCCTCGCGATTGTCATTTTTTTGTCAGTGTTGTTTTTGTCTTTAATTTATTGAAATAAAACAAAAATAAATTTGGTACGGATTGTGCATTTAGCTAGGTAGACACGATTTTTTGAGTATTGATTATGGCCTTAGCAAATGTCCTAAAACCACAATTTATCACAGCCAAACAATATAACCCATGCCTACAGCAAGAAGAGTATGTGGGTGAATTGAGTGAGCTGCGCCAACAAGCCAGTTGGTTAGACGCCATTTGGTTGATACCATGCCTGCGGGTGTGGTGGTTTTAGATGGCCGAGGCATGATCGCAAAAGCCAATCAAATTGCCATTGATATGCTAGGTGAACCCCTTGAAGGTGAAAAGTGGTTTAGCGTTATTCAACGCTCATTTCGACCACAGCAAGACGATGGACATGAAGTATCACTTAAAGATGGCCGTTTAATTAAGCTTGATATTACTGCGCTTGCTCCAGAGCCAGGGCAGTTAATTCTAATGACAGATTTAACTGAAACCAGACGCTTACAAAAGCGAGTTGCACATATGCAGCGCTTAAGTGCGCTTGGCAAAATGGTCGCTTCGCTTGCTCACCAAGTCAGAACACCGTTATCAGCGGCCATGCTGTATGCCGCAAATTTAGGCTCAAAGCGATTGCCAGAAAGCTCGCGTGGCAACTTTCATACGAAGCTAATGTCGCGTTTAAAAGATTTAGAAACCCAAGTGAACGATATGCTGTTATTTGCCAAAAGTGGTGAGCAACAAGTGGTCGAAAGCGTTTCAATGCAACAGTTACTTAATGAAGTAAAAGCCGGTGCTGATGCTATGGTTGCACAAAATAACAGTGAACTTAGCGTGAACTTGCCTGAGCCAGATATTGAAATTATGGGTAATAAAACTGCTCTGGCGAGTGCTATTCAAAACCTGATCCACAATAGTATTCAAATTATTGGCTCTGAGGCTGTGGTAACCCTGAGTGCCGAACGTGACGAAACTAGCGAAAACTGTGTTCGTATCAGTGTCAGTGATAATGGCCCAGGTGTTGATTTACGTCATGCCAACAAATTATTCGAACCTTTTTACACTACCAAAAGCCAAGGCACGGGGCTTGGACTTGCAGTTGTAAGTTCAGTAGCCAATGCGCACCAAGGACGGGTTGAAGTGACTAATAATGCTCATGGGGGAGCATGTTTTAGTTTGATCTTGCCAATTAGTGCAGAACCAATCTCAGCGGAGGCAAAATGAATACTAACTCTATTTTAGTCGTTGAAGACGACGCAGGCTTACGAGAAGCACTGATCGATACCCTTGAAATGTCGGGTATTGATTGCGTTGCTGCAGATAGCGCTGAACAAGCGATGATCTTGCTTAAGCAAAATAGCTATTCATTGGTTGTTAGTGATGTGCAAATGGGCGCCATGAGTGGCCTTGACCTATTACGTAGCATTAAACTTAATTATCCTGAGCTGCCGGTATTAATGATGACAGCCTATGCCACCATTGATGATGCTGTAGAAGCAATGCGTTTAGGTGCGATTGATTACATGGCAAAACCGTTTGCTCCAGAAGTGCTCCTTAACATGGTGAGTCGTTATCTACCTGAAAAGGAAAAAGAAACCGATGGCCCAATTGTTGCCGATCCATCGAGCATTAAGTTATTAGAACTTGCCAGTAAAGTAGCGCGCTCAGATGCCAGTGTTATGGTGCTTGGCCCAAGTGGGTCAGGTAAAGAAGTGTTGGCTCGTTTTATCCACGATAAATCAAACCGTAGCGATGCCCCCTTTGTGGCTATTAACTGTGCTGCTATTCCTGAAAACATGCTTGAAGCAACTTTATTCGGTTACGAAAAAGGGGCGTTTACCGGCGCTATTCAAGCTTGCCCGGGTAAATTTGAGCAAGCTCAAGGTGGTACCATCTTACTTGATGAAATCACTGAGATGGATTTAGGCTTACAAGCAAAATTACTGCGTGTACTTCAAGAGCGCGAAGTAGAGCGCTTAGGCGGTCGTAAAACCATAGAGCTTGATGTTCGTGTTCTTGCTACAAGCAACCGAGATTTAAAAGAAGCAGTGAGCGAAAATCTATTTAGGGAAGATTTATATTATCGCTTAAATGTATTCCCGCTAATGTGGAAACCATTAGCCGAGCGTCCTGGTGACATTGTTGTGTTGGCTGAGCATCTAATTGAGCGTCATTGCCTGAAAAGTAAAGAACCTATCGCTCAACTAAGTGAGGGTGCGAAACAAAAGCTGCTATCGCATGCTTAACGCCAGGTAACGTACGAGAGCTCGATAACGTTATTCAACGGGCGTTGATATTATGCGATGGTAATAGTATTCATCAAGATGATGTCTTTATTGAAGAGTTGCTTACGGTGGATATCAAGCCAGTCGCTACGCCGCCACACAACGCACCGGTATATCAAGAACAGCCTGTTGAAGTTAATCTAGATACCGTGCCACAAGTGAGTGAGCAAGGTAATTACAAAGACGAGCTGAAAGACAAAGAGCATCGTATTATTTTAGAAACCTTAGCGCGTTGTAACGGTAAGCGTAAAGAGGTTGCAGAAACCTTAGGTATCAGTCCGCGCACGTTACGTTATAAACTGGCGCAAATGCGAGACTTGGGTATCGCCTTACCTGCATAAACTCCTTCCAAAAAGTTAGTCAAACAAGCTCGCATTTTTGTGAGCTTGTTTGCTGTCAAAACTCTGACAAGTAAATTAACTGCATTAAGTTATTGAAAATACTTGTTTTATTTTGTGGCACGGTTTGTGCTTTATCAGTGCATAAGTAAACTGCATTGTCAGAGAGTATTATGAAAGTTCAAAACAGCGCATTATTTCAAGAAATGCAATCTATGGCTTCAGAAGTTGGTCGTGGTAACTCAATTAATAATTTACCAACACAAACTCAGCCAACTTCATCGGCACAGTTTGGTGATTTACTTACCAATGCACTTGATACAGTGAATGGCTTACAACAAGAAGCAAAACAAAAAGTAACCGCGCTTGAAATGGGCGATCGCAGTGTTTCACTTGCGGACGTAATGATTGCTTCGCAAAAGTCATCAGTTGCCTTTGAAGCGACGGTACAGGTTCGCAATAAACTTGTTGAAGCTTATAAAGAAATCATGAACATGCCTGTGTAACTAGGTAGTGGAGAATTATTGTGGCGCAATCTAATCAATCAACTGATCTAGCCTTAGCAGGCGGCGGTATCGATGCAACCGATACTGACGATCAACAAGAGCAAAAGTCAGGCTACCTAAGTGCCTTAAATGGTGTAGACGTTTTACGCCAGGCTACTTTAGTGATTGCTTTAGCAATCTGTTTGGCTATCGCAATTTTTATTATTATTTGGGCTCGTCAGCCAGATATGCGTCCGCTTGGCAAAATGCCAACGGAAGAGCTTATTCAAACGCTGGACTTCTTAGACGCTCAAAAGATTGATTACGAACTTGATGGTAACGTCATTTCTGTTGAAGAAGGTGAATACCAAAACATCAAATTATTGATGGCTCGTGAAGGCTAGATCAAGCGCCAAGCTCAGGTACTGACATCATCATGCAAGACATGGGGTTTGGTGTAAGCCAACGCCTTGAACGTGAACGCTTAAAGCATGGTCGTGAGCAACAGCTTGCACGTACCATCGAAGAGCTAAAAAATGTTACTCGCGCCAAAGTACTTTTAGCTATTCCAAAAGAAAACGTATTTGCTCGTCGTGAAAAACAACCTTCAGCGACGGTAGTACTAACCTTAAAACGCGGCCGTACGCTTGATGGTGAAGAAGTTGACTCAGTAGTTGATATTGTTGCCTCAGCAGTCCAAGGTTTATCGCCAGAGCGTGTTACTGTTACCGATCAAAATGGTCGTTTACTGAATTCAGGCTCACAAAACTCACTTGCTGCTCGCTCTCGAAAAGAGTATGAAATTGAGCGTAAGCGTGAAGAAGAATACTTAAATAAAATCGATAGCATCCTTATTCCAGTTGTAGGTTTAGGTAACTACACAGCGCAAGTCGACTTAAATATGGATTTTAGTGCAGTCGAAGAAACACAAAAACGTTATAACCCAGACTTACCCGCTGTGCGCAGTGAAACCACGTTCGAAGAAAACAACATTGGTGGTCTTGCTGTGGGCATTCCTGGTGCGCTAACGAATCAGCCGCCAGTTAACTCTAATATTCCTGAGGTCGCTGGCCAAGGTAGTGCAGGTTCAGCAACGAACCCAAGTCGTTCGCATAAAGAAGCAACACGTAACTACGAACTTGATACCACAATTTCGCATAAGCGCCAGCAAACCGGTGTTATCCGCCGCATCAGTGTGTCAGTTGCCGTTGATTATGTACCACAAGTAGGTGAAAACGGTGAAACAACTATGGTTCCTCGCTCTGTCGAAGCATTGTCAAATATTCGTCGCTTACTACAAGGTGGTGTTGGGTTTGATATGCAACGCGGTGATGCACTTGAAGTCGTTACAGTGCCATTTGTAAGACAAGATACAGGTGAAGCGATTGAAGTTCCACTTTGGGAGCAAGATTGGTTCATGAAGATGCTACGCTTAGCATTAGGTGCACTGGTTATCATCGTACTTATTGTCTTTGTTGTAAGACCTATGCTGAAACGTCTAATTTACCCAGACGATACACTAGAAGAATATGATGAAGATGCATTAAGTGCAGGTGTAGATATTGGTGATAGCACGCTAGATATGCTAAATAAAGACTTTGACTCTGCTGCTGTAGGATTCTCAAGTGATGGTACACTACAGCTGCCAGACTTACATGGCGATGAAGATTTACTCAAAGCAGTTCGTGCATTGGTTGCAAATGAACCAGAACTGTCTTCTCAAGTAGTGAAAGCGTGGTTAACAGAAGATGACTGATCAAGAACAAAAACAATTACCACCGGCGTTTGATGTTGATAAATTAGACGGTGTTGATAAGGCGGCAATCTTATTGCTGAGCTTATCAGAAGAAGATGCTGCGCAAATCCTTAAGCACTTAGAGCCAAAGCAAGTGCAAAAAGTGGGTATGGCAATGGCCGCACTAGATGATTTATCGCAAGCGAAAATTAGCGCAGTCCATAATTTGTTTATTGAGCAAATTCAAAGCTTCAGTACCATTGGCTTTCAGTCTGAAGACTTTATTAAAAAAGCCCTTACAGCAGCGCTTGGTGAAGACAAGGCTGCCAGCCTTATTGACCAAATTGTTATGGGCTCAGGGGCGAAAGGTCTTGATTCATTGAAGTGGATGGACTCAAAGCAAGTGGCGAATATCATTCGCAACGAGCACCCGCAAATTCAAACCATTGTTTTATCTTATTTAGAGCCAGAGCAATCAGCGGAAATCTTGTCGCAATTCCCAGAAAAAGTGCGTCTAGATTTAACCATGCGTATTGCAAACCTTGAAGAAGTTCAACCAGCAGCATTGCAAGAGTTGAATGAAATCATGGAGAAACAGTTCGCAGGTCAAGCTGGTGCGCAAGCTGCGAAAATGGGTGGCTTGAAAGCGATCGCTGATATCATGAACTACCTAGATACCAATGTTGAAGGTCAGTTAATGGATTCAATCCGTGAACACGATGAAGAGATGTCACAGCAAATCCAAGACCTTATGTTTGTCTTTGAGAACTTAATGGATGTTGAAGACCGTGGTATTCAAGCAATTCTTCGTGAAGTACAGCAAGATGTATTAATGAAAGCAATTAAAGGTACTGACGAAGCATTAAAAGAGAAGATTTTGGGCAATATGTCAAAACGTGCCGCTGAATTACTCGCTGATGATCTTGAGGCAATGGGCCCTGTTCGTATTAGCGAAGTAGAAGCGGCACAGAAAGAAATTCTTTCTACGGCACGACGTTTAGCTGACTCAGGCGAAATTATGCTTGGTGGCGGTGGTGGTGAGGAGTTCCTGTAAGCCATGAGTAAGTCTTCATTTCATACAGGACGCCCAGTACATGCCAGTGAAGCAGCCGATGAACTATTGGAAAACTGGCCAATTCCTGAAGTGACGCAAGATACAACAAAACTCGCTGGACGCTCAACGGCGTATGGCACGCCTTTAGCTGACTTATATCGTAAAGAGCAGCAAAAGCAGCAGGCCGAAGAGCAGCCAGAAGAGCCTGAAATTCCGTCATTGACCATGGCTGAACTTGAAAAAATCCGTCAAGATGCCTATGAAGAAGGGCTAAAGCAAGGTCATGAACAAGGCTATATAGATGGTTTTGAAAAAGGCGCGCATGAGGGGAAAGAAGCGGGTTTTAAAGAAGGTGTTGAGCTTGGTAAGGAGCAAGGCCAAGAAGAAATTAAGCCTATTTTAGAAGAGCAGCTCACTAACTTAAGAAGCTTACTTGATAGCCTTTCTCAACCATTATCTAAAGTCGATGAAAGTGCCGAAAAGCAGTTAGTGCAATTAGCTGTTATGTTAACTGAAGTCTTAGTTTACCAAGAAATCAAAACCTCACCAGAAGTCATTTTACATGCTTTGAAGCAAGCCATTGATGCGTTAGGTGAAGAGCAAGTGAAAGTACGTATTCACTTACATCCTGATGATATTGCTTTAATTACCGAAAGTTATGGCGAACAAACTGTTGCAGATAACCATTGGCAGTTAGTGGCAGAGCCGACTTTAGAGCGCGGTGGCTGCGAAATTAAAACCCCGCAATCATCCCTCGATATGACGATAAAAACTCGCGTCAAAGAAACGTTGGAAAACTTTTTGCATAGCAGTGGTATCTAACACTTTTTAGGTTCATTATGAGTGCTCAATCAATGACTCTTAGCGAACGCTTACAGCGCTATGAAAAACATATCAAGGCTCCAAAACCGGCTGTTGCCGGTATTCTGACGCGTGTTGTTGGTTTAACGCTAGAAGCAAAAGGGCTTAGAGCACCTGTTGGTAGTCAATGTAAAATTGAAACCATTAACGGCTTTGTTGATGCTGAAGTTGTTGGCTTTAATGACCAAACACTGTACTTAATGCCAAATGATCACATCTCTGGCGTACTACCAGGTGCGCGAGTTATCCCAAAAGTAAACGAAACAGGATTGCCTGTAGGCATGAGTTTACTTGGCCGCGTAGTGGATGGCCTTGGTCGGCCACTTGATGGCTTAGGTGCAATTAATGCTGAGCATCACTTAAAGTTTGCGCAAAACGCAATTAACCCGCTGGCAAGACGACCAATCAGTCAACCTATGGATGTAGGTGTACGAGCCATCAACTCCGTTATTACCGTGGGTCAAGGCCAGCGTATGGGTCTGTTTGCAGGCTCTGGTGTTGGTAAATCAGTGCTACTAGGTATGATGACTCGTGGTTCTGAAGCAGATGTAATCGTGGTTGGCGGCCTTGTGGGTGAACGTGGTCGTGAGGTAAAAGAATTCATTGAAGAAATTTTAGGAGTCGAAGGGCGTAAGCGCTCAGTGGTAGTTGCAGCCCCTGCGGATGCGTCACCATTAATGCGTTTAAAAGGCTGTGAAAGTGCAGTGACCATTGCGGAATACTTTCGCGATCAAGGACTTAACGTGTTGTTATTACTTGACTCTGTTACCCGTTATGCCATGGCACAACGTGAAATTGCCTTAGCGGTTGGTGAGCCTCCGGCTACGAAAGGTTATCCGCCTTCAGTATTTGCTAAATTACCTGCGCTGGTGGAGCGTGCCGGTAATGGTGGTGAAGGGCAAGGAGCGATCACCGCGTTTTTTACTGTACTTAGTGAGGGCGATGATATGCAAGATCCAATTGCTGACTCTGCCCGCGCTATTTTAGATGGCCACATTGTTTTATCTCGAGATTTAGCCGACAGTGGTCACTATCCGGCTATTGATATTGAAAAGTCGATTTCTCGTGTAATGCCGCAGGTTGTATCTGAAGCGCATATGCAACAAGCGCGTGTGCTCAAGCAAGTGTATTCAATGTATCAACAAAACAAAGATATGATCACCTTAGGGGCGTACCAAAAAGGCACCGATCCTATGCTCGACCAAGCAATTAATATGATGCCGCGAGTCAATCAATTCCTTCAACAAGGTATGAAAGATGTGATCAGTTATGATGAAGGTCTGCAAGGTCTAGCGCAGTTATTAGGGCAAGGTTAATGGCTAAAAGTAAACTTGATTTATTGTTAAAGCTTGAGAGCGATAAAGAAGAGTCTTTACGCATGGATTATTTAAAAGCACAGCAGCACTTACAAAGCAATCAACAAAAACTGCAAGGGCTTAATAACTTTCGTTTAGAGTATTCTCAGCAGTTACATTTGAAAGGTCGCTCTGGTTTGTCTAGTGCTGGCTTCAGCCAATATCATGCTTTTATTGCAAAAATTGAAGAAGCGATACGCCAGCAAGCAAGTACAGTGAATACCGCAAAACAAGTTGTGACACAGCGAAAAGCACTGTGGTTAAAGCAACAAGTGAAAGCAAAAGCAGTAGCGAAGTTAATCGAAAAGCAAGCTGAAAAACAAGCGATGCAAGTGGCAAAAGCAGAACAAAAAATGCTGGATGAATTTGCTGCAAATCAGTTTTATCAGCGTCAACTTAAAAACGCACTTCTTTAAAATACTTCCTTTTTAGGCATGTTAATTGCATTTACCTAACCAGTAGCATTAATTTTGGCACTTGCGGCGGCAAATTGCCTCATTACTTTAGATGACTAGGTTTAGGTGAATTATGGCGATCAGTGATATCAATTTGCAGGTTAAAACTGAGCAAGGTACTGGTTTTTCAGGCAAAGACTCAGAGTCTAACAACAAAGCATCGGGCTTAAGTTTTTTAACTTCACTGACAGAAGCAAGTGAAGCGGCAAACGCGCAAGCAAAAAGTGATGCAGATGCTGACTCAGTTGATGAACCTAAAGCTATCAGTACATCTGAAGAACCTAAATCAGATGCAAAACCAGGTGATGAGAATACAGCGACTGATGCTAAAGCTGCAACTGCTCCCACATCTACAGATCAGCAGCCTAAAATAAATCCAGATGTTCGTAATGAAGCTGTAACTAAAGAGCAAAGCGATGAACTTGCACTTGTAGAAGGTGAAGATAACTCACTGCTTTCGCAAATTAATGCGGCTCAAGCTATGAGTACACGTGTTAATAAATTGATTGAAAATAATGACTTTAGCCCTGTAGTTGTTGATAAAAAACCAACCCCAATCGATACCATTACACCTGTAATACCTTCACCTATGACAGACGTTGCGCAAACCGATGATTCAAAAGTCGCAGCAGAAGGTGACAACTCAATCGCAAGTTTATTACATAAGTCTAAAGTTGCGACAGCAGTAGATAGTCAACTAAAAGCGATTGGTGATTTACCGCCAAAAGATAGCGTGACCCCTATTGTTGATGACCCATTAACAGACAAAGAAAAGCAAGGTGTTTCAGCTGTTAATACACCGGATACAAAATCTCAGGTAGCTAACTTTGCCAGTGCAATACAAGCAACGGACAGTAAAGAAACCACTGTTGATTTAGACGCTGTAAAAACAGCTGATGGAAATGAACTCGGCGCAAATGATAAAAGCAAAGCTGTTTTAAACAAGATGCTCAGCGATGCAAATAATAGCGTTCAAACTGATGCAAAAGCGGCTGAAGTGACGACAAAGCAAGCGCATGGCAACGTTGATAAGCCAGCGGTAAATCTAGCTACTGAGCAGTTAGCTCCTAAGAGCGTTGAAGCAAGCGCGGCAAAAGCATCAGATAAACCAGTAACTGATAAGTCAATCGTTAACCTGCTTGCCAAACTACAAAGTGGCGACGGTCAGGCTGTAAGTGAGTTCGCTAAAGGTTTGTCGCTCAGCACTGATCAACAAAAGCAACTTGAGCAACAAATCAATCAACTAAAAGTTGACAATAAGCTTGGCGCTGATGAGCTGGCAACAATCAAGTCGCTATTGACTGATGTGATGAGTAGTAAGCCTGCACAGAGCCCTGTATCACAATTTGCTGTAGAGCAAGGCATTGCTGATGAAAGTCTGACAAAACAAGATGCTAAATTAGCTGATAATAAAGCGCTTGATACTAAACTGCCGACTAGCATCGAAAAGCAAATCACTGCACTGACGAAAGATGAGCAGCAAGCACTGTTAAATAAAGTGAATACTCAACTGCAAACGTTAACGCCGGGTACTGCTCAGTACGAAAAACTTTCTGCGGCACAAACTGTGCTCAAAGAGGCTATTAATGCTCCTGCAATAGTCAACACAGCGATGCCGATAACCGCCGCCACAGTCAATGCTGAAAATAATAATACAAAACAAAACAATACTGCGCAGGTTACAGCCGATGTTACAAAGGCTGCAACTAGTGAAGAAGTAACTTTAGAGCTTGATACAAAAATTAATACCGAACGTACACAAGAAGCTGTGCCTTCGCGTGTAGCTCAGTTATTTACTCAGTTAACGACTCAAGCCAATGCAGCAACACAACCGGGTGCCTATGAGGTGGCTCATCAGCAATATGAGCAAGCAATTGATGCACAAACAATGCAGACTCAAGCAACCACACAAACTCAGGCTCACTCTAAATCGGTGAGCATTGACCCTGGTGTAATGCAAGCGATCAATATTATAAAGAGTGACGCCGCAAAGATGCTCCAAGAGCGAGTTAGTGCGTTACTAAATATTAATAATAAAGAAGCGGAAATTCGCTTAGACCCACCAGAAATGGGCAGTATGCAAATTCGTATACGTAGCGATGCTGAACAAGCGCAAATTAATTTTGTTGTTCAAAATCAGCAGGCTAAAGAAGCTTTAGAGCAATCAATGCCACGTTTGCGCGAAATGCTTGCGCAGCAAGGTATTGAATTGGGTGAAAGTAGTATTCAGCAAGGTAACCCTGAGCAACAACAAGAGCAGTCTGGGCAAGGGCAGCTTGCAGGAAATCAACAAGCTGAGGAGCAACAACCAGAAGTAACAGCGCAAAGCGCAGAAACTTCTCGACAACAATCTTCATCATCAATAGATTACTATGCATAAGTCCTGCTATTATAAGAAATAAAATAGTTACAGTGTGATAAACAACTTGCTGTAACTTTGAGGGAAGTGACAATGATTGAAGAAGCAAATTTAGAAATAGAAGATACGGGTAAAGGCAAAAAGAAGCTGATTATCATTATTGCAGCTGTAGTGTTGATTGTTGGCGCCGCCGCAGGTTACTTTTTATTTATGGGTGATGATGCCCCTGAAGAGAGCCTAGCAGATGAAACCACAGTGACTGAGGCTGCTGCACCATCGAGCTCCGCACAGATTGGTTCGGCTCTCTATGTCGCAATGCCACGCCCATTTGTATTTAATGTACCCGGTGCGAGTCGCGACCGTATTGTACAAATAAAAGTTCAGCTACTTGTTCGCGGTGAAGTGAACGAAGAAACTGCCAAAAAGCATATTCCACTTATCGAAAGTACCTTACTTGGCGTTCTTTCAACAACGACCGCAGATGAATTAGGTACCAGTGAAGGTAAAGAGTCAGTGCGTGTTGCTGCACTTGAAAAAGTACAATCAGCATTAAGTGATGTTGAAGGTAGCAAAGTGATAGAGCGGGTATTATTCACCGGCTTTGTGATGCAATAAGGGGTCAGCGTGAGCGATTTATTATCTCAAGACGAAATTGATGCGCTTTTACACGGCGTTGATGAAGTCGAAGAGGAAGATATTCACGAAGGTGATGACTTAGACAGTAATACCTTACAGTATGACTTCTCATCACAAGATCGTATTGTCCGTGGTCGTATGCCGACCTTGGAGATCGTGAATGAACGTTTTGCCCGTCATATGCGAATTAGCCTATTTAACATGATGCGCCGCACCGCTGAGGTGTCAATCAACGGCGTGCAAATGATTAAATTTGGCGAATATATTCATACCTTATTCGTGCCAACCAGTTTGAACATGGTACGTTTTCGTCCGTTGAAGGGCACTGGCTTAATTACCATGGAAGCCCGATTAGTATTCATTTTAGTGGATAACTTTTTTGGTGGTGATGGCCGCTATCATGCAAAAATTGAAGGCCGTGAGTTTACGCCAACAGAACGGCGTATTGTTCAAATGCTCCTTAAAATTATCTTCGAAGATTATAAAGAAGCATGGGCGCCGGTAATGGATGTATCTTTTGAGTACCTTGACTCAGAAGTTAACCCAGCAATGGCGAACATCGTAAGTCCAACTGAAGTGGTTGTTATTAGCTCCTTCCATATTGAGCTAGATGGTGGTGGTGGTGATTTCCATATCGCATTACCGTATTCAATGCTTGAGCCTATTCGCGAATTGCTCGATGCCGGTGTGCAATCAGACACCGAAGACACCGACTTACGTTGGAGTAAAGCATTACGTGATGAGATCATGGATGTAGAAGTCGACCTATCGACTCAATTGCTTGAGGTTGATTTAACGCTACAACAGATCATGGAGCTTAAAGCTGGCGATATTATCCCAGTTGAAATGCCAGAGCATATCACCGTATTTGTAGAAGAATTGCCGACCTTCAGAGCGAAAATGGGCCGCTCACGTGACAATGTGGCGCTACAAATTAGCGAAAAAATTAAACGCCCTGAATCAGTTAAGTCAGAACTACATGTGTTCACTAAAGGTGGCAAAAAACTGGATTCAGATGCAGAATTAGCAGAACTAGAAGAAGATCTACATCTATCTGAAGGTGTAGATTTAGACTGGTAGTCGATTTATAAGGTTAAACATAATGAGTGATGATCAAGATACAATGGACGAATGGGCCGCGGCACTAGCCGAAGCTGAAGAAGCTGAGGGTGGCTCAGGCGATGCTGCTGTGGCAGAGCTTGATGAATTAAAAGATGAAAGACATGAGCTATCGGGCGACGAAAAGCGAAAACTTGATACCATCTTGGACATTCCGGTTACTATTTCTATGGAAGTGGGCCGTTCAAAAATCAACATTCGTAACTTATTACAGCTTAACCAAGGTTCGGTGGTAGAACTAGACCGAGTCGCTGGTGAGCCGCTTGATGTATTGGTTAACGGCACGCTGATTGCCCATGGTGAGGTGGTCGTTGTAAACGATAAGTTCGGTATTCGTTTAACTGATGTCATTAGCCAAGTTGAACGTATTAAAAAGTTACGATGAATGCTTTAGTTGCTTTAACAAGTGCGTCGAGCACTGCATTTCCTACGGCATCACCGACGGCAGATTTACTGTCTATGGTGATGTCTTTGCTTTTAGTGCTGGTGGTTATTATTGCTTTGGCTTTTTTGGTTAAAAAACTAAATCCAAATCTTGCTAATAGTGATGAATTTAAAGTAGTGCGCAGTTTGCCTTTGGGCTCTCGTGAGCGCTTGATGGTCATTGAAATCGATAACGCTCAGCACTTAATTGGTGTGACCCCGCACAGTATTAACTACCTGCATAAACTAGAAACACCATTACAAGAAAAAGAACTGCCAGAACTTGCCAAAAAATTTGGTAAGTTACTGAACCCACAATCACCTTCAAATAAAAAGAATTAACGCTATGATCAAGTGGATACTTATTTTAGCAAGTGTGTTGTTTTTGCCGTCGGTTAACGCTGAAGGCATAGAAGCACTGACCATTACCACCAACCCTGATGGCTCTCAAGATTACTCAGTGACGCTACAAGTATTAGCGATCATGACGGCGCTGAGCTTTATTCCAGCGGCGGTCATTATGATGACCTCATTTACACGGATTATTGTAGTTCTGGCGATACTACGCCAAGCAATAGGCTTACAACAAACGCCTTCGAATCAAATTTTGTTAGGCATGTCGCTATTTTTAAGTATTTTTATTATGGCGCCAATTTATCAGCAGGTGAATGAGCGCGCCATTGAGCCGTACTTGAATGAGCAAGTTACCTCAGTGCAAGCATTAGAACTTGCCAAAGAGCCAATGAAAGCGTTTATGCTCTCGCAAGTTCGTATAAAAGATTTAGAGACCTTTGCGAAAATAGCTGGTTATGAGCAATTAGATTCGCCAGAAGACACGCCGTTGATTGTATTGATCCCAGCGTTTGTTACCAGCGAATTGCAAACGGCCTTTATCATTGGTTTTATGTTCTTCATCCCATTTTTGATAGTTGATTTAGTGGTGGCCTCCGTATTAATGGCCATGGGTATGATGATGCTTTCGCCGATGATTGTGTCTTTGCCGTTTAAGATCATGCTGTTTGTGTTGGTGGATGGCTGGAGCCTTGTGATGGGCACGCTGGCGAAGAGCTTTGGGCTCGGGGTGTAACAATGCAATTCAAGGCACATAATTAGGTAGGAGAGACAAAATGGAACCCGAAATTTTTGTCGATATACTCAGTGACGCGCTATTTTTAGTTATAAAGTTAGTGTCTGCAATCGTAGTACCTGGCTTATTAGTCGGTCTAGTCGTAGCAGTTTTCCAAGCGGCAACATCAATCAATGAGCAAACCTTAAGCTTTTTACCTCGTTTGCTAATTACCATAAGCGCACTTATTATAGGTGGTCACTGGTTCACGCAAGAGCTTATGGACTATTTTACCCGTTTAGTGATGTCTATACCGGAGATTGCAGGCTAAATGGAATTTCCATTTGCGGTCATTATTCAATGGCTCAGCGACTTTTTGCTGCCATTAGTGCGTATTAGCTCAATGATAATGATTATGGCAGGCCTTGGTGCGAAGAATGTACCAAGCCGAATTAAGCTTGGTTTAGCTGTAGTTGTAACCTTTGTTGCTGTGCCTATGCTGCCCCCTGCGACTTTCAACAATCTTTTTTCGTTTGAGATGATTCTTGTGGTCATTCAGCAAATGCTTATTGGTGTGGCGATTGGGTTTGCATCTGTTTTATTGCTAAATACTTTTGTTCTTGCTGGGCAAATACTCGCGATGCAAACAGGTCTTGGTTTTGCGTCCGTAGTTGATCCATCGAATGGTCTGAGTGTACCCGCTGTGGGACAATTTTATTTAATCTTGGCGACCTTGCTTTTCTTTGTGTTCAATGGCCACTTAATGATGATTCAAATGGTCATTCATAGCTTTGAAGTGCTACCAATTGATGGCAATTGGTGGGCGGTTGATCATTACTGGGATATCGTTACTTGGGGTGGTTGGATGTTCACCACAGCCTTGGTGCTTGCTTTAGCTCCACTGACAGCCATGCTGGTGATTAACATGTCGTTTGGTGTAATGACCCGAGCGGCACCGCAGTTAAATATTTTCTCAATTGGCTTTCCGTTTACCTTAGTAGCTGGTCTTGTGATTATTTGGGCAACATTAGGCAACTTTATGACCCAATTTGAGTTTCAGTGGTTAAAAATGGTTGAGTTAATGTGCAGCCTTGTTGGTTGTACACCTTAGGAGCGCGCCATGGCTGAAGATTCTGGTCAAGAAAAAACCGAAGAACCCACGCAGAAAAAAATTGATGATGCCAAGAAGAAAGGTCAGGTTGCCCGCTCAAAAGAGCTAGGTACCATGTTTGTGCTTATTTTTTCTGCAGTTTCACTCTTGTTGTATGGCCCTGAAATTGGTAAAGGTCTTTATAATATAATGGGACGTTTATTAAGCCTTAACCGTAATGAAACCTACGACACCACTAAGATGTTTTCAGTGTGGGGAATTGTTGCGGATGCATTGTTATTCCCTATGGCAATGTTTGTGTTGATCATCGTCATAGCCGCTTTTGTTGGGAATACTTTACTGGGGGGTTATAACTTTAGTTGGCAAGCGGCAGCACCAAAAGCAAGTAAGATGTCGCCAGCTAAAGGTATTAAGCGTATGCTTGGCCCTCAAGCAGGAGTAGAGCTAGTTAAGTCTATTTTAAAATTTGTAGTGGTTGCAGGCTTTGCTGTGTTCTTAATTAATACTTTCTTTGATGAAATACTGCACCTAAGCATTGAAAGCGCGCCCGGAAATTTTATCCATGCACTCGAAATACTATCTTGGATGTTCTTGGGGTTAACTTGTACGTTAATCATTATTGCTGCAATAGATTCTCCTTATCAAAGTCACAAACACCATAAACAGTTAAAAATGACCTTACAAGAGGTAAAAGACGAATTTAAAAACTCTGAGGGTGATCCGCAAATAAAAGCGCGTATTCGCCGTACTCAGCGTGAAATGTCGCAAAGGCGTATGATGCAAGACGTGCCTGATGCCGATGTGATCGTAACTAACCCGACCCATTATTCTGTAGCACTAAAATACGATACAGCTAAAGCGGGTGCGCCTATTGTTCTTGCCAAAGGCGTGGACGAGCTTGCTATGCAAATTCGTAAAGTGGGCAAGGGGAATGACGTGCCAATTGTTGAATCACCCATGCTTACTCGTGCGCTGTATCACACCACCGATGTTGGTCATCAAATACCTGATCAGCTATTCACTGCCGTTGCACAAGTGCTAGCTTATGTCTTCCAGTTAAAACGCTTCCAAAAAGGGCGCGGTAAACGTCCTGTACCACTCAATAAAAAGCTCCCAATACCCGATGCCTACAAATACTAAACAGTAAATTTATAACTTGGAATAGTTATTGCAAATTCCGTGTAGTGTCAATTTTTTGAAATTGTTGAATTATGGAATTTAAAGCGGTATTACAACAACTTAACAGAGATAAAAAAGAATATGCGAAGGGTATCGGCACGCCGTTAATGGTACTTGCTGCGCTGGGTATGGTGATTTTACCCCTGCCGCCATTTCTTTTAGATATTCTATTTTCGTTTAATATCGCGTTAGCACTGGTGGTGTTACTGGTTACAGTTTACACCATGAAACCCCTTGAATTTGGTATGTTCCCTGCGGTTCTACTGATTGCAACCATCATGCGCTTAGCGCTGAATGTCGCCAGTACCCGTGTAGTATTACTCGAAGGTCATAACGGCGGTGATGCAGCCGGTAAAGTTATCGAGGCTTTTGGCTCGGTGGTTATCGGCGGTAACTATGCCGTTGGTTTAGTGGTCTTCCTGATTTTAATCATTATTAACTTTGTGGTTATCACCAAAGGTGCAGGTCGTATTTCTGAAGTATCAGCTCGCTTTACTCTTGATGCAATGCCGGGTAAACAAATGGCGATTGATGCTGATTTAAACGCTGGTTTTATCAGTGCAGAGCAAGCCCGTGAACGCCGTGAAGAGGTTACCCGCGAAGCCGATTTCTATGGTTCAATGGATGGTGCGAGTAAGTTCGTAAAAGGCGATGCAATAGCGGGTATCGTTATTCTAGTGATTAACATCGTTGGTGGTTTATTTGTTGGTATGATCCAACATGATTTATCGTTCAGCCGTGCGATGGAAGTGTACACCTTGCTAACCATTGGTGATGGTCTAGTTGCACAACTGCCTTCATTGTTACTGTCAATCGGTACTGCAATCGTTGTTACCCGTCAAAATGAATCGCACAACATGGGCGACCAAGTTAAGACTCAGCTAGGTAACGAAAAGTCTTTGTATATCGCATCAGGTATTTTGATCATCATGGGTCTAGTGCCAGGTATGCCGCATATTGCATTTTTAAGCTTAGGTGGATTACTGGGTTACCTTGCTTACTTCACGCAACAACAAAAAGCCAAAGCAGAAGCCGAAAAAGCAGAGCAAGAAGCAAATGGAGGTGCACCAGGAACAGGTGTTGCTAATAAACAAGAGCAAAAAGAACTGGGTTGGGATGATGTTCAACAGGTTGACGTTATTGGTTTAGAAGTGGGTTATCGCTTAATTCCACTTGTTGACCAATCTCAAGGTGGTGAACTATTAAATCGTATCAAAGGTGTGCGTAAGAAACTGTCTCAGGAGCTTGGTTTCTTGGTACCTCCTGTGCATATTCGCGATAACTTAGAACTGGACCCTAACGCTTACAGAATCACTATGATGGGTGTTTCAAGCGGTGAGGGTGAGCTTAAGCATGGTGATGAGTTAGCGATTAATCCAGGTCAAGTATTTGGTCCAATCAAAGGGGTTGCCACAAAAGATCCTGCATTTGGGTTGGATGCGGTTTGGATCAAACCAAATCAAAAAGATGAAGCGCAGTCACTTGGCTACACAGTCGTTGATTCAGCAACTGTGGTTGCAACTCATATTAGTCAGTTACTTACTAATAGCGCAGCTTTACTGCTTGGTCATGAAGAAGTGCAAAACTTATTAGATATGTTAGCGAAGAGTCATCCTCGTCTTGTTGAAGGGTTGGTTCCTGATGTATTACCACTCACTACTATCGTAAAAGTGCTACAAAACTTACTCAATGAAGGGGTGGCAATTCGCGATATGCGCTCGATTGTTCAAACTCTTGTTGAGTATGGCCCACGTAGCCAAGACCCAGATGTACTAACGGCTGCAGTGAGAATTTCACTACGCAGACTGATTGTTCAAGACGCTGTTGGTATGTCTTCTGAGATCCCTGTCATAACCTTGGCGCCTGAGTTGGAACAGATGTTGCATCAGTCACTTCAGAATGCAGGTGACGAAGGTGCCGGAATAGAGCCAGGCCTTGCAGAGCGACTTCAACAATCATTGAATGAAGCGCACCAAAACCAAGAAATGGCCGGCGAACCTTCGATACTGTTAACGTCAGGAATGTTACGGACTGTGCTATCTCGTTTCGTTAAGTACACCATCCCAGGTTTAAGGGTGATGTCTTACCAAGAGGTACCAGACGAAAGACAGATTAAGATTGTCAGCTCAGTAGGCCAACAATAGGATAGTAAAGGGGTTGAACCATGAAAATTAAACGTTTTTTTGCTAAAGATATGCGCACTGCACTGAAAGAAGTGAAAGATGAGTTAGGTGTTGATGCGGTTATTATGTCGAACAAAAAGCTTGCTAACGGCGTTGAAATCGTTGCAGCTGTTGATTACGACAAAGCAGCCCCGAAAGCCGAAGCTAAACCAGCAGTGGCACAATCAGCACCTGCTCCACAGCATAACTTTGTTAAACCTGAGCCAATGCGTGCTAAACCTGAGCCGCAAGCGAAAGTTGCTGATAGCCTACAAGCGTTACTTGAGCGTCAAGCCCCACGCCCTCGTTCGCCAGAGCTTGCGTCAATGTTTAGTCAATCTGGTATTGATACGAGTGAACACTATCAAGCAAAAGAGCCAAGCTTTGAGCAGCAACAGCCACAATACAAGCAAGCTCCTCGTTATCAACCGCAGGCAGCACCTCGTGTACAAACTCAAGCACATAGCTTAGGTTTTGATGACGACTTAGATTCTGGTTTTGATGATTTAGATTCACCAGCCGAGCACAAAAACTCAGAACCTGCGAATCAATCAGAAATGACGACCATGCGCGAAGAAATGAATGCGATTCGTCAATTACTTGAACACCAAGTATCTGGCTTAATGCAACAAGATATGGCACGCCGTGATCCGACTCGCGCATGTATGATTGACCGCTTAGCAGGTATGGGTATTGAACGTGATGTTGCTGAGCAAATGACCTGTTTCATTCCTGATGATGTATCACGTCAACAAGCGTGGCAAGCACTTCTGCAAATGGTTGAAAACCAAATGCATACAACGAATAACGAAATCCTGCGTCAAGGCGGTGTATTTGCGTTAGTGGGTCCAACAGGCGTTGGTAAAACAACCACAGTTGCAAAATTAGCTGCACTGGGTGCACAAAAATATGGTGCTGATAAAGTGGCGTTGATCACCACTGATACCTACAGAATTGGTGCCTACGAACAATTGGCTACTTATGGTCGTATTATTGGTTGTGGTGTTAAGCAGGTAAAAGATGCGAATGAATTAGCTGAAGTGTTATACCATTTACGTAATAAGCGTCTAGTATTAATAGACACAGCGGGTATGAGCCAACGTGATTTACGTTTAACTGAGCAGTTAAATACCCTAATGCGTAATCAGCGTGTTGATATTCGTAGTTATTTAGTATTAAGTGCTACAGCACAGATAAATGTGTTGCAAGAAACCGTAAGACACTTTAAAAAGGTTCACCTAAGTGGCTGTATCTTCACTAAATTGGATGAATCTTTAAGTTTAGGTGAGATTATTAGCATAGCGATTCAAAATCGCTTGCCAATAGGGTATCTTACTAACGGTCAGCGTGTTCCTGAGGATATTCGCGTAGCGAATGCTGAAAAACTAGTGAAAAAAGCTGAACAATTGTATTTAAAACGAGCAAAAGCACAACATTCAAGACGTCAAGCAGTAGCGTCGAACACAGTAGGGATGTATGATTAACACAGTATTAGATCAAGCAAGCGGCCTGCGCAAAATGAATCAAAATAATAATAGTGGCGTTAAAGTTATCGCTGTGACTGGCGGTAAAGGTGGAGTGGGTAAAACCAACGTTTCACTCAATACCGCAATCGCATTAGGTCAGCAAGGAAATCGTGTATTAGTATTAGATGCCGATTTAGGTTTGGCAAACTGTGACGTAATGCTTGGCCTTCGTGTTGAACGTAACTTATCTCATGTTTTGTCAGGCGAGTGTGAGCTTGACGAAATTCTCGTTGAAGGCCCTGCAGGCATCAAAATTGTACCAGCGACGTCTGGTTCGCAAAGCATGGTGGAATTAACACCATCTGAGCATGCAGGTCTTATTCGCGCTTTTAGCGAGTTAAACACCGAGTTTGATATTTTAATTGTCGATACCGCCGCAGGTATTTCTGACATGGTATTAAGCTTTTCTCGTGCAGCCCAAGATGTTGTTGTGGTTGTATGCGATGAACCTACCTCAATTACCGATGCTTATGCGCTTATAAAAGTGCTTAGCCGTGAGCATGGCGTATATAAATTTAAAATTGTTGCCAATATGGTGCGCAGTTTGCGTGAAGGGCAAGAATTATTTGCTAAACTTTCAAAAGTAACGGATCGCTTTTTAGACGTTTCAATGGAGTTGGTAGCTACCATTCCTTATGACGAGAACATGCGTAAATCTACGCGACGTCAAAAGGTGATTGTTGAATTATTTCCAAACTCACCAGCTGCGGTGGCGTTTAAAACATTAGCAACAAAAGCAGTTAAGTGGCCGATTCCTAATCAACCTTCTGGCCATTTAGAATTTTTCATTGAAAAACTAGTAAACGGCTAACTATGACAACATCGGTGAATAAAGCGATGGGATATCAATCAGCACAAAACTTAAATGCGATTGTTGAAAAACATGCCTCTTTAGTTAAAAAAGTGGCGTGCCATCTAATTGCTCGTTTACCTGCCAGTGTCCAACTCGATGATTTAATTCAATCAGGCATGATAGGCCTAATTGAAGCATCAAAAAACTTTGATGCTAGCAAAGGGGCTAGTTTCGAAACTTTCGCTGGAATTCGTATTCGTGGTGCGATGTTAGACGAAATTCGTAGAGGTGACTGGGCACCACGCTCAGTTCACCGAAATGCTCGCCTTGTGGCTGAAACCATTTCCGAATTAGAAAGCACGCTAAATCGTGAACCTAAAGATACAGAAGTCGCTGAAAAACTTGATATAACGCTCGATGAGTACCATCATATTCTACATGATGTAAATTCTAGTAAAGTATTAGGTATAGAGGACTTAGGCGTTGATGAAGACGTCATTACACCTGTAGGTCAGGATTTAGGACTAGACAAACCGTTTAATAACGTTAAAAATGAGCGGTTTAACCAGTCTCTATTAACGGCTATCCAATCGTTACCAGAAAGAGATGCACTTGTTTTGTCTTTGTACTACAACGACGAAATGAACTTAAAAGAAATAGGACACATACTCGATGTTAGTGAATCGCGTGTGAGTCAGATACATGGTCAGGCGATGATTAAGCTCAAAGCAAAAATCAATGACTGGATTAATTAGTAGTAAGTAAATATAGGTTCAAACCTCACCGGAGGATGTTTTGGATAAAAACATGAAAATTCTTGTTGTTGATGATTTTTCTACAATGAGACGTATCATTAAAAATCTATTAAGGGATTTAGGTTTTACCAATGTGCAGGAAGCTGACGATGGGTCAACAGCATTGCCAATGCTACAAAATCAAGAATTTGATTTTGTTGTAACAGATTGGAACATGCCAGGTATGCAAGGCATTGATTTGTTAAGAGCAATTCGTGCTGATGATAGCCTTAAGCATATTCCTGTATTAATGGTGACAGCTGAAGCGAAAAAAGAACAAATTGTTGCTGCTGCTCAAGCGGGTGTTAATGGCTATATCGTTAAACCATTCACTGCTGCGACACTTAAAACCAAATTGGAAAAAGTGTTTGAACGTTTAGGTTAATCTAAGGGGAGAGGCTTATGTCAGCACTAGCTGCGCCTCAAATAAGTTTAGAGCAAGCTCGTCAACTTGTTGAGTTTCTTGAAAATGGTGAACAAGAAAAAGCTGATCAGCTGATACTTGAAACAGCATCAAAAGAACAATCAGAGCTGTTTGCTGAAATCGGTAAACTGACGCGACAATTACATGAAGCGCTAAAAAACTTTGATCTAGATACTCGTCTTTCAGATTTAACTACCGATGCGATCCCAGACGCTAAGCAGCGCTTAAATTATGTTATGGAAATGACAGAAAGCGCCGCTAACAAAACCATGGATGCAGTTGAAGCTAGTTTACCTATAGCGCAACAACTTGCAGATGAAATAGCGACGATTAAACCAACGTGGGATCGTTTAATGAGCCGAGAAATAGAGCTCGGTGAGTTTAAAAAGCTATGTCATAGCTTAGATAATTTTATGAATAACTCGCATACTAAAACCGATGAGCTACAGGGCTTGATGACCAATGTGCTGATGGCACAGGACTATCAAGATTTGACGGGGCAAGTAATCCGTCGCGTCATTGAGTTAGTGCGAGAAGTAGAAGACAGTTTAATTAATCTCTTAACTGTGTTTGGCAGTCAAGAAGATGGTCATCAACAACAAGAAAAACAGGCCATAGAAAAAGCACCTGCAACAAGTGATACACTAGCAGGTCCTGAAGGTCCATTATTGATAAAGACTCTCGTGATGATGTTGTCTCAGGACAAGATGAAGTCGATGATCTATTATCAAGTCTGGGCTTCTAAGAGGAGAGTAGCTGCATGAGCTTTGAAGTCGATGAAGATATTTTACAGGATTTCCTTGTTGAGGCAGGAGAAATCTTAGAGCTTTTGTCAGAGCAATTAGTTGAGCTTGAGAACAATCCCGAAGACAAAAATATCTTAAACGCCATTTTTAGAGGCTTCCACACTGTCAAAGGCGGTGCAGGCTTTTTAAGCATGACTGAACTTGTTGATGCGTGTCACGGTGCAGAGAATGTTTTCGATTTATTACGCCAAGGTGTTCGCAGTGTCACTCCTGAGCTTATGGATGTTATTTTACAAGCTCTGGATACCATCAACGAAATGTTCGCAACGATTCAAAATCGTGAGCAACCAGAGCCTGCAAATCCTGCGCTTCTAGACGTTCTTCATAAATTAAGCCAACCCCCTACAGCGGAAGAGCTTGCAGGTGAAGATGTATCAGTAGCAGACGATGTAGCAGTTGCACCTGAAGAACCTGCTGTTGAAGAGGCTGTTGTTGATGCACCTGAAGTAACAGCTAACACGGCAGCAGACAATATTGATGAAGATGATCCATTTGCGTTTGATATGTTGTTTGATGGCGGCGGTCTTGCTGATAGTAAGGCAGAACCACAGAATATTGATGAAATTACTGAAGATGAGTTTGAAAGCCTCCTCGATGAATTACATGGTAAAGGTCAAGGGCCAGCAGCGGCTGCTCCTGAAGCTATTAGCAGTGATAGTGATGACATCACCGATGATGAATTCGACAGTTTATTAGACGAATTACATGGTGTTGGTAATTTTGGTGAAGTAAAACAAGAAAATATAGCCAAACCTGAAACAGTAAAATCTGCACAACCAACTCCTCAAGCGCCAGCAGTAGATACTACAAGCAGTGACTCAGACGATGAAATTAGCGATGACGAGTTTGAGGCGTTGCTTGATGAATTACATGGTAAAGGTACAGCTCCACAGTCTTTAGAAACGGCTGCGCCAGAAAAAGCGCCTGAACCACCTAAAGCTGAACCTGCAAAACCGGCACAGCCAGCAGCATCAAAA
Source organism: Pseudoalteromonas sp. GB43 (assembly GCF_054923805.1). Lineage (NCBI taxonomy): Bacteria > Pseudomonadati > Pseudomonadota > Gammaproteobacteria > Alteromonadales > Pseudoalteromonadaceae > Pseudoalteromonas > Pseudoalteromonas sp. GB43. The sequence goes on from NZ_JBPCHJ010000001.1 coordinate 2,894,315, forward strand.
CCGGCACCTACTCCTAAGCCTGCCGCAGCTGCACCTAAACCGGCTCCAGCTCCTGCAAAAGCACCAGCAGCTTCTGCTGCACCGAAAAAAGCGCCACCACCACAAGCTGAAACAACGGTTCGTGTTGATACCAAGCGCTTGGACGAAATCATGAACATGGTGGGTGAGCTGGTATTAGTACGCAACCGTTTGGTTAGCCTTGCAAATAACAGTAACAGCGAATCAATGGGTAAAGCCATCTCTAATTTAGATGTGGTAACTGCAGACCTGCAAGGTGCGGTGATGAAAACCCGCATGCAGCCAATTAAGAAAGTATTTGGCCGCTTCCCACGCGTTGTGCGTGACTTAGCTCGCAGCTTGAAAAAAGACATTAACCTGCAGCTGGTTGGTGAAGAAACCGATTTAGATAAAAACTTAGTAGAAGCGCTTGCCGATCCGCTCGTGCATTTAGTTCGTAACTCGGTTGACCATGGTATTGAAATGCCAGATGTGCGTGAAGCCGCGGGTAAACCACGTACCGGTACAGTCACTCTTTCTGCTTCGCAAGAAGGCGATCATATCTTATTGACCATTCGTGATGATGGTGCAGGTATGGATGCTGAGAAGTTGAAAAAAATTGCTATCAGCAAAGGTGTGATTGATCACGACCAAGCAAGCCGCTTGTCGGATACCGAAGCTTACAACTTAATTTTTGCGCCTGGTTTCTCAACCAAAGAAGAGATATCTGATATTTCAGGCCGCGGCGTCGGCATGGATGTAGTAAAAACAAAAATCACCCAGTTAAATGGCTCTGTCAATATTCAGTCAGAGCTGGGTGTAGGTACTGTATTAGAAATCAAGGTGCCATTAACACTGGCTATTTTACCGACTCTTATGGTTATTGTTGGCGAGCAAACATTTGCTTTACCACTTGCTGGTGTGAGTGAAATTTTCCATCTTGATTTAACTAAAACTAATGTCGTTGATGGTCAACTGACAATAATTGTGCGTGAAAAAGCAATCCCGCTTTTCTATTTACAACATTGGTTAGTAAAAGGTGCCAACCGCCAAGAGCGTAAAGCTGAAGGTCACGTAGTTATTGTGCAAATCGGTACTAAACAAGTGGGCTTTGTGGTTGACTCGTTAATTGGCCAGGAAGAAGTTGTTATCAAACCTTTAGATGCCTTATTGCAAGGTACGCCAGGCATGGCTGGTGCGACAATTACTTCTGATGGTGGGATTGCATTGATCCTCGACGTACCTAGCATGCTTAAACACTACGTTGGCTAATAATAAATAATAAAGTGCAGCGTTTAACTGCACTTTAAGTGATATAAAACAAGAGAGTGCCAATGGCAGTCAAAGTATTAGTTGTTGATGATTCAAGCTTTTTTCGCCGCAGAGTCAGCGAAATTTTAGAGCAAGACAGCAATATTCAAGTAATTGGTTTTGCCGTAAACGGTCGTGAAGCGGTCGATAAAGCCCGTGAATTAAAACCTGATGTAATTACTATGGATGTTGAAATGCCGGTTCTTGATGGCATTAGTGCCGTGAAAGAAATAATGGCAGCAACACCGACTCCTATTTTAATGTTCTCATCACTCACCCGTGATGGCGCAACAGCAACCCTAGATGCATTGGATGCTGGAACCTGATTTTTTACCGAAAAAGTTCGAAGACATTGCACGCAATAATGAAGATGCAATCGCGCTTTTACAAAATAAAGTAAAAGAAATTGGTCGCCGTCGCATTTCTCGTTTCTCGCGCCCAGCACCTATTTCGAGATCAACTCCGACTCCTACACTAAGAAGTAGTGGCGCTACAAGCAGTAGCGGTATTGTCCAGCCTGATCGCAGTTTTAGTCGTCCTGCTGCTGCAAGTTCGCCGGCTGCATCGTCATCGAATACGAGTAATATTCGCGCTTCGGGCAAGAAATATCAATTGGTTGCTATCGGTACATCAACCGGTGGACCTGTGGCACTGCAAACAATTTTGACTCAGCTGCCAGCTAATTTCCCACATCCTATTTTGCTTATTCAGCATATGCCAGCTGCGTTTACGCCAGCTTTTGCTGCAAGGCTAAATGGCTTATGCAAAATCAATGTGAAAGAAGCGCAAAATGGTGACCGTTTAGTGCCTGGCACCGCTTACTTAGCGCCAGGTGGCCAACAAATGCTAATAGAGGGGCGTGGTGGTTCTCGCACTCTGCGAGTATTTGAAGACGATAGTCCGCGTATTACTTACAAGCCGAGTGTTGATGTGACTTTTGCAAGTGCTGCAAAAACCTTCGGCGGTGATGTGCTAGCTGTAGTATTAACGGGCATGGGCGCAGATGGCCGTGATGGTGCGCGTATGCTTAAGCAAGTCGGTGCGACTATTTGGGCGCAAGATGAAAAAACCAGTGTGGTGTATGGTATGCCACAAGCTGTTGCTAATGCCGGCTTGGCGAGTGAAAGCTTAGCGCTCGCAGATGTTGCGAATCGTTTAACGCGTGAGACTGGTTGTGGATAAACTGTCTTTCCTTGGCTTAATTGTCGCAGTAAGTGCCATCGCCTTTGGTTATGCATTAGAGGGCGGGGTTGTTTCTGCACTGTTTAATGGTCCTGCGCTTATCATCGTGCTTGGTGGTACGCTTGGGGCTGTCATGCTTCAGACCCCAGCAAGTGTTTTTACTAAAACACTTAAGATCAGTCATTGGGTGTTTTTTCCGCCGTATCACGATATTGATGCAGCCATCGAGCAAGTAAAGCGTTGGTCACATAAAGCACGTCAAGAAGGTTACTTAGCCCTTGAGTCGGAAGCGCTGTCGCACTCAGACCCGTATGCGGCAAAGGGCTTGAGTCTACTTGTTGATGGGATTGATGAGCAAAAGCTTAGAGATACGCTTGAAATTGATTTAATGCTTGAACGCGAACGCTTACTCGAGGTAAGCCGAGTTTATGAAGCTATGGGCGGTTATAGCCCTACAATCGGTATTTTAGGTGCAGTACTCGGTTTGATTCAGGCTATGCAATTTATAACGGATCCTGAAAAACTGGGTGCCGGTGTTGCTACAGCGTTTATTGCCACGATTTATGGTGTTGGTTATAGCGAACTTATTATTCTTGCCAATGGCGAATAAACTTAAGCAGCAAGTGGAACAAAAAATGCTGTATCATGAACTACTTGCTGAAGGCATTATTGCTATTTCGCAAGGTGAAAGCCCACTAAATATCGAACTAAAACTTGAGGCGTACCGTGTAGAGCGCCCAAGCTTAGTTGACGAGTAATTTATTATGATGCGCCGTCGTCTGCGTCATAACACGTCAAAAAACCAACATACTGAACGCTGGCTTGTCTCTTATGCCGATTATATGACCATCATGTTTGCTTTTTTTGTGGTCATGTATGCTATCGCAATTAGTAAAAATGAAGATTTTCAAATTCTCTCAGATTCACTAGAGCAGGTGTTTGAAAAGTCTGCTCGTCAGCAACAACAGGTTGGCACTGGGGTTAACGGCACAGGCATACTAACTGACAGAGTCAGCCCTGAGAACGACATTCTATACGGTGAGAGCATTCGTAAAGATGAGCAAGGCCCTGAATTACTCGATGGGCAAAGCGAAACCAGCAATATTGAGAAAAAACATCTCGGCAAGCCTCTCGACAGCTTACTTACTAAATTACAGTCTGCGCTCATTGATGAAATTCGTGATGGCGAAGCAAGTTTAGAGCTTCATCAAGATTGGCTCATCATTGAATTAAGCTCTGGTATGTTGTTTTCATCGGGCAGTGCTGTTGCACAGCAGCGTGCAAAACAAGTTGTTAGTTTAGTGAAAGATATTATTGCACCAGTTGATAATTACATTCGTGTGCGTGGTTATACCGATAACGAAGGTATTCGTAATGAGATGTTTCGCTCTAACTGGGAGCTATCTGTAGCGAGGGCGACATCTGTCCTAGTTGAGCTTGAGAGTTTAGGTATTAACCCTGCGCGTATGGCTATTGAAGGTTACGGGCAATATTCACCTTTCGCAAGTAATGACACTGAGCAAGGACGCGCAGAAAACCGCAAAGTGGTTGTTGCGTTGTCTAAATATGGTTTACCACCACAAGAGCCAGAAAACGCAGAACAAGAGTCACAAAACCAACCGCAACAGACGACAGAAATTGAGTTGCCAAGCGATGATAACAGCATTAAAGTGATTCAATTACCACATGGTGGAATTAGGATTACCACGCGCAATGAACAATAATAAGGTGTGATGTGAAAGTTTGGACCGTAGCGAATCAAAAAGGTGGGGTAGGGAAAACAACAACAGCCGTTAGCCTTGCTGGTATTCTCGCTTTACAAGGAAAACGCGTGTTACTTATTGACACCGATCCGCATGCATCATTGACTTATTATTTTGGTATAGATTCAGAAGACTTAGAAGTCAGCGTGTATGATATTTTCGCGCGTGGTAACAGCATGACCAGTGAAGAAATTTTGCAGGCTCTATGTCCATCAACACTTGAAAACCTAGATATCTTACCTGCGACGATGGCAATCGCGACGCTTGATAGAAGCATGGGCAATAAAAATGGCATGGGCTTAATACTAAAAAAAGCGCTTGCCAAAATTAGCGACCATTATGACTATGCAATTATTGATTGCCCGCCTGTTTTAGGTGTTTTGATGGTCAATGCTCTTGCAGCTAGTGAGCGAATTTTAGTACCAGTACAAACAGAATTTTTGGCCTTAAAAGGGCTTGATCGTATGATGCGTACGATGGAGCTGATGCAAACATCGCAAGCAAAACAGTACCAATATACAATTATTCCTACAATGTACGATAAACGTACTAAAGCATCACTTGAAGCTTACAAGACTCTGCAGGATAATTACAAAGATAAAGTATGGTCAGGCGTGGTTCCTGTCGATACAAAGTTTAGAGATGCTAGTTTAGCACAGCAAGTGCCGATTCAATTTTGCCCGCGTTCGCGTGGCGTTTTTGCCTATCGTGCCCTGCTTGATTACTTAGTTGCACAAGGTTAAAGATGAGTAAGCATTTATTTGCCAATGAAAAAGTGATGACCCAATATTTGGGCGCTTTGTTGTGTGAAGATGAGCCTACTGACCAAAATCTTGAGCCAGTCGCAAAGCTGCTGGAGCAGGTTAAAGAGCCTGAAACTAAGACAGAAGAAAAGCTGACAGACGTTCAGCCTACTCCAGAACCTGTTTTACCACCCCCAGAACCGACTAAAGAGCTTGAGAAAACCGAGAACCAAGCTAATATCAAAGATATAGTCGCAGAACCTAAAGCTGAACTGGTTGCAAAAACCTCGTCTGATCGTCAAGAAGACTATTTTGATGGTGAATTTCAGGCATTATTCTTTGAGGTTGCAGGGTTAACCCTTGCTGTACCGTTAAAAGCATTAGGGGGAATTCATCAGCTGGCAGAGGTTAACCAATTATTTGGTAAACCAAAATGGTTTAAAGGTGTCATGCTAAACCGTGAAGAAAAACTAAATGTTGTTGATACTGCACGTTGGGTTATGCCAGAAAAGTATGATGAAAAATTAGAACAATCATTAGATTATCAGTATTTAATCACCTTAGGTGACAGTCAATGGGGATTATTGGCTGAAAAGCTCGTAAATAATATTACGCTTCGTAAAGAAGATGTAAAATGGCGAGCAAAATCAGGTAAGCGTATTGGCTTGCAGGTGTTATCAAAGAGAAAATGTGCGCCTTGATTGACGTTGAAAATTTAAATCAATTGCTAGAGCAGGGCTTAGACAGCCGTGAGCAGTAACTATTTTTACGGAGTAATAGCATGAGTGAAGAAAGACTACTGTCAGCAAATAAAAACGCTGATAGCAACGATGAAGTGTTACAGTGGGTAACCTTTAAACTTGAAGAAGAAACGTACGGCATTAACGTAATGCAAGTACAAGAAGTACTTCGCTATACCGAAATTGCTCCTGTGCCAGGTGCGCCTTCTTATGTGTTAGGTATTATTAACTTACGTGGTAATGTTGTTACTGTGATCGACACGCGTGCACGTTTTGGTTTAATGGGTGCTGAGGTCACTGATAACTCTCGTATCGTTATCATTGAAGCTGAAAAGCAAGTGATCGGTATTTTAGTCGATAGTGTTGCTGAAGTGGTTTACCTACGTAGCTCTGAAATTGACAGTGCGCCAAATATTGGCACAGAAGAAAGTGCTAAGTTTATCCAAGGTGTATCTAACCGTGATGGTGAGTTACTGATCTTGGTTGATCTTAATAAATTATTAAATGACGATGAGTGGGACGAGCTAAGCGCACTATAAGCGTTTGGAAATTATATGCTGTTATACTCTTTGTTTGGTGCCTCAATCTTACTTGTATTAGTGTGTTTGGGGCTTATTTTTGTCAATAACAATAAGCAAGCGGCGGCGATTCAAGCCAAGCAAAAGCAGTTACAAGAAGCTCAACAGCAATTGAGTATTTTACGTAGCGAAGTGGCTGAGATGCGAGCCGGCATTCTGAGTATTGGCAAACGCGTTGTTGCTGTTGAAGAAAAAAGTAAAGAGCTTGAACAGCTACAAGATGCACAAAAATATCATGATCCGAATGCGAAAATTTATTCGCGAGCGGTTAAAATGGTTGAGCTAGGCGCTGATTTAGAAGAAATAATTCGTGAATGCGAATTACCCAGAGCCGAAGCTGAACTACTCATGTCACTTCATAAACAAAAAGGCGCCGAATAGGCGCTTTTTTATTTGAGCTAAGCTTTGATGTTGAGCTTACCTTGAAAGTCTTGCCATCCCGGTGGAAACTTACCACGCAATACGTACGAAAAAGCAATTAATTCGGCAATAACATAATAGAGCTCTTTCGGGATTTCTTCACCTAGCTCAAGATGCGATAAGGTTTGAGCTAAGTCCGCATCTTGATGTATCAAAATGCCTTTTTGCTCAGCAAGTTTGACGATTTCTTCAGCCAATTCACCAAAGCCTTTACTGCTTACTCGTGGTGAGCTACCCGCTTCGTAGAGTAAGCCAATTGCTGATTTATGCACCGCTTGTTCACTCATAAAAATTACACCTTAATGTTAATAATCGCATGGGATTTATAAAAAGCTTGGTGGTTTGATGTCCCTTGTTGCAAGTTTAACTCACCTACATTTAAACCATGACCTGCTAATTTATGGCGCAGCGTTTCTAAATGCGGATGAGCAAGCGCTGTCACTTCTTGTGAAGAAGCGAGCAATTGGCAATCAACTGCTTTATCCATCACCTCTGCGGTAATTTGTAACTTGCCAAGCTGAGCATAATCAAAGTTCAATCGCACAAACCAGACATTCTTTGCTTCGAGTTTATTTTTACTTGGCTTTTTATATTGTCCTAAGCTGATTTCTGTTTGCCCTGTTTCAGGAGGTAATTTCATCGGTAAGAAAAACTGCGCTAAAGCACTGTTATCTTGTTGCTGATTGATAGGCGTTGTTTGCACCTGAGCTAGAGTGTTTTTCAGTTGCGAGGCTTCAGCCGCCATGGCTTGCATCGCAGGCTGCTGTAGTTGCTCGAGTAATTTATTGCCGTTAACGGCTTTAAAGTTGGGCACTAACACTTGCAGTAAGGCATCAAGACCGGTTTGATTATTAAAACTAAGGTTGGTTGGTGCTTGATTAATAATTGGCGCGGCAAGTGAAGCCACTGCTAGTTGTTCTAACCCTTGGCTAAAGCTTGCCTGCTGAGTTTGACTTGGCAGTGCTGTTGGCCTGAGGATACTTAAAAGCTCTCGTTCAATCGTTGTAGGGTGCATGTTTTGACTCGAGATCATGCGATTAAATGCTTGATTAACGAGCCTGTTTAAATCTACCGAAGACGATGTGTTTTGCTCACTTAGGGCTACAAGTTTCTCTGTTAATTGCACTGGCAGAGGCATACTTGCTAACGGTTTACTTTCAGGGAGCGGTAATAGCTTAGCAATCAGCGTGGCTTCGATTGGCCTTATCGGCAATAATGGCTGACTCAAGTTCGGCTCTTTTGTTGCTAAGAAGGGGGCGTGTAATTGAGTTTGCTGTTGAACAACTTTTTGTAACCCTACGGTTTGCTCATTGGGTGCTCGAGTCACGAAGTTATGCTGTTTAGTTTGCTCACTCATCTTTTTCAGTACTGAATTAGCGAGGCTACTTTTAACTGGGGCAAGCTGTTCAGATGCAACTTTGTCAGAGTTTAGTGTATTAACAGAACTGTTAATTGACTTGTTGTCTGCAGGTGCTTTTTGCATAGCATTGTCTATGCTCAATACAGGGTGTTGTGCTTTGCTATGGTTTGTAGCCAACTGAGTCGCTTGATTTTGTGCGCTAACAAGCGGCTCTAAACTGACTTTTATCCGTTGTAGTAACTGTATTAAAGGTGGAGCCTTGTTATAACTCACGGGTAAGCTAACTTGCTTTGCAGGCTGACTTTCGGTTAATGGCTCTGTGTGTTTAGTCGCAGGTAATGGCGTATTTGCTGAAACTGGTATACTTTCTTTTTGCAGCACTTGAGACGAAGTAAGTTTTGGCGTGCTTTGTTGAGCAGCGGCAAACTTTACTATATCAATTTTTTGAGCATTAAAACCTAGTTGGCTAATCGTATTTTTGCTTTCAATCAGCTGATGGGTTGACTGGTTAACAGCGGCTTTGCTGGTAGCAGGGAGCTTTTCAAAATAGCGTACTGCATCACTAATACGCGTTTTTAAATCAGCAAAACTGTCTTTTAGCCAAGAGCTAATGGGTGAATGTGAGCTGCTCGATGGTGCTAACAACGTTTTCTTAGGCTCAACAGCTTGGCTTTTTAATGCTTGATTGAATGTCTCTGACAGCGAGTTCTTTAACAGTATTTGTTGCACAGGCGCTTTATTTATAAGTTCAACAGTATTTTTAACTTGCTGGGGGGTTAGTTTTAATTCATGAGGATGAAATTGCCACTGGGCTTGAATTTGCTTAGCTTGTTTTGGCGATATTGTAGGTAGCGGTAAAGTTAATTCATTACTTTGCTTGTTTGCAACGCTTAACTGTACTTGTTGCCCTGCCAATTTCAAATTCATTTCAGGGGTTAGCTTAGCCACCAACTCAGCTACTTTTTGTTGGCTAACACTTTGCTGATGGAGTGAATCCCCAAAGCGATTAATAATGTTTAAATTAAAGCTATTTTGTTGGTTGGTAGCAGGCAGCAAAATGGCTTTAAGTGGTGCTTCAGCTTTTAAAAGAGCAGCGAGACTATTATTAAGAGCAAACTCAGCTTTTAATGCCGGTAGTTGTAGTAAAGGTTTACTTGGCGCAATCTGAGCAAGGTGCGGCATATTTGTATTTGCACTCCCTTGCGTTAGCAAGTTCAGTAGTGCTTGTAATTGCTGGCTTTTGCCAAGTGTAATCGTCAGCGGTACTGGTGTAATACTCAGTTGTTTACCATCACTACTTAATTGAATATTGGCCGCTAAAAAACGCTCAGTTTTAAGATTTTCTTGCTCTGTTGATAAGCGTAATGTTTGCCATGAGTTATTGATTAGCACGTCCATTTGCACACTGTGCTTACCAATCACGATATTACGGGCAGTTAGGTTCTGCTCAGCCAGCATTTTCAAGGCATCATTAGGTGATTGCTGTGATGCACTGCTGATTGCTTTTGGGTCTAGATTAAGCTGAGTGCTGAGAGTCAACTGGCTTTGTTTATTCATTATTTTAGATCAAATATAAGTTAATCGTTTTAAAGCAATATTCGTATTACCCTATCATTATGGTAGACTAACGCCTAATTTTGGGTATAGAGAATCGTCATCTTGTTACACATTAAGGCCGTCACCTGCATCAAGCAAGATCGTTGTTTGTTTGCGGATCTTAATTTCAGCTTGAAATCGGGACAAATTATGCAATTAGCTGGTCCGAATGGGGCTGGTAAAACATCATTATTGCGTATTATCGCGGGTTTCGCTATGGCGGATGAAGGCGATATTTTGTTCCAAGAACGCTCGATTACAAAATACTATGATGAATATGCACAAGAGTTATTATTCATCGGCCATAAAACGGGTGTAAATACACAGCTTACCGCCCTTGAGAATGTCGCATTTTGGCTAAAAATTAATGGCTACGATAGCAAACAAGACTTGTATCCGATCCTAGCTAAAATTGGCTTAGTGGGTCTTGAAGATGTGCCTGTTCGTATGTTGTCAGCAGGGCAACAGCGCCGTGTCGCTTTAGTAAGACTGTGGCTGAATAGTGCCAAACTATGGATCCTTGATGAGCCATTTACGGCCCTTGATAAAAGCGGCGTTGCATTTTTACAAGAACGCTTTGTTGAGCACCTAAATGCTGGTGGCGCGATTCTTTTAACTACCCACCAAGACTTAACGACACATTTTAGTGACCTACAAACAGTGACTTTGGAGTATCGCCACTGATGGTAAAACAGCATTCGTATTGGCAATTATTCTCTGCGGTTTTTTCTAAAGACCTTAAATTAGCGTTTCGTCAGCGTGCTGAAATCGTTAACCCTATCTTGTTTTTTCTTATTGTTATTACACTTTTTCCGTTAGCAATTGGCCCTGAACCAGGTCTACTTGCACGTATGGCGCCGGGCATTATTTGGGTCGCTGCGTTACTCTCAACCATGTTAAATTATAGATAAGCTATTTCGTGATGATTATCACGACGGAACATTAGAGCAATTAATTGCATCATCATACCCATTACCGTTAACAGTCCTTGCAAAAGTGGCAGCGCATTGGGTGATCACGGGGCTGCCTTTAGTGTTAATGACTCCGGTATTTGCTTTGTTATTGAATTTAGAAAGTTCAGCGCTTTTAGCAACCGTTCTGACCTTATTGTTAGGTACGCCATTGCTTAGCTTCATTGGCGCAATTGGCGCTGGACTCACTGTGGGACTACAAAAAGGCGGCATTTTAATGAGTTTGCTTGTTTTACCTTTGTATATCCCTGTACTAATTTTTGCAACCTCGGCTATTGATACCAGCTCTATGGAGCTTGCCTATAGCGGACAGCTTGCAATCCTTGGTGCCATGCTAATCGTAGCGATTATAGCGGCGCCAATTGCCATATCGTCAGCATTGAAAGTGAGTGTAAGTTAATATGTGGAAGTGGTTACATCCCTACGCAAAAGCAGATCGTGCTTACCAATTGTGTAACACCTTACTGCCTTATTTCGCCGTCGTTACGGTGGTTTGTATGATTGTTGGATGGGTCTGGGGGCTTGCTTATGCCCCAGCCGATTACCAACAAAAAGACAGCTACCGAATTATTTTTATCCATGTGCCTTCAGCTATTTTATCTATGGGCGCTTACTCTTCTATGGCGATTGCAGCAGTGATCGCACTAGTATGGCAATTACGTAATGCAGAACTTGCAGTGATTGCAATTGCACCTGTCGGGGCATGTGTGACAGCGATAGCATTAATTACCGGTGCAGCATGGGGTAAACCTATGTGGGGCGCATGGTGGGTGTGGGATGCACGTCTTACCTCTGAGTTAATTCTGTTATTTTTATACCTTGGTGTGTTATCGCTTTATCATGCTTTTGAAGATAAAAAAGCAGCGGGGCGTGCTGCTTGTATCTTAGCCATTGTTGGGGTTATCAACTTACCGATTATTCACTTCTCGGTGGAGTGGTGGAATACCTTGCATCAAGGTGCAACCATTACAAAGTTTGATACTAAGGCTATTGATCCAAGCATGTTTTGGCCATTAATGGTTAACATTGTTGCATTTGCAGGTTTTGTTGGTGTGGTGACGTTAATCCGTCTTAAAAACGAAATTCTCCAACGTGAAAAGCATCGCCCTTGGGTGCGTGATATGGTTGAGCGAGGTTAATCATGCAGTTTGATTCTTTTGCAGATTTTATTGCCATGGGTGGCTATGGCTTTTATGTATGGTTGTCTTTTGGTAGCTGTGCATTAATTTTACTTGGTATTTTATTTAGTTCGTTAAACGATACAAAACGTATTTTCTCTTCAGTAAAGCAGCAAGCACAACGTGAAGAGCGCATTAAGAAAGCGAAGCAAGAGGCAGGGCAATGAATCCAAGACGTAAAAAACGTTTATTAGCAGTTGTAGCCATTATTTTTGGTGTGGGTGCAACGATTGGTTTAGTGCTGTATGCACTGCAAGAAAACATCAATTTATTCTATACCCCAAGTGAACTTGTTGATGGTAAGGGACCAAATAAAGAAAAACCGCATATTGGTCAAAAGTTACGTATTGGTGGCATGGTTGTACCAGGCTCAGTTGTTCGTGACGAATCAAGCTTAAAGGTAAGCTTCAAACTGATTGATAAAGGCCCTATGGTGACAATTAATTATCAAGGGATTTTACCGGACTTATTCCGTGAAGGCCAAGGGATTGTGGCGCAGGGCGTGTTAGTTAAAGCCAATGAAATTGATGCCTTTGAAGTACTTGCAAAGCATGATGAAGAATACATGCCTGCAGAAGTTGCTGAAGCAGTGAAGGGTATCAAGCACGAAAAACCGACGTATAACTTAGATAACGGCAATTAATATGATCCCAGAACTCGGTTATTTTTCTTTAACACTGGTCATGGTGCTCAGTGTTCTATTGTGTATTTTTCCTATGTGGGGGGCGCATACCGGCAATTTACGTTTAATGCGTGCCGCCCCATCACTGGCAATTGGACAGTTCGTATTTGTGCTTTTTTCTTTTGCGGCACTTGTTTATGCTAGTTTAACCGACGACTTTACTGTTTCGTATGTTGCTTATCATTCAAGTAGCACCTTACCTTGGTACTACAAAATAACCTCGACATGGGGTGGTCATGAAGGGGCGATATTACTTTGGTTAGTGATGCAAGCGGGTTGGACAGCCGTAGTAGCTATGCGCTCGCAATCATTACCTTGGGTATTACGTGCTCGTGTACTTGGTGTACTAGGCTTTTTAGGTGTTGGCTTTATGTTATACACCTTGTTAATGTCGAGCCCATTTGAGCGCTTATTACCGTATTTCCCTGTTGAAGGTCGCGATTTAAATCCGTTATTGCAAGACCCAGGTATGATTATTCACCCGCCATTGCTTTATATGGGCTATGTAGGTTTATCTGTGTCATTCTCATTCGCTATTGCAGCGTTACTTACTGGTAAGCTTGATAATACTTGGGCTAAGTGGTCTCGTCCTTGGACTATGACAGCATGGGGCTTTTTAACACTTGGTATTACCATTGGTAGTTGGTGGGCATACTCAGAACTTGGCTGGGGCGGCTGGTGGTTCTGGGATCCCGTTGAAAACGCATCATTAATGCCATGGCTTGTGACAACCGCATTGCTGCACTCATTATCAACCACCGAAAAGCGTGGTGTATTTAAGTCGTGGACCGTATTACTGGCTATTGCAGCATTCTCGTTAAGCTTACTGGGTACCTTTATTGTTCGCTCGGGTATCATTGTATCTGTGCATGCTTTTGCCTCAGATCCTAACCGCGGTATGTTTATTTTAGCATTCTTAGCCATTGTAGTTGGTGGTGGTTTATCGCTTTATGCACTGCGTGTTTCGCAGGTGAAAAGTGAAAGTCGTTATAAGTTTGCCTCACGTGAAGTTGCGCTTTGGTTAAATAATATTTTCTTAGTTGTGGCAACACTGATTGTATTGCTAGGTACATTACTGCCAATGATCCACAAAGAACTTGGCTTAGGTAGCATTTCGATTGGTGAGCCGTTCTTCAATAAGATGTTTGCTATTTTACTGGTACCGTTTGCCATTTTAATGGGTATGGGTCCGCTGTTACGCTGGAAACAAAATAAATGGTCAATGTTGCAAAACAAATTTGCACTATCGGCTGTTGTCAGTCTCGTGGCTACGGCAGCGTGGTTATATTCAAGTTACGATGTAATTGCGCCAATTACCTTTATTGCAACTGCGCTAGCGGTATGGATTGTTGTTACTACTCTGGTTGATTTAACGGCAAAAGTAACTATTCACAAAACCTTAGGCGAAGGCTTTAAACGTTTAGGACTAAGCTATTGGGCGATGGTATTAGGTCACGTTGGTTTAGCGTTCGTGATTGCAGGTGTAACGTTAACCTCTGCTTATTCAGTAGAGCGTGATGTATCAATGAAGCCGGGTGACACTGTGGCTTTAAATGAATACCAGTACCGTTTTGATGGTGTTAAGTCTATTCGCGGCGCTAACTATAGCGGCCATGCTGGGGTTGTCACTGTGCTGAAAAATGATAAACAAGTAACCGTTTTACATGCTGAAAAACGCCGTTATGACATTGGCATGCAGTTTATGACAGAAGCAGCTGTTGATGCTGGCTTTACGCGTGACTTATACCTAGCACTGGGTGAGCAATTAAGCCAAGGTGCGTGGTCGTTACGTATTTACCATAAGCCTTATGTTCGTTGGATGTGGCTCGGTGGTATCTTGATTTCACTGGCAGGCTTTTTAGTGCTTGGTGATAAACGCTATCGCCAAAAATCGACTAAGCAGGAGGCATCAGCATGAACCGTAAACTACTCGCACTAGCACCTTTACTGGTTTTCGTTTTACTGTGTGTGTTTTTATATCAAGGCTTGTTTGCTAACCCGCGTGAGCTGCAAACAGGGCGTATTGGGCAGGCTATGCCAGCTTTCAACTTGCCAGACTTGATGGATGAGTCAACGCGTTGGACAGATAGTGATTTAAAAGGTGAAGTTTACTTACTCAATGTGTGGGGCACATGGTGCCCGACCTGTTTAGCTGAGTTGGGCTATTTAACTGAGCTTAGAGAGCAGGGCGTTAAGATTGTTGGCTTATACTACGAGCAAGGCTACGACCCTGACTTTGATGGCCAGTTTGATATTAACGCACTACGCGAAGACGTTACCAGTATGCTTAATCGTGCTGGCGACCCATATCAATTCAATATCTTAGATTTAAAGCGCACATTGGCCCTTGATTTAGGGGTGTCTGGCGCGCCAGAGACCTTCTTAGTTGATAAGCAAGGCACCATTTTGCTGCACCATACCGGCGATATTAATCCGCGTGTGTGGCGAGCCAAATTCGCACCGTTAATGCAGGAGTTACAGTAATGAGACTCGTGATTTTTTTAGCAAGTTTGCTTATCACGTTTAGTGCATTTGCAGAGCAAGACAAGTATCAATTTGATGACAAAGAGCAAGCTGTACGCTTCAGTGAGCTTACCAAAGAGCTGCGTTGCCCTAAATGTCAAAACCAGAACATTGCCGATTCAGACGCGGTTGTAGCCAAAGACTTACGCGACAAAGTGTTAGCGCTGGTAAAAGATGGCAAAACTAAAGATGAAGTCATCGATTATATGATTGACCGTTATGGCTACTTCGTACATTACGATCCACCCGTAACACCCGCAACCTTAGTATTATGGGTATTGCCAGTATTGATTGTGGTACTTGGCTTTGGGTTTATTGTTTTACGCCAACGTAAGGCATCGGTAAAACAAACATGGACAGAGCAAGACGAGGCACTACTTGCAAAGTTAATTGAACAAAATCAACGTCAGGAGCAAAGCTAGATGGCATTAATGTGGGCTTCTTTTGTTTTACTCACGCTGGTTGCATTGCTATTTGTTGTCGTTCCTTTTTTTAAACGCGAACGTATTCAACGCCTTGATCACAATGCAAACTCGGAGTTAATCCGAATTTATCATCAACGTTTAGATGAGCTTAAAACAGACTTAGATAACCAACGTATTGATGCACAAATGCACGACGAATCAGTTATCGAACAAAAACGTCGTTTGCTCAATGAGCTGTCTCCAGAAAAAGCGCTAAATAGTAAAGGTAACAACCGTATTTTTGCCCTTACTGGCGCTGGCTTTTTAATTGTTTTAACGGCTATCTTTTACGGTTACACGGGTAGTCAGCAGCAAATAAAAGGCTGGCATGACGCGATGGCAAACCTTAAGTCGTATGGTGAACGTGCCGTAATGCAAGATGGTGAGCCATTGACACCGAATGAGTTGCAAGCATTTGCTTTAGCATTGCGTACCAAGCTTGATCAAAGTGGTGATGATGAAGTGGCGTGGATGCTGCTAGGTCGTGTTGCGATGTCATTAAATGAATTTGATATGGCGATGCAGTCATTTGATAAAGTGCTAAAAATGAACCCGGATAACAAGCAAGTGCTGATCAGCTACTCGCAAGTTCTGCTAATGGAAGGCAGTGATGCGAATATGTCACGTGCAGCAACGATGTTATCGAGAGTGTTAAAAGCAGAGCCGACTAATATTGATGCAATCTCATTGTTAGCTCTGATTGCTTATGAGCGCAAGGATTGGCTGCAAGCTAAAACTGCGTTTGAAGTACTGCTTGCAAGTATGCAGCAAAATGATCCGCGTTATAGCATGATTGCAGAGCGTATTGCTGAAATTGATGCTCACTTAAATAATCAGCAGCAAGTTACAAATACAGAAATTGCAAAAGCTTCACACAGTGAAATTCGCATCACAGTTGATTTAGACTCAGCTCTAGCAGATTCGCAGCCACAAAACGGCACCTTGTTTGTTTTTGCAAAAGCAGCCAGTGATCCACAGATGCCATTAGCTGTGGTAAAAATGACGGAATACAGCTTTCCGCTAACAGTGACATTGAGTGATTCGAATGCAATGGTTGAAGGTCTGAATTTATCAAGTGTCGATAAAATTATTTTAACTGCGCGTTTATCAAAAGATGCAACTGTGGTAACTTCTAGCGGCGAGTTGGAAGGCAAGTCGGGTATTTTAGAACGTGCGAACGTTAAAGAGTACGCGTTGCTAATTAATGAGTTAATACCGTAAGGATAGCCGATGTTTAGGCACAGTATATTTTTTATCTTTTTTGTAGTGCTTGCAGGATGCGCACAAATACCCGAAGAAAAAGCGGATGAGCGAGATCCGTTACAGTCGTTTAACCGTCCTATGTATGATTTTAATATGGACGTGCTTGACGCCTATATTCTTCGACCAGCAGCTGTTGGCTACGTTACAGTAACGCCAACACCCGTAAGACGTAGCATTGTTAATTTTACCGATAACATCACCGCACCAACGGATATGGTCAATGCTGGTCTGCAGGGTAAGCCTGGTAATATGGGTATTAGCTTAGCGCGCTTTTTAGTGAACTCTACAGTAGGTCTACTCGGTTTTTTTGATGTTGCTTCATCGCTGGGCTTAGAAATTGTCGATGAAGATTTTGGCCAAACTCTTGGTGTATGGGGAGTGGGTGATGGTGCTTACTTGATGATCCCTGGTATGGGACCAAGTACCGCACGAAACCTAACTGGTGATGTTGTTGATAATTTCGTATTACCTGAAATAACACTAACAACACCTCAAACAATATTAGTGTTTGCACTTAAAGCGGTTGAAGCCCGTGCTTCATTAATGCCACAAGAGAGCCTATTAAATGAGTCGCTAGACCCTTATATCTTCATGAAGGATATCTACTTCCAGCGTCAACTATATGAGCTACATGATGGTAATCCGCCACTAGAAAAAGAACCAGATGACTTTGACGAAGACTTCTTAGAGAATCTTTAAAAGTGTTAAATAAAAATGCCAGCAATTGCTGGCATTTTTATATCGTTAAGGGATGGGTATTCATCAGTCCCCAAACACACTCATTTGGTCATTAGACCAACTTAATGCATCATGGTAAGCGTCCGGTACTTCTTCAGGTTTAAGTCCAAGTTGTTGTTGGATTTCTTTCGCTTTTTCCCAATTTGCTTGCTCATAAAATTTTACCAGCTTTAAATACGTTGCTAATAAGCCTTCATCTTTGAGTAGCGCATCTTTAATTTCAATAGTCAGCGGTAACTTGTTCATTACACTTGGCATATCTTCGTCGAGGATTGCATCCATTAACGACATCATACCCGTTAAAAATGCCATACCAGTATCTCGCATTTTGCCGTGGCTGATTGCCAATAATTCAGCAAACCGAGCACGGGTCAATGAAAGACGAATTAGTTCGGCTGGCTTATCTGCTGCGACTTGCGCTGCAAATAAAAGTGATAAGAAACGTTTAATTTCTTCACTTCCTAATACAATAAGCGCTTGTTTAATTGTGCTGATTTCAGCGCGACGTTTAAAAAGTCGCTGAGTTTGAGTAGCGTAGCAACTTATAAGATAAGTTAACGTCACGTTCAAACACCTCAGTGATTTTTCTGAGGTTTAAATCAATACTCGATGTTTCATATAGAAGCTCGGCAAGAGCCATCTCTGATGGCGGCAAAGTTTTGCTTTGTACCATCTCAGGTTTTGAAAAGAAAAACCCTTGGAAGTAGCTAAAGCCCATTTCTAGGGCAAGCTGATACTTTTCGTATGTTTCAACTTTCTCAGCAAGCAACTTTATGTGTGGATACGGCTTAATAGCCTCGATGATCGCTTTTATTGAGTCTACATCACAAGTTAGAAAGTCAATCTTAATAATATCGATGTAAGGATAAAAGTGTCGCCATACAGGTTGGTGAATGTAATCATCAAGTGCAAGTATATAGCCTTTTTCTTTTAGATCTTTAACTAATGCCAGTAGACGTTTACCTGGTTGGATTGTTTCTAATATCTCTACTACCACCTGCTCTTTACCAAGTAAAAGTGGATAACCCTTTTGCAAGGTTTCTAGAGTAAAGTTGATATAAGCAGGTTTGTTATCCGTTAAATCCTCTAAACCAAAATTAAATTGGCTGCCTTCAATAAGTCGTGACGTTGCTTCATCGCCATCAATATCAGGAAAAACATTGTCTACGCCATCTCGAAATAAAAGCTCGTAGCCAATTAGTTTTTTATCCCTGTCTAAAATAGGTTGGCGTGCAGCGTAAAAATACATAGTCCAAACATGTCCACATCTGTTAATTCATTTACTTCTCGCAATATATTGCATTGTGCCTGAAATAGCATTAGCTAAATGTTCATTTGCGAGGAAAAGTTATTATTTTATTAAGAATTAAAGACTAGGATAATTTGCAGATAAATTCTATAACTTGCGATTAAATATAAGAAAAATGTTAGATAAAAGTTGAAAAATTGAGCTTTGTCATTTATCTGCTTGATTGGAGTTAAGGGGGGTAAGCATGATATAGTCGTGGGTGATATAGGTTTTTACCCCAATAATGTCTTTAAATTAAATAACTTGCGAGTCATTATTCGGATTAAAAGCCAACATTAAACAACTTTTGGAGGCTAATTTGGAAACAGGAATGATAATTTCGTTAGCATTGTACTTCATCGTCATGTTGGGGATTGGGCTATATGCTTATAAGCAATCTACCGACGATGTATCAGGCTATATGCTAGGTGGTCGTAATTTATCACCAAGTGTTGCTGCGCTTTCAGCTGGCGCATCTGACATGAGTGGTTGGCTGCTAATGAATATACCAGGTGCAATGTACTTGTTTGGTTTAAGTAAGGTTTGGATTGCCATTGGTCTAGTACTCGGTGCTTGGGCTAACTACTTCTTAGTCGCGCCTCGCTTGCGTGTTTACACAGAAAAGGCGAATGACTCAATCACCATTCCTGATTACTTCGCAAACCGCTTTGATGATAATAAGAATATTCTGCGTGTTATCTCTGCGATTGTAATCATTGTTTTCTTTACTTTATATACCTCATCAGGTGTTGTTGCAGGTGGTAAGTTGTTCGAAAACTCATTTAATATGAGCTACGAAATGGGTCTATACATCACAACAGGTGTCGTCGTGTTATATACCTTGTTTGGTGGCTTCTTAGCCGTGAGCCTGACTGACTTTGTACAAGGTTGTATCATGTTTATCTCGCTGCTGGCTGTGCCAATTGCGACGTTTACCATGCTTGATCAGCCAGTTATGGATACACTTGCCAATGCACGCTATGACTTATTATTAAGCTCACCAAAAGAATCAGAAATTCATGCACTTAATATGATGGATTGGTTTGCAGGTGGTTCGACTATAGCGATTATTTCAGCAATGGCATGGGGCCTTGGTTATTTTGGTCAGCCACATATTATTGTGCGTTTTATGTCTGTACGTTCAGTGAAAGATATGCCAACCATGCGTCGTGTGGGTATGTCGTGGATGACGCTATCAGCAATTGGTGCTGTGCTAACTGGTCTATTTGGTGCTGCTTATATGCTTGAAAACCAAATGCCTATTGATGATAAAGAAACTATTTTCTTAGTGTTGTCTGAGCTTATCTTCCATCCTTTAATTGCCGGTTTCTTATTGGCAGCAATTTTAGCAGCAATTATGAGTACCATCTCTTCACAGTTGTTAGTGTGTTCAAGCTCTTTAACTGAAGATTTCTACAAAATTTACTTAAACCGTAGTGCATCTCAAAAAGAATTGGTTTTAGTTGGTCGTATTAGTGTTATCTTAGTTGCCTTATTTGCTATTTACCTAGCTTATGACCGTAATAGCTCTATTTTAGACTTAGTAAGTAATGCATGGGCTGGTTTCGGTGCAGCATTTGGTCCACTGGTGTTACTGAGCCTTTACTGGAAGCGCATGAACTTACAAGGGGCTATTAGTGGCATGGTCGTTGGTGCAGCAACAGTGCTGTTTTGGATATACGCGCCAATTACTGTGGACGGCCAAGCACTAAGTGCAATCATTTATGAGATTGTCCCTGGCTTTATTTTATCAACAATAGCCATTGTTGTTGTTAGCCTTATGACGGCTGAGCCGAAAAAAGAAATTACAGACTTATTTGATGAAGTTGAATCGTCACTGTAGTTTTTAATTAAACACAAAAAAGGGCAACGGATGTTGCCCTTTTTTATGATCTAAATTTGCGTTTAGCTTGCCGCTTTTTCTTTTATATCAGCAACGTTATCGTCTGACTTTGCTTTTTTAGGTTTAGCTTGAGCGTCTTTTGCACCTTTAAGTACCGCCATAAATTGGTCTTTTTCTTTTGCCATTTCAAGCGCCAGTGACTCAATTTGTTGCTCGCTTAATGGTACATCAACTTTTTCAAGCATAAGTTCTAATGACTCAGCAATGTCGAGCATTTTGTCATACGCATCAGCTTCTTTCTTAGTAGTAAACGTCATGCGCTCGACTCCGTTTCTTTCTACAACATATTTAACAACAACAGCCATGATTTCTCCTGCATTTAAGCCTGGCATTGCAGCGTAAAATCGCTGCTAAGATTACTGTTTTTATATACAGTAATGCTTCGAGCCTTACTTTGCAAGTAACTTGAGAAAATTTTTATTTAGTAAATTTGACAATACTTTGTGTATTAGCTTTATTTAAAATGTTACCCAAAGTTAAACACAAGCGATGGAGTGAGTGTTGGGTAATCGCTAACTATCAGTCCAAACAAGGGCGTCATGGAGGAAATTATGAAATTACTATCAAGTATTTTACTTGCCGCTACTCTTGCATTACTACCTGCTACACAGGTATCAGCCGAAACACCAACCAAAGCAACACAAGTTAAAATGCAAAAGCTGAGTATTAATAAAGCCAGCATTGAGCAGCTAACTCAATTACCGGGTATTGGTGAATCAAAAGCGAAAGCGATTGTCGAGCATCGCACCAAGCAAGGCTCATTTAAGTCGCTAGAACAATTAAAAGAAGTAAAAGGAATTGGTGATAAGCTATTCGCTAAACTTGAGGGGAAAATTACACTATAAATAGCAGGTTATCACCTATACAGGGCGTTATTCGCCCTGTTTAAATTCATTGATAGCCTTGTCTAAATGCGCTAACGCGAACATGTTTTCGATAGGTGTTGTGATAAGAGGGTAACTTAAACCTGCTAACAACAACCAAGGAATAAGCATCCACCCTTCAAAGTAAGCTAAACCTAAAAATAATGGCGCTAAAAAGGCAAGCTTACATACCGATAAAATGATCTTTTTGCTCGGGCTTAAATGAGCTAAAGCAAGAGCAATAATCTGCTGGCGTTGCCTTACTTTAAAGTTTTTTAAAGTAGGGATTTGGCTAGTAAAAAAATAAATCATTATAGCGACTTTTTGCTCACTAATCGGCTAACTAAAACAGCCACAAATACCACTGAAAATGCTGCAAAAATCACTTCCATCCATGCCGGCATGCTCATTGAAGCAAACTGCCAATCGATATTGCCACAATCACCAGTGGCAGCAAAGAAGCTAGGGATCCATTCATGCAAAGGCATAAAACTTGGGAAGTTAGGTTCAAATGCACAGCTAAATGCAAACGGGTCGGTATTGTTTTGCATTGCAATGTGTTCTTTAGCAATAAAGTAACCCCAAATTGCTGAGATACCCCAAGTGGCAAATGCGACTAAGCGAACAACCATACTTTTTGGGTTAATCGCACCAATCACACCCGCTGCAAGTAAGCCTAAAACAGCGGTGCGCTGATAAATACACATGATGCATGGCTCAAGTCCCATGTTGTATTGAAAAAACAATGCTGTGACTTCAAATGCGAGTGAAATAAACGCTAGTAATAACCAAGGTGTTCTTTTAGTTGCTAATTCTGCTAACCAATTCATGAAAGATCCAATTTCAAATTGTTTTCAAGATTATGCTTAGACAGGGCTATGGGTGCAAGTATCTAAGATGAAATTATACGAAAAAGGAGTCGACAGACTCCTTTTCATTAGTCATATCTAGGCAGGCTATTACACACTAACAGCCTGCAAAGACTCACTTTGGTAACAGCCTAATACACGTGTGTACTGAGTGTGTTCTTTCAGCTCTTCAAGCGCTTGCTTAACATGTAAGTCATCAAGGTTTGCTTCGAGGTCAACATAAAACACTTCTTCCCACGGATTTCCTGGTACGGGGCGAGATTCTAGTTTTACTAGGTTAATTTGGTGATGTTTAAAAATCATTAAAGCATCAGCCAATGAACCTGCTTGTTGTTTAGTCGCCATGATTAAACTGGTTTTGGTCGGAATTTGTTTCGATACTTGTAGCGGCTTACGGGCGACAACAATAAAGCGGCTGTGGTTTTCGCTTTGGTTTGCAAGGCCTGACTTAATTACTTCTAAACCAACATTTTTGCCAGCTTGAGCTGAGCCGATAGCGGCGCTATTTGCTGTTTCAACCGCAGATTGCAATGCGTGGAAGGTTGAATCACAGGTTTCATGTTGAATGTCACCTAGCCCTTGAATGAAACGGCTACATTGAGCAAAAGGTTGTGGATGAGCAAAAATTTTATTGATATGAGATAGCTCAGTACCTGGCATTGCTAATAAACAGTGCTCAACGCTATGGGTTACTTCACCTACAATTGATACTTGTGCGTGTTGTAATAAGTCGAATACTTCATTGATACTTCCTGAGCTGGTGTTTTCAATTGGCAGTAAGCCAAAATCAGCCTGTCCACTTTCAACTTTACCAGTGATCTGTTCAAAGCTAGAGCAACCCATTTCAATCACTTTGCCAGGGCGGCGGCTAAAATATTTATGGCAGGCTAGTTGGCTATATGAGCCTTGCCCACCCAAATACGCAACACGATGGCTTTCGCTCATAGCTTCTGGGTTGAGGCTCTTTTGCAGCATGGCTTGCTGGTTTAAAACTGAGTCTTCAAGAATAGTTTGAAACACATTATTAATGTAGTAAGCGTCAAGACCTAATGACTTACCATAACTGATTAGTTTTTCCAGTAGTGCTTGTTCGCGAGCTTCATCACGAATTGGTTTGTTATTGGCTATTTTATATTCGACTACGCTGTGGCTTATACGGCGTCTTTTAGCCAGTAACACAAGTAAGTCGGAGTCGATTTCATTTATATCGTGTCGTAACGCATTTAATGTATCAATGCTCATGTTGGTTTCCTCATTCCAAAACAGTGCACAAACAAAAAAGCCTCCCAAGAGGGAGGCTTTAGCTATTCGGTGAAATTATCTCGCAAACAGTTAAGCCTCCTCTATCTAAAGAAGCTAAAAAAAGAAAAATAAGTGCGAGAGATAATTTGTTTCATTGGACTAATGTAAAAATACTTCTATGTAAAGTCAACTGCATAAACATGCTATTTTGGACAAAGCGAAAGATTCCTCAGAAATTTCATTAATCTTCATAAAAAATTTATAAATCTAAAAATGAATCTGGTATATTTGTTTTTGCATAATAAATAATAACAATTATTAATAAGGTAGTCCTGTGGTGTATCGACGACCGCCATCCCGGTTTGGGGTGAATTCATTAAGTATGAAATTGTCGCTGTTAATCTCTGCTATTTGTTTAATTGCAGGTATTTGCGCTGCAGCTTTAATGCTTAAATCAGAAGAAAAACAGCTTGTTTTTGAAGAGCACGAACTTTTAAAGCATTCGAGTGAACGCTTGAGTCGTCAATTCAATCGCTTAATTAACACCAAAATAAATATTGCAGAGCAAGCTAACAATGTCGTTAGTAGTCAGCTACTGCATAATGAGTCACATCTACAAAATAACCGCAGCGCAGATATAAAGTTTGCAGTTGATGGCAGTATTCGCAGCACTTCTGAGGATGGTTTATCAGCTTCATTTATTCCACAAGACCAGTACTCTAATTTTTATAAGCAGCTGATTAACGATTCTGAGTCGCTATGGAAAATTGTCTCACCAACGCTTATCCAAGACTTTTTTAATTTTTATTTAATCACTAAAGATAACTTTATACGTATTGCTCCACCTAATTGGGCGCTCAATGTACCGGGCGATTTTGACTTTACCAAAGGCGAGACATTTAATTACGCACAAGCTGCAACAAACCCGAGCCGAGAAGCTGTATGGTCAAAGGTGTATTACGATACTATTTGGCATAAGTGGGTAGTAAGCGTGCTTGTGCCAATCTATCTTGATAACGAATTTTTTGGTGTCACTGGTAGTGATATTGCGCTTGAAACCTTATTGGCACAGCTGCCTATTGGCGATCGTGAGCAACATTTATTAGTGTTTGATGCGAAAGGTCAGCTTTTAGCTCATCCTGATTTAGATAAAACAACGCTTGAGCAATATGGCCGTGAAGGTAAAAAGTTACTGACTGAAGATTTTGTTAATCCTGATCTACAAAAATTAGTGTCTGAAACCATTCGCTTAAAATTACCAGAGTCTGCAAATTCATTTGTACAAGATGGTGAAACCCATATTATCAATATCCGCAAAGTCGAGAACCTTAATTGGTATATTGGTATTTATAAAAAGCGCTCGTCGGCACTTTCTGCGCTTGAAGAGCTAAAAGTAAAGTTCTTTGGCTTGTTTATCCTGTACGCTATTTTAGTTGCTTTGTTATTGCATCAAGCACTTTATCAATTAGTACTGCGTCGTATTCACTCTTTGGTAAATGCGGTTGTTAGTTTTGGCAAAGGGCAATTTCAAACTGAATTTCCTAAAGTGAACAAAGACGAAATAGGCACGCTTAATGGCTCTTTTAGAGACATGGCAATAGAAATTCGTAAATTAATCGATGGTTTAAATCAGCGCATTAGCGAAAAAGAAATAGCTGAAAAAGCAGCGAACCGATTATCCAAAGCAGTTGCCTTCTCAGGTACAGGCGTTGTGATCACTAATCAAGACTTTGAAATCAAATACGTGAACCCGAAAATGGTTGAGATGACGGGTTTCGAGGAACGCCACTTTATTGGCTCACCATTGATGAATATTATCTCTCAAGAAATGGCGATTTTAGTTGACGATATTGATATCGACCTACGTAGCCGTAACTATTGGCGAGGAGATACTTTATTACAGGGTAATGAGCGTCAATCTGTATGGGTTTCATTGAGTATTTCTCCAATCCGCGAAGAAGGGGGGGAAATCACCAGTTACGTGGCTTCAGCTCAAGATATTTCGTTTGTGAAAGAAAGTCAGCGAAAAATGGAACAGCTTGCCTATTTTGATACATTAACAGGGCTTGCAAACCGTACTTTCTTTAGAATGCAGCTACGCAAGTCTATGGCACTTGCTGAACGTGGTCATTATGCATTTGCTTTATTTTACTTTGACTTAGATGAATTTAAGCGTATCAACGATACGCTAGGTCACGATGCAGGCGATCAGTTATTAGTTGAAGTTGCTAATCGTTTGAAAAAGCGTTTACGCACCGAAGATACCATTGCACGTTTAGGTGGTGATGAGTTCGCAGTCCTGCTAAGTGGTATTGAGCATCAAACTCACGCCATGGAAGTGGCGAATACCATTCAACGTACTCTTAATGAGCCTATCAAACTAGGTAACAATGAAGTGATAATTAGTGCCAGTATTGGTATCACGATGGCACCATTTGATAGCCAAGAGGAAGATCAGCTACTGAAGCATGCTGACCTTGCTATGTATGAAGCAAAAGCGAAAGGGCGTAATACTTACCACTTTTATAGCCAAGAGCTTAATGCTGCTGCCAATGAACGCTTGTTTATTGAAAATGAGTTACGTACAGGTATTCGTGAGGGGCAGTTCCAGGTTTACTATCAGCCACAAGTAGATTGTCGCAAGAATCAAGTTGTTGGCTATGAAGCACTCATACGGTGGTTCCATCCAAATGAAGGCATGATACCGCCAACTAAATTCATTCCTATTGCTGAAGCTACAGGTTTGATTGTTGAGCTTGGAGCGTGGATATTGCAAGAAGCGTGTGAGTTTGCTGCACGTTTAGCAAGCCAAGACTTAAAAAATAATATTTCAATCAACTTATCAGCACGTCAATTTAAAGATGCTAATTTGGTGTCGACGCTTGATAAAATCATCAAGCAAACAGGAGTTGAACCAAAACGCATTCACTTAGAATTGACTGAAAGTATGTTAATGGGACATGTTGAGGCGGCAATCTTACAACTGCATCAACTAAAAGCACTTGGCGTTTCAATTTCAATTGATGATTTTGGTACCGGATACTCGTCACTGAGTTATTTGAAACGCTTCCCAGTCGATATTTTAAAAGTTGACCGCTCTTTTGTGAAAGATATCCCTGAAGACAGTAATGATATGGAGATCACTGCTGCGATTATCGCAATGGCACAAAAACTTAAGCTTAACGTTGTTGCTGAAGGGGTCGAAACTAAAGAGCAAATTGAGTTTTTACAAAATAATAACTGCTTTGTTGTGCAAGGGTATTACTTCAGTCCGCCTGTGAGTGAGGCTGAATTACCTAAGTTATATGAGCATTTACAGTCACTAGATTTAATCAAGAATGATTAATAAAGTAGGGGGGAAGTTAACCCCCTGCTATTTTTACTTTGAATTTCAGCGCTTCGAGAATCGCTTTTAGCTTATCTCTGTCATCACCTTGAACTTCGATGATACCCTCTTTTACTGCACCGCCTTGACCCATCTTACTTTTAATGGTTTTGGCTAATTTTTTTAAGTCATGTTGTTGGCTATCAATACCAACCACTAACATCACACCTTTACCTTTTCGACCTTTTGTTTGGCGTTCGATTCGTAAAAAACCATCTTTAAACATTTTACTTTGTGCAGGTTTACTTTCTTTGGGTTGTTCAATGCGCCCTGTAGAAGTTGAGTAAACTAGATTATTTTCGCTCATAGTGGATCTCGTTGTAGAAGCTTAGATAAATGATAACAAATTTAATCCTAAGTGTTTTATTTTTTGGCTTATTTGTTCTAAGCAGTTATATTTAGATAAGTCTTCGGAAAGATTTGTTAAATAGGAGTTTATTATGAGTTTGACGCGCAGTACATCTGCTGATGGCGCTATTTTAACCGTACAGATAAAAGGAAAGTTTGATTTTAATTTGGTGCAATCTTTTCGTCAGGCATACGCCGACTTAAACAGCAATATCAATAAAGTCGTTATTGACCTTAGAGAAACTGATTATATGGACAGTTCAGCATTAGGTATGTTGCTCAATATGAAAAAAAACCTAACGGGCAAAGTTGATACAATACAAATAAGTAACTGTCAGCCTCAATTAAAGAAAATCTTACAAATATCTCGTTTTGATAAAAAATTTGATATCGATTGATGCTTAATATATTGGTAGTCGATGATTTAGAGCTAAATCGTCGTTTATTAACTGTGATGTTAGAGCAACAAGGCTACCGGGTTTTCACTGCCGAAAATGGACTTGTTGCTTTAAGTCTTCTTGACGAACAAAAGATAGACATCGTACTGCTTGATGTCATTATGCCAGTAATGGACGGCTTTGAAACAGCTGCAATTATAAAAGAGCGCTACAGCCAAGTTTACTTACCTATTATTTTTATAACCTCTTTAGAAGACGAAGCAAGTTTTGAACGCTGCTTAGCGGTCGGTGGGGATGACTTTTTACACAAGCCATTCCAAGAGGTAATCTTAAATGCGAAAATTAAAGCACACAGCCGCATTCGCAACCTAAGTCAAAAAGCAAGAGAGCAGAATTTACAACTTGAGTACCATCAAAATCAAGTTGAACGTGAGCATGAAATTGTCGAGCACATTTTTAATAACGCGCTTGAAAACCAACAGTCATTCCCTACCCATTTAGATTTTCATTTATCGCCTGCCGCTATGTTTAATGGCGACATGTTCTTGGTTGGGCAAAGTCCAATTGGCAGCTTGTATTGTATGCTAGGAGACTTTACTGGTCATGGCTTAGCTGCTGCTGTTGGTGCATTACCGGCATCTAGAGTCTTTTATACGATGGTAAGTAAGGGCATGTCGGTAAGTGACATTGCAGCTGAGATTAACTCAGTATTGGCGAAGTTATTACCTGGGCATATGTTTTGTGCGGCAACTATTCTAGAGCTTAGCAATACAGGTAAAAGTGTTTCTGCATGGTTAGGTGGTCTGCCAGACACCTATATCATCGATCAGCAGGGAAATATAATTCGTACATTAGAATCTCAACATATGGCGTTGGGAATTTTAGAGGATGATGAATTTGAGCGCGCTTTGATCCATACAGAGGTTGAAACTACATCACGAATCGTTATGGCGACTGACGGAATTATTGAAACGATTAATCCAAGAGAAGTTTATTTTGGAGAAAAACGGTTTAAGGATGTGCTTGCCTCTAGAGATAACATTTCCTGTCATCAAGTGCTCGAAATAGTTAAGCGTTTTGCACAAGGTAACGAGCAGCAAGACGATTTAAGTTTAGTGTTGTTAAATTGTTTGCCGGTGCCTGAACCTGAACAAATGGTAGAACCTTATTCTGAATTGCCATTTAACTTCTCTTTAAGCTTAAATTCAAAGCAGATTAAAAGCACTGATCCTGTTTTAGAGGTTGTTAATGTAATCAGTCGGGTACCAGGTTTAAACGCTCACCGAGCCAATATTTTTCTTATCTTATCTGAGGCTTATAATAATGCGCTTGATCATGGTGTTTTAGGACTAGACTCTGATGTGAAAAATCATGACGATGGTTTTTTAATTTATTATCAACAACGAGAAAAAGCATTAGCTAATTTAACCGATGCATTAATTATCATTGATATCCGCTATAGCCCTGAAGAGTATGCTTTGTATTTTACAATTTGTGACTCGGGACATGGATTTAACAAACAAGATTCTGAGCAACAAAACTTAGTGCGAGAGCATGGCAGAGGTTTATGTTTGCTGAGCGAAATTGCGACTGGCGTCACATTTAATAGTGCTGGCAATCAGGTCGAAATTTATTATCAATTAACAGCAAGCAGTACTAGCTCACAGTAAAATCGCATGTTATCATCTCGGCATTATAGATGTTTGGATGGCTAAATGATTTCTAACTACTTATCGACTGCTCAACTTGATTTACCAGAAAGCTTGGTTGTTGAGCAATTATCAAACCTTGAACATTACCTTGCACAGTCAGCTTTACCTGCAGTGCGCTGGGAATACCAAATTCCTGAGCTAGGCGAGGGTGGTGCGTGTAGTTTATTTGGTTACTTACAAGATGAACCATTCAAATTAAACGACTATGTTGCAGAGGATGCTACCAATACTGAAAAGCTGGCTAAGCTTCAACAAATTATTGATTTTGTTGTTGCCCAGACTCACGTTGATTGGTTTGGTATTTATCAAGCAACCAATACTGAAGAAGGTTCTCAGTTATTAAAGCTGGTTTATCATGGTGCACCGAGCCGTCCATTATTCCCGCTAACTGAAGCATTTGCTAAAGGCAGTAACAATGTTCAAGTGGCACTTTCTAAGCAAGGTCGTGTGATCAATAACGTTGCTGATTATCTTGCCCAAGGTGGAGAGTATTATACTTGCGACCCTAAAGTGAAAGCAGAGACCTGTCTACCGCTGTTATCAGACAAAAATGAATGCTTAGGTATTATAGATGCGGAAGCATTTAATAATGATTTCTTGATCAGCAGACCCTCGCATTACTTGTGGCTTGTTGTATTAAAATTCCTCAACTCTTGGTCTAATTTAACTAGTAATCAGGCTGGGTTTTTATGTTAAGCTAGTGGCAACGCTAACCCCTATAAAAAGAGATAGTCAATGTTCTCAGAATTAAAACCATTACCAACAGATCCTATTCTTGGCCTAATGGCGGCCTTTAAACAAGATACAAACCCAAAGAAAATCGATTTGGGTGTAGGTGTTTATAAGGATGAGCAAGGCAATACGCCGGTATTAAAAGCGGTTAAAAAAGCGGAAGCGTTTCGTTTAGAAAACGAAACCAGTAAATCGTACATTGGCTTGGCAGGCAACCTAGATTACTGCCAAAAAATGGAAAACTTATTACTGGGTGAGCATCCAGCACTTTTAGCTAATCGTGTTCGCACGGCACAAGCACCAGGTGGTACAGGTGCATTACGTGTTGCAGCAGAATTTATCAAACGTTGCAACAAAGATGCGACAGTATGGGTAACTACGCCAACGTGGGCAAACCACATTAGCTTATTTGAAGCGGCGGGCTTAACAGTAAAAGAATACCCTTACTACGATTATGAAAATAAAGACCTTTTATTTGATGACATGATTAATACCCTTAAGCAAGTGCCTAAAGGTGATGTGGTGTTATTCCACGCATGTTGTCACAACCCAAGCGGTATGGATTTAAATGCTGAGCAATGGAGCACAGTTGCAGATCTTGCTGTTGAAGTTGGTTTCACGCCACTGGTTGATATTGCTTACCAAGGTTTTGGTTCAAGCCTTGAAGAAGACGCAGCGGGTCTTCGTAAATTAGCAGCTGCGGTAGATGAGCTAATCATCTGTTCTTCTTGTTCGAAAAACTTCGGTTTATACCGCGAGCGTATCGGTGCATGTTCAATCATCGCTAAAGATGCAGCGACTGCTGATATCTCTAACTCTGTATTATTAAGTGTTGTACGTAGCATCTATTCAATGCCGCCTGCGCATGGTGCTGATATTGTTAGCACGATTTTAGGTAGCACTGAGCTGACGCAAATGTGGCATGACGAGCTTGATGAAATGCGTAATCGTATTAATGGTTTGCGCACTTTAATCAAAGAAAGCTTAGCTGCGAAAGGCATTGAGCAAGACTTCTCATTTATTGACCGTCAAAATGGTATGTTCTCATTCTTAGGTATTAATAAAGAGCAAATCGAGCGCTTACAAAAAGAGTATTCAATCTACATTGTTGGTTCTAGCCGTGTAAACGTAGCTGGTATCAGTGATGCAAACATTGATTACTTTGCAAATGCAGTAGCAGACGTTTGTAAGTAACTTGCTTTATAGCGATAAAAAAACCGCAGTGACTGCGGTTTTTTTATGCCTGTAATATGTGTTACTACGAGTAGGTATTAGTGCAGCCAGCGAATGGCGTCATTGATCATGTTATTGTAGCTATCAAGTGGCGCACCAATACTCGCGATTAAGATAGTATCAGCCCGATCGCCTCGGTTGATGTGACCTGCGAAACGCTCATCATTGAAATCATCAGAGCCGGTGCCAAATGGTTGCTCGTCAGAAGGCACAATGAATACCGTCATTGGGCCAAAATCTGACTCAAATACCAAGTGTAGGCCTTTTTTACCCTGAAAATCACAAAACATTAAATAGGTTACTTTACCTGGTAGCTCATCTAAGTGACCGCCAATGGTGGCAAACTTTTCGTTTACCGAAGCAAGATCTATTGCCTCATGTTTATCTAGCGAGCCAATTTCATGGTAAAGGTGCGCAAAGGCATGCTCACCCACACTGTATAACGTATGTTGTTTGTTACTGACAAAGAACACACTAATTGCCACTAAAAATGACGCTGCAGCGGCTAAATACAGTCGATTAAAGGCAAAGCGTGACTTAGCCTCAACAATGGTGTCTAGCGGTTGCTCAGCGCTTTCTGCTTCAGAACTATATGTATTATCAATAATTCGCTGTGCTAAATTTTCAGGCACGGGGATGTTAAGTGCTTTGCTTAGTTCATCGTCAAAGGCACGTACATCATCAATAAACGCCTGTTTATCTGTGTCCTGCTCGGCAAACGCTTCAAGTTCCTTATCAATAGTGCTTGGCTCGGCGAGGATGCGGCGGCGAAACTCGAGTTCATCCATTAATTTGATGCTCCTCTAAGTTGGTCATCATCACTGCTTAAAGCCTCTTTAAGCTGGTTTCTGGCACGAAAAAGTCGTGTCATGACAGTATTTTTATTTAAATCGAGGATCTCGGCGATTTCATCGCCAGAGCAACCCATTACCACTTGCAGCAGCAATGGTTCTCGATATTCTTGTGATAACTTTCCTATTTGTCGTTGAATCACTGTTTGTTCCATTTCAGCATCAAGGGTTGAACTTTGTTCATCTACAAGGGTGTCGTTTTCAACATCGGCGTAATCAAATTGTTTACGTTCAAAACGGCGTGCATTCTCGCGGCGCAAAATAGTCAACAGCCAAGGTTTAACTGCTTGTTGGTCTTGCAGTGAATCCAAGGCACGCCAAGCCCTCAGGAAGGTTTCCTGCACTAAGTCTTCAGCAATGTTCTGATCACGACACAACCAATACGCAAAGCGAAAAAGCTCACTGTGGTAGACATGAACCAGCGCTTCATATCGCTTTTGTTTTTCTGTCATAGTAACTAAGACCTGCCTATCAGAAAAAAACTTTCTGAGATTATTATTTTTTTCTTAAAAAAACGGCTAATTCAAGATTAGCCGTTTATTTTCAACCTATTAGATTATGGTTAATCGTAAAGATTTTTTAATTCAGTAGCATTACTTGTCGATTTCGTTTGCTTTGCCGCTTGGCTTAGCAAACTGACGATTAAACTTAAATCAACCTGTTCATCTGCTGAACTATAAAGTTTAGTGCGTAATTTAGCAATTTCATCATTAAGTTGTGTATTTTTCAGCGATGCTAGTAAACACTCTATGGCCGCTGCATTTTTACCTGTCTGCTGTTTTGCATAAAGGTTCAATGCGTTATAAAACCCTGAGCTATTGTTTTGCTTTGCAAATTGCTTAAGCTCATTCAACGATGCTGATGAACCACTGGTAGGTAATGGCTCAGCTGCCGACTGTTGAGGGCGCTTTTTAATGTAAAGCACTAAGGTGATTAACCAAAGCCCATAGCCGACAATTGCCACGATAATAAGCCACACAGGGGTTGTAACTTGCGTAACGGTTTGTACATTAGTTGGCGTATCACTCAGCTCATTGGAGCTTGCGGTTTGCGGCTCTGCGATAGCAGGAGCTGTTGGTGTGAGTGGATTTGTACTTGGCACAACGGTTAATGTACGAGCTGGTATGGTCGCATAGCTAATACGATTGATTTTAGTATTAAACCAAGGCAGCTTGATTTCAGGCAATGTGTAAGTGCCCGGTGTTTGCGGTAATAAAGCATAAGAAGCCGTTTGTTGTGAGATAACACGGCCATCACGTACCAGATGATTACTCTCTTTTTCATCAGGGTAACTTCTAAAACCTTGCACCTGCGGCATATCGATATCAGGAAGTTGCTCTTTAGTAACCCCCAATGCAGTTAAAGTAATGGTGCGAGTGATAGGGGTGCCAACTTCAACGGTGTCGTCTTTTGGTTGCCATTGCTCATCAAGGTTAACCAGTTCGCTTGGTAGCCATGCACCTGTGTAGTTATCTGGGATTGGCTTGATTTCAACATCAACATCTTCGCCCATCGCTGAGACAGCCATTTGGCGATAGTTTTGACGAATACGGCCATTGAACACAGGTGCCGTAATAGTATTTACGCCACTTTTTTGTGGCTGCACTAAGTACTCACGGGTGATCACTAAATAGCGTTTGCCATCAATTAACTCATAGTCTTCAGATTGTTTGTTAATTGGGGTTAGCTCAGCGTTTTCCATTTCTGGCGTAGTTAAGTTGCCATCCAGCAATTCTTTGTTGTTGTCTAAATACAATTTAACCGTATAAACACCGGCTTCTTGCACGTATAAGCTAGTTGGCTTGATGCTTGTTTTAATGAAGGCTTCTTTATTTTGTTCTGAGGTTTGACTGCGCTTAGCTACCGTTAGCTCAATCGGTTTTGAACTGACACCGGCAACAGTAAAGGCAGGGATGGTATAAGTGCCTTCTTTGCGGGTCATCAGCTTTACAGACCAGTTAGTTTGCTTACTGATTTCACCATTAATAATATTAGTGCGCGAGCTAACACTGGTTGGCCCAACAACAAAGTCTTTTAATAGCACCGAAGTGTCTGGTTGCTCGCTGTTAATAGAGTCGTCTGCTGAGATGGTTAAAACAAAAAACTCACCAGCAAGGACAGGGTTTTTATCAACACTTGCCTGTAGCTGGGTGGCAGCCCAAAGCGGCGCTGCCGCGATTAGCAATAAACAACATAATAATCGCATTACCATGATTTTTCGGCTCCTCGTGGACGACGTTGGTAGTTTCGTTTTTGTGCTTCTAATTGCATTTTATTTCTTAATAAGATCGCTGGATCATCGGGAACTTTACGCAGCAGCTGGTTAAGTTGCTGGGCTTTTTCTTTCTCTTCATTGGTCAGTTCAGCAGCTTGTGCTTGCATAGCCTGTTGCTCTGCTTGCTGTTTAGCTTGTTCATCGCTTTGCGATGGCTGTGGCTGGGCCTCTTGTTGCTCGGGAGCTTGCTCTGGCTGTTGTTCTCCAGATTGTGACGACGTGTCTTTTTCAGATTCCATTTCAGGTTTGTTTTGCTGGTCACTATTAGACTCGCTTTGCTCACCTTTTTGATCTGATTGCTCACCTTGCTCTGACGGTTGTTGGCCATCTTGCTGCTCACTCTGCTCAGAGTTTTCACCTTGCTGTGAATTTTCACCCTGTTGCTTTTGCTGGTTATCTTGCTGGCCATCAGAGTTTTGTTGATCATTGTTTTGCTGTTGATCTTGTTGCTGCTGTTGTTGCTCTTGCTGCTGCAATAGCTGTTCTACGAGGGCTTGGTTTTCTTTTGCCTCAGTGAAGTCATTTTTAAGTTGTTGGGCTTGCTTATACGCTTCTATGGCTTGCTCTAGCTCACCGGACCTTAGCAAGGGCATTTCCGTAGTTATACAAACCCGTTGCAGATTTATCTTCACTAAACGCATCCATAGCAGCTTGGTAATTACCTTGCTGATAAAGAGCGGCGCCTTTAAGTTGTGTGTTTTGTGCTTGGGCGGCTTGTTCAAATTGATTTTGCTGATAGGCATTAAGAGCACGTTGGTCTTGGTTTTTAAATACGTCTGGTAATTCAGCGGCGTAAACCTGTTGCTGAGGTAGGAGCATAACAAACAAAAAGCCAAGCACTAAGCTGCTACGGCGAATTAAAAAGAGCGCTAACGGCAATAAAATAATCAGGCCGTAAATACCGGCATCAACTCGCCATAATGCTTGGCTTTGTTTCTCATCTTTGAGTACTTCTGCATTGGCAGTGGGGGCAAATGTTTGGATATCTTGATTACTGGTTTGATACAGTGCGAATTTGCCACCGCTGTTGCGCGCAAGCGAACTTAAGCGGCTAACATTAAGCGTCGGAATAACAATCTGTCCTTGCATATCTTTTAAAAAGCCACCTTCTGGTAGCTTAATCGGCGCACCTTGCTCTGTGCCGACGCCATAGACATTTAAACGATAACTAGACTGAGCGGTAAAGCGGCTAATATCTTCTTGATCTAGGCTATCAACCCCATCGGTGACTAAAATAATATCACCATCTAAATAGCCAGCTTGTTTAAGTAAATCATCGGCTTTTTCTAGGCCTTCAATAACATTCGAACCTTTGCTCGGCATGATATCAGGGCTCAGGCTTGGGATAAGGTTAGCCAAGGTGCTAGCGTCATTGGTTAGCGGCGAAATAGTAAATGCAGAGCCTGCATAAGCCACTAATGCCGTATCACCTTCTTTGAAAAGCTCAATCATGTCGAGTGCTTTAAAGCGAGCTTGAACTAATCGGCTTGGTGCGATGTCGGTACTGAACATGGAGTACGACATATCCATCACAATAACTCGCGCATTCTTTGCTTGAAACACCGGAACTTGTTTCTTTTCAAAGCTTGGACCTGCTGCAAAAACGATGGCTAACAGAGTAAATACAGCAACTAGCCAAAGCGGTTGGCTTTGTTTTTTATGATTGTCGCTCATTACAAACTGCGCCAAATGGGGCGCGATTAAATCAGCGGGGGCGCTTTTTTTGTTGCGTACCAACAGCACACTAAAAATAATCAGCGCGGGGATTAATAACCAAAGTAGGGCAGGGCGAATAAATTCAAAATCCATACTAGCTCTCCTGCTTAAATTGGCGAATAAAACTGACGAGCATTGCTATGCTTATTAAGCCTAGCGCCACAAGCAGTGGAATATAAAACAATGAAATTTGTGGGCGGAACGTTTGTTCATCGCTACTAATTGGCTCAAGCTTATCGAGCTCTTGATAAATTTGCTGTAAACCAGCCACATCTTTTGCTCTAAAGTATAAGCCGCCAGTTTGCTCGGCAATACGCTTGAGTAGGCTTTCATCTAAGTTACCACCACTCATACCACCCATATTAAACAGGCTAAAGCCACGTTTACTATCTGAGCCAACACCTATGGTATACACTTTAATGCCTTCTTCGCGGGCTAACAGCAGGGCATCTTCTGGATCAAGGTTACCCGCGGTGTTTTGACCATCGGTTAATAGTACAACGATACGGTTACTTTCATCTTTATTAGCAAAACGCTTTACAGATAAACCTAATGCATCACCAATGGC
This sequence comes from Pseudoalteromonas sp. GB43, assembly GCF_054923805.1. Taxonomy (NCBI): domain Bacteria; kingdom Pseudomonadati; phylum Pseudomonadota; class Gammaproteobacteria; order Alteromonadales; family Pseudoalteromonadaceae; genus Pseudoalteromonas; species Pseudoalteromonas sp. GB43. The sequence goes on from NZ_JBPCHJ010000001.1 coordinate 2,931,207, forward strand.
TGTTGCTCTACCTACTAGGCCGATTTGCGCTTCGCTGAGCATTTGGCTCACGGTTTTAACATCACGAGTAAGAGGCGTTTGTAAAAATGCGGTATCACCAAATAAGATAAGACCAAGGCGGTCACCTTGACGCTGTTCAATAAAGTCACTGAGTACAGCTTTTACCATGGTAAGCCTATCAACATATTGATTCTGGTAGGCCATATCTTGCTCTGTCATCGAGCCAGATAAATCCACCGCCAGCATAATATCGCGGCCTTCATTAGGCAGTGTGATAGGTTCATCAAGCCAAGTTGGGTTTGCAATGGCGACAACTAAAGAGATCCAAACAGCCCATTCAAGCAATGAAACTTTTCGGCTGTGTTGCTGTACTGCTTGATTATTTAAGCCGAGCTTAGCAAAGCCAGGAATACGTAAACGTAACTGCCCTTGTTGCTTTAACGGCATAAAGCGGCTTAATAACCAAGGTAGGGGTAAAAGCACAAAACACCATGGCCAACTAAACTCAAACATTAATTGGCTCCTTGAGTTTAAAGTTGCTAATAGCACTGCGTAATTTAGCCCCGAGCTCAGCATTATTACTTTGTTGTTGATAAAGCGGCATAAGTTCATCGTAACTAAAGTTGTCGCCACTGAGTTTAGATAAACTTTCTGACCACTTAGCCAAAGGCTGAGAAGCAAGCTGACTGCTGTAATAATGACGAGTTAAGCGTTTTAAAATAATGTGTAGCTCTTGCGCGTCATCATCACTAAGGGTTTTACTTATCTTAATGGCTTGTTTTTTGGCTTTTTTAAATTGCTGGTTTTTATATAAAAGCACTAAGCCGATAATTAATAACGAACCAACTAAGGCGATAATTAGCCACCAAATTGGAGCAAGTGACACCATGCAACCTCGGTCGGTGCAATGACATCATGTAAGCCATCTAGCGGATTTTTTTGCATTGTTACTTTCTCACTAATTGCAGCTCAAGAGGCGTGGCTGCACTGAATGAAATTAAACTAAGCCCAGATTTTTGTAAGCGTTTTAATCTATTAGAAAACGACGCTTCGGCAGACTTAGCAAAGCGCTCGCGAAATTGCTTATCCATTAGCGGTAAAGCAAGCTCTTGGCCATTCGCCGACACGGTCACCGTTTGTTTAAAAGCAGGTAGCTGGTGCTCGAACGGATCGCTAATATGGCAGCCAATCAATTCACAGTGCCTGCTCAGCATTTCAAGTTGTTTGAAACTGGCTTCATCAAGGGCACTAAAATCCGAGACGATATAAACCAAGCTCCCAGGTTTTGCTAAATGATTAAGGCGTTTAAGGTTTTCGCTAAATAAGCTGGTGGCTGTTTGGTCGATATTAGTCAGAGCCTGGCTGTGAATATCACATAAGTTGTGACACAGCTTTAACACGGCTTTTTCTCGAGAGGTCGGTTTTAATTCGTGATGACCTTGCTGATTAAACACCAAACCACCGATGCGATCACCTCGTTGACACGCCGACCAAGCAACCAGTGCGCTGATGTGCGCCGCTTGCACTGACTTCAACAGTAACTTTGAGCCAAACAGCATCGAGTTAGAAAAGTCGGTAAAGACAAAAACAGGGCGTTCTTTTTCTTCTTGAAACAGCTTAGTGTGGGTTTCGCCAGTCCGTGCAGTAACACGCCAGTCGATAGAGCGTATGTCATCACCGGCTTGGTAATGGCGCACCTCGGCAAACTCCATACCACGCCCCTTGTGAGGCGCAAGGTATTGCCCAGCCAAGCTGTTTTTGATTTTTACTTTGGGCGCAAGTTCTAGCAAACGAGCTTTGGCTTTGTAATACATCAACTCTTTGAGTGATAAATTAACGCCTTGACTATGACTCGCTGCTAACCACGCCGCTGGATCAAATTGGCTTGACATAGCTTATGGCACTGCCACCAATTCTAAAATACGGCTGATCACATCATCTTTACCGATGCCATCGGCCTGTGCTTCGTAACTTAAGATAATACGGTGACGCAATACATTATGCAGCACTGCTTGAATATCATCTGGGGCAACAAAGTCACGGCCTTCAAGCCAAGCATGCGCGCGGGCACACTTATCAAGGGCAATGGTTGCACGTGGGCTTGCGCCATATTCAATCCAGCGACCAAGTTGCTCATCAAGCTCAGCTGCTTCACGAGTGGCAACAATTAATTGTACTAGGTATTTCTCAAGCGGCTCAGCTAAATACAAACCTAATATCGCTTTACGGGCAGCAAATAGCTCACTTTGACTAATTTGCTGTGTCGTTGCTTGCTTGTCAGAAATAGCCTCGCCACGAGTTAGGCGTAGGATATCTAATTCGTGTTCAGCACCCGGGTAATCAATGCTTAAATGCAATAAAAAGCGGTCAAGCTGAGCTTCTGGTAGTGGGTAAGTGCCTTCTTGTTCTAGCGGGTTTTGGGTTGCCATAACCATAAAAAGAATCAGACAGTGGGTAGGTGTTTTTACCGACCGTTACTTGGCGTTCAGCCATGGCTTCTAGTAGGGCTGATTGCACTTTAGCAGGAGCACGGTTTATTTCATCTGCCAAAATTAGGTTATGAAATAATGGGCCTTTTTCAAATACGAACTCACTGGTTTGCTGGCGATAAATATCGGTACCAGTTACATCTGCAGGTAATAAGTCTGGGGTAAATTGTACACGTTGGAAACTGCCTTCAACGCCTTTCGCTAAGGCATTGACTGCACGCGTTTTCGCAAGACCCGGAGGGCCTTCAACTAATAAGTGGCCATCTGCCAAAATTGCGATTAACAGTGCTTGAGTTAATTGTGGTTGGCCGATAATTTGCGTGTCTAGATATGATTTTAATTGTGAAAATGCGTTAACTGCCATAATAAAAAGACTGTCCTAAAAGCGTGAGTCAAAAATTGTTTTTGTTATGCGCCAATGCGTTATATTCAGTACCGATAAATTATTTGCGCGGTACCGTGGTGGGGCGCTATTAACAAGTTATAAGGATTCAAAAGTTATAACACAAGTGTTAGACACAAAATCCTCAAATAGTTCGTTATTTTTTAAGGATTTTTAGCCTACCATATAAATACGGTGTTTTTTTGTAAATAGGCCGAAAAAAGCCTATGGTTGAAAACTTACTATTGGCATTCGTACACGGGTTGTTTTAGAATCAGGAAAAACAAACAGGTCAGACCTGTCAGCGGGAGAGCATAAATGTCTGAGCAAAATATACTTAAAACAGCAAAAGGCGATCGTATCGCTATCGTTAGCGACGTATGCGAACGCCATTCGCAAAGCAAGCCACAGCATTCCATCATGTACCAGCCCTTGATATGGGTAAGTTAGTTGTCAACGAAATGCTTGAACGACTTAACTTTGATAAATCTGAAATTGACCAACTTGTATTTGGACAAGTAGTGCAAATGCCAGAAGCGCCAAATATTGCCCGTGAAATCGTATTAGGTACGGGTATGCCTGTTTCTGTTGATGCTTATTCTGTTTCGCGTGCGTGTGCAACAAGTTTCCAAGCCATTGCTAACGTAGCCGAGTCAATTATGGCAGGCTCAGTGCAAGTAGGTATCGCTGGTGGTGCTGACTCATCGTCTGTATTACCTATTGGGGTTAGTAAAAAATTAGCGGGCAGCCTTGTTGATTTAAACAAAGCACGTACGCTTGGTCAGCGATTAAAGATTTTCTCTAAATTACGTTTAAAAGATTTACTTCCTGTTCCGCCTGCGGTCGCTGAGTACTCTACTGGTTTATCTATGGGTCAAACAGCAGAGCAAATGGCGAAAACACATAGCATCAGCCGTGAAGATCAAGATGCCTTAGCACATCGTTCGCACACCCTTGCAAGTCAGGCGTGGGCTGATGGTAAACTTAAAGATGAAGTAATGACTGCCCATGTTGCACCTTATAAGAGCTTTATTGAGCAAGACAATAACATTCGTCATAACTCAACCGTTGAAGGCTACGCGAAATTAAAACCAGTATTTGACCGTCAGCACGGATCAGTGACTGCAGCTAACGCAACGCCATTAACTGATGGGGCGGCTGCGGTATTAATGATGAGCGAGAGTAAAGCTAAAGCATTGGGTTACGACATTCTAGGTTATGTACGTAGCTTTGCTTTCTCAGCAATTGGTGTACATGAAGATATGCTAATGGGTCCGGCGCACTCAACGCCAATTGCCCTAGATAGAGCAGGTATCACATTAGCTGATTTAGATTTAATCGAAATGCACGAAGCATTTGCAGCGCAAACACTGGCTAATATGAAGATGTTTGCGTCAGATAAATTTGCACAAGAAAAGCTAGGTCGCAGCAAAGCGATCGGCGAAATTAACATGGACAAGTTCAATGTATTAGGTGGCTCACTTGCATATGGTCACCCATTTGCGGCAACAGGTGCGCGCCTGATCACGCAAAGCTTACATGAACTTAATCGTCGCGGTGGCGGCTTAGCGCTTACGACTGCGTGTGCAGCGGGTGGCTTAGGCGCAGCCTTTGTATTGGAGAGTGCGTAATGACAGATTCAGTATTTAGTTTATCAGTGGCAGATGACGGCGTAGCCGTTGTAACCATTGATGTGCCGGGTGAGAAAATGAACACCCTGCGCAGCAGTTTTGCAGAAGATTTAAAAACCTTACTCAAAGACGCACAAGCGCAAGCAGTAAAAGGCATGGTATTTATCAGTGGTAAAAGCGATAACTTTATCGCCGGTGCTGATATTAAAATGCTTGATAGCGCCAATAGTCGTGAAGATGCATTAGCGTTAAGCGAAATGTGTCAGCAAGCATTTTTCGATATGAAAAAGCTGCCTTTCCCAACAGTAAGTGCTATTCATGGTGCTGCATTGGGCGGCGGTTTAGAGTTTGCTTTAGCGTGTGATTATCGCGTGTGTTCAGACAGCGATATCACTAAGCTTGGTTTGCCAGAAGTACAGTTAGGCTTATTACCTGGTGGTGGTGGTACTCAACGTTTACCTAAATTAGTTGGCTTGCAAAAAGCACTTGAGTGGATGCTTACAGGTAAGCAAGTGCGTGCTAAGCAAGCGAAGAAAACAGGCTTAGTAAATGACTGTGTACCACACAGTGTATTACTTGACGTTGCTAAAGAGTTTGCTCTGAAAGGTAAGGCGAAGGTTACTAAACCTAAGTTAGATCGTTTAAGCCAATTACTTGAGTCGAACCCATTTGGCCGCAATATTATTTTCAAAAAAGCACAAGAAAACGTGCTGAAGAAAACAGGTGGTCATTACCCAGCACCTTTAGCCATTATTAAAGCGGTTCGTGCAAGTGTTGAACTTGATCAGTTAAAAGCATACAAAACTGAAGCTGAAGGTTTTGCCACGCTGGTAATGAGTGATGAGTCAAAAGCATTACGCGGTATTTTCTTTGCAACCACTGAAATGAAAAAAGAGTGGCGTAATGATGATGCACCAGCGATCGCTAAAGCGGCAGTATTAGGTGGCGGCCTCATGGGCGCGGGTATTGCCCATGTTAGTGCTGTAAAAGCGGGTGTTCCAGTGCGCATTAAAGATGTGGCTGAAAAGGGCATCAGCAATGCCATGAACTACAGCTACAAGATTTTGGATAAAAAGCAAAAACGTCGTATTTTATCTAAAGCTGATCTACAACAAACCATGAACCGCATTACCGGTACCACCGATTACAGTGGCTTTAAACACATTGATATCGTTATCGAAGCGGTGTTTGAAGATCTTGCTTTAAAGCAAGGTATGGTGGCTGATGTAGAACGTGAATGCCAAGACAACACGATTTTTGCAAGTAATACCTCATCATTACCAATTGCACAAATTGCTGCTGATGCAGCGCGCCCCGAAAATGTAATTGGTCTGCATTACTTCTCACCTGTTGAGAAAATGCCACTTGTTGAGATCATTCCACACGCTGGTACGTCTGAAGAAACTATCGCACGCGTTGTTAACTTTGCCCGTAAGCAAGGTAAAACACCAATTGTGGTTAAAGATATGGCTGGTTTCTATGTAAACCGTATCTTAGCGCCTTATGTCAATGAAGCGGCTAATTTACTGCTTGCAGGTGAGCCAATTGAAAAGATTGATCAAGCATTGGTTGAGTTTGGTTTCCCTGTTGGACCTTAGCGTTACTTGATGAAGTAGGGATTGATATCGGTTCTAAAATTGCGCCAATCCTTGAAAAAGAATTGGGCGAGCGCTTTAAAGCACCTGATGCCTTTAATCGCTTAATCGATTCTAAGCGTTTAGGTCGTAAGACTGGCCGTGGTTTTTATCTTTACGACAAGAAAGATAAAAAAGTGGATGAGTCAGTTTACGAGCTACTTGGTGTTACGCCATCACCTCGTTTAAACAAGAGCGAAATTGCTAAACGTTGTGTTGCGCAAATGCTAAATGAAGCGGTGCGCTGTTTAGATGATGGCATTATTGCAAGCCCGCGTGATGGTGATATTGGTGCTATTTTTGGTATTGGTTTCCCACCATTCTTAGGCGGTCCATTTAGCTATATGGATAAACTGGGTGCAGCACAAGTGAGCTCAGAAATGGCGACTTTTGCTAACTACAACCCAATTTTCACACCTTGCGATACGTTAAAAGCAATGGCTGAAAAGGGTGGTCGTTTTTACCAAGCAGAAAGCGAAGAGCCGGCTGTAGCTGAAGCTAAGCCTGTCGATCCGGTTGAAGTAACCAAAGAAGTGGTTGAAGGCGAGCAAGCGTCAGAAGAAGATGATAAAGAAACGACTAAAAGCTAATTCTTTAAATTAGTTAATTTTAAAAGCCCTGCTCATTGAGCGGGGCTTTTTTATTGGTTCGAACTTGGTTAGAAGTTGAGCGGATTAAATCTTGACTATAGGTTATTATCTATATAGATTTAAATCTATGGTCAAGGAGGACTCATATGTGGTTAGTTGAAACAACCGACAGATTCGATAATTGGTTTGACGCCTTAGATGACACAGACCGAACTAATGTACTTGCGTGTTTATTGGTTCTTCAGGAGCGAGGTCCTATGCTAGCAAGACCTTATGCAGATACAGTGTATGGTTCTTGTTTTAGTAATATGAAGGAGTTAAGGATTCAAAGTAAAGGGATTCCGATACGTGCTTTTTTTGCTTTTGATCCAAACCGAAAAGCGATTGTTCTCTGTGCGGGTAATAAAAACTCAAATGAAAAAAGGTTTTATGAGCAAATGATCCCGATAGCTGATAGTGAATATTCGGCTCACCTAGATAAGTTAGAAAAGAGGTAAATATAATGGCTAGAACACTGGAAAAGTTATTGGCGAATGAAAAACCAGAAGTGGTAGCCAAAGCTAAGAAAGCGGCGTCAGATATGCTTCTTAATATTCATTTAGCAGAGCTTCGTGAACATATGAAACTAACACAAGGTGAGATGGCGAAAGAGCTTGGCGTCAAGCAGCCAACGATATCTGACATGGAGAAACCAGGTCGTGACGTTAGATTATCATCATTAAAGCGCTATGTTGAAGCTGCTGGGGGTACCTTAAGACTTGATGTTGAGCTCCCGGACGGGAGTCATTTTGGCTTTGAAGTATAACTAAGTTAAGTCTAAAAAATGTGGGCTTTTCTTCTATATTGGCCATAAGTGGTATTTAACTCACCAAGTTGGTTTGTTATAACTAGGTTTATTTACAAAGCGATTAATCACCATGACTCTCACCACTGCGCGATTAACATTAAGGCTGTTAAATGCCGATGACTGGCCGCTGTTTTATACTTTGCATAATGATGCTCAAGTGATAGAGAAGTGCTTCGATAAGCCCTCAGAGGCGCAACTACGAGCAAAGTTTAATGAGCGTTTAAAGCCTTGGCAGCCAAATTCGAATTCACCACTTTGTTTAGTTATTGTTGAAACCAGTACGGGTAAAGAGGTGGGTGTGACGGGGTTTACTTCATCAACAGTGCCAGATAGTCAAGAAGTTGGTTATTTGCTACTGCCTAACTTTCATGGTCGTGGCTATGCCACAGAGTCTTTGCAAGCGGTGCTTGATTACGCCAAATCAGAACATGCTGTGCGTGAATTTAAAGCGGTTGTCACCGAGGGTAATATCGGTTCAGAAAAAGTACTTGAGAAATGTGGTTTTCAGTTAGTCGATAAGCAACTAGATGCGTATGCTATTGGCGGTGTTTTGTATACCGATCATCATTTTCATTTAAGTTGCACTGATCACAGAGCGTGATCAGTGCGCAATTTTACAGATGAAGCTCAATTGCTTTTCTGTCTTTTTCTGGCATATTCGCAATCACTAAATCAAACGAATTATCAATCATTCGTTCAATCTCTCCCTGTGGTACGGTGCCATCTAAAATAACCGTATTCCATAAACGTTTGTTCATGTGATAACCCGGGATCACCGACGGGAAAATATCACGCAGTGCTTGGGCTTCATCTGGATCGCATTTCAGATTTAGCCACCATACAAGGTTTCCCTCATCGTCAGTTTGACCTTCTTTGCCCTCGGCAAGGGTAGCAAACATTTTATGATTCACCTTGTAAACGTCGACATCTTGGCCAAATGGTTGGGTGATCATCACCAATGGCTTTTTCATTAAATACTCGTGTACTGTGTGTTGATTCATGATCCAATCCTTGAAGTCATTTTTCGTAGTTATAAACATAGCAGCTTTTTCGTAGTTTGGAGACAACTATCGTTATAATTTGCTGAAAAATAATATAAATAAAGGCTCTGAGATTAAACTGTAAATTTTTATTGAACAAAAGCTATTACGTGGTAAATTTCTGTCATCAAAAAACGATAGGAATACACCCATGCCTAAGGCAAGTGAAGTTAAAAAAGGCGCCGCTATCGAGCATAACGGCCGTGTTTTAGTAGTTAAAGATATTCAACGTTCTGTACCACAAGGTCGTGCTGGTGGCAGTTTATACCGCATGCGTTTATACGATGTGGTAACAGGCGGTAAAGTTGATGAAACATTTAAAGACAGCGATATGTTAAAGCTTGCTGATCTCATTCGTCGCGAAGCAATGTTCTCTTACATTGATGGTGAAGAGTATGTTTTCATGGATAATGAAGACTACACGCCATATAACCTTAATAAAGAAGCGATCAGCGAAGAGATTTTATTCGTTAATGAAGAAACTCAAGGCCTTCACGTGATTGTGATTGATGGCTCACCAGTTGGCTTAGATTTACCATCAAGTGTTGAGCTTGTTGTTGAAGAAACAGACCCTTCAATCAAAGGCGCTTCAGCAAGTGCACGTTCAAAGCCAGCACGTTTAACAACGGGTTTAACGATTCAAGTTCCTGAGCATATTTCAACAGGTGACCGTATTCGTATCAACACCGTTGAACAAAAATTTATGGGACGCGCAGAAAAATAACTCTGTGGTCCATTAGAGAACCGGCTTTTTGCCGGTTTTTTGCTTTATTAGTAACTCGCTCATTACAAAATTCATTGAAAAAGGAACGAAAAACGCGCATTATTATCGGCTTACGAAAACAATAATAATTATCAGTAGTAGATTAATGTTGAACCACGGATTGGAAAACAGAGAATACATCAAACTCCCTGAAGGCGTTGATATCGCCATTACTCCCACTGGCGTTGTTGCCCGTAGCTATGCCTACATTATCGATTTTATTATCCGTAGTTTGGTTCTACTTGCTGTTGGTACTGTATTGGCCTTCTTTGGTGATGCAGGGCAGGGGCTTATCTTAATTGCTTACTTTTTAATTTCATGGGGCTATAACATCCTGTTTGAAATGGAAAGTGGTCAAACGCCGGGTAAAAAACGCCTTAAAATCCGTGTTGTGCAAGACAATGGTTTACCAGCAAGCTTTTCGCAAATTGTAGTGCGTAACTTACTACGCCCAGCCGATATGCTACCTATAGGCTATTTCTTAGGCCTTGTGGTTATGTTGTTTAACAACCGTTTTAAACGCATTGGTGATTGGGCTGCAGGCACTATGGTTATTTACGATGATGAGTTAGCAACGCGACCTGAATTATCACAAGGAGAAGTGCATATTCCTTCCATTAGCTTAACCACCGAAGAGCAATTAGCGGTGCTTGCTTTTGCAGAGCGTCATGATGAACTATCTGATGCAAGGCGTCGTGAGTTGGCAGCTATTTTAGCTACTCCTTTTTCTGCCGCAGAGCATGAAATTGAGGCGCAGCTTGTTAGTTACGCACGCCACTTTGCAGGTCAAGTTCAACACGATAACGATTACCCGCAGCAGGAGGGTAAGCAATGAAGCAAACTCAATTTGTAAAATCAAATAGTGTCAGTTGGGATGAGTTTGAAGCGCTTTGCGAGCAAAATAGTGCAAAGTCTTTACCTGTTAATTTCCCTAACTTGTATCGCAAAGTCTGTAATGATTTAGCCATTGCGCAAAGTCGTCAATACAGCCCAGTGTTGATTGAGCAAATAAACAGGCTGGTGCAATTAGGACAAAAGCGCCTTTATTTATCTCGAAGCAATCAATTTTCTGAAATATGGCATGTGGCCCGCACGGCATTTCCACGTGCACTGTATGAAAATCGTTTAATGCTTGGCATTAACTTATTGGCATTTTGGGGATTGGCCTTAGTTGCTTTTATTTGGGTGACAATTGACCCTGATGCCGCTTATACATTTTTAGGGCAAGGTACAGTGCTTAATATCGAACAAATGTATAACCCAAGTGGTAGCGTTCAATCGGCTGAGCGCGGCGCATCACAAGATCTGATGATGTTCGGGGTCTATATCTACAATAATATTGGCATTGCATTTCAGATGTTTGCAGGTGGTGTTCTGTTCTGTGTTGGTGCTGCTTTTTTCTTGTTGTTCAATAGTTTTTATTTTGGTGCCGTTGCGGCTCACATTGTCAATGTTGGATTTGAAGGGCCGTTTTTTTCGTTTGTAATAACCCATGGCTCGTTTGAGTTAACCGCTATCATCATTGCCTCAGCGGCTGGGTGTCAAATAGGTTATGGCTTGTTAAACCCTGGGCAGTATACCCGCGCATATGCGATGAAACAGGCTGCTCAAAAAGCGCTTCCACTGATTGTTGGCGCATTTTTGATGTTAGTCATTGCCGCTTTTATCGAAGCATTTTGGTCACCCCGTGATATTGCTAACGAAGTTAAATATTTAGTTGGCAGCGGCTGTTGGGCTTATGTCATTTTTCGCTTGTACAGGGGAATGCGCTATGGAGCTTAATCGTCTTAGCTTCAATCCTCGCAAGCGCAGTGCTTACGAAACCTTTGATTTAACAGTGTTGCTAGTTAAGCAGCATGCTGTCGCATTGGTCTCTTTGTATTTGATGATGATTGCCGTGCCCGTATTTTTAATTGTTGGCTTTCTAGTAAACTGGGGCATAGGCGGCTTTGTTGTTTGGTGGCTTAAACCTGTATTTGAGCGACCATTACTTGATTACATGTCAAAAGCGGTTTTCAATCAGCCAGTCAGCATAATGAGTAGCTTAAAGTTACTCAAGCAGTTAAAAATCGCTGATATGCTTGCGCATTTAACCGTTTTTAGGCTCAGCCCAAACAGAGCATTTTTAGCCCCCGTAGAGCAACTTGAGCGACTATCAGGTGAGCGCAAAACCAAACGTAAGCAGGTGTTGTTTGCTTCAAATAAGCCTAAGCAGACATTGTGGATGCTGTTTTGTGTACATTTTGAGTTTATCTTATTGATGGGAATATCGGCACTGACAATTGCACTTGTGCCCCATTCATTCTCTGCACAAGAAGCCATGTACCAAATTTTTGAAGCGCCAATCTGGGTTGAGATAGCGTTTAACTTTATTTATATCTTCAGTATTTCATTAGTGGCGCCGCTTTTTGTTACTGGCGGTTTCCTTGCTTATTTACACCGCCGTGTTGAACTAGAGGGCTGGGATATCGAGCTGGCATTTAAAAATATTCGCACCCGTCTTGCAGGCGTAGTCAGTGCTGTAGCACTTCTTCTGCTGACAACATTTACGCTGCAACCATCAACAAGCTATGCAGAGCAAATCGATAAGCAAGCGGTAAAAGAGCAAGTTACTGCTCTTTATAATGAGCCTAATGTCATCGAAACTGAGACTACGTGGGTGCCAAATATCGAAGCAAAAGCGAGTTCATCAGATAGTGACTGGTCTTGGCTTATCGATGTATTTACTGCCATTGGTGAAGTGTTTGGCGTGTTAGTTTGGGTATTGGTCGGCTTATTAGTTATTTGGCTAGTGTATTACCTGATGCAAAAGCGTGGCTTTTTTGCCAACTTAAGCTTGCCTGAGCGCAGTAAAGTGAATGAACAGCCAGTGATTCCAACCTTATTTGCAGAAATTAAAAGTAAGGATTTACCTACTGATTTAATTGCTGCTGCAAAGCAGTGTTTTGAGCAAGGGCAGCACCGCTTGGCGCTGGCGTATTTGCTTCATCATGCGCTGAGTTGGGCGCAGCAACGACATGAAGTGCGCTTACACCGCTCGATGACTGAGCGCGAATGTAAACGTGCAATTGATGCTAGGGTGCCAAATCAAGGGCAAGCAATTTTTGCTCGCTTATTTTCTGCGTGGGTCACGGTCGCTTGGGGCCATAAAACCCCTGATATCGACTTTATCGAGCTGATTGAGCAAATTACAGCTATGACAGCAGAGACTAAGGAGCAAGCCCATGAAGCTTAAGGTTGTGCTTATTGCGGCGCTCGTATTGTTTAGCTTATTTGTTATTGCGGGTATTGCCTCTTTAGATTGGCAGAAAAAAGAAATAGAGATTGGCTTTCATAGTGATGTCGCAAAAGATAACTTTACGATGGCTCAACGGCTACTTAAAGCCAATGGTATCGATTGGAATAAAAACAAGCGCTTGGCAGAGCAAGCTCAAAGTGATGAGTTAAACATAGACCCACAAAGTATCTTAATTTTAGATGAGGCAGTGCTTGCTGATTCTTACCTGTTAGATGTACAGCTGGCTGATTGGGTCGCTGAAGGCGGACGCTTGATTTATGTATTAAACAGGCAACGTGATGAGCTGGCAATTGATAGCACCGTATTTTTTAGTCAGCTTGGTATTAATGTAGAAAGCCAAGAAGATGTGTTTGAATATGATTTTGCAATGCTCAAAGAGGGGCATAAAAATAGTACGCTCTCAATTGATGAAAACACTCAGCTTGATCTTGAGCTAAGCCGTGCCTTTTTTATTGAAAACTGCCCCGGTGTGAGTACTAATAATGATAACGGTAACACCCTAATGTGTGACTTTGCGTTTGGTCAAGGTCGAGTCATTGTGATGCCATCGCTGTTACCTTTTACTAATTACCGACTTCGCCACCTTGATCATGGCAGCTTATTACTTTGGTTAAGTAAAGGGGCTAAAAAAGTAACCTATGTACCTTACCTGACTTACCCAAATTGGTTTGCCAAATTATGGCACTGGAGCTGGCAATGTGTGGTGACGTTGCTGTTATTAATTGTGCTTGCAGTATGGCATATCAGTAGTCGCATCGGCCGCTCTTATGCTCCTGACTTCGATGTAAAAACCAGCTTTAATCAGCATATTCGAGCAGTAGCAAACTTTTATTCTGAGCATGGTCACGAAGCCGTGTTATTTACTGCTCTAGAAAAAGATTTTTACGCCAAAGTTGAGTCGCGAGTACCTAATTTTAAAATGCTTAGTGCTGAAAAACAGGCGCAGATCATCGCTAATTTAACTCATTTTGAAAAACAACAGGTGGCAGAGTTGCTTGCTAGCAAGTTGCCTGAGTCAAAAGAACAACGAACAGAATATATAAAACGATTTAAACAATTAAGGAATGCCTTATGAGCACGGAATTAGACACTAATCGCATGAGCTTAGTTGAGGCAGCTGATGCAGTAAAACAAGTAAAGCATAACATTTCGCGTGTGTTAGTCGGTCAAGATGCCATTGTTGAAGATGTGCTTACGGTACTCTTTGCGGGTGGTCATGTGTTACTTGAAGGGGTTCCAGGGCTTGGCAAAACGCTACTGGTTAGAGCATTAGCAAAAAGCTTAAATGTAGATTTTTCGCGAGTGCAGTTTACACCGGATTTAATGCCTTCAGATGTTGTTGGCCATAGTTTGTATGATATGAAATCAGGTGAATTTAATATCAAAAAAGGCCCAGCATTTACTAATATTTTACTGGCTGATGAAATCAACCGTGCACCCGCAAAAACGCAATCAGCCCTTCTTGAGGTGATGCAAGAGCAACAAATCACCATTGATGGGGAGTCATTATCTATTGATTCACCGTTTATGGTATTAGCGACTCAAAACCCATTAGATCAAGAGGGGACGTATCCACTGCCAGAGGCTGAATTAGACCGCTTTATGATGAAAGTTGAGCTTGGTTTTCCTTCTCATGAATCGGAAGTTGAGCTTTTAAAACTGAATACACAAATTGTGTCTAATGAAACCAAAGTAGAGCAGCTGCCAGCAGTATTAGATGCTAAGCGTATTGCGGAAATTAAACAGCTTTGTGCAGATATCTTAGTCGATGAACAAATACTTAATTATGCCGTTGATATCGTGCGTAGTTCACGAACTTGGCAGGGCGTGTTGCACGGTGCAGGGTTACGTGCCTCAATTAATATTATTAAAGCCGCAAAAGTAATGGCATTAATGAATGGTCGTGACTTTGTAACCCCAGATGACGTGAAGTCAGTGTCAGTGAATATTTTAAGGCACCGATTAATTTTATCGGCTGATCTGGAGCTGGAAGGAGTGTCATTTGATGAAGTGATCAATGCCATTTTAGCCAGTGTTGAAGCGCCGCGCTCATGAATCGCATCAAGCATAGACCTGCAAAACGCTTAGTACAATTAACAGCTTTGTTGCTGTTATTGTTGTTTGTCTGTGCCATTGCATCGGTTGACAGCTTAGTGTTAACGGCCTTGCTCCTAGTGCCTTTATTGGTCGCATTTTTCGATTATATGGCGGCAAAGTCAGAGCCTTTACTTGAAGTAAGCGCACAAACGAACCTCAACATGGCTTTGTATCGACGCCAACCCTTGCAGATAGTGATTAAAAACAAAGCGAAGCATGCGACCATGCTAGATGTCAGTGTTCATTTGAGCAATGCAATTGAGCTGCAAAAGCCACAGCAAACGGTGTTTATTGATGCAATGCAACAAGCAAAGCAGAGCTTTACATTACGCGCTCACAAGCGAGGCGATGCGCAGATCAGTGCCATTGAACTTAGAGTTGGGTCGCCATTTGACCTTGGCAAACAAACTGGCTAGCTGCGCAAGCGATTCAACTAAAAGTGTATCCCGATTTTAGCCGTGTGACTTCAAAGCAGCATTTAAATGGCGTAGTGAATAAGCCTATTTCAGGCTTAAAGCTCACTAAAAAGCGCGGTGATGGTATCGAATTTCAGCAATTACGCGAATATCGCCAAGGTGATAGTGTTAGACAGATAGACTGGCAAGCGACCAGTAAGCGCCGAAAACTCATTTCTCGTGAGTATCAAGAAGAGCAAAATCAACATGTCATAGTGATGCTAGACGCTTCTAAAAAAATGGCCATTGAAGCTAATGAAGGCAGCCACTTTGATCATGCTTTAAATGCATTATTACTGCTGTCGCACACAGTTTTAAAGCAAGGTGATTGGTTTAGCATGCAAAGCTTTAACCAAAATCTGCGTTGGTTACCTGATGTAAAGGGTGCGCAGAATGTATCACGGGTAATGAATCACTTTTATGATCTATACCCAGATAAGAGCAGCAGTGACTATTTAGTGGCTGTAAACCAATTAATCGCCAAGCGCAGTAAGCGCTCTTTAGTGTTATTAGTTACCACCCTTGATGAGCAAAGCATTGATGAGTTAATGCCTGCAATTAAGCTATTACAAAAACACCACTTAGTGGCACTTATTAATATTAATAACCGTGCTGTAAATGAGGTGCTCGATGAGCCTATTGAAAAGTACGAAGATGCAACCAGTTACTGTGCAGCATTAGCACTACTAAATTCACATAAAGCCAATATGGCGAAGCTAAAAAAACAGGGGGTGATAGCCATAGACTGTAACCCTGAGCAGCTACTGCCGCATGTGCTTAACACCTATTTAAATGTGAAGCACTCCGGGGCATTGTAATACCAACCGGCAATAAAAAAGGCATTGAATTCAATGCCTTTTTTATTAAATAACGAAACGATTATTTTTGATTATCAATAGCTTCGTTAATTTTGTATTGGAAATAAATAACGTTAAAGAAAAACGTTAAAATACCACCTAAATGAACTGGTTCATTGCTACCTTCATTAATTAACTCTTTAATCGATGTACGAAGAGAGAAAATTAATACAATGGCAACAACAAACGAAATCAGTGACACAATACCACCAATTTCAGGTGAAACTCCTGCAAAAGACAACACAATATTCACAATGTACAAAGCAACATAGCCATAAACTAAGCCTTGGCTTATCTGGTTTTCTGCTAATGCATTGGCTTTATTAGTTCGGCTCACTAACCAATAAACACTATAGATACCAAATGTGAAAAGGCATAAAAAGAACACGCCCCAAGCAGAGAAGCGGTCAAAGTTTAAAATAGGTTTATTACCACCGTTGTTTTGCTGAGTAAGCTCAGCTTCTGGTGCTTCATAGATGTTAGCTGATTCTTCAGACATAACGATTCCTCATAATTATTTTTTATATTCCTTTGTGCTGATAGCACGCATCGATAATAACAGTGAGGTTGCTTTTTGTACATCATTTCAACAGCCTAGAAAGTAAAGCTTTGTAACATAAAGGCCAGTATAAATAAGCCTTATAGAGGTTATAGCATGAGTGAAGTTTTAAAGCTTGCTGAAATTATGTACACTGCCGCTGATTTTTATGAGGTGCTGTGTGTTATTTATCTTTTTGAGTTGTGTATTTATTTTGGTGATGTATTTAGAGTCTCTGTCTAAAGGAATGCCGGTAAAGCGCTGGATGCTGTTAGGCGGTGTGCTTGGTCCTGTTGCTTGGTGTTTATTTAACATGCACTACCGCCGCGCATTTGTGCGTCACGTTGGTCATCAATCGTGTGGCTGGCGACCTTAAGCTTTTGCTGTTTTTAGTAGGCTCGGCGCAGATTTATCGAGTTGCTTTTGTAAGAAGGCGGTAAATTCTGGCTGTGATAGTGGCTTTGAGTAATAGTAACCTTGTACCGTCTGACATTTTAACTGCTCTAACATCATGACTTGTTCGGCTTGTTCAACGCCTTCTGCAACCACATGTAAATCAAGGTTATGAGCAATGGTTACAATCGAGTCGACCATATTCCGGCCACGTTCTGTTTGCATGTCGTCAATAAAGGCTTTATCAACTTTCAAAGTATTAAGCGGGAACTGTTTTAGATAAGCTAACGATGAGTAGCCTGTACCAAAGTCATCCATTGCAAGGTGAATACCTCGGGCACTGAGTGAGCGCATGACAGAAATAGCTTCGTTTGGGTCGTCCATAACCGTACCTTCGGTGATCTCAAGTTCAAGGAAGTAAGAGGGCAGTTCATTCTTTTGCAAAATCACATCAATACGGGTGGTTAAATCGGGCAAGCTGAACTGTTTAGCGGATAAGTTCACTGCAACACGACCGTTGAATAACCCTTGGTCAATCCACGCCTTTACATCGCGGCATGCTTTGTTTAAAACAACTTCACCAATTTCGATAATTTGCCCAGTTTCTTCAGCAATAGGAATAAACACACCTGGACTAATTACACCTTTTTTCGGGGTAATGAAGCGTACCAAGGCTTCCATACCATCTAGTTTACCTGTACGAATATTCATTTTTGGCTGGTAGTACACTTCAAAGTGGTCTTCTTTTAGACCGTAACGCATTAAATTTTCGATTTGTAAGCGTTTAACCGCTTCACGGTTCATTGTGTCGTTGAAAAACAGATAGCTATTACCTTTTTTCTTAGCGTGATACATGGCTGTATCCGCATTTTTAAGTAATAACTCGGGGGTATTACCATCTTCAGGAAACAGCACAATACCGACACTTGAGGTGATCACTAGTTCATGGCCTGCCATATTAAAAGGTGTAGCAATTGCGGCTAAAAAGAGTTTAGCCATGCGAGTGATAGTATGAATATCGTTGGTGCCCGACATTACGAGCGCAAACTCATCCCCGCCAAGACGATAAAACACATCTTTTTCGCGGGTTAACTTATTCAAGCGCATCGCAAGCTTAGACAATAAGCTATCACCAAGTTGGTGACCCAGAGAGTCGTTAATCTTCTTAAAGTTATCTAGGTCAAACACTAACAAAGCGTGATGATTATCTTGCTTAGCGAGCTTTTTCAGATTGGTGAAAAACAAGTTTCGGTTAGGTAAGCCCGTTGTACGGTCACGGTTTGATAAGTTATGTAATTGTGATTCTGCTTTTTTACGCTCAGTTTCATCTGAAAAAACAACTACGTAGTTACATATTTGGTTGTGCTCATTTTTGATTTCATCAATTGAAATTTCAATTGGTAACAGCTGTCTTTTCGCATTGCGAAGTTTTACCTCTTGCTGCCAGTGTTCTGTCGCTTTTACGGTGGCTTTAATTTCATCTACATAGCTTTGGTCATAGCCATTTAAGGTAAAATCTTTCTTTAAGTATTGCTCTCGTGTTCCACCAAACAGTGTTAAAAAACTTGGGTTTAAGTCAACCAATTTGAAGTTTTTATCGTAAATAGCGATGGCGTCAGTTAGCGACTCAACGCATTTAGCGAATAGGTTTAAACGTGCTTCTGTTGATTTCAGCTGAGAAATATCTCTTACAGTGCCAGTCATACGCAAAGGGTTGAGGTTTGCGTCTTTTTCGATGATCTTGCCGCGATCTAGTACCCAGTGCCAACGACCAAAGCTGTCTTTAATGCGGTAACTCGCTTCAAAAAAAGCGGTATGCTCGGCGAAGTGTTTTTTAAGAGCTGTTTCGACGTGTTGTAAGTCGTGTGGGTGAATTAATTCGCGATTAGGGGGAAAGCCGCTGCTACTATTTGTATCTGAAGTGTATTTATCATTAATTCGTAGCACCTCGCCGGTTTTAATATTCCAGTCCCAGAGGGTGTCACCACTACCTTCTACGGTACTTTTTAAACGATGTTCTGAGATACGAAGTTGCTGTCGAGAGCGTTTTAGTTTAAAAATTATGAATAATAAGTATGGCAATAACAGCATCATGATAGCACTTGGAATAAGCAACAATGTGCTCTGTTCAAGCTCTATGGGGCTGGCAGATGCAGAAAAAACCCCAGCCATACTTATTGTTAAAAAAGCAGAAATCATTTTTATTATTTTTGTCATTAATGCATTACTTTAATTCGCAACAATTAATCTAATCTAAGCTCGCGTTCGAGTCAAAGAGAATGCGAAGAAAGGGTTGTTTTTGGCTGCTTTTTGGCCTTTGGCTCACTTAAAAGTTCTATTCTTGGCCTGTTTTCACTAAAGGTTTCGGTAATATACTGCTGCATTTGAGCAAGGCTTAACTTATCAAGTGCCTCTAAAAGCTGCCGTTGCATATTAAATTCAGTATCGCGATTACCGATTGCCAACCATAAACGTTGCGAGCGTAAGCGTAAATTTTTATCTTTTTCAGCAATATGTGTGACAAGACCCGCTTTGGTATCTAACCATTGCTGCTCAGAAATGCTGTTTACTTGTGATACATAATTATTAATAAATTGCTGGTGACGCTGAAGTATCTCATCAGCACTGTGCTTAGGTGACTGCACATAAAATGCGATACCCGCACGGGTATTAAACGGAGCATAGCCTGCGCCAACTAAATAGCCGAGTTGTTGCTTTGTTCTTAGCTCATTAAAGTAATCTTGATTTATTAAATGGTTAAGTACCATCATTTGCACTTTTTCGCTGGTGTCATCCGTTTGTGCTTGATAGTACAGTACCATTGCATGATCGCTGCAATTTAACATGAAGCGCTGTTGACCTACTTCGGTTATATCGTTTAGTGGTCGCGTTAAATCAATAATTGTGGTGCTGCCAGCTAAGTGCTCAGTCACTTGTTTTTGGAACTTAAGCGCATCAGAGCGTTGCCAGTTACCATGTAAAAAAGACTCAACGTGCAAGGCTTTAAAAAACTCATTTCTAAAGCAATTAAACTGATGGAAGCTCGTATCTTTTAAAGCTTGTGCTAAGGCATTCGGCTCTGGGTTCCAAGGCATGATTTGCGCACCCAAAATACTAAATAGCTCACTAACAGGTTTGTTCTGATTGCTGTTTCGCCAGTGTCTAACTAGCTGCTTTTTGTACTCAGCAAAGCGTTTTGCGCAGATTTCAACATTAAATAGCGCTTCCAATAACTCATTAACTAGCTCCAACTGACTCGATGAAAGACCGGCAGTGTGTAGAGTTAACCCGCCTTGGTGAGAGGTTAAGTGATAACTAAAGGCCAGCAAGCTCAGCCGGATAAAACTGCTCAGCTACACTGTCCATAAACAAGTCTGCAAATAAGCGGGTAAGGGCCATGTGCTTAACATCTTTAATCGCAAAGGTTGAGTCCATTGCTAAGTAAAAATGCCCTTTTGCCACTCTGAAAGTCGCATCTTGTTTAAACCAAAAATCAAAGCCCTCTCTTTTGACTAAAAGCTCTGGTGATTTAGTTGGCTTTTCTAAAGGCAATAACTCAACCTCTTTGGTGAGGTATGGGTTAGCACTTGGTAAGCGCATCTGTGGTAATGGCGTGTTTATTTCGCTTAGCGCTTCTAACCAACTTGTTGAAATGTCCTCTACTTTATAAGGGGTGTTGTACCAAGCTGTAGTGTGCTCAGGCTCAACACCTGGATGAATGAGTACCAAGCGCATGTTATCAGGTGTTAGCCATTGCATGGCAATTTCATGAGCGCAGCGGTTAAAGCCTTCCATTAAATAATCGCCTTGCACATAATTGGCTTCATCGTAATGCTGCATATTAATGCTTAAGTTACTCACCCAATCAATTAAACGTGCTTTTTCTTGGTTATCAAAGGCAATTTGCAAGAGGTTCTTTTTGTCTTGATAAAGACGCGGCAATTTATCGCAGTTTTGGTTAATTAAGCAGATATACTCAAACACCATTTCGACGATATCTTCATAGTATTCAATACCTTCATCAGTCAACGCCATACTGATATTAAAATCTTTGAAGTTACTGCCATTAATGCCACCACCTGCAGAGAGGGCATTGATCCAGCCTTGCTCTTTTAGAATAGAGTACAGCAATCCTTTGCCTTCGTAGCCAAGTAAGTGAGCGATAAAACTAACGGTTTTGTGACGATAAAAGTCATCTATATTTGGCATCGCAAAGCTAATAATGAGCTTTTGCATATGTTTATGTGGCTCAATGTGTAACACCTTACCTAAGTCTTGTTTACGGTAAAGTGGCTGCTCTATAATCTCTTTACTTTTTGGCTGACCTTTTATTTCGCTAAATAACTGTTTTACCCAGGTGGTCATGGTCGCAATATCTTCATTGCTGCAGACCACCAGTGTCATCCACTGAGCCTGATAATGACTATCGAAGAAAGCACGTAGCTCATCACTGATGCAGCCCTCACGGTCCGCGAGGGTTTGCTGGTTACCAACCGAAAACTTTGCAAAAGGGTGTGCTGGGTTCACCGTTTCTTTGTGAGCCTGATAAATTCGTCGGCCATCATCTTTTATTTTTAGTTTGAATTCTGCGTCTATGGCATTGCGTTCTTTTGTTGTCTCTTTAGGATTTAGTAGTGGTGCGATAAAAAAACGACTGAACTGTGCTAGTGCTTCAGCAAACTGCTGGCTGTTTATATCAAAGAAGTAGCAAGTGTGCTCAGTGCCAGTCCAGGCGTTGGTGTTGCCACCAGATTGTGATACAAAATTAGAAAAACCGCCCGATTCTGGGTACAAATCAGTACCTAAAAAAAGCATGTGCTCTAAAAAGTGCGCAAGGCCTTGTCTGTCAAGAGGATCGTCGAAATGGCCTGCGTTAATTGCCATAGAAGCCGCTGATTTTGTTGACTCTAAGTCTTGCACTAAAAGTACTTTTAGACCATTGTCCAGTGTTAGGGGTTGATATGTTCTGTTATCATTGCGGCTGATATTCAAAAGATGCTCCTGAAAGAGTGCGTTAATGTCCTAACAACAGATGATATTTTCAGGAAAGCTAAAAAGACAGAGCTACGAAAATCTACCTGAATATCATAAGCGGATGTTTAATGTATCTAGTGATGATATTCTAATATAGCGAACAATCAAGCAAACTGGCTACTGTTTTATATTCTTTAATCGGTTGATTTTTTATGAAAACAATCTTAATCATGCGCCATGGCGAAGCTACGCCAATGCAAGCAGATGATGCAGCAAGACAACTGACCGAGACCGGTCACCAAGAAGCTAGTCGAATGGGGCAATGGTTAGCAACACATCATAAACCGGATGCTCTGTTGGTAAGTCCTTACATTCGTGCTCAACAAACAGCTGCCGATGCTACGCAACATATTTCGTTACAATTTAATGAAACCTGTAACGACATTACCCCTGATGGTGTGCCGCAAGTTGCTGCTGATTACCTCGAAACCTTGATTGCTATGCATCCAGACTGCAATACTTGGTTGGTCGTTGCTCATATGCCTATTGTTAGCTATTTAGTTGATCAGTTAAGTCCAGGCCATATGCCTATTTTCAATACCGGGGCGATTGCTGTTATCGAATATGATGAACACAAACAGCGCAGTCACTACCTTAGTATTCACTCGCCAAATAACGTCGAAATCTAACAGTGGATTTGCTAAATTAGCGCCACTGTTAATTTTTTAAGCTATTACTATGACAATCGAACGTTTACAAACCGGTGCGCGTATGAGCCGCATCGTTAAGCATCACGGCACAGTATACCTATGCGGCCAAGTTTGTGCTGATGCCGAAAAAGATATCACCGAACAAACTCAAACCATGCTAGATAAGGTCGAAGCGCTACTTATTGAAGCAGGTAGTAGCAAAGAGCACATGCTAAGCGCCACAATCTACTTGAAAAGCATGGAACACTTTGCACAGATGAATGCAGTTTGGGATGCTTGGGTACCACAAGGTCATGCGCCTGCTCGCGCTTGTGTTGAGGCAAAAATGGCGCGTGACGCACTACTTGTAGAGATTTCTGTCGTTGCAGCAGTTAAGTAACGAGCAGCGTATCGCGCAGCTGATTGCTCGCTTTAATGAGCAATCAGGCCGCGCAGTGACTGAACTACCAAGTTGGCATTTTTGTGACAACGAGCAAGATGCCAATGACTGCGCATTACTGGTTTTAAATGGCGTAAAACAAGCCACAACCCCTTCACTTTATTGGTTTAAAGCCAATAATGAAACCCTTCCTGAAGTTGGTGATTTAGCTATTTTTACCAATTGGCAGGGACAGCCCCTCGGCATTATTGAAACCGTCTCAGTAACCATCACCGCATTTAATCAAATAAACGCCGATTACGCCGCATTAGAAGGCGAGGGCGACAAAAGCCTTGAGTACTGGCAGCAGGTACATTGGGATTATTACCAGCGAGAGCTCGCAGGTACAGGCTATCAATGTCACCCTGAGATGCCATTGGTGTGTGAGCAGTTTAGGTTAGTTTTCAAGGAGTCAGAATGAATACGAATCCAGTGGTTCTTATTACCGGAGGCGGCCGCGGTATAGGGGCAGCGACAGCAAAACTGTTTGCGAGACATGGCTATGATGTGTGTATTAACTATAAGTCAGATCACGCAAGTGCAGAGCAAGTCGCTGATAAGCTAAAAGAGCTTGGTGTGAACGCCTATTTGTTGCAAGCTGATATAGCCGATGAGCAGCAAGTACTCGCCATGTTCGCTAAATTAGATACTCAGGTTTCTCGGTTAGATGTGTTAGTTAATAACGCAGCGATGATGATGCCACAAATGCCGTTATTAGAGATGGATGCTAAGCGTATCAACGCTATTTTAAGCTGTAATGTTACTGGCGCCTTTCTGTGCGCGCGCGAAGCAATAAAGCGTATGGACAAAGGCAGTATTGTGAATGTTTCATCGGGTGCTTCACGCACAGGTTCACCAAATGAATATTTAGATTATGCCGCATCAAAAGGAGCGCTTGATACCTTCACGATAAACGCCTTGCTAAAGAAGTAGCGAGTAAAGGTATTCGGGTTAATGGGGTAAGACCAGGCCTTATTTATACCGATATGCACCGCGATGGCGGTGAAGCAAACCGAGTTGATAGGTTAAAATCTAAGTTGCCGCTAGGGCGTGGTGGTGAAGCAGAAGAGGTCGCCTCAGCGATTTACTTTTTGGCAAGTGAGCAAGCCTCATTCACAACAGGCAGTTTTATCGATGTATCAGGCGGGCTTTAAGTCGTTAAGTTAAAAAGCTTTACACACACGATTGCGGCCTTGCTGCTTTGCTTCATACAACGCTCTATCAGCATCAGCTACAATGCTCTCAAGTTTTTCAGCTCTTTGTGCTTGAGTAACTCCGAAACTTGCCGTCACCTTTAATGATTGACTATTTACGGTAAATAAATTTAACTCAATGTCTTTTCTAATTTTTTCAGCTAACTGGCTCGCAACCGATAGACTTGTGTTAGGCATAAAAATAATAAATTCTTCACCTCCCCAACGGCTAGCAACATCTTGCTCTCCTAAGTTGCTTCTGAGTATTTTTGCTACCTCTTTAATAACCTTATCTCCGGTATTATGACCATACAGATCATTAATGTTCTTAAAATGATCAATATCAACCATGATTAAAGCGAGGCTATTCTCTTTTTCGGTATGTTCTTCAAACCAGTGGTTTATTTTGTCTCTATTCGCTAGTTTTGTGAGTGGATCTATGTTTATTCTTGCCTCAATACTTTTACGTTGATAAGCAAATGCAGCATAAATAAACAATAATAAGAAAAACAAAATTGCAGCCAATTGAGCGCTGTGACTGAAAAATGCATAGTTAATTTCTGCTTGCCTTTTAGCCATAGGCGATATTAAAAAAACTCGCCAATCTAGCTGGGGCAAGTTGAATTGCGTAACAACATGATCATCCTGTTCTATTTGGATAATGATACTGCTCAAATTCTCCATGTTGGCCAGCTCTTGTGCCGCATTTTTGAACCAACTAAGTTCATTTAAGTTAACAATATCAGTAAACTGTGCTTGAAAGTCTCGATGAGAAGAAAGCACCACCTCGTCAACGTTATTGACAAAAAGTAAGTCGTAGCCATGTGTAGCTTTATATTGTTGAAAAGCTTCCCAAAATGACTGAAGACTTTTACCTACACCTATAAAGCCTAAAAAGTTGCCTTGCTCAGAATAAACTTTGATATCTACGTATAAATGTACGTTCTCGCGGTTTCCTAAGATAGCAACGGTATCGCCTTGCATTGCTTTTACTTTTGGATACCACTCGATATTCTCTTTTTGTAAATCAATCGTTGTGCCATCAGAATTAAATTGCATTTGTTGTTGCTCACTTGCTACAAAAACGAGCATATTTAAATTTTCCTGAAGCTGTTCTAAGTGGTTTAGAATGGCGGCTTGGTCTAGTTCACTATCAGTAAGTAAGTTACTTAAGCTTCCTGTGCTCGCTAAGGCTTGAGCAGTATGAACAGGCTTGTAGAGTTCTTCGACAACCAATGAAAAAACAGGGGCAATAGACTGTTGTTGTAAGCGACTTTGTTCAGCCACTATATTACTTATAGTGAGATAAGATGCGTAACCTATGACGAAAATGATGCAAATTAAAATGCTATATAAGTTTCGTTGATGCCGTAAAATCGTTTTCACTGAAAGCCTTTCTAAAGTGGTGCTTATAAATTTGTGAGTAGTTAAAAGACGATGTTGTGCAATTATAAGTCAAGTTCATTATAGCGAATATATTAAATACTGCTTTTTCAATATTTTTAGTAATGACTTCTAGCTAGAGTAACACGTTTAACCAAGCACTAAAGCTCACTACACTCAATACTGTTGAAAGCACGACGCTACTTGCCAGTGTCGCTTGGTGTTGCTTAATTTGATTGGCGATTAGATAAGCGTTGACCCCTAAAGGAGAGGCGCTTAAAAGTACTAACACGTTCAGTAATGATTGCTCTAGGTTGAATACGCTGCCTGCAAAAAAGTAGACCCCGCACGGTAACACTAAAAGCTTGATGATGGTTGCAATGAGTGATGCTTGTAAGTTGTCGGCCACTTTATAAAATGCAAGGTTTGCCCCTAATACAAATAACGCACAGGCAATGGCAGGTTTCGCAAGTAGACTCAAACCATTTGCAAAATCATCAAAAAGTGTAAAGCCAATTAGGTTAACAGCCAAGCCGCTACTGATGCTTAACACGACTGGATTGAGCAGCATGTTTTTAGCAAATGCTCGCCAAGAGAATGTTTGCTGCGATTTAGCGCTGAGCAAAAAGGTGAGGGTAAACAAAAGTGCGCTATGAAAAGTGATGATCATAAATACAATACCGACCATCTGTTGCCCAAGTGCTGCAATAATAATAGGCAAACCTACCAGTACCGTATTTGAGTAACTACTGCCAAGGGCAAATACAGCATGACGTGACGGCGCAGATTGCTTGCTAATGAGGTAGCGGTCAATAACATAGCCGAGGGCGTAAATGGCCAACACCGGGATGTAAAAACTCAAAAAGCCTGCAATAGATACACTGTTTTGTAAATCGGCTTGGGCCATATTTAAAAATAGAAAAGCAGGCACGCTAATGTAAAAAGTAAACTTACTTAACCCTGCAATATGCTCTTTCGATAAAAACGTGCTTCGCGAGCTGATATAGCCACTTAACACGATAAAAATCAATGGAAAGATAATCGAAAAAATATGTACTTTAGGCCTTATTACAAGAAGACGTTAGCGTCTGAACTCATCACTTTGTGGAAGATTAATTAAAATAAGTACAGCACCTTTACCACCAAATTCAAGAGGCGCTTGGTGCATAGCAATCACATCAGGGTGTTGAACCAAATATTGCGGTACCTTGTGTTTAAGAATGCGCTCACCAATGCCATGCACAACACAAGCGCAATAGTAATGCTGTTTTTTACACTCATGAATTAAACCTGCCAACTCATCTTTGGCTAATTCTTTATTTAAGCCATGTAAATCAAGGGTTAACTCAGGTGGGTAATCTCCACGGCGAAGTTGCTTTGCTAAAAAGCTATCGTGACCTGGTTTGACATAACTTACGGTGCCATGAGTGTCGATGTCTGGTACATATTCATCAGAAAAGAAAAATTCTGCCTGATGTTGCTTTTTTTGCTGGGAAAATTGCTTAGCTTGTGACACTTTAGGCTTATTGGTGAATCGAATAGTGTCTTGTTTAAATGCTTTGGCACCACTGATACTCTGACGAAATAAGTCAATATCGTCAGTGCTAATGTGGTTGTTGGCGTGGGGATCTTTTTTCATGGCGGCAGTCTAAACAAAAAAACGCTAAAAATCGAGTAAAAACCAACTGAAAAGACGGTACAATACGCGTCAGAACAGACTTTGAAAGTTAAGGAACATACATGAACCATTTCCAGATAGAAGACGCAATTTTAGACGAGGCAATTGCAGAACTTTCAACGTTGCATGATTGGTTACGTTGGACAACCAGTCAATTTGCCAGCAGTGGTATTTTCTTTGGGCACGGCACAGATAATGCGTGGGATGAAGCAGTTAGCTTACTATTGCCAGCATTAAGCTTGCCAATCGATGCGCCAAAAGAGCTTATGCATGCGCGTTTAACCAGCACCGAGAAAAACCGCTTAGCTGAACTAATTGCAGAGCGTATTAATGATTGTACGCCAGTACCGTACCTGACCAACACCGCGTGGTTTGCAGGTATGCCGTTTTATGTTGATGAGCGCGTGTTAATTCCACGTTCGCCATTTGCTGAGCTAATTAACAATCGCTTTGCACCTTGGTTAGAAGAGCCAAGCTCAGTAACGCGCATTCTTGATTTATGCACCGGCTCTGCATGTATTGCTATTGCACTTGCGCAAGCATTTGAAGATGCACAGGTTGATGCGGTTGATATTTCATATGAAGCGCTCGAAGTTGCTGATATTAATATTAGCGATTACATGCTAAATGACCGTGTACTGCCAATTCAGTCAGACGTGTTTAGCGGTGTCCCGGGTCAAAAATATGACCTGATCGTAGCTAATCCACCGTATGTTGATGCTGAAGATATGGCTGATTTACCTCGTGAATTCCATCACGAGCCAGAGCTTGGTTTAGCATCGGGTCATGATGGTCTTGATGTTACTCGCACCATCCTAGCTGAAGCCGCAGAGCATCTAACTGATAACGGTTTGTTATTTGTCGAAGTTGGTAACTCTATGGTACATATGGAAGAGCTGTACCCGGGCGCTCCGTTTGAGTGGGGTGAATTTGAACAAGGTGGTCTTGGCGTGTTTGTGATCAGCAAACAACAGCTTGTTAACTATTTCGCAGATTAACAGCAGGTTTTAAAAGCCGAGCCTGAGGGCTCGGTCTCAGTAGTCATTAGGAATGAGGAAAATTAATGGCAGGTAATAGCATCGGGCAACTATTTAAAGTGTCCACCTTTGGTGAGAGCCACGGCGTTGCATTAGGCGGCGTTGTTGATGGCACACCAGCAGGTCTTGAAATTAGCGAGGCCGATTTACAAATAGATTTAGACCGTCGCAAGCCGGGGCAAAGTCGTTATACAACACAGCGCCGCGAAAGTGACGAAGTAAAAATTCTTTCAGGTGTGTTCGAAGGTAAAACCACTGGTACTAGCATTGGTTTACTGATTGAAAACACCGATCAACGTTCAAAAGATTACGGCAAAATTGCCGATGTATTTCGCCCAGGTCATGGTGATTATACCTATTGGCATAAATACGGTATTCGTGATTACCGAGGTGGTGGTCGCTCTTCTGCCCGTGAAACGGCGATTCGTGTAGCGGCGGGTGCAATTGCAAAAAAATACCTAAAACAATTTCACGATATTGAAGTGCGTGCTTGTTTGAGCCAGCTTGAACAATTAAAGCTGAAGATTACAACTGGGATGAAGTGGAAAACAATGCATTTTTCTTTCCAGACACCAGCAAGCTAGAAGCGCTTGATGAGTACATGCGCGACCTAAAAAAACAAGGTGATTCGGTAGGCGCTAAAGTTAAAGTGGTTGCTAAAAATGTACCTGTTGGTCTTGGTGAGCCAGTATTTGATCGCCTAGATGCAGAGCTTGCACACTCATTAATGAGCATTAATGCAGTAAAAGGCGTTGAGATTGGTGATGGCTTTGATGTGGTAGAGCAAAAGGGCTCTGAACACCGTGATGAGTTAACTCCTGATGGTTTTACATCAAATCACGCGGGCGGTGTACTTGCAGGTATCTCGACAGGGCAAGATATCATTGCTTCTATCGCACTTAAACCAACCTCAAGTATTACCATACCGGGTAACAGCATTAATACCAGCAACGAAGCGGTAGAGATGATCACTAAAGGACGTCATGATCCATGTGTAGGTATTCGTGCAATTCCTATTGCTGAGGCGATGATGGCGATTACCTTAATGGATCACTTATTGCGCCAACGTGGTCAAAACCCACATGTAAGCCACGAACATGGACCAATAAAAGGTTCAATTTAAGCGCAGTCTTAAATAAAGTAAACGCAGTTAATGAGCGCGATGATTATCATCGCGCTTTTTTATGCCTTAATTATTTCAACAAGCTGCTTAAGCTGTTCATGACTGAGAGGGTTGTGGGCATGATTACCGTATAGCAGGACGATATCAATGACAGGTAGTGTCGGTAGGGAGTTATCGCTCACCTCTTCCACACCCGATTGCATGCTTATTCGCGCCATACTGCTAATTGCCAGTCCCTGTTTAATCAAGCCATGTAACGCTCCCGCTGAGCCACAACAGGCAATAATATTAAAACGACGCTCAGTTTTTAATAGACCCTCAATACTGGCTTGGTGAAACTTACAGTCTCGTTGAAACAAGGCGATTGGAAGTGGGGTTGAATCGTTAATCTCAAAAGCAGGGCTTTTCACCCAGACACCTTGGCTTGATTGCAATAAGTAGCCTTCTTCGCTGTCTGGCGAGCGAGTGGCAATCACCAAATCGAGCATACCTTGGTCTAGTTTGGCTCTAAGCTCAGTGCTTGGGGCGCAGCTTATTTGTAAATCCAATGCATTAAACTGTTGGTGTAAGGCATCAACAAGCTCTGGTAGTAAAGAGTGGGCATAGTCGTCAGGACAACCAATGCGCACACGTAAATTGCCAGTGCCTGCTTTTAATTGCTTAAAGGCTTCATCATGAAGCGCTATCAATTGCTTTGCATAACTTGCTAGCTGGTGGCCTTGATGGGTTAGCACCAGTTGACGGCCTTGCTTTTCAAATAGCGGACTTGCGAGGTCTTGTTCCAGCTTTTTCATTTGCATACTTACTGCAGATTGGGTTCTGCAAATTTGTGCTGCAGCGCGGGTGAAACTACCTGTATCAACAAAGGCGCAAAAAGTCCTGAGGGCATCAATATCCATAATGTATCAGCATTTCTTATAGTTAACATAAAAACAATTGGCGAGTAATTACCCAATTGCTGTTTTATAGTGGGTCTAATCTAAACGTTAAAGGAAGCACAATGCAATTATTTATTGGCAATAAAAACTACTCAACTTGGTCATTGCGGGCGTGGTATTTACTAAGTAAATTCAATATCTCTTTTACAGAACAACAATTAGTTTTAGATACGCCTGAGTTTTATGAAGCATTAAAAAGTAAGTTTCCCGTGCAAAAAGTGCCGACCCTTATTGATGCTGAGTTAATCGTGTGGGATTCACTCGCTATTTGTGAATACATCAATGATGCTTATCTAAATGGTGCTGCTTGGCCTAGTGAAATAGCCCAAAGAGCAAAAGCACGCAGTTTAGCTGCCGAGATGCACTCTGGTTTTGCTGCACTTCGTAATGAAATGCCAATGAATATTCGCGCTAAAAGGCATGTTGAATTATCAGAACAAGCTAAAAAAGATATTGCCCGTATCGATGAGATATTTTCTACTCAGCAGCAAAGGTATCCTAATGCGTGGTTATTTGGTGAGTTCTCTATTGTTGATGCGATGTTTGCACCTGTGGTACTGCGCTTTAAAACGTATCAGGTTACGCTTTCGCGTGCTGCACAAGCTTATTGTCAGCATGTATTTGCGTGTCCAGTCATGCAAACCTGGATTCGAGAAGCGTTAAAAGAAACCGATATAGTCAAGTCTGATGAGGTCGGCGAGAATGCTTGGTAAAAAAATAAAGAGTATTTTATTAATACTTTGTAACCAATCCCTGCTTTTTAATGGCTAATTTGAGGTATTTCTATACAAAATGACTAGTTTAATTAATGAACTATCATTCTATAATAGGGGAATAGCTCTTTATTTGAACATTCCTCTGTTACTCATTTCATTAGGCACGTATTTATGGGCGCATTTGCTGCAAAGTTATTAAACAAAGATCTGACAATAAAGCGCTTTGCTTGCCAGTTTAATTCATTGCAGGTCGAGCAAATATTTTTACAAAGCAAATTTAAACAGGATAAAAAAATTGCCCAATTCTTGTGTTGCACCATCGCGCTTCTCACTATTTTTATAACCTTTTTTGATAAAATGATCATCCAATCATTTTTTTGGCCAAATATTGCTTTGACTGGTCGTAGCATTATTGTCTCAGTTTGTATCTTTAGTGCTGTTGTTCTTGCTTACATTCAAACTCTAAGGCAGTTTAAGCTTGCAATTTCTTTGTTTATGGTTTTTTTATCAATCAGCATGCAATCAATGGCTTATACTTTTGACCGCGCCTATGTTTTACATCTGTTTTTTGACGTCATTATTCTTATTACGTTTTACTTTTCGGCGTTACTGCCTTTCAAATTGTCGGCATTTTTCGGGTGGGCTTACAGCTTAATAGCTTTATCTGTGATCTTTTTTACAAAAGAAATTAATAGCCATACCTCGTATATGGTTATTTTGGCACATGTTGCAGCGAACTTAACGGGTATGATTATGTCAGCCCATCAGCACCTAATGCGCCGCGAACTTTTTGTTCGAAATACGCAACTAGGTCAATTAGCGCAAGAAATGCAGAGCCAAGCATTTAAAGATGCACTGACTCAATTACCGAATAGAAGAGCCTTTGATAATAGTTATGAAGACTATCAACGGATAACTAAGCAACAGCAGCAAAAAATGAAGCAAGTGTGCGTTATTTTGGCTGATATAGATTATTTTAAACAGGTCAATGATAACCATGGTCATGAAGTTGGCGATGGCATACTTGAGCTTTTTTCTACTTTCTTAACTCAGTCATTACGCACTTCCGATGATGTTTATCGTTTTGGTGGTGAAGAATTTGTTATTGTTTTACCGCTTTGTTCGGTGTCTGATGCTGCAAAAATAATCGAGAATATGATCACCAAGCTTAATACTGAACCATTTGAAGTTGGAGAGCTTTCATTATTAATTAGAGCTAGCTTTGGTTTAACAGTAATGCGAGAGGAGCAGCAAAAATCAGTGATAGCTAGGGCTGATGCTGCACTCTACGAAGCAAAAGGTAGTGGTAGAAATCAGTTAGTAGTAAAAATTTAACGAGTCTAGATTATTTGGTTTATGTGTAAGTTTAGCAAAATGTATTAGATTTATTTATATCTGGATAATTATTTAGAGCTAGCAGGGAGTCGCACATTGTTTTCACAGAATGAAAGAAGATTTAAAATTTCAATACGCGTAAGTGTGTTATTAATATTTGCACTAGCGAGCTTGCTAACTGGAATCGTGGCGATCAGTCTGCACTATTATTTCAGTGAAAAATTAGTCCTTCAAACCAAAACCGAACAATTCAAATCAACCAGCCAACAAATAGCTGACCACATCACTCGAATTAATCAGCGGGTAGATAATACATTAAGTGTTATGATCCACGATAACAGACTGTTTTCAGGGAACTTTGATGAAAATAATTCTTTGCGAAATATTCTAATAGAAGTATTAAACAAACACCCAGACTTCCATTCATTGTTGTTAGGGTATGCTAATGGTGACTTCATCGAAGTTGTGAATTTACGTGGTCATGCTCAATTACCAAAACCTAACGATCTTAGAGCTGAAGATAGATGGCTTATTTTTAAGGTGTTAGGGCAGGGTGAGTCTCGTCATCAAACTACATATTATTTAGATGAAAACCTATCATTAAATAGGAAATACAAACAAACTCCAGATTACGACCCTCGAAAGCGGTTATGGTTTAACGATGCAAAAGTTGGCACAGTTACCAAAACTCGACAGTATATTTTTAATCTACTAAAGATACCTGGTTATACGTACACAATAAAATCTGAACAAACGGGAGGAGTGCTCGCTATTGATGTTGCAAGTTCTAGCTTGAGTGCATTTTTAATTAAACAACAGCAAAAAATGCAGTTTCTAGTTTCTTCCGAAATGTACGTTTATCGTGGAGATGGTGAAATAATCGCTAAAAGTAAAACACAAGGTCATCATCACTCGTTTGATGACTTATCCAAGATAATCAAAACAAATGAGCAAACCATAGGACTCGCTAATGGACAACATCAATTTGGCAAAATGCTAAGTGTGAATGAGGATGGTGTTGAGAAATATATGTTTGTATTGCAACTGCCACTCAGTAGTGAAATGCAATCTGATGAAATTGATTATTTTGCGGTTCTTGTGGCTAAAAACGATGTGCTAGCAATTATTAAAGAAAAGATTCAGATCTCAATATTAGTTACAGGGTTATGTTTGCTTTTGCTGCTGCCTGTCTCTTGGTTTTTTGCCTCTTCAATCGTTAACCCAATACTTAAATTAGTGGGTGAGAATAAAAAAATTCAACAGCGTGACTACAATGAGGTTTCAACGCTTTCGAGTCATATTTTAGAAATTCATTATTTAGCTAGTTCGATGGTTGATATGAGTCGCTCGATTGAGCAACATGAAAACTCACAAAAAGCGTTGATGGAGTCGTTTGTAGAGCTTATAGCGCAAGCCATTGATGATAAATCGCCATATACGGCAGGGCATTGTGAGCGGGTGCCTGAGTTGGGTATTTGGCTTGCTGATGCAGCATCAGGTTCAACAGATGAGGCGTTTTCTGAGTTCAGTTTTAAAACCCCGGATGAGCGACGAGAATTCCGCTTAGCAGCGTGGCTACATGACTGCGGTAAAATCACTACACCAGAGCATATTGTTGATAAAGGCACTAAGCTCGAAACCATTTATAACCGTATTCATGAGGTACGCACCCGATTTGAAGTGCTACTACGTGATGCAAAAATTACCTACTATGAGCAACTATTAGCGCATCCAGAGCAGCAATCTGTGCTTAAACAAAAGCTTGAGCAACAAACAGAGAAGTTACACGCAGACTTTAGCTTCATTGCCGCTTGTAATGTTGGTGGTGAGTTTATGGATGAAGCGCAGTTGTCTCGTTTACATGAGGTTGCTAGCATCAAGTGGCAGCGTCATTTTGACGCAAGTTTAGGTTTATCGCCCCTTGAAGAAATGCGTATGGCTGATTTGAAAAATCAGCATTTACCTGTTGAAGAGTCACTCCTGAGCGATAAGCCAAGTGATTTAATTCCACACGAAAAAGCCGTTGAGTACCCAGAAAGTTTAGGCATTAACATGGCAATTCCTGAGTATAAATATAACCTTGGTGAAGTGTATAACTTATCTGTGGCACGGGGCACGTTAACAGCGGAAGACCGATTTAAGATCAATGAGCATGTGATCAGCACAATTCGTATGCTAGGTAGTGTGCCATTCCCGAAAGAATTAGCGAAAGTTCCGCGCTATGCTTCTACTCATCACGAAACTTTAAAAGGGACAGGCTATCCGCGAAAATTAACCGCTGAGCAGTTATCAATACCCGAACGTGTGTTAGTACTTGCTGATATCTTCGAAGCATTAACCGCGGCAGATAGACCTTACAAAAAAGCCAAACCACTCAGTGTTGCCATTGATATTTTAGCGAAAATGGTTGCTGACGATCACATTGACCATGATGTATTTGAGCTATTTTTAACTTCTGGTATTTACCTAAAGTATGCAAAACGCTATTTAAACCCAGAGCAAATCGATGATGTTGATATCGCAAAATACCTGTAACTGAGGGCGGTTGCTTTTACTTTGGAGTGAAAAGTCCGTACAATTCGCCTCGTTTTTAGTGACGCTTTTAACGAGATGAATTCAAGCCGTATGCATCAGATTGCTGACTTAATCGCTATTTTTGAAAGCACCTTTTATCAAAACCATAACACGCGTTTGATAAAGGGTGATGATGAACCTATTTACCTGCCTGCTGATGAGCAAACGCCTTATCACCAAATTGTGTTTGCCCACGGTTTTTATGCCAGCGCCTTACACGAAATTGCCCATTGGCTGGTGGCTGGTGAGGCACGTCGGTTAAAAGAAGATTATGGCTATTGGTATTGCCCAGATGGTCGTGATAAGCACCAGCAAGCTGAATTTGAAGCAGTTGAAGTAAAGCCCCAAGCTATTGAATGGGCGCTCAGTACTGCAGCAGGTTTCGATTTTAATGTATCGGTTGATAATTTAAATGGCGAGCAAACCTGCCGATTCGATTTTCAAGCGCGCGTTCACCAGCAAGTGTTCAGCTTTTTAGCATCTGGCTTTAACCAGCGCACGACAGCACTGCTTAAAGCATTGAGTGATTTCTATAAAACCCCATGACCACTAACGGCTGCACAGTTTACGTGGCAGCGCGATTTTCATGGCAACCCAGGAGCTTTATCTGATGCAGTTTAAATTAGGCTTGATTGTAAATCCGGTTGCCGGCTTAGGTGGCAGTGTCGCACTAAAGGGCAGTGATGGCGCAGATACCGCCGCAAAAGCAATGCAACTTGGTGCTGAGCCAAAAGCAAACTTACGCACCCGCGCGGCACTTGAAGTGCTGCTTGCCCATCAAGATGATTTAACCATTTACACTGTAAGCGGTGAAATGGGCGAGCAAACGGCAAAGCAGCTAGGCTTTCAAAGCCACGTTATTTACCAAACAAACGATATCACCACCCCAGATGACACAGAGCAGGCAGCCAAGCTGTTAGTTGAGCAAGGTGTCGACCTAATTTTATTTGCAGGTGGCGATGGTACTGCCCGCAATGTTTGTCATGCGGTTGGCGATAGCACTCCTGTATTAGGTATTCCTGCAGGCTGCAAAATTCATTCTGGGGTTTATGCTATTACCCCAAAAGCAGCTGGGCGTGTTGTTGAGATGCTAGTTAAAGGTGAACTTGTCAGCCTTGGCGATGCTGATGTGATGGATATCGACGAAGAAGCATTTCGCGAAGGCACGGTAAAAGCTAAGCGCTATGGTGAAATGCAAGTGCCTAGTGAAGTACGTTATGTACAGGCAGTTAAAAATGGCGGTAAAG
Organism: Pseudoalteromonas sp. GB43; assembly: GCF_054923805.1. Classification (NCBI taxonomy): domain Bacteria; kingdom Pseudomonadati; phylum Pseudomonadota; class Gammaproteobacteria; order Alteromonadales; family Pseudoalteromonadaceae; genus Pseudoalteromonas; species Pseudoalteromonas sp. GB43. The sequence goes on from NZ_JBPCHJ010000001.1 coordinate 2,967,547, forward strand.
AAACCGATGAATTAGTGCTTGCCGATATAGCTGCCTATGTTGTTAGTGAAATGAATGAAGACTGCTTATATGTGATGGGCAGTGGTTCTACAGTCGCGGCAATTATGGAAGAAATGGGTCTTGAAAATACCTTGCTAGGTGTAGACTTAGTGGCAGACCAAGAGCTTATCGCGCAGGATTTAACTGCTCAGCAATTACTTGAGCTCACACAAGGTAAAGAAACCAAATTGGTGATCACCTTAATTGGTGGCCAAGGCCATATCTTCGGCCGAGGTAATCAGCAATTAAGCCCTGCACTTATTCGTGCTATTATCGCGACAACATTATTGTTGTAGCCACTAAAACTAAATTACAGGCCTTGAATGGCCGACCACTGATTGCCGATACGGGTGATAGTGAGTTAGACGATGAATTAAGTGGTTATATTCGCGTAACCACCGGTTTCAATGACCATATTATGTATGCAGTGGGTCATCAAGATGGGCTGCACCCAGAGGAGAAGTAACAATGAGTTTAGTAAGTTATATTGATGCAGCGCAGCAATATTTTGATGATTTAGTTGATAAAGCAACAGACGACGAGCTATTTGCTGGTGGCTATTTACGTGGTCACTTTGACTTAGCTGTAGGCTATGCACAAGTAGAAGAATTAAACTTATCGATTGATGAGTTAAACAATCAAGTTGAATCTAGCCTCGTTAAAGCTTATCGCAACGGTGAGTTAAACGAAGAAGATAAAGAGCTTGTTGTGCGCCTGTGGGATGAAGTGAAAGCACTTGCAGCCTAATCTAATTAAATAAAATTCTGTAAAGCGACCTGTGTCGCTTTTTTTACATAATCACTTTACCTTTATCAGGTAATCCCATTAACTTAAAATTTACCTTATTAGTTAGATACGTTAAGGTTAACGAGATATTTTTCTAGGGAATTTGAAAATGAATAACAATAATGATGTGCAGGCACCAAGTGGTGCAATCGCACGTTTTCTAAATACCATTGAGAGGGTGGGTAACAAGCTACCTGATCCAGCGATTATCTTTTTAGTCGCAATGCTACTTATTTGGTTTTTATCTTGGCTTTTCTCGGGCACTACATTTGATGCAATCGATCCGCGCACTGGCGAAGCCATCGTTGTAAATAACCTATTAGCAGGGGACTCCCTTGCCACCTTCTTATCTTCGATGGTGAAAACCTTCACTGGCTTTGCGCCGCTGGGTGTAGTGCTGGTTGCTATGTTAGGTGTTGGTGTTGCTGAGCATTCTGGCTTTATCAATACCGGCCTCAAATTAATGTTAAAAGTAACGCCTAAGCAGCTTTTAACACCGTCTATTATTTTAGTAGCGATTGTCAGCCATACCGCAACTGATGCCGGTTACGTACTAGTTATCCCACTTGCTGGGGTTATCTTCTATGCGATGGGGCGTCACCCGCTAGCTGGTATTGCAGCTGCCTTTGCTGGGGTAAGTGGTGGCTTTAGCGCAAACTTTATTCCATCAGGTATTGACCCGTTACTGCAAAGCTTTACCCAAAGTGCCGCGCAAATTATTGACCCAGATATGGCGATTAACCCGCTCAATAACTGGTTTTTCACCTCAGCTTCGAGCCTGTTTATTATCTTATTAGGCTGGTATATCACAGATAAAATCATCGAGCCACGTTTACAAAATACGCCACTTGATGGAGATACTGAAGACTTACCTGCCTTTGATGAAGCACGCAGTGATGAAAAACGTGCGTTCTATATTGCAAGCACAGTGATGATTGCAGCGTTTTGCTCTACTTTGGTTTGTCTCAGCGCCAGCCGACTCTGCAATGCGAAGCAGTGATGGCTCATTAACTAATTTCCGTTCACCGTTAATGCAATCAATTGTGCCACTTATCTTCTTACTGTTTTGGATCCCTGGTGCCGTCTACGGTTTTGCCGTGGGTACCTTCAAAAGCTCTAAAGATATGATCGATGCAATGAGCAAAGCGATGAGCGGTATGGCTTACTATATTGTTATGGCGTTCTTCTGTGCGTTATTTATTGCTGCATTTAGTAAATCAAACCTAGGTGCATTACTTGCAATTGAAGGGGCGCAATTATTAAAAGCAATGGCTCTGCCAAGTTCAGTCACGGTGGTCGGTATTATCTTCTTAACGGCGTTCGTGAACCTATTTGTTGGCTCAAGCTCGGCAAAATGGGCGCTATTAGGGCCAATCTTTGTACCCATGCTGATGCAACTGGGTATTTCACCTGATTTAACACAAGCTGCGTACCGTGTAGGTGACTCAAGCTCGAATATCATCACGCCACTAATGCCATACTTCCCACTGGTTGTTGTGTACTGCCAAAAGTATGTTAAAGGCACCGGTATCGGCACCTTAATCGCGATGATGTTACCGTACTCAATCGCCTTCTTAATCGGTTGGAGTATCTTCTTACTCGCGTACTGGGGCTTAGGCATTCCACTAGGTCTTCAATCAAGCTACGCATACCCAGCCATTGGCTCATAATGACAAAGCCTCAGCAATCCAGCGTGAGGCTTTAAAAACTGAAGTCTGACGGCTGACAGCTTTACTACAGACACAAAAAAACCTTGTCACTCTCATGACAAGGTTTTTTATTGCTTACAGCTTAAGCTTCGATTAGTTCGCAGTGAAGCTCACAGGACGACGCTCTTTACGAGGACCACCACGTTTTTCACCACGGTCTTTGAAGTTACGCTTCTTATCACCACGATCACCACTTGGGCGCTCAGAGCGAGGAGCCGCAGGACCTTGGTCTTGCGTTAGCGTCATATTCATCGGACGTTTACAGATAAATACCTTTTGGAAGTGATCAAGCACATCTTTTGGCATGTTCTGTGGTAACTGTACCGTACTGTGATTGTCATGTAAGCGAATATCACCAATGAACTTGCTTGAGATATCAGCTTCGTTAGCAATCGCACCAACGATATTTTTAACTTGTACACCGTGCTCACGACCTACTTCGATACGGTAAGTATCCATAGGACCCATGTTACGGCTGTTGCGCTCACGCGGCTCACGAGGTTTACGCTCGCGTCCTTGGCGGTCGCCACGATCACCACGTTCATTGCGACGACGCTCGTTGCGTTCGCCACGTGGTTGAACTTTAACTTCTTCAACCTTGATTGGTGATTGTTGCTGCGCTAAACAAAGTAATGCACCTGCTAAATCTTCAGTACTTAGCTCAAGTTTCTCTGCCATGTTAGCAGCAACTTGATTAAAGAAAGTGATGTCTTTGTTTTCAAGAGCAATTGTAAGCTTGTCTTGAAGCGCTTTAATACGCTTTTCTTCAACAACTTTAGCTGTTGGTAAATCAACTTGTGCGATATCAGATTTCGTATGACGAATGATATTTTTAAGTAAATAACGCTCGTTATGTTTTACGAAAAGAATCGCTTTACCTTGACGACCCGCACGACCAGTACGGCCAATACGGTGAACGTAGGCTTCTGAATCTTGTGGAATATCGTAGTTAATTACTAAGCTTAAACGGTCTACATCAAGACCACGTGCAGCAACGTCTGTTGCAATAACGATATCAACTAGGCCGTTTTTCAAACGATCTACTGTGCGTTCACGTGCTTGTTGGTTCATGTCACCATTAAGTGGTGCCGCAGAGAAACCTTCGCGCTCAAGTAATTCAGCTAACTGTACCGTGTCGTTACGTGTACGTACGAAAACAATTGCACCATCGTATTGCTCAGCTTCTAAGAAGCGAACGATTGCTTTGTTTTTGTGTACGTGTGCATTCCAAAATACTTGCTCAACTGTTGATACAGTTGAGTTACGCGCAGAAATATGAACTTGCTCAGGCTCATTCATGTACTTGCTGCTGATATTTTGAATTTGCTTAGGCATGGTCGCAGAGAAAAGACATGTTTGCTTTTCACGTGGCGTTTTCTCCATGATGCTTTCTACATCATCAATGAAGCCCATGCGTAACATTTCGTCTGCTTCATCAAGAACAAGGGCTTGTAAGCTCTCAAACTTGATTGTGCCACGGTTAATGTGGTCAATTAAGCGACCAGGCGTTGCAACAATGATTTGCGCGCCACGACGAAGTGCACTTAGTTGGATGCTATAGCTTTGGCCACCATAAAGGGCTAAAACTTCAACACCACGAGTATGCTTAGCATATTGTTCGAATGCCTCAGCTACTTGGATCGCAAGTTCACGCGTAGGCGTTAAAACAAGGATCTGTGGCTGCTTCACAGACGGGTCAATATTATTTAGTAACGGCAGTGCAAATGCTGCTGTTTTACCTGTACCCGTTTGCGCTAGTCCCAGTACGTCCTTTCTTTCTAGCAATAACGGTATACATTGAGCTTGGATTTCAGATGGAGTCTTGTAACCCAACTCTTCAACTGCTTTAAGGATTGCAGGAGAAAGATTTAGAGATTCAAACGTGACTGGTTCTGACATTAATACGCCTCAACGAATTTAAAGAGGCGCGCATTGTATAGGAAATACAAGGCAATTGCTTGTATAAATTACAACTAATTTGTATGTGGTTGATGTTGGTCATAATTTAATCAGTTTAAATTTACCAAAATCAACCACGTTTACAATTTATTGATATAACCCTAAATTTTCTTTAGCGTACGCTTCGAATTCAGTGAAGCCACCAATGTGGGCTTGGTCAATAAAAATCTGTGGTACGGTTGGGCAAGGTTTGCCTGCAGACTGTTCTAAATCTGCTTTGCTGATGCCTTCTTTAATGATGTCGATATAACGGTATTTAAAATCGTCACGCTCATTTGCTAGTTTTTCAGCAACGTCTTTTGCACGAACACAGTATGGGCAGCCTTCACGGCCAAAAATTACAGTTAACATATCGCTCTCCTCGATGGTTTATCTGGTTATCATCTTAACGGATTAAATGAATAAAAACAGCGCATAAAATCGATTGCACTATTCTGTTTTTTCTCATTATTAGCGATTGAGCTAATCTAGAGTTCGCATTCTAAGGCCTAGTTCTGTTGAGTAACCCATAGAATGCGCAGTAATGGCCAACTGTTCATCAATAACATAATAAGTTGGGTAGGCACTGATTTTATAATCTTGACCTGTACTTTTACTGCCAAGTAGCACCGGCATTGTTAATTCGAGTGAATTAGTAAACTGTTTTACTTCAGTAATGTTTTGGTAATCAAGGGCAATTGCTATGGCATTTAACTTACCTTGCTGATGAGCCTTTTCTAAATTTGGCATACTGTAACGACAAATTGAGCACCAAGGCGCAAAGAAATACACCACTGTTTGCTTGCCTTGTAATTGTGCAATGGTCATCCGCTCTGTCGGGTTTTTTAGCGTGGCTAAATTAAAATAGGGGGCAGGGGTTTTATCTGTTGAGAGTAAATTACGTTGCTGAAATGCGGTCACGGCATACACAACGACTGCCATTAAAACGACATTTTTTAGCACACTGATAAATTTTTTTAAAAAAGTTGGATTTTTTTTCATTGTTATTTTGTACGTTGTTAGCCCTTTAAAATCAACTTATTCAGACCAGTTTGAGAGCACTTAACTTTCATTTAATTTAAAAAAAATTACAATTTTTTTTGCTAAAAATCTTGAAAAGATTTTACCCGCCCATAAATAGTTTAGTGAGGACGCCTGATGGGTCCCAAACAAACTAAAGTAATTGAAATATATAGTATTAATTTAACTTTGTTAGCACTGGTTCAATAGAAGAGTACTAACAAAATATCGCTTAAATATGAGGATATAATTATGCGTACAGTAGACTTATCACCACTTTATCGTTCATTCATCGGTTTCGATCATTTAGCATCATTAATGGATGCGGCAGCTCGCACAGACAAGCAGCCAAGTTTTCCTCCGTACAACATCGAAGCACTCGATAAAGACAAATATCGTATCACTATGGCTGTAGCAGGTTTTAGTGACAGTGAATTGACCATTGAGTCAGAAAACAACACATTGAAAGTCAGCGGTACTAAAGCTGATAAACAAGATAATGCTGAACGTAAGTTCATTCACCAAGGCATTGCAGAGCGTAACTTTGAGCGTAAGTTCCAATTAGGTGACCACGTTAAAGTGCTTGGCGCTGACCTTGAAAATGGCTTACTAAGTATCGATTTAGAGCGTGAAATTCCAGAAGCTTTAAAACCACGTAAAATTGAAATCGGTAATGGTAAATTACTCGAAAACAAGTAATTACCAACAGCATTGTTTCCCCTAGTTAGTTTTGCCGCCTCATTTGAGGCGGCTTTTTTCGTTATGTTTAGCAACTAATTCCGCTTGCAGCGTCTTTAAAGCCGCAATTTTATCTTCGGCTTCATTAAGCTTATCTTCTGACAATCCCGCTTGCTTACCACGTTCTAAAAGGGATTCGAGAGTAGCAATTTTACTTTCTGCGGCATCAATAAAGCGAAGTTCTAATTCAGTTTGTTGTGTTTGATGGTATGCCTGATACGCTTTATGGTCATTAAGATCACCTGTAAACCGCTTCGTCTGCTGGGGCTGCTTTGCAATGGGTGGAAAGTAATCGGGAGTTGTGATTGCCGCATTTGTAACGGCCTCATCGATTGTTTCACTGGCAATTAAAGTTGGCTTTACGTGCATACTGGTCATTGCTTGTTGATTACGAACATCTTTTTTCTCAACCTCAACGGGCAGCAGTGCTTTTTCAGCAGGCACTAAAGCAATATGTTTTGATTGCACATGCATAATAACCGCAGCACTAAAAAGCACACAAAGTGCTAAAGCTAGCCATTTCATAACTTAACCCCATGCGCTTTTTGCCACGCCAACCAACTCTGTTGGTAGTTAATTATGGCTTTTTCAATTGCGATGGCCTTTTTAGCTTGATAGCGTACCGTTTCGTCATTTGCGCTAAAGTAGCCAAAAGTATGATCATAGCTCATTACTACCACCCAAAAACCTTTCGGTGAGCGTATTACCTCACTTAACTGTTGAGGCTTTTGTGTGAATGCTAATTGTACTGCCCAATTTCGTTTATGCTCTCGGGTTAAGTAGTTATTATATTGAGCGTAAATATCGGGCTGATTTAATTGCTTTAGTGCGTGTTGTATTGAGCTTGTTTCAGCTTGCTTTTTAAATGCCAAAGCCGCTTCTCTATCGGTAAATTCGCCGCCATGGCGTTTAACTGATTTTAGATAATGAAATCTTTCTTTGTGTTGTTGGTAATATTGCTGGATTTCAGCGTCAGTAACCTTGTTCTCTAAGCGAGTTAACACAGGGCTCTCTACATGCATAATACCTTTTACCCCTAACCAGCTTTGAATCGAAGGCCTTAGGATATCGCCCTTGGCTATAGAATAAAGATGGGGTAGCGAAATTTGCTGTGTTTGTATGACCGCATCAGCTTGCTTTAAATGCAAAAGAAATTGTCGATGTTTTAAAACTTCGGTTTTGAACAGTTCGCTATCTCCTTGATGCAAACGAAAGCGAGTCTGCATAGAAAGAGGTGCAATAAATTCGTACAGCGTCATTGAGTTTTCAAACAAATCGAGTTTAATATCATTGAACTGTTTGATTTGGGCATCACTGTACTGACCATCCAGAGGATATAGCCCTAAGTTGGTTTTCAGCCAGTGTTTATCAAATGGTTCAAGCCCAGTTGTAGCTGGTTTACCGGTGAGATTTAACTGATGAATAAACAGATTATCTAAGTAGCGCATTACATGGTAATGAGTTGAAAAGCCAACACTCGCTTGGCGCTCTACAAGCTCAGGCATGTTTTTCTGTGCGTACTTAAGTAAAAATTGATTTTCGTAAAGGCGTTCACGTGTTTGCTGTTTGCTAATATCTGGGCTTTGTTCTTTGTAGACCTGCCACATGAGATCAATTTCAGATTCTGTGTATTGATTAAACGCAGCAACTGCTAGGTTGCTAAAAAGCAAACCTAGCAGTGCTGTCAAAATGTAAAGCCCACGCATTATCGAGCAACCATGGCATGATTAAGTAGGTGAACCACCATTGCAATCGCATGGGGAACCACTTGTTTTGCAGTATCGAGTCGGTCGTAATGATCTTTTGAATTTAACACGATCCCACCTTGTGCATACGAAAATGCACCGCCTTGGGTTAACAAAGGGCGTACATCAGTTGATTGTGTATCTAATGCAGCAAAGGTTGCCATGGCTTGTGAAACCAGTGCTGGATCGTTGAGGTTTTCTTGGTCGTAGTAGTCATTCACCCAACTTTCCCAGCTTGAGTGATTTAGATCGGAGGTTGTCCAAGTATGATGAGGTTGGAGTAAATCGGTGGTGTGAAATACAAAACCTAAAATCTGTGGATTACCGCTTTGTATGTAACTTTGATACCAGTATTGCCCTAAGTTATCGATAGGTTGGAATGGCATTTCCTCAAAGTCATCATACATGCTGTAACTTGATTGGCTATCTATACGGTAATGGGCTTCAGTAACGCCATAGCTATTATATTTTGAAGAGTCAGCATTGAACCAGCCTGTTTCACCACCTTTACCATCATCAAGGTAATCACCTTTGAGCCACGTTGCGGCAAGATTATCAACAGCTCCCCATACTGTTAGTTTTTGATAGTTGTAGCCGCCAAAGTCGTTGCCATGTTGATCAGCACCTTGGGTGTGATTTTGAAAGTGCCAATAACTGGTGTATTTCACAATACTTTCTGCAGCACCCCAAACTGGTGCTTGTACGCAAGAACCTGTAATAGCACCACAAAAAAACGTGTCCTCAAAATCATCGACGTCATAGGCTGCTTGCCCAAGTAGCTCGCCAAGCTGAGCGACAGTCATATTATTTTGCTGAGCATAGCTGACTAACGCAGCGTATTGTGTTGTGCTTGGGTGTTGTTGCATGTAGTTAACGGCATCAATCACGATACGTTTGTGGGTTTCTTGACTAAACGCATGTACGTTACTGCTGCATGCAACTAAAAACGCTGCGCTAATAAGTGTTTTTTTCATTGTGTCCTCAAAGTGTTATTTAATATGCAGCGCTATTAAAAAAGAGCGTGGTTACACTAGAGTGACAAAATAATTAAACATTTAATTAACAAGTTTACCCAATATGGTACTTTGTCATTACAGTTTTTCTAAATTATCCAAGCACCAATTAGCACGTTTAAGAGTGGCTTGCTGAACAGATTCATCTTGCTTATACCAGTTGTTATAAATCATACCGATACGAGGGTTTTGTGATAGCTGCTGTTCATGTTCTAACATAAAATGCCAATATAGGCTGTTGAATGGGCAAGCATCCTCAGTGGTTTTTTCTTTAATGTTGTAGCTACAGTGTTTGCAATAATCACTCATTTTGTTGATGTAATTTCCACTGGCAGCATAAGGTTTAGTGGCAATTAATCCCCCGTCAGCAAATTGGCTCATTCCCCGAGTGTTGGGCATTTCTACCCATTCTATGGCATCGATATAAATACCTAAATACCATTCATCTACTTCACTAGGCTTAATAGCGGTTAATAAGCAAAAGTTACCCGTGATCATCAAACGTTGTATGTGGTGTGCATAAGCCGTTTGCAGGCTTTGTGTAATGGCATGGTGCATACAATTCATGTTTGTTTTGCCGTGCCAAAAATAGTCGGGTAGGGCACGCTTTGCATTTAAGGCATTTTTGCTGGCGTAACCAGGCATATTTTGCCAATAAATACCACGTACATACTCGCGCCAACCGAGAATTTGCCGAATAAAACCTTCAACTTGAGCAATATCAATAGGTTGCTTATCAAAGCTAGTTAACACTTGTTCGATGACCTGCATCGGGTGCAGCATTTTCGTATTAAGAGCAAACGATAAACGGCTGTGATACAAAGACCATTGGTACTGGGATCGGCATGTCATGGCATCTTGAAACTGACCAAAATGCACCAGTAAATGGTCGCAAAAAAAATCAAGTAACTGCTTTGCTTCAGCGCGCGTGGTTGGCCAAATTAAGGTATCGCTGCACTCACCAAAGGTATTTATTTTGTGCTTTTCTATCCGTTTAAGGATGTGGCTAACATCGTGACCGAAGCACAAAGGTTCGGGAATTTCTTTAAGATCGCTTGGTTTTAACTTGTTTCTATTTTGCTGATCAAAATTCCATTTGCCTCCACGAGGTTGGTTATCATCGTCCATTAAAATATTAAAACGTTTGCGCATAGCACGATAAAAAAACTCCATTTTTACCGGTTTATTTGGCTTAAAGTGCTGGTCAATATCGTTAAAAGGTAACAAGAAGTGTTCCGAATCAACTGCATTGACATTAAATTCGCTCTGCTGTGAAAAATCTGCAAGTTGCTTTTTAAGGCGGTATTCGTCTGGATATTGATACTCAATATTTTGGCATTGATACTGCTTCGCTAAGCGGGTGAGCAATTCAGGTAGCGTGGCATCATCTTCTGTATTATCAAGTGTTAAATGCAGGCAGTTCAAGTTGGCATTTTTGAGTGCTGTAGCAAAGTTTTCCATTGCAGCAAAAAAAGCGGTCACTTTTTGCAAATGATGCTTTACATAGTCTGTTTCTTGTTTCAATTCGGCAATCACGTACAGTGTGTCTGGTTGTGATTTATTTTTAAACCAGCTATGACTTGCATTAAGTTGATCGCCAAAAATAAATCTCAGGGTGGCATATTGCACTTCTAAAAACCTTAGTGGATCATAATTGAATTAACTACGAAACAAACTAGGAGATAGATCGATAAAGTTAGTGTATAAATAAGGTATAACTATGGAAGGCAAAAAATGAAATCTAACACTATTAATACTCATATTATTTGGGCTACATGTTTATTTATAAGCACTGCGGCGAGTGCATCAGTGTATCAGTGCGAAAAAAATGGTGTGGTTGAGTTTAGTCAGTTGCCATGTGGGGAAGATGCTAAATTAATAACAATAAAAGAGCAAAACCCTTTCCTATCCAATGCTGTACAAGGAAAAAGTACTGAGTCAGTATATTCTCAAACGACTGGTCAAGTTGATAGCTATATCAGGACCAAACAAATAGCAGCAGAAATAGCTGAGCATAATAATAAAATAGATACCTTTAAGCTTCGTATGAATAATGAAATTGCAGCATTAAATAATCAGTCCGATGCGCAGTTACAAAACTTAGTTGGTGCAAAAAAACAAGCCGCTATTGCAAAGCAAATGAGTGCTGTATCTGAGCGTTATGCTGTTCTTATTGACAATGAACAGCGAAGTATTGACAGACTAATCGCCGAAAATAACAGAATAAACAATAGTTTCAATGAACTATCAAATAACGATGAGGTTGATAGCTTTATTCGTAGCAAACAAATCATGCAACAAATCGCTGAGCATGAAAATAAGATCGATACTTATAACGAACAACTAAACCAACAGATTAGCCTACTAGAAAAGCAAGTTAGCCATAGACCAAATAACTTAGCTGACGCAAATAGTGATCAAGCTTTAGTTGATAAAATGAGTGCGTTGACAAGCCGCTTCAATACACTTATCTCTGTTGAGCAAAGGCAAATTGATAGACTTCGAAATGAACTGAGTCAATTGTGAGCTTTATAAACCAAGCGTCTTGTTTTAATAGAAACCACGGTAGAGTGTGAAAATAAGTAACTTTTCACAATATTAGAAAAAATACGAATAGCCAGCTCCCAAGCTTGTTGCTGATGGCTATTGTAGGTCTTGATAAAGAGTAGACGAGTCTCAATAAAAGCCTCACAAAGAATATCAATATCTTTTGACGCTACGTTTAAAAAGCTCAGGTTATTCGCTAAATAATGAATAAACGGCGTGACTTGCTGTAAGTCATCAAGGTGACTTACTACTTTGTTGAGCGCACAGTAAAGAATATAGCTACGCTTAGTTATGCTGTCTTGCTCAGGCACTGTCATGGTTAACTGACGAGCATTAAGACTGCGATGATATGCGCTTGTAAACTGATGGAAATCTGGTTTTAGCAATTCAATATCTTGTAGTAACAGTCTTTTTTGAAATGAAGATAGACTCATAGTAAATCGCTTAATAGCCAAGGCTATAGGTTATTCTTATTATATGACTAAATATAGACGAGAATTTTCAGTTATGGGAAATTTTATGACAAGGTTGTCATAAAATTTTTAGGCAAAAAATAGTCTAACTAATTCATGTAGGAAGGTTGCTAATTGAGCGCTACATGCTTATAATAGCCGCCATTGAATTGAGGTGTTTAGCACTCGATTAAACGATATTAAGTTACTTTTAATATCTATTGGCGCGGGATGGAGCAGCCTGGTAGCTCGTCGGGCTCATAACCCGAAGGTCGTCGGTTCAAATCCGGCTCCCGCAACCAAATACATGCTAAGGCATTGTAAGTGTACTTAGTATGCACAGTAATTTTTACTGTATGAAGTCGCGCATTCTGGTAATGCGCGTTTTGCGTTTAGGCTATCTAGTTTAATTTAGTCAGGTGACTGACTCGCAACCAAGCTTGGCCCTAGGTTACACAGTTTTATGCTTTAGGTGTGACGCCCCGCTTGGTTCGGGGCGTTGTTGTATCTGCTTGGCGGTGATTTTAAATCATTATTAAACTCAGTATTTCAGGGCTATATGCCCTTTTTTTGTTTGTATGGAGGATTTTCGTGACAAAACTTGAGCAAGATTTAGTAGCCATGCTCTCACCGGCCGTTGAAATGTTAGGCTTTGAGTTACATGGTCTTGAGTTTGTGCAAGCTGGTCGCCACTCTACATTACGTGTTTATATCGATCACGATGCAGGGATTACGGTTGACAATTGTGCCGACGTTAGTCGTCAAGTTAGCGCAATTTTAGACGTCGAAGACCCAATTACAAATGAATATGATTTGGAAGTTTCGTCTCCTGGTGTTGATCGTCCATTATTCAAACAAGATCACTACGAGAAGGCGCAAGGAGAAGAAGTACGCGTGCGTACTAAGCTTCCGCAAGATGGTCGTCGTAACTTTAAAGGCGATTTAGTATCAGTTAGCAGTGATATGATCACACTTTCAGCAGATGGCACTGAGCATATGATTATGATCAGTAACATTGAACGTGCGAACATCATCGCAAAGTTTTAATTCGAGTGCGAAGGAATAGGGCAAGCGAGGCATAACCCATGGCAAAAGAAATATTATTGGTTGCTGAAGCCGTCTCCAATGAGAAAGCGGTTCCAAAAGAAAAGATTTTTGAAGCGTTAGAGTTCGCATTAGCGACTGCGACAAAGAAAAAACACGATGGCGAAATTGAAGTTCGCGTATCAATCGATCGTAAAACAGGTGATTACGACACATTCCGTCGTTGGAAGATTGCTGAAGTTCTTGAAGATGGTTCTTTAGAAAACCCTTACAGCGAAATCACACTTGAAGCGGCACAGGTTGAAGACGAAAGCCTACAATTAGGCGATTACGTTGAAGAACAAATTGAGTCAATCAAGTTTGACCGTATTACAACACAAATGGCTAAGCAAGTTATCGTACAAAAAGTACGTGAAGCTGAGCGTGCATTAGTGGTTGAAGAATACAAAGATCAACAAGGCGAATTAGTAACAGGTGTTGTTAAAAAAGCAACCCGTGATGCTATCGTACTTGACCTAGGTAACAATGCTGAAGCGGTTATCTACCGTGATGATATGTTACCGCGTGAAAACTTCCGCCCGGGTGACCGTATCCGTGGTCTTCTTTATGAAGTTAAGCCTGAAGCTCGTGGCGCGCAGTTATTTGTAACGCGTTCTAAGCCAGAAATGCTAATGGAACTTTTCCGCATTGAGGTGCCAGAGATTGGCGAAGAGATGATTGAACTACGTGCAGCTGCACGTGATCCAGGCTCTCGTGCAAAAATCGCGGTAAAATCTAACGACAAACGTATCGACCCAGTAGGTGCGTGTGTTGGTATGCGTGGTGCACGTGTACAAGCAGTTTCAACTGAGCTTGGTGGTGAGCGTGTTGATATCGTTCTTTACGATGACAACCCAGCGCAATTCGTTATCAATGCAATGGCGCCAGCAGAAGTTGCGTCAATCGTAATGGACGAAGATACACACTCAATGGATATCGCTGTTGAAGCCGATAACCTAGCACAAGCAATCGGTCGTAATGGTCAAAACGTTCGTCTTGCTAGCCAGTTAACTGGTTGGGAATTAAACGTAATGACCGTTGATGACATGCGTGCGAAGAACGAAGCTGAATCAGATAAGCTAATCAACTTATTCACTGAGTACCTAGATATCGATGATGAGTTTGCAACATTACTTATCAACGAAGGTTTCTCGACACTTGAAGAAGTGGCTTACGTACCAGCATCAGAATTCTTAGAAATTGACGGTTTAGATGAAGAAACAGTTGATATCTTACGTTCACGTGCAAAAGACGCATTAACAACGAAAGCGCTTAAAACTGAAGAAAGCTTAGAAGGTGCAGAACCTGCAGAAGACCTTCTAGCACTTGAAGGTTTAGAGCGTCACCTTGCATTTGTTATGGCAAGTAAAGGTGTAGTAACACTTGAAGACTTAGCTGAGCAAGGCATTGATGAGTTAGTAGACATCACTGAACTTTCAGAAGAAGAAGCTGGCAAGCTAATTATGGCTGCGCGTAACATTTGTTGGTTCGCAGACGAGTAATTTATTAACGGAGGTATTACACACTATGGCAGAAGTAAATGTTGAAAAACTAGCCGGAGATATTGGTACAACTGTTGATAAATTACTACAGCAGCTAGAACAAGCCGGTATTTCTAAAAAAGCAGGTGATATGGTAACTGAGTCTGAAAAGTCGACGTTATTAGATCACTTGAGCAAGCAGCACGGCGGCACGGGCTCAGAATTCAGCTCGCATGACTTTGCAACGTAAAAGCAAAAGTACGCTAAGCGTAACTGGCTCTACAGGTAAAGCGAAGTCTGTGCAAGTTGAAGTACGTAAAACACGTACTTACGTTAAGAAAAGCGCCATTGAGCAACAGCAAGAAGAAGAGCGTTTAGCTGCAGAAGAAGCTGCACGTAAAGCAGCAGAGCTTAAAGCCCAGCAAGAAGCTGAAGAGCTTAAAGCGAAACAAGAGGCAGAGCGCAAAGCGAAAGAAGAAGCTGAGCGTAAAGCCAAAGAAGAGGCTAAACGTAAAGCTGAAGCTGAGCGTAAAGCGAAACAGAAGCAGATGACCCCAGAGCAAAGTGCTAAGTCTGAACAAGATCGCGCCGAAGCTGAGCGTCTGCAAAAAGAAGCAGAAGAGGCCGCATTGAGAAAAGCTGAAGAAGAAGCGAAACGTCAAGCAGAAGAGGCAAGAAAGCTAGCTGAAGAAAATGAAGCTCGCTGGAAAAAGGAAGAAGAAGAGCGTAAGCAGCGTGAAGAAAACGCTGATCACCACCTTACGACTTCTACTTACGCACGTGAAGCAGAAGATGAATCTGATGCACGTGAAGAGCAAAGCGCTCGTCGTAAGAAAAAGAAAAAAGGACCTCAAAAAGAGAAACAGCCTACAGGTCCTAAAGGCAAGAAAGGTAAGCTGAAAGCACCAACGTCTTTACAACATGGTTTCCAAAAACCAACAGCAGACGTGAAAAACGAAGTTCGTATCAGTGAAACAATCACTGTTGCTGAGCTTGCATCACGTATGGCTGTTAAAGGTGCTGAAGTTGTTAAAACGATGATGAAGATGGGTGACATGGTTACCATCAACCAAGTGATCGACCAAGAAACAGCACAACTTGTAGCTGAAGAAATGGGTCACAAGGTTATTATCGTTAAAGAAAACGAATTAGAAGAGAAAGTACTAAGCGATCGTAGCGAAGAAGGTAAAGCAATTCCTCGTGCGCCGGTTGTAACGGTAATGGGTCACGTTGACCACGGTAAAACGTCAACACTTGACTACATTCGTTCAGCAAAAGTTGCTTCAGGTGAGGCAGGTGGTATTACACAGCACATTGGTGCATACCACGTTGAAACAAATGGTCACATGATCACGTTCTTAGATACTCCGGGCCACGCCGCGTTTACATCAATGCGTGCTCGTGGTGCTAAAGCAACGGATATCGTAATCCTAGTCGTTGCTGCGGATGATGGTGTAATGCCACAAACTAAAGAAGCGGTTCAGCACGCCCGTGCTGCAGGCGTTCCTTTAATCATCGCAGTAAACAAGATGGATAAAGAAGGCATCGACCCAGATCGCGTTAAGAACGAACTAGCACAATTAGACGTTATCCCAGAAGAGTGGGGTGGTGACACGCAATTCGTTCATATCTCAGCAAAAACAGGTTTAGGTATTGATGACCTACTTGAAGCAGTACTAATGCAAGCTGAAATCCTAGAGCTAACTGCACCAGCTGAAGGTATGGCTGCAGGTGTTGTAATTGAATCACGTCTTGATAAAGGCCGTGGTCCAGTTGCGTCAATCCTAGTTCAGTCTGGTACGCTTAACCAAGGTGATATCGTACTATGTGGTCTTGAATATGGCCGTGTACGTGCGATGAAAGATGAGAACGGTAAAGATATCAAGTCTGCGGGTCCGTCTATCCCAGTTGAGATTTTAGGTCTATCAGGTATCCCTGCTGCTGGTGATGAAGCAACAGTAGTTAAAGATGAGCGTAAAGCACGTGAAGTAGCACTTTACCGTCAAGGTAAGTTCCGTGAAGTGAAGCTTGCTCGTCAACAAAAAGCGAAGCTTGAAAACATGTTTACGAACATGGCTGAAGGCGATGTATCAGAAGTTAACATCGTTCTTAAAGCTGACGTACAAGGTTCAATTGAAGCAATCGCTGATTCATTAACTAAGCTTTCTACTGATGAAGTTAAAGTGAAGATTGTTGGTTCAGGTGTAGGTGGTATCACTGAAACTGATGCAACGCTTGCAGCGGCGTCAAACGCAATCGTTGTTGGCTTTAACGTACGTGCTGATGCATCAGCTCGTAAAGTAATTGAGTCAGAAAACCTAGACTTACGTTACTACAGCGTAATCTACAGCCTGATTGAAGAAGTTAAACAAGCGATGTCAGGTATGCTTGCACCAGAATTCAAGCAAGAGATCATTGGTCTTGCTGAAGTTCGTGACGTGTTCAAGTCACCGAAGATTGGTGCAATCGCAGGCTGTATGGTTACTGAAGGTATCGTTAAGCGTAGCGCGCCTATCCGTGTACTTCGTGATAACGTGGTTATCTATGAAGGTGAACTTGAGTCACTACGTCGCTTTAAAGATGACGTTCAAGAAGTACGTAACGGTATGGAATGTGGTATCGGCGTTAAGAACTACAACGATGTTAAAGTTGGCGACCAAATCGAGGTATTCGAGACGGTTGAAGTACAACGTTCACTTTAATTTCGTTTAAGTTATTGCTTTAAATGGGGGCCTAGCCCCCATTTGTGTATTCGTAATTAAATTAACTTATTCTTTAACATCAATAAGTTATTATTTTAGAGTGAAATGAAATGAGAGAATTTTCTCGCACTGATCGTGTTGCACAGCAAATTCAAAAAGAGATTGCTGTTATTCTTCAACGCGAAATCAAAGATCCACGCTTAGGCATGGTGACAGTGTCTGCGGTTGAGGTATCTCGCGACTTATCTTACGCAAAAGTATTTATCACAGTGTTTAATACTGATGATGAAGATAAAGCCAAGCAAAGCGCTAAAATCTTAAATGAAGCAACGGGTTATATTCGTTCTTTATTAGGTAAACGTATTCGTGCGCGCATCATGCCTGAGTTACGTTTTGTGATCGATAACTCGCTTATGGAAGGTATGCGTATTTCAAACTTGGTTGACTCAGTTATTCGTGAAGACAATGCCAAGCATGTAGACGAAGATGACAGCGAAGAAGGCACTAAAGACTAATGGCTAGACGCAGTAAAGGTCGTGCTATTGACGGCATCTTATTACTTAATAAGCCGCAAGGTATTTCATCAAACAAAGCATTGCAGCAAGCAAAGGGAATTTACTTTGCACAAAAAGCAGGCCACACCGGTGCGCTTGATCCGCTCGCGACGGGTATGCTGCCTATTTGTTTTGGTGAAGCGACAAAGTTTACCCAGTTCTTGCTTGATACTGACAAAACCTATGTTGTACGCGCCAAACTTGGTGAGCGAACCACGACCTCTGATTCAGATGGTGAAGTGGTTGAAACGCGTGACGTATCGGTCACCCGTGAACAATTAGCTGAGCAAATTGCCAGTTTCTTAGGTGAGTCGGATCAATACCCTTCGATGTACTCTGCGCTTAAATACCAAGGTCAGCCTTTGTATAAATATGCCCGCGAAGGTATTGAAGTGCCGCGTAAGTGTCGAAAAATTAATGTATTTAGTTTAACGCTTGATGAGTTTGATGAAGCTAATAACGAAGTACAAATGACGGCACACGTCTCTAAAGGCACTTATATTCGTACTATTGTTGACGACTTAGGTGAAAAACTTGGCTGTGGTGCGCATGTCATCATGTTACATCGTAGTGCTGTTGGCCACTATCCAAGTGAAAAAATGGTTACTCTTGAGCAACTTGAAGAAAAGCTACAGCAGGCAAAAGCAGACGATGTTGCGCCTTCAAGCTACCTCGATGAGCTATTACTGCCAATGGATACTGCTTTGGTTGATTTACCTGTGATTGAGATCACTCAAGAGCAGGGAGTGGCATTTAGTCATGGTCAAACAGTGGTGATTGGTAAGCCTGTACCAGATGGTGTGGTAAAGGTAATGGCTGATGGGGTGTTCATTGGTACTGGTGAGCGTCATAAAGACGGTCACTTAAAATCAAAGCGCGGCTTATCAAATCAACTGCCTGAGTAAAGATTACCTTGTAGTTATGAGCAAAGCTGGGTAGAATACGCCCCGCTCAATCGTTTTGGCTGAATTAGTGATTGGCTAAAACACAATTTAAATTAATTTTTGGAGTTACTATGTCACTAAGCAATCAAGAAAAAGTTGAAATCATCGCTAAATTTGCACGCGCTGAAGGCGACACTGGTTCACCTGAAGTACAAGTTGCACTTCTAACTTTCGATATCAACAAGCTTCAAGGTCACTTTGCTAGCCACAAGCACGACTTCCACTCACGTCGTGGTCTTCTTCGCAAAGTAAGCCAACGCCGTAAACTGCTTGACTACCTTAAAGGTAAAGACATTGCACGTTACACTGCGTTAATCCAAGAGCTTGGCCTACGTCGCTAAGAACTAGATTACGAGAAAAGGGGCTATTTAGCCCCTTTTTTTGTGCGCGCATGAAAGGTATACTAGCGCACACCTAGGTAGTGGATACTGCTTAGATATCAAAAAACATCATTGCCAATTGTAGTACTTAATCGTGTTTTCATAAGCACAATTAAGTACTGTAATTGGTACTTTGATGGACTATTTTTTACCAATTCGGAGCACAGCTCTGAGTTGCTTTTACATTTAAAGGACATTTTTAAGTGCAAGCAATTATTAAAGAATTTCAACTAGGTCAACACACTGTGACCCTAGAAACAGGTGCTATCGCTCGTCAAGCTGACGGCGCAGTACTAGCAAGCATTGGCGACACTTCAGTATTAGTTACTGTTGTTGGTAAGCGTGATGCACAACCAGGTCAAGACTTCTTCCCACTAACAGTTAACTACCAAGAGCGTATGTACGCTGCGGGTCGTATCCCTGGTGGTTTCCTTAAGCGTGAAGGTCGTCCTAACGATGGCGAAACACTTATCGCTCGTCTAATCGACCGTCCAATACGTCCACTTTTCCCAGACGGCTTCGTAAACGAAGTACAAGTAATCGCGACAGTTGTTTCTGTTAACCCAGAAATCCAACCTGACATGGTTGCTATGATTGGTACTTCAGCAGCACTTGCTATCTCTGGTATTCCATTCAATGGTCCTATCGGTGCATCACGTGTTGGTTTCATCAACGGTGAATACGTACTTAACCCAACACTCGCTGAGCTTGAAGAAAGCCAATTAGACCTAGTAGTTGCTGGTACTGATAACGCAGTACTTATGGTTGAATCAGAAGCTGAAACACTATCTGAAGACGTAATGTTAGGTGCGGTTGTTTATGGTCATGAGCAATCTCAAGCTATCATCAACGCAATCAACGAGTTCAAAGCTGAAGCTGGTAAGCCTGCTTGGGATTGGACTGCACCAGAGAAAAACGTAACACTTGCTGAGAAAATCTCTGCAATTGCTGCTGATAAAGTAGGTGAAGCATACCGCATCACTGACAAAGTAGCGCGTAAAGAAGCACTAGGTGCAGCGAAAGAAGAAGTGGTTGCTACATTAACAGCTGAACTTGCTGAAGGCGAAGAGCTAGATACGCAAGAAGTTGGCAAACTATTCGGTTCTTTAGAAAAAGAAATCGTTCGTGACCGTATCATCGCTGGTGAAAAACGTATCGATGGTCGTGAACCAGATATGGTTCGTGCACTAGACGTAATGACGGGTGTTTTACCTCGTACTCACGGTTCTGCAATCTTCACGCGTGGTGAGACGCAAGCACTTGTAACTGCAACGCTTGGTACTGAGCGTGATTCACAGTTAATCGACGACTTAACAGGTACTAACAAGCATCACTTCATGCTTCACTACAACTTCCCTCCGTTCTGCGTAGGTGAAACAGGTTTTGTAGGCTCTCCTAAGCGTCGTGAAATTGGTCACGGTAACCTAGCTAAGCGTGGTATTGCTGCGGTACTACCTACACTTACTGACTTCCCATACTCAATCCGTGTTGTTTCAGAAATCACTGAATCAAACGGTTCATCGTCTATGGCATCAGTATGTGGTACGTCACTAGCACTTATGAACGCAGGTGTACCAATCAAAGCATCTGTTGCTGGTATCGCGATGGGTCTAGTTAAAGAAGGCGACGATTTCGTTGTTCTTTCAGATATCTTAGGTGATGAAGATCACTTAGGTGACATGGACTTTAAAGTAGCGGGTACTTCAAACGGTATCACTGCACTACAAATGGATATCAAGATCGAAGGTATCACTAAAGAAATCATGCAAATCGCTCTTAAACAAGCGAAAGCAGCACGTCTACACATCTTAGGTGTTATGGACGAAGCGATTGCAGCACCTTCTGAAGAGTTATCTCAATTCGCACCTCGCATCTACACAATGCAAATCCCTGCGAAGAAAATTGCTGAAGTTATCGGTAAAGGTGGCGCAACTATCCGTCAACTTACTGAAGAAACTGGCACAACGATTGAAATCGAAGATGACGGTACAATCAAGATCGCTGCAACTGATGGCATCAGCGCAAACGATGCAATCAAGCGTATCGAGCAATTAACTGCTGAGCTAGAAGTAGGTACTATCTACACTGGTAAAGTTGTACGTATCGTTGATTTTGGTGCGTTCGTTAATATCCTTCCGGGTAAAGACGGTCTAGTGCACATTTCACAAATCAGCACAGAGCGTGTTAACAACGTAACTGACCACCTAAGCGAAGGCCAAGAAGTTAAAGTTAAAGTTCTTGAAGTAGATCGCCAAGGTCGTGTACGTCTAAGCATCAAAGAAGCAATGGAACCAGCTGCTGAAGAAAAAGCAGAAGAGTCTAAAGACGCTTAATGATGATTGAATAACCAGTTATTTGCTGGATATAAGAAAAAGGGGCTGTTTAGCCCCTTTTTTTATGCTTTAATGAAACCTATCCGCTTCGCTTTTGTCTACAGAGAATTCAGGTATTAAGGAATTTAATGATTTTTAAACACTTAGCATTGACCGCTGTGGCTATTTTTTCTTTAAGTGCATGTCAAACAACTTCACAACCTGAGTCAGTCCCTATTGTTAATGTGCCTTTTACCGCACCATTAGCGCCTGATTTTCGTAACGAAATTACGATTGCTCGCTATTCTGAACTACTAAATCGTGCTGATTTAAGTGCCGAGCAACAAGCCAAACTTTATTACGATCGCGGTGTATTATTTGACAGCTTAGGTATGTCGACCTTGGCGCGTATTGACTTTAACCGTGCGATTAAGCTTAAACCAGACCTAGCAGAGGTGTATAACTTCTTAGGCATTCATCACACACTAATGCAGCAGTATGAACAAGCTTATGAGTTTTTTGATTCGGCACTTGAGCTTAACGAGCAGCATGAGTATGCCTATTTAAATCGTGGTATTGCCCTTTACTATGGTGATCGTCCATCACTCGCACAAGATGATTTACAGCAGTTTTTAAATCGTTCACCAAGCGACCCTTATCGAGTGCTATGGCTTTATTTAGCTCAATCAGAAGCTGATAAAGCGCAGGCCTTAGTTGATTTAAAAGCTAACTCGCAGGGTGTTGATGAGTCTCAATGGGGTTACCAACTGTTGGCACTTTATTTAGGTGACATTAGTGAGTTTGAGTTTTTATCTGGCATTATTGAAGGGGTGACTTCAGAGCAAGAGTATGCGCACCGCTTATGCGAAGCTTATTTCTACCTAGCGAAGATGCATCAAGCGGCGGGTGATAACTACCTTGCTGCCGATTACTTTAGACTTGCACTTGCCACCAATGTGCATGAGTTTGTTGAATACAAATATGCCCGCTTAGAGCTTGAGTTAATGGCTGGTGAAAACGCAAGCTAAGGTTTTTTTTACTGTTATTCTATTGCTGAGCTTGGGTTTTGTTTCAAGCTCAGTGTCTCGTTTTATTCCCGCTTACGCTTTTTATGCAAATACCACTCCTTCACAAGCAACGGCTATCTATCACTTGGCGCCCAGCGCCATTAATTTGCAGCATTTAGTGCTGCGCAACTCACAGCTTCGCCAGTTAGCAAAGCTAAATGATAGTAATGCTGCGTATCAGCTTGCGCTCAGATTTTTGCAGCAACTAGATTACAACGCAGCAAAATTATGGTGGCAGCCTTACTTTGCTAAATTCACTTCAGCGCAGCAACAAACCTTAGCGGAGCAGCTAGTTAGAGCAAACCAGTGGCTCGATATAAGTTACCTAGGTAAAGCTGGCAAGTTACCTGACGGAGATGCCAAGCAAGCTTGGCTGTTGCAGCAACAAATGCCGCCAGCTCCAAATTGACCCAGCTTATGCGCAGCAACAGCAATTAGCCTTATCAACATCAAGTGTACAGGCAAGCAGTCAGTGCCAATTTAATGTTTTAATGATGACAGATCATTACAAAGGCATTGATACTTTAAAGCAGTATAAGCAGCAATACAGTAAAGCGCCTGAGCCTGCAAAAGGCAGCTTTTGTTTTACTGAGGTTGTTTATGTTGCCGATAAGTTTAGCTGTGATGGCAACGATGGGGCGCTTGAATGTAACTGGCAAAATGCGGCTGAGTATTCATGGACCGAAGGTTTTGACTTTATTGTGATGATGTCAAAGCAAGGGGCTGCTAATGTGCTTGGCGGGATTATGCATATTAATTCATCGCAATCCTACGCGGTATTTCTACATGAGCTAATGCATTTTAATGGTTTTGAAGATGAATATGTTTTAGCAGAGCAAAAACAACAGTGGCTGTGTAATCAACAGGGGCTAGTTGCGCCAAATCTATTTATTGCAAATGAGGTTTCTCCG
The DNA here is from genome assembly GCF_054923805.1 of Pseudoalteromonas sp. GB43. Lineage (NCBI taxonomy): Bacteria > Pseudomonadati > Pseudomonadota > Gammaproteobacteria > Alteromonadales > Pseudoalteromonadaceae > Pseudoalteromonas > Pseudoalteromonas sp. GB43. The sequence goes on from NZ_JBPCHJ010000001.1 coordinate 2,990,968, forward strand.
CCAAAAGGGTGGCAAAAAAGTATCGCTTGTAGCAACAAAAAAGCCTATAAACCAAGCCCTAATTGGTCAATAATGCAATACCAAACTATGAGCCTGTCTGAGCAATACCGAGAGCTTTGGCAAAAACAAATTAACCAGCCCTTAACAAAGCCGATTCGGTTTTCTGAATATTTTGCCTTTTTAGGCTTAAAGCCAGTGTTTACAACAGCTTCCAAAGAGCATAAATTTTCTGACTAATCGTCTATTTATTGCTATTTTAGTATGCAAAGTGGTTAAATGTTGTGCGAATAGGTGTGTCTCCTATAGACAAAATAGCACCTGATCAGTATAACTATACGCATTGTAAGCTTTTTTTAAGCCAACTTTTAACCATCCAAATGAACAGTACGCAACTAATTAAAACTAGAGCGGTATTGATATTCTTATGACACTAAAAGGCTCCTAATTATGACTTTGCTCTGGATACCCCTGTTATCCTTAATCGGCAGTGTTATTTCATCCTGCACTTCAAAACTAACACGTAACCAAAGCACTGCTTTGACCATGTTAGCGCCTTTGATTGCCCTTGGAATTGTATTTTCGTATACCCCTGCAGTCTTTTCTGGCGAAACAATTCGCTACACTGCTGAGTGGATCCCTCTTTTAAACATGCAAGTCTCGTTTCGACTTGATGGTTTAACGTTACTCTTTCTATATATGATTCTTGGGTATCGGTACCCTGGTGATTTTTTATGCGCGTTATTACTTGAGTAGTAGCGACTCAATGCCAAAGCTATACTGCTATTTAATGCTATTTATGACCGCAATGGTCGGCATCGTGATGTCGAATAATGTGATCCAGCTGTGGTTTTTCTGGGAGCTCACCAGTATTAGCTCGTTCTTATTGATTAGCTATTGGTGGCATAAGTCAGAAGCTCGCAAAGGCGCACGCATGGCACTTGCTATTACCGGTGCCGGTGGTCTTGCGTTACTAGCAGGTTTATTACTGATTGGTGATATTGTTGGTAGCTATAATCTTGATGTTATCTTAGCAAGCAAAGCACTTATTCAATCTCATGCACTTTATGAAGCTGCGCTGGTATTAGTGCTTTTAGGTGCATTTACTAAATCTGCACAATTTCCATTTCATTTTTGGTTACCACATGCGATGGCGGCACCGACACCAGTCAGTGCCTACCTACACTCTGCAACCATGGTTAAAGCAGGTATCTTTTTATTAGCGCGTTTTTATCCTGCGCTTTCAGGCACAGATACTTGGTTTATCTTAGTGGCAATGACGGGTCTGGCGACTTTATTGGTTGGCGCTTATATCGCGTTATTTAAGCATGATTTAAAAGGCTTGCTGGCTTATTCAACAATCAGCCATTTAGGTTTAATTACCTTACTGCTTGGTTTAGACACTGAGCTTGCTACAGTGGCTGCTATCTTCCACATCATTAACCACGCAACCTTTAAAGCGTCGTTATTTATGGCAACGGGTATCATTGACCATGAAACTGGCACCCGTGATATGCGTAAACTAAATGGTATGTGGCGATTTATGCCGTATACCGCCACACTAGCTATGGTAGCAGCGGCAGCCATGGCGGGCGTGCCACTGTTAAATGGTTTCTTATCGAAAGAGATGTTCTTTGCCGAAACACTGCATCAGCAAGTGCTTGGCTCTATGTCTTGGTTAATTCCAGTGTTAGCAACGATTGTGGTGCACTCTCTGTCGCGTATTCAGCACGCTTTATTCACGACGTGTTTTTTAACGGCGACCCAATCGATTTGCCAAAACAGCCCCATGAGCCACCACGCTATATGCGTGTACCAATCGAAATTTTGGTTGTGCTATGTTTACTCGTCGGTATGTTCCCGCACTTTGCAGTAAGTGATATTTTAGCTTCGGCGTCTTATGCAGTGCTTGGCGATGCAGCCCCAGATTATAAGCTATCTGTATGGCATGGTTTTAATTTACCGCTGTTAATGAGCTTTATTGCTACAAGCGTGGGCGTGATGATTTATGTGCAGCGTAAGCACCTGTTCCACTTCCAAGCTTCATTGCCAACTTTGAATGCTAAGAAAGGCTTTGAGCGTGGCTTATATAGCTTAATTAAATGGTCACAAGAAAAGATTAAACGAATCGAAAATGGCTCGTTACAGCGCTATGCCTTTGTGATGATTGCTGTGGTGCTTATGTGTGCGGGCTGGCCTTTATTTGAAATGCGCCAGTTAGCAGGAGCAAGTCAGTTAACGCCAATCGATTTCCATAATGCTATTGGTGCCGGCTTACTAATAATTGGGGCGCTGGCAACGGTTATTTGGCACCGCTCACGAATGATATCTTTGATTATGATTTCAATCGTATAGTTCGATGGTATCTGTTGCATTTACTCGATTCTCTGCGCCTGATTTAGCACTGACTCAGTTAACCGTTGAAGTTGTTACCGTAATGCTACTGATGCTTGCACTGTTCTTTTTACCACAGCGTACTCCGAAAGAGTCAAGCTCACTGCGTATTCTGCGTGACTTGGGTATCTCATCGGCAATAGGTGTGGTTGTGGCGAGTATTTGTTATGCGCTTCTGACAAGACCACTTGAGTCAATTTCTGACTTCTTTGTTGCTAATGCAAAAACTGGCGGTGGTGGTACTAACGTTGTAAACGTTATCCTCGTTGACTTTAGGGGTTTTGATACCCTAGGTGAGATTACCGTATTGGGTATTGCTGCGTTAGGTATTTATAAGCTTCTTATTAACTTGCCGCTGTTTATGCCAGCAAGTGATAGTGAAGGGCGCCCATGGGCAAGAGAGCGTTACCCAATTCTATTATCGAGTATTTCACAAAGCTTGTTACCACTTGCATTACTTGTGTCTGCGTATATTTTCTTACGTGGTCATAACTTACCAGGTGGGGGCTTTATTGCAGGACTGGTTACCGCGATTGCATTTATTTTGCAATATATGGCAAATGGTTCGCACTGGATTGCAGACAGATTTGACGTGAATTATCGTAAGATTATTGCGTCAGGTATTGCTATTGCATTGTTTACAGGTATTGGAAGTTGGTTCTTCGAACGTCCATTCCTAACAACCTGGTTTGATTATTTTGATATTCCGCTAGTCGGCAAGACAGAACTTGCTAGTGCTATCGTATTTGATTTAGGTGTGTATTTAACTGTTGTAGGTGCAACGCTGATGATTTTAGCAAGTTTAGGTAAATTAACTGCTGATACACCCAAGCAAGAGGTAAATATTTAATGGAAGTATTGTACGCATCATGCGTCGGCGTGCTGGTTGCATGCGGAATTTACTTAATATTGCGGGCTCGTACCTTCCCGGTGGTACTCGGCCTGACTATGTTGTCGTATGCAGTTAACCTGTTTTTATTCTCTTCAGGTCGTTTAACAATTAACAAAGCGGCTGTACTTGGTACAGGCAGCGAGTATGCCGATCCACTCCCTCAAGCGCTGGTTTTAACCGCCATTGTAATTGGCTTTGCGATGACCGCTTTTGTGGTTATTTTAGCGATTCGTGGTCGTGCTGACTTGGGTAATGACCATGTTGACGGCCATCTTGTTAAGTCATCGAAGGAGCAAAAATGATTCAGCATTTAGCTTCTTTACCAATTTTAATTCCGATGTTGGCAGGGGTTATTTTACTCATGCCGCCATGTGGTAAAAACTTACATATTCGTCGTGTTTCGTCGGTTTTATTGTCGATTGTTACACTCTTGGTCAGTGCTTATTTATTATTTCACGTAAATAGTACTGCACCGCTCGTTTACGCAATTGGTGATTGGTCTGCACCATTTGGTATCGTGCTGGTTGCCGATAGACTAGCAACGCTACTGGTGCTACTTACCAGTTTCCTTGGTGCAGTTGTGGTGCTTTATAGCTGTGCAGGCGATGATAAAAAAGGGAGCTTTTTTCATCCGTTAGTGCACTTTTTAGTGTTAGGTGTAAATGGCGCCTTTTTAACGGGCGATGTATTTAACCTGTTCGTATTTTTTGAAGTGCTGTTGATTGCTTCGTATTCATTATTGATGCATGCCGGCAATAAACATAGCACCCGAGCTGCACTGCAATACGTCATTTTAAACCTGATTGGTTCAAGCGTATTTTTGATTGCGCTGGGTGTACTTTATGGTGTGCTAGGCACATTGAACATTGCTGATTTAGCGCAAAAAGTACCACAGCTGACGGGTGACGATGTTTACCTTGCTAAAATAGGTGGCTTGCTGTTAATCGTGGTATTTGCGTTAAAAGGCGCGTTATTACCGTTACATTTATGGCTACCGAATACCTACGCCAGTGCAATGCCATTAGTTGCTGCATTATTCGCGATTATGACCAAAGTCGGTGTGTATGCCATGCTGCGCGTGTATACCGTAATATTTGGTGATAATGCTGGTGAGCTTGCTCACATGGCACAGCCTTGGTTATGGGGCTTAGCACTTGCGACCATCGTAATGGGTGGTATTGGTGTGTTAGCAAGTCAAGATTTTAGAAAGCTTATTGCGAATCTGGTTGTTGTATCTGTCGGTACTTTAGTGGCACTGGTTGCGATTCAAAATGTTGCTGCAACCGCGGCATTACTATATTACTTAGTGCATTCAACCATTATTTGCGCAGCACTATTCTTAATTGCGGATTTAATTGCTCAACAGCGCGGTAAAGTTGCCGACCGATTAGTCGCAGGGCGAGCCGTTGCACAGCCATATTTACTTGGTACTTGTTTTGTAGTGGCTGCGCTTGCTGTTGTTGGTATGCCACCGTTATCTGGCTTTGTCGGCAAAGTATGGATTTTAAAGAGCACGCTAGATAGCGAAAAAGCCATGTTGTTTTGGCCAATATATCTAGTTTCAAGTTTAGCGTTATTAGTGGCGGTTTCACGAGCCGGTACCAGCTTATTTTGGGATCACACCCATAAAGATAGTGAAGCAATTGAAGGCACTAAAGCACACCCTGTTAAAGTGATAGCTGTAGTTGCATTACTTGCGTGTTCACCATTAATGGTTGTATTTGCAGGACCGATTTCAGACTATATGTTAGCAACATCAGAGCAGTTGTTTGATATCAACACTAGCATCAACGCTGTATTACAAGGAGGCCAATAATGCGTTTAGAAGCTCGCTTTCGTTGGTTGCCAACACCATTTCGCAGTGTTTTATTATTCATTGTATGGCTGTTGTTAAATAACAGTGTGTCGCCAGGACACCTGTTTTTAGCTGCATTTTTTGCCATTACTATTCCGTGGATCACATTCCCATTTCGTGATCCTCAGCCGCTTATTGTTAGGCCAGGTCTTGCGTTTAGGCACTTATTGTTAGTGCTGTACGATATTGTGACTGCTAACTTACAAGTAGCCCTGTTGATCCTTGGGCCAACGAAAAAGTTACGCCCAGGTTTTATCAAAGTACCGTTGGATTTAAGCCATGAAATGCCAATCACTATTTTGGCCAGCACAGTATCTTTAACACCAGGTACAGTGAGTGCAGAGGTTTATCCTATTCCTGAATCACTCGAAGAGGGCGAAGAAATTCAGCAGCGCTACTTATTGATTCATGTACTCGATTTAGCTGATGAACAAGCGTTAATTAATACTATTAAGCAGCGCTACGAAGCACCGCTTAAGGAGATTTTTCGATGCTAGATACCGTTTTTCTAATAGTTTTTGCAATGATAGCCATATCTTTATTGTTAAACCTATGGCGTTTAATTGTTGGGCCGTCGGTACCTGATCGTATATTGGCTTTAGATACTATGTTCATAAATACCATTGCTTTAATTATTCTTTATGGCATGAGCATGGGCACCGATTTATATTTTGAAGCCGCATTATTAATCGCCATGCTTGGCTTTGTGAGCACTGTAGCGGTATGTAAATACCTGCTGCGTGGCGATATTATTGAATAAGGTAGCAAATGATGAGTGAATGGATTGTATCAATCTTATTATTAATTGGTGGTTGCTTTATTCTTATAGGTTCAATCGGACTTGTGAAAATGCCTGACTTTTTTATGCGCCTGCACGGTCCAACTAAAGCAACAACGCTTGGCATGGCATCACTGCTAATTGCTGCCATGGTGTATTTTAGCTACACCCACGATGGCATCAGTGTGAAAGAAATTTTGATTTCAATTTTCTTACTGATCACCGCACCTATTAGCGGCTATATGCTGATCAAATCAGCCATCCACCATAAGCTTCGTGCTAAAGATGGCACCAAGGGCCTCGATAACATCGAAGAAGATTAATACTAGCTCGCAACAATAGTTAAGCGAGTTGGTGTGATATCTGAGTAATCAGAACAATGTGATCTACGACAGTGGCTTTTATTGCGCTCGTAGATCGCATAAAATGCCCCGTCATTTAGTACAGTAGGTAAATAGAGCATTATGCGAGTAGCACTTGGAGTAGAGTACAACGGCGCGCGTTACAGTGGTTGGCAACGTCAATCACACGTCAATAGCGTACAACAAGAAGTAGAAACGGCGTTGTCGCGTATTTGTAATCATCCAGTCGAAATTGTTTGTGCAGGCCGCACCGATGCGGGTGTACATGGCACTGGGCAGGTGATCCATTTTGATACTCACGCTGAGCGTGAAATGGTCGCGTTTACGATGGGTATGAATACCTTACTGCCAAAAGATATTGCTATTCGCTTTGCCAAGCCTGTAAGCGAAGACTTTCACGCTCGTTTTAGTGCCACAGCACGTCGCTATCGCTATGTGATTTATAATTACACCTATCGCGGCGCTATCATGAGTGAAGGGGTGACCCATTTTCATCACCCATTAGACGAAACTAAAATGCAAGAAGCCTGTCAGTATTTAATAGGTGAGCATGACTTTACTTCGTTTAGAGCACTACACTGCCAAGCAAATACAGCAAATCGTACTATTCACCATTTATCGGTAAAACGCCAAGGTGATTATGTGATCATTGATATCAAAGCCAATGCGTTTTTACATCACATGGTACGAAACATTACCGGGTGTTTGATGGACATAGGTTTACATAAGCATGAACCTGTGTGGTTAAAAGAATTACTTGATTTAAAAGAGCGCGCTAAGGCAAGTGCAACAGCAAAAGCCGCTGGCCTTTACTTAGTTGACGTGGATTACCCTGAACATTTTGGCATTCCTAAAACACCATTAGGGCCTTTGTTTTTACCTGATTCAGACAGTTAGACTTTAGTAGACTACTACTAAGACCAGTTTTTTATATCGTCTGCGGGTAATTCATGTTTTAATTGAAAAAATCTGTCTGTTTATTTGTTATCAGAAACACAAGCGAGTGTTTTCAATTAAACAGACTGCGACACAGAACAGCATTAAGAGAGTTGCAAATGAGTTGGTTAGAAAAAATCTTACCTAAAACGACTAAATCATCAGGTCGTAAAGAAATCCCAGAAGGGGTTTGGGCTAAGTGTACAGACTGTGATTCAATTTTATATAAAGCAGAATTAGAAAAAGCACTCAACGTGTGTCCTAAGTGTGATCACCACATGCGTTTAAGTGGCCGTAAACGTCTTGAAAACTTTTTAGATGATGCTGATCGCCAAGAAATTGGTGCAGAGCACGAACCAAAAGACGTATTAAAGTTTAAAGATTCTAAAAAATATTCTGACCGTATTACCCAAGCACAAAAAGCAAGCGGCGAAAAAGACGCACTTGTAGCAATGAAAGGCCGCCTAAAAGGTATTCCTGTTGCTGCTGTTGCTTTTGAGTTCTCGTTTATGGGGGGTTCAATGGCGTCAGTAGTAGGTGCTCGTTTTGTTGAAGCTGTAGATCAATGCTTAGAGCACAACATGCCACTTATTTGTTTCTCTGCATCAGGTGGTGCACGTATGCAAGAAGCACTTATGTCGTTAATGCAAATGGCTAAAACAAGTGCTGCACTTGCAAAAATGAGCGAAAAAGGCTTACCGTTTATTTCAGTATTAACTGATCCAACAATGGGTGGTGTATCTGCATCACTGGCAATGCTTGGTGATGTAAACGTTGCGGAACCTAAAGCGCTTATCGGTTTTGCGGGTCCTCGCGTAATTGAGCAAACAGTACGTGAAACGCTTCCTGAAGGTTTCCAACGCAGTGAATTCTTGCTAGAGCATGGTGCAATCGACATGATTGTAGACCGTCGTGAAATGCGTGACACCCTTGCACGTATCTTAGCGAAATTTATGAACTTGCCTTCTACTGAACAAGAGCATAGAGTAGCGTAAATTTCAGCTTAACTGATTAAACGCTATGACAGAAATCCTTCCTAGCCAATCATCAAGCCTTGATGATTGGCTTTGTTATTTAGAAAGTGTCCATCCTGCTAATATCGAAATGGGTTTAGAGCGCGTAGAACGCGTGGCAAACCAAGTCGGCTTACTCGATACATCAAGCAAAATAATCCTCATTGCAGGCACAAACGGTAAAGGGACCACAGCCCGTTGCCTAGAAAGTTTATTACTTGCACAGGGTTACAGTGTGGGTACTTATGCTTCGCCGCATCTTATTCGTTATAACGAGCGCGTACGTATTAATGGCCAAGAGCTTGACGATCAATTCCACGTTGATGCTTTCGATATGCTTGAAAAAGGCCGTGGTGACACGCAGCTTACTTATTTTGAGTACGGTACTTTAGGCGCACTGGCTATTTTCAAACGTCACGCCGTTGATTATGTGCTGCTAGAAGTGGGGCTGGGTGACCGTTTTGATGCGACTAATATAGTGAACCCACATGCTTGTGTGATCACCACCATAGATTTAGACCATAAAGAATACCTAGGCGATACTCGAGAACTTGTTGGTTACGATAAAGCCGGTATTTTCCGTACCAACACACCAGCTATTGTTGGCGATTTAGCGATTCCGCATACAGTGACTGATTATGGTAATGAAATTAACGCTGATATGGTGTTATCAGGCCGTGACTTCATATTCACAGAAGACAGTGAAGGCTTTAACTGGCAGTACCAAGGTAAAGATTGGCGCTTAGCTAAGCCTGCTATCCCTTGTCAAAATGCAGCAACCGCGTTGACCTTACTTGCAAAGCTTGAGCTACTACCAAGCGAGCAACAAGTGCGTGATTGCTTAGCGAATCTGACTGTAGAAGGGCGCTTTCAGCAGTTAAGTGAGCAGCCGCTTATTTTTACCGATGTTGCGCATAACCCTGAGTCAGCTCGATATTTGGCACGCAAATTAAGCGTGTATAAAGATCAAGGGTTTAAAATTCATGCATTAGTCGCTATGCTTGCAGATAAAGATAAGGTGGCTGCTATGTCAGCCGTGGCAAATGTTGTTGACCAGTGGTCGTTAGCAAGTTTAGATTGTTTTCGCGGCGATAAAGTTGAGAATCTTGCTAAAGCACTAGCCGAAACCACATCAACAGCGCCTAGTACGCACTATGAGAGTGTTGAAACTGCGCTAGATACGTTATTACCAAATGTTGATGAAAACACGTTAGTGATTGTGTTCGGTTCGTTTATAACTGTGGCTGCAGCCATCAATTACTTTAAAAAATAGAGAGGAAATCGGTGAACGCAGGGTTTATTAATCGCTTAGTAGGCACCACGATTGTGGTTGTGGCGGCTATTGTCTTCATTCCAAACATTTTGGATGGTGAGAAGGTTCATTATAAAGAAGGCTTTAAAGCTATTCCTGAACGCCCTGAGTTCACTACGATAGACTTGCAAGAGGTGATTGATAATAAAGTCGCCTCTGCTGAGCAACCTTCGCAAATTCCGGTTGAAGATACGCAAGCAAACGACGCTGATCTTGTCGCAAATGAAACCCAGCAAATTGATACTGCGCCGCAAATGGTTGAAGCTTCTATCGATGAGCCGGTAATTAACAAAGCTGAGCCAAAAGTTGCAGTGCAAGAGCCTGCCAAGCCAGTCGCTAAAACCCCTGAGCCAACCCGTAAGCCAGAAGAAAACCTCACACAAATGGCTTATGTTATTCAACTGGGTAGTTTTTCTCACGCACCTAATGTGAAATCACTGCAAGAAAAATTAAAAGCGAATGGTTTCAAAACCTTTACGCGTCCAATCAAAACCCCGAACGGCACACTGACAAAAGTCTTTGTAGGTCCTTCACTTAGCAAGAAAGAGTTAGAAAGTAAGCTTCCTGAGTTAAAGCAGTTAACCAAGTTAAACGGCAAAGTTACTCAGTTTGAAATTACAAAATGATTTGGTATTTTGAGTATACCTCTTATAGAATGCGCCCCAAATTAACGACTAGTTGGTTCTTATGATCTGGGTTGATTACGCCATACTTGGCATTATTGCACTATCCACTATCATCGGCTTAATACGTGGCTTTGTAAAAGAAGCAATGTCATTAGCTGTATGGGCTGGCGCATTTATCATCTCTAGTTTGTTTTACCAATATTTAGCATCCTTCCTAACAAGTATTTCAGAACCCCTTTTAAGAAATGCAGCCGCAATAGCCATATTATTCTTTGCGACACTCCTGTTGGGTGGGTTACTAAACTATATTTTAGGTGAACTTGTACAACGTACTGGTTTATCTGGCACAGACCGTGTTTTCGGCATAGTGTTTGGTGCTCTTCGTGGCGTGTTGGTCGTAAGCGCGTTACTCTTCTTTCTTGATGCTTTTACCGGTGCACCTAATACGCATTGGTGGGGCAACTCTATTTTGATTCCAGAATTTGGCTTTGTTGTTGAGTGGTTCTTCTCGTACCTCGAAAACAACTCGAGCTTTTTAAATTCTGTAAACCGTTAATCGGCGAGGATAAATTTAATGTGTGGTATCGTTGGCATAGTCGGAACTTCTCCTGTTAATCAGGCGTTATATGACGGCTTAACTGTTTTGCAACACCGCGGTCAAGATGCAGCTGGCATCATTACCATTGAAAACAACACGTTTAGCTTACGTAAAGCCAATGGCCTTGTAAAAGATGTTTTTCATACCCGTCATATGAAACGTCTGCAAGGTACAATTGGTATTGGCCATGTTCGCTACCCGACAGCTGGTTCTTCTAGCTCGTCTGAAGCGCAACCTTTCTATGTTAACTCGCCATTTGGTATCGCACTTGCGCACAATGGTAACTTAACGAACGCAGAAGCATTAAAGCAGCAATTATTTTCAGAAGCTCGCCGTCATGTTAATACAACATCTGACTCTGAAATTTTACTTAACATCGTGGCACATGAGTTAAGCAAATCTAATAAGCTAAAACTTGATGCTGAAGATATCTTCACTGCGATTACTGAAGTGAATAATAAAGTAACCGGTGGTTATGCAACGATTGCAATGATCATCGGTCACGGTATTGTTGCGTTTCGTGATCCGAACGGTATTCGCCCATTAGTATTTGGTAAGCGTGAAACTGCAAATGGTACTGAGTACATGTTTGCATCAGAAAGCGTTGCTTTAAAAACAGATGGCTTTGAGTTTGTTCGTGACGTTGCACCAGGTGAAGCAATTTACGTAACTGAAGATGGTCAACTTTTCTCACAAGCGTGTGCTGAAAAAGCAACTTACTCGCCGTGTATCTTTGAGTTTGTTTACTTTGCACGCCCAGATTCAACAATTGACCGTATGTCTGTTTATGCAACACGTGTAAACATGGGTACTAAGTTAGGTGAGAAAATCGCACGTGAATGGGCTGACAAAGACATCGACGTGGTTATTCCAATTCCAGAAACATCATGTGACGTAGCACTTGAGATTGCATCAGCCCTTAACCTGCCATACCGCCAAGGTTTTGTTAAAAACCGCTACATTGGCCGTACGTTTATCATGCCAGGCCAAGAAATGCGTAAGAAGTCAGTTCGTCAAAAACTGAATGCCATTGACCGTGAGTTCAAAGGTAAAAACGTATTACTTGTTGATGACTCAATTGTTCGTGGTACAACGTCAGCGCAAATCGTTGAAATGGCCCGAGAGTCAGGTGCCAAGAACGTTTACTTCGCATCAGCAGCGCCAGAGATTCGTTTCCCGAACGTTTACGGTATTGACATGCCATCGGCAGCTGAGCTAATTGCTCATGGCCGTGAAGTTGAAGATATCAACGCCAGTATTGGTGCAGATGGTCTTATCTATCAATCGCTAGATGATTTAATCTCAGCAGTAAGCCAAGAAAACCCAGAAATCACCCGTTTTGAAACATCAGTATTTGATGGTCAATACATCACAGGTGATATCGACCAAGATTACCTAAACCACATTGACCGTTTACGTAATGATTCAGCGAAATCAACTCGTGAAAATGCGATGTCAGCAAGTTTAGAGTTACATAACCAAGAAGAAAACAGCGCTGATTAATCAGCCTTGATTTGACTGGTATAAAAAAGGAGCTTTACAGCTCCTTTTTTGTTTATGGAAAGAAAGGAAAATAACAATGAACTTAAGTAAACATAGGGTGGACAATTCCGTTAGTCCATAAAATAGCTGTGGCAGCCAAAATAATTACCAGTAAGATCAGCCCACAGGTGACTACTGAACTGGCATAGATAAAACCTCGCTCTTCAGGAATATGCATTAAAATTGGCACTCCTGTATAGAGCAAGTAAACTGAGTAGGTCAGTGCTACAAGACCTACACACACCACAAACCATAGCTCAGGTAAGAATGCCGCAAATGAAGACATAAATACTGGCGTGGCTGTATACGCAGCAAGTTCTAGGGTTTGTGTAAAGGTGGGTTTTGCACCAAAGGTCACTGCCATCCAATGAGCTAAGTATGCAAGTGCAAACACGCCCGCAATTAGTGCAAAGTACATCGCAACCGCGATAAGTAATGCACTATCATGGGTTAGATATACTGCTTCACCTGCGCCAATACTCCAGCCCAAATAAACTGATGAATAGTAGCCCATGAGTGAAGGGATACAAGCAATTAATAAAATGTGCGATGAGCTATAGCGCAAGCTTTCGTGACGGTTATCAATTGTCTGCCATTCTTCGAGTGGGTGAGCGTATAAGCCCCATAAGTGGTTTAGAATCATAATTATTGCCCCTGTAAAAAAGGAATATGAGCTGCTTTATTTTTGTACAGCTTTGATTAAGTTATGGTTCAGTAATTAAATCTTGTCAAGAAGCTGAAATAATCGATATAGCCGATTAAATGTAACTCTTTAGTGCATATAGAAAATTACTTTGCACTGATGTGGGTCATGGAATGCGGGCTAATTTATGTGATAAAATCGAATTAAGATTTTTGATGAGAAGTTATTCAGTGCCTTATTCTGATTTATTAGCGCCCATTCATTCTTTTTTAAAGTGCGAAACGCCTGATGAGTGGATTGCTGCGGCAACCAAAAAAGAAAACTTAGATGTGGTTTTAATTGATCACCTAATTTGTGAATTAAAAGCAGCTCAGTCTGCGATGTTTTTAATTCGTAAGTATGCAGTTGATAAAGAAAGTAGTGATGCGTTGCTTGAGTGGTTAAAACCCTTTGAAACGCTTGTTTATAAGCGTGAAGGTGATTGGCGAGAGCTTGCAGATAAAAACAAGTTGACTAAATCAATGATCCCAAAATCTAACTCACCTTATGGGCAAGACCTTATCGACAAAATGGTGATGCTTATTAAAGAAGAGCTCCATCACTTTTATCAAGTGCTTGAGATCATGGATGAATACGGCATTGAATATAAAAGCATTACCCCATGTCGTTATGCCAAAGGAATGCTGCGCCATGTAAAAACTTACGAGCCTGATGCTTTGGTAGATAAATTAATTATCGGTGCTTACATCGAAGCCCGCTCATGCGAGCGTTTTGCTAAATTAGCCCCGCATGTTGATAAGCGCTTAGGTGACTTTTATATTTCACTACTGCGCTCTGAAGCGCGTCATTACCAAGACTATTTATCTCTTGCACAAGAAATCAGTGAGTTTGATATCACTGAGCGTGTTGAATTTTTTGGTCTGCTTGAAGCTGAGCTTATATCAACTCCTGACGAAGACTTTAAATTTCATAGTGGTGTGCCAGCTTAGGTAAGCTTTTTTGAGTACCTATGTATCACAAGTAAGCTCAGTTCCTTAAAATTTGAATTCTTATTACCGCAACTAGCGCAGGTTTCTGCTTAATAATTGAGTTAATTGACGAGTTTGCTCGTCAGTAAACTCATAGCTTTGGAGAATCTCTTCTAGTTCACCTGAAGCCACAATCGCTTTTAGACCTAAATGTAAGCTACGTTGAAATTGCTTTGCTTGGGGATGATGTTTGTCGCTGATCACGTGTAAATTTTGCGTAGCTAAAGTCGGGGTAATATGTTCAACTTCTACTTGCTTTGCTTGTTGTAACCGCTCGCTGTTGCTGAGCCAATACAAAGCGACCTCTTTTGTGCCTGCAACTAAATCAACGCGGCCATGTTTTAGTAGTAATAAGCTATCAATTAAGCTATCAGTGGTTGTTACAGTAAGCTCTGGGTGTTGTTCAAACTCTGGGCTAACTGCATAGTCTTCTCCTTTACTAATCGTATAGGGTTTTAGTGAATATAGTGAGCCAGTAAAAGTTATCTCGCTGCCTGGGCGTTTAAAAAGTACTGTGTGAGCTGTCGCAAGAGGTTGTGAATAAATAAAGCTTCGCGTTCTTAACTCAGTATAATAAGCTCCGAGTACTGCCACACGTCTATGTCGTTTTGCCAGTTTTAATGCTCGAGCCCATTGAGTATATTCTATAGAGGCTTTTTGATTTTGTGTTTTCAGTGCTGCGATGATCACTTCATGAAGCCAGCCAGGCTTGTGTTGTTCACCAATAAAATAGGGTGGGAATGGTTCAGTGACCAATTGCCAAGTTTGGCAGTGGACTGAAAAGCTGAACAGTAAACAGCAACAGAAAAGGCTTAATCGGTTCATAAACAGAGAAGGTATTTAACATTACTGTTTACAGCATAGTTAAAAATACGCTTATTTAAAGGGCGTATGGACTAGTTTTTGTTTTTCAGGAGTAGCTCTTAGGTATGAACCTTGTTCATACCAGTCACCCAGTACAGTGCGGGTTAGCGTTTTACCATTTATATTATAGTGATGCACATTGGGGCGGTGGGTATGACCGTGGATCATATTAGCAACCTGATGCTTTTCAAACATGGCTAAAACCGCATCTTCGGTCACATCTAAAATCTCTAATGCTTTGCCAGCTTGGCTTTGTTTTGATTTTTCGCGGGCGTTGCGGGCAATTTTCTTACGATACCAAAGCGGCATAGCAAGCATTAGTTTTGGCCACCACCAACCACGGCTTTTTTTACGAAACTTTTGGTATTCAATATCTTGAGTGCACATTTCATCACCGTGCAAGATAACTGTAGGAGTTCCGTATAAATCAATAACAACTTGTTCAGGTAGTAAAGTCATACTTGCGCTTTTAGCATAGTCTTCTCGCATAATGAAATCGCGATTACCATGGATAAAAAACACCTCAGTACCACTTTCACTGACTTGGCTTAAACGTGCGGCAACACTCTTTGAAAGGTCAGTTTGATAGTCATCACCGACCCATACTTCAAAAAAATCACCCAAAATATACAGCGCATCAACGTCATCATTAATAATCTTGTTATCAAGAAAATCAAAAAATGCCGCAGTGATGTCTGGGCGGTTTTCTGTTAAATGGAGATCGGCAATAAAATAACTTTGTTTCATGGTTACTCGCAAAAAAGCGGGCAACAGGTCGCTCAAAAAGACTAAACGATTAAATTAGCTAACCGTTACTTTTTCGATGATAACATCTTCAAGAGGTACGTCTTGGTGGAAGCCAGCGCTGCCAGTAGCAACACCTTTGATTTTGTTTACCACGTCCATACCTTCAACAACTTCTGCGAACACGCAGTAGCCCCAGCCTTGTGATGTTTCACTGCTGAAGTTTAAGAAGTCATTGTCGTTAACGTTAATGAAGAACTGCGCAGTTGCTGAGTGTGGATCCGGCGTACGTGCCATTGCTAATGTGCCCACTTTATTTGCAAGGCCGTTGTTTGCTTCATTTTCGATAGGGTTGTTTACTTCTTTTTGAACCATACCCGGCTCAAAACCACCGCCTTGTACCATAAAACCATCGATTACACGGTGGAAGATAGTACCGTTGTAAAAGCCAGCGCTGGCATACTCTAAGAAGTTTTTAACTGTGTTTGGTGCATCGCTTTCGTGCATCTTGATAGTGATGTCACCAAAGTTTGTGTGTAGTACAACCATGAGGTTTCCTATATCAGGTTTAATAATGGGGCTATTTTATAGTAGTTGTGTTTGATTAACAAAGAGCTTGTTTAAAACGATTAACAAACTGCTTATTCAATTGATAAAGCGCTAGAGCAGCGGCTTTGCAAGTGTTACCATAGAGAATCTCAAAACACCGTTAAGGACATTTTATAAATGGTACAAATTTACAACACACTTACGCGACAAAAAGAGCAGTTTAAACCCCTTGTTGATGGCAAAATCGACATGTACGTGTGTGGTATCACCATTTATGATTACTGTCACATCGGTCATGCTCGTACTTTCGTTGGTTTTGACGTGATTGTGCGTTACCTACGCCACATCGGTTACGATTTAAAATATGTTCGTAACATCACAGATGTTGATGACAAAATCATTAAGCGTGCTAACGAAAATGGTGAGTCAATTAATGACTTAACGACTCGTATGACTAAAGCCATGCATGAAGATTTCGACAGCTTAAATATGCTGCGTCCAGATGTTGAGCCTACAGTAACAAACCATATGGATGAAATCATCGCGATGGTTGAGCGTCTAATTGCCAAAGGTCCCATGCGTATGTTGCTGCAGATGGTGATGTATTGTTTGACGTATCAACTTTTGAGCAATATGGTGCTTTATCACAACAAGACTTAACCATGCTACAGGCTGGTTCACGTGTTGAAGTTGCACAAGATAAGCAAGATCCACTTGATTTCGTGCTTTGGAAAAAAGCCAAGCCAGAAGAGCCGTCATGGTCTTCACCATGGGGTGAGGGTCGTCCTGGTTGGCATATCGAATGTTCAGCAATGAGCTCTAAGCACTTAGGCGAACATTTTGATATTCACGGTGGTGGTTCAGATTTACAGTTCCCGCACCATGAAAACGAAATTGCTCAGTCATGCTGTGCAAATAACGGCAAGTACGTGAATACGTGGATCCACACAGGGATGGTACAGGTTAATAAAGAGAAGATGTCTAAGTCATTAAACAATTTCTTTACCGTACGTGACGTATTAAAAGAGTACGATGCTGAATCAGTTCGTTATTTCTTAATTTCAGGTCATTACCGTAGCCAGCTTAACTATTCGCAAGAAAACCTTGAGCAAGCACGTTCGTCACTTGAACGTATTTACACTGCACTGCGCGGGGTAACGCCAATCGAATGCGATTTAGCTAGCAATGAATATGTGGCTAAATTCAGAAAAGCGATGGATGATGACTTCAACACACCAGAAGCACTACCCGTGTTATTTGAACTAGCAAAAGAGCTAAACCGTGTTAAAGACAGCGATGCAGAGCAAGCTGGTAAGCTCGCTTATGTACTACGCAGTGTTGCAGAGGTACTAGGCGTTGCACAACAAGACCCAGAGGCCTTTTTACAAGGTGGCCAAGCTGTCGACGAAGTAGCACATATCGAAGCGTTAATAGCAAAACGTAATGAAGCCCGCGCAAACAAAGATTGGGCGGCAGCTGATGAAGCCCGCGATGCATTGAATGCACTTGGTGTGGTACTCGAAGATTCTGCTGGTAAAACAACGTGGCGTAAAGCCTAAGTATCCATCGAAAGATAACTCATTAAAAAAGGTTGCCAACGAGGCAACCTTTTTTGTTTTTAACTCGATACAGCTATTGACCTCAACTTTACTTGAGGTTTTACCTTGTCATCTCTTCGTATTAACAAGGACAGACATTGAATATTTTATTTGCCATGATCCCCGCCTTTTTATGGGGCACCACCTATGCCGTGACCAAATATGCCACACCTGATTGGCCGCCACTTTTATTAGGCGCATTGCGTGCACTACCTGCAGGGTTGTTACTTTTATTACTTAAACCTAGTTTGCCAACCCGTTCGCAGTGGCCAAGTTTGTTAACGCTAGGTGCTGTGAATATCGCGTTGTTTTTTGCCTTTATTTTTATCATGGCAGTAAACCTTCCTGCAGCTATAGCTGGGGTAGGGATGGTGTCTGTGCCGGTTGTGGCTTTGATATATGCTTGGCTTACTAAAGGACAGCGCCCTGCAAAAATTCAAGCATTCTGTGCTATGGCGCTGGTGGTATTGGCATGGTTGTTGTTTGACCCAGCACACGTGGCATTAAATGTATTGGGAGTGGCAGCTTTATTTGGACTTTACTGACTATTGTGATTGGTAGCACCTTGGTACAGAGTTTGTCGGTGCATATTCATTGGTGGGTTGTGCTTACCTGGCAGTTAATCATTGGCGGCACTATTTTATTATTGGCTGCGTTTATTGATGGCAGTTTACTTCACCCAGAGCAATACCAAGTGATATTTAAGCCTATCTCAGCACTGCAATATTCTGCGCTATTTTGGTTAATCGTTCCTAATACCGCTATCGCCTATATTCTGTATGTTTGGTTATTAGGACGCATGACTGTAGCTGAGTTTTCATTCGGCACTATTGCTAACCCAATCGCGGGAATCGTATGCGCTGTTTTACTCATAAACGAACAATATCAAGACTGGCAATACCTATTAATGTCTTTGATGATTGTGTTTTCAGTGCTCCCCCAGATGCTAAAACTTAAGCAGTTCAAACTACAAAAAACTTAAAACCAAAAAAAGGCTGCCCATTGGCAGCCTTTTGCAATAATTTAGCTCTTCTTAGCTGTGGTACTTTTCACACGCTTCAAGGGTGTTTTCGATTAAGCTTGCCACAGTCATTGGGCCAACACCACCTGGTACTGGTGTAATGAAATGTGCTTTTTGTTCAGCGATATCGTATTCAACATCACCAACAAGCTTGCCAGATTCAAGGCGGTTAATGCCTACATCGATTACAATAGCACCTTCTTTAACCCAATCACCCGGAATGAACTCAGGTTTACCAACCGCAACAACTAATAAATCAGCGCGGCGAACATGAGTTTCTAAATCTTGAGTAAACTTATGACAAACCGTTGTTGTACAGCCTGCAAGTAAAAGCTCAAGTGACATAGGACGACCAACAATGTTTGACGCACCAACAACAACTGCGTGCATACCTTTGTAGCGAACACCGGTAGAGTCGAGTAGGGTGATAATCCCCTTCGGCGTACAAGGACGAAGTGCCGGCATACGCTGAGCTAAACGACCAATGTTATAAGGGTGGAAACCATCAACATCTTTATGTGGTGTGATGCGTTCAAGAATTTTTTCAGCATCAAGACCTTGTGGTAAAGGTAACTGTACTAAGATACCGTCTACTTCTTTGTCTTCGTTTAGTTGATCTATTAATGCAAGTAAGTCTTGCTCAGTTGTGTCGCCAGGTAAATCGTAAGACTTAGATACAAAGCCGACTTCTTCACATGCTTTACGTTTAGAACCAACATACACTTGGCTAGCTGGATCTTGACCAACTAACACAACTGCTAGTCCTGGAGCGCGTAATCCATTCGCTACACGCTCTGCAACTCGCTCTGCTACATTGCTGCGTACTTGTTTAGCTATTGCCTTACCATCGATGATGTTTGCCGTCATGGGTGACCTTTAATTGGGGTTAGTTAACTTGATACTGATACATCTAAATATGATTATCCAATAAAGGGGGCGTGGATACACAAATCATGTTTGTTTGATCATATTTATTTATGCTGCGTATTTTCGCAGAAAAGCATCATAGCGCCAAGATGCAATCTTATATAAAGCGCTACTTTATAAAAAAGAGTTCAAATTTTAGCTTATATTTGCAATATTTAACCATTATGAACTAAAAGTGACCGATTGAATTGTTTTCTTAAAAAAATGTTTGACCTGACTCGGTCAAATCACTATTATGCACCCCGTTGTTAACGAGGTCACTCGCAAACAACAGTAAGCATCGGCGATTAGCGCAGTTTGGTAGCGCACTTGGTTTGGGTCCAAGGGGTCGCAGGTTCAAATCCTGCATCGCCGACCACTTCTTCTTTAAGAAGCGGCGCTTACAGGCAAACTTATGAAGTTTTCGATGCGCCCGTAGCTCAGCTGGATAGAGCAACGCCCTTCTAAGGCGTTGGTCGAAGGTTCGAATCCTTCCGGGTGCGCCATTTGAAAATATGTAAATGCCGTGGTGATTGTAGCTCAGTTGGTAGAGCCCCGGATTGTGATTCCGGTTGTCGTGGGTTCGAGCCCCATCAGTCACCCCAATTTACTCTAAGATATCGGCGATTAGCGCAGTTTGGTAGCGCACTTGGTTTGGGTCCAAGGGGTCGCAGGTTCAAATCCTGCATCGCCGACCACTTTTGGAAAGTTCAAGGTCAAAGAACGATTGGTTTGGGTATATCCAATTCAGTCGAAGGTGCAAATTTTGCATCGCCGACCACTTCTTAAGTGGTATTTATTTTCAAAACTTTTCTCAGTATCGGCGATTAGCGCAGTTTGGTAGCGCACTTGGTTTGGGTCCAAGGGGTCGCAGGTTCAAATCCTGCATCGCCGACCACTTTAAAAAAATTATGGTCAAAGAACGATTGGTTTGGGTATATCCAATTCAGTCGCAGGTTCAAATCCTGCATCGCCGACCACTTTTAAGCTTTAATTCCTCATTCAAAGCTTCTTAAATTCAGAACACATTCTTTAAATCAGCTTAGTTGTCCTTTATTATTCCGTTGCGTTCGTTTTTTACGCACTTAAACGCTGATTGCTGCTATATAAGCCAAATAATTGCCCCCCAGACTCGACTATCATAAATATTAGGTTATAATGCCGCGTCTATTGTTTAACATAGTGCCCATAGGGGCAAAGCAGCAATGGTATCTCATGGTTACAATGCGCCGTTTTAAGTTGAAATTTTCAGCGTTAAAACTTGCTATCACTCATGGAGATCACCTTGTTTGTAAGGAAGGCGAACAGTCGCCAAAATTGAAGATTGAGGTAAATCATGCAAGTTTCTGTTGAGACGACTCAAGGCCTTGAGCGCCGTCTGACCATCACCGTTCCTGCAGAGAACGTTGAGACTGAAGTAAAAAAACGCTTACAACAACTGTCTAAAACCCAGCGTATCGATGGTTTCCGTCCTGGTAAAGTACCAGCGTCTATCATCAACAAGCGTTACGGTGCTGCAGTACGTCAAGAAGTTGCTGGCGAATTAATGCAACGCAACTACATCGAAGCAATCGTTTCTGAAAAAATTAACCCAGCTGGTTCACCTACTTTCGCTCCTAAAGCGTTAGAAGCTGGTAAAGATTTAGAGTTCGATGCAACTTTCGAAGTTTACCCAGAAGTTGAAATCCAAGGTTTAGATAAAATCGCTGTTGAAAAGCCAGCTGTATCTGTAACTGACGAAGACCTAGCTAACATGCTAGAAACTCTACGTAAGCAACACGCTTCTTGGGCTGAAGTTGACGCAGCTGCTGGCGAGAACGATCGTGTAACTATCGACTTCGTTGGTTCTATCGAAGGCGAAGAGTTCGAAGGCGGTAAAGCTGAAGACTTCCCACTAGAACTTGGTCAAGGTCGTATGATCCCAGGTTTCGAAGACAACATCGTTGGCAAAAAAGCGGGTGAAGAAGTTGTTGCTGAAGTAACTTTCCCTGAAGAGTACCACGCTGAAAACCTTAAAGGTAAAGCAGCGACTTTCGCAATCACTGTTAAGAAAGTTGAAACTCAAGAGCTTCCTGAGCTTAACGACGAGTTCGCAACTAAATTCGGTGTAGCTGAAGGCGGTGTTGACGCTCTTAAAGAAGAAGTTAAAAAGAACATGACACGTGAGCTTGACCAAGCAGTTAAAGCTAACGTTAAAGATCAAGCTATCAAAGGTCTTTTAGCTAACAACGAAATCGAAGTGCCAAAAGCGCTAGTAGATCAAGAAATTGATGCACTACGTCAGCAAGCTGCACAACGTTTCGGTGGCGACGCTAAAAACATGCCTGAGCTTCCTGCTGAATTATTCCACGAGCAAGCTGTAACTCGCGTTAAGACTGGCGTTTATTACTAGGTGAAGTAATTAAAGCGAACGAGCTTAAAGTTGACGACGCTAAAGTTGAAGAGTTAATCGCAACTGTAGCTTCTGCATACGAAGATCCAACTGAAGTAGTAGAGTACTACAAAGCAAACGATCAGCTTATGCAGCAAATGCGCAACGTAGCGATGGAAGAGCAAGCAGTTGAAGCTATCCTAGCTAAAGCAAACGTGACTGACGTTGAAAAAGCATTCGACGACATCATGAATCCACAGCAAGGTGCTTAATAAGTCATTGACTTAAGCTCTCGCTAGCGATTAAATGGCTCGTGTTACCCTGTATTTATACAGCGTACTCGGGCCATTTTAGTTTGTGGTATCAGTTTCAAAAAAACCAACAATACTGATGTTATTTCAGAACTTTTTTCGACGAGGATTGAATTTGTTCTGATAAGTTCCTATATAGTTATAAAGATTGAATAGACAGCTTAATTTACATTAGTATAAATGTGCTTTCCTTATAGTAAGGATGAGTCGCAGCGGATAAGGAATTAAATAAGAATGAATAGCGGTATGATAGACCCTCTAAACGCACTAGTCCCTATGGTTGTCGAACAAACAGCTAAAGGTGAGCGCTCATATGATATTTACTCACGTCTTTTAAAAGAGCGCATTATTTTCTTAACTGGCCAAGTAGAAGATAACATGGCTAATTTGATTCTTGCGCAAATGCTGTTTTTAGAATCAGAAAACCCAGAAAAAGATATTTATCTTTATATCAATTCGCCAGGCGGTTCTGTGACTGCGGGTATGGCAATTTACGATACAATGAATTTTATCAAACCTGATGTAAGCACAATTTGTGTTGGCCAAGCGGCAAGCATGGGTGCATTTTTGCTATCAGGTGGTGCTAAAGGTAAGCGTTTTTGTTTACCTAACTCACGTGTAATGATCCACCAACCATTAGGTGGTTTCCAAGGTCAGGCATCTGACTTTGAAATTCATGCCCGTGAAATCTTATCAATTAAAGATAAGCTAAACCGTTTAATGGCTGAACATACTGGCCAGCCACTCGATGTGGTTTCTCGTGATACCGATCGCGACAACTTCATGAGCGCAAGCGAAGCGGTTGAATACGGCCTAGTTGATTCAGTATTTTCAAGCCGCGAATCGAAGTAATCTGAATAGCTAATAATAACGTATTGTTAGCTATCACCCTTTACTATGCGAAAACTAATATTCTTTGATATAGTTAAACATAGTGAATTAGCAGTGGCCTAGTGCTACTGCCAACGTAATAAATGAGGTAGCTGAATGTCTGACACTCCTACAGACGGCGACAAAAGTAATAAATTGTTATACTGCTCTTTCTGCGGCAAAAGCCAGCACGAAGTTCGCAAACTAATTGCTGGTCCTTCAGTATATATTTGCGATGAATGTGTTGAGCTGTGTAACGATATTATCAGGGAAGAAATCAAAGACATTGCGCCGAAGCATAATGCGTCTGATAAACTGCCTGTGCCGAAAGAAATTCGTAATCACTTAGATGATTACGTGATTGGCCAAGACCACGCGAAAAAAGTGCTGTCGGTTGCGGTATACAATCACTACAAACGTTTACGCAATCAAACAATCAATGCAGATATTGAGCTTGGTAAGAGTAATATTCTACTAATCGGTCCTACAGGTAGTGGTAAAACATTACTTGCTGAAACCATGGCCCGTTTACTTGATGTACCATTCACGATGGCGGATGCAACGACACTAACTGAAGCAGGTTATGTAGGTGAAGACGTTGAAAACATCATTCAAAAGCTACTGCAAAAATGTGATTACGACGTAGAAAAAGCACAACGTGGTATTGTTTACATCGATGAAATCGACAAGATTTCTCGTAAGTCTGACAATCCATCGATCACCCGTGACGTATCGGGCGAAGGTGTACAACAAGCCTTACTTAAGCTAATTGAAGGGACGGTTGCATCTGTGCCACCACAAGGCGTAGTAAGCATCCACAGCAAGAATTCTTGCAAGTTGATACATCTAAGATCCTATTTATCTGTGGCGGTGCGTTTGCTGGCCTAGATAAAGTGATTGAACAACGCAGCCATAAAAATACCGGTATTGGTTTTGGTGCTGAAGTTAAGCAATCATCAGGTAGCCGTAGCTTAAGTGAAACATTTAAAGATGTTGAACCAGAAGATTTAGTGAAATACGGTTTAATCCCTGAGTTCATTGGTCGTCTTCCAGTTGTTGCGACACTAACAGAACTAGATGAAGCAGCGCTTATTCAAATTCTTAGCGAACCAAAAAATGCATTAACTAAACAGTTCTCTGCATTGTTTGCGATGGAAGATGTTGAGCTTGAGTTCCGCGAAGATGCACTTAGCGCAATTGCTCATAAAGCAATGGAGCGTAAGACTGGTGCTCGTGGCTTACGTTCAATCGTTGAAGGCGTATTACTTGATACTATGTATGAATTACCTTCGATGGATGATGTTAGCAAAGTGGTTATTGATGAAACCGTTATTAAAGGTGAGTCAGACCCAATTTTGATTTACCAAAGCGGTAACCAAGACAAAGCTGCATCAGAATAAAGCTGTAATAGTTTAAAAGTTAAGCAGTTGAACACGAAAAAGGAGCCAAAGGCTCCTTTTTTTATAAATATGTTGAACTTTCCCTTACATATCCCCATATACTTGAGTAATCTTTAAAATAAATGAAGTGCGAAGAGAATATAATGACGCTTGAGAGAACAGATCGAGTCGAAATCCCCGTGTTGGCACTGCGCGATGTAGTGGTTTATCCACACATGGTGATCCCGCTATTTGTTGGTCGTGAAAAATCAATAAAATGCTTAGAAGCGGCGATGGACAAGGACAAACAAATTTTCCTAGTGGCGCAAAAAGACGCCTCTGTTGATGATCCGCAGCAAGATGATATCTACCGTGTTGGCACCATTGCTACAGTACTTCAGTTATTAAAGTTACCTGATGGCACTGTTAAAGTGCTTGTTGAAGGCACACAACGTGCAAGCGTTGAAACGTTTTTAGATAACGATGATTTCTTTGTGGCTGAAGCACAGTTCATCGAATCAAGCCATATCGACGAGCAAGAACAAGATATCTTTATTCGCAGCGCAATTAGCCAATTTGAAGGCTATGTAAAGCTTAATAAGAAGATCCCACCTGAAGTACTTACTTCTGTGTCTGGCATTGATGAAGCTGCGCGTCTTGCTGATACCATGGCAGCACACATGCCGCTTAAGGTACCTGAAAAGCAAAAAGTGCTTGAGATTGCCGATGTGACTGAGCGTCTTGAATACTTAATGGCGCTGATGGAAGGCGAGATTGACTTACTGCAAGTTGAGAAAAAAATCCGTACTCGCGTGAAAAAGCAGATGGAAAAGTCGCAGCGTGAGTATTACCTCAACGAGCAAATGAAAGCGATTCAAAAAGAGCTTGGCGAACTTGATGATGTACCCGATGAATTCGAAGCAATTAAAAAACGCATCGAAGAGTCTGGTATGCCTAAAGAAGCGCAAGAGAAAGCAAACGCTGAGTTATCTAAATTAAAAATGATGTCGCCGATGTCAGCGGAAGCAACCGTCGTGCGCTCGTATATTGATACGCTAATCAATGTACCTTGGAAAAAACGCTCTAAGGTGAAAAAAGACTTAGCTGGCGCACAAAAGATTTTAGATAGTGACCATTACGGCTTAGATAAAGTTAAAGAGCGTATTATTGAGTATCTAGCGGTACAACAGCGCACTAATAAGCTAAAAGGCCCAATTTTATGTTTAGTCGGTCCTCCTGGTGTAGGTAAGACTTCACTTGGTCAGTCAATCGCACGCTCTACAGGTCGTAAATATGTGCGTATGGCATTAGGTGGCGTTCGTGATGAAGCGGAAATCCGCGGTCACCGTCGTACTTATATTGGTTCTATGCCTGGTAAGTTAATCCAGAATATGACTAAAGTTGGCGTAAAGAACCCATTATTCTTATTAGATGAAATCGATAAGATGTCATCAGATATGCGTGGCGACCCTGCATCAGCATTACTTGAAGTACTTGATCCTGAGCAAAACAGCCATTTTGCTGATCACTACTTAGAAGTTGATTACGACCTATCTGACGTGATGTTTGTGGCAACATCAAATAGCTTTAATATCCCAGGTCCGTTATTAGACCGTATGGAAGTTATTCGCCTTTCGGGTTACACCGAAGACGAGAAGCTAAACATTGCTAAACAGCACTTGATTCCAAAACAAGTTAAGCGCAATGGTTTAAAAGAGCATGAAGTTGAAATTGCTGACAGCGCAATTATTGGCATTATCCGCTACTACACACGTGAAGCGGGCGTTCGTAACTTAGAGCGTGAAGTGTCAAAACTATGCCGTAAAGCAGTTAAAAACATCCTGCTTGATAAAGACACTAAAAAGGTCCTTATCGACGATAACAACCTTGAAGAGTTCTTAGGCGTACAACGCTTTGATTATGGTAAAGCTGAAGACGGTGACCGTATTGGCCAAGTAACGGGTCTTGCGTGGACTGAAGTAGGTGGTGATCTACTGACTATTGAATCTGCAGCTGTACCAGGTAAAGGCAAGCTAACTTACACAGGTTCGCTTGGTGATGTAATGCAAGAGTCAATTCAGGCAGCGATGACGGTTGTTCGTAATCGTGCTGAAAAACTTCGCATTAATAGCGACTTCTATGAGAAACGTGACATTCATGTTCACGTGCCAGAAGGTGCAACACCAAAAGATGGCCCAAGTGCTGGTATTGCCATGGTAACTGGTTTGGTATCGAGCTTAACGGGTAATCCAGTGCGCTCAGATGTAGCAATGACAGGTGAAATCACATTACGTGGTGAAGTATTACCAATTGGTGGCTTAAAAGAAAAGCTACTGGCAGCGCATCGTGGTGGAATTAAAACCGTTATTATTCCAAAAATTAACGAACGTGACTTAAAAGAGATCCCAGACAACGTATTAGAGGGCCTTGAAATTCACCCAGTTACATGGATTGATGACGTTTTAAAACTGGCTTTGAAGCATCCTGTTGAGAGTTTTTCTGTCGAAACTGAAAAAAACCAGTAAAAAACCGCAAAAAAGTGCATTTAGGGGCTTTTCAAATACAAAGGGTATGATAAGTTAAGCACTA
Source organism: Pseudoalteromonas sp. GB43 (assembly GCF_054923805.1). Lineage (NCBI taxonomy): Bacteria > Pseudomonadati > Pseudomonadota > Gammaproteobacteria > Alteromonadales > Pseudoalteromonadaceae > Pseudoalteromonas > Pseudoalteromonas sp. GB43. The sequence goes on from NZ_JBPCHJ010000001.1 coordinate 3,018,146, forward strand.
GTTTTCAAGCCTAGGCCTTATGTGGCCTAGGGTTGAGAAAAATATAATAAACTGAGCATAAACTTAATTTGCTCATAAATTTTCAAAACAGTGATGTTATTTTTTATAAAAACAATCGCTCTTGATAATAACAATGAAAGAGGATGATATTGTGAATAAATCTCAATTAATCGATCAAATCGCAGCTGACGCTGACATTTCTAAAGCGGCTGCAGGTCGTGCACTAGATTCATTCATCGAGGCTGTTTCAGGCGCTCTTAAAGATGGCGATTCAGTAGCGCTAGTTGGCTTTGGTACTTTCTCTGTACGTGAGCGTGCAGCGCGTTCAGGTCGTAACCCGCAAACTGGTGAGACTATCCAGATTGCTGCAGCAAACATTCCTTCTTTCAAAGCAGGTAAAGCGCTGAAAGATGCAGTAAACTAATCATTAAAGATTAGTTGGTGAGAGATACCTAATCACACTTAAATTGAATTTAGGTAACTTATCACCAGTTACTTCAAGTGAAAAAGCGTATCTGGTAAGATACGCTTTTTTTACATGAGCAGGGTTAATTTGTACCTGATCAGAATAGAGATAGATAAATGCTTGAGAAAATCAGAGAAGGTTCGCAGGGACCTGCAGCCAAAATTATATTAGGCGCGGTGATTTTATCTTTTGCTTTAGCTGGGATCGGTGGTTATTTAGGACAAACCACAGAGCAACCCGTTGCAGAAGTAAATGGAGTTAAAATTAGCCAAACCGAATTCAGCCGTGCATACCAAAACGAACGTAACCGTTTAGAACAACAATTTGGTGAATACTTTGCACAAATCGCTGCTGATCCAAATTACATGGCACAAATTCGCCAAGGCGTAATCGACCGTTTAGTACAACAAGAATTGCAAACTCAACTAGCGGCAGAATTAGGTCTTCGTGTAAGCGACGAAAGTGTTCGTAAAGCAATTTTAGAAATGCCTTACTTCCAAGTAGGCGACCGTTTAGCAACGACCGCTACTTACAAGTTATTCGTCAAATGAATTTCCAACCAGATGCTTTCCGTGAATATTTACGTGAAGACATGACACGCAGCCAATTAGTGGGTGCAGTAGCTGGTACTGATTTCATCTTAGAAAATGAATTAAACAACAGCGTTGCTCTACAACAGCAAACGCGAAGTATTGATTACTTAGTTGTTACTAAAGAATCATTACAAGCTGGTATCGAAGTAACAGAGCAAGAAATTGCTGATTACTATGAGTTGAATCAACCGCAATTCTTAGCACCAGAGCAAGTGTCTGTAAGCTACATTGACTTAAATGCAGCAAGCTTAACGCTTGATTCAAGTGTTTCAGAAGAAGATATTAAAGCTTACTATGATCAAAACAGTGCACAGTATGTTGAGCCTGAAAAACGTCGTGTATCGCACATCTTAATTGATAACAGCGAAGACGATGATGCAGCAAAAGCGAAAGCTGAAGAGCTACTAACGCAGTTACAAAACGGTGCTGATTTTGCTGAGCTAGCTGAGTCTTCTTCTGATGACGTAGTGAGTGCAGAAATGGGCGGCGACCTAGACTGGATTGAACGTGACATGATGGATCCTGCGTTTGAAGATGCAACGTATGCTCTTGAAAACAAAGGTGACATTTCTGACGTTGTAGAATCAGAGTTTGGTTATCACATCATCAAACTTACTGATATTCAAACACAGCAAGTTAAACCATATGCTGACGTAAAAGATGAGCTTCGCGCTGAACTTGAGCGTACTAAGAAAATTAATGCGTTCTATGAAAAGCAAACTCAAATGGGTGAGCTTGCGTTCGAAATTTCAGATACTTTAATTGATGCAGCAGAAGCAGCAGGCGTTGAAGTGCAGAAAACAGAACTTGTGACTCGCAATGCATTACCTGAGCCGCTAAACAACCCACAAGTTGTTACTGCTATTTTCTCACCTGAAGTGTTAGAAGATCGCATGAACTCAGAAGTAATTGAAGTAGGTGATGAACATGCTGTTGTTGTTCGTGTAAACGATCACAAAGCTGCGACTACGAAAGCACTAGCAGATGTGTCTGAGCAAATTAAGGCGACGTTAGTTTCACAAAAAGCATCGGAGCTTGCTAAAGAAAAAGCACGCACTCTATACGCTGAGATCGAAGCTGGTAAGAGCCTAAACGAAGTTGCACAAGCTGAAGGCCTAACAGTACGCCAAGAAGCTGCACTTGCTCGTCAAGCTTACACAGTGTCACCAGCTATTGTTCAACAAGCTTTCAAAATGGCTCACCCACAAGGTGCACCAGAGGTTGAAGTTGTTGACCTAAACAATGGCGATGCGGCAATTGTTGCGCTAAAAGCAGTTAATCCAGCGACTGAAGTTGAGATTAATGAGCAACAAAAGCAAAACATCACGATGGCTCAAGTGAATAAAAACTACATGGTATTTATTGCAGCACTAAAAGCACAAGCTGAAGTGCAAGTACCAAAAGCGACTCAAGCTGCTGAATAATTAGCAAACTGAGTTAAATAAAAGGCGCCTACTGGCGCCTTTTTTGTTAACGTTAAAGGTAATGCAAGTTATAAGGAGCTTTTATGGAGTACAGTCTAATAGAGCAGCTACCAAGCGCAGAAGAATACTGTGCTATGCGCCTTAAAGCTGGCTTATCAGCACGTTCATTAGCGGCTGCAAAGGCGGGGTTACCAAACTCTCTTTATGCTATTTGTATTCGTAAAAACGATGAGTTGATTGGCATGGTCGCGTTATTGGTGATGGCGGCTGTAATTTTGAAGTGGTTGATATTGCTGTATCACCTGAATATCAAGGGCAAGGGTTAGGGCGTGTCATTATGGAACATGTTGACCGCTACATCGAATCTGCCGCTTATGAAGGTAGTTACGTCACTATGGTCGCTGACAAACCTGGCTTTTACGAAAAGCTTGGCTACAAGTTTGTCGCACCACAAAGCCAAGGGATGTATAAAAAGTTTTGATAAGAGTAAAGCTGCAAGGGGAGTGATCGAATCACTCAGTAGGAGGCGTTTTAACGCCGAATCAAACTGACAGCTTACGGCTGATAGCTGACAGCTCACTATCAACAGTTCAACAACTTCTGCGTTACCACCGATTGGGGGTCTTGGAAAATCGCTTCGGTTTGGCCGTATTCAACAATCTCACCGTGATCAAGTACCACAAGTTGGTCGCTAATATGACGCACCAAACTTAGGTGATGCGTAATAAGTACATAGCTAAGGCCTGTGTCTTTTTGTAGACGTAGCAATAAGTTTACCGTTTGTGCGCGTACAGACGGGTCAAGGGACGATAACGCTTCATCGAGCACGACAACCTTAGGGTCTAAAATTAAAGCCCGTGCAAGCGCTATACGTTGTAATTGACCACTACTAAACATATGCGGGTAATAGTGCTGGTGATCTAAAAGCAAGCCCACTTTTGCGAGGGTTTGCTTTATTTTATCTTCACGCTCTTCTTTGTTTAAATCAGTGTTGTACTGTAAACAGTCATTGAGCATATCGCCAATGGTTAAACCTGGATTCAAAGACGCTTCAGAGTCTTGGAAAATCAACCTAATATGGCGACAGTCGTTATCACGCAAGCCATCATTTTCGATGATATTGCCATCAAGTAGAATTTGCCCTTTATCTGCGTTATCAGCCCCAGCAAGCAATTTGGCGAGAGTACTTTTACCTGAGCCAGTTTCGCCAATAATGGCGATCGTCTCGCCTTGCCCTAAGCAAAACGAAATATCTTTTAATACAGTAAAGCTTCTACGTGAAAATAAACCGGCACGTAAATTAAAACTCTTTGATAATGCTTGAACTTTGAGTAGGGGCTGCATTATTTCATCGCCTTAATTAATGGGAAATGACAGGCGTAACTCTGGCTATGATGCTTGGTCAATTTCGGGGTAACGACACACTCTTTTTGTGCTTGTGGGCAACGTGGGCCTAAGCGGCAGCCAATAGGTAAATGTTGTAAAGTTGGAATGGTGCCTTTTAAAGCATAAAACGGCTCTTTGTGAGCAAGCCCTTGCTCATAATCAGGCAAACTTTTTAACAGTGCTTGGGTATAAGGATGTCGCGGCTGGCTAAAAATTTTGTTAGTCGGCCCAGCTTCAACCATCTGACCGCAGTATAAAACATGCATGCCATGAGACCACTCTACAATTTCCTCAAGCTCGTGAGAGATCATCAAAATCGACATGTTCTTTAGCTGGTTTAAGCTTTTTAGCAGTCTAAATACCTGCGCACGCGTGGTGCTCTCAAGAGCGGTAGTTGGCTCATCGGCAATCAATAGTTTTGGGGTACGCGCAATGGTCATGGCAATCATCACTTTTTGACAAATACCTTCAGAGAGCTCATGAGGGTAGCTGTCTAGCACCTTCTTATGGTCTTTAATACCAACCTTGTGGATTAACGCTTTTACTCTGTCTTTTCGTTGTCTGTTTCGTTTTAAGAAAAAACCACTGGTTGCTTGTTCAGGTAAGGTCTCGGCAATTTGGTCGAATATCTTGGCAGTTGGATCTAGGCAGCGGCTTGGATCTTGGTAGATCATAGCAATGTCTTGACCTACGAGTTTACGGCGTTGCTCGTTAGATAAGCGCATTAAATCCACGCCACGCCAATGCATGCGGTCTGCAGTGATATGCCAACGTTTGTTTAAAACTCCAACAATGGCTTTTGCAATTAAGCTTTTACCTGAGCCAGACTCACCAACCAAAGCATGTACTTCGCCTTCTTTTAAGGTCATGCTGACTCTATCCACCGCACGAATCACGGTATCTGAAGTGCGTAACTCTATAGTGAGGTTACGAATATCGAGTAATTGCATAATTAGTCGGCCTTACGTTCTTTAAGCACTTGGCGTAAACCGTCACCTACTAAATTGGTAGACAGCACTGCTAAAAATAATAATACGCCTGGTAAGCCAACAGTCCAAGGGGCAAGGTAAATTAAACCTAGATTTTCAGCCAAAATAGCGCCCCATTCTGTGGTGGGGGGCTGGGCGCCCAATTTTAAAAAGCCAAGTGCCGAGATATCCAAAATCGCAGTAGAAAGCGCCATGGTAAAAATAACCACAATATGCTCGTAAATGTTCGGAAAAATACCACGAGCAAGAATATGCCAATTGGATGCGCCATCAAGCTTGAATGCTGTAATGTAATCTTTGTTCAGCTCTTCGACAATTAAGTTACGCACCGAGTGAATAAACTGAGGCAATAAAGCTAATATAATCGCCCAAACTGTATTCATTAGACCAGGGCCAAGAATCGCAATAATAATGATGGCCAGTAATAATGATGGAATTGATAAGGTAATATCAAGCAAGTGATTTAAAAAGCTTGAGCGAATACCTTTGCTAATGCCAGCAAAGGTGCCCACTAACACACCTATCACTGTGGTGATCAAAGCTGCGACAACCGATAAACCAAAGGTGTAAGTTGCACCATTCATTAAACGTGACAATACATCTCGGCCTAAATCGTCGGTGCCTAATAAAAAGCGTACGTCACCTGCATCATGCCACGATGGCGGTAATAGCAGTGCATCGCTGTGTTGCTGGTTCACGCCATAAGGTGCAAGGAGTGGTGCAGACACTGCCAGTAACACTAAAGCAATAAACAACCATAAGCCTACAAGGGCAGGGTGATTGGTTTTAAATTTCTTCCAAAATCGCGCTAACGGCGATTTATTCGACTCTTCAGAGAATAAATTAAACTTTGCCATGTGCTTGGTTCCGCGATAATGGGTCGAATAAGGTATAAGTGAGCTCAGCAATAATGGTAGCTAAAATAACGAACATAGAAACAGCGAGTAAGCCACCTTGAATTGCAGGGTAGTCACGCTGATAAATACTATCGATAAGCCAACGACCAATGCCCGACCATGAGAAAATAACCTCGGTGATCATCGCAAGGGTGATCAAGGTACTAAACTGTAGACCTATTTGTTTAATCACCGGTAGCAGCGCATTACGCAGAGCGTGGTGAATAATCAGCTGCGCACGGTTTAAGCCCTTTGCGCGGGCTGTTTTAATATAACTTTGATCGAGTACTTTCAGCATTGAATCACGGGTAAAGCGAACTAGTACTGTGGTCGGATACATAGCAAGTACTATGGTAGGTAGTGTTAAATGATGGATTGCATCTAAAAATGCCATGCCATCATAGGGGAAATCAGCTAAAAAGATATCAATAAGTATAAAGCCGGTAACTGGTTCTATTTCGTAAAGAAGGCCCATTCGGCCCGACATAGGAAACCAGCCTAGTTGCAGGGAAAACACCATAATTAGTAACAATGCTAACCAAAAAACGGGCATTGAATAGCCAAAAAGTGTGCCGGAATTTATCAGTTTATCAGGCCAACGTTTGTAGTAGGCAGCGGCTAAAATACCACTTGGTACGCCAACTATGACGGATACAATGAGCGCATAAAGACTCAATTCGAGTGTTGCTGGAAATAAGTCTTTTATATGTTGAAATACACTCTCACCAGATGCAAAAGAAATTCCCCAATCCCCCTGAATAATGCGTTCTAAAAAGGCAAAGTATTGCACCACGTAGTTGTCGGTAAAGTGAAACTTTTCCTCTAACACACTGGTTTGCGAGAACGTACTATTAGTAATACCGCTTAAGTTAGTTAGCGCATCACCCGGGAACATAAAGCTCAATGAAAAGGTAAAAATACTCAGCGTCAGCATCATAAACATTAACAATGCTAGACGACGAAGAATATAATCAAGGATCATTATTCTTTCCTCGCGTTAGCTAGTGAAATGCCGCCGAATGGGCTTAAATTTATACCTTTTACGTCACTACTTGCTGCTTGAAAGCGCATACCATGGGCTATCGGCAAAATAGGCAGCTCTTGCACTATGATCCGCTGTGCCTGATTGTAGTATTGTTTTCGTTTTTCAAGATCTGTGGTGTCGAGGGCTTGAGTAAGTAATAAATCAAATTCAGGATGACACCAATTGGCAGGGTTTTTACCACTAAATGTTGCGGTGCAACTTAACAATGGGCTCATAAAATTATCAGGATCTGGCGTATCAGCAGCCCAACCAAGTAACACACTATCGTGTCTATGCTCACCAACGCGTTGTAAAAAGGTGTTCCACTCATACTCGACGATATTAACGTTTACACCAATCTTGCGTAAATCACTTTGCATCAGCTCAGCCATTTTACGGGCGTTTGGATTATAAATACGGCTTACCGGCATAGCCCAAATATTCATATCAAAGCCATTTTTGTAGCCAGCTTCTGCGAGCAAGGTTTTGGCAAGAGCTGGGTTAAATTCAGGCATGGCTTTTTGCGCTTCAAATGCCCACGAAGCCGGAGGCAGTAATGACTGCGCTTTAATGCCGTTACCGTAATACACCGCTTGCATGATTTTATCGACATCAATGGCGCTTGCGAGTGCTTGGCGTACACGTACATCATCAAAAGGCGGTCGCTCAGTATTAAAGGCCCAGTAACCAATATTTAAGTTTTGCTCTTTTTGAACTTTTATGTCTTCACGTTGCGATAAAATACTTAGCTGCGCGCTGCTTGGGTGCGCAGTCACATCACACTCTTTAGTGAGCATTTTCGCAACGCGAGTGGTGCCGTTTGGCGTAATGTCATACACCAGTTGTTCAAGTGCTACAGGATGTTTCCAGTAGTCAGGGTTTCGGTAATAGCGAATTAAGCGGTCTCGACGATATTCTTTATATACATAGGGTCAGTACCCACAGGGTATTGGTCAAATAAGTTTTCTTGGTTTCGCTCTTTAAGCTGCATGGCGTATTCTTCCGATAACACCACGGCAAAGTCGGTTGCAAGGTTTGCTAAAAAGCTGCTTTCAGCATTATAAAGCTCAAACCGTACTTGGTAATCAGAAACACGCACAATACGACGAATAAGCTGATCAATACCCACACTTTGAAAATAAGGGTAACTGGCATCGCCAACAAAGTGGTAAGGGTTATAAACGTCAAATAAGCGGCTGAAAGTAAAAATTACATCATCAGCGTTAAAATCACGGCTTGGGGTAAAGTATTTTGTGGTATGAAATTTAACCCCTTTACGCAGGGTAAAGGTAATTGCTTTGCCGTCTGGGCTAATTTTCCAATCAGTTGCCAGCTCTGCTTTAAACTCGGCAGACACCGGATCAATACTTAACAGGCGATCATAAAGCTGATTGGCGATAATATCGATAGTCGAACCTGTCGTTGTCACTTGTGGATTAAACGACACAGGGTTTGCTTCAGCGCAATAGACTAAGCCCTGGTTTTTTTGTTCTGTGGTTTTTTCTTCGTTATCTAGGCAGCCTACTAAGCACACCAAAGACAAAGCAAGTAACGGTTTAAACACCTGATTAGCCTCTAACTATTGCTGCTGATCTAATAAATTGTATTTTTTCAAATAGCCACGTAATTGATGATACGTTAATTCTAAATGTTCTGCAGTTTTCTTTTGGTTAAATTGGCTATGTTCAAGTGCTTTTTTAATGACATCAATTTCAAAGTCGTTAGACAGCTGCTTTAAATTACAAGGAAATTGAATGTCGGGCTTATTGAGTGTCACAACGTCTTGATTTTGTGTTGTGGCGATAGGCGCAGCTTCGACATTTGCAACTGGGGCACTGCTAACGGCAGCTTTTACGCGCTGTTTAGGTCTAAATTTACTCGCAAATGGATCTAAAATAATCTGGTGAACGGGAATATGTTCGTTACCATGACGATATAAACTACGTTCAACCACATTCTTTAATTCACGAATATTACCCGGTCACTCATAAGATTGTAGCGTTTCGATGGCGCTACGCGTAAAGCCACTAAATAGCTCCCACTCAAGGTCGCGGGCCATGTTAATTGCAAATTGTTCTGCCAGTAACATGATATCTTCTTGGCGTTCACGCAGCGGGGGTAGGGTAATCACATCAAAGGCGAGGCGGTCGAGTAAGTCGCTTCTAAATTCGCCTTGCTCAGCAAGGGTTGGTAAATCTTCATTGGTCGCACAGACTAAACGGGTATCGACTTTAACGGTTTGCTTACCACCAACGCGTTCAAATTCGCCGTATTCAATAACGCGTAGTAGTTTTTCTTGTACCATCGCCGAGGTATTGGCTAATTCATCAAGGAATAGCGTACCGCCATTAGCACGTTCAAAGCGGCCTTCGTGGCGTTTGCTAGCACCGGTGAATGCACCACTTTCATGACCAAATAATTCACTTTCGAGCAGGTTTTCGTTAAGCGCTGCACAGTTGAGCTTTATATAGTTTTGGTCCCAACGCTTAGATAAGAAGTGCAAACGGGCTGCAATAAGTTCTTTACCCGTACCGCGCTCACCAATAATAAGGACTGGCTTTTCTAAACTGGCTAGTTGCGAAACTTGATCAAGCACACTTAAAAAACTGTCAGATTGGCCGAGTAAATTATCCTGCTGGCGAAATTGGCTCATATTCCCTAACTCTTAGTCATTTTTACTAAGATCTAGTGTATTTCATTATCTATGAGAACTAAAGAAATTTATAAATTTAGTTTAACTGTTTGAATATATTAAGTTATTCTAAGTTTATAAAAGTTGGCAAGCATATTGATACTAGATATACCAACTGATTAAGTTAAAACACCAAAGAGGTAAATGTTATGGGAATTTTTTCACGTTTTGCAGACATCGTTAATTCTAATATCAATGCCATCTTAGATAAAGCAGAAGACCCAGAAAAAATGGTTCGCCTGATCATCCAAGAGATGGAAGATACATTAGTAGAAGTTCGCTCTACATCAGCGAAAACACTTGCTGAGAAAAAAGAGCTAGTACGTCGCGTTGAAACTTTAAAAGTTCAAGTTGCAGACTGGCAAGAAAAAGCTGAATTAGCACTAAGTAAAGACCGTGATGATTTAGCGCGTGCAGCACTGATTGAAAAGCAAAAGTCAGCAGATGCAGTCGCAGCGGTTGAAACTGAGCTTGAGCATGTAGAGTCTCACATCGAGAAACTACAGCAAGAAGTGAGTACGTTACAAGAGAAGCTAGCTGATGCAAAAGCGCGTCAAAAAGCAATCATCTTACGTCAACGCTCTGCTGAGTCACATCTTGAAGTTAAAAAAGCACTCGACAGCTCTAAAGTTGAAGACGCTCTAAACCGCTTCGAACGTTACGAAACTAAGAATCGATGGTCTAGAATCACAAATAGAGTCTTATGATCTTGGTAAAAAATCATTAGCTGACGAAATTGCTGGTCTTCAGCAAGACGAAAAGATTGATGATGAGCTCGCTGAGCTTAAGAAAAAATTAGCAGATAAAAAATAATAAATGGGGGCATGTCCCCCAATGCTTAAACACATAACGGATTGACAGGAGAGTACCATGTTCGACGCAGAAGTTTTGATGGCACCGATTATAGTTTTTATGGTGGTTGTTGCCCCACTTTGGCTAATTTTACATTACCGTAGTAAAAAACAAGTGAGCCAAGGTTTAAGTGAACACGAGCACCGCCAATTATTAGAGCTTGCACAAAAAGCAGATAAAATGGCAGAGCGTGTTGAAACATTAGAAGCCTTACTTGATCAAGAGGCTCCGCAGTGGAGACGTAAAGTATGAGTATCAAACGCGAATTATATAAAGACCCTGAACGTGGCAAGTTAGGTGGTGTATGTGCAGGTATCAGTGATTACTTTAACATGGAGCTTTGGCTGGTACGTATCTTAGTCGTTTCGGCAGCGTTATTATCAGGTGGTCAATTTATTGTTGTTGCTTACATTGCTGCTTGGTTTATTTTAGATAAAAAACCGACAGAAAAAACAGAGAAAAGCACAGACAGCATTCACCAAGACCCGCTTGAAGTAAAATTTAAAGTATGGCAAAAAGGGGAACCACCTCGCCGTGCATTGCAAGACTTAAAAGATCGTCTTGCTCGAGTTGATGGTCGTTTACAAGAGATGGAACGCTATGTCACATCAACAGAATTTACGGTTAGCCGTGAAATCAACAAACTTTAAAGGATATATACGCACCTTGTTTGCATCGTGATACCCAGCGCAAATAAGGTGCTAGACACTTTATGAGCCAATCATTTGCAAAGAACACCTTTAATTCGTTAAAAAATAAAGCGGAAAAAGCCCTTCACCGTAGTTTAGATCAACACGTGAAATTAGCCGTCACAGGGTTAAGTGGCAGCGGCAAAACCGCTTTTATTACCGCCTTGGTTAAACATTTAACCAGCCAAGCTGACGATAAAAACTTACCTTTTTTTGATGTGATGCGCGAAAAGCGTCATATCGCTACAAAAATTGTGCCGCAGCAAGCACTGACAATACCGACATTTGAATACACAAATGCATTATCAGCGTTATTACCTGTTGAAGGTGAGCCAGCTTGGCGTTTGCCTCTACCGAGCGTATAAATACGCTACGTTTAGCTATTAAGTACCAAAGTAATTCGGGGCTACGCGGTCACTTTGCACCGCAATCAACACTCTATTTAGACATTATTGATTACCCAGGTGAATGGCTACTTGATTTGCCAATGCTAGAGCAATCATTTGCTGATTGGTGTGAGTCACAATACTCACTCTTGCAGCAAACAGCACGCAACGAAAAAGCGAAGCCATTTTTAACCGCCCTTGCTGAACTTGATCTATCAGCCAGTGTTGATGAGAGCAAACTTGCTGATGTCGCTGCGCTTTATCAGCAGTTATTAGTGGGCCTTAAAAAAGACACCAAACTTGCCATGCTGCAACCTGGTCGCATGCTGATGCCAGGCGAGCTTAAAGGAGCGCCGCTACTGCAGTTTTTCCCTGTTGCGCATGTGCCAGATGAAATAACCGAAGGGTCGAATCTAGCGCATCTTAAAAAGCGCTATAAAGCCTATGTAAAAGAGGTTGTAAAACCTTTTTACGAGCAGCATTTTCGTCATTTTGACCGACAAATTGTGCTAGTGGATGTGCTCAGTGCTTTGAATGAAGGCAGCGAAACCCTGCATGAGCAAAGCCGTGTTATTAACCAATTGTTGGCCCATTTTAATTATGGTGAAGCAAGCTTCTTTAAACGTTTGTTTAAACCAAACATCGACAAGCTACTGTTTGCGGCCAATAAGTCAGATCATATTAGTGCGCAATATCATAAAGACTTAGCGCTATTGCTTGATTCAATCGTGCATGACCAATCGAATCATTTAAAGTTCGAAGGCGTGCAAATCGAAACCATGGCAATGTCATCTATCTGCGCTACAGAGCCGCGCCAAGTGGCTGAAAAAGGCCAACAGTTAGCTTGTATTTATGGCAAGCCTTTAGGCGAGCAAGAATGGCTAACGTATTTACCACCGCAACCACCGTCACGCCTGCTCAACAAACAAGAGTGGCCAAAACAGGGCTTTGAGTTCTTATCGTTTTCGCCATTGCCATGCCCTGATAAACGGTTAAAGCATATTCGTTTAGATCATGTCATGCAGTACCTGATAGGAGATAAACTAACATGAGTGAGCAACCAAAGGAGATGAACTTTCAGGCAGGTCGCCGTATTTCAAGCTCTGCAAGCAACGAAGCTCCTGCAGAGGAGTTAACAGTTGCTAAAGTGATAGAAAACGCCGAATTTATCGACACTGAAGAAGATCAGCAAGATAGCATTGAGCTTGAGCCTGTGTATAAAAAGTCGAAATGGCAAACCCTAAAAGGGGTGTTTGTTGTTAGCTTCTTAGTTTTAGTATTACTTGAGTTTGCGATGTCACTATTTGTGACGTTTCAGCAATCAATTATTTTAGGTTCGGTGTATTTAACGGCTGTTCTTAGTGGTGTGCTACTGATTGCCCGTGTTATTTGGCGCGAGTACCGCATGCTAAGAAGTTTAAAGCGTAATCAATTGCATCGTACCGAGGCTGACCGCTTACTCAATAGCGAGCAAGTAGGTGAGGCACTGCCGTGGCTAGAAAAGCTTAATAAACATCAAGCGCTTACTGGATTTGAAGAGTTTAAGCAGCAAATAGCAAGTCACCATACCGATAAAGAAATCATGACCTTATATGCCGATAGCTTATTGGTCAGCCAAGATCAGCAAGCAAAAAAACTGATTAATCGTTTTGCTACTGAGTCTGGTTTATTGGTTGCGCTAAGCCCGTTGGCTTTAGTCGATATGATGGCGGTGCTATGGCGTGGCACTAAGCTCATTGAGCAAATTGGCCGTATTTACGGTATTGGTTTTGGTTATGCAAGCCGTATTAAATTGTACCGCTTATTAGTGAAGCAAGTGTTGTTTGTTGGTAGTGCAGAGTTAGTTTCAGATTTAGCTGCAACGGCACTAAGCGCTGAATTACTGGGAAAATTGTCGGGCCGTGCAGCGCAAGGGCTAAGTGCCGGTATTTTTACCGCGCGTATAGGGTATAAAGCGATGGAGCTTAGTCGCCCATTACCTCGCTTAGAGCATAAGCGCAGCTTGCTAAAAGAAACCGCCAATAGTATTGCCCGTAAAATTGCCTCACGTACGAGCGACAAAGAGACCGAAAATACAAAATGACAACTTTTGTGTACAGTTAATAAAAACAGCTGAGTGATATTTAGCCATCTGAGCATCCGGCATGCTTGTGCATTGTGGGTATCTACGTTTTATTTATGAGTATGAAGTACTGATAATAAAAACGAGAACACACAATGACTAAGCATCACTTACATACACAATGTATTCATGGTCCAGAAAAACCAAATGATCCACATGGCGCACTGAGTGCGCCACTTTATCAAACCTCTACCTTCTCTTTTGCTAATGCAGCCCAAGGTGCAGCCCGATTTGCCGGTGAAGAGCAGGGCTTTATTTATACCCGTTTGGGTAATCCGACAACCCAAGAGCTAGAACAAAAAGTGGCTCAATTAGAAAACTGTGAAGCAGCGGCTGCTACAGCAACGGGTATGGGTGCGGTGTCTGCGTCTGTGCTTAGCTTTTTACAACAAGGTGACCACCTAGTCGCATCAAGCGCGTTATACGGCTGTACTTTTGCATTTTTTGCTCACATGTTGTCGCGCTTTGGTATCGAAGTTACTTTTGTTGATATGACCAACGAGGCTGAAATTCGCGGCGCGGTTAAAGCCAATTCAAAAATGATTTTTGCTGAAACGCCAATTAATCCGACCATGGCGGTGCTTGATCTAAGTTTAATTGCTGATGTTGCCAAGCAGCATCAACTGATAAGCGTTATCGACAATACTTTCTTAACGCCTCTGCTCCAGCAACCTACCTCGTTTGGCATTGATATTGTGGTACATAGCGCAACTAAATACCTAAATGGTCATGGTGATGTGGTGGCAGGACTTGTGTGCGGCACAGAGGAGCATATCAACCTGATAAAAATGACGGTGCTAAAAGATATTGGTGCAACGATTAGTCCTCATGATGCATGGTTAATTAATCGCGGTTTAAAAACCCTTGCTGTACGTATGGAGCGCCACTGTGCGAGTGCCCAAGTGGTTGCTGAATATTTAGAGCAACACCCGTTAGTTAGCAAAGTTTATTACCCAGGGCTTAAATCACATCCGGGTCATCAATTTATTGGTTCACAAATGAAAGCCGCTGGTGGTGTTATTGCCTTTGAAATAAAAGGCAGCCTTGAAGATGGCGAAACATTTATAAATAACACTCAGCTTTGTACCCTTGCTGTGAGTTTAGGGGATGCTGAAACCCTCATTCAACATCCTGCATCGATGACACATTCGCCTTATACACCTGAAGAAAGAGCAGCTGCAGGGATCAGTGATGGCTTAATTCGATTATCAGTTGGTCTTGAGGATGTTAACGATATTATTAACGATCTTAAAACTGCATTTACATTCATTGGTTAGGTTGTAATTTAAAGTTTACATCAAAGACTGCTTTCAGCCCTTTAAAAACGGGGTGTGTAAACTTTTCGATCTTTTAGTGTAATTTTATCTTTACGTTAAGGCTGTTTCTGCAAACCTTAGAAACAGCCTTAACTATTAAAATTTAGCTTACTTTTACATAGTATCGGCTTAACAAGTTAATGAGATTCTGATCAATGCTGATCAAGATTTAACGAAGAAGGTTATTATGGCTAAAGCAAGTAATTACACCTCCAAGCAACCTGATGAAAATGGGGTTATCCATTGGAGCGAAGAAGAAAATAAAATATGGTCTGAGCTAGTTGCTCGCCAACTCGCTTGCATAGAAGGTAAAGCCTGTGATGAATATTTAGCAGGTCTTAAGAAAATTAATTTACCAACAGATCGTATTCCACAACTTAGTGAACTTAACGAAGTGCTACTCGAAACAACGGGCTGGCAAGTTGCGCCTGTTCCGGCACTGATCGATTTTGATGAGTTCTTTCGATTATTAGCAAATAAGCAGTTCCCAGTAGCGACTTTTATTCGCAGCCGTGAAGAGTTTGACTACTTACAAGAGCCTGATATCTTCCACGAGATTTTTGGTCATTGTGCCATGCTTACCAACCCAGCATTTGCTGAGTTTACACACAAATATGGTCAGTTAGGTTATGCCGCTGAAAAGAAAGATCGTGTTTATTTAGCACGCCTTTACTGGTTTACCGTTGAGTTTGGTTTAATGCAAACCGAACAAGGTCTGCGTATTTATGGTGGTGGTATTTTATCAAGCCCAGGCGAAACACAGTATGTGTATTCAGATAAGCCAGAAATCAATGCGATGAACGTTCTTGATGTATTACGTACACCTTATCGTATTGATATTATGCAGCCTGTGTACTACACCATTAACTCAATCAATGACTTATTTGATATTTCACAAATGGATATCATGTCGCTGGTGAGTAAAGCAAAAGAATTAGGGCTACATGAGCCAAAGTTTCCTCCTAAAGAAAAATTAGCAAGTTAAGGATTTATAATGTCTTCATTAAGCACACAAAAGTGTGAAGCGTGTCGTGCGGATGCGCCTAAAGTATCTGATGCTGAATTAGCAGAATTGATCAAAATGATCCCAGACTGGGTTCCTGAAGTGCGCGACGGCATTATGCAATTAGAGCGTGTTTACAAGTTTAAAAACTTCAAGCAAGCACTTGAGTTCACTAATAAAGTGGGCGATATGGCTGAAGAAGAAGGTCACCACCCAGTTTGTTAACCGAGTGGGGCAAAGTAACCGTTACTTGGTGGAGCCACTCTATCAAAGGGTTACACAAAAATGATTTTATCTGTGCTGCTAAAACAGACGATGTATTCGCTGCACTGTAAATTTTAAGTTCTGCCCAGGACGATAAAAGGTGTAACCTCAGGTTGCGCCTTTTTGCTTTTTTAGAGTCCAAGAATTAACATTAGGCTCTTATCTTTGCGAGAACACTAGAAAAGTAAATAATGAAAAACAAAGCGCTTATTCTGCCATTCCTACTCATTTTACTGCCCTTAATTGATAGCTTGTTTATCCCGCAAACATTTGGCATTCAATGGCACAGCCCTAAGCTGATGTATCAAATAGGCGTAGTACTAATGATTGTAAAGCTCACTATGGTTGCCATTGGGCTTTGGTTATTACTCAAAGCAAAGCGCCTTTATATGGAAGCTAGTAAATCGACCCGTATTGTTAAATTTTCAGTCTTTTTACTCGGCGGCTTACAGGTGGTGATAATGACAGCAATATGCTTTTGGTATTTAGTAGCGGGCACGCAAGCGAAACACTTTATGCTGCAAGACAACATTGCTGTATTTACCGCTGATTATGGCGTATTTGCCCCGGTACATCATGAGTTCTCATTTATATGCTTTGATGCCAACGGTTTTTACCACATGCAACCCATAGCCCAGCTACCTTGGCTCGGAACCTTTACCTTTACTAGCCAAGATTCGCGTTTGATCATTCAACATAAAAACCAAAGTGGCGCGAATACTCAAGAAATTTCATTAAAAGGGTATGGCTGTTTGCAGTGAGAGGTGTTGGCTTTGTGAAAGGTGGTGCAATTATAAGTGGTTTTCAGGAAGCTGAGATTGGTTTAGTACGGCAACAATCATTATAAAACCATCTTCTTTAATAAAATAAGCAGTGTGTTTACCAATAGGAAAGTAAAAACCATTTGGATAAATGTCATTACAGCTACGCCCAATTTCTGGATTTTTTGTAACTTCTCTTTTGCATAATGTTTTATAAAGTATCCAAGAAGTCTTTACCATCAACTACATTACCTTGAGCTAAGTCTCTTGTTGCGTTTTCAAAGCAATGCTTAATATAGTCGACTTTCTTATTTTTTAATTCTTCAAAATCCTTTATAGACATAAACTCTACGGCGTCCTCGTTGTTTTTACTAATTTTAATAGGTTCACGCTGGGCGTTTAAAAGTCGCTCAGCAAAATTACGTTTTGCATCATTTGCTGTTAGTGTATTCATGGCTGACCTCTAAAATAAAGTGATAGGGGAATTCTATTAAAAAGCATTAAATGGTCAAAATAATTAAATCGCACGATTAGTTTGGGTTCTGTAGTTTAATTTGCAAGGCACTGATTATATAAGGCACGCAAAATACATAAGAGAATTATGAAATTTATATTAGATGATATAGTAATCGAGCATATTGAAAACTCTGATCCTATTTCAATAAAAGTAGGAAAGGTTGGCTGTAGCCATGGTTATATTGACTTAGAAGTAAATATGCTATCTATCTCTCAAGCAAATGAAGCACTTAAAACAGGTGAAAAGCCAAGAAACTTAAGATTTGGTTCAGCCCTTAAAGGATGTAAGTTTAAATTCAGTAAGCAAGAGACAAAATTTTACACAGGTTCAATGCTTTGGTGGTGTTTGCCACTAAGCTTTCGCTGGGAACCTCTTTATTGCTATAAAATAAAAGAGGTTATTAGAATGATTCACTATTTTAAAGCATTATAAGGCGAGTATTTTAAACGCGAATCGTAGCTGTTAACTTAGTTCTGCGTTAGTGTATCTAGTTAATCATTTCTAAATCATGATTGTGACATGATACATGGAGACAAATTGAATAGTTTAAGGATAGTAAAATACACTTTAGTCATGCTGGTTTTAGGTACCGTATTAAGTACTTTTATCACTCTAATAATTGGAAGTGATAACTTAGCTTCACTCTCATTCGGCAAATATTTTACATACCAGTTATTACCATCTTATTTATTGAATGCAGGTATCTATACCGTTCTGGCTAAGCGCAATGTTGTAAAAGCTTGGAATTATGCCCTAAGTGTATATTTACTGAGCTTTATAGTGGGAACAGTAATTGTATCGATACTATTACAAACGTTATTTATCCCACCTTTATGGTTTGTAGAAGTGCCTTTGAGTATAGCCTTTGCGATTGTTGGTACTGTCATCGGAATTAAATTAGGTACTCAGGATAGTAAGGAAGTCGAAGGGCCCTGATCTTGCTTTTTTGCTTCCTAAAAAGTCAAAAACAAGCGCAACTCTTAATAATCATTACTACCCTTTATCATAACTGCCAGCCCTTAAAATATTTAATAGCTGGCAGTCATCTCAAGCCTTGCAGTTATTGCTTTACCTGAACTTCGACTTCTTGCCCGGTTTGTAGTTGCTCGGCGCCGCGTACTGCCACTTTATCGCCCGCATTTAAAGTGATGTTAGAAGTCGGGGTGACTTCAACAAGTTTATCTTTACCATTACCGACTTTTACGGGAATTTGCAGGGCTTTGTTGTCGTTGTCGATTTTGACGATATGGGTGCCTTTTTTGCGTAAGATCAGCGCATCGCGATTCACCAGTAGTACATCACCTTTACTTTTTAGTGGCACGGCTACATCTACCAGTTGGCCAATTGCCCATGTTTGCTCGGCATCATTTGGTAGTAGGGCACGTACTTCTACGGTTTGTGAACGCGGATCGGTTGATGGGATCACCGCTGTTACGGTGGCTGTTGTCATATCAGGGGCTGATAAGTCGCCGGCTTGAATTGGTAACTCTATGCCTTTGTGTAAAAACTTTAAGTATTTAACAGGTACGTACAAACGCACTTCTAAGTTATTAATATCGAGCAGAGTGATCAGTTCATCTGCGCGATTTATTTCGCGACCAGCGCGTTTAAAACGCTCGCTGATCACGCCATCAAATGGAGCGCGAACGGTTGCACGCGAAAGCTGATCGTCTATCACTTTTAATTCAACCTTAGCCAGTGCGATATCAGATAACGCAAGGTCATGCTTATTTTGCATATCATCGACTTGGCTTGCTGCAGCACTGCTGGCTTTGGCGAGTTTTTGTAAACGAGCGAGCTCTTGTTGATATAAGCGTAGGTTTATTTTGGCGCGATTGAGCATTTCTTGCTGGCGTGCTTTTTCCAGTTCAAGCGGTAAGGTGTCCATACGAACTAGGGTGTCGCCACTTTTCACCAGAGTACCTGGCTCAACAACATATAATAAACGCCCGCTAACGCCTGCTGTTAGGGTTACATCGTCTTTGCCATACAAAGTGCCGCTGACTTCAATTTCGCTTGTCAGTGGAGCTTGTGTGACGGTTTCTACCGTAACAGGTACGACTGCAAAGGCGTTAAATGCGATAAGACTGAATAGCGCACAAAAGCGAGCGGTTAATTTACGAAAAGGTGTGTTCATTGTTTTAATACTCATTGATTCGATACCAAGCTTAAAGGCGTTTTTTCTGGTTGCTGTTTGTTATTAGCGGGCGGCAGTTGTCTGCCAAGTTGCAATAAACTTGGCATTAATATCAGGGTAAATAGGGCACTAATGGCCATGCCGCCGACGATCACAGTGGCAAGGCCACGGTAAATTTCTGATCCTACCCCCGGCATTAGCATCAGTGGCAGCATGCCAAATAAGCTGGTTAAGGTACTTAAGTAAACGGGTCTTGCGCGCAGTAGTACTGCTTGGCGAACGGCGTCTTCTCGGCTGAGCCCTGCTGCCATCGCGACACGGGTTTGGTCAACCAACAAAATGGCATTATTTACCACCAGACCCAGCAAGATAATAAAGCCAATCATGGTCAGTAAGTCGAGCGATTGGAAGGTAAATAAGTTAAGTACGAATAGGGCCAGTACACCGCCTGCAATTGCCAATGGCATGACCAGTAAAACTAACGCGCTGTCTTTGGCTGACTTAAACAATGCGGTCATTAGCAAGAATAAAATAAACAGAGCCAAGATAAAGTTGATTGTCATTTCTTGCATGGCCGAATTCATCTTTTGTGCGTTACCCGCCAAAATCGCGCCAGAGCTGTCAGGCAAGCTTGCACGAACTTTTGGCATAACTTGCTCTGAGAGAATAGTTTGCGCTTGTTGCAAGCTCATGTCCGCTGGTGGCGTGACAACAATACTTACGGTACGGCGGCCATTAACACGTCTAAGCTGGGTTGGCCCCACGGTGCGCTCAATATTGGCAAGCTCACCTAAAGTTTGAATACCTGATTGCGGGGTTACAATAGGCAGTGCTTTAAGCTCCTCTGGAGTTTGCCACGGTATGCCGCGCAAAATCACGTTCATGCGTTCGTTGCCATCAAAGTATTCATTAACAAATAACCCACCTGTATAGGCTTGCACTGCTTGAGATACATCACGACGAGTTAGCCCTGCTTGGGTTATACGGCGGTCATTGGGTGTGAGCCTAAGTTCTGGCTCTGCCATATCGAGTCGTGGTTGTGGCCTTGCAGTGGCATTCGGCATTGCGTCGGTGACAGCTTGCAGCGCCACATTAGCACCGGCGATTAGCTCGTCCATATTTGGGCCCGTTAAATCGATATTGATATTACGACCATCACCGCCATTAGCAACTTGGATCATCGACCCTCTAAAGAAGAATACTTGGGTGTCGGGTAAATCGATGAAGATTTCTTCTCGGGCAACCTTCATTAGTTCTTCAACACGTTGCGGATCGGCAGAATAAATAAAACCGCCAGCATTCGCGCCAAAAGCATAAAAGTTAAAATCTTTAATCCCCGGCTCTTTTTCACCTGTGTAATAAGGCATTAAACGCTTTTTAATACGCATCAGCAGCTCTTCTTCCATAAACTGCACATTGCCGCCAGGCGGGGTGTTCAAGTTAAAGAAAAAGCCATCGGTTGGTGCGCGCGGCATAAAATCAGTTTTCGGGAGCATGGTCATGGTCGCGACGACTGAGCCACCTAATAAGGCTGTTATCCACACTATTTGTTTAACGCGGGTATTGGTAAGCGACATGATGAAGTTAGTTAGCTTATGCCAATATTCACTATAAGGATCCGCTTTGAGCTCTTTGTCTGGCCAAAAGTGGTTAGCCAACGGAATAAGTGTAATTGCGCAAATCATAGAGGCAATAACTGCAATAGATAAGGTGAGCGCCAAGTCAGAGAATAGCTGCCCCTCAATACCTGCCATAAATAAAATTGGCAAGAAGATAGCAACGCTGGTGGTGGTTGAGGCAAATAACGCGCCTGTTACTTGAGCTGCACCTTTTAGCGCGGCTTTTTTACTATCAAAGCCTTCGCTTCTGAGCCTTGCGATGTTTTCTTGCACTATGATGGCGGCATCAAGTACTAAGCCAACAGCAAAGGCAAGACCCGCCAGTGAAATAACATTTAAGCTGCGGTCAAAAATATTCAATGTTAAAAACGCGACTAACAAAGAGACAGGAATCGTCGCTGCAATCACAAATGTGGCCTTTAAGCCTCTAAAGAACAGCCACAAGATTAAACACGACAGCAGAACACCTAGGCCTAAGTTACTTTTAACCAACGACAAAGCATTACGAATATGCACAGAGGCATCAAAACTTAATTCAATCGATAAGCCATTCTCGGCCAGCGGCCCTTCGTTTAGCTCTTTAATGGCAAGGTTAATGTCGTCGAGCAGGGCAACGGTATTGGCTTCGTTAGCGCGCGAAATACGAATGTAATACGCGGGTTTACCATTTCGACCACTCATCCCTAAACGGTCAGAAAAAGTGCGCTCTACACTTGCAATATCGCCAAGGTAAATAGGTCTATCGCCTGAATAACCAACGCGCATTTGTGCCATGCTTGATAAATCATATTGCCCCGTAAAGCGTACGGTATATTGACGACGGCCAACATTAGCAAGGCCACCAGAGGTATCTCGTGAGCTGGCTAATACGTTACTGATTTGGTCAAGGCTGACGCCAAGTGCGGCGGCTTTGTGGGGGTCAAAGGTGATACGTAACTCTTTTGGTCGCTCACTGGCTAAATCAACGCGGGCAACACCAGGGATACGTGCCAAACGGGGCTCAACAAATTCATCGATTTGTTTTTGGAACTGTGCCATGTCTAAATCTAGGCTGTCGCTATTAAAATCTTTCGGGGTGACCAGTAACGTTGCAGCGGCTTCGCCATTATTACCGCCAGCAAAAACCACAGGATCAAATGCATCTAACGGCAGGGGCGGCGCTTGGTTAAGGCTAGTTAACACATCAAGCATGGCCTGTTGCATGTTTTGTCCAACAGCAAAAGTTAACGTGATAGAGCCATTGCCACGGTTAATGTAAGTATTAACCTCTAAGGCACCCGGGGTGTTTTTTACTGCGTTCTCGAGCGGCTCAATGATCACCGATTCAATCTCTTCAGGTGCAGCTTGGCGCCAGCCAGAGAAAATAGTGATCTGCGGTTGCTCGATATCTGGTGTGAGCTGAATTGGCAGCTTAAAAATACTCAACATGCCAAACAACATAATCAACACCAAGATGACAATAACACTCGCAGGGTTTTTCAGCGAACTACGTGTCAGGTTCATTGTGTGTGTTCCAAAATCAGTTTGTGTGCATTGTAGTGCGATGTAAAAAAAGTGCCAGTGAGGTAAATGAAATGTATGTCAGAAGTAACGCTGAATAGCCGTTAATTCGCGATAAAGTGTGTATTTGAAATAAGATGTAACAATTTAGCGGAGGAGCTTTAAGTTAAAAGCCTTAAGTCCTAAGTTTTAAGCTCTAAGTACAAAAAAGCGCGAAACTAGTTAGCATCGCGCTTCTTATATCTAAAATTTAAAGCTGACGGCTTAAAGCTCCGCTTTATTATTCATCAATCGAGCGAAGTAGGGCATTAATACCTACTTTTTCGCGAGTTTGCTGATCAACTTTTTTCACTATGATGGCAGCATATAGGCTGTGCGAACCATCTTTTGACGGTAAAGAACCTGGAACAACAACCGCACCGGCTGGTACTGGATCGTAATGGATTTCGCCAGTTTCACGGTCATAGATACGTGTGCTTTGGCTGATGTAAACACCCATTGAGATAACAGCGCCTTCTTCAACTACAACGCCTTCAACAATCTCAGAACGTGCGCCAATAAAGCAGTTGTCTTCAATAATAGTTGGGTTAGCTTGTAGTGGTTCAAGCACACCACCAATGCCTACACCGCCAGATAAGTGAACGTTTTTACCAATTTGTGCACATGAGCCAACCGTTGCCCATGTATCAACCATGGTACCTTCATCAACGTAGGCGCCAATGTTGACATAAGATGGCATAAGCACCACGTTTTTACCTACGAAGCTGCCTTTACGTGCCACAGCATTAGGCACAACACGCATGCCGCCTTGTTGGAATTGCTCTGGTGTATAGTCGCTAAATTTAAGGGGTACTTTGTCGTAAAACTGATTAACACCATCGCTCATTGGTTGGTTATCACGAATACGGAAAGACAATAGCACCGCTTTTTTTAACCATTGATGTACAACCCACTCACCACTGATTTTTTCAGCAACACGTGCAGCGCCGCTATCAAGTAATTCAAGCGCGTCGATAATAGCTTGTTTAACTTCACTTGATACCGTGCTTGGGCTGATGCTATCGCGGTTGTCCCAGGCGTTTTCGATCATGGTTTTTAAATCTGACATAAGATCCTCTTATTCGGTTTCTGCGTTGAGTTTTTTACGCAATGCTTGATGAATTTTAGCCTGTTCTTCGTCTGTTAATGCTTGGTATTCGTTATTTGATACCACGAAGAAATCTTCTGCACGCTCACCAACTGTGGTGATCCGTGCGGCATGAATATGTAATAAGTGCGCTTGAAATACTTCCGCAATTTTTGTTAATAGACCCGGAATATCCACCGCTTGAATTTCAATTAAGCTGCGGTCTTTACGGGCATGCGGTCTAAGCACAATTTTTGGTTTGATATTAAAGTCTTTGAAGCGCTGAGAGCGATTCTTTTTAAGGCGAATTTTCTTTTTCGGGTCGCTAATTGCAAGATCTAAAGCACGTTTAATGCCTTGCGAACGGTTACTCGCAATCGGGTCACCATTGACCTCTAAAATAACAAAGCTAAATAGCACGTAGCCATCTTTTGTGGTCAGTACTTGCGCATGTTGAATTTGCGCTTTTTTCGAACCAATCACACTAACTAAACGTGAGAATAAACTGCCCGAGTAAGGGCTATAAGCAAATACTTGTGTACCACCATGCATTGCGGTGTTAGACACGGCAACGCTAGGCTGGCTTAAATCGTCACAGCTTAGTAGGTGCTCTGTGTGCCACGAAATCTGTTGCTCACTAAAAGCGGTAAAGTAATTGGCTTTAAAGCGACTCCAAATTAAGTCGATTTGATCTTCGTTACAACCGTGGTTCAGTAAGCGCTGTTTGGCTTGCTGTTTTTTATCACGTATTTGGTCACGTTGGTCCATTGGGTTTTCAAGCCCTAAACGAAGCGCTCGCTGGGTGTGTAAATACAGCTCACGTAGTAGGGTATTTTTCCAATCGTTCCACAGGTTATCGTTAGTTGCGCGAATATCGGCCAAGGTTAAGCAGTACAAGTAGTCAAGCTGACGCTCGTTTTTCACTTTACTTGCAAAGTCTTTAATCACATCTGGGTCATTAATATCTTTGCGCTGCGCTGTAACCGACATAAGTAAGTGATTAGCCACTAACCACGAAATAAGCTTGCCATCTGAGGCTGGGAAGCGGTGTAGTTTAGCAAACGCGATTGCATCAACTGAGCCAAGCTCAGAGTGATCGCCACCACTGCCTTTAGCAATATCATGGAAAATACCGGCTAAATAAAGTAACTCAGGCTTGTCCATACGAGTGACAATTTCACTACATAACGGAAATTCGCTGACTTTTGATTTATCAAAATACTTATAAATATTGTTGATGAGTTTATGGGTATGTTCATCCACGGTGTAGGCATGGAATAAATCGAACTGCATTTGCCCAAAGATATTACGCCACTGTGGTAAGTAGGCAGCGATAATACCGTGCTTGTGCATCAGCGTAAATGCGCGCCCCATACCGTTAGGGTGTTTGATTAAACGCAAAAATGCTTCGCGACAGGCGGCGTAATCTTGTAAATCACCCAATAAACGACGGCGAACTTGGCGCATTGTACGTATAGTACTTGGGTAAATATGGGTGATTTCTGGGTTATCAGCAATATGCTCGAACAATACAAATAGCTGATCACGGCGGAAGAACACAGACGGATTCTTAACACGAATTTGATGACCAATACGCTCAAAGTTACGGTCAAGCTCAATCACAGGTAACTCACCAGCACCCGGTAAAATGCTTTGCTCAAAGTATGAAAGCAGCATTTGGTTAAGCTCACGTACGCGGCTCATGATCCTAAATAAACGCTTCATCATGCGCTCGACCGAGGCTTTACCATCACTACCAAAGCCGAGGATTTCAGCGGCGTTAGGCTGATGATCGAACAATAAGCGGTTTTCAGAGCGACCCGCAGCGATGTGTAGCGCAAAACGAATGTTCCATAGGTTTTCTAAACACTCAGACAGCTCTTGGTATTCTTCGTGAGTAAGATAGCCGTGATTTATAAGTTCTTGTAATGTCTCGGCTCTAAAGTGCTTTTTAGCAACCCAAATAATGGTCTGTAAGTCGCGCAAACCCACCCGGGTTCTCTTTGATATTCGGCTCAAGGTTATAAGCTGTACCATGGCATTTTTTATGGCGTAAACTTTGTTCTTGTACTTTTGCCAAAAAGAATTCGTCTGAGCGCCAAATCGGCGTATCAATTAAATGATTTTTTAATTTTTCGAATTCGATATGGTTACCGAAAATTAATCGGCTTTCGAGTAAGCTGGTGGCAAATGTCACATCTTCACGTTT
The DNA here is from genome assembly GCF_054923805.1 of Pseudoalteromonas sp. GB43. Lineage (NCBI taxonomy): Bacteria > Pseudomonadati > Pseudomonadota > Gammaproteobacteria > Alteromonadales > Pseudoalteromonadaceae > Pseudoalteromonas > Pseudoalteromonas sp. GB43. The sequence continues at coordinate 3,044,117 of NZ_JBPCHJ010000001.1, forward strand.
TTGTTCTAATGCTTGTTCTATAGTGCGAACGCTGTGACCAATTTCTAAATTTAGATCCCAAAGCATGGTAACGAACTGGCCAATTTTCTCGCACACGGCTTCACTTGGCTGCTCGCTTACCAGCAACATAAAGTCGATATCGGAATAGGGGTGTAGTTCGCCACGACCATAACCACCCACAGCAATCAGGGCTAAGTCACTTTCATGAGCAAGGTCGTAATCGTGAAACAGTTTAATTAATAAGCGGTCGATAAACTCAGCGCGGGCATTAATTAAGTTGCTAACGGGTTGTTTTGAGAATTCGTTCTGTAGCCATTTATAAAAATAACTAGAACAGTCGCGATAATCGCTAAGTTGCTCAGCTTGGCTGAGCAACTTTTTTACTTTATTGGGTAATGCCACTGGGGCTGGCTCCTAGTGTTCGATGATCCTGTCAATAGTATCATCTGATCGGAGCGTTAAAATTTCAACACCATTTTCAGTCACTAACAGTGTATGTTCCCACTGTGCAGACAATGAACGGTCTTTTGTTACAACTGTCCAGTTGTCTTTAAGTAGCTTACATTGGCGTTTACCAGCATTAACCATAGGTTCGATTGTTAAGCACATACCTGCTTTTAATACTTCACCAGTACCTGCTTTACCATAGTGCATTACTTGAGGTTCTTCGTGGAACTCAGCACCAATACCGTGGCCACAGTATTCACGTACGATTGAATAGCTAAAGCCCTCTGCGTATTTTTGAATTGCAGCACCAATATCACCTAAGCGTACGCCTGGTTTTACCATTTTAATTGCAAGGTAAAGGCTTTCTTGGGTGATATCTGCAAGACGCTTGCCTTGAATGTTAGGCGTACCAACGTGGAACATCTTCGATGTATCACCGTGATAGCCATCTTTGATCACAGTCACGTCGATATTGACGCTATCGCCTTCTTTAAGTGGTTTGTCATTTGGAATACCGTGACAAATTACATGGTTCACTGAGGTGCAAATTGATTTTGGGAAACCGTGATAATTAAGCGGTGCTGGAATAGCATCTTGAACATTAACAATATAATCATGACAAATTGTGTTTAGTTCATCTGTGGTTACACCTGGCACCACATGCGGTTCTATCATTTCTAGTACCTCGGCGGCTAAGCGCCCGGCAACACGCATTTTTTCGATTTCTTCAGGGGTCTTGATCACAGCACTCATTGAGGCTCCAAAGTTGTTTTTCAGGTCAGTTTTTAGTGCACAAATTTTGCACTAGACGTTGAGTTTTCAATTTTAATATGGTATAAAGCGCGCCGTCTTTTTACAAATAAATTCTTAACTGATTTTTTGTATTTAAGGCAAACACAATTTTATTTTAACACACACACGTATCGTCACATACACTTGGGTGCACTTAAGTTACAAATTAACTACGGTGTTGGTGCTATGGGATATGTGGAGGCCTAACCCTAAATTATAGAGGATTATACAAATGGCAAACGTTTCAATGCGCGATATGCTTCAAGCTGGTGTTCACTTTGGTCACCAGGCACGTTACTGGAACCCTAAGATGAAGCCTTTCATCTTCGGCGCTCGTAACCGTGTTCATATCATCAACCTAGAGCAAACTGTACCAATGTTCAACGAAGCACTTAAGTTCTTATCGAACGCAGCTTCTAACAAAGGTAAAGTACTTTTCGTTGGTACTAAGCGCGCAGCAAGCGAAGCAGTTAAAGAAGCCGCTCTTCAAAGCGAGCAGTTCTACGTAAACCACCGTTGGTTAGGTGGTATGTTGACTAACTGGAAAACAGTTCGTCAATCAATCAAGCGTCTTAAAGACCTTGAAGCGCAAAGCCAAGACGGTACTTTCGAGAAATTAACTAAGAAAGAAGCGTTAATGCTTACTCGTGAAATGGAAAAGCTTGAAAAGAGCCTTGGTGGTATCAAAGACATGGGCGGTCTTCCTGACGCGCTTTTCGTTATCGATGCAGACCACGAGCACATCGCTATCCGTGAAGCTAACAACCTAGGTATTCCAGTTGTTGCTATCGTTGATACTAACTCTAACCCAGACGGTGTTGATTACATCGTACCTGGTAACGACGATGCGATCCGTGCTATCCAACTTTACACAGGCGCTGTATCAGCTGCGATCACTGAAGGTCGTGAGAACAACATCGTTGCTCAAGCTGAGAAAGACGACTTCGTAGAAGCTGAGTAATTAGCTGTCATCAAGTCTTCATCTAATTAAGATGAAGACTTGTTATTCTTGTTAAGCGTTTATACCGCTTCCCTATAACAGAATTCAATTGAGGATATTCTAATGGCTGTAACTGCTGCCCTAGTTAAAGAATTACGCGAGCGTACTGGCGCTGGCATGATGGATTGTAAAAAAGCGTTAACTGAAACTAACGGTGACATCGAGTTAGCGATCGAAAACATGCGTAAGAGCGGTGCTGCAAAGGCTGCTAAAAAAGCAGGTAACATCGCTGCTGAAGGTACAATCTTAATCAAAGAAGGTAACGGTTTCGCTGCACTTCTTGAAGTTAACTGTCAAACTGACTTCGTTGCTAAAGACGCTAACTTCCTTGGTTTCGCTAACCAAGTTCTTGACGCTGCTGCAGAATCTAAAGCAGACATCGAAGCACTTAAAGCACAATTCGAAGAAACTCGTGTTGCGCTAGTTGCTAAAATCGGTGAAAACATCAACGTTCGTCGCGTTGAGTACATCGACGGTGACAAGCTTTCTTCTTACCGCCACGGCGACCGTATCGGTGTTGTTGTAGTTGGTGAAGCTGACGAAGAAACACTTAAGCAAGTTGCTATGCACGTAGCTGCGTCTAAGCCTGAGTTCGTAAACCCAGAAGACGTACCAGCTGACGTTGTTGAAAAAGAAAAAGCAGTTCAAATCGATATCGCGATGAACGAAGGCAAGCCTGCTGAAATCGCTGAGAAAATGGTTATCGGTCGTATGAAGAAATTCACTGGTGAGATCTCTCTTACTGGTCAAGCTTTCATCATGGAACCTAAAAAATCAGTTGGCGAAATTCTTAAAGAGAAAGGCGCAACTGTTACTAACTTCATCCGTTTAGAAGTTGGTGAAGGTATCGAGCGTAAAGAAGAAGACTTCGCTGCTGAAGTAGCTGCACAAATCGCTGCTGCAAAAGGCGAGTAATTTTCTAACTTAGTGACGTAGGGCAATAAGATGAAATTAATCTGCTATTAGCTTTTGCGTCACTGATGAAAATTCTTTAAAATAACCGCGTTTTATGTGTAACCATAGCGCGGTTATTTTTTATCTCATTACTAAGGCTGGCCCAAATATTATGACTATCAATCGTAAACCTATTTTTAGACGTGTTCTTCTTAAACTTAGCGGTGAAGCATTAATGGGAGACGAAGGCTTCGGCATCGACCCAAAAGTACTTGACCGTATGGCTCAAGAAATTAAAGAACTTGTAGAGCTCGACGTAGAAGTAGGTTTAGTTATCGGTGGCGGTAACTTCTTGCGTGGTGGTTCATTAGCAGAAGCGGGTATGAACCGCGTAGTTGGCGACCACATGGGTATGCTTGCCACTGTAATGAATGGTTTGGCAATGCGCGATGCACTGCACCGTGCATTTGTAAATTGTCGTTTAATGTCTGCTATCCCACTGAACGGTGTGTGTGATGCTTACAACTGGGCAGAAGCTATCAGCCTATTAAAATCTGGCCGCGTTGTAATTTTCTCAGCGGGTACAGGTAACCCATTCTTCACGACTGACTCAGCAGCGTGTTTACGTGGTATTGAAATTGAAGCAGATACTGTAATCAAAGCGACTAAAGTGGATGGTGTTTACTCTGATGATCCAGTGAAAAACCCAGACGCTACACTATATCGCCACTTAAGCTACAATGAAATCATTGAAAAAGAGCTTAAGGTTATGGATTTAGCTGCATTTACGCTGGCGCGTGACCACAACATGCCATTAAGCGTATTTAACATGAATAAATCAGGCGCGCTTAAGCGTGTTATTATGGGCGAAGATGAAGGAACGCTTATCTCTTCACAAGCCTCAGACGAAACTAGCAAATAGATTAGGATTGAACCGTGATTAACGATATCAAAAAAGATGCGTCAGAACGTATGCAAAAAAGTGTTGCGGCACTAGGCAGTCAATTATCTAAAATTCGCACAAACGTAGTGCGCACCCAGCATTACTTGACGGTATTCAAGTGTCTTACTACGGTGCTGACACGCCATTAAACCAAGTTGCTAACGTAACAATTGAAGACTCTCGTACACTTGCAATTAGCGTGTTTGATAAGTCACTAGCGCAAGCAGTAGAAAAAGCGATCATGGCTTCAGATTTAGGTTTAAACCCAATGTCTGCAGGTACTGTTATTCGTGTTCCACTTCCTCCACTTACAGAAGAGCGTCGTAAAGACCTTATCAAAATCGTACGTGGCGAAGTTGAAAGCGGTCGTGTTGCTGTACGTAACATCCGTCGTGATGCAAATGGCGACATTAAGAGCTTATTGAAAGAAAAAGATATTTCTGAAGATGAAGCACGTCAAGCAGAAGACGAGATCCAAAAGCTTACTGATAAGTTCATCAAAGAGATGGACGCACAACTAGCTGCAAAAGAAGCTGAGTTAATGGAAATCTAATCGCTGCTGTTTATCTTTCAGACACTGATTCTGTAAGTAAACAGGCGTAACTAAATTTATTAGTTTTGAAACGCCGTCTAGGGTATACTAGACGGCGTTTTTTTATGGAATACTCGATATTTATGGTTCTTAACGCTGATAAAATTTCCCAGCAAAGTTTGCCTAAGCATGTCGCTATAATCATGGATGGCAACGGACGTTGGGCACAAGCGAAAAATCGCCCACGTGTTTATGGGCACAAAAAGGGCGTTGATGCGGTTCGTCAATCAGTGCAATTTTGTACTCGCTTAGGTATACAGTCGTTAACACTATTCGCATTTAGTAGCGAAAATTGGCGACGTCCAGAAGACGAAGTAAATACGCTCATGGAGCTATTTTTATTTGTACTGGGCAAAGAAGTTAAAAAACTTCATAAAAATAATGTAAAGCTAAACATAATTGGTGATTTATCACGCTTTTCAGAAGGTTTGCGCAATAAAGTTGATGCAGCCCATGAATTAACTCGTAATAATACGGGTCTACAGTTAAACGTGGCAGCTAATTATGGTGGACGTTGGGATATTACTAACGCCGCAACAACGCTTGCGAAAAAAGTCGCAGCCGGTGAAATGGCCGCAGAAGATATTACTGAAGAGCTAATGGCTGAACAAATGAGTATGGCCGACCAAGGTGAGCTTGATTTAATGATCCGCACCGGTGGAGATTTACGCATCAGTAACTTCCTTTTATGGCAAGCGGCTTATGCTGAGCTTTACTTTACCGATACGCTTTGGCCAGACTTCAATGAAGCTGCATTTGCTGATGCTATCGCATGTTACGTTGCCAGAGAGCGACGATTTGGTTGTACAGGCGAACAAATAAAACAATTACTCGCCGAGACCTAATTACTAGTTGAAGGTACACACATTGCTAAAACAACGAATTTTAACCTCGCTCGTGTTGGCACCACTTGCACTTATTTTGGTTTTTTATACCCCATTAACACTATTTAGTTATATCGCCGCTGGTATTGTTTTGCTCGGTGCGTGGGAATGGTCTGCATTTATGGGCCTATGCGATAAAGTTAAACGCTTTGGATTTGTAGCAGCAACGGCTGCATTTTTGGCATTACTCAACTGGCATTGATCCATTGAATCACTTTGGCAAAATGGTCAATTAGTGGGTGATGCAAACTATCTATTTACCTTGTCATTTGCATGGTGGATTGTGGCAACTTATTTAGTTTGGCGCTACCCAGCTATGGCAAAGGCTTGGAATGAAGGCATTGTAATGCGTGCCATTGCAGGCTTTTTAACGCTAGTGCCACTTTGGCTTGCACTAAATACACTACGTAGCGCAGGGTATGGTGAATCTACTCACTTTGGTTCAATGTTAATTTTAGTTGTACTTGGTATTGTATGGAGCGCTGATATTGGTGCTTACTTTACTGGTAAAAACTTAGGTAAACGTAAACTAATGCCAAAGGTAAGTCCTAATAAAACGATTGAAGGTTTATTAGGTGGTGTAGTAGCTTCGGTTGTTTTTGTTTTAGCATTTTGCCACTTCACTAATGTTGATATGAGTGTTTGGCCAATCTATGCCGTAATGACTGCATTTATCGCGTTATTCTCAGCGGTAGGCGATTTACTCGAAAGTATGTTCAAACGTGAGGTTGGCTTGAAAGACAGCGGTTCGTGTTTACCAGGTCACGGTGGTATTTTAGACCGTATCGATAGCTTAACCGCAGCTGCGCCAATCTTTGTACTTTGCTACGCATGGACACTGAGTTTATGAGCAAAGTAGAGCAACTTGTCGTACTGGGCGCAACTGGTTCAATCGGTTTAAGCACCTTAGATGTTGTTTCTAGAAACCCAGAGCGTTTCGCGGTTTTTGCTTTAGCGGCGGGTAAAAATGCCGAGCAAATGGCTGAGTTGTGTATCGCACATCAGCCTAAGTTTGCTGTTATGGCTGATCAACAAGCCGCTAGTGCGCTATCAAATTTACTTGCAAATAGCTCGTGTAACACACAGGTGCTAGCAGGTGTTGATGCGATGTGTGAGCTTGCTGCACATACAGATGTTGATGCAGTGATGTCGGCGATAGTAGGTGCAGCAGGTCTGTTACCGACTTTAAGTGCAGTTGAAGCTGGCAAAAAGGTCTTGCTCGCTAACAAAGAGTCGCTCGTTATGTCAGGTCAGTTGTTTATTGATAAAGTAAAACAACATGGCGCCACTTTACTGCCTATCGACAGCGAACATAATGCGATTTTCCAATGTATGCCAGCATCATTACAGAATGCATCAGACCTACTTGCTGATAATGGTGTAAGCAAAATCTTGCTTACAGGTTCTGGCGGTCCTTTCTTAAAGCGTGATTTAGCGACATTATCATCAGTGACTGTTGCTGAGGCAGTGGCACATCCAAACTGGTCAATGGGACAAAAGATTTCTGTTGATTCAGCCACTATGATGAATAAAGGCCTAGAGTTTATAGAAGCCAAGTGGCTGTTTAACTGCTGTGCCAGTGATATTGAAGTGGTGATCCACCCACAAAGTATTATTCACTCTATGGTGCAATATCAAGATGGCTCAGTGCTTGCGCAAATGGGCAATCCAGATATGCGCACACCAATTGCTCATGCTTTAGCTTTTCCTGAGCGTGTCGATGCGGGTGTAAAACCGCTCGATTTTTCACAAATGGCAGATTTTACTTTCACTAAACCAGATTATGCCCGTTACCCTAATTTAAAACTTGCCATTGATGCGTGTGAAATGGGGCAAGGTGCAACCACCACAGTAAATGCGGCGAATGAAATTGCCGTTGCTGCCTTTTTAAATGGTCAAATCGGCTTTACAGATATTTATCGAATTAACGCTGAAACGCTCAACGCAACACAAAACATCAACGTGCAAACTCTCGATGAGATTTTAGCTTGCGACCAAGCTGCACGTGTAAAAGCGACTGAGTTTGTAAAAAGAGGCATCAACTAGCATGTTTGATTTTTTCTGGAATCTTGGCTCATTTATTCTCGCCTTAGGTATTTTAGTGACTGTGCATGAATATGGTCATTTCTGGGTTGCGCGAAAAGCGGGCGTGAAAGTGCTACGTTTTTCAATTGGCTTTGGTAAGCCGTTGATCAAGTGGTACGACAAACAGCAAACCGAATATGTGATTGCTGCAATCCCACTAGGTGGTTATGTCAAAATGCTTGATGAGCGTGTTGACGAAGTGCCGCCAGAGCAGCGTCATTTATCATTTAATGCTAAATCAGTAAAAGCACGTATTGCGATTGTGGCTGCATTCCGATGGCAAACTTTTTATTCGCTATTTTTGCACTTGCTGTGATGTATATGGTGGGTGTGCAGTCATTAAAACCTGTGGTGGGTGAGGTGACTCAAGGCAGCCGTGCCGCTGCTGCTAAGATTGAGCCAAACCAGCAAATTATTAAAATTGGTGAAGACGACATTAACACTTGGCAAGATGCCACATTCTCGCTTATGAGTCGCTTAGGTGAGCAAAGTGTTGTGGTAACGCTTCGTGATCAAAATTATCAAAAACATGTGCGTACTCTTAATTTAGATGGTTGGAAATTAGATCAACAAGACGTACCACCATTAACCTCGATAGGTATTGTACCGTTTCGCCCTAAAGCACTTTTAGAAGTGGCCATGATCAGTAAAGGCTCGGCGGCAGAAGCTGCAGGTTTACAGGTTAACGACAAAATACTTGCTGTAAATGGTGAAAATATCAGCAGTTGGAGCAAGTTAGTTTCATTAATTCAGCAATCACCTAACAAATCCTTACAATTTAGTGTACAAAGGCAAGATAGTATAAAAGAACTGACAGTAACGCCACAAAGCAGAACCAATGATACAGGCGTTGCTCAGGGCTTTTTAGGTGTGTCTCCGGTGGTCGAGCCATGGCCAGAAAACTATATTGAAACTAGACATTATGGCCCCGTCGATAGTATTGTGCTGGGCATACAAGAAACATGGCGTTTAATTACCCTTAGTTTTGACATGATTGGTAATTTAATTACTGGTCAGGTGTCGGTTAAAAATTTAAGTGGCCCGGTGGGCATTGCAGTTGGCGCGGGAACTAGCGTAAGCTATGGCTTGGTTGCCTTTTTAAGCTTTTTAGCATTAATTAGTGTAAACCTTGGTGTATTTAACTTATTGCCGCTGCCAGTGCTAGATGGTGGGCACTTAATGTATTACATAATTGAACTTTTTCGCAAAAAGCCGGTCTCTGAGAAGACGCAAGAATTTGGTTTTAAAGTGGGGGCCTTGCTGCTTCTATTTTTAACATGTTTCGCTTTGTTCAATGATGTATCGCGTTTATAACAAGTAAGCGAAAAATTCCAATTTGAACACGATTGTAAAACACCAAAAGTTTATTTAATAAGGTGTTGAGCGGTAATACAGTTGTAAAGGATAAAGATAACAAAATGGCTATAAAAAAACATTTGGCAGTTTCAAGTTTATTAGGCGCTAGCTTTGCAGCCCTAGGCCAAAACTCCTTTATTGTAGAAGATTTAAAAGTTGAAGGTTTACAGCGTGTTGCACTGGGTGCTGCGTTAACGCATATTCCGATCAATGTGGGCGATAATATTGATGAGTACACAATTTCAAGAACCATAAAGGCTCTCTATCGTTCTGGTCACTTTGACAATATTAAAGCATTACGTGATGGCAACAGTGTTATCTTCCGAGTGACTGAGCGCCCAACGATCAGTATGATCGAATTTGATGGCAATAAAGATATCAAAGATGAGCAGCTAAATGAGTCGCTAGACCAGCAGGATATCCGTACTGGTGAGCCGCTTGATAAAACAGTTCTTGATAACATTGAAAAAGGTCTAGTTGAATTCTTCCACAGTATTGGTAAGTACAATGCAAAGGTGGAAGTTAGTATCACAAAGTTACCTCGAAACCGTGTAAAACTATTATTTGAATTTGATGAAGGTGATGCTGCATCAATTCGTCAAATCAACCTCGTTGGTAACGAACTTTTCTCTGATGAAGAGCTACTTAAATTAGCTGAGTCACAGCAAGATTTGCCGTGGTGGAAGTTCATGTCGAGCGACCGTTATCAAAAGCAAACCATTGAAGGCGATTTAGAGAAAATTCGCAGTTACTACCTAGACCGTGGCTACTTGCGCTTTAATATCGATTCAACACAAGTATCTGTAAGCCCTGAGCGTGACTCTGTTTATGTAACAGCAAATATCACCGAAGGCGTTAAATACAAAGTGAAAGGCTTTGACTTTATTGGTGACTTGTTAGGCCGTGAAGAACTCATCAGAAGTGTTATCCCGCTGAAAACAGGTGAGCTTTATAATGGCTCCGTTGTGACCTCTTCAGAAGAGTTTATCAAAAGCTACTTAGCGCGTTTTGGTTATGCTAATGCTGAAGTGCGTACCATCCCAGAAATTGATGATGAAAATAAAGAAGTTCAATTAACGCTATCGGTTAATCCGGGTAAGCGTGTTTATGTTCGTCGTATCATTGTGGGTGGTAACCAAAATACCTCTGATGAAGTAGTGCGCCGTGAAATGACACAGCTTGAAGGTGCGTGGTTGTCCAATCAAAGCCTTGAGCGCTCTAAACTGCAAATTCAGCGTTTACCCTACATGGAAAGCGTTGATTTTAATGTGGTGCCAGTACCAGGTGTAGATGACCAAGTTGATGTAGATTTTACTGTGAAAGAACAATCTGCAGGTAGCTTTAACGCAGGCCTTGCCTATGGTTCTTACTTAGGTCTGCAATTTAACATTGGTGTCAGTGAATCAAACTTCTTAGGGACCGGTAACCAAATTGGTTTCAACATCAATACCTCACGTGGTTCTGAGCGTATTAGTGTGTCTTATACTGACCCTTACTTTACGCCTGATGGTGTATCGCAAGGTAGTAGCATTTTCTACAGTAACTACGATGCGAGTAAGTTTAGCCTAATCGACTATAAATCGAAGAGCTATGGTATTGGTACTAACATTGGTTTCCCAATCGATGCAGTAAACCGTATTAACTTTGGTGTTCGTTGGGTACAAGAAGAACTGTCAGATATTGCTGAGTACGAGCAAACACGTGTTATTCGTGAAACCTTCTTAGATCCAAATAACCCAGATGCAGGTTTTGACTTTACTAAGTACGAGCTAAGTGCAGGTTGGTCACGCGTTACTGTAAACCGTGGTTTATTCCCAACAGCAGGTTCGCGCCAATCTCTTAACTTAACTGCAACAACGCCAAACTCTGATTTACAGTACTTTAAGCTAAATTACGATTCACGTTTTTATTGGCCAATCAGTAATGACCATAGCTGGGTATTCTCAACGCGTGCGGCGCTTGCATATGGTAATGGTTATGGTACAACCAATGGTTATGACCAAACACTACCGTTCCAAGAGTTCTTCAGAATAACTGAAATGGAACTACGTGGCTTTGACCGTAATACGATTTTACCACGTGCTGTATCACGTGTTCCGCAAACTATCCCTGGCACGCCATCACATGATGGTGCACCGACAGGTAGCATTGGTGGTGCATCAGAGTTTGACCAGCTTTACACAGCAGGCCGAATTGGTGGTAACGCCAAAGCGGTCGCAGGGATGGAGCTTATTGTTCCAACACCTTTCTTAGATGAAGAAAACACTAGCTCTGTACGTACCAGCTTCTTCGTAGATGCAGCAAACGTATGGGATACAGAGTTTAATATTGACCGTTATCAAAACCTGTCAACAGATGAGCGTGCTAAATTGGATGATTACTCAGATCCGATGCGCTTTAGGGTTTCAACCGGTCTTTCTCTACAATGGATTTCTCCGATGGGTCCAATGCTGATCAGTTTTGCGTATCCATTGCAAAAAGAAGAAGATGACGATACGAAGACCATCAGCTTTAACATTAGTAATACATTCTAAAGGAGTTTTTTCGTGAATAAATCAATTAAATCAACAGCTTTTGCACTACTTGCTACTTTATCTATGGGCCTATCTACTAACGCATTTGCCCACAAAGTAGGTATTGTTGATATGCAAGAAATCTACAAACAAATCCCACAAATGGCGAAAGTAGAGCAAACTTTAGAAGCTGAATTCTCTGAGCGTCGTCAAGAGCTAGAAAAACTTCAAGGTGATATTCGTTTTGAAGCTGAAAAGTTCAAGCGTGAAGCGACAACTATGAGCGACAAGCAAAAAGAAGAATTACGTACTAAGATTCAAGGTATGCAGCAGCAACTTGCTGAAAAAGGTCGTCCTTTAGAGCAAGAAATCAAAATGCGTCAAAACCAAGAACTAGCTAAAGTTCAAAAGCTAATCTTAGATGCAATCGAAGAAGTAGCGAAAGCTGGCAAATTCGATGAAGTTAAAGTTAAAGAAACAACGATTTATGTTAACCCTAAAACTGTCGATGACTTATCAAGCAAAGTTGTTGAAAAAGTAAGTAAGCAATAGAAATCATATATGCAAAACTACACGCTTTCGCAGATAGCGGATCTTCTGGGCGCTGACCTTCAAGGTGACGGCGCTACAGAGATTAAAAAAATATCTACACTTGCAAATGCCCAACATGGGCATATTGCATTTTTAGCGAACAAGAAATATCGCTCGCAATTAGATGATACTCAAGCAAGTGCGGTGATTTTATCATCAGCAGACGCTGAGTACTTTTCGGGTAATAAGCTCATTGTTGCTAACCCTTATGTTTGTTACGCCAAGCTTGCTCAGCTAATGGACACCACACCGCGCTCAGCAGTGACGGGTATTCACCCTAGTGCAGTCATTCATGATTCAGCTTCGATTGGTAATAATGTCGCGATCGCCGCCAATGTGGTGATTGAAGCTGGTGCTGTTATTGCTGACAATGTGCAGATTGGTCCAAACTGTTTCATTGGTGAGCATGCAAAAATTGGTCAAAGCACTAAGCTTTGGGCAAATGTAAGCATTTACCATGAAGTTGAGATTGGCAGCGACTGTTTATTCCAAGCGAATACAGTCGTGGGCAGCGATGGTTTTGGTTACGCTAATGAGCGTGGGGAATGGGTGAAAATACCGCAACTTGGCCGAGTAATCATCGGTGATAAGGTTGAGGTAGGCGCGTCTACTACGATTGACCGTGGTGCATTAGACGATACGATCATCCATAGTAATGTAATTATCGATAATCAATGTCAAATAGCGCATAATGTCGAGATCGGCTCAGGCACAGCGGTTGCCGGTTGCACGGTTTTTGCCGGAAGCGTCGAGATCGGTAGGAATTGTCAGATTGGTGGTATGGTTGCAATTAATGGTCACCTTAGCGTATGCGATGGTGCTATAATCACCGGCATGAGTATGGTGACGAAAGCAATCACAGAGCCTGGAATCTATTCATCAGGATTACCTCATCAAACTAACAAAGAATGGCGCCGAAGTATTGCCCACATCCGCAATCTTGGCGATATGAAAGACCGCATTAAAGCTCTTGAGTCACTGACTAAGTCACTCAATATTGAAGACAAATAAGGATGCTATTTTGGCAAATGAATTAAATAGTCTTGATATCCAAGATATTTTAAGTTTACTTCCGCATCGTTACCCGATGCTACTTGTTGACCGTGTTCTAGATTACACGCCAGGCGAGTCGTTACATGCGATTAAAAATGTAACAGTGAACGAACCTATTTTTACGGGTCATTTTCCTAATCAACCTATCTTTCCAGGTGTGTTGATTTTAGAAGCAATGGCCCAAGCAACTGGCTTACTTGGCTTTAAGACAGTTGAAAATCGTAGCGATAACGAACTATATTTATTCGCTGCGATTGATAATGCGCGATTTAAACAGCCAGTATTACCTGGCGATACTATGCATTTACATGTAGAGTTTTTAAAAGAGCGCCGCAATATATGGAAGTTTGCAGCAGAAGCAAAAGTTGACGGCAAAGTAGTGTGTACTGCCGAAATCATGTGTGCGAGAAGAGAGTTTTAATAGTGATCCATCCTACGGCGATAATCGAACCAGGTGCAAAACTTGGAAATAACGTATCAGTTGGCCCTTATAGCTACATCGGTAACGATGTTACTATTGGTGATAACTGTATCATCGAATCTCATGTGGTTGTAAAAGGCCCATCGACGATTGGTTCTGGTAACCATATTTTCCAATTTGCTTCGGTCGGTGAAGCGTGCCAAGACAAAAAGTACGCGAATGAGCCTACAACCTTGATCATTGGTGACAACAATGTGATCCGTGAGTGTGCGACCATTCACCGTGGTACGATTCAAGACCAAGGTGTAACAAAAATTGGTAGCAACAACTTATTTATGGCTTACACACACGTTGCGCATGATGCAGTAGTGGGTGATAACGTTATTTTTGCTAATAATGCCTCTGTTGCTGGCCACGTACACGTAGGTGACTGGGTGATCCTTGCTGGTAATTCAGGTGTTCACCAGTTCTGTAAAATTGGTTCACATGCCTTTGTTGGTATGTACTCAGGTGTTAATAAAGATGTGCCACCATTTGTAACGACCATTGGCACGCCGGCAGGCCCTGTAGCAATCAATACTGAAGGCATGAAACGCCGTGGTTTTGAAAGCGATGAAATCATGGCAACACGCCGTGCATATAAAACGCTTTACCGTAAGAGTTTAGGTGTTGAAGAAGCAATCGCTGAGCTAAGTGAAGATGCTGCGAAGTATCCAGCTGTTCAGTTGATGATAGACTTCGTGAAAAGCTCTGAGCGCGGAATTATTCGCTAATCAAAAGCTAATTACTAAAAGCCACCGTAAGGTGGCTTTTTTGTTTTTATAGTTCAGGTTTTGCTAAGTCAGTGCTTGTTATCTTCACGACAAAAAAGGATCTAGTAATATGAATAAACTCATCATCTTTGCATTGTTAAGCTTAATAATAAGTGGTTGTAGTAGTGCGCCTTCAGTATCAAAAGGAGCAATAGAAAAAGGCAAAGCCAGTTATTACGCTGATAAATATCATGGCCGAATGACAGCAAGTGGTGAGGTGTTTAATCAACAGGCATGGAGCGCGGCTCATCAAACGCTTGGCTTTGGCAGCAGAGTGAGGGTCACCAATATTAGTAACAATAAAAGTGTGATTGTTACCATTAATGACCGCGGCCCATTTATCCGCGGTCGTATTATCGATTTATCAAAAAAGGCGTTTTCACAAATTGCCTCAGTCAAGCAAGGTGTGATTGACGTTACTGTTGAGCAGCTCGATTAAAAACGGGTAATAAGCTCTACGTAGTCGGCTTCATTAGCCATCAATTCAGCATGACTTGCAAAGGCTCTTACTTGTCCTTGTTCTAACCAAATAACCTTATCAACACGACTTAGCATTGCTGGGTCGTGAGTAATGGTCAGCATGGTTTTATCTGCCCATATTTTCTCAAGCGTAGTCAGCAAGTTTTGCTTAGTGTGGTTATCTAGACTCTCTGTTGGCTCATCAAGAATGATTAAATTACCTTGCCTTAATAGGGCTTGAGCAATGGCAATACGACGTGACTGACCATGAGAAAGCTTTCTGCCAGCGGTTCCTAAGCGGGTATTAAGGCCGGCTTTTAAGTTCTTAAGCCAAGAGCCAAGTTCAGCGTTTTCACAGGCTTCAATAAGCATCTCATCTGTCGCATCAAAAGCTGCATAACGAAGATTTTCACGTAGCGTGCCATCAAAAATATGATGCTGCTGGGCAACTATCGTTAGCTGCTTAAAGCGTGTTGCAGTGCTCAAGCTTTCAAGTTCAAAGTTACCTTGCTTGGTGGTGAGCTTTAATGAGCCTGATTGCAGCGGCCAAAGGTCCGTGAG
Organism: Pseudoalteromonas sp. GB43; assembly: GCF_054923805.1. NCBI lineage: Bacteria > Pseudomonadati > Pseudomonadota > Gammaproteobacteria > Alteromonadales > Pseudoalteromonadaceae > Pseudoalteromonas > Pseudoalteromonas sp. GB43. The sequence goes on from NZ_JBPCHJ010000001.1 coordinate 3,059,520, forward strand.
TAAGTTAACTAGAGTGGTTTTGCCACTGCCACTGGCACCGACTAGGGCAACTTTACTGCCGGGTGTAATCGCAAAATTGATATTGCTAAGGGCTTTACTTTTTGCCCCCAAGTATTGGTAATTGACCTCGCTTAGCTCAAGACCAAGCCCTGATTTGTCAGCTAATTGGTTTGCTAGCTGATCATCTAAGTTGTTTGGCTTTTCGGCTAAGCTGTTGTGTTTATCTTCAAGATCAAACAGTCGCTTTGCGGCACTTAAAGTAAGCGGCAATTCAATAAATGCCGTAGGCAGAGTGAGCACGGTTTCAAAGCTTGCTAATACAAATAACGCGAGCATCGCCAGTTCAACGTTTTTCATACTCCCTATTGCAACCAGTGGAATTATCATAAATACACTGGCTAGCATGGTGACTTGTATCACCAAAGTGTTTAAGCCATTACTATTTGCTATGGCCTTGTGACGATTGTAGAGCTGGTTGTTGTATTGTTTACTGAGTGAATCACAATGCGCTAATTGCGCCGCATGTGCTTGATAGACAGCAAGCTCTCTAGCACCTGATAACGTATCGGCAAGTTCAGATCTTAACTCGGCTGAGAGCTGGGTTTCGTTATCCGCTTGTTGGTGAAGCTTATGGCTTAACAATGTGGGAAGCAGTACGCCAATAATCATCAGTGAAGTAAAGCACACTAATGCAACGTCAGCGTTATACATGGCCATGAAGGCCATTACTATAGGAATGCTGAAAAGGGCGACAATAATAGGCAGCAGTACATTTAGGTAAAACTTATCCAGCGCATCGACATCATTCTGTAGCCGGTTAAATAAATCGCTACTACGACTCATTGCTAAGTCAACGTTGTTCAGTTGGCTCAAAGTCTTGAACATGTTTACGCGAATTTCGCTCAGTAATAAAAAGGTAGCATTATGAGTTATCATCCGCTCACCGTAACGAGACGCTGTGCGCACGATAGCTAAAAAGCGGATCACTCCAGCTGGGGTAAAGTAATTCATCTGCACACCAGCAATGCCCGCCGCTGCCATGGCTGCTAAAAACCACCCCGATATAGCGAGCAAGCCTACATTAGCAAGTACCGTTAAGCTTGCTAAAAAAGCTCCTAAAAGCAGCATGCCAGTATGAGGTTTGCACAGTTTTAATAGACGTATAAAGTTATGCATGGGCGTCACCTTGGCTTACCAGTTTAGCAAATAGGCCAGCTTGCTCAGTCAGTTGCTGGTACTGACCAGATTCAACAATGTGACCTTGTTGCATAACGTAAATCTTATCGGCGTGTTTAACCGTATTCAGTCGGTGAGCAATAACTAGCACTAAGTGATTCTTTTGCATACTCACGGATCGCTTGATTGATTAAATGCTCGGTTTGGCTGTCTAAGTGAGCGGTAGGTTCATCTAGCATTAGCACAGGGGCATTCTTCAAAAATGCACGAGCAAGGGCTATGCGCTGTTTTTGCCCACCAGAGAGGCCTTCTCCTTGTTCACCGAGCAAGGTATCAAAGCCATCAGGTAGTGCAGTAATAAACTCAAGTGCGCCAGCTTTATTTGCTGCTTCATCGAGCTCTGCTTGGCTTGCATCGGGTTTAGCTAAGCGCAGGTTCTCTGCAACGCTCCGATAAAATAACGTGGCGTGTTGTGGGATCCACGCCAGCTGTGCTTGCCAATCAGCTAATGCAGTATCACTTAGAGGTTGTCCATTAATGCTAATGGCATTGTTGGCTTGATGATGAAAACCCAATAGGCAATCAAACAAGGTACTTTTACCCGAGCCACTTTCACCCACAAAGGCAATTAAGCCTGTGCTTGGCAGGGTTAAGTTGATATCAGTCACCCCTTCGTTTGTTTCTGGGTAGTGAAAGGTAAGCGCATTCAGCTGTATATCTTTTAGCGGTAACTCAAGTTTAGATGTACCCAAATGTTCATCGGCGTCGCTTTGATTGATTATGTCGACCATATCAGCAGCGGCACTGATCCCTTCAAGTTTTGCGTGATAATGAGTGCCCATTTGTCGAAGTGGTAAGTAAAACTCAGGGTCCAGTAGTAACACCACAAATCCAGTGGCAAAATCGAGGGTACCAAAAAATAATCTAAAGCCAATGATCACGGCAACAAGTGCCACACTAATGGTGGCTAAAAACTCAAGGGCGAAAGACGATAAAAAGGCGACTTTCAATACACCCATGGTTGCTCCACGGTAATCATCAGAAATCTGACTGATGCTATTTAGCTCACGTTTGGTTGCATTAAAGAGCTTGAGTTGAGTCAGGCCTTGTAATCGGTCAAAAAAGTAATTACCAAGTACCGCAAGTTGTTGCCAGCGATCTTGATTTAACTGCTCCGCTTTATGGCCCACTAAAATCATAAAAAAGGGGATAAGCGGGGCTGTTAAAAGGAATATGAGGCCTGCTTTGTAATCGGTTGGAAAAATCACCACTAATATCGCTAGTGGAATAAGCGCACTGTAAGCCACACTTGGAATGTAATTAGCGTAATATTGATGCAGTGCTTCAACCCCATTATGTAAGGTGTTAAGTGTTGCGCCATGACCTTTTTGTTCACTGTAGGCTGGCCCAAGTTTGCTGAGCTTTTCTAGCAATGTATTTCGCATCACGTTTTTTATTTTTAACGCGGCGCGGTTACTTACGCGTTCACTTAGGGCAACCAACAAAGCACGAACTAAAATTAGCCCAGCCAGCGGCCATAATAATGGGCTTACGGCTTGCAAGTTTGCTTGTTCAAACATGACTTGATGAGCCGCGTTTGCAAGAAGATAACAAGAGGCAATCATTAATAGGGCGTTGAGTGTGCCCAAACTAATGCTTAATTTAAGAAGCCCTGAAGCGGACTGACTATATTGCTTTAAAAAAGCGCGCAGCGTTTGTTGCTGCGCGCGATTTGGTCGGGGTTTAGTTGTCATCGGTGTTTTTGAGTCTCGCGTAAAGCTCTAGCTCATCATCAGCAATCGAATCTTTATGTTGGTGAAATTCGTACCACATTACGTTGATCACCCCAAGGGTACAGGCTAATAGAACACCTAAAATCCAGGCAAAATACCACATAATTAAATCTCCTTAGTAGCTACCGTGCGTGTTGTTTTCGATTTCACTGATGGTTACTTTGCGCCACATTTTCACATAGCACCACGTTGTGTAAATAAGAATAAGTGGTACAAAAATAACCGCTGCAATAAACATCACGTTGAGAGTCATATGGCTCGAAACCGCATCCCACATAGTTAAACTAATATTTGGGTTGTTACTCGAAGGCATGACGAACGGGAACATTGACATACCCGCAGTTAAAATTACGCCTGCAAGCATTAAGCTTGATGCAATCAGGGCCATTGCAGGTTTTTGTAATTTAGATAACACAATCGCCAGTGCCGCCATCACGAATGCAAGGGCAGGGAACAGCATTGTTAATGGCATTTTTGTATAGTTATCAAGCCATGCACCCGGTGCCTGCGTGACTGTTTTACCAAGCGGGTTTGCAAAACCTTGAGTATCACCCATGCTAACGATTTTATAACCGTCAATTTGCGATACCCACACACCGGCCAAGGCAAACAACACAATAAACGCCATCAGCGCATATTGACCGTATTGTGCTGAGCGTTTTGCAACCTCTGCATCCGTACGAAGTTGTAGCCACATGCCTGCATGACCAACCAACATCAGTACGCTTACTAAGCCAACAACAATGGCAAATGGGTTTAATAACGCAAAGAATGAACCTTGATAACTGACACGCAGTAGGTCGTCGATATGATAAGGCACGCCCAGTAATAAGTTACCAAATGCCACACCAAATACTAAAGCAGGAATAAAACTGCCTGCAAATAAGCCCCAATCCCAGTTGTTTCGCCAACGTGGTGAGTCTATTTTTGAGCGGTAATCAAAACCAAGCGGTCTGAAAAATAACGCAAATAACACCAGCATCATAGCAAAGTAAAAGCCAGAGAACGCGGCCGCGTATACCATAAACGCCAAGCAGCAAATAGTGCACCCCCAGCGGTGATGAACCAAACTTGGTTACCATCCCAGTGAGCACCTATGGTGTTAATTACAGTACGGCGCTCCACATCGGTTTTACCAACTAGGCGAAGCAAAATTGCCACACCCATGTCCATGCCATCGGTCACTGCAAAGCCAATCAGTAATACACCAATTAACAGCCACCAGATTAGTTTTAATGTTTCGTAATCAAAAATCATGACTGAGCTCCTTGGCTTGCAAGTGAATCTGCTTTAGCAAGTTCATGGTGATATTTACCAGTATGAAGCGAGCTTGGACCTTGTTTAATAAAGCGCAGCATTAACCAGCCTTCGACAGCAGCAAGTCCTGTGTAAAAGATAATGAAGCCAGTAATGCTGATAAGTAAATCGTTTACCGTCAGAGATGAGGTTGCCAAGAAGGTTGGTAGAATCTCTGAAATAGCCCATGGTTGGCGGCCATATTCAGCAACAATCCAACCAAATTCAATGGCAATCCACGGCAGTGGAATACTCCATACCGCAGCCCATAATAACCAGCGTTTTTGCTCAATAATGCGGTGCGCGTTGTAATAAAATGCAAGCACGAATACGCCAAGCATGATCACACCGCAACCGACCATAATTCTGAAGGACCAAAACATAGGACCAACTTTAGGGAACGAATCTTTCACTGCTTTTTGAATGTGCTCTTCTGTGGCATCTACCACGTTAGGCGTATAGCGTTTTAGTAGTAAACCATAGCCAAGGTCGTCTTTTAAGCTATCGAATTTTGCAATGTTTTCTGGAGTGTCTTCACCACTTCGAAGCTTCTCTAAGTATTCGTATGCAACCATGCCATTACGAATTCGTACTTCGTGTTGCTTTTCTAGATCTTTAATACCCGTTACCTGTTCATCAATAGAGCGAGTAGCAATAATGCCCAGTGCATAAGGTATTTTAACAGCAGCGTGAGTGACTTGCTCTTCTGAATCAGGAATACCGACCAGAGTGAATGCAGCAGGGGCTTCTTCGGTGTGCCACTCAGCTTCAATGGTTGCGAGTTTAACTTTTTGTACCTCGCCAACTTCGTAGCCAGATTCATCACCAAGTAAAATAACACAAAGGATAGACGCTAAACCAAACCCAGAAGCAACCGAAAACGAGCGTTTAGCAAAAGCAAGATCGCGACCTTTTAGGATGTACCAGCTACTAATGCCCAGTACAAACATAGATGCTGCAACATACCCTGCCGAAACGGTATGAATAAACTTAACTTGTGCGACGGGGTTGAATACCAGTTCAGCAAAGCTGGTCATTTCCATTCGCATGGTTTGATAATTAAACTCAGCCCCTACAGGGTTTTGCATCCAACCATTGGCAATCAAAATCCATAAAGCTGATAGGTTAGTACCTAGAGCCATAAGGAAAGTTGCAGCTAAATGCTGACGTTTTGTTAGTCGCTCCCAACCTAAAAAGAACATACCGACAAAGGTTGACTCTAAAAAGAATGCCATTAAGCCTTCAATCGCCAGTGGAGCGCCAAAAATATCGCCCACGTAGTGAGAGTAGTAAGACCAGTTGGTACCAAACTCGAACTCCATGGTTAGACCTGTCGCCACACCAATCGCAAAGTTAATACCAAATAACTTACCCCAGAATTTAGTCATATCACGATAAATTTCGCGACCAGTCATCACGTAAACGGATTCCATGATCACCAAAATCCACGTCATACCTAAAGTAAGGGGAACAAATAGGAAGTGAAAGAGGGCAGTGATTGCAAACTGCAATCGCGATAGATCCACAAATGTTTCATCTATCATTGTTTAGCTCCTTGTTAGCGAGTGCGGTAGACACGACAAATTATTGGTTATGAAGTTTCAGTAATTATTGAAACTTTGTGAATATTAACCTTGTATCCATTTTAGTCAATAGAAAAATAAGAAAATAAGATTAAATAATTGTTCATCATTTCTACAGACTAGAGATTAAAGCTTAACTTTTCAATCGATTAATTACCTTATCAAAAACTTTTAGCCAGTTTTTATAGAACAAAAAGATTACTCACTTATAGGTATTCTCTCGGCTAAAAAATTAATTGTTTACTTTCTTAGCTGGTTACCTAGGTTAATGAATAAGCACTTATTTAAATTCTAGTATTAATTACTCGTGTGACATTTATCCGACTGCTAAAACACGGTAAACTCATTTTTATTAGTGCCAAAAGTTGCGAATTATCAACGAATGAAAGAACAAACAAAGCCGTTACGTATTGCCTTGGTGGCAGGTGAGTTATCAGGTGATATTTTAGGTGAAGGGCTAGTAAAAGCACTTAAACGCCGTTTTCCAGATGCCATATTTGAGGGGATTGCAGGCCCGCGTATGCAAGCGGCTGGCTGTAAAACATTATTCGATATGGACGAATTATCTGTAATGGGCTTAGTTGAAGTACTTGGCCGATTACCGCGCCTACTAAAAATACGCAAACAATTGGTGCAGCATTTTATCGATAACCCACCAGATGTATTTATTGGTATCGATGCCCCTGACTTTAACTTACGTGTTGAAAAGCCGCTAAAAGAGGCGGGTATTAAAACAGTACAATATGTTAGCCCGTCAGTGTGGGCGTGGCGCGAAAAACGCATTCATAAAATCAGTGCCGCCACTAACTTAGTGTTGGCATTATTGCCGTTCGAAAAAGCCTTTTATGATAAGCACGATGTACCTTGTACGTTTGTGGGTCATACTCTGGCTGATGATATTGCTCTTGAGCACGACCAAACCGAGGCTCGTAATCAACTTGGATTGGCACAAACTGATAAAGTGCTTGCATTACTACCTGGTAGTCGAGGTTCTGAAGTAGGGCTTTTAAGCGAAACTTACATTGAAACAGCGGCGAAATTACAAGCGCAAAATCCTGATCTTAAAATTGTGGTGCCGTTAGTCAATGAAAAACGAAAAGCACAGTTTTGTGAGATTTTAGAAAAAACAGCCCCTGATCTAAAACTGCAATTATTGGATGGTCAGTCAAATCTTGCAATGCAAGCCGCTGATGCCATTTTGCTTGCCTCAGGAACCGCAACACTTGAAGGTATGCTGTATAAAAAGCCGATGGTTGTGGGTTATAAAATTAAGCCATTGAGTTACTGGATTTTCAAAACCTTATTCACGTTTAACATTAAGTATTTCTCGTTGCCTAATTTATTAGCCGATGAAGAACTCGTCCCAGAGTACCTACAAACTGAGTGTAATGTTGAAAACCTATCGGCTGCGCTAACTCCTATGCTTAATACCGATAACAGCGAACTAAAGGCGCGCTTTTTAGCCATACATAAAAACATTAGATTAAATGCCAATGAACAAGCTGCAGCAGCAGTCGCGGAGTTACTAAATGCAAATTGAACGACCGAATGTTAATTATATTGCTGGTGTAGATGAAGTTGATCGTGGTCCATTGGTCGGTGATGTTGTTACTGCTGCGGTAATACTGGACCCAAATCAGCCAATTGCCGGGTTAGCCGATTCTAAAAAGTTATCAGACAAAAAACGTCAATTATTAGCGTCAGAAATAAAAGAAAAAGCCCTGTGCTATGCCATTGGGCGTTGTAGCCCAACTGAGATTGATGAGCTAAATATTTTACATGCCACCATGCTCGCGATGAGTCGCGCGGTTGAAGGCTTAAGTGTAAAGCCAGAGTTTGTTTTTATTGATGGTAACCGTGTGCCTAGTCAATTAACTGTGCCAGCACAGGCGGTAGTAAAAGGCGATAGCCTAGTCGAAGAGATTTCAGCGGCTTCTATTTTAGCGAAAGTTGCCCGTGACGAAGAAATGATTGAGCTTGATAAGCGTTATCCTGACTATGGCTTTGCAGGTCATAAGGGCTATCCAACTAAAGCGCACTTTGCGGCACTCGAACAATACGGGGCAATTGCAGAGCATCGTAAGAGCTTTAAACCGGTTCAGCGCATTTTGGCGTTAAAAGGAGAGCAACTGTAATGCCTGCGCCGCAATTTGTTCACTTACGTGTTCACTCAGATTTCTCAATGGTGGATGGCCTCGCTAAAACTAAGCCAATTGTCGCTAAAGCAGAAGAGCTGCAAATGCCTGCGTTGGCTATCACAGATCAGATGAACTTATGTGGTTTGGTGCGTTTTTATGGTGCTGCCCATGGCGCGGGGATTAAGCCTATTGTCGGCGCAGATTTTTGGCTCAGAAGCCCTGAATTTGAAGATGAACCTAGCCGAATTACCATCTTAGCGAAAGATAACGAAGGCTATAAAAACCTCACCTTGTTGATCTCTAAAGCGTATCAACGCGGACATTTATTTCATCGGCCTGTGGTTGACCGTGAATGGCTGGTGGAGCACAAAAGTGGCCTAATTTTATTATCTGGCGCTAAAGATGGCGACTTAGGTAAAGCCCTATTAAAAGGTAACCCTGGGCTTATAGAATCGGTCGTTAGCTTTTATAAGCAACATTTTAGCGATCATTATTACATTGAGCTTATTCGTACGGAACGTGCTTTAGAAGAAGACTATTTACACCTAGCTGTTGAGCTTGCTGCAAAAGAGCAGTTACCTGTAGTGGCAACTAACGAAGTAGTATTTTTAAAGCCAGAAAACTTTGAAGCCCATGAAATCCGCGTAGCAATCCATGACGGTTACACCTTAGAAGATAAACGTAGACCAAAACGTTTTTCTGAGCAGCAATACCTTAAAACGGCTGAGCAAATGGCTGAGCTATTTAGCGATATTCCTGAAGCGCTAGAAAACACTGTTGAAATTGCTAAGCGCTGTAATGTGACCGTGCAGCTCGGGACTTACTTCTTACCAGATTACCCAACCGGTTCGCTAAAAATTGAAGACTTCTTGGTTAAGGTCTCTGAAGATGGTCTTGAAGAGCGTTTACAGTTTTTATTCCCAGATGAGCAAGAACGAAAAGAAAAACGTGGCGAGTATGATGAGCGTCTGAAAATAGAGCTCGACGTAATCAACCAAATGGGTTTCCCAGGTTACTTCTTGATCGTAATGGAGTTCATTCAGTGGAGTAAAGATAACAATATTCCGGTAGGTCCAGGGCGTGGTTCTGGTGCGGGTTCATTGGTTGCTTATGCACTGAAGATCACCGACCTCGATCCACTCGAATTTGACTTACTATTCGAACGTTTCTTGAACCCAGAACGTATCTCAATGCCCGATTTCGACGTCGATTTCTGTATGGATAGGCGTGATGAGGTAATTGATCACGTAGCGGCGCTTTATGGCCGTGATGCGGTATCTCAGATCATTACCTTTGGTACCATGGCTGCAAAAGCGGTTATCCGTGACGTAATCGTGTACTTGGCCACCCTTACGGCTTTGTTGATCGTATTTCTAAACTAGTACCGGGCGATCCGGGCATGACCTTGGCTAAAGCGTTTGATGTTGAGCCTCGTTTACAAGAAGCCTACGACGGTGATGAAGAGGTCAAAGAGCTTATTGATATGTGTCGCATCCTTGAAGGCTGTACACGTAACGCGGGTAAGCACGCTGGTGGTGTTGTAATATCACCCACCACAATCACTGACTTTGCCGCTCTTTATTGTGATGATGAGGGTAAATTCCCGGTAACGCAATTTGATAAAAATGACGTTGAGACAGCAGGTTTAGTAAAGTTTGACTTCTTAGGTCTTAGAACACTTACCATCTTGCAGTGGGCACTTGATATGACTAACGAGCGCTTAGCTCGTGAGGGTAAAAAGCCCGTTGATATCAACGCTATTCCACTTGATGATAAGCCAAGTATTGAGTTACTGCTACGCGCCGAAACCACCGCGGTATTCCAGCTCGAATCTCGTGGTATGAAAGACCTTATTCGTCGTCTAAAGCCCGACTGCTTCGAGGATATGATCGCACTGGTAGCACTATTTCGCCCAGGTCCACTGCAATCAGGCATGGTAGATAACTTTATCGACCGTAAGCATGGCCGTGAAGAGTTATCTTACCCAGATGCGCAGTGGCAACACGATAGCTTGCAGCCAATCCTTGAGCCAACCTACGGTATCATTCTTTATCAAGAACAAGTAATGCAAATTGCCCAGGTACTGGCTGGTTATACGCTAGGTGGCGCTGATATGCTGCGTCGTGCGATGGGTAAGAAAAAGCCAGAGGAGATGGCAAAGCAACGTTCAACCTTCGAAGAAGGCGCTGTTAATAACGGAGTTGACGGCGAACTTGCAATGAAAATCTTCGACTTGGTAGAGAAGTTCGCAGGTTATGGTTTTAATAAATCTCACTCTGCTGCTTATGCCTTAGTATCGTACCAAACGCTATGGATGAAAACCCACTACCCAGCAGAGTTTATGGCTGCGGTAATGTCGGCAGATATGGATAACACCGATAAAATTGTTACCTTGGTAGATGAATGTGAAAACATGAAACTGACCTTGTTACCGCCGGATGTTAATGCCGGTGAGTACAAGTTTACGGTTAATCTACAAGGTGAAATTGTTTACGGTATTGGTGCCATTAAAGGGGTTGGTGAGGCGCCTGTTGAAGCTATTTTAGAAGCTCGTAGCGAAGGTGTCCGTTTAAGGACTTATTTGATTTTTGTGCCCGTGTTGACTTAAAGCGTTTAAACAAGCGTGTTGTTGAAAAGCTTATTTATGCCGGAGCGCTCGACCAACTTGGCCCAGATAAAACCCAGCCTGGCCGTGCAACCTTACTCGCAAGCTTAAAAGATGCCATGCGAGCGGCCGATCAGCATCATAAGGCTGAGTCACTTGGGCAGGCAGATTTATTTGGATTACTTGCTACAGAGCCAGATGAAGTTGAACAAGCATTTATTAAAGCCACAGATTTAACCGACAATGAGTGGCTAGACGGTGAGAAAGAAACTTTAGGTCTGTATTTAACTGGTCACCCAATTAATCAGTATCGTAAAGAGTTAAAGCATTATACATCAGGAAGGCTGGTCGATTTACAACCCACTAACCGCGATGTCCAGTCAACGGCTGCAGGCTTAGTGATCTCAGCTCGTACCTTGATAAACAAAAAGGGAAATCGATGGGGTCTTGTAACTTTAGATGACAAGAGTGCCCGTATTGATGTACGCTTATTCCCAGAACAGTTTGAAATGTACCAAGATTTGCTGCAAGTAAACAATATCTTGGTAATATCTGGACAGGTCAGCTTTGATAACTTCTCTGGTGGCATTACAATGACCGCTAGAGACATATGCACCATCGCACAGGCGCGAGAAAAACGTATAAAAGCGATTAAAATGACCTTGAATATGGTGCAGATCGAGGCGAACTTCTTCGATAATTTACAAAAAGTGCTGGAACCTTATAAGTTTGGTACTTGTCCTATTAAAGTATTCTATCAACGTCCGGATGCGTTGGCTGAGATTACTTTAGGAACCGAATGGTGTGTTACGCCGAGTGATGACTTAATTCACAAGTTATCGCTGATGGCGGCGCAAGATGTAGAACTAGAATTTAACTAATTAGGTAGTTTAGAGCATGAGCCTCAATTATCTTGATTTTGAGCTTCCAATCGCTGAATTAGAAGCAAAAATTGAAGAATTACAAAATGTAAGCCGCGCTGGCGAATTAGACCTTGGATTAGAAGAGGAAGTCAGTCGATTAAAAGAGAAAAGTGCTGAAATGAAAGAGAAAATTTTCTCTGAATTAGGTGCTTGGCAGGTTTCTCAGTTAGCCCGTCATCCGTTGCGTCCTTATACTCGTGATTACATCGAGCGCATTTTCACGGAATTTGACGAACTAGCAGGCGACCGTACTTTTGCTAACGACCCAGCTATTTTAGGTGGTGTTGCACGTTTTGAAGGTCAACCAGTGATGGTTATTGGCCAACAAAAAGGGCGTGACACGGCTGAAAAAATTAAACGCAACTTTGGTATGCCAAAGCCAGAAGGTTACCGTAAAGCATTACGCTTAATGGAAATGGCTGAGCGTTTCAAAATGCCAATCATGACTTTTATCGACACCCCTGGTGCATACCCAGGTGTTGGCGCTGAAGAGCGTGGTCAAAGTGAAGCAATTGCGCGTAATCTTAAAGTAATGGCTGCGTTAAAAGTACCCACTATTTGTACTGTTATCGGTGAAGGTGGTTCTGGTGGTGCATTAGCTATTGGTGTGGGCGACCGCGTTAACATGTTGCAATACAGCACTTACTCTGTAATTTCGCCAGAAGGTTGTGCATCAATCTTATGGAAAAGCGCAGACAAGGCACCATTAGCTGCAGAAGCCATGGGTGTAACAGCTGCACGTGTTAAAGAGCTTGATTTAATCAACAACGTAATTGATGAGCCACTTGGTGGCGCACATCGGAATTACGATGCGATGGCGCGTAACCTTAAAAACCAACTTAAACGTGACCTAGCTGATTTACAAGGCCTTTCACTAGATGAAATGCTTGATCAGCGTTACAAACGTTTAATGTCGTTTGGCTATTGCTAAACACAGCTTAAAATTGAAAAAAGCCGCTTTTGCGGCTTTTTTTGTTTTATAATGCCGATAACAAAGACGCTTGTATACTCATTGGTTTTTAATGCAAACATCAGATTTATACCACCATTTTTTAGCACAATTGCTGCCTTTGCTGAACGCTCAGCAAACTTGCTTTAGCGTTGCCTTATCTGGCGGTGTTGATTCGGTTGTATTGTTACATTTAATGAAGCAAGCTCAACAGCAGCACTCAGAACTTAAAATTGAAGCTGTGTATGTTAATCATGGTTTGAGCAAGTATGCTGAGGACTGGCAAGGGTTTTGTCAATCGCTATGTGAAGAGCTCGATGTCTCATTTAAAGCTGTGCAGGTTGAAATTCATCAGCGCTCGCGTACATCACTTGAGGCACAAGCAAGAGAGGCTCGGTACCAAGCACTCGACGAAAACTGTATGTTAGGTAGTGTAATACTGCTTGGTCAGCACTTAAATGATCAACTTGAGACCTTCTTACTTCGCCTAAAGCGTGGTTCTGGCTTACAGGGCTTAGCATCAATGCCACAAACACGATTATTAGCGTCTGGGCGTGTGTGTTTTAGACCCTTGATTAATATCTCGCGTGAGCAAATTGAACAATTTGCCGATGAATTTGCTATTACCCATATCACCGATGATTCAAATGTTGATGAGCGCTTTGACCGTAATTTTTTACGTCATCAGGTTCTGCCTATTTTAACGGAGCGTTTTCAAGGGTTTGAAAAAAGTGCAGCGCGCAGTATTCGGCTGTTACAAAAGCAGCAATCACTGCTCGATGAATATACGCAAAGCGACCTTACACACTGCCAAAATTCACAGGGTGGCTTAAGTTGTCAGGCAATTTCGCCCTTTAGCCAGCCCAGACAAGCAAACCTTGTCCGTGCGTGGCTGAATCAGTTTACCCATCAACTACCTTCTGAGAATCAGCTACAGCAAATTATTGAGCAAGGTTTAACGGCAAAAGCCGATGCCCAGCTAAAAATTTGTTTGCAAAGCGGTGATGTTCGTCGGCATCAGCAGCATTGGTACTTTGTGAAGGAGCAGGCAATACCTGAGGCGATGGATATAACTTTGCAGGGCATTGAACTGACAGATGGCCGAAAACTAATAGTGAAACTGGGCAAGGGCATTAGAAAACCAAAGCAGGATGAGCAAGTAAGGGTTGAGTTTAATAAGCCACAAGCACGTATCAAACCTTTACATAAACCCGGTTCAAACACTTTAAAACACTGGTTTAAAGATGCCAAAGTAGCTCCTTGGTTACGTGCGCAGACACCACTAATTTTTTATAACGATCAACTTGTGCAAGTTGTTGGCTACTTTGTTAGTGAACAGCACAGTGTTGAAGATGGAATTCTTTGGGAGACACTCTATGAGTGAACAACCTCATGTAGGTTTATCACTAGTTAATAAAGCACCACTTGGCTTTGCGTTGTCGGTGCTAGTGGCTGTAATTGCTGGTTTTGCTTATACAGAGCTGACAATAAATACACTTTTTTATGCACTAGCTGGCGGCCTAGTATGCTCATTATTGCTGCTAGGTTACTGGTCAGGCAAAGGCGGTATTTTCTTTATATTGGGCGTGCTTACGCCGCTGGCATTAGTGATGGTATCGCCCCTTACCACCATGGCTGCCTTGCTTTACTTATTAAGCGGCTTCTTCGCTGGTTTTTGGTTAGTATTACTTGGTTATAAATTTATAAGCAAAAAAGCCTAGCGGGGGATGCTAGGCTTTTACTCAATTAGTAAGCTCTTGCGCAGTTTCTTCCTGCTGCTTTTGCCTTATAGAGGCCCTTGTCAGCACGGGCAAACACTTCGTTTTCGCAGTCTTGGTTGTTGGCTAGCGTATAACCAATGCTTGATGTTACATCATATTGAGCCATCAACCCTGAGTTAGCAACTAAGCTCATAATGCGATCAGCTATCACCTTATTGGTGGTAAACTCAGGGTCATCGATTAATAATGCAAACTCATCTCCACCAAAGCGGAAAATCGAGTCAGTGCCGCGCACACTACTGCGCAGTACGTTAGCAAATTCTTGTAACACATCATCGCCAATTTTATGACCAAAGTTATCGTTTACTTGTTTAAAGTTATCTAAATCAAGCAACATTAAGCTAAATGGGCGATGTTGACGGCGGCAACGTTCTAGCTTTTGTGCCAAGCTGTCATTAAATTGACTACGGTTATTTAAGCCTGTTAGCGCATCTTTAGTCGCTAAACGTAATACGCGGGTGTACATAAGCGCATTACGTAATGGGTAAACGAGGGCTGTATGGAGCTGCTTTAATTTTGCTTCAATCGCTTTACCCATAGGGAACTGACTAAAGTAAATTAGCTGCCCTAAGCGTTCACTTTCGATATCTAAATCAAAAGAGTACGGTGTTTGGCTGGTATCGCTGCCTGCGCTTTGTGACACTCCGAGTGCAGATTGGAACTGTAAGCCAGATAAATTGATTAGTTGCTTTGCGTGCTCGGCAAAAATAGTCAAAATTTCTTCGATTGATAACGTGGTTTGTAACTTTGCGACCAAATCGTGTGGACTATTTGTTTCATTTATTCGGTAATGCTCTGCCGAAAACGGCAGAAACTCGCCTCGCGCAGACACCCGCTGCGTCAAAATATGGACATTTTCCATGATAATTCTCCCCCCGGAGTGTTTAGATACTCCCATGTAGCGAGATTTGTGCCATATTTTTAAACTGGCCGAAAAACAGAAGGTTGCTATATTTAAAAGAGAAACCAGTTTTGTCACTAAGTCTAGGGAGTTGATTGCTTGCAAAATGTGCTGATCCAAGTGTTTGGCTTGCTTGTCGCTGCCGTATTATTTGTTTGGTTTTTCAAGCGAATTGGTTTACCACCCATTCTTGCTTATCTTGCGACAGGCGTATTGGCAGGGAGTCATGGTATTGGCTGGATGGCGCAAAGCCATGAAATGCACTTTGTTGCTGAGCTCGGCATTGTGTTTTTACTGTTTAGCTTAGGGCTTGAGTTTTCATTGCCGCGTTTAATGGCAATGCGCAATATTGTATTTGGCCTTGGCTCCTTACAGGTCGTGGTGACCAGTATAGTGTTTATGCTAATTTTACTGCTGCTAGAGCACAGCCTTTTAAACAGTTTTACTATTGCTAGTTTAATGGCGCTGTCTTCAACGGCGGTGGTGGTGAAGCTACTTAAAGAATCTGGAGATTTAAACCAGCGCCGCGACCAGTTGGCAATAGGGGTGTTGCTGTTTCAAGATATTGCTGTTGTCCCTCTGCTCATTGTTTACCCCTTGCTAGCCCAAAGTGGCTCTGAAGAAATTGCCGGTGCATTGGCTTTTGCACTTACTAAAGGTGCTTTAGTGTGTATTTTATTGTTCGGCATAGGTAAATGGATTTTGCCTAAAGTGTTTAGCGAAATAGCGCTGGTAAGAACCGATGAGCTATTTATGCTAACGACTTTATTGGTTGCCTTGTTTGCCGCAGGCTTGACTTACCTATTTGGTTTATCGATGGCGTTAGGCGCCTTTTTAGCCGGCATGATGTTAGGAGAAAGCCATTATCGTCACCAACTAGAAGCCGATATTAGACCATTTCGCGATATATTAATGGGGCTATTCTTTGTGACTGTTGGTATGCAGTTAGATGTGCTTTATGTACTTAATAGTTGGTACTGGATCATCGCGGTATTAATTGGCTTATTGCTATTTAAAATTGCGGTGCTTGCTATTTCTGCGCAAGTGATGGGGGAGCGAAAGCAAGATGCGGTATCAGCGGGTATTATGCTTTGGCAAATGGGAGAATTTGGCTTTGTATTAATTGCACTTGCTTCGCAGCATTTGCTGATAAGCTCAGAGCAAGCTTCGTTTTTAATTGCAGTTGGCGTACTTTCGATGGCGCTAACGCCTTACTTAATTGAAAAAACACCGCTTATTCTCAAAAAACTTGGCCTTTTAAGCCATGCAGGACAGTACTGGCAACAGCCCGCGACAAGTAGCCCTTTGTATCAAAATCATGTCGTTATTTGTGGTTTCTCCCGTGTAGGGCAAACTGTTGCGCGCTTTTTAAAGCCAGAAGCAATTGAATACGTCGCGGTCGAAAGTAACCCTATCTTATTGCAAGAAGCGAAAGCGGCTGGTGAACCGGTTATATTTGGCCATGTGAATCAAAAAGATATTTTAAAATCAGCGGGTGTAGAGCGGGCAAGGCTAGTCATTATTACCTTTACCGATTTTGAGCAAACGCAAATAGTTGTTGATGCCATCAAACAAATAGCACCTGATGTAAAGATATTGGTAAGAATGCGCGATGATACCGAAATGGAAACGCTTAAAGAGCTTGGTGTTACTGAAGTGGTGCCAGAAACCCTTGAAGCAAGCCTTATGTTAGTTTCGCATGTACTTTATATGTCTGGTGTGCCGATGACACGGATCATACGCCGAGTCAGTAAAGAGCGGCGCAACCGTTATAAATTTTTAAATGGCTTTTTCACGGGTGATAAACTTGATGGCGAAGAGGCAAGTTCAGATAGGCTTGAGTATTTACATGTTATAGCTCTGCCAGAGCATGCTTATGCGGTTAATCAGAAAATTAGTGAGCTTAAGCTTGAGCAGCGCCGTGTGTCGGTTAGAGCGCTGCGCCGACAAGACCGTGAAATTGACGCGCCTTCATCACAAACAATTTTATTAGCAGGCGATATTTTAGTGCTGCAAGGCAAGCCACGCCGAGTAGAGCGGGTAGAGAGGTTTTTACTCGACGGTATGGAGTAGCGATTAGCTACTCCAACTCTAAAAATTTACGAATTTCAGGTAGCTTTTTAAGGCCATCTTGGTAGCCAATTTCTATGAGCTTTTGGGTATAACGTTTTTCAAACAGTAAGTAGCTCGTTAAACTCGATTGCGAACGTTTCTTAACACCAATCATACGTAGTAACACCTTAATTGCCATGGGCATGTCATCATAAAACTGAGCTGCGATTGCATTAAAGTTTTGCGATGGATTGATCACGCAAGTTTCAATTTGTTTAAGCTCTTGGTGTTTGTCACGGGCAGGTAATAAGCTCAGCGTGCGATTGATACGTTGTAAACGCTCTAAATCAGACTGTAGCGTGTCGGTAAAGACGCTATCGAGTAAGTGGCCTGCAATATTCGAAGGTCAGGGTAATGAGGCTGATAACCCGGCGGATGCAATTCTTTTGGTTCATCAACACCAATAATAAAGATTTTTTCAGCACCTAAATGAACCGACGGACTCAGTGGCGAAAGTTGGTGAATAGAGCCGTCGCCGAAATAGTGGTTATACACATTCACACTTGGGAACACCATAGGTATGGCACTCGACGCCATTAAGTGCTCAACATTTATGCGGGTTGCTTGCCCTTCACGCTTTGCTCTGCGCCACGGTTTTTGTGTAAGTGACTGAAAAAATGCCACAGAGTCACCTGTGGTATAGCTCGAAGCAGTAATCGACACTGCATCTAGGTAGTTTTTATGCAGGTTTCGTTCGATACGCGATAAATCGAGTATTTCGTGCAACAGTTTTCGCAGCGGCTTATTGTTCAGCAAACTCGCTGGTGGGTGATTTATATGTTCAGATTGAAAACTTGTAAGCATGTTGCGGGTAATATGCAAAAACACACTTAAAAAGTCGCTTTTATAAACCTGAGAGGTCGAAAAATTCTTCCAAACCCATTCAAGTTTTTTGCATGCTAAATGTGCACACGATGCATAACATGCTAATGCAGCGGAATTAATTGCCCCAGCTGATGTCCCATTAATAATAGTAAAGGGCAGCGGTGCTGTACGAGGCATGCTTTGCGTTATCGCTTTAAGCACACCAACTTGATAAGCCGCTCGCGCGCCACCACCTGTTAGTAATAAAGCGATTTTAGAGTGTTGTGTTTTTTTTAACTTACTGCTCATGGTTGCATTTAAATAGTTGTGCGTCTTTACTTTATTTATCAACTGTAAGTCTTTAAGCTAGAAGAAGCAAAGATTAGCTCAAGGCTAAATGGTTTTTTCGTATTTTTATCTGTTTTATTTTTAAGGGAGTGTCTATGTCAGAGCATTCGTCAGAGCCTGAAGTACAAAAGGGTTCATCAAATAACAACCTGATTTTTGCGGTGGTTGTGCTTATCCTTGTTGCTGGTGTGGCAGCGTTTATTTTATTGAAGCCTGAAGATAAACCAGTGCAAGTTGTTGAAGACATTGTTAGCGAACAAGCGCCAGTTGTTGAGTATCAAGAGCCAGAGCCTGACCCAGAACCTGAAGTGACAGAGCCTGAGCCAGAGCCCGTTGTTGTAGATACTGCACCAGAACGCACTCCAGAGCCAGTTCCAGAAGTTGAGCCACTACCAACGTTAAATGAAAGCGATGAAGTGGTTGTTGCTCGCATGGATGAGTTACTAAGCGACCAAGTGATGAGCTTAATGGTGACTGATGATCTTATTCGCCGTGGTGTTGTGTACGTTGATAACATCGCAAAAGGTAAAGTGGCAGTTAGCCATGCACCTGTAGAACGCCCTAAAGAGTCGTTTAAAGTTATTGAGGGCGATATTTTAACAATCGACCCAAATAGCTATGAGCGCTATACACCTTACGTAAAACTATTTACAAGCTTAAGCGCTGCTCAAGTTATTCGTATGTATGATGAATATAAACCCCTTATCAGTGAAGCTTATGCAGAAATTGGTTACGAAGGTGATGCATTCACAGGCACGTTAGAAGAGGCGATTGATGTACTGCTTGATACGCCAGAGCCAAAAGGTGATATGCCACTCGTTCGTAACTCAGTTACTTATCAATATGCTTACTCTGAGTGGGAAAACTTACCCGATGCGCAAAAACAATTGTTGCGTATGGGTCCAGAAAATATGAAAAAAGTGAAAGCTGCGCTGCGCAACATTAAAGCTGAACTTGAAAAGTAAGCGATAACCCCCTTAATGACAGTGCGATTGTATACCAAGTATGCAATCGCACTTTCTTTTTCGAATACCCCTTGAATAACTGGCTAAAAGTAGAGATAATCCCTCCCGCGCCAAACAAGGCCCGCAATGGTAGTCTTATTGGTCCTCTCGCAACACTAGCAGGTGAACCTGGTCAGGCCCGGAAGGGAGCAGCCACAGCGTGTGACGTGTGTGCCGAGATGCGGCTGGTAAGACTGCCACCCAAAATTCTATTTGGGTGACTTATTTCATTTAAATTCCTTTTAAATTTTTTTAGAACCAATCTTTTATTCTTGTATTAATCTAACTTTCTTTGAGATTTTTATTTCTTAAGTTATCAAGACATCCACTTTAAGGTTATCTAGACACCCAAGTTAAACAATATAAATTCCGGCTCAATGTTGATGATTTGATTGAAGATGACACAGCTGGTTAGGTACAGGTAATAAAGTTATTCGGACACCCACTTTTGTAGGTATTTTAATAACTAATTTTAAAGCCGGCTTGCTTAGTCGTTCTAAATTAATTTACAGATAAATGTAATGTTTAGGTGATTCTGTAGACATTGTCTGATTAGCGCCTGATTTGGGCAAGCTTAGCTCAAAGGCAGGCTACTTTAAACATTTTCGAGTTTCGGTTTAGGTAAATAGTGCACGACTAGTGCTAATAGAGCTTCTTCGTTTTCGTTTCATGTGATTTGTGTAAGCTGTGATTGCTTGCTCTTTACCAGCCGTATTTTTAAACGAGCGAGTAAAGGAAGTGGTGAGTGTAAGCCAGTTGTCAGTACAAATATCTAGTCTTTCAAGTATTGGTAACGCATTTTCTGGGATGTTCCCTGGCTTATCTTCTCGTATTGAACGTTTGTCCAATCTACAAGTTGCAGATATGTCTTGAGCTCAAATGGTAGTCCCTTAGGCATATGTTTACGTGGTTTACCTGCAAAGCGCATAAGTGATTTCGGTTGCTTATTATTTTGAGCTGCATTAATTCTAGATTTAATACTGGTGTAGTCAGATTGCTCAGGTAAATCAGCCGCTTTCGCTCTTACAGGGTTTAGGTCAACATACGCAAGACAAGCTGCAAGAGCTGCTTCATCAAGTAATGCTTGTGACTTAAAGCGACCTTCCCAAAAGCGTCCTTTGCACTCATCTTCTTGATTTGCTTGTCGTGCAATACTCTCATTAAGAACGCGCATAAACCAACTAATACTGCTGAGCCGTTCTCGATATAAATTTACTCTGGCATTAACCGCAGCGAGCTCGGTTTGTGTTAGCAATTCGCCATTTAAGAATCGTTGGCAAAGGAATGTACTTTTAAATAACTTGTGCCATCTAATCAGAATCGCTTTATTATTCAAACGCTTTGCTTTTGCTATATCAATATGAAGTACTAGATGAGTATGGTTACTCATAACCGCGTAGGCGCAAATATCAATACAAAATATACGACCAAGTTGAAGTAGTTTCTTTTCAACCCAATCGCGCCGGTGTTCATACGAACGACCTGTTAGTGGGTCTTGCCCGCACAAATAAGCGCGACGAACGCAGCGTGAAATACAGTGATAGTAAGGCGTGTTTGAAACGCTAATTAAGTTTCTACGATGGGTTGCCATGCTCTTCTCCTCCATGAGTTGAACACTATAAGCTTAGCTGTAATTCTAAAGAGTGAGAAACAGAAAGTAGTTTATTCACTTTTTCGTTAAACAATTGACAATTTGTTTCGCAAGTAATCTTAGGTTGATTATACTTTAAAAACTAGTAAGTTAACTCGAAATCATAAATGTTGACTTGCCAGAATCCCAACATATAAGTTTCTTTATTTCTAGCTCTTTTAGTATGTTGAGTAGTTCGGTTTCAGAAAGACAGCAGTTCTGTTTTAGGTTATCAATAGAAATTTCTTTATTAGAGTTGTTAACTTTTGAGGCTAACATAATACGATAAATTAATTTTAACTTGCGATTCATAATGCACTCCCCACATTTGCATAGCATTTTATAATAAATTGCTACTCTCTAATTTATTAAAGCTTGGTTTTGTTGAGGAAAGGCATTGCAAGCTTCCTCTATATAGTTTCATTACAAGCAAATTAGATGTGTTTATTATTAGATTTTATGTGTATTGATGATTTTTTCGACTATGAGCGATCTTTTTCGCTAAGTCAAATGCAATTGATATGCTAATTTTACCAAAAGTGGGTGTCTAATTACGTGATGTCTCTAGTCCTCTCTAAAGTAGGTGATTAATTATCTTTAAACATGGGTGTCTTTTTATCATTTCTCAGACACTAGTACTTCATCACACAAGTTCTGACTAGTTGAGGGCACCATAAGCCCTCTGAAGTTTTTCACGAGCTAATTCAACATTAAACATCCAGTTTATACTTGTTCTTTCTTTATTCCGGCTCCATTCCCATGTCGCGAGTTCTGTCTTTAGTTCTTCCATACTTGCTATACGTCTATCTAAACATTGCTTATTCATATTGCCAATCTCTATCTCGACCATATTCAACCAACTTGCGTGTTTTGGTGTGTAATGTAATTCTAGTTTATTTAAAATCCGCCGTGCTTCCTGTGGAGAAAATGCTTTATACAACGCTCCTTCTGTATGAGTTGATAAGTTATCTAACACAACTTTTATTTTGTTCGCATGTGGATAATGAAGATCAACTAAATCCCTCATACAATTAGCAAAGTCAATTTTCGTCTTTCTTTCTGTTGCTTTAACATGCCGCCACCCTCGATGGCGATCGAAGAATACAAATAAGTTGGCCACACCTACACGTTTATATTCATAATCTAACCGCTTAGTCTGCCCCGGCTTCATTGGTTGTGCCGGTCGAGTATCATCTACAAGTTGTTTCATCGCCTCATCAAAGTTAATTATAGGGTTTAACTCGTCTGCTGGCTCAGCATACAACTCGAGCACATGTTCCATCCGCGCTATATATTCAGCATCCATTGTCGCCACACACCACATCTTTTTTTGCCATGGTTTTAGTGCATTCTCTTTAAGGCGCCTCCGTATTGTTTCATACGAGATACTATCTAAATCGGTTAACGTAACTAATCGCTCTCCAAGTAAAGATAATGTCCATCTAGCGTGACCTGTTGGTGGCTTAGTGCAAGCTGTGGCGATTAACGTTGCTTCATCTTTCGCAGAGGTTTTTCTCATAGCACCACTTCGTGCACCTTCATTCATAGCTGCCGCTAGATTCTCTTCAACGAACTGGCGTTTGACTCGAAATACGGTTGAAGAACTCACTTGAACAGCTTCACATATTTGCTCTGTTGTATATCTACAACAGTCAGCTTTTAACAAAATAGCAGCCCGCTTGTACTTTCGAACATTGACCATGCCTTTTTTGCAATAGTCTACTAATTCTTGTTTTTCTTCTTCTGATAATTCAACAATATACTTTCGGTTCATAACAATATTAAGTAAGTTTATATGAGTTAAAGGATCGTTGATTAGGGTAAAAGTTCATTATGAATAAAGAAGAGTCGCCACGGTTTACAGCAAAGCAAGGTCAGTATTTAGCATTTATTTATTACTACACAAAAGTGAATGGGATTGCGCCTGCTGAAAGTGATTTTGAGCGCTACTTTGGAACCGCATCTTCAAGTGTTCATTCAATGATTTCAGTTCTTAAGAAGAAGAAATTTATAACATCAGTTACTGGAAAAAGCAGGAGTATTGAATTATTGATTGGAAAAGAATCAGTTACCTGAATTTAAGTAAGGGCAACTGATCAAAATATATGTGAAAGGGTACTAGCTGTTGGGATTTAAACTGTTAGTGCTGGAGTCATGTGCTCTAATTATGGGGCCGTTTTTATTAATCAGATAAGTTTTGGCTGTGCTGTGAAATGGCATTATTTAAGGCTTCAAAGAGCAGATGTTTTTCAACGGGCTTACCAACATGGCAGTAAAAGCCACAGTTCTTGTATTCAATAATATTTTCTTTCATGACATTTGCTGTTAACGCGATTACCGGAGTCGTAGGGTTTAATGCTCGAATGTGTGCACAGGCTTCAATCCCCCCCATTTTTGGCATTTGGATATCCATCAGGACGAGCATAGGGTTTATTTTTTTAAATAAATCTATAGCCTCTAGACCATCTTTGGCAAACTGAACATTGGCATTTGTTTCGGCCATTAAGGATTGAATGACCATAGTATTAAGTGGGTTATCTTCAGCAATTAGAACTGTTTTACCTTCAAGATTGGGAACATCAGTTATATGGGAGCTTTCTATGATTTGCTGCTGCTCTGCTATTTCTAGCGGTAAAAATATGGTAAAGCGTGTGCCTTCACCTAATTTACTATCAACGTCTATAGTACCTCCCATCCGTTTAATTAAGTTTGTTGTTATTGACATGCCAAGACGTTTGTGCCGCCAAAGCGGCGTGTAATACTATTATCAGCCTGTTGAAAGCGTTGAAAAAGATTTGCCAAACCTTCTTCACTCATACCTATTCCTGTGTCTAATACTTGTAACTCGATACCTGGGATTAAGTTTTTTACTTTTTTCTTTACAATAACTTGTATACCACCTTGCTCTGTGAATTTCACAGCGTTAGAAACTAGGTTTAAAATTATTTGCCTAATACGAACAGGATCACCAATCCATATATTTTCGACATTTTTGTCTATATCAATGTTTAGCTCGATAGACTTTTCGTTACAGATAGGTAAAAAATCAGAATTTATAGATTCAACTATTTTTATCAAAGAAAAGTTAACATTTTCGATTGTAAGCTCGTTTGCTTCCATTTTAGAAAAGTCTAAAATATCATTAATAATAGTAAGTAATGATCGGCATGAAAAAAGAGCTTTTGAGACAATTTCTATGTTTTGGGGCTTTTGAACATTAGGTTGCAGGATTTGTAGTAAACCCATAATGCCATTTAAGGGGGTTCTAATTTCATGACTCATATTAGCAAGAAATTCTGATTTAATTCTTGCCCCTTCTAATGCTCGATCAGTTAAAGCTTGTTGCTCTTTATATGAGGTAGATAGCTTTTTAAAGTAAAAGAGCAAAATACCAGCCAAAAGTACAATCGTCAGAATATGAACTGTATATGCAAATTTAAAGTTTTCATTTATCGCCACACTCTTTTTCTTAAGCATGGTGTTTACGTGGCTTTCAAAGTCAGATAGGGCTGCAAGGGCTTTCGCATCATCAACTTTTACAATGTCGTCAATAGCTTCACTAGAAGCGCCTTGTTCAATCATTTTGAGCGCTAAATCAAGCTTTTCCTCATAATTAGCTAGGGTCGTTCTTACACCGCCGAGAGCTTGCTTGTCGTAATTTTCTACAGCTTCTAGCTTTTCTAGTATTACTTTTATTTCGTAAATTTCTTTTTTTATACTAGGGAGGTAAAGATCAACATTTTTTCTTAAAATTAGATTTTTAAAGTGGTGTATAAAGCCACCATATCCTAACCTTTGCACCAAGGTGTCATGTAAAACATAAACGTTGCTTGCAGTATTGGAATAATCACGCCATTGGTTATCAACATGCTTGTAAAAGAATAATGAAGTCACTGTTAGCAGAATGACTAATATAATAACAATTACCGCGTTTACTCTCAGCCTTGTTTGAGTTTTCTTTAGCGATTGAGTCATGAGTCTTGTACCTACTAATTAGTAACTCTAAGCATAGCATTTAAAAAGACAATCCGTGACTTTTATTACTTAAGTTTTACCTATATCATTATTTAATAACACTTAATTATGTTTTATGTAAGGCTATTGCTACCTATGTTAAGAGTTTCTGATTTTCGACTGCATGGATACAGAAGGGAGAGCAATGCGGGAGCAATTGCCGAAAATAACTAAATAATGAAATTTTTGCTTTGTTATCAACGAGGTTTTATTGTCTCAAAATAGTCTACCTAATTAAGCGCATAGGTATTAGTTTTTGCTATTAAATCGTGTAGGGTGCTCATAATAGAGTAATCATTTTTTATTTATCGTTTCCCACTCTGGCGAGTTACCTATTTTTTCGACTAAGAAATCTATAAGAACTCTTACTTTAGCCGTAAGTACATTTGATTTCGGGTATACAAGCCAGATAGCGCTGTTATCACTTATTTGATAATCAGGTAAAACTCGAATTAAAGAACCTGCTTCTAGCTCAGTATGAATATTCCACAATGAACTCATACAGATACCCACGCCAGCTTTTGCTGCTATACGCATACTTGCGCCATCATCACACAAAATGCGTGGCTTACTTTTTTCAGGTGGAAAACTAAAATGATCGCTGCAATTAGGGGTAATTAACTTGCGGGGTTTGGTATTTAAAAACACTAATAATTGATGTCGGATAAGCTCCTCAGGATTCCTCGGAGTGCCATTACGAGCCAAGTAGTCTGGTGAGGCACACAATATCCGAGTGTCTTTGGCAAGGCGTCTGCAAATCAAGCTACTATCTTCCACAGCGAGGTTTCTCAGTGCTAGATCAAACCCTCCTTCAATTAATTTAACTTGGCCATCTGAGAGCATGAGTTCAAGGTTTATATCTGGGTAGCGGTCTAGGAATTCTGGCAAAATAGGCATGATAAAGCGCTGCGCAAACGTACTTGATGCAGCAAACCTCAATGTTCCGCTAATATTAAGGTTACCTTGTCCTAAGGTTGCAAGCGCGGCTTCTTGTTGAGCAAGGATCTCTTTGGCATAAGGTAAAAACTCCATGCCAGCAAGTGATAAAGTTACTTTCCTTGTCGTTCTGTGGAATAGGTCTGCTCCAACTTGCATTTCTAATTTGGCTAACCAGGCACTTGCTACAGATGGAGTAAGGTCCAGCTGCTCGCCTGCAGCACTAATGTTGAGTGTCTCAGCCGCTAACACAAATAGTTTAATGCAATTAGTGTCCATCAATTATCTCGAAAATCAGAATTCTGATTCTTTTTATACGTTATTTATTCGTTTTATCCAAAGCCTTAAGCTTTATTTGTAAAACTAAACATGACAAATGCAACTAAAGGGGAGAGTTTCATATGTGAAAGTAAGCCGTATTTATCAACTGCATAGCAGTGATGAATTTATTTCTTTGACTAACTTCACTGACCCCTTATTAAAAGGAATCATTATGTATGCCTAAAACAATTCTATTAACAGGCGCTACAGATGGCATTGGCCTAGAGACGGCAAAAAAACTTGCTTCATTAGGTCATACGCTTTTACTTCATGGTCGTAGCCAGCAAAAGCTTTTACAAGCAAAAGAGTTGATAGAGGCGCTTTATAGCGGTGCAAAAATTGATACGTTTTTAGCAGACTTATCAGAGCTAAAACAGGTGGTTGAATTAACCAATCAGATCAAAGCTAAATATTCACATATTGATGTACTGATCAATAATGCTGGCGTTTTTAAAATAGCAAATAACCTAGGCGAGGGTGGTCTAGATGTACGCTTTTTAGTGAACACGATCGCGCCTTATATTTTGACCAAAACTTTATCTGCTCTTATGAATGAAAATAGTCGCATAGTGAACCTATCTTCAGCGGCGCAAGCACCGGTTAGTATTGCAGCACTTAAAGGCTTGCAAGCATTGTCTGATAGCAGTGCTTATGCGCAAAGTAAATTAGCGCTAACTATGTGGACGCTACAATTGGCAAAACAATGGGCAGACAATACTCCTTCTTTAGTGGCAGTTAATCCAGCCTCTTTTTTAGGAAGCAAAATGGTTAAAGAAGCATATGGTTCACAAGGAAAAAATTTGGCTATCGGGGCTGATATTTTAGTTAAGGCTGCGTTAAGTGACCAATTTACAGGTATGACTGGCCGTTATTTTGATAATGATATTGGTGCATTTTCGAACCCACATCCAGATGCGTTTGATACAGCAAAAAATACTACTTTGATTATGGCGATGGACGAAGTTTTAACTCGTCTAGATGTAAAAATTTAGAGTTTATTTTTACGATAGCTTTTTTACAGCCGCAACCAATAAAAACACTAGGGATAATTATGAAATACGAAGGATTTACAACATTCACGACCACTCAGTCTGGTGGTGTATTAACTGTTACGTTTGATTTTGGGCCAGTTAATGTTCAGGGCCAAGAAATGCTTGCTGATTTAAATAGTTTAGCAATGCGTTTAGAGCGAGATAAAAACACTAAAGTTGTTATTTTTCAATCAGCAAACCCTGAAATTTGGGTTTGCCACTATGATACTGAACTATTGAAAGATATGTCAGTTGAAGTTGTTTCACGCGATGAAGCGAAGCTGCTGGACTTACAATTAATTTGTGAGCGCTTAAGTAAAGTGCCGCAGGCAACAATAGCAAAACTAGAAGGTTTTGCACGCGGTGGTGGCCATGAACTAGCGCTAGCGCTTGATATGCGATTTGCAGCTCGTGGTAAGTTTAAATTTATGCAAATGGAAGTTGGTATGGGTATTTTACCTTGTGGTGGCGGTGCTTCAAGAATGGCTCGCCAGACAGGTTTAGGTCGTGCTTTAGAAATTATTTTGAGTGCCCGTGATTTTGATGCAGATGAGGCTGAGCGCATGGGTACCATTAATAAAGCGCTTAACCCCGATGAGATTGATGAATACGTTGATACGCTAGCAAACCGAATTGCTCAGTTTCCTGCTGAATCAATTAATGCATGCAAACAAATGGTATATGAATCAATTGATAAGCCAATTGCGGAGGCATTAAAAGCAGAAGCATATTGGTTATATCAAGCAACCAGTAAAACACCTGCAATTAAGCGCTTCACTATTGCCGATGAGCAGAACGCCTTGAGCATGACATAGAAAATCAGCGTAATTGGCCGGAGTTAGTGATGAAGGTACAAGAAATAAATTAGTACTGTGCTAACAACAAGATTTGTAACCCCAAGAGACTTCTCTTGGGTTTGCTATTAGAGGAAATTTAATATGTTAAAGCTATTATCACTAACAACAAGTGTAGTACTTATTGCTGCATTTTCAGCCGCTGCTGATGAAAAAAGGTTGGATAATCCCCAGTCTGAACTTGTCCCCGTAGAGTCCGTAAACTGGGGATATTTAAACCCTCTACGTGGTGACAAAAGCCCTGGCGCAGCAAACTTATGGGGCGACAGAACAATAGATTCTGCAACCGGTATGCTAGTGCGCTTTAAACCGGGCTTTTCATCTCCTGCGCATATTCATAATATTTCATACCGTGGCATTGTCATTAAAGGACTGATGCATAATGATGACCCAAATGCAGAATTGGATTGGATGGCAACAGGGTCATTTTGGACGCAACCTGCAGGGCAAAATCACATAACAGCTGCTAAGGCTGAGACCAATCTCATATACCTTGAAATCGATGAAGGGCCTTATTTGGTTAAGCCTTCTAAGGCGCAGTTTAATAATGGCGAGCACTCACTCAATCTTCATTCAGACAACATGGTATGGTTCAATAGTGATGAGTTAACGTCATTAGACTCTAAAAAGGTTACCCTTACCCCTCTTTGGCAAAAACAAAATCAACAAGGTGTTTTAGTTAAACTTGATGCAGGTTTTAATGGGCAATTAACAAGTGAAAGAGGTTCATTACGCGCAGTTTTGATCAGCGGCGAGCTTAACTATCGAATCTGTTGAACATAGTGAAGCAAAACAACTTGAGGCTGGTAGTTACTTCTCGTCAGTCGCCGGTTTTAAACATCAGCTAAAGACTGAGGGTGGAGCAATCGTTTATGTGCGATTTAACAATACACTACAGATAAGCAATCAATAACTATTTCAAAAGATAATGCTTTAAATTAACTAACTTTACTGTACTTTTTTTGTACTTGCTGTATCTTAAGTTGGTACGCAATTTTAAGGTTTCATTGAGTGTAGACTAACACTCATATGTTAAGTGGAGTAAAGGATATGCACGCACACACAGTTATAGAGTCAGCAGCAACTATTCAATCGGGTGTCGCAAAAGCGGATGGTAAGCTTGTAGTTACTGAACAAGACATTGTTTTTGAACCGTTTAATAAAGAGCTAGGCTTAAATTACCATACACATTTTCCCGAGCGCAAATCAATAACGTTGGTAAGTGTTCAGGTAAAGGCGCGGGTATTTTGCCAATCACAGCAGATGGAATTCGCATAACTTTAAATAATAACGATATATTTGAGTTCATTTTAGCAAACCCAGATGAGTGGCTAAGCGTACTAGCTCACTAAGCAAATCTTCAAAAAGACGGCATATTTTAGCAACTTGTCATAATATGCCGTGTTAGCTTTTCATTAATTAATTTCCTTTCTTCGCAACTATTTACACTTAAAAACAGCATACATTGCTATACATTCACACCCTAGCAAGGCATCATAACTTTTTCTAAGGAGAGGTTATGATGCTTAAATCTTTGTTACCACTGGTTTTATGTACCAGTTCTGCAATAGCTGCAACAAATCTGCCGGATAATCGCCATATTGTTGTTAAAGGTGAGGCTGTTGTGCGTACAGCCCCCGACAGGGCTGACATCACGTTAGAGTTTGAAACTGTTAAAGCTGAAAGTGTGCAGGCTAAGCAGCAAGTCGATGAACAAGTAAATAAACTCCTTGCGGGCTTAAATAATTTCTCAATAGACGAAAAAAGTATCTCTGCGGGTCGAATTTTCGTAGAGCCGAACATGCGCTATGACGAAAACGATAACCAAGTTAAAGATGGTTTTCGCGCTACCCGCAAGGTCAAAGTCAGCCTTAAACAACTCTCCCTTTTGGATGGCTTTTTAAACTTTGCGCTTAAAGTGGGTGTCAATCAAATCGAGCAAATTCAACTTTTATCAAGCAAAGCCTCAGATTACGAGCAAGCCGCTCTTGATAAAGCAGTAGCGAATGCCAAACAGCAGGGAAGTAGCCTTGCTAGCGCATTCGAAGCGAAACTTGGTCGGGTGTATAGTATTCAATCACAAGAAGTAGGTAGTCACTTTGGCTATGGCAGCAACACAAATATTGAACGAATCATGGTAACGGGCTCACGTATTAATACAGTCCCAGAAGGTAAGTATTTACAAGAATCGATTACCTTCAGAGCAAGTGTCAATGTTGTGTTTGATTTAGTTTTGGAATAATTAATTCCCTGTTTTTAAAACATCAAGGCAGCCTATGAATCTTTAAAAGCAGCTTTGATTTTGTTTCTTCTCTTTTCATTGCTAACAAGGTATTGATTGTATTTAGTTTATCTCTTTACAGGTGGTGAGTCCTTAAAAGTTGGGAATTAAATATTTTAACTTGAGTATGCTGTTTAGAATAAAATATCTTGATTTTATAATTTATTACTAATATTGTAGCCGCATTGTAACAATAAAGTTGTTACCAATTGTTGTTCTTAAGAGCATTTATGTAGTTTGTAGTCACAAAATCTCTCACTTTACAAAAACTATAAGGTTACAGTTCCATGAATAAAAAATTCTCAGCGCTAGCGGCTGGTGTTAAAAAAGCACTTATTCCTACTTTAGTTTTAAGTACATCAGTATCTGTTTATGCAGCTGATCAACTGCCAGAAAAGAAAAAAGCAACTAAAGAAGATATCGAGCAGATTGAAGTAAGAAGTTATGCTGCATCAGTTGAGAAAAGCATTAATATGAAGCGCTTTTCAAACAGTGTAGTTGATGCCGTTTCTGCTGAAGATATTGGTAAATTTCCAGATCAAACTGTCGCTGATGCACTACAGCGTATTCCGGGTGTACAAGTTGAAAAAGACCTAGGTGGTGAAAGCGACCGAGTTAGTATTCGTGGTACTGCACCGCATTTAAATATTACCTTGTTAAACGGGCAAAACGTTGCTTCAGCAACTGCTTCAGCTTCAATTACGCGTCCTTCACGAGGGTTTAACTACTCGCTGCTACCAGCTGAATTAGTAGATACTCTTGAAGTATATAAGTCGGCAGAAGCAGACATTGATGAGGGTTCTATAGGTGGTACCGTTGTTGTAAAAACTCGTAAACCGCTCGATAGTGAAGCGAATTACGCAGCGCTCTCTGTTAAGGCTTATCATTTTGAAAATGCTGAAGAAACTAAACCGTACCTTTCTGGTTTGTATTCGTGGAAAAATGAAGCACAAGATTTTGGTTTTAATCTAGGATTTGTTCATAAAGAAACTGCGACCCAACGTGATAGCAAAGAAGTTCGATTCGGCTATCGCAGTACCGATGCAGATCAAGATGGCAACGCAGAGTTTTACCCTGGCGCGGTAGGCTATAACCGATACGCAAGTGATAGTGATTTAGATACCGCAACTTTGACGTTTCAATATGCAGCTAATGACAACGTAGATTTTGTTTTTAATAACTTATATTCAAAATCTGAGCATGAGTCATACGGAACATACTCAAGCGGCTTTATTTTGCAAAACATTGCAAATGTAGAAAATCCCAGTCATTGTTGATGGCACTTTGATTTCGGGCAATATACCGACCATAATAATTTAGGATATTATGGCAATGCAGGTTATGAGGGGGAGTTTAAAACTCAAGCGCACGATTTAAAAGTGACATATAAAGCAGACAATTACACTGTTACAGGTCAGCTAGGTTATAGCAAGGCTGATGGTGAAGTAAGTGATGTTTACTCAGAATATTACGCAAATACAAGCGCATCATTTACATTAGACAATGGAACGCCAGATGTAACATTAGACGCTGATTTAAGCGCTGATGATTATCGCTTAGACTACAACCATAAAAATGACATATACAACGACTCAAAGGAAGTTTACGGGCAGCTAGATTTTGAGTATCTATTAGATGGTGACTTCTTCAAAGCAATCAAGGCTGGGGTTAAGTACCGAGAGCATTCAAAAGCTGCAAGTTTAATAAAAGCGAATTATCCAAAAGTATCATCAGATGGTGAACAATTTAACTTAGGCATGTTCGCAAGCGATTCGACAGATAATGCAATTTTATGGCAGTTTGATAATTCAAAATATGCTGATTGGATATCATCAACAACACCTTCTACAGCGCCATATGAACACCTTGATTACACATTCGATTTAGAAGAAACCGTCACCGCAGGGTATGTAAAAGCGGTGTTCGATCATAATAAGTGGCGCGGTAATTTTGGGGTTCGAGCTGTGAAAACAGAGCTAGATTCTCGTTCTGTTGAATACACAGGGCGCAGCTTTGCACCTGAAAATATTCAAGATATCAATAGCTCTAATAGCTACGATGATATCTTGCCGAGTGTGAATATCAACTACGACTTTACAGGTGATGTGGTTGTGCGTTTTGCTGCGGCAAAAGTCATGTCTCGCCCGGATTATGACTTCTTATCTGCCCGCAAAAGTGGTTATTGTGCTGCAGCTACAGGCTGTAAAGGCTCTGAGGGTAACCCGAACCTGAAGCCTTACCGTGCAACTCAATATGACTTATCTGCTGAGTGGTACTTTAATGAATCATCTATTTTATCGTTTGCTTATTTTTATAAAGATATCGACTCATACATAACCAATGCCACTATAGAAAAACAATGAACATGGACAGATCCAGATACAGGCGTGGAAGAAGTTCGTGACTTTTTAGTGACCCAGCCTCTGAACGGTTTAGGCGGTGAGAACTCAGGTTTTGAAGTTAACTACACGCAGAAACTCCCTTACGGCTTTGGAGTACAGACAAACTACACCTATTCAGATGCACAGTTAAAACAAACTGCGGAGCAAAAAGAGGCGGGTGAAGAAGCCGTTTTACCTAATAATTCAGAAGATACCTTTAACGCGACAGTATATTATGAAAACACAACCTTTAGTGCCCGTGTTTCTTATACTTATCGTTCAGAGTATTTCTACACTAACTATCTTGGTTTGAACCAATATAAAGATGGTTTTGGCCAGTATGATCTTAATATTAGTTACAATGTTACTGAAGATTTAAACCTTGTATTCCAAGCAATTAACCTCACGGATGAAGAGCAAGAAGCAACGTCGGGCAATAGCACTGGCATGTCAGATGCTAATCGCCCATTAGCGATACATGATTATGGTCGTCGTTTCTTACTTGGCGCACAAATGAAGTTTTAATTTTTCCTTTTGAATCTGATACATGTAGGCACAGCAAGTCTTTGTTGTGCCTTTTTTGTGGGGTATACAATGTACTTTAAAAACGTTTTCTCTTTGATAATGTGCTTTGTTTTGAGTGCGTGCAGTTTCGTACAAATAAAGGAGATGTCTAATACTGAAAAGCAGTTGTTAGGTAACATCCATCAAGATCATGTTGCAAGGGAGTTTCGTGCGGCATGGGTTGCTACTGTTGCCAATATTAACTGGCCTAATGAGCCCGGGCTGTCAGTGATAGAGCAAAAAGAACAAGCTATTCAAATTCTTAATTCACTTCAAAAACATAACTTTAATACGGTTATTTTTCAGGTTCGACCGCAAGCCGATAGTTTGTATCAAAGCTCTTACGAACCTTGGTCTTATTACCTTTCTGGTGAGCAAGGTAAAGCGCCTGAGCCGTTTTATGACCCATTAAAATTTTGGATAGAGCAAGCACATAAACGAGGTTTAAAGTTGCATGCATGGATAAACCCTTATCGTGCTCATCATCATATAGGGGGCCCAATTTCAGAACACTCAGTTGTTGAAAAAATGAATGATAAGGTAGTAAAACTCAAAAATGAGACCTATTGGTTTTTACCAACCAATCAAGCCGTGGTTTCACATACACTAAATGTATTAACCGAACTTGTAGATAGCTATGATTTAGATGGTATTCATTACGATGACTATTTTTACCCTTACCCTTCTTACAACAACGATGAAGATTTTCCTGATGCTGAACAATACAGGCAATATGTGGCTGAAGGCGGGGCACTTTCGATAGGTGATTGGCGTCGTGAAGCTGTAAATCAGTTCGTTAAACGCTTATATCAACGAGTAAAGCAATCGAAGCCTCATGTACTTGTTGGCATAAGCCCATTTGGTATCTATAGACCTGGTGAACCTGAAACTATTCGCGGGATGGATCAATATGACAAGCTGTTTGCTGATGCTAAGCTTTGGCTTAATGAAGGATGGCTTGACTATTTTTCGCCGCAACTTTATTGGCCAATAAACCAGTATGCACAAAGTTACCCGCTCTTATTAAGTTGGTGGCAATCTCAGAATACGCATGAACGACATCTGTGGCCTGGTATTAATGCGTTACGCTCATTTGATGAGGCCGGCGTTGATGAAGTCGTGAATCAAATCATGATTAATCGTGGTTTTTTATCAACATCACCCGGTACAGTGTTTTGGAATGTAGCAGCACTTGATGGCAGCCAATTGATGAGTGATGTGATTGCACAAGGCGTTTATCAGCATCAAGCATTAATACCAGAAACTCCGTGGATAGCTGCGCCGCACTTAGCGGCTGTTAATGTTGATATGAATTATGTTGGCGAAGACATCCATCTTACTTGGAGTCATTCTAATTCTGAGCAAGTATCACAGTTACTTGTCTATCTAAAATATGCACAGCAGTGGCAATATCAT
The DNA here is from genome assembly GCF_054923805.1 of Pseudoalteromonas sp. GB43. Classification (NCBI taxonomy): domain Bacteria; kingdom Pseudomonadati; phylum Pseudomonadota; class Gammaproteobacteria; order Alteromonadales; family Pseudoalteromonadaceae; genus Pseudoalteromonas; species Pseudoalteromonas sp. GB43. The sequence goes on from NZ_JBPCHJ010000001.1 coordinate 3,094,361, forward strand.
ATCTACTCAAGTGAGGAGAGTGTAATTTCTGTTGCGACCTATGAAGGACAACGACCATTAGAGGTAATTAAGGTAATTGCTATTGATAGGCTCGGTAACCAAAGTGATGAGATTGAGTTGTTATTCCAATAGCACCTGTACTGCAAATACAAAAATTTGTTACGCTTTGGATAATCAAATTTTTAACCATAAAAGTGAATACAATGAAGTATTTTGCGGTCATTTTCTTAGGTTGCTTTATCTCATTTTCAACAGCTGCCGCAACAAAGCACATAAGTATTGTCAAACCTGTGGTTGCTGCGTTTAAGGCGGGTGATAAAGCGACCATTGCTAAAAGAGTCCATTACCCGCTAAAGCGCAAAGCGCCGTTGCAAATTATTGAAAATGAGCAAATGTTTATAGAAAAGTTTGAGCAAATTTTCGATAAACAGTTTGTTGAAGAAATAGCTAACTCCAACATTCGCCATGATTGGGAAATGATGGGCTGGCGCGGCATTATGTTTGATTCAGGTAAACTGTGGCTGGATTTTGATGGCTCTATTTGGGCTGTGCCTTATGAATCAGAGGCTGAAAAAGCACGACGCGAAGCACTGATTGACGAGCAAAAACAAGCATTGCACAAAAGCCTCCGTGAATTCACAAAGCCGATATTAACGTGGCAAACAAAAAAGCATTTAATTCGTATTGATGAATTGGCTGATCATCAATACCGCTATGCGGCATGGAATAGGGATCAATCTATGCAAGATGAGCCAAGCCTGGTGATCACAGGGGGCACATTAAGCTTTGATGGCAGTGGAGGGAATCATTTTTATACCTTTACTAACAACGGTTATCGTTATGTCTGTCATGTTACTGCGCTTGGTACTGAACACTCGCCATCAGGGCTGTTAGAGGTGTTTAAAAATAATGTACAGATATTGTCTGAGCCTGTTTCAAGTTATTAGTATGTTCTTCTTATTTTGCACTACACTTATTCTTCCAAAGGAGTTTTTCTAAAGGAGTAAGTTATGGGTACAAAATTCTGGGTGATCAGAGCCGCTAAAGTTTTTACGCTGGTGTCTATTTTATTATTTATGATAGAAATTCTAAAAGGTCACGAGACACTCAGTGCGTTAGGTTTTGCGCTACTTTGGTCTTTTATTGCCACGGCCATTTTTATTGCAACCCGTTTATATCATTCATCAAAAGGGCGCCACTGTGCACTTTGTAATGACACCCCTGATGATAAAAAAGTAAGCTAACTTAGGTTATTAATAAACACGCCGCCCCAGACCAACACACAAATCGTTAGAGCAATCAGTACGGCTGCGGATCCTAAGTCTTTAGCTAGGCCTGATAATGGATGAATTTCAAGGCCTATTCGGTCTATAGCGGCTTCAATTGCCGTATTGACGACTTCAGCAAACATCACAAATAGCACTGATACAAGCAGCATCATTTTCTCATACAGGCTGATCTGCCAGACAAAAACCACTGCTATGGCAAGGACCAACATTATCAGCTCTTGTTTAAAAGCAGACTCATGCTTTGCTAACCACGTGAATGCTCGTTGGGAGTTTTTGAATGCGAGGCGGATACGTTTAATGCCAATGGGTTTGTTAGTGCTATCAAATTGCATAGTTTGAAATCTCTATTTCGTTAGCTTTGTGTTGAGCAAGTATTAAAAATATCTTGCTCTGGGCGATATTCAGTGCTTTGTATATGAGTTAAGCCAAGTAGGGTGTCAAAAATGTTATCGTGTGAAAAAGCATGGTTACGCAATTGTTCGATACATTGATTAAAGCGGGTATTGGCCAGTTTATTACTCCAAAATAGCATAGGCACATGGGTTTGCTCTTTAGGCGCTAATGCATATGGGAAGCCATGTAAGTACAAGCCTTTTTCACCCAGTGATTCACCATGATCAGAAACATACAGCAGAGCTTTGTCATCCGCCGGACTGTTTTGCAGTAATTTAATAAGCTTACTCAGCACTAGGTCGGTATAAGCAATGGTATTGTCATACGTGTTTGTCAGTTGCTCAGTGCTACAATTTTGAATATCGCTACGTGGGCAGTCCGGCAAAAATTTACTGTCTTTTTCTGGATAGCGACGATAGTAGGCGGCCGTGTGAACCTATCATATGTAACACTATTAGTTGGTGCTTTGCATGACTCTTGGCAAGCTTTGCAGCTAATGCTTCAACCAATACTTCATCAAAACAATAACGTCCGTCACAAAGTGGATTGCTCTTTGTTGGTTCTATTGTTTTTGAGTTTACCCGCACACAAACCCCTTTACAGCTGCTATTGTTATCAATCCATGTTACTTCTACACCACTTCGTTGAATGATATCTAGGGCATTTTCTTGGCTTTGCGCGATGCGCGAATCATAGTGATTGCAATCTAAGCGCGAGAACATGCAAGGTACTGAAATGGCCGTTGCGGTGCCACATGAACTTACATCACTGAAATATTTAACGCCAAGTTTAGGGGTATATTGATTAGTTTGCTTGTTGTAACCTTGCAGTGAAAAGTTTGCTGCACGGGCTGTTTCACCTACCACCATAATCATCAGTGAACTTTGTTGCTTAGCTAATAGGTGCGGTGTTTTATCTAAGACTTTAAATGGTAAAGGTGGGTAAAAATAATTATCGCGTAGGTACTTATAGCCAGCAGTGTAAAATGCAAAAGGGGTAATGTAGCTGGTTAATTGGCGATTATTACGCCCTACAGAGGCGTAATCTTTATAAAATGGGACGGCAATAACAGCTACAGCAATAAACGCTGTAACGTTAAGAAGCGTAAAGCTTTTAAGGCGAACACGAAAGTTTCCGACAATTTTAAAGCGACAAAACAAGTAAGCAGGCAGTACGCCTAGCACAGTAATAAAAGCGATAACTTGTACATTAAGATATGAAAATGCTTCGCCTGAATTTGTTTCTAAGATATTTTGCAGCATGCTTTTATCAAAGATAACACCGTAATTTAAGGTTGCATAAAACAACAATGATGAAACCACGATGCTTGTTAAAAGCACGGGTTTTACGAAGGTGATTAACGATAACCAACTTAACACCATTGCCGTCAGTGCTAATAAGAAAAACGGTACGCTTGCTATAAATAACCAATTGACATGTTCAGGTTTGCTGGCTGCTTCAAGCGTGTTAAATAAAAACGGACCATTAAATGCAATCACCAAGTACAACGACACCAACCAGACAAATTGGCTGTAGCTAACGTGCCATTTTTGAGTAAAGAGTTGTTTAATTTGCATGATCATAATGATTCCTCATCGCTACGATTTATTTGGTAAGCGATACAACTGTTCGGTATAAGCTAAATTGCTAAATAAGACGTGCGCTAAGGCTTTTTTGGCAAGCCCAACGCTGCTACCTGTGTTATCGATGGCAACTTGGGTTTTACTTGTAGGGTCATAGCGCCAATAGCTCACTTTTTGGTTTGGCATCAGGATCACGGCCTCACCATTTTCTACGTAAGCAAAGTTGTCGTAGTACTGCATCATGGCGCGCTCTACAGGGTATTGTTTCGTTAAATCATAACCAAGCATAGGGGTTGCTTGCTCAACGCCTAATAACGACAACAAAGTAACAGGTAAATCAATTTGGCTGACTAAGCGAGTATCGCGCTTTGCATCCATTTCACTATTTAAGATCACAGCAGGGATATGGAAAGATTTAAGCGGCACAGGCTCTGAACCAAACACGCGCACATCATGATCAGCAACCACTAAAAATACCGTGTCTTGCCAGTAATCTTGCGTTTTTGCTTTTGCGATGAATTTACCTAGTGCATAGTCAGCATATTTGATTGCTAGATCGCGTTTGTAGTTTTCTGGGTCGTGGCCTTCAGGCAGTGTTACTTTACTCTCTGGAATATCGAATGGATCGTGGTTACTTGACGTAAACACAAGGCTGAAAAATGGTTTGCCTGATTTATTTAGCTCACTTAGCTCTATATCAGCTTGATTAAACAAGTCTTCGTCGCTTGCTCCCCATGAAGAAATAAACTCTGGGCTTTGCATGTCATTAATATCGACAATATCGCTAAAGCCATTGCCTAAGAAAAAGCTTTTCATATTATCGAAATGGCTTTCACCGCCGTAAATAAACTGGGTGGTATAGCCGGTGCGGCTTAATACATCAGCAAGTGAGAAAAAGTTACGCTGAGATTTAGAAAGTTTGACCACCGAGCGCGAAGGTGATGGGGTAAACCCAGTTGTTACCGCTTCGATACCGCGCACTGAGCGTGTGCCAGTGGCATATAAGTTATCAAACCCCCAGCCTTGTTGATAAAGCTTATCTAGTTCAGGAGTCACACCAATGCCACCTAGTTCGCCGACAAAGCGTGCGCCTAAGCTTTCTTCTAAAATGATCACTAAATTCTTTTGTTTGCCTGTGCTAAAAGGTGTGTTGTTGGCAAGGGTAGGAATACTCTCAGTGATAAACTGCTGTTTATAGGCTGCTTGCTTTACTGTTTGTAAAATCTCATCACGTGGCATAGTACCGTATAAACTACTGGCATTTTTTTCATTGCCCATATTCTTAATAGCAAAGGCGACACTGTAAGTTGAATTAAGGGCTAAGGAGTTAACTAGTGAGTCACTTGAAAAGTACACTAATGCAGGGTTTAACGGGCGATGGCTTACTGTGCCCCTTGCGCTAATTAAGCAAACTAATAAAGTCGTAACGAGTATCACCACTTGGCTAACCGTTTTAGCATTTTGCTGTTTGCTAAATGCAGCATTAATATAACGATACGCAAACACACAGCTAAGCGTTGCAATCATTAAAGTGCTTATCATGGCAAACAGGTGGCCATGTAATAGCATAGAAAAGACTTCTTGAGGATAGTCTAGGTATTCAACAAATAAACGATTTGGTCGTACATCGTATTGGGTAATAAACGCGGGAGTCGAAGCCTCTACAACCACGATTAAAGTCACAACTATGCTGCTATAAAGAGTAAAAACATGCTGAAAAAAAGCGGTTTTTCTGCGCACAAGTAAATCAGCGAGTAACATCAAAACAGCCAAGGCTGACAAGTAGCCTAAACTACTTAAGTCGACTCTTAAGCCGCCAAATAAAACGGCAAGGCAATCGCCATCAGCTAACCTTTGGTGTTGCCATACAAGCAAGGCTATTCTCGACAGTATAAAAACTGACATTAAAATTAATGAAAAACGGAACAAAGGTTTTAAAACAGAGAGTTTTGCTGTCATAGTCGTACTTACTTAATCGAAACTACGGCAATACTAGGAGTCGAAACTTAAGAAACCCTGATGGTAATCTTAATATTTTCTAAACTAGAAAAACTTCAGTAAATCTTAAGTGAACCTTAAGATTAAAAGCGTAACCTGATGACGCTAAAGCGGTTTTTACCTAAATGAGTAACTTATGAAATTGTTGATTATAGAAGACTCGGTGTCATTAAGACGTAGTCTACGAATTGGCCTTGAGAACCTAGGTTTTACTATTGATGAAACCGGCGATGGTGCTGAAGGTTTGAGTATGGCAATGACAGGTGAGTACGAATTAATCATACTCGATATTATGTTACCCAGTATTGATGGTATTACGTTATTACAAACCATAAGAGCAAAACAGCTTGATGTGCGTGTGCTAATTTTATCTGCCAAGCAAGAACCAGAAGACAGAGTGAAAGGGTTACTCACTGGGGCCGATGATTACCTGACCAAGCCATTTTCGTTTGATGAGCTGCACGCAAGGTTATTAAATTTAATGCGTCGAGGCGGCCTGAAAACAATCAGTGATGTGATCCGCATCGATAACTTGGCTTTAAATTTACAATTAAAACTCTTGCAAGTTGATGAGACTGTAATCGATTTAACCCCCAACGAATATAAAATAGTCGAGTGTTTATTTAGCAACCAAAATAAAGTGATCACTGCTGAAAAGTTAAGTACTTATATTGCAGGGCAATATGACCTAGTTTCAAAAAACTCTATTGAAGCGCATTTATCCTCAGCGCGCAAAAAGGTGAGGGCAGCAGGTAGTGAACTACCTATTCAAACTAAGCGTGGTTTTGGTTATATCATTCAAGGAAAATAATGAAGTCAATTCGCAGTAGGTTAGTAACCACATTATCGATTACTATAACTGGACTGGTACTAAGTATTTTAGTTGCTACTGATATCGCCGTTGATAGTTGGATTGATAACGAATTTAATCGTGGTATGAAATCCAAAGCCGGTATGCTTATGTCATTGATTGATATTGACGAAGAAGGAATTGATTTTGATTTTTCAGGGCTGTTTATGCCTGAGTTTTCTGGAAATACAGAAACTGAGTATTTTCAACTTTGGTCGCAGTCTGGCGTGTTCGCGCGTTCAGAAAGTTTGGATCTTTTCTCACAAAAGAGCTTACCTTTAGAAAAAATTAAACTGGGCGAGACAAAAATCATCAATATCGAGTTACCTGATGGTCGAAATGACCGGGTTATTTATACTCGCTTTATACCGCCTTTAGACCTAGATGATGATGATGACCTCACTGAAGGTGTTAACACCTCTTTGCAACAACCCATCACGTTAGCTTATGCGGCTTCATCAGAAGAAGTTGATTTTGTTTTATGGCTAATCGACGTTATTTTTGTTGTTTCTACTGTGTCGGTAATTGTATTCATTCGTCTATTTGTGCGTAAATCAGTCGACAGTTCTCTAGCGCCGCTGAATAAACTAAACCGGGATATTAGCCAGCTGAGTATTGCTGATAAAAATGCTGTAATCGCAATAGAAGAACCTGTCAAAGAGTTGCAACCCATTGTTGATAGCTTAAATGCTTTTATCCAAGAAAACCGCCAGCTTTATTTTCGAGAAAAACGCTTAACCTCAGATATTGCTCATGAGTTAAAAACGCCGATTGCTGAGCTTATAAATATGGCTGAAGTGGCCATTCGTTTTCCAAATGAAAAAGAGCTTGAGGAAGACTTCAAACCCGAAGTGCTAAAAATTAGCCAGCGCTTAAAGAGTATTGTGTCGAACTTATTACTACTGCATAAGTACAGTGATGAAGCACTCCCAAAGCAAGATGCATGTGATTTAAATCAGGTTATTTTGCGCACCTTAGAAAAGTGTGATTTAGAGCGGGTTAAGTTTGAGTTTCAAGATGATATTCCTGCCGTTGTCAGTAACTTATTTGCCCTTGAATCAATTATCACCAATCTTGTAAATAACGCAAAACAATACAGCCCCGATGAGAGCATCGTGACTGTAAGCACGCTATTGAGTAAAGATGATAAGTTGTATCTCTCTGTTACAAATGAATTAAAAGTCCCATTAACAGAAGACGATTTGAGCCAGTTATTTGATCCACTCTGGCAAAAAGACAGTGCCAGAACCTCTAATGATAACTTTGGGTTAGGCTTATCTATTGCCAAATCGTTAAGTAAAGCAATTGATGCTGAACTTCAGGTGTCGTTAAGTGGGCAAAACATAACCTTTAGTTTGATTATTTCTTAAGGCTTTGCAGGCGTTTAATATGTGTGCAACACTGAGGTTATCAAAAAGAAATTAATAACAATAAGGAACAACACGATGGGAAAAATTATAGGTATTGCTTTAATCGTTATTGGTGTGGCGCTAGCCGTATGGGGATATAACGTTTATGATTCTGCAAGTGCGCAAATTAGCCGTACTTTTAGTGGTGATACACCAATTGAAGCTTGGCTCGGTATGGTCGGGGGCGCAATTTGCGCAATTGTGGGTATTTTAAAAGTTAAATAACCGCAAACATTGAAATCAATTAGCTAATACCTGATACTGTGTTTATATACAGTGTCGGGTTTGGCTATGAAAACACAATTACCAGCAAAATATTATTTAAGTCATTTCTTTGAGCTTGCTGAATTTATTCAATCTCAGTGCAAGCATCTGCTTCTAGCAGAGCAGCAGTTATTTCTTGAAAAACTCCTTCAGCTTGATGAGCAAAGCTTATGTACTTTGCTGCGTATATATTCTCGAAAGCCAAAAATCGTTGCGTTGTCATCATTAAATTATGAAGAGATCCCCAATCTGCACGGTGCTATTTTTAAGCTAAAGCAGCAAGGGCTGGTGGCACATCCTAGCAGCGATGAATTAGACCTATTGCTTGAGCATTTAACCAAACCAACCCTGTTAACCTTATTAGCGAATGATGAGTTAATGGCGACTAAACCTGATTACAAAAAGTCAGCCAGTAAACAGCGCTTGACCCAACTGTGTAAAGAGCATATTGATCGCAACCACAGTGAATTAGAGGCGTTGTTTAGTCAGTTCGTGGTCAATAGCCGTTGCCAGTATTATGAATACTTTGAGTTTTTACATAGCGATCGACTAAGTGGCGGCGATATCAATCATCAAAATCGTTTTGTGATGCGTGATTTAGGGATTGCAAAAGTGCGAGCTGATGTGAATGAGAGCATCTCTCGTTTTCAAACGCTAGCCGAAGCACAAACGCATTATCAATTAAATAAGCTGCGAATGCAGTTCAAAGAAAGTGACTCAGAATCACAGTATCAAAATTTAGCCCAAGCGCTTTTAGCCATTAGCTGTGAAGATGAATTAGCCCAGAGTATCAAAAACAAGTTACTGATCCGCTTGAATAAGCAGCTTAAAGAGCATGACTTAGCATTTGCATTTGAATTACTTGAGCACTGTGAAGGCAGTAGTGAAGCGCAAGAGCTGGCAATTCGTCAGCGTTATAAACAAGGTGATAAAAACTGGGTTGAACAAAAGCTTGAGCAAATTATTCAAGACCCACTTGATGATGGCATTTTGTATTTTGCAGAGGACTTTTTACAGCGTAAATATAATAAGCAACATCGCTCACGCCTAACACAAATGCTCATCGATACCGAGCATCAATTAGAGGTTGATGATATTTACCGTGGCGATGTAGAGCAAGGAGTGTGTGAGCATTATCAACAGCTGGGTAATACGGTATTTTTTACCGAGAATAATCTTTGGCTGAGCTTCTTTACCTTAACGTTCTGGCAAGAGCTCTTTATAGAGACCCCGCACCCGCCGTGTAATGAATTTGATCTTTATCCAAAGGTGTTGCTGGCTGATTGTTTTTACACAGTGCAACAAACACAAATTGAGCTAAAGCTGGCAAAATTCACTAGTAATGAAGCTTTATATAAATATGTTTGCAAAAACGCAGGGCAGTTTTATGAAGCCCCCAATGGTGTTTTCATGTGGCACAGCGATATGTTAGAGCCGCTAGAGGTATTAATAAAACACAGCCCGCTTACAAATTTAAAAGCGCATTTATTGCAAATGACAAAAACCTTTAAACAGCTCAAAGATGGCTATCCAGACTTGATGGTGTTAAAGGGGGATACACTCACCTTTGAAGAAGTGAAAGCCCCTGGCGACAAATTAAGACGCAACCAACTTGTCAGTATTGAGGTGTTAAAACAACAAGGCTTTGCAGTAAATATCGTTGCGGTAAATTGGTTTAATGATCCGAATCGTATTTACAGTGTGGTGGATATAGAAACCACCGGCGGCGTACAAGGTAATAATAAAATTACCGAAATAGCGGTTGTGCAGTTACAAGCGGGTGAAGTAATCAATCAATGGGCGAGTTTAATCAATCCTGAGCGCAGTATTCCTGCTTTTATCACCAAGTTAACGGGGATAAACGCTGCTATGGTTCGTGATGCGCCATGCTTTGAAGAGATTGCCGATACACTGCGCTCACTATTAAAAGGCAGTGTATTTGTTGCTCATAATGTGAATTTTGACTTCGGCTTCATTCGCAAAGAATATGCTGCACTTGGGCAAGGCTTTAAAATGCCAAAGCTATGTACTGTAGTTGAATCACGAAAGGCATTTCCAAAGCTTAAGTCATATTCGCTTGGTAACTTAGCGGCACATTTTGAATTGAATTTAACGAATCACCATAGAGCGTTAGCTGATGCAACTGCCACAGCAGAGTTGTTAAATCTGATTCAACAAACACAATCAAAAAAGGCGAGTTAAACTCGCCTTATCACTTAGCTATGTCGTTATTCGTATTCGATAGGGTCGGTAACCTTGTTTAATGCAAAGGCTTCTAAGCGCTCTTGGCAAGCACCACATTTACCACAGGCCTTGTCGCGGCCGTTGTAACAGGTCCACGTTTGGCTGTAGTCAAGACCCATTTTTAAACCGTCTGTCAAAATGTCGATTTTGGTATTGTTTAAGTATGGGCTGAAAATTTCAACAGCGTCGTAGTTGGCAATACGGCAAACATCATCCATTTTTTGTACGAACTCAGGGCGACAGTCTGGATAAATTGCATGATCGCCTGAATGGGCACCGTAATAAACTTTACTAGCTTTTAAAGACACCGCATAACCCACAGCCAGTGAGAGTAAAATCATGTTGCGGTTAGGCACAATTGTGCTCTTCATGCTTTCTTCTTCGTAGTGACCTTCTGGTACTTCGATATCATCAGTTAGTGATGAGCCACCAATTAATTGGTTGATCGCTGAAATATCAACAATCTTGTGAGAAACACTTAACTTTTCACATACTTGAGCAGCTACTTTAAGCTCTTTAACATGACGCTGGCCGTAGTCGAAAGACAGGGCATACACTTCGTGGCCTTGTTGCAGGGCTTTATTTAATACGGTAAATGAGTCCATACCGCCGGAATAAATCACAACTACTTTTTGCGTCATATCTGTTTTGCTCTTACTTTTGATAGAGGTTTACTTCAGGGCGCGATATACTACACGGCTCGGGCCTAAATAACAATTTTTGCGCGTGTTTTTGGTTTTTTTGATGGTATGTATTTTATACCCTTGCGTCGTAAGTGAGATGTCTTTTGTACAAAATTAACGAAGTGTTTGAAACAATTCAAGGTGAAGCGAGTTTTACGGGTACACCTTCAATCTTTTTACGTTTACAAGGCTGCCCTGTGGGTTGTGCTTGGTGTGATACAAAACAAACATGGGACGTTGATAATGTGTATAAAGTGTCACTTGATGACACCGTTGAGAAAAAAGCAGACTCAGATCATTGGGCAGAAGCAACAGCGGAGCAAGTGTTAGCGCTATTTAAAGAACGTGGCTACAACGCAAAACATGTGGTGATCACCGGTGGTGAGCCTTGCATGTACGACCTAAATCCAGTGTGTGAATTATTACACGCAAATGGCTATTCGACTCAAATTGAAACCAGCGGTACATTTGAAATTTTAGTCCCTGAGCAGACATGGGTGACTGTATCCCCAAAAATTAATATGCGTGGTGGCTATAAAGTACTACGCAGTGCAATGCAGCGCGCTGATGAGATTAAACACCCAGTGGCAATGCAAAAGCATGTGGAAGAGCTCGAAGACTTATTCTTAAAAACAGGTGTGAATCCACGTTTAGTGTATCTACAACCAATTAGCCAAAAGATCTCAGCAACTAAACTTGCTATTGAAACCTGTATTGCAAAGAACTGGCGTTTATCGGTTCAAGTACATAAGTATTTAGGAATTAGTTAGGGTTTAGCCGTTAGCCGTCTGATCTGACCCCGATAAAGTAGACACGGGGTTTAATATTTCCAGTTAAAAACAAAAAAGCGTTGCACCATGGCAACGCTTTTATACTATGTTCTTGTAACTATCAATTCTGCGCTAAATAGTCCAACACCACCTGATGATGGTCTTTGGTTTTGAACTTATCAAACACATGTTTGATTTTACCGTCTTGGTTTACAAGGAAGCTAATACGATGAATTCCTTCGTATTCTTTACCCATAAACTTCTTGTAACCCCAAATACCAAAGGCATCAGCAATCGCGTGATCTTCGTCGGCTAATAAATCAAAGTTAAGCTCTTTTTTGGTTTCAAAATTCTTTAAACGCTTGATTGGATCAGGGCTGATACCTACAACACGTGTATTTAATTTAGCTAGCTCAGCTTTTTCATCACGTAAGTTCTCTGCTTGTACAGTGCAACCTGGTGTTGATGCTTTAGGGTAGAAATAAACCAGTACTTGCTGCTCTTTTAAAAGAATCAGCGAGTACGATAGTTTCGTCATTTTGATTTTGTAAACTAAAAGCTGGGGCTGTGTCGCCTGCTTGTAATGGATTAATTGTTTTCATGCTTTGCTCCTTAGCGAATGCGTCTGAAAATATAATCTACGTTCAAACTACGAGAAAGATCTTCAAAGCTCACTTTAAAGTTATCAATATCGACTTCAACAGGAATATTAAACTCAAGTTCACAGCGCATTTTAAGCTCGTTATCTTCATTATAAGTGTCTGATTTAAGAGAACAAATGCTGATGTTGTTATCAGCAAAAAAGCGCGTAACTTTACTTAATGTTCCTGGTGTATCAATACCTGTGTATTCGAGGGTGTAACCGGCACAAAATTCACATGCAACATGACTTGCAGTGCGTTTCATCATGGTTAAAAGGCCTAGTTCCATTCCTTTAGTTGGCAAAGTATGTTCAATGCGGCTAATTGCCGACATATCACCTGCTAGTAGCATGATAAAGGTGAACTCGTTGCCCAAAATAGCAATGCGACTGTCAATTATATTGCAATGGCAATCACTCACTAACTGAGTTAATTCGCTGACGATACCGGGTCTATCTTCGCCAATCGCAGTGAGTACTATCTGATGATTTGTAAATGCAGTCATGGAATTTTAAATACCTAGTAATTAACAATACCAATGGATATAAGCTTGATTAAGCTTTAATTTCACGTGAGTTTAATACCGCACGGCGGCGAAGTTTAACATAATTTGCTTAGTTAACGATAGCGACGATTAATTAAGCCGTGAATAAAGTGCGCTCTTTCTTGTTTTTAGGGGCATCAGAAAGTACCATAGTTAAAATTTTGCAAGGCGATAAGCATTCAAACACGTTACGCTAGCCCAATCTATTCGGGTTTTTTGCATAAAAACAAGAAATGTAAAGTTAAAAGTGATTTTACAGTGAACCAAATCGGTATTACCCACTCATATATTTGTTAAAAGAATTAAGGGTTTGCTAAGGAGAAATATCTGTGCAGTATTGGATCTCAAAGGCGCTTGCTGTAAGCGTAGTGGTAAGTTTAACTGGGTGCGGTGTATTTACCGACGAAGCGCACCACAAACGCAATTATCGTGCTAATCAACCAGTCAAAGCACCTGAAGGTTTAGCGCAACCGGCTCAAGATCCGACATATAAAATGGACGTTGCGCAATACGACAATAACCCTGAAGCGAAAAACTACCGTCCGCCAGCACAGGTTATTACCATTGCTCAAGGTAGTTGGGTAGAAGAGGGTGACAAAGATGCGCGTGTTTATTTTGATAAAAACGACGGTATTGTTGATTTAGACGAGTTCATTTGGGACTCGATCCACGCCGTGTTGAACGAAAAAAATACTTCTGCAATAAAAGAAGATAAGCTTTTAGGAAGTGTTGAAACAGATTGGTACACAATTATAAAACCAGAAGATGGTTGGTTTTGGGAAAGCGAAACCGAAGTATCACAACAACGTTTCTTATTTACTATTGAAGAAAAATCGCACCAACGTACTGCGTCATTAAATGCTAAGTTAGTAGATTATAAAAGCGATAGTCAACCACTTACACCGCTTTTACAGCAACAGTTAGAAGTGCGTGCGTTAAACCAAGTTGTCGCTGAATTTGATTATCGCTATCGTCAACTTGAAGTTGAAATGCGCAAAAAGCAAGGTGTTATCTCGTTAGAGATGGGGTTTGATGACAAAGGGAATGCAGCTTTAGTGACTGAGCAGGACTACTTTGCTGTGTTTGAGCGTTTTTCAGGTTTCTTAGAGCGCTTATCTTTCACTATTGTAGAAATTGACCAAGATCGTGGTTTGATCACGGCTGATTATAAAAAGCCAGAATCAAGCGTATGGGACTCAATTTGGGGTGAAGAGTTAGCTGAGCTACCAATTGAAGATGACCAATATCAAATTCTTGTTAGTCGCACTAAAGAAGGTGGCACAAGCTTAACGTGGATGGATTCTGCAGGCACAATTCTTGAGCCAGGAACAATGAATGATCTCCAGCAAGCATTAGAGAATGCACTACGTCAGCGCGGTATTAATATTTAATAATTATAATAGTTAAAACCACCACAAAAAGAGCTTAGCCGCTCTTTTTGTGGTTTTTACAGGTTGAAAATATGTCTAACTTAAACACAGCCCATCGCAGTGACTTGCGAACCTTGTTTACCTTTTTCGTTCCCTCACTTATAGGTGTCTTCTTGTTTATGACGCCGGTACCCATAGGTGAGGCAATGACCATTCCGATTGCTGTTATGGCAAAAGCTGTGCAGGCGTGGATAGCTCCTTTCGCGCTTGGTTTAATTACGAGCATTGTTTGCATTACCGGTATTTTATCTTTAGTGATAAAGTTGTTTAAACCCCAGCCATTACTTAAGTTCTTTATAATTAAACATTTATTTGATGTTAGTTGGTTGTGGTTGAGTGTTCGTTTATTAGGCATGGTTTTTATCGTTTTGACCTACACAAAACAAGGGCCAGAAATGATTATTTCCGGTAATACCGGTGCACTGGTTTTAAACGACTTGTTGCCAGTGTTGTTTTCTGTGTTTGTTTTAGCGGGCTTACTATTACCGTTATTATTAAACTTCGGCTTGTTAGAGCTAGTCGGTACCTTATTAACTAAAGTGATGCGTCCACTTTTTGGTGTGCCAGGTCGCAGTGCGGTTAACTGTGTAGCATCTTGGTTAGGTGATGGTAGTGTGGGTATTTTGATGACCGCTCGACAGTATGAAGATAAACACTATACACAACGCGAAGCTGCCATTATTGGTACTACTTTCTCTGCAGTATCAATTACCTTTTGTTTAGTTGTTATTGGCCAAGTAAAGCTTGAACACTTGTTTGCACCGTTTTATTTAACAGTGTGTTTGGCGGGTTTTGTTGCGGCATTAATTGTGCCTCGCTTACCACCATTACGCTTCAAAAAAGACCTTTATTTTGATGGCTCAGAGCCTGATAAAGACGCAGAATCAGTGCCTGAAGGTAAAACATTAGTCTCTCATTCACTTGATGTGGCGCTTGCTAAAGCGCGCACTGCACCGGGTTTTGCTGGTACAGTGAAAGAAGGTCTACATAACGCCTTTGATATGGTATTCGCTGTGTTACCTGTCGTTATGGCTGTGGGCACATTTGCCTTGATTATTGCTGAATATACGCCAATTTTTGAATATATGGGCAAGCCGTTTGTGCCATTTTTAGAGCTATTACAAGTACCTGAAGCTGATAATCGCAGCACAAACAATTATGGTTGGATTTGCTGATATGTTTATTCCGTCAATTCTTGCAGCGGGTAGTATTGAAAGTGATGTAACACGGTTTATTATCGCAGCAATGAGTGTGACGCAATTGATTTATATGTCGGAAGTGGGAGCACTGCTTTTAGGTAGTAAAATTCCGGTTAATATTATCGAATTGTTCTTCATCTTTATTTTAAGAACTTTAGTGACATTACCGGTGATTGTCTTAATGGCACATTGGTTAGTTTAATCTTAGCTAAAGCATTAAATAGAAAAGCCCTGATTATTCATCAGGGCTTTTCTTATCTTCATTATCATCGCTTTTAGGCACTTTGAAGTCCATTTTTGCTGCATGTTTTAGCAACATAAGGTTACCAATTACTACACCAAACACAGCAACAACAATGGCTATAATTTGCCAAGTTTCCATCTTGAAATCCTGCCGATATACACAGCGATATAGTAGCACTTAAAATCGTCTTGCATAAGACAGTGAAATAAAATCAAGGCCAGGGTTAGGGCTCTTGAAACCCGCATTTGAGTAATGTAAATATCTAAGTGCTAAGGTTGAGTCGTCACCTAAATCTGCAACTAGACCCAATCTATCTTCAAACTGATAGTGAGTACTAACGTTTTTGCCTGCAAAACGGGTGTCGTCCAACAGTGAAACGCCAATCCCAAACTCCACATAAACAGGCATGTTTTTCACATTAAACACAGGGTATTGGATCACCGGAGACATAGCTAACACGATATTAGTTTGATGTTTGTTGTCTTTGCCATACTGCCAAATATTAAAACTAGATTCGAAGTACAAGCGGGCGTGTTGTAAGGGCAACTTTTCATTGGGTACATGGTACTGATAGGCCAGCTTTAGACCTTTTACATCACCTTCACCTTGAATGTAATCAATGGCATAACCATGATTTGAAGCTGAATAACTTGGTGCTGCTAAAAGAGCAGCTGCACTCAAAATAAGTGCTTTTAATGGCTTTTTAAATTTCATTTCGGTACTTCTCATTATGTCGATGAGCAAGTAAATAAGGCGGTGTTAGGGGCTTTTCAATGTGCAAAAAAACACAGAAGCTGTGCACATTCTCATATTTTTTAGCAATTAGCTGAAAACTATGGAAAAAATCGATTGGTGCTTAATTGGCATTAAAACAATGTCAGATTGTTTCTTTTTTTGTGGATTTAATATCGGTATATTAGCGAAAATTTTCGTTTAGAGGTGAACACGATGACCAAACTAGTTAACTCATTTTTGCTAATTGCAGCATTTTTTGCTGCATCTGCTTTTGCCAGTGAAGACCGCTCGCCTAAGCAATTATTAGAATCAGTCACTGCTGATTTATTTGTTGATATCGCAAATGTAAATGCGAAAGGTGATGCAAGCTCAGAAGCAATGGCGAATATTGTTGAAAAACGCTTATTACCACATATGGATATTAAGTTTGTATCGTATAAGCTTTTAGGTAAGCACATTAAAGGTCTGCGCCGTGAACAAGCCGTTGATTTTATTGCTGCGGTTGAGCATTACTTAACAGTGACTTATGCTGGCGCGCTAATGAAATACACAAACCAAAAAGTAATTTTTGATCAATCACAACTAATCGACGATGGTTATGCAACTGTTAAGACACAAATTGTTGATGACAATGCGCCAGCTATAGATTTGCACTTTAAATTACGCCAAGGCAAAGACAAGCAGTGGAAAGTATACGATATTGTTGCTGAAGGTATCTCACTGTTAAGCGCAAAGCAAAAAGAAGTGCTGCAGCGCATTAGCCAAGTTGGCATTGATGAAGTGACACACGAATTAGCAAGTAAGTAAGTCAGCTAAAAAGCGCGATTACCTTCACCTCATCGGGCTTTTTAGTTACTTTCAGTCTCCAACCAAGCAGTGAGTACCGTCCATGTGCCGCTGCTTTTCTATTTTCTTTAAAAATCACCTACTTTGCGCTAGCACCTGTAACCCTCTGTGGTAGAATCATACTACTTTTCTTGTTTACCAAAGTATCTATCAGATACTGTGTTATTGGTCGCAATATTAAGCAAACTGTCAGTTAAATTTTGCTATAACTAATTGCTTAATAAGACATCGAATAATGTGCAGCGGAGTTGTGTTTTTTTAATGGAAAATGTACTGATTTGGCCAAAGGAATACCCGTTACTGATCAAAGGATTAGCTGAGCAAAACGGGGCTTATATTTTAGACGCTTTAGAAGCTTGGCCGGCATGTCGTTCTACTAATGAAGATGACGGTGTGTGTACGACGGTTCTTCCGCCTATTTATTACCTTACTTGGTTGACTCCTCTTGAACCGTTTGAAGAGTGTTATTTCCAACACATCTCTGAATTTGATGAAGCTGCGCTGCATTACATTAATGCTATGAAAGCGCACTTTTTAGAAAACGACTACACCCCTGAGAGTCTTGTTTTAATGTTATGCCAGCGCTTAGAGAAATACGCTAGCGCATTTGCTCAATCGGCTGTTAAAACACCTATAACTTTGATTCACCAGTTATTTAATCGGCGCTATTTCACTGTGATAGAACATGTGCTTAATCACGGTGCAAAAATGTCTGCGGACGATGTATTAGAACTGTGGACCGAAGTTGACTTTAGAGAGCGCTTTAGTGGTTTTATCCCTGATTCAGTGGCTGATCTTGAATCATTAACGGCGCTTGCAGCTGAAAAAGTTGCTCACGGTGAAGATTACTTCACCTTACTAAAACTTGTATCACCTGATGTTGATTCCGCATCGTTACTTGAACAAGCTTTACTTGCTCATTTAAGCCACGAAAATGCAAAACAAACCATGGCAAAGCGTTTTATTGAGCAAGGCGCAACAGGTGCATTAGCTGACGAAAACGGTAAAACAGCCTTTATGTGGGCAACCGAAAAAGGCTATGTGAATGTGGTTGAGACAATACTTGAACATCAAGATAAGAAAATTCAAGACAACAAAGGGAATACAGCATTACATTACGCCGTATTAGCCGAGAATGGACCTTTACTGGTGTTGCTTTTAAAAGCGGGCTATGACTTTAGAGTTCGTAACAACGATGGTCTAAGTTGCTACCGATTAGCTGTAAGCATTAAAGCAGATAACTTAGTTAAATGCCTTGAGCATGACTTTGGTATTAAAGAGCTTTCGCCAGAAGGGCAGTTTGATCGCGTTAAAAAAGTGCACTTACTCCACGCGATTGTAACTGTGTTACTACCTGTGCAGTTGTTCTTCTTTTTTGACAATAGCATTGCTATTAAAAGTGAGTTAACGCTGGGCTTTACATTAGTTTCTATCTTATGCTTTTTCTTTGCTACAAGTTTAAAACGCTGTGCGCTGTACCCGCATATTCGTCATCCATGGGGGCTGTTTATTTTAAGACTGTTTTCACTATTTAGCTTAATTGGCCAAGTGGGTCTGGCAAGTATTGTCGCGCTAGCCACCTTAGCAGAGTTGGTGTGAACGCATAAAAACTAAATAAAGTGACATAAAAAAACGGCAACCTTGGTTGCCGTTTTTTGTTTTACTTAAGCTAAACGAAAGTGCTTATTTATCGTGCTCATGTGCCGCTTTTTCTTCGGCCAGCTCTTCTTTTAATTTACGTATCTTAAGGCCAAGCTCTTGTCCGCGATGGCGAGCATAATAAGTGCAACCAATAAACATCAGACTGGCAAAGATTAACTCAAGTAATACCCAAATCAGCTGTTCTTGTGCGACCCATAGTAATGTAAAACCATGGATAAAATAGAACATCACGATAAAGTTTGCCCACGCGTAGGTATAAGGCTTATCTTGAATAATCCCTTTTAGTGGTAATAGAAGAGGGAGTATATAAACAACAAAGATAAAGCCGTTACTGTGGCCTTCTCTTGGGGCAATTAAAAACAACCAAACTGGCATTAAAATTAATAAGCCGATATAACCAATCAGTGCAAAACGTTGGAATCGTTTAGTAATTGGCTTTTTGGCAACAGGCTGATTTAGCTTTGGTTCCAAGCTCATTGTAATTTACTCGTAATCAGTGCCAAGCGTTTTCCAACACTTTGGCAAATTTTAATTTCGTCTTTACTTAACACATTGCTGTTATTGCTACCGGCCACATGAGTCGCACCGTATGGCGTACCACCAGTTTCTGTTGCTAATAATTCAGGTACCTCATAAGGCACACCGAGTAACATCATACCGTGATGTAACAACGGCAGTGATAGATTCAACAAGGTAGCTTCGTTACCACCGTGCATACTGCTCGATGACGAAAATACACAAGCAGGTTTATCTATTAGCTGACCTTTAAGCCATAGATCACTGGTGGTTTCCCAAAAGCTTTTTGCTTGTGAGGCCATCATGCCAAATCGAGTAGGGGTGCCAAAGGCCAAGCCATCACAATTAATTAGATCATCTTTGCTGATCACAATATCGTGTGGCTGACGCTTTACAAACGTGCGCAATAAAGCAGTTGCTCCTTGTTGCTCAATCGACTCGGCTATCTCATGTGCCATTGCTTCTACAGAGCCATGGCTTGAGTGGTAAAGCACAACAATGTTTATAGTCATTAAAGTACGCTTAATACGTTTTCTGGTGGACGACCTAGAGCAGCTTTGCCATTATTTTCAACAATTGGGCGCTCGATTAGCTTTGGATTGGCAGCCATTGCAGCAATTAATTTGTCTTCGTTTTGCTCGTTTTTAAGCTCAAGCTCTTTGTAGATGTCTTCTTTAGTACGCATTAATTCACGCGCTGAAGTAAAGCCCAATTGGCTAATTAAGGTCGCAATTTGCTGCTCATTAAGTGGTGTTTTTAGGTATTCAACAACACTTGGTTGTACGTTATTGTTTTCTAGTAGGGCAAGTGTTTCACGCGATTTTGAACAACGTGGATTATGATAAATAGTCACAGACATGGTGTGTTCTCACATTTAATAATTTGGCTTATTTTAGGGCAAGCGCCGCGAGACTTAAAGTCTCGCAAGCTCTTTTTGTAATTGACGGTATTGCGTGAGTAGGGCTTTTAAACGTTGTTGTTTAACTAATTCTTCAGGCTCAACAAAGTTTAGTGCTTTTTGAATTTCATCAGCTGCCTTTAAATAAGCACCATATTGGGCCAGTACATTGGCATGCGCTTCATGATAAGAAGCCATATTCTCTTGCTTTTTGTAGACATCAGCAATCAGCTCTTTGGCAAGGTTGTTCTCAGGTTTTGCTAACAAGTAAGATTTTAAAATACGTTCAGCAAGGTCAAATTGTTTTGCTTCCATCGCAGCATTTGCATAGTTTAAGGCAATTACCTGATTGTTAGGTCTATCGATATCTAATTTAGCTAAAAATTCCACCGCTTCATTCGCTTTACCTTGCGCAATGAGTAAGTCGGTGTGTGTGTCTATATAAAATAAGTTCTTTGGATCTTGCTCTAGTAATGGGTTCAAAATGCTGGCTGCTTCATCAAGCTTTTTTTGATCCAACAAGCTAATACCCAAACCATATTTAAGTGCAGTGTCGTTATGAACGGTATTTTCACGCATTAATTTACGAAACAAATCTTCAGCTGCTTTGGCTTTTTGATGATAACGAGCAATAACACGGCTCTTAGCTAAGTTAAACTCTAGGCTATCGGAGTAGTGCCTTTTTGGATACTGCTCGGCACGTAAGCGCACATCAGAGACACGGCTTTCTGGCAATGGGTGAGTCAGCAAAAATGCGGGCGGCTTATATTTGTAGCGAATTTGTGCAGCAAGTTTAGTTAAAAACTCGCTCGATTGGCGAGGATCAAACCCAGCATTATTTAAGGTCTGCATACCAATACGGTCTGCCTCTTGTTCAGCAGCACGACTATGAGTTAATTGACTAAACGCCGCTTGTGTCTGGTTTGCTGAGATAATTGCAATACCAGCATCAGGTGCAACAACGGTAGCTAAAATACCAGCAATCATACCAGCGATGGTTAACGCGCTGTTATCTTGCTGTTGTTGAATACGACGCGCTAAATGGCGCTGTGTTACGTGGGCAATTTCGTGCCCAAGTACTGAGGCAAATTGACTTTCGTTATCGGCTTGTGCCATGAGCCCTGTATGCACACCTACATGACCACCATAGAACGCAAAAGCGTTGATTTCAGGGTTATTAACCCAGAAAAAAGAAAATGGAAAACGAACATCGTTGGCGTTTGCGACTAAACGGCGGCCCAAAGTGGTCAGATACTCATCAAGAACAGGGTCATTGACAACGGGTGATGAGCCACGAATTTGCATCATCATCACTTCACCGATTGCTTGTTCTTTTTCAATCGGTAAGGCTTGTAATGCCGAGGTCCCTAAATCGGGCAGCTTAAAGTTAGTTTGTGCCTTCAACGGCTCACTGTGCAATATCGAAAATGTCAGTAATGCACTACACAGTGTAATAAAGGCTAATTTTAGTCGCATCTTATTCCTTGTTGATTTGCTCACCTAACATGACTTTTGCTAAATCTATTTCGTCGCTGCATGCTCGGCTGTCTTTTTCGCACAATTGATAGAAATCTTTTATTGTGACTCCATCTAGCTTAACAACGTTCAACTCCCGTTGTAAAAAAGTTATGATTTTATGCGCTACTTTATGAGCATGCAGAATTAAGGCTTTGTCAGCTTTGTCACCTCTTTCAAAGTAAAAAGCGATGAATTTATGAAGCTGGTTAAAACGAATAAGGTTTTTCATGGTGTGCGGATCCCACACCTTAAATTCCATAAAGCGGTTGTCTTTGATGTATTGGTCTACCGTCACATCTTTTGCATAAGGGTAGGCCCATAATTCGAAACCTCGGTCCGTAAAGCTTTGATGCAAAGCAATGCGCGGTTTTTGCTCACAGACAATTTCGCCCATGTCGGTTTCATGGTCACCTAATAAATCAAGGTTCCAGTTGCGTGGGTCAATTAATTGTTTAACGGCATTATCAAAACCGTGGTCTAAAATCCCTTCAGATTCGCTAACCGATGATGCGACCATATGATAAAAAGGCGGCAGCTCGCCCCAGTTTATTTGTTTTTTATACCAGTTTATCTCTTTAAGAGTTGGATTCGCAGGTAATTGCGCTTTATTATGCGAGCCAGGCATCAGGTTTCCTTTACTACCAGTTATTGAATAAGGATAAACTATTGTTTTGCGTGTTTTAAGAAAAAAATGAGTTGTTTCTCATTATAAAGACTTATTTTAGCAAGGTGCCTACATCTTATACTTATTATTCATATTAATAACGCAGTTGATTCGCTATGTTAACGGTTGATTTAAGGGACTATAAGTGCCCTCAACAATTTATTCAGTTTAAATTAGGGTTGAATAAGGCAGTATCGGCTCAACAAGCCGTGACTTTTACATTTAATGCTGCTGAGGCAACGGACGATATGCAGCGATTTTTAGAAAAACATCATTACCATTTTAAAATTGACCTAGAATTAGGTATGCTAACAGTGGAGCCCATTCGTGTTTGAGTATGTAAAAGCCTGGTACGAAAATAAATTTTCTGATCCCCATTCAGTAACCTTGTTGTTATTGCTTATTGCAACCTTTGCATTTTTCTACTTTTTTGGTTCGTTAATCGTTCCAGTTTTAGTTGCCTTGGTGATTGCCTATTTACTAGATTGGCCTGTTGCTCACTTAGAAAAGCTGGGTTTGAAACGGTTTACCGCAACGATTCTAGTTATGCTGGTATTCAGTGGTTTGATGATTATGATTATTGTCGGCATGGGATATGTGCTTTGGCAGCAAACCAGCAATCTAGTTCAAGAAACGCCTTATATGATCGAAAAAGGTAAAGCACTGCTGTTACATCTTCCTGAAGATTACCCAAGTTTGATTACTGAAGATCAGGTTAAATCAATTGTTACCAGTGTTGAGACCAAAGCTATTGAGTTTGGTCAGTTGGTGCTATCGGTGTCATTAACTTCGATAAAAGACGTTGCAGCTTGGCTGATTTATCTTATTTTAGTGCCGCTCTTAGTATTCTTTATGCTTAAAGATAAATTAGAGCTCACGCAAAGTGCTGAGCGTTTATTGCCTAAGCAACGTCGCTTGATCATTCAAGTTTGGCAAGAAATGAATCAACAAATCATGAATTATATTCGCGGTAAGGTATTTGAAATTTTAATTGTTGGTACTGCATCTTTTATCGCTTTTGCAGTGCTTGACCTTCGCTATGCGGCTTTACTCGGCGTATTAGTTGGCTTGTCTGTGCTTATTCCATTTGTAGGGGCGGCATTGGTAACCATTCCTGTCGCTGCAGTGGCGTTATTCCAGTTTGGTTTAGAAACACAATTTTGGACTATTTTAATCATCTATGGCGTGATCCAAGCACTTGATGGCAATGTGTTAGTGCCGTTATTGTTCTCTGAAGCGGTAGATTTAAACCCAGTGTTCATCATCGTTGCAGTATTGTTTTTTGGCGGTTTATGGGGCTTTTGGGGCGTGTTTTTCGCAATACCGCTGGCTTCTTTAGTAAAAGCGCTTATCAATGCCTGGTCTTCTAAGCAGGTTGAGCTAATAGAAAATTAGCTTAGTCTTAAAAAGTATAGAAAACGCACTTTACTGACTAATTGATTATTATAATTTAGCCGTGAAAAATGTAAAATAGGTTATAAGATATATCTTTTAGTAATATGGTGCGTTTTTCATGGCAAATTTTTACCTTCCTGACGATGCTAATCAGCAAATTTATTTAGATGCGAATGCAACGACTCCTGTACTTCCTGAAATTGCCGATGTGGTTTCGCACACGATGCAAGTCTGTTTTGGTAATCCATCAAGCTCTCATATTACGGGTATTCAAGCAAAACACTTATTAGAACAAACACGTAACAAAGCACGTGAAGTCATTGGCGCTACCGACGGCGATATTTTATTTACCTCGGGTGCAACAGAAGGTATTCAAACGGCGGTTGTTTCAACGCTTATTGCTGCAAAAAATCATCAAATCGAGAATCCGGTATTACTTTATGGGGCAACAGAGCATAAAGCGGTGCCAAATACCCTAAAACATTGGAACAGTGTACTTGATATCAACGCGCAGGTATTAGCTATTCCAGTAGATAAAAACGGTATTTTAGATCATGAGTTTATTCGTAAACATGCTGCGAATGCACTGATGATTTGTACTATGGCAGTAAACAACGAAACCGGTATATTCCAAGATTTAAGCGCTATTGAGCAAGTTATTCGTAGTGAAAACAATAATGTGGCTTGGATGGTTGACTGTGTACAAGCATTAGGCAAAACCAACTTAGCACTAAGCCAAACAACCATTGATTACGCCCCATTTTCTGGCCATAAATTGTATGCGCCTAAAGGCATTGGTGTACTTTATATTCGTAAAGGCAGTGCATATACGCCATTTATTGCTGGTGGCGGCCAAGAAAGCGGTATGCGATCTGGTACCGAAAATTTACCGGGCATTGCCGGTTTGAATAAGCTGTTCTCGTTATTGCTTGATAAACAAAACCAGACTTTTAAGCCAATTGAGCAGCTACATGCTTTTCGCGAGCAATTATTAGCTGCATTAACAGACACCTTTGGTAGCATTACGTTCAATCACAGTTTTGAGCATTCGGTGCCAACAACGTTGAACTTTGCGGTGAACGAATTAACCAGTAAAGAAGTGATGGACTTATTTGATGCTGCGGGTATCCGTGTAAGTGGCGGCTCGGCATGCAGCTCAGGTGCAAATCGTAGTTTTGTTTTAGACGCGATGGGAGCCAGTGATTGGCAAAGTGAAAACGCGATACGTATGTCGTTTGGCCCAGCTGTTAACCAACAAGAGATTGATTTTGCTTGCGACAAAATACGTTCTTTAAAACCGATTCTAGAAGCAAACTGCTTAGTGGTATCTGATAGTACATCGCCGCAACACGAAGTGTGTGCGATTGGCTTAACACAACTTCGCCATCAAGCAGCGTGCTGCTGGCTTTATGTCGACAGTGATAAAAGCGCTGTGGTGATTGATCCTATCATTGAGCTTATTCCACGTATGGCGAAAATTGTCGCGACACAAGGCCTAACAGTAAAAGCGATTATCGATACCCATAACCACCAAGAACGTTTATCGGCCCGTTGTTTATTATCAAAAGAGCTCGCAGAACGTTATGTTGCTAATGAGATAGACGAACTTGGCTGGCCAAAAGATTCAGCAACCATCGAATTAAGCGATGCGCGCTTAACTAAAGTAGCAACACCAGGTCACAGTGACGATAGTGTTAGCTATTTATTATCAGATACGCAAAGCGGTGACATCAGCTATTGCTTCTGTGGTGATTTAATCTTACCAGGCGGCTTAGGTAACACTGCAATTAGCGGTGGTGATGCTGTGAAAATGGCTCAGTCTTTAAAGCAGCTTGCTATGATAATACAAGATTCAACGGTGATTTGTTCTGGTCATGATTATCAGCAGTGTTTTGCTATGGATTGGCATGCGCAAAAAGCAACGACGCCGTTACTTGCGCAACTATTAAGTGAGCTAGTATCAGATGATGAGTTTGTTGAATTAAAGCAACAAGCTGATGAGCAAAAGCATACTGTAAGTCATTCTCTATGTGGCTATGTTGAAACACTTGAAAGTGCGCCGATGAAACAGCTAGTCGCAACCGATGCGAAATCAATGTTAGATGATAAGGCAACTTACCTAATTGATACACGTGAACCGTATGAGCATGGAGCGAATAATTTAGCAGAGTTATTCACTGTTGCTGAGAGCAAAGTGATTAACATTCCACTCAGTCGTATGGCAAACGCTATCGTGCAAGGACAGCTTGAGAAAGACCATAGTTATATTTTGGTTTGCCGAAGTGGTAATCGTTCTAAGCAAGCGGCAAACAACTTGTCGCAGTTAGGGTTTGAAAATGTTTATAACTTAAAAGGTGGTTTAGCATTACTTTAACAAGCAATACCAATTCGCTTAATTAAAAAAAGCCGCTATAGAGCGGCTTTTTCGTAACTTGTATAAATTAGGCCGTTGTAGGGCCTGAGCTTTCCCGTACTACTAATGAAGGGGTAAAGGTCGTGATGATGTCTTTATCTTGATTACGTGCACCACGGGTTTTTCTAAACAGTAAACGGGCTGCATGCTGCGAAATTACATCATTCGCCTGATGTGCTGTGGTTAGTTTAGGCCAAGTCTGACGCGAGAACGGTGAATCTTCGAAGCCCGTAATTGATAGCTGCTGTGGAATTTCGATACCCATTAAGCGTGAGGCGAATAACGCGCCCGCTGCCATTTCATCGTTACCGCCAAGTAGGGCTGTGATGTTTTTCGGGTTATTCTCACCTAACAATGCTTTTGCGCCTTCTACACCTGATTCAAAAGAATACTGGCCTTCGTAGATGAGCGCGTCATGCAATGGAATGCTGTGATCTTTTAACGCGGCCTGATAACCCTCTAAACGTTCAGTTGTTGATTTATGCTCTTTGTCACCGCATAAAAAACCAATATTTTTATGGCCAAGCGACAGTAGGTGAGCGGTGATTTCGTACGCAGCTGCGTAATCGTTCACATAGATACAAGTGTCTTGGTCTTCTTCAGTAGGGCGGCCAGAGAGTACGCGAACATAATGAATGCCCATCTCATCTAGCATATCAATAATGCTATTTTGCTCTGACAGCGGTGGCGTTAATACAAGGCCAGCTAAGCGAGAGCGCTTGATCATGGTTTTAAAGTCTTCTTCCATGTTGCCATCCAGATAGTTACATGGATGAATAACCAGCTCATAGCCTTCTTCTTTACAACGCGACAACACACCGTTTTGCATGTCGATGACATAATAAGCATTCGGGTTGTCATAAACTAAACCAACAGTAAAAGACGATGTGCCTGCTAGGTTACGAGCAGCAAGGTTTGGTTGATAGTTTAACGTGTTAACAGCGTCCATCACTATATCGTACGTTTTTTTTCTGACCGATGGCTCTTTATTAATCACTCGTGAAACGGTTTTCATTGAAACACCTGCGAGCTTGGCTACATCATTAATGGTTACTTTCATACTGTTGCTTTATAGTTGGTTATATTTGTATTATAATATTATCGGTCGGGTATTCACCAGACGCTTTTTCTTATATGTACATCTATATTTAATATAAGTTAGTTAGTGTATCTAATGTTCTACCAAATTAGCAGTAAAATAATTGAGATAATTTTTATGATACCGGTGTCAAAAGAGAAAAATTGCGCTATTATCTCGACTATAAAATGTAAAAGTAGAACATTGACAGCGTTGTCATTTTAACTTAGTGTTGATTTCACACCGTGTTTTTAATTGCTGTCTTTATTCAATATAATAAAAAGATAGTTAAGAATCAGTTTGTTGCAAGTTTTGAAGGGGATTAAATATATGAGCAGCCGTTCGCAATTAGCTAGTTGGCAAGCACTATCTGAAAGTGCCAAGAAGATGAAACAAATTCATCTTAAAGATTTATTTGCCAAAAATAGCACGCGTTTCGAGCAATTCTCTGCTCAGATCCCGGGTGTATTATTCGATTACTCGAAACAACAAATTGATAAAACTGTTTTTGAACAATTAATTGCTTTAGCGAAAGAGTGTGATATTAGCGCATGGCGCGAAAAAATGTTCAGTGGTGAGAAAATTAACATTACTGAAGACCGTGCTGTACTTCACACTGCTTTACGGAACCGCGCTAACACAGCTGTAATGGTTGATGGCGAAAACGTAACAGATGCTGTTAACGCTGAGCTTGCTAAAATGAAAGCCTTTGTTGGTAAGGTACGCAGTGGTGAGTGGTTAGGCTACACAGGAAAAGCAGTAAAAGATGTGGTTGCAATTGGTGTCGGTGGTTCAAATCTAGGCCCACAAATGGCAACAGAAGCGCTTGCTGCTTATGCTGATGGCACATTAAATGTTCACTATGTATCAAATGTTGATGGTGTTCAGATTGCATCTGTTTTACAAGGTTTAGACGTTGAGACAACGTTATTTGTTATCTCGTCAAAAACGTTTACCACCTCAGAAACCATGACTAACGCTAAATCGGCTGTTGAGTGGTTTTTACAAACGGCACAAGCGCAAGAGCACATAGCTAAGCACTTTGTAGCTGTAAGCACCAATTTAGAAAAAACAGCGGCCTTTGGTATCGCTGATGAAAACGTATTCACAATGTGGGATTGGGTAGGCGGTCGCTTTTCTTTATGGAGTGCGATAGGATTACCAATCGCCCTGTACCTAGGCTTCGACGCGTTCGAAGAGATCCTAGAAGGTGCGTTTGAAATTGATGAGCATTTTAAAAATGCTGAATTTGAAAATAACGTACCATTATTAATGGCGCTTTTAAGTGTTTGGAACACTAGCTTTTTAGGTTATACAGCGCAAGCTATTTTACCGTATGATCAAGCACTACACATGTTACCCGCGTATTTACAGCAAGGTGAGATGGAAAGTAACGGTAAGCATGTTACTTTTGCAGGTGAAACGGTTCCTTACACGACGGTTCCAATTATTTGGGGTATGACAGGTATCAATGGTCAACATGCTTTTTACCAATGTCTACACCAAGGTAATGTAATTGTACCTGCTGACTTTATTGCTTCAATTGAGCCGCAAGTCAATGTAGGCAAGCATCATGATATTTTATTATCAAACTTCTTTGCACAAACCGAAGCGATGATGGCCGGTGTTGATGCAGAGCAAGTAACTGCAGATTTAACCGCGAAAGGTAAATCTGAAGCAGAAATCTCAGAATTATTGAATCACAAGATTCACCAAGGCAATCGCCCAACAACGTCAATGTTATTAGATAAAGTTGATGCGAAAACGGTAGGACGATTAATTGCGCTTTATGAGCACAAGATCTTCTGCCAAGGCATTATTTTAGAAATCTGTTCATTTGACCAATGGGGTGTAGAGCTAGGTAAGGGACTTGCCTCTAAAATTGAAGCTGAATTATTTGATGATGCAGTCAGTCATCCACATGATAGTTCAACCAATGGACTGATCGCTTACTATAAGACACATCGTAAGCAGTAAAAGATTCGCAGTATTAGCTGCAAACCGAATACCTTTGAACGGGTAGCGCTGGAGTTCTTAGGGCCTGTATTTTTGTGAGAGGATTTACAGAGCCCCTAAGACTCATTTACTTCAGCCAACATAAAAAGAATGAGTAAGCTACTTACAAACAAATTCAACAGGCTTTGTTAAAGGATATTGTCTAACAGGCCACATCAACCAGATAACAACACGCACTGCCATATTGCATGAATTGGATGAACATGGCATTGCCAATGTAGAGAGTGATATATGTTAAATCCATTTGATATCGTAATTTTTGGGGGCGGCGGTGATCTTGCGTTACGTAAGTTACTTCCTGCAATGTATCGCGCTTATCAAGAGGGCAACCTTCCTCAAGGTTCTCGTATCCTTCCTACGGTACGTGAAGAAAGCAAACGTAAAGAATACATCGAAACAGCACATAAAGCGTTACAAGACTTTTTAGGTAAAGGTGAGTACAACGCAAAAGATTGGAAAGCGTTTTCAGCTTACCTTGTGCCAGTTGTATCAAATGTGACTGAAGCAGATGATGACTGGGACAAATTAAGAGATATTCTTGATGAACACGACGCTGACAAGTCTCGTGTTTTTTACCTTTCTTTACCACCTGCAGTGTATGGTAGCTGCTGTGAAATCTTATCAAAGAAAGGTCTAATCACAGAAACATCTCGTGTTGTTGTTGAAAAGCCGATTGGTTACTGTGGTGAATCTGCTGAAGCAATCAATGCAAAAATTGCTGAATACTTCAAAGAAGAGCAAGTATTCCGTATTGACCATTACTTAGGTAAAGAAACAGTACAAAACTTAATGGCACTACGTTTTTCAAACTCATTGTTTGAAAACCTGTGGGATGCAAAATCAATCGATAACATCCAAATTAGCTTATCAGAAACAGTAGGCTTAGAAAGCCGCGCTGGTTTCTACGATAAAGCGGGTGCATTACGCGATATGGTACAAAACCACTTGCTACAATTACTTTGCTTAGTGGCAATGGAATCACCAAATAAACTAAACGCAAACAGCATCCGTACTGAAAAACTAAAAGTACTTGAGTCGTTACGTCCGTTAGTGGCTGAAGATGTTGATGCAAACATTGTACGTGGTCAGTACGTACCAGGTAACTTAGACGGTAAAATCGTCCCAGGTTACTTAGAAGAATTAAACGAAGGTGCGAGTAAAACAGAAACTTTTGTTGCTATTCGTGCGCACATCGATAACTGGCGCTGGGCTGGCGTGCCTTTCTATCTTCGTACTGGTAAACGTATGAAAAAGCGTTGTGCTGAAATCGTTGTTGAATACAAAAAAGTATCTCACAACGTTTATACCGACAACGTAGGTAACATTGAGCCAAATCGTCTTGTTATTCGTCTGCAACCAGAAGAAACAATTCAATTAACACTGATGTCTAAGCGCCTTGATAACCTTGAGATGCAATTAGAACCAGTAACCATGAACATTGAGTTATCGCAAGCGTACAGTAATGGTTTTCATTCAGATGCTTATAAGCGCTTAATGTTAGATGCCGCAGCAAACAACCCGTCGCTGTTTATTCACCGTGATGAAGTACGTCAAGCATGGAAATGGATTGACCCAATCATCGAGCGTTGGCAAGAAAAAGGTGCACCATCATTATACCGTGCTGGTACGTGGATCCTGAAGATGCAGATGAGCTTTTAGAAGAAAACAACCACGTTTGGTTTAACACAGGCGATAAGGCGTAATTAAGATGGCAACAATAGTTGAAAAATTCTTTGCAAACAAAGACGAATTAACAGCTGAACTTTCTTCAAGCCTTGAACAAAGCCTTGTTGCTGGAATTAAAGAAGATGGTCGTGCGGTATTGATGGTATCGGGTGGCTCATCGCCAGCACCTGCTTATAAGCACTTATCAAACCTTGAACTTGATTGGGCAAGCATTGATGTTGCTATGGTTGATGAGCGTTGGGTTGATGCTGATCATGAAAAAAGTAATGAAGCATTTATCAAAAGCACGCTATTACAAAACCATGGCGCAGCTGCTAATTTCGTGACAATGAAAAATGACGCATTAACGGCGCAAAACGGTGTAGCTGAATGTGAAGCTGCATACAAAGCATTAAAGCGTCCTTTTGATGTGACGATTTTAGGCATGGACCTGATGGTCATACGGCTTCTCTTTTCCCTCATGCCGAAGGTCTTGAACACGGTCTAGCAACAGATGATTTAGTATGTGCAATTAATGCCATTGAAAGCGATGTAACAGGTAAAATCACTGAGCGTATGACGTTAACTTTATCTGCGATTGCAGATTCTAAAGTTGTGAAGCTTTTAATTAGTGGTGAAGAAAAACTCGCTGTTTACAAGCAAGCGAAAGAGGGCGGTGCAGTTGCTGACATGCCTTTACGTGCAGTATTGAATCACCCACATATCAATATTGAAGTTTATTGGGCACCTTAATCGCCCGATTAAACTCAATGTCAAAAGCGAGCTATTATGCTCGCTTTTTTGTTTTTAAATACTCACCTTGAATACCAATCCGCAATAATACTTAATCATTTTGAGGGATTAAACCTGTCGCTAACGGCGTTAAAAATTTCTGGTTTAGAACAACTAAATAACGAAATTTTTGCCTTGTTATCAACGAGGTTTTATTGCCTCAAAATAGATCACTTAATTAAGCGAATTGGTATAACAAACAGTATTGAATAAATACACTTTCTTTAAATAGCCGATAAAGTGTTAGACAAGTACAAAGGGGCTCTATATAATCAAAATGACAGCGCTGTCATTGTTATTGATTGTTATTCTCAATATTCCCTTTAACTCATTCTGCCCAGAAAAAGTTAAAAATAATTTGTACATGACAGCGTGCTTTTAGAAACACGTTAGTTTTTTAAGCTAATTTATTGTTAGATAACAGGTTTTATATAACTTTTAGTTATGATTAATAAATGCCCAATGGAAACTAAAGCTTACAAAAATACATGTAATTTTTAGCTAATTTCAAAAACCCATCCTTTTGGTCTTTTCATCTGCAATATCACTCATGCTATATTTGCGCCGTTTATTTGTAACAATTCTTAAAAACTCAATATTAAATATTAGTTATATCAATAACTTGATTATTTCGTTGTAAATTTTTTGCACAAATTAACCAAAAAGATGTAGCACAAATGTAATTTAGAGTGTATGGTTTGTTACTGGATGACAGCGTTGTCATCATCACTGGGCAGAAGTGATAAAAAAAACCAACAAAATGATTCAAGGGGAATCCTGTGTTAGCTAAAAATTTTAAGAAAAGCTTATT
Source organism: Pseudoalteromonas sp. GB43 (assembly GCF_054923805.1). Lineage (NCBI taxonomy): Bacteria > Pseudomonadati > Pseudomonadota > Gammaproteobacteria > Alteromonadales > Pseudoalteromonadaceae > Pseudoalteromonas > Pseudoalteromonas sp. GB43. The sequence continues at coordinate 3,126,911 of NZ_JBPCHJ010000001.1, forward strand.
AGCAGTTAATATCGGCCTCGTAATGAGTGCTGGGTTCACTGGCGCTGCATACGCAGCAGATGAAACTAAAGTTCAAGAAGATGTTGAAGTAATTGAAGTTCGCGGTATTCGCCGTTCACTTGAAGCTTCAATGAATACTAAGCGCTTTGCTGACAGCGTTGTCGATGCTGTTTCTGCAGAAGATGTCGGTAAGTTTCCTGATAGCGATGTAGGTGAAGCACTTGGCCGTATTTCAGGTATTGCTGTTAACCGCGCATTTGGTCAGGGTCAACAAGTGTCTATTCGAGGTGCATCTGCACAGTTAACGCGTACTTTACTGAATGGGCACTCAGTCGCTTCAACAGGTTGGTATGACCAACAGTCAATCGACCGCAGCTTTAACTACACATTACTTCCACCAGAAATGGTTGGTGGTATTGAGGTTTATAAATCATCTCAGGCAAACCTTGTCGAAGGTGGTATCGGTGGTACGGTAATCGTAAACACTCGTAAGCCTTTAGATCTTGACGCGAATACCCTTTTTGGAAGTGTGAAAGCTGACTACGGCACGATCTCTGAAGAAACAGATCCTGAAATCTCTGGTCTTTATAGCTGGAAAAATGATGAAGAAACCTTTGGTGCACTAGTCTCAGCAGCATTTTCTGAAACAAATTATCAGCGCAATGGTATTGAATCTTTAGTAGGTTGGGGTGACATTGTTCCTTCTACATTCCAACAACAACGTGAACGTACTGCTATCAATGCCGTTTTCCAATATCGCCCAACTGATAGTATAGAGCTAGGTCTTAATGTTATGAGCCTAGATCTTTCAGCTGATAACGCAAATACTTCTCTATTTTTAATATTCCCTGACGATAAAGATGCAGCTTGTGAACAAGTTAATGTAGATGGTACGTGTACTTTCTACCGTCGTTCAGGTGAAGGTGCAAACCCAGGCTGGGCACAAACGTGGGCTCGTGCAGGTTCAATGACTTCGGATACGGTTGATTTTGAATTCAAATACGCTGGTGATAATTTTGAGCTTAAAGGCCGAGTTGGTAACACACAATCAGAAGGTGGTACGGACCTCACTGCGAACTATGGTTTTTGGTTAGGTACTCCTGCAGACTATGCGGGCACATATGATGCGACAGGTGACGTAATTGATATTGATATTGCGAATAAGTCGTTCACTGCTGATGACTTCCAAGGGCAACTATCTTCAGCTGGTTGGGCACTCAAAAAGCAACCTAACTCTGATGAAGAAACATACGCACAGTTTGATTTAACATTCCCTGTTGATTTTGGTGCAATCACTGCAATCAAAACAGGTTTCCGTTGGGCAGACCACGACGTTAAACAAGAGACTTATACTGCGAATTTAGTTGATTCAATCGCGGCATACGATGCATCTCATTATTATTCAGGCACAGTATCCTCAGGGGCGGGTTTCACTATACCTAAACCTAACCTTGATCAAATGCTCTCTGATGGTTACGCAGCGATTACTAGTTTTGATAATACATCAATCGCTTATAAGGCTGGCTATGGTACAGTAAATGAAGAGAATTTTTCACTTTACGCAATGGCTGATTTTTCTGCTGAAGGCATACGTGGTAACTTTGCGTTTTACGTTATACCTCTACAGATGCATCATCTGATTACTTCGCACTAGATGCGAATGGTAACTACGCAAACAGCCTAAGCACTGATAAAGCTGATTACAGCGAAGTATTACCAAGTGTTAACGTGGCATTTGATTTAACTGAAGATATGATTCTACGTTTCTCAGCAGCGCAAGTAATGTCACGTGCTAACTACACTGACATGTTTGCATCTTCATCATTAGCGGGTTATGAAGATGATGTAGATGGTAATGAAGTTATCACTACTGGTAATATCGGTCTGGAGCCATTCAAAGCAACACAAGCTGATTTTGGTATTGAATACTACTTTGATGGTGACGGCATGGTTAGTGCTACTTACTTCATCAAAGATATCTCATCATTTACTAAGGTAGATGAAGTGACTAATCAAAGTATTGGTATAACAGACCCTAACACTGGAAAGGATGACTGGACAGTAGCTTCTAAGGGGACGGGCTCAGGTGGTGAGATTAAAGGTATCGAGCTACAAATTCAAGATGGTTTTGACAATGGTTTCGGCTACCAAGCTAATTATACTTACGTCGATTCAGAAGCTCCTGCAGAAAACTTCCCTGACCGTATTGAATTATTCTCTGACTCTTCAGAGCATACGGTTAACTTAGTTGGTTACTATGAGGCTGATTTCTACAGCGTACGTTTAGCATATAACTGGCGTTCAGAGTACATGGTTCGTGAAGCACCAGGTTTCTATGGTAACCGTGAGCATCAAGACTACGGTACACTTGACCTAACGGCTAAGTATTCAGTAACAGACTATCTAGACTTAACATTTGAAGCGGTTAACATTACTGAAGAAGACAGTATTCAAATTGGTACTGCCTCAGGTGATGCAGATGTTAAACCTGAGCTTCGTAACGGCTACCCAGCATGGAGCTTTGAAGGTGAAGCACGCTACAAGCTAGGTGTATCACTACGTTTCTAATTTGATTTAGATAACGAAATTAAGAAAGCCCAGCTCGCACTGGGCTTTTTTGTGAGTAAAAAGTGGGCGAGTAAAAATGATAAAAAAAATCGCAATTGTTGGTGGTGGAACAGCAGGTTGGTTAGCCGCTAACCATTTGGGTCATGCGCTTTTGCAAAGTGGCATTGAGATCACGTTAATCGAGTCTCCTAATATTGCCAGCATAGGTGTCGGTGAAGGTACTGTTCCTTCGATGCGCAACTCTTTGCAAAAGTTTGGTATCAGTGAAAGTGATTTTATCAATGAATGTGATGTTACTTTTAAGCAGTCAATCAAGTTTGTAAATTGGCTAGATAAACACAAACATGGTGCTAACTTTTACCATCATTTATTTGATCACCCACATATATTCGGTGAGGAGTTAACGCAGCAGTGGCTTGCTGAGGGTAACGGTAATGATTACGCAGACTTTGTTTCTAAGCAGCATGCATGTTGTGAAAATAATTTAGCTCCAAAAACAATTGCGACACCGCAATATGCAGGTATCAATGGCTATGCCTATCATTTTGATGCTAAAAAGTTTGCTGCTTTCTTAGGAAGCCATGCCACGCAACATTTTGCTGTAAAACACCTGTTTGCAGAAATTAAAGATGTCAGCTGTGATGAGCAAGGTTTTATTACACACCTAATTGACTCAGAAACTAACGCCTTAGAATTTGACTTTATAATTGATTGCTCCGGTTTTTCGGCTGCCTTTATTGGGCAAAAACTAGGGGTGGGCTTTGTTGATAAGTCAGATAGTTTATTAACTGATACTGCAATCACATTGCAAGTACCGACACAAAGCGATGATGAAATACCGCCTTACACTATTGCCACGGCACACCAAGCCGGTTGGATCTGGGATATTGCGCTAACAGAGCGAAGAGGGGTGGGGTTTGTTTACTCATCTAAGTATATGAGCGATGAGCTAGCGCACGCTAAATTGCATCATTATTTAGGTAATAAATTTGAGCACTTAACGCTACGAAAGATCCCGATGAAAGTAGGGCACAGAGAAAAAATGTGGCACAAAAACTGTGTGGCTATCGGGTTGTCGCAAGGCTTTGTTGAGCCTCTTGAAGCAACTGCCATCTTAATTGCAGACTTTTCTGCGGGGTTATTAGCTAAACGTTTTCCGCGTACCCGAGAAGACATTAACTTAGTTGCTGATGATTATAATCAGCAGGTGAATTATGTATGGCAACAAACGTTTGATTTTATAAAAATGCATTACTGTATTTCGGATAGAACTGATTCGGCTTTTTGGCGTGATAACAAAAAAACCGACCAGTTATCAGAAAAACTAAAAAATAACCTAGCACGCTGGCAGCGCTTTACACCGGTACGCGAAGACTTTGCTAGTAAGTTCGATTTGTTCGACTTAGAAAACTACTTATACGTACTGTTTGGTATGCATTATGTACCTGCCAAACAGCAATCTAAGCAGAGCGACAATCAACAAGTTGCTGAATTTAAACAGCAGCGCGTCAATCAGCTATTAAGCGAGCTACCTAAGCACAGAGAACTGTTAGATAAAATAAAGAAATTTGGCTTACAGAAGTACTAATTTTATTAACTGAGCTGGCTAATACGTATTAGCCAACTCAGTCGATTCTAAAAAATGAGGAGATAGATAAACGACTGTTATTTAAATCATTACAGTACTTTTTGTGATTTAAAAGAGCTGCGCTATGCAATAGGTTGCTCTTATAAATTACGAGCCTATTGATCTTCGCTTCAATATCCACCACTTTTTCAAAAAGCGCTGTTGTTTCATTTAAATAGCCTGGATGAGTTGCGCTGTGTTTTTCTGTATCAGCAATCATGTTATGTACGCTATTTTGGTTATCAGCCGTCACTTTAATAATGTTCTCAGGTAGGTATTTATATATGCCTGTGCCACCCCATTCTTTGTCTGACAAATAATGCACTGCTGCAAATGTTTTATCATCCGTTGAATCAATATGTGGCATACGCTGCAAGGTATTTAATTCATCCGCATTTTGAGTCACTAATGAAAGTTTACAGCGGTGAAGATATAAATTATTTTCGCCGCTAGTAATGATCCCTTGCTCTAAAAGTTCTTTAACTAGCTGCTCAAAAGCTCGGTAGTAGGGCGCAGGCATTTCATCTCGTGTGCCTGGGTAGAGTGTGCCATCGCTGCCAAAAGGCTGGAAGTAGGCTGTCTCTGTGGCAAATTGATAAACTGGCTCAAGGTTGTGCAAAAAGTCATCAACAATAATAACGGTTTCATTAATTTCACCAATAAATACTTGGCTTACTTTATAGTCTTTATTTAATCGATAGCCTTCCATTATTTGCCTCAGTCATTCCGTGTTTGTTGAATATACTAACAAAAATAGTGGCTTATGCGTGATAATATTTACTTGATTGCAGCTTGTTTTTTCATCACTTAAGGTTAATTAGCAACATGGGTAAATTTGTTAATTTATAATGTACAAACTGCCACAAAATTTTCACTTCCTTTTTGTTGCCAAAACCTATAGGCTTTGGGCACTAACAGCAAAAACATATTATAAAATTAACGGAGCAGTATCATGGCGGAGCAACAAGTACAGCCTTTACATAACGAAAAACATGCCAACACTAAAATTCAAAATGGCATCAACATTGAGTTCATGAAAACTCAGCATTTAGTACCTGTGGTTGCACACGAATTTGCACGTATCGCAAATGAATTCCCAATGGCATTTGTTAAAAACAACGAATCAGGTAAATTTCAAGCAGTTGCTTTATTTGGTCTAGAGCCTGGCGAAAACCTTTTCATTCAAGACGGCAAATGGACAGCAGCATTTGCGCCTATGTCTATGACTCGTTACCCACTTGGTCTTGTTAAGCATCCAGAAGCTGACCAATTTGGTATCGTAATCGACGAAGCAAGCCCACTTGTAAGCGAAGAAACAGGTAATGCACTTTTCGAAAACGGTGAAGAAACTGAATACCTTAAGCGTCGTAAAGAAGCACTTGTTTCTTTCATCGAGTTCTCTCAGGTAACTGAAGCATTCACTAAGTACCTTGCAGACAAAGAACTACTAGTAGCTCAAACGCTAACTGTAGAAATCAAAGGTGAGAAAAAAGACATCAACGGTATCTACCTTGTTGACGAGAAAAAACTTAACTCACTAGGTGATGAAGAGTTCTTAGACCTTCGTAAGCGTGGCTATTTAGCACCAATCTACTCTTTCTTAACGTCTACTCACCAAGTAGCACGTTTAGCACGTTTAAAAGCAGCTCAAGCTTAATTTTAAACTGCTGAAAAAAAGCGCCATTAGGCGCTTTTTTTGTTTCTTTCGTCTGTTAAAGCTTGAAAACCAGCGACGAATTATTCACATTGGGCTTACAAACTAAAATAAATATAAGTGCCCCTATGTTAAAAACATTACTCACCTCAGCCATTGCGCTTAGCGCATTATCATTTAGTACTTTCAGCCATAGTAGTGATCAACCTTTCGCTATTGCTATTCATGGTGGTGCTGGAACAATTGAAAAAAGCCGCTTCACGCCAGAGCAAGAAAAAGCTTACCGTGCAAAACTAAAAGAAGCCGTTGAAACAGGCTATGCTGTGCTCGAAAAAGGCGGTGAGAGCCTAGATGCCATTACTGCGGCAATTAATGTGCTTGAGAACTCGCCGTATTTCAACGCTGGTCGCGGTGCTGTATATACTTATGACGGTGCACATGAGCTTGACGCATCGATTATGGATGGTCGTACACGCCAAGCAGGAGCTGTTGCTGGGGTTAAGCACATTGAAAACCCAATTAACTTGGCGCGCTTAGTGATGGAAAAATCAGTGCATGTTATGCTCAGCGGTCAAGGTGCCGAAGAGTTTGCAAAAACTCAAGGTATGCCGCTGGTTGAAAACAACCTTTTCGATACTGAAAATCGCTACAAAGCGTTATTAAAAGCAAAAGAAAAGCTCGATAAACAAAAAGTCACCAGCAAAGACTACCAAGCTGCACACAAAGCCCTGCCAGTTAATTACAAAATGGGCACTGTTGGAGCGGTTGCACTTGATAAAAACGGTAATATCGCCGCAGGTACCTCTACAGGTGGTATGACAGCAAAACGTTTTGGTCGTGTGGGTGATTCACCTGTGATTGGTGCAGGAACCTTTGCTGAAAATGAATCATGTGCAGTATCTGCGACAGGTCATGGTGAGTATTTTATTCGCTACAATGTGGCAGCTGATATTTGTGCTCGCGTAAAATACCAAGGTAAAACCATTGTGGAAGCAGGTAACGAAGTGATCCACGATGTATTAATGCCTGTAGGGGGAACTGGTGGTGTGATCATCATTGATGCTAAAGGTAACATCAGTTTGCCGTTTAACACCGCTGGTATGTATCGTGCGAGTAAATCGAATACATCACCAACGTATGTGGGTATTTTTAAAGACGAGTAATTACCTGTAACGAATCTTCAGGCAATAAAAAACCGAGTTTCACAACTCGGTTTTTTATTGCCACCAAAGTTATTGGCGATTAATTTTTACCTTGAAAGGTGTTTCATCTTGATTCGTTGAGCGATAAGGGTTGATATCTAAACCGCCACGGCGTGTATAACGGGCATACACTTCAAGCTCTTCGAGGTTTAACTGCTGCATTAAATCGCAGTAAATACGCTCCACACATTGTTCATGAAATTCGTTGTGAGTTCTAAACGAAATTAAATATTTTAATAAGGCTTCATGGCAAATCGCTTGGCGTTTATAACGAATAATCACACTCGCCCAATCAGGCTGTGAGGTGATCAAACAGTTCGATTTTAGTAAGTGACTATGTAGGGTTTCTGAGACAATCTCATCACCATTATGGCGAAGTGAGCTGGCATCAATATCATAGCTAGTGATTTCGATATCCAGATCATCAATACATTCGCCCGGTAACGCTGAAAATGGCAAACAATTGAAATCATCAGCTTGGTATAAAGTAACGATCACCGGTGCATTTACCGCATCGGATAAGTCTTTGCTCAGTGCTTGATGTACGTCATCCGGCGTCTCAAAACGTGTTTGATTAAAGCTGTTTAGGTACAATTTGAATGACTTTGACTCAATGATGTGACTGCTTTGACAAGGAAATACAAACGTTGCCACAGCGACCATTGGCTTACCCTTGCTATTTAGCCACGATAATTCATAGCCAGTCCAAATATCTTGACCTTTAAACGGTAAGTTATCTTCGCTAACACCTAATGCATCACGGTTTAATTTACGGGCAATAGGAAACAGTAAACTGGGTGTGTAGGTATCTACATACTCTGTGCTTTTACCAAGAACACTGTTTTTCAGTTCGGGTGAGTTGCTGTAATCTGTCATCTTTACACTTTTGTAGTTACAATGGCGGCATTATACCTAAAGCCAATGAGTTTCGCAGTATGTCTGTTTCTATAAAACTAGATAAGTTACATCAAGCATTTAGTGAAAAATGCCTCGAACGTACAGGAAAGCTTCCTGTTATTGAACATGATACAGCATGACCAAGTCCATGTGAGCAGGGCGAAGTAGATGAGCAGGGGCTCATTCAGTGGTGTGCAGTTCCACAACAACTTGCTGGCAGTTTAGAAGACTTAGCCAAGGCACTAGAGTTATCGTTTCCTGAAGATTTAAGCCCATTGTTTGGTCATGTCTATGCGGGTAATTTGTTATTGAGTATTGATGATCATCACATTGAACTGCTACAAGCATGGAATGAAGATGATTTTAGCCGCTTACAGCAAAATATTACCGGTCACGTATTAATGAAGCGCAAGCTAAAGCAGCCAGAAACCGTATTTATTGGTCTTACAGAGCAAGATGATCTGCTGATCACTGTATTAGTCGAAAGCGGTGAGGTTTGCTTAGAGTATGTGGGTAAAAAACCACATCATGTGCTAGCGAAAAGCATCAGTGAGTTTTTAGACAAAGTAACGGTGTAAGCTTAAAAAGTAAAAAGGGGCGGTTGCCCCTTTCGTGTATTATTGCCTTTATTAAATTATTGAAAGTCCCACGAAATATTCGAAACAATGCCACAGGGCTCGCAACGAAAATCAAATAAGCCAAACCATGGTTCTGGTAATTTCCACTCGCCATCGCAGCTTGGGCAACGACGTTTAAGCTCTGACTCTTTATCAACGCCGCCTACACGGTATAAATAGTAATAAACCGGCTTCTTGGTTAGAAAACTAATACGTTTCGTGATATCACGACCACGGCGGTATAAGTCACTCTTGATGCTAGTTAGCTCTTCAAGCGCAGGAAATTCACAACGGGTTGCACCATTGATCTGAATTTGATCGCACGCTTGCCAGTCTTCTTGCCATTTAATGAGTGTTTTGTAATCGCCATTGGCAATGGCTGGAATGCGAAATAACGGCACAGGCAAAAAGTCATCACCACAATAAAGCGGGCTACAGGTGTGCACGTACGTGGTATACAAAATATAGCACGACGGATCATGACACATGTCTGCGCCATTTGAGTGAATGTCTTGGCCGACCACTTTAACTTTTGGTGCCAGTAAGCCTGCAGTGTTTAATTGCTCAATGCTATGTTTTACAAACGGGCTATGGTTGAGCGGATGCATCGCATCTTCGGTTGGGCACATTACACGAGTAATGAAAAATCCATCTTTTAAAACCGTTGGAAATTCATCACCAATTATTTGGCCGTTAAAACGAAGCGCATTCACTAGGCGGTTTATCGCCTGCTCAGCAAGCTCTAGGGTAGTATCTTGGTAGCAATCAAAAGTCAGATCGACAACAAACATTATTTTTTCTCAAGCAGTGCTAATAACCTATCTAATTTAGCTTCAATACGATCCAATTGGCTTTCTTTTGGTGTACTCAGTTGTTCATTTGACGGGTTATTGATGAAATTATTAATTGAATCCGGGTTGTTTTTATATTGGCTAACCGCAGCGATGATCACAGGCATCGGCATAGGTTGGGTTAACTTACTTTTAGTTAAGGCAACTGTTGGGGTTTTACCTTCATCAAGAAGGGTTTTAATTGCATCAAATACAACGGCATTCATTTTTGTATAAACTCTTTTATAAAGACTAAAAAGCACCGCAGTATATGGGCTGCAGTGCGCGCGTATGGTAGCAATAATAGATGTGGAGTGAAATTACTTTCCTAATTAACGAGCTAAAAGAATGTTATTTAAGCTTGTTAATTAGCTCGCAGGCGTTACTGGCGTAACCTTGCGTCTAATTCATCAATCACCTCGCTCCAAGCACCATCTTCTGCAAGTGATTCTGCTAAAAAGTGTTGCTGAGCTTCATCCCAAAAAGGCGCTTCCTGCAATAGGGTTGTATCAGACAGTTGATGAGATGCTATAAAAGCATCTATTTCACTTTCTTTGCTCGGTAAACCAAGTTGTGCAAATAGGGTCGAAATATCATGTTTTGTCGTATCCATAGTTCTGCTCCTTGTGTATGGCGATAATTATTACTGCTTGAACTTAATGATGATGAACCGCAGTTTAACTTACGCTGAATTTGTCTTTAATCACCGTTGGGTATATACCTTATAGTCTAGTACGAAAATAATAAAACAAATAAAAGGATGAGTATTTTGACAGTTGCTGAACCCGAAACCTTAAGTGTGCAATACCTGAGTGCTGAAGATATCAGCACTGCCGCAAGCCTTATTTATCAAGCCTATCATGATGATCCCGTTCTTCAGAATGTATTAGGTTTTCAACAAGATAACCCAAGTAAATATGAAACTAAATTACGTGCTTTAGTACGTGAAGAGCTAGCAAGTTTCTGGCAAGAAAAACAGCCTCTAATAGGTCTTTACTCACAAAGTAGATTAAAAGCCATTGCCTGTGTATTTGATTCGGCAAGTGAACTACAAGCTGAGCGATACTGGCATTGGCGCTTAAAACTGATGCTCAGTGCAGGTTACTTGCAAACCAATCAGCTTATAGAAAAAGAGCGTACTATTCGCGAAGCGCTTTCAAGCAAGGTCATTATCTGTTTTTAGCCTTTATAGCCGTTGACCCACATTTTCAGGGGCAAGGTTTAGGCAGATATCTGCTACGAGGGCTTGATGATTTAGTTGAGTCAAGCAATCAAGCAAGTGGTTTAGCTGTATTTGTTACCCGCTCTGAACAGCGTGAATTCTTTAGCTCTGAAGGGTTTGAGGTGTTCAAAGCCTTGAGCTTTAACCAAGTTGAAGGTGACTTGATGTTCAAAGCTGCAAATTAAGCAAAGGACGTTTTGGAAATAGCAATGTGCGATAAGTCTCACATTGCTGTGCGTTTTATCAGTTTAATGCCTTTAAATTTGTACCCATAATTGCTTATTGTAATGATTTTAAAGGATTTATTATTTTTGTCATTTTTGTGACTTAGAAAAAATTACTTTTTATGCCTACCAAGATACCCGCATTTCTCTAAACTTAATCATGTCAAGAAGACGCAGGTTCAATGAATGAACTGATGCCAAGGATTAGGATTATGGCAACAAAGCAAGATGCTTAGCAGGAAGCAAAAGGACAAGAGCTAGGGAAGCAAGGAAGAACGAGGACACTGCCAGGATGCAGTACAATCGCGGAGCGATTGAAAAGGACTGACCAAAGGATGATTTTAGCAGGAAGCTAAAGGAGCGTTTGGAAAACGAAGTGGATAGCCATTGACGGCAAGAGGACGGCACTAGGATGTGTTAAATGTTACATGAGGTAGCATGGTGGGTGTATCGGATGTATACCCGTTCAGGGGAAAGATAAAAAGGCAGCTTCGGCATAAGTAAGGATACTTAATCATGGAAGTAGCAAGATTGGGGCGTGGCTAATAGCTACGCCTTAGTTCTTTCTGGAGGTTGCACTTCTCGCACTTGCAATTATTCTTGTATAACTCGCAACTCGCAACTCGCAACTCGCAACTCGCAACTCGCAACTCGCAACTCGCAACTCGCAACTCGCAACTCGCAACTTAAATCTTATGTGGCGGTATTACGACACTTTTAAGTAATTCATTTTCCATGATCAAAACGCCTTGATACACGTTTTGTCCATCACTTGAAAACTCAAAAATAAATTCGCTTTTGATACCTGGTTTTCCGCTTTTTAAAATACCAAGTCGGCGTTTATTGCAAGCAACACTCATCAATTGCACATTTAATTGCTCAATTTGTCTTTGTGCATGAAGATTAGCTGCTTCGGCTACTTTTCTGTTTAACCAAAAAAAATAGATGATGCTGCCAATGATGATGAGTGTCCACAAGCCTGCCATTTACGAGAATAACCTTCCAATTGCGCGAGCGAGAGTTTCGCTACGATTTTCTTTTCTTAATAAACCTAGTAGGTGAGGGCGAATACTAGGAATTGCAACTAAATCGGTGAAAATACTCACAAACAGTTGTTCAATTTCAGTGTGGTGTGCACAGCAATCCATAAACACATGTAAGCGTTCTGGGTCTTCAAGCGTGCTAAAACAACGCCCTGCAATCGTTAATAGTACATCTGACTGGGTGTTCATATCAGAGCGTAATACAGCATCTACAAGTTGCGCAGTTAAACCTTGTGCTGGTGTTTTTGATAAGCTTCTGAGGGCTGCTACAAGGGCGATGTCGTCTTTATGCTCTATGGCGTTTAAACCATAGGCTAACAATTGTTCTGCAAACACAGGTTCGATTGCAACATGTTCAAGCATTGCACTAAGCGGCTGTAATACTTCGACTGGTAATTGCCCCCAAGCGGCTTGTAGATTTGCTAAATTGTTGTCGTTATCTAAACGCATCGCAAAGTCTGCAATACCTTGTACTGCAACACTTTGCCAATTATCAAATCCCAGTTTGCCTGAAAAATACAGCTGCGCATATTCGTAATACTGTGAAGCACTTTGTTTAAGCAAACATTTAACCTGTGCATTAAATGCCGCTAACTTGTTGGCGTTTGGCGTAAATACATACGGGTTGTTGTCTAATTTGCCTTCGGCATTTTCACCGGTAATTTCTGTACCAAGCGCTTCAATTACCATATTTGCGAAGTGATCACGGCTTGCGCTTACAAGACGGCTTTGCTCATCTAGTGGGAATTTTAAAAACCATACATAAGGTTCTTTAGACGCTTTTACATCCCAAAATTGAATAGCAAGCCAAGCATGACCAGCAAGCGGGTATGGGTAAGGGATTTTTGTTTCTTCAATGGCAAGAAATTGTTTTTTGTCTAATTTCGTGATGTGTCTGCCAATATCGAAGGCACGCCAAGTGGTACCTGCTGCATCCAGAAGTTGCCCTAAAGTGGCGATCTGCTCAGTCATAAAATCTCAATTACCGTAATTAATCTATATCAGCCGCGAATTATACGCCATACCATGGCGCCTTGGAACAGGGTATACTAAGCACAAAGGTATTAAGAGTTTTACAATGCATCAACAGACTTTGGCGCTGCTGCGCGAATTAGAATCCACATTACAACGCCATTCACTTTGGCAAACAACACCGATTGACCCAAGTGCACTCAATTCTGGTGTACCGTTTTGTCATGACACCATGGCTTTTGAGCAATGGCTGCAATTTGTTTTTCTTGAAAAAATGCATACCCTCATTGCACATGCCCAGCCTTTACCCCGTAATTTTGCAATTGCACCTATGGCTGAAATGATGTTGGCACAACACAACGGCGGTAATGATGTGATTAACGTTTTACAAAAACTCGATCAACTTTTGAGTGATGACTAAGATGCAAGAGAGTGTTAAGCCACAATTTGATGAGTTAACGATTCTGTACCGCGATGAAAATTACATTGCGATTGATAAACCATCCGGTTTATTGGTTCACCGTTCGTTTTTAGACAAACACGAAACCCAATTTGCGATGCAAATGCTGCGTGACCAAATTGGTCAACACGTGTTTCCTGTACATCGTTTAGATAGACCAACGTCAGGCGTATTACTGTTTGCGTTAAGTTCAGAAGCAGCCCGTGATATGAATCAGTTATTTATTGATGGGCAAATTGAAAAGCGTTATTTAGCTTTAGTAAGAGGCTTTTTAAACGAATCAATCTTCTTAGATAAACCTTTAAAAGAAGAGCTTGATAAAATTGCCGATAAGTTTGCTGATCAAAATAAAGCACCGCAAGAAGCACAAACGCAATTTCATTGCCTGCACCAAGCAAGCTTGCCTATTCCAATTGGTAAATACCCAACAGTTCGTTACTCGCTGGTGGAATGTTTTCCAAAAACTGGCCGCAAACATCAAATTCGTCGTCATTTAAAACATTTATCATTGCCAATTATTGGTGATGTAAATCATGGTGATAATCAGCATAATCAATTTTTTAGAGAGCATTTTCAGCTTCGTCGTTTAATGTTATTTGCCTCTGAATTAAAGTTTGTGCACCCTTATAGCAAGCAACCAATAACAATTAGAGCGCCATTAGGCGATGCAATGTTAACGATTTGCCAGCAACTTGGCTGACCAACAGAAGAAAAGGATTATTATGGCAACCATTAGTATTTTTGTCGGCAGTGTTTACGGCGGTGCTGAGCGTTTAAGCGAACAAGTTATTGAAGTCATTGAAAAGTCTGAGCACCAAGCGCAATTAGTTGAAAATGGCACGGTTGATGACATGCTGGCTGCGTCACATATTTTAGTGATCACTTCAACGACGGGTCAGGGCGATATTCCTGACAATTTAATCGCTTTATATAGCCAATTAAATGATCAATTCCCACTGTTAACAGGCAAGCAATACGGCATTATTGCTATGGGCGACCGCAGCTATGGCGATACGTTTTGTGGTGCAGGTCGCAGTTTTGATGAGCTGTTTCGCGATTTACAGGCAAAACCTGTTGGTCATCGTTTAGAAATTGATGCCTGTGAAGATTTTGAGCCTTGGCCTGTTACTGAGCCATGGTTAAATGAGTGGCTGACGAAAATTAGTTAATGTCTATTAATTAGCTAGTGTCTCTTAAAAGTGCTGATTGAATAAGCAATTGGCACTTTCCCCTTGGTTTTTCGAGTACAGAATCTGTGACCTTGGTGATATACTTAAGCATCATTTTATGAGGCTGTTATGATTTCAAAAAACCAACTGAAACTAATTCGTGCATTAGGTCAAAAGAAATACCGTAAGCAATATAACCAGTACCTTGTTCAAGGCGAAAAAAATGTACTTGAATTACTAAACAGTGGTTTAAGTATTGCTCATATTTTTGCGACCCCAGCATTTATTTCTGCGCATCAAACAGCGCTTGCAGCCCATCAAGTCATTGAAGCAGACGAAGACAGCCTAACTAAAGCCAGTACACTTGTTAGTAACAACGCCGCCATTGCTGTTGTTGATATGCCAAGTCAGCAAGCATTACCAACATCAGGGCTTATTTTAGCCCTTGATGGCGTGTCGGATCCGGGGAATTTGGGCACGATTATTCGTGTTGCTGATTGGTATGGTATTAAGCATATTGTTACCAGCACAGACAGTGCGGATGCTTATAATCCGAAAACTATTAGCGCAACCATGGGTTCATTTGCTCGCGTGTGTGTCTCACAAACTGATTTAACCAGTTACTTACCTAGTTTAAACCTTCCTGTGTATGGCGCATTTTTAGAAGGTGAGAACATTCACAAAACTGCTCTTAAGCAAGATGCCGTATTACTAATGGGCAGTGAATCCCATGGTATTCGTGCTGATTGCGAAAGCTTAGTTACTGATAAAATCACTATTCCGGCTTATGGCCAAGCAGAATCGCTTAATGTAGCAATGGCAACGGGTATTATTTTAGATAATTTTAAGCGCCACGCTTAACCTTTTACCCTAAAATGGGTTAAATTGAAGAATAACAATAAAAATCGGTAAAACAATTAGATGCGCTTAAGCACCATAAAATTAGCGGGTTTCAAATCGTTTGTTGAACCCACTAAGATCCCATTCCCTGATCAGATGACGTGTGTTGTCGGCCCGAACGGCTGTGGCAAATCAAATGTCATTGATGCAGTGCGTTGGGTGCTAGGTGAAAGCTCAGCTAAAAACTTACGTGGCGATGCCATGACCGATGTTATTTTTAACGGCTCAACTAATCGAAAGCCAATTTCACAAGCCTCTGTTGAGTTGGTGTTTGATAACACCAGTGGTCATTTACCGAATACCTTTGCTGATCGAAACCAAGTGGCGATCAAACGCTTAGTGACTCGAGATGGCCAGTCAATTTATTTTCTAAATGGCAGCAAATGCCGTAAGCGTGATATTACCGACATCTTTTTAGGCACAGGTCTTGGCCCGCGCAGTTATGCGATTATTGAGCAGGGCATGATATCGCGTTTAATAGAGAGCAAACCGGCTGATTTACGTGTTTTTTTAGAAGAAGCAGCGGGGGTTTCAAAATATAAAGAGCGTCGTCGTGAAACGCAAACCCGCATTAAAAGTACCCGCGAAAACCTTGAACGTTTGCTTGATGTAAGGCAAGAGTTGCAAACACAGCTCGATAAGCTTGCAGTGCAATCAGTCGATGCAAAAAAATACCGAGAGCTAAAAGCCACTGAGCGCACTTTAAAAGGGCAAATTGCGGTTTTAAAGTGGCAGAAGTTACACCAACAACAAATCGATAAAGCTGAGCAAATCAATAAACTTAAAGAGCAAATTCAGTTCTTTAGAGAAGCGCACTCTGGCCACGATGATGTTTTAGCAAGTCTTGAAAATCAGGTGCAACTTGAGCAGCAAAAACTGCAAGACGCCCAGCAGGCTCAGCATCAAACTCATACAGAGTTAACCCGCAAAGAACAGCAACAGATAAGTTTAAAGCAGCAACAGCAAACACTTAGCCAAAACCTTATCAAACAGCAACAACTGCAGTTACAAAATAAAGAGTTGCAAGAAGAGCAACACGCTTCAGCCGCCATTTTACAAGAGCAGCTACAAGAAGCGATTGAGCAAAGTTTACTGTGCGCTGAGCAAGTTGCAGAGGTTGAAGAGCAAGTTGCTCTACAGCAGCAACAAACGCAAAGCGCCAATGAGCAATATCAAAGTACCTTACAGAAAAGCCAAGCTCATAGCAGTGATATTAATGTTGCAAAGAATCAACAGGCTCACTTTGCCCAGACTGTTGCGCAACTTGAGTCTCAGCAGACACAACTTGCCGCTGAAATTAGTGAACTCGAAGCGACCCCAGTTGCAGCGCAAATTACAGAGCAACAACAGCATATTCAAACACTGACGAAGGAGCTTGCGCAGCAACAAAGTGCGCTAAATAAACTCACTCAAAACCTAGAACAAGCGGATAAAGAACAACAGCACTTAGAGCAGGATTTAAAGCGGGTTCAGCAGCACAGCAATGAAAATAGAGCCAGCATAGCTGCGCTTAATTCTGTGTTATCAGAGCAAACCGATAGCGAAAGTGTCTCTCTATTGGCGCAGTTAAAGGTGGCTTCTGGCTTTGAGCCACTAATTGAACAAGCCCTACTTGGCCTTGAGCATCTAAAGGTCAGTCAACATAAAGAGCCTAACAGTGTTTGGTTTGCATCTGATGATGAGTTACCAAAAGAGTCATTAGCTAATTATATCGAATCGGGTGCTTACCCTGACTTATTAGCCCGCTTTGCATTTCAACCTTGTTTTGATGACGCTATTTTGGCGGATCCATATTGGCTGGCTGTGATTGATGAAGAAGGCTGTATGCATGGTCGTAACTTTCATACCGATGCTAATAAAGACGCCGACAATTCTTTGCTTTTAAAGCATGCTCAGCTTAGTGATGCACAGCAGTTAGATGAAGAACTCAACGAGCAATTAGAAACTAAGCAGCAATTGCTAAATGAGCATCTAGCTCACAAGAAAACGCTTATCGCCGATAAAGAGCAATACAGAGAGCGAATTCACCAAGCGGCTCAGCAGATTGCATCTGCCAGCACTCGACGCGATATGCTATTAGAGCAGCAAACCCAGTGGCAAAACCAGCTTGTTAAGTTACAACAGCGTCAAACCTTACTGGCTGAACAAAAGCAAAATGCTGACGAACAGCAACAAACGCAGCAGTGTTTACTTGAGCAATTGTTAGAGCAGCAATTAGAACTTGAAACTGAGTTAGAGCAAGCAAAACACCAACAAGGTGAGGCAAATAACCGCTATCGCCAAGTGGCTTCTATGCTTGAGCAATATAAAACGCAAGCCCATCAAGCTAATTTGACTGAACAAAAAGCTCGCAGTGAGTGTCAACTTAGCGAAACCAAACTTCAGCATGCAAATGCCGCCCAAAGTGCTGCCAGTGAAGCTGTATTAGAGCTCAACGAGCAACTAGAAGAGCTAGTGATCCCGCTTGAAGAAGTAGCAGAGCAGATTATGCTATTGCTTGAAAAGCATCAACAAAGTGACGTTGAGCTGAAAAACTTGCAAGCGGCCTTGAGTCAAGCTAAAAAGGAGCTTGCTGATAAGCAAACAGCACTGAAATCATCGCAATCTGAGTTGGTGACGTTACAAGAGCAGTTGCAAGCACTGGCGCTGGATGAGCAAAGTTTAATTGTGAAGGCGCAAGCTGCGTTAGAGCCACTTGAAGAACTGGAACAAAATTTAAAAACAGTACTTGAAGAACTGCCTGACAATGCCAATTTAAATAGCATGCAAACGAGGCTTACAAAAACCACGCAAGCATTAAATGAACTTGGCGCGGTGAACTTAGCGGCAATAGATGAGTTTGAGCAGGCTAAACAGCGCAGCGATTATTTAAATCAGCAGCTTGATGACTTAACACAAGCATTAAATACCCTTGAAGGGGCGATTCAAAAAATCGACCGAGAAACAAAAAATCGTTTCAAGGCGACCTTTGAACAAGTAAATACAGACTTTGGGGAGTTATTCCCAAAAGTGTTTGGTGGCGGTAGTGCTTACCTTGAATTGACCAGTGATGATTTACTTGAAAGTGGGGTGAGCATCATGGCAAGGCCACCAGGCAAGAAAAATTCGACAATTCACCTGCTTAGTGGTGGAGAAAAAGCGCTGACCGCATTATCATTGGTGTTTTCAATATTCAGGCTCAATCCAGCTCCATTCTGTATGCTAGATGAAGTGGATGCGCCATTGGATGATGCGAACGTGGGTCGTTTTTGCCGTTTGGTAGAAGAGATGTCACAATCAGTACAATTTATTTATATCAGTCATAACAAGATTGCTATGGAAATGGCAGGCAGATTGACCGGTGTAACTATGGCGGAACCAGGTGTATCACGTATGGTCGCTGTAGATATAGAACAAGCTGTGCAAATGGCACATGCATAAAATTTAGGCATATCAAATAATAAAGGTGAGGGGATGGCCGAAGAATTAAGATGGGCTTTAATCGTAATCAGTGTATTTGTCATTGGTGGTTTATTAATTCACGGCTTATGGTCGGTGCGTAAAAAGGACAGCCCAGATACGCCTTCAGTTGAACGGGTTGAACCGAACGAAACAACCAGCGAGGTTCAAGAGCCTGCAACTGCAAAACCGCAAGAACGTGATGAGCCAGAGTTTGGTGATTTAAGCTTTTCAGCAGAAAGTCACGACGAACCAGCTGTTTCAGAACAGGTTGTTGAAGAGCCTGAAGCTAAGCAACAAGAAGCTGAAGAAGAACCTGCTGATGCACAAGCTCCAACCGATTTCATTATTGTGCATTTACAAATGCCAGAAGGTTTAACAATGGATGGCAGCCAATTATTGCCAGCTGTTAATATGTTAGGCTTTAAGTATTCTGAAGAAGGTTTCTTTAACCGTCATTTAGACCCAGCTGGCACATACGGTGTTATTCCGTTTAGTGAATATGTACAACCCAGGCACGTTCGATATTGATAATATGGAACAGTTTAGTACGGCAGGTGTTAGCTTATTTATGACCTTACCATGTGATGGCGACGGTCTAAGTGCATTCAACATGTTGCACAGTGCAGCTAAAAAGCTAGCCGATGAATTTGGTGCAACGATTTTAGATAGCAACCGTGAAGAAATGACGGTTGAAAGCGTTCGTGAGTATGTTGAGAAAGTTCGTAGTTTTTCAGCATAATCGCACACACCGAGTATAAGTATTAGGCCACTTGGCGTTAAGTCGTCGAAGTGGCTTTTTTATGTAGATTTTTGAGGTTTTCATGTCCAGCCCTATCTTTGAGCAAATTAGCCAACTTCGTGCCCAGTTAGAAGAGCATAACCATAATTATTATGTGCTGGATGCACCGAGCATTCCTGATGCTGAATATGACCGTTTAATGCGCGAATTAAGCGCCCTTGAGCAAGCTAATCCTGAGTTTCAAAGCCCAGACTCACCAAGCCAAAAAGTCGGTGGTGCTGCACTTGATAAGTTTGAGCAAGTTACTCACCAAGTGCCCATGCTGTCACTTGATAATGCGTTTTCAGAAGAAGAGTTTGCCGCCTTTAACCGCCGTATCAAAGAGCGTTTAATGGACAACAAGGAGCTGACTTTTTGTTGTGAGCCAAAGCTTGATGGTTTAGCGGTATCAATTATTTACCGTGATGGGGTTTTAGTTCAAGCAGCTACCCGTGGCGATGGCATGGTAGGTGAAAACATCACCCAAAACGTGAAAACAATTCGTAATGTGCCGCTTAAGTTACGTGGCGATGACTTTCCAGCAGAGCTTGAAGTGCGCGGTGAAGTATTTATGGACAGCGCTGGTTTTGTCAAACTAAACAGTGAAGCCGAAAAACGTGGCGACAAAGTCTTTGTTAACCCGCGTAATGCTGCGGCTGGTAGCTTACGACAGCTTGATTCTAAAGTAACAGCAAAACGTCCACTGATGTTTTATGCCTACAGCACTGGGCTTGTTGCCGATGGGCAGTTACCAGAAGATCACTATCAACAACTGGCTAAACTGACCGATTGGGGTTTACCACTTTGCCCAGAAACAAAACTGGTTGAAGGTCCAGCAAGCTGCACTTGATTATTACCAAGATATATTGACGCGTCGAAGTAGCCTTGCCTACGAAATTGACGGTGTGGTAATAAAAGTTAACGACAAAAAACACCAAGAGCGTTTAGGCTTTGTGGCACGTGCGCCGCGCTGGGCAATTGCTTTTAAATTCCCTGCGCAAGAAGAAATCACCCAATTACTTGATGTTGAGTTTCAGGTAGGGCGCACTGGCGCAATTACCCCTGTAGCACGATTAGAGCCGGTATTTGTGGGGGGCGTAACGGTATCTAACGCAACGCTGCATAATGGTGATGAAATTGCCCGTTTAGGCGTTAAAATTGGCGATACCGTGATTATTCGCCGTGCGGGTGATGTTATTCCGCAAATTACCCAAGTTGTCCTTGAGCGTCGCCCTGACGATGCGAAAGACATTGAATTCCCTGCTACCTGCCCAATTTGTGACTCACATGTGGAGCGCATTGAAGGTGAAGCGGTTGCCCGCTGTACCGGTGGTTTAGTGTGCCAAGCGCAGCGCAAGCAAGCAATTAAACATTTTGCGTCACGTAAAGCCCTTGATGTTGATGGTTTAGGCGACAAAATTGTTGATCAACTCGTTGACCGTGAACTGATCAAAACACCTGCTGATTTATTTATCCTTAAACAAGGGCATTTTGAATCACTAGAGCGAATGGGTCCAAAGTCTGCTAAGAACTTAGTTAATGCGCTGCAAGATGCTAAGCAAACAACCTTAGCTAAATTCCTATACTCGTTAGGTATTCGCGAAGTGGGTGAAGCAACCGCGCAAAACTTAGCAAACCACTTTTTAACACTAGAAAAAATCACTCAAGCAAGCGTTGATGCGTTAACTGAAGTAAGCGACGTGGGTGAGATTGTTGCCAAGCATGTACGTGGCTTCTTTAGCGAAGAGCACAATATGGCAGTTGTAAATGCGTTAGTTGAGCAAGGTATTCACTGGCCAGAATTAACCGCGCCAAGTGCCGATGCGCAGCCATTAGCGGGCTTAACTTACGTGCTGACTGGCACATTAAGCGAGCTTAACCGTAATGATGCAAAAGCGCGTTTACAAGCGTTAGGTGCAAAAGTATCGGGTAGTGTATCGGCGAAAACAGATGCGCTGATTGCAGGTGAAAAAGCGGGCTCAAAATTAACCAAAGCACAAGACCTAGGCATTGATGTGTTAACTGAGGCTGATCTTATTGCGCTTTTAAGTGAGCACAATGGATAGTCTATTGCAGGCACTGTCGTCAGTTGCTTTAACAATCGGCAGCTGGCTGCAACCACACCTTTACAATATTTCATTACTGCTGGTGGTGTGCTTTTTATCCTTGTATGCAAACGACATTATTAAAGTGACCAAGCGCTTTGTCGCGCGTCGTCACTTTATTATACGCGTGCTTTGCTTTGTGCTGGTCACAGGGTTTGGTATGGGCTTACTTGTGGTGTTTGTAACTCCATTTTTAAGTAAGTTGCTAATGCTACTCGGTGTTAAATGGCTGGCGCTTACACTTACAGCTGCGTTTTTGGTACTCGGCATCATTGCTGATAAGAAGAACCAAATATGAATCGCTACGGGCCAGAATACTGGGATAAACATGGCACTTATCGAACCCCAGTAGCGTTTCATTTAACTTTGTTAGTATTGTTACGCAGTTACTTTATATGGATTATGGCGGCGCTCAGCCGTCGCCCTGATTTAGATATCATGTCGCTGTTTTTTAAGTCGAAAAGCGATTTCTTTACAGCCATTGCTATAGCAGCAATCGCCTTATTACCGGCGGTGATCTTTTGTTTACGCCGACCTCAAGAAAATGCTGAAAGTGCAAAACGTCTCGCGTCTATATGGCGCTTTATGCGCTGGCCATTAATTTTGTGTGCCATCACAGATTTAAGTTGGTTAACCTATCAGGCTGCGCACAGTCATTATCAGTTTTCGTTTTTTTTAGCCTGTCAAATGGTACTGGTGTTATGGGTACTGTTATATTTATTAAAAAGCAGATATCTGTCGGTCTTTTTTAATGATTGGCCAGATCCAATTTGAAAAAAAGTAGGGCTGCAATATGTTGGCAATTAATAAGCTTTTAGCAAAAATTTCACTCACTATCGCGCTGGTATTAATTGCTTTATGGGTATTTACGCCACTTTGGCACAGTGCTGCATTTTCGTTGTTTGTGATGTTATGGGGCTTTATTACGTTATCAAGCTTATATCGAGTGACTCCGTTATTTGTAGCGCGTAACCCCATTACGGATTTACTAAAGCGTGATGTAAATCAGCTAGCACTGATTAGTCTGGCTGGTTTATTCGATTTTAAACGCAAAGCTGAGTTTGTTTTAATTGGCCAAATTAAGCAGATTGAAATCGGCGAAGGTATAATCCATGTAACGGATGTCAACGACCAGCAAATAACTGCAGTATTGAGTGTTGCTAGCAGCCAAATTAATAGCCATTTAGTACAGCTACTTTCTGAGCGTGAACGTGCACAAATAGATATCCGGCTGCAAACACATTAATCACTAGACGCATGCTGCTTGCCCTTAGTAGGGCTTGTGATGTACTGTGCAACTGTTGTATTCAACCCTGAGGGAGCACTATGTTAACTTGGCAAGATATTTTAGAGTTTGCCCATAACGGCAACCCAACACCTCCACGTCGAGTCGAAAAATCGCCATCTGAATGGCAAGCTGAGCTCGAACAAGATGCATTCTATGTTACCCGCTTAAAAGGCACCGAACGTCCTCACAGCTCTGATTCATGTACGATATTTGAACCTGGTCAATATGCGTGTGTATGTTGTGACAACTTACTATTTGACGGTGATGAAAAGTTCGATAGTGGCACCGGCTGGCCGTCATTTACTCAGCCAAGCAGTGTTGAAAGCATTGCCTATATCGCGGACTCTAGCCATGGTATGCAGCGTATTGAAGCAGTTTGTAATGTTTGCGACGCACATTTAGGACATGTATTCCCCGATGGCCGCCGCCAAGTGGTTTACGCTATTGCATGAATGCCATAGCGATGAAAAAACGCGACTAATGCGTGTTTAACCCATACTTAATCTAGGTACTGGGCAATGATGAAAATAAGGTGCTCACGGTGAATTGGCTTACTAATTATGTAGTCTGTCAAAATACTGGATTGCGCCTTATCGTCTTTTAATACCGATGCTGTAACCGCAATGATTGGAATATGCTTAAAGCGATCATCACTACGAATTAGCTGACTTGCTTCTAATCCACCCATCACTGGCATCTTTAGATCCATAATGATCAGATCAGGTTGGTTCTCTTCTACCTTTTTCAAGGCCTCTTCACCGTTTATTGCTGTATCTATTGTAAAGCTCCAGCGTGATAGAAATGACTCCAAGTACTCTCGGTTGTATGGAATATCATCAACTATCAATATACGAGCTGGATTAAAATGATAACTAGAAATAGCAGGGTAATTTCGATGTTTAACCTCTGTTTTTGATTCGGCAAATTCTATATTTGGTAGCAATACAATAAACTCGCTACCTTTATCTTTTTCACTAATTACAGATAGTTCACCACCCATCAATTTTATAAAGCGATGAGATATAGCTAAACCGAGCCCAGTGCCACCAAATTCAGAACTGCGTTGCCCTTGAACTTGCTCAAAATCATTAAAAATCAGCGCTTGTTGATCGGTTGGGATCCCCTTGCCAGTATCTTTGACATGAATTTTTATATTAAAGTGGCCATCATTTTCACGTTCTTCAAAGTCAAAGTGAACTTTAACGCTACCATGTGAGGTAAATTTAATCGCATTACTGATCAAGTTTGTCAGTACCTGTCGAACTTTATTGCTATCAAGTAAAACAGGGGTTTTAAATTCAGGGTGTGAAGTGATTCTGTAAATCTAGATCCTTTTGAGCGCTGAGCTGCAAAAACATCATACTTAGTTCATGGCACATCGTCGGAATTTCGACCCTTTCCATGTCCAGCTGCATTTTTCCTGCATCAATTTTAGATAAATCAAGAATATCATTGAGGACGTTTAGCAGAGAGCTGCCAGAGATTGAAATGGCTTCTAAATAGCGGCGTTTATTTTTATCAGTTTCACTGTCTTGGAGTAATTGGCTGAAGCCTAATACTGCATTAAGCGGTGTTCTTAGCTCATGTGACATATTCGCTAAGAACCTGCTCTTAGCTTGGTTTGACTGCTCGGCTTGCTCTTTGGCATCCAAGTATTCTTGAGTTCGTTTTGCAACGGTTTCTTCTAATTGACTATGTTGCTCATGCATGCTGTTTATTTGTTGTCTTACTGCAGCACGCATCATTTTAAAACCACTGGCAAGAGTGCCAATTTCATCACGACTTTTAATATTTATTGGGCAATTTAGATTGCCAGTGGTAACTGCATGCGAAAACTCAACTAATTGCTCAATAGGCTGTAAAATAATTCGGCGTATAATGATATAAGCAATGAGTAATGCAGTAAGTAAGTAAATTGCGAACAGTGATACAGCATTGCTGATAATTGATTTAGTTTTTAATGTTAAATCAATATCTGAAAAACTAACAATAACATAGCCAATATTTTCATCTTGGGCGTTATTGATTGGAACTGCTACAGCATATTGTTGATCTAAAGTGATGATAGAATTTTGTTTTGGATTGAGCTGCTTTATTATCGTTTGATTTGTTTCTAAGGTATCGACTTTGCTGTAATCAGGGTGAGCGGCAATAAAGTTATTCTGATCGATAAAGTAGATTGTCTTTAAATCATCAAATGTATTATTTGCCAGAATACCTTTAAGAGTGATGCCTTGAATTTTTAAAACCCAACTACCTACTGTATTGTCTTTTGTAAGGGTCTTTATCTCTGAGAGCATAGGTGAAACGATGGCATTAGCTTTTTCACTCATATTCAGCAAGGTTTGCTCTTTTAACTCAATAACATGTAAAGTTGTACTTACCCCTAAAATCAACGTAATAGTAAACCCAATAATGAGTAGGATTTTATGAGCAATACTGACTCTCATTGTTTATTTTCACTCCTTGTCTGTAATGCCCGCATATTAACATTAATTTTTGCATCAGTAGCTTTTATTGATTGCTTTATGTCTGCTCCATAAAAAATTTGACTAAATGTTTGCGATATAAGCTCACCGACAACTGGAAACTCAACCATCCCAGCTTGCAAACGGTCAGGAGTAGCATGCTCAAATACCCATAACATGGCTTTATTAAAGCCTGGTTTGTTTACGAGAGTAAATAGTTTCTCGTGCCACACCTTTTGTCTTGGCGGTGAGCCGCCTGTACTTAATAATGCCGCTGTTTGCTCACTGGTTGCCCACTGAATAAATAACCACGCTGCTTTTTTTTGATTTGATTGGTTATTAATTGCGAATGCCCAAGACCAAGGAGATGTTTCACGGGCGACTGGACCGGCTGGTAACGGTGCGGCTTCCCATTTATTCCAAATATCTGATTCTTCAGCGGTATCTATTTCATTATAAAAATGAGAGGCTAAAAACGCCGAAGCAAGTTGACCTTCTTTAAATAGTCGACGAATTTCATAAAAGTGCAGCAAGCGACTGTTATCAGGATTGCCGAATCCCGTTACAAGGTCTCGGTATGCTTGCAGACTTTGCGCTGTTTGAGGGCTATCAAAAACAGACTGACCTTGCGCGTCAATTACTTCTGCACCATAAGCACGCATAATGGGTAACACTGTCCAAGTGTTTAATCCTGCACCTGGCAGAGTTCGGGAGGCAAATGCGTGCATGCCATTTAAAGATGGGGTGCGGTCAATTGCCTTTTGAAGCTTAATTTTAGTCTCTTGTAGTTGCTCGTACGTGTCGGGTACCGCTAAGTTAAAGTGCTCGAACAGATCTTTACGATAAAAATAAATCGGTGCAGAAAAATCAAATGGTAACGAGTATAAAGCGCCATTGATTTTACAAAGGACCAAGCTACGTTCGCTAATATCTTCTAACTGATACCAAGCTTTGTCTGTGAGTTTTGGGTTATCAATATAGGGTTGTAGGGGATTTATCCAACCTCGACTTTGTGCTTCACCTAAAAAGGTTATACCCATTGGCAGCACATCATAGAGGCCTGTATGCATACTTAAATCTTGGTGGCGACGAACACGCATTTGAGATTGTTCTAAGGCATGAAAACCTACAGATATCCCTGTTAACTCTTCAAATAGAGGGATATATGGTTTTAGGGCCAAAAATGCAGGCTGCTCATCTGCTAATATGTTGATATGTGTACCAGACTCACTTTGCCAGTTTATTTTGGCTTGCTGCCAATATTGCAACATTGCAGAAGCTGAACAAATAGGGCTTGTAATTATGAAAGATGCAATAAGGAGATGCTTTATTAATTTCAAAAAGATGCTCCACGAAGAGGGTTATTCAGAAAGCTTGATATTTAACTTGGCAGCTTGTGCTTTTATTTTATCAAACCTCATAGCTTGTTCATCTTCTAAAGACTGAGACGCTAAGAGGGTGTAGCACTTTCTTGCAAGCATTAAGTTGAAAGACTGCCCTTGACTGTTTGTGTCAAATAAACACTGTAGCAGATTTAACGCAATACTGGCATTTTTAGGCATAATTCTAAATGCTTGTGTGAATGCCTCAAGCGCAGTATTGAGCTGGCCTTTATTAAACTGCGTTACAGCGTGGTTATTGAGCTCTTTCGGGCCAAGCTTAATATCACGTCGCTCAGTTTGCTGTTGTTGAATATAACGTAAATACACCGGATCGCTTACTGACGGGTGGCGTTCACAGTGAGTTATTATTTGGTTAAACAGCATCTGTGCTTTATGGTGAAAACCAAGCTCATGAAACGCTTTCGCTTTATCGAGCGCTCCATCTACAGAACGAATCTGAGTGTCACTTTCATCAAGTTGATTGATAAGTGCTTTAGCTTTTTGATGTTCATCTTTTAAATAATGTAAACGTGCGTTAAGAACATCAATTTGTGTTTGATTATTACTATTCGGAAATTGTTTTTTTAAATCACTCAAATATTGATTTGTTTGTCTTGAAATGCGATTAACTTGATCGGTTTGATCCGTCGTTAAGGCAAAATCAATCCCTGCACGAGCCGCATTTAGGTACACATCAGGGTTGTCGTGAATTGAGTGTTTAGCATAACTAGCTATATCTTTTTGGGTTAAATAATTTTTCTCGTAGTCATGATTAAGTAATGAAACATGGCTAAGCGTTTTTTGCCTCTCGATATTGCGAGGTGCAATTTCAACAGCTTGGCTGAAAAAAAGCTGTGCATCATCAAATTTATTGAGCTTTATCTCTAACTTTCCGAGTAAATCCAGAGCTACTAAGCGTGTTTCACTCCTTTGTAGCATAGTCCTCAACATTCTATGAGCGAGAGTATGCTCATTATTTGCAATTAAAGCTTCCACTAAACCAACTTTTGCCCATGTAAATTTTTGAATATCGAGCACAGATTTGAAAAATGCTTTGGCTTGTTCATTTCTGTTTAAACGAAGTAGGGCATCGCCTTTTAATCTCAATAAAATCGCACTGTAACTATTCGATTTGTTTTGTAGTAATTGATCAATGCTCTTTATAGCTTTTGAGTCGTTTTCATCATCAATCAACTGGTATATATTTTTTAGATGATGCTTTCGCAATAAAACTTTTTCAATTCTATTTTTTAAGTCGTAAATAGTAAAAGGTTTAACAAGAAAGTCATCCGGCTGCAGCTCTAAAACACTATGAACCAAAGAACCACTGGTTTCTGCAGATATAAATATAAAACCTGTGGAGTTTTTAATTAGGCGTTTAACTTTAAGTTCTTCATAAAGCTGATAGCCATCCTGGTGTTTACTTAGATTAAAAGAACAAACAATGAGATCAAACTGTTCTATTTGACACTGTTCTTTGGCTGCAATAGCGTGTTCTGCAAATCGCAACTGACGAAACCCCAATCCCTCTAGAGACTGCTTCATATAGCTTTGAGCAAGTGCTTGCTCTTCGACTATTAATATTTTGGCTTTCGAAAAAATCTTTGCGGGCATTAGACTTGCGACCGAGTATTGTTAACAGTGACTATAATAAACAGTCTAGCTGCTGACAAGGCAAATTACAGCTTTTGCAACGATTTAAAGTTTAGCTTTGGGCTATATCAATAAAGTGAGAAGTGATGAGTAATAGACTTTAGAAGTTAGATATTAGAAGTTAGATAGTAGAAGTTAGATAGTAGAAGTTAGATAGTAGAAGTTAGATAGTAGAAGTTAGATAGTAGAAGTTAGATAGTAGAAGCGGTTGTTATATGTGGTGGGTCGTACTGGACTTGAATCATCAAGCCTGTGTTTTGTAAAGAGAGGAGATGCTTTTGAAAACTAGATATAAAATAAGGAGGTTTTATATGTGGTGGGTCGTACTGAACTTGAACCATCGAGCCTGTGTTTTGTAAAGGGTGGCGATGCTTTTTAATTTAGAAATAAAAATGAAGTATTTAATGAAGTGTTTATATGTGGTGGGTCGTACTGGACTTGAACCAGTGACCCTCGCCTTGTAAGGGCGATGCTCTCCCAACTGAGCTAACGACCCACATATAAATTTTTTGAAGATTAAATGGTTGGTCTTACTGAACTTAACCACCGAGCCTTTTCGTTGTAAAGAGTTGCGATGCTCTTTGCTTCAAAAAGTAAATGGTGGGTCGTACTGGACTTGAACCAGTGACCCTCGCCTTGTAAGGGCGATGCTCTCCCAACTGAGCTAACGACCCATATAATCTTTTTCTTCGCTACCATTTTTAACTTTTTGCTTTAAAAAGTAAATGGTGGGTCGTACTGGACTTGAACCAGTGACCCTCGCCTTGTAAGGGCGATGCTCTCCCAACTGAGCTAACGACCCGCGAAGAATAATCTAAATGAAAACACCATCAAAGTTTATTTAATGGTGGGTCGTACTGGACTTGAACCAGTGACCCTCGCCTTGTAAGGGCGATGCTCTCCCAACTGAGCTAACGACCCATTTAGATTTTTGTAATATGAACACCACTTTAAAAAATGGTGGGTCGTACTGGACTTGAACCAGTGACCCTCGCCTTGTAAGGGCGATGCTCTCCCAACTGAGCTAACGACCCATATTACATACAGCAAATTTTCTTAATGGTGGGTCGTACTGGACTTGAACCAGTGACCCTCGCCTTGTAAGGGCGATGCTCTCCCAACTGAGCTAACGACCCATTAAGAATTTAGATATGAACACCATTAGGGAATAATGGTGGGTCGTACTGGACTTGAACCAGTGACCCTCGCCTTGTAAGGGCGATGCTCTCCCAACTGAGCTAACGACCCATATCTAAAACAACTCATTGCTGCGTTGTTGTGGGGCGCTATTATAGATAGAGTTGTAAATGTGTCAACACTTGAATGAGTAAAAATGTGTTAGATGCAGCTTTTATAAACAATGACATGGCATTTAAGCATTTTTTGGCGAACAAATATGCAATTTACATTCATAAGCTTATATTCAGAGCTTGATCTATAGCTATATGTCAGTGTAAATCATTCTAAAATGATATGAATACAGCAAATCTTTTAAACGGTTTTTCATATCAATAAATTTGCATCAGTTAATTGCACTCTACTTAGCACTATTAAAAACAAAGCAGGGTAGGGTGAAGTCGTTTTATTAAAACTTTAGGTAATGAATTTTATTTTGCATATAAATGTATACCTTTTTAAGGGAGTAAATTAAAAAAGCAAAGAGCCTTTGATAACAAACCAGCAATGAAATTAGCCCAAAATAACTAATTTGATAGCACTTTGTATAAAATACCTCCGCAACGGATTGATATTTAGTCAGCTTGTTGAAATTTAAATCATTTAAATAAACTTAGATAAAAAACTGTTGACTTTATTTGGGGGGCTGCATAGAATGCGCCCCGCACTCAGCGATACACAACCAACATTAATTGGTGGTGTGTATGCAAGTCGGGGCTATAGCTCAGCTGGGAGAGCGCTTCGCTGGCAGCGAAGAGGTCTGCGGTTCGATCCCGCATAGCTCCACCAGATTTGCATAGTGTTTGTCCTAGGGTTGCAGTTTTCTGCGTCCCCATCGTCTAGAGGCCTAGGACACCGCCCTTTCACGGCGGTAACAGGGGTTCGAATCCCCTTGGGGACGCCACTTACTTTAAGTAAGTGAGCAATTGCCAAGAAAATAAATATGTTAGTCTCGAGTACTTACATGTTATTTTAGTAACCTTAACTCCGATATGAGTAAAACTATCATTTAATGTCCTAGTGACACACACTGTGTCCCCATCGTCTAGAGGCCTAGGACACCGCCCTTTCACGGCGGTAACAGGGGTTCGAATCCCCTTGGGGACGCCACTTACTTTAAGTGATGTGTTATTAAAAGCTCGTCTGAATCGAGTCTAACTATTCAGTTGTCCTAGTGACACATTTTGTGTCCCCATCGTCTAGAGGCCTAGGACACCGCCCTTTCACGGCGGTAACAGGGGTTCGAATCCCCTTGGGGACGCCACTTACTTTAAGTGCTGTGTTATTAATAGCTCGTCTGAATCGAGTTTAACTATTCAGTTGTCCTAGTGACACATCATGTGTCCCCATCGTCTAGAGGCCTAGGACACCGCCCTTTCACGGCGGTAACAGGGGTTCGAATCCCCTTGGGGACGCCACTTATTCAAGTAGGTTATGTGTAGTGGGGCGGTGAACACCGCGCAATCTATGCACGACGTTATCAAGAGTACGAATCTCTTGGGGACGCCACTTACTTTAAGTGTTGTGTTATTAAAAGCTCGTCTGAATCGAGTCTAACTATTCAGTTGTCCTAGTGACACATTTTGTGTCCCCATCGTCTAGAGGCCTAGGACACCGCCCTTTCACGGCGGTAACAGGGGTTCGAATCCCCTTGGGGACGCCACTTATTCAAGTAGGTTATGTGTAGTGGGGCGGTGAACACCGCGCAATCTATGCACGACGTTATCAAGAGTACGAATCTCTTGGGGACGCCACTTTCTAAAAGTGCTGTGTTATTAAAAACTCGTCTGAATCGAGTCTAACTATTCAGTTGTCCTAGTGACACATTTTGTGTCCCCATCGTCTAGAGGCCTAGGACACCGCCCTTTCACGGCGGTAACAGGGGTTCGAATCCCCTTGGGGACGCCACTTATCTAAGTAGGTTATGTGTAGTGGGGCGGTGAACACCGCGCAATCTATGCACGACGTTATCAAGAGTACGAATCTCTTGCTGAAGCCACTTACTTTAAGTGATGTGTTATTAAAAGCTCGTCTGAATCGAGTCTAACTATTCAGTTGTCCTAGTGACACAGAAACTTTCTGTTTAAGCTAAGGCCATTCGCCTCGCAGGCTCGGTCTCATCTTACGCAGAAATAGCAAATCAGTGATTTGCAAACCAATTTCTGCGTCCCCATCGTCTAGAGGCCTAGGACACCGCCCTTTCACGGCGGTAACAGGGGTTCGAATCCCCTTGGGGACGCCACTTATTCAAGTAGGTTATGTGTAGTGGGGCGGTGAACACCGCGCAATCTATGCACAACGTTATCAAGAGTACGAATCTCTTGGGGACGCCACTTACTTTAAGTAAGTAATGTATTGGAAAGACTATCTTTTAAATATCATTTCAAATATAACTAAGATTTTTCAATTTAAGATTCCTTATTCCCCATATATCTTTACGATATAGACTCCATATATTTCTAAAACTTTAATTCCTATAGATCACTTTTACAGATCATTTTAATACTTTATAGTATCTAGCAACTCATCAGCTAACCATAAGGAAATTAAAATGTTAGCTAAACGTGTTGTACTCATACTAATTTCTTTAGTCATTACTGCTTGCTCAGACTCAAATGAGGGAGTAGCGCTAGGAACGCTTGAGCGTGAGCGTGTGATCCATCCTGCAACGACTAACGAAATACTGATCGATTTACCCGTTTCAGCAGACCAGTTGGTCGAAAAAGGGCAGGTGATTGCAAAGTTTGATGCCGAACTACAACAAGCGATTGTTGCTAAAGCACAAGCTCAATTAGCTCAAGCCACTGCATTTCTTGAAAAAACCTTGAATGGTGCTCGCCCCGAAGAAGTTGCTGCCGCATCAGCCAAAGTAGCAGCAGCCAATGCTGCATATACGCAAAGCGAAGCTAATTTTCGCCGTGCAAAAACCTTAGTTAAAGATAAACTCGCAAGCCAAGAAACCTTAGACAGTGCAACCGCTGCACGCGATGAGACTTTCGCTAATTTAGAATCAGCAAAGCAGAACTTAAATGAATTAACAAATGGTTCTCGCGTTGAAGATATTAATAGTGCGAAAGCGCAAGTTCAGGCGGCAGAAGCAGAACTAAAAGTACAGCAAAAATACCTCTCAGACCTGACAATTAAAGCGATGCGTGCTGGCAGGGTCGATAATTTACCTTGGCACGTAGGTGAGCGAGTTACCAAAGGCAGCCCAGTCGTTATCGTTCAAGCAAACAGCGCACCTTATGCGCGCGTATATATCCCTGAACCATATCGTGCCAAGCTCAATCAGGGCATGACACTTACGGTTCGTGTCGATGGCATAGATAAAGATATACAGGGTGAACTGACCTGGATTGCCTCAGAGCCTGCGTTCACGCCTTTTTATGCCCTTAATCAGGAAGAACGTGCGCGATTAATGTATCTTGCTGAGGTAACACTACCCACTAGTGAAAATAATTTACCGACAGGCGTACCTGCTCAAGTGATTATGCCATGACTGAATCGGTGATCCATGCCAAAGGTTTGGTAAAACAATTTGGCGATTTAAAAGCGATTGATAACCTTGATCTAGACGTTGAGCAAGGGCAAATTTATGGCTTTTTGGGCCCTAATGGCTGTGGTAAAACGACTGCAATCCGTATGCTTACAGGGTTATTGAAGCCAACCTCTGGTGATATCAATGTGCTTGGCTTGAGTCTGCCAAAAGATGCTGAAAAGCTCAGAACACAACTCGGTTATATGACGCAAAAGTTTTCACTTTATGGTGACTTGACCGTACTTGAAAACCTAAAGTTCATGGCGGCGCTTTACCCGTTTAAAAAGCAGCAAAAGCAACAAAGAATTGACGAATTGCTCCATACCTATGCCCTTGATCAAAGAGTCGATCAAGTGGCCGGAAGTATGAGTGGGGGCCAACGGCAGCGCTTAGCATTAGCTGCTGCAGTGATTAATAAACCGAAAATTTTATTTCTTGATGAACCAACATCGGCAGTCGATCCACAAAATCGCCGTGACTTTTGGGAAACACTGTTTGATTTAAGTAATGCCGGTACCACGATATTAGTTACCACTCATTACATGGATGAAGCCGAGCGTTGTCATCGTTTAGCCATTTTAGAATCTGGTATTAAACGCGCGGATGGCTCTCCAAAGCAATTAATGACAGACATGCACGCTCATGTTGTAGAAATCGCAGGGGCGCAAACCAGAGAATTAAAAAAACAGCTCGCAACAATCGAACATGTTATTTCAGCCACTCAGCTAGGTGCACAGCTGCGAGTATTAGTAAAAAAAGATGTTCAAGATCCCGTTGAGTTCATAAAACAGCAATCATTTTGTCAGGATACGTGGCAAGTAAATAGTGTGCGTCCAAGCCTTGAAGACGTGTTTGTCACCTGCACAGGGCAGGGCCGACAATGAGTATTGTGACTTCATTAAGCCGTATAAAAGCAATTGTAAGCAAAGAATTATTACAATTACGTCGCGATAGAATGACCTTTGCGATGGTGGTGATGATCCCCCTTATCCAACTGATTCTATTTGGTTACGCTATTAACACCAACGTTAAAGATATCCCTGTTGCAGTGGTCGATCATAGTCAAACTGCGCTCAGTCGCATTTTAGTACAAACAGTATCGGCGACAAATGTGGTTAAAGTGACAGATTATTACGACAGTATAGAGCAGGCACAAACAGCAATCGCGAGCGCGAAAGTGCGGGCTGTGCTGTTTATACCCCACGATGTGGCAAACCGACTTGCCCAGCACCCAACAGTGGGTTTTGGTTTGCCTGATGGCAGTAATGAGTCGTTAGTCATGTCAATTGCGCATTGGTTAGTTGACGGCTCAGATACAATGGTCGCGTCGAGCATAAAATCGCTGCGCAATATGCCGCTTGCAGAGCTTCTCGATAAGCCTGCGAATAGAACGTATCCGACCTTTGAGACGACCTTATTTTATAACCCAGAGCAACGCTCTGCAGTGAATATTGTGCCAGGTTTAGCTGCTGTTATTTTAACCATGACGATGATTATGTTTACCTCTGCAGCCATTGTTAAAGAGCAAGAGCGAGGTAATATGGAGCTCTTAATCACCTTACCGTTAAGCTCACTTGAATTAATGATTGGTAAAGTGGTGCCTTATATCTTCATTGGTTTTATTCAGTTATTTATTATACTAGGTATGGGTAAGCTCTTGTTTCATATTCCTTTTGGAGGTGGTTTAGTCGCATTGGTTGTCGCAACCTTTGCGTTTATATGTGCCAGTTTAGTGCTTGGCTTAGTCCTTTCAACCATCGCTAAAAATCAGCTTCAAGCAATGCAAATGACAATTTTCATTCTGTTACCCTCGATATTATTATCAGGTTTTGTATTTCCTTATGAAGGCATGCCAAAGGCAGCGCAATGGCTTGCTGAGTGCCTACCCGCAACGCATTACCTGAGGTTAATACGTGGAATCGTGCTAAAAGATGTCAATCTAATAAGCATGAGCAGTGATTTACTTTGGCTGTTAGCCTTTACAATTTTGGGCTTGGCTGTGGCTGCATTTAGGTTTAAGAAAACCCTTGATTAGGCTAGGCAATTTAAGGCATATGTGCTTAACTAAAGAGTAATTTCAATTCTTTTTGAGTAGATGTAAGCGTGTGGCGAGTATTTTGGGTGGCGTTGCTACTAGTGACGTTTGATTGCTATGCAGCAACGATAAACCTAGCCCATACCATGAAGCATGAGCACTTTAATGAGCTGTTAAGTGCACTTGCTGAGCAAAGTGGCTTGACGGTTAATTCTGTATTGGTTGACCAAAAGGCGCTAAAAGTCAGGCTGGTGCAAAATACCAGTACCAGCACCTCAACAGACGTTGTTATTGTACCTGCTGATCATTTATAATTTGATAAATATGCCAACTACAGCGTTATCCCAGACTCACTCATAGCTGATACCACAGACAAGCGAACCTTAGAAACTGCAAAGCTAAACAACAAGCTCTTAGGTATACCCATCATTCAAGGCAATCACCTGTTACTTTTTTATAATAAGCAGTTTGTTAAAGAGCCAATAGAAATTTGGCAGGATATATACCGAATTCAATCATCATTGCCTGAAAAAGTGAAACTCGTTACATGGAGTTTTATGGAAATGTATTGGTTTATCCCGTTCTTATCGGCTTTTAATGGCGACCTAATTGTAGATAACCATGTTCAGCTTAATACACCAGCAATGCAATCGGCTCTCAAATTTGTTTGGGATTTAAATAAACAAAATTTGGTTGATAGACAGTGCGATTACACTTGCTCAAATAATGCATTTAAAGCGCAGCAAGCTGCCTTCACCATCGATGGAGCTTGGGCATTAAAAACGTATGAGCAAGCGCTTGGTGATAATTTAGCTGTGCAGCAATTGCCGAAACTTAATGGTGAGTATATGCAGCCTTATTACTCTACCTTTGTGTTGGCATTTCCAAATGATGGCTTAAATGGCGTTAATAAAGACAATTTGATCAAATTTGCTAAATTGGTTCAAGCAGAAAAATTTCAAACAATGATTTGGCAAAAGCTTCAAGATATCCCCGTTAATACTGAGGTGTTAAATAGTTTAAAATCACAACAAGGCACAGAGTTAGCAACCTTAATTGAAGCGATGCAATTTACAAAAGCGATGCCTTCAACCGCATCGATGATCATCGTATGGGAAGTATTAAATAAAGGATTTATTCGCTATGGCAGTGGTGCCTTAACTGCTGAGCAAGCGGGGCTTTTTATGCAAGGGTTGGCAGAGCGTTCGATTGCCAATGAAGGGGATGAATGAGTAGTCCACGCTTTAGCCGCGCCTTATTTATCAGTGTATTACTACTGGTCATTATTCCCCTACTGATCCTTGCAGGTTTGATGATTGGGCGCTTCTATTTAAGCTCAATTGACCAAGCAAATACGAGTTTGCAATGGCAAGCTAGAAATAATGCAGCCAGTCTTGAACAACTCTTATTTAAGCTTGAGAAAAATAGCCAATTACTAAGTAGCACTAAAGCGATAACTGAGCTGCCAAATAAAGTGGTGTACTCACAGTTCGCGCTTGTGCAGTTACAAGAGTTTGTTGCCCAAAACCCACAAATTAACGCATCAATTGTTATTGATAATCAGGGGTTTATAGTTGAAGGGTATCCGATTACTTCTTTAAATTTGAACTATAAACTCACTAAAAGCATTCTCGACAGTGCTCAAACATCAACAGAGCAAAACACAATTCAAATTATCGATAACCCACAAGTCACTGAGCTACTCGCACCTTTGCAGGCAAAACAAAGTGCTTTACTGGCAATTACATCTAAGTTGTTACATGAGCAAGATTCTCTCAGTGAGCCAATAATTAAAACGGGCGTGTTAGTGTCTTTTGTGCCTTTATCAGAGGCGTTAAAGTGGCTTGCAATACATAATGAGCAACCGGTTTATCAAGCGGGTAAGCAGGTACAAATTACAGCACAAGATAACATTTTATATAGCTTGGGCGATGCTGGCGATAACGGCAAATTAATGGGGCAGGCCTCAATCAGTAATGTTTTTTTTGCAGGTAAGCCAACCAGTTTACAGTTCCAAATTAATGAAGCAAAAACCACCTACACCAGCGCTGTAAAGCAAACGGCCATATTAGCTGGGCTGCTAATCGTAGGACTCTCTATTTTTTCATTTACCTTAGTGCGCTGGCTGACGGCACGGCTCCATAACCCGCTAAATCGCATTACTGCTCTTAGTCGTGAATATGCGTTAGGTAATTACAAACAAGATACCGACGATTTTCATTATCAAGAGTTTAAAGATATTGC
This sequence comes from Pseudoalteromonas sp. GB43, assembly GCF_054923805.1. NCBI lineage: Bacteria > Pseudomonadati > Pseudomonadota > Gammaproteobacteria > Alteromonadales > Pseudoalteromonadaceae > Pseudoalteromonas > Pseudoalteromonas sp. GB43. The sequence goes on from NZ_JBPCHJ010000001.1 coordinate 3,164,404, forward strand.
TGATTCGCTCAGCAGCATGGCCGATACCATTGATATACAAATTACTTCATTGCAATTAGAAAAACTTCGCGCTGAGCGCTCTGAGCAAGTTAAAAGCCAATTCTTAGCCAATATGAGCCATGAGATACGCACTCCGATGAATGGTATTGTGGGCTTTTTGCAGCTACTCAATAAAAGCACGCTAACACGAGAGCAAGCAGAGTTTGTAAGGCAAATTAATAACTGTAGTGATGTGTTATTAACCGTGATTAACGATATTCTCGACTTTTCAAAAATAGAGGCCAATAAAATAGAGCTCGAGTCGCGACAATGTGATTTAGTCGCGCTTTGCCATGACCTTATCTTACTATTCAAACCGAGTTGTGATGCCAAAGGCGTTGGCTGCCGGCTTGACGTCTCCCCATTACAATCGCTGAATGTTGAATGTGATGAAATACGTGTTAAACAAGTGCTGATTAACTTGCTCTCTAACGCCGTTAAGTTCACCCATCAAGGAGAGATCGTTCTTTCGCTTATTCTGCAAAGCCGAGATGAACACCAGACAGCCGTCGTGTTATCGGTAAAAGATACAGGCATAGGTATCGCTGAAGATAAAATAACGGCCTTGTTTAATCCTTTTGTTCAGGCGCAAACTAGCACAACTCGTGAATATGGAGGGACCGGTCTTGGGCTTGCCATCAGTAAAGGAATGATTGATTTGATGGGTGGCACTATTGCTATCGACAGTGATCTTGGGAAAGGCTCCGAGTTTACGGTTAATGTTAATTTTAAATCACTAAACCCACAGGACGCTAGTGCAAAAGTACACCAATCAGATGAAGACACTCAGTTCGATTTTAAAGCCGTCGACAAGCCAATATTAATTGCTGAAGATAACCCGATTAACCAAATTGTTATCACTAAGTATTTAACTCAATTAGGTCTAAATTATGAATTGGCAGAAAATGGAAAAATTGCCTGTGAGAAAACCCTAACACAAAACTACGCATTGATTTTAATGGATATTCAAATGCCGGTGATGGATGGATTAACTGCCAGCGAAAACTTACTTGCAAGGCCAGATTTTGATACGCCGATTATTGCCATCAGTGCTAATGCGATGAAAGACGACATCGAAACAAGCGCAAAAATTGGTATCAGTGACCATATCGCAAAGCCAATTAATTTTACTGAACTTGAAAAAGCACTCGCAAAATGGCTATCTCAGCAATCGCCGAAATAGCCGGTATGAATCAAAAAGTGTTGTTATCTTTTTTCTGAATTAACTCAATTGCATAACCATCTGGGTCTTTAACAAATGCAATTTCAGTTGTGCCGCCTTTTACAGGACCCGGCTCACGACTCACATTACCGCCAGCAGCTTTAATGTCTTCGCAGGCTTTATAAATATTATCAAACTCGATAGCAATATGACCGTATGCATTACCTAAATCATAGCTGTCTGTATCCCAGTTATAAGTAAGCTCAAGCACAGTCGAATTTTTTTCGTCACCATAACCGACAAAAGCAAGGGTGTAGCGGTACTCTTCGTTGTCTGCACGGCGCAGCTCTTTCATACCTAATACCTGCGTATAAAATTCAATTGATTTATCTAAATCAGCAACGCGAAGCATTGTGTGTAATAAGCGCATTTTAAGCATCCTCTTTCTTGTCTTTAAATTCGCACAATTTCAATAACGCAGCATGGTACAACGCTGCGCATTAAAATTATTAAAAATGGATTATAAGTTATTTCGATTGCATGCACAGTAGCATTGAGACAAAGCGTTTGATATGAAAACAGTGATGTTATGCAGCAATGAAAAGAGACTGCTGCATAACAATGAGGTTTTTGCGGTATAAATGAAAGCTTAGCTTTTCACTTTACCTTTAAGTACATAAATTTCGCCATCAAAGCTCCCTTGAATTGTCAGACCTTGTCCCGCCAATTCCTTAAGATATTCGATATGCTCATTAGTGATATGTTGCCCCGGCACTAACAGTGGGATACCAGGAGGATAAGGTGTCACTAATCCGGCACAAATTCGGTTGTTACTTTTGCTAATTGGTATAGATTCACGTTCGCCATAGAATGCCTCACTAGGAATACAGGCTAAGTCAATAGCGGGTAGATTCTCTGGTAGGCGTGTGCGTCTCATTGAAGTGGCAAGTTTTACTTTACCGCTATCGAGTTTCTTCAGCGCATTGTAAAGACGAATGATCTTTGAGCGTGTACCACCAAGAGTCAATAAAACTAAAATGGTGCTGTGTGTGTATTTTTCTATTTCAAGGCCAATTTCATCTAATAGGAATTTATGAATATCCTTTAATGAATAAGGTAACTCGCTAATATCGATAAGGATCTTCAATGGGTCGTGACCCATGTTATCGCCACTAAAATGTGGGAATATGTCCATGAAATCTTGCTTATCGAGCACTTTAATATGTTTCAATGAAGCCATTTGCTGCTTAAACTCAGCAACGTGATTCAGCAGGGCATTTAGTAATTTATAACCTTCCATTTCTAATTGCTTTTGGCATACATCCAGCGAGGCAATGAGCTGATATTTTGGTGAGGTACTGGCGTAAATACTGTAGATCTCACGAAAGAAATCGGCATCGAAATCAGGGTCATTAACATGAATATAAGACGCCTGAGAGAACGCTGAAACCACTTTATGTGCCGAATGGGTCACATAGTCTGCGCCAGCATTTATCGCTGAGTAGTGGCGTAAACTTGGATGGAAAAGCGAGTAAGCAAACCACGCTTCGTCGATAAACACTTTAATACCGTGCTGATGTGCAAATTCAACCACTTGTTTTAAATCGCTAAGCAGACCATCGTAAGTACAGCCGGTTAAAACCAGTAATTTAGCATCGCTATTTTGCTCAATCGCTTGCTTAATGTCAGCCAATGAAGGGGGCGCGAAGATACCATATTTAGGATTTAAAATACTCGATAAGTAAATTGGTAAACTAGCCGATTGCAAAATGCCGTAATGTACTGATTTATGGCAGTTTCGGTCGATGATCACCTTATCGCCTTTACGTAGTAAAGTTTGCAAAATAATCTTATTTGAAGTGGATGACCCATTGGTAACAAAGTAGGTATGTTTTACTTCAAATGTTGCCGCCGCTGATTCTTGAGAGCGATTTATGGTGTTGGTGCTGTCTGATAATGAGCCAAGCGAGTCGACAGAAACCGACAGGTCGCCAACAAATACGTTACGGCCATAAAACTGATAAAAGTCTTTAATATACGGAGAATTTCTAAAGCTAGCACCGCCACTGTGACCAGGTGTGTGCCATGAATCGTTCGATTCACCCACATAACGACGGTAGGCGGTCCAAAATGGCGTTTCTGAACGGTCATCAAAGTCATTGATCATATAGCCCAAGATTGCTTCGGGGTCTGAAATGACCTCATCTTTAAAAAAGAAAGATTCAATTTCTTCTGACTCGTTAACTATCTCCAAGCCTTTCGTATCGTCACCAATAACATAAACAGGCAGTTCTAGGCGTATGCCTTTTAATTGCTCGATAAAACGGCTATAGGTGCGCTCGCCATTGTTCAGTACATCCCAACTAAGTACTACAGCTTGAATATCGCCATCTTCCTCTACATATTTCAACGCCTGCTTGAGCTCTATGCACTCGATAATGTCGATATCAACATCACTTCGTTCAAAATTAGGGATTGTTTTTGCTAGGTTCGTTGAAAGCTCTTTTAAGGTGGCAGGATCTTGTTCAATTAACAAGATACGAAGTAATGGTAACATAGCAACTCATATAAAAAATTTCACATTACTCAACAGCATAACGAAAGGATGGAAGCTTGTGAAATGATTACGCTGATATTTTTTGTTCCGATACTGATTATACTTTTTTCGTGTTAATCGCAGATAGTTGAAATTACATGTTCTTACTGTAAAAGTAATGCTTAAGTAAAAGGTTAATTGAGCACTCTGCGATAAAAGCACTCAAGCCAGATACAGATAAAAATAAAGATAAACATGCTAGGGAGAATAAAACATGGCGTATGTTGCCAATTTCAAAACTGTAGTCATCTCTACATTGTTTGCGTTTTGTACGAGCGCAGTTAATGCAGATGAAGTCTCAGATTCAAACAATAAAAAGTCGATACCCGAAGCCACTAAATTTGTGACCCAGCATAAAGGCACCTTTAATGGTACAAAGCTGAAATACCAAGCTGTAGCCGGTGAAACTTATTTGTTAAACAAAAACGAAGAGCCTAAAGCTGCTATCTTTTCGTTTGATTACCTAGCTGCAGATGACAACAAGAACAGACCCGTCACATTTATCTGGAATGGTGGCCCGGGCTCATCGTCTAATTGGTTACATATGGGCGCTTATGGTCCGAAACGAGTCGTGGTACCAAGCGATGCAACGGCTCCTGGATTGGCTCCTTACGAATTAAAAGATGCGCCTGAGACGATACTTGATGTGACTGATATGGTGTTTGTGGACCCTGTTGGTACAGGTTACTCGCGCGCCTTAGGTGACACTGACAGCAAAGCCTTTTGGGGCTTGAATCAGGATGCATCTGCTATTGCTGATTTTATTGCCCAGTGGCTAACAAAAGAAAACCGCTGGAATGCGCCAATATTTTTATTGGGAGAGAGCTATGGTACAACTCGAGCAGCAGCGGTTTCTAAAGTACTGATGGATAAACACCTGATTAATGTAAATGGTATTATTTTTGTGTCACAGGCCTTAGACTATCAAGGTTCAAGCCCTTATGTTGATGACAACATCATTTCTTACATCACTTACATACCCACACTTGCTGCAACTGCTTGGTATCATAAAAAAGTAGACACATCAGGAAATTTTGAAGCGTTTATAGATGCGAGCCGACAATTTGCAGTTGATGAATTACTACCAGCCTTATTTAAGGGGAATGCCCTTAGTAAAGCTGACCGAAAGCAAATTGTTGACGGCCTTCACCGTTATACAGGGCTAAGCAAACAATATATTGAGCAGGTTGATTTACGCATTAACGCCTTTAGATTCGCTAAAGAGTTATTGCGTGATGAGGGCGTCGCAGTAGGCTTTCTTGATGGACGTTATAAGCTTGATGAACGAGACGATTTAACAGCAGCTCCTAAGCAAGACGCGTCAAAAGTGATAGGACCAGCATATAAAGCGGCACTGATGAAATACATGCGCACAGATTTAAACGTACAGTGGAAAAGAAAATACCTAAACCCAGGCGATCCTGAGTTATCAGATAACTGGCGCTGGCGCACAGCTCCTGATGGACAAGGCTGGGAGCCAAGGTACGTCAATACAGCGCCAGATTTATCTTATGTGCTTCGCAGCAATCCACAAATGAAAGTGATGGTCGCCTCTGGTTATTACGATATTGTCACGCCATTTTTTGATGCTGAATACACCTTAAATAGACACGGTATATACGCTGATAAAATTGACTATCACTATTATCACGGCGGTCACATGATGTATGTTCACGAACCAGCAAGAGTGGCGCTGTTAAGAGATACGCGAGAATTTATTAAAAAGCAGGTGAGCCAAAACCCACGATAATGACTAGGAACATTGTGCCAAACCCTGTGTTAGGCACAATGCGCAAAGGGTGTGATAGAAAAGGTTAAGAACGTTACACATATAGTGCCTATCAAGGATTAACCATTGGTGCATATCGACCATATTTGTTGCCAATGTTTGCCAATATCTGCCATAATCAAAGACTGTAAATATATAGGAATTAACTATGGCAACTTTAAATATCTCTATTCCAGATGAAATGCGCTCATGGATTGATGCCCAAGTTGAGTCAGGTCGATTCTCAAATGCAAGTGATTATATCCGCGATTTGATCCGCCATAATCAGAGTGAAAAAGATGCTATTAGAATGGCATTAGTAGAGGGTGAGCTAAGTGGTGAGAGTGAGTTAACGGTTTTAGATATTATATCCAAATCCAAAAACAAAACTTAAAGCGAATGGCTAAATATATTCTCTCTAATAAAGCTCAGTATGACTTGGAGCGTATTTTTCAGTACACCGAAATTGAATTCGGTGTTTCTCAAGCAGAAAACTATTTAATTGGAATTCATGAAACGCTAATGGCTTTGTCTACTGAGCCGAGCCTTGCTCAAGATGTTAGCGATATCAAGCCAGGATATTCTCGGTATATATTTAGAAAGCACTACATCTTTTTTAAAAAAAGAGCCAACGATATTTTCATTGTGAGAATTCTGCATCAACAAATGAAGGTTCAACTACATCTAACAAGCTAATGCAGGTCAGCAATAATACTTAATTACTCTGTCTTTTCTTTAAACTCACACAAATCTTCGATAATACAGCTGCCGCATTTAGGTTTACGAGCAGTACACACATAGCGGTCATGCAGGATTAACCAGTGGTGTACATCGACCTTAAATTCTTTAGGTACCACTTTTTCTAGTTTTTGTTCTACAGCCACCACATCTTTACCCATGGCAAACTTAGTGCGGTTTGAAACGCGAAAGATATGGGTGTCTACAGCGATAGTCGGCCAGCCAAAGGCACAGTTTAAAACAACATTCGCGGTCTTTCTGCCAACCCCCGGTAATGCTTCGAGCGCTTCACGATTCTCTGGTACTTCTGAGTTATGTTTATTGACCAGAATCTCACACATTTTATAGACATTATTGGCTTTAGAATTAAACAAACCAATGGTCTTGATGTAATCACGAAGGCCTTCAAGGCCTAAATCAAGAATCGCTTGAGGCGTGTTAGCAACAGGGAATAGCTTACGGGTTGCTTTATTAACACCCACATCTGTAGCTTGTGCTGATAAGGTAACCGCAACTAATAACTCAAACGGGCTTGAATATTCAAGCTCTGTTTCTGGGTGCGGGTTTTGCTCACGTAGACGAGATAAGATCTCATAGCGTTTTTCTTTATTCATGGTGGCGTAAAGCACGCAGTGACGGTGCGTGCTCTCCTTTAAGTTAAACTTGTTACTCGGGCTCTAGGGCCTTTTTCTGCTTCTGGAGTAACAACTTGCTTAGATTTTATTTGTGTATCAATGACATTTTTTGCAGCAATCAATAAACCAAGCCCTAAAAAGGCACCCGGTGGTAAAATTGCTAATAAAAATTGGTTATCAAAACTGAATACTTCAATTCGAAGTGCAGCAGCCCATGGCCCTAATAATAAATCGGCGCCATCAAATAGCGTACCTTGACCAATAAGCTCTCGCATTGCCCCTAGCACCACTAAAACTAACATAAAGCCAAGTCCCATCATCAGGCCGTCAAAGGCTGAAAGTGGCACCGTATTTTTAGAGGCGAATGCTTCTGCACGACCGATAATGGCACAGTTGGTAACAATAAGTGGAATAAAAATCCCCAATGATTGATAAAGCCCAAATGTATAGGCATTCATCATTAGCTGCACGATGGTTACAAAGCCTGCGATGATCATCACAAAAACAGGAATACGAATATCTTTAGGCACCCAGTTACGCACAATTGAAACAGTAACGTTTGAGCCAACCAGTACTAATAAAGTTGCTAAACCTAGGCCTAATGCATTGGTAATCGTAGAAGTAACAGCAAGTAGCGGGCATAAGCCTAATAACTGCACAAGGGCAGGGTTATTAGCCCACATACCATCTTTAAATAAAGTTTTAACTTGGCTCATTACTTGGCTCCTTGACAGATGTTTGGTGCAGCAAACAAGTTATCAAATTCAGCTTGGGCAAACAGCACAGCTTGTTTAACTGAGCCGACAACCGCACGCGGTGTAATGGTTGCACCTGTAAATTGATCAAATTGGCCACCATCTTTTTTAACAGCCCAGCGGCTGTCATCGTCAGAAAGTACACTTTGGCCTTTGAAAAGGGTGATCCAGTCTGATTTTTTGACCTCAACTTTATCGCCAAGGCCCGGTGTTTCTTCGTGCTTAGTGACACGAACACCCGCTATTTCACCATTAGCAAAAACCGCTGTTAATAAGTTGATGTCGCCGCTATAACCACTTGGTGTTACATGGCGCATTACTAAAGCGTAAGGCTTATTGTCTTTGTAGGCACGATAAATAACTTGCTCTGGGCGTGGCCCTAAGCGCTCATCGGTGATCACGACACAATCTTTGTATAGTTGATTGTCATAATGATGGGCATCAAGTACTTGTTGCAGCTGCTCTGCAAGTTGTTGCTTTTCTTGCTCTTCAATACGCTCAGCAGTCAGGCTATGAGTCAGGGCTACAGTGCCTGTGGTAATGAGCGCAAATGCTGTAAGAATAGCGCCGTTTTTAGTCATTGAGGAAAGGATCATTATTTCATCCCATGGCCGTAAGTACGTGGTTGCGTGTAGTAATCAATTAAAGGCACCGCCATATTTAACAGCAATACACTAAATGCCACTGCATCAGGATAACCACCGAAAGTACGAATTAAGTAAACAAGTAGACCAATTAACGCACCGTAAATTAAACGGCCTCTATTCGTTGTTGATGCAGAAACAGGATCGGTAGCAATAAAGAATGCCCCTAACATGGTCGCACCACTGAATAAGTGAAATACCACGCCCGGCTCTGTGCCCGGGGCTGCAATGTAACCAATACCACTGCACACGGCCAATGAGGCTAAAAAGCTAACAGGGATATGCCAATTAATGATGTTAGCTTTTAATAAATAAAGACCACCCACTAAAAAGCCGAGGTTAACCCAGCCCCAGCCAAGACCAAACCAGTCATTAAAAAGAGGCTTACTCATACTCTCAGCCACCGTTAAGTGATGGGCGACATCTGTTTTAACGGTATCAAGTGGTGTTGCCATGGTTGTGCCATCAATTGCTACACGTAATTGATCGACACTAAATCCAGCGCTGGTAAAACCATTGAAAATAACAGACAGTTGCTGTGAGAAGCTTATCGGAGATGCAAGTAAACCACTCACAGGTAACCAGCTGGTCATTTGCACCGGAAACGATACAAGTAGTAATACATAAGCTGCCATAGCAGGGTTAAATAAGTTAAAGCCAAGGCCACCATAAAGCTGTTTTACAATAACAATTGCAAAGAGACAGCCAATTACGATGATCCACCAAGGCGCTAAAGGCGGAATACTCAACGCCAGTAATACGCCTGTTAACCACGCACTACCATCACTGAGTGTTGGCCAAACTTTGCGTTTACGAAGCAGCAATACAGCAGCTTCACAGGCGCTAACAGTAATCAGCGCGAGAACTAGCTGAATTAACACAGCGCTACCAAAGAAGAAAACCTGCGCAATTAAGCCTGGAATACACGCAGCAATCACTGTCATCATTAATCGGCTTAATGATTTATGGCTATGATTATGCGGCGAACTCGCCATGGTTAGTTTCATGACTTATCGTTTCCTTCTTGTTGTAACTTTTTCGCTTTAGCTCTTGCAATGGCTCGAGCGACCGCTGCTTTTTTCTTATCTTCGCTAGACTCAGGTTCATCAACCTGCTGTTTTGAATCATCCGTATCGCTTGTATCATCAAGTTGTTCTGATGATTCGTCACTCTGCGCTTGCTCTTTAGCGGCCTTTTTCGCTTTGGCTCGAGCTATGGCAGCTGCAACAGCGGCTTTTTTCTTATCTTCGCTAGATTCAGGAGCATCAGACTGCGGCTTAGCATCTGCCTCATCATTTGAATCATTTATTTGCTCTGAAGAATCGTCACTCTGCGCTTGCTCTTTAGCGGCTTTTTTGGCTTTAGCACGGGCGATTGCAGCGGCAACAGCGGCTTTTTTGTCATCAACTGGCGCGCTATCTTCTTCAGCCTCAGTTTGATTCTCAGCAGCTTGCGCCGCTTTTTTCGCTTTAGCACGGGCGATAGCAGCGGCAACAGCGGCTTTTTTATCATCAACTGGCGCGCTATCTTCTTCAGCTTGATTTTCAGCAGCTTGCGCGGCTTTTTTCGCTTTAGCACGAGCGATTGCAGCAGCAACAGCGGCTTTTTTGTCATCAACAGGTGCGCTATCAGCTTCAGCTTGATTTTCAGCAGCTTGCGCTGCTTTTTTCGCTTTAGCACGAGCGATAGCAGCTGCAACAGCAGCTTTTTTGTCATCTTTTGGCGCAGCGTCAGTTTCAGCAGAAGCGTTTTCTTTTGTAGCTTGTGCGGCTTTTTTCGCTTTAGCGCGGGCAATAGCGGCAGCAACAGCAGACTTTTTATCGTCTTTATCGACGCCTTCTTCACCTTGCTCTAGTGCTTTTTGCTCTTTGTATTTACGTGCTTGTTCTTTACGTGCTGCACGCTCTTTAGCCACTTCAGAGTTATCAGGCTCAATCTCTGCACCTTGCTTTTTCGCTTTCGCACGGGCAATAGCTGCAGCGACAGCTGACTTGCTGTCTTTATCATCAGATTTAGCTTTAACTCGGGCGAGTGCATCAGCCACTTTTTGTTTTTCGCCATCTGACTTAGCAGCCGGCTTGCGTTTGTGGCGGTTTTGACGCTCTTCTTGTTCGCGCTCTAAGCGCTCTTTACGTGCTTCAAAACGCTCTTTTGCTCGCTCTGCTTTGATTTGCTCTGCTTGCTGCTCTTTGATTTCAGCTTTAGCAACACGATAGTACTGCACCAAGGGTATTTCGCTTGGGCAAACATAAGCACAGGCGCCACATTCAATACAATCAAATAAATTGTGCTCGTTGAGTTTGTCGTATTCTTTAGACTTGGCAAACCATTGCAATTGCTGAGGTAACAATGATGCAGGGCAGGCGTCAGCACAGGCACTACAACGAATACAGGCTTTTTCATCACCCGGCTCAGCAAGTTCTTGGTGATCTGGCGCTAAAATACAGTTTGTCGTTTTAACGACACCAATACGCACGGTTGGCAGGGTAAAGCCCATCATTGGACCGCCCATAACCACACGTTGCTGTGGAACCGGAGAAAAGCCTTGGCAGTCTAATAAATGTTTAATTTCAGTGCCTAGTAAAGCCCACACATTACCTTGTTTATGAATGGTGTTACCGGTTACCGTTACTACACGCTCTATAAGAGGCTTACCTTCATGTACGGCTTGATTTACCGCAAACAAAGTACCGACATTTTGCACCAACATACCAATATCGGCAGGAATACTGCCATTTGGGACTTCTTTGCCTGTTAGCAGTTTAATTAGCTGCTTTTCACCGCCAGAAGGATAAACCGTTGGCACTGTTTGCACTATGATGCTGTCGTTATGTTGTGCAGCTTGTTTCATGGCAGCAATAGCATCGGGCTTATTATCTTCAATACCAATAATTGTCAGCTGTGGACTTAACAGCTGCTGCATTAATTCAATACCGGCAATTATACCATCGGCATGTTCGCGCATTAGCATGTCATCAGCGGTGATATAAGGTTCACACTCAACGGCATTAACAATTAAAAACTCGATGGCTTTACGGGTATCTGCTTTTACATAGGTTGGGAAACCTGCGCCGCCCATACCTGCGATACCACTTTGATGAATAATATCAACAAGCTCATCATGGGAAAGAGTTTTGGCATCAGTTACAGGATTAAGCTCGCACCAGTTATCTTCACCATCAGGTTCAATAATAACGCTAAGTTCAGGCAACGCCGACGGGTGAGCAGAGGGCATTGGGCAAATATCGCTGATCAACCCTGATGTTGGCGCGTGCACAGGCACAGACCAATTGCCGCTTGGTTTAGTTAATGCTTGGCCTTTTAAAACCTGCTGGCCTTTTTCAACAATAAGTTTACCGTTAGCACCAATATGTTGTTTTAGAGATACAACGAGCTTGTCTGGTAGTGGCAGTCTTGCAATGGCTTGTGTTGTTGATTGCAGCTTTTGACCCGGTGGGTGAATGCCCCCAGGTATAGACCACACTTTGCCTTGTTTAATTTGATCTATTAACTTTTCCATCTGTGCTCCTAATCTACCTGAGTCACAGGGATTGCGTTTAATTGCCATTTCCAGGTTTGTTTGGTTTCTTTTACAGGCAGCATATCAATACAGTCTACAGGGCATGGTTCAACACATAAGTCACAACCGGTACATTCATCGATTAATACAGTGTGCATTTGGCGAGTTGCGCCAACGATGGCATCAACAGGGCAGGCTTGAATACATTTGGTACAGCCAATACATTCATCTTCACGAATATAGGCAACGGTTTTAACAGGATCTGCTTGCTCACCGCCTGCCAGCGGTTTTGCTTCTACACCCATTAAATCAGCGAGTTTTTTTACCGTGGCTTCGCCGCCTGGCGGGCACTTATTGATTTCGTCACCATTGGCAATTGCTTCTGCATAGGGACGACAGCCAGGGTAGCCACATTGGCCACACTGTGTTTGCGGTAAAATGGTATCAATTTGGTCAACAATAGGGTTACTCTCAACGCGAAAACGCACGGCGGCAAAACCTAAAATTAAACCAAATATTAGCGCTAATGAACCTAACGCTATAAAAGCATAAAACAAGGTCATATTAAAACTTCACTAATCCTGTAAAACCCATAAAGGCCATCGACATAAGGCCTGCGGTGATCATCGCAATTGAAGCACCCTTAAAAGGAGCAGGGACATCAGCCGCAGCTAAACGCTCACGTAATGCGGCAAACAGTATTAACACCATAGAGAAACCCACTGCGGCACCAAAGCCATACACGGCCGATTGTAAGAATGAGTGGTCTTCTTTGATATTAAGTAGGGCAACACCTAAAACAGCACAGTTAGTGGTAATAAGCGGTAAGAAAATCCCTAATAAGCGATAAAGTGTCGGGCTGGTTTTTCTCACCACCATTTCGGTAAATTGCACGACAACAGCGATAACCAAAATAAAGCTCATGGTACGCAAAAATTCGATATCCAGCGGGATCAAAATATAATGATTCACCAGATAACTGGTCACGGAGGCAAGTGTAAGTACAAAGGTTGTGGCTAAAGACATACCAATCGCGGTATCTAACTTACCCGATACACCCATAAACGGGCATAAACCTAAGAATTGAACTAAAACGAAGTTGTTGACTAGCACAGTGCCAATCAATAACAAGACATACTCTGTCATGCGTGCCTCACGAGAATAAAAACGGCTCTATTATCCTTTTTTATGGGGGCCGATACAACACATGAGGGACGAATAGCTAAAATTAACAAAGCTGTTTACGATTAAAGTGTTAAAGCAAAGTTAATATACCCAAACCACATCAAGATGCGAGTTTCAGTTGGAATTAAAAGCGATTTAGGCAAGGCATTGATTGCAAATAATAGTGGTTCTATTGTTAAAATCAATAACGCAGTATAAATCGCTTTTAAACCAACCCTTTGGGCGTTTCACAGGCACTTACTCTCATCGTTGTTACTTCTTAAAAGGGACTGCCATTCCTGCAAAGTAACGCCTTGATATTAAGCACCTGTGAAACGCTGAATTCTGCATCTTGAGGTGGCTTGGGTATAGCTGGAATAGGCCCAAAAATAGTAAGGTTTTTTGGGCCTTAAAGAGGGGTTAGATATCTTTTGGCTTTTCGATGTAATAGCCTTGCACACCATCTAAACACAGTGTTTCGATGATGTGTTTTTCTTCTTGGCTTTCGACGCCTTCAGCAAATACACTCACACCAATACGATGAGCAAGAATCAACCATTAAACGCATAAAGTATTGGTTGTTTTTATCTTCTTCAAGGCCGCGGGTGTAGCTTGCGTCCATTTTGATAAAGTCTGGTTTTAAGTCTCTAAAGAATTTAAATGACGTTAAACCCACACCAAAACGCTCTACGGTAATACGTGCACCCACGCGGTGTACCATATCGATAAAGCGTTTACTTGCTTTAATGTTTTGTTGTAATCCAAACTCGCTGACTTCAAATATAAGCTTAGAGGCGATATTGCTGTCTTTAAGTAATCGGCGCTCTAACCAGATCACAAATTGATCATTGTGAGCGCTTGATGCAGTAACATTAATACCAAAGAATTTTTCAGAGAAATTACGCGTTTTAACCTTCTCTAAAGTGGTATCGATAATTAAACGGTCAATTTCCATTGCCATTTCTAGCTTTTCTGCCATTGCAAGAAAAGAGGCCGTTGGCAGCATTTGGTTTTCTGCAGTTTTGAAACGAACTTGGATCTCAGCATAGGCTTTAACACTTTTACCTATTGGCATAATGTTCTGCATAACCAAGTGCACACGTTTCGATTCGATCACTTCGGTAATGACTTTACGCCAGTTTTGGTTACCAAAACCTGCGCTGGCGTTATTAACTAAATCAGTTTCACGCTGTACATGCCATGCATTTGCTTGTTTTGATTGCGCCATGCTCATTGCATTATCAACAATTGATAATAACTCACCAAGCGGCTTACCTTTTTCGTAGCCAACTATACCTGTGTTAGCAACTGAGCTTAATTCTTGGTTTTGCTGATACTGAGTAAAACGCGATTGTAAGTTATCGCCAAAGCGTTCAGCTTCTTTAAGTGGGGTATTAGGCAGTACCACAGCAAAATCAGAACTATTTAAACGAAAAACCTGACTGCCTGTATAGGTGCCGCTAATATGTTTAATAATATCGGCCACACCTTTTACGTATTCATCACCTTTTTGGTAACCACGTGTTTGGTTTATTGTTTGTAGCTCACTACAACGCACCATAGCAAGTGAACCAAAGGTGCTTTTTTCTGCATTCTCAATATTTTTTTCGTAATACTCTACAAACATATTACGATTGCCAAGGTTAGTGACTACATCTTTATAGGCTTCTTTTTTAATACTTAGCGCATTATTTTGAATATCATCGTGTTTAGTTTGTAAAAAGTGTGACAGACGATTGAACGAAGGAATTAAATCTTTGCTTAGCTTCTTTAATCTTGAAGTGTCCATAGCTTGTTCAATATCGTCGCTTACTTGATTCTGATTTATGTATATATCGACAATATCAGCAACTGTTGTGCTTATTTTTCTGTTTAAGCGACGGAACATACTGTTCATATAAATAATTGGTAATAATGCAATCAATCCAGATATCAAAATGACAATAAACATCGCTTGTTGCAGCAGAGTTGCTAGGTTATGAGCATTGATCGTAAATTCAATTTTTATGTCAGATGTCTGGTTCACTGCAAATTGAGGCCGGATAGAGTTAAATGAATTATTAACTAATTCAGCAAACAAGGGGAGGGGCTGACTAGACTCTATCATTGTAACAACTTTGCCAGTTTGATCGCGGATTACAAATTTAGAAAAAGTACTGCCATCAGAAAGTGCTTGCCTAAGTTTCTCAGGTGCCAGCTGTTCAATAGTTTGTGAGTTTATATAGGCATTAACTACACGCTGTGCTTTTTGCTGGGCATCACTTACTGCACTGTCAAAACTAATTGCAATAAAATATCCGCCTAATAATGCGAATAGTAGCCAAGAAATAAGTTGTACGAATATGAGTTTTTTAAAACCAGCCATGTTTCTTATCTTTTAAAAGCCTAAAAGGAAGGAATCAATTCCTTGATTGATCGGTTTAATAATAGTGAATTCTATTTTGTATCAAAGCATATAAATAACTTACACTAGAGTAGTGTATAAGCGCTGGAAAGTCTAATACAATCGGTGAGGCAAAAAAGAGATAAAATTTAATATATTCGTAGAGTTGGCTCCCCCTCCCCGACTCGAACGGGGGACCTGCGGATTAACAGTCCGTCGCTCTAACCAACTGAGCTAAGGGGGAACTAAATAGAGTAGTGCGGTGCTATGATTTGGCTCCCCCTCCCCGACTCGAACGGGGGACCTGCGGATTAACAGTCCGTCGCTCTAACCAACTGAGCTAAGGGGGAACAATCATATTCATAAACTTGGCTCCCCCTCCCCGACTCGAACGGGGGACCTGCGGATTAACAGTCCGTCGCTCTAACCAACTGAGCTAAGGGGGAATCGTTTATGATTGAAAAACTTGGCTCCCCCTCCCCGACTCGAACGGGGGACCTGCGGATTAACAGTCCGTCGCTCTAACCAACTGAGCTAAGGGGGAAGCGTCATGCCTTTCAACGGGGCGAAATATTAATGACAGCATTGCAAAGTGTCAACATAAAAACTTCATAAATTCAAAAAAGAAGCTTATTCGATGTTTTTATGTTCGATCTGAGCAAAATGTAGCTGAAAAGCGCAGCGTTTTTTATTTTTTAGAAGACTAGCTATGTCGAAAAGATGACTTTTTTGCATTCTTTTTGAGCAGTAGTACCAAATTGAAAATATAAAAAACCATTCTTTGTTCAGATATTCTCTATTAAAGTGAGGAAATCATCACTTATGCAATAATTTCTTGTGATTGAGAAAATCAAACCTAAGAGTTTTTATTAGGCCATCCTTAGGTGTTATTTTTTTCTTGTATTTTTTTACTACAGATGGCGAATATTCCATCTTTTTTTATGAAGCACATCGACATCATTGTTTGTCGAGGATGACTAAATTTATTTTTAGGTATACATATCAGTTGGTTACTGAATAGTGTGTTGTCGTGTTTTATGTTTCATGCTGGCTTTCCATTAAGGGGAGAGCATTTTTTACACATTCTTTTCTAGAAGCTTACAAAAGGGTCAAAACGGGATACTTCACTATTATTCGTTTTATCAGTTTCAAGCTAGTCTTCAAAGCCTTTATATTTGCGGCTTCTAGAGAGTTATCCACGGTTTCTGTGGATAACTCTGTTTATTAAACTTTAAGAACAGCTATAGTACTAGGATTTTAGGGCGCTCCAGCAATTTCAAGTGTTTAATTAAGTTTTTTTAATTCATTTTAAATCAATGTGTTAGTGTTTTTATCTGAAGCGATGCTGAATTGATAAGTAAATTTATTCGTGACGATGAAATGATGCTATTTATTGTGTAAAAAAACAGCGAATAGTGCCATTTAATTGTAATAAAGCTATTAAATTTGTTTTTATATTGTTTTTTATAAGGGTTAGTGGTTATTTTTATGTCAAAGCGTCAAAAGTTATAGTTTTGTACATCGATTTTGATTCTGCGAATAAAGCATAGCTTGCAAGTGAAGGATGCTTTAAACTTATAGGCTCATATAAAGAGGCCAAGAATTCTTATGAGCGTGAAACCGCAGAGCAAAACTAAACCTGATCTTTTAAACTCCCCAATTCTGCCGACCTTAAAAAAAATGACCATTCCTATGATTTTCGGAATGATCACTCTTATGATGTTTAATTTAGTCGATACCTTCTTCATCAGTTTGTTAGGCACTGAGCCATTAGCCGCAGTAAGTTTTACTTTTCCAGTTACCTTTACTGTAATTAGTTTAGCAATCGGCTTAGGGATAGGTACCTCCGCAGTTATTGCTAAAGCACTCGGAAGTGATAATTTAGATGAAGCTCGTTTTGATGCCAGTATGTCATTATTGGTGTCGGTTGTAATGGTGTTTTGCCTTTCTGCCTTAGGTTATTTGTATATTGAGCCTATCTTTAAATTATTAGGCGCAGGTGAGCAAGTCTTGCCACTTATTCATGACTACATGAGCGTGTGGTTCATCGGCAGTGTATTTTTAATTACCCCTATGGTTGGCAATTCAGTGCTTAGAGCCAGCGGCGACACCAAAACGCCAAGTATTGTTATGGGTGGAGCGGGGCTGATAAATGCTATTTTAGATCCGGTACTAATTTTTGGTTTTGGGCCAATTCCAGCCTTAGGTATACAAGGGGCTGCTATTGCGAGTGTTATTGCTTGGGCGGTTGCAGTAATTATTATTTTATATATTCTGGCAATTAAGAACGGTTTGTTGAGCCTGCATGCTGGTCAGCAAACAGCAGTTAGTTCAGTTCGTAAAATTCTTAAAATAGGTTTACCGGCGGCAGGCGCAAATATGTTGACGCCAATAGCGATGGCGGTCATGACGGCATTAGTAGCTAAGCATGACCCTGAGGCGGTTGCAGCGTTTGGTGTAGGCAGTCGCATTGAATCTATCGCAAGCCTTGTGGTGCTTGCTTTATCAATGACCTTACCACCATTTGTAAGTCAAAACTTTGGGGCAGGTAAGTTTGAACGTGTTAAAGAAGCTTACTCAAAAACCTTGAAATTCGTGATGATTTGGCAGTTCGCTATTTATATTTTACTGCTGTTAACCTCTGGCTTTATCGCGGATGTATTTGGTAAAGAGCAAGCGGTAATGGATGTGATTAAGTTATTCATTTATATCTTACCACTGAGTTATGGCCTGCAGGGGGTGATTATTTTATCTAACTCTTCATTTAATGCCTTGCATAAACCAATGAATGCCCTGATTTTAAGTGTGGTACGTCTGTTTGTTTTTTATGTACCTTTTGCTTATATAGGCAGCGAAATTGCAGGTTTAACTGGTTTATTTATTGGTGCCGCGATTGGTAACTTATTTACTGCAATGGTTGCCTATAAATGGTTTATCAAAGAAGTTGATGGGTTAAGTGAGTCATATATGAAGGAGTGTCATTCATGAGCGACCATTTCCAATTAGTTTCTAAGTTTCAGCCAAGTGGTGACCAACCAACGGCCATTGCACAGTTAAAAGATGGCCTAGAGGCTGGGCTTGCACATCAAACATTATTAGGGGCTACAGGAACGGGTAAAACCTTCACCATGGCCAATATCATTAATGATTTGAATCGGCCAACCATTATTATGGCACACAACAAAACACTCGCTGCACAGCTTTACGGTGAAATGAAAGAGTTTTTCCCTCATAATGCGGTTGAGTATTTTGTATCTTATTATGATTATTACCAGCCAGAAGCCTACGTTGTTGCCAGCGATACCTTTATTGAAAAAGACGCGTCCATTAATGAGCACATTGAACAAATGCGTTTAAGTGCCACCAAAGCGCTGCTTGAACGACGTGATACCATTATTGTGGCTTCGGTGTCTGCTATTTATGGTTTGGGCGACCCTGACTCATACATGAAGATGATGCTTTTACTAAAAGTAGGTGAAACCGTCGATCAGCGCGATATGCTGCGTCGGCTTGCTGAATTGCAATATACACGCAATGATATTGAATTTAGCCGCGGTACTTATCGCGTACGTGGCGAAGTGGTCGATATATTTCCTGCTGAATCGGATACTTACGCTGTGCGTGTGGAGATGTTTGACGATGAAATTGAGCGCTTAAGTATTTTTGACCCGCTTACAGGAGCAGTTGAAAAGCATATTGTACGTGCGACTATTTATCCAAAAACCCACTATGTAACACCCCGTGAAAAAATTCTTGATGCCATTGATAAAATTAAAGATGAGCTTAAAGACCGCCGAGCTCAGTTACTCAGTGCCAACAAACTTGTGGAAGAGCAACGTATTGCTCAGCGCACCCAGTACGATATTGAAATGATGACCGAGCTTGGTTATTGCTCTGGCATCGAAAACTATTCGCGATACTTATCTGGCAGAACACCGGGCGATCCACCGCCGACATTATTAGATTACTTACCTGATGATGCATTGATGATTATTGATGAATCACACGTTACTGTGTCGCAAATTGGTGCTATGTATAAAGGCGATAGAAGCCGTAAAGAAAATCTTGTTGAGTATGGCTTTCGCTTGCCATCGGCGTTAGATAACCGCCCATTACGCTTTGAAGAATTTGAAGCCATTGCGCCGCAAACTATTTATGTGTCGGCAACACCTGGTGACTTTGAGCTTGAGCGCTCATCAGGGGAGGTTGCAGAGCAGGTCATTCGTCCAACCGGGCTTATTGATCCAGAAATTGAGGTACGCCCTGTGGGCACCCAGGTTGATGATTTGCTATCAGAAATATATAAACGAGTTGAAGTGAACGAACGGGTACTTGTGACCACGTTAACTAAGCGTATGGCAGAAGATTTAACTGACTATCTCAATGACCATGACGTAAAAGTACGCTATTTGCACTCAGACATCGACACTGTTGAACGGGTTGAAATTATCCGTGATTTACGTGCTGGCGTATTTGATGTGTTAGTGGGCATTAACTTATTGCGAGAAGGTCTCGACATGCCAGAAGTTTCACTGGTGGCGATACTTGATGCCGATAAAGAAGGTTTCTTACGTTCGACTCGTTCACTTATTCAAACCATAGGGCGTGCTGCGCGTCACTTAAATGGTAAAGCAATTCTGTATGGCGACCGCATCACTAATTCAATGCGACAAGCCATTGATGAAACAGACCGCCGCCGTGAAAAACAACAAGCTTATAACCTTGAACATGGTATTGAGCCACAAGCACTGGTTAAAAGTATTACCGACATTATGGATGTGGGCGAAGAAGCAAGCCCGAAAGACAACCTTAAGTTAGTGCGTAAAGAGTCTAAACAAGTGCTCAGCGCGAAAGATATTGCCAGCCAAATCAAAGCTCTTGAAGCGAAAATGCATGCTTATGCTAGCGATCTTGAGTTTGAAAAAGCGGCGTCTGTGCGTGATGAAATTCACGAATTACAACAACAGTTAATTAACTAAAGATGATGACAAACGATTTTTCTGCCATTTTAAATGCTTTAGCAGAGGCGCCACTTGCTGCTAATGAATTATGTCGTGTATTCCATGGCCGTGGTCACTCAGTCGCTGAGCTGAGCCACATAAACTTAGACTTTTATCCGCCAGCACTCTTTTTAGTTTCATATCAAGAGATAGATGAACAAGTACTTGCGCAATTAACTGATACCCTGTGGCAATGGGCACAACAGAATGCGCCAGCGCTTGTCAGTGCATTGGTTTACCAACAACGTAGCGGTATTAACACCCGCAACGCGCTTATGTATGGTGAATTACCCCAAGAGCACCATGTCAGTGAAAATGGTATTAAGTTTAAAGTCGATTTATTGAGTCGCCAAAATACTGGGATTTTCCCTGATATGCGCCGTGGCCGAGAGTTTGTTCAAGCTAATAGTAAAAATGCAAAAGTGCTCAACTTATTTTCATACACGTGTGGCTTCTCTGTTGCAGCAATGCAGGGTGGGGCAGACCAAGTTATTAATATGGACATGAATAAAGGGGTGTTGCGAACAGGTAAACAAAACCATCAGCTAAATGGTTTTGATCAAGGTGTGAGTTATTTCCCGCATGATATTTTAAAATCATTTGGTAAGCTTAAAAAATCAGCACCGTATGAATTGATCATCGTAGACCCACCGAGTTTTCAAAAAGGCAGCTTTATATTGACTAAGGATTATCAAAAAATCCTACGTCGTTTACCTGAGCTGCTAAATGAAAACACCCAGTTGTTACTGTGTGCAAATAGCCCTGAGCTTTCAGAGCAGGCGTTTAAAGAGTTAATTGCTGAGCATACCCAAGGGACAATTAGTTTTGTTGAGCGACTAACTCCTACTGATGGCTTTATTGAGGTTGACAGTGATCGCAGCTTAAAAGCGTTAGTCTATAAAACAGCAAACTAATGGCACTGAGTAAACGACTTTCAGCCATTGTAGATGTGGTTGATTCTGGGTATGACGAAATCTGGGATTGTTGCTGCGATCACGGTTTGTTAGGGATTGAGCTATTACAGCAAAATAAAGCCCAGCTTATACATTTCGTTGATATTGTGCCTGAGCTGATGCAGGTACTAAGTGAGAAACTCGAACGTTTTGCCACAAGTGAGCAACGCGGCCGTTGGCAGGTACATTGTCAAGATGTGGCAATGATTTCACCAGATCCTAAAAAGCGTCACCTTGTTATTATTGCTGGGGTGGGAGGTGAGTTATTAGTGCGATTTTTAGCGCGGATTGTTAGTCAACAACCAAATACGCATATTGACTTTATTGTGTGCCCTGTACATCACAGTTATCAAGTTCGCAGCTATTTGCAGACACTGCCATTGGGGCTCGTATCTGAGCAGTTGGTGTGTGAAAACAAACGATTTTATGAAGTTATTGCCATGAGTGCGTCTGCTTCGCAGTCGATCACTCGAGTTGGCCAGCAAATGTGGCAGCTAACAAGTAAAGAGCACCAAGCTTATCTGAAGCAATTATGTGCTCATTACCAACGTATGTTAAATCAAGACGCCGATTACTATCAGCCTGTGCTTGAACAATACAGTGCATTATTAACTTAATAAGAGCTAACTTAATTAGAGTTTATTAATTTCTTGTTTTACGCTGTAGCTTGAATCAGTAACAATGGCTTCGAGCGTTTGCACACGCTCTTTTAGCTCTACAAGCTCTTTTGTTACTGCAGCGACATGTTCGTTCGCTTCTTTGCTGTCTTTTAATGTTCGAGATTTAAATTCTAAATGTTTTTTATACATATCATAAATCACACCTGAACCCACAGAAATCAAGACAATCAATACCACCATGGTTGTCCCTGACATAGCACTCTCCTTATTATTTAAAAATTATGTATAGATTATAGCCTGATTTTTTAATTGCAAAGGTGATTCTGTTACAAGGTGTTTCGTTTTAAAAATGGCTTGATACGAATAAAGCCGGTGACCAGCATGGTACCCGCGATAACACACAATGCGCCAAGCAAGGTATTAGGTCCAATTTGCTCATCTAAAATTAAATTGCCCCAAACAATGCCAAATAATGGAATTAAAAAGGTAACAGTCAACGCAGAGGTTGGGCCAATGTCATCAATCAAACGGAAAAACAGGATATATGCCACCGCAGTACATAGCACACCGAGTGCCACCACACCAAGCATCACCTCATTACTTGGAATTTCTCTGGCAGGAATAACAAAAATAAGTGGTAGAACCATAATACTTGCCGCCCACATACTGCCATGGGCATTATCAAAAGCAGATAACTTAGGTGCATGTTTTGTGTAATGAGATGCAATGGCATAGCTGAGCGAGGCACACAATGCAGCTACAATTGCTGTGATTGCTTGCGTGTCGATAATCAGGCTATTTTGCCCTACTAAAATGGCTACGCCCGTTAAACCTAATAGCAAGCCAAGTAACATACTTTTGGTGGGTTTCGTTTTACTCCATACAATACCAACGATGGCACCCCAAATAGGGGTCGTTGAATTTAATATGGATAAGGTTGAGGCATTAATTGTCTGCGCTGCATAGGCAAACAATAAAAAGGGAAGGGCGGAATTAAGTGCGCCAATAATGAAAAAATGCTTTTTGTGGGTCGTGAAAGCGAGTTGCTTTCGTAAGTACATCGCAAAAATAAACAGTGTAATTGCAGCAAAGCCAACTCTTAACTCAATTAATACTGCAGGAATCTAAGCTATTCGCTGCCATGCGCATAAATAAGAAGGAAGCGCCCCAAATAGCAGCAAGGATGAATAAGCGTAATAAACTTGGCAATGACATGGTTTTACATTCTTGAATTATAAAACCTGAGCATAACAAATTTCTGCTCTAATACTCGCCATTTTCGGACTATTAATCGGTTGATTTTGGAAGTTTCTTTTCGAAATCAGACTTAACGATTTCTAAAGCTGCTAATACATCTTCGGCGGGGACATCGTTTTGCTCTAATAGCATAATAAGGTCAACAGCAATTTTAATATAGTTAGGCGCACCTTCTAACTCACTGCTCATTTTTGCAATTCCTTTTTCTTAGCGACTTGGCTGATCGCTACATCAATAGCTGTTTGCACTTGTTGCTCCATTCTAATACGTTCTTTTTGCGGTAAATAAAATTCCATATCGACATCGTAGCGAATGTAACGAGCAGGCAGTTGATTTAATACTGTGCAGCATAAATCTGCCATAACATCATCACTATAGGTCGCTTCTAAGTTTCGTTTTGAGATGTCTTCGACAACCAATTTTTCATAGTAATTATGAATGTCGTCATGCAATTTCATACAAAGTTAGCCTTATTTAAAAGTCACTTTTAGTGTATACCAAGCTTTAAAATAAATCGACAGCTGCCCTATAAAGCTGGCTATGAACTTCAACCAAACGGCTTACATTTCGTTGGTAGCCACCGCCCATGGCTGAAAACACTGGGATTTTTGCTTCCTTGGCTTGGTTTAATACAAAATGGTCACGCTGATACACGCCTTCTAAACTCACTTGAAAGTGTCCTAATTCGTCATCTGTTGCGATGTCTGCGCCGGCGTTATACAAAATGATATCTGGCTGGTGGAGTCTAATTGTTAAGGCTAAAGCTTGTTTGACTGTCTCTAGGTATTCAGCATCTGTAGTGCCATGCTCTAACGCAAAATCGTAGTTTGATTGCTGTTTAATACGCGGGAAGTTTTGCTGACAATGAATAGAGCAGCTAATGATCTGGGGATGTGCTTGTGTAACTTCGGCTGTGCCATCCCCTTGGTGGACGTCACAGTCAAAAATTAATACGGTGTCGGCTTGCTCTGAATCAATTAAGTGTGCTGCGGCTATCGCTAAGTCATTAAAAATACAAAAACCACTACCATAGCTCGTAAAAGCATGATGATAACCACCACTTAGGTTAAAAGCAGCACCCTGTTGCAAAGCAAACTCAGCGCCTTGAATACTTGCGCCAACAGAGTAAAGTGTTCGCTCAACCAACTCAGTGGACCAAGGAAAGCCCATTTTTTTAATTGCTTTGCTATCAAGGCTACCAGTTAAAAAAGCGTCGACATACTCGGGGTTATGGCACATAGCAAGCTGCGCTCTAGTGGCTTGTTGTGGGGTAATAAAATGCTGCTCATCAATAAAATTGCTAACAAGCTGTTTTAACATGCGGTATTTATCAATGGGAAAGCGGTGACGCTCGGGTAAAGTTAACGCTGAATAACTTGGATGATAGTAAAACATTATCTCAGCTGTTGCTTTTCGACTTGCTGAATTTTGTCTTCAGTGGCTGAAATAGCCTTTCGACAACGGCCAAGTCTTGCATGTAAAGCTAATATTTCTTTATTAATTTCGGTTGCTTGCTGTGCATTTGCAGCGTCGAGCTTAAGTTTTCGCTCTTCGATCATCAAAACTAAGCGGCGTTCAAACTCATGGGTTTGTTTTAGTTCGTCATACAGCTCATGGGATGACTGCATGATTTTTTTTACTGCTTGCTTATAAACTTGTGGCTTAGCTTTCGGCTTAAAGCTGTATTTATTTTCTTTAGCCCATACTGGGGTTGATTTGATTACATTGAATACCGCTTCGACTTGAATGGCAATACGCTCAAGCGCATATTGATAAGCATGGCGATGCTCAGCTGGCGGCAGGCTGTTAAGCTCATCTTCGATTTCGGTTACATAGTCGGCTAACTTCATACTTTTTGTGCTAAACACGGCTTTATCAAACAAACTTGGCTGGGCTTGCATATAGCGATTTTTAGCAAATAAATTACCCTTATCAAATTGTGTGGCCAATTGTTTGAGCCTTTCAATTTGTGAACGTAGTTTATCAAAAGCAGTAGATTGCATTTATAAATAAGCCTCATAGATTAACTTTAATGCTAACACTATAACCACAGTGTTAAACACTGGGCGGATCATTTTACTACCAAACTTTATTGCAGAATGTGCTCCTAACCATGCTCCAAGCATCAAGAAAAAACCCATTGTGATACCAAGTAGAAAGTTTACATGGCCAAGTGCAACGAAAGTGATCAATGAAATAAAGTTTGAAACAAAATTCATTGAGCGGGCAAGACCACAGTTAAGCAATAAGCTCATTTTATATAAAAGGCTATTTGATGCGGTCCAAAATGTGCCAGTGCCGGGGCCTGCTAAACCATCAAAAAACCCAAGTCCAAGCCCTTGCAGCCACTGTTTAACTTTAGTTTTACTATCAAGCTCTGGTAACTCGTTATGCTCAGTTGTACTTAAACTGCCAAATAAGCTGTAACAAGCGACTAAAATAATCACCACCGGTAGTAATTTATTTAAAAATTCAATACTTAAGTAATCTACCACTAAAGTACCTACGAGCGCCCCAATGGCTGTTGCTAAAATGGACGCAGCCCAAAACCGTGGGTTGAACAACTTTTTACGAAAATACGTTACGCTGGCTGTCAATGAACCAAAACTTGCTGCAAGTTTATTGGTACCTAATGTGAGGTGAGGCGGCAAACCTGCGGTTAATAGTGCAGGTACCGTTAACATGCCACCGCCGCCTGCAATTGCGTCAATAAAGCCGGCTGCTAGTGCAACTGCACATAATAGTGCCCAGGTTGTTGGGTCTAAAGCTAATTCAAACATTAATAATCAATTTGTCTTTTAAAAGGTGGCAAGGTATCGAGCATGGCTTTGCCATATCGCTTGGTCACTAGTCGGCGATCAAGGATAGTAATGCGACCCTGATCATTTTCTTTGCGCAGCAGTCTACCACAGCTTTGTACTAATTTCTTTGCCGCATCAGGTACGGTTATCGAAAGAAACGGGTTCCCACCTTTACTTTGCACAAACTCGGCCTGCGCTTCTTCTATTGGTGAGGTAGGCACCGCAAATGGAATTTTTGTAATTACTAGGTTTTCTAAGTATTTACCTGGTAAATCAAGACCCTCAGATAAACTTTGAGTGCCAAATAAATAGCTAGCACGGCCTAAATCCACATTGGCTTTATGTTTTTTAAGCAGGGCTTCACGAGACATTTCTCCTTGCACTAAGACCTCAATTCCTTTGTTACGTAATGCTTTAACAACATGATCCATCTGCCAATAAGAGGCAAATAACACTAAATTTGCTTTTTTATCATCAAGGAATTTGGGCAATTGCTCAGCTAAGTGATCACTAAACGCTTTATCGGTTGGCTCAATATGACTTGCAGGAATATGCAGCGTCGCTTGTTTAGGGTAATCAAATGGAGAAGGGACTTTTATGTATTTTACACCTTCTTCTTTGGCAAGACCGCATTCATAAGCAAAGTGATCAAATGAACCCAATGCAGTTAAGGTGGCTGAACAAAGCACGGCACCTGCACATTGATTCCATAATTTATCTTTAAGGTAATAGCCAACCTCAATAGGGCAATCACTAAGTAAATGGTCGTGATGGTTCTTATATTCTAAGCGTTTGATCCAGCGCGCATGGGGAATACCTTCGCCTTTTGTGGCGTAACTAAACCACAGCTTGTTTAATAACTCTAGACGATTAATGTACTGACCACTTT
This sequence comes from Pseudoalteromonas sp. GB43, assembly GCF_054923805.1. Lineage (NCBI taxonomy): Bacteria > Pseudomonadati > Pseudomonadota > Gammaproteobacteria > Alteromonadales > Pseudoalteromonadaceae > Pseudoalteromonas > Pseudoalteromonas sp. GB43. The sequence goes on from NZ_JBPCHJ010000001.1 coordinate 3,191,328, forward strand.
CAGCCAAGATTGGATCGATCACATAAGGTTTTACATCGCCATCACTTACGTCTTGCACTAAGGTATCGTGCATCTTGTTGAGTGCTCTTAGGGCATCAAGGGTGGCATCGCTAATATCTTTTGCTTTGGCATGTAAAGATGCTGGGATTTCACCATGTTCAAAACGATAGGTGTCATCACTGTTATAATTAAAGTCTGCGTTATCAAGAATATCACGCACTACTTTTAAGTTTTTACCGGCATCATTGATACTGTCACTGAGCTTAAAATTTTGCCCAATCGCTTTTTGACCTACGAGCACATTGGCCATTTTGCCGGCAAATTTAACCAGCTTGTCGAGCCAGTCTATGGTGCCTTTAATGGTTGCTGCGGCAGAAGAGAAGTCGCGGGTGATGTGCGCTAAATGGTGTGCTTCATCGATAACATAAATCGTATCGTCAGGTTCTGGTAGAATCTTACCGCCACCTAAATCAAGATCAGCCAGTAATAGAGAATGGTTGATCACTAGCACATCCATTTGCATCAGACGCTGACGTGACATATGAAAAGGGCAGAGCTGATGAGCGCGCATTTGTCGTTGGCATGAATGCTTATCACAAGCAATTAAATTCCACACTTTATCAGGAATTGTATCAGCCCAGCTATCGCGGTCGCCTTGCCATTGCTTTTTTGAATAAGCATCATAAAGTTGCTTTAAGCATTTGGTTTCCATATCTGAAAGGGGCGATGATAGGGTCGGCATAAACTCCATTTGCGTTTGACTGTCGCCATTGACGGCGGCACTCAGTTTTTGTGCACAGATATAACGCTGTCGACCTTTCACTAAATCAAACTTGATGTCGAGGCCAGAGTGCTCTTTAAAAAAAGGCAGCTCCTTACTAATTAACTGTTCTTGTAGAGCAACGGTTGCCGTCGAAATCACTAATTTCTTTTTCTTGGCCATCGCTAAAGGCAATGCCCCTAAACAATACGCTAGCGACTTACCGGTCCCGGTGCCTGCCTCAATAACGCAAATTCGTTGGCTCTTGTGATATTCGCCAGCTAGAGTTTTTGCTATTTCGGCAACTAAATAGTTTTGACTGCTTCGAGGGCGATAATCGGTGAGGTTATCAGCAACATGCTTATGAATTTGCCGAATTGTTTTTTTTAAAGAGTCAGAAAGCATGCCCAGAAAACCTAAAGTATGTATATAATTACAGTAATGAATTTTAGAGATTTAACTGGGCAACTACAAGCGACTTGTTACTTTAATTAGTTAATCAACTTAGCTTTGCTTAACTGATATGCCTAAATTATATTAAAAAGGTTTAATTACATGCAGTTAGCCTCCGGCTTTATTCTCTCCACGCAATGCTACGATAGTGCTAAGGGTATTTCGATTGTGGTGTGGATTTTATCTAAGCAAGGGCCAGTTAAATTAATAAGCACGCCACAAAAAGCAGTGTTCTTTATTAATAAATCACAAATAGACGCTGCGAATAGAGTGTTCTCAGAGCATGGTATTTTTTGTGAAATGAAACCTGTGGCACTGAAGAGCTTTATGCAGGAACAAGTTGTTTCTTGTTATTTTTCTTCTTTAAAGCACTATTACAATGCTGCGAAACGACTCAAAGCACAGCATATAAAAGTATATGAAGATGATATTCGTCCTATAGATAGATTTTTAATGGAACGTTTCATTAAAGGGTCAGTTTGGGCTCAAGGAAGACAAATAAAAAGCCACCCATATCCTGTTTTAACGGATACTAAGTTCAAAAAAAATAGCGATTTTACACCGCACTTTTCAAGTTTGTCACTCGATATAGAATGTAATGGTGAAGGAGTGCTATTTTCAATAGGTCTAGTTGGGGCAAATATAGATACCGTATTGATGATAGGTCAGCCACAAGATACCAGTGAACTTGAATTTAATCTTCATTGGTGTGTAGATGAAATTGATTTACTCAATCAGCTTTGTATACATATTGAAACTGTCGACCCTGATGTGATTATTGGCTGGAATGTGATTGAGTTTGACTTCAGCGTGTTACATGCCCGTGCTGAAGCACTCGGTGTCGAATTGCCGCTTGGCCGCAATAAAGAAAAAATGCATCTGAGGCAAGGTAATTTTACCCGTATTACAATACCAGGACGCGTAGTTGTTGATGGTATTGATACCTTAAAAAACGCTACTTATCATTACGATAGTTTTAGTCTTGCCAATGTAGCGAGTATTGAGCTTGGCGAAGAGAAGCTAATAAATACAGATAATCGTCTTGAAGAAATTATTCGCCAGTTTAATGAAGACAAACTGTCTCTTGCTAACTACAACAGGCAAGATTGTATTTTAGTGATGAGGATCTTTGAGAAACTTAAGTTACTTGATTTTGCAGTTGTAAGAAGCCAGCTTACAGGGCTTGAATTAGAACGAATGGGCGGCTCAGTTGCAGCCTTCACTAACCTTTATCTGCCGTTACTGCATAGAAGTGGCTATGTAGCCCCTAATTTAGGCGATCATGGCTTAAGTTTTGATAGCCCTGGTGGTTATGTCATGTCATCGCAGCCTGGCCTATATAAGAATATCTTGGTGCTTGATTACAAAAGTCTCTATCCGTCAATAATGCGAACATTTTGCATAGACCCTCTCGGTCTTATTGAAGGTTTAAAAAGTCCAGATAATGCAATCGAAGGATTTAATCAGGCGCACTTTTCACGCACTGCTCATCATTTACCTGAGCTTATTCGTGAGCTGTCAGTGACCAGACAAATAGCAAAAGACAAAAAACAACCTATGCTCTCTCAAGCAATCAAAATCATCATGAATAGTTTATATGGTGTACTTGGCTCGAAAGGTTGTCGCTTTTATGACCCGCGATTGTCGAGTTCAATTACTTTGCGCGGCCATGAAATTATGCAAACAACCAAGCAATGGATTGAAGAGTGGGGTTATGAAGTCATTTATGGTGATACAGATTCGACTTTTGTTAAGCTTGATGATGATCTAAATTCACTAAACTGTAATGAAATTGGTACGGTACTGGCAAGAAAAATTAACAGACGCTGGCAGCGTGTATTACAGCAAGATTATAGAATAGACAGTTTCTTAGAGATCGAGTACGAAACCCATTATAGCCCATTTTTTATGCCCACAATTAGAGGAAAAACAACAGGGTCTAAAAAGCGCTATGTAGGAAAAGTCGAAAAAGATGGCACCTCAAAATTAGTCTTCAAAGGTATGGAAACCGTTAGGAGTGATTGGACAGAGCTTGCCCACAAGTTTCAAATAGAATTATTTGAGATTTTATTCTCCGAAAATTACAGTCAAGAATTAATAATACAAGCCTTTGATAGGTACGTTAAAAAACTCTATGCGGGAGAGTTTGACTCATTACTCGTGTATCGCAAACGATTAGGCCGGCACCTAGCTGATTATCAAAAAAACATCCCTCCTCATGCAAAAGCAGCTAAGCAGTATTTAGCTGAAAACCCACATTTTGCATTTCAGCGTGGTCAAATAATTGAATATGTTTATACAACTCAGGGTGTCGAGTACTACATGGGTAAACATAATTATGACTATTTAGTTTATGTCAATAAGCAGTTATTACCAATTGTGAGAGTAATTGTTAATGATTTAGTTTGTAACAATCCCTTTCAGCCCAATGGTCAGATAATTCTCATTTGATATTCTTTTTGTATCTTCTTCCTTAACCTCATGTTTATGTTGTAGTTGTTTCAGTTTAACAAATTCTTTTTTGTTAATTTTTGGGTTTTTGTTGTGTTTTTTGTTGTGTTTTTATTAATAAAACTCTGGAAATTTATTTTGATTTGTTTATTATTTGTTGGCCGTAGCACAGTTGCGGTAACAAATAATAAACAAGCTTATGCTAAAAAAAGCCACACTATGTGGCCCAGGGAGAATCAAATGTTAAATAATAAAGTTTCTAAGGCTGTTCGCTTAGCGATTGCTTTTAGTGCTGCATCGACAGCTGCATTTTCTGCATCATCTGTTGCTGCTGATGAAAATGAGGTTGAAAAGGTTGAGCGAATTGAAGTTACTGGCTCACGTATCAAAAGAACAGACCTTGAGGGCGCTAGCCCAGTTGAAGTGATTACAACAGCTCAATTTGAAGAGCAGGGGCGTATCTCAGTTGCGGATGCTCTACGCAGTGTAACTTCTAACAGCTTCGGCTCATTTGTTCCAAGCTCAGGCTCTTCAGCTCAGTCGCAATCAACAGTTAGTCTATTAGGTGCTGGTAGTGATCGTACTCTTGTACTTGTTGATGGTAAACGTGTTGCCGGTTCACCTTCTCTAGGTGGTTCAGCAGCTAACTTGAGCTCGATTCCAATGGCTGCAGTTGAACGCATCGAAATTCTAAAAGATGGTGCTTCTGCTATTTATGGTTCAGACGCAATTGCGGGTGTTATCAACATCATTCTTAAAAAAGACTTTGAAGGTGCATCTTTTGATGTTCAATTCGGTCGTCCATCAAATGAAGGTGCCGATACTAAACAAATGTCAGTTTCGTTTGGTGTAAGCTCTGAAAAGGGTAACATTACATTTGTCTATGACCATCAAGAGCAAGGCGCAATATTCGATAAAGATCGTGAGTATACAGCTGCTTCTTGGGAAGATACTAATGGTGATGGCCTAGTTTCAATTTATGATGAAACAGTTGGTGTAAGTTATTATGGCGCAACTATTTTAGGCCCTGACGGCTTTGTTGCTTCAGCGAAATGTGATGAGTTAGCAAGTTCTGTACCTGGTTTTGTTGGGGTATTAGACCAAGGCTCACTTCTTGGTGGTGTTGGTGGCGGTGAGGTGTGTGGCTATGCATACGCTAATGTGTCAGCTAACATGGCCTCGACTAACAAAGACTCAATTATGGTTAGCTCAAACTATAATATAACGGACGATATTGAGTTATATGCGCGTGCTATGCTTAGCCGAAATGACTCATTTGGTCGTTACGCTCCGCCTGCAGCTAAATGGAATAATATGGCTGCTGGAAATGAGCACAATCCATATGATGAAGAAGTAACTGGCTACTTCCGCTGGTACGGTATCGGTAATCGCGATGGTCTTGTTACAGATTACCAGCAAGACTATATGATTGGTTTAAAAGGTATCGCAGGTGACTCAATAGATTGGGAATTCGCATATCATAAAGCTAAATTAGACTACCGTTCAGTAGGTCGTTACTACTTGAGCTATTCAGGTTTAGCTTACAATGAGAAATATGGCATTGATTTAGGTTCTGAAGAAGGTATTAATAATCTTCGTTCAACAACTTATACAGAAAACCAAAACGAAATGGATCATTACTTCTTTGGTGTTGGTTTTGCTTTAGGTGAATTAGCAGGCGGTGAGATCCAGCACTACTTTGGTGGTGAGTATTTCGATCAACAGTTTGATTCGCAGTATGATGCACAATCTGAAGCTGGTCTTATAGGTGGTTCAGCAGGTAACTCAGCAATGGGTGAGCGTGACACAACAGCTTTCTTCTATGAAATTTCAATGCCATTCACTGATAATTTAATCGTTAGCGCAGCTTTGCGTCGCGATGACTACAGCGATTTTGGTTCAGTAACTAATCCAAGCGTTAAGTTAGAGTATCGCCCAACAGATGACATCTTATTACGTGCTTCATATTCAGAAGGTTTCCGCGCTCCATCTCTTGATGAATTGCTAGCCGCAACTTCGTTTAGTGCAACAAGTGCTACAGATTATGTAGCTTGTGAAGCTCAAGGAATTTCTGCCTCAGAATGTAAATCTCGTCAGTTTGATAACTTAATTCAAAGTAATGACGAGTTAGGTCCTGAAGAATCAGAATATATCAATGCGGGTATTGTTTATTCAGGTATTGAGAACTTTGCAGTAAAACTAGATTACTTCTCTTTAGAGGTTGAAAACGTAATCTCATCTATTACTGTACAGTCTTTAATTAATGCTGAAGTTGGGGGTCAACTTGATGACCTGATGGCTAAATACCCAGGTGTTAAGTTAGAGCGTGACGAAAATGGTGCTGTTTTAGGTGACGTGATTACACGTTCTGAAAATGGCGCATATATGTCTAGAAAAGGTTTAGACTTAAATTTAGAGTATAAACTTGAAACAGGTTTTGGTGACTTTACCTTCGGAAATACAACAACTTACTTGCTTGAATCTGCTGGGGATGTTTACTTTTCAGGACCTTCTCAAGACTTCATAGGTATGCCAGGTACACCTGATTGGCGCTCGCAGTTTAACATTAATTATTCGATGGATAACTTATCTGTTGCATGGACAACTGACCTGATTTCATCGGTATATGAAGATCAGTATCTTGACCTAGGTGACGGTAACCCTGAAAACTTCCGTTACAAAGGTGAGAATCACGATCCAACATATGTAACACATAATATCAATATTAAGTATTACACAGAATCATTTGGCACATTTACTTTAGGCGCACGTAATTTGTTCGACAAAGGTGTTGTTAAAGATGATGACGGGTTTTGGAATGACGATACTTTATATTATGCAGGTCATATTGGTCGTGAAGTATTTGCTGGTTATAGCATAAGCTTCTAATACTAATCACTTTAAATTTTAAGCCCCGTTAGGGGCTTTTTAAGTACCCTAAGGCCTTTATTAGTAAGTTTATAAAATGACCATATATAAAAAATTACAGCTAAAGTTGGGTGAATAATGAGTAGTCATTGGTCCGAGTATTGGAGCGGAGGTCACTTAACGTCTTTCGGGAGTGGGTTTAAAAAGAATTATGAAGGTGAGTTAAAGGAGTTTTGGGAGGCTACAGCTAAAAAATTTGGAGAAAATTCAACTGTTCTTGATGTCGGTACTGGAAATGGCGCTTTGATAGAATTGATTCAAAATAATAATCAGTTTAATTGTTATGGAATAGACAAAGCTGAGATGCACAAAGGTGTCACCCAAAGCATTAATGGTACCTTTTTAGCTAAGACTTCGGTCGAGTGCTTACCATTCAATGATAATGCATTTTCCAATGTAATAGCGCAATTTTCATTAGAGTATAGTCAAGTTAGTCAAAGTATTGATGAAATCTATCGTGTACTTTCAAGTGGTGGATTTTTCACATTTGTTTGTCATCATCCAGAGTCTATAATTGTTAAACCAAACAAAAAAATTTTAAAAGGTCGCAAACTTCATTAAAAGTGATATTGAAAATCACTTGATAAGGCTCGTCAAATCGGTTCGTTCTTCTAATCTTTTACTATCAAAGCAAATTGTTGAAGAGATTGAAGCTAAGGTAATCACTCATTTTAAGTATGAGCAAGAAGCGTTGAAAGGTACAAACCTTCCAGCTTTTATAGAATTCTTACTTCAAAATATACACGGGAATTTAGACTTTGAAGAAGCGTATCGTTTATTTATGGAAGAACTTGATTTGTTAATTAAAAGACTTTCTGAGTTAGTTGCAGCTGCTAAAAACACAAAAAATATTTTAGAACAATTAAAAGCTTTAAGTATCGAAGTGGAGGATGGTCAGCTTCTTGGTTATGAAAGTTGCAACATTCTCGCTACTTATATTCATGGAAGTAAATGTAATTCATGATAATCCTTAAAGACAAAATAAACAGCGTGTTTAGAAAACCAATGTTACTTTTCTAGTTCAGTGTATTCTTTTTTTGTATAATTATTTTGTTCTAGAAAATGAAATTAATTATTTAGGATGGTTGTGTTTTTTGCATCTTTTTTTCAGTTTAATTGCTTTTTGAGTGGTTATTGTCTTGCTTTTTGCAATTATTGAAAGCATTAAAGTTACAAGTTTTTTGGATTGTTTTTTAAATGTGAATTTTATAAAATTTCTTTATAAACAAAGGTTAAAAAAAAGTTGACCAAAAGTTCTGCCTGCTATTAGTATTTGTTACCTCTAAAGGGTTATTTGTGGCCCATTAGAGTTAAAAATAAATTAATAAAGTCATAACATGAATATGACCAGGGAGAATCAAATGTTAAATAATCAAGTTTCGAAAGCAGTTCGCTTAGCGATTGCTTTTGGTGCAGCTTCAGCCGCTTCATTTTCAGCAAGCACGATTGCTGCTGAAGAAGGCGCTGAAAAAGTAGAACGTATTCAAGTAACTGGCTCACGTATTAAAAGAACCGATTTAGAAAGTGCGAGCCCTGTTTTAGTAATTGGCCGTGAAGATCTTGCAGCAACCGGTGAATTAAGCATTGGTGATATTCTTCAACAAATTCCTGCAGCTGGTGCTGCGTTAAACACAGCGTTCAATAACGGTGGTAATGGTGCTACCAATATGGACCTTAGAAATTTAGGTGCGCAACGTTTATTAGTATTAGTTAACGGCAAGCGCTGGGTTTCTTCTTTAGGCTCAACTGTTGACTTAAACTCAATCCCTGCTGCCTCAATAGAGCGTGTTGAGGTAGTTAAAGATGGTGCTTCAGCTATTTACGGCTCAGATGCAATTGCTGGTGTTGTAAATATCATCACGCGCCGTGATTTCGATGGTGTTGAGCTATCTCTTTATGGCGGTGAAAATATGAAGTACAACGATGGTCGTCAGTACTCTGCTGATTTGACTGTTGGTACTACTTCTGAACGTGGTGGTTTAATGCTAAATCTAAGCCACGTAACTCAACAAGAAATCTGGGCAGGTGACCGTGACATTTCTTCTATGGGTAACAGCTCTACTACAGAAAAAGGCCGCCTTCGCCTGAACTCTAACTCTATTAGCTCTGATCTTCGTAATCAATTAATTGCACAAGGCTACACTGAGAACAATGCTGGTGAATCAAATGCAGGTTTTGATCTAGTACCTAATGGTGCCGGTTCATCTGTTGGTCTTGATTCATTCCGTGATCGTGACGGTGATGTATACAACTACGCTCCAGAAAACTATTTAGTTACACCGCAAGAGCGTAATAGTTTCTACGTTCAAGCTTTCTATGACATCAGCGACGATGTTCGCTTTGTTTCAGATTTCATGATGACTAATCGTGAATCATCTCAATTACTTGCGGCAATGCCTTTGACTATAGGTGCATCTTTTGGTGCAGCTGCCAGCCGTGTTGATATTCATGAAAACAACATTTATAACCCATTCGGTGAAACACTTTATGGTGATGCTGCGCGCTCTGGTGTAGAAGGTTATGTCCCGTTTGCTGGTCAACGTCGTTTTGTTGAAGCTGGTAACCGTATTTATCGTCAAAATGATACTACATACCGTGCAATGGTCGGTCTTGAAGGTGGTATCGGCGACACTTCTTGGGTTTGGGATGCATCTTACATCTATGGTAAGAATAGCCAAGATGTATATACTACAGGTTTATTAAACCTGACTCGTATCAACCAAGCTTTAGGCGATAACTGTAATGCTGCGACTTCTTGTGTGCCTCTAAATCTATTTGGCGGAGCAGGTTCACTAACTCAAGAAATGATCGATTATGTTACTTTTGATAGTGTTTCTCGTGAAGGTCTTGAACTGAAAGATTACACATTAAACTTTGCAGGCGATGCTTTTGAGCTTCCAGCAGGTGTTGTTGGTATGGCTGTTGGTTTTGAGCGCCGTGAAGAATCTGGCTATGACACTCCAGATCCATTAACACAAAGCGGTGAAACTTCAGGTAACCAACGTGATGCAACTTCTGGTGGCTTCCGTCTTGATGAAGCATATGTGGAGCTTTCAATTCCTGTAATCGATGGCTTATCAATTTCTCCTGCAATTCGTTTCTCAGACCATAGTGCATACGGTAGCAACTCAACAGCTAAAGTTGGTGTTGAATATCGTCCTATCGATGATCTATTGTTACGCGGTACATGGGCTGAAGGTTATCGTGCTCCATCTATCTCTGATTTATACGCTGGTAACTCGGATTCATATCCTACACTTACTGACCCGTGTAACTCAGTAGATGGGTCTACTCCTGATTTACCTGGCTGTGCTGGTGTACCAAATGGTTACGCCCAAGCTAATACTCAAATCCGTATCACGAATGTTTCTTCACCGGATCTAAAACCGGAAGAATCAGAGTCTAAAACATTCGGTTTTGTTTATAACCCAAGCGCAATTGAAGGTTTAGAATTTACTGTTGATTATTATGACATCGAAGTAACTAACTCTATCGGTCGATATGGTGCTTCACGTATTCTTAATGAATGTGCTACAGGTGATAATGAAGCATCTTGTGACTACATCGACCGTGATGCTAATGGTAACGTAACTGACTTACGTAACTTCCTGCAAAACTCTGGTACTTACAATGTTGAAGGTATCGATTTCTATACTGCGTATAAATTCGAAACTGAATATGGTAGTTTCCGTACTTCATTAGACGTTTCTTACGTAATGACAAATGAGTTTGATGGTGAAGACCAAGTTGGTATCCAATATGGTGATGCTGGTTACCCAGAGTATAAAGGTACTTTCGCACTTGATTGGGCACTAGGTGACTTTGATGCTCATTGGCAAACTCGCTATGTAGATCGTATGCAAAACTACTATGACGTTTTAGGCTACACACCTTTCTACCCAGGTATGGCGGCAGAAATCGGTTCATACACAGTACACGATGTTTCAGTAGGTTACTCGATGGATGCGTATAATACTAAGTTTACTTTAGGTATTGAAAACTTATTTGCAAAAGAGCCATCTCCTGAGTACCTAAATAATGACTTAGCTATCTCAACTAACAACTTCTCTGTAACAGAGTATGACGTTAACATGGATCGCTTTGTTTATTTACGTGCAACATTCAAGTTCTAATTTAGTAACTTAAACGATTTAAAAGCCGCTCTTAGAGTGGCTTTTTTTTACTTTTTAAATACCAGTATGATGAATTTTTAAATGGTTGTTTCATTTGCTCACCACATAAATCTTATGAGATTTTTTCCTTCCTATCCATGTGGTTGCTTTCTTAACTGTTGCTCTCTTGATTTTAGGAGTATGTAAGTTTTTATAACTCGAAAGTCACTTGAAATAATCATACTGACAAAAGCTCATTTATCAGTAGATTTAAAAAAACACATTGCTGTTACCCCCTTTTCTTTTTGTTTACAATTTACGGTTTTTTGCAACCACTTTTAAGTTTGTAATTGCCTTTTCTGGGTTTAAACAATTTGGTAATTATTTTTTAATTTTTTTAATGCGATAAAGTCTTTTTTGTTAATTCTTCACATGAATAGTAAATCTAAAAATTTTATTTTATATCTATAAAAAAACCATTTTCACCTGCTTTTTATGCTTTTAATTTTATTTGTTAATGAGTGGTTTTAAATTATGTAAACTTATTATCTCTAATTGTGGGATGTTGTTTGTTTAAAAAATTTACATTGAAAATAATGAGTTAAAAAGCTGTTGACCAAAAACTCTCCATACTATTAGTATTTAATTCCCTTAAAGGGTACTAGTACCTTTTATGGGTTTAAATAAATTAATAGAGTCATAACATGGATATGACCAGGGAGATTCAAATGTTAAATAATAAAGTTTCAAAAGCAGTGCGTTTAGCAATTGCTTTTGGCGCAGCATCAACGTCAGCATTTTCAGTTTCTGCAGTGGCTGCAGATGAAGGTGCAGAAAAAGTAGAGCGTATCGAAGTAACGGGGTCACGTATTCGCTCTACTGACCTTGAAACAGCACAACCAATCCAAACAATAAGTCGTGAAGATATTGCTAATCAAGGTTTCACATCTGTTATTGATTTGATTGAAAATATGTCTGCAGCTGGTTCACCGCCAATCAGTCGTTCTGAGCCATTAGTGTCTGGTGAGAATGTGGGTGGTAACTACGTCAACCTTCGTAACTTAGGCGCCAGCCGTACTTTAGTTTTAATCAATGGTAAGCGTTTGGGTATTACTACCTCTGGTTATCAAGATATCTCGGCTATTCCAATGGGAATGGTTGAACGTATTGATGTGTTAAAAGATGGCGCGTCTGCAATGTACGGTTCAGATGCAATGGCTGGTGTTGTTAATATTATCACTCGTAAAAACTATGAAGGTCTTGAGTTCACAGTATACGGCGGTGGCTATGACGATGGTGATGGTGAGAAGAAAAACATTAGTATGGTCACTGGCTTTTCGGGAGAAAAGGGTTCAATTACTTTAGGTGCTGAGTGGCGTGATGAAAGTGATGTATGGGCGAGAGACCGTTCTTTCTCAGAAGTGTCATATCCAGGTTATGATATTCCAAATAACCGTACTTTAGTGGGTCAATATGGTCGTTTTTATTATAATGATCAATGGTGGGTTGCTAAGCGCCCAGGCAATGCTTCATCTTTTGACGATTTTGAACCGCAAACTTATGAAAATGGTTCAAGTAATTCAATTGACCAAATGCATTTAGAAACGCCTTTAAGTGCACGCTCTCTTTATATCAGCTCTAACTACGATATTACTGATAGTGTTAGTTTTACAAGTGATATCGGATATAGTGAACGTGAAGCGTTACGTCAGGTAGCAGGTTATCCATATCAATCAGCGTCAGATGGCTTTGTGTTAAGTGGTGATAGCTATTTTAACCCAGTTGGCGAAGATGTTTCATTTACTCGTCGTGGTTGGGAAGTTCCACGTACAACTGAAAGTAATCAAGATACTTTACGTTTTACTGCCGCACTAGAAGGCTCTTTCGAGTTAGCTAATCGTTATTTTGACTGGGATGTTGGTGGTGTTTACAGCAAGAGCACAACTGTTCAAGTAGACAACGGTAACTTCTATAAGCCTGCTATTGAAGCCGCTACTGGTCCTTCATTTTTAAACGCATCGGGAGAAGTTCAGTGTGGTACTGAAGATGATCCAATTTCATCAGCTGAGTGTGTAGCGTGGAATCCTTTAGCAGGCTTCGGTGCAGGGCCTGTTGAAAACTCGCTAGCAGATCCTGATGTACAAGACTTCTTGTATCCTACACTGCATTATCGTGGTGAAACTCAAACAACAATGTACTTTGCTAACATAAGTGGTTTACTTGCAGAGTTACCTGCAGGTTCATTAACTTTCGCTGTTGGTACTGAGTATCGTAAAGAGTCGGGTGAGTATAATCCTGATGCACTAGCGCAACTCGGTCAAAGTACTACTCTTGCATCTGGTGCAACGGGTGGCGGTTACGATGTTACTGAAGGTTACGCAGAGTTAAATGTTCCTATTTTATCTGATGTTGTTGGTGCTAAGTCTCTAAACGTTAGTCTTGCGACTCGTTACTCAGATTACAGTACTTTTGGTGATACAACGAACAGTAAAGTAGGCATTGAGTGGCGTCCAACTGATGATTTATTGGTTCGCGGTACTTGGGCTGAAGGCTTCCGAGCTCCAACAATTAGTAACTTGTATGGTGGTGGTTCTCAAACTTTTACAACAGGCTTTATCGATCCATGTGATTCAGTTTATGGTACAGCAGCTGGCTCTGCGCGCTGTTTACAAGATGTACCAGCTGATTACCGTCAGTTACAACAAGGCTTTGTGCCGACGACTGGCCCTGCAGCTCAAACACCAGTGCCATTCAATAGTGGTTCAAATCCACTGTTACAACCAGAAGAGTCTGTCAGTAAAACCGTTGGTTTTGTTTACAACCCAAGTTATGTTGAAAACCTTGATATCATCCTTGATTGGTGGAGTATTAAAATCACTGACACGGTAGTTTCTGACTCACCAAATGAGATCTTAAAAGATTGTTATATTGGCGGTGATGAATCACGATGTGCAATGTTTTCACGTGATCCGAACAACTCAATTGTTAACGATTTAACATATGGTACGCGCAATGCTGGTTTCACTGAAACATCAGGTATTGATCTATCATTAGCATATGCATTTGAAACTGGTTTTGGTGACTTCCGTGCAACTCTAGATAGCACATACTTACTAAAATATGATTCAAAATCGACAAATGATCCAACAACTAAAGTTGAATCAGATGTAGGTCATGGAGATACATTTAGAACACGTGCTAACTTTGGCTTGAATTGGACGTATGGAGATTTCAGTGCAAACTGGGCGATGCGTTACTTCTCTTCAATGCGTGAGGACTGTTATTTTGAAGACCGTTGTAGTGATCCAAACTTCCAACGTGATTGGACTAATGGTGTAGTTGTGCCTAAAAATAAAGTAGGCTCTACTACATTTAACGATCTACAGTTCACTTATAATACGCCATGGGAATCTAAGCTTTCTATTGGTGCTAACAATGTATTTGATAAACGTGGTCCTATTATGTACTCAGGTCCAAGTTCTACTTATTCATATTACGGTGGCTTTGATATTGGTCGTCAATTGTACTTCCGATACTCACAAAGCTTTTAATGTGTAAATAAAAATAAAAACCCACTGACTAAAGTGGGTTTTTTTAGTTTAATTAACTGCTCTTGATTATTTCTTACTTCATACCCATTGGCTTTTGCAATAGTTTAGAGGTGGAAAATATGCGCATGCTATTTTTAAATAAATAACGCAATTTTTATGCGAATGGCGACTGTACGTCTGTATCGAATCATCTATTTGTTAATTTTTATAGTAGCTAGATTTAAACAAAAATTGAGTATTTAAATTTCACTGCTAGAATGTAGCTAGTTATTTACTTTTGCTTGGTTTAGTTCTGAAACGACGATTTCTCTTTTACCTTTATGCTATTACGCTTTTATTCTCTTGTATTGCTTCTGCGACGCAACTCAAAGCGGGTATCGTAAGTTATAATTTTTTTCCTTATCACACCCAAGACGCAAATGGTCAATATACTGGTGTAATTGTTGGTTACAGTAACGAAATAGCGCGTTTAGCTGGTGCCGATTTAGAGTACCGAGTTTACGACAGTCTTGACGAGCTTCTGGACGGACTTAAAGCTGGTGAAATAGACTTTGCGGTTGGATTGAATAAAACCACGCAACGTAAAAAACATTATTTATTTTCAACACCCTTTATGGAAGGTCCTCGAGGAATAGATGTAAATCAATCTATTGCGAATAGTGCCTTAAAGAACTTTGCTAGTTTACGATGGGTTTGTATCACTGGGAGTTCGCATTGCGAATATCTAGCAGAAAATGGGGCGCTTTATATAAATCGGTTTATAAAACCAGATGATGCGTTTAAAAAAGTGGCGGATGGCTCATTTGATGCTTTTTTAGGTGATTATTCAGTTTTGTCTCATCAGTTAAAAAATCGTGGTAAAGACGGTCTTAAAGTTGTAAGTCCTATCTGGCTTTCTAGTGAAACATTTCATGTCATGTTCAACCAACAGAAGACGGCTTTACGTAATCAAGTTAATTCTTTTTTAGCATCTATCTCTCCAACCACGAAACAATTATGGGAAAGTTCGGCAAGTGAAGAATATTTGGCCGCAAAAGCCTATAGTCAATTCAAGCGTGAATTCAATAAAGTAAGTGTGAAAGGCAACAATAATTATTTACTTACGTTCTCGTTTATTGATGGTTTGTTTCCTATTAATGACACAAATCAAATTGGCGAAGCTACAGGCAATTTAAATGATACCCTTGAGTTACTATCTGAACGAAGTGGGTTCCAGTTTAAATATATCCCAGCTGCAAATTCCAAAGAATTAGAAAGATTATTTTTAGCGAATAAGATCGATCTCATTCCGACGATGACACCAACAAGAATTAATGAAGGTGTTTTGATTGCTTTACCGCCGCACGTAAGCGTAGAAATGGTTTTAATTTCTAAACGTTCGAGTAAAACTCAGCGTATTGGTTATATAGATCTGTTTGCAGATCCAAAAAAGAAGCTGCCAAGTGCTGAGAATTTAGAAACGGTGTCATTTAGCTCAATTGTGACACTTTTTTATGCTTTGAGGAACGACACGATTGATAGTGTTATCTTACCGCAAAGCATTGCGGCATATCAATTGAATCAGTTTTACATAGGCGAATTTTATATCAACCCTAAATACCGATATAATCAGCCGATCTATTTCCTTGTGAATAAAAACTTTACTGAATTAGTCAGTTTACTTGAAAGCCTTTTCAAAACACTAACGAGCAATGACTTCAATCATATTGTCAATCGCCATGGTATTTTTAATATCGAGCGTGGATATGACAAAACCACCGTTAATACAACTGCAATTTTAACCTTAATTCTTATCTGTATTTCGATTATTTATTTTGTTAGCTGGCGGATTACCATAAACCGTGAGATTTCAAAACGAAAAGAGGCTGAGCAAGTTGCGTTAAGTAAATTGAACTTCACTCAAAAGCTCATCGACGATTTACCTACAATGGTAGTGATACAAGATTCTGAGCAAAAAAGGATAATGTGGAACAAAGCCTATAAGGATAATTTTGCTCATTTATGGGACGAAAAAAAACGGTATTTACGTGACGAGTTAGCACAAGTTAGCCAGTTATTGACGCAGAATAAGCAAAGCTTGCACTCTGGAAAAGTTTTTAATCGTCAAATGAACTTTACCAATAAAGTAGGAAAGAAGCTTGAGCTTCTCTACACTAAAAAGCCATATCTTGGAGTTGATGGTCAGTTGGCTGGGATTATGACCGTCATCACTGATTTGACTGAACATCATAACCTTCAAAGGGAAAACCAAGCGGTTCAACAATTATTACAAACGATTACTGATACTATCCCTGGCGGGGTATTTCAGTATGAATATTATGATAATGGTGAAGGGTGTTATACCTATATTAGCAAAGGGGCGCAAAGTTTATTGGGAGTAACATCAAGACAACTCAATAGCCGCGGTATGACCGGATGTATTTCCCCTTGTATTGTTGATGAAGACCGGGTGCAAATAGCTAAAGCCTTTAAGCAAGCAAGTAAGCGCAAAGGCATGATTGATATTGAGTTTAGAATTAATAATCTTGGCCAAAAAGTTTGGTGTCGTTATATTGCCAATGCACAAACAAAAGGCAATGATATACAACAAGGGGTTAGGTGGAATGGTATCTTATTAGATATTAGCTTACTCAAACATCATCAAGTTGAATTAAATAAGGCCAACCAACAGGCGCTTCAAGCTGATTTAGTTAAAAGTCGTTTTATTGCGACGATGAGTCATGAATTAAGGACGCCTTTATCTGGGGTAAATGGTTTTATTGAGCTTTTAAAATCATCACAAGTAGACAGTGAGCAATCTACTTTAATCGAACACATTGAGGTTTCAGTAACTAAACTACAAGGTTTAGTTGATGATATTCTATATTTTGCAGACACTAGTACGGGTAACATCGAAGTAGTGGTTGAGAATGTTGATTTGGAAACTCATTTGTGTCGCATTCTACGAGCACATGAACATCAGGCTAAACAGAAGGGACTTCATTTCAATTTAAATTGGCTGACTGCTGCTTACACATCGACATCGGTTGATATTAATCATTTAATGCATGTTTTATCACACCTACTAAGTAATGCAGTTAAATTCACAAGTCAGGGCTCAATAACTTGCGAGGTAAAGTTTGAGAAACAGTTGTTAAATATCACAATTACAGATACCGGTAAGGGGATGACAACTGAAGAGCTTGCTCAAATCTATAAACCATTTGAGCAAGCCGATAACTCTTTTCAACGCCAATTTGGCGGAACAGGCTTAGGCTTAGCGCTAGTAAAACAGCTGGTTGACGCGATGCAAGGCAGTATCACTTTGTCTAGCACATACGGCAAGGGGACGCATGTTTATTTATCTATCCCATTGCAACATACTAAAAAGCCTCAATTAAGCACATCATCTGGGTATTGGATTGTTTGTAGTAAAAGTGAAGAGCTGGTCCGGCTGCTTGGAACCATGGCAGTCAAACATACCATACTTGATTGGCCCTGGAGTTATCTGAACTTAGTCAGACTGAAAATTTAATTATTGATGAGCAATACATGGTTGAGTTACTAGGAGAGCAGTGGCGTGCTAAAAAAGCAGGCATTTCTGCTAAGTATACTATTGTGCCATCAAGCCGAAATACTCAACAAGTAAATGATTGTAATTGTCATTTACTACCTATCGAACCACTTTATCCCGATTCATTACGAGAGCTACTTAATAATATTCATACCACCTTAGATATAATTAGCCCAGATAAAGCGCATTTATATGGCCAGATTTTAATTGCTGAAGATAATAAAACTAATCAATTATTACTTGAAAAACAATGTCAAAAATTAGGTATAAAAGCTGTAATGGTCGAGGATGGATTAGCTGCTTTAAGGGCGCTTGAAGAAGGGGACTTTGATCTACTCTTAACAGATTGCCATATGCCTCACTTAGATGGTTTTAAGTTAGCCGAACAGATCAGGACGATAGAAAAATTCCAGAACTTGCCAATTATCGGTTTTACTGCAGATGACTCTAAGACTTGCTTAAATAAAGCTCTCAGCTCAGGCATGAACAGTGTTTTGTTTAAGCCGTATAAACTTAATGAATTGTATAATCGGCTTGCAGAATTTATTGATCTTAATAAAGACGATGAAAACATTATTACAGATAGTAAGAATGTAAGTTTGCAAGGGATCAAAGATATACAGCATTGGCTTAATGTTTTTGGTAACGAAAGTGATGCAAAAATGTTGGCAGAGGTATTTATAAATAGTTTGCAGGATGATTTGAGTACGTTAGAAGGTCACCTCAATAGTGATGAGTTGGATAAAGTGTCTGCTGCTATTCATAAACTGAAAGGAGCGCTTGTCATGCTTCAATATCCACCTATCTCAAAACTAATTGTAGATACGGAAAAGACGTTTATTGATAATCATGATACTGCCATTGTTATTGATTTAATTACTGAGTTAAAAGACGTCATTGTTCAGATCAGAGCATGGGTATAATAAAAAGTTAGGATAAAGAATTAGAGTCGAATAGATTATTTTATGAATAGGGCATATACTAACTCATGTTTATACATTTTACTTAACTTTAATATTAAAGAGAGCTCTCAATGAAAGAAATCCGATCTTTTGTAAAATCTGCGTCATTATCTGAATTAGAAAAAGCAAAACAGCTAATCGACACAGCTATCGAGAAATATACTCAACAGCAAGAAGCTAAAAAAGAGGTACTCGATTTACTAAAAGAAAAAGGACTTACATTAGAATATTTACAGGATGTAGCAACAACAGATAAACGTACTAAGGTTAAACCAAAGTACCGCATCGAATTTAATGGCGAAATTGTTGAATGGACAGGCCGTGGCAAACGTCCTAAAGCATTCCAAGGTGTCGATTTAACAAAACACCTCGCTTAATTTTTGCTTTAAAGAATACCAGGGGAAGCGTATGCTTCCCTTTTTTATGTCGATTATAGTCCGATAACATGAAGTACGTACTCAGACCCTACCAACAAGAGGCCGTAGCACGCACGGTTGCTCACTTTCGGCAAACAGATGACGCCGCACTGATTGTTTTACCAACAGGGGCTGGAAAAAGCCTTGTTATTGCTGAACTTGCACGCATTGCCAAACAAAAAATTATGGTGCTTGCGCATGTTAAAGAATTAGTAGAGCAAAACGCCGAGAAATATATTAGCTTTGGTTTTAAGGCGAGTATTTTTTCTGCGGGGTTAAAGCAAAAGTCTTTAACAGAGCAAGTCACCTTTGCAAGTGTGCAATCACTGGCACGCAATACAGAAAAGCTCACTGATGCTTACTCTTTGTTGATCATTGATGAATGCCACCGTGTAAGCGGTGATGAACAAAGCCAGTACGGGCTGGTGATAGCGAGTCTAAAAAAACAAAACCCCAATCTTAAAGTACTTGGTTTAACTGCAACACCATTTCGTATGGGGATGGGTTGGGTTTACCATCATCACTATCATGGTTTTGTTAGAGGTGATAAAGATGCACCGTTTAAAAAGTGTATTTTTGAGTTACCACTGCGCTATATGATCAAGAACGGCTATTTAACGCCGCCCCATGAAGTCGATGCAGCCATTAGCCATTATGACTTTTCATCATTACCGAGTGATTCATTTGGTCGGTATAGTATTGAGAATATGAATGCGTTATTGAAAGATAATACACGCGCAACAAAAGCGATTATCAAGCAAGTTATAGAATACAGTGAACAGCGTCATGGTGTGATGATCTTCGCTGCAACCGTGATGCATGCCAAAGAAATTACTGGCTACTTACCTGAGGATAGTACGGCACTTATCACCGGTGATACTGATAATAACGAGCGTGATCGAATTATTAATCAATTTAAAGCCAAAAAAATAAAGTATTTGGTTAATGTATCCGTACTCACGACGGGCTTTGATGCCCCTCACGTTGATTATATTGCGATTTTACGGCCCACCGAATCTGTCAGTTTATATCAACAAATAGTGGGTCGAGGCCTTCGTTTAAGCGAAGGAAAAAAAGACTGCTTAGTTATTGATTATGCTGGTAATGGCTTTGATTTGTTCTACCCAGAGGTAGGGAGTAAAAAAGCGCAAAGTGATAATGAGCCAGTTCAAGTGCTATGCCCTGGCTGTGGATTTGCGAATATTTTTTGGGGTAAAACTGATGGCGAAGGCAAGGTGATTGAGCATTTTGGTAGGCGCTGCCAAGGCTTGCTGGACGATGGTGAAGAGCAAATACAGTGTGATTATCGTTTTCGTTTTAAAGAATGTGAGCAGTGTGGTGAGCAAAATGACATTGCAGCAAGGCAGTGTCAGTCTTGTGGTGCCATTATGGCAGACCCTGATGATAAACTGCGGGAAGCGCTTAATTTAAAAGATGCTTTGGTATTAAGGTGTAGTGGTTTGTCGGCACAGTTGCTCGCAAAAGGTTTACTTAAAATTAGCTACTATGATGAAGATGGAGCTAGTTGTGATGAGGTTTTTAACTTAGCAAATGACACTGGGCGATTTATTTTTAATAAGCAGTTTGGAAAACGAGCAGCACCCGGTTTTACCCCAATAGATTGGCAAAGCGCGGAGCAGGTTGTTAATTTACAACAACAACTACTTGCACCCGATTTTGTGATTGCGCGTAAAAATAAAAAATACGGTTGGAAAGTGGCAGAAAAGCTTTTTGATTATCAGGGCAGTTTTCGTAAGGCGAATCAACTAAGTTGATCCCCTTACGAGATGTAGGAGTGGCTTATTCTTCTTCGGCCATTAAACCCCAGCCATCGCCATATCCATTATGGCCATTAGCGATGCTTTCTAAGTATTGTTCTGTTTGGCTAAGTAAGGTGTGTTCTGGCACCATCTTCACACGGGTAATTACTTCCCACACCCCTGTATCTGGGCACTTGGTTAATTCTGTTGAAGGGGCAAGCTCATCACTTGTTATCGCTTTAGCAAATTTCTCTGCTTCAGGCTTTTGTTCAAAAAGAATATAGAAATCGATAGTTTGCATACTGGTTAAATCAACACCAGCGTCAGCAATTTCAGCTAATAATTGACCGTTTTCGTCATCAGGGAAGTGCATTTAGTCGCTCGTTCATTATAAATCTAGGTATTGTCCGCTATTGTAGCGAAAATAATTGTTTAACGCGTACTAATTTTAACATTTCAATTATGTCAGTGGCTATGGCACTGTGCTAGTATCTTTTTGTACTCATTTTAGATTATGACTCTTCCAAAAAAGTAAGGATATTTTTTGTATACTCGGCATTTCTTTTTTGTCTTTGTGTTTTTCTGCTTTTCATACAGCCAGCACGCGATTAGTGCCTCAACTGTTATTAAAGATTACAAAATTCAGGGGATCAGTGGTGAGCTCGAAAAAAACGTTGAGCTTTATATTAAGCAACTAATTGATGAAAAAACCTCAAAGGCATTAAAGCGTCATGCTAAAAGCCAAGTAGAAATGAGTTTAAAAGCGCTTGGTTATTATAAGCCGACTATCAAAATTAGTTTTGATAACGCACAACAGCTATTAATTGTCGATGTTGAGCGTGGTCCTGTTACTCGAATCGCAGATATCAATGTAACCATTACAGGTGCCGGTAAAGATGACGCCGAATTTATGTCTGCCGTCAACAGCATCAAAATCAAACAAGGTGACTTTTTAAATCACGGCAAATATGAGGCCGCGAGAAAGCGCATCGAAAGCCAACTATTAGACTTAGGTTATTTTGATGCAAAATGGCATGAGCATAAATTGGCGGTATCGCTAAAAAATAATAGCGCAAAGATTATTTTTAATGTCGATACTGGGCCTCGTTATCAGTTTGGTGATATCACTATTGGTACTGAGACCCCGGCTGAAAAATACATTCGCTCGCTGGCTGAATTTAAACAAGGTCAGCCATATAAAGCGACTGACATTTCTGATTACAACTTAGCACTGTCGAGCACCCCTTATTTTGCCAGTGTCCGTGTGTATGCAGACATTGCAAAACGTAAAAACAACCAAGTGCCTGTTAATGTTGATGTATTACATAAACCAGCCAATAGCTATGAAGTGGGTGGCGGTTTTAATACTGATTTTGGCCCAAAAGTTCGCTTTAAATGGACTAAGCCATGGATAACGGAAGACGGTCATTATCTTGAAAGCAACTTAAATGTGTCAGAGAGGCAGCAAGATATTTCGCTAGGTTATACCGTCCCAGTAGACGACCCTAATGATGATCTTTGGCGTTTTTCGTTAGGCTATAAACTCGAAGATGGTGTAACAAATGACCTTTACAGTAAAATTTTAACTGGCCAATTACAGCGCCAGTGGTTAACCGAAGATGATTGGGTTCGAACCGCATTTATCCGCCGTGATTACGAAACCTACCGAATAGGAGAAGAAGAACAAAGTGCAAAAATGTTGATGCCGGGTATCAGCTACGCCAAAAAAGACACTGAGGGCGGAACGACTCCTTACGAGGGGTACCAATGGCTGCTGTCAGCTGAATTTGGGTTAGAGGACATGATGTCTTCAACTAATATCCTACGTTTACAACTGCAAAACGCATGGTTGAATACCTTCGCCGATCGTCATTTACTGTACTTAAGAGCTAATTTAGGTGCCATGCTGGTTGAAGATATTAATGACGTACCGTTATCGCTTCGTTTCTATGCGGGGGGGATCAAAGTGTCCGTGGTTTTGCTTATGAATCTATTTCACCTGAAGATGAACAAGGTCGTTTAATTGGTGGTAAATACTTAATAAGCGGTACAATTGAGTATAACTATCAATTTGCCGAGCATTGGCGAGCAGCTTTATTTGTCGATAGTGGTACCGCAACAAATGATTTTAGCGACCGCGTCGAAGTAGGTGCTGGCTTTGGTTTTCGGTATTTAACACCGGTTGGTCCTGTACGTATCGACCATGCTTGGGGTTTAACAAAAGAAAGTAAAAGTACCCGATTAAGTATTACCATAGGTACCTGAAATCTAATGAAGATGTTAAAAAAGATAACCAAGGTTCTTTTAATTACGCTGGCAAGTTTGCTAGTTATTGTGTTTTGTTTGTTATTCACCGCGCCTGGTAATCACTTTATTGCATTCACGGCGAATAAGTTAGTTGATGGCTTATCAATCAAGTTGCCATCTGGTCGTTTTCTATATAACGATGCGTTTGATGTTCACTTTGAAAATCAAAGCATCAAGTTTGATGCAAAGCAGCTAAAAATTGATTTATTTTGGTGGCGTTGTGATGGGGTTTGTCTTGATAATTTAAGCGCCCAGTCGATTGATTTAAATATTAAAAATCAGGCTGCATCAACTGAGCAGAGCACTGAAACAGAACCTAATGTTGAGCAAGTCACACAAATTAGTTTACCTATGAAGGTTGTTGTTAAGCGTGTTGCAATTAATCGCTTTAATCTAGCGCACCCGAGTGCCGATGTAACAGTCAACAAACTAAACTTAAGTGCTCGCGGCGAAGCATCGGATTTAACAGTGGATACACTGACTATTGCTGATGTTGCTGTAATGCTGCACGAAACAAAAGAGCAGCCTAAATCAGCCCCATTAACTGAGTTGCCAGCATTGCCCGCAATTGATATTAGGGTCCCGATTGATGTTGAGCTAAAGCAATTTCAAATAAGTAAAGTTGCCATTACCCCTTATGGCGCAGAACAGGCTCAGCTTATTGAAAATATTGAATTGGTTGCCTCAGCCAAAGAGAGCGATATTAATCTTAAAAAGCTTGCTGCAAGCTATCAGCAATGGCAATTGCATACTAATTTAACGGCTGAGCTTTCTGGTGAAAACACTATTGAGGGGGCCGTGTCTGTAAAAAGCACTGAACATCAAGCTAATTTGTCGCTTTCAGGCCCGCTTGCGGATTTAAAGTTAAGTTTAGTAACGCAAGGAACATACCCTGCACAGTTAAAAGGGGCTGTGAATCTAAAACAAACAAATTACCCATTTGATTTAACAGGCCAGATAGCAAAGTGGCAAATTGCCACAGACACACAGCAGCTGCAATTATCGGACTTTGATTTAAAAGCCAAAGGCCATGCCGATGCTTATGCTGTCGATTTGAGTTTAGTCACGCAACTAGACGCATTACCTGCGATGACTGTGAAATCAAAATTACAGGGTAGTTTAACAAATGCAAAACTTGAGCAATTAAGCCTCAATGCTAATGACAGTAAAGCAGATATTAACGCATCTGTTGATTGGTCGAATGGGGTAAAAAGCGAATTTAAAGGGGCTTTAAGCCACTTAAAAGCCCAATATTTAACGGATGCTCTTAGTAGTGATTTATCTGGTGAATTCAATGGTTCATTTAACTTACAGGCAGGTGAGTGGCAGCTTGCGTTAGATAACACGCAATTAAATGGCTCTGTGAATCAAATTCCAGTGACTTTGTTGTCGGATTTTGAGCTTGATAGTAGCTTGCATGCAAGTTTTAAAAAACTTGAAATAAAAAGCGGTAAAAATGAAATTGCGTTATCGGGACTGGTGGATAAAGTATGGCGTGTCGACGGTAAATTGCGTTTAGATGCAAGTGATCAAGATGTTTTGCCTATGCAAGGCAAGGG
This sequence comes from Pseudoalteromonas sp. GB43, assembly GCF_054923805.1. NCBI lineage: Bacteria > Pseudomonadati > Pseudomonadota > Gammaproteobacteria > Alteromonadales > Pseudoalteromonadaceae > Pseudoalteromonas > Pseudoalteromonas sp. GB43. Next base: position 3,216,140 of record NZ_JBPCHJ010000001.1, read on the forward strand.
CTTTGCTGATCTGAGTTTGCGTGGAGAGCGTCTTGAGCCTACTGTTGATTTAAGTTTAGTCCTGAATACCTTGAGTTATCAAGATATTCAGGTTGACGGTTTAACATTAAAAGGGCAATTTGATTACGCCGCAAACTGGCAAACGGATGTATCACTGGTGCTTGATTCCGCATCGATCGCAGAGCACAAAATTAATCAAATTGAGTTAGATGCCAGTGGCGATAAAACAGATCACCATTTAACTTTTTTACTCGATGCAGATCAAGGCAAGGCATCATTCGATGTTGACGGTAAATTTAATAAAGAAACTTGGCAAGGTGCATTAAGTCAAATTCTTGTTACTGATAATCAGGTGCGTTTTGGCACTAATAAGCCAGTTAATATTCAAGTGAATACCAAAACCTTTGACTTTAATGTAGGCGCGCATTGCTGGCAAAGCGATAACTCAAAACTATGCTTTGAGACCTTGCAGCAAACTAAACAATTAGGTCAGTTAAATGCACAGCTTGCTGCGTTATCTATTTCTGAATTTAAACACTTCTTACCCGATAACTTAAAAGTAACTGGCGATGCAAACGGGGAGTTTGTTGCTAATTGGAATAATGGCGCATTAAAAACCATCCGTGCCAATATCAAAACTCAGCAGCTAGAAGCATCTTTAATTGATGGGGCAAATGTTTATAAATTACCAGTCGAGGTTTTAGAGGTCTCGGCAATGAGTGACGCGCAAGTTGGTAAACTTAATGCTACCCTTGACTCCTCTGTGTTAGGTAAAGTGACGTCCGAGCTCAACATTGATGATATTCAAAATCAGCAGAACTTAGCGGGCGACTTGGTTATTGAGAAAATTGAGTTAACAAACTTACGGCCTTTTATTTCGTCACTTGAGCAATTAACAGGCGACATTAAAGGCCGATTAGCTATTGCAGGCACCTTGAAAGAACCATTACTCAATGGTGACTTTGATGTCGAAAAAATCAATCTTGAAGGGGCAACCTTGCCTGTATCGCTGCAAAACTCTTATGTGAACATTGCCTTTAATAATCAAAGTGCAACGCTCAAGGGGGAGCTCAAAGATGCTGAAGGAGGCGCGCTCGATTTGTCAGGTGGGATTGATTGGCAGCAAGAACTACCAGACGTTGATGTGAAGTTAAATGGTAAAGAGTTTTTTGTTCGTGCTCAGCAAGATGTTACCTTTAAAGTGTCTCCAGATTTAACTATGTCGTTGAAAGATAATGCGTTTAATCTTGATGGCCAAGTCGTCGTGCCATGGGGGCGTATCGCCATTGAAGAGCTGCCAGAAGGTGCTGTGCAAGTCAGCGATGATGAAGTCATTGTTGATATTGAGCAGCAACAGTCAGAAAAAGTCCCTTTTGATTATGCTATTAACTTAAAGGTGTTGGTTGAAAATGATGTGCGCGTTGACTCGTTTGGCTTACAGTCGAAAGTTGAAGGCGACATAAACATCAGCATGGACCAAGTTACACCGATGATAGCAACGGGTGAATTGAACCTTGTTCAAGGTACCTATCGCGCTTTTGGTCAAGATTTGATAATCCGAACTGGACAAGTTGGTTTTAGCGGCTCAATTGAGAAGCCTTACCTAAATATTAAGGCAATTCGTAACCCTGATAACACCTCGAATGGCGTGATTGCAGGTATTACCTTAACAGGTAATGTTGAACAACCTTCGTTAAAAGTATTCTCAGAGCCTGCGATGGATCAAGCACAAGCATTGGCTTATTTATTAAATGGGCAACCTCTTGATGAAGGAGATAGCTCGACCGATGCGATGCTCACTCAATTATTGCTTGCCCAAGGTGTTAACCGTAGTGAAGGAATGGTTTCTAAGATTGGCGAAAGCTTTGGTTTGTCAGATGTCAGTTTAAGTTCAAGTGGTAGTGGCGATGACACTAAAGTTGAAATATCTGGCTATGTTACTCCAGGTATTCAAGTTAAATACAGTGTCGGTATTTTTGATTCATTAAGTGAAGTGGCGGTTCGCTATCAACTGCTGTCGCAACTGTATATTGAGGTGACCAGTGGTTTGAATCAAAATGTTGATATTCTTTATAAGTTTGATTGGGATTAATACCTACGCTTGTGATCAAACATCGCTTTTACTTGCTTATTTAGGTTTAAGTTAATAGGCTGAATTGTCAATTACTTAAAAGATAATAACAATGAAATTAAGTCTATTAACCTTATGCCTTGGTGCCTTCTTAGCTGCACCAATTGATGTTGATGCAAAAGAAACTAGTCAAAAACGTTCTGCTGGCGAAATCATTATGACCGCAAGTAGCAGTGAGTGGCGAGAAGTCAGTGCCGAAAACGTCATTAAATTAACCTTACCTACGGGTGCGGCTTATATCGAACTAAACGATGAATTAGCGCCCATTCACGCAAATAACATGCGACAGCTTGCCAAAGAAGGGTTTTATCAAGGCCTAAGTGTGTATCGATTTGTTGAAGGGTTTGTCGCGCAGGGCGGGGATGCTAGCGAAAGTAAACCCGTTAAAAATGCCAAAAAAGGGTTACCTGCTGAGTTTTATCTACGCACAAAGACGCCTTTAGCGATTACAGAGCTTAAAGGGCCTGATGGCTATGCCACTAAAACGGGCTTTTTAAATGGCTTTGCTGTGGCACAAAACCAAAGCCAAACAGAAACATGGCAAGTACATTGCCCAGGCATTTTTGCCATGACCGCGATAATGATATCAATTCGGGTGGTACCGAATTTTATGTAACCATTGGCAATAGCCAGCGCTATTTAGACCGTAATATCACCGTGTTTGGTCGTGTTTTAGAAGGCATGGAACACTTTAATTTATTGCAGCGTACAGCCACTGAAGGTGAGGCATTTAATCCCATCACCGATATGCAAGTATTAGCAGATATTAAAGACACTGATAACAGTGAATTTCGGGTGATGAAAACAGACTCAAATGCATTTAAAGCCCTCATTGAAGCACGTAAAAACCGAGTAGAAGCGTGGTTTGTTGAAAGCCCCAATTTTATCGATGTGTGTGCAATGCCAATTCCAACCGAACGGATTAAATAAAGCCATGACCACCTGATAGATTATTTGATACAATATCAGTCTATTGGTTAAGAAATATAAGGGTATCGGGTGGTTAACCTAGGTCCGCTGTTTGGCGAATTAAAAACGTGTTTACGCAAAGATCAATTCATCTTCAAAAAACGCCTTCATGGCATCAAAAAAATCAACGATGAAACTAAGCAAGCGAGCATAGCGCAAAAAATAGCTGAAGATATTAGCCGTTCGCAGCAATTGCGCGAGCAACGTTTGACTGCCTTACCTAAAGTGACCTACCCAGAGCAACTTCCTGTTAGCCAAAAGAAAGATGATATTAAACAGGCGATTGCCAATAACCAAGTGGTGATCATTGCCGGTGAAACAGGTTCTGGTAAAACGACACAGATCCCAAAAATGTGTTTAGAGCTTGGCCGCGGTGTTGATGGATACATTGGCCACACGCAGCCTCGTCGACTCGCGGCTCGAAGTGTCGCGAATCGTATTGCAGAAGAAATGCAATGCGAGCTAGGTCAACAAGTGGGCTTTAAAATTCGCTTTAGTGACCAAGTTTCTGACAATAGCTACATTAAATTGATGACAGACGGTATTCTGTTGGCTGAAATTCAACAAGACAGATACCTAAACCAGTACGATACCATCATCATCGATGAAGCCCACGAACGTAGTCTGAATATCGATTTCATCTTAGGCTATTTAAAAAATTTACTGCCAAAACGTCCTGACTTAAAAGTTATTATTACCTCAGCAACAATTGACCCTGAGCGCTTTTCTAAACATTTTGACGATGCACCCATCATTGAAGTATCAGGTCGTACTTTCCCAGTAGAGGTTCGTTACAGACCAACCACTGAAATCAATAAAGACGAGATGGAAGCTGATGGTGACCAATTACAGGGTATTTTTGATGCCGTTGATGAGTTGTGTGATGAAGGTCCCGGCGATATTCTAATTTTCATGAACGGTGAACGAGAAATACGTGATACCGCCGATGCGTTATCAAAGCGAAACCTCAAAGGCACCGATGTTTTACCGCTATATTCGCGTTTATCAAACGCTGAACAGAACCGAATTTTTGCGCCGCATAGCCGCCGTCATATTATTTTAGCCACCAACGTGGCTGAAACATCACTAACGGTGCCGGGTATTCGCTATGTTATCGACCCAGGTACCGCGCGTATCAGCCGTTATAGCTATCGTACCAAGGTACAACGATTACCGATTGAGCCAATTTCACAAGCTAGTGCCAATCAGCGAAAAGGCCGCTGTGGTCGTATTGAAGCGGGTATCTGTATTCGTTTATATAGCGAAGAAGACTTTAATTCGCGTCCAGAGTTTACTGATCCTGAAATTTTACGCACCAACTTAGCCTCTGTTATTTTGCAAATGCTTGGTTTAGGGCTTGGCGACATGCAACAGTTCCCGTTCGTGCAAGCGCCAGATAGCCGAAATATCAACGATGGTTTAACGCTACTTGAAGAACTCGAAGCCATTAAGCCAGCTAAACGTCATAAAAAGACTGAGCTTACTAAATCAGGCAGAAGTTTAAGCCGTTTACCGGTTGATCCACGTTTAGCGAAAATGGTGCTGACTGCCGATGGCTTAGGTGCACTGCGTGAAGTGATCATTATTGTTGCGGCATTGTCGATTCAAGATCCACGAGAGCGACCACAAGAAAAACGCGGTGCAGCGGATGAAAAGCACGGCCGTTTTGACGATCCAGATTCAGATTTTATCGCCTTTTTAAATTTATGGAATTACCTTGAAGAGCAGCAATCTGAATTGAGCAATAGCCAATTTAGAAAGTTATGCCAAAAAGACTTTTTAGCCTATATGCGGATCCGCGAATGGCAAGATATTGTTTATCAGCTATCAACGGTGTGTAATGAAATGGGCATGAATGCCACTACCAATGTTGCTGATAGCGAACGAATCCATCAATCTTTATTAAGCGGTATGCTAAGTCATATTGGTTTTAAAGATGAAAAACAAATTTATAAAGGCGCACGCAATAGCCAGTTTCATATTTTTCCAGGCTCAGGATTATTTAAAAAGAGCCCAAAATGGATTATGTCGGCTGAGCTTGTTGAAACCAGCAAACTTTATGCGCGGATCAACGCACGCATAGACCTAAAATGGGTTGAAGGCTTTGCACAGCACTTAGTAAAGCGCAGCTACAGCGAACCGCATTGGGAGAAAAAGCCGGGTGCAGTTATCGCGTTTGAACAGCAAACCCTGTATGGCCTATTAATTGTTAATAAGCGCCGCTGTGTTTATAGCAATATTGATCCAAAAGTAAGTCGCGAGTTGTTTATTCGCTCGGCGTTGGTAGAGCAAGAGCTGGGTCAAAATGAAGGGTTTTTACACTATAACCAAGAGTTAATTGAAGATATTCAGGTTCTTGAAAATAAATCTCGCCGCCGTGATATCTTGGTTGATGAACAAACCTTATTTGAATTCTACGACAAGAAAATTCCGCAAGATGTAAATAATCGTGCTGCGTTTAATAAGTGGTGGAAGGGACAAAAACAAAAAGATAAGCGCTTTTTGCATATGTCTCGAGAAGAATTAATGCAGCATGGTGCCGATCATGTCACCGAGTTCGATTACCCAGATACATGGCAGCAAGAGAACTTGTTATTACCACTGGCTTATCATTTTGATCCAGGGCAAGCCGTTGATGGTGTTGCGGTACAAATTCCGGTAGCACTGTTAAACCAAGTGCAAGAAACTGGCTTTGATTGGCATATTCCTGCATTTAGACATGAATTAATTTGTGCGCTTATCAAGTCGCTACCAAAAACGATCCGTCGCAACTTTGTGCCTGCGCCAAACTACGCCGATGCGGTACTTGCTGCAATCGAGCCGATGCAAGGCAACTTAATTGATGCAATTAGCACGCGCTTATTACGTATGACAGGTGTGCGTGTTGAGCCAGATGCATGGGATTTATCAACCCTTGCTCCGCATTTACGCTTACAGTTTGAAGTACGCGATGAACACGATAAGTTACTCGCTCGCGGTTTAAATTTATCTAAACTAAAAGCTCAGTTACAAGGTAAGGTAACGGATACCTTATCGAAAGTAGCCGACAAGGGCATAGAGAAAGCTGATTTGACCGAGTGGAGTTTTGGTGAGTTACCAAGTTCTTACGTGAAAAAGCAAGGTCAATACGAAATCAAAGCGTTTCCAGCGCTGGTGGATAAAAAAGACTCAGCAGCGGTTGAGTTATTTGATAATGAACACAAAGCTCAACAGGCGCACCAACAAGGTTTACGTCGCTTAGTGTTATTAAATGTGCCATCACCGATTAAGTATTTACAGCAAAATTTACCGAATAAATCTAAATTAGGTTTGTACTTTAATCCGTTTGGTAAGGTCAATGACTTAATTGATGACTGTATCGCTGCAGCCGTCGATAGCCTACTAACTAAATATGGCAACATCCGCACTGCAGATGCGTTTGAAAAAGCGAAAGAGCAAATTCGTGGTGAGCTTGGTGACACGGTGGTTGAGATTGCCACCCAAGTAGAGCAAGTGCTAAGTATTGCACATGGCTTAAATAAACGGATGAAAGGACGCGTTGATCTAACCATGATAACAGCGCACGGTGATATTAAATCACAGTTACAAAGCTTAGTGTTCAAAGGCTTTGTTAGCCAGCATGGGGCAGCAAAGATGACGGATTTAATTCGTTACTTAAAAGCCATTGAACGCCGCTTAGAAAAGCTACCTGTTGACCCTAACCGCGATAGGTTGTGTGTACTTGAGCTTGAAAAAGTAGCCGAGCAATATCAAAAACTAGCGAACAAAATCCCTAAGGGAATGCCAATTCCTGAAGAGATTAGTGCGATATTTTGGATGCAACAGGAGTTACGTGTTTCTTTATTTGCACAAACACTAGGGACACCTTATCCTGTATCTGCTAAACGTGTTTTAAACGCAATTAAAGAATCTGAGTTATAATACTAAGGAATGAGCAGTGGAGGTGTAACCTCCTTGCTTGACGCTAAAACACAGATGCTAAAAGGAGGTTATGTGGGCATTGAAAAGGAAAGACCAATCTCAGTTCCTGAACGGGCGGTAAATCGACCGCGACCAACTATTTTGGTCGTCGATGATGAATATTTTAATTTTGAAATGCTCAAAGCAAGCCTTGGAAATGAGTTTTCGTTAAGTTATGCAAACTCAGGCGCATCGTGTTTAACGTCTGCCATTGCAGAGTTGCCAGATGCCATACTATTAGATGTTTGTATGCCAGGCTTAGATGGCTATGATACGTGCCGCTTACTAAAAAACACCCCAGAAACAGCGCAAATTCCTGTTGTCATGGTGTCTGGTCTTGAAACCGAGCTTGAACAAAAAGCGGGGTTTGATGCTGGATGTGACGCCTATGTAGTGAAGCCTTTTTCTGTTAAAACATTAATAGAGAAAATAAAAACACTGGTATAGGAGGCCATATGTTTCATGAGGAGAAACGCGATTTTCGCCGCATGCAAATTCATACCCCTGCAAAACTGATCCCATTAGATGCAGTTAATGGCGAAGAAATTCAGGTTACGTGTACTGACTTAAGTGCAACAGGGTTGGCAATACACCTTGATGAAGTCTTAGAAATTGGTAGTCTTTATCGGGTGCTAATTGCTTCGACTAGCACGGCGATTACTTCATTTGATGCAACAGCCCGTGTAATTCGGGCAACCAAGGAGCAAGATGGCTCCTTGAGTGCCGGGTTAGAAATTGTAAGTTTTAATTAGTAAACCTTACAGATTAGGCCTTTCAGATAAAAGCCTTCTGGGTAGCTGCCAGCAATCGGGTGGTCGGCAGCTTGATTTAGTCGTTCCATGATCAACAAGTCTTTACCTGCATCAAGGGCTGCATCCGCAACCACTTTTTGAAATAAATTTTGTTCCATTAATCCAGAGCACGAGAAGGTAAGTAAGGTTCCACCTGGTTTTAAGATTTGCATCGCAATCATATTAATATCTTTATAACCACGGCAAGCACCAGTTAATTGCGCTTTGTTGTCAGCAAATTTTGGTGGATCCATAACGATAGTATCAAATTGCACACCTTCATCACGGTATTGGCGCAACAACTTAAAAACATCTTGTTTTACGAAATCAACTTTCGATAAATCAAGGTTGTTATGTTCAACGTTACGCTTTGCTGTATCGAGCGCTGGCTGTGATACATCAACGTTAGTCACGTGCTTACAACCACCACGCAAAGCATATAGCGAGAATGTACCTGTGTAGCTAAAGCAGTTTAATACCGTTTTGTCTTTAACAAAGCGCTCAAGGGCTGCACGGCTATCACGTTGGTCTAAGTAAAAGCCAGTTTTGTGGCCTTCAAGAATGTCTACTTCGAGTTTTAAGCCATTTTCTTCAATGATGACTGGCTCAATTGGTTCCTTGCCCCAAAGTATTCCCTTGATTGGCTCAAGGCCTTCTTTAGTGCGTACATCAACGTCTGAACGTTCATAAATATCGCAGCCTGGAAAAATAGTCATTAATGCAGCAACAATTTCACCTTTATGGCGCTCTGCACCGGCACTAAGTAGTTGGCACACCAGTACGTTATCAAATTTATCGATAGTGATGCCTGGTAAGTAGTCAGACTCTGCAGCGCTTAAACGAAAGCCCGTCAAACCACCTTCGCTGATCACCTGTTCGCGCGCATCATAGGCACGGCGTAAACGCTTTTCAAAAAAAGCTTGGTCAATTACTTCGTTTTGATCGAAGCTCCATACGCGAGCGCGAATTTGCGATTGCGGGCTGTAAGCTGCAATGGCTAAAAACTTGCCGTCATTGTCATAGATAGTGACAGTATCACCTAGTCCTGGCTTACCTTTTACTTTTTTAATGGCTTTTGAGAACACCCATGGGTGTTTTCTTTTTAATGATTTTTCTCGTCCAGCTTGCAGGTAAATAGCAGATGACATAGGGATTCTCGCGCCAAACAAAAGGGGGCATAGTTTAATGAAGCACTGGCAAACATACAATGAATGTTTTGAACAAATCTAGCAACCACGCTAAAGTAAGCATAATTTCAATCAGTAAATGGTGATAGCCAGTATATGCAGCCAAAAATAGACTTTGCAGCGTTAGAAACTCAATGTCGAGACTTTATTTTGTCTTTACTCCATGCCGATGTCGCACACGATATTAGTCATATCGAACGAGTAGTGAGGGTTGCAAAACAATTATGTATTGCCGAGCAGGCAGAAATGGCCGTGGTGTTACCCGCAGCTTGGTTACATGATTGTGTTGCGGTTGCAAAGAACCACCCAGATCGGGCAAAAGCATCGACCATGGCCGCAGACAAAGCGCTAAGTTTTTTAGCCTCAATTAATTATCCTGAGCAGTATTTTAGTGCTATTCATCATGCTATTGCCGCACATAGCTTTAGTGCCAATATCAAAGTACAAAGTGTCGAAGCGCAAATTGTGCAAGATGCAGACCGAATGGATGCATTAGGTGCAATCGGGGTGAGCCGCTGCATGAAAGTAGGGGGCTCAATTGGTCGCTATCTGTATCATAAAGACGATCCATTTTGTTTAAACCGCGAACCTGACGATACAAAATACACCCTCGATCACTTTTTTATTAAGCTGTTACACATTGGTGAGAGTATGAACACGCCATCAGCAAAAGATGAAGCCAAACGACGTACAGATTACATGCTCGATTTTTTAGAGCAGTTAAAAACAGAAATAGGTGAGTAACATGGCTATTCCAGCTTTGTGTGGTGTTGATCATTGCCACTTAAATGTTGATGACTTAGCGGCTGCTGTAAAATGGTATCAACAAGTACTTGGTTTTAATGTGATACCGGAACTTGCATTTTGGGATGAGGGAAAAGGCCCTTTAACCTTAGAAGATCAAGCAAAAACAATTCGTTTGGCACTGTTTGAAGCTGACGGTAGAAGCAAAGGTATTGCTTTTGGCGCAAATGCAACACAGTTTTTAGCATGGCTTGAGCATCTAGCTCAGCTTGAGATTAAAACTGTTGTTGCCGATCATGGTGTTACTTACTCAATGTACTTTAAAGATTGTGCTGGTAACAGCCATGAAATAACCTCTCATGATTATGAAGCTATAAAATCAGCTCTTACCTAAAGGTTTTAATAAATGCACTTTTCATAGTGTATTTTAACCTTCATGCCACTTCGCCTTATAAAAATCAAGCAATACATTTTTCACTATCCTTCATACGGCTTTTTCACTCATTTTTACGTTGTTATTAACTTTCAATTAGTTTCATTTTTATTCGATATTTTTCATTTTATGTTTTTTATTTGCGATTCTTTCGTTTTTGAACCTTAATTACTCGGTGGTTTATATTTTTTGGTTCTTTATTGCTACTAAAGGATAAGTCCACAGAATCTAGAAATTAACTTTTATTACTTACAGGAGCTAGCATGAGAAAAATGACAATAAAATTGGCAGTAGTCGGTATGTTGAGTAGTTGGAGTGCCCAAGCTAATACGGTTGAAGACAGGATCGCGTCGATTTGGTTTAACTTTAATGATGTAGGTCGCGGTAACACGATCATGCAGGATGTGTATGTGCCTAGCAATGGACTTACTAAGTACACCTACTATTCAGTGCTTAACTGGAATGCGGGCATGGAAGGTGGGGGCTATGCTGGCATACAAGATCACCCTGATGGCCGCAATTACATATTTTCCATATGGGATCCGCGCAGCTCTTCAAAGCCAATTGTAGCCCGTTATCTTGGTCATGGTACGGAATCTGAAAATTTTGGCGGTGAGGGAACAGGGCTAAAAACATGGAACTTTGATTTAGGGTGGCAAGCTAACCAATGGTATACCTTAGTGGCAAAGGCATGGCCGGTAGGTTCACATGCTCATTTCGGCTATTGGGTGCATGATCAGGCTGCTGGAGAATGGTCGCACTTGGTGACCATGGATTACCCTGTAGCTGATGTACGTTTTGAAACGACAACAGGGTCATTTGTTGAAGATTGGTGGTATAGCGGCGAAAACGCGAGAACTGTGAGGCTCAAAAATGGCCATAAAAAGCTCGAAAATGGTAGCTGGATTGGCTTTGATTCTGCAAATTTTAGTGTTGTCCAACACCAACCAAAACGTAATTACGACAATAACTATGATGCAAGCGCAAACCCAAGTTATTTTACTATGACAACTGGCGGGACAACCTCACCTACGTTAAGTATTAGCAATCAAACCTGTACGGATGCATATGGTAACTTGACAGCGTTTTGCGGGAGAAATTCACTTTTTCCGTTAACAAGAAACAATGTAGCGGATACCCCCAATCAACCTAATATTGAGTTCACCATCACTGATGCCACTACGCGAAGCGTAAGTTGGCAAGTGCCGCAAACGAGCACCCCTCAATTTAGCTATTCTGTGATGATAAACAACGTACTCGTTGCATCAGCAAGCCAACCAGAAAAGCGCCAAGTAGATATTATGGCGAGTGAAAATGACAACGTTATCATTACCCTCGAAGATATTTTCGGTCGAACAGTTTCGCACTCAGCGACTGTCACGATTGATAATACGTCAGCACAACACTACCTGATCGACAGCGCCACATTGACGGTAAGTTCTAACTCGCAATCAGAGCCTTATCATGAATTGGCAAACGCATTTGATGGAGACAAAACCACGCTGTGGCACACCAGTTGGTCAACTCCACAAGTGCCTAGTTACCCTCACGATGTCATCATTGATCTTGGTAAACACTATGAGTTGTCAGAGCTTCATTATACGCCACGCGCTGTGGGCGAAAATGGATCAATTGCAGACTATGAAGTGTATGTAAGTCATGATGGTGTAACCTATGATGAATTAGTTGCTGCGGGTACTTGGGATGCCAGCAAACAAGGCAAAGTGGTTGCACTTAATAATACGCAAACGCGCTTTATAAAATTGGTTGGCTTGTCAGAAGTAAACGAGAATGTATGGGCTAGTGCGGCAGAGATTGAGCTATATCACACAGGAAAACTTGATAGTTCGAGCTTTGTTGTGAGTAGCGACTCGCAGGCAGAGCTTGGCGAAGAAATTATCTACGCCTTTGATAATAATCCAGCCACCATTTGGCACACGAATTGGTCTGGCAGCACAGTGCCTGAGTACCCTCACTCGGTTGATATAGACTTAGGTAACTCGCAAAGCTTTTCAAAAATCACATATCTACCAAGAACCATTGGCGTAAACGGCACTATTGCAGACTATGAGGTGTATGTGAGTGACGATGGTATCAACTTTGGCTCACCCATCGCTGTTGGTACATGGGCTGCGAATACGCAAATCAAGCAAACACAGTTTGCACCTGTTACTGCACGGTATATTCGTTTAGTCGCACAAAGTGAAATTAATGGTCGCATTAGGGCAAGTGCAGCAGAGATTGCTGTTTATAAGTAATTGATACCATATAAGAGATAAGGGCTCAAAAGAGCCCTTATCCAACATTTTAATTTATGTTAACTCCTTGCAGAGTAAAGCTATATTCATACTCTGAGGCTGTCAGCGTGTATTCTGGCAGTGCTGTTGTATGCCAACTATTAACGCCGCCAACACCCATTTGCCCATAATCAATATTCAGTGAAACGAGTGGACGAGGCTGAAGTTCACCGGAATGTGTTTGGCTTCGTCGCATGCCGGGGTCTAGATCACTGATCCTGTAGTGTAAAGCACTCATACCAAAATGAGGTGTACCAGTAATTTTTAATCCTACACCTTGTTGATTGGTCAAGTGAAGCCAGCGTACTTGCGTTTTATAGCCACTTTCTTGCGGTCTGATGTAAGGGTGATATTGCTGTGACACTTTAGAGTGATATAAACCAACATGTGCTGCGGTATGTCGATCACGATAATTTTCCTGTGGTCCCCGGACAAAGTAGGTAATATTGTTAAGCTCGGCAAATAATTCCAAGTTCATACCGACGCGAGGGATCATAGGCATATCTTGCATAGATGAACTGAACTTGTAATCGACCTTTACTTTGCCATCAGCTGTGATGATATAAATAATATTTAATTTTCCAGAAACATCTGGCACATCAAACTCAGTGGTAACAACAACTTGGTTTTCAGCTTCTACTAAAGTGAATTTTGTACGCTGTTGACGGTCTGAGGCGTATTTCCAAACCCTTAACTTATCTTGCCAATTTCCGCCGAAGTCATTATCAGTAGGAGCGCGCCAAAAGTTGGCTCTGGCAGGTGTTTTAATTAATTCAACCTCGTTAAAGCGATAGCCTGTTAACTCTGCTCGCGCGTGATTAAATCTTACTACAAAGTTATTACCAATAATCTCGCTATCGGTAACGGTTCGATAAACATTAAGTTTTCTTAAATCAGTTTGTTGTTCTTTCGCACGTGCTGTTTGTACTAAAAATTGCTCTTTTGCGATTTCAAAACTTTTTCCTATTAGTGGCTCATCAAGCCGCGTCACTACACTTACATTCAAAAATACTTCATCATTGATTTCTTTTGGAATTGAATAGTTAAGCGTGAAGTTAGCGGATTGCTGTGGTGGTATTTCAAGTTTATTGATTCGGCCTTCTTTAAACACCTTACCATTGCTCATCAATTGCCAATTTAAACGGTAATGGTTGAGGTTTTTGAAAAAGTTTTCATTAAATACAGTTAACTCTTTGTCATTGAAAGAAAACAAAACAGATTGATGAACTTTTTTAATTTCATATAGAGCAGGTTCCGGTGTGCGATCAGGTAAAACAATACCATTTAAAAGAAAATTACCATCTGAAGGAGTGCCTGGAACACCAAAATCCCCACCGTAAGCATAGATAGTTTTGCCTTCAGAGGTGGTGGTTTGTATACCTTGATCAACCCAGTCCCAGATAAAGCCACCTTGTAACTTGTCGTACTTACGTATTTGATGCCAAAAGTCAGCAAAGTTACCCACACTATTGCCCATAGCATGCGCATACTCACTCATGATCATACTGCGCTCAGGGTTTGACTCGGCGTATTCTTTTAGATATTGCGGAGTAGGGTATTGGGGGACATAGAGATCGGTATTCCATTCAAAAACAGCGCGTTCGTACTGGATAGGACGAGATGGGTCGCGAGATCTTACCCAGTCATAACCATGATAAAAATTGTAGCCATTACCAGCTTCATTGCCAAGCGACCAAATAATTACTGAAGGATGGTTTTTTGAACGTTCGACCATGGCCGAAATTCGTGCAAGATGGGCTTTTTTCCAGTCGGGGTTATTTCCTAATGTGTGGCCCTTTGCCAAATTATAATACATGCCATGTGATTCAATATTGGCTTCATCAACCACATAAATGCCGTATTTATCGCATAATTCGTACCAGTAAGGATCGTTAGGATAGTGAGCGAGTCTCACGGCATTAATATTGAATTGCTTGAATAGTTTTATATCCAATTCCATGCTTTCTCGGGAAACGGCATGCCCTGTAATAGGGTCATGCTCATGCCGGTTGACCCCTTTGATCAAAATAGCTTGGCCGTTAATAAGCAGTTGGCCATTTTTAATTTCTGAGGTTCTAAAGCCAATCTTTTTCTTAACGTATTGACTTAACAGCTTCTTATTATCAAAAAGTGATATGCTTAATTCGTAAAGAGTGGGCGATTCAGCAGACCAGGCTTTTATATTTTTAAATTGTTTGTTGAATTGAACTGTTTGGCTGAGCTCTTTTTTGGCTAAAGTTTGCTGGGTTTCGAAAATGATTTCATGGTTAGGATTTTTGAGCTGAATTTGCAGTGTCTGCTCTTTATTTGATGGGCTTAAATCAACAGCAAGGTTTAGATTTCCATCTTTGTAGTTATTAACTAAGCCGGCATTTACAAACACATCTTCAATATAATCTTTAGGTGTATAGTACAGGTATACATCACGCTGAATGCCGGAGATCCGCCAAAAATCTTGAGCCTCTAAATAACTACCATCGCTCCAGCGAAACACCTGAACTGCCAGTGTATTTGACCCTGACTTTACATAATCAGAAATATCAAATTCTGCAGCGGTTTTACTTCCTTGGCTATAGCCTATCTTATGTCCATTTACCCAAAGGTAGAACGCTGATTTAACGGCGCCAAAATGTAGAATTACTCGCTTATCAGTCCACAGTTCATCTAAATTAAATGTTCTACGGTAATGACGCCAATTGGGTTGTCGTGTTGTTGAATAAAAGGCGGGTTTTTCGCAAAAGCGTAGGGGTGGTTAACGTATATAGCCCGATCATAACCTTGCAACTCCCAATTTCCTGGCACTTTGATTGTTGACCAATCACTATCATTAAAAGTAGGACTCTCAAAGTCTTTCAATCTTGATGCGGGGTTCTTAGATAAATGAAAACGCCAGATACCATTTAAATTCAAATAGTTTTGCGCTTGATCTGGCGCTTGTAAATTTGCAACGGTGTAGGGAAAAAAGCTTGCCCTAGCGGGTAATTTATTTATTCCGACAACTTTTGGATTTTCCCAATCATTGCTAAGTGCTGCAAAGGCAAAGTTAGACCAAAGACAGACGATTAACATTCGTTTGATTAAACTAACACGGTTATTTATTAAGTTAATCATAAATTGATTCACCTTAATTTGTTTCATAATATTTCAAATTAGATTATCAGCCTTTCAAAATATTTCAAATTCACTTTGTTGTTTTATTTGTAAAAATTAAAAAGAATCATGTTGAAGTTGAAAGTCCAACTCTTATCAGTCAAAAATGGCTGCTTCAGCTGATAATAGATTCAATTTTGTTACTTTATGCTTATCCTGCTTCTGGTGAGGTACCTTACTTACGTAGTTCCTTTTTCGAAGACTTTCGATTTAAGTCCAAATATTTTCCCTTTGGTTCCATATTGATTGAGTGTTGATTTTTAACTAGTTTTTTATCTAGCGATAAAAATGCGACTGTTAAATTAAAAGAAAATGAAAGTTTTATTGTGTTTTCTATTGATTTCTTTCTTTCGAAAGGTGTAAATTAATTGTTATACATCTACAGATGTTCTTTCATGGAATAACTAATTCGGAGAAGTGCAATGGTAAATTACAATAAGAAGTACCTAAGCTTGCTCATAGGTTCGATACTTTCGACCTCCTCAGCAGTCGCATTAGCGGCAAATGAGCAAGACCCACAACTAAAAGAGACTGACGATGATGCTGTTGAGGTAATTGAAGTTCGCGGTATTCGTAACAGTTTGAAAGAATCTTTATTTATTAAGCAAAACTCAATACAGGTTGTTGATGCAATTGTTGCTGAAGATATCGGTAAGTTCCCTGACCAAAACGTAGCCGAAGCATTACAACGCATTTCGGGTATTACGATTACGCGTAATGCCGGAGAAGGGCAAAATGTCACAGTGCGTGGTTTAGGTGGGGACTATAACATTACAACCATAAATGGCCGACGTATGGCTTCAGAGCATAGTAGCCGTGACTTTAATTACGACTTGATTGCAGCTGAGCTGTTAGGTGGCGTTGAAGTATATAAGTCTCCCGTTGCACACACTCAAGAAGGGGGAATTGGATCTGTTATTAATATCAAAACACGTAGACCGATGGGTTTTGATGGTTTCACGGCATCAGGTTCTATAAAAGGTATTTACGAAGATCGAACCGAAGATGTAACACCTCAAGCTTCATTTCTATTAAGCGACACGTTTTTCGACGACACATTTGGTGCCCTTTTCACTGCAGTTTATTCTGAGCGAACTTTAAGGATCGACAGTTATGAAGGTGAAGGCTTTTGGAATGAAACAACGGAGTCAGATATTACGGTTCGCCAAGATGTGAATGGTGATGGGGCATTTGATCCGTTAGTTGATAACGAGTGGGGCTCAATCATACCGGGCTATATGCGTTATGGTAACCAAGAAGATACTCGTGAACGTATTGGCGGAAGTTTAGCATTACAATGGATCCCGAACTCTGACTTTGAAATGAATTTTGATAGCATTTATTCATCATATAAAACGGATGCAACAGAGTCGCAAATTTCGTTTGTTACATATGATGAAAGTTGGACCGAAGGCATACCTGGCGTTAAAGATGTTGGTTTTAATGATGAGGGTTTAGTTAATAAAATGACTTTATTTGGTACTGGAGCGATGGCTGAAATACTTAATGTATCGTCGCCTCGAGTTACCGAAACGTATCAAGTTGGTGTGAATGCAAAATGGTTTGTTGCTGATAACTTTAGTGTTGCATTCGATGTTGCGCACTCGAGTTCAGAAAATAAAAATGATGGTCACAATAGATACATTGTAGCACGTGGTTTTGTTGATGAAATTATGTTAGATAAATCAGGTAATAACCTTTTACCTGATGTATCAATTTCTCCTAACTTAACTGCGAACTCTCCTTTTGGCGCCCACTACAGTTATAACAGTGGAACAGGTGTTAAAGATGTCGTAAATGAACTTCGTATTGATGCACAGTGGATGCCAAATGTTGATTGGATCAAATCAATCGATTTTGGTTTAAATATTGGTGATCAAACGAAGACCACAAATGTTAATTCGTCAGAAAATGCCAGTGCATTTAGTAATGCTGGAGCGCAACTTGATTCTGAACGTTATGATCACTTCAGCGTAGATTACTCATCAGTTGAAAATATTAACGGCTTTGACCTATTTAGACTCCCTGAAAGTGTGTTAATTGATGGTGACTTTGAGAACTTCTTTAAAGGTGAACCCGGTCAGCACCCTAATCCGTGGCCTCGTTTTGACTACGATGAGTTATTCGCATTTTATGAATCTATTAGTCCGGAAGCTGCTAATCAGTTAATTAAAGCGCTTCCGCGCCCTAAAGACTCATATGAAGTAAATGAGCAAACCAATGCAATTTACGCATCCGTGAATATAGAAGACAAAGTTTTTGGCTTTCCTTATGCTTTAAATTTAGGTGTTCGGGCTATTGAAACAACTGTAGGTAGCCAAGGTTATTCACTTAATTTAGACAAAGTTGTATTTGTTCCTGATAAACAAGGTAATCCAAGCTACGAAGGAAAAGTTGAAGATTATCAAGATATTGTGGAATTTGAGGATACGTATACGGATGTATTACCAAGTTTAAATCTAAAACTAAATTTAACAGATACTTTATTACTTAGAACAACAGCTTCAAAAGCAATTACTCGCCCAAGTATCCAATCACTCAAGGCTTGGAGTTACATCAACTTCAATAAAATGGAATATCACGCCTCAAATCCTGGACTCGAACCGCTTCGTGCTAATCAAGCAGATTTAGCTCTTGAGTGGTATTTTTCTGAGAATGGTGCACTCACTGCTGTTTATTTTTATAAAGATATCGAGTCATTTGTCATAAATGGTGAAAATGGATCAATAGATATCAATGGAGAAACCTTCAAAGTACAGTCATCTATCAATGGTGACGGTGGAGGTACCATTGAAGGTTATGAGATTGCCTATCAGCATGCCTTTACGGAATTACTACCAGCGCCATTTAATAATTTAGGGGTGCAACTTAACTACACCTATGTTGACTCAGGGTATGATCAGGTTCCTCAAGATCATCCTGAATACGACTTTAGAAGCCTTGGCCTTCCTTATCAAGGAATGTCCGAGCATTCTTATAACGCAGTCGTGTACTACGAGACGGATGACTTTCAATTACGTTTTGCCTATAACTGGCGCGATGAATATGTTGCAAATGCAGATGCATGGGGTGGCCCGCAGTGGGTTGCAGACTATGACCAGTTAGACTTCAGTGCTAGTTACGATATTACTAAATCAATCAATTTAAATGTTTCAGGTAATAACTTAACCAATGAACGTGGCTGGCATTATATCTCTCGCTCTGATCAGGTTCATAAACTTGATAGTGCTGGGCGCCTATTTACCTTTGGGGTTAATGTCAGGTTTTAATAGCAGTAGATAAATTCACGGCAATAGTTGTATTGCCTAATTTAAAAAGAATAAATATAAGTGAGTAAATTTATGAGCTTAACAAATAAATTATCTGTGCTCAGTATTGCGGTAATAACAGCAACACTGTTCGGTTGCGGGACCGAAGAGCCTGAAGGCTCAGTTGGATCTACAGGAAAGCAAGTTGTTGCAACCCCGGGATCGATTGATCGAGCCCCTTCAGTATGGTTGCGCTTTAATGATAACGCGGCTGGGGACATCATCATGCAAGATGTGTATATTCCGGCAAAGGGTTTAACACCATATACATACTATTCGGTTCTAAATTGGAACGCAGGTATGGAAGGAGGCGGTTATGCTGGCATACAAGATCATCCCGATGGCCGTAATTTTATATTTTCTTTGTGGGACCCTTCAAATGGTGAACTTATCACTGCACCATATCAAGGTGCAGGTACTAAAGTAGAAAACTTTGGTGGCGAAGGTACAGGGTTAAAATCATGGAATTTTGAACTTGGATGGCAGCCTGATCATTGGTATACGCTGGTGGCTAAAGTTTGGCAAAAAGATGGCCATATGCAATTTGGCTATTGGTCAATGGATAAAGAAACGGGTATTTGGACACATATAGTCACCATGGATTACCCAGTTGAAAATGTCTACTTTAATAGCAATACAGGCTCGTTTGTAGAGGATTGGCTGGGGACGGGCGATCAAACCCGCACTGCATTATTTACCGCTGGTCATAAACGTCAGTTGGATGGTTCTTGGGCAGGGTTTACTAAAGCAGATTTTAATGTCATTCAAGAGGAAGCAACTGCAGCATACAATGAAAGCTATGATGCGACATCAACGAGTGAATACTATCGTATGAGCTCTGGCGGCAGTATTTCTCCTGATGAAATTGAAGCAGCAGATGTTTTATCTCGTCCTTATTCTTCTTTCTCACCGCAAAATAGCCCTTTGGCAGCAACGATTGACTCTATTGATACTCAAAGTATTAGTTGGTCAATTCCGGCAACATCTACGCCTATGTACAAATACACGGTTATCGTCAATGGTGAGGTAGTTAGTAGCGGGCAAGATTTATCAGCGCGTGAAGCAAGTTTCAGCGCGATTGCGACAGATGCTGTGGTTGAGTTACAACTTGAAAACATTCTTGGCAAAGTTACTAGTTATACAGGCACTGTAGCGTCTGGACTTACAAATAATGATGATACAGTACTTTTTGATACTGAATCAGAGCCTTTAATTAGTGGTGAAGCTATGACAATTGACGCAATGAGTAAAGGAGAAACGCGTCTGTATGAGGTCATGGCTATAGATTCTGCAAATAAACTAACCGTAGAACTAAGTGGTAATGCTGGTGATGCAGATATTTATGTCACTGCAAAAGAAGCTGCTAACCCTGATAATGCAGAATGTATCGGCTATGGTGGCACGAGCAATGAAACTTGCATCGTTGCTGTAAATGTACGTAAAGAGACGCCTTATACAATCCTTGTTGTTGCACGCTCTGATGTTGAGGGTTTGAGTTTAACTGCTACACATGATGGCGAAGAAAATGGTATGCTAAATAGTGCTAATTTTGTAGTCACGGGCAACACACCTGCACAACCGGGTAATGACTTAAAATATGCCTTTGATGGCGATGATTCAACCATGTGGCACACCTCTTGGGGTGATGATATGCAAGAGTATCCTCATGAAGTTGTTATCGATTTAGGCGAAACAGTTGATGTAAATCGCTTTGAATACACGCCACGCCAAGACGGCGGACGCAACGGAACGATTGTTAGCTTTGAAATTTATGTTTCAGAGTCGTCAGTTGATTATGGTGAAAAGGTTCATTCAGGTAACTGGGCTGATAACACTAACTTGAAGCTAGAAGTTTTTGGCCCAGTAACAGGTCGATTTGTTAAATTTATCGCTTTAGAAGAGCGTGGTGGTGGTGCATGGGCTTCAGCTGCTGAACTGCGAGTAGGCATTGATGATGGCAACGTATATGAACCTATTGATGGCTCAGGCACAGGTGATGAAGATGAACCTGTTGAAGAGCCTGCTACTGAAGCGGTCGAAGTAAATAGTACGCTTTTAGATAATACGACATTTAGCTACTCATCAACATCTCCTGCACAACCAGGCAATGAGTTAGCGCTTGCTTTTGATGGCCAAGATGACACGCATTGGCATACCAATTGGGATGATACATCCGTTGTTTATCCACATGAGGTGGTCATTGACTTAGGTGAGAATTATGCTGTCAATCGCTTTGATTATGCGCCACGAGATGGTGGCGGTAATGGTACAGTTGTGCAGTATGAGTTATATGTAAGCGAAGATGAGCAGGCTTTTGCTGACGAACCTGTATCAAGTGGCAGCTTTGCTGATAATGGCGATGTTAAAACGGTTACGTTTAATGATGTAACAGGTCGTTTTGTTAAGTTTGTTGCACTCGCAGAACGCGGTGGTAACCCTTGGGCGGCAGCAAGAGAATTAAATGTGGGAGTTAATTTAACTCAAGCAATTGATATGAGCACAGTTTCTGCAACATCAAGTTCTGCTGCTGAGGTTGGAAATGAACTTGAGCTTGCATTCGATGGTGATATTGACACGCACTGGCACACCTCATGGAGTGACAGTTCAGTTACTTACCCACACGACGTTGTTATTGATTTAGGGCAGTCTTATGAGGTTGCTCAATTTGACTACACGCCTCGCCCAGGTGGCGGTAATGGTACTGTAGTTAAATATGAAGTGTACGTAAGTGAAACAGCAACTGAATTTGGTGAGCCTATTGCACAAGGTGAATGGGCTTCAAATGGTGATGTAAAATCAGCCATTCTTCCAGCGACAAATGGGCGTTACGTTAAATTTGTTGCTCTTGAGGAGCAAGGTGGTGGTGCTTGGGCATCTGCGGCAGAGTTCTCTGTTCGTATAAATCCATAAACTGTTTTAAGGAGCACTATTCGTTATTACGGATAGTGCTTTTTTGTGGGAAAGAAAATGAACAATCACAGAATAAAAACGGCTGTTTTATCGCTTTTTTTGACCTCCTTGGTCGCATGTGGAAATCAGCAGTTACAGTTAGAAGATAAAAAGATAGAAACAACGCTCAGTATTCCAGTGGCAGGAAACAGTTGGATTGATAATAATATTGAGCTGTCAGATAAGCTGATAGACAAGAGTGGTGTGACCCATTGGTTTGCGGAACAAGGCAGTTTAAGCACTTATTTTTACACATCTAAAACAGGAGAGTTAGCCGTTTCTTTGCAAACCTTTGTGAAAGACAAACCTGCAACAATTGAAGTTTCGATAGCAGGGCAAAGCAAAATTGTAACAGTAAAAAATAATCAACCAATGAGCGTACCTGTTGGTACATTTAACCTTGATGAATTAGGTTATCAAAAGTTGACCATCACGGGATTAGAGCAAGCAGAAACGCTTTTACCAGCCATAAGTGAGATTAAAATCGGTGGTGAAGTGGCTTTAGGTAAAGTTAGTTATGTTAAAGATGACTTTTACTGGGGACGTCGAGGTCCTTCGGTTCACTTGCAATACTCGTTGCCTTCTCAAACGATGAATTACCCGTGGTTTTATAGTGAAATAGAAGTGCCAAAAGGAGCCGATGCAATAGGCTCGTATTACATGGCGAATGGTTTTGATGGGGGCTATTTTGGTATACAAGTAAACTCTGATAGTGAGCGCAGAGTGTTATTTTCTATTTGGAGTCCATTTTCAACAGATGATCCTTCATTAATTCCACCTGAGTACCGAATACAGACCTTAAAGCATGGTAAAAATGTGCATGTAGGTAAATTTGGCAATGAAGGCTCTGGCGGACAAAGCTATATGCGATACGATTGGAAAGCTGACACGCGATATGGTTTTCTAACTCACATTAGGCCAGTTGAAGGAACTGAAAGTACTGATTTTACGGCATACTTTTATGATCCTATGGTTGAAAAATGGCAGTTAATTGCAAGTTTCAGGCGCCCAAAGACGAGTATATATCATCAAGGCACCTATTCATTTTTAGAGAACTTCATACCTGGGGCAGGGCAATTTGAACGTCGTGCAATTTATACAAACCAATGGGCTAAACCTGAGCGAGGGGAATGGCAAGAAGTGACCCAAGCTAAATTTACTTACGATGCCACAGCCAAAAAAAATGCGCGTTTTGACTATCAAGGCGGTACGACAGAGAAAGGGTTTTACCTAAAAAATACAGGCTTTTTTTCCGCTCCCACTGCTTATGGCAGCGAGTTTGAAAGAAGCCCTACAGACATTCCTAAAATAGATCTTAAGTCTTTACCTTAGTAATAAAAGAGCCTCCAGATAGGAGGCTCTATTTATCGAGTGAATGTATTTTTTATTTCTATAATTGCATCCAGCTGACCTATAAATAAGTCGACTAACTGCGGATCAAAGTGCTTACCAGATTCAGATTTGAGAAGTTCGACAGCTTGGTCAACAGACCATGCTTTTTTATATGGCCTTGTTGAGGTTAGTGCGTCGAACACGTCGGCAATACTCACTATCCGGCCTTCAATACTAATCTCTTCACCTTTTAGTCCATAAGGGTAGCCGCTTCCATCCCATTTTTCATGGTGCTCAAGTGCCAGCTTGTGTGCTAGCTGTAATAAAGGCGAACTAGAGTTTTCTAAAATCTTCGCCCCGATTGTTGCATGTTGCTTCATATGCTCGAATTCATTTTCATCCAAGCGCCCAGGCTTCAGAAGCACGGCGTCAGGAATACCGATTTTACCAACATCATGCATCGGTGCTGCTTGTCTTAGTTGCTCAGCTTGAAATTCAGTCATTCCGTAGGCAAGTGCAAGTACTTTACTGTAACGGCTCATACGCGCAATGTGTTCACCAGTATCTGTGTCTTTGTATTCTGCTGCACGTCCTAAACGGTTTATCAAATCAATATGAGCGAGCTGTAATTGCTGTGCTTGCACTAATGATAAATGAGTTTTAACACGTGCTCGGACAATTGCAGGGCTGATGGGTTTTGTAATGTAGTCTACCGCACCTAGCGCAAAGCCTTCTGATTCATCTTGTTCATGTGATAAAGCCGTCACAAAAATAATCGGAATATGAGCGGTTTCTGGTGTAGATTTCAGTATTTCACAGACTTCAAAGCCATTCATATCTGGCATCATCACATCTAATAGAATTAATCTTGGCGGCTCATTCTTAATAAGTTGCAATGCAAGTTCACCTGATTTCGCAAATGATAAGCGGTAGTCATTGCCTAATACTTCACGCATTACTTTAAGGTTAGCGGGTTCATCATCTACGATAAGAATTCTTTCGCGCTCAATAAGTTCGCTCATGATTTCTCCTCACTTGCAGTTATTTCACGTTGCAATTTTTCAATCGCTTCCTGTGCAGCATTAAAATCAAAATTGTCAAAATGTTCACAAATTTCATTTATTTGCGATTTAAAAGCAGGCTGGGTGTTCGACGCCACTTGAGCCAAAAAGTCATCGTCAATTTCGGCATGTTTTGCGTGCTCTAGCAGTGTGTCTAAGGCTTTATTTAGCTCACTCGTAGGCATCATAGTAACTGATGTTTGTTCCTCTTGAGTTTTTGTTTCGGCTATTTTTGAGCGTAAAAAATGCCATTCATCTTCACATGCATGGATGAGTGAAATAAAACGAGTCCCTCTTAGTTCATTCTCTGCTTGAGAAAGTAAATGTAGCAGTTTTCCTAGCGCTAAATTCCCGGCAACGCCTTTTAAAGTGTGCAAAATTGTTTTCACCTCAGAACTATCAGTATTAAGCTCTTTTAAACGAATCATATTGGCATAATGATCAGATAAAAACGCTGCTATTTCTGAGTTTAGTTTTTCGCTACTTCCCCACATTTTCAGGCCTTTTGCATAGTTGATATGCTGCTTAGATTTATCTGGCTGTTGTTGAGATATTGTATTAACTTCTAACCCTAAAACCTTTGCTATTTCATGGTTAACTTGCTGAATATCAACGGGCTTATTAGCGAAGCCATTCATACCGGCTTGTTTTGCGGTTAATTTGTCTTGCTGTAAAACACTGGCAGTTAGGGCAATGATAGGGGTTTTTTTAAGTTGTTGTTGCTGCTCTTTTTCTCGAATCACTTTACACGCTGTAATCCCGTCGCACTCTGGCATGTGTATATCCATTAAAATTACATCAAAGCTATTTTTTTCGAAGGCGCTGATAGCCTCTAAGCCATTCTTCGCTTTTGTAACAACATGACCAGCTTGAGAAAGTAAAATATTCAGTAACTCGAGGTTTTGTTCTATATCGTCAACAACTAGAACTCTCAGAGGCGGCAGGTTTAAGATATTATTACTTAATTTATCAACTTTATTAATATCACCTTCTTTTAGAGGTAAAGAGAAAAAGAAACAACTTCCTTTGTTTTCTGTGCTCACAGCACTAATGCTGCCACCCATTAACTCTACCAGTTGCTTACTAATCGTTGTTCCTAACCCTGTGCCACCAAAACGGCGAGTCATAGTTCCATCAGCTTGCTCAAATGGCTGGAAAATTGCTTTTAGTCTATGTTTTGCGATACCAATGCCTGTATCTTGCACTTCAAAAAACAACTGGTTGTTTTGCGTTTTACTGATACTAATTGTCACAGAGCCTGTTTCAGTAAATTTAATCGCATTACCAATTAGGTTGTTTAATACTTGGCGAATACGCGAATCATCTCCAATGTATATTGGCGCAACATTTTCGGCTATTTTTAAATCGAGAAGTAAGTTTTTTCGTTTCGCTTCAAGCCAAAAGGTTGAAACGATATTATCTAGTAGAGCCTGCAAATTAAAGTGTTCAAGCGTGATATCTAATTTACCTTTTTCTAGCTTTGCGGAGTCGAGTACATCATTTAATAAATGCAATAATGACCTGGCCGAACTATTCACAGTAATTATATGCTTTTGTTGTTCTTTGCTAAGCGGGCTATCCATCAAAATATCACTAAAGCCAATTATAGCGTTCATTGGTGTGCGGATTTCATGACTCATATTCGCCATAAATGCTTGTTTGGCTTGTGCAGCGGCTTCAGCTTCTTGCTTGGCTGTCTTTAACGACTCCTCATATTCATGACGTGAGGTTATGTCGACTAGCACGCCATCTATCCATTTGTCGTTGGTATCTGGATTATGGTTAACTGTGCCTTGATCTAGTACCCAAACTGTTTGGCCATTACGGTGTTTAATTCTATATTCAACAGCGTATTGGTTAGAATTTGAGATGGCGTCGTCTAGGGCATCTGCTATGTGCTGCTCATCCTTGGAATTTATGATATCTGCAAATGCTACTTCGTTTGATGTGAACTCCTGTGCTGTGTAACCGGTTAATTCAAAGACTCGTGGGCTAATAAACAGCATCGTCCAGTTTTTATCAAGTAAACAACGAAATACAGCACCAGGTGTATTATTCATCAAGGTACGATATTGTAGTTCTTTTTCTTCTAGACTCTGTTGCAGGGCGCGTTGCTGAGTTAAATCAGTAATAAACCCTACAAATAGAGTCTCTTCACCTGGTTGTTTCACTTCTCCAAGGCCAAGACGAATAGGAAATAAATGGCCATCTTTATGTTTTGCGCAAACATCTCTGTTGATGCCAATTACTTTTTTAAGCTCATGATTGCCACTATTTAATAAGTAATCATCATGATGTGCAGCAATTTCGTCGTTCATTAGAATTTTAACGTTTTGTCCGAGAACTTCCTGTTGCTGCCAGCCAAAAATAGCTTCTGCAGATTTATTAAAGCTTAAAATTTTTCCTTTAATGTTAATAGTCACAATGCCATCAATAGCTGTACTTAAAATAGCATCTAAACGAGATTCTTCGGCAGATTTCTCCACCAACAGCATACGATAGCGAACCATTCCATTGATAATGCCTACGAGTGCAGTTAATAAAACGGTGGCAAACGCGACGCAAATAGCAATAAGTTCAATATGTGATGTATCAACGTTATCGGATAAGAGGGGCGAAGTCGCAACAAAGCGAGTCGCAGCCATTCCCATGTAATGCATACCGGCAACGGCAAAACCGAGAATAATGCTGCAAATTATTCTACTTTGAAAGTTAGATAAACGCTTAAAATGGTCACTCAAATGAAAGCGAGTGTATAAGCCTATGAATGACAGGCCAACAGCGACAACAATAGATGCAGCGAACCACCAAGGGTCATAACGTAACAATGGACTCATTTGCATCGCACCCATGCCTGTATAATGCATGGTGCCAATACCTGCACCTAATAATA
The DNA here is from genome assembly GCF_054923805.1 of Pseudoalteromonas sp. GB43. Taxonomy (NCBI): domain Bacteria; kingdom Pseudomonadati; phylum Pseudomonadota; class Gammaproteobacteria; order Alteromonadales; family Pseudoalteromonadaceae; genus Pseudoalteromonas; species Pseudoalteromonas sp. GB43. The sequence goes on from NZ_JBPCHJ010000001.1 coordinate 3,243,345, forward strand.
CAGAACTGACTAGAAGCTTTAACGTTTTTGGGATCTGGGTATTACCCTTGCGCCGAAGAAAAGAAAATGCTGTTAAACACGCGAAAAATGCCGGTACAAACGAAAAGAATGTTAAAGTCGGATCGTAGTTAATTGTTGTGCATAGTGAAAATGCCAGCATGCCAATGAAGTGCATACTCCAAATACCACCAGATAAAACCAGTGCGCCAGTACCATTGGCGAGTTGACGGTAAGAATTAAAGTTAGTTTTATTTGCAAGATCAATAAGGTGTAAAGAAAAATAAGCGGCAAAGACGGCCGTGGTAATCGACAAAAGGACTAGAGTCGGGTCGTAGGTACCGTTTATTAATAAATCTGAACTTTGATCAGTAAGAAAAAATTCTGCTAGCATAGAATAAGTTAAAGGCTGCATGTGCTTTCAGTCTAATACAATTTAAAATTTATTAAGAGTAAAAGATGTGAAATTAATGAATTTAATTATTTTATATTAGCTATAAATGCTTAGTTTTAAATTCATATTTTTTATCCATAACTTTTTATCACTAGATACTGTTAACGCGTCATGCGTTTGACGAATACGACAACGAATAAAGCCAGTGAAAAGCTCCCACAAAATGCTTCAACTGCTGCAATAAATCGAGAGAAACCAATAGGTGTTATGTCACCGTAACCTAGAGTCGTAAAGGTAACAACACTAAAATAAATGCTATTTAGAAATGCAAATAAATTGTCTTCAATAGAGTTAGAAAAATCTAATCTTATTAGCGTATCTTGATAATTCACCCCAAATAAAAAATAACAGAGTGCACAACAAATAATAAGCGACAAACTAAAACGAATGACATTCTCAGGCTTTTCGCCATAGCCGCATAACATATCGATAAAGCTTGAAGTTATTTGTTTACTTGAACCTTTAGGGTATTGTGCATGACGCATGCGCAATTCTTTATAAGTAAAGTTACCAGCAAGCTCAAATAGTCCTTGATTTTCAGAAGCTTTTCTTAAATTACGGTATATTTCTTCAGATTGTTCGAATAAGTCTCGTGCTTCTGAGTTGTGCTTATTCTTGCGGGCTTTAATGGCCGCCGTTTCTTGCAGTAATTGGTCGCCTAGCTCGATATTATCAATTCTGCTGTCGTTGAGTTTGATACCTAACAAGTTGGTATTTCTTAAGTCACAGTAATGCAAACTAGCACTGTGAAGGTTAGCTTTCATTAGTGAGGCATTAGCAATCTTATTATTAAATAAATGAGCGCCCGTTAAATTTGCTCGATAGAAGTTGCAGTAAGAAAGGTTATAGCCCTCTTCATCATCCTGTTTGATTAAGTTAAGCCCAGAAAGATTTGCTCGCTTTAATTGTAACCCTTCTAGTAAGCCTCCTTTTTTGGCATAGCGTTCTAATTTTTGGGTTAGATTTAGCCCTGATTTATCAAATTTACTATCATGCCAAAAGCAAAATCCAGAGCCCATATCTGTTTCTTGGCACTTGTTACCTGTTGGTGAGGTATAACTACAACATGGTTTGTCAGGCATAAGGATGAAAACTTATTTGTGAGTCATCTTTATAGATTAGCAGCTATTTAGCAGGGTAAAATGGAATCTCTCATTTTTTTATTAATTGAATTGGCTTACTTTTGTTGGATTACACCCTAAAGCGCAGTAAACGCAGAACAACCGTGGCAATTAAAGTTGCTGAGCAGAAACTTACTGTGTATGCGCCTTTTTATGTTCCACAAACTGAAATAGATGCCTGGCTAAACACTAAGCAAGATTGGGTCGCTGAACAAATAGCAAAGCAATCTATGCAAGCTGAGCGTCGCCAATTGCCATTAGTAAACGCCACTATTAAGTTGTTTGGGCAAAACGTCCCAATAGTATTCGGCAAGGTCCAAAAACACTTGGCAACAAGATGCGCGGCCTCAGCTTACCTTACTAATATCATCACGTGTCAAACATCAAGAGGCTAACTACCTCGCTTTGCTTGAGCAGTTTATGCATGAAAAGCTTGAGAGCTATATCGAAATGCGAGTGCATGATTACTGCTTGCAAATGTCTGAGACGTTGCCTACAAAGCTTAAAATTCAACATTATAAACGTCGCTGGGGCAGTTGTAACAAACGCCGTGAGCTGACTTTTAATTTACATTTAGCAAGTGCGCCAACCTGGGTGATTGATTATGTAGTTGTCCATGAGCTTGCGCATCTTTTACATATGAATCATAGCGCTAAGTTTTGGCAACGTGTGAGCCAGTTTTATCCAGACTATAAAAAAGCAGAGCAATGGTTAAAAGCGAATGGGAGCAGTTTGAGTTGGTAGATTAAGTTAGCGAGAGTAAAGCTAGAAAGAGTAAAGCTAGAAAGAGTAAAGCTAGAAAGAGTAAAGCTAGAAAGAGTAAAGCTAGAAAGAGTAAAGCTAGAAAGAGTAAAGCTAGAAAGAGTAAAGCTAGAAAGAGTAAAGCTAGAAAGAGTAAAGCTAGAAAGAGTAAAGCTAGAAAGAGTAAAGCTAGAAAGAGTAAAGCTAGAAAGAGTAAAGCTAGAAAGAGTAAAGCTAGAAAGAGTAAGAGTGGTGGAGGGAGCTGGATTCGAACCAGCGAAGGCTGAGCCGTCAGATTTACAGTCTGATCCCTTTGGCCGCTCGGGAACCCCTCCACACAAATTTTTACTATTGCATTTGGCCCCACTTCACTGAGAAGAAAAGTGGTGGAGGGAGCTGGATTCGAACCAGCGAAGGCTGAGCCGTCAGATTTACAGTCTGATCCCTTTGGCCGCTCGGGAACCCCTCCAATGCAACGGCGCTGATAATAGCAAACTGATTATTTAAGTAAAGAAAAAAACTAAAGAAAAATGCATAAATGCCGATAACTGGTTAATCAAGAAACTATTTGGCTAAAGACTATGCAAATTGATGGTTTGTTGCTCACAGAGAGTCAACTCGATAATCGTCTAAATAAAAGTGTTCACGAGCACCGCTCTGGAGAGTTTGCTTTATTACTCGCAATGCTTTCTCATGATGCGCTCGATTTTAGCCAGTTCCACCTACCAAAAACTGAATTAAGCAATCCTGAAGTATCTGAGTCTGCTCTGCGTACTGAATTAGGTGCTGGTCCTACACAACCATTAGCTCCCGAACAGTTTGATATGCTAATTGGGCAAGAAAATGCATTTAGACTATTGCAAGGTGGTTTATCAGATATAAAATTACGTCATTGCTTAAATCCAGAGCCTTTGAATGTTCGTGATGATAAGCAACATGTGCCGCTAGAAGTGATTGATAACTGTGAGCCAGCAGTTAGAAAACGCTTTTATGAAAAAAACAAACCCGTTGAGCGCCCACAAATCGACGCTGCCGCATTTTATGATAGTCTTACTAATGAGGCGATACATCAACCTCTGCATTTGGCGACAGCTTAGCATTCGAGGCTTAATCGAATTGTCATAGACTATGAATAAACTTAATAAAAAGTACAGCTAAATTAAGATGCGCTTGTTATAATAGCAGTCTATGGCTTAATGCCATTGTCATTGAACCAAGTTACTAGGACTATAATGAAGAAAACATTCACGCTAAACCACGAGAAAATTAAATACCCTCGTATGGTTGATGCAGCCAAGCACGAAGTAAAAAAATACTTGAAACGTGAGCGTAATAAAACACTCCCAGCAGGTGCCGACTATTGGGCGTTTGACTGTAAGTTTGGTGAATCAGCGGATGAGGCCAATGTCGTTCACGTGGCAGAGATTAATAAATGTATTAGCGATATTGAAGCAAAAGAGCTTACATCGTTTTATGTCGAAATCTTAGCGCGTCCTGCACAGCGTCAACATCAAGAGTTTGACGAAGAGTAATACGAATATCAGTTCGCAGTAATACTCTAAAACAAAAAAGGGCCATCAGGCCCTTTTTAGTTTTAGTAATCAATTATCGCGCAAACGGATCGGCATTTATTTTTTCTATGTACCAATTGCCTTTTTTACGCATCATTTTCACACTGCGCATATCATCAATTTTCTTACCATTAAAATAACCCGTAAAAATCAAATTGATGTTGGCTTTATCGCCATACTGTTCGCGCAAGCTCATGTTAGTCATATCGACTTCAATCACCACTTCATCGTATTGCATATTGACTAAGTTGCGAGCGAACTGCCCAGCGGTACCATAAGATTTCATAATTCGCGCCATTTTCGGCGTGGCGTATTCCATCGCTTTATTTAAATCGTTTTGGTTATACAAAGCATCAAAATAGAGGGTCGCTACGTTACCAGGGGTGTTTTTTTCACCTTTTGGTGCATCTTCAGAGCCGCAACCGGAAAGAATGCTGCTACTTAAAAGGATAAAAATTAAAAGTATATTTTTCATTGTTGTAGTTTTTCGAGTGAACTTAAAATAAAGTGTGTGACTAAATGAGCATGATGTAAAGTTAACTCGGTAAAATTAATAGTTTTATTTATTTTGGATAATAAAAAAGGATGCATGTTTGCATCCTTTTTAAAAACTAAGAGATTCTTGGTGATTACTGAACAAGCTCTTTATCGCTGAACTCTTCAGCAAATAATGGGCTTGATAAGTAACGCTCAGTTGCACTTGGTAAAATTACCACAATGTTTTTGTCTGCGTTTTCAGGTTTTTCAGCAAGGCGCTTTGCAGCAACTACTGCGGCACCTGAAGAAATACCCACTAAAATGCCTTCGTTTTTCATCAGTTCATGAGCCATGGCAATGGCATCTTCATTTGATACTTGCTCTGCAGCATCTACAACTTCTAAATCAAGGTTGCCTGGGATAAAGCCTGCACCGATACCTTGGATTTTATGATATCCGGTTTAATTTCTTCACCAGCTAAAGTTTGGCTAATAACTGGCGAGTTAGTTGGTTCAACAGCAACCGATTGTACATTTAAGCCTTTCTCTAGTTTAAGGTAACGGCTAACACCTGTAATAGTACCACCAGTACCAACACCTGCTACGAAAATGTCGATTTTTCCGTCCATTGCTTCAAAGATTTCAGGACCTGTTGTTTCAAAGTGAATTTTTGGGTTAGCTGGGTTTTCGAACTGTTGTAAAAGAATGTACTTTTCAGGCTCACTTGCTTGAATTTCTTTTGCTTTTTGAATTGCGCCATTCATGCCTTTAGCGCCATCAGTTAAAACTAGGTTAGCACCTAACGCTTTTAATAATTTACGACGCTCAAGGCTCATTGTATTAGGCATAGTCAGTGTTAATTTATAACCACGTGATGCAGCAACGAATGCAAGCGCAATACCTGTGTTACCAGATGTAGGCTCGATTAGCTCTTTGTCTTTAGTTAAGACACCTGACTTTTCTGCTTCCCAGATCATTGAAGCACCAATACGGCATTTAACACTGAAGCTTGGGTTACGTGATTCTACTTTAGCAAAAACATTACCTGATGTTACGCGGTTAAGCTTTACAATTGGTGTATTACCAATCGTTAATGAATTATCTTCAAAAATGTTAGACATACTGTTCCCTTGGAAGCAATTTATTCAATCGTGATCAATGAGCTTAGGCTATTGATCTGTAATAGTCACACTTTACTGTGGTGAATAAAAAACGAAAGTAAAGTTTGGCTATAACATATAGCGAATAGGCTTATAGCATTTAGTAATAAGGTGGGAAAAGAAGGGCGCGCACCAAAAGGTGCGCTGATAAGGTCTTAAAGCAACCAAGCGTAGCTAAACTTGGCAAATAACGTACGCTGCTCTTTAGTCATTGATGACAGCTCATCATCTTGATAGCCATTATCAGAGTAACCAGCAAAGAATACAGTTTGCGGGTTCAGCTTGTAAGAATACAGTAGCTGAGTGGCTAACTTTTTATATTGGCTATCAACATCATCTATGTAATTAGCCTGATTGCGTTCTAAATCGGTATAAATGACTGCAAGGCGTAAAAAGCTATTCACGTTGAATTGGTAAGTTAAACGCACATCACTTAAATTGGCGGTAAATACTTCACTGCCATCGGCTTCAAGTTGCTCATAAGTATGACGTAAACGCACTTCAAAATGCTTACCAAGGTTCATATTCAGCACAGGGCGTATATGGAACTTATCACCAACGCGGTTATTAGCTAAATCAACGGCATTACCTGTGTACATATATAAAGAAGCAAATACCCCAGCGCTGGGTTTAAAGTCACTGTACAAGCCAACGCCATTTTCGCTAAACAAGTCGGTGTTGCCGTCGATATCTAAACGTGATTTGTCGTGGCGAAGGCCAGTGCGATTACGATGCTCAACAGAGACCTCAAAAAAGCTTTGTAACGGACGCTGACTGAAAAGCTGGTTTGTGCTTCTTTTTCGAGAAGTTCATTATTTTCGTTGTGAGTAATATCCCAATCGGCATAAAGGTTTGCGCGATTCCACCAATTACCTTTATCACCATACCAACGGTATTCACCCCCAGTCGTAAACTTCTTAAAATCAACTTGTGAGATAAAACCTAAGTCTGCTCTCAAATCGGCATCGCGATAATTATAATCGGCAAATGCGCGCCAATATTTCTCGTCATGTTGATACTTTACGTAGTAACCAGTGCCTGATTGCTGTTCTTTACTCAAAACACGCAGTACGCCTTCGTTGTAGTCGCAGTCACTATTTAATTCACAGCTTACTTGCTCTGGCTGTGAGCAGTTATCTCCATCACATAACTCATCTATGAAGTCTTGGCTGTATTGCGTTTGTGACTTTAATACTTGCACTAAAAAAACATCGTTGACTGTTGGTTTGTATTTACTATCAATACTGTAAACCGTGTTCTTGTAGTCATCACTTTGTCTGTGTGTTGCCGTTGAGCCAAGTGATAATCCTGATTCAAAATCGTATCGATAACGCAGGGCACCGTTTTCACCTTTTTCGTCGAGGGCGACAAGCGATGAACCTAAATTGCCCGGGATCAACACATTTGTTTGTGTGTCATTGGCAATGAAACCGGCAAATGTATGGCCATTTTTGCTGCCGGTGATTTTCGTGCCGTAATCTGGCTGGGCAATATTACGGGTATGAATAAGGTTAAGTGTTGAGGCAAAGTAGTCAGCGTTATCTAAAAAGAACGCGCGCTTTTCAGGGAAGAACAAACTGAAATTATTGTTCACACTCAATTGTGCAACATCTGCTTCAACCTGAGAAAAGTCAGGATTAATCGTCGCATTTAAGGTGATATCTGGGGTGATCCCCCATTTAACATCTAGGCTGGCTTCAGTATTGTTCTCTGACTCCCAATCAGCTACTTGAGAGCCATCAATATCACGGGTCTCATTTTTGCCAAGCACCAAAGATGGAATAATCGCTACGTTATTGCCTTGCTTTGCTTGTTCAAAGCCTTGGTAACTTGGCATTTGGCAAATCCAACAATTGTTCCCGTGGTCAATCTGCATATTTGAGATACGTAACCGTTCACTGCGCGGTAAAAAGCGTAAAAACTCCATTGCCATCGTTTTAGTCGCTACGCTGTCGTCAAAATTCAATACGCGTAATGGAATGGCCACTTCAACGGTATAGCCTTTATCATGAATAACACCGACGCTATCCCAAATACCATCCCATGATGAGCTTTCTTGCTTGGTTAGTTCATTTTCTATTGAGTCTTGCTGTACGCCAAGAGGATTAATAAAAAATTGATAGGCTAATTGAGAGTTATTGTATGAATCTATTTTTAGGCCAACTAAGTCATCATCCCAGGCAGCATCACGATCACGATAAAAGGCGCGAATAAGTTCAGGGATCGGATCTCTCGCTTCAAAGCCTACATAGAGTGTTTCGCCATCCTCATAAACATAAGCGTAGGTGGTGACGGGGCTTTTACTGTTTTCGTAAGGCCAAGTAACGTTGCCTATGGTAATTTTTTTTGCACGTTGCCAACTTGGTTCATTAAGCTGGCCGTCGATTGTTGCCTGCTCTGCAATAAAAGGAAGGGTGACAGGTTGGCTGGTGGCCAAGCTGGTAAAAGGCACGCTTAATAGAGCGGCACTTAACATTGATTTATACATAAGCACTATATGGTATTCAAAACTGCGAGCATGTTATTAATTTGCAACTTTGTTAACAAATGCAACGCGACAGGGCGCATATATTTACGTTCAAATTAGATTCTAACAAGCTGTGGTGGTAATTTGCGCAGTTAAACGTTAATTTGGCTGTTTTATAACAAAAGTAAACTAAAACGTGGTAAAAGATTACCACCTAAAAATTGAAGTGATTGTTATGAATTTAATTCTAAAATTAATTGCTGGTATTGTTGCCGGTATTTTAGTGGGCTTATATGTGCCACTAACAGGTGTTGAACTCCTTTACACAGTAAAAGAAATAATAGGTCAGTTGATCACCTTTACCATCCCGTTAATTATTTTATTTTTTATCGCATCAGGTATTGCTGGTTTACCAAAAGGGTCAGGCCACTTGTTAGGAAAAACAGTTGGCTTTGCATATGGTTCAACCGTTATTGCTGGAACCTTAGCTTTTTTACTTGTCAGCGCTATGATCCCATTGTTTGATGGCGGTTTAACGTTTGAAGCAGAAGTTGCTACCGAAGTGGGCAGCTTTATTGATTTAGAAATCCCACCTCTTATGAGTGTAATGACAGCACTTGCTGCGGCATTTATTTTTGGTATTGGTATGAGCCAGTTACAGCTTGATACGTTAAAGAAAGTATCTGATCAGGGCCGTGATGTGATTGATGGCTTGTTAGCAAAAGTAATTATTCCTGCGTTACCTTTCTACATTGCAGGTGTTTTCGCGGAAATGACAGTTGCTGGCACCGTGGTTGATACGCTGCAAACATTTGGTATTGTTTTGCTAGCTGCATTAATTATGCATTGGCTATGGCTTACTGTTTTATATGTATCTACAGGCGTTTTTTACTAAAGCGTAATCCTTTAGAGCTTGTAAAAAATATGCTACCCGCTTATTTTACTGCTTTAGGTACAATGTCGAGTGCAGCAACAATTCCAGTTTCACTTCGCTCAAGCAAAGCAAATAACGTAAAAGAAGATGTGGCTAACTTTACAGTACCTTTATGTGCAACTATCCATTTATCGGGCTCAACAATTACGATTGTGACATGTGCAATGGCTGTAATGTTCTTATCACCGAATATGGATGTACCATCGTTATTTGGTATGTTGCCATTTATTATGATGCTAGGCGTTGTAATGATTGCTGCTCCTGGCGCACCAGGTGGGGCAGTTATGTCGGCATTGGGTCTTTTAACAAGTATGCTTGGTTTTAATGAAGGTGCAGTTGCATTAATGATTGCACTTTATTTAGCACAAGATAGCTTTGGTACTGCCTGTAATGTAACAGGTGATGGTATCATTGCCCTATGGGTTGATTGTTTCAGCGAGAAAGCATCAGCTTAAATTTAATTAGTGAAACGATATTTTGATTTATCGTTTCACTTTTTCTGTGCTAATGTGGCACATTAAATTGTGCGAAAGCAGCTATTTGGTTATTTGAGGGTGTTCCATTGATTAATGTACTTTTAGTTGATGACCATGAACTTGTACGGACAGGGATCAGACGTATACTTGATGATGTTCGCGGTTTTAAAGTGGTGGGTGAAGCTAAAACCGGTGAAGAAGCGGTGCAATTTTGCCGTCAACATTCACCAGATATCGTGTTGATGGACATGAATATGCCAGGTATTGGCGGTTTAGAAGCGACAAAGAAAATCTGTCGTTATTGCCCAGATGTAAAAATTATTGTGCTTACTGTGCATTGTGAAGACCCATTCCCAAGTAAAGTAATGCAAATCGGTGCACACGGTTATCTAACTAAAGGTGCCGGTTCTGACGAAATGGTTAATGCCATTCGTGCAGTGAATGCAGGACAACGTTATATTGCGCCTGAAATTGCGCAGCAAATTGCGCTTGCCCAGGTAAGTGGGCGAACAGATGAAAACCCTTTCCAGAGTTTGTCCGAGCGTGAGCTGCAAATCATGCTGATGATCACTAAAGGTGAGAAAGCGCAAGACATCGCAGAGCGTTTGAACCTCAGTTCAAAAACGGTGAATAGCTATCGCTATCGCATGTTTGAAAAGCTAAATGTAGGGGGGGATGTTGAACTTACCCATTTAGCAATTCGTCATAAAATGATCGACATTGATAGCTCGCATTAATTTGCTCAATGTCTGATTTCGAACCAGCCCGTTTTTTAAAAACACTATCAAGTGAGCCCGGTGTCTACCGAATGCTTGATAGTGAAGGGCAAGTTATCTATGTCGGTAAGGCAAAAAATCTAAAAAAGCGTGTCAGTAGTTACTTCCGTAGCAATGTAACTGATAGTAAAACGCGTGTCTTAGTCAGTAATATTTGCGGTATTGAAGTCACCCTGACTAACACCGAAACCGAAGCCTTATTACTCGAAAACAATCTAATTAAAAAATATCAGCCTCGTTATAATATTTTGCTGCGAGATGATAAGTCATATCCATATATTCTGTTAACTGATCATAAGCACCCGCGACTTGCTTTTCATCGTGGTAGCCGAAAAATTAAAGGCGAATATTTTGGTCCATTCCCAAGTGCGGGAGCGGTTTCTGAAAGTTTGCGTTTAATGCAAAAAATTTTTCCGGTTCGCCAATGTGAAGATGCCTATTATCGAGCGAGAAGCCGTCCCTGTTTACAATATCAGTTAAAGCGCTGCTCAGCACCGTGTGTAAATAAAATCTCCGATGAAGAGTACCAACAAGAAGTTGATTTTGTCCGTAAGTTTTTGCTGGGTAAATCTCATGAAGTTATCGCCGATTTAGTCACAAAGATGGAGCAAGCAAGTAAAGAACTTAAATTTGAGCTTGCGGCCAAGTCCGTGACCAAATCATGTTGCTTCGAAAAATGCAGGAGCAACAATCTATTTCAGGTAATCATGCCGAAATGGATGTAGTGGGTTTTGCGCATTTAAATGGTTTAAATGCGGTTCACTTATTAATGATCCGCGACCACAAAGTGCTAGGCAGTAAAACTTATTTCCCTAAAGTACCAAAAGACTCCGGTGAAGAAGAAATTCTAACCTCGTTTTTAGGTCAATATTATTTAGCACCCGGTGCAACGGGGCGTATTGCCAAAGAAATTATCTTACCGTTCAGTATTGAAGAAAGTGAGCCATTAAGTGAAGCGCTTACGGCTATCTCTGAACGTAAAGTGAGTTTAAAAGTTGCTAATCGCGGTGAGCGGGCACAGTATTTAAAGCTTGCTAATAAAAATGCCCTTAATAGCATTAGTGTTAAGCAAAGTACCCAAGACTCCATTAATAAACGTTACGCACAATTAAAAGAAACATTACGTCTAGATGATATTAATCGCATGGAATGTTTTGATATCAGCCATACAATGGGTGAAAACACGGTAGCAAGTTGTGTGGTGTTTGATTCGCAAGGGCCAAATAATAAAGAATATCGCCGATTTAATGTTACTGGCATCACAGGTGGTGATGATTATGCTGCGATGGAATTTGCACTTAATAAACGCTACAACAAAGTTGTCGATGAAGAAAAAATTCCAGATGTCATCTTTATCGATGGTGGTAAAGGTCAATTATCTCGTGCTGAGCAATATTTTGAAAACTGGCCGCATAATAAAATGCCATTGTTGGTAGGTGTTGCAAAAGGTACTAGTCGAAAACCAGGTTTAGAAACGCTATTAATTGATGGCGGACGTAAAACAATACCACTTGATTCAGATGCGCCAGCGCTGCATTTAATTCAGCATATTCGTGATGAGTCGCACCGTTTTGCTATTGCAGGGCATCGTAATAAACGACAAAAACAACGCACACAATCATTGTTAGAAGAAATTACCGGCGTAGGACAAAAACGCCGACAAGCATTATTAAAATATTTAGGGGGCATGCAAGGGGTAAAAGCTGCTAATATAGACCAATTAAAACAAGTTCCTGGGATCAGCCCTGAAATGGCTGAAAAGATATTTAATCATTTGCATGACAAGGCTTAGCCTTCGTGCGAATATAGTAAAAAAAGACATCTCCAAGTAGTTATGTGGAATATTCCAAACACACTCACAACCTTTAGACTTTTTCTTATCCCCATTTTTTTGGTGATATTTTATTTGCCTTTCTCATGGGCATTTTTTGCAGCTGCGTTTGTTTTCTGGCTTGCGTCAATCACAGATATCCTTGATGGCTATCTAGCGCGTCGTTTAAATCAGTCAACGCCTTTTGGTGCGTTCTTAGATCCGGTTGCTGACAAAGTAATGGTGTGCGCAGCACTGGTTGCTTTATCAAGCCACTATCAAAGTTTGTATATGACTATTCCGGCATTAGTGATTATTAGCCGTGAAATTGTTATCTCTGCCTTACGCGAATGGATGGCAGAGCAGGGTAAACGTGACAACGTAGCTGTATCAAACATGGGCAAGTTTAAAACTGCGGCACAAATGCTAGCCATTATTGGTTTGATCTGGCAGTTTGATACATGGATGATCTACTTAAGTTATGGCCTTTTGTACGTCGCAACATTCTTAACGCTTAGTTCTATGTTGCAGTATTTAATGGCAGCATGGTCAGAATTGACCAAAAATTGATCCTAAACGTTTAATTACACACCGTTTTAGATAAAAAATAAGCAAACAGTTCAAAACTAGCATTTTTTATATTGACGCGTTTAATAATCTCTGTAGAATGCGTCCGTGTTGAGAGGGCATAGCCCCCAAGATAAAGAAAGCGGCACTAGCTCAGTTGGTAGAGCGCAACCTTGCCAAGGTTGAGGTCACGAGTTCGAGCCTCGTGTGCCGCTCCAATTATCTAATTTGGCGGAATGGCAGAGTGGCCATGCAGCGGATTGCAAATCCGTCTACCTCGGTTCGACTCCGGGTTCCGCCTCCATTCAACACTCCACGCGCTCTATGAGCAACCCGATGCCCGGGTGGTGGAATTGGTAGACACAAGGGATTTAAAATCCCTCGCTGGTAACAGCGTGCCGGTTCAAGTCCGGCCCCGGGCACCATTTGTGGTTAACTACAGTACCAAATGTGGTTATAAAAATGATATTAGAGTTAATATGATGCGGCACTAGCTCAGTTGGTAGAGCGCAACCTTGCCAAGGTTGAGGTCACGAGTTCGAGCCTCGTGTGCCGCTCCATATTAGCTTTATCCACTTGCTTTAAATAGCAAACCCGATGCCCGGGTGGTGGAATTGGTAGACACAAGGGATTTAAAATCCCTCGCTGGTAACAGCGTGCCGGTTCAAGTCCGGCCCCGGGCACCATTTTGATAAAGAAAAATTTGCGGCACTAGTTCAGTTGCCAGAACGTTATCATCGCAACCTCAAGGTTGTGCACCAACGGACAAAATACTGACAGAAACAAATTTGCGGCACTAGCTCAGTTGGTAGAGCGCAACCTTGCCAAGGTTGAGGTCACGAGTTCGAGCCTCGTGTGCCGCTCCAATTATTTGGAAGCGATAAGGCGGAATGGCAGAGTGGCCATGCAGCGGATTGCAAATCCGTCTACCTCGGTTCGACTCCGGGTTCCGCCTCCATATAATACTCCACATGCTCTTTCGAGCGACCCGATGCCCGGGTGGTGGAATTGGTAGACACAAGGGATTTAAAATCCCTCGCTGGTAACAGCGTGCCGGTTCAAGTCCGGCCCCGGGCACCATTTATATAAAATACCTCTTCTTTATTTCATTTATATTTCTTTTTATAACCTCATCTAACTATTTTTTTATTGCCAAAATAGCTCTATAGTTTCCTTAGTCTTTTTAAATAAGCAAATGCGTTTTCAAGTTTTCAGCACTACTGAATTCACTAAATAGGATCAAGGAAAGATAATGGAGCAATTTAAACGTGGCTTAAATCAGTTCTGGGTAGGCGCAGTATTTGGTCTTTGTCTAGCGATCTCGTTAGTACTTATTCCTGTTGCGATTATTATGTCGAACATTAACGACGTTCTGAAAATTCATGAGGTGAGCGTGCTTGTTGATAAAGTATCGACGGTCTTCGATAAATCAGAACAAGTAATTAGTAATGCCAAAGCAGCGCTAACCGATTTTGATAATGACGTGGTGATGGATATGCTTAATGCTGTGCAATCTTATCAGCAACAATCGCAGCCATTCCTAACCGCAGAGCAAAAACAAGCATTAAAAGCGCAAATTAAAGATCAGCTTGTTACTAAGCTTGAGTCAAAGCTTAACGAGCAACAAATTACATTCATATTGTCTGTTTTCGAAAAGTTAACAAATACAAAAAAGGGAGCACAAACGCTCCCTAAATAAGAATTTACTTAACTAGATTATTTACGCCATGCGCCTTTAGGAATGGTTTGATTTAGCTTTTTGTTTTGCGAAGGATCAAAAGTAGGTAATTTACCTGCCTTACGTTGGGTGTTGTAATCCTTCGCGAGCCAAATAACGACGCCCGATAACATAAACAAAGCGATGACGTTAACGATAGCCATTAGACCCATAGAGACATCGGCAAGGGTCCATACTAGTGGTAATTCTCCAAGCGCACCAAACATCACCATACCAAGTACCAGTAATCGGAAGATCAACATACCCGATGCATGGTTATGCTCTAAGAACAATAAATTGGTTTCGGCATAAGAATAATTAGCAACAATCGAGGTAAATGCAAAAAACAAAATTGCAATTGCAACAAAGGTGGCACCCCAGCTACCAACATGTTCTTCAAGGGCAGCTTGTGTTAACGCAATGCCAGTCACACCTGAATCAGGTATAAGCTGTTGTGATAATAAAATAAGGGCTGCAGTTGCAGTACATATAATAATTGTATCTACAAATACGCCGAGCATTTGTACATAACCTTGTGAGGCTGGGTGCGGTGGGTTAGGTGTTGCCGTTGCAGCAGCATTTGCAGCGCTACCCATACCAGCTTCATTAGAGAATAAGCCACGCTTAATACCCTGGATCATGGCCTGCATTACACCATAACCTATTGCACCCGCACCCGCTTGCTCGATACCAAAGGCACTATTAATAACATGCATAAATACATTAGGTAATAAATCGTAGTTTATGGCACATACATAAAGTGCAACTAACAAATAAGCCAGCGCCATAAATGGCACAACCATTTCTGCAAAACGTGAAATAGTTTTTAAGCCACCAAAAATGATAATACCTGACCCTAATACTAAGCCGATGCCTACAACATAGTTTGGAATACCAAATGCAACATTAAATGCAGCAGCAATAGAGTTTGATTGAACAGCATTAAATACCAAGCCAAAAGCAAGAATAAGGCAAAGAGAAAAGATCACACCCATCCAGCGTTTACCTAACCCATATTCCATATAATAAGCAGGGCCACCACGAAAGTTGCCATCTTCATCGACCGTTTTATATGCCTGAGCAAGGGTACTCTCGGCAAAACTTGTCGCCATACCTATTAATGCAATAAGCCACATCCAGAAAATTGCACCGGCACCGCCTAAATAAAGTGCAACGGCAACACCTGCCATATTACCCGTACCAACTCGCGCAGCTAAAGAAGTACAAAAAGCTTGGAATGAAGAAATGCCATCGCCAGAACCTTGGCGGCTCTGAAACATCACTTTGATCATATGTGGGAATTGAGTGAATTGAATAAAACCGAGTCGAAGAGTGAAAAATAGCCCCGCAGATATTAAAAGGTAAACCAGAATGTGACCCCAAAGGAGACCACTTATATTATTTATAATGTCTGTCATTTTTCTTGCCTTGTGAGCGAGTGGAAAATCTGCGGCGCAAGTTACCATAACAAGCGAGGAGAGTTTAGTTATTCTGCTAAAAAACATCAGTTATCCACAGAGGTTTGTGGGTAACTTGTTTGCATTTGGTGGGTATGTGATTAATTTGAAAATATTCAAAAAAACCTTCAAAAAGTGCTTGCGTTAATTCTTCGCATCCCTATAATGCGCATCCACTGACACGGCGGGCAGCAATGAAAAGCGCTGAACAAAGTGACACAGAGTTAAGTAAAACTTCGGTTTAAAACGGTCTAAAAAGAAAGTTTAAAATTAAGTGTTGACTCGAAAAATTAAGGGTGTATTATACGCATCCCTAGCGACAGCGTCGCAACGTTCTTTAACAATGTAAAGCAATCATCTGTGTGGGCACTCGTACAGGTTGAGTTCTAACAGCGAAGCTTAGTTTACTAAGTGGAGCAAACAAATTTAGAGTCTCAAATGTAACTGAGTGACTTCATAGTCAATTCGATATCGAAAGATATCAAAATTCAGAATTCATTGAGCATGGTTTGAAGTTTACTTCAAACAAAAAACTTTTAATTGAAGAGTTTGATCATGGCTCAGATTGAACGCTGGCGGCAGGCCTAACACATGCAAGTCGAGCGGTAACAGAGAGTAGCTTGCTACTCTGCTGACGAGCGGCGGACGGGTGAGTAATGCTTGGGAATATGCCTTATGGTGGGGGACAACAGTTGGAAACGACTGCTAATACCGCATAATGTCTACGGACCAAAGTGGGGGACCTTCGGGCCTCACGCCATAAGATTAGCCCAAGTGGGATTAGCTAGTTGGTGAGGTAATGGCTCACCAAGGCGACGATCCCTAGCTGGTTTGAGAGGATGATCAGCCACACTGGGACTGAGACACGGCCCAGACTCCTACGGGAGGCAGCAGTGGGGAATATTGCACAATGGGCGCAAGCCTGATGCAGCCATGCCGCGTGTGTGAAGAAGGCCTTCGGGTTGTAAAGCACTTTCAGTAAGGAGGAAAGGTTAAGTGTTAATAGCACTTAGCTGTGACGTTACTTACAGAAGAAGCACCGGCTAACTCCGTGCCAGCAGCCGCGGTAATACGGAGGGTGCGAGCGTTAATCGGAATTACTGGGCGTAAAGCGTACGCAGGCGGTTTGTTAAGCGAGATGTGAAAGCCCCGGGCTCAACCTGGGAACTGCATTTCGAACTGGCAAACTAGAGTGTGATAGAGGGTGGTAGAATTTCAGGTGTAGCGGTGAAATGCGTAGAGATCTGAAGGAATACCGATGGCGAAGGCAGCCACCTGGGTCAACACTGACGCTCATGTACGAAAGCGTGGGGAGCAAACAGGATTAGATACCCTGGTAGTCCACGCCGTAAACGATGTCTACTAGAAGCTCGGGTCTTCGGACTTGTTTTTCAAAGCTAACGCATTAAGTAGACCGCCTGGGGAGTACGGCCGCAAGGTTAAAACTCAAATGAATTGACGGGGGCCCGCACAAGCGGTGGAGCATGTGGTTTAATTCGATGCAACGCGAAGAACCTTACCTACACTTGACATACAGAGAACTTACCAGAGATGGTTTGGTGCCTTCGGGAACTCTGATACAGGTGCTGCATGGCTGTCGTCAGCTCGTGTTGTGAGATGTTGGGTTAAGTCCCGCAACGAGCGCAACCCCTATCCTTAGTTGCCAGCGATTCGGTCGGGAACTCTAAGGAGACTGCCGGTGATAAACCGGAGGAAGGTGGGGACGACGTCAAGTCATCATGGCCCTTACGTGTAGGGCTACACACGTGCTACAATGGCGCATACAGAGTGCTGCGAACCTGCGAGGGTAAGCGAATCACTTAAAGTGCGTCGTAGTCCGGATTGGAGTCTGCAACTCGACTCCATGAAGTCGGAATCGCTAGTAATCGCGTATCAGAATGACGCGGTGAATACGTTCCCGGGCCTTGTACACACCGCCCGTCACACCATGGGAGTGGGTTGCTCCAGAAGTGGATAGTCTAACCTTCGGGAGGACGTTCACCACGGAGTGATTCATGACTGGGGTGAAGTCGTAACAAGGTAGCCCTAGGGGAACCTGGGGCTGGATCACCTCCTTATACGATTTAGAACTTATTTGTTCGTAGTGTCCACACAGATGATTGTTAGTTAGCTAAACCACTTTGGTTTAACTAATTAATATGCTCTTTAAAAATTTGGAAAGCTGATATTAAAATTCTTATAGATATTCGTATCTATAAAGAGTTTTCAAAAGTAAAAAATATGCCAGTTAATCAGCAATGATTAATCGGTATCTACTTTAGTATTCTCATCATTATTTGATGAATTAACTTCTGGCGAAGTTAACAGCTGTCACTAACAAAGACCCGTTTGGGTTGTATGGTTAAGTGACTAAGCGTACACGGTGGATGCCTTGGCAGTTGGAGGCGATGAAGGACGTATTAACTTGCGATAAGCCTAGTCAAGCTAGTAAAAAGCGCTTGAGACTAGGATTTCCGAATGGGGAAACCCACCTGCTTGCAGGTATCTTACACTGAATACATAGGTGTAAGAGGCGAACGCGGAGAACTGAAACATCTAAGTACCCGTAGGAACAGAAATCAACCGAGATTCCGGAAGTAGCGGCGAGCGAAACCGGACCAGCCCTTAAGCTTATTATGTGTTAGTGGAACATTCTGGAAAGTTTGACGATACAG
The DNA here is from genome assembly GCF_054923805.1 of Pseudoalteromonas sp. GB43. Taxonomy (NCBI): domain Bacteria; kingdom Pseudomonadati; phylum Pseudomonadota; class Gammaproteobacteria; order Alteromonadales; family Pseudoalteromonadaceae; genus Pseudoalteromonas; species Pseudoalteromonas sp. GB43. Next base: position 3,261,744 of record NZ_JBPCHJ010000001.1, read on the forward strand.
GGTGATAGTCCCGTACACGAAAATGCATCTTAAGTGAAATCGAGTAGGTCGGAGCACGTGAAACTTTGACTGAATATAGGTGGACCATCATCTAAGGCTAAATACTCCCAACTGACCGATAGTGAACCAGTACCGTGAGGGAAAGGCGAAAAGAACCCCTGTGAGGGGAGTGAAATAGAACCTGAAACCGTGTACGTACAAGCAGTAGGAGCCCTTCGAGGGTGACTGCGTACCTTTTGTATAATGGGTCAGCGACTTATATTTTGTAGCGAGGTTAACCGATTAGGGTAGCCGTAGGGAAACCGAGTCTTAACTGGGCGTATAGTTGCAAGGTATAGACCCGAAACCCGGTGATCTAGCCATGGGCAGGTTGAAGGTTGAGTAACATCAACTGGAGGACCGAACCCACTAACGTTGAAAAGTTAGGGGATGACCTGTGGCTAGGAGTGAAAGGCTAATCAAACCGGGAGATAGCTGGTTCTCCCCGAAATCTATTTAGGTAGAGCCTCGGACGAATACTTACGGGGGTAGAGCACTGTTAAGGCTAGGGGGTCATCCCGACTTACCAACCCTTTGCAAACTCCGAATACCGTAAAGTACTATCCGGGAGACACACGGCGGGTGCTAACGTCCGTCGTGAAGAGGGAAACAACCCAGACCGCCAGCTAAGGTCCCAAAGTCATAGTTAAGTGGGAAACGATGTGGAAAGGCCCAGACAGCCAGGAGGTTGGCTTAGAAGCAGCCATCCTTTAAAGAAAGCGTAATAGCTCACTGGTCGAGTCGGTCTGCGCGGAAGATGTAACGGGGCTAAACTATGCACCGAAGCTGCGGATTTGAGCATACCACCCAAGCTATTTTGATTAACGTTGACAGCGCGAAGCGCCCAACGTTCAAGCGCCCCCGAACGTGAGTCGGTGGTAGAGATAGTTTCGGGGTATGCTCAAGTGGTAGGGGAGCGTTCTGTAAGCCGTTGAAGGTGAACCGGGAGGTTTGCTGGAGGTATCAGAAGTGCGAATGCTGACATGAGTAACGATAATGCGGGTGAAAAACCCGCACGCCGGAAGACCAAGGGTTCCTATCCCATGTTAATCAGGGTAGGGTAAGTCGACCCCTAAGGCGAGGCCGAAAGGCGTAGTCGATGGGAAACGGGTTAATATTCCCGTACTTGGTATAATTGCGATGGGGGGACGGAGCAGGCTAAACAAGCATGGCGTTGGTTGTCCATGTGAAAGTGAGTAGGTTGGTGACTTAGGAAAATCCGGGTTGCTAAGACTGAGACACGAGACGAGCACCCAAGGGTGTGAAGTTGTTGATGCCATACTTCCAGGAAAAGCCTCTAAGCTTCAGATTATACCGAATCGTACCCCAAACCGACACAGGTGGTCAGGTAGAGAATACTAAGGCGCTTGAGAGAACTCGGGTGAAGGAACTAGGCAAAATTGTACCGTAACTTCGGGAGAAGGTACGCTCCTATCTGTGATGAGACTTGCTCTCTAAGCGGACGGGAGCCGCAGTGACCAGGTGGCTGGGACTGTTTATTAAAAACACAGCACTGTGCAAAATCGCAAGATGACGTATACGGTGTGACACCTGCCCGGTGCCGGAAGGTTAATTGATGGGGTTAGTTTTCGGACGAAGCTCTTGATCGAAGCCCCGGTAAACGGCGGCCGTAACTATAACGGTCCTAAGGTAGCGAAATTCCTTGTCGGGTAAGTTCCGACCTGCACGAATGGTGTAACCATGGCCACGCTGTCTCCACCCGAGACTCAGTGAAATTGAAATCGCAGTGAAGATGCTGTGTACCCGCGGCTAGACGGAAAGACCCCGTGAACCTTTACTACAGCTTGGCACTGAACATTGACCCTACATGTGTAGGATAGGTGGGAGGCTTTGAAGCAGAAACGCTAGTTTTTGTGGAGCCGTCCTTGAAATACCACCCTTGTAGTGTTGATGTTCTAACGTTGGCCCCTAATCGGGGTTACGGACAGTGCCTGGTGGGTAGTTTGACTGGGGCGGTCTCCTCCCAAAGAGTAACGGAGGAGCACGAAGGTTGGCTAAGTACGGTCGGACATCGTACGGTTAGTGTAATGGTAGAAGCCAGCTTAACTGCGAGACAGACACGTCGAGCAGGTACGAAAGTAGGTCATAGTGATCCGGTGGTTCTGAATGGAAGGGCCATCGCTCAACGGATAAAAGGTACTCCGGGGATAACAGGCTGATACCGCCCAAGAGTTCATATCGACGGCGGTGTTTGGCACCTCGATGTCGGCTCATCACATCCTGGGGCTGAAGTCGGTCCCAAGGGTATGGCTGTTCGCCATTTAAAGTGGTACGCGAGCTGGGTTTAGAACGTCGTGAGACAGTTCGGTCCCTATCTGCCGTGGGCGTTTGAGAATTGAGAGGGGTTGCTCCTAGTACGAGAGGACCGGAGTGAACGAACCGCTGGTGTTCGGGTTGTCATGCCAATGGCACTGCCCGGTAGCTACGTTCGGAACTGATAAGCGCTGAAAGCATCTAAGCGCGAAGCAGGCCTCGAGATGAGTTCTCACTAGACTTTTAAAGTCTCTGAAGGGCCGTTGAAGACTACAACGTTGATAGGCAGGATGTGGAAGTGGTGTGAGCCATTAAGCTAACCTGTACTAATTACCCGTGAGGCTTAACCATACAACGCCAAACGCGTTTTATGACAGCGTAACGAACAGAAGTTAAGTTACTAAAGTAGATTTTACGAAGCTGTAAGCCATAAGCTTTAAGCTGTAAGAAAATATCAGATTTCCGAATTTATTAATTTGCTCAAAAGAGCGAATTAAAACCAAATTTGCTTGGTGACAATAGCGTTTTGGACCCACCTGACCCCATGCCGAACTCAGTAGTGAAACGAAACAGCGCCGATGATAGTGTAGCAGCTGCTATGTGAAAGTAGGTCATCGCCAGGCTCCAAATTAAAGAAAGCCCGATTCGAAAGAGTCGGGCTTTTTTGCGTTTTAGCTTTCAGCTAGGTAGGTTGGGTAGAGCGTAGCGAAACCCAACACAATCCATGTGAACCTCTTCATAATTCCATGGTTAAAAATTCTTAAAATCTCTACTGGTCTAACAGCTTGGCGATCTCTAAAATGGCTTACTTCACCTTGCGCTAATTCGTCTTTTATTAATGAACTTTACCTCTTCATTGTGCATGACGAATTACCACGCTGTTGGGTTTCGCTGCGCTCTACCCAACCTACGCCAGACCTTCAAGCTTTACCTTGCTAATAGGCAACTCTGAAGTGCCTCTTGCAGGACTTTATTGCTGAGGGAGGCTATTACCTAAACAACCCCACCGCGCGGCTGATCGCTGACGGCTGAAAGCTGATAGCTCTGTGATGTGTTGGGTTACGCTTCGCTCTACCCAACCTACGCCAGACTTCCAAACCTTTACTCCTTCAACTTTCCCCTCGTTAACTTTACTCTTGTAATTCACGAACTCGCTCAGCTGCCGTTCATTAAATTAACTTTGCTTTGTTTATGGCTTTGATTTAGGATCAAATCAGTTTAAAAGCAAGAACTAATGGTTTGTGTCTAGATTACTTATTTGTTTATTATTATTTTTTTCGAGTGCTTCAACCTTTGCTGTTGAGGTGACTAATTTATATCAAGATACTCTTAAAGTTGCAGACAAATCACGTGATGCTCGTTTGGCAGCAAGCCGTGAAGCGCTGCTAAATGTGTTGGTGAAAGTAAGTGGGGACACAAGCGCAGATCAAAACCCGGTTGCTAAACAACGCACCCGCGACATTTCCGATTACATGCTCAAATTTGAATATGACGAAAAAGCAGATGGCAGTTTAAATCTGGTCGTTAAGTTCGAAGCCAATAAGATTAATGCATTAATCAAAGATCTTGGCTTGCCATTATGGGGCACACGTCGTCCTTTAGTGGCGATCTGGCTAGGTATTGAAGATAACTGGCGCCGTGAATTGGTTACTCAAGAATCATACCCACAGCTTGAACAGCTTATATACGACAAAGCAAGTCGTCGTGGTTTACCTGTCGTTGTGCCACTACTTGATTTACAAGATCGCGCTATTGTTGGGATACCAGAAGTGTGGGGTAATTTCTCTGAGCCTGTAGAGCGAGCTTCAAGCCGTTATAGTGCTGAGCGCAGTATTACTGCAAGAATGTATCAACAAGCTGATTCAGAAACCTGGATCCTTGATTGGCGTTTCACTAATGCTGAATTATTCGATACTAATCGTTTGATGGGTGATAAGCAGCAAATTGTTGCAGATATGATTGATAGTTTAGCAGGTGGCTTAGCAGCAGAATACGCAATAGATCCAACGATGATTGGCCAACTTGCGACAGCAACTTTCTATCTTAAAGGTATCAATAACTTTGTTGATATTGAATTTGCTAAACGCCGTTTAGAGAGCTTAAGTGTTGTTACTCGTGCCGTAATATCTGTGCGTACACCTGATAGCGTTCAATTTACTGTTAATCACACTGGCAGCATGAATGATTTTAGAAAAGCGTTAGAACTTGATAGTGCCTTTAAAGCGTATCAGGACCCGCGTGATTTCTATCAAGTAGTCAATAAAGATGAGCTTGAATATCAGTGGCAGGGGCTTTAATCGCAGTGCAAGAACCAATGCAAATGGCATTACCAGTTACTTTGCCTGATGATGAAACATTTACTTCTTATTTTGGTGGCGAAAACTCGCTTGAAGTGAGTCACCTTAAAGATGCGTTCACAAAGCTTAGTAACAAATTTCAATATACTTATTTATGCGGTTTGGGCGATTCAGGTAAATCGCACCTGTTGTATGCGACCTGTATTCACGCTCAAGAGCGCGGTTTGTCAACCATGTTACTTTCGATGCGTGAAGTAATTGACTACGGCCCTGTGGTACTTGAAGGTCTCGAAAACCTTGACGTGTTATGTATTGATGACGTGCACTTGGTAGCAGGCAACGATGCATGGGAGAAAGGATTATTTAACTTTTTCAATCGCTTCAATGAGCCGGGTAAATACCTTGTGGTCACAGCTGATTTATTACCTGACATGCTGCATATCAACCTACCGGATTTAGTTTCGCGTTTGAAGTGGGGCACAACGTTACAAATTCGTTCAATGAGCGATGATGACAAAGCCGAAGCGCTCGTACGCCGTGCTCACATGCGTGGCGTTTGAATTGACTGATGAATGCGCGCGCTTTTTATTAACGCGATTAAGCCGTGATATGCGTGCATTATTAGACGTTTTAGATAAACTTGACCACGCCTCAATGGCTGCACAAAGAAAATTAACAATTCCTTTTATAAAATCAACGTTAAAGCTTTAGTAGGGCTAGAATCTAGTCCTTGCTTTCAGTTATCATTAGCTATTACAAAAATCCTTCTGTGAAAGACCAGGTACTCAATGAACTTAGAAAATATTTTAGCGCAAGCACTTGAGGCTGTTGCCAGTGCGAACGAAATCGCGCAATTAGAAGATATCAGGGTTAATTACCTTGGTAAAAAAGGTGAAATCACCAACTTACTTAAAACGCTAGGCAAGATTGCCCCTGAAGAGCGTAAAGAAGCGGGTCAAGTGATTAACCAAGCAAAACAAGAAGTACAAACAGCCATTAACGAAAAGCGTGAGTTACTAGCAAGTAAGGCTCTTGAAGAGAAGCTAGCGGCAGAAACGATCGACGTAACTTTACCGGGTCGTGTTATGCCAACAGGTGGCTTACACCCAGTAACTCGTACTATTGAACGTATTGAAAGCTTTTTTGGTGAGTTAGGTTTTGCGGTTAAATCAGGTCCTGAAGTTGAAGATGATTTTCATAACTTCGATGCGCTAAATATTCCTGAGCACCACCCAGCGCGTGCTGATCACGATACTTTCTATTTCAACCCTAAGCTTGTGTTACGTACACAAACAAGTGGTGTACAAATCCGTACCATGGAAACTGAGCAGCCACCACTGCGCATCATTTCTCCAGGTCGTGTTTATCGTAACGATTACGACCAAACACACACGCCAATGTTCCACCAAGTGGAAGGCTTAATGGTTGATACAGATGTAAGCTTCACTGAGTTAAAAGGTATTCTGCACGACTTCTTACGTAACTTCTTTGAAGAAGATATGGAAATTCGTTTCCGTCCTTCTTACTTCCCATTTACCGAGCCATCAGCTGAGGTTGATGTTATGGGTAAAAACGGCAAGTGGTTAGAGGTATTAGGCTGTGGCATGGTTCACCCTAACGTTCTTAAATCAGTGGGTATTGATCCAGAAAAATACACAGGCTTTGCATTCGGTATGGGTGTTGAGCGCTTGACGATGTTGCGTTACGGCGTAAACGACTTACGTGCATTTTTCGAAAACGATTTAAAATTCCTAAACCAGTTCCGTTAAGAGTGAAGATATAAAATGAAATTTAGTGAAAAGTGGTTAAGAGAGTGGGTTAACCCAGCAATCGACACACAGGCTCTTTCGGAACAGTTATCAATGGCTGGTCTTGAAGTTGACGGTGTTGAGCCTGCAGCAGCTGAGTTCACAGGCGTTGTTGTTGGTGAAGTAGTTGAGTGTGGTCAACACCCAGACGCTGATAAGTTACGTGTAACTAAAGTAAACGTAGGCGGTGATGAGCTACTTGATATCGTGTGTGGTGCACCTAACTGTCGCCAAGGTTTAAAAGTCGCTGTTGCGACTGTTGGCGCTGTATTACCAGGCGACTTCAAAATCAAAAAAGCCAAACTTCGTGGTCAACCTTCACACGGTATGCTGTGCGCATTCGTTGAGTTAGGTATCAGCGAAGAAGGTGATGGCATCATGGAATTACCAAGTGATGCACCAATCGGTACTGATTTACGTGAGTACTTAAGCCTAGACGACAACATTATTGATGTTGACTTAACACCTAACCGTGGTGATTGCCTAGGTATCAAAGGCCTAGCGCGCGAAGTTGGTGTACTTAACAGTGTTGATGTAAACACACTTGAAATCGCACCAGTTGCTGCAACGATTGATGACAAAGTATCGATTGAGCTTGTGAATGATGAAGCGTGTCCTCGTTATTTAGGGCGTGTAATTAAAGGTATTAACCTTGATGCAGAAACACCACTTTGGATGGTAGAAAAACTGCGTCGCAGTGGTATTCGCTCAATTGACCCTGTTGTTGATGTAACAAACTACGTGTTATTAGAGCTAGGCCACCCAATGCACGCATTTGATTTAAATGCGATTGAAGGTGGTATTAAAGTACGTAGCGCAAACGCGGGTGAAGAGTTAGTTCTGTTAGATGGCAACACTGCAAAACTAAACGAGTCAACGCTTGTGATTGCTGATCACAATAAAGCGCTTGCTATAGCAGGTATTTTTGGTGGTGAAAAATCAGGTGTAACTGAAGCAACATCAGATATTTTATTAGAAAGTGCGTTCTTTAACCCTGTCGCTATTGCGGGTCAAGCACGAAGCTACGGTTTACACACTGATGCGTCACACCGTTACGAGCGTGGTGTAGATTTTGCACTGCAAAAAGATGCAATGGAACGTGCGACAGCATTACTTCTTGAAATTGTTGGCGGTGAAGCAGGCCCAGTTGTTGAAGCAGTTGCAACTGACAAATTACCAAAAGTAACAGAAGTGCGTTTACGTCGTGAGCGTTTAGACCGTGTAATTGGCCACCACATTGATGATGCAAAAGTAACTGACATCCTAACGCGTTTAGGTTTAGACGTTAAAGTTGTTGATGGTGTATGGAGTGCTGACGTACCTAGCTATCGCTTTGATATTCGTATCGAAGAAGATTTAATTGAAGAAGTTGCGCGTGTTTACGGCTATAACAGCATTCCTAACGTTGCACCAACTGCTAAATTAAAAATGACTAACCATGACGAGTCGCATGTTGCAGTTACTAAATTCCGCAATACGCTTGTAACTCGTGGTTACCAAGAAGCAATTACTTACAGCTTCGTTGATCCAAAAGCACAAGAAATTTTACACCCGCAAAGTGATGCGCTTGTATTGCCACACCCAATTTCGGTTGAAATGTCGGCAATGCGCGTGAGCTTGATGCCGGGTCTATTAGCGTCTCTAGTTTATAATCAAAACCGTCAGCAACCACGTGTACGTTTATTTGAGCACGGCTTAAAATTCTTACGTGACGAAAATGCTGAAAACGGTGTAAACCAAGTTGCTGTTATCGGTGGTGTAATTTCAGGTCTTGCACACGGTGAACATTGGGTTCAAGAAAAGCGTAGCGTTGATTTCTATGACTTAAAAGGTGATGTTGAAGCACTTTTAGCTATTAGTAACGATTCGTCACGTTTTGAGATAAAAGCAGAGCAGTCTGATGGCTTACACCCAGGCCAATCAGCCGTTATTTATGTTGATGGTAAAAAAGTAGGTTTCTTTGGTGCAGTGCACCCACAGGTGCAAAAGTCACTAGATATCAACAACACAGCATTTGTGTTTGAAATCGAAATGTCTGCACTAGAAAAAAGAAAATTACCAGAAGCAGTGGCAGTGTCGAAATTCCCGTCAAACCGCCGTGATATCGCGATTTTAGTGGAAGATCACGTAAAATCTGGCGATATTTTAAATGTCATAGAAAAAGTTGGCGGAAATCAATTGGTTGACCTAAACTTATTCGATGTGTATAAGGGCAAAGGTATTGAGCCAAATTATAAGAGTTTGGCGATTGCTCTAACACTGCAAGCGGTTGATAGAACGCTCGAAGAGAAAGATATCAATCAAGTAGTTGATAATGTGGTGGCCGCACTGGCCGAACAATTTAACGCATCGTTGAGGGACTAGATATGGCGCTTACTAAAGCCGACATAGCTGAACACCTATTTGAAAAACTCGGGATCAATAAAAAAGATGCCAAAGATTTAGTTGAAGCGTTTTTTGAAGAAATCCGCTCAGCGCTAGAAAAAGGCGAGCAGGTTAAGCTCTCTGGATTTGGTAACTTTGATCTTCGAGATAAAAAAGAACGTCCAGGCCGCAATCCGAAAACAGGTGAAGATATTCCTATTTCGGCGCGCAGAGTTGTGACTTTTAGACCAGGTCAAAAGCTAAAAACTCGTGTAGAAGTTGGCACAAGCAAAGCAAAATAAGAAAAGGCAGCGTTAGCTGCCTTTTTTATTTGTCTGAGCACTGCACATTAGCGAGTTGGAATTATCAAAACCCGCGTGGTGATACGAAGCTTCCTTCTTGGATACTGTCGTAGGTTTTTTGTGCTAAATCATCTAAGCTGTCTAGGCTTTTGCCTGCGGCAGCGAGTTGATGCTCGATAGGTAAAATATCGACATTTTCATACCCTGATAATTGTGCTACGCGTGCAAAAGTGTATGCGTGCTTATACTTTTCGTGTTTGTAAAATAAGCTCACAAGAGTAGGGTAAATCTCAGGGTTAGGTGTTTCACCTGCTTTATTTAACTCGAGCGTTTTGTATAGCAAATCAATGGTTTTTTCATCATCAAACTTCACGTAGTAGCTTGCCAAGAAAAACTGCATTTCAGCATCTTCGGTCACCCGTTTATCTTGCTTTTCTTCAAGGGCGAGTAGTTTAGTTAACGCTGATTGGTCGTTATTACGTGACCAATGGTAATACAACAAACCAGGGTGGTTCGTATTTTTGGTATCTTGAAAAATACGTGTCATTTCTTTAATGCTTGTTAAATGACCTTCAACGCGAGAGGTGGTTTTTTCTTTTAGTTTTATATGCTCAATCTTATCGCAAGCGATACACATTGATCGTATTTCTCAAAGTCTTTTAATAATTGGTATTTGTTTTCGTCTGTTGGCGACTTATATTCAACATAACGTTGAATGATGACCTCGGCACGTTGCTCTTTACAGTGACTGTCTTTATTTAAATCACTGCAGAAGCCAGGTGTTTCGTCGCACACTTTCGCCAGTGTAAGCGGATCTTCACAGCCTGCTAATGCCAATAAACCAAGCAACACGCTTGCTCTTAATAACATTCCTTAACCTCTACTTAATTTGTACTACTTTATTCTAGCGCAATGATTTGTTCTGTAACAGTGGAGAATCGTTCGAGTTTAAATTAGAATACCCCTGCCTGAGATGTGTTGCTCTCAAATCACAACACATTTTTTAAGGCTATCCGTTCAAAATTGTTTAATTAGGTAAAAAAAATGACCTCATCTCACGAGTTAGAATACACAAGCAGCTGGCAAGAACGTCAAGATTACGCAGAAAGTATGCAACCTATCATTGGTAGACTTTACCGTAATCGTGGTATCGAAATCGCTGTATATGGCCGTCCTCTCGTTAATGCCAGTACAATCGATATCATCAAAGCACACAAAACAGTTGCTCAGTTTGAAGGTACAAAACTACGTTTACGTGAAAGCTTCCCTTTCTTAGAAGCAATTAGCAAAATGGACTTAAACTCAGCACGTATCGATATTGGTAAACTAGCGTATGGTTATTTGTTTAACGATGCTGCTAAAGGTCGCTCAGTTGAAGAGTACTTAACTGACGAATTAGCAGAAATCGCAAACTCAGAGCGTAAAGAACCACGTGATGTTGTGTTATACGGTTTCGGTCGTATCGGTCGTTTATTAGCGCGTCTTTTAATCGAGAAGTCAGGTCCTTATGCAGACCTACGTTTACGTGCAATCGTTGTACGTGGTGGTAAAGATGGTGACCTAGAAAAGCGTGCAAGCTTACTTCGTCGTGATTCTATCCACGGTCCATTCAATGGCTCAATTACAATTGACAAAGAGCGCAATGCAATTAAAGCTAACGGTAGCTACATCCAAGTTATCTATGCTAACTCACCAAGCGAAGTTGATTACACAGCTTACGGCATTGAGAATGCGCTTATTGTTGATAACACAGGTATTTGGAAAGACGAAGCAGGCCTTGGTCAGCACTTAGAAGCGAAAGGCGCAGCAAAAGTATTATTAACTGCACCAGCTAAAGGTAACATCAAGAACATCGTGTACGGTGTTAACAACCAAGATATCAAACCTGAAGATAAGATTGTCTGTGCAGCAAGCTGTACGACCAATGCTATTACGCCAACGTTAAAAGCGCTTAACGATAAGTTTGGTATCAAAAATGGTCACGTTGAAACTGTTCACTCGTACACCAATGACCAAAACTTAATTGATAACTACCACAAAGCTGAGCGTCGTGGTCGTGCTGCTGCACTTAACATGGTTATCACTTCAACAGGTGCTGCAAAAGCGGTTTCTAAAGCTTTACCTGAGCTTGAAGGTAAACTAACTGGTAACGCTATCCGCGTTCCTACGCCAAACGTATCAATGGCTATCTTGAACTTAAACCTTGAAAAAGGTACAACTGTTGAAGAACTAAATGCGTTCTTACGTGAAACAGCACTTCATTCAGACCTTCGTGATCAAATCGATTACACAGCGTCTACTGAAATCGTATCGACTGACTTAGTAGGTAGCCGTTACGCAGGTGTTGTTGATTCACAAGCGACAATCGTAGATGACAACCGCGTTGTACTTTACGTTTGGTACGATAACGAGTTCGGTTATAGCTGTCAGGTAGTACGTTGTATGCGTGATATGGCTGAAGTAACTTTCCCAAGCTTACCTCGCTAATACCTAAGTTATAAAGAATCTAGAAGCCAGCATTATGCTGGCTTTTTTAGTCGTGAAAGTTTTTGCAAATTTTCAGCATGTGATAGGCTGTTAAGGGTCTACACCATATTACTAACAAAACGTTCTAACTACAGAGCGTTGACTTAATTCTTAACTAACAAGCGAATAGCTAAGAATTATTTTTAACCAATAGGTTTATAGAATGAAAATCACCAGCAATTTTGACAGTGGTAATATCAAGGTTATTGAAGCCGTTGATCCACTGAATATTCAATTAGAAATCAATAAAGACAATCAGTCTGATTTTTTCCAGTGGTTTCACTTTCGTCTTGAAACAACTGCGTTTCAAAACCATAAATTACACATTAATAACCTAGAGAACTCAGCATACCCTGATGGCTGGGAAGGTTACCATGCGGTTGCATCATACGACCGTCAAACTTGGTTCCGTGTCCCATCTGAGTACGCAAACGGCACACTATCATTTGAAGTAGAGCCTGAGTGCGGCAGCATGTACTTTGCTTACTTTGCGCCATACAGCTATGACCGTCACTTAGATTTACTAGCATGGGCACAAAGCCAACATGCCTGTGAATTAGAAACATTAGGCGAAACCCTTGATGGCCGTGACATGAGTGTTTTACGTGTGGGTATTCCTAGCAGTGAGAAGAAAAAAATCTGGATCACGGCGCGCCAGCACCCAGGCGAAACTATGGCTGAGTGGTACGTTGAAGGTTTACTTCATAAATTACTTGATGATGAAGACCCACATGCAGCGGCACTATTATCTAAAGCGGTATTCTACATCGTGCCAAATATGAACCCAGATGGCAGTGTGCGTGGTCACCTACGTACTAACGCTAAAGGCGTTAACTTGAACCGTGAATGGCAAACACCGAGCATGGAAAATAGCCCTGAAGTTTTCTTAGTGCTTAACAAAATGCGTGAAACGGGCCTTGATATGCATTTAGATATTCATGGCGATGAAGCAATTCCTTATAACTTTGTTGCGGGTAGTGAAGGTATCCCGGGCTACGATGATCGCTTAAAAGAGTTAGAAGATAGCTTTAAAGCTGCGCTTTTAACTGTGACGCCTGAATTCCAAGACGAACACGGTTACCCAAAAGATGAGCCGTAAATTAGGCCAACTTAACTGTCGGTTCTTCTGCTGTCGCGCATGAATTTAATGCATTAGCTTACACGGTAGAGATGCCATTTAAAGATAACGATGATTTACCAGATCCAGATTATGGCTGGTCAGATTGTCGCTCGTATCAATTTGGTCAAGATACGTTAGCGGCTATTGTTAACGTGGTTGATAAATTAAGATAACGACCCTTACGGGCATCAGCAAAACTGATGCCCGTAATTGTATCTGATACCAATTTGCAAAAATACTTAATTAAACAAATTGGTATGAAAGTTAAAAAAGCAGCGGTGCAGAGCAGGATGCATCGAATGTTAATTTAGTAGGTACATTTATCATATTGAAAATTAACTGTTAACAAACTTGGTTGGTTTAAGTTAATATCCAATATATTCAGCTGTGAAGTAACAAAATTTCATTTTTATTTCTCACAGTTATCGTGTCGCGCATTCTCACAAGCTCACGCTGAGTATCGTAACTAACAATAAAAAATATAATCATAGAGGATATCCATGGAAGCTTTAGTAAGCGCCGTTAACGACATAATTTGGAGTGATGCACTCATTTATTTATGTCTAGGTGCAGGTCTGTTTTATTCCGTTTTAACCCGATTCGCACAAGTTAGACATTTTAAAGAAATGTGTAAATTATTACTTAGCTCTAATAATTCAGATACGGGTATTTCTTCGTTTCAAGCGCTAGCGGTTTCGTTATCAGGCCGTGTAGGTGTAGGTAATATTGCCGGGGTTGCTGCAGCAATCGGCTTTGGTGGTCCGGGTGCGATTTTCTGGATGTGGATAGTTGCGTTCCTTGGCGCAAGTACTGCATATGCCGAGTCAACACTTGGTCAGATTTATAAATCAGAAGAAGACGGTCAATATCGCGGTGGCCCAGCATATTACTTCGACCGCTGCTTACAGCAAAAGTGGTTAGCCGTATTATTTGCAGTGTCGGCGATTATTGCTTGTGGTGTATTCCTTCCGGGCGTTCAAGCGAATGCGGTAGGTAATGCATTCACACAAGTTTTTGGTGAAGGCACATTGGTTAGCACCAGCTTTGGTGAAGTAGGTAGCTTTAAGTTGGTTGCTCTTGCAATCATCTTAATTGTGCTTGCATTTATCATCTTTGGTGGCATTAAACGTATCGCAAACTTCACACAAATTGTGGTGCCATTTATGGCGCTAGGTTACATCGTGTTAGCGTTAATCGTGGTGTTCTTAAACCTAGATAAAGTGCCAGGTATCTTCTCAATGATTTATCTGATGCATTCACCGCGCAAGCAGGCTTTGGTGCTGCTATTGGTTGGGGTGTTAAACGTGGTATTTACTCAAACGAAGCAGGGCAAGGTACGGGTCCGCATGCAGCATCAGCTGCCGAGGTAGATCACCCAGCTCAACAAGGCTTAGTGCAAGCATTTTCTGTTTATGTTGATACCATTTTTGTTTGTACAGCAACTGCGTTAATGATTCTAATCACTAAACAATACAACATTGTGGGTGAGTTACCTGCAGGTCAATTCATTGTGCAAAACGTTGATGCTGCAACTGAAGTAGGCTCTGCTGCTTTTACACAAATGGCATTATTTAGCGTATTTGGTGGCTTTGGTGAAGCATTCGTTGGTATTGCTTTATTCTTCTTCGCATTTACTACAATTCTTGCTTATTACTATATTGCTGAAACGAACGTTGCTTATTTAAACCGTTATTTCAAAGGCAATATTCCGTTGGTTGTTGTGAAGTTTGTCATCATGTTTATGGTGGCTTACGGTATGGTAAACAACTCAGGTTACATCTGGAATATTGGTGACATTGGCGTAGGCTTAATGACCGGATCAATATTGTGGGTATTTTGGCTATTTTCTTTGTCGCAAAACCTGCACTTAACTGTTTACGTGATTACGAAAGATCAAAAGAAAGCCGGTGGTGAAATCACTTTTGATCCAGTTAAATTAGGCATTAAAAATGCGACTTTCTGGGAAAAGCGTCTAGCTGAAAAGGCGTAACAGAAACAATAAATCGTTTTTTTGAGTTTTTACGGTGAATTTAGTTGTGCAGGTTTTCGAATCTTCATAAATGAATGAAATTCAAAAAAGACATCGACTCATAAAACAAGTACAATAAAGGGCGCCTAAAGGCGCCTTTTTTATGCGTAGTATGGAGAAAGATATGGCGATTATTAGTTGCCCGCAGTGTGCAAAATCAATATCTGACAAACATAAGCAATGCCCGCATTGTGAATGCCAAGTCACCGATCTAAGCAATGAGCAATTGCAGCAAATGCAAAAAGAAACGCGCATTCGTAGACAACAAAAGTTTATGAATCAGTCTTTCCTCGCACTGATTTTATTTTTAGGGGGCTTTTTCTGTTATTACTTTATGCACCCCGAAGCAAAGTCTCTTGAGTGGTATGCCTATACATCGGCAATGGCAGTAGGTTTTGTGTGGTATCTTGTAAGCCGCATCTATTTAGTTGTTTTAAAAAAGAAAAAGTAACATGAATATTGATCACATCGTTAAAAATATCACCCCAGAAGTATTTGAACGTCTTCAGTATGGTGCCTCTACGGGTAAGTGGCCAGACGGCACTCCTTTGACTGAGGAGCAAAAACAACAAACCGTTCAACTCGTGATGCTTTATCAGGCTAAAGTTTCGCAAAGCAATGAGCAGTTTACCATTGGCGCAAATGGTGAAATGGTGCAAAAGAGCAAAGCTCAATTGCAAAAAGAATTCGCATCAGAAAATGAAATAGCTAGGTTTAGTGAAAATGATCTTTAAACACCTGTTTACTCCAAAATGGAAGCACCCTAAAAACCAAGTCCGTTTAGCTGCGGTTGAACGTCTTGATACAGAGCGTGACCTTAGCATCTTAAATAGCATTGCCCTTGAAGACAGCTCAGCTGAAATCCGCAAAAAAGCATTAAACAAAGTGAACGATATCGTTTTATGGTGGCAAGCATACAAGCAAGACCAAGCACTGAAAGACCTTGCTGAGCAGCATATCAATCAAGCGGTTTTAAATACCGACAGCCAACTAGATGCAAATATCAAAAATGAGTTTATTGAGCGTTACGCACCTGTCAAAACTCTTGAGAAACTCGCCTTTGCAGAAAAAGAACTTCAAGTTCGTGTTAAGTTATTAAAGCGTTTAGCAAACCCAAGCTTAATTGATAAAGCTTTTAAAGAATACGGTGAAGAGCTGCAATTGCAACTTGTTGAGCTTGTGATTAATCATCAACTTGCTAAATCACTATTAAAGCATGCAAAAGGTGAGGCGCATACCCAACTGGCGACTCATCTTGACAATGAACGCTTAGCGATAGAAATGCCTGCCAAAGTAGAAGCTGATACACGTGTGGTATTAGCAAAGCTTAATGCGCTTCGTGATAAAAATGACTTTCAGTTAGTGTCGATGCAACATGCTGAGTTATTACAGCAGTGGCAAGCTATCGAACTAAAATGGCTGAGCGATGAGCAAGTAAGCACGTTAGATAAGAAATATTCAGCGATTACGCAAAAGCTTGAATCGCATATTGCAGTTTTAAGTAAAGAGCATGAAGCAGCGCAGCAAGCGTTAGCTGAGCAACAACGTCAGGTATTAGCACTTGCAAGCCTTGAAGCAATTGGCGAAGAAATTGAAAATGCATTGCAATTAGGCTTAGAAACACCAGAGCAAATTCAACAAGATTGGCTAGAGGCAAAAGTTGTAGAGGCAAAAGATGCCTTAGCAGAGGCGAACTTATCTGAAAGTAAACATGTTAGTGATGTAAAACAGCATTTAGCAACTTTATTTAAGCAAGTTGAACAGTTACCGCAACTAGTTAGCGCGATTGCTGAGTTTAAAGAGGCATTTGAACAATTAAATATCGTTGCGACAACTGAAGATGAAAGCGAGTTTGACGGGTTAAAGCAGCAGTTTGAGCAACAGCAAAAACTAGCACGTAAAAAGCTGGCAAGTATTCCTAGTCGTTTACAAGGTCGCTTTAAAGCCAATTTAGCTGAAGTAGTAAACAGCTGGCAGCAAGCGATGGCACCGCTGACGAATAAGTTTGAGAAAAATCAACAAACAGCTAAGCGTAAAGCTCGTGATGTAAAACGCTTAATTGAGCAAGGTCGCTTTAATGTTGCCTTTGGTGTGTTTAAAGGTTTTGAAGAGCTATACGCAACACTTACAGACTATTACAAACAGCCATTAAATAGCCTTAAAGCTGATTTAGAAGCCCAACTAGCAGAAGCAAAAGATTGGCAAAAATACGCATCGGCACCAAAGCGTGATGCGCTACTCGTTGAAGTAAATGAACTTGTTGCAACCGAGTGTACTGACCCTAAACAACGTGCAGAGCATGTTAAACAGTTACGTCGTCGTTGGAATGAGTTAGGGCGTTTAGATACTGATGCAGAAAAGCAACAAGGCGAGTTATTCGATCAACAAATTGAATTACTGTTTGCGCCGTGTCGTGAGTATTTCGCAGAGCAAGAGCAACAACGTGAACAAGCTAAAGCACAGCGCGTTGAAATAATCTCGCAAATGCAGCAGTTAACAGAGCTTGATAGCTCTTCTAATGAGTTTGATTGGAAGCAGTTTGAAAGCAAGTTCAACCGTACCGCGAAAGCGTGGCGCTCTGCAGGTAACGTCGATCCTAAAACATACCGTGAACTACAAGCGCAATTCAAAGCTGCACAATCACAAGTACAAGGTCAACTTGCTGCATTTCATAAAGCAAATGCTGAACAAAAAGCAGCACTTGTTGAGCAAGCAACACAGTTATCACAAAGTGATGATTTAGCTGCTGCGTGCCAAGATTTAAAAGCGCTTCAACAAACTTGGCAGACTATTGGCTTTGCAGGAATGAAAGCTGAAAACACCTTATGGCAGCAATTCAGACGAGTTAATGACGAGACTTTTGCTAAGCGCAGTGCCGAGTTTGAACAGCAAAAGCAAGTACAGCAACAAAATGACGAAGTTGCCGCACAGCAGTTAAGTGAGCTTGAGTCTGCACTTGAGACCGTGATGCATCTTGCACAGCTTAAAGATTTAACAGTGAAGCTAGCAGAGCTTGAATACTCAAAAGCGTTATCGGCACGCGTGACTCAGTTAGAGGCAGCGATTAGTGCAAAATCAGCGCTAATTAGTAAGCAAGCAGAGCAGTCTAAATTAACGGCTTTATTTGCTGCTCTTGAAAGCAACAGCGAACTGCCTTCGCAGTTTCAAGCTTCATTAACAACTAAGCTAAACGCTGCGCAGCTGTTAACCCGTATCGAAATTCTGGCAGGCGTAGAATCGGCTGATAGTCAGTTACGTATGACAGAGCAAGTTGCGATGTTAGATGATAAACACCGTGGCGAACAAGCAGATGTTTATTACTACTTAAAGCAATTACTTGCAGTCAGTGAGGGTTCAGTTTCAGCTGACACACTAGCAAGGCTTAAAGCAATATTTGCAATTTAACGAATAAAACCGCTTTTTAAAGCGGTTTTTTTCCGTGTGTTTTTGAGGAAAACAATGAGAATTTTATTACTACTTACCTGTTTATTTTTAGGGGCATGTAAAACGACAGATCAAGGGATGTCTGTTTACTCGTTTAGCAATTCTGAAATTGAAGCAGCCCTTGCTAATCAATTACCAAAACTAAGTGAACAGATTAAGCTGATGGGCTTACCAGTTGATTTTGCGGTAAACGACCTGAGTGTCAATGTTATCCAGATAAACGTGATGTGGTGGTTTTAGGGGCCGATTCTAGTGCCGTCATCAAAGCGTTTGCGCTTAAGTATCCAGTACGCTTAAAGCTACAAATCGAAGGTAGCCCATTTTATGACAGCGAGAAAAAAGCGGTCTTTTTACGTAATGTAAAACTGGTTGATACAACAATCGACACCGCGGGTTTCAAGGGCAGCTTAAACTTATTAGATGATCAGGCAATGCAAGTGATTAACGGCTTTTTAGCGGTTAACCCTGTCTATAAGTTAAATATGAACGACCCTAAAGTTGCACTATTGAGCAAATTACCATTAGATATGAAAGTATCTCAGGGCGAAATTATCTTAGTGCCTACACTGTAAACCCATACGATATATTAAAGCGGCTTCTAGTCGCTTTTTTTATGATTGCTTGTTAAGCATGTTCAACCTTGTCATAATTGCTCGTGATATTTCGCGAATTGAGTGATTACTATGATCAAGGAATTTTTAAACGACCCCACGTTATTGCTAAACGCCGTTGGCGAGGGAATTTATGGCTTCGATTTATCGGGTAATGCGGTTTTTGTAAACCCTGCCGCTGAGCGCATGACAGGCTGGAAAGCAGACGAACTCCTTGGTAAAAAAATACATCAATATCATCACCATACTCGTAAAGATGGCTCGCCATATCCCGCAGATGAATGCCAAATATATTGCACCATGTTCGATGGCAAACACCGTCATGTAAACGATGAGGTATTCTGGCGTAAAGATGGTAGTTATTTTGCTGTTGAATATACATCAACACCAGTGTACAAAAACGGTGCCCTGATTGGGGCAGTCGCGATTTTTCGCGATGTATCCAAACAACAGCAAACAGAAGTGGCGTTACGTGATGCCTTAGCACAAGTTCAGCACTTATCTGAGCAGCTACAAGCTGAAAATGCTTACCTTATTTCAGAGTTAAACGAAGATTGGCAAGACTCTGGCTTAGTTGGGCAAAGTCATTCATTTCAAAGTATGCTCGAGCAAATTACCTTGGTAAGCCAAACCAATAGTACGGTTTTGATTTTAGGTGAAAACGGCACGGGTAAAGAGCTGGTGGCACGAAACCTTCACCGCTTGAGCAATCGTGCTGAGCAACCTTTCATAAAAGTAAACTGCGCGGCGTTTTCCGCCAACTTAATTGAATCTGAGTTATTTGGTCATGAGAAAGGGGCGTTTACTGGCGCTAATGAACGCAGAAAAGGGCGTTTTGAACTGGCTGATAAAGGCACTTTATTTTTAGATGAAGTGGCAGAGCTGCCATTAGAGGCGCAAAGTAAATTACTGCGGGTACTACAAGAGCAAGAGTTTGAGCGCGTCGGGGGCAGTCAAACTTTAAAAGTCGATATCCGAGTGTTAGCTGCAACAAATCGTAACTTGTGGCAAATGGTTGAGCAGGGCAGCTTTCGAATGGACTTGTATTATCGCTTAAATGTGTTTCCTATTCGAGTGCCTGCGCTTCGTGAACGCAAGGAAGATATTCCACTCCTCGCAGCAAATATTATAACGCAGTTAAACAAGCGCTTAGGTAAACAGTTAAAAGGGCTAAGCAAAGCAACACTCACCAAACTGGCGAATTATGATTAACCCAGGCAATATTCGTGAGCTACAAAATATCCTTGAGCGTGAAGCTATTTTGTCTAAGCAAGCTGTATTACAGCTTTCAGCACCTTTGAGTAACGAGCAATCAAATGAGCAGGTGGTTTCTCTTGATGCTGTTCAAAAGCAGCATATTTGTGAGGTGCTAAAACGCTGTAACGGGCAAATATCAGGTGAAAATGGTGCTGCAACCTTGCTGGGACTTCCCGAAAGTACCCTTAGATCAAAAATGAAAAAGCTAGCGATAAAGCGTTAGTTCGTGATATATCGCGATCATTCGCGATATATCGTGCTTTTGAGCGTTCAAATATAAATTTAATCATTTAATATCAATAACTTATTTTTAATTTTTCTTGGCCTGATTGTTGCTCTGTCAGGTTATTACCGACACAAAAGTAAGTAGCAAAATGAAATTTGATATTAAAGAGCAAGACTTAATCATCAAGCCCTACAACCAAGAAGGGCCAATTTATATTCGTGAGCAAAAGGGGTATTTCCAACGTATCCGCCGTTACTTAGGCTGGGTGCTGATGCTGACGTTCATCGCCATTCCGTGGATCCCCTATGATGGCCGCCAAGCCGTATTACTCGATGTAGCCAGCCAAAAATTTACCCTGTTTGGTTTAACGCTGTTACCACAAGATTTTATGATCTTAGCTATGTTATTTATGACAGGGGCGTTTGCATTGTTTTTCGTCACTAATTGGTTAGGGCGTGTTTGGTGTGGTTACACTTGCCCTCAAACAATTTGGATGCTGATGTTTACTTGGGTCGAACACAAAGTTGAAGGTAACCGTAATCAGCGTATTAAACTTGATAAAGCTGAATGGTCAGTGAGTAAATGGCAAAAGAAAATTACTAAGCATGCAGCTTGGCTGGTGATCTCATTGATTACATCTATGTCATTTATGGCTTATTTCATCCCCGCTAAGTCTCTATACATGAGCTTATTTACCCTAGAAATGTCTGGTATCGTCAGCTTTTGGGTATTCTTGTTCGCGTTTTGTACCTATGGTAATGCGGGATTCTTACGTGAAAAAATGTGTACAGTGGCGTGCCCATATTCGCGTTTTCAATCAGTGATGTTTGATAAAGACACGTTAGTTGTTACCTATGATCAAGCGCGAGGGGAGTCTCGTGGTGCGCGTAAGCGTAAAGCCGACCCTAAAGAATTAGGCTTAGGTGACTGCGTAGACTGTAACCTATGTGTCGAAGTATGTCCGGCGGGTATCGATATTCGTAATGGCTTGCAGTATGAATGCATAAACTGTGGCTTATGTATCGATGCATGTGATAGCACTATGGAAAAGTTCAACTATCAAAAAGGACTGATCAAATACGCCTCAGAAAAACAAATGGAAGGCAAAACGACCAACCCATTTAGGTTAAAACTGCTTGGCTATGGTGGTTTAACGGCGCTGTTTGTCGTGGGCATGGTTGTGTGGATGGCAATGCGAACACCTATTGATACTCTGTCATTCGTGACCGTAATGCCCTGTACCGCGTTAATTTTGAAGGTTTAGTAGAAAACCCATATACCTTATCAATTATCAACAAAACACAACATAGCTTGAGCTATTCAATCGGTATCACTGGTATTGCAGAAGCAAGTTTACAGGTGCCGGAAAAGATAACTGTTGAAGCAGGTCAGATGAAACGTGTGCCTGTCACTGTGGTTGCTGATGGCTACGAGTTAAAGTCAAAAGTAACGCCTATTAGTTTTCACATTCAAGCATTAGAAGATGCTGATATCGCAATAACTAAAGAAACTAAGTTTTACCGAGATTAACCTCAATCACGGCTATAGAAACGAAAATGGCTTGTTTTTAACAAGCCATTTCTGCAAATTCTAGCTGCTTTAGCACATAAGCTTTAGCGCTGTCTAAATCATCAAATAAACAGTCCATTATTTGAATTGGAGATTGTGCTTGTGCAATGATGCGTTTCATTTGATTAAGCACAATAGACGAGCTAAACATATAAGCGGTTGCTATACAGTTAGTGCCTTGCAGGGCACGGAATAATTGAGTAAAACCACGTTCTGCATCAGGGGTGGTAGCAAGTAAATGGGTAGAATGACTAATATACGCCCACGGCTTTCCAGCGAAAGCAGTAATATGCTTTTTTAAATTGATTGCAAAGTCATTGACTAAACGAGCGTTAATATTGCCAGAAAACTGCCCAATAACAATTGGACCTTCAGTAATAATCCTGACACTGCCATAGTGATTCTTAAATTCCAATTTGCTTCCTTTTGAACTTAAAAAGAGCGCGAATTTTATACAATTCTATGTATGTGTCTAGTTATTTAGTATACAAATTTCAAAAAACATAACTTTTTCATTAATTTTATTTTTATGTGAATCCTATCTAATTATTTTGCATTGGAGTGAATAAATAATCCACTCCCTTTTTAAAGTATAGCTAACTATTTGTTAACAATGTAATTTAGAGCACCGGTAATTGAGGCTACTTGTGCATCAATACAAATGTCATCATTTGCTTGTGGACTATCAGGGTAAACCTCTGTTGTTGTGACAAATTCTGCATCAGTTAAACCCATACATAAACCAAGCTTTTTCGCTTGGTAATTAATTACACCGAATTGGGTTTGTGGTACGCCAATCAATTGGTTATTCTCATCACTTGGTGCGATGTGGGTTACTTTTCCAACTGATTTTATAATCGCTGCCTGAAATGCATCATGCGGACGCTCACTATCAGCGACAAGATAAAAGCCATCTGGGATATTCCAGTTATCGTGGGTCGTTGCATCACGAGCAGCTAGAGCAGGGCGAAACTCACTATTATCAGTGTCTGTCGTTTCATGTAGGTCAATATGCACATAAGGTGAAATAGTGTTATCGGCTAAATATTGCATAATTGCTGCAGACTCTTCAGCGGGGCTACCTGCATAGAAAGAGCGATTTGGATCCGTGGCATTTGGATTCCAGCGGTTAATCGTTTCATATCCCCAAGGGCTGATACACGGAGCCAGTAAAATATTAAAATCAGCAAAGTAGTCTTTGGCACTTCTCTTAGCAAACGCTAAAGCACCATGCACGCCACTTGTTTCATAACCATGAACACCACCGGTAACCAGCACAACAGGTTTATCAGCTTGCCATTGTTTGCTCTTTAAAATGTAAAGAGGGTATTTGTCGCTGTCGTAACTTAATGCGCCATATTGCTCAATATTGAAATCGCTTGTTAAAGAGTCTAGTTGCGATACAACATCATCTAAATAGCTACGCTTTACTGACTGTAATTCAAACCATGCTTTCTTATCTTCTTTGTTCCACGGCTTACCAGGGGTTCCTATAGGGTAACTCATAAAATACCTTGTTGTGACTTGCTGCAAAACGCCAAGCTTATCTAAGCTGTTAAGCTGCTGCAACTAGATAAGCTCAGTAGTAAAGTTACCTTGCTCGTATAGCTTTGCATGATGGTGCTTATGGGTCTCAAATAAGTAATTACGAAGTGCATCTTCACCCTGACACACTTTCACTATTTTTCCGGCAATTCCTTTGCTGGTCGTTCTTATTGGCTTTACGCTAAGAATAACCTGTTCTTCACTCGGTAAATTAAATGCCAACAGTATTTCTTTATTGAGAATAGGAGTTTGACGCTTTGGCTTGAGTAACACGCCCGTACTTGATAAAGACAGTATCTGAAATTGTTCTGTGTGTATTTCGAGATCAGGCGTACGCCAGCTGCGCTCAATGCCTTTGGTATCTATTACTTCTGGTGCGCTAAGTACAGGGATCAGTTGGCCATTCTCGTCCTTGGTAAATTCAAGCGGAAACCACAACTGATAAATCCCTACTTCAGCCAGTAGTGTCAGTTTGGCATTGGTAAGTAAACCATTTAATTTATCAGGCAAATTAAGCCTAACAGACATTTTTGTATCGGTTGGATTGCTATCAGTCCGTTCTGCCTCGAATAAACGGTTGAAAAAAGTGAGTTCTTGTTCGGATAAATGTGCCATATAAAGCTCCTTTTAAAGCACGCTTAGTTATATGTATCATAAATTGTTCAAATTATGCACGTATAAAGAGCATTAATTGTGCCAGCAGCTTTGTGATTTATTTTGCGACGTATTTCACTTACACTGATAAAAAAACTAACAAGGATTTTATTTTGTCGAGCCTGACTGGTGTAAATAAAAGTTTAGTGATATTTGCTGCTTTAGTCGTTGTTTTAGCGGGTATTAAAGCTGCAAGTGTGATTGTTATCCCATTTGTATTGGCAGCCTTTATTGCCATTATTTGTAATCCCTTAATTCGTGTCTTTGCCAAATACGGTATCCCTAAAGGCATTGCTGTTGTATTTGTGATGTTGATGATTGTCGGTGTAGGGATAAGCCTTGCCGGGTTGGTTGGGCAATCGATGACCGATTTCTCTGAAAAGCTGCCTGAGTACAAAGCACAACTAAAAGAAGAATTTGTCTGGGTGGTTAATGTTGCAGCGAGTTATAACATCCTGATTGATAAAGAACAGATTATTTCTTTATTCGATCCGGGCAAAATGATTGATGTTGCAACCAACATGCTCACAGGCCTCGGTGGCGTGATGGCGAATCTGTTTTTGATCATCCTAACCGTGGTATTCATGTTGTTTGAAGGACCTATGCTGAGTAAAAAAGTGCATTTAGCACTTGATGATCCTGAAATGAAAATGCAGCAGGTTGATCGCTTTTTAGATTCAATTAATTCTTACCTGGCTATTAAAACGCTGGTTAGCTTAGGCACAGGTATGCTTGCAGGCTTTATGCTGTGGGCACTTGATGTTGATTACTTTGTACTTTGGGGTGTAGTGGCGTTCATGCTTAATTACATTCCAAACATAGGCTCTATCATTGCTGCCGTGCCTCCTGTGTTACTTGCTTTGATAACTCAAGGCCCACTGGTTGCAGGGTTTATTGCTGGCGGATATTTGGTTATTAACACCGTCATGGGTAACATTGTTGAACCGCGCTTTATGGGTAAAGGGTTGGGTTTATCGACGCTGGTGGTGTTTTTATCGTTAATATTCTGGGGCTGGCTGATGGGGACCGTGGGCATGTTGTTGTCAGTCCCATTAACCATGATAGTTAAAATAGCCTTAGAGACTAGTCAAGAAGGGCGATGGTTAGCTACCTTGCTTGGCAATGGCGAAGAGCTAAAACTTGAAGAGTAATACCAATCCGCATTAATACTTAATCATTTTGAGGGATTAAACCTGTCGCTATCTGCGTTAAAAATTTCTTATTTAGAACAACTAAATAACGAAATTTTTGCCTTGCTATCAACGAGGTTTTCTTGCCTCAAAATAGACCACTTAATTAAGCGAATTGGTATAAAAAGGCGCTTAAGCGCCTTTTTGTCCATGAAAATCTGTGAGTTGCTATTACTTTAGAGGTCGCTGTAAAACCTGCACATGGTTTTTTAGGATCTCAATTTCACATTGCTTGTAGGCAATAGCGGCTTTCGTACTATTTGGCATTTTTTGTAGATAACGCCAACGACAGCTGTCTTCTAAATAACGCTCTTGGTTCTTGATGCTGCGATTAAAAATCGGTAGCAATTGGCTGTTACCGCTATCCTCTTTGATTTTCTCAAGATCCATAGTGAGCTTATTAATCCACATCTTTTGGTCACGCTGCAGATCGGCGATAACTTGATCAAGACATTGAATATAGCGTTTGGTGTCATCGGTATTGTTGCTAGCAAGCTCACACGTTTGCTCTGCTTGAGCATGCGATGCACTCGCAATTAAAGCTAGAAAGCTGCCCTTAACGAGTGTTGATGTTTTATTTTTTATCATGGTAATTAAACTCTAATATAAACTCAGCACCGGCTAGTTTCTCTGCATCTTTAATGGTTAAGGTGCCATTATACGAGTTGACTAAATCCGACACGATAGCCATGCCGACACCGTGGCCACTTTCATAGGTATCGAGTCTGGTACCGCGAGTCAGTAATGATTCACGCTTGTGCTCAGGGACACCTGGACATCATCACTTATACTGAGGGTTAACTTTTTGTTCTGCTTAACCTTTATATCGACCTGTGAACGGCAAGCTTTACAGGCATTATCGATTAAATTACCAAGTAGTTCCATCAAATCTGTTTTATCACCCAAGAAATAGTCTTTTTCACTAACCTCTGATGTAAATATAATATCTTTGTCGCGATAAACCTTGCTCATCGCGCTTATAATTGAGTCAATAACAGGCTTGATATGAGTTTGTTTCTTCCATGTGTCAGACGCACCTGTTGCAGCGCGCTTTAACTGGTGTTCGATCATCACATTAATTCGGTCTAGCTGCTCTTGTGCATCCGCATCATTGGCTAAAGGGCTTGATTTAAGCACTGCCAAAGGCGTTTTTAATGCATGAGCAAGGTCGCTCAACGAAGCACGGTAACGCTCTTTTTGGCGTTGCTGCGATTCAAGCAATAAGTTTAAATCGGCTTTAATAGTTTGTAGTTCAACCGGGTAAAGACCTTTAATTTGTTGGTTATCACCCGACTCAATGGCTTTAATTTCTTTATCGAGTCGTTGCAGTGGTCTTGCACTCCAAACAAAACCAATCGCCATGAGTGCAGCAATGGACACTCCCATGACATACATCCAATTTACGAGTGTCTGCTTAAAGCCATCCATCAACCTCAGTAGGGCATCATTACGCTTTAATAGGATAAAACGTGCATGCTCAGATTGATCAATGTTTTCTAAAATAACGGTAAGGGTTAATTGCCAATATACGGTATTGTTGTATTCAACCCGACGAAAATCCGCAGAGCCAGCTGGGGCTTCAAAGTTATCAGGAATAAAGTTGATATTAGTAGCCGATTCAGAATACCAAACTGGTAAGTCACCGCGATAAACCATCGCGTAGGTATCTGAGTTTAATCGATTTAGCTCTGGCGTTAAGATGGTGCTTGGCATAACAATGCCACGTTCAGTGAAATCAACTTCAGAAATTAATGAATATAAGTGAGCTTCGAGGGTTTTTTCGGTCGCTTCGACCAAAGAGGCGTAGTAAGCCTTACCAATTGAGAAAAACAGAATTGGTAGGGCGACTAATAAAACAAAGACAAGGATAAATCCTTGCCTTACTTTAAGCGGTATTTGCGATGCTACCACTGACTTTTTAGCCTATAACCACGGCCGCGTAATGTTTCAACAGGGTTAAGGGTACCATCAGGGTCAAGCTTCTTACGTAAACGCAATACGAAAACTTCGATTACGTTTGAATCAAGGTCAAAGTCTTGGTCGTAAATGTGCTCAGTTAGTTCAGATTTAGAAATTACCTTTTGTGGATTAACCATTAGGTATTCTAAAACTTTGTATTCGTATGCCGTTAAGCTAAGTTCTTTATCGTTAACCCATACTTGCTGTGAGCGAGTATGAATTTTAATAGGGCCAGCTGTCATTTCTGGGTTTGCTTTACCGGCGCTACGGCGGATAAGCGCATTACAGCGGGCAATTAGCTCTTCAACGTGGAAAGGTTTAGTTAGGTAGTCATCTGCACCTGCATCTAAGCCTTCTACTTTATCTTGCCAACGGTCACGTGCCGTTAAAATCAAAATAGGAATGGTAATACCTTGTGCGCGTGCTTTGGTAATTAGTTCAATACCATCAACTTTAGGTAAGCCTAAATCGACTACCGCCATATCTAGCGGGTATTCGGTAATATGGAATAAACCAGCTTCACCATCGTGACAAAGGTCAACGCTGTAACGCTCTTTTTCTAGGGCATTACGAAGGTTATCTGCTAAGTGTAAATCATCTTCAATAACTAAAATTCGCATTCTTAATCCTTTTTCACTTCGCCAGTCTTTTTGTTCACATGGACATCAACCACGTGGCCGTTCGTTTTTAAAATTCTTACGGTAAATACTTTATCTTGCTCTGTGATTTTTAGGGTTCGGCCGTCTTCAGACTTTTTGGCGATTGTCACAGCCTGCTTTTTAGTCACCTCTTGGGCTTGTTTCTTATTGGCATCAGCATGAAAGCTTGATAATGCAAATAAAAGACTAAAACTGAAGGCTAATAATATGCGCATGACGGGGAACTCCTAAACCAGACCCATTTAGTTTAATTAACCAATTAACTAAAATTCAAGTAATTACGTTAAATTCTGTAATTCAATAGCCAAATCTTAGTTAATAAGCCGTGAACAAACACTGAATTATTGGTTCAGTTAAGTTCAGAGGTTAACCAAATACTTTCTTAAATGGTTTTACGACTGAGTTGTCGTAAACACCCGCCGCAATATACGGATCGTTTGCTGCCCATTCACGTGCTGCTTCTAATGACTCAAACTCAGCAACCACTAATGAACCAGTAAAACCAGCGTCAGCTGGATCTTCACTGTCAATGGCTGGCAATGGGCCTGCCGTAAATAAACGGTTTTGATCGTCTAATTCTTGAAGGCGTGCTAAGTGAGCAGGACGTGCAGATTTGCGAGCTTCTAAACTATTTTCAACATCCGTTGAATAAATCATATACAGCATGGTGTGTTCTCAATGTTATTTTTAAAAAATAGTAGCATATTCTTAGCAATAGACGAGAGATTATTCGCGTAATAATCTTTACACAAACCCATATAACTTTAACTTATAAAGCTTGAAATACGCGGTGTAACACTGGTAGAGTCGCTGGGTTGAGAAAATAATAATAAGGTTTTTAAATGAGCGAAAAACGTGAGCATTTTAGCTCCCGCCTCGGTTTTATTTTAGCGGCAGCCGGTTCTGCTGTAGGTATCGGAAACTTAGTAGGTTTTCCTGTTTCAGCCACAAAAAACGGCGGTGGTGCTTTCCTTTTAGTCTATGCATTGTTTGTCATTTTTATCTGTTTGCCAGTGATGATGGCTGAAATGGCCATGGGTCGTAAAGCGCAAAAAGATCCACTAGGTTCATACAAATTTTTAGCGGGTAATGATCCAAAATGGAACTTTGCTGGCTTTTTAGCTGTATTAACGCCATTTATGATTGCTGTTTTTTACATGGTGATCACGGTATGGATTTTCGGTTATTTATCGCAAACCGCTTTTGGTAATCTAGATGCCTTGGCGCAGCCGGATAATTTTGGCACCTTTATCAATAGCTACACCGTGTTTGGTTATATGGCCGTGGTTGCCATCATCGTTAACTTGATTTTAGTGGGCGGTGTTAAAGAAGGTATTGAAAAAGCGGCTAAGTTTATGATGCCAGCTTTATTTGTACTACTCACCGCGTTGGTTGTATACGTACTAACTCTTGATAACGCAATGACCGGTGTTAAGTACTATGTTGTTCCTGACTTTTCAAAAATGGATGCCAGCGTATTAAATGGTGCATTAGCTCAAGCGTTTTTCTCGTTGTCACTGGGTATGGGTATCTTAATGACCTATGCATCGTATATTTCTAAGAAAGATGACATTGTTGGTAGTGCAAAAATGGTTGCAGTTACTGACTCGATGGTGGCATTTATTGCTGGTCTAATGGTGCTTCCAGCTATTTTCAGTTTTAACCCAGATACTGACCCTAGTAATTTATCAGATTCGTCAGTATCGATGATTTTTGTTTACCTACCAAAAATTTTATTAGCGTTACAAGCTGATATTGGCTACGTGGGTGCATCAATTGTTGCGTTTGTATTTTTCTTACTTGTCTTTTTTGCTGCAATTACGTCACTTGTATCAATTGTAGAGGTGCCAACAGCGACTTTAAGCGACCGCAAAGGTATTAGCCGTAAAAAAGCACTGGCTATCTTAACTTTATCTACAGGTGTTTTAACTGTGCTGTGTACAATGTCATTTGGTATGGTTGACTCGCTTACAAAGTTTGTTAGCTATGGCGGTGCAGATAAGAGCTTATTTGATATTGTTTATGATGTGTTTTACGACACAATTTTACCGCTTAACGGTTTAATGGTGTGTTTATTCGTTATGTATCGTTGGAAAAAAGCAAACTTGTCGGCAGAGTTAAGCCAAGGCTGTGAAGGCTATATTGGCAGCTTCACAGAGAAGTATGTGAACTTCTCGTTATCAACGTTTATCCCTGCCATTTTATTACTAATCTTTGTAAATACGGTGGCGACTAAGTTTTTTGCATTTAGTATTTTCGGATTTTAAAGACCAGTTCAATACTTAGCCGCGCACTTTGCGCGGCTTTTTTATGCCTATTAAATTAAAAGGCCCCCGCATCGAGCACATCACCCAAGCCAAGGGTAAACATCCAAAGTCCCCATAAGCTGTGTTCAATCACACATACGAAGGTTGAGCGGCTTTGCGCGTAAGTATAAGAAAACAGCAGCCCCCCTAAAAAAGCCAACAGTACGGCCAATACATTCGCATAGACAATATGCGCCAATGCAAACACTGATGCGCTGACAATAATACGCACCGTTTTACTTGGCATAATGCGTTTGTAGCGATGGAAAAAGTAGGTTCTAAAAATCAGCTCTTGCGGCATCACCGATAAAATAGGGTAGAGCAATAACAACATTAGCCAATCGTTAAACGAGTTTCGTGGCAGTGAAAACCAGTTTTCTTGATTCATGATCCCGTAAAACATTCCAGAGAATAGCGCCCCTAAAAAGAAGAAACTAAATAAGCGACGTTTTACCGCACTAAATTGCCCAAGGCTTGTTAAACGAAAGCGTTTAAAATGGGGATCAGATAAAAGCAACATGCCGCACACGGCCATTAAAATAATAAGGGCAGGAATAAGCCAGTTAGCGAGGTAGGCACGAAGAAAGAAGCCTAATAGCGGCAAAGAAACAAATATGAGGGTAAATTCAAGCCAGCGGTATTGGTTAGCGTTCAATGTCGTCTCAGCGTGTTTTTTGCTTACGCTAACAAGCTAAGACGACAGATTTATGACATTAAGATTGCTTTGGATCTTTCTCTTCGTCATCTTCTGGTAAGTATTTGAATAGGGTGATGATTGTTGCTAACACGCAAACAAAGGTAATGCCCATTAAGCCAAACACTTTAAAGTTAACCCAAAAATCGAGCGAGAAGTTATAGGCAATGTAGATATTCAGCGCCGAGATACCTGCAGTCACCGCAACCCAAAATAGGTTAAGCTTATTCCAGAGCGCTTCAGGTACGTTGATTTCTTGTTTACTCTCAGAGGCATTTTCTAAAATCGAGCTAAGTGCTTTTTTCACTAGGTTTTTGCCAAGAATATAGCGGCTTACTAACAAAGTAACACTGAAAATGGCATACACAATGGTGGCTTTCCATTTTACGAACTGCTCGTCGTGGAACACTAAGGTGAGCGTACCCAGTACAACTGCAATGGCAAAAAACACCCAGTGACGGGTTGGCACTTTACCATCTTTAAAATAACAGTAAGCAACTTGAATTAAGGTGGTTAGCATCAGCAAGGCTGTTGCCCAATAAATATCAACTAACTTGAAAACCGCAAAAAACAGGATCAGCGGGATGTATTCAATAATCGCATGCATAAATTTATAAATGCTCTAATTTAAAAAGATACTGGGTTGTATCAAGTTATCGTGCAAGATACAAGGTTGACTTAGCAGCCCTGAAAGCTTAGCCTCCCGAGCCAATCTGGCCTAAACCTGCGTTTAGGTTGTTTTAACTTATCTTTTTCCGCTTAACCTCAGATGATTAAGCGGCGTATTTTGGAGCACTTTTTATGAATAAAGCCGCGTTAGTATCGCAAATGGCTGCCCACAGTGAATTAACAAAAAAAGACACTCAAGCTGCCTTAACCAGCATGTTAAATGCTATCGAAAAGTCTCTTTCTGAGGGCGATCAAGTGCAAATTAATGGCTTTGGTACGTTTGCTCTGAGTTATTACCCAGCACGCAAAGGACGCAACCCACAAACCGGTGAAGAAATTGAAATAGAAGGCGCTAACAAGCCAGTTTTTAAACCTGCTAAAGCACTCAAAGACGGTTTATAAGCAGGATTTGCAAAGCTGTTGTAGTATTTACAGAGCATAAATAGAACACCTGAAAATTTATTCAATATTTTCAATCTATTAAGTTTGGCATGTTGTATGCTGTTAATCATTTAGGTTTACCTAAATAAGGAGATAACATGTCAAATTTAAATAGCCAACTGAATGGTAAAAAGATTGCTATTCTTGCAACCAATGGTTTTGAGCAAAGCGAGCTATTGTCACCACGAAGCGCATTATTAGAAGCGGGTGCACTTGTCGAAGTTGTGTCACTTGAGCGTGGCGATATCACCGCATGGGATGAAAACCAATGGGGTGAGCGAGTCAGTGTTGACCGTGTAGTCAGCGAAGCAGACTCTGCTGAGTATGACGCGTTACTTCTGCCTGGTGGCTTATTTAACCCAGATACGTTACGTCAAGATAGCGAAGCAAAAGCCTTTGTTGATGGTTTTTTCAGTGCCGGTAAAAACAAGCCCATCGCCGCGATTTGCCACGACCATGGTTATTAGCCGAAATTAATAAACTACGCGACCGCAAAGTGACCTCATACCCAAGTATTAAAACTGATTTAATCAATGCAGGAGCTAATTGGGTTGATCAAGAGGTGTGTGTTGATGAGGGCATAGTTACAAGCCGAAGCCCAGCCGACTTAGAGGCTTTTAATCGAAAATTCATAGAAGAAATTAAAGAGGGCGAGCATCGCCATCATTAATCATAAATTGTATTGCTTAAAAAAGGGCCTTTATGGCCCTTTTTTAAGCAATACAATAAGTTACTTTGTAGCTGCCTTCATACTGGCTACAAACTCTTTTAAACCAGTTAGCATCGCTGCCTGGTCATCAAGATTTGCCTCGATGATTTTAACAACCGCAGAGCCTGAAATCGCACCAGCAGCTCCTGAATCGAGTGCTGACTTAACATCTTCTGGTGTTGATACACCAAAACCAAGTAATGCCGGTGCAGCATGGTAGTCTTTTAGTTTTTTAACTAATGAATCTGCTGGCATTTGTGCCTTGGTTTCTGTGCCTGTTACACCTGCGCGTGAAAGAAGGTATGTGTAACCACGGCCATATGACGCACACTCTCGTAAAGTGTCATCATCAGCATTCGGTGTAGCAATAAAAATTGGGTCAATGCCATTTTTCATTGCTGTTTGGCGAAATAGCTTTGATTCATGTAGCGGCACGTCAGCCACTAAAATTGAATCGACACCGGCTTCTTTAGCATCTTGATAAAACTTCTCAATGCCACGCTTAAACACAAGATTTGAATACAATAATAGGCCAATTGGAATATTGGCATTGTACTGGCGCACTTGTTTGATGATATCAAAGCAATCTTGGGTATTAATGTTTTCATCAAGTGCACGAATGTTGGCAGCTTGGATCACTGGGCCATCAGCAATCGGATCAGAAAATGGAATACCTAGCTCAAGGGCATCAGCGCCGCCATCAATTAAGCTTTTGATGATTTCTACACTCAGTGCTTTATTAGGATCGCCAATCGTAACAAAGGGTACAAAAGCACCTTGGTTTGTTTCATTTAATGTGGCGAACAGTTGTCCGTAACGGTTAGTCTGGCTCATAGTGCGCCTCCTTCTGATAAAACACTGTGTACGTGAGCCAAATCTTTATCGCCTCGGCCGCTTAGGTTAACCACTAAAATGGTGTCTTCGGTTTGTTGCTCGGCATATTTAAGGGCATATGCGAGGGCATGGCTTGATTCAAGCGCTGGAATAATCCCCTCGTTCTTAGCCAGTAGTTGGAATGCTTCAAGTGCTTCAGTATCGGTAATACCTACGTACTCAGCACGGCCAGTTTCATGTAAGTGCGCATGTTGTGGGCCAACAGCAGGGTAATCAAGACCTGCTGATACAGAGTAAGACTCTTCAATTTGGCCATCATCATCTTGCATAATGTAGGTATAGGTACCGTGTAAAATGCCTTTGGTGCCTTTACATAAGGTTGCACCATGCTGGTGGGTATCTAAGCCTTTACCAGCAGGCTCTACACCAATTAATTTTACGCTTGGCTCATCAATAAAGTCTGTGAACATACCAATGGCGTTAGAGCCACCACCCACGCAAGCAAGCACAGCATCCGGTAAGCGGCCTTCAGCTTTCAGTACTTGTTGTTTTGCTTCTTCACCAATCATTTTTTGGAACTCTCGCACCATGGTTGGGAATGGGTGAGGGCCTGCTGCAGTGCCTAGTAGATAGTGAGCATCTTTGTAATTTGCTGACCAGTCACGCAGGGCTTCGTTTACGGCATCTTTTAAGGTGCCAGAGCCCGCTGTGACAGGAATAACCTCTGCGCCCATTAATTTCATACGAAATACATTTGGTTGTTGACGTTCAACGTCTTTTGCACCCATGTAAATACGGCACTTTAAGCCAAGTAAGGCACAGGCTAGGGCTGTTGCAACACCGTGTTGGCCGGCACCTGTTTCTGCAATCACTTCTTTTTTACCCATGCGTTTGGTAAGGAGTGCTTGACCAAGTACTTGATTGGTTTTGTGTGCACCGCCGTGGAGTAAATCTTCACGCTTTAAATACAGTTTTACCTTAGGGTTTTTAACTAAGTTACGTGTCAGTGTTAATGGCGTAGGGCGGCCTGCGTATTCATTTAATAGTTTTTCAAACTCAGCCTGAAAAGCTGGATCGTTTTGCGATTTATTAAACTCTGCTTCTAGTTGCTTGAGTGCTGGCACAAGCAGCTGTGGTACAAACATACCACCGAATTCACCGAAATAAGCTGGATTTTGCATTCTAACCTCAATAATTTCTGATATGCGAAAACGCATTTTGTAATTTTGTTTGGCACTTTTTACCCGCTGACGCTTCAACGCCAGAATTTAGGTCAAGACCATTAGCACCGCGATAAAGCGCTGCGTGAATATTTTCTGGGTTTAAACCCCCGGCTAACATAAACGGCACGGTTGCCGTTTCTAGCACAGACCAATCAAATGCTTCGCCTGTGCCGCCTTTTTGGCTTTTGCTGTAAGTGTCGTACAAATGGCGGTCAACCCCTTCAAGCGGTTTGGGTAATTCGCCTTTAACGGCTTGGGCTTTCCAAATTTCACAGCCAAGCGGTAATTGCTTTCTGAGACTTTGAATATACTCGCTATTCTCGTCACCATGTAATTGCACTGCAGCTAATTTTAAGCTTTGTGCATAATCGACCACTTGTTCTAGAGGTGCATTGACAAACACACCCACATACGCGAGCGGGGCACTTTGCGTAACTTGCTTGGCACAGTCGATATCGACATAACGCGGTGACTTAGGATAAAAAATTAAGCCACCATACACAGCACCACTGGTGTAGGCTGCTATCGCATCTTGTGAACGGGTTAAACCGCACACTTTGTTCTCACCTAAAATGACTTTACGGCATGCGGCTTCTAAGTCGCGCTCAGCCATTAATGAGCTGCCAATTAAAAAGCCATCGCACAATGGTGCAAGGCGTTTTACATCTTTATGGGTATAAATGCCCGACTCTGAAATTACCACTTTGTCATTTGGGATAAGCTGACGTAAACGCTCTGTTGTTGCAAGATCAGTGCTTAAATCACGAAGGTCGCGGTTATTAATACCGATAAGGCTGGCATTAAGTGCAAGAGCACGGCTTACTTCTTGCTCATTACTGACTTCAGTGAGTACCGACATATTTAAAGAGTCAGCCACCTTGTGAAGCGCTAAATATTGCTCGTCATCAAGGACAGAGAGCATTAATAAAATGGCATCACCACCAGATAAGCGTGCTAAATATACTTGGTACTCATCAATAAAGAAGTCTTTACAAATAAGCGGCTGTTCAACTTGGCTGCGCACATACTCAAGGTACTGATAGCTACCTTGGAAATATTTTTCATCCGTTAGTACGCTCATACAGGTTGCGTACTTTTTATAAACCGATGTAATTTCGTCTAAATTAAATGGTTCGCGAATAAGTCCTTTTGACGGTGAGGCCTTTTTACATTCTAAAATAAACTGTGTACCGGTTGCTGCTAATGCTGCTTCAAAGTTTCGCTTGGTTGGCACAACCTCGCTAATGAACGACTCAAGTGGGCGCTGTGCTTTTCTTTGTTCTAATTCAATGCGTTTGTCGGCAACAATTTTGTCTAACACGTTAGCCATGACTTACCTCAATAATTGCGTTCAATGTGTCCATCGCTTTGCCTGATGCTAATAAATTGCTTACTTGATCTGCAGCTGCTTTTAAATCACTTGCTTTATCGGTTAAATAAAGAAGAGCGGCAACGTTGGCTATAATGGCTGCGTTATGCGCCATTTCACCTTGACCTTGTAAAATCGCTAAGCTTGCTTTTGCGTTATATTCTGGGCCTTGGCCTGCTAGTTGTTCAAGTGAATAGTTTGCAAGACCAAAATCGCTCGCTGTTAGCGTGTATTCACTCAGTTCACCGTTATTAAGTTCAACCACTTTGGTTGTTCCGTGTAAGGCAATTTCGTCAGTGCCTGCACCGTGAACCACCATAGCGCGTTTTGTGCCAAGGGTTTTTAGGGTTTCGGCCATTGGTAAACACAGCGAAGGGTCATAAACACCAAGCAATTGCACCTCAGGGGCAGCAGGGTTGGCCAGTGGACCTAAGATATTAAAAATTGTGCGGCTTTTAAGAGCCGTACGCACGCCCATCGCATGGCGTACACCACTGTGATAATGCGGTGCAAATAAAAATGTAAAGCCGGTATTGTCTAAACAATGGGCAGCTTGCTCAGGGCTCATATCGATATTGATACCCAAGGCTTTAAGTAAATCAGCTGAGCCCGAGTTACTCGACACACTGCGATTACCATGTTTGACCATGTTGATGCCCGCAGCGGCAGCAACAATAGCAGCCGTTGTACTAATATTAATTGTGTTTGAGCCATCGCCACCGGTACCACAGCTATCAGCAAGTAAGGTTTTGCTGGTTTGAAATGGCACTGCATTGGCGCGCATTGATGCCGCCGCACCGGCGATTTCATCACTTGTTTCGCCTTTTAGTTTTAGGGCGATAAGTGCAGCCGTTAATTCAATATCATTAAGCTGGCCATTCATGATGGCATCAAATAATGCAGTTGCTTGCGAAAATGATAAATCTTGCTTTGCTAATAATTGGTTTAACTGGGTTTGAGTTGTTGCTTCCATGTTATTCCTCTACTGCACGCGTGCGGTTAAAAATTCAATGCTTTGCTGTAATAGCAATGCGCCATTTGGCGTTAAAATTGACTCAGGATGAAACTGATAGCCAAGGGCATTATCTTGTTGATGGTAAATTGCCATCGGAATATTTTCATAACAAGCAATTACTTCAACGTCATCAGGGACTTTGGTTGCCATTAATGAATGATAACGAGCAACCGGCATTTTATCGCCCATACCCGCGAATACTGGGTGCTCAGTCAACGAAATAATTGATGACTTGCCATGCACAGTTTCACCTGCATGACCAATAACCCCACCGTAGCTTTGTGTTAGTGCTTGCTGCCCTAAACAGATACCCAGCATCGGGAAGCGGCCTTTACACAGTTCAATGAGCTCCATTAAACAACCCGCATCAGATGGTGCGCCAGGACCAGGTGAAAGCACTAATAATACAGGCACTGTCTCTTGGCACATTTTGTCGAAGATGCTTTGTGCACTGATGTTATTACGGTATACCACTAACTGGCACCCTAACATAGAAAGTTCATCGACTAAGTTATAACTAAATGAATCAAAGTTATCTAAAAAGTAGATTTTATAGGCTGATGTTGTCGTCATTATTGTGCCTCGTAAGTCGATTGAATCGCAGTGATCACAGCTTGTGCTTTAGCGCGGGTTTCATTGGCTTCTGATTGTGGATCTGAATCAAACACCACACCTGCACCTGCTTGCACGTAGGCCGTGCCGTTTTTAACAAAGGCAGAGCGAATAACAATACAGCTATCCATGGCGCCATCGCCCGTTAAATAACCTACTGCACCTCCATAGCTGCCGCGGCGTTTTTGTTCGGTTTGACGAACTAACTCAGCAGCGCGTACTTTAGGTGCACCCACTAAGGTGCCCATGTTCATACAAGCTTGGTAAGCATGTAGCGCATCGAGTTCAGGTTTTAAAGTACCCACCACGCGTGAAACTAAATGCATCACTTGTGAGTAGCGGTCTACTTTTAATAATTCTTTTGCGTGACGTGTGCCTGGTACGCTAATACGGGCTACATCATTTCTTGCTAAATCAACTAACATAAGGTGCTCGGCACGTTCTTTTTGGTCGTTGCGAAGCTCAAGCTCAATGCGGCTGTCTAGGTCTGGATTAATTTGCCCATTAGCAAACTTGCCACGAGGGCGAGTGCCGGCAATAGGGTATACCTCAACTTGTTTACTCTCAGCGCAATATTTGAGGGCTGACTCGGGTGATGCGCCGAATAACACAAACTCTTCATCGCGCATATAAAACATATATGGGCTTGGGTTTTGTTGTTTTAATTGGCTGTAAGCATGAAGTGAGTCAGGGCAGGCGAGAGAAAAAGTACGTGATGGAACAACTTGGAAAATATCGCCATCAACGATGTTGTTTTTTAACTTGATGACATGTTCGCAGTATTGCTCGTCGCTAACATCAACAGAAATTGGGTTTGAGCCTGTTTGTTTTTGCCCTTGGTAGCTTTGTGCATTGTCACATACGGCATTTAAACGCTCTAACTGTTGACCAACCTCAAAGCAGTTTGCATGGACTTCAGGGCCGTTAAATACGTTGCCAATTAGCTCGGTTGTTTTTGCTTGATGGTCGATGACAACTAACGTTTCGGCTAGGTAGAAAACATAATCTGGGCAGCTGTTTTCGCCGTCAGGCACATCAGAAAGAGTTTCGAAATTAGCAACCATGTCGTAGGCAAATACACCGCCTAAGAACACAGAAAATGGGTTATCTGTGGTGCTTTTAATACTATTAATACAGCTACGTAGCGCACTAAAAGCATTATCTGCTACTAATTTACTGGCTTCATCAATATCGCTTGCGACCTCGTTGTAGGTTAACGTTAATGTATCTTCTACAAGCTCTGCAGAGCAGTTTTGCACATGAGTTTGTAAATAAGGCAGTAATTGTTTGCCGTTATTTGACTGTGCAGTGAGTGTGACCTGTTTGCCTTGGCAAACAATACGTAGCGCTGAGTCAACCAAAATTAGACTTTTTACACTGTCTTTAGAATCAATTTCAGCAGACTCTAACAGCAGTGAATTAGGCTTATCGAGTAAACTGTATAACGCAAGTGGGCTACTGATGTAATCGCGCACTTGAGTGATACTGGTTACTTCACCCGGTGTCGTTGTTATATGACTAAAAATCAAACCTCATTCTCCCTCATTCCCAAAAACTCTTTAAAAAACAAAACCCCGCGAAGCGATGCTTGGCGGGGTTCGTATAAAGATGCCTATAAATTAGATAGACCCTTACCGTCCCGCTAAGCCAGGCGCCACCACCAATGATGTGTAAGAGTTGCTATGTAATTCATTATAAAACCTTAAAATTTAGATATAAAAAAACCCGCTACTTGAGCGGGTTTTGAAATCGTTAGACACGACAATTCGTCACCCGCTAGTTACGAGTGCCACCACCAAATTGTGATTTGAATTGTTTTGTTCATTGTTATTGCTTATTTAACGTGTCCGAAAGTGCATACAGTAAAGCGTACCTAAGCGGATACTGTCAAGTATTAATTTACATATTAGTACGAGTTCGGCATTTACCCATCGCAATTGCCCATTTATGAGGGTAAAACACACAGCTACATAAGATAATCACGCCCTCGCAGTAAATTTTTGTTATACTCACATCATTGATTCAAGAACTTACGTAAAGCAGTCTTTCCCTTTGATAAAATACGATTTACATAGCCACACCACATACTCAGATGGTCAGCTATCAGTCGAGCAATTGTTACACCGCGCGGTTGAGAAAAACATAGATGTGTTTGCAATTACCGATCACGACACGTTAAGTGCGATAAAACCAGCTCGCCAAGTCATTGCAGATGATAATTTACCGCTTAAATTAATTGCTGGCGTTGAAGTATCAACAAAATGGGAAAGCTTTGAAATTCATATTGTTGGCTTAAATGTTGATGACGAAAATGACGCACTGTTGTCATTATTACAAGCGCAACAAGGCAAGCGTGAAGAGCGCGCTTTAGAGATAGGTCGTCGCCTCGCTAAAAATGGTTTTGAAGGCATTTACGACCAAGCAAAAACATTTGCCGAAAACGCCCAAATCACACGGGCGCATTTTGCCCGAGCGCTGATTGAGCGTGGTGTTGCTAAAAACTTTCCTGGGGTATTTAAAAAGTACTTAGGGCGAGGAAAAACAGGCTATGTACCAAGTAGTTGGTGTGATATGCAAACCGCAATTGCTGCCATTCATCAAGCCGGTGGGGTTGCCGTTCTTGCTCATCCTGGGCGTTATCAAATGTCTAACAAGTGGTTACGTAAGTTAATTATTGAGTTTAAAGACGCAGGTGGCGATGCGATGGAAGTTGCACAACCACAGCAAGCACCCAGTGAGCGCCAGTTTTTAGGTGAACTGAGTCGTGAATATGGCTTACTTGCGTCACAAGGGTCAGATTTTCATTTTCCGACCAGTTGGTTGGAGTTAGGTAAAAATTTATACTTACCAAAAGATTGCCAAGGGGTTTGGCAAGCATGGGAAGGGCAATAGGAGCGTGTAATGAGTCAGTTTTTTCATATTCATCCAGATAATCCGCAACCACGCTTAATCAGCCAAGCGGTTGATATTATTAAGCAGGGCGGTGTTATTGTATACCCAACCGATTCGGGTTACGCACTTGGCTGTAGCATTGGTAATAAGCAAGCAAAAGAGCGCATTGAACGTATTCGTGGTATTGAAAAACACCATAACTTTACTTTGGTCTGCCGCGACTTATCTGAGCTATCTACCTATGCTCGCGTTGATAATCAGTTATTCAGATTGATTAAAAATAATACTCCAGGGCCTTATACGTTCATCTTTAAAGGCACTAAAGAAGTACCAAAGCGTTTATTAAACGAAAAGAAAAAAACCATTGGTATTCGTGTTATCGAACACCCAATCACCTGTGCTTTATTGGCTGAATTAGGTGAACCGTTAATGTCGTGCTCTTTAATTTTACCGGGTGAGCAATATACCGAGGCAGATCCTGATGAAATTCGCGATCGCATTGAAAAGCAAGTTGATTTAATTATTCATGGTGGTTATCTTCCTGAACAGGCAACCACAGTAATTGACTTGTCGGATGATGATATCGAAATCTTACGTGTGGGTTGTGGTGATACTAAACCATTTGAGTAGAGACTTCATTGACTAGCCCAGAGCTTGACGCGCCAGATAATTTACAAGAGCCAGTACAGCAAAAGCTGCCACTGGCTTTTTTGCATGGTAAAGCGGTGGTTGATAAACCTGAAGATTTATATATTCCCCCCGATGCGCTAGAGATCATTTTAGAAACCTTTGAAGGTCCTCTCGATTTACTTCTGTACTTAATCAAAAAACATAAACTCGATGTGCTAGAGCTCTCTATTTTTAGTATTACTGAGCAATACGTGAGTTATGTTGAAATGATGAGCGAGTTTCAGCTTGAGCTGGCAGGTGAATACCTTGTGATGGCGGCGCTATTAGCACAAATTAAATCACGATTATTATTACCAAAACATGAAGAGCTTGAAGAGGAAGAAGACCCGCGAGCTGAGCTTGTCAGACGTTTACAAGAATACGAACAATTTAAAAAAGCCGCCGAAAATCTTGATGAGATCCCTCGCGAAGGCCGTGATATTTTTGTTGCCGAAGCACTGGTGCCAGAATTCAGTGAGCGTGAGGTACTGTTACCTGACGTTGACATGAAAGACTTGTTAGTTGCGCTAAGCGACGTTATAATTGCCGAGCTAAAACATTTGAACACCATCATATTACCGCAGAGGCTTTATCAACCCGTGAACGGATGAGCTTAATCTTAGATAAACTCTCAGAGGCTCAATCACAGCTGCCTTTTAGCACTCTTTTTACGGTAGAAGAGGGCAGAAGTGGTGTTGTAGTAAGCTTTATCGCCATGTTAGAGCTGGTGAAAGAAAACCTGATCAGCTGCTTTCAGGTAGATGCCAATAGCCAGATTTATGTTGGTTTGGTGGAAGAAAGCGAATAGCTAGAAGTTAATGGTTTTAAGCAGTAAGTTTTAAGTTAGCTGTCAGAGTAGACTGAAAAATATAAGGAAAGCAGATGCAAAGTAAACATTTTACAATCAAAACCATGACCAAGAAGGAAGTCGAACTCATGATTGATTGGGCTGCAGCAGAAGGCTGGAATCCGGGCCTTAATGATGCAGAGTGTTATTTTGCTGCTGATCCTGAAGGATTTCTTGTCGGTTTTCTAGATGATGAACTTATTGCTACAATTTCTGCCATTAATTATCACGATGCATTTGGCTTTATCGGCTTTTACATTGTTAAACCTGATTACCGAGGCAAAGGCTACGGAATGCAAATTTGGAATGCCGCGTTAAAGCGCCTTGAAGGGTTGAATATTGGCCTTGATGGTGTGGTGGAGCAGCAAGAGAACTACAAAAAATCTGGTTTTAATCTGGCTTATCGCAATATCCGTTTTGCAGGAGTAGGCGGTGGTAATTTACCGCAAAATGCTGACATTGTTGATCTTAATACTGTGCCATTCGAAATTATTGACGCATACGAACAGGCTTTTTTCCCGGTAAATAGAGCAAACTTTACCAAAGCATGGTTAAGCCAACCCCAATGCGACGCTTTGGGCGTAATGAACAATGGGGAACTGGCAGGATACGGCGTAATTCGCAAGTGCCAGAACGGCTTTAAAGTCGGCCCTCTATTTGCCGACTCACCAGAATTGGCTGAATCTTTGTTCCTCGCTTTAAAATCTAAAGTGGGTGCCTCTGACGCTATTTTCCTTGATACGCCAGAAATCAATCAAGCTGCTGTTGCTTTAGCACAGAAATACAACATGCAAGTGTCATTTGAAACCGCCAGAATGTATACCGGTGAATGTCCGAACTTACCATTAAACCGTATTTTTGGCGTCACTTCTTTTGAAATCGGCTGAGTTTATTGGGTTGAGTGATTAAACGGTTGTGCGTAAAACTCAAAATTTATCACGTTAAGAATTAGATGCTTTTATCAACGAGTATTCATAATATTGCTAGCACCTAGCACCTAGTACTTCATCACACAAGTTCTGACTAGTTGAGGGCACCATAAGCCCTCTGAAGTTTTTCACGAGCTAATTCAACATTAAACATCCAGTTTATACTTGTTCTTTCTTTATTCCGGCTCCATTCCCAGGCCGCGAGTTCTGTCTTTAGTTCTTCCATACTTGCTATACGTCTATCTAAACATTGCTTATTCATATTGCCAATCTCTATCTCGACCATATTCAACCAACTTGCGTGTTTTGGTGTGTAATGTAATTCTAGTTTATTTAAAATCCGCCGTGCTTCCTGTGGAGAAAATGCTTTATACAACGCTCCTTCTGTATGAGTTGATAAGTTATCTAACACAACTTTTATTTTGTTCGCATGTGGATAATGAAGATCAACTAAATCCCTCATACAATTAGCAAAGTCAATTTTCGTCTTTCTTTCTGTTGCTTTAACATGCCGCCACCCTCGATGGCGATCGAAGAATACAAATAAGTTGGTCACACCTACACGTTTATATTCATAATCTAACCGCTTAGTCTGCCCCGGCTTCATTGGTTGTGCCGGTCGAGTATCATCTACAAGTTGTTTCATCGCCTCATCAAAGTTAATTATAGGGTTTAACTCGTCTGCTGGCTCAGCATACAACTCGAGCACATGTTCCATCCGCGCTATATATTCAGCATCCATTGTCGCCACACACCACATCTTTTTTTGCCATGGTTTTAGTGCATTCTCTTTAAGGCGCCTCCGTATTGTTTCATACGAGATACTATCTAAATCGGTTAACGTAACTAATCGCTCTCCAAGTAAAGATAATGTCCATCTAGCGTGACCTGTTGGTGGCTTAGTGCAAGCTGTGGCGATTAACGTTGCTTCATCTTTCGCAGAGGTTTTTCTCATAGCACCACTTCGTGCACCTTCATTCATAGCTGCCGCTAGATTCTCTTCAACGAACTGGCGTTTGACTCGAAATACGGTTGAAGAACTCACTTGAACAGCTTCACATATTTGCTCTGTTGTATATCTACAACAGTCAGCTTTTAACAAAATAGCAGCCCGCTTGTACTTTCGAACATTGACCATGCCTTTTTTGCAATAGTCTACTAATTCTTGTTTTTCTTCTTCTGATAATTCAACAATATACTTTCGGTTCATAACAATATTAAGTAAGTTTATATGAGTTAAAGGATCGTTGATTAGGGTAAAAGTTCATTATGAATAAAGAAGAGTCGCCACGGTTTACAGCAAAGCAAGGTCAGTATTTAGCATTTATTTATTACTACACAAAAGTGAATGGGATTGCGCCTGCTGAAAGTGATTT
Source organism: Pseudoalteromonas sp. GB43 (assembly GCF_054923805.1). Lineage (NCBI taxonomy): Bacteria > Pseudomonadati > Pseudomonadota > Gammaproteobacteria > Alteromonadales > Pseudoalteromonadaceae > Pseudoalteromonas > Pseudoalteromonas sp. GB43. Next base: position 3,306,202 of record NZ_JBPCHJ010000001.1, read on the forward strand.
TGAGCGCTACTTTGGAACCGCATCTTCAAGTGTTCATTCAATGATTTCAGTTCTTAAGAAGAAGAAATTTATAACATCAGTTACTGGAAAAAGCAGGAGTATTGAATTATTGATTGGAAAAGATCAGTTACCTGAATTTAAGTAAGGGCAACTGATCAAAATATATGTGAAAGGGTACTAGCACCTAGCACCTAGCACCTAGCACCTAGCACCTAGCACCTTCTGTCTTTTTCCTTTCCACTTTCCCCTTACTACTTTCACCTTTCTCCTTTGCCTGGGTGTGCATATACGCACAGAAGCTGTTCGTTTTACGCTATTTTCATTATATAAATCCTAAGCTAAGCTGTATCTAGTTTCACGATTCTCATGGGAAATGAGTATGTTAAAGAATTCAAAGTCAAGTTATGGCTGGGTGGCCATCTTAGTGCACTGGTTAATGGTACTTGGGGTGTTTGGTTTGTTTGGCTTAGGCGTATATATGGTTGAGCTAACCTATTACGACGCTTGGTACAAAGGCTCTTTGGACTTGCATAAAAGCGTTGGTATTACCTTAGCAGCATTATTGCTGTTTCGATTTGGTTGGCGTTTGTTAGGTACTCAGCCTGAGCCTGTTGCAGGTAGCTCAAAAGCAATGAATCTAGTTGCTCACTCAGTTCATAAACTAATTTATTTAGCTTTAATCGTCATTGTGACATCTGGCTATTTAATTTCTACGGCTGATGGCCGTGCAATTGAAGTATTTAATTTATTTGCTGTGCCGGCATTACCAGAGTCGGTCGCGAACCAAGAAGATATTGCAGGTAAAATTCACTTTTATGCCGCGTATGGGCTAATAGCTGTGGTTGTTTTACATGCTTTAGGGGCACTAAAACATCATTTTATCGATAAAGATAAAACCTTAATTAGAATGATCAAACCATTGAAGGATGATTAATATGAAAAAATTACTATTAGGCACAGCACTAAGTGCTGCACTTTTCTCAACAGCTAACGCAAATGCAGCTGACTATGTTATTGATACAGATGGTGCGCACGCATTTGTAACTTTTAAAATTAAGCATTTAGGTTACAGCTGGTTACATGGTCATTTTAATACTTTTTCAGGTGATTTTAGTTATGACGATAAAGCGCCTAATGCATCTAAAATCAATGTAACGATAGATACTAAAAGCATCGACTCAAACCATGCTGAGCGTGACAAGCACTTACGCGGAAAAGACTTCTTAAATGTTGATAAATACCCAACGGCAACATTCAAAAGCACCTCAATCAAGTTTGATGAAGACGGTGATGAAGCAGATGTAACAGGTGAATTCACCTTAAATGGTGTGACTAAAACCATTACTTTTGAAATTGATAAAATTGGTGAAGGTAAAGATCCATGGGGTGGATACCGTGTTGGTTTTGAAGGTGAAACAAGCCTTAAACTAGCTGACTATGGTATCGACTACAATCTAGATTATGCTTCAACCCATGTTGATATCGGTTTATTCATTGAAGGTGTGCGTAAGTAAGCACCATTAATACGACTGCCAATTCGCATAACTATGTGGATTAGGATATTAAAAGTGCCGCTCAATGAGCGGCACTTTCGTTTCTATCTTTTAACCTTTTTTCTAAAATGGGCTGTAAATTATCAGGTAGCCAGCGAACTAAAACATCATGAAAAGCGTTTGTGTGAGCTATTTTTTCAAGGGTTTCATCTAGTAGTTTTACCGTTTCTTTGCCTTGTTTGTTATTTGTACAACCTATATAACCAACGCTTAATGCCGGTGCTTCGGTGAGTGTCAGTTGGGTCAATTCATCTTTAAAGCCCATTGAGTGCGCCAAATAGTAATGTTCGCTAGGGTAGCCAAGTAATATATCAATGCGCTTCTTATGCAGCATATAAGTTAAGCTTGCGAGTGTATCTCTGCCGGGGCGTGAGATAATATTAGCGTCATGGCTTTCGTTAATCACGCTATCTATATCGGCGCCAAACGAGCGGCTCATTGATACCCCTAATGCCAAGTGTTTTTCGTTTAATAACGACTTTAAAGACACGGGTTTTGTCACGTCTAACTTAAGTTTTGTGGCTAACTCTTTACGTATGGCAATGGAGGGTGATAAACCCACTGTTGAAGTGTGCTCTGTAAACTGAATATGCTGCTTACGGTGCTCGCTTTGATATAACGACAGCATACAGTAATTGTTGTGTGGGTTTGATAGTTCATGCACGGCGCGACTGGCTGGCAATAGGGTGCGTTTAAATGAAACCTCTGGCAGAAATTGCTCTAGTAATTTGATCACACTTTCGTCACGACCTGTGCCTTCGTACTTGTCATTCATGATGTAGTAGGGAGCAAAATCAACCATGATCCACTCAATGGACTTCGGTTGCTTGGTTGCAGCAACTGGCAGGCAGAAAAATAATAGTAAAATAGAGCACGTAAAACGCATTTTTACTACCTATTTGTGGGCTTAAAATATAAGTGTAGCAGGAATTTAGCTATATGCAGGCTGGTGATGAAAAACTAAAACGCCAGCGTATTGGCTGGCGTTTATCGGTAGGGTTTAGTTGGCTTTTAGCCACTTCACAAATTGGCGTGCATCACTGGCCTTTTGGAAGATGGCGTTTTTTAAGCCTTGCGTGTCACTAAAAATTACACGCTGTTTATTTACCGAGATTGATTGCACTGGGTGTGCGATCTGGATCAAAGATCCGTTGTATTTATATGACATAATAAAACTCACTCTTTCTTTTGTCTGTGTCTGTAGAGCTTTAATAGGCATTTAAAAATACAGACCGACATTTGTTGTCTTGCTAACAGTGTTGACTAAGTTTGTGACAGTTTGGTGATGATTTGAAAATTCATCAAAATGTCATTTAGCAAACGAGTTGCAAGTATTTATACGAATATGCGGGAATTACTGGATCAAGGTAAGGGGTTAACCGCGTGGTTTCTAAAAACCAGACAAGTAGAGTACTGTAAGAATTAACTAAGCGCAAGGTTTATTTTTTAAACATCATAAATAATTTCTGGATGTTTAATAGAAACGGGCGTATTGTGATTAGGCACAAAATAACAATAAGAAGTATGCATATGAATTACCTTTTGGTGTCAGATATATTTGGTAAAACAGCGCATTTATCGCTGCTTGCCCAGCAGCTTCGCGGTAAGGTGAGTCTTTGCGACCCTTACCAAGGAGAAATTCAGCTCCCTATAAATGAGCAGTTTCAATACCAGCATTTCTTAACACAATGCGGCCATGATAGTTATTTTGAAAAAGTACATTTAAAAATGGCTGCTATTCGTCAGCCAACCACGATTATTGCATTTAGTGCAGGCGCTGCTGCCGTTTGGCGAGCTCAAGCAGAGTTAAAAAATTCATTCATTAAAAAAATTATTGCCTTTTATCCATCCCAAGTCAGATATCATCTTGAGCTTGAGGCTAACGTCCCTTGTCGATTTTTTTTTCCTCACAGTGAAGAGCATTTTGATATTAAGCCTGTGGTTGCTTCATTAAAAAGCAAAGCAAAGGTGAGCTGTGAAATAGCCGACTTTGGTCATGGTTTTATGAATCCGTTATCTGAAAATTTTAATCAGTTTGGCTATCAGCAATTTACAGAACAACTGTTAAAAGAAAGTTGTCATCTAGAAGTTACCACCAACCATTAAAAACTAGTCTATAGTCACTACTAAACAATAATATAAGTAATAACTATGACGGACCAAGAAAATTACAGCCATTTCTTATCTAACCCGGTTGCTAAACCACCTTGTCGAATGATCAATGCGCAAATGTACGGATTTTTTGTTGCAGGGTGTGAGCAAAAAATGCAGCAGTATGTTGATGCAACTTTAAATTTACTAGCAACCGAATCAACCTCGTTTAATGTGTTAGGGAGCACGTGTTTACTTACCTTCACTGATATCGAAAAAATCTCTTCGTTAACGCCACCTTTTTCAGATCATGGCTGGATGCAAGAAACCGATATTATTATTTGGCTCCCAGTCGCAAAAATGCAAGGTGGTGACATTAGTCATTTATATTGGTATCCGGCATTTATTAGCGTCAATAACATTTATGCTTTAATTAATGGCCGAGAAGCCTGGGGTTATAATAAATACCTCTGTGAATATCAAATGCCTGCGACTGTGAGTGATGCGGGCGCCTTTAGCATTTCTTTAGAATGTTTTGATGTGTTTAACCCAGACTCTAAATTAGCGATGCATGAGCTATTAACCATTGAGCAAACGCAGGCAAGCACCAAGGAAAACCTACTCGATAACTTATCGCATTTTTCTAAACACGTGACAGATTTATTTGATGCGCAAATTCAAGGCATTGATTTATCACTTCTTAAACAATTATTAGACGGGTTTATTCATCCGCAGATGGATCAGATTTTGTTTAAACAATTTCCCGATGGTCAAGGAAATAAAGCCGTTTATCAAAGCGTGGTTCACTCACCATCGTTAATCAAAAAAATTCACCAATTAAAACTTTTACACAATGATTTTAGTTTGGATGTAAAAGCCCTTGCGAGCTTTCCTCTGAATGACATGTTTGGCATTGCACTTGGCAAACAAGCGGTTCATTTACCCTTTTACGTCAATATGGACTTTGACCAGCTTGGCGCAACACAACTGTTACCGGTACAGGGGTAACCATGGAAAAAGAAAAAATTACCATTGTCGGTGGCGGTGTTGCAGCGATGACCGCGGCAGTGTATTTAACCGAGCAAGCTAATTGGCAAAGCCAGCGCGAGATTACCATTTATCAACAGGGGTGGCGCCTTGGTGGTAAAGGGGCGAGTGGCCGAAACGCCCATTTTGGACAGCGAATTGAAGAACATGGTTTACATGTTTGGTTTGGTGCCTACGTAAATAGCTTTCGCACCTTAGAAGGGGTGTATAACGCACTCAATCGACCAGCTAGTTGTTCATTGGCTACTTGGCAGCAGGCATTAAAACCACACAGTTTTATTGCTTTACAAGAGTTTATTGATAACGAATGGCAAACTTGGCCGATAGATTTTCCTACCGTTGAAGGGAACCCCGCTGATGGCAGCCTAGATATAACAGTGTGGGACTTTGTCACCATGACATTAGCATGGCTAAAAAAATGGACCGAAGGCATTGAGCATGTTTGTCAGCAGCAAGATGCTAAAACCACTTTAGTGACAAAAAAGTCACGGGATCAATCGTTACTCAACCACATGTACCAAGAAATCAAAGCAGACATTGATACCCATTTAAATGGCGCAAAGCAGTTTATTGATGATATTGAAGCAGGCGCAACTGAAATTGCCTCGAACCCACGAACATTGATAACTCATTTGCTGCAGTTCACCGAAAAGCAGGCCACTCATACAGATAAACAGGCCGATCGACTGGTGATTTGGTATATCGTCAGAAAGTTAAAACGTTGGTTTAAAGACCAAGTTATTGATTTGCTCGATGACAACCCAGAGCTGCGCAGACTTTATATTTGTGCCGATCTTGCGATTGCAATGCTCACCGGGTTGATTAAAGACAAAGTATATCGCGACGGTTTTGGTGTCATTAATTGCTACGACTTTCGTCAGTGGCTCGAAAAAAATGGTGCTAACAAAACTTACAGTGTCGATTCTGCGCCAGTGCGTGGCTTTTATGATTTGGTGTTCGCATACCCTAAAGGTGACTTTAATAAACCCAATGTTGAAGCAGGCGTTGCCGCCCTTGCCATGTTACGTATAGGTCTTTGCTATAAAGGCGGCGTGATGTGGAAAATGCAAGCTGGGATGGGCGATGTCATTTTTGGGCCAATTTATGAACTTTTAAAGCAGCGCGGCGTTAAGTTTAAGTTTTTTCATCAGTTAACTAACTTAGCTGCAGGGCAAACTAACCAAGGTGAACAGCTGGTAAGTGAAATTGAGCTTTGTCAACAGGTGAGTTTAGTTGGCCAAGACTATGATCCGCTCATCGATGTTAAGCAGCTACCATGCTGGCCAAGTGAGCCTCTGTATGAGCAAATCAGCTCTGAACAAGCGCACTTAATACAAGAATATCAAATCAATTTAGAGTCATTTTGGAGTAATTGGCCTGAGGTGTATCAAGAGCACTTTGGTACCCCATTGCCAACAGTGACACTTCGCCATGGTATTGATTTTGACACACTTATTTTAGGTGTATCGGTTGCCTCACTTGAACACGTGGCCCCTGAACTTTTAGCTGTAGATTACGCGCTCTCTCAACAAGCTACAAAAGTACAAAGTGTAGCGACTCAGGCTTGCCAAGTATGGTTGAATAAAACCGACCAACAACTTGGCTTTACGCAAACCAATGCCGCTCATGAAGGACCTATTTTAAGTGGCTTTGTTGAGCCGTTTGATACCTGGGCGGCAATGGGCAACTTGCTCGATAAAGAAGGTTGGCCAAGTGAAAATGCGCCCGTGAACATTGCCTATTTTTGCAGTGCATTTAGCTGCGAAAACTATCCACCTGCCAGTGCTTATCAATTCCCAGAGCAAATGAAAGCCGAAGTAAAATCAAATATGCATAATTTGTTTAGTGCAGATATGCGGCCACTTTGGCCTCAAGCCTATATTGATAACAAATTTGATTGGCAGGTTTTTTACAGTGATCCGCACAGCATTTTACCTGCTCTCGAGCAACAATACTGGCGCGTTAATGTTGATCCCAGTGAGCGCTACGTCTTATCTGTGGTTGATACAAGTAAATACCGCCTAGCTACTGATGGCAGTCAGTTTGTCAATTTGCGCATCACTGGCGATTGGATAAAAACCGGTGTTAATGCTGGCTGTGTTGAGGCTGCTGTAATGGCCGGTATGCAAACAGCGCGGGCAATATGTGGTTGGCCAAGCGAAATTAGCGGAGAGCATGCATTCGAAAAAAGTTAGGGTGAGCAAAGTTATAAATAAGTATGCGTATAAGTCATGAATTTTCATGATTTATATGCGACTTTAATCTATTGTTTGGTCTATACTTACCACTAAATTACAACAATTTAACAAGTTTCCCTCTTTTAAGGTCTAAAAGCCAATGAAGCGACCCTTTCTGAATGATCCTAAATTTATGATGATGTCGAGCACCTGCTTGGCAGCATGTGTAATGGCAAGCGCTGTTGCACAAGGAGCTGAGACTGAAAAAGACATGGAAGTTATTAGCGTTTATGCACAAAAGCGTCCGCAAGCAATTGAAGATGTGAGTGTAGCGGTAAGCCAAGTGGATGGCGAAATTTTAAAAGCTCAGCATTTTAAAGATTCAACTGAAATTGGCTTGTTTGCGCCAAATGTTAAAATCACCCAAAACGCCGCAGAAGGGACGCCTCCCGCTGTGAGTATCCGTGGGGTGGGGTTACTTGATTACAATACGGCGAATACCTCACCTGTTGCTATGTATCTTGATGGCGTTGCGGTGGGGTCTGCTAATAATCAAATCGTTAACTTGTACGATATTGAACAGCTCGATATTTTACGCGACCGCAGGGTACCTTGTTTGGTCGTAATTCTACCGGTGGTGCAATACTTATACGCTCAAATCGCCCTGAGTTTGATAGCTATGGCTCGTTGACATTAGGTGTTGCCAACAATAATGCCACCAGCGTTGATGGTATGTGGAACCAGCAACTATCAGGTTCCAGTGCATTACGAATTGCGGTTAACTATCAAGACTACGAATACTCAACAAAAAACACTTATGCAGACTCGCCAACAGCAGGCATGGAGCAAAAAAATGCCCGTGTGTCTTTTTTGTCTGAGTGGGATGAGGTTGATCTTTACCTGCAAGCGCATATTGAAGATTGGGATGGTATTGCCCAGCCAGTTGGTAGTATTGGTATTGTCGCAAACCCTTTAACGGGTGAGCTGTGTTCACCAGCAGATGCGGGCTCAACACGCTGTTTTGATAACTTTGGTTTTAATGATGGCAGTGATGACTTCTTTGCGGTGAGCGTCAATAACGACTCACCTCATAAATCCGATGGCTACGGTTTTATTGCTGAACTGAATTGGCATTTAAACGAGCAAAGTACATTTACTTCACTGTCGAGCTTTAACGATTTAGAAAGAAGCCACGCTTTTAACTGCGATGGCTCCCCAGCTCGTTTGTGCGAAGGGGTATTAGGGTTAGATACCCAACTATTCAGCCAAGAATTCAGGTTATTAAACGAACTTGCTGATTACACACTCACCAGTGGTATTTATTTTGCCGATGAGACAATTGAGCAAGATAATTTAAATGATATTTTGCGTGATTTCCGGGGTGTTTTACCGACAAATTTAACCGCGACCTTTATCTACGATAACGAAATCAAGATGCAAAATTTGGCTGTATTTAGCCAAATTGAAGTGCCTGTCGCAGATAAATGGATGATTACAGCCGGTCTTAGATATGACTATGAGTCACTTGAGTATGACTCAATCGCCACCTTAAATGCGGTGGTTGATGTAAACGACTTAGATGGGGTAGTGGTACCATTTTATCGCGTTACCGATGAGCAATCGGATAACGGTTTTACCGGGCAATTTGCCGTTAATTATCGCTATTCAGATATAAGCAATCTTTATTATCGTTTTGCTAATGGTAGTAAAAGTGGTGGCTACAATGGCGGCTTTTTGTCATCCGAAGAACAAGCAATCTTGGCAAACTATGGCAAAGAGCGCTTAAATGCCCATGAAATTGGCTTAAAGTCGTTCTGGCCTGGGAAGCAACTTAGAATGAATTGGGCGGCGTTTTATTATGATTATAACGACCAACAAGTGTTTATGAACCAAGCGTCAGAAACACCGCAAATGCCCCCAGTGCAATTACTTGAAAATGTGGCTGATTCAACTATTTACGGCCTTGAAACTGAAATTAATTACCAAGCAACTAAACAACTAGCTATGCTACTTTCAGTAGGCTATATCCCTCATGCTGAATTTGAAGAATACGTTGATCCACTTGGTAATAGTATTACCGATAACCAACTACCATTTACTTCTAAATGGAATGTATCAGCGGGGTTAAAATACGACACCAGCTTGGCGTCGTATCCGTTATCGGCCAACATTATTTACGATTATCAGTCTGAGTTTTATTTTGACCAGAACATGAACCCATATGCCCGCCAAGACGGTTTTAGCATTGTTAATGCGAATCTAAAATACGATGTTGAAAATTGGTCATTTACTTTATGGGGCAAAAATTTATTTGATACTGAATACAGTCAGTTAAAGTTCGATTTAAGCTCGTTCCTAGGCATGCTTGAAGACTTTAAAGGGGAAGGGCGTCGCTATGGCTTTGATGTTTCACTGCAATTCTAGTCGTTGCCATCTCCACACTGGTACAGGGGTTTTGTGAATGCGGTTTAAGCTGTATTTTAGTACTCTGCTGTTTTTGTTGTTATTAAGTGTTTCGGCTAATGCACAAGAGACGTTTGTCTACACCGATGCTGTGGCTGATCAAAATCTTCATGATGTCGGTGATGTGTTTACGGCGAACGATAATATGTTCCCGCAATCGGTGGCTGAAATTGATACTTGGCGAGCCAGCAAAAAGCCACAATCTCGAATAAGCTCGGTTGGTGGTAGTTATTGGTTAATTGTTGAAATTGAAAATCAAAGTGATATCGAAGATTTAGTGCTTTATCCCTATAACACCTTGGTTTCAAAAATAGAAAGCCGCATTTACGATATCACTGATCCAACAGCCCCCATACAGCACTTTGTAACGGGTGGTAAAGAGCCAAATCAGTTTGCATTCCACTATGGTAATCGTTTGTCTCTTGAGAAAGGCAAGCGCTATACGCTTATTACTTATTTTGAAAGTGACTACTTTTATACCCCTGCAAAGCTAGTATTAACGCCATACCAAGATTATTTTCAGAATATAACCGTTGAAAATATGGTCATGATGCTCTGCTTTGGGGTGGGTATTGCGCTTGGCTTATATAACTTATTAATTTATTTGGTTTCCCGTGATGTGACACATCTTTACTATGCATTATTTACTGCATCTTGGGTGTTTGCTTGGAGCCACTTTTTCCATATTTCGGATCAGCTATTTGGTTACTATAATCCTCACCTTCATTGGCTTGGCTTTGCGCTCACGCCATTAACCAATATTCTGTTTTACAACAACTTGCTTAAACTCAAAGAGACATTTCCAAAGCTGGCGCAATTATCATTGATGGTGGGTGTGATCGCGACCTTGGGTATACCGTTTTGTATTTTATGGCCAAGCTTTGGTTTTTATTGGTCAACGTTAGTGACGGGCATTGCTTTATGTTTAGGCTTATATATAGGTATTCGCTGTATGCTTATTGGCTTTAAGCCAGCGCGATATTTTGTGCTTGCTTACATAGCCATGATGCTACCGAATATGGTAGGTAATTTAACTAATTTAGGCTTGCTGCCAGCAACCTCCATTAATTTATATTTATTGGGTTTGATAGGCACCGCTATGGACGCTATGTTGCTTGCGTTTGCTGTGACCATAAGTTTAGACTGCTTCACGATGACAACGTAGAGCTCAACAAAAATCTAGAAGAAAAAGTCCATTTAAGAACGTTGGAGCTTGAAGAACTCGCCTCAGAGCTTCGCGATGCAAATGAGGCTAAAAGCCGTTTCTTAGCGAATATCAGTCATGAAATTCGCACCCCAATGACGTCAATCATTGGTTATGCAGATGGCATTATGCTCGGGGATATTAAGCCCCATGAGCGCAACCATGGAATTGGGGTTATTTTGCAAAATAGTCGTCATGTTCTTGGATTAATTAACGATATCCTCGATATGTCGAAGATTGAAGCTAACAAGCTCGAAATTGATTTAGTCGAAACGGACTTGTTTGCCACGATTGCCAATATAGAGTCGCTCATTGGCAAGCAAATTCGCGATAAGGGCTTAAAGTTCAGTGTCGATTATCAGTTCCCATTACCAGACTACTTGATTACCGATCCGAGTCGATTAAGGCAAATCTTATTAAACTTAACAACCAATGCCCTTAAGTTCACGCAAGTGGGGCGTATAACCTTAACTGTGAGCTGTCACAACGATAAGTTGTCAATTAGTGTAAAAGATACTGGCATTGGTATGACTGAAAAAGAGCAGCAGTTGTTATTTAGTGCTTTTTATCAAGCTGATTCGAGTATTTCTAGGCAGTATGGTGGCACGGGTCTTGGTCTTAATATTTCAAAGAGCCTTGCGCAGAAATTGGATGGGGATATCAGCGTTAAAAGTAATGTCGGCTCTGGCAGTGAGTTTATTTTCACTATGTCGGTGTACACCACAGACAACACTCGTTGGCTCAATGATATGAGCGAAGTTAAACTTGTTGAAACCTCACCGTTTAGTAAGCTTGATGCGCCAGAGAACCTAAAGGGCAGGGTATTACTTGCCGAAGACCACCCAGACAACCGACGTTTAATTGCGCGAATATTAGAGCGTATGGGGCTGACAGTGACCACCGTTGAAAATGGTAAAGACGCAGTACAAGCAACCCTCGAAGACAGCTTTGACCTTATTTTGCTCGATATTCAAATGCCGATTATGGACGGCCAAGAAGCTTTAAAAATGATGCAAGCAACCGGAGTAAGCGTGCCTATCATTGCGCTAACAGCGAATACTATGAAGCATGAAGTGACGCGTTATATGAAGCAGGGCTTTAATGATTTGATTGCAAAACCAATCGATAGAAATGCCTTTAGTCATAAAATTGCCAGTTATTTAGAATGCGATGAGTTAGCAGATATAAAGTTGCCTGAAAAAGAGTTTCAGGCATTAAAAAATGATTATATAAAAGGGTTAGAGACACAGTACAAAGAAATGCTAGAACAATATAAAAAAATGGATTTAGAAGGGTTCAGCAAAAATGTGCATATGCTCAAAGGTGCAGCTAATATGTTTGAGTGTGAAATGCTGTATGTAAAAGCAGTGGCTGTCGATACGGCCTTAAAAGAGGATACTGTAACCTTGGATACCCAGTTAATTGGCTCATTATTTAATGCGATGGAAAATGAATTTACCAAGGTAACTCATTGATTGTTTGAATAGCGGCTATTTATTTGTAAGCACAGACAAATTAGCTATTTCTTGATATTAATATTGTTAAAACTCTTTGCTGAGAAGGCATGATGCAGTATCAACATATTTCAGTCCCCTCGAGCGGCGCGCAAATTACGATTGATAGTAAGGGCCAATGGCATATTCCTGATAACCCGGTTATTGCTTATATTGAAGGCGATGGTGTGGGTCAAGATATTAGCCCGGTGATGCGAGATATTGTCGATGCTGCGGTGAGTCATGCTTATCAAGGTGATAAACAAATACATTGGATGGAAGTGTTCAATGGCGAAAAAGCGGCAGCATTATACGACGGCGACTGGTTCCCGCAAGAAACCCTACATGCCGTTAGACAGTATAAAATTGCCATAAAAGGGCCGCTAACAACCCCCCTTGGCGGTGGTTTTCGCTCTTTAAATGTGGCTCTTCGTCATGAGATGGACTTATTCGTTAACATGCGACCATTCGCAGTTACCCGCATTTACCTTCTCCTTTGAAAGAGCCTGAAAAAACCCAAATCACAGTAATACGCGACAGCTCTGAAGACGTTTACTCGGGCATTGAGTGGCAGGCTGGCAGTATTGACAACGAACGTATGCTTGATTTCTTATGCCAAGAAATGGGTGTCACCCGACTTCGTTTTGATAACCAATGTGGCATTGGTATTAAAAATAGCTCGAAAGAGGCGGCAGAGCGACTAATGCGTTACGCCCTTAACTTTGCCCTTAAAGAGCACAGTGAATCACTGACGGTGGTGCACAAAGGCAATGTACTTAAATTTACCGATGGAGCCTTTAAACGTTGGGCATTTGCCCTAGCAGAGCAAGAGTTTAACGCTGAAGCGCATGAAAATGGTCGTTGGTTGGTGATCAAACGAGACGAACAAGATGATTTAATCATTAAAGAAGTGATTGCTGATAATATGCTTCAACAAGCGCTGCTCACCCCAGAGCAATTTGATGTGGTGGTAACAACCAATCAAAACGGCGATTACTTAGCTGATATGCTAACCGCACAAGTTGGTGGGGTAGGTATTATGCCTGCGGCAAACTTAAATAATGAAGTGGCCTTTTTTGAACCGACTCATGGTACATTTAATCGCATCGCCGGGGAAGACAGTGCAAATCCAACAAGCAGTATTTTAAGCGCGGTCATGATGCTACGTTTTATGGGTTGGCACGAAGCGGCGAATAAAATAGAGAAAGCCCTAGAAGAGACGCTTAGCGCAAATGAAATGACGTTTGATTTGGCTAACTTAGTAGCCGATGCGACGATGCTTAGTTGCAGTGATTTTGCAACAAGCATCATCGCGCGAATAAGTAACTCAAATAATGAACCATATTAAGCGGCATTGGCGCTTTTAACTGCGTAGACACATGGTTTACCTGTTAACTGTGCTGCACGTTGATAAATGTGCTCTGCACCTGGCTCATTGCTTGTCATGCCTGTTAATGTATCCATTAACGCAACCACTAAAATAGCTGGTACTTGGCAGCAGTATTCATCGAGCACCGCAGTTGTTGTTTGTGCATCAACATGGCAATGAGGGTGAGTACGTACTGTGCTATATGCTTTTAACAGTGTGTCTGCTTGTAAAACATCATCATCTTGATGTTTGGTTTTACGACATTGGCAACCAAACTCATCAACCATGGTTGCCAGTGTTTGGTAAATTTCTTCGCAAGCTAAATCGCTTTTTTTACAAAGCTGCTGCTCGATGAATGAGTGTAATTGACCATTGATGTAAAGGCCGTCCTGTTGAGTGAATTGCGCTGAAGTTTCCATAATCATTTTCTCTTTGTTTATGTGCTTAACTTCACTCTAGCCCTTCACTCATTATTAATGAAATTGTTGTTTTCAATAACTGATATTGATTTTATCAATATTATGCTTGTTTTTAGCGATCAGCCACAGTACTGGCAAAGGCGAGTAGCTCTCTACGCAGCCACTGATGCGGGTTTGCGTGATGTAGCAAAGGGCTCCATAACATTTTTACTTCAATAGGAACTATTTGAAATGGCACTGGACTTATTACCAAATCAGTGTGTTTTGCAAGTAACATGGCTTGGCGGCGGGGCAATGTGGCAATAAGTTGAGGTGATTGGCAAAGTAGGCTCGCCACCATGTAATGGCGGGTGAATACGCGAATATTGCGGGTTTGTTCTAATTGCCATAATGCCTCATCGACCCAGCCAAGTTTTTGGCTGCCTGATTTATTCGTTACTGCGGCTTCTACGCCCCAACCAGCCCGATTTACCCAAATGTGCTCTTGTGCAAGGTAGCCTTCGAGGTTTTGTTGTTGTAAGTAAGGGTTGTCTGGGTGTGTTAAGCAGCAGTAATTGTCTCGCCACACACTGGCTTGGTGGAATGAGCGGGGCAGGCCGTTAAAGCGATTAATGGCAAGGTCGATGGTGCCTTTTTCCATATCTTGAAGGTTAACATCACTTGGGCTCAAAATATCAAAATTAAGCCCCGGGTTCTTTGCTAGCTGCTGGGTGATAAACGGCGCAATAAGCGTTGATTCAAGGTAGTCGTTTGCCATGATCCGAAACGTTATATTCGCGGTACTCGGGTCGAATACTTCACTTGGCTGAGTAATTTCTTCGGCCATTTTTAACAGTGATTCTATCTCTGGTTTAAGGCTGAGCGCTTTTGCTGTTGGCGTCATTGTGCCAGCGGCTCTCACTAACAATGGATCATCAAACAAATCTCGCAAACGCTTAAGGGCATTACTCATTGCAGGTTGAGTCAAAGCTAGCTTATTGGCGGCTTTAGACACACTTTGTTCGTCAATGAGAACATTTAAATACACTAATAGGTTGAGGTCGACGTGCCTAATATTCATTTGATCAATCTTATTTATTATCTTTATTAATTACCTAAATTAAAGCGCGCTTGCTATTGTGTGTAAACAAGGCGACTAAAATAATCAGCATAAGCGATAAAAATAATGCCACAGCAAAGTTCACATTTGGCTGTTAAATCACACAGCGAACAGTTAAATCAGGTCGTAGCGACTAAGCTTGCCCGTGCGGTGTATGCTGGCTTTGAGGCTATGTTTGCAGAGTTTTTAAATATAACTCTCGGTGCACAAAGTCGTTTTGAGCAGCGCCAGTGGCATCAAGTTCAAGGGGCTATGAAATCGCGATTGCAAGTTTACGAAGGGCAAGTAAAAAAGGTAAGCCAAGCGGTAAAAATTATTGCTTATAGCGAAGTAGACGACCCAGCGCTTTGGTTACTAGCCAAACAAATATACGCAGAAATGGTGCAAAATCACGAAAACCAGCCCATTGCTCATACCTTTTTTAATTCAACCTTCGGTGCAATTTGGGACTCACGAAAAATCCGCAATGTGCACTTGTTTGTGCTAAAAGCGCGCTATCAACTGGGGCCAAGGCCCTTTGATTCACTGGTTAGCCGCATTTCTCTGCAAAATGGCTTTGAAAGTGCGATTAGTAGCTTGGTAAAGCGCCATGTGTTTCGCTCACAATACGCTAACTTTGCTGATGATGTAGCCATGTTACAGCGCACCTTGATTTCTGGAGCGAAACAACAATGCCCACAAGTTTATGAGCTGCTTGCTCTCAACGATGGCTATATTGAATACGCCAATTCATTGTTTTTCAGAAATAAAGCCTGCTACATCATAGGTCGTTGTATTGCTAAAAATGGCGATAACATGCCATTTGCTATTGCGCTATTAAACAGTGAAAAAGGGTTGCACATTGATGCTGTGATGATGGGAGCTGATCAACTCAGCTTGTTGTTTGGCTTTGCGCGTACTTATTTTATGGTCGACACTGACCAACCCGCTCGTTACGTAGATTACCTCAGTGTTTTAATGCCTCATAAGCAACGTTTTGAGCTGTTTAATGCTATAGGCTTTATCAAACACGCAAAAACCGAGTTTTATCGTTATAAAGTTGATACCACCCGTAATAGCCCCGTTGACGATAAATACACACTTGCGCCGGGGACGCCGGGCATGGTGATGCTGGTATTTACCACCCCAGGCTCAGATTATGTCTACAAGGTAATAAAGGATAAATTTAGTGCGCCAAAAACGGCCACCAAACAACAAGTAATGGCCAAGTACGACTTTGTGAAACAAGCCGACCGAGTAGGTCGGCTAGTCGATACCCATGAATTTCGTTATTTAGCGTTTGATTTAAGCCGATTTAGTGATGAGCTTATACAAATAATGCAGCAGCAAATTGGTGACAGCCTTGTGATTTCGGGTAATGCACTTATTTTGCGCCATGTGTATGTAGAGCGCAAAATGACACCGCTTAATTTGTATATCAACGACTGTGATGAGCGAAAACTGCAGCAAGTAATGGTTGATTACGGTAAAGCAATAAAAGAGCTTGCGGGGGCCAATATCTTTCCCGGTGATATGCTGATGAAAAACTTTGGTGTAACCCGTTGGGGAAGAGTAGTGTTCTACGACTACGATGAAATTTGCCCGATGACAGAGTGTCAATTTAGAGAGCTGCCAAAAACCGAGGATTCATTAGATGAGCTAAGCAGCGAAAGCTACTTTGATATTGCCGAAAACGACGTATTTCCGAGCCAGTTTAAAGTATTTTTTAGCGCTAATAAGCGAGCGTTTGATCACTTCAATGCTGCACATCAAGATATTTTCACTGCCACGATGTGGCAGCAATTACAAACTGCGATAAACGATGGGCAATTGCTTGATGTTTATCCTTATAAGCAGTCTTGGCGCTTTTCGTCGATGAGAGCTCAAATGAAAAAATCTCAATCTATAACTGTTTAATAGGAACATAGTGTTAGCGTATGCTGTTCAAAAAGCTAAGGAACGCACTATGAAAAACACACTGTTATTATCGAGTTTATTTATTTCGTCTATGGTAAGCGCCAATCCGTTATTAGGTAGCTGGCAATTTGTTGAAGGCAAATATGCAACCAATGACGGCTATGTGACGGCAAAAGCGCCAGAAATATCCTCAGTTAAACTGATTACACCTAGTCATTTTAGCTATATCACTCAAAAGCAAGGCAACTTTCATTATGCTGGTGGCGGCAAATATGTTTTGCAAGACCAGCAATTTATCGAAACTTTTTCCTATGGTAATGTACCTTCACTACTTGGTAAGACCATGGCATTTGATTACAAACTAGAAGGTGACTTGTGGCATCACACCTTGTATGAAAATGGCAAATTAGTCGAAGCTGAGATCTGGCAACGAATTAAATAGAAGGTGATATGCGTTATATTAAGCACGAAGACTCACAGTTACATTTTGCGCAAACAGATAAACCAACCCTTAAAGATAACGAAGTTCTTATTGCTGTTGCAGCAATTGGCGTTAATCGCGCAGATTGCTTACAGCGACAAGGCAAATACCCAGCCCCAAAAGGTGACAGTGACATTCTAGGGTTAGAATGCGCCGGTACCATTGTTGAGCAAGGTAGTGCAGTATCCGGTGACTGGCTTAATAAACGCGTTTTTGCCTTGTGTGCGGGCGGTGCTTACAGCGAGTATGTTGCCGTTGATGCTGCGCAAGTAATGCCGTTACCAGATGAAATGACAATGACCAAGGCGCTGCAATCAGCGAAGTTTATTTAACGGCTTTTTCTGCCTTATTTCAATTTGGTCTGCTCAAAGCGGGGCAAACGGCACTGATCCATGCGGGAGCTAGTGGTGTCGGTGGGGCGGCAATTCAAATGGCAAAACGCGCGGGTGCTCAAGTAGTGATCACCGCAGGTAGTGATGAAAAGTGTGAGCATGCCAAACAGCTTGGCGCAGACCACACCATTAATTATAAAACCACTGATTTTGTAGAGTACTTCAAAGCCAATAATTTACAGGCCAATACCATTGTTGATCCTGTCTCAGGACGCTATTTAAATAAAAATGCTGCCGTTGCAGCAATGGATTGCCAAATTGTGATGTTAGCCTTTTTAGATGCGCGCTTTGCTGAGGTTGACTTTGCAAGGCTGCTTAGCAAACGAATTTCCTTTCATGCATCAACTTTGCGTAACCGTTCAATTGAATTTAAACGTGATTTAAAAGAGCAGTTTATTTCGCGTTTTTATGATGACTTGGCCAACGGGTTGTTCGATTGCAATATCTATAAAACCTTAAATTGGCAAGAAGCGAATGAGGCTCACCGTATTTTAGATAACAACGAAAACTCGGGAAAAGTGGTGATGTTAGTTGAATAACATCAATTTGCCCATATTATTGGTTTTATTAGTAGTTAAAAGTAAAGGTTAATATGAACCCTATTATTGCAATGCTCAAAGAGCACAATGTAAGTGACGAGAAAGTGCGTGAGCTGTTTCAAGCGTTTATGGAAAACCCAATGATGGCAATGGGTCTGGTCCAACAGTTAGGTATCCCACCAGAAAAGCTTCAACAATTGATGGCATTAGTGATGACGCAGCCACACCTTATTAAAGAAGCGGCTGAATCAGTGGGTATCAGTGATGATGAAGTTGAGCAAGCCAAAGCGCAGTTCAAAAATCAGCAGTCATAAAATTAAATGATACGAATTTAAAAAAGGTTAGCTCTTTGGCTAACCTTTTTTGTTGGTCCTATTGATACGAAAACACATCGTCCAGTTTTTCATCAAACAATTGAGCAATCTTAAAAGCCACCTCGAGCGACGGTGAGTATTTACCTTTTTCAATCGCTACTATGGTTTGCCTTGAAACTCCAACAGCCTCTGCCAATGCTTGCTGAGTCATTTCATTGTGATGAAATCGAAGTTCCCGAATGGTATTACTGAGCTGTTTTGTCATCTAGCTGTCTCTTCGATATAAATACGCTTTGCTGGCAATAGTAATAATTTCACTGACTAAAAAACCAATAATAAGAAAGTGCATAATATTATATAGATCAGAGACCTCAGGTAACAGCATGCGTCCAGATACGCGCTCAATTTGCGTCGCTAAAAATACACATATTAAGATAGTTGCAGAGCAAAAACAGTGACCAAGCTTGGTGCTTTTTAGGTCAATGAGCTTATCACGCTCATCATCCCCTAAGTCTGCTTCTTTGTGTTTAATACCAGCAAGTACAGATTGCATAATTATCTCTAGGATCACCGCAACTACGACAACCCTATACAAATAAGACACCATGGTCTCTTGGCTTAGAGCACCCGCGGCTTGTAGTGAATTAATACCTAACAGGTAATAGCTTAACAGGCTTATGGTTACCACCAAGGTGCCCCAAATTGTCATTTCTTTGTAGCTCATTTTCTTCCACCCTATGTAAAAAATATTTGACTTGGTGTTAAGTAAACTACTCATTGCTTGCTGTGTCAAATATTTTTAACATCATGTATGGTATTTTTATCATTGACGTATTTCGTTACATTTAGTTAAGAACTAATTTGTACCGCACAGGCTCTTATGAAAACAAACAACAAATAAGGAACGAATATGAACTGGCTTTTGAAGGTATGGAAAAATAACCGCTCTTTGATATTATTCATCTGTTTGATGAGTGTGTTTAGAAGTGCGGTGGCTGATTGGTATGAAGTGCCAACAGGCTCAATGAATCCGACCATCGTTGAAGGGGACCGAATTTTAACGGATAAAATGGCTTATGATCTGCGTGTGCCATTTAGTCATATTTCGTTAATGCGCACAGATGAGCCAAAAGCCGGTGATATCATTGTATTTGACTCTAAGGCTGCAAATAATCGCTTAATAAAGCGTGTTATTGGCGTGCCGGGCGATACAGTGACTTTAGTCGATAATAGATTGATCGTTAACGGTAAAGCGCTTGATTACGCATTAACTGATGATAAGCAACAGCAGCAAACACTGATTGAAAACCTTGCCGGTGTTCAGCACGCTATTCAGATATCAAAAACGCCCTCGGTGATGCAGCATTTTGCACCTGTCGTTATTCCAAAGGATATGTATTTAGCGATGGGCGATAATCGCGATCACAGTGCAGACTCGCGAGTGATTGGTTTAGTGCCTCGCAGTGAGTTATTAGGCAAAGCTAAAAGAGTCATAGTGTCATTTGATTATGATGATTATTACTTACCTCGAAAAGAGCGACTCTTGCATGATTTGTACTTAGCACCCTAGATAAAAATCGTACAAAATTGGCAATTTATAATTTTATGTTTCAATATTAACGACATAAAAATAATAAGCCAAAAGGTAAAGTATGATAAATGATAAGTTTGCGAGATTAATTAGATCTTTTTTATTACTCGTCTTTTCGATCAGTCTGGTTGCATGTGGTTCGAGCTCAAAAAACGAATCTACAAAAGTTGATGACACTAACAGCTCAACACCGGATACAGGTGTTGAGCTTGTCGATAACAGTGGTAGTGCTGACTATAAAATTATTATTTATGGCAATAGCCATAGTGCTAGATTAGGGGATTTGCTTGAACAGCTTATTTCCAGTGAGTTAACCAACGCTCAAGTTTCAACGCTTACCGTCAGTGGTCGTTTTTTAGATGAAATAGTGAACACATCGGGCAATGTTGAAAAGCTACAGCAAGCCAATTGGAGCCATGCTATTTTTCAAGGTCAAAAGTATTCTCAGTCTGGCTCTGTTAATTATTCTACAAGTGAGGCTGAGCGATTAATTGCCAGTGCAAAAGAGCTGGAAATTACACCTATTTTGTTTCCTGAGCATCCGCAAAGAGGTGATAGCAAAGAAGGGGAGCTTGTTTATCAATTGCATTTGTCGATTAGCGAAAAAGAGGCAAGCTGTGTTGCACCAATCGGCTTAGTTTGGGACAAAGCAATCGCCGCATTACCTGAGCTTAATTTTTACAGCGCAGATGGTAATCATGCATCAAACGCAGGGCACTTACTGACCGCGATGACTTTTTATGAAGTTATAACAGGTGAGCTTGCAGATACCCTAGCTTACAATGCTGCTTTTGCGATTACCGAACAGCAACACCAGCAGTTTGGGCAAATAATTACACAAGTGCTTGCTGAATATCCTGCATGCCCCAGCTCTTAAGCTAACAACATTAATCTAAAGCATTCATTAAATACAAAAAAACCGTTGTGCCTAAACACAACGGTTTTTTATAGTAGCTAGTAATTATATTAGCTAGTAATTTTGTAATTACATTACACGCATGCCAGGCTCTGAGCCTTCATCTGGGTTAAGAATATAAATTTCTTTACCGCCAGGACCGGCTGCTAATACCATGCCCTCAGACATACCAAAACGCATCTTACGAGGCTTAAGGTTTGCTACCATAACCGTTAGCTTACCTTCGATATCTTCTGGTGCATACGCCGATTTAATACCTGCGAATACTTGGCGCGTTTCGCCACCTAAATCTAAAGTTAGCTTTAATAACTTATCTGCGCCTTCAACGTGTTCTGCTTTAGCAATTTTTGCTACGCGTAAATCAACTTTCGCAAAATCATCAAATTCGATTTCTGGGCTGATAGGTTCTTTTGCGAGTGGGCTGTTTGGATCAATCTTGTCTTTTTCAGCAACTAGACTTTCTTTTGACTCTTCAATCATTTTGTTTACTTTATCCATTTCAACACGTTGCATTAACGGTTTGAACTTATTAATTGCGTGACCAACCAGCGCTGTTTGCGCGCCTTGCCATGTTAAACCGTCGTTTAAGAAGGCTTCAACGTTTGCAGCCATACCAGGTAGAACAGGTTTTAAGTAGGTGATAAGTACACGGAACATATTTAAACCAAGTGAGCATACATCGTGTGCTTCTTGTTGTTTTGTTTCGTCTTTAATTAACACCCATGGCGCTTTAGCGTCGATGAATTGGTTTGCTTTATCAGCAAGAGCCATGATTTCACGAATTGCACGGCTGTAATCACGGTTTTCGTAGTGATTTGCAATGCTTGCAGAAGCCGCTTGGAACTCACCTAATAGCGCTTCGTCCATTACGGTGTCGCTAAGCTTGCCGTCAAACTTCTTGGTGATGAAGCTTGCACAACGACTTGCAATATTAACCACTTTACCTACTAAGTCTGAGTTTACACGTAGTGCAAAGTCTTCAAGGTTTAAATCAAGGTCAGTAATGCCGTTGTTTAGTTTTGCTGCGTAGTAATAACGAAGATACTCAGGATTTAGGTTATCAAGGTAAGTGCGCGCCTTAACAAAAGTGCCTTTTGATTTAGACATCTTCGCGCCATTCACAGTTACAAAACCATGGGCAAATACATTTGTTGGCTTTCTGAATTTTGCGCCATCTAACATTGCAGGCCAGAATAAGCTGTGGAAATAGATGATATCTTTACCAATGAAGTGGTAAAGCTCTGCATCTGAGTCTTCGCGCCAGAATGCATCAAAATCAATCCCTTTTTTATCACACAGGTTTTTAAAGCTTGCCATGTAGCCGATTGGTGCATCGAGCCACACGTAGAAAAATTTACCCGGTGCACCAGGGATTTCAAAACCAAAGTAAGGTGCGTCACGGCTGATATCCCACTGCTGTAGGCCATCTGCAAACCATTCATCAAGCTTGTTCGCCATTTCTTGTTGAATCGTGCCTGAGTGTAACCACTCTTTAAGCATGTCTTCAAAAGCAGGTAGGTCGAAGAAGTAATGCTCAGAATCTTTTAAAATTGGCTCAGCACCCGACATTACAGAGCGTGGGTTAATAAGCTCAGTTGGGCTGTAAGTTGCACCACAAGAATCACAGCTGTCACCGTTTTGATCTTCTGACTTACACGTTGGGCAAGTACCTGTTACAAAACGATCTGGTAAGAAGATACCTTTCTCTGGGTCGAAAAGTTGAGAAATAGTATGCTTTTTAATGTGACCTGCTTCATTTAAACGGTTGTAGATTAACTCGCTGAAATGACGGTTTTCTTCACTGTGCGTGCTGTGATAGTTATCAAACTCAATGTTGAAATCAGCAAAGTCACGTTGACGTTCAACACTCACGTTTTTAACCATCTTTTCTGGCGAGATCCCTTGCTTTTGCGCATTAAGCATAATTGGTGTGCCGTGAGCATCATCCGCGCAAACGTAATAGGTTTCATGACCTTGTTGTTTTTGGAAACGCGCCCAAATATCAGTTTGGATATATTCTAGTAAATGACCTAAGTGAGTCGGGTCATTGGCATAAGGTAATGCGCTAGTAATCAGGATCTTTCGCTGTGCCATAATCATTCCGAGTTGAGATTAGTTCGATGCAAATATGCTCGAATATCATTATTTAATTCATTGTGAGTTGCTTATATGCAACCTAAAGCAATGATATTATCTAATTGTCTGGTTTTAATGCCTTGAATGTTACATAATTCCGCAGCACTTTTCATCAAAGAAACGCTAATTTATTGCTATGTTTGGACTGTCAAAACTATTCTCAAGTAAATCGGCTGAAAAAGCACCTATCATTGCTGCCTTAGCCGCTTATCGTAGTAGCGCATTTGCCATTGGTATTGAGCAAGATTGGCTCGAAGAGCTTAATCAAAACAGCGATAAAAGCTGGCAAGTCAAATTAAACCTCCCTTTTGCAGGCTTGGGCGAAATCAACGACATTGAAAAATTTGTCGCCGATAAACTATCAGTGCCTGTGTCAATTAGCGCTAAAGTGAAATTACCAAGCACATTTAGTTTTAAGCAAATCAAACATATTGTGCTCGTTGCTTCAGGAAAGGGGGGCGTTGGAAAGTCAACCACAGCAGTGAATCTTGCCTCGGCTTTAGAGCAAGAGGGTGCCAAAGTGGGTATTCTCGATGCCGATATTTATGGCCCATCTATTCCACTGCTTCTTGGCCTACAAGGGGCTGAGCCGAAAACAGCCGATAATAAAAACTTACTTCCTTTTGAGGCGCATAACCTCAAAGCGCAATCGATTGGCTTTTTAGTACCAAGCGATGATGCAACCGTTTGGCGCGGACCAATGGCATCAGGTGCACTTAATCAATTAATGAACGAAACCGCTTGGGGAGAGCTTGATTATCTCATCGTTGATATGCCTCCAGGCACGGGTGATATTCAATTAACCATGAGCCAAAAAGTGCCAGCCAGTGGTGCGGTGATCATCACCACGCCTCAAGATTTAGCCCTAGCCGATGCACAAAAGGGCATTGCCATGTTCAATAAAGTGAACGTGCCTGTGCTTGGCTTAATTGAAAACATGAGCTACTTCTTATGTGGTCATTGTGGTGAGCCTAATCATGTATTTGGTAAAGATGGTGCCGTAAAATTAGCACATCGTCATGGTGTGCCTGTGCTGGCAAATATTCCACTGGCCATTGAAATTCGTGAAAGCTCGGAGCAGGGCGATTTAATTGCCAAAGACAACGCGGCTCAAATAAGCGAAACCTACAAAACCGCTGCCCGTGTACTTGCCAGTAGCTTGTATTATCAACAGGCGCACACAAGCGCAGTTGAAATAGTCATTACTGAAGATTGATTGTTGCAAAGATTTTGTTAATGGGTTTTTCTTATTAACAAAATCTTGGGTGGTCCTTTATCATTAACTTTGCTCTTAAACCCCTCTTTTAGCCTTATGTAGCCTACATTTTCGTTAAATATATCTAAAAACAAAATCGCCACAAACGTTAATATTTTATTGACGTTTTAATAACCTTGTCATAGTCTAATGAAAGCGCTTACATTTACGGGGCTTTTTATTTGCCTTTAAATGTAAGCGCTTACAATTGGCTGGTTAGAATAATATTCATATAAATCAGTTGAGTACTAACAAACACATAATGTTAGGGTTCAATGCAATGAACAGATTCAAAACACACTTAACACAACTTACAATGGCGCTTTCAGTAGCGACATTAGCTGGCTGCGGCGGCTCTGCCACAGATACGAAAATTGATACTGTCAACCCAACTGAGCCTGTTTCAGACTGGGTGATGGTTTGGGAAGATAATTTTGATGGCGATGCTATCGATGACAAAAAATGGAGTTTCGAAATAAACTGTGCGGGTGGCGGTAATAACGAAAAACAATGTTATACCGACAGTGAAGAAAACGCCTTTATTGCAGACGGTATTCTTAATATCGTTGCGTTACCTGCGGAAGAAGGGGCTGATAAGCCTTATACCTCTGCGCGTATTAATACTCGTTACAAAGCTGATTTTAAATATGGTCGCTTTGAAGTACGCGCAAAGCTGCCTAGTGGGCAAGGTTCTTGGCCTGCGTTTTGGATGATGCCTACCGATGAAGTTTATGGTGGATGGCCTCGCTCTGGTGAAATCGACATTGTTGAGTCGGTTAATTTAAAAGTACCAACCGATGACGGTGTAGAATCAAATATCTACGGCACATTACATTACGGCCAAGAGTGGCCAAATAATGATAGCAGTGGCAAAGCTTATACCTTCGCTCAAGATTCTAATCCTGCTGATGACTTTCATACTTATGCTATCGAGTGGCAAGAAGGGGAAATTCGTTGGTACGTAGATGATTATTTATATGCTACACAGCGCCAATCAGAAGTGCTTTATGATGCGAAGGGCAATGAGATTGCACTTAAGCACAGAGGCTGGTATTCAGAGTACTTCGATCAAACAACCGGAGAGTTAACGACTTTTTGGGATGCATCTCCTTACGATCAAGAATTTTATTTAATCCTGAACTTCGCAGTGGGTGGTGATTGGCCTGAAAACGTTAATGCCCTGGGTGTTGATGCAACTGCATTCGAAAATGGTCAAACTTTTGAAGTTGACTATGTACGTGTTTACGAATGTGCACAAGACCCTGACACAGGTAAAGGCTGTGAAACCGTGCGCCCGGGTTACGACAACTTAGACGATGCACTTGTGCAAGGCAAAGCTCCGGCTCCAACACCACCAAGTGATGGCACGGTAACGCCGCTTACTATTTTTGATAGCAGTTTTAACCCTAACTGGCTTGCATGGGATTGTTGCGGTGAATCAACACCTGCGCTTGTTGAAGATGCAGAGCGTGGTAATGTAGTTGAGTTTGTTGTAGGTGCAAAACCTACAGTAAATGGCTTTATTAGCCGTGCTCTCTTTATTACCGATGAAAATGGTGAAGCGTCTCCTTATGATGCCAGTGCGATGTTAGAAGACGGCTATGTAACGTTTGATATGCAAGTAACGTCTTTACCATCAACGCCTGACGCACCGTGGTTATTTAAAATCGAAAGTGATGAAGGTGCGACAGCAGTTGAGCTAAACCTGAGTGCAAGTACTGAAGGTGTTAGCCCAGTTGCTGGTGAATGGCAAACTTATACTTTCCCACTGCAAACATTAGCTGATGCGGGTTTAAATGTATCGCTGATTGATGTGATCATGATTTTCTCTGCGTGGGGTCAAGGTGAAGGTGCTGTTTATCGTGTGGATAATGTAGAGATCACAAATGATGCACCTCCTGCAACATTAACTCTTTTTGCTGACGAGATGAATCTTGATTGGCCACTTTGGAACTGTTGTGGTGATTTAGCACCTATTGAGGCCGTCGATGATGAGCAACATGGTTTGACTGCTGAATTTTCGATTGGACCAAAACCAACCGTTGTTGGCTTTAACAACCGTACTACATCAGGCGGCAGTGGCAGTCAATTTGATGCATCATCTTTAATTGATGAGGGTGTATTGCAATTTGAGATGAAGATCACCTCTTTATCATCAACACCGGATGCAGCTTGGTTTGTTAAAGTAGAATCTAGTGGTGGCCCTGATAATGGTGGTACTGCAGTTGAAGTTAACCTTAATACCAGCATAGAAGGTGTTGACCCTGTTGCAGGTGAGTGGCAAACCTATACTTTTACGGTCAATTCATTGTTACAAGCCGGTTTAGACATAAGTTCAATTGATGTCATCATGGTATTTCCTGCGTGGAGTCAAGGTGAGGGAGCTGTGTTCCGTATTGATAATGCAGTTATTTCAAACCCGTAATTAACATTGGCAACAAGTGATGGGTGCTGAATATGGCACCCAGTATCCATGACAACATATTGCAAAAGCAGGTAAATCATGAAAAGCACAAAATTTATTAAAACACCTCTTGCAGCGTCAGTTGCGATGATCTTAACTGCAGGGCTGGGCACTATGTCTGCTTATGCACAAGATGAACAAGAGAAAGCTGATAACGATATTGAAGTTATCGAAATTAAAGGTATTCGTGGCAGTATGATCCGCGCCATGGATATGAAACGTGATGCAACAGGTGTTGTAGATGCGATTTCAGCAGAAGAGATGGGTAAATTCCCAGATACTAACTTAGCTGAATCATTACAACGTATTACCGGTGTATCAGTGAGTCGTTCTAACGGCGAAGGTAGCGAAATTACGGTACGTGGTTTTGGTCCTGAGTTTAACCTCGTAATGCTGAATGGCCGTCAAATGCCAGGTACGGGTTACACCCGTTCTTACGCCCTTGAGAATATTGCCGCTGACGGTGTCAGTGCACTTGAAGTAGCAAAATCAGGGCAAGCAGATGTACCAAGTGGTGGTCTAGGTGCTACGGTAAATATTATTACTACGCGCCCATTAAATAGCCCTGGCGAGAAATTTAGCTCGTCTATTAAGGCTATTCACGATTCATCTAATGAGGCCGGTGATGATGTAACCCCAGAGTTTTCTGCAATGTACAGCAATACTTATGTTGATGATACATTTGGTTTTGCGGCATCATTCTCACATCAAGAACGTGATTTTCAACAGCAAAACGCCAATATTCAAGGTTGGCAAGCCAATGTTGATTTACCGACCCTTGATGAAGCTGACTACATTGACCCTCGTGCAGTCGATAGCGAAGGCAACCGTGTCGGTAATCATTTTTTTCCGAAAGACATGAACTACAGCATTGCTGATGTTGAACGTGAGCGCACTAATGGCCAAGTAACTTTACAGTACTCGCCAATTGAAAGCTTCACTGCAACGGTTGATTACACGGCGAGTCGTGCAATCACCGGTGTGAATACCGTGGGTTGGGGTATTTGGAATGAGTTTGGCAGTAACATTAACAGCTATGAGCTTGATGAAAATGGTACAGCGATTTTTGCCGATATCAGTGGTAATGATGGTTCATTTACAGCAAGCCGTGGCACTACTGAAGTTAAAGCACGTTCAATTGGTTTAAACCTAGAGTGGCAAATTAACGACCAGTGGAAAGTTGAGTTCGATTATCACGATTCGAAAAACGAAACAGATAACGGCGCAGATGATGGCTTAGGTTCTGATGGTCAAATCATTCTTGGCTCAGATCAGTTACAGAGCAAAGTATATGATTATCGCACTGGTGAAGTTCCGCATGCCTACGTTAACTGGAACAATGGCACAACGGTGCTTGATCCAAGTGAGATTGATTCAAACTTCAGTCAGTTTATTTACTCGCCAGGTGAGTCTAATGTTGAGCAAGCTCAGCTTCATGCAACCTGGTTTAATGAAAGCTTTGAAATTCCACTTGTTAAAGTGAAATTCGGTGCTGCCAATACTAAGCAAACTATGGGCGGTTTTACTGCATGGAGTGGCTTACGTGGCGGCCCTGGTTTTAACCCATCATTCACCGAAATCTTCCCTGATGGCATGTTCACTTATAATGATACAGGCGACATGCTAGATCAATTCTCTGGTGGTGGTAGTGCCCTTGAACCAAATTACTATTACACCTATAGCTTTGAAGAAGCGTTAGCGCGCCAACTTGCTTATTTGAATGAAGACTTATTGGGCGATAATCAATACTCAATTGATCCATTCTTTGATGGTATCGACAGTGAAAGCTACGTAGAAGAGAAAACGCAAAGCTTCTATGTGAACAGCTTATGGGAGTTTGAATTATCTGATTACTTCGTACAGATTAACGCAGGTCTTCGTTATGAAGAAACGGATGTGACCAGTACGGTTCGTCAACGTGTTGAAAGTCAAGTTAACTGGGTGAGTGCATCTGAGTGGATCATGCAGTACGAAACTGGCGGTACAGATAACTTTTATCAAGAAGAAGGTAACTATGATATCTGGTTGCCGAACATCGACGTAAAAGTTGAAATTACAGACGAGCTTGTTGGTCGTGTTTCATGGGGTAAAACCATGGCACGTGCGCCGCTGGGTAATTTGGCTGGTGACCGTAGCTTAACGGGTAGCCCGAAACCAGGTTCGCGTACAGGTAGCCAAGGTAATACTGATCTGTTGCCATTTGAATCAACTAACCTCGATTTATCCCTTGAATATTACTACGGCGAAGGTAGCTATGCTTCGGTTGGTTACTTCAAAAAAGACGTAGATAACTTTATTCAAACGCAAATAACTGAAACAACCATTGATGGTTTATACGATATCTTAAATGGTCCTCGTTACCTTGAAGCTGTGGCATCTGTAGAAGCTCGTGGTGAGCAAGCTACAAGTGACGCTGTGTTCAATGAAATGCTGGCATTAGGTTATGGTAATGCGGATGGTGCTATTGAACCAACGAGTTCTGATCCACTGATGGTATGGAATATTTCTCAACCACAAAACACGGATAGTAAATCAGTTGATGGCTTTGAACTAGCTGTTCAACACTTATTTGGTGAAAGCGGCTTTGGTTTAGGGGTTAATGCTACGTTTGTTGATGGTGATGTTGAATTTGATGTAGCAAGTTTGACTCAACAAGCTCCTTTATCTGGCTTAAGTGACTCAGCTAACTTCCAAGCTTTTTACGATAAAGATGGTTTATCTGTGAAAGTGACTTACGCATGGCGTGACTCTTACTTAATTGGTGTTGGTCAAGCACAAGGCTCATCTGATGCGCCGCCACAATTTGGCGATACATATGGTCAGTGGGACTTGAGTGTTAACTACGACATTAACGAAAACACGACTGTTTTCTTTGAAGGTATAAACCTTAACAACGAAACTGAGCGTGGCTATGGCCGTTACGAAGAGCAGTTCTTATTTGCTCGTCAATATGGACCACGTTACACAATCGGTGCCCGTTATAGCTTTTAATATGTGATCTCAAAAGGAACAAAAGCCGCTCGTTGAGCGGCTTTTTATTATCTATTTTAATTAATTAATAATTATTGAAGCAACGCACTGTTGATTTGTGTAATATATGCCTCACTAAGTCCACTATAATTAGCTTTTCGTAGACGCAAAAGGTTTGTGTTTTTTGTTAAAGTTATCGTTTTTTCCAACTTTAAATCAAATGTTTAAGTTGTTTAGGTAGAATAATAAATGAGATTATCAGATACCCATATTCAGCAATATATTGACGAAGGCCGCATTGTTATAGAGCCAGCACCAAGTAATGAAATGATCTCGGGTGTCACGGTTGACCTGCGTTTGGGCAATAAGTTTCGTGTTTTCCAGGATCATACTGCTGCGTATGTTGATTTAAGTGGCCCTAAAGATCAGCTTAATAAGGCAATGGAATCAATCATGAGTGATGAAATTGTGCTTGATGAAGAAGAAGCTTTTTTCCTTCATCCAGGTGAATTAGCATTGGCTATTACTCATGAAAAAGTTACTTTACCAGCAGATATTGTTGGTTGGTTAGATGGTCGCTCGTCGTTAGCACGCCTTGGTTTGATGGTACATGTAACAGCGCATCGTATTGATCCAGGTTGGTCGGGTAATATCGTTTTAGAGTTTTATAACTCAGGCAAGCTGCCACTTGCGCTTCGTCCAATGATGAAAATTGGTGCCATGAGTTTTGAAACCATGACAAGCCCAGCACAGAACCCTTATAACACGCGTAAAGATGCTAAATATAAAGATCAAAATACGGCAGTAGCAAGCCGCATTAGTGACGATAATAAATAATCCTTCAACATGTGGTCTTTGGGCCACATCTCATTATTTGTTAAACTTTTTACTTATTTGCATTCTCATAAATTGGCAATTTAAGCGTATTCATCCCATACTTTTAGCTGGTGTTTAAAGCACGGAGCTAAAATGCACTTTATTGGCAAGCTGATCCATCAGGTTATAAAAAATTTGCTCGTTTTACTGGGCTGCGTATTGCTTCATAGTGCCAGTATTAATGCTGCAAGCAATAACTTACCGGTATGGGTACTTGATTCAGAACAGCCTTTAGCCAAACTTAGTCAGACCCTCGAAGTATCACTGCAAAATGCTGAGCCTTTAAATGCTTTAGAAAACAATACGGTTCGCCTCGCAGCACAAACCTCTTATTGGTTAATAATCGATTTACAGCAATTGCCTGAAAATAAAAACTATGTTGTTTATCTTAGTGAGCCTAACTTAACGTGGGCAAAGTTTTATCTGTTAGATGAAAATTATCAGTCCACCAATGATCAGTGGCTTGCTTCTCTAGATAGTTTATCGAATGTGCGACCTCATTGGTTAATAGAGCACAGCCAAGGAGCTCGCTGGGCGCTAGTTAACTTTGTGCACAAAAGATCTCTAACATTAGAACTAGGTGTCGAAACAGCAAAAAGTTTTGAAGTTGACTTACATCAAACTATTTTGAGTTACGGTGCGATTTTAGGGGGGCTGATTTTGTGTATGTTTGTTTGTGGTGTTTACTTTTTTGTATCCCAGCGAACAAAATACTTAGTCCTAAATGCCTATTTTATATTGGTCACCATTGGGTTTTTAATCGATAACAGATTAATAAATTATCTAATTGGTGGTTTTAATTGGGAATCTAAATGGCCTGTTAATGAGTTCGCATTATGTTTTGTGAGCTATTTTTTATATCATTTTTTAGCGATCCATACCTATACAGCAAAGTTTAAAAAGGCCTGGCAAGCAATGATGCTGTGTTTATTCAGTGCAGCTTTATTGTCATCACTATTGCCTCATTTTAATCGTCAGTGGTTATTTATAGTCAGCTGTTTGGGCTTTTTGTGCTTTGCCCCTGTAATATTTTATAGTTTGATTAAGCGTAAGGGTAATCGTACTCATCTGCGTATTTTTATGCTTCTAATTATTGTTATTCAGGTGTTAAGTCTGTTTTTATGGAATGGATTTGGTATTGGCTACCATGGAATTCATAACACCATTTTATTGCTCACATCATTGGCGATCTGCTCCGTACTGTTATTAAAAGACCGTCAGCAAATTTCAGCATTTAGTTATTCGATGCTGCACGATGCGGATACGAAGCTACCAAATAAACAATTTTTACTCGCGCAAATGATGAAAAAAGTGTCGCAAAAGCAACATTTTTCAGTTTTATTATTTAAACCTCATGTACTCTCAAATGCACGTTCTACCTTTGGGTTTGAGCAAGCTAATATTTGTATCAATGAAAAACTAAGTATATTAAACATTCAGATGCAGACCATGAATACATTAAAGTTGGAAGTTCAAGCCACCAGAAGCACATGGCTTGCTCATATTGACGATAGTACATTTGGGTGTTTGATCTTGGGTGAACTAGAATTAAGCCATATTGAGCAATTTGCCTGCATGATCCATGGTGTGTTTGAAGAGGGATTTACTCATGAAGAAATTAACTTAGTCGACCGTGTTGATATTGGTGTTGCTTATTACCCGATGCATGGCAATACCGCGAAACAAATATTGCAATGTGCAATACAAGCAATGACTGAAAAGCGCCTACAAGGTGAACGTTGGCGTATGTTCGACTCAGAAAGTGCGCGGCTTTCTGAACAAAGGTTATCCATTGCGGCAGCGCTTAAAATTGCGATTGATGAAAATCAGCTAAGTTTGCACTTTCAACCGCAGATATGTTTGAAAACGGGCAAAGTAGTTGGCTGTGAAGCATTACTGCGCTGGACACATCCAATTTTTGGTATTGTTAATCCTGAGATATTTATTCCAATTGCAGAGTCAGCAGGGGTGATCAATCAGCTAACAGAGTGGGTCGTTGAAAAGGGGGTTGAATGGCAAGCGAAGTTTTGCAAACTGATACCCGATCATGTTATTTCCATCAATATTTCTGCAAAGGATTTATTAAATAAAAATTTACCTGTGCTGCTAATTACCATTTTAAATGAGCAAAATGTGGCGGCTGAATCAGTGATGTTAGAGCTCACTGAATCAGCGACCTTAGAAGAAAGTAAAAAAATTAAAGCCATGCTTGATGATTACCGTTTAATAGGTTTAAAACTCGCTATTGATGATTTCGGTACAGGCTACTCATCACTTGCCTATTTAAGCCAACTTGGTTTTGATGAAGTCAAAATAGATAAACAATTTGTGTTAAATCTGCCGTTTTCGGTTAATGATCAAAGTATCTGTAAGGCAACCTGTGATATCGCCACTACTTTAGGTGCACATGTTGTTGCTGAGGGTATTGAAGATGAGCAAAGCCTCGCTATGTTACAAAGCTATGGTTGCCAGTTTGGACAGGGATATTATTTTTCAAAACCCCTTGCTGCAGATGATTATTTAGACTGGATAAGCAAGGTGCAAAAACTTGACCTTAATCTTGATGCAACAGCGAACCTAGCTGATTAAAATATTTAAGCAAGGCTTCAAAACAATTCATCGTATGCTGCTCATCCGGGTAGATTAAGCCACTTTTCGATAAGCCACTCACTAAAAAGCTATTTTTGATGTTAGGGTGGACGCTAATACACTTTTCAAAACAGCGGGCAGCTAGTTCCTCAGGCATACTCATATAAAGTTGCTTTACTTGCTTATCAAAAGCGATAGATTGTTTTACGAATTCATTTGGATTTTTACCAGAGTTATCTAAAAATACCTGATGATAAAACTCATTTAAGCGTTGATTAAGTGGATGACTCAAGTCTGGTGACTGTTCTAGCCACAGCGCCGAACAGAATTGCATGCTCTTTCTGCCGCTAAATAAATGCTGACAAATATGATGGTCAAAAGCGTGCCCCAAATATAAGAGATTATTTCTGACCATACGATAAACCATAGATAGAATATAGCCTCTGTAGAATTAGCTGTATTCAGAAAAAACCTGACCCCATGCATAGGTCTGAATACGGTATACAAAAAAAAAGAATGTGTTACTCATTATGAATGTAGTCATTTTAATTGAATTCGCATGTAACTATAAAAACCTGAACACAGTTCAACTGTACAGCAGTGGCGTTCACTCACCAATTGTCGCTATAAAGGTTTTTTCGAAGTTCTTGCAACGATAACGCTGGATCTTGCCTTGTCATACAAGAATATTTTATTAAAAAATAAAAAGCTTTGTTTATTGGTATCTACAATCCCATTTTCACACTAAAAGCTTCACAAAGTTACCCCTCTAATCACTATGTTTTGAGAACAAATCTGTAAACACGAAACTAAGTTAATTTAATATTGAGGATAACTTCACTCTTTCAATGAGCACATCATTTTCTCCAGATTGAATAATAATACTTGCTAGTATTTGAGCGGTATAAAATGAATATCCATCTTCACCATGAACTGAAAGGTGATAACACGAACCAGATTCTTGATGTTAAATCCAATACTTTCCACAATCAGATAAAGCGGGAGGCTTATTAGAACCAGAGCTGAGTCTCCAAGAATCGCCATCTAAATAGCCACCGCGCCAGCTTGCGAATATTTTAAAATACACTTCTGCTTTGCTAGTAAATTTTAAAACTACCCAGCCATGAGCTTTGTGAATCATAAACACACCAATTTTTCTAAAATACTTCAGAGCTAAGCTTGTTGAGTTTTGCCATTGATTGCTCGGAGATGAACAGTTGATCGAAGCCGTCAATTTCAAGCTCTTTGTGGTTAAACTTACCAAATATTCCCATGATCTTATCGGTGGCAATAGCTACGTCACTTGGTGGCATATCATTAAATGGCGTTAGACTTTCATCAGCATTAATGATTGCATCACCAATACTGATAGTAGGTTTAGTAACATTAGTAATTTTATGACTGTCACCATTAAGAATATCGTCGCTTTCACTCAACACAGGCGCTTCAGTGATTATCTCTTCATCCATCTGAGCGAATTTTACTTTTGCTAATTCATCAGGGATGTCTTGCGCCACGCGGTAAGCATACTCAACAAGTTTTGGCTCTGCTGGGATAAATAGAATTGCCTGCTGATTTGGTGCATCAGTAATGCGCAGTATACGTCCCATTACTTGCCGATAATTCATTTCTGTTTTCACGTTTGAAAGGTAACAGCACACCTGAAGGCGTGGGATATTCGTGCCTTCTGATATCATTCCAACACTGATGATCCACTTATCTTGGTTATATCTAAAAGATCTAATTAGATCATTTCCGTTGCCTTCATCACTCGTGACAACAACAGCACTTTCTCCAATAGCCTGCTTTAAAATTAGCTGTATCTGCCATGCATGAGCAATGGAGGAGGCAACGATTAACCCACCTGCTTCTTTATTTATGGCTCGAAGCTCATTTAGCCTATGACTAGAGTGAATTAGTAGTTGCTCTATCACGCTCGTGTTTGTCACAATCTCAGAATATGGAATAATTGATTGTGATAGCAGGTCTATAAAGCTTGTGAAGTGACTCGTTTCATCACCCTCAACAACAGTAATCTGGTCATTATCTAATGCGACTACTTGTGGTATTCGGCATACATTGTCTGCAATCGCTTGTTTTAAGCCATATACGTAATCACATTGTATTTGCTCTGACTGATTACAGTATTCCGCAAGTGCGATTGGTAGCGCATCAGATCGCCACGGGGTGCCAGTTAATGCGATTGTGTAAGCCGCTTTTTCTTTAATCGTTGTTATGATCGGCTTACCCCAAGAGTTAGCATCTTTTACATTTGAACCTGCACAATGATGGATCTCATCAAAGATCACGAACACGCGATACTTTTTAAATAAGCGCCAGACCTTATTGTCTAGAGTGCTCAATGCCTGATAAGTGAATGAATTACCCAATGCGCCAATGGTTCCATCAAAATGAGCGTCGAATTGTTCACCTAACGCTTCACTAAAGTCATGCGCGACGATTGATGAAGGAGAAAAGCAAAGTACAAGATCAATGTCACCTTGGTCATACATTAATTTAGCTAATACAGAGGTCATAACTGTTTTGCCAGCACCAGGAGTAGCAAGTGCTAAAAAGTGCTTCTTTGACTTATATTTAGAAATTGCAGAGTGAATGCACTCTGACTGCCAATTTCTTAGTTTCATTTATTAGTTCTCATTTATTGATTTAATAAGTTCGTTTAAAACTGAAATTTTCCCTTTTAAGATATGGTTGTTTTCCTGCACTGCCATGTAACGTTGCTTTAATGCGGCATATCTTTCAGGGTAAATATCTTTAAGTGCAATATATTCATTCACAGCACCTAACCCCTCAAGAAGCTCAGAATTATATTGATTTAATCGGTTAGCTAACGTTTTAAAATAGTTTGACTCATCAGCATCGCTTAAATTTATAACCTCTTTAGATCTAGTTAAATCTTTTAGATAATCATGATCAAATTGTTCAGTTTTTATATAACGAGTAACCCCTTTCTTAGCTGATGTTCTTTTTTTCAACCAACCTCTTTTAACTAATTTTAAAAGCTCTTCATATATAAAACGTCGGACAGAAGCAGGATCTAACCCCTCATCCCTTTTGATAGAAAGATAAGCAGTTCTAATCTCGACAGCCGAGAAATGATCTATGTTTTTTAAAACTAAAATCTGATTAAAGGTTGAGCTATCCATTAATTAATCCAATTCAAGCACCTAAATTTAGAGTATATGCTACCAAATGTGGAGTATATGCAACTTAGTGTGGAGTATACTCTATACATTTACAGTTGACAACGTGGGAACATATATCCTTTTATTTGAAGGAAACCACAAGTGAGTGACGAAAATTTTGATAATGATTTAGCTATTCAATTTGGAAGAAATTTAAGAGCAGCCAGAGCTAAATTAGGTATGAAACAAGAAGACCTTTGCGGTAAAGCTAATCTCGATAGAAGTTACTTAAGTAAAATAGAAAGCGGTTCTTATAAAATCACACTTGCTAAAGTCTATGCGTTAGCCGCAGCACTTGAATGCCCGCTCTCAGAAATACTTCCAGAGGTTAATGGCGTAAAAATAAAATAACTTTTATGCAATGACTAAAGTTCATATTTGAATGTTATCCTCACGCTTTGAGTTTTGATATATCCTAAAATGAACCACTAATCATCATTATTCATTATTCACTCAATCACAAATGCATAGTCCGGTTAATTGAACCATCAGATCTTCCCTATCTGGAACAGCGAAACGTTTTAGTTGGAACTCTCAAACCAAAGTAGTTGGAACACTGATTTAAAATTAAATCAAAAAAGACAATTATTTTACCTTTCTAGATCATCCAGAAAAAATTCAATTACAGGTATTTACTTTTTAAACGTAAGTAAGAAACTATGACTAACAGCAGTGCCTAAATAAGGAATTGCCTTTTGTTTGCGTATGTCCGAGTGTTATTGAGCTTTTTTAACAGCCAAATAAGGTTTCATACTTTTAATCCTTTGTTTAATCGACCATTTTGGGATGTGTTCAATGGGATACGCGGAGGGGAACTCATAAAGCTCAATTTAGACGATTTTGACTTTCAGAACGAGCTAATTCGAGTACATGGCAAAGGGAAGCGAGAAAGGCTAATACCCATCAGTAAACGAGCATTGGAGTGGCTAGTTCTATATATTGGCAAGATTAGGCCAATGTTCGCCTTTATTGGCTCTGGTAACTCATTGTTTCTTAACAACAATGGTAAACGTTATAAATTAGGCAAACTTTCTGATATGGCATCTCAATAGGTCAAGTTAGCTGGCATCGAACGCCCTGGAGCTTGTCACCTGTATCGACACTCAACAGCAACCGAGATGCTTGAAAATGATGCAGACCTAATACATGTCCATGAATAACTGGGACACGCCGACATATCCACCACCAAATATATACCCATGTTAGCAGAGCAAAATTGAGTGCTGTGTATTCTGATACCCACCCATCTGCACAAAGCGATAGTGGCTTATTTGATTAATTACTGTAGAGAAACGATAGCCTTATATCCTAAATTCCCTGTATAGGTTTTCTGGGACTAAGTATAAACTGCCCTTAGTTCTTGTTATTGCTACATATAGTTTATTCTTCGTTTGCTGTGGTAGTTCTGGTAAAGCACCTTCCCGAAACCTTTTTAAAGTGGTCGGGTTTAAAACAACGCATACATCGTTGTAACAATCTTGCCCCTTTGTTGCACCCCAATTATTAGTCACGCCAGGGTAGCGATTGCTCGACTGATAAAATAACTTAATTGTATTGTTGCAATTAAATATATGATTTGCTTTATCTTTACACTCAACGAACTCTATAGGTGTATTGTCAGTTCGATTTGACCCAATAGCTATACCCATATCGTTCGAAACAAATTGGCATACGGTAGGGCTACACCTGAAGCTATTAGATAACAGCTCTTCATCAACCACTAGACCAGCAGCTTCGAACTTACCTTTATATTTTTGATAGTCTTTGTGCAAATTAGCATTAATATTACCATCTCTGCTTGTGTCAAAAGTATGTTGGAAATAGTCCCCGACCATTAGAAAATCTGTTCTTGCAGAGGCAAGTGAACAAAGAAGGTTAAAATCATGACCACCAAAATCTTGAACTTCGTCAATGCATATAAGGTCGAAATACTTTTCGAGCCGCTCGATAACTTCTTCTATAACCCCATGAAATTCAAGATATTTGGCTATTCTGTTGTGATACAACCTTTTGTGTCTATCAATATAAAATTTAGGATTAGTTCTTGCTAGTCGGAGAGTGAATACGGAGGTACATCCCAGTTTATTCCTTTTTCCTTATTCTCTAAACCTAGTATAGGTTTTACACAAAACTTATAGAGAAAAGTGAAATAGGAGTAAATCTTCACCCCTGATGGTATTTTACCGAACTTTTTAATAACCCTGCTTTTTAAGTTGGCTAAGTTATTGTCAGTATACGTGATGAGCAATACTCTAGAGTCAATTTCTATACTGTTTATGATATGACTGGTTTTGCCAGAACCTGCAACTGCAAATATTACTCTCTTATCCATTGCAGAGCCTCTGTAATATATTTAGGTGACTGGATTTGTTCAGACTTTTTATCTAGTAGTTCATATGCGCAGTCAGCCTTGTTTTTTAGCATATAATCCTGAACTGATAGTGTTCTCCTGCCTGGTGCGAATAACTCTTCGCAAACAGCAGTGTTTAACTCATAGAAGCAAATTTCAAATGTGGAATTACTATTATTTGTGTCAAAGAAGATCTTAATGTTGTCAGCAGTGTAATCTGCATAATTCTCAATGCAATTAACTTGTGCGTCCCCATCGTTATCCCTGATCACAGCAGTTTTAATATTCAGTAGCATGGCTAAATCTAAATAGCGTTTAAAACTAGTGCCACCAACAGATATGACATGCACGTCATCTGCTTCCAATGAAGAGCCAGTTACATTGCTATAAATTGCATCAATCAAAATATACTCGGCATCACCTTCAACAAGTATAACTTTGGACGACAATATGAATTCTAATATGTTGTTGTCAGGTGCTTTCATAAAAAATTTAGCCGTATCAGCAGGTAAATCTTTTAACAGGACAGGTCTTTGTGATGTGCTATTAAGTAGAATCGATTTTCGAAGGTCTAGCCTTGAAGTAATTAGGTTGCTATGGGTTGCGATGAATATCTGTTTTGCTTGTGATTCTGCTATTCTGGTCACTAACTTTTTCATATTGGTGTGGCTAAGATGGTTCTCTGGCTCTTCAAGTAGCAGAGTATCAATGTCTAGCTCAACCCCGTAGCGTTTTAGTGCGAACTCAGTCTTAATAAAACATTGACGACCCTTACCCCTATTTTCTAATGGGACATCATCTTCCGTAATTATGACGTCTGTTTCTAGGTTTGCTCGTGAGTTAGAGCGGATAGCAAACTGATAATCATTTAATCGGTCATTTACACCTTTAAGATGTTCATCCTTAAAGTCTGATTTTTGCTGCCGATATAGGTTTCTTAAGTTGATTCGTTCAGGGTGTTCTAAGACCGATTCGTATACTGTTTTTATATACTCTCTTGTAGCATATTCACTATTTATTTGTGAGCTATCTAATGATAAGTGTTTGATAAATTTGCGGTAGCCAGTATAAGACTCACCTGCGAATGTAGTGAATTTAACTGAATAATATTCGTAAGGAAAATTATCTGAATCCTGAGCCAGCACTTGTTGCATTTCAGCAAGTAAATCTTCATTTGGCTCACAGGTTAGTCGAAGGCCATCAGATGCTGTTCCATCAGAGTTATTTTTCCCGTGAATGTCTGGGTTATGTTGTTCGGACAGGTAAAGTTCGACTATAACGACAGGAAGATTAACAACGCTTTTATCCCCAGCTAGAAACTGATTGGTAATGTTCTTATTGAAAATACTCTCTAGCCCAATTACGTCTACTTTATTTCTACTCCCACTAATAACCAACTCGATAGCTGTCAGCAGCGTACTTTTCCCTGCTTCATTATCACCAATGAGAACGTTTAAATCTTCAGTAAACTCAACTTCAAACTCACTAAACCTTTTAAAATTGAATAGTTTTATCTTCTGTATAGTTTTCACAAACCAACTCCCTGTAAGCTTAATGTCTAAACGTACTTTATCATTGTTATTAATAACCAGATAGTTAAAACTAGGCTTGTTGGATTGTATATGTAACTAATGTATATGCAGGCACGAAACTATGATCCAGTTATCGGGCGTTTCTATTCTAATGATCCAGTTGGATTTACTAATGTACATAACTTTAATAGATATGCATACGCTAATAATAATCCGTATAAATACATAGACCCCGATGGTAGAGAAGTACGAGCTGTATCCAACAATGCAACTGGTAAATTGAGTATGAGGGATAGGGATACCAAAGAAAGAATTGTTATAAATGCTGAGTCAGGTGGCAAACCTTTTGGTGCGCCAATAGAGCCAGGTACATATGATATTTTACATACACCAAGAGATGGTTTTTATAGGCTTGAGCCTCGTGATGCAACTTATGGCGATGACACTCATGATGCAACTGGTAGAGACTTATTCAGGTTGCATAAACCAGGATGCACAATAGGGGGTATTGCGGCTGAAAGTGAAGAGGGCTGGTCTAGTGTTGAAAGTAAGTTAGAACAAACACAAACTTCTGAAGTTACTGTTGATAGTAAATCAAGAAATTCTTTCTCCGATAAAACAGAATCGTCAACAAGGTTTGGGCAATTAAAAGTTGTTAATGTGTCTGGCCGTATAGAATCCCAAAAGCTCAAAGAACAGGATGATAGATAAAAAATGCAAAAGCTTATTTTACTAGTGGTTTTTATCGGTACGATATGTTCTGTGGGTTACTTTTCATTAGAATCTATAGACATGTCCGAGATGCTATAAAAAAATTGAGAGCATGATCAGCTATTATTTCTTCAGATTAGCACCATTAGAAGTGTTGTTTCCTTGATATTAGTTACTTTAAGCGCTGGTTATTTTCTTAAATCGAAATTAAAAAAAGCTCTGATGGGAATAAACTTGGCCCTTCTATTTGCATGGGGATTATTGCTAAGCTTTCAAATTATCGGGGTTATAAATTAATCGCTTATTTGAAGCTGAGCCTCGCTAATGCGGGGCTTTTTTATGCTTCGATTCTCAAGGTGAACAATAATTTTTTCTTTAGATACGGACGGAGTCATAGTGGGCAGATATGCTGTTGGAAAACTTAAATAAGGAAACATAAAAATGACATTACCAAAAAACACCCCGACAGATTTTTGCAAAGCTTTTGTTCAACGAGAGCTGGAAAGTTATCAAGGTGAACAATCTATTTGGATGAGTTACTGGCCTATCTTGGAACGAATGATTGAACGTGCAGAAGAGTTAAAACGTCCATTTAGCGAGTTAATTGATAGATTTGGTTACGCTGATAAATTTGAAGGTTATCCACCTGAGAATTCTTACATCTGGTTAATACTTGAGCATATTTGGTTTAGTGCAGATTTCAGTAAAAATGATGTTATGAAAGCTCGAAGTGAATTTAAGGAGCTAAATGATCTTGGGGAAGATATTGTTGAATTAGCATCTGAGCTAGCATCTAAGCTCCGTAAACGAGCAGAACTTTTCGAAACTAGTGGCTTTTCCAAGCCAGAGTATCAGTTTATTGACGGCTTATTTGATATGGCTAGCGAGGGCAATTATTTATATGAATCTCACGTATCAGAAAAACTAAAATCACTGACTTATCAATACGACCTGAAATACTGGCCGAGTTTGGCCGACTTGGTATCAGCTATAGGACAGTTCGAAGAAGCGCAACCTTATCCCACGCATTGTCAATTTCCAGAGCATGTAATTAATGGGCGGCAGTCTGACTTTAAAGACTACGTAATCGCTTTTGACGAAAAGTTTGATGAAATAAATGATTTACCAACCAACTTTCGATTTAGTAATGAAGCAATGGCAGATATTATTAACGTTGTCCTTGATTTACCAGACATCAAAATTGCAACAGGTGAAGCAATCAGAGTTATTAGAAATCGCTACAGCAACAAAGCCAGATGAAAAAAGCAAAGACATATAGTTTTGGCGGTAGCTAAACAATAGCTCTATTGCCTTAACTCAAGAATTGCTGCTCTAAATGGGCAAGTTCATTAATATAGCTTCCCAATTGGGATACTCTTTATGCCCAAAGTGAATGAGTTGCCCTTCAAAGAATTCTTGGCCTCTAACGCTGGCGTGGTCGTCAATCAATATATTGCCTTTTAGTAAACCTTTGTGACTGTAAATGATTAGGTTGTGGGTCTTTTCGTAACCGAATTAATCTTCGACCCAAAGTCTTTTTTCTGTATACGACAAAGGGTTTTTCGTTGATGGTGCGGTAAGTATGTAGACTTCAACATTCGTTTGTTTTCTTAACTGTTCTACTGCTGCTAAAGCGCCATCCTTTGGTTCTAAGCTTCGAAAAAAGCCTGGTAAACTTGGCGGAAAAGGATTATCAGGATTTTTTTGACTGTGATCTTTTATTTTTGAAGAGTAGTTACACAACACATCGTCCATGTCGATGTAAATTGTCAGCATGTCGTTTCCACCGAAATTATTGAAGGCCCCAAATTATGGGCAAACAGTTTACTTGAACGATAGCTTTTTTCGCGTGATTATCATTAGAGAGGTCGAAAGTAGGTCTACTTAGCTTGATAACGTGATGCTTTTTTCAATTGCAATATTCACCCTACGGGCAAGAAAGAATGATCGAATATGGAAGCTGAGTTCAATTAGTGATTATTCACAATAGTGAAAAATAGCACTATTAATAACAAATATCCGACACAATAATGAAAAAAAGCAATATTATGTTGAAGCAGTAAAATTAAAGCTCCCTATGTTTATCCGCAAAAAATACGCCTGTGCAATGCGATACAGGTTTATTTTCACCTCTTTTTACCAGATAATAAACAAATGTAAAGTTTTTTCCTTTAATATCAATTAGTTATGCGTCCCGCTTTTACGCTCAGAACAGCCCAGCATCAAGGGTTGTTCCAGTCTCATTATCCGCTTGGTTCAGATGAAAATTATTGGTGGTTCGAATAAAAATGCGCAATTGTTCAGGTAGACCGGAATATGCAACAAAAATCCTTAGAAATTAATATCAAACTAAATAAATTAATAGTTAAAGCTTAATCCATAAGAAATTCAGCCCTTTTCAAAAACAGCAAATAATTGCACCATCGAAAAGATGCAAAATAATTATTGACTAAATAATCATCCCTCGCTATCTTGATTGCATCATTTATATGGTGCAATTAAGAATGAATAAAACATTATCTGATATTGCGATTGTGAAAGCAGGCCACCCCTTTAGGGGAAAGATACCTGAAGACACGGAAGGTAACGCTTATGCGGTGCAGATCAGGGATATTGATAACGATGGGATCATTCAGTGGCATCAACTCATTCGCACAAATATTACAGGGCGTAAAATACCTGACTGGTTACAAAAAGGCGATGTGCTGTTTGCGGCTCGTGGTGCTCGTAACTTAGCAGGTTGTGTTGGCGAGATTGATAAACCAACGGTTTGTGCCCCACATTACTTTTTAATTCAAGTAACTGATAAATCAGTGTTACCTGAATTTGTAGCTTGGCAGCTAAACCAAGATGATGCACAGCGGTACTTTACTAACTCTGCTGAAGGAAGCTCACAAATGAGTATTAGGCGAGCTGTATTAGAAGCAACCCCACTTGTTATTCCAACCCTAGAAAAACAGCAGGCTATCGTTGGGTTTGATAACAAAGTTAAACAAGAAAAACAGGTGCTAAGTGCTCTAATTGAAAACAGGGCAAAACAGATGCAAGGCATTGCAAAAGAATTACTAGGCTCTGATAATTAGGTCTAGGCAGAATTTAAATTAAGGACTCAAAAGATGGGAACAACACAAATTAACCAAGACGCAATTAATAAGGCGGTATGGAATGCCTGCGATACATTTAGAGGCACAGTAGACCCTTCTATTTACAAAGATTTCATATTAACCATGTTG
This sequence comes from Pseudoalteromonas sp. GB43, assembly GCF_054923805.1. Classification (NCBI taxonomy): domain Bacteria; kingdom Pseudomonadati; phylum Pseudomonadota; class Gammaproteobacteria; order Alteromonadales; family Pseudoalteromonadaceae; genus Pseudoalteromonas; species Pseudoalteromonas sp. GB43. The sequence goes on from NZ_JBPCHJ010000001.1 coordinate 3,350,568, forward strand.
TTCTTAAAGTACATCTCTGATGTATACCAAGATGAATATGACAAGCTTGTAGAGCAATATGGAGACAACCCTGACCTAATTCACGCAATGATGGCAAAGCAACGGTTTGTATTACCTACAGGTTCTAGTTTTTGGGATCTATACGAGAAACGTCATGAAGCTGGTAACGGACAACGTATTGACCAAGCACTACATGCCATAGAAGAAGCGAACGGCACTAAGCTAAAAAATGTGTTCCAAGATATTAGCTTTAACACTGACAAGCTAGGCCAAGAGAAACAAAAGAACGACATTCTACGTCACCTGATAGAAGACTTTGGTAAAGATATTCTTAACTTACGCCCAAGTCGTGTTGGCTCTCTCGATATCATTGGTAATGCTTACGAATACCTAATTAAGCACTTTGCCGCAAGTAGCGGTAAGTCAGCAGGTGAATTCTATACGCCACCTGAAGTATCAGACTTACTAGCAGCTATTTTACAGCCAAAAGAAGGTGATGAAATCTGCGACCCAGCATGTGGTTCAGGCTCACTATTAATGAAGTGTGGCGCTATGGTACGTAAGAACTCAGGTTCTAAGAAGTACGCACTATACGGTCAAGAAGCTATTGGCTCTACTTGGGCGCTCGCTAAAATGAACATGTTCCTACATGGTGAAGATAACCACCGTATTGAATGGGGCGATACCATTCGCCACCCTATGCTGTTAGACAAAGAAGGTACTGGTTTACTTCACTTCGATATTGTAACTGCCAACCCTCCATTCTCACTCGATAAATGGGGCTACGAAGGTGCTGCAAATGATGAATTTGGCCGTTTCCGCCGTGGTGTGCCCCCTAAAACCAAAGGCGACTACGCGTTCATCAGCCATATGATTGAAACTCTTAAGCCAGAGTCAGGACGCATGGGTGTGGTAGTTCCTCATGGCGTACTATTCCGTGCTTCATCTGAAGGTAAAATCCGTACACAACTTATAGAAGAGAACCTACTAGATGCCGTAATAGGTTTACCAGAAAAGTTATTCTTCGGTACGGGTATTCCAGCGGCGATTCTTATCTTCAAAAAGCACAAAACCGATAACAATGTAATGTTCATCGATGCCAGTCGTGAGTTTAAGTCAGGTAAAAATCAAAACCAGCTAACTGAAGACAATATTCAGAAAATTATCGAGACCTATAAAGCGCGAGAGACTGTTGATAAATACGCTTATTTAGCAACTTTTGATGAAATTAAAGAAAACGACTTTAACCTAAACATTCCTCGATACGTTGATACCTTTGAAGAAGAAGCTGAGATTGATTTAGTGGCGGTGCGCAATGAGCGTGTACAACTACAAAATGAGCTAAAAACTCTTGAAGTCGAAATGGAAGAATATTTAAAGGAGTTGGATTATGGTGCCTAGTGGATGGAAACGAAAACCATTAGCCAATGTTGCTGAAATTCGAACAGGTGTAGCGAAGGGCAAAAAAGGACTAAAAGACCCAATTGAGGTTCCTTACTTAAGAGTGGCAAATGTCCAAGACGGTCATATCGATTTAACAGAAGTTAAAACTATTGCTATTGAGCGCCACCAGTTAGATCGGTACTCCCTTAAGTCTGGAGACGTATTGATGACAGAAGGAGGTGACTTCGACAAATTGGGGCGTGGAGATGTTTGGCAAGGTCAAATACAGCCTTGCTTGAATCAGAACCATGTTTTTGCAGTGCGAGTGGATTCAAAATACTTAGAGCCATATTATCTTGCAGCACTGTCTGGCAGTCATTATGGCAAGACATACTTTTTGAGTTGCGCAAAACGTAGCACGAACCTTGCGAGTATTAATTCGACCCAGTTAAAAGAATTTCCTGTTTTAATTCCACCGCTTGTCGAACAACGTAAAATTTCCAAAATCCTATCGACTTGGGATAAAGCGATTCGCACCACTGAGCACCTAATCGACAATGGCAAGCAGCAGAAAAAAGCGCTGATGCAACAATTGCTCACAGGTAAAAAACGCTTACTGGATGATTCTGGTAAACCATTTGAAGATGAATGGGAGCAGTTTAAGCTAGGCGATATTGCAACTATGAATAGTGGCGGCACACCAAAGTCTAATGTTGATGAATATTATGGAGGCAATACCCCTTGGGTTTCTATTGCTGATATGACTAAGCATGGCAAATTAATTTCAACAACGGAGAAGTATTTAACTCAAGCTGGTATTGAAAATAGTAGCGCTAGATTATATCCCTCTGGAACTGTACTGTATGCGATGTACGCTTCAATTGGAGCATGTAGTATAGCAACCGTGGAGTTAAGCTCCTCTCAAGCAATTCTAGGCATTCGACCTAAACAAAAATTAATGAATACGTACCTATATTACTACCTAAATAGCCTGAAAAGTAGAATCATATTAATGGGTCAGCAAGGAACTCAGTCAAATCTTAATGCTGGTATGGTAAAAGCGTTCGATATTAAGCTTCCTCCTTTAGAGGAACAAACAAAAATTGTCGCCGTATTAACTAATGCAGATAAACAAATAGAAACGTTAGAACAGCAACTAGGGGATTTAAAACAAGAGAAAAAGGCATTAATGCAGCAGCTGTTAACTGGCAAGCGCAGAGTAAAAATTTAAAATATAAAGGAATAAAAATGGCAAAAGATGACCCTAAACACGATTACTCATTCAATGTGCTTCAAGAACAAGTAGCAACAGAAGATTTGTTTGAAGATAAGACACATCAAAGAGTAGCAAACACACTAAACAATTTGATAGCCAATACTGACCAAGGTTTAACTATTGGTTTAGAAGGTGGTTGGGGTTCAGGAAAGTCTACTGTTATTAATTTACTCAAACATGGGCTTACCAGCTCAGAAGAAAAAACGCTTTTTTTTGCTTTTGATGCATGGGCACATGATGGTGATCCTCTAAGAAAAATATTTCTAGAGAGCTTGATATCATCGATTGATCCACAAGAAAGAGACGAGAAGCTCAATCAACTTAGAAATGAAGTAAGCGCCCGCAAGAAAACTGTAGTAGTCAAAACAGAGAAATCAGCTTCAAAGTTAGGAAAGCTATTATCGTTAAGTGCATTACCTATTCCTGTAGGCGCAGCACTTCTTACAGCGGTTAAATATGAGAAATTACTCTGGTCGTGGCAGAGTGGAGCATCATCCGTCGATTTCACTTTTTTATTTGGTATATTATTTTCTTTTTTTCCTCTTATAGCGCTATTAGTATGGGCAAATTGGGGGGATAAAGATACCAAAACAGGAAATGTTAAATGGGATGTTTTGGAGTCAGAATCAGAAGAAAACTATACTCAAGACATAACTGAAGATGGTGAACGTACGTCTATAGAGTTTGAGCGTTTCTTCAATGAAATATTATCATATGTTTTTGATTCAAAATCAGAGTACGCTTATGAGCAAGCTATCATTGTAATTGATAACTTGGACAGAGTTGAGCCTGAATATGCCCAAAATATATGGTCTACTCTTCAAACTTTTTTTCAACATCGTACTTCATCATTAAATAACCTTAATCATCAATGGAAAAATAAGCTTTGGTTTTTGATACCGTTTGATAGAGAAGGTATTAAAAATATTTGGCAAGGTAATTCGGCTTTAAATGGTGTAAGTAATGACAACAGCCAAGTTGCAGCTTCTTTTATGGAAAAGTGCTTTCAAATTACAGTGGAAGTGCCACCTCCTGTCATGTCTGCATGGATAGATTATTTCAAGAATTGTGTTGAACACTCATTTACTGGCTGGCCTGAAAAGCAAAAAATAGAATATATCGAAAGTTACACTCAATGTATGAGTAAGCTTGATATATCTCCAACCCCAAGACAAATTCATACACATATAAACCGAGCTGGTGTAATTGCGCTGCATTGGAGTGGAACATTTAGTGCAGAAGCAATCTGTATTTACAGTCTAAGCCGCCAATTGATGACGGAAAGTAAATTTAGAGTAGCTTTACTCGATGATGGAATACCTAATTCTTTTCCAAACATACAAGCCGTGAATAAATTAAAAGCTGAGTTAGCCGGAATATTATTTGGAGTTGAAGCTAAAAAAGGTATGCAATTACTGCTTACTCCAGAGATAAAATCAGCTTTGAGCGATGGTGATGGTGATAAACTTAAAGAATTAGAATCTAAGCATGATGCAGCATTTTGGTTAGCGTTTAGGGCTTGCAGTAATGACTGGATGGTTACTGATTCACATATTGATGAGTACAAACTAAATACCATAACAGCTATTTATGAAGCGTTTAGTGATTCTAAGAATAAAGTGATTTCATTTGTCAGAAAAATTCAAGCGGCATTTTTATCATCTTTTGATAATTGGAAGCTAGATGAATTTAGTTATGAAGCTGGGTTGAGAGCACTTTACAACATGACGGACAAAAATGAAGAGCTTTTAAGTGAGTTAGGAAAGAAGACTAAAAAAAGAATTTATAGGATCGTAAATAGTATAGATAAAGATGAGTTTGAATCTAGTGAATTATGTCAATTAGCTGAATTAGAGACATTTTTAAAAGATTCAAAAGCACCTATCCCTAGGAAACATTACATAAAACTAGATATTGATTCTTGGCAAAATTGGTTAGAGCACTGTAAAAAAGAACATGCACGATTTAGTAGTGTAGCTCCTCAAAAAAGCGTTTTTGAACAACTCATTATTAATAGTCATTTCAACCAGAATGCATTGAATAAAGCTTATATAACTACTTTGGAAGAAACCTTTAGCATGTTTCCTGATAATAAGCTCTGGATAAAGCTGACACCTTCAATTATTTCATGGTTCAATTTAAATGGCAGAGAGATAAATGCTGAGGTTTTATTTAAATTAGCAATTAAGGTTTTAGCATCCGGTTCACCTGACGAAAAAAAAGCAATAAAAGCCTGTGTTTCACAAGCTCCTTTTTGGAAAAGAAGTGCTCATGCTGATATATCAACAAACCCCTCACTACCTTTCCTCGTTGCTATTTCTGATCGCGATTTTAGAGATAATCAGTACGTTGGAACAAATGTGAAAAGCTTTTTTGATAAAGAGTTTGATAAAGAGATGATTGCTTATGCATTTGATCAGTTTAAGGCTGCTGATGAGTTAACGTCTATTTGGGAATTAGCTATAGATGACAGAAATGAATTTGCTCGTGAGATAATCAGAAAAATAGATAATGATGATATTTTTTCCATAGGAGCTTCAAGGGTTGATGAAATATCTTGGGCAAGCGACGAAGAAACATCAACTATGGTGAAACAACTATGTAAAAGTGGTGCCGTTAAGAATATTCAAAGTCACGTAAAAACAAAACCACAGATATATAGCCGCACCATATATCTGTTAAAAGAGTTTGGTGATGAACAGGCGAAAGTTTTCGTTGAGACCTTACTAGAAAAGCTAAATAGGGAGCAATGGTTTGAAGCCATAAATAAACATAATGAACTATTGAAGTGCATTCCTGAAAACAACCCTTATTTTGGAAAAGCTTGAATCACTATTTTAAGTCAATTGTTTCTGGCGAAATTGAAGAACCAGAGATAAAAGAACTTAAAAAGTTAATAACTCTAAGAGAGAAGGTTTTGGATTTAGACGATGTTCAGCTTCCAGACATAACTACTAAGTATTTTGCTGATAATGAAAAAGACACACTCAGTGAAGAGGCTTTTAATGAAATATCACCAATGATATTACCAAAGATGAAGAAAGTTCCTCAAAAAGATTATGAGTTAAGGTTAAGTTATTGGATAGAAAAGGACTATTTATCAAGAGTTCAGTGGTTCTTAAATGCCGACGTATCCAAAGAAAACACTCCTCTAGAGGTAATCATCGCGAGTGTCATTAGTAAACTCAAAACAACTGAAGGTGATGAATTTTCAGCCTATAAACAGCTTAATGAAAAGCTAAGGTTAGGGATTAATCTAGATGAACTATTAGAATCAACTTCTTCAGAGACAGAGGTGTCTTTAGATGAGTAATATTGCAAACTTCAAAGAAGAGTTCAGTTCAAAAATTCCAGCTCTTACCCTACTAAGTAAGCTTGGCTACTCGTTTATCCCTCCTAACGGTTGTGAGGATTCGATAGCGGGAAAATCAACAAGTCAAGTTATGTTGTTGCCTGTTATGCGCGAGTTTTTGAGTAAACAAACGTTCCCGTTTGCAGGTAAAGACTATAAGCTTTCAGATGCTGCCATAGATAAAATCATGCATGACCTAAGCCCTGCAATGAATGAAGGCTTAAAAGGCGCAAATGAAAAGCTCTACAACGCCATGATGTATGGCGTTGGGGTAACTGAGTTTATTGATGGTAAGAAAGCATCGCCAACCATTCAGCTTATTGATTGGCAAACACCTGCAAATAACTTTTTCCATTTTACTGAAGAAATGGTGGTGCAAAATAGTGAAGGGACAGGTAACCGTATTCCCGATATTGTTTGCTTTGTTAATGGTTTACCTTGGATAGTGATTGAGGCGAAGCGCCCAGACTCTTCCACTGAAGGTAAATCAACGTTAAGCGAAGCGGTCTCTCAACAAATTCGTAACCAAGGCCAAAAAGAAATACCACACCTGTTTGCTTATAGCCAATTATTGCTTGCAGTTAATGGACATGATGGTTTGTACGCCACCTGCGGTACGCCTGAAAAGTTTTGGGCGAAATGGAAAGAAGAAGAAATCGTTGAAGCCGAGTTTATTCGGTTAAAAAATACAGGTTTAAGTACCGAGCAATTGGATGCCATTTTCAATCATCGCCCAGCCGCTGCTAAAGACGAGTATTTATCCCTATTGGCAGGTGGCGACCTCGCTGTAACAGAACAGGACAGACTAATTATTAGTTTATTAAGGCCAGACCGCCTTCTTGAGATGGCCCGTTTATACACTTTGTTTGATCAAAAAGCTGGCAAGATTGTCGCGCGTTATCAGCAGGTGTTTGGTATTAAAGCACTGATAGAGCGCATTACCAGTTTTGATGAAACAGGTGAGCGCCCAGGTGCACGCAATGGCGGTGTAATTTGGCACACCACTGGAAGTGGTAAGTCATTTACTATGGTGTTCTTATCAAAAGCATTAATCTGGCTGCGAGAGCTTTCACAATGTCGCGTGATTATTGTTACTGACCGAGTTGACCTTGAAGATCAGTTAAGTCGCACTTTTGCCTCAGGTGGTGTACTCACCGAGCGCGATAAAAAAGATGCAATGGCAACATCTGGCAAGCGCTTAGCAGAGCAAATTGGTAAAGGTAATGAGCGAGTTATTTTCTCAATCATTAATAAGTTTGGTTCAGCGATTAAATATGATGAATGCTATAACGATAGCCCGAATATTTTGGTTTTGGTTGATGAAAATCACCGTGGCCAAAACGGTGAAAACAACATTCGTATGCTGCAAACCTTACCTAAAGCTGCGTTTATTGCTTTTACTGGTACGCCGTTATTAAAAGACGATAAAACTGAAAATAAATTCGGCTCTATCATTCATTCATACACCATGCAGCAAGCGGTTGAAGATAAAACGGTAACGCCGCTCCTTTATGAAGAACGTATTGCAGACCTTAACGTGAATGACAAAGCCATTGATGCTTGGTTTGATCGCATTACTGAAAAGCTCACTGAAAAACAAAGAACCGATTTAAAGAAGAAGTTTTCTCAGAAAGGTCAAATCTATCAAACTGAAGGCCGAATTGAGCTAATTGCACACGATATTTCTGACCATTTCCAAAACTTTAAGCAGCAAGGTCTAAAAGGCCAGCTAGCATGTGACTCTAAAGCCTCTGCAATTCGCTATAAGGAGCTTTTAGATAAAATAGGTAAAGTTACATCAGTTGTTGCAATGTCTCCCCCTGATACGCGTGAGGGGCACGAGGCTGTTGATCAAGAAAGTAAAGATATTGTTCAAAACTGGTGGAAGAACAATGTTGCCGAAACGTATGGGCAAGATGAAAAAGAATACACCAAAGCAATAATCAAAGACTATGGCCGAGATGATGGCCCAGACATCATGATTGTTGTAGATAAGCTTCTTACTGGGTTTGATGAGCCTAAAAATACCGTGCTTTATATCGACAAGCCGTTAAAAGAGCATAACTTGATTCAGGCTATTGCTCGCGTAAACCGCTTACACAGTAAAAAGCAATTCGGCTACTTAATCGATTATCGTGGCATTTTGAAAGAGCTTGATATGACGATTGAGAAGTATCAAGAACTTGCTGAGCGTAATCAAAATGGCTTTGATGTTGATGATCTAAAAGGTTTGTATAACCGAATGGATACCGAATATAAAAAGCTACCAGGTTTGTACAACGATCTATGGGCTATTTTTGACGGTGTTGCTAACAAAAAAGATCCTGCTGCTTTATGTCAGGCACTTGCACCTAAGATTGAAGATGTCCAAGGTCAACTTTTAGATAAAAACCTTAAAAAGCGTGACGAGTTTTATGCTGCGTTAACAGCCTTTTCTAACTGTATGAAAGTAGCTTTGCAATCGGCGACTTTCTTCGATGATAAGAGTTTTGATAACAAACGTGCTCACTATAAAGAAACACTAAAAATGTTTGTTAGCTTAAGAAAACAGGTTCGTGAACTTGCTAATGAAACAGTAAACTACGACGAATATGCTGAAGACGTGCGTCAGTTGTTAGATAAGCACATTGCAGGCATTGAAGTAAAAGAGCCTGACGGTGCATACCTAGTAGGAAATTTAGGCAAAGATGTTAAGCCTGAAGATCTAACTGACGATGAAGCTCGAAACCAAACAGATAAGATCACAATCGTATCACTAAAATGATCGAGCAAGACTTGGCTGATGATCCGTATGCACAAGAGTATTTCTCAAACTTACTCAAAAAAGCGATAGATGAGACAAAGGCCATGTTTGATGCGCCAGTTAAGCAATACATGCTATTTGCCGACTTTGAGCAAGAGGTTAAAGAGCGAAAAGTTAAAGGTATGCCTAGTGAATTTACTGATACTGACGGCAAGCTAAACAAACATGCCCAAGCATATTTCGGATTATTTAAACAATTATTCGAAAAAGATACCCACACAGGCAGTGATATTGATGAAGATAAACTTGTGAAACATGCCTTCGACATTGACGAAGTAGTTAAGACCGCAGTAGCAGAGTTTTCAATCAATCCAAGTGAAATTGAAAACGCTATCAGCGTAAAGCTACTACCGATGCTATTTGCTGATTTTGGTATTGAGAATGCTCAAAAGCTTATTGAAGAAGTTCTGAAAATCACGCGATTAGGACTTTCTCGTCAATGATACTGAAGTTGCTGTTTTAAATGAGTGAAATAAACAAAACTACGCAAGATCAAGGCGTATTTATGTACGGTGATGAGGTTATTAACTATGACATTATTCGCCGTACCTTCGAAAAAAATGACGCTAAACCAAAGCCGAGAAAAGTCGTCATTAAAGTACACCCAGATCAAAGGGTTGTTGCTACCGTACCACATGATGCAACTCCTGACTCAATTCGAGAGGCAATGCTAAAGCGTGCTCGATGGATCTGGGAGAGTATTTATGAGTTTTCAGCTCAACATGAGTATGTATTGCCACGAAAATACGTTAGCGGTGAAACCCAGTTTTACCTTGGCAGACGCTATGTTTTAAAGGTGATTGTTGACGCTGAACAAGTACCAAGTGTGAAGCTTCATCGAGGCAAATTAACCGTTACCCTTAAAAAAGATTGTGATGATCGGGTGGTTAAAATCAAAGCACTTATAGAGAAGTGGTACACCCATAGAGCCAATGCTATTTTTCATGAAAGGTTACAAGCAATGTTGCCAAAAGCCTCATGGGTAGACGGGCTACCTTCGTTTCGCATTATGGCGATGACTAAACAATGGGGAAGCTGCTCGACTAAAGGCAATTTGATGCTAAACCCTCACCTTGTTAAAGCTCCAAAGGAATGCATTGATTACGTGATTTTGCACGAGCTTTGTCATATTGCTGAACATAACCACAGCGATAAATTCTGGCGCTTATTAACACAAGTGATGCCTAATTGGAAAGAAGTTAAGGCTAAGCTAGATGACATGGCGGAGTTGTATTTGAATGAGTAACAAGTCAAACGATATTGAAAAACAAGATAATGACGGTTGGACACCTTTGATGTTAGCTGTTTTGCGCGGAGAGTCAGAGAGAGCTGAGTCATATATTACTCAAGGTGCTAACCCAAACGCCGAAAATAACATTGGTGAAACACCTCTTTGGATAGCTATTGAAGAAGAGCATTACGGCCTGGTTGAGATGCTTTGTAAATATGCTGATGTGAATTATAAAAATAAAGATGCTGCAACTGCATTAGCAAGAGCTATGTATCAAGAAAACACAAGTATTATTGATTTGTTAATTGAAAATGGCGCTGAGAATAGTGGACCAATTATCAGATTCGATAATGAAGAACGAATCTACACAGCGATGTGTAAAGAATACAGCTTAGGGAAGAGAAATGAGTAGCTTCGATGTAAAGAGAACCCTTCAAACAGTGGGGATGACATGCTTTGTAACCTACTTTAAAGAACTAGCAAACGATAGATTACAGTTAGCAGATTTAGTAGAGATTATATCTAATAAAAATGTCTCTGAAAGCAGTGCTCGAACCAAAGCATGTGCAGGAAGGCGTATTTTTCGAGAAGGTGCTGCTAATGAGGCTTTAAAATTAATTTCAAAGTCCAAAATTGTTGAGCCAAGTATTTCAAGTGCAGCAAATAACTTAATCATCGGAAAAAAGTGGAAACCTCACGAAGCTGACAACGCCGCAATAGTTATCAAGGAGCCAAAGCCTGAAAAGAACATTTGGCGAAATAAAGTCGATTACAAAGGGTTAAACGCAAAGCAGCAAGAAAATTATAATATGTTAAAGCTCGGAGCTGTTGTCGCTGATTATGGTTTTGACTTGATCAGGTTAAATGATGACTGGCAGGGTGCTGATTGCATTGCTAATAACATAGATGGTAGCACTTACCTAAAGGTACAGCTTAAAAGTCGTTTAACTATTGATAAGAAATATATTGAGAAAGATTTATATATAGCATTTCGAAATGGTGAAGATTGGTACTTATACCCTCACGATGAGTTGATTGAGAAGCTTCATATTAACAGCGTAGCCTTGCATACTAGCTCTTGGACTGAAAATGGTCATTACTCTTGGCCTAAATTATCAGTTCAGTTAGTAAAGATTATAGAGCCATATAAGCTCTAAACTATAAGGTTACTTACAATAGGTAACTTTTATAATTTGCATATGCTGTTTGAAAGTAACTAAGTTAGCTTGGAACACTGGCATCTTCTTGTAATAATTTAAGATTAAAAACGTTGGAATTTTTACATCAAAAATTAATTTGTCTATTGACAAGTGAGCTAAAAAACAAACCCCCTTAATTTAAGGTTAGCTTAGCCTGTGTTGGGTTTCTACTCCATCCAAACAAAGAGCAACTCCCACTGATTATTCAGGGTTTCTTACTTTAGATTCTTGATTGCCAAGGAAGTAGGTCAGTAGAACGCTATTATGTAATGTACAATTAATTTTGATGATGACCCCGTAAATTGGTGACATACTGGACATAAATTGAATTAGTGACCTTCCCAGTCTTCTTTTAATAAATTCAACTAAAATGTAATTCCATTGCTCTGTTGTATGCTGATTTTACCTCGTGAATAAAATCGTTATCGGTGGGTTCTATCGATAGTGAAGCAGGGAAGAACTCGACATATACTCGCTCCCCCATTAATTTCTCAATAGTTCTAATATAGTACATTGTCGTTTCCAAGTCCCGATGACCTAATTGATGCTTAAGAAATGAATGAATAGTGCTTTTGTGCATTTCACAAATATGTGTTTTATTTGCTTTTCCCCAATGATATAGAAGTTGAGTGGCACCCGTATGGCGCATGAAATGAGGGGTTACATGAAACTCTAAGATTTTAGATGCTTTGTTAAAAGCCTCTTGTAACTCAGGAATAGAGACTGGCTTCCCATTTTTATTTAGCCATAAAAAACTATCTAGTTCAGTTCGATGAAGCTTCTTAGCATGTTCACTATTGCAATAATGTTTTTTATATAATTCTTGACGTTCAGAACGGTATGGAATTATGTATTTTTCATGAATAAGCTTCATTGTTTCAATATGAATAAGGCATGTTGCCCTAGAGCCTCCTTTATTTCTATAGTGTAATTCTTGAAAGCCAATACTAGCGTCCATTTGACCGTAACGTTTCCAGTTTGTGTTAAAGTTATCGGGCTTAACTGGAATTTGCACTACGCCACCAATTCGTAAAAATGTTTGTAGCATTGTTGCAGCCATTACAGCATAAACAGGATCTTGCTTTTCTAGTTCTATATAGAGCTTCTTGAATTGAGACATTGAAATAACCTTGCCTCTGTAATCATCAGAATACTCACACCACTCATTTGGAATCAATGGTTCTACAAAGTATTCATAACGACTATATGATTTTTTTGTATGCGATAAAAAATCACCATCTTGGTCTCTTGACCAGTTAACTTTTTGTTTTTCTTCAAAAGTCATATTATGAACAACGCCTTCGCTACGGAGGTATTCGTAGAACTGTCGTAGAGGAGCAATATAATTTTTGATTGACTGTCCTTTCCACCCCCAGTCATTGTGAAGCCCAGCAACTACTTGTTTCAGCTGGTGATAGTTTATGTTTAAGTAGTTTATACTTCCGCTTTCCTGCAAATGTCCATTTTCATCAACAAAAGAAATCTCATTGTCTATGCAGTTAAGCATGAATTTAATATTTTGTGCTATGTCATATATTCTTTTTTCCCCAACTTTTTTTACCTTTCCAGGCAGGGAAGTTGGGTGATAAAAACGTTTCGTCAAGAAGTGTAATAAATGCAGATTTATGCCAGAGCCGGAGTAGTAGGGTATGGGAATGGGATTACCTGTGAGGCAATTAAGTTGTAGATCATTCATGTTTTATAAGCCTTAATTTATAAATCATTTATGTGTGTCTAATTATCATGATTTCATCGAATTGCTCATCTAACACATTAACTTCATCTTGACTCTCATAAAGCTCTTTGAAATGGCTGATTTCAATTTTTCGGTGCTTGGAATTTCGTTGGACAAGTACGCCATATGGAGTATCGAAAACAACTGCGCACACCTTGATATCAGAGGTTAGTTTCATTTTCTCAGGGAGAATGAGGCTTAACCATTGCATTCGCGAGTGTAGTGTTAGATTAGTAGCATCAATCACGATAGGGTGGCGATCAGGGTAATAATTATTAGACAAGACCCAGGTTGTCTTGCCTGAGCCTGGCATACCAGTGAGCAGGTAAATGCGCATAGAAAGGTTTCTATTAAGAAGCTTCTTTAATGCTTCTCTCGAAGAACGCCAAGCGCTATCTCTAAGAGCTTTATTTTCAAATTCGTAAATGCCTTCAGCGTTATAGAGTTGTTCGTCAGGTGATATTACTTCTGCTTTAGCAAATGAAGTAAACGAACGTTTATTACGTTGTATAGACTGAAATGAAGATTCAATCATATACTCTTGTGAACTAGATAGTAGGCTTCTAATTTCTGATAACTGAACTTTAAGCCGTTCATTTTTGGCAACCAAGTTGGCGCATTCCATGTGAGCTTTATCTCGCTCTGCTTCTAAGAGATTGCTTTCATTTTGCTGTTTTATTTTCTCAGACTCAATTTCATTGTTTATCTTCTTATTTTGAAATTCATTACGCCATTGAAGAACACTGTTAGCAAAAGATTTATATTGTTTGGCTATGTGAGGAAGAGTTTTAGGCTTTTCTCCTTTGAAGTAATCTCTATGCACACCTACATCTTCACTAATTTTGACTAATGAACACTCATTAACCGAAGCATTCGCTATAGCTTTTCCCTGATGTCGTGTAAAAGATGCTTCTAGAGCCTTCAGTTTACCCAAGTGAATTTCTTCTATTTTCAATTTCATAGCATTGTGAGTTTCAGCCATTATTTAGTTCCTCTTTGTATAGCTCTTCGAGGACGTCGCTATAGTTAGCAATAAAGCGACTAGCTTCTTCTTTTAAATCATATACTTGGTTAGCGGAGTTTAAATAGCTAAGATAGAATTGGAAAGTCTTTAATAAATTGCCATCACTCCATGGTTTTCCCAGCAGGGCATCAGAGCATTTTATGCCCACACATTGAGCAGGGTTAGGTAAAGTAGCCATAACATCAGTTACAGCTTTACTAACTTTGATTTTTTTTCGAATTGCTTGATTCCCTTGAGCGGCGCAAGGCGAGTCTGTGGTGTCGTTTGTTGTGCGTAAACAAACAACACTCATCGGTGTTAGCAGTGCAAAAACATGGTTATCGGTCATCCGTTGTAAAAGCATTTCTTTTAATCGCTCAAATAGCTTTGCTTGTAAGTCCATTTCCGTAAGGGATTCATTTTTATACTTTTCTTTTATTTGCTTTCTTATAGTTTCAGCTCCTTTTTTTAGTTGCTCACCTTTTACACCTGCGACGTTTCCATTAGAAATAGCTAGTGCCATATCTTTAGCTAACGATTGCTGAGCAGACAAGATATTTCTGTTACGTTCTGCGATTACAAGAGGGTTATAATTGATATAAGCATCAGGCATTAAGTCATTCGAGTGACCGAAAAGCTTTTTCAATATCAAAATGGCGGCTGTACTGTTGGCACCTATAAAGCCTGCAAGAGTGGATCGTCCACAGTGAGCTGTAACATCAACAGTTGGATCAATGGTTTCTAGTTTTATATTAAAGTGATTGGGAAGAAACCTAAGTAGATTATTAAAAGCTGACTCTTCCCCCATATAAAATTCGTCGCTTATAGATGAGTCAGAAATTCTAGGTGTAACCTTATGGAATACAACCTCACCATTTCTATTTAATTTAGCCTTTGTTGCTAGTTCAAAGGCTTTTGCGGTTTGTGGGGGAATAGGTAATACATAGTTAACTAAATCGGTCTTTTGAATATTGCTGACTAAATAGAATATGTTATCACTGCGCTTCGAAGCGATACACGCTTGAGGGGGTAACTTTCTTAAATCTACGTTTCTTAGCCCCGTCGTAAGCAGAATAATCCAAGCGCAAGCAGATTGTGTTAGTTGCTGTAAATTAGTGTAATAACTCTGATGTAATTGCCCCTCAGCTGAGAACGTCATTGGTAGAATTTTATCAAGCTTTGCTTGAAACTTATTCTTGATAATAGTATTAAGGGACTTAGGAAACTTTCTAGACCTATTTTTAGGTAGGTTTTTTGTACTCACTTCTACATGATCAAAAAAGTCCTTAATTGTTTCTCCGTATTCATTTATAAGCATCAAAGATGTGGTTACGATTGAGCTACTGCACTCCGTTGTCAAAGGCATATGGTGACTTTGCTTATGGCTTAAGCCAAGCGCTTTTTTTAAACTTGGCACCCAGTTGCGTACATCTTTATCGACCTGACTCCAAGGTGTTTTTATATTTGAAATCATGAAGTAGGCACTGAATAGAGAAGGGGTTTCAATTGTGCTTAGGTCTTGTATAAATTGAAACGGGGCCTGACTAAGTGTACCTTTTTGTTGCAGGTTTTGATTTGCTGCTAAGTTTATATCTTCTGAAAGCAAATCACTTAAGCCTTTAAATCGTTCACCTTCGTTCGCAATTAATATTCTTTTACTTTCTAACATCTCTTTGAAAGTATTAATAAAACCAATTACGCGAGGCTGAACTGTTGAAACTTTAACTCCACGAATTTGTACTAAAATAACTACCACTACTTTGCACAACAGAAGTAACGGTTTTTGTTTAGGTTCAGGAAGCCATTTATTCCATTTAAAGTTATAGCGATTTGAGCCAAAGCACTCCCAGCAATCATCAGAAAACGAATTATTTGTTATTCGTTTCAAGGGTTGATTCATGTATTGCTCTTCAAGGTGTGTTAAACAAGCCCATTGTTTTTCGCCAATTGCTCCTGAATTATTATAGTCAGTTAGGTTATCTTGGTTGTTGGAGTGAAGGCTATTACGCATTGTTCAATCCTTAAAACTGCAAAATCGGAGGTAGGAGAACTTCACCATTTCTCAAAGCATCATTTGCTGTTTGGTAACCGACTTCGATGATCTTTTCACCATGAGGGTGACTTGCCCGAAACTTTTCGATTGTGTCTTTGGCGATCCATAATCTATCATCTATCACATCATTTGAAGCTCCCTTTTTCATGAACTTATACTCCTCAAGCTGTAGAATTCTATACAAAATATTTGGGATATGTTCGCTAAACACTTCTGATCGCTTACAGCCAAGGCACATATCATATCGTGTGCATCTCTTTGCAATTGGTAAGTTATGTGTTGGATTTTCTGGGTTTGTACAATCACATAAATAACGTTCACGTTCTTTTACTCGTTCGTTAGAGTTATTGTTAATCTTTCCCTGAAATTCAACGGACTTTTCTAAGAATTGAGTAGTTAGTGAAACGATAGCTGCATTGAGTACAAGGTTTGCAGTACCGCTTCTCATTAAATAAGAAAAAAATGTTGTGTCGAAATTGCTATGTTCTAAAGCTGTTTTAAGCTTTTCTACTAACTCACCTGCATTATTAACATCTTTCAATAATGACATTAGCTTATGACCTGCATATACTTTTCTAAATTTGGTACTATCTAGTGAGTTAAGTTGCTTGCCATCGTCGTCGTACACTGGAAACTTATCTAAGAACGATGATTTATATTTGCCCTCCCAGACTGAGGAAAAGATAAACTCTCGTTCGGGATCGTTAAATTCATCTAAAAATTTAAGATATTTAAACAAAGGACTATTAACTTTAATAGGACACCCTATTAATTTGGGCGTTTGTCCGGCGACCTTTTTTTTAGTACCTGACACCACAATTTCTTGATCTTTAGGTGAGACTTCCTCATTTATTCCTAATTCTACATTCCAATTTTCATACCAAGGTATTCCATTGTAAGAATCGCTTCCAGCTTGTAATTACTTCTTTATTTAACCCTGTTGTAATCATTACATATATGAGAATTGGCAATTCTACCTGCTTGGTTTTAAACATTAAAAAATTCCAAACTGAGCTATTTAATTCGCCATCTTCATGTATTTTGTTAAGTTTTAAGCTTGAAGCGTAATAACTACTAAACATCCAATCAGTCAGAGTATCAAAAAGCTGGTTTCCTAATACATCCATACCTTCTTTTGTGGTGTAAATCTCACATATCTTTTGCATAAAAAGTGAGGGGGCGATGATGTCTGTATAGTGACAAGGTTTCTGAAGTTGAAGCATGGTGGCTTTGATATGTAGGCACAAATTACGTTTAAGTTTCTCATGCCCGTTATTTTCATTTCGTAACATCTGCATTAGCTTTAAGTTATCAACACATATCTCATCAATCGGTATGTAATCATCTCCTAGAGATTTAATAGAGGTTTTTTCTAATAAATTCCAGCGCTCCATCGCATCTTCTATAATAAAAAAGCTAAATGCTAATAATTGTGTCAGCACTGAATCAGAGTATTCATTCTTACCGAATGCTTTCTCTAATTCATCTATATCTATGTCTTGAGCTTTTATATCATTAGCACTTAAGTTAAATCTAATTTTTTTAAATCCCCAAGAGTCATAATGACGTGAGCATTTGAGAATAGGGTTTAAGCTATTTTTTAGATTTTGCCTTCTATGTTCAGGTTGGTGGATCAAGAAGTTTGAAAAGAATGAGGCGTTAAGCTCTTCGAGTGATTTTGGAATTTGCTCTTTTGATAAGGTATTAGCATATTCGCAAATACGTTTAAGATTTATCAGCGAGCTGGCAGCTCTAGACTTTGATAATGTTTTTGATAAAAGATACTTCTGGCACAACCTGGCTAAATCAATTGCTAGTCCCTTACTACAAACTTCTGATATGTATGTAACAAATGGTGGTGTAAGTGAGTGTGTTGTAGGTGCACCAATCACTTTATACATCTTATCGGGGAGTTCATCACTTGTTGGTGCTTCAAAAAATACACGAGTTGGATATTTGTGGTCAGAGGTTTGTATATCAATAAAGCGTTTATATTTAGGTAAATCTATAGTTTCAGATAATGGTATTTCTTTTACACTGTCAATTTCAGTCTTAGACTGTAAAATAACTTTTAATTTACTGGTACGCTTTTTTGGTTTTCTTCGAGACATAGTAAGTATTCTGTTTTTTGCTCTTATCTTTATAGTAGTAAAAATACGATGGAGTGCAAAAAAGCTTCTTTAAAACTTTATCTATAATGAACGTTAAATGTGTTCAGGTTTATAACCTTTGATCTTTTGAAACCATTCATGGGCGAGTGCGCCACCGCCAGCATTTTTAGCCAGCGCAAGGGTTTGGCTGTGAGCATTATAATGAGCCTGCACACCTTTTTGTCCGCCATGACCAAAAGCAAAATTGAGTTTCCCTCTAAAACGCAATTGCCGTTGGCGGTAAAGTCAGTATTTGCGCAAGATCGGCTAAAGCATCGTAAATTAAATTCGCCGCTAATAGCCGTTCTTGCTTATTAACCCAATTACCAACCACCATAGTGCGAAAACCAAAGGTGTCGCGAATATCGTCAAAATCGACCTGATCATCAAAGCGATAATTGGGTCCTTGGCGATGAAAAC
Source organism: Pseudoalteromonas sp. GB43 (assembly GCF_054923805.1). Lineage (NCBI taxonomy): Bacteria > Pseudomonadati > Pseudomonadota > Gammaproteobacteria > Alteromonadales > Pseudoalteromonadaceae > Pseudoalteromonas > Pseudoalteromonas sp. GB43. Next base: position 3,369,173 of record NZ_JBPCHJ010000001.1, read on the forward strand.
CTGCGCTTAGTCGTTTTGATACACGCATTATAGATAGCGTGCCTTAACATCATCCGGCATATGCTGGGTTTGCTTATCGACCAGTGCTGTTAATAATCTGTATAGTGGTGTTACATCAATGCCTTCAATTAATTTAAGGCTATGAGCTACAGCTTCTAAAGTTGATAAACTATCTGCTCGAGGTGCTTTACGGATGACGTATTTGTTTTGTGGTATATGCTTAAAACTCACCGTTTGAAATGCACGGAGGCTAGGGGTTAATTGCAGCATTTTGTAGGCTTTTTTCCATGTACCATCAATTACGATTAAATGATTTAAAGACTGTTTGAAAGCATCTGTAGTGGCAGTGTGCTCATCTAGACTTAAGGCATCCTCAGTAGGGTAAAGAACCGCTGTTGTTGCTTTTGGCAATGTTGCAATCTGTAAAAAGTCTTGCTCTGACTCACCAGCGATGATCTGGCAATTTTCTAAACCTAAATTCAGTAAATTGGCCGTATTTTTAGTGACTTTTTCCTCACTTGGGTGGCGTAATATAATGATTTTTAGTTTATTATTGATTATGCTTATTGAATCACATAAACAGGTTTTAATTGAAAAGCCACAATGTGAGCATAATTCTCTAGCCATAGATACTCTTGTATACATTTGAAGTCTCTTTAGTATACATGAGCTAGAGCTGTAATTTTGCATTTTTAAAGCAGACAGCTAAAATTGCGATTTAAATATTTGGTTTTATTAAGGGATAAAGATGACGACTATCACTATCGATGAAAGTGCGCTTGAAGGAATGGAGTCGCTACTGGGTGATCAATTTGCTGACACGCTTTCTTTTTGTTGTAGCGAGTTTCAAAGGTTAGGCTCTGAAGTGCACGCTAATCTTGGTTCAGACAACGAAGCTGCAGCGCGTCATGCTCATAGCTTAAAATCAAATGCTGCCCAATTTGGAGCCCAAAGTCTATCTGAGCTCGCTCAATCAATTGAGCATGCACTCAATGAAGGGAATGCTGATATAGCACAGCAAAACAGTGCAAGTATCGATCAGCAAGTTTCTGGCTCTGTAGAAAAATTACAAGCTTGGTTCGCTACTCGCTAAAAACTTGAATTTATTTCAGTTATAACCGCAAAAATCCTCTGGCGTGGTGGCCCCTTACTAGGTTAGTCTTAAGGCTAATTAGTAGAGGTAACCATGTCACAAATCAAAAAGAGTCACAAACTAGACGGTGTCTGTTATGACATACGTGGGCCTGTGCTTGCACAAGCTCGAAAAATGGAAGACGAAGGGCAAAAAGTATTAAAGCTAAACATTGGTAATCCAGCTGCCTTTGGCTTTGATATGCCTGAAGATATGCACAAAGATATCATTCGTAACTTATATTCAGCCCAAGGCTACTGTGACTCTAAAGGCCTCTACTCAGCCCGTGTGGCAGTCTATCAGCACTATCAGCAACGCGGCTTATATAACCTTGATGTCGATAATATTTATATCGGCAATGGGGTCAGCGAACTCATTCAAATGACCACGCAAGCACTACTTGATAATGACGATGAAGTGCTTATTCCTGCACCGGATTATCCGCTATGGACAGCTTCGGTTAAATTAGCAGGGGGTAACCCTGTGCATTATCTTTGTGATGAAGAACAAGATTGGTTTCCTGATATTGCTGATATTAAATCGAAGATCACCTCAAAGACCAAAGCATTGGTGCTTATTAACCCAAATAACCCAACCGGTGCGGTATATAGCGATGATCTGTTGATGGAACTGATCAACATTGCTCGCGAGCATAAATTATTGTTATTGAGCGATGAAATTTACGAGAAAATCTTGTACGACGGTGTCAGCCACAGCTCAATTGGCGCACTGTGTGATGATGTACCAATTATCACCTTTAATGGCGTTTAGCAAAAACGTACCGCGCTGCGGGATTGCGAATGGGCTGGATGGTGCTAAGCGGTCGCACTAGCATGATGGACGATTTGAGCCGTGGCCTAGATATGCTGGCATCAATGCGCTTATGTGCTAATGTACCAGCACAATATGCTATTCAACAAGCTTTAGGTGGTGTGCAGTCAATCGATAACCTGATAAACCCAGGTGGTCGGCTTTACGTTCAGCGTGATATTGCATGGCGTGGTTTAAATGCAATTGATGGTATTAGCTGTAAAAAGCCTAAAGGGGCGCTTTACGCATTTGCGAAAGTGGATACGGCGCACTTTAATATTAAAGATGATGAGCGCATGATTTTAGATTTACTCAAAGCGGAGAAAATCTTATTAGTGCATGGTCGCGCTTTTAACTGGCCTGATCCTGATCATTTTAGATTGGTGTTTTTACCAAACAAAGATGATTTAACAGAAGCCATGAGTAAGATGCAGCGATTCTTCGCTGATTATCGACAAAGCTAAAGAAAGCGAGCCGAGGCTCGCTTTTTTAATACGCTTTATCAACACGCACCGTGTTATCGGTGAGGTACACCAAACGTACTTTATCACCTTGGTTAAACAGCATTTGGTTATCTTTGTCTTGCACAACCATAAACTGTTCGCCGCTTTCTACTTTGATCATCAATTCAACGAGCTGATATTGTATAACGCGACTGTTTTGCTGACGGTTGTGAGCAACAGAGCCACCAATCATCGAACCTAAAATGGTTGCTACAGTACGGCCACTACCGCCACCAAACTGATTACCGATTACACCGCCAATAAGTGCACCGCCAAAGGTTTCCCAGCCGTTGGTTTTATCTTTGACCAGTTCTTGTTCGGTAATGGCTCGTACTGACTGTACTGAGCCAAACAACACCTGTTGTACTGGTACTGCTTTGTTACGCTGGTAGTCAGCATAACTAGGCGAGCTCAGTAATAAACAGCTTGCTAAGATTGCTACTAGGTATTTCATAAACCCTCCTGGCTACCAGCCAAAAGTTGATTTCTCACGTGTTTTACGGATTTCAGTTTCATCAGCCCACTCAACTAAGCCGCTTTTTAAATCCATTAAACGCATAGTGAATTTGTAATAGACATCAGCCTTGTCAGCATTTGATTTAACGATGCTCGATAAGTTGCCGTATAACATATATTGCGCACCAACTTGCTGGCCAAAAGCAATAGCGGTATTTGGGTTTACAAGTGGGTCAACGTTTTGGAAATTAAGTTGCTCACGCACAGCCTCAACACGGGTCATATCAACAAAGCGGAACTTACCACTGCGTAGTAACTGTGTTGAAATTGAATCGGTTATTGATTCAGTATCAATGTGCTCGCTCGTTTTGTTTTTAATACGCTCAACAAACACGACTGGGCGAGTATTTGCTGTCATGGTGCCAACCACAGGTGAAGCAAGTAACGAGTCTGTCATTTGGCTTGCTACTTTTTGTAGATCTGTTGAACCAAAATTGATGTCTGTGGTTTCAACAGCTTGCGCATCACCATAGCTAACAACGGCCTTATTAGCACAGCCAGATAGTAACAAAGCGCTTGTCATTGCAACGGCCGCAGCCGATTTAACAGAAAGTAATTTCATTGTAGTATCCTTAATCTTCAAATTCTTGTGCTTCTGTTGACACTTCACGCACTGCAAGCGAGAAGGTGACAGCATTTGCTGTCGGGGCTAGGCCCGGTAATTGAGTTTTAGCAAATCCAAATAAAGTAATGGGTTGCCAAGGTGAGTGGTTGCCGCGAATAACAAAGCCATCAGCGTCATACCAAGTAAATTGGTATTGTAAATATTGAGACTTTTTATATTGGCTTGCCAGTGTCACAACCACATCAGTTAAGCCATTCGTTTGGCGTGTTTTTACATCTGTAATGGCTAATTTCTTGCCAAGTTCAGGGTTATTAACAATCAGTTGTTGGTTATACTGTTGTGATGCCTGCTCAACCCCAATGCCAGAAGTGGTAGGGCGTGAGGAGCAAGCCGCAACAAGTAAAATGGTTAATAGTGGCACTAAGTATTTCATCATTGCTCCTAGAGTTGTACAACGTGTGTGTCGTAGTAGTTATTTATGGAGGTTAGAAAAATCAAGGTTAACCCTTGCTTACCAACCGTAAAAGTTATTTCGCCATGCCCTGGCACAGTTAAAGTGTGCTGACCTGTGGGCATTGGGTGCTGAGCAATGCTAAGTTGGCTTGGTAAAGTCAACCAGCTTCGTGTATCAGCTTGCTCAGATGCAACGTTATAAATGTTGGCTAAAATGTTACCAACATCGCCGCCACTTCTTGCTAACTCTGCACGTACCTTTTCTTTTGCTACCAGACGCATTACTTGTCGGGTTATTCTGCCGGCACTTTGATCCTTTAATGTCTTCGCCGCTAGTGCTTCGAGCCTAACAATAGGAGTTAACATTATGCTTTCACCACCGATATTGACAGTGTTATCACCGCCAGCATAAGGTGTATCGCGATAAACTGGCATGGCAACACTATAAAAGCGTGCATCGCCACGCGAAGTATAAATAGGTAACCGTAAATTAAACTCTTGCCTTGCTGGTATTAAACCTTGCTCTGCAATTACAATTACTTGGCCTGTGTTTGCTTGAGTCTGCTTTAGCTTGCCAAAGCGTTTGCTAAATTCTTCAAAGTCCTGATCAAAACCTTGTTTTTTGGCAAGACGTAACACTGCTTGCTGTAAGTAGCTATTCTCACTGTTTATTTCGAGCGCTTTCTTATAGTCGATATAGGCATCATCATATTGTTTATCTGCCTCATAAAGTAGGGCCGATAAATAAAACGTAAAAGCATTTTGAAAGCCATTTTTGACATTACCAATTAACTCGGCCATATCAGGGTAGCCTTCAGCGGCCTTTTCTGCTTGTTCATCAAGTGCGGCTTGATTATCTTTTAGTGCATCTTCTTGCACTTTATTAGCGCGTCTAACTTCAACTAATGCAGATTCAAGTTGTTTATCAAATACATAACTCAGTGCTTTGTAGCTATGCAGCATGGTCATTTCATAGGCTGCTGGCTCATAACCAATCACTGAGTCATTGGTTAATAATGAATTTGTTTGCTCAAAGTTTGCACTTAGCTGTACTTTGGCTGCTTGACGCTTTTTTTCCATATTTTGATAAACAGCTTCAAAGGTCTCATTGGCCTGAGAATTTTGTTTAGCCAAAAACTCAAGACGGGCCGTTTCAAGCTGATTTAACAAATAGTTACTATGGCCTCGGCTGTTACTTGGCAAAAGCTGCTGAGCACTTGCTATGTTATTTTGAGAAACAGCTTGGCGCACAGGTCTTAGCTGCGTCGCATAATCTTGGAATAGATCAGTAATACCTATGGTACTGCAACCAGATAACAGTAAAGCAGCTCCAATAAATAAACGTCGATGCACTGAACACTCCTTTTAAACAATGTACTCAGATTAGCATACGCGGCTTAACCTTATATGATAAATTATGTAAAAAATCGTAAGTTAATAGACAACTTTCTGGTCTTTTTATTTTTTATGTTAAAGGAACACCGCATTTGTTAAGCACTGTACTGTATACCTTGATTGCACTTTGTGCGTTTGCAGCTAACTCTTTGCTGTGCCGGATGGCATTGCAAAGTGGAGATATTGATCCGTTAAGTTTTACCGTCATTCGCTTAGTGAGTGGGGCGTTTATGTTGCTTGGTATACTTTTATGGCAAGCAACTTTATTGAGATCAAAATCACAATCAGCACAACCTTTAACCGATAAAGGTAGCAATACCAGTGCGCTGAGTTTATTTATTTACGCGCTGTGCTTTTCAGTTGCCTATGTTGATTTAAACACAGGCACAGGCGCACTTATCTTATTTTCGGCAGTGCAGTTAACTATGATCGGTCATAGTGTTTTAAATAAAGAGCCACTCAGTAAAGTGCAGTGGGGGGCTTTGTTTGTTGCTTTTGCGGGTTTTATTTACTTAATGCTGCCCTCAGCCACCGTACCTTCTTTCATGCCTGCAATGCTCATGGCGTTAAGTGGTGTGGCGTGGGGTGTTTACAGTATTCGCGGAAAATCATGCAGCTCACCTTTGCGAGCAACCAGCTTTAACTTTCTAAGAAGTTTAATATTTGTGCCAATTTTAGTCTTTCTAGCCGTGGTTGATTGGCAGGGTATCACAGCAACTGGCGTTTATTTGGCGATAGCTTCAGGAGCGCTTGCATCTGGACTTGGTTATAGCATTTGGTACATTGCACTACCTAGGCTTAAAAGTAGCCAAGCAGGTGTGGTACAGCTAACCGTGCCCGTGCTTGCCACATTAGCTGGGGTGGTGGTATTAGATGAGCAATTAACTGCGCGTTTAGTTGTAGCCAGCGCCTTAATTCTTGGCGCTGTATTGGTGTTTTTAATGGCAAAAAAGCGCAGTGTCTAGATTAGGGCTTATTAACATTTAATACGTAGCGTTCATACAGGGTGTTTAGTTCGGCTAGTATCGCTTGTTTGCCGCTAAGCTCACTCTGTTCAATACATTGCTGTAATGTTGCAACTGACAAATACTGCATCATCTTAGCAGCTGCACCAATATGACTAATATGCCAAGGCTCAGGGGCAACTCCACCTTTGTACTCTAGGTAAGGGCGATAAAAACCATACTTTTCTAGGTTATCGTCAAGCCATGTAGCAAGCTTGGCAAAGGGATCCTGTGGGCGAATACTCATCAGGGGTTAATTGCAGCTGATAATCATCGTCAATAGGGCGGGTATCGTAAATGTCGAGGTCGGTACCAAAGTGGTGCCTACTTGCCCCAGGGAGTGCTGAGTAAAGCATAATAGCGTGGCACTTTTCAGTATCACTTAGGCTTTTTAAATCTACTGCTTGTTGCTCAAGGGTGTAAACTGGTCGAAGGCCCTGAAATTTAGCATTCCAAATAGCACTTTGACGATGAAAGTCGCGAAAGCTTGAGGCAATTGTCAGATCAATACCTGCTTCTTTTGCCCCTTGCTGCAGAGCTAAAAAATCATCGACAATATTACGATGCAAGCGATGATTTTGTAGCTCAACTAAATGTGAGCTACTTAACCCCGTGGCGCATTGTTTAAGCTCGGTTTGGTTCATGTAAGCAGTTGCTCTAAAATGACTTCGTAAATATCAGCTAGTTGAATTAAATCATCGGTGCTAACACATTCATCTACTTTATGAATAGTTTCATTACGCGGACCAAGCTCAATGACTTTGGCACCCGTTTGTGCGATAAAGCGACCATCAGAAGTACCGCCGGTGGTTTCAAGCGCGGTGTCGCGTCCAGTTACTTGCTTAATAGCGTGCACGGTGGCATCAACTAACGGACCATGGTCGGTTAAAAACGGTAGTCCATTAATAATCCAATTTAGCTCGTAATTGAGGTTGTGTTTCTCAACAATATCAACCACTCGTTGCTGTAGCTGTTGGTGAGTTACTTCAGTGCTAAAACGAAAGTTAAATTGAATCTCAAGTTCACCTGGGATCACATTACCGGCACCGGTGCCACCGTTAATATTCGAAACCTGAAAACTTGTTGCAGGGAAAAATTCGTTACCTTGATCCCACTCGGTTTGGCTCAGCTCAGTTAACGCAGGAGCAGCTAAATGAATTGGGTTTTGCGCTAAATGCGGGTAAGCAACATGGTCTTGCACACCTTTCACAGTTAAAAAGCCAGTTAATGAACCACGACGACCATTTTTTACCACATCGCCAAGTACATCTCGTGAAGAAGGTTCGCCAACTAGGCATAAATCAATCTTCTCACCTCGTGCTTCAAGAGTATCGATAACACGGGTTGTGCCGTTGATAAACGGGCCTTCTTCATCAGACGTAATTAAAAACGAAATTGACCCTTTATGATCTGGGTGTTTAGTCACAAAACGCTCTGTGGCAACCACCATAGCAGCTAAAGAGCCTTTCATATCGGCTGCACCGCGGCCATGTAACATACCGTCTTTTACCAGTGCTGAAAAAGGCGGGTACTGCCAATTTTTTGCAGGACCTGTTGGTACAACATCTGTGTGACCAGCAAAACAAAAATGCGGTGACGCATCTCCCTTACGAGCCCAAGTATTCAAGGTATCAGTGAAAAACAGTGATTCAATATTAAAGCCTAGTTTTTCAAGGCGTTCGTTCATTAACGCTTGGCAACCAGCATCTTCAGGCGTTACTGATTCACGCTGAATAAGCGCTTGAGCAAGTTCAATAACAGGGTGAGTCATTAGGCAAAAATCTCATCGTATTGAGGTGCTTTAAAACCTAAGTGGTATTGGCCGTTATGCACAAGTACCGGGCGCTTGATCATCGCAGGTTGCTCAACCAGCAATGCTAATGCAGATTCTTTATCTAGGTTTTGCTTTTGCTCATCAGATAATTGACGGTAAGTTGTGCCGCGTTTATTAACTAAATCTTGCCAATCAATGTGCGCTGCAAACTCATTAACTAGCTCAGCACTAATGCCGTCTTTACGGTAATCATGGAAAGTAAATTCTTGATTGTTATCAGTTAAATATTTCTTGGCTTTTTTGATTGTATCGCAATTGCTGATACCGTACATGATAGTCATAAATTCTACTTTTTAGTTACAGTGAGTAATGTGTCTACCCCAGCAGTGACCTGAGATAGTGAATAATATAGGGGTCCAAGGTGTTGGCTATTGAGAACGCACAGTGTGCCAAGCATAGGGCTGCTCAGCTCGCGTAAATCAAAATAGGCTAATCGTTCACCTTTGCTAATTTTACTGCCGTTTAATTTAGCAATATTGGTGTGGTTGATATGTTCTTCAACCGATGAAAACGATAAGTTTAATAAAACTTTTAAACCGTTTTTTGCCTGTAAAATGTATTCTTTACCGGCATTTTTAACTTGTAATAGGGTGCCATCGAATGGCGCGATGATGTTGTGGCTAGTTAGTTCAACACTAATCCCTGGGTTAAGGGTGGCAAAACGAAAAAATGGCTCAGGATGCTCGTTAATGCTTTTTACACGCCCAGTAAATGGGCTTTTAATGGCCATGCAGCGCGCTTTTCTGAGACTGCGTTCGGGTAAGTATTGAACTTCGTTAGTCATGGCTTATTTAACATCACCTAGCACATGGTAACCGTCTTTTTTCAGAGCTGTAATGGCTTTGGACATACTTTGCTTTTTCACCAATACATAATCGGTATCGTAAGTTGATAAAGCAAAAATCGAAATTGACGCTTTTGCTAGCACCCCAGAAATGTTCGCCATAATACCTGTTAATGAAAAACCTAGTGGGCCAATGACTTCCAGTGCTTGCCAGTCGGTTTCTTGGTCCAGACTGTCGAGCTGGAAACTACTTGGGCAGACAATAGACAGCTCATCAGCCGTTTTTGCAATAAAGAAAATAGCTTGTTGGAGTAAGGCAGGGTCAATCGTTGCATCGACATCTAAACTATGAATGGTAAGTTCTTCACTATGAAGTTGTAACGTTTGTTTTGACATCTGCGATCCTATCTTTGAAGCCTTTGAATTTATAGTATAGGTAAACAAAGTTAAGATAAAGCGCAATAATTTTGATTGCTGAGGTTTTGCCCAATATCGCTGTTGAGGTTGTCCACAGATTCTGTGGATAAATATGGGAATAGGTCAGTATAAAGAAGGTAATAGGCTAATTTATAAGGGTTTTATAAATTAGCCTAAATTTTGAAGGTTTAATTTTCTAAGCTTTCAACTTGCTTAGCTTGAATCGCTGTAAGGGCAATGGTGTAAACAATATCGTCTACTAATGCACCACGGCTCAAGTCATTTACCGGCTTACGCATACCTTGCAGCATTGGGCCAATACTAATTAAATCGGCACTACGTTGTACGGCTTTATAGGTTGTATTACCGGTATTTAAATCAGGGAATACAAACACCGTTGCTTTACCTGCAACTGGGCTGTCTGGTGCTTTCTTAATTGCTACGTTTTCCATAATTGCAGCATCATACTGAAGCGGACCATCAATCACTAAATCAGGGCGCTTTTGCTGGGCAAGTTTAGTGGCTTCACGGACTTTTTCTACATCAGCACCTGAACCCGAAGTACCTGTACTGTAGCTTATCATTGCAACACGAGGTTCAATACCAAACGCAGCCGCTGAATCAGCTGACTGGATCGCGATATCGGCCAGTTGCTCTGCCGTTGGGTCTGGGTTGATTGCACAGTCACCGTAAACCAGAACTTGATCAGGTAACAACATAAAGAACACTGACGATACCAACGATGAACCTGGTGCAGTTTTAATTAACTGTAGCGGTGGGCGAATCGTATTCGCTGTAGTGTTAACCGCACCCGACACTAGGCCATCTACTTTGCCTTGCTCAAGCATCATAGTACCAAGCACCACGTTATCCAGTAATTGCTCTTGAGCAACCACTTCTGTTAAGCCTTTGTTTTTACGAATTTCGACCATAGGCGCAACGTAATCGTTGATCACATCACTTGGCTCAACAATAGTTACGTTATCGTTAAGCTCAACACCTTGTTGCTCAGCGATACGTAAAATCTCTTCTTTGTCACCAAGTAAGATTGTTTTTGCAATGCCACGTTGACCACAAATTGCTGCAGCTTTAATTGTGCGCGGCTCATTACCTTCTGGTAAAACAACCGTTTTATTTGCTTGACGGGCTTTATCTGTCAGTAAGAAGCGAAACGCTGGTGGAGACATTTTACGAGTACGACCAACACTTTGTGCCAGGCTGTCTAACCAGTCAGAGTCAATATGGCTGGCGTTGTGATCTTTTACTTTATCGATACGTTGGTCATCATCACACGGTACTTCCATATTGAAGTTGTGCAGTAATAAAGATGTGCGCCATGTATCTTCTTTTGTAGCAAGAATTGGCAGGCCAGTATCCATCGCTTGTTCGCATAATTTCATTATGCGATCTTCAGGTTTAAAGCCACCGGTTAATAAAATAGCCCCAAGCTTGGTACCATTCATAGCCGATAAACAAGCGGCAACGAGTACATCAGAGCGATCGCCCGGAGTGACCAGTAATGCACCTGGGGTAAAGTGGCTTAAAATATTCGATACAGTACGAGCACAGAAAGTAACGCGACGTAAACGACGGTGAGCCATGTCGCCTTCGTTAATAACTTCAGCCTTTAGGTATTCACATAAATCACGCACACGCGGCGCTACTAGGTCGAAATCCCACGGGATTGAACCTAATAATTTAAATGGGTGCTTTCTGAAAATAGGCAGCGATGCTAAACGGTTTAATTCGTTTTCAAGTTGCTCAGGCTCATGGGCTTCAACAAGGTCAGCACGGGCACGACCTTCGTCATCTAAAGGTGCATTAACTTTATTGAAAATACAACCTAACACGCGAGGGTGGTTAACACCGCCATAGTTGCCTGAGGCGATTTCTAAACGGTCTTCAATTTGGTCGTTGCTATCGTTACTAGGCGTTAAAACAAAAACAATATCAGCACCCAGTGTTTGCGCGATTTCACGGTTTACACGGCCTGCATAAGGCTGACGGCGTGTTGGCACCATACCTTCGATAATAGCAATTTCGTCTTCTTTAATAGTGCTTTCAAAGCGCTCTACGATTTCTTCTAGTAAATCGTCGCCTTTACCATCACCAATCATTTGCTCTGCATAGCTAAGCTCAAATGGTGTCGGCGGATTAATTGGTGAGCCATGGGTGACAATTTGCGTCGACTTTTCAGGGCCTGTATCGCCAGAACGTGGCTGTGCAATTGGCTTGAAAAAGTTCACTTTGAGCGCTTTTTGCTCAAGCGCACGCACTAAACCAACAGAAACAGATGTTAAACCAACCCCAGTCGAAATAGGGATCAACATAATTCTACGTGCCATTTACTTAACCCTCCTTTGCAATGCGGGCTGCATCGTTAGCAATAACCCATTCTTCGTTGGTCGGGATCACAAACGCTTTAGCATGCGTTTGGCCTTTTGAAATTAAGCCTTCTTTACCAAAACGTGCCGCTAAGTTTGCAGCTTCGTCACACTCAAGGCCTAAAAAGCCTAATTGGGTGATCACTTTGTCGCGAATGATATCTGAGTTTTCACCAATACCACCGGTGAAAATAAGCGCATCAAGGCGCTGCACAGGCACTAAGAATGCGGCGATTTGTTTTGCTAAACGATAGCAAAAAATATCGAGTGCAAGGTTCGCTTGCGGGTGACCTTCAACAGCGGCTTCTTCAATAGTGCGACAGTCATTTGATAGTTCACTAATACCTAATAAGCCACTTTGCTTATTAAGTAAGTCATCAATTTCTTGCACTGAATAATTTAGTTGCTGAGTTAAAAACGTGAATAAACCCGGGTCGATGCTACCACTGCGCGTGCCCATCACTAAGCCTTCAAGCGGTGTAAGGCCCATACTGGTATCAACACTCTTACCATCTTTAATCGCACATACCGAACAACCATTACCTAAATGTGCACTGATCACATTGGTTTGCTCGCGCTCTTTGCCTAATAATTTTGCTGCTTCACCTGCAACATAATAATGGCTCGTGCCATGGAACCCATAACGTCTTACGCCGTGCTCTTTATAAAGCGAGTAAGGCAGGGCGTATAAGTAAGCAATATTTGGCATGCTTTGGTGAAATGCCGTATCAAATACAGCAATTTGTGGCAGCGCTGAGAACGCTTGCTGTGCAGTGCGAATGCCTAATAAGTTGGCTGGGTTATGAAGTGGAGCAAGTGCCGCTGTTTTTTCGATAGCTGCAAGTACATCATCGTCAATAAGCACAGATTCAGTGAAATGCTCACCACCGTGTACAACACGATGACCCACAGCAATTAAATTATCTGCAAGGCCTAGCTCATTAACTAGCTTCACAAGCTCAGCAATTGCTGCATCGTGGGCTTGGCCCTTTGCAAGCTCAATAAGTTGTTTTTCACCATTATATTTATATTTGATTGAAGGCGTGTCTGAGCCAAGGCGCTCAGCTAAACCAGAAATAACTTCGTCAGAAGTGGCGGCATCTAAAATGGCAAATTTTAAACTTGAACTACCACAGTTCAGTACTAAAACATGTTGTGGTGAGCAAAGGGGCGTCGACATAGCTAGGTCCTAAAAGTACGATATCAGTCAGTGTATATTAAGGCTTGATAATTAGAATTCTTTGCCAGTATAGTAAATAAGTATTTTGTTGCTACACTTAACAAAGCTAGGCTGTAATTATACTAAAGTCTGGTTGACTTAAGCCGATAACATTTTATCTCATTTAGACTTTAAACGTTAGTCTCCTAACCATTAATTTGGTATTAAAACTAGGACAGGTTTTGCAGGGATTGTATCCGGGAGTGTGTTACACTCGGTTGTGAAACAAGTTGAAAACCCTAGGAGTGATGATGCAAAAAGGTGTCATGTCACAAGTGCAAACAGGTCGTCAATACGCTAAAAAATGGCCGATGCGACAAGAGCTCGCTCCATTGTTTGCCGAATTTAGAGTGATCAAGGCCACTGATCTGGCAATTACAGTGATGCCAATTTTGGCAATGCTGACCGTATTTATGCAAGTGAATTACTTAGGTAGTGATTATTTTCCACAAGCTATCACGATCGCGCTTTTCTTTTTATCACTACCGCTTCAAGGTTTGTTGTGGCTAAACGCCGTGCAGAAACCCGTTTAGAGCCAGCAATGCTAAGTTGGTATACCGAGCTGCACATTAAAATGAAGGCGCATGGTTATCAGTCACAGTTAACGACTGAAAAACCACGCTACACTGATTTAGCTCAATTATTAAAAGATATGTTCGAAAAAATGGATAAAGCCTTCACTAAAGAACACTTCTAATCGCGAATAAACTGGCTCACATAAAACGATAACGTTACTTTTTGTGGGCCTTGCTGCTCAATCTGCTGCCAATGCTCCGGGCGAAACTTCCACGCAAACGGCGTCATCATAATTAAATGTTTAATCTCACCGACCGACAACAGCACCTGCTGTTCTAATAAATTTATCGACTCTTTGCTGAAGCCTGCTGGTGGTTCTATCTCTGTATGCGGTTTTACATCAGCATAAATAAACGCTTTTAACTCTTTAAGGTGCCAAGGGCCAGGACTTGCAACAATTAAACTAGCTTGCGGCTTGGCAAGGCGGGCAAGCTCTTGTGCAAATAAAGGGGCAAACACACTAACAAGCACATCAGCCTGCGCATCTGCAAAAGGGGCTTGGCTAATCGACGCGACACTAAAATGCGCATTTTCGTAGCGCTTAGCGGCGTATTTTACCGCGGGCTTAGAAATATCGACACCATATACATCGGCACTCGACTGCGCTGCTATAGCTTGAGTATAAAAACCTTCACCACAGCCTAAATCAATCACTGAACTTGGTTCGAGAGATGCCACTAACTCAGCTAAAGCCTGCTGTAAAAACAAATAGTGTCCGGCACTTAAAAAAGCGCGGCGAGCCTGCACCATTTCAAGGTTATCGCCCGGTTGTTTCGACTTTTTATTTTGCACGGGAAGTAAATTGACATAACCCTCTTTGGCGATATCAAAACTGTGGTTATTGTCACAACGGTAAGTTTTGTCGTTTAGAGTGAGTTCAAGTTTGCAAAGCGGGCAGTGGTAGTGAAGACTCATGAGTCTAAATAGTCCTTATCATAAAAGGTTTTAACCCAATGAGGGCGATAGGTGATCATCAAGGTAATGGCCATGCCATTGAGCATTGCTTCAGGAAACCAAATTATGGCACACAGAATCAGATAATTTTCTGAAATCTCAATAAAACTGTAATCACCAAGCAAGTAATAAAACACACCGCTGGTAAGTATTTTAATACAGGCGATAACAGCAGCGGTTAAAAACGCGCATAAAAAGATATAAATAAAAAAGTGTCTTGGTAAATAGGTATAGCAAATTACAAAGCACAGATAGCTCAACGTAATTGGAATGAACGCTGTAAATAACAAATGCACAGGCAATAAACTGATTGGCAATTGTGCAACCAGCACTAACAACAAACTCGCCAAGGTACTTGCAAAAATAGCCAGCCGCCAACCTAAAATTAGGGTCACTGCAGTAACCCCTAAAATATGCAATTCGAGGCCTGGCAATATCCCCGCTTTAATGCGCCACAGTACCGCAAGCACTAAAGCACATGCGAGCACACCCACTTGTCTTATTGGCGTTGCCAATAATTGTGATGCGCTTTGCTTATCAAAGCTGAGCCAAAGTATTATAGCCACACAGCCCCACAAAGAGAGCTGCCATTGCAGTGTGTCTATCATGCGTTAAATGTTGACCAAATTGGCGCATGATCAGATGGTTTTTCGATACCTCGCAATTCGTAATCGATACCAGACTCAACACAACGCTCGGCAAGAGCTGGAGTTGCTAAGATCACATCAATACGTAGGCCACGGTTGTCATCAAAACCTTTTGAGCGGTAATCAAACCACGAGTATTGCTCAGTTTTTTCTGGGTAAAGTTCACGGAAGGTATCTTTAAAGCCCCAGTTTAATAACGTGCTTAACCATTCACGCTCTTCAGGTTGGAAAGAACACTTACCTGTTTTTAACCAGCGCTTACGGTTTGGTTCACCAATACCAATGTCGAGATCGGTCGGTGAAATATTAATGTCGCCCATCACAATAACATCTTGCTCTGGCGTGTGGTTATCTTCTAAGTGAGTCATTAAATCTTTATAGAATTGACGCTTATAAGGGAATTTGGTTTCGTGGGCAATATTATCCCCTTGCGGGAAGTAGCCATTCATCACCGTTAGGTCACGACCATTTTCTTGTGTCACGGTAACACTGATCATACGACGCTGTGATTCGTCCGTATCGGTTGCAAAGCCTTTAACAACTGATTTTGGCTCTTGTTTACATAACATTGCCACGCCGTAATGCGCTTTTTGACCGTGAAAATAAACGTGATAACCCATTTTTTGCACATCTTCGAGAGGGAAACCTCATCATGTACTTTGATTTCTTGTAAGCCAATAATATCTGGTTGATGTTTATCAATTACGGCTTGCAATTGGTGTAAACGAGCGCGCAGGCCGTTAATGTTAAATGAGATTACCTTCATGGTGCACCTATTATTTTTGTTTCAGTGTTTAGCGCAATTCTATCATCAAACTAGGGCTTATTCATGAGCTAATTACGAAAATCAAATTGGGTAAATGTTGATCAATTGCTGCTTAATTTAAAAACATTGTTAACTCACTATTAATTATTAAATTAAATAAATAATTCAGTTGATCTGCTTATTTTTGTTTATATAATGCGCGCAAACCACCCGTTCATATTATGTACTATTTAAAGGTAAACCATGAAAAAACAATTAGTGATGCTTTCTCTTGCATGTATCTCATTTGGCTCATTAGCAAGCAACCCGCACTACTTTTCAGCTGATAACAGTATTGAATCGAAGTTATGTAGCTTAAGTGCAAACGAAGGGTTTACCGCTGCACGTAAAGAAGCAGCAAAGCATGGCATTTCAATGTCACGTTTTTCAAAAAGCATTTTATGTAACGGTACTGACATTCGTGAAATTGCAAAAAAAGCACAATCACAAGAAGTAGCAAAAGCAGCGATTGAAGTGTTTGCTAAAAATGAGCAAAAAGAAACTCAACTTTGCATCACTGCACTTAAAAAAGGTTTAACACCTGTGCGTGAAAAAATTGGCAACTTAAACACGTTAAAATGTAATGGCGAAGCAGTAACAGACTTCGTTAAGCGTTACCAAAACGCAGCTATCTAATAGCGACAGTATAGTTATTTGTAAAAAGCGCTCTTCGGAGCGCTTTTTTTATGAAAAAATTACAGCAACCTATGAAAAGCTTGCTAAATCATAGGCTTAACAGTAACTTAACTAGGTTGTAAGTGCTTGATTTTAGTCAATAAGGCATTTTGGCATTCAACTTGAAATAGTCTAATTGAATCTAATCGACTACAAGGAAATGTCTTATGAAAAAGTTAACTTTAGCATCTACAATTTTAGCAGCACTAAGTCTTTCAGCATGTTCTGCAAGTAACTCTTTAGCAAAAATCGACAGCGATTTTGGCAGTCTAGATAATGACAATGACGGCTATATCTCTAAGGTAGAAGCTGACGATGATGCAATTTGGGAGCATTTTTCAAACATCGATACCAATATGGACGAGCAAATCAGCCGTACTGAATTTAATGCATACATGCAATTAAATACAGGCAAGGTGGCAGCTGATAGTGAGGTATCTGAATCAGCATTTAAAGCTGAAATCGCTAAATTTGACCCAATCGAAAATGACTTTAAATCGTTAGATAACGACAAAAATGGTTATGTTTCAATTGAAGAAGCCGATGACGACGATATCGCAAATCACTTTGGCTATATGGATAGCAACAAAGATAAGCGTATAAGCCGCACTGAGTTTGTTAATTACATTAGCAAATATGGCAGCGACGTTGCCGAAGATGATGCCCTTGAAATGGTTAAAAATAGCTAATTTCAAAATTCATTTATAAATATCCCCCAAAGCCAGTGTTTTACACTGGCTTTTTTACAATAATTTTTCCAACCTTGGCCGACTTCTGTCATAATAGAGCGTTAGTGATTTAAAATGACCTTTAGTAGCAATGGCCACAAAACGTATCAGTGATGAACAGTTAGTCGAAATCATAGAAGCCGCGATTTTTGTTGCTGGAAAACCTGTGTCTAAACGTCATTTAAAAGAGACAGTATTAGCTGATTTAAGCGTATCTATGCCGCGCATTAATAATGCAATTGAACAAATTCAAACGCATTATCAAACCCGAGGCATTAAGCTTGTTGCAGTAGGCAGCGGTTACAGGTTTCAAGCCTGCGCTAGTTTAGCGCCTTGGCTGGCAAACTTATGGCAAGAGCGCGCACCTAAATACTCACGAGCACTACTAGAAACGTTATCCTTGATTGCCTATAGACAACCTATTACCCGTGGTGAAATTGAACAAGTACGGGGGGTCGCTGTTGGCTCAGGAATAATTAAAACCTTATTAGAAAGAGAGTGGGTTAGAGTTGTTGGCCATAAAGAGGTGCCCGGGCGCCCAGCGTTGTATGCCACAACATCCGCTTTCTTAGATTATTTTTCATTAGCTGGTTTAGATGAATTACCGCCGTTACCTGAACTTCAGGAGAGTAAAATCAACCAGCTATTGAGCGATCCTTCTGTGAGAGAACTATCTGAATGAGTAATGTAGAAACTGAAAAGTTACAAAAAGTATTAGCCCGTGCTGGCGTGGGTTCACGTCGTGAAATGGAAAAATACATCGATGCCAACCGCGTGAGCGTGAATGGTAAAGTGGCTCGTTTAGGCGACCGCGTAGAAGCAACCGATGTAATTCGTGTTGACGGTCACGTAGTGAAAATCGAAGACAAAGCCGACCGTATTTGTCGTGTGCTTATGTATAACAAACCAGAAGGTGAGTTATGTACGCGTAAAGACCCAGAAGGTCGTCGTACGGTATTTGACCGTTTACCACGTGTTGATGGCGAACGCTGGATTGCAGTTGGCCGATTAGATATTAATACCGCAGGTTTAATGCTGTTTACTAACGATGGTGAACTTGCTAACCGTTTAATGCACCCAAGCTACGAAGTAGAGCGTGAGTACTCAGCTCGTGTGTTTGGTGAAGTGACTAACGAAACGCTACGCACTCTAACAAAAGGCGTTGAGCTTGATGATGGTCCTGCGAAATTCTTAAACATCAAACCTATGGGTGGTGAAGGTATCAACCGTTGGTTCAATGTGACTTTAACAGAAGGTCGTAACCGCGAAGTTCGTCGTTTATGGCAATCACAAGATGTTGAAGTATCGCGTCTTATCCGTATTCGTTACGGTAAGTTAGAGCTTGATAAGCGTTTGCCACAAGGTGGTTGGGCTGAGCTTGATTTAGACACAGTTAACTATTTACGTAAAACAGTACAACTTGGCCGCGAAACGCAAACTAAGCTGTCGGTTATTCCTGAAAAGCGTAAAGACAAACGTGCTAAAATTAACCAAATCCGTAAAGCGGTTAAAAAGCACAATCAACGCGCTAAACAAACTAAGCGTCGTTAATCAGAAAATATAATTGTTTGCAGATAAACTAATTTATTTGCAAACAGGCATAAAAAAAGCAGCGATTTCGCTGCTTTTTTTGTTTTCAATGCTAATTAAGCATTTTCAACTGCTGTACGTGGGTCAACATATTCCATGTTGAAAGCTTCAGCTACTTCTTTATAAGTAACTTTACCTTTGATCACGTTTAAGCCTTTTAAGAAGTTTACATCGTCAAGAAGCGCTTTCTTATAGCCTTTGTTAGCAAGGTTGATGATGAACGGTAATGTTGCATTGTTAAGTGCGAACGTAGAAGTACGTGGAACAGCACCTGGCATGTTAGCAACACAGTAGTGAACAACGTCATCAACAATGTAAGTAGGATCAGCGTGAGTTGTCGCCTTAGAAGTTGCGATACAACCACCTTGGTCGATTGCAACGTCAACGATTGCAGAACCAGGCTTCATTGCTTTGATGTGCTCAGCTGTCACTAGTTTAGGCGCTGCTGCACCTGGGATTAGTACGCCACCGATCACAAGGTCAGCTTCTAGTACGTGTTTTTCTAGTGCGTCAGCAGTAGAGTAGATAGCTTTAACTTTATTACCGAACTGTGCGTCTAATGCACGTAGTACGTCGATGTTACGGTCAAGAACAACAACGTCAGCACCTAGGCCAACAGCCATTTGCGCTGCGCTACGACCAACCATGCCGCCGCCGATAACAACAACTTTAGCTGGCTCAACACCTGGTACACCACCAAGTAACATACCACGACCGTGGTTTGATTTTTCAAGCGCTTGTGCACCAGCTTGGATAGACATACGACCAGCAACTTCACTCATAGGAGCTAGAAGAGGTAAACCGCCACGTGAATCAGTTACTGTTTCGTAAGCGATACACACTGCGCCACTTTTAACTAGGTCTTCAGTTTGTGGAAGATCCGGTGCTAAGTGAAGGTAAGTAAATAGAATTTGGTCTTCGCGTAACATTGCACGCTCAACAGCTTGTGGCTCTTTTACTTTAACGATCATTTCAGCTTTAGCAAAAACGTCCGCTGCTGTTGGTAAAATTTCAGCACCAGCTGCAACATAATCTTCGTTAGTGAAGCCAATGCCCATACCAGCATCAGTTTCAACAAACACTTGGTGGCCATGGTTTACTAGTTCACGAACACTCGCAGGAACCATACCTACACGGTATTCATGGTTTTTGATTTCTTTAGGTACACCAATAATCATAGTTTTTCGCCTTAATAGAACGGGATAAAATTTTTGACTATTATATTCATGACCAGCCAGTGTGTCTCACCTTTTTTAAGTGGTATTCTAGTGATATAATCTAAAAATATATTTTAAACAGTGCAAAACTCTGGTTTGGCTTATGCATCAATTACTCGACAGAATAGACCGTAAAATTTTAATGGAATTACAGCTCGATGGTCGGATCTCTAACGTAGAGCTGGCAAGGCGTGTAGGACTAAGTGCCACCCCTTGTTTGGAGCGGGTAAAAAAGCTCGAAAGAGAGGGCTATATACTTGGATATAAAGCAGTAGTGGATCCTGCTAAGCTTGGCCAAGGTTTGTCGGTTTATGTAGAAGTAACCATCACTAAAACCTCACCAGATGTTTTCGAAGAATTTAACGCTGCAGTTAAAAAGCACGACGAAATAATCGAATGCCATCTAGTATCGGGTAATTTCGACTTTCTATTAAAAACACGTGTAAATGATATGTCGGAATATCGAAATGTACTGGGTGATATTCTACTAAAACTACCAAATGTCAGTGAAAGCCGAACTTATGTGGTAATGGAAGAAGTAAAAGGTGAAGAAGGGGTCATTATTCGCCCATATATTGCCTAAACTGTTAAAATATACATTGAGTAACAAAAACTTGTTCATTATCAGTCCATCAAGGCTAAGATAAAGTGCATCAAACGGCATTTCCTGCTAAGGTATTTCACTGCTAATCGATCAGTAAAGAATAATAAGGAATAGGGAGCTATGCGCCTAAATGGTGTTCAAAGACTGTTAGAAACGGGGCTAATCATCAGCACCTTTGCTGCAGTATTTATTTTATGTGCATTAATCAGTTTTGATCCTGCGGACCCTTCATGGTCGCAAACCGGTGAATTTGTTAATGTTAAGAATATTACCGGCACAGCGGGAGCTTGGGTTGCAGATATCCTATTACTCACTTTTGGCTGGCTTGCTTATTTAGTGCCTGTTGCTATTCAATTGTTCGGTTATTTATTGTTTAAGCAACCACACCGTATTTTCCAGCTTGATTACACCACGCTTGCCTTACGTGTTATTGGTTTTGCGCTGTTTATTACTTCAGCAACTGCCATCAGCAGTATTAATTTTGATGATATTTATAACTTCTCATCTGGTGGGGTAGTGGGAGATGTTATTGCGACAGCAATGATGCCTACCTTTAATTTTACCGGCACCTCCATTTTACTACTGTGTTTTTTCTTTGCTGGTTTAACCCTATTAACCGGTATTTCGTGGGTGCAATTTGTCGATTTTGTCGGTAAGTGGGTGATGAAAGCATTCTACTTTTTACGTGAGCAATTTTCTGCTTGGCTACATCGTGAAAAAGAAGCTGTTAAAGATATTGCCACGACAGAGCCAGACGCTAACTTTGTAGAACCAGAAAACGAACCAGCTATTAGCTTTAATAGCGCTGATGAAGAAGAGCCAAAGCCTACTAAGCCTAAGCAAAAGCCTGCTGAAAAAGCCGATGATGACTTTAAAGGCTTTGATGAACTAGACGATATTCTTGACCAAGAAATTGGTTTCAGTGCCCTTGATGATGAATCATTCGATACCGTATCGGCACTGAATGCGCTTGATCAGAGCCCAGTCGTTGAGCCAGAAAAACCTGTTACAACGGTTGTTTCGCCTGCGCGCCCTATGCCTAAACCAAAACCTTCATATGAGCCACCACCAACGGCAAAAGAAAAATTTGAAGCACTGCTTGAAGAGCAGCCGCCTGCAAACCCGTTACCGTCACTTGATTTATTAGACCGCCCAGACAAAGCGAAAAACCCATTATCACAAGAAGAGCTTGATGGAATCTCGCGTTTAGTTGAAACCAAATTACTTGATTTTAATATTCAAGCTGCGGTTGTGGGTGTATACCCAGGTCCGGTTGTAACGCGTTTTGAGCTTGATTTAGCACCGGGTATTAAAGTGGCTAAAATCACTGGCCTAGCGAAAGATTTAGCACGTTCACTGTCTGCTGTAAGCGTACGTGTGGTAGAAGTTATTCCGGGTAAAACTTATGTTGGTTTAGAGCTGCCTAACAAACACCGTGAAATTGTGCGCTTAAGTGAAGTTATTAACGCGCCTAAGTTCGAATCAAACCCATCACCACTGACTATGGTGTTAGGTAAAGACATTGCTGGCGAGCCAGTATGTGCTGATCTTGGCAAAATGCCACATTTACTTGTTGCGGGTACCACAGGTTCAGGTAAGTCAGTGGGCGTTAATGTAATGATATTAAGCTTACTGTACAAATCGGGCCCTGATGATGTTCGTATGATCATGATTGACCCGAAAATGCTTGAACTTTCTGTGTACGAAGGCATCCCACATTTATTATGTGAAGTTGTGACCGACATGAAAGAAGCAGCCAATGCATTGCGTTGGTGTGTAGGCGAAATGGAACGTCGTTATAAGCTGATGTCGGCACTTGGTGTTCGTAACTTAAAAGGTTACAACCAAAAAGTGTTGGATGCCAAAGAAGCGGGTCAACCGATTCTAGATCCACTGTTTAAAGACACCGATGGCATGGCCGATGGCCCTGAAGAGCTAGATAAACTGCCAAGTATTGTGGTGGTTATTGACGAATTTGCCGACATGATGATGATCGTGGGTAAAAAAGTGGAAGAGCTGATTGCACGTATCGCGCAAAAAGCCCGTGCTGCAGGTATTCACTTAGTGCTAGCAACACAGCGCCCATCGGTTGACGTAATTACCGGTTTGATTAAAGCGAATATTCCAACCCGTATGGCGTTCCAAGTTTCAAGTAAAATTGACTCGCGTACCATTTTAGATCAGCAAGGTGCTGAAAACTTACTTGGTATGGGTGACATGCTTTACTTACCGCCGGGTACCAGTGTGCCTGTGCGTGTGCATGGCGCGTTTGTTGACGACCACGAAGTACATGCGGTTGTAGACGATTGGAAGAAACGTGGTAAACCAAATTATATTGATGAAATTTTAAGTGGCGATGCCACAGAAGAAATTTTACTACCAGGAGAAACCAGTGAAGACGGTGATGAAGAGTCAGATCCGCTTTACGATGAAGCAGTATCATTTGTAATTGAAACCGGCAAAGTGTCGGTATCGAGTGTACAGCGTAAGCTTCGTGTAGGTTATAACCGCGCAGCACGCTTAGTTGAACAAATGGAAACATCAGGCATTGTTAGCGCACCAGGACACAACGGTGCCCGCGAAGTCTTAGTGCCAAATGGTGGAGCAAATTAATGAAAAAAATTAAATACCTGGCCCTAATTATGGGCTGTTTATTAAGCGGTCAAAGTTTTGCAGACGACAGCGAAGCGTTGCAACAACAGCTGGCTGCGATTAAAAGTTTTAAAGCAGAGTTTTCACAGCAGGTTACCGATTCGCAAGACGAAGTTATCATGCAAGGTGAGGGGAATATTGCTCTTCAGCAACCTATGATGATCCGCTGGCAACAGCAAAGCCCAGACGATACTTTATTTGTATCAAATGGCGACAAAACGTATTACTTCGACAGCTTTGCAGAGCAAGTAACGATTATGAATACCCACAGCCTGATTGATTCAACTCCATTTGTGTTGTTGACTTCAAAAGATCCAGAGCAGTGGGCTAAATACCAAGTTGTGGCAACTGATGCAGGTTTTAGCGTCACGCCAAACAAAGGCGTTGAGAGCCAAGTTGAAAAGTTAGACATTAGCTTTAACGCTAAAGAGCAAGGCCTAGCATCACTGACAGTATTAGATACCTCTGGTCAGCAGTCTTTATTTACCTTTAAAGATGCTAAAGTGAACGAAGAACTTGCAACTCAAACCTTTGAATTTACCATTCCTGAAGGCGTTGAAGTTGACGACCAAAGCCAAGGTGATTAAGGCTTGAGTAATCTCGGATTTAATTTTGGTCCTGATGTGCGCCCACTTGCGGCGCGCATGCGACCCGAAACACTCAATGACTACATAGGTCAGCAGCACCTTTTAAGCCCCGATAAACCTCTTTACCAAGCGATTCTTGCAGGTCGATGCCACAGCCTCATTTTGTGGGGGCCGCCAGGCGTTGGTAAAACCACCTTAGCGCAGATTATTGCAAATCATGCCGATGCCAGCCTTATTCAAATGTCGGCAGTCACAGCAGGTGTAAAAGACATTCGTGATGCCGTAAGCGAAGCAAAAGCAAACCTTGCCGGGCGAGGGCAGCGCACCTTATTGTTTGTTGACGAAGTGCATCGCTTTAATAAATCTCAGCAAGATGCATTTTTACCACATATCGAAGATGGTACTTTTATTTTTGTTGGCGCGACCACCGAAAACCCATCATTTGCACTTAATAACGCGATTCTGTCTCGTGCTCGTGTGTACGTTTTAAAAGCGCTTGAACAAGCCGACTTATTTAACGTCATTGAACGCGCTTTACGTGAAGACGTAGAGCTTAGCCAAAAACACATTGAAATTGCCGAAAACGCTAAACAAGCGCTTTGCCAAGCAAGTGATGGCGATGCGCGTAAAGTGCTTAACCTGTTAGAACAAGCTGTTGATTTAACCTCGGAGCAGCAGGGTAAATACCTTGTTGATCAACATGTTCTAAGTCAAGTTCTACCAACTCACTTAGCCAAGTATGACAAAGGCGGTGATGAGTTTTATGACTTGATTTCAGCGTTTCATAAGTCAGTGCGAGGTAGTTCACCTGATGGTGCTTTATATTGGTATTGCCGTATTTTAGCCGGTGGTGGCGACCCGCTTTATGTGGCAAGGCGATTATTAGCGATTGCTACAGAAGATATTGGCAATGCCGACCCGCGAGCAATGGAAGTGGCACTCAATGCGTGGGATATTTTTCAACGTGTTGGCCCAAGTGAAGGTGAGCGCGCTATTGCACAAGCCACCATTTATTTAGCCAGTGCCCCGAAAAGTAACGCTGTGTATATGGCGTTTAATCAAGCAATGCAAGATGCTAAAAATGAGCCGAGCCATCCGGTGCCAGAGCATCTACGTAATGCACCAACCAGCTTAATGAAAGACTTAGGTTATGGCGCTGAATATCGGTATGCACACAATGAGGAAGGTGCGTTTGCAGCAGGCGAAAAGTATTTCCCTGAGGCAATTAATGATCGCCAGTATTACTTCCCAACCGACCGCGGGCTTGAACAAAAAATAAAACAAAAGCTGGAATATTTAACCCAGCGCAACGAGCAAAGTGATATTAAACGTTATGAATAGTTTGAAACTTTACATGATGATTGCAATGGGTGGCGCTTCAGGGGCATGTTTACGCTATTTTCTTAGCGAAACCATGCTAAAACTGCTCGGTAGGGGATTCCCTTTTGGCACGTTGACAGTTAATATTCTTGGTTCATTGTTAATGGGCATTTTATACGGCTTGATTGAAAAAGAAATAATCGCTGTTAGCCCCGCTAAAACCTTAATTGGTATTGGCTTTTTAGGTGCATTGACCACCTTTTCAACATTCTCAATGGATTCGTTGTTGCTCTTGCAACAAGGTCACTTTTTTAAAATGGCCCTCAATATCACCTTAAACGTGGTGGTGTGTATATTTATGGCTTGGCTGGGCCTTCAGCTGGTAATGCAAAAAGGTTAAAAATCGAACATGTTAGATTCTAAATATTTACGTCAAGATATCGAACAAGCGGCTGCACGTTTAGCATCACGCGGTTACGAACTTGATACTGCAGCGGTAACTGCACTTGAAGAAAAACGCAAAACATTACAAGTAAAAACGCAAGAACTTCAAAGCGAGCGTAATGCAAGTTCCAAAGCTATCGGCCAAGCAAAAGCGAAAGGCGAGCACGAAAAAGCACAACAACTGCTTGATTCAGTCAGTAACCTTGGCGATCAATTAGACAGCGTAAAAGCAGAGCAAGACGCAGTACTTGAAGAGCTTAAGCAAATTGCACTTGCTATTCCAAACTTACCTGATGAGTCTGTTCCTGTAGGTGAAGACGAAGATCAAAACGTTGAAATTTCAACCTGGGGTACGCCTAAGTCATACGACTTTGAAGTAAAAGATCACGTTGATGTTGGTCAAGACGTAAACGGCCTAGACTTTGAAATGGGCGTTAAAATCAGTGGCGCGCGTTTCACTGTTATGCGTGGTCAAGTTGCACGTATGCACCGTGCTCTTACGCAGTTCATGCTTGATACGCACACAGACAAAAACGGCTACACAGAAATGTATGTGCCTTACCTAGTTAATAGCGCAAGCTTATACGGCACTAGCCAATTACCTAAGTTTGCTGGTGACTTATTCCACACATTAGGTTTAGTGGATGACGACGGTCAGCAACAACCAGGTTTTAGCTTAATTCCTACAGCTGAAGTACCGCTTACGAACAGTGCTCGTGACGAAATTTACGACGAAAGCGACTTACCAATTCGTTTAACAGCGCATACGCCTTGTTTCCGTAGCGAAGCAGGTAGCTATGGCCGTGATACACGTGGTCTTATTCGTCAGCACCAATTCGACAAAGTTGAATTAGTACAACTAGTAAAACCAGAAGATTCAATGCAAGCGCTAGAAGAGCTAACAGGTCACGCTGAGCAAATCTTACAAGCATTAGAACTTCCATACCGTAAAGTGATTTTATGTACGGGTGATATGGGCTTTGGTGCAGCAAAAACTTATGATTTAGAAG
Organism: Pseudoalteromonas sp. GB43; assembly: GCF_054923805.1. Lineage (NCBI taxonomy): Bacteria > Pseudomonadati > Pseudomonadota > Gammaproteobacteria > Alteromonadales > Pseudoalteromonadaceae > Pseudoalteromonas > Pseudoalteromonas sp. GB43. The sequence continues at coordinate 3,395,998 of NZ_JBPCHJ010000001.1, forward strand.
TATGGTTACCTGCACAAAACACCTATCGTGAAATCTCATCATGTTCAAACATGGTTGATTTCCAAGCGCGTCGTATGCAAGCGCGTTTCCGTCGTCAAGGTGAGAAAAAGCCAGAGCTACTTCATACACTAAATGGTTCAGGTTTAGCAGTTGGTCGTACACTGGTAGCAATCTTAGAGAACTATCAACAAGCAGACGGCTCGATTGTTGTACCAGAAGTATTGCGCCCTTACATGGGTGGCTTAGAAGTTATTAAATAACGTTTAAGTTCATAACGTTTTAAAAACCGTATTTTGATCAGAAAATACGGTTTTTTTATGCCTAGCATTAATAATAATTGCGGTACACAGTATTTTTAGTAGACTAAAAAAAGTACTACAAGTTTAAAAACTAAACTACATAGTATTTTATTAAAATACACGAAGGACTGCTGTTATGAAAAGACTACTCGCCGTAGCATCCGCTGCTTTATATTTAGCAAGCTCTGTCGCTTTTGCTAAAGACAAACCCAATATTCTAATTATATTCCCCGATGATGTTGGCTGGCAAAATGTTAGTGCTTATGGACTTGGTACCATGGGTTATAAAACGCCAAACATCGATAAACTCGCCCACGAAGGGGCAATGTTTACCGATCATTACGCGCAACCATCGTGTACTGCAGGGCGCGCTGCACTTATTACAGGTCAATATCCAATTCGTAGTGGCATGACTACAGTGGGACGACCTGGCGCTGAGCTTGGTTTAAAAGCGGGTTCTTATACCCTTGCCGAGGTATTAAAAGAGCAGGGTTATGCAACAGGGCAATTTGGTAAAAACCACTTAGGTGATCGCAACGAGCACTTACCAACCGTGCATGGCTTTGATGAGTTTTTCGGGAATTTATATCACTTAAATACTCAAGAAGAGTTTGAGCAACGTGATTACCCGAAAGATCCTGAATTCTTCAAAAAATATGGTACGCGAGGTGTTTTACATACTTACGCCACAAATGTAGATGACAAAACAGTTGATCCACGTTTTGGCAAAGTGGGTAAACAAAAAATTAAAGATACTGGCCAGCTTTCTCGTGAGCGTATGAAAACCGTTGATAAAGAGTTTATGGACGCAAGCATAGACTTTATTAAACGAGCGAAAAAAGCAGATAAACCTTTCTTTGTTTGGTTTAACCCAAGCCGAATGCATATGTACACGCGTTTAAGTGATGAGAGCCGTTATTTAGCAGAAGAATACACCACAGAGCATGATTTATACGGCAGTGGTCTGATTGAACATGATCAACAAGTGGGCGAGTTAATGGCTGCACTAGATGATATGGGTGTGCTTGATAACACTATTGTTGTTTATTCTACAGATAATGGCCCGGAGCACAGTGCTCGATTACATGGTGGTACAACGCCTTTCCGTGGTGAGAAAATGACGACCTATGAAGGTGGTGTACGTGTGCCTATGATTGTTCGCTGGCCAGGTAAAGTACCTGCAAATACAGTATTAAACGGTATTCAATCGCACATGGATATTTACACAACCTTGGCTGCAGCAGCAGGTGAACCTAATATTGCTAAAAAAGCGCTGAAAGAGCATAAGCAACCGATTGACGGCGTAAATAACTTGAATTACTGGCTTGGCAAAACTGACCAAAGCGCCCGTGATCACTTTTTCTACTATTACGAATCAAGTATAAAAGCGATTCGCTACAAGCAATGGAAGCTGCACTTTGAAACGAGCGAAAATTATTATGCTCCTTATGAAAAGCAAAAGTTCCCAATTTTCTATAACATACGTATGGATCCGTTTGAAAGCTTTGATGGTTTAACCGACCGCTCAGACATAGTGCAAGCTAAGCAATGGCTGAATGAGCCTGTGCAACATCTACTTGGCGAACACATAAAATCGCTATCAGAGTATCCACCACTGCAAAAAGCAGCAAGCTTCGACTTTAGCCAGCTAATGGAACAGTTGATGTCTGGAAAGCAGTAACTCTCAATAAAACAAATTATTGACTTGTTAATTAAATAAATAGCCGCATCGGGAAGCAAATAAGCTAACCATGCGGCTTTTTGCTTTTGGCTAGAAGGCAAGTGATAGTAAAGCTAAAGTCGATCTAAACTCGAACAACCAACGTATTCAAAGCATTAAGTTAATAGTGTGAAGTAATATGAGTGATAAACAAAAATCTGTTCCAACATCACGCTTTGCAAGAGCGGCTCGGCTTGGCTCTTTAGCAGGCAAAGTTGCGGGTAATATGTTGTTTGAAGGCACAAAAGCATGGGCGACCGGCAAGCAAACATCACGACAAGAGTTATTGTTACAGCCAAAAAATATTCAGCGCTTTGCAGAGCAGCTAGCAAATCTTCGCGGGGCTGCAATGAAATTGGGGCAGCTGTTATCCATGGATAGTGGCGAATTACTTACTCCTGAGCTATCTACAATTTTAGCAAGGCTGCGTGCAGAAGCGACACCCATGCCACAAAAGCAGCTAGTTAAAGTAATGCGTGAGCATTGGGGCGATGCGTGGCTAGGGCAATTATCGCATTTTGAACTCAGACCATTTGCTGCGGCATCAATAGGGCAAGTGCATATTGCTTACCGAGAATCGGGCGAAAAGTTAGCAGTTAAAGTGCAATACCCAGGTATTGCAAAAGGCATTGCCAGTGATGTTGATAACTTAGCTTACCTTCTCAAGCTCAGTGGCTTATTACCCAAAGAGGTAGAAATACAGCCTCTTATCGAGGAAGCAAAACAGCAGCTTATAAACGAAGCTGACTACGAATTAGAAGCGAGTTTTTTAAAACGCTACAGCGAGTGTTTAAAGGGTGATGACAATTACCTTATTCCAAATGTGGTTGATTCGCTTAGTTCTTCTCAAGTTTTAGTCATGAGTTTTGTTGAAGGGCAAGAGCTAGATGAACTGGCAAGTAAAGAGCAAGCTTTACGTAATAAAGCGGTTGAACAGTTACTCAGCCTATTTTTATATGAATTATTTAGCTTTAAACTAGTTCAAACTGATCCAAACTTTGCCAATTATCAGTATCAAATCGACAATCAACGCTTAGTGCTTTTAGACTTTGGCGCCACCCGCGAACTACCTCAGCATATTAGTGATGGTTACTTACAGTTATTATCTGGTGCGATTAGTAACGACAGAGCAGGCGTTGCAACAGCAGCACAGCAAATTGGCTATTTTCAACAAGGGCTCGCTCAAGAATATATAGATAATGTCGTCGATATATTTCTTCTCGCTTGCGAGCCACTGCGCCACCAAGGTGAGTATGATTTTGCGAATAGCGACTTACCAAAACGAATTAAAGAACTCGGCCTAAAAATGAGTACCGCCTCAGTGCATTGGCACGCACCACCCGTAGATGCCTTGTTCGTTCACAGAAAGCTAGCGAATTTGTTTTTAATCGCTGCAAAGCTAGGCGCAAAAGTGAATGTGGGTAGTATTTTTAGGGAGTTTAATTGTAGAAAATGAGGGTTTACCCTTCAAAGTTGATAGCTCTGCCACAGGTTATAATTTTAAGGTTGTATTCTTTAAAATATTATTCTTTTGTATTTTATAAAATCACTTTCCAAATGAACATATTTTCAACACTGTAATTACTATTAAAAGGTTTGTTTTTTTGCGTGCTTTACGCATTAAGTTGTTAGTTAATGAGAAGTAGGATACGGTTTTTAAGTTTATTTTAAAAAATGGAAACTTTAAGTGATTTATTAATTTTATAGTGTTATTAATAAAGTGTTAGATTGAAAAGGGAAGTATCATGGTAAAGCTGAACTATGGCAGAAGTAATGCTTTTATGATATTTGGAATGTTACTTTTAGGCTTTTTTCTCCTGCTTCTTTTACTAATTGGTGATTATATAAATGGAGGGGGCTTTTTTAAGTTAAATTTATTATCAAAGCTCAGTGATTTAGAATTAAAGTTATTGGTTTTGATTGTACCTTTATCTGTAGTTGTATTGTACTCAATTGGGTTTGTTATTTATTTAGGTAGCTTTATTTTTTTGTCTGGTCCCGGTTGGCTATTAATGAAAAAAATATACAGGAAGTCACCTTTTACATCTGAAAAAATTTTTAATGCGATTCTTGCCATTAAGTCCTTCTTTTGACTTCTACAAGGAATGCGATTCTCTTGTTCAAAAGGGGGGCCATATATTTCTTACTTAGAGATGCGGGTGGTGAGTTGAGTACTGATATTAAATTTACATTTACTCAACTAATGTTTGGGAGAGCTGTACTTTTTTGCTTTGTTTTATCATCATTTTTCACCTTGTTTTCAGTTGGTTTTACTCTTTTTAAGTTAGTTTTATTCTTAATGATTTATCTTGCAGCTATAATTTTTTATGCTGTAGGATTAAAGTTTTTTGATGAGGTGCTTTCTATGGGATTCTTATCAAAAGAAATTTTAATTAAAAAATCTAAATCAGAAATATATCTTGGTAAAGAAAAGCTTTAAGCTGATTTTTATTATTGTGGGGCTATTTTTATCAGTTCTTGTTTTTAACTAGGTATTTAATTGTTTTTCCTAATATTTAATTCAATTGCAAAGAGCTGGGAAAATAATAAATTATGACCACATAAAAGAAACTTTAGCTGAGTACTTAGAAGAACTACTTGGCTACTGCCCAGAGTATTTATGTGCGAAACCTAAAGTTTAGCTATCAAGGGACCTAATAAGGTAAAGGCAGAGAAAGATAGCCGAATGTGCGGCTTTTAAAAACGAAATAACACTCTGGAGATTGTGGTAAAGCAAGCTACTCAAAAGTAGGTCGCGGAAAAAGTAGTGTTGTGGTTATGAACCGTAAAAAGATATTGATTTATGTTTAGCAATTGAGTGACGGTTTGATAAAACAGTTTGCATATTTACTTTATCTAGTATTAAAACTTGTGCATATCTAAGATGGCATAATACCTTATAAAATGTAAATTCTTTAAATTCAATGCGATGACTAGAAATTAGTTTGTTACTATGATAGAAATCGAAATGTAATAAGATTCAAATATTTAGTTGTGAACAACTACAGATGCGTATGCTACTACGTTTAAAGAACAAGCGTTAATGTTGTTTACTTATAAGTCACTCTTTTTCATTGTAAGCAACGACGGTGGTGTATGGAAACAACTAGCTTTATCTCTACAAAGGTAGCTACAAAATTATTAAAAGCTTTAACCAAAGTGCTGAAAAGTAATGTTGATGCCCGAAATGCCGAGTTGGTTGAGATTCAATGACATATTTGGGAATTGTAAGGAATTAGCTAAGTTTTACATTCAACCTGATTGCCAACAGGTTAATCCCGCAGATGAACTTGAAGATGAGACAATATCAACAATCAGAGCAGGGGTTTTTGAAACTATTAATAAATTCTTAAATAGGGATATTGTAACTAGAGATGGCGCTAGTCAGATGTTTATTCTTGCCGACGCAGGAATGGGAAAAACATCTTTGTTAATGATGGTAAAACTTAGCCATTTAATGGCTTTTTGGCCAAAAAATTATCAATGCAGACTACTAAAGTTAGGTGCTTCGACACTAAATGATATTGAAAAGATAGAAAATAAAAGTCAAACAGTTCTGTTACTTGATTCACTTGACGAAGATACCCAGTGTAAGCAAGGTGGGACAATTGAACGACTAACAAAGATACTTGAGGTTACAAGTTGTTTTCATAGAGTAATAATAACATGTCGCACACAGTTTTTTCCCGAGACTGCAGACTCTGCTTTCAATACGATGGGAAAAATATCATTTAATAATTATGAATGCCCTTTAGTCTATCTATCTTTGTTTACAGACGAACAGGTTGATGCATATTTAAAAAAACGTTATCCAAGACATGTAAAATACATTTTTAATCATTTTTACAATCCCAAGCTAAATGATGCTAACCAGTCAATTAGGAGTATCGGTTCCCTCCAATTTCGACCATTTTTGTTGTCACATGTCGAAACTCTTTTAGAAAGTCACCGACAGGGGGCGACTGAATACGACTTGTATAAAGGTTTGGTAGATACATGGCTTAATCGTGAAGTAATTAAGTTGAGGAGACATCTTAATAAAAATATTAATAAAGATGATTTATTAAAAGCCTGTATTTGGTTAGCTGAAACGATGCAGCGACAGGGTACTCATACTGTTGCCCTAAAGCATCTTAAGCAACTATGTAATTTCGATTCAAATATTATTTTGTTTAATGATTCTGCTGATAGAGTTATTGAGGGGGTAGATCATATCGATATTGGTACAAACTCACTACTGAACCGTAACTCATGCGGTGAGTTTAGATTTTCACATTTAAGTATAAGGGAGTTTTTAATTGTCTATGGTGTAGAGCTTGGTATTTTACTAGATAAAGTAGACCCATTTATCAAGACTGATAATATGCTCAAGTTTATTAAAACTGTGAATCAAAATAAGGTCGGCTTATTTTTTAATGAGAATAATGGATATTTGCTAACGGGCTTTATGCTCTCAGAAGGTAGTCAATTGGAGCAACTCGATCTAAGGTATGCATCTTTGGAACAAAGTGACTTGAGAAATGCTTCACTTGAAACTGCTAATTTAGGAGGTGCAAATCTTCGGGGAGCTGATCTTAGAGGAATAAATTTACAAAATGCTAATCTAGAAAATGTTAATTTACAAGGTGCAAATTTACAAGGAGCAAATTTACAAGACGCAAATTTACAAGGAGCAAATTTACAAGGAGCCTATTTAAATGGTGTGTTTCTTGATAATGCTAATTTAGATTTAACAAAGTTAAATAATGCGGAATTGACAACTTTAAATTTAGACAAAAGCCTCAAAAGGAATACTAGTCTGAAGAACGTAAGTCTTGTGAATGCTGACTTAAGTAATGCTCAGTTGAATAACGCCGATTTAACAGAAGCGTGTATAACAAATAGCAAACTTCACTCTTGCTTATTTTTGGGGGCAAAATTTAATAAGGCTTGTTTGAACAGCTCTGACTTTAATAATTCGATTTTCATTGATGCTAAATTCAATAACGCAGACTTAACAAATGCTGACTTTACGGGCTGTAACTTTAAAAATGCAGACCTACAAGATGCAGATTTTACTGGTTGTGATTTAACTCAAGCTAACTTAAGCAACTCAAATATAACTGAAGGTCAAAGGAAGTTGGCAACTTTTAAAAAGTATAGAAACCAAAAGCCTAGAACAACGATACCTTAAATATTTAATAATTGGGCTATTTAAATTTTCAACTAATTTCGAGGTTTATATTTAACTACTGAAAATTTAATATATTTTTCAAAATCCATTAATAGAAGCTATGAGGTCACAGAAGGTCAATAAATATCTCATAACGGACTTTTTATGGAGCTAATGCTCAATTTTAAGGTGCCATTAGCTGTCTTCCTATATATCCCCCCCCCAATCAACACCTAATCTAACCTAAAAATGAGAAAATAAGTTTAGATAAGTATGGTGCGATAAATGTGTGATATAAATAAAAGAACGTAGAGTTTAGGTGCGATAAAGTAAATAGATAAGTTAATTAACTAATTGAATAGAGTGTAGAAAAGATGGTCGGCATAGCAGGATTTGAACCTGCGACCCCTGACACCCCATGACAGTGCGCTACCAAGCTGCGCTATATGCCGACGTTGCAAGCCATAGTACGGCTTTTTTTATAAAAATCAATATCCCCGCAGTTTGATTGCTTGTTTATTGTTCAGGTAATCCACATTAAATCAATGGGCTAGAGGTTAATCTAGCCAATCGTTGATCGTATTGTACATAAAGTCGCGTATTAATGGTTGAGCATCGGCATTTGGGTGCAGGTTATCGTTTTGCATAAGTTCAGGGCGGCCTGCAATACTGAGCATGAAAAAGGGCATGAGCTCAGAATCTGTTTCATCGGCAATGGTTTTAAAGCTATCGGTGAAAAGTTTTGTGTAACGCGGGCCATAGTTTGGTGGAATTTGTACTTCCATTACGGCGGTTTTCGCCCCAATTTTTTGGCTTTTTGCAATTAAATCACGTAAGTTAGCTTGCAGGCGTTTAATAGGGAAACCTCGTAAACCATCGTTTCCGCCAAGCTCAATGAGTACATGAGTGGGTTCAAATTCGCTCAGTAACGCGTCGAGTCGCCTTAGAGCACCGCCTGTGGTTTCACCGCTAATACTGGCGTTTACTAGGTATACAGATTGGTCTTTTTCATCGTACTTATCTTGTAACAATTTAACCCAGCCTTGCTCTTGTTTAAGACCGTAAGCGGCGCTTAAACTGTCACCTAAAATTAAAATTGTGTTGTCAGCTGCTGCCGTAAGTGGTTTGATTACTAACAGTAAAACGAATATAAAACGTAGGATTGGATGCATCATATGTCAGCGCTTTCTCAATTAAACATCATTCAAGTTAAAGGACTTTCTAAAACGGTCACCACGGTTGAGGGCGACCTGACCATCCTCAGTGACATCAGCTTTAATGTCAAGTCGGGCGACTCAGTTGCTGTAGTAGGCACCTCAGGTTCGGGTAAGTCTACTTTATTGAGTTTATTGGCCGAACTTGACCAATCTACCGGTGGTAGTATCCATTTAGATGGAGCCGCATTACACGAATTAGATGAAGAAGCACGCGCAGCACTTCGCGCTGAAAAAGTAGGTTTTGTATTTCAGTCTTTTATGCTTGTACAAAGCTTAACAGCCCTTGAAAACGTAATGCTTCCCGCTGAACTTGCAGGAAGCAAAGACGCTAAACAACAAGCCCTAGAGCTACTTGAAAAAGTAGGCTTAAGCCATCGTGTGGGTCATTACCCATCGCAATTATCTGGTGGTGAGCAGCAACGTGTAGCAATTGCTCGTGCATTTATAGGCACACCGAAAATCTTATTTGCCGATGAACCATCAGCAAACCTTGATAGCAAAAACGGTAAGTTAATTGAGTCTCTATTATTTGAGCTAAATAAAGAGCACGGCACGACACTTATTTTAGTAACCCATGATGAGCAGCTTGCACAAAAGTGCCAGCAAATTTTACATATTGAAGCAGGGCAGCTAGTAACTGTTAAAGAAAACGAAGGAGTGCAAGCGAATGTGGGCTAAATTAGCACTAAAACTGTTTTCACGTGAGTTTAAGCGTGGCGAATTAACAGTGATCAGTGCAGCAATAGCCTTAGCTGTTCTCACTGTTTTAACACTGTCTATGGTTACCGACCGAATTGGTCAAAGTATTGAAGAAAAAAGCAGTGCCTTTATTGCCGCTGATCGCGTTTTAGCAAGTAACCATATTTTACCTGCTGAGTTTTTAGATAAAGCCAACCAAGAAAACTTACGCACCGCAAAAATAACCTACTTCGATACCATGTTATTTGCCGGTGACGAAATGCAACTTGGCTCGGTTAAAGCGGTATCAAATACCTATCCATTAAAAGGCGAGTTAAAAGTAAAAACTAGCCTGACTGGTCAACCACAAGTAACTTCTGATATCCCAAGTCGTGGTGAAGTGTGGTTAAGTGAATCTGTGTTTTATGCGCTAAACATTAAAGTGGGCGATAAAGTAGAGCTTGGTGCTGCTACTTTTACGGCTAGTCATGTTGTAGCCGAAGAGCCTGATGCACCGTTTAATGTGTTCTCGAGCAGCCAGCGAATCTTAATCAATGAAGCAGACATTGCTGTAACAGAGGTAATTCAGCCCGGCAGCCGAGTGTTTTACCGCCAACTTTATGCTGGCGACAAAGACAACTTAGATACCTTTTATGCGTGGTTAAAACCACAGATGAAAGAAAACCAGCGTTGGTATGGCGTTAAAGATTGCCAGTCACCTATTTCTAATAGTTTAAATCGTGCCGAAAGCTATTTATTGCTAGCTGGTTTACTTGGCATTATTTTAGCTGCCGTTGCTATTGCGGTATCGGCAAAACGGTATTGTGAGCGTCAGTACGACCCAGTTGCTATGATGAAAACGCTTGGCGGTAGCCGCGCTATGATCCGTAAAATCTATTTATTACATTTGAGCCTTGTATGTTCAATGTCGGTGATAGTCGGTTTACTGATTGGTTATGGTTTACAAGCGATTGCCACTGATTATTTAGCACAAACCATGGGTTCAGCACTGCCAAGTGCATCGGCAAAACCTTGGATCATTGCGATTAGCACGGGTGTGATTTGTGCGGTTATGTTTTCAATTAAACCGCTACTCGATTTATTTGATATTCCGCCGCTGCGTGTGCTTCGCCGTAACTTAGGCGACCGTTTATTAGTAAGTAAAGTGCACCTTACTATGTCGGCGCTTACTGTGTTTTTACTGATGTGGTTATTTAGTAATAACATCAAAATTAGTGCAATTTTGTTCCTTTCGACGGCATTTTTAATTGCGGTGTTATTTGCTTTATCAAAGGTTATTTTTGGTGGTGGCCGCAAACTTGGCTTGAGTCCAGGCAACAGTTGGTCATTGGCGATTGCGTCAATTCAAAAGCGTGCCAATGTGAATGCTGTGCAATTAATTAGCTTTGCTTTGGCAATCAAGCTATTACTGTTTTTAATTGTACTTAAGAACGACATGATTTCGGATTGGCAGTCGCAGCTTCCTGAAAATGCCCCTAATTCATTTTTAGTGAACATTACTGAGCAAGAGTTAGAGCCAATAACTAGCTTCTTAGCGCAAAACGATATGCCAACGTCTGATTTCTATCCGGTTGTGCGTGGCCGTGTAAACGCCGTAAATGGTGAGTTGGTTGCCCGCGAAGTATCGCAAGAAGACAACGAAAAGAAAGACGAAGAAGCCCGCTCTGGTATTGGCCGTGAGTTAAACCTAACTTGGCGTAAAGACTTACCTAATCAAAACGAGCTTATCGACGGTACATGGTTTAGTGAAGACTCAGTAGCCGAGGCATCGGTAGAAGAGTCGATGCTTGAACGCCTTGATGTAAAAATTGGCGATACACTTACTTTCCTAATTGGTGCGCAGTCGTTTGACGCAAAAATTACCAGTGTACGTAAGGTTAATTGGACAACGCTAAAACCTAACTTCTTTATTATTTTGAGCCCTGATGTGCTAGCGAGTTTCCCGGCTACTTATATTTCATCAGTGAATGTAAAAGCAGAGAAAAAACGAGAGTTTAATGAGCTAATGCGTCAATATCCGACGGTTAACGTGATAGATGTTGAGAGCTTTATTAAACAAATTCGCTCAACCATTGAGCAAGTATCGTTAGCGATTGGCTTTGTACTAGCGATTGTGGTTGCCTGTGGTGCTTTAGTACTTATTTCACAAGTACAAGCAAGTTTGGGTGAGCGAATGCAAGAGATTGTTATTTTGCGAACTTTAGGTGCGAAAGGGCGCTTAATTAAAAATGCCACCTTATATGAGTTTTTACTATTAGGCGTTACCGCAGGTTTAGTCGCTGCAATTGTCAGTGACATCGCTCTGTTAATAGTGCAAAAACAAATGTTCGATTTAGCAGGTAAGTTCCACCCTCATATTTGGGTGATTGGCCCAGCAGTCGGGGGGTTATTTGTGGCATGTTTAGGTTATTTGATGATAGCGCGCACAATGCGAAAAAATACCCAAGGCTTATTACGCTCGCTCGCGTAAATGTCTTAATTAAAGGTTGACTATAAAATGCTCGCAATTGCGGGCATTTTTTATGAATTGCAATTGGTTACTGGTAATTTATACAGTGCTCTGGCATTATTAAGCGCAGATAATAATGATAATAGACGAGTCAGTTAGTTGGCGATTATTTTAGGGATTGATCCTGGTTCACGATTAACAGGGTACGGCGTGATTGCTCACCAAGGTGCTAAGTTCACTTATTTAGGCAGTGGCTGCATTAAATTGGCCGATCACGATTTTCCGATACGCTTAAAAATGATTTACCAAGGGATCAGTCAATTGGTAGAGCAATTCTCCCCAGAGAGTTTTGCTATCGAAAAAGTGTTTATGGCACACAACCCAGACTCAGCGCTTAAGCTCGGTCAAGCACGCGGCGCTGCTATCGTTGGTGCTTCAATGGCAGAGCTGCCAGTTTATGAATATTCGGCTAGGCAAATTAAGCAGGCCGTTGTAGGTAATGGCGGAGCCGATAAGTCTCAAGTACAGCATATGGTTAAAAACATTTTAAAGCTGCCAGGTACCCCTCAAGCCGATGCCGCAGATGCCTTAGCAATTGCTATTTGTCATGCTCACTCAGAACAAAATTTAATAAAACTTGCGGGCAGTGCGAGCAAAACCGTAAGAGGACGATTAAGGAAGTAATATGATTGGTCGATTAAATGGCTTACTAGTAGAAAAGCAGCCACCAGAAATTCTTATCGAAGTAAGTGGTGTAGGCTACGAAGTACAAATGCCGATGACTTGCTTTTATGATTTACCGGCAGTGGGTGAGCAAGCGATTATTTATACCCATTTTGTGGTACGTGAAGATGCCCAGCTATTATTTGGCTTTAACAACAAAACCGAACGCGCTTTATTTAGAGAGCTTTTAAAAGCCAATGGTGTAGGGCCAAAGCTTGGTCTAGCTATTTTATCGGGTATGTCGGCGCAGCAATTTGTAAGTTGTGTTAATAATGAAGATGCGACCACACTGGTTAAACTACCGGGCGTTGGTAAAAAAACGGCTGAGCGTTTAGTGCTCGAAATGAAAGACCGGCTTAAAAATTGGGGTAATGACTTATTTACACCATTTAGCGATAATGCCGTCATTGAGCCATCAAGTGATGATACCCTAGTGGCAAATAATGCTGCTGATGATGCTGTATCAGCACTTGTGGCATTAGGCTATAAGCTACCGCAAGCACAAAAAGCGGTTAAAACAGTGAACAAACCAGATATGACGACCGAGGTTCTAATTAAAGAAGCTCTAAAATCAATGTTGTGAGTAAACCATGATTGAAGCAGATCGCTTAATAGATGCGAGTGAACAAAGTAACGAAGACAGTGTTGATCGTGCCATACGACCAAAACTGTTAACCGATTACACCGGCCAGCCGCATGTTAAGCAGCAAATGGAAATTTTTATTGAGGCTGCTCGCCATCGTGGCGAAGCGCTGGATCACTTATTAATATTTGGTCCACCGGGTCTTGGTAAAACCACACTTGCAAACATTGTTGCCAACGAGCTTAACGTTAATATTAAAACAACGTCGGGGCCAGTGCTTGAAAAAGCAGGGGATTTAGCCGCACTTTTAACGAACCTTGAAGAAGGTGACGTACTGTTTATTGACGAAATTCACCGTTTGAGCCCGCAAGTCGAAGAGATTTTGTATCCAGCAATGGAAGATTATCAGCTGGATATCATGATAGGTGAAGGCCCTGCAGCACGTTCAATCAAGCTTGATTTACCGCCATTTACTTTAATTGGCGCAACAACGCGTGCAGGCTCACTCACCTCACCACTTAGAGACCGTTTTGGCATCGTACAGCGATTAGAGTTTTATTCAGTTGAAGACCTCTCAAAAATTGTTGCCCGTTCAGCAAGCTTTTTAGACTTAACCATGTGTGATGAAGGCGCTACAGAAATCGCCAAGCGCTCACGTGGTACACCTCGCATAGCTAATCGTTTATTACGCCGCGTTCGTGATTACACCCAAGTGAAATCAGACGGTAAAGTGAATGCTACAGTTGCCGAGCAAGCCCTCGATATGATTGATGTCGATAAAAGCGGTTTTGACTACATGGATAGAAAATACTTGCTAGCTATTATCGAAAAATTTATGGGCGGCCCCGTTGGCTTTGATAACCTAGCGGCTGCAATTGGCGAAGAAAAAGAAACCATTGAAGATGTGATAGAGCCGTTTTTAATTCAACAAGGCTTTATACAACGCACCCCACGCGGACGACTTGTTTCAGACATTGCCTACCTGCACTTTGGATTAACGCCAGAAAAATAACTAAAAACCCCGCGAAGCGGGGTTTTTAGTAGTTAGATTTCAGAAGTTAGATATTAGTTGATCGAGAGGGTGGTTTTATTTTTGTGTAATTAACAAAAAGCTTGCTATAGATGATATTAGTTTTACTTTGTCCTAACCACTAACCACTAACCACTAACCACTAACCACTAACCACTAACCACTAACCACTAACCACTAACCACTAACCACTAACCACTAACCACTAACCACTAACCACTAACCACTAACCACTAACCACTAACCACTAACCACTAACCACTAACCACTAACCACTAACCACTAACCACTGGGTTGTTGTCTCATTTTAACATCTGTAATTCACATGCTGTTAAGTTATCGATAGGTATTCTCATTGACGTTTGTGTAGGCAAAAAAAAGCCCGCATAAGGATGCGGGCAAACAACAAGTTGAAGGAAGTAATCCAGGGAACTACGGTCTACTTAAAAAAGGTTTTATCCAGATTTAAGCAAACCTAGTGCAATACGAATTTTCATATTGCTAAAAACGGAGCTTAATGAAAGAAACTTTCATGAGGTTGCTAGCTCGGTATAGGTAAATAATACGCAATGATGGATTTTTCTTCAAACTAGAAAAATTTTATTTTCAGATAAAAAAAACTAATGTGAGCATATTTTTTAATTGTTTTCTTTTTGTTCACATTGTGAATATATTAATTTTAAGTTTATGAATGGGAAGGTTTTTATAAATTTTAAGAACTTTATTCAGGATTAGTTTAAGTATTCTGTAGTAGATTCGTAAAAGTGCTTTTGGGTGTTTATGCGTTATTTATGAATAAACGCCGAGTTTTTGGCTGTTTTGGTTGCTTTTTAGTGTCACTGTAGTGACTTATTATTAAGGTGAAAATATGCATAATTGTATTGATAAAACCTAATATGGCTAAAAAATAACTAAGCAAATTGCTTTTTACCGTTATTTGCCGCTAATTCACAGCAAGAGCGTTGTCAGTTCATAGCTGACTAGATACACTAGATGTAACTTTTGGCCGCCTTTGTGGTCAATAAATACAAGTGTAAAAAATATAACAAATTACATAGAAATCTATTTTAGGAGTTTAACGTGGGATCAGGGCTTAACTTTTTAGATCTTATTCTAGAAGCCAGTGTACTTGTCCAGCTAGTAATGTTGGCATTAGTCGGTATGTCGGTAATGTCATGGGCAATTATCTTTCAGCGTAAAAAAGCGATTTCTGATGCACTTAATGGCGCAAAGCGCTTTGAGCAGAAGTTTTGGTCGGGTATTGACCTAAGTAAATTATACAACGAAGTATCAGCGCGTCCTGGAGGCGCATCAGGTGTTGAAGCATTATTCGTTGCAGGTTTTAAAGAGTTTGCACGTCATAAGAAAAATTCACCACAAAGTGCAAGTATTGTTATGGAAGGCACACACCGTTCAATGCGTGTTGCTTTATCGCGTGAAGTTGAAAAGCTTGAGTCAAGTTTATCGTTTTTAGCAACAGTGGGTTCTATTAGTCCTTACATCGGTTTGTTTGGTACGGTGTGGGGTATTATGAACGCATTTATCGCATTAGGTGAAGTTAAGCAAGCAACGCTACAAATGGTAGCGCCAGGTATTGCTGAAGCACTAATCGCAACAGCAATGGGTTTATTTGCTGCAATTCCAGCTGTTATTGCTTACAACCGTTTTGCAAACAAAGTAGAAAAGCTTGAAGGTAATTATATTAACTTCATGGAAGAGTTCGCCAATATTTTACACCGCCAAGCTGCTGCGCAAATAGAGGCTAAAGCGAATGTACCAGCGTAAGAAACGTCGCCCAGTAGGTGAGATAAACGTAGTTCCTTACATTGACGTAATGTTGGTACTACTAATCATATTTATGGCAACTGCGCCACTTATTACTCATGGTGTAAAAGTAGATTTGCCAAAGATGGAAGAATCGGATCTTGTTGATACTAAAGATACGCCTCCAATTATTGCGTCAATTGATGCTGAAGGTAAGTACTATGTAAGTATTGGTACAGATCCTGAAGCACCAATGGAAGCGTTGGATGTTGCTGCAGTGATTAAACTTCAGCTGCAAAAGAATCCAGATACGCCAGTGATGATCAAAGGTTCGGGCCGTGTTTCTTATCAAGAAGTACTGCTACTCATGGACTTTTTGAAAAATGCCGGTGTGCCTTCAGTGGGTCTAATGACCGAATCATTTGAGGGTTAGTATGCGTGAGTCATTAATCAAATCGATTCTATTACATCTGGGTATTATTGGTTTTTTAATTGGATCAGCTAGTTTTCATTTACCTACTCCTAAGGTAATGGAAGTAACTTTGAATCCAGCTATGCCTGAGCCAGAAAAGGCTGTTTCAGCAGTTACGGTAGACCAACAAAAGGTTGAACAAAAAATTGCTGAGTTAAAAAAGCAAGAAGAAGCGAAAAAACAAGCTGAAGCAAAGCGTCTTCGTGATCTTGAACGACGTGCCAATGATGCGCGCAAGCAACGTGAAGCGGAAGACCGTCGACTTAAAAAGCTAGAACAACAGCGCCGCGCTAAAGAGAAAGAAAAAGCAGAAGCCGAAGCACAAGCGAAAAAAGCACGTGAAATTCAGCAAAAAGAACGTGCTAAAGCGCAACAAGCCGAAAAGCAAAAGCAAGAAGCTGAAGCAGCAGCAAAAGCTGCAGCAGAAAAGCGCAAAGCTGAAGAAGAGGCGTTAAAGAAAGCGGAAGAAGAACGTAAGCGTAAAGCTGCCGAAGCAGAAGCTGAACGTAAACGCAAAGAAGCCGAAGCCGAGCGTAAACGCCAGCAAGCATTGCAAGAGCAGATGTTGCAAGAGCAGTTAGCTGCTGAGCAAGCTGCACGAAATAAAGTTCGTCAACAGCAAATTGTAAGTGAAGTCGACAAATACAAAGCCTTAATAATGGCACGTATTCAGCAAACTTTACTTATCGATGAAAAGATGAAGAATAAACAATGTCGTGTAAATATTCGTCTTGGCTTTAATGGCTTAGTAACACAAGTTAAGTCATTAGGTGGTGATAAATTAGTGTGTGAAGCTGCGCTTCGAGCTGTTCGTATGGCAGATACACTCCCGGTATCACCTGATAAAGACGTATTTGAGCAACTTAAAAATATTAATTTAACAATCAAGCCAGAATTCTAAAGGAATGATATGTTCAACCAGATAAAAACAGCATGTTTTATTGTATTACTGGGCTTTCATGGCATCGCCAGTGCTGCACTAGAAATTGTTATTACCGAAGGTGTTGATGGTGCACGTCCGATTGCGGTTGTGCCATTTCAATACAATGGGGTTATCCCATCCCTGAAAAGTTAAGTACTGTTATTGCAGCAGACTTAATGCGTAGTGGTAAATTTAAACCTATTGATGTAGCAACAATGCCTCAATTACCAGCAACTGATACTGACGTTGACTATGCTGCATGGGTTAATAAAGGTGTTGAAGCCGTTCTTGTTGGTCAAGTTGAACAACAGCCAGGTGGACGTTACTTAGTTAAGTATGAGCTTATTGATGTTATTCGTGGTCAGATCACGGGTGGTCAAACACAGATGATGAGTAACGGTAAGTTAGTTAAAAGCCAAGACCATATTCTTGATGCAAGAGAAAGTGTAATAGCTGAAACGGGTTTCCGCCGCTACGCTCACCGCATCAGTGATGTTGTATACGAAGCTTTAACTGGCGAAAAAGGTGCATTCTTAACGAAGATTGCCTACGTTATTGTGAGAGAAAATCAGGCAATGCCTTATCAGTTAGTCGTTGCTGATTATGATGGTTTTAATGAGCAAGTATTACTTCGCTCGAAAGAACCATTAATGTCACCGGCATGGTCACCAGATGGTACTAAGCTTGCGTATGTAACATTTGAAAATCGTCAAAGCCAAATTTACATTCAAGATTTATACACGGGTAAACGCGAGCTGATCACAAGTCACCCTGGTATTAATGGTGCGCCACAGTTCTCACCTGATGGCAAAAAGCTACTATTAGTGCTCTCTAAAGACCGCAATGGTGCAACAGAAGTATATGTTTTAGACCTTGCAACTCGCAAAGAAAGACGCCTTACAAATCACCGTAGTATAGATACTGAACCATCTTGGTTCCCTAATGGGCAAGATATTGTGTTTACGTCTGAAAGGGGTGGTAATGCCCAGATTTATAAGTTAAATTTGCAAACTGGTAGGTCAAAACGCATGACGTTTGACGGAGATATGAACCTAGCAGGTTCGGTTTCTCCAGATGGAAAAGAATTAGTGATGGTGAACCGTACCAACGGTCAATACCATCTTGCTAAGAAAGAGCTAGCTACAGGTGCGTTCCAAGTATTAACTAGAACACGCCTTGATGAATCGCCGAGTATCGCACCAAACGGCTCGATGATTATCTACAGCACGCTTCATAATAATAAACAGGTGTTGGCGTTAGTTTCTATGGATGGTCGCTTTAAAGCACGCTTACCTGTGCTAGACGGACAAGTTAAGGCACCGGCTTGGTCGCCTTATTTACAGTAATTATACTGGTTTACTCAATATAGGAATCAATTAAATGCAACTTAATAAAACTTTAAAAGGTTTGCTAATTGCTGTGCCAGTGATGACATTAGCGGCGTGTAGCTCTTCTTCAGGTGTTGATGAAGGTGCTGCAAACCAATCTAACCAAGGTATGGTTGAGCAATCAAACAACACTGATACTGTTGAAGTTGCAACGCTTACTCCAGAGCAACAAGCTGAAGAAGCACTTCGTGAAAAATACGAAGCGTTACGTCAAGAGCAAATCATTTACTTTGGTTTTGATAACGCAAAAATCCAAAGCAAGTATGCTGAACTATTGCAAGCACACGCTGAATTCTTAGTACAAAACCCTTCAGTTAAAGTACTAATCGAAGGTCACGCTGATGAGCGCGGTACGCCTGAGTACAACATCGCACTAGGCGAGCACCGTGGTCAAGCAGTAGAAAAATACTTACAAAGTTTAGGTGTTTCTGCTAGCCAAATGTCAGTAGTGAGCTATGGTGAAGAGAAGCCAATGGTTAAGTCTCGCACTGAAGAAGCGTTCGCGAAGAACCGTCGCGCAGTATTAGTTTACTAATAAAGAGTCATTATGAAGCCGAAAATTATTTTGGCAGCAATGATCTAAGCGGGAGCACCCAGTTATGGGCTGCTCCCGCTCCTGTTTCAGAAGCTGCAAGCTCGCAATCGAGCATTGAGAAGCGTTTAGTCGCTTTAGAAAACATGATGAAGTCACGTAATTTATTGCAAGCTGAGCTTCAGCAGCAGCTTAATATTTTACAAGACGAAGTGAGCCAAGTACGTGGTATTACAGAAGAGCAAAGCTATAAGCTTGAAAAAGTACTGCAACGTCAGCGTGAGCTATATCAAGAAATTGAGAACCGAGTTAGCCAAGCTTATAGCCAGCCTGCTGCAACACAAACTCAACCTACAAATACTTATACAGATGTAGGTGCATCACAGGCAATCAGTTCAGACTTATCTGAAAACGAAGCTTATGAGCGTGCAGTGGCGTTAATCATGAAAGATAAACGTTATGAGCAAGCAATTCCTGAGTTTCAAGCATTCTTAACGACATACCCAAATTCAGTGTATGCATCTAATGCGCATTATTGGTTAGGTCAGCTGTTAACTATTCAAAACGATCAAGCAGGTGCGACTGAGCACTTTAAAGTTGTTGTGAATGAATACCCTAATTCTAATAAGCGCCCAGATGCAATGTTAAAGTTAGGAAACTTATTAGCGGATCAAGGTTTAGGCGAGCAAGCCCTTAAAACCTTTAATGATTTAATTAATCAGTACCCAAGTACTACCGCTGCTAAATTAGCCACAGAACGTCTGTCGCAAATGTAGATTTGACCTGATTAGACTGCTTTTTGACATAAGCGGTCTAAAATTAGGCAACTAGACATAAAAACTTAAAAAAAGAGATATTTTCTGTTGCACTCAGCATTTAAATAAGTATTATAAGCGCCCGCAGCAGGCGATTGGTAACAACAGCCAAAATGCGGAAAAAAGAGCGGGTCATTAGCTCAGTTGGTAGAGCAGTGGACTTTTAATCCATTGGTCGATGGTTCAAGTCCATCATGACCCACCATTCTCTTAGAATGGTAATCTTTAATCGACGGATTTACGTATAGCTTTTATAAGCAATTAGAGCGGGTCATTAGCTCAGTTGGTAGAGCAGTGGACTTTTAATCCATTGGTCGATGGTTCAAGTCCATCATGACCCACCATTCTTTGAATGGTTCTATATCGGCGGATTTACGCAGCTTTTTACAAGCATCAGAGCGGGTCATTAGCTCAGTTGGTAGAGCAGTGGACTTTTAATCCATTGGTCGATGGTTCAAGTCCATCATGACCCACCATTCTTTTTGAATGGTCTTATATCGGCGGATTTACGCAGCTTATTACAAGCATCAGAGCGGGTCATTAGCTCAGTTGGTAGAGCAGTGGACTTTTAATCCATTGGTCGATGGTTCAAGTCCATCATGACCCACCATTCTTTTTGAATGGTCTTATATCGGCGGATTTACGCAGCTTATTACAAGCATCAGAGCGGGTCATTAGCTCAGTTGGTAGAGCAGTGGACTTTTAATCCATTGGTCGATGGTTCAAGTCCATCATGACCCACCATTCTTTTGAATGGTCTTATATCGGCGGATTTACGTAGCTTATTACAAGCATCAGAGCGGGTCATTAGCTCAGTTGGTAGAGCAGTGGACTTTTAATCCATTGGTCGATGGTTCAAGTCCATCATGACCCACCATTCTTCGAATGGTCTTATATCGGCGGATTTACGCATCAAAATATCCAGAGCGGGTCATTAGCTCAGTTGGTAGAGCAGTGGACTTTTAATCCATTGGTCGATGGTTCAAGTCCATCATGACCCACCATTCTTCGAATGGTCTCATATCGGCGGATTTACGTATCAAAATATCCAGAGCGGGTCATTAGCTCAGTTGGTAGAGCAGTGGACTTTTAATCCATTGGTCGATGGTTCAAGTCCATCATGACCCACCATTCCTGATTTATCTTTTCTTTCTAAGTTATCCTTTATTTATCTTAACAGCTCACAGCAATACTGTTCATTAGCTTAAGATTCTCGTATAATTCGCGCCATGAATGCACTGTGGACTAAGTGGTCGAGAAATGAGTCTAGCTGAACAAATTATGCCTGAAGATTATATCTTCCCTCCAAAGCCAGCTCCGTTATCAAAAGACGAGCAAGCTGAGTATAAGGCACGTATCAAACAATTATTAAAAGACAAGAACGCGGTTCTTGTTGCCCATTATTACACTGATCCTGAAATTCAAGCACTAGCTGAAGAAACAGGCGGTTGTGTTGCTGACTCGCTAGAAATGGCGCGTTTTGGCGCTAAGCACGACGCAGATGTAATTGTGGTAGCCGGTGTTCGCTTTATGGGCGAAACAGCAAAAATCCTAACGCCAAATAAAACAGTTGTTATGCCAACGCTTGCTGCAACGTGTTCATTAGACGTAGGTTGCCCAATTGAAGAATTCTCAGCGTTTTGTGATCAGCACCCTGATCGCAAGGTAGTAGTATATGCAAATACATCAACCGCTGTTAAAGCGCGTGCAGATTGGATTGTGACTTCTTCATGTGCCCTAGAAATCGTTGAGCACCTTGATGAGCAAGGCGAAAAAATCATTTGGGGTCCAGATAAACACTTAGGTTCTTACATTCAAAAGAACACAGGTGCAGACATGATCATGTGGAATGGCGCCTGTATCGTTCATGACGAGTTTAAAACCAAAGCACTTAAGGATATGAAAGCCTTACACCCAGATGCGGCTGTATTGGTTCACCCAGAGTCTCCTGCGGAGATTGTAGCCTTAGCTGATGCGGTTGGCTCAACAAGCCAACTAATCAAAGCAGCGCAAACTATGGACAACAAAAAGTTCATCGTAGCGACTGACCGTGGCATTTTCTACAAAATGCAGCAGTTATGCCCAGAGAAAGAATTCTTTGAAGCACCAACTGCAGGTGAAGGCGCAACATGTAAAAGCTGCGCACATTGCCCGTGGATGGCAATGAATGGCTTAAAAGCGATTGAAGAAGCACTGACAGACCCAGAAGGTAAAGAAGTGTTTGTTGATATGGACTTACGCGAAGGCGCATTAAAGTCGCTTAACCGTATGTTAGATTTTTCAGCAACGCTTCAACGCTAAGAACGAGATATCTATTTACAAAAGGCAAGGTGTTTACCTTGCCTTTTTTGTTTGATTACTAATCACTTAGCAGCACAATTTTAAAAAGCCCTTGCGTCTGTAGGGTTGTTTTCATACTATAACGCCGCTGCTAAACTCTAAGCAGCGCTTTAGGTGACGTGTCCGAGTGGCTGAAGGAGCACGCCTGGAAAGTGTGTATACGGCAACGTATCGAGAGTTCGAATCTCTCCGTCACCGCCATTATTCAATATCAAGACGTCTCATGACGTCTTTTTTATTTCTGCAAAGTAAATAAAATCAATTATTTGTCATCTTATGGTGTCTTATCCCGTCTCATTGAAGCGCAAAATTTTAGTTGCCCATATGGTATTCCTAATATTTGGTGCCATAATCAGGTATACCAACATGCAAATTTTTATCGATTATGCCTAAAACAATAAAGCCTTTATCTAATAATGAAGTTAAGAATGCTAAACCTAGAGAAAAAGATTATGTGCTTTCTGATGGAAAGGGTTTACAGCTAAGAGTTCGTCAAAATGGTTCGAAACAATGGAACTTTAACTACTATCACCCAATAACTAAAAAACGTATAAATATGGGGTTGGGTACATATCCAGATTTAAGCTTAGTAAATGCGAGAAAGCTTGCTCAAGATGCAAGAGAATTAATCCTGTTCGATATTGATCCAAAAGAGCAGAGAGAAACCGCCCGAAGAGAAAAGTTAGCTCAAGAGGAACTGACTTTAGAAAAAGTTGCTAATGAGTGGTTTGAGTTTTCGAGTAAAGGTTTGTCTAAAAATTATTGCGATGATATGTGGCGATTCTTTAGGCAATCATATCTTTCCTAAGTTAGGAAAGCACCCAATTGGAAAGTTGACAGCACCACTTGTTAGCAGCGTATTAGACCCACTTGCCAAGGATGATAGATTAGAAACTGTTAAACGTCTTTGCGAAAGGCTCAATAGGGTAATGGTTTTTGCGATGAACAAAAACTACATTACAGTTAACCCTATAGCGGGAATTAAAGCTAACTACAGTTCACCAAAAAGAGTTCATATGCCCACTCTTAAACCAGATGAATTACCAGAGCTTATGCAAACACTGGCAAATGCCAGTATCAAGCATATAACTCGATTTCTAATAGAGTGGCAACTTCACACCCTCACGCGACCAGGGGAAGCTGCGGGGACTCGCTGGGATGAAATTGATTTAGATAAAAAAGAATGGACTATTCCTGCTAGTCGCATGAAGATGAGAAAAGAGCATGTGATCCCACTGTCTAAACAAGCCCTACAGCTATTAGAAGCAATTAAACCTCTATCAGGCCATAGAGAGTTTGTATTTCCATCAGACCGAGATCCTAAAAAGCATATTAATAATGAATCAGCAAATGTTGCTTTAAGGCGAATGGGGTTTCAAGGTCGTTTAGTTAGTCATGGTATTCGGTCCCTAGGGAGCACGACACTGAATGAAAAGGGATTTAACCCTGATGTGATTGAAGCAGCCTTAGCCCATGTTGATAAGAACCAAGTAAGGGCAGCATATAATCGAAGCGATTATTATGAAAAACGCAGAGAGTTAATGAGCTGGTGGAGTGATCATATTGAAAAAGCCTCGCAAGGCTCAGTTTCTATTCTGAGTATAAATAAAAAGACATTGGTTAGGTAATAGATAAGGGAATATATAAATGGCTCTAACACAAATGCAAATCATTCAGTCTCTTGGTGAAGCTATGAGTTGGTTAGAAAGAGAGTTAAGCTGGAATGTCCCCCCAACAGAACTTAGACACTTAACGGGTAGGATAGGAGAGCTTTATGCTGCACTAATCACGAATGACCGTATGGCAACTGAAGTTAACCAGGCTGGCTATGATGTGGTATCTAGTACTGGTGAAAGAGTATCAGTCAAAACAACTGCTAAGATGAGTGCAAGCGGTCATATAAGCTTTAATACAAATACATTAGAGCTGGTTGAACGTATCATTATTCTGAGAATCAACACTGAGGAAATGCAGGTTGAAACCTTATTAGATACTTCTGTTGCAGCAGCAAAATTATTAATGAATATAGGTCCAACAGGCAAGAGTACTATTGCTGTAAGCAAACTATTGAGTTCGCCAGTTCTGCAGCGTAACTTATTAAAAGTCAAAGAAGTACTGTGGCAGAATTACAAAATAGTTGAGCTTGAAAATGGTAGTATTGAAGTAGTTTTGAATGAAGAGCTTGTCTCTCCGAGTAAACCATACTTACGTGAAATCGCTAAGAAATTAGGTGTATCAATATTGAATGGTAATGGAAATCCGCTCAATACCAGACAGCTTGGCTCTATGTTGATTAAGGAATTGGCTATTTAATGGCTAATATCATTGCTTGAATGAATACACATAAAAAGTTACATTAAATTTAAATTAATAAAATAAAGCAGGGAATATGAGCGATTTAGTGAAATGTAAAGAGTGTAAACTGACATTTGATTTGGATGAGTATGATAACTGTCCGGATTGTGAGGTTGATTTAATAAAGTGTGAAGTATGCGAGCATAAGTTTAACTTTAGGCTAGCAAGTTGCCCTTATTGTGATGAGCATAAAGTGCCAGAAGGTACTGAATGCGAATTTTGCGAAAAAGCTGCTGTACGTTATTTACAAAGCAACCCGGTTTGTGAAGATCATTATCAACTTTAAATTAAAGCCCATCTAAATGGCTTATTTACTGATCAAATAAGCCATTAATTTAAATCCACTCAGGTACCAAGAAATTTCGCTTCTCGTAAATACACCTTTTTAATCCAAAGCTCACCTCTTAAAACTTCAGTTATCCCACAATTTAAAACTATAAAATAGTATGGATTTCTATTTCACTTAGTGTTATTTTAAAGATTTTTATTAAAAAATAATAAGTTAACCACGGAGCGGTTTATTCATTATAAGCCGCAGTAACAGGATTTAGTTTATGCGCTTAAAAGAAGCACTCTGCGTTTTATACAAACTGGCTGTAGTAAAAGGATTGTAATCAATCATGTCACTCTCCACGCTGGATTTAAAAGAAGAATACCGAACTGGCGAAGCGAATCTTGTTGCTGACTTTTATCTTCCTTGCCTTAATAAAAGTGATGTTTATAAGCGTTCAGTTGGTTACTTCAGTTCTACAGTATTTCTTCTTATTGGCCCTGAGCTGATAAACTTTGCTCGCAAAGGCGGGAAAATTCAGCTCGTTTGCTCGCCGTCTTTATCTGCAGCAGATATTGATGCTTTAGAACAGGGTTATGGGAGTAACCTTCAAAAAGTTAACCAAGAAATTATTCACACAGTTGATACTTTATTAAGTGATCCTCGATTAATAAAAAACACAGAAGCTTTGGCAACACTTATCAAGTTGAATATTATGCATGTAAAAATAGCATTCAGGAAAAATTCAACAGGTATTTACCATGAAAAACTTGGGGTATTAACGAATAATACTACTTCAGTCTCTTTTAAAGGTTCGGTAAACGAAACATGGAGTGGTTGGCACGAGCGAGGTAATTATGAATCACTAGATGTATTTTGCAGCTGGAAGGATGGAAGAGATGAGCGGCAAGTAGAGCGGCATAAAAAATATTTTGAAAAACTATGGACTAATCAAGTTGAAGAGCTTGAGATAATCGATTTTCCTTTAGTAGCAAAAAATAGATTAGAGTCAAAAGCTTATAACTCTCTAGATGATATAGATGTAGAAGAGCTTACTGATTACTTTTCGCTTGGTAATGAATATGAAAAGAAAAAGTCATTATCTCCATCAAATAAGAGAAAACCCCTACCCCACCAGGAAGCTGCTTTAGAGGGATGGAAAGCGCAAAATTGCCAAGGTATTTTTGAACATGCCACAGGTAGCGGTAAAACTTTTACAGCACTAACTGCTTTAAAGGAGCATCTGTTAAACGGTGGGGTTGCAATTGTTCTTGTTCCTGACCGTCTTTTACATAAACAATGGGCTGATGAAATAAAACAAGAGTTGCCTGAAGCTATAATTTTGAAAGCTGGTGATGGCCATAACCGTTGGCGAAAAAATCGGAGGCTCTATCATTTTACTCAACCAGGGGAAGATCTTGGGCAAAGGGTTGTTTTAGCTACCATGCCAACAGCAAGATTAACTGATTTCATCAATGGACTTGCTGACGGAAGTCATCTTATGGTGGTTGCAGATGAAGTGCATGAAATCGGAAGTAACGAAAATTCTAAAGCGCTGTCTATTCGAGCTGGTAAAAAGCTTGGTCTTAGCGCAACACCTACTAGGTATAGTGATTCAGTTGGGACACAAAAAATAATTGATTATTTTGGTTCTATAGTTCAACCACCCTTTACCTTAATAGATGCAATCAAAAGTGGCAGGCTGGTTGAGTATGAATATTTGCCTGAAGCCATAAGGTTTACAGTTGAAGAATCAGAGGCCTGGGAAACTGCAACTAAAGAAATTTCCAGGGAGTTTGCTCGCTCAAAAAGAGATGACACTGGTAAGCCTATCCCTTCAACAAAATTGCAGAATATGTTAATTCAAAGAGCGCGCATTGCAAAAAAAGCAAAAGCAAAAGTGTCTTATGCAATTAAAACAATTATTGAAAATTATAAAGATGGTGAAAGTTGGCTTATTTACTGTGAAGACCAGTACCAGTTAAAAGAGGTAATGGAAGCTCTTATTCTCAAAGGCTACTCACCTTGTGAATACCATACAAACATGGAAGGTGATCCTGCAGCATCATTAGACTGGTTTAAACAATTTGGAGGAATAATGGTTTCTATTCGCTGTTTAGATCAAGGCGTGGATATTCCAAAAATTTCTCATGCAATTATTTTAGCATCATCACAAAACCCAAGACAATTTATCCAGAGAAGGGGGAGGGTATTACGAACTTGCCCTGGTAAATATCAAGCAGTAATTTTTGACGCTGTAATGGTTCCTGTTTGTCTAGAAAGTGAACCAGGACAATTATCGTTGCTAAAAAGTGAGCTGCAAAGAAGTATTCAGTTTTCAAAAACAGCCATTAATAAATCTGGTTCAAACAAGTTAATTAATATTGCTATTGAGTTAGGTATTGATCCTGAAGAAGTAGGATTATTAGACTCTGATGGTATAGAGGAAGAAACCTTATGACACATGAAAGCGATCCACTTACAGTCCTGTTAGCTCTAAATTCAAAGCTAAATCTAGCATTAGATGAACAGCTAATTAAAGATTGTTATCAAGTACAAAAAGATTATCAATACGATAAAGATTGAAATACTCTAGATAAAATCAAAGCAATAGTTGAAGAGTCCGTAGTTGCAGAACAAGGAAGCAAGTTAATATGAAACTTCAAGAAATCGTAATTCAAAACTTTATGCCATACAAAGGAGAGCAGAAAATTGAATTCCCACAGCATGATACTCAAAATGTGATGTTACTTTTTGGGGATAACATGCGAGGTAAAACAAGCTTTTTGAACTCAATACGTTGGGGGTTCTATGGGTTAGCTTTGGGTTCGACATATGCGGCTAATTCCACGGCTTAATTTGATTAATAGTATTGCGGCATCAGAAGGTGACTGGAGTATGTCGATTAAGCTTAAATTTAGTCATGAGGGAAAGCAATATGAGCTTCGAAGGCAGCTGAACAAAAAAGAGCATGTTTCTATACCAAGAAACGATGGTGATTTTGAAGAGTCAATAGGGTTAAAAATTGATAACCAAGTTATAAATGGTGACTCAATAATTAATGAAATTAACCAAGTAACACCTGAAGAAATATCACGTTTTTTCTTGTTTGATGGTGAGCTACTTCAAGAGTATGAAAATCTGCTTGTTGAACAGAGTGAGCAAGGCGAGAAAATTAAAGAGCACATAGAGCAAGCTTTGGGTGTACCAGCCTTAGTTAATGGCAGAAATGAATTTTCGAAATTATTAACAGATGCTAGAAGAGTACAAACCAGAGACGCTAAAAACTCTTCAGATGCCAAAACCTATGCAGAGCAGCAAAGAGTGAATGAGGCAAAACAAGTAACTTTAGAAAAAGATATACAAGATTTTGAAATACAACAGCGTGATATTCAAAAGCAAATAGATGATATTGAAGAAGAGCTAAAAAACACTGAAGCTGTGCAAAGAAAAAAATATGAGTTAGATGCATTAAAAGCACAACTCAAAAAGGTTGAAGAGCAACTCGCATATGATGCGGATGAACAAAGAAAGTTATTTAAGGATGCTTGGAAAGATGTTTTATTTAAAGGAGTTGAGCCATTAGTAGCTAGCTTGCAAACAAAGCGGAACTCTTTAATGACAGCGGCAAATAATAAAGCTGTACTAGATTCTAAAATATCAGAATTGCAAAAAAGCTTAGCGAACCCAGTTTGCCCTACTTGTACTCAAACTATTCCACAACAAGAACTTGATGGTATAAAAGCCAAGATAGAAGAACTAAAAGCTGAAGCCGAGTTGTCCTTGGTAAATCTTGATGATGTTACGGGCATAAATCTTCAAATAGATAAATTAACTAAAGTTAAGTCGCATAATGAATGTAGCCGAATTTGCGAATTAGTTACTAAAAGAAGAAAAGCTCAAGTATCTGTAATACAAATTGAGACCCAGATTGATGAAATTCAAGAAGAGATTAGAGGGTTTGATACTGAACAGATTATGCGACAAAGAGAAAAAAAAGATAGGCTTGGTAACCAATTGTTTAAGCTTGAAAGTGATATAAAAGAAACAAAAATTCAACTTAATAAGTTGTCAGAAAAGCAAGCTCACATATCTTCTTTAATATCAAAAAGTTCAGGGAGTGAAAAACAATCAAGTACTATTCGCGTCAACCTTTACCAGAACTTAGAGATTGTATTTAAAGCAGGTATCAACGAGTTAAGAGATGCTTTAAGAGGACAAGTTGAGACATTTGCTTCAAATGCATTCAGTCAGCTTACTACAGAAAAAACGTATGCTGGATTAGAAATAAATAGCAATTATGGTTTATCTATTCTTGATCATACCGGTAATGTACTTAAAGAGCGTAGTGCAGGTGCGGAGCAAATTGTTGCTTTATCTTTAATTGATGGTCTAAATAAAACAGCTAGAAAAAGCGGTCCAATTGTTATGGATACACCTCTAGGTCGTTTAGATCCTAACCACAGAAGTAATGTACTTAAATACTTACCTAAAATGGCAGAACAAGTTGTATTACTTGTACATGAGGGCGAAATCGATCCAAGTCGCGATTTATCCAACTTTGCTGAGCGTATTGGAGTACGCTATCAAATCCAAAGAATTTCGGCTACAGAGTCACGCATAGTAAGGAGTAACTAATGAATGAGCCTAATCGTATAGGGTTAACACCATTAACATCACAACAATTAGATGAGTTGTTAATGGAATTAAATCCGAGTGAAGATGCCAAAAATGAAACATATAAATTAATTAAGTTTGACATTTATAGGCTCGCTGTTGCTTTAGGTATAAAGGAGAATAAACTTCCTAAGCCACTGGAGGATAAAAGTAACTCAGTATTTAGGGTAAGTGAATTAGACCCAGATAAAACATTATATACAGTGGTCGAATGCTTAGGTATGCACTCAAAAGAGGTGTCAATATACAGCTATATCGAGCAACTAGCTGAGCAAGGTATAAAAGAGTTTTATCAGCAATACCAGGCAACAGGTGAGCTACCTTACGCTGAATATTTTTCGGATAGGATTTAAGGTATGTCAGCACTAAAGATGTTTTTTTGTATTGTAAATGATAATGGTTCTTTTGATGTGACGGTTCATCGAGAACTTAACTCGATCTACACTTTGTGGAGCAACGAAAAAATGTTTAATAAGGTCGGTATTATACATATTGGCTTTATGCGTCCAAAGGTACCGAGTTATGAGGAAATCGAACACTTCAAGGAAAGTATACTTGTTTCTTCAAGTGTAAAGTGGGCATTACCTATAGAGTACCGAACAAGTAACAAGGTCGTGAATAATAGTAAAATACCTCTTTATCAACTGCTATCAGGCTTTGGTTACGATATTGGGGTAGAGGATGACCTCCCTGTAACGGAAAATGGAGGACAGGAAACTAGCACTATGGTAGAAGCAAATCACACGATTGCTTCTGCGGCTTTAGAAGTCTTGGAGACAGCATCTCGACCTATGTCTAAAGAGGAGATCTACGGACATATCATAGATTGTAACCTTTTCAATTTTGGTGCAAAAAAGCCAATTAATGTTTTGAATGTTGAGTTGAATAGGCACTGTAAAGGTACTGACTATAGTAATTCATCATCAGATAAAATATTTGGAAAAACTAGCAATGGAATGTTTTATGCACTAAGTGCTAAAAAGGAATTTACTGGTTGGTTAAAAGTATTACAAGATGAAAACCCTAGTTTAGAAAGTGAATGTTTAAAGTTACTTATTTTTGATGACAAAACCTTTTTAGAGAATAGACATAAATTTATTGATCAAGTTAGCCGCGAACTAGATTTTATAAGGTTTGAACAGCTAAAAAAAGATATAGATTTAACAGACCCCTGTCAGCTAATACCAATTTTACCACTTCCAATTTTAGATGAAAGCATTGAGCAATTAGATTTAACTGTAAGGGTAACTAATGTTTTTAAAATACAGGGAATTTTTTATCTGAGAGATGCTGTAGGCTTAACGTATGTTGATATGTTGACATGACCTTTAATTTTGGGAAGAAATCTGCAAAGGATTTTTGCAAACTACTTTTAATAAAGTTAAGAAAATTTTTCGATAAACCTGCTCATATACCAAATGGTATTCCAGACAAGGTTACCGAATCTGTGGGAGAACAGTCTTTAGCTGAGAATTCAATAGAGGATATACCAGATAAGACTAGCGAACCAGTGGGAGACCAGTCGTTAGGTGAAAGTTCAATAGAAGATATACCACTAAAGCAACATTTCGAAAACTCAATGGCAACACTTACTGATAAAGCAAGGCTTATTCTCCAATATAGAACAGCCTACAGAGAACCAATAAAAACATTAGATGAAATTGGGGGAATTATAGGGGTTAGTCGGGAGCGCATACGTCAAATTCAGAAAATGAACATTGATAAAATCATAAGAAATGAATATTGGGATGATTTAATTGCTATTAAAATTGGGAATTTACTAATAGATAGAATTGAGCCTCTATATCTTGAGATGTTAGAAGTTGAAGATAAATGGTTCGCAGGTTTTATTGGTAACTATCGTCATTTAGCTGCGATCATAAAACTTTTTTCCGAGAATCAAATTCAGCTATTAACTATAAATGATGCAGTAGTGATCTCAAGGGTTAACCAAGATAATTGGGATAATCTTATTAGTGGTTTCAGAAAGTCATTAAAGGCTAAAGCAGGCGAGTGCCGCTGGACTAAAGATGATATAAATCTAATATTCAAAGCAGAGCTGGAAAATAGAGGCGCGGTAGAGCTTTTACCTGTTCTTTGGAGCACTTTTGATGATAGCTTACAATTTAATACTGAAGATAAAGTATTAATTGCTTATGGTAAAACAGGTGAAAGTGCAGTTTATACTGTTCTTCAACAAGCTGAGGCACCATTACATTACAGTGAAGTCGCAGTTAGAGCAACCGCTGTAATGGGGCGTAAAGTCGAAGAGCGTTTAGCTCATGGCTCATTACCTAAGCTGGGAGCAAAACTGTTTGGACGTGGTATTTATGGTTTACCTAAATTTAATCCTATTTCGGATTTAATATGTAAACACATTCGCACAGTTGTTAGCAAAATGATGTATGAAGGTCCTCTAGCAAAACAGTGGCACGTGACAGAATTACTCTCATATTTAAAAGAAAAATTCCCCTCGTTACCTGAAGATTTAAACCTTTATATTCTTAATATTATTCTTGAGGATTGTGACGAACTTACTTATTTAAATAAAAATGTTTGGGCTAGAGCTGACTCAGGGCAAAAACCAACAGATTCGAGTTGATATGGCTGATGCATTTACCAAAATATTAGAAGACGCAGGAAAGCCATTAAAGGGTAAAGAAATTAAAGCTCGATTAGAGGCTACTAGGGGAGTTCATGAAGCATTGCAGCTACAACCAACAGATAGAATGCTGCAAGTGATTCAGATACATGGGGGCTTTACGAAAGAGACATAAATATTGACTCTGAAAACATCACTCAGTACTTAGATGCGCTTCATAGCTACTTGAAGAGTGAACAAAGAGGTATTCATGTTACTGAGGTCGAAGACTTTTTAGATAAAATAAACTTAGGTTTAGAATTACCAGAAAGTTACACCTTACTTAGTCTTGCGCAACGAGATGAGCGGTTTTACCTTGGTCGCTCTATGTTTTTGGGCCTTGTAGAGTGGGGGGAAGATACACGCCGCTATACAAATGCGCAGGCTGTGAGAAAAATATTAGATGAAATGACTAAGCCAATGAGTATTATGGAAATCAATGCAAAAGTACATTCTTTAACTGGAATTGATACAGCTACAACTGTAACGGGGATTTTGATTAACGAAGGTGCAAAGTATTACAAAGAGCAACGACTTTGGTTTAAAGAATGAAAGTTGATATTTAATTATTGCCATGCAAAAACCAAGTGGCGATGTAATCAGCACAAACTTACGTTCCAACCTCCCAGCACAACTTGCTTTGCGAGTTAAAAATAGTCTGAAAGCTGTGTGATCCTCGATGAACAAGATGCAGAAGTGCTAAACGGTAAAGGGGATGCTTACCTTAAATTAGAAGGGAAGTTGGTTAGGATACAGTGTGCAAGAGTTCAATTATAAATTTAGGGCCTGAAAAGCTATGAACGATACTATAGAAATTGATGCAATAAAGATTGAATATAACGAAGGTGAGTATTACTTAGCTAGTTTCTGTGCGAAGGAGTTATTTAAGCTTACTACTGTAACTAGAGCTGAAGAAGATCCTGAAGCGGGCTATCAGCGAACTTTAAGTAAGGGGCGAGTTAATAAAATTGCGACATATTTAGATGATGGAAATATGATACCTGGATCTTTGATTTTAAGTTCTACAGCTGAAAATGCTAATTATAATGAAAAGAAAAAGAAACTAACTATTGAAAAACTAAATTCAAGTTTATTAGTGATTGATGGGCAGCATAGGTTGTATGGTGCTTATAAAAGTAAAGAAGATATATATCTTCCTGTATGTATATTCTTTGGTTTGAACAAGAGTACAGAAGTACAATATTTTTTAGATGTTAATGGTCACCAAATGGGCGTGCCTAAAACCTTACGTCTTGAATTAGAAAAGTTTACTGCTGACGAAAATAGTGAGGAGTTTTTGCTTAAAGTTTTGTTTGATGAGCTGGATTATAATCCTCAATCGCCGCTTTCCGGAAAAATGTCGAGGACTAAAAGTGTAAGCGGGAAGCTTTCTCATGTGGCTTTTCAAAACGCAATGAAGCCAATTTTAACCAAAGCTCCGTTTAATGTTTTTACTCTTGAACAAAAGAAAAAAGTTTTAATCAACTTTATGTTAGCGTTAGAGGTAATTACCACAGAAATTTTTGGTGACAATAAAAAAGTTGCAAATTCGGCTTTTTTCCAAGCGATAATGAGCTGTTTTATGGATATATGTCATGTTGTAGAGTCTAAATTTGGTGGGTACAAGCAGAATTATTTCGAAAAAGCCCTTGAGCCAATTTCTAACATAAATTGGGATTTACATTCTGGAACAAATAAGTCGGCAATTAAGAATTTAGCCCAAGAAGTCGTTTCAGCCGTAACAATGAAAGTTACTATTAGTGATGATCAATTTTAGTCATGCCTGTAAATTTCATAAAGAATCCGATTTTACAAAATTTAGATCGTGTAGGGTTCAAGAGAGTAGATAAAGATTTTACTCCCCATCCCCGTGATACTTTGAAAGAAATATTACTTACAGGTGAAGGTGTAGATGTAACTATTTTCAGTGAGCGTGAGTTCGAATTAAAAATTTCAGAGAGGTTGTATTCAAAAATTATAGCTACTGATTTTTACTTTTCTTATCAAAAAGTACAGAAGCATATGAAAAGTTTCCTCGGTCCATCAGTTAAACATTTACCAGAAACTTGGTTGATAGTTGGAGCATATTACTCAGCTTTTTATTCTGCTATTGAGCTTTCTCGTTTGTTTGGTATTTACAATCTTTATTTAAAAAAAGAGCACTGTAACTCTATTGCATCATATGTAGCGGGTGATAATAAAATTGATAGAGGGAATTATATTGGTGTTGTGAGTGCTGATATTGATAAATATATATCAATCAGGTTCTCTTCAAAAGAAAAGAGTCCTCCTCATGAATTAGCGTGGAGTAACCTTTTAAATATTCTTAATAAACACAACATTAATGATGTTAGGGATACTAAAGTAGAGATTCTAAAATTATGTAAATCTATACTTAATTCTAGTTCGACTATGATAAGTACCCCTAATAATGTGAGAAATGACTGGAACTATTCTTTTCCTAATGCTTACTCAGCTGATTTTTGTAGCGATTTAGCTGATTTAAAGTCCTATTTAACGCCCAGCAGTAGGATAAATATCACTAATTGGCCACGAATATATAAAAAACAAACAACTAAACAAAAGAATGTTTATTCGGTTATATATTTAGAATCAATTCTACGACAAGTGATGTCCGATGTTAACTCTAAGCTATATGAGCTTTAGCGGGCGCTTATAGCGGTATAAAAACTAATCCCACGATTCAAATGTAACTTAACAAAGTCGCCAAAGTGCACACTTTCTAATTGTGCACTTTGTTTATGATAAGCTTCACGCAGCACAGCTAAATACACATCGGCATATTCGCCGGCAAACACCTTCCAGCTCATTTCTACGTTACTGTCTGATGGAATTTCTTCAACAGGGGGGATTGAATCTTCAGCAAGCGACATACACAAAGCCCAACGGCACAATACGTTCCAGTTTTCGATACCTGTTTTACTTTTTAGGCGAACGAGTTGCTGCTTTTGTTTTTCAGAGAGTTTAATAGAGTCAATTGTATGGAGTGTGGTATTCATAAAAAGTACCCCTCAGTAAAGGTTGAGGTTTGTTCTTGCTCGTTATAACTAATGTGATATTCACGGCAAATAGCAGGTTTTAATTGCGTGTAGTATTGCCCTGTTATTTCTTCATCGGTTGATAATAAAATCACTTGTCTTGACGCTTTAGGGAAGTAGTTATTAATTAACTTAGTACGGTGTTTACCATCTAAACGCCCCAGTGGTGTATCGATCACGGTTGGTATTTCTTTACCTGAAGCTTCAGCTAATCCCCACAAAATAGCGATGGCGAGTAACTGCCTTTCACCTGCTGATAATCGGCTTGGCGACATAGGGTTTTTATTGGTATCGAGTAACTTCAGTTTAAATGAATCAGGGCAAATTTTAACGCCGGTAATTAAGTTGTTTTTACGAGAAAGGTCAAAAAATTTAACAGCTATATGTTCTTCAAGCCCTTTTACATTTTCTAGTATTAACTCATCAGCAAATGACTTCATGGTATTTTTTAGCTTAACAATGTGTTCAGCTACTTGAATTGAACGCTTTTGCTCAAATGTGTCTTTGCTTTGCTGGGTTAGTAGGTTTGCATAGCGAGTGTTTAATACTTCGTCGCGTGCTTGCGCTTGCTGTAACAACTGTTGTTTTTGCTTTATTAAAACAAAATCGTTTTTAAGCTTGGCTTCAAGCCCTGCAAGTTCGCTCAATAAATGTTGTACAGTTTCGTAATCAGGAATTGACTCTAATTTTTTATCAAAAAGAGCTTGTTGCTCCAGGAGCTCTTCGCGTGATTTTAGCAAGTTTGAACGCTCTAGCTTATCTTGCGCAATTTTTTCATCAAGTCCATTAAAAATAGCCCCGTTACTGCCAATGTAGCATTCTGTATTTGCGAGCTCTTCACGCTCTTGAGCTAAGGTAGCCATTTTATTATTGAGCGCTTTTAGTGCCCTTTGTGGCACATTTTCGTTAATAAGTGTTTGTGTAATAGTGGTTTCGTACTCAGTAATAGCACTTTGAATAACATTGGCTTGTACTGCTTGCTCTTCTTTTTTAATTTGTGCTTGTGTACTTGCAATTAAATTAGGTATTAAGCCAAGTGGTCCACACCCAGCATCCAATTTTACGCGCTCGGCTAAATTGGTTTTGAGTTTTTCTTCAATAGCGCCTAGTTCAAACTTTATAGAGTCGCGCTCTTCAATTAAGTGAGCACCTGCAGAGCGAACCTTTTGACGTGCCTTATTAATACTTAAATTAGTATCGCTTGCACGTTTTTCGATACTTGCAATTTCTGTTTTAAGGTTTGAAACAAGTGTTGATTGGTCGCCAATTTCAGCCTCTAAGGCTTCAACTTTGGCAATAATGCTGCTTTCTAAATTATCGCTTTTACGTTTACGTTCAACATTATTTAAATCAATATGCAGTTGTGAAAGTAGATCAAGACCAAGTAAGTTTTCAATACCTGTTTTTATTAAATCGGCGCTTCTGTCTGGGTGTGCAAGGTTTTCGATTTTTTCGCCATCAAAAAAGAATAAGTCTGACAAGCTAAGTGGAATAAATTCATTTACAAACTCATCCCAGTATTGGCTTAGGTGGCTATCTTCTTCTTTATTACAATAAACTGTTACTTTGTCTTTAACGTCTTTTGTGTTGGTTTTCCAATTACGTACTACAACAAACTCTTTGGTTGTGGTATCGGTTGTGTGTGCAAACGTAAGTGAAATTTCGACAGTATCGTGATCGCCAACATAACGGTTTTTAGTGCTACTTAAAAAGCTGCTATAAGACTGATGCCCACGGTTAGAACATTTTGCATGTTTACCATAAAGCACCAGTTGCAATGCATCCAGAAAGGTTGTTTTACCGCCGCCGTTTAAACCACCAAATAAAATAATAGGTTTATCCTTTGCTGTGGTTAAATCGACTTCGTGTCGCCCCTGATAAATACCGAAGTTCTCGAGGGTAAGTTGTTTAATTATCATCGTGTACCTCTTCAAAATCGATAAGCAGAGAGCTGTAGCCTTGTTCTTTTATCGACTTAGTTACCATGATGATTTTTTCTTGAATTGCAGCTTTATCATCTTCAGTTAAATTAGGAGAATTGTTTAGTTGTATTTGTAAGCGATGGCGTTCGCGCTCTAATGCAAATTGCTTTGCTTCAAATAAGTTATTAAACGCGCCTTTATCGAGGCTTTGTGCAAGCTCGTCAGAGAGTTTTGCTCTGCGTAATTGGTTTTTATGCTTATTAGCAATGCTCATTACTGAGCGCATTTGTTGGTATAGTAAACCGTCTTCGTCGCCTTGCTCTTGGCAATGCGCTTTTAATTTATTCAGTACGTCTAAATTAAGAATAGGGTGGTGCGCGCGTTGTTTACCTGGGTATTCTTTTTTAAGTACTTTTTGGTAAATTTTTGGCACGCTGTCTTCTGCTTCGTGCTTTTCTTCTAGCCAAATTCGACGAATTTCTTCTAGGTCTTCAAGTGGCAGTAGTTCAAGATCTTTAACTTCTTCGTATTCAAGTTGTTGTACAGCCACTTGGGCTTCTAATACTTTACCTAGCAAATGTTCTCTGAAAGATTGAATATATGGGCCAGGCACTAAATCAGCCCCGTGTTTAGATACATGCACGGTTAGATTTCCGTTCATGCGTCTAAAGTCACGATTGGCTTTATCGCGAGTTAACTTCTCAATTTTTTTAGCGCGGTTGGCGTCGTTTACTTCAATCTCATTGCGAAGTGCTACAAGTGGATACATCCACTCTTTTTCATCGTCGTTAGCAATCATGGCATTCATTGATTTATCTTCAGATACCATAGTACACACGTAACAACCAAAACGGCTATCACCACAACTTTGCGTTGATTTATCAACAACAAGTGGACATTCGCCACCTTCTGTAGCGCCTTGATACATACCCATTAAGTCATGATTTGGGAAGTTCCATGGATTATCTATGCTGTTTAAATACACCCAAACATCGTCGTTACTCCAGCTAGCAATAGGGGTGTAAACCCACACGCGCTCAAGTGATCCGTTTTCGGTTAAACCAAGCGCCTTACGTGTATTGGTAGTAGAACTTTCAAAACGCTCCATACTTGCTGCACGGGCTGTACTTTCGGCTTTACGTGTGCCAAGTACTAAAATAGCCTCGCCGTTTTTATCAGCCATGTTTTGTATAAACGTATTTGATGGCGATATTTTTAAACGATCTGTACACCATCTAAACTTATAACGAGGAGCTGGGTAACCTTTACCAATTAAGTTAACCCAAAAGCGGTCTTTAACTGCTGGAGTTAAGCGATGAGGAACAATTGGTAAACCTTGCTCGTCTGCTTGTTCTTTCATGCGCTGCAGAGACTTACCTACCCACATTGCTACAATTGGATTTTCTACAAGGGTATCTGTACTAATTACATGTACTTTCTTCTCGCATTTACCTTCTTGTGCTAGCTCTTGCAGGGCATACCATGTGAGCTGCAATATTGCGGTTGAATCTTTACCGCCGCTGTAACCAATTACCCAAGGGATTGAGTCGCTTTGGTAAAGCATTTTTATATGATCGATGCTCTGGCGAATCGAGCTTTTTAAGCCTGTTTCGCCAAGGTCGAATGGAACTGTACATCTTTATCAGTAGCCATTTCGTTCCTCTTGGAATTTTGCTTCTTCAGTTTGTTCTTTCAAAGAAAGTGCTATGTTTAGTTGCGTTTTTATCTTAGCTATAGTTAATAAAGCAGCGTTATTATTGTGCATCATACGTCCTTGACTGATACAGCGCCCTTCCCAATTGCTTTTGTTTGTGCGGCGCCAGTCAATCTTTTTTAATTTCTTTAATGTTTGTTTATAGCTTTTTTGTGCTAATAATTCATGACCAATCATTCCTAAGCATTTAAGAACAATTGCAGAAAAATTTACATATTCTTTTCTGTCATTAGCTGGCATTTCGTGGTTTTTTGCAAGCGACCAAGTATTTAAATTTGCAGCAACACAGTCCCAATACTCGACTGCTTTTTTTATACAGATTTGCAAATTATCTTCGTTTACATTAGGGAATAGCTCTATATTCGCAGCATGCAATGAGCTGTGCTTAAATAGTTTTGAAGAGCGAGGGCCTAAGTTACCATCTTCAAAGCTGATTACCCCATTAAAAAAATCACATTGTTTTGCAACTGCATTGGTTAGTAGTTCTTGTGGAGAGTTACCAAATAAAACACCGTAAGATTTACCTGTTTTGACGGGAAATAAGTTCAAATCACGAAATATCTTTTGTCTTTGTTGTAATGTTTTACCTATATAAAAAACAACTGATATATGCTCATTTTCAAGAGTAGGGTCTTTTTCTAAAGCATCTTTAATAGCAGCAGTTCTATGTTGTCCATCTGTAATGTAGAATTCAGCATCTTCATCAACTAATAATGTACCAATATTTTTACCTGGGCCGTCTTCTTCTGTAGGAACGAAAGAGCACTCCCCAGCTATACAAGCTGTTAACGACGAAAAGGTATAGTCGTCTCGATTTGAACGAATATAGTTACTGATCTGAGGAATTCTATTTGGGTTCAAACTTCTTTGCGCCCGATCCTCTGGCAATAAGTTGGTCTCATCAAATGTAAATATTCGTTTTAACCTTTTAAGAGGACACATAACAGTGTAATACTCTTTTTCTGCTTGTATTCCACGAATGGCTGGAAAAGAGATTCCAGATATAATTTGGTTCATAATAAAAAACCTTTAAACAAAGTTCGTACGTTTTTTTTATTTGTACGTACGTACAGAATAGTCGAGACATTCTAAATCATCTTGTGTATAAAGTCTCGTGTAAAAATTAAAAAGGAGCTAACTTGTCTATTTATCTTGATATGAACGCAACATCTCCAGTATCAAAAGAAGTTGCGAACTTAGTGTATAAACTAATGGTTGAAGAATATGGCAATGCTGGCAGCCGTACTCATGAATTTGGTGCAAACGCTAAAAAAACCGTTGAAAAAGCACGCAAGCAAGTAGCAGATATAGTTGACGCAGACAAGTCTGAAGTGATTTTTACTAGTGGCGCAACCGAAAGCAATAATATTGCAATCTTAGGCTTAAAAGCGTTTGGTGAAGGGAATAACAAAAAGCACATCATTACAACTCGAATAGAGCATAAAGCAGTTTTAGAGCCAATTGAGCACTTAGAGAAAAGCGGTTTTACCGTAAGTTATTTAGAAGTTGATAAAAGCGGCATTATAAATCCAGAAGAGCTCAAAACGCTTCTAAGAGAAGAAACTTGTTTAGTTTCGATAATGCACGTTAACAATGAGACTGGCTCTATACAACCTATTGCAGAAATATGTAATGTACTTGAATCACATGAAGCTTACTTGCATGTTGATGCGGCACAAAGCTTTGGTAAGTTGAGTGAAAATTTGAAAAATGAGCGTATCGACTTAATAAGCGCAAGTGGTCATAAAGTATATGCCCCAAAAGGTATCGGCGCATTAATCATGCGAAAGCGTGGCTTTTTAAAGCCGCCATTAAAACCAATTATGTTTGGCGGTGGGCAAGAAAAAGGGCTACGCCCAGGTACTTTAGTGGTGCCTTTGATTGCAGGTTTTGGTTTAGCATGTGAGATTGCACAGAAAAATGCAGCTGCATGGCGTAAGCACGCACAAAACTTGAAAGATGAGTTAGTTCAAGCTTTAAACACACTAGATGCGCAATACAACGGTGAAAATACATCTCCATTTGTACTTAATTTTTCAGTTCCAGATATAAACTCTGAGGCTGCTATGGTGATGCTAAAAGGGATTGCGGCTGTCTCTAATGGCTCAGCATGTACATCATCAAGTTATACGCCTTCACATGTTTTAACGGCAATGAAACTAGATGAGAAACGTATTGCTGGTGCAATTAGGGTTTCATGGGGACATATGACAGAGTCACTGCCTATTACTGAAATAATTGAGAAATTGGAACAGCTAAAGTTATGATGTTGATTCAGTCGATTAATGCTCCGTAGCTAAGATAATCCCCCTTCAACTTCACCTGAAAACAGATAATTAATGAGTAAAGCGATGCTTGCACATGGATGTGCTTTCATCGCGTTTACGTTCATATTAATTATTTGTTTAAAGGATAAGTGAAGTTGTGGGGCGCCGTGGGGTTACAAGGGGCGGACGGCGGTATTCGCCCTTTGGTTGCCGCCAGCAATCTGGCATTTTAAGGAATTTATTTTTTGAAGAATTTATCTCCCTTTAACTCAACTGACCAATATTCAAACACCTTGAGCAAAAATAGGCCAGTTTGGTCATTCTGATTTTTCGACACCTTTGAGCATGGCTGCTAGTTTTTTATCAAAGCGTTGCTGGCTTTTGTATTCGCTACTGCCTTTTTTTAAATAATCAATTTTGTTGTACAGAGGTTGGTTAGAGTAATCATCGCCATAGAAAAAGTAGTCTGTATCTAGTTCGAGTAATTTCACTTTTACTCGCATCGTGAGGAGTGGCAGCTTTTTATTAAAGTCATCGTATTTTAAAAAGGTCACCTTGCCCGAGCGCATATGTATTTTTATTAAATCTATTTCGTCTATGTCGCCATAAAGCTGCGCTGCAGAGCCAATATAAACACGTAAAATAGCAGGAAGCTGGTTTAAAAAGTGGGTAGGTAAAATATAAGAGTGATTATCGTGTAGTTCGCCAAGTTTTATATTTTCATATGCTTGATAACATGCATTACCAATATTGGCAGGCTCAGAAATTGAAAATAACAGTGACTTAGCTTCTTCGAGTGCATGATTATAGCTTTCAAAGTGTACTTTTATATCGCGGGTGAGCTTTGCAGGCATATGGCTTTTAGCTTTACGTTTTCCAAATAGACTAAGGGCGAAATACACAAGTAAATCGTCATGCCTTTTTATTTTTGCTTGCTCAAATTCAGCTTGGTCGTAGTAGCCTTGTAAAAACTGGAGCGCCTTATTATGGCTACTAAATATTTGCCTAATTGCGGGGCTTTGTTCAAATTCGTCATTGGCAGGCATTCTGCCTAAGTGTAAACAATATTGCCAAAAATCAGCTAATAAGTCTTGATGCTTTTCAAATAACGATTTTTGCTCAGCTTTATTTATAACCTTAGGTGTTGGGCGTTGTGTAATGTGTTGCCAGTTATAATTTTGAAATTGCAGCTCAAGATGGTGTGCTTCTTCAAGTTCTGCAGATTTAAATACAGCAATGATACCTTGCCCAAATGGTGTTGTTTTTACCTTTAAAACTTGCTCTATGTAGCAGCGTATTTGCGCTTGGCTAAAGTACTTTTGAAACGTATTACGGCTAGTTACCACACCATCTTTATATGGCTTAAAATGCTCTTGCTTGGCTTCGTTAGCCAGCATGACAGAAACAAGTAACAACTTATTTGTATATTGGTATGCCGCTTTTAGCGTGTCTCGGCGCTCTGTTTGATCTTCAATAACATTAAGTACAAAGCCAAGATTAACAATATCGCACAGTGTTTTAGTTGCATTAGGGCGATGAACAGGGTCCCAGGAATTAATGTTTAGCCCATGAGCTTCAAGCTCGGTTGCATCGTCACCTAACCCACACCCGTAATCGAGTATTGAATAGTCACCATTTAAGTAGCCATACTTTGCAAGTTTTTGGAATGGGGCTGATAGTCTATCTCTGTTTATAGCTGTTAGGTGTCGCTGTATTTGTTGTGGTTGTTCGGGGTTTTTTGATTCAACTATTTTGGCTACTTGATGAAGTCTGCCATTTTCATCTAACTTGTAGCCTTTGCATTTTATTAAGTTTTGCCATTGCTTTTTGAAGCCAATACTTTTGGTGTTTTGATAAAAGGTCTATTTGCTCACCTTCTTTCGTTAATTCTTCAAAGAGCTTGTAATTAGGGTAGTTTGGTAAAACGAATGTTTCTTTACGATGTAGTATTGGTGGGTTGGCAGAGCTACTGTAATCTGTCGTTTTTACCGTGTTTTCGTAAATGTCTATTGTGTGGCTTTTTAGAAGCTCTGGGTATGAG
This sequence comes from Pseudoalteromonas sp. GB43, assembly GCF_054923805.1. Lineage (NCBI taxonomy): Bacteria > Pseudomonadati > Pseudomonadota > Gammaproteobacteria > Alteromonadales > Pseudoalteromonadaceae > Pseudoalteromonas > Pseudoalteromonas sp. GB43. Next base: position 3,439,050 of record NZ_JBPCHJ010000001.1, read on the forward strand.
CTTTGATCAAAACTTGGGTACTCGAGCAAGGTAAATTTAAAATCACGTTTATAGAGCTTTATTAGATTCCAATCTGCATCTATCTCTATCTCTAACGCTTTTATTGTTGTGTTTATTAATGCTGATAGGGCCTCTGGCAAGCATTCTGCAATACAAGATTTATGAAGATAAACAGCGGTAGGTAAAGACTTCCCATGCTTTAGGTTTTTAATTAATTGCTTGTATTCAGGAAAGTCCATAGTGGGTTATTTATTCAAAGTAATAAAAGTAAGCACGACCGCGCTTTTCGAATTTAAGCAAACCACGCTCACGGCGGTGCATTAATTCGCAAGCACTTATTTTAAGATGCTTCATCGCTTCTTTACTGCTAAGCCAAACACCTTTTTGATTCATCTTGCTGATATCTATTTCCGAGTATTAATATTTTATTTGTTAACTAAAGGGTAGTGTGCATCGCCCCATAATTCACTTGGGTTATCCATCATTATATCGATGATGTATGGAATCAGTTGCGATAAAAACTGTACAGCATCTTTGAGTTGCTCTCTATTAGCGCTGCTGTTCCAAGTAGCTCCCCCATGTATCAATTGATTTCTTAGAGTATAGAGTCGCTGTAATACGATGGAGGTTAACTTTGCCGTTTCTTCATTTGCCAAAGCATAGTTAGCTGCTCGCTTGGCATCTTTAAAACGCTGAGCATATTCCTGCTCTGTAATTTGTTTATTATGTAGTTGCCAAAAAGGTTGAAAAACAAACTTATTACTTAACAAAACTCGAATGCTGTTTGGAAACTCATTCCAAAGTAAATTGTAAATCATGCTATTAGAATCAAGCTTATCAAGCTTTTCTAAGAAATGGCTGAATGACTGGGTTTCATTTAAGCTTAAGCACTCTGTATCTTGTGCATATGCTGCATTAAACGACACCCATAAAAATATAAATTGGCAGTCTAAATCTTGATTACATTGCTCTGATTTATCTAACCAGCTTAGTGCTCTGTGCACTCTTAAAGCTAATCCTTCAGGAAAGTTGTCTCGTAGTTTACGTTGTTTTTCTTTTAGTTCTTTGTGTAGCATGTTTAGCCTTAAAATCCTTTTTAATAAGACTAATTTACTGCTAAATGATTACAATATCTACAGGCCGTGTTTATTTTTCGTCGTCTCTTTTGAGTATTTTTTCATTTATCCAATCTTCAACTTCACTTTCGACCCAAGCTACAGAGTTACCACCTAACTCCACTTTCATAGGGAATCCACCAGCAGCCATAAAACGGTATATCGTTGCACGGCTAAGGTCTGTCATGTGTAAAACTTCTTTTAATTTAATTAAACGCATGGATTTTCTCCGGTTAGTTATTAGTACATAACTTTTCCGAAGCTCGTATTTTTTTATGCCCTAAAACTAAAATTTTATAGCCATACATAATCTACTTGCATTCACCACAATGGAGACAAAAAATGCAAGAGAAAAAACCTTTGTATGAGTTTCAGCATCCTGTAGATGATGAACAAATTCTTGAGGCAGCAGCATACATTATTGCTCAGAAGCAGTTTCGTGATGGTGTATTAAATTGCCCGAACGATTGCGAAAGCTACCTGAGACATAAGTTGGCATTACATGAATACGAAGTGTTCGCGGTAATGTTTTTAGATAGTCAAAATCGAGTTATCGCTTTTAAAGAGCTTTTTAGGGGAACCATTAATGCGGCGAGCGTTTATCCTCGAGAAGTTGTAAAAGAAGTTTTGTCGTTAAATGCAGCTTCAGTCATTTTGTCTCATAACCATCCTTCTGGTGTTGCTACACCATCCCAAGCAGACAAATTAATCACCAACAAGCTGCGCGATGCATTAAATCTAATAGATGTCTCTGTTCTTGATCACATCATAATCGGTGAAACAAGTTATTCATTTGCTGAGCATGGCTTAATTTAAAAGGAGACTTAGTAATGGCAATCAAAATAGAGCAAATAAAAGGTTTAAAAGTGCCAAACACTTTTATTGAAATAGTTAGTAAGGAGGTTGCGTTAAGTGAGTGTTCTAGTGACAAAGCGAAGTCGTTAACGCTCAACTTTAAAGATCCTGAATACGGGCCAGAAATAGGGGGCTTTCACCCAGTTGAAGTGCGATTAGAAAAGCATACTAACAATTGGGAATTCGCATATATTACTGATTTTTCTTACCAGGGAAATGTTTCCCCTGAATTGGTGAAAGAAATTGATATTTGCTTTTCTAGCAATCGAGTTTTTCATTTGCTTGTCGGCTGGTTGGATCATCATGAAGCAAAGGAGCTTTTTACTTTATTTGTTTCAAACTTTGTTGAGTATTACCGCACTGGCTGTTATCAGGTATCAATCACTTGTGACTAGGAGGGAGTATGTCTGAAGTCCAGGCAGTTAAAGATCTAGATACGGTTAAGTTAATAAGCTATTTACTTGAGAAGCGTAGCTCTAAGCAGATGAGTGATGTTTGGAATATCGGTTTGAATTTAGCTCTGAGAATATCTGATCTGTTATCAGTTAAATTTACAGATATACAAAATGATCGGCTACTCATTTTTGAAAGTAAGACAGGCAAGCTTGCCGAGATTAAGCTAAATAACAAGGCATTGAGCTTTATAAATGAGATCCGCTCAACTCACCCTACTCACGTCTACCTTTTTCAGTCTTACCGTAATCAGCAAGCTAAATACTCTAAACCTAGACCATTATCACGAAGTCGTTACAAGGGCATTTGCACTGGTAGGCGAGGAACTAAACATTAAATTAGGCACGCATTCAATGCGTAAAACACGTGGGTATCACCTTTACCATAAAACGCATGATATAGCGCGGGTAATGAAAATGCTTCGCCATAGCTCCGAGGCAACGACACTTCGCTACATTGGCATAACACAGGAGGAAATAGATAAAGATTTTGAAGAGTTAGAGCTATAGCAGGGTAGTACATTAGATGCTACTTTCAATTTAATAGGAGGCATTATGTCTTTAAATAAAGCCGTAACGTGTGGACTCGTTGGTAATGAGTTATCAAAACAGATTACGGGTAAATGCGAGGCTAGTATTGGTCGTACAGCCGTTGCTGTTGGCTCTGGAGCCGCAGCAGGGGCGATTACATCCGGTGCTATCATCATTGGGGCTGGTGCAGTCTCTGCACCTGTTACAGTTCCATTGGCGGTTGCTGGTGGCGTAATTGCTGGTATTGCTAGTTTATTTGACTAGTAACAAACGAAGAACGCATTTTTATGAGTGCGTTCTTTTTTTGTCTTTGATTGTATTTTTAGCTTCTCGTAATGCTATTTTGGGAACTTGCCAGCCCTTATATACTAAGGCTTTAAGCTTATTTGGCTAGTTGAAGGTCTCAAAATCTCGTTAAAACAAGTTATGAGAAGCACAGGTCTTAATTAAAATATTACCTCTGACTATAACCAAAGCACCGCTGTCCTAATCCGTATTGCTTAGTATTAAGTTTAGCGAAGTAACTTAGTCGAAAATAAAGAGCATGGAAGTCTTGAGTGAAAGTGGGACTATTAGCATCAAGATAGTAATGTGCATTTTGAGGCAGATGAACTAATTCCATTGTTTCATATACTGGTAAGCTCAACGCACTCGCCCAAGCTTTTACTATTCTAGTAAACAGGTTATCACTCTCCGCATCTATTTTACCTGTACAGTGATACCGGTCCTTATTGAAAAACAGCACACAATGATAATGCTGGTGGTGAGCAGTGTTCTGCTCCCTAGCCCAAATATACCTAATATTGCATGGGTGTGGCGTTTTACCCTCACGAGCTTTACGTTTTGCATCAGCTTTAATTTGCGCTTCAAGAGAGGCAATAAATCGTTTAAGAACTTTGTTGCTATCTAAATCAATTGTATTTGAAAAAGCAGGTAGCCTTAAATCAATTCTCACAGCAAACATTCTTTTATGCTCACCACATGCAGCAAGCATGACTTTCTCGATAGCATCTAAGTAGGGAATAACTAAGGGCTGATTGTCTCTAGCGAGTGTTTGATATTGCTTGTACGTAGGGTTAGTAGTTACTGAGTATTGTGTTTGATTATTCATCTTTTATCCTGATTGTTAATATTACATATCAGGTGGATGAATCGTATTTTTTTATTTGAATTTGTTTTGATAATTCCTTCGTTACTAGTAACTCTAATAAATACTACCAAACCGAAATTAGGCTTGAAAAAAATCAAGCCCGTAGCAAGTGTTTCTTTTTTCGTGCGTGGTACATATAAGCTTTACCCACAATTAATTCTACTCTGAAGTTACAAACTGATTAGCCTATTTCTAGTCCTTTGATATCTAAATTTTTGAACTAAATGCTATTCTTACATTAGGTGTAAGATTGTTTGTGTTCAGGTGCAAAAAAAGTTTCTTGTTCAAGAAAAAAGCATCAGCTTTAAAATTATCGATTTCAGATATGTAGTTTCTGTAGGTTTTAACATTAACTCGAGAGGGAGTTGATTTTTTAAAGTAAACATATGTATTAAACAAAAAGCAATTTACATAAACCTTTATATAAGAAGTGATAAAACTACTTAGATGATATAAATTCGAGTTCATGTGAAAGATATCGGTTGTTCCAAATAATGATTTGCTAATATCAAGTATAGATAGGTGCTGTTTTCGGTTTTTATAACTAATAATTTTTTTTATGCACTTTACAACAAGTAGCCCCAAGGTTCTCCGAAAGTTATCAATAGAATTCTTGGGTTGATCAGCTAAATATGATTTAAATAACTCAAGTGAATGCTTTGAAAAAAGGCGCTTTAGGTGAACATCAAAAAGCACTTTGTACCTATTGGCAATGTTGATTGGTAGCGAGTTGCAAATACTACTTACATAATCCTCGGTTTTAGCCTCTTTTGAACTTAATAATAAGTTAAAGTTGAAGTTTAATGGAGTTGCTTTTAGTTCATCTACTGTATCGTAATTAGGTATTGATAAAGCGTATGCGGATGCCCTCTTTGTGATAGATAGATTTTCCTCATGAGTAAATAAGCCATTTTTCTTAAAAGTACATCCAGTTGTTAATTGTTGAATTTTGTTTGATGCTACAAGTTGCGCAATAGCTGTTTTTACTTCTACATTTTTCAACTTACAGGCTTTGGCAATAACAGGCACTGAAAGGTTTTCGACGAATCCAAATTCATCTTTGTTTAAGCAAAAAAAACACCATACTATTTTAACCGGAACTCTAAAATCTTCTCCTTCTATCTGGGCAAGCATTTCACTCGATAATAACTTATTCATTTCTGTATATTTATCATAGATAAAAATGTACGAGTTAGAAGGTCGCCCCTTTTTAATGTGTTCAACATTGTGTACTAAAATGGCATTGATTCTAAGTAGTTCATCTACAACTTTTTTGAATTTATTATGTGGGCATCCTAATTTGATTAAGTCCGCTTTAGATAATTTACATTCAATAGTTTTATCCAAAATTAAACGAGTTAAAATCCATTTTGAGTATGCTGACAGACTTGTGGTTAAGGTGAAAAACTCATTCATTTAATGATTCCTCATGAAGTGCATATACCAACTAGTAAACCATTTCAATTATTCTAACACAATAACAGGGTGTTATTTTGTTAAATAAATTAAATATCTTACTTAGTGTTTAGTTAGAGGCTATATGAGTCTTTTGGTTAGTGTTGAAATAAAGTCTAATAAATGTTAAGTCAGAATCTAATTGAAATGTAAAAATTCAAAGGAGTATTTGCTAACTAATTGGTATTACATTATCGTCTAGGATGAAACCTACAAACACTAAATCACAAGGAAGAGCTAATGACAGATTGGATTGATAACAAGAAAATTTTGACTTGGGTTAAGGAAGATAACGAAGATTTACGTAACTGGCTAGCATGGCGCTATGACAGTTATAATCATTATTTTAAATTCCCAGATTCTACATTAGATAGCTTTATTAGAGATGAAATAAAACGTATAAGTGATAATAATCAAGATAGTCAAAAAGTTAACCTTGATAAGCTCTATAAAGCTTGGAAAAGCTATGAAAGAGGGTTGAAAAATACAACTAATAAAGTGTGTAAACTTCAGTTAGAGGTGACTAAATCAGCCCGTGACAGACTAAAGTTTTTAAGCGACGCTGATGGTTTGTCACAATCTAAATATATCGAAAAATTAATAGGTTATGCAAGAAATAATCCTAAGTTGATATCTGAAGGTACAAAAGTGCAAGAGCCTTACACACTCAAACAGAGAACTTTTGATGATAGTTCTGAGATTAAAGCTATAAGAGAAAATTTATCAACTATTGATACTAAGATTACTAGATTATTAGATGTTTGGGAGGGGTAGAGCAAGCTCAGAGAGGGGGGCATAATTTTGTGGCAGTCATGGTTATATTAAAATAAATAGCCTTTAGTACATCTGCTTTCTCGAAAAAATACTTGGTCTTTCGATATTAATTAGCTTCAATTGACGAGAAAATGAAAAAGTTATTACATGAGTTGAGTTGATATCTTGGTTTATGTAATTTGAATGACTTTGTATGTTCGCCTATTCTAAGTTACCCTTTAGAAAGTTAGAATTAGGCAAAAAATGAATAAGAATTAACTAACTGGTAGTTGCACAGAATTGGTTACAGGGTCGTGCTTTATCTTCATCGTGTAGTTTAAGTTTTCTTCATGTTTTTGTTAAGGAATGGAATACTAAATTTATAGTATTCCATTTGGTATTTCACTGGCTGCTTGTTTTGTTTATTATTAATGTAAAACAAAAGTTTATCGTTTGTTTAAGAATCTCTCCGTCCCGCCATTTCTTAAATTTACCCCACCATAGCAAAGTGCTTTTCAAGATTACATTTAGCGCGCATTGCTATGTGGCTACTGACTTTCCTTGCAAGTTCTATCACTAATAATTCAAGTTGTTCACGGCTATAACCAAGTAATACACAGCGTTTAAGTTGCTCGCTAACTAAGCTGTTGGCATCGTCTAATGCAAACAAAGCGCCTAAAGAGGCAAGCTCAAAAACTCTGTTGTTTTGCTGTTCTATGCCAAAAGGTAGTTGGCCAAATGTGAGTGCGGTTTTTAGCTGCTGCTCTGTGCGTTTGATAAGCAACGCATTTGAACCTTGAATATCATCAAGTGAGTTTAAAATTTCCAGTGCTAACAATGCTTTTGGCACCCCAGAATATACACTGATATGCGGTAAAATATCACACAACTCTTGCATTGAAACGCCATCATTCAATGCGTGCTGACATGCTCGTTTTAACAAAGGCTTGTCATGAACGGTGACCAAAGCAGCGATCGCGACAAACACAAATAAATCCGTGTTGTTATGGTTCATAATTTCTCTTTTGATTTTAGATATTGAATGTATTGAGGTTTTGTAGCAGTTGCTGATTACATAGAGCATGCAATCGAAAAATTGAAAATACATTATGGTCGATGATGGCTATTTCTGCTTGCCATAAATGATTTAATTTTTGCCTAAAATAACGAATTGTTACCTTAAATGGTCCTAACCTTAAATTACGGTGATACACTTAATTGAGTATTTATGTGAGGTAATCTAAATGCGTCAGGCATTAATAGAAGCAGTGAAAGCAATAGCGATTGCAGACGGTAATTTTGAAACAGGGATTCCAGAATTATTGGTGTTCAGACGAAGCGAAGTTTCATTACCGATGGCCTGCGTGTATGAGTTAGGGCTGGGTATTAGCTTGCAAGGTGCAAAGCGAGTTGTGCTGGGTGAACATAGTTATGATTACACTGACGGGCAATCGCTGGTGACCTCAGTCGATGTGCCTGTTGCGTCGCATATTACTCGTGCTAGTAAAGAGCAGCCATTTTACGGTCTTTACTTACGCTTAGATGCTCATGAAATCAGCCACATTGTTGCTGAAATGGATTTTGCCGGGCAAGACAAGTTCCCTAAGCACCAAGCTATGTCGGTGGTTGATAGTGATAATGGTTTGCTTGATGCTTTACTTAGGCTGATTCAACTCGACAAAGAGCCTCAATTAAAAGCTAATCTTGCGCCACTTATTAAAAAAGAAATTATATTGCGTTTGTTAAATAGCCCGCATAGCCCTTTTTTAAGGCAAATTGTGATGTCTGGCTCAGCCCATCAAAAAATCGCTAAGACCTTGTGTTGGTTAAAAGAAAACTTTACCAGTCAATTTTCAATTGATGATTTAGCCCGTGATGCACACATGAGCCCGTCGACATTCAGCCTGCATTTTCGTGATGTAGTAAAGATGAGCCCGTTGCAATACGTAAAAAATTTACGGCTACAAGCGGCAAGGCAATTAATGCTGAATGAGCGAATTGATGTAGGCTCTGCGGCTTTAAAAGTGGGCTACGAGAGTCCATCGCAGTTTAGCCGCGAGTACACACGCTTTTTTGGCAAGCCACCGATTAAAGATATTTCAGCACTGCGGTTACAACAAATCGCATAAAAAAGGGAGCGCATGGCTCCCTTGTATTTAAAATCGTCTTTTTGGCATTCTCAGTTGTGAGTCAAACTCATCGGGGAATAAAATGGTGCCGTCGTCTTGGTCTGTTGGAAATACAGCAATAAGTAAGTCATCTTGTTCAAGGCCTGGTGTCCAGCGGCTTAACCAGTCTTTTACAGGGATGGCTTTTGGTGTGCAGTCTTGCCATTCACCGGTTGCCCAACTTTGGGCAAATTCGCGGCTAGGTCATACAGGCACGCAGTCGTCATCTTCGTTTGAGAGCATGACGCAGCCATGTTCATCATTGAGGATCCACACTTGTTTAAACTCTTGTACCGTTTCAAACATATAAGCGAGTCGTTTCTTTGCGCCTAAGGCGAGTACAGTATCAAATTCAGTTTCAACACGTTTAGCAGTTGCATTATTCATGACAGGCTCACTCTTTTAGTTATACACAGCTACACCTTAATCATAAGGTGATAAATTAATATGACAAGTAAAGTTATTAGCTAAATTAATTTACTAATGCAGCAAATAGATCGTCAGCAAGTTGTTGCAGAGATTTAGGGTCTTGATTTGTCAGCGCATAGGTACGAATACCGTATATGCCCATGACTAAAAAGCGTGCAAGTTGTTGCGCTGACTTGCTACTTACAAATTCGTTGTTATCTAGGGCTTTTTGAAGTTGCTCAGCGAGGGCATGCTCATAAGCGTTTAAGTTGCCACGCAGCACAGTGCAAATTTGTGGGTCATTGCCTTCAACCTCAGAAATACTCTTCGTAAGTAAGCATACTTTAGCTACTTCACCTTCAATACACTCATCAACAATCACAGTTAAGTAATGTTTAAGAGTTGATAAAATTGATTGTTGGTCATTAAAAAGGGCGGTAAATTGTTGGTTTCTGTCTTTTTGATATTGCTCGGTGGCGGCTAAAAACAAGCCTTTTTTGTTGCCATAAGCCGCGTAAATAGAACCCGGGTGAAGGTGAGTCACTTCTTTTAATTTTTGCATACTGGTCTTCGCATAGCCATATTTCATAAAAGCATGCATGGCTTGGCGTAGTACAAATTCAGTATCAAATTCAGCAGTTCTCATTAAAGCTCCTCACGGTTTATAATACCAATCCGCAATAATACTTAGTCATTTTGAGGGATTAAACCTGTCGCTACCCGCGTTAAAAATTTCTGATTTAGAACAACTAAATAACGAAATTTTTGCCTTGTTATCAACGAGGTTTTCTTGCCTCAAAATAGACCACTTAATTAAGCGAATTGGTATAAACGAAGTTTACGTAATCTTGAACGATTATTCAAAATAAACCTTGAAGTATGTTTGTTTCGCCCTTATCTTGAATGTATGTTCAAGATAAGGATAAAACCATGACAACCGATTTACTTTCTCCGTTTAAACTAAATGACAGCATTGAGTTGCAAAACCGTGTACTAATGGCACCCCTTACACGCTGTATGAGCGACGATAATCTCGTACCTACCCAAGCAATGGTTGACTATTATGCGCGCCGTGCTGATGCGGGCTTAATTATTAGCGAAGCAACGATTATTCGCCCAGATTCACAAGGTTATCCAAATACACCGGGTCTATTTACTAGCGAACAAATTCAAGGTTGGAAGAAAGTCACCGATGCTGTGCACGAAAAAGGCGGCAAAATGTTTGCTCAGCTTTGGCACGTAGGTCGTGTTGCTCACCCTCACTTTTTTGGTGGTGATGTACTGGCACCATCAGCCATTGGTGTTGAAGGTTCGGTACCGAGAATGCGTGAGTTAACTTACGTTACTCCAAAAGCGGCAACCATTGAAGACATTCAAGGTTTAATAGCTGATTACGCAAAAGCCGCCGAAAACGCAATTGAAGCGGGTTTTGACGGGGTTGAAATTCATGGTGCAAATGGTTATTTAATCGATCAATTCTTACACTTTGCTGCCAACCAACGTGAAGATCAATACGGTCAAACACCAGAAAATATGTCGCGTTTTGCTCTTGAAGTCGTTGATGCTGTCGTGGCAGTAATTGGTGCAGATAAAACTGCATTACGTTTATCGCCAGGTGCGTATTTTAATATGACTGAAAGCGACGGTGATAAGGCGGTATTTGATTATCTATTACCAGCCCTTGAAACACGTAACCTTGCGTACTTACATGTTGGTATTTTTGATGACAGCATGCGCTTTGCAAGCTTAGGTGATAAGTCAGCATCTGAATATATGCGCGGTGCGTACAAAGGTACCTTAGTCGGGGTAGGTAGCTATAGCTTTGAGACAGCTAATCAAGCTATTGATAATAACCAATTTGACTTAATTGCGATTGGTCGCCCATTCATTGCGAACCCAGATTACATCAGTAAAGTTAAAAATGGTGAAGCGTTAACACCATACAGCGACGAAATGCTGGCTGAACTGATTTAAGCAAACCTAATAATATTGTCCAACCAACAAGCGCTCAGTTAATTTAACTGGGCGTTTTTTCTAATACTTTCTTATTTATTAAACAGTTAAGTCTTAAATCTGCCATGAAAATGCATTAATTGTTTAATTGTTGTGTCAAAAATTTTGACCCTAAATGTCATACACGCTCTGCATACTGTGCCCGCTTTTAAATACGTAACCTTGGAAAAACAATGAGCACAGTAACTAAAAAAACAAAGCTAAGCCTTGTAGTAGCAACGCTTTTAGCAACATCGGCAAATGCAAACACGAATAACGAAATTGAAGAAATTACCGTTGTTGCAAAGCCAACCAGTTATGCAAATAACGTTATTGAACCTGCCATGCTTGAGCAACAAAGTTCAGTATCAAGTGTGTTAGCCGTGATTGATAACCTACCGGGTATTAGCATCAACGAAGGTGATGCATTCGGTGGTGACGACTGGTCAACCACCATTACTATGCGTGGCTTTAGTATCGATGGTAATCAACAGCAATTAGGTATGACGATTGATGGTATTCCTAATGGCGGTTCTAACTATGGTGGCGGTGCAAAAGCAAACCGTTACTTAGACAGCGAAAACTTAGCAACGGTTGAAGTAGGGCAAGGTACGTCTGATATTGCTTCAGCATCACTCGAAGCATTAGGCGGTACTTTCAATTTTGTGAGTGCTCAACCGAGCACTGAGCAAAGCACTACGTTTGCTTACACAACGGGCGATCATAACGCTAGCCGTTACTTTGTTAAGCACGAAACTGGCACTGTGTTTGATAACACGCAAGCCTATATCAGCTATTCGCAAACAGACACCAGCCGTTGGGTTGGAGATGGTAGCAATGGTGGTAAAGACAACCAGCACATCGAAGCGAAGTTTGTATCAGACTTTAGCGACCTAACCGTAACAGGTCGTGTTTCGTATGATGATGTTCACGAAATTAACTATAACAGCATTAGCATTAGCGAGTTTGAACAAAACCCTGATTGGGATCGTTTAACTTGGAATTGGACTGGCGTGCCGCATTTTGATCAAATGTTTGCTGAGGGCTGGGGTACACTGCGTGAAAATACTCTTGCGTATGTAAAGTTTGATTACGCATTAGGTGCCACTTCAAACTTAAGCTTGTCACCTTACTATCATAAAAATTCAGGTCGTGGTGATTGGATCCCGCCTTATTTAACATCACCGGTTGATGGTGATGGCAACCCAACAACAATTGGGGGCGAAAACGCTGGCAGCTACGGCTTCACCGACAGCGACGGTAATCCACTTGCACCTGCTGCAGGCTGTACGGCAAGTTTAGAGTGGCCATGGTCTTCAGATCCTGGCTTAAACCCAGCCTGTTACTCAGATGATGCGATTCCGGTTATGTCGTATCGTCATACTCACTACAAAAAAGACCGCTTAGGTATGACCGGTGAATACCAAGTAACCCTTGGCAACCATGACATTGAAGCCGGTTTTTGGTTTGAACAAACAGACCGTGATGAGTCACGTGACTGGCATAAAGTTATTGATGCCAGTATTTATCATCACTTTGACCATACGCCGTATTGGACACAATATAAAAACACCTTCGAAACAGATACATTCAAGTGGTACGTACAAGACTCAATCAGTTTAGGCGACTTCACACTTAATTTAGGTGCTAAACAGTACCTTGTTGAGCTGCAGCGTTATAACCATTTTGAAGATGAGTACTCAGATAAAATCGACAGTGATTCAGACGTACTATTCAGCGGTGGTATGCTGTATCAGTTATCTGCAAGCACAGAGCTATTCACCAGCTACAGCGAAAACTTTGCGGCAATTAAAGATGGTGTACTTGAACGTGATTCATCAACACTGACCGAAATTGAACCTGAAACAGCTGAAAACATCGACCTAGGTGTGCGTTACAGCGATGACCGCTTAAGCTTAACAGCAACCGCTTACAGCATTGAATTTGATAACCGCATTACCTTTATTGCTCCGGGCAGTGATACCGATGGTATTGACTACACCATTGGCACGAACGGTTCTTACATCAACGTAGGTGGTATTGAGTCAACAGGTGTGGAGCTTTCTGCAAGCTATATGCTGACTGACAAATGGAATCTTTACACATCGTATACCTACAATAACTCTGAGTATCAATCGAACGATCCAAGTGCTTACAATAGCGATGGTGAGCTACTTGAGGATGCATCAGCCAGCTTTAAAGCGGGTGATGAAGTGATTGACTCAGCACAAGATTTATTTGTGGTATCGGCAGACTACTACAGTGGTGATTTCCGCTTTGGTTTATCGGCTAAATACACAGGTGAGCGTTTAGGTGCATGGACTGATGAGCAAACCCGTTCGCGTAACGAGGTTGATGGTTACACCTTGGTTGATTTAAACATTGGTTATAATACCAGTCTTGATTCAGGTATGTTTAAATCAATCGACCTTGCATTTGTGGTGAATAACCTGTTTGATAAATCATATCTCGCAGGTGGCACAGGTAATGGCTCTACCTACTTTATTGGTGCACCACGTACCGCAGCTTTAACACTTACAGCGCAGTTTTAAGTAATAAGCTAACGTTTTAAATAGCCCATCGTTGATGGGCTTTTTTGCAGGTGAAATATGAAAAAATTAATTTTAGCCACGGCGGTTTTAGCAGCATCACTATTAAGCTTAAACAGTAAAGCTGCAGACAATGTTGTGCTCGTGACTCTTGATGGCCTTCGCTGGCAAGAAGTGTTCTCAGGAGCAGATAAAAACCTAATCGATAACACTGATTTTGTTGCAAATACAGATGAACTAAAGGCGCTTTTTTGGCGAGATGACCAAGCACAGCGAACTCAAGCGTTAATGCCATTTTTTAGCGAAACATTGGCAAAGCAAGGCGTTTTGATTGGCGATAGAACGCAAGGTTCATTGATGTCGGTAAGCAACCCGTGGTATTTCTCATACCCAGGTTACAGTGAAGTTTTAACTGGCATAGTAGATGAAAATATCGATAGTAACGATAAAGTGCCTAACCCCAATAAAACCATTTTAGAGAGTTTAAATTCTCAGCCAGAATTTAAAGGTAAAACCGCGCTTTTTGGTAGCTGGGATGTGTTTCCCTATATTGTAAATCGTGAGCGCAGTGGGGTTTATGTTAATGCTGGCTTTGAAACTTTTGATGCAGTGAACTCAGAGGAAGTGAGTTTACTAAACCAAATGCAAAGTGAGATCCCAAGCCCTTGGCACAATGTGCGCCTCGACAGCTTTACCTACCGATTTGCCAAACAATATTTATTAAATAAACAGCCGCGTTTGCTAGTTATTAGCTTGGGTGAAACCGATGACTTTGCTCATAACGGTAAATACGATGCCTATTTAAAATCGGCTAAACAAAGTGATGCGTTTATTCGTGACCTTTGGCAAACAATTCAACAAACACCGGGTTATAAAGACAATACCACATTGATCATTACCACCGATCATGGCCGTGGCAGTCATGCAGATGATTGGCAGCATCATAGTTCGAAGCGTGCTTTAGCTCGTTCAGAGCAAGGAAAGCAGCGTTTTCCAAACGGCATTGTTGGCTCTGAACATATTTGGTTAGCAGCCATTATCCAGATATAAAAGCAACAGGCTTAATTAAGCCCAAAAATGAGCTCAAACAAGCGCAAGTAGCGGCAACTGTGCTGAATATTTTAGGCGTCAACAGTCAGCAAGTTAACCCGAAAATGGCCGCGCCAATTAAGGAGATTTTAAAATGAGTTTAACTTTTAGTTTGTTTAAAAGCGCCTTATCTGGGTTAATGCTGGTTAGTAGTGTGAGTGCGATTGCCGCGCCAAGTAAAATTTTGTTTGGCTCATGTGGTCATCAAGACAAAGCTATTCCAATTTTTGATGCCATCAACAAAGAGCAAGCCGATTTATTTATGTTCCTTGGCGATAACATTTATGGTGATACCGAAGATATGACGGTACTTGCCGATAAATATCAACGTTTAGGGCAAAAGCCGGGCTTTAAAACATTACGTGCGAATACACCTATAATAGCCATGTGGGATGACCATGATTATGGCGAAAATGATGCTGGCAGCGAATACCCAAAAAAACAGCAGTCACGAAAAATCATGCTCGACTTTTGGCAAGAGCCAGCAGGTTCTGCTCGCAGAACTCGTGAAGATGGTATTTACACTTCGTACACGTACGGTGAAGGTGAGCAAACAGTAAAGGTGATCATGCCTGATCTGCGTTTTAATCGTGCGCCGTTAAATCATGTATCAGCGATGACCTATCAACTTGAGCGTAAACCTGCAAAACAAGGGCCTTATAGTCCAACAACCGATAAAAACGCCTCTATGCTTGGCGAAAGCCAATGGCAATGGCTCGAACAAGAGCTTAAGTCAGATGAAAAGATAAAAATCATTGCCTCAAGCTTGCAGCTATTAGCTGATTTTACAGGTTGGGAGTCATGGGCAAATTATCCAGCTGATCGTGAGCGTTTATTTGCGCTTATTAAAAAGCATAAAGTAAATGGTGTGATTATTGTCAGTGGTGATACTCACTGGGGGGAGCTGTCTAAATATCAACAAAGCCTAGATTACCCTTTATATGAAATGACCAGCTCTGGGCTTACAGAAAAGTGGAAAGATGTTAGCCCTAATAAACACCGTGTGGGTGATTACACTCATGAAGTGAATTACGGCGATTTAACAATCGATTGGCAAAAAGCAGACCCTACCATTCGTATTGCGCTTAAAGGTATTAAGGGGGATGAGATCATGCACACCGAGTTCGCGTTATCGACGATAAGCCCATACCAGTAAACATTGCCTGCTGCGCATATCCTAAACACATGCCCGCAGCACATGCCTGCAAACATGGAATAAGCCTTGTTTGCGGGTATTTCTCTCTACCCCATCTAATTAAAATATCTTACACTGTGTCAATTAGTTAGTTTCAAGCAAGGACAGTGTAAAGTGCTGAATATAATTCAATCAAATCGCATGGAAGCACTGCAAGCGCGGTTTCACGCTCTTCTTAAAGTTAATCCGCTAACGAGCCCTTTTAAAAAAGAAATTGTGCTCGTGCAGTCACCGGGTATGTCGCAGTGGCTAAAAATAGGTTTAAGTGAACACTTAGGGATTGCCGCTCAGGTTGATTTTCCGCTGCCTTCGAGTTTTATTTGGCAGCTTTACCAACAATTATTGCCTGATGTACCCAGTGAATCACCGTATAACAAAGCGAACCTTGCTTGGAAGCTGTTTGCTATTTTACCAAACTGCATTGATGAGCCGCTGTACTTACCACTTAAAACCTATTTGGATGGTGACAGTGAAGGGCAAAAAACCTTTGCCTTGTGCGAGAAAATTGCCGACGTTTATGACCAATATTTAATGTATCGCCCTAATTGGATTGCCACTTGGGAGCAGGGCATTGATGAACTTGATGATGTTGATGTGGGCATTGCACCATGGCAGCCAGATCTTTGGCGTAAGCTGGTGGCGCATAGTAAAGAACTTGGGCAAAGCCAATATCACCGCGCCAATATGCAAGACAAACTCCTTGCAGCCCTTGAAAAAATGGACGCAAGCCTATTACCTGAGCGCATTAGTTTATTTGGTATTTCTGCAATTGCGAGCAGCCAGCTTGAAGTGTTTCGAACCATTGCGAAAAAAACGCAGGTATTTTTGTTTTTCTTTAACCCGAGTGAGCATTATTGGGGCGACACACTCGATGAAAAAACAGCAGCCAAGATTGCTGCTAAATATGCTAAACGCCCGCAGTTGCAAGCGCTTGAATACAGCGCTAAAAACCCTGATCACGAGTACTTTTTTATTGGTAACCCATTACTCTCGTCGTGGGGCAAATTAGGCCGAGACTATTTTGAGCAGCTACTACAACTAGACGCGCAGTGGCTTGACGGATTCGATAACGAGTTTGATCAAAGCTTGTTATCGCAAATACAGTCTGAAATTTACCAATTAGCTTTTAAGGGGGAATCACTAACGCCTGATAAAGAATGGTTTATTAATGATGAAGGCAAGTTGCCAATTCAGGCAGACGATACCAGTATTGTGCTGAGCGATTGTCACACGCCACTTCGTGAAGTAGAACGACTACATGATTACTTGCTTAATTTATTCAATGAAAATAAAGCACTAACACCGAAAGATATTATTGTAATGATGCCGGATGTTGGCACATACAGCCCGTATATTGAGGCGGTGTTTGGTGGTGCCGAAGGGCGACGTTTTATTCCTTATGCGTTAGCCGATTTAGCGATAGAGCAAGAAAAACCCGTACTTAGCTCGTTTGCTAGTTTAGCCGATTTACCTTACTCACGCTTTGGTGTGTCTGACATTCTTGATTTACTGCAAGTCACACAAATTGCCGAGAAGTTTAACCTCGAATCCCATGAATATGAGCAAATTGGTTTTTGGCTTGAGCGTGTTGGCGTTAAATGGGGCTTAGATGCAGCCCACAAAGACAGTTTTGGCTTACCCGCAATAGATTTAAATACTTGGCAACATGGCCTAAACCGCTTGTTATTAGGTGTTGCACAACGTGATGAGCAATTGCCGTTTTCGGGGATTTACAGTGCCGATGAAGTTGAAGGTATGGCACTGAATACCTTAAATAAACTTATTGAATTTATTGATGTACTGGCCCGTTATAAAACTAAGTTGCAAGCTGATGCACCGCTTAACGAAAAGGCAGATATTCTAAAAGAGTTATTAAACGATATATACAGCGATGAAGGCGAACAAAGCTGGGATTTATTAGTACTGCAAAAAGTGCTCGATACACTGATTAAGCATTATGATAATGGCGATTACCAACAAGCTGTTTCGCAGCGTATTGTTAGTTACTTGGTTAAACAAGGTATTCAAGAAAAAGGCGTAGGGCAGCGCTTTTTAGTGACAAGTTAACTTTTGTACGTTGATGCCAATGCGTGCGGTGCCATTTAAAGTGGTGTGCATGCTAGGTTTAAATGATGCAGATTACCCACGTACCGTTCAGCCAATTGGTTTTGACTTAGTGCCTTACTCAAAACGCCAAAAAGGCGACCGCTCTCGCAAACTTGATGACCGTTACCTGTTTTTAGAAGCGATTTTAAGTGCTCGTGAGAATTTATACATCAGTTATATTGGTCGTTCTTGCTTTGATAACCAACCAAGAATGCCCTCAACTTTAGTGAGCGAGCTTTTGGAATACATAGCCCGTAGTTTTAAATTTGCTGATAAAAACACTCACTTAAAGCTACCAGAGGCGCTAATTAATTATCAGCACTTACAGCCATTTAACCCAGCTTATTATCTAACAGAGAAATCAGATGACGAGCAAAAAGCAAACAAACCGTTAGCCACACAATTACACAGCTATAACCCAGTGTGGATGCCAACTCAGCCTGTTAACCCTGAGCCTCAGCAAGCGCTCAGTGTTCAGCCAGAAAGCAGTGTTGAGTTAACTCAGTTTATTCGCAGTATTTGCCAGCCGCACGAGAGCTTTTATCAGCAAAGTTTGGGTTTACGCTTACCGCAATTTAACGATATTGCTAAAGATGAAGAGCCATTTAGTTTAGACGCATTACGCCGCTACTTTTACCTAGACGAAATTCTCGAAGCCAGCATTCAAGAAATTCCGCTTAATCAAGCGCAAATAATGCAGCGCGGTGAATTACCCCAAGCCCATGTTGGCGATCTTGTGTTTGAAAGTATGCAGCACCGGGTTGATGCGCTTGCAGGGCAAGTTAAAGCGCATATTCAAGGTGATGAAGCATTACCCGTTGAAGTAAATATTAAAATAGCCAATACCACACTAGAGGGTTGGTTAAATCATATTTATGGTCAAAAACAGGTGTTTTATCGCACCGCCAGTATTAAAGCAAAAGATGTAATTCGTGGCTTTGTGCATCATTTAGCGGCGCAAATAATGGGTCAGCCAGTCGAAACCCTTATTCTTGGTTTAGACAAGCAAATTAGTTTTTCACCCTTGTCAGAAGACGATGCCCGCAAGTATTTAAACGATTGGTTCTCGCTTTATGAAACGCTTTTAACTCGCCCAGTGGCGTTCTTTCCGGTCAGTGGTTACGAGTACATAAAAACAGAGAAAGACATGGTTAAAGCAAACAATAAATTCGCGCCGCAATACATAGGCATGGGTGAGGGTGAAAATCCGTATATTCGTTTAACCATAAAGAGCCTTAAAGACTGTGAAGAAGAGTTTATAAAATGGAGTGAGCTGCTGTTATCGCCACTCGTTGAGTTAGCACAGGAGGCAGATCATGCAAACGCTTAATCCAATGAGTATGGCGCTGTGTGGGCAAAGCCTGATTGAAGCCAGTGCCGGTACAGGTAAAACCTACACCATCACAGGTTTGTATTTACGGTATTTGTTGGGTTTACAAAAAGCGAACGGTGAAGATGAACAATTAAATACGCCTCTAAGTGTTGAGCAAATACTGGTGGTGACCTTCACTGAAGCCGCAACTCAAGAAATTAAAGACCGTGTGCGGGCGCGTATAATCAATGCCAGAGATGCACTGCTTGGTAAAAAGCCAGATGATGAGCTGATTGAACAAGTAATTAACGAGGTAACTGACAAACACGCCGCATTTGATTTGCTAGACGCTGCGGCAAAGTCGATGGATGAAGCCGCTATATTCACCATTCATGGCTTTTGTCAGCGAATGCTGAAACAACATGCCTTTGAATCCGGCGTGGCGTTTAACTTAGAGTTTATTTTAGATGAGCGTGAGCTCATTCAAGAAACTCTTAATGACTTCTGGCGTGCTTTTGTTTACCCACAATCAAAAGAGCGTACGCAAGCAATTACCGATATTTTCCCAGTACCTGCGTCACTGTATTCACAGGTGGTAAGTCTACTCAATAAACAAGGGGCAACGATTACCCCTGAGTACGACCTTGACGAAATATGGCAAGCGCGCGACAACTTTGTGGCAAAAGTACCAGCATTTAAAACTGCGTGCCGTGAGAGTGAGTTTATTAATGCTGTAAAAGCATCTGATTTAAGTGGCTCAAAAACTCCAGGTCGAAAAAACAGCCTTGCTGCGCTTGAAGAGTATATAAACAATGATGAGCTATTTTTTGTATTTGGTACCAGTAAATACTCGTTCGAAGTGTGGAGCACAGAGAATTTAAGCGACCCTGCAAATTACAAGAAAAACGGCAGCTTGCTGAGTCATGAAATGCTGGCTCAGTTTGATGAAATGGCTAAACTCAGTAGCCTTATCAATAACGGCTTGAATATTGCGATAGTGCAATACGCAGCTAAATGGGTCGCAAATGCATTAGTTAAACGCAAGCAAGAGCAAGGCGTTATTACTCCAGATGATTTACTGAGTAACTTGCATCAGGCACTTTTAAGTGAGCAAGGCCAAGCGTTAAGTGAAAAAATTGCGACTTTGTTTCCGGTTGCCATGATTGACGAATTCCAAGATACCGACCCAATTCAATATGGTATTTTTAGCCGCATTTATGGCATTAAAAACACCACGCTTGCCATGATAGGTGATCCAAAACAGGCTATTTATGGCTTCCGTGGTGCAGATATTTTTACTTATATTGGCGCAAAACAAGCTGTTTCAGATGATAAGCAATACACCCTAGATACCAACTACCGCTCAAGTGAAGGGGTTGTTGATAGCGTAAACCGTTTATTTGCTAAAAATGAAAATAGCTTTATTTACAACGACGCAATCCCATTTCAAAAGGTTAATGCGAAGGGAAAACAGCAAGACAAAGCGTTTTTAATAAACGGTGAAATGCCAAGTGCGTTTGAATTTTCGGTTTTTGTTGATGAATACGCCGAAGCGAACAACAAGCCAACCAGCAAAGGGGTGGCTCAACAGGCATTGGCTTTGCAGTATACGAAAAAAATTACTGAGCTACTCAAGCAAGCCGATGCAGGCGCTGCAACTATTGCAGGAAAGCCTCTCACGGCCGCCGATATCTGTGTGTTAGTGCGTGACCGAAACGAAGCACAGTTAATGAAAACTGCACTGGCAGAAGCCGCCATTGCCAGTGTGTATTTATCGCGAGATAGTGTTTTTAACCAAGAGCTTAGTCATCATTTACTGAACTTTTTAACGGCATTGCATGGACAGTATGATGAATCATTACTGCGTGGTGTGCTAGCCGGGCCATTGTTTTGCTTAAGTTACAACCACATTTATGAACTTCACGAAAATGAAAGTGCATGGCAAGAGCATTTAAACTTTTTTGCTCAGCTTGCTCATATTTGGCATAAACAAGGCGCTATGGCGATGCTCGAGCGTTTATTAAGCCATAATCAACTTGCAGCGCGTTGGCAAGGTTTAGGTTACAACGTTGAACGCTGGCTCACCGATTTCCGTCATTTAGGGGAAATCTTGCAGCAAAAGCAAATTGAGCTTGAGGGAACCCATCGATTGCTGCGTTGGTTTGCGCAAAAAGTTAGTCAACAAGATGGTGAAGCAGTGCAAGTACGCCTAGAAAGCGATGCTAATTTGGTGAAAATTGTCACCATGCACGCTTCAAAAGGCTTAGAGTACCCGATTGTATTCATGCCGTTTGCCTGTGGCTATCGCGAAAGCAAAGAAGCCCTTTACCACAAAGACGGTAAGTTGATTTATGACCTTGCTAAAAGTGACGACGCAATGCAAAAAGCAGAGCAAGAGCGCTTGGCTGAAGATTTACGGTTACTTTATGTGGCATTGACACGTGCCGTGCATTTTTGTTCTGTGGGTATGTATAACATTGCCCAAGGTCGTAGCGCTCGCCCTGGTATTCAAAGTACCAGCATTGGCCACGTATTATTTGCAGGGTTAGAGATTAAATCGGGCGATGAATGGCGCGCTTTGTTACAACAATTTTGTGAAGGCTCTGCGCACATGCACTATGAGGCGTTTAGCGAAGCAGGTGAGCTTGAAAAGTTAACATTTGCTGGTGCTGACAGTGAGCAAGCCTACCAAGTTAATACTGTTAAAGCAGACATTCAGCGTGATTGGCGCTCAACCAGCTTTAGTAGCTTAACGCTGAAAAAGCATACTGATCATATTGAACTTGGCCGCAGTGATGAAGACCACGAAAAAGATGAGTTTTTAGCCCAAAATGCCAATGCTTTAACACCTTACAGCTTCCCTAAAGGGGCAAAGCCGGGTAGTTGTTTGCATGAAATATTTGAGCAATTAGACTTTACCGACCCTTATGCGTTAACGCGCCCAGGCAGCGAGCAAGATGACCACGCTCTAGATAAAGTGATCAAAACGTTATTCGAAAAATACCATATTGACGATAGTTGGCAGGAAATGACCGAGCAGTGGATCCTGGCTGCACTGAATTGCCCATTAAACGATAAAGGGCTAAGTTTATCAGTACTTGAGCCCGATACCTGTTTGGTCGAAATGGAATTTAACTTACCCCTGTTATCGCTCTCAAGCGATAAGCTTAACCAAGTGTTAGTAAAACACTTTAACTTACCCGGGCAGCTTGATTTTAGTGAGGTACAAGGCTTACTAAAAGGCTTTATCGATTTAATATTTTGCTGGCAGGGTAAGTATTATATTCTTGATTATAAATCGAACTTTTTAGGCAATAGTGCGGCTGATTACCATCATGAGCAACTAGAGCAAGCAATGACCAGTCATCAGTATCATTTGCAGTATTTAATTTATACCGTGGCACTGCACCGTTTATTAAAACAACGTATTCAAGATTACGATAGCGATACGCATTTAGGGGGTGTTTACTACACCTTCTTACGTGGTATGAGCGAAGGACAAGGGGTGTATTTTAATCAGTTAACAAAACAGCAGATAACTGAGCTGGATAGCTTATTCGCACAAGGAGCCATGCTATGAGTCAACTGACATTCGGCTTTGATGACCATGAGCCAAACGAGCCAATGAATAAGCAGCCAGAACAACATGCCCAAAGCGATTTAGTGTTGCCTGCCACAGAACTTAAAACACAGCCGTTACTGAGTTATTTACTTGAGGCAAAACGTATTCGCTTAGTTGATGTTAAACTCGCAGAGCTATTGACTGGCACAGAAACACTGGTAGAGAATAACGAAGCAGCGCACAACGAAGTGTTTTACCTGATTTTATTACTTGCGGCCGCGCAGCAAAGTCAGCACAGCTGCTTAGAGCTCGTGAATATAAACTGGCAAAATCCGTTTGAAATTAGAGAGCAAAGCTTTGCTGATGCCAGCATTGTAGCCCCTGAGGTTTTAACCCCGTTTGCGACAGAATTTGGCCTTAATGAGGCTGTTAATAAACTAATGAATGCTGAGTGCGTAGGGGACGACAAGCCACTACTGTTGTTTGCGAATAAACTTTATTTTGCCCGCTTGGCAGAGTACGAAACCACACTGGCTTCGCGTTTACATCATTTAGCAACGAAAGAACTCACCCTTGATGAAGCCGAATTAACGGCACTACTTGAGGTGTATTTTCCTAGCAGTGAACATACACCCAACCCAAGCGATCCTATTAAAACATTAAACTGGCAAAAAGTAGCCTGTGCAATTGCTGCAACAAAAGGCTTTAGTGTGATCACTGGCGGCCCGGGTACCGGTAAAACCACCACGGTAACTAAGCTACTAGCCATATTACAATCTTTGTATGCCAGTGCACCGCTAACAATAAAACTGGTTGCACCGACAGGCAAAGCAGCAGCTCGTTTAACCGAGTCGATTTTAGGGGCAAAGCAAAAGCTTAGTATGATCCCTAATAATATCGCGCCACTTATTCCTGACAGCGCGCAAACGATTCACCGTTTACTGGGCGTTATTCCGCATACCAATAAGTTTCGCCATAACAAGCGTAACCCGCTGCATTTAGATGTACTGATCATTGATGAAGCATCAATGGTTGATTTGTCACTTATGGCAAAACTCATCGAGGCATTACCGAGTCATGCTAGGCTTATTTTACTCGGTGATAAAGACCAATTAGCCTCGGTTGATACGGGCAGTATTCTTAGCGACCTATGCCAAGGGCTAGAGCTTGGCAAAATGCCTGCTTATAGCAATGAAAGAGCAGCGCAGCTTAATCGCGTTTGTTTTAATGATCAGAGCGAGATACCCGCGGCGAGCAGTCATTTTGTACTTAACGATTGTATTGCGTTTTTACAGCAAAGTTATCGTTTTGATGGCAGCAGCGGCATTGGTCAATTAGCACAAGCTGTAAATACCAATAACAGTGGCTTACTGGGCTACGTTGAGCAAACGATTAATCAAGGTGGCTTTAAAGACCTTAAACTTAATTACAGCGTAATTAGTAAACCGATTGAGCAATTTGTGCAACAAGCGGCGTTGCAATATCACGATTATTTGCAGCTTATCCAGCAAGGGGCAAGTGTTGCCAATGTGCATAAAGCATTTGCTCATTATCAGTTACTGGCTGCAGTCAGAGAGGGCGATTATGGTGTAAATAGCCTTAATCAGCGTATTGAAAAAGCACTGACTCAACAAGGTTTAATCTCGCCATATCAAAGGCATTACGTGGGTATGCCAATTATGATCAGCCAAAATGACTATCAGTTAAAACTGTTTAATGGCGACATAGGTATTTTAATGCACGATGAGCAAGGTCAGTTAAAAGCCATGTTTGTTGATGAACAAGAAAATATTCGTGCCTTTTCGCCCGCACGCTTACCAGCTCACGACAAAGTGTATGCCATGACAATTCATAAGTCGCAAGGCTCTGAATTTGCTTATACCGCAATGATTTTACCGCCAATAAAACAGGCTAATCAGGGCATTAACAGGCAATTGGTTTACACGGGTATCACCCGCGCGAAAACCACATTTGAGCTGGTGGCCGATAAAAATGTATTGCTCATGGCAATGAATAAATCTGTTACTCGTGCATCGGGTTTATACGATAGGTTAAAACATGAAGCTAGTTAAAGTAACGAGTGACCAACTCAACGAGTTAATTGGTTGGTTTAACTCAGAGGCTGAACTGCGTATTTGGTCTGGTCATTTTTTAATTACCCATTTGATACGCAAAGCTTTAAAAAAGACTTAAACCTAGATGCGCTGAATTCCTTCGCATTGATTAATGACGAGGGCCAGATGTTAGGGTTTGGTCAATACTATTTACGTGAAGGTCGTTGCCATTTAGGGCGGCTAGTTATCGCGCCAAGTGAACGTGGTAAAGGTCTTGCAAAAGTGTTGATAAATTTACTAGGAGAGCAGGGCAAACAGCAATTGCAGTGTGATAGCTTGTCGTTGTTTGTGTATACCCATAATACCCTTGCTAAAACAGCTTATGAAAAAATGGGGTTTATTCAAACCCAGTACCCCGCGGACATGCCACTCGATGGCTGTATTTATATGACTTGCTAAGAGCGTTTAAAGCTGCTTTTACGAAACAGGTTAGGTTGCCAACCAAAGTGTATGGCGCCTAATCTTAAACAGACCGTCACAGCGAATGCGCCAAGAATGCACCAAATATAACTCACCTCAAGGGTGAATAAAGCCGCGTAAGTTAACCCGCCAGATAAGCAAGCGGTTGAATAGAGCTCTTCGCCCATTACCAGAGGCACTTCTCTACAGATCACATCACGCATCAGGCCACCAAAAATACCCGTGGTCATGCCCATGGTGATGGCAACAATCATATCTGAGCCACCAATCAGTGCCTTTTCGATACCAATAATGTTGAAAATAGCCATCCCTACAGCATCCATTAATAGCATGGTGGTGTTACTTAAATCGGGTAAGTGACGAATTGATAGAATAGACGCGAATATGGCTATGTAAGTTGCGTACAAATAATCGGGCTGAGCTATCCAAAATACCGGTTTGTTAAGCAATATGTCTCGAAGTGTTCCACCACCCAAGGCGGTAACTGTGGCAACAACCACCACACCAAAACCACCGACACTTTTTTCATGGCCCAGCAAAGTGCCAGAAATAGCAAAAAACGCTACACCGATAATGCTTAAAAAATGAAAGTATTCTGATGTCATGGGGCTTCCTTACCTATTAGTAAGTTAACCCTAGCAAAATGAGCTTTATTGATGCTGAACAGCTAAGAAAATAGGGCGGGTAATGATGTCACCCGCCAGCAGGATTAGTGATTATCTCAATCCGCTTATTTAAGGTAATCAACCACTAATTGTGTCATTGCATTTACGCCTAGCTGTAAAGCTTTTTCGTCTGCAAAAAAGTGTGGTGAATGTTTACTTGGTGCTGTAACTGCATCTTGACCTTTTGGTGTGACACCTAAGAAAAAGAACATGCCTGGTGTTTCTAAGGCGTAGTAACTAAAGTCTTCGGCACCTGTGATAAGTGGCGTTGTGATCAGGTTTTCTTTACCAACTACACCAGCAAGTGTTGGTGTCATTTTCTTGGTTAATTCAACATCGTTCACTGTTACTGGGTAACCATGATCAATGTGAACATGTGCTTCTGCACCACCTGATTCAGCTACCATCTCAGCGGTTTTAGCTAAACGTTTTTTAATGTCAGCACGCATTTCTTGGTCAAAGGTACGAATTGTGCCCACCATTTCAACTTGATCAGGGATGATGTTGTTACGCACACCGCCATTAATGGCACCAAATGAAACCACAGAAGGCGCTTTGGTCACATCAACTTGGCGAGAAGCGATGGTTTGTGTTGCCATAATAATTTGTGATGACGCCACAATTGGGTCAACCCCATTCCAAGGGCGAGAACCGTGAGTTTGGCGACCTTTTACTGTGATAGTAAATTTATCGGCGCTGGCCATTAGCGGCCCTTCACGAAAACCAATTTGTCCGGTATTAAGAGAGCTGGTTACGTGTAAACCAAATACGGCTTCTGGCTTTTCTTTAAATAAGCCTTCTTTAAGCATAAGCTCTGCACCGCCTTCTTCGCCATCAGGAGCACCTTCTTCAGCAGGTTGGAAGACAAACAGAATATCACCCGCGAGCTGGTCTTTAATTTTTACTAAAGACTCAGCGGCTGCCATTAAAATAGCCACATGGTTATCATGACCACAGGCATGCATCACGCCAACGGTATTGCCTTTGTACTCTGTTGTTTGAGTTGACGCGAAAGGTAAGTCTACTTGCTCTTTAACAGGTAATGCATCCATATCAGCACGTAGCGCAATAAGCGGACCTTTTTTGCCCCCCTTAAGTTTGGCAACTACACCGGTATGTGCCACACCTGTTTGAACCTCAAGATCATAACGAACGTAAATGCTTAGCCACGTATTTAGCTGTTTCAAACTCACGGTTACTAAGCTCTGGGTTTTGATGCAAATGACGGCGCCATTTAATGACTTTTTCGCTGACGCTTTTATTTGCAGATTTAAGTTCAGAATTAATATCACTCGCAAATGCAGGGGTAGAAATAGCACTGAGAAGTAGGCTGGTCGAAAGTAGTTTGTTTAACATCCCGTATCCTTTTATTATTTGGATATCCAAACAACCTGTTAAACGCTGAATTCTGCATTTTGAGGTGGCTTGGATATATGCACACTACACCAATGTAAAGGATAAACACTTGAATGAACAATACCTTTCGGTAATTAACCAAGACAAATGGTTTAAAAATCGCACACAATTATTTAGGGACAAGCTAGTAAAAAATGCTAAATTAATCACCTTAAATGCGGGTGATGCATTGTTTTTGCGTGGTGATGAAAATACCGGTCTGTATTGTGTTATTAATGGTGTGCTTAGAGTTTCTGGGGTCAATAGCCAAGGCAAAGAAGCGGTGCTCAGTTTTGTAACCGGTGCTATGTGGTTTGGTGAAGTGGCTCTGTTTGATGGTGGTAAACGCACCCACGATGTGTATGCTCAAACTGCGGTACGACTTTTACACGTACCTGAGCGGGCATTAACTCAGTTATTACAAGAGCATCCCGCTTATTGGCATGACTTTGGGCTGCTGCTTACCAATAAAGTGCGAAACCTGTTTGACTCATTAGAAGATCACGCACTCCTTACAGCAAAGCAAAAGGTGAGTAAGCGGTTATGCATGCTTTTTCAATCGTCACACCAAAGCTGTTTGCCGCTTACCCAGCAACAACTTGCCGATATGACCTATTTAACACGGCAAACCATTAACCAAATATTACAATCCCTGCAAGCTGACTCAATTATTAACCTTAAATATCAAACGATTGAGATTATTGATATCGATAAATTGCAATCTCAATGCTAGTTTGGAACTAAAATTGCTACAAGGTTGTAATCAAGCTTAAATGGAAGACAACTTGTGGCAATTACATTTCATAATCAATATAACCCTTATCACGCTTCGGCTGCTGCTAAGCTGTCGCAAACGGCTCGCACTGAGGGTGTGAAAGCCATGCATACGCCAGCATCTTCAGCACAACAACTTTTACAAAAGCAGCCTGAGCCCAGCTCTTTTTTAGCACAAGCTCAAGAAGCTTTGGTTTATCAGCGACTCGGGGTTGATAAAGAGAAAATTGACGAAATAAAAGCGCAAATAGAAAAACTTGCCGAACAAATGCAACAACAAGGTGCCGATACTAAAGCACTGCAAGAAAAAATGAATGAGCTGCAAGCGATGCTCGATGAAGAGTATCAAAAAGGTCGCGAACGCATGGATATGCAGCCAGAAGCTGAAAAAGGCAAAGTTATTGATGCGCTGGTTTAATGTGTGATTTTAAGCTAGCAACTTTAAATGTCGGCTAGTTGACATTCTTGTTGGTGAATTTTCTGCTAATCTGAATTTTGAACACAGTTTTGGCAGGAAAAACAATGAAAACATTAAAACAACAACTGACAAATTACGCCCTTTATCACCGTTCTAAACGCAATATTGTCACTCACTTTATCGGCATCCCATTAATTGTGTTTGCAATTATTTGTTTATTACAACGCGTCACGCTTATCTCAGAGCCTGCTGTTATCTCCTTGGCAACCGTGGTAATTGCGCTCACTTGTCTTTATTACTTAATGCTTAGCTTATCTATGGGGTTAATTATGGCTGTATGCTTAAGTTTGTTAAGCATTGCTGCTGAGCCTGTGGTGTCGCTTTCAACAGAGTTATGGCTAACTGTCAGCATTGGCAGTTTCGTGGTTGGTTGGGTGTTTCAGTTTATTGGTCACTATTTTGAAGGTAAAAAGCCAGCCTTTGTTGATGATTTAATTGGTTTGGTCATAGGGCCGTTATTTGTATTAGCAGAGTTCTTGATTATGCTTGGTTTTTATAAAGATATTGCTGATCATATCGAACAACATGCAGGGCCTAATAAAGCATAACAACAATAATAAGGAACACACATGCAATTAAATGGTAAAACAGTTTGGGTTACTGGGGCATCTTCTGGAATTGGTGAGGCACTTTGTGAGCAATTGGCGGCAAAAGGGGCAACGCTAGTACTGTCTGCCCGAAATGAGGAAAAACTCAACGCTCTTAATACTAGACTCGGCGGTAATCATCATGTGGTCGCCCTTGATTTGGCAAAGCCCGAAGCCTTACTTGAAGATATGCCAGCAGTGATCGAGCAAATTGGTCGCATTGATGTGCTTATCAATAACGGTGGGGTGTCGCAGCGTAGTCTATTTTTAGAAAACGAATTTACGGTTTATCGCCAACTGATGGAAGTAAACTATTTTGGTTTAATTGCTTTAACTAAGGCGGTCGTACCACAGATGGTGAAGCAAGGTATGGGCATGGTGGTATCAATTAGCAGTGTAGCGGGTAAAGTCGGTTCAAAGTTCAGAACTGGGTATTCGGGTTCTAAGTATGCAGTTGTTGGCTTTATGGATTGCTTAAGGGCAGAATTAGCCGATAAAAATGTGAATTGCCTGACTATTTGCCCGGGTTCAATTAAAACAGCCATTGCGCATAATTCGTTAGATGGCCAAGGTAAACCGCAAAATAAACCAGAACAATCAATAGAAAACGGCATGGATGTGGCAAAAGCCGCTGCAAAAATGATCAAAGCCATTGAAGCCGAGAAAGATGAAGTTGTTATTGGTGAAGGTATTAGTGGTTTAGCACCGACTATCAAGCGTTTTTTCCCGGGCTTTTTTAATCGCCTCACAGCAAAAATGAACTACAGATAATTTATAGTCATTTGTTAGCGAATGATTCTCAGTAAACAATGCGCAACTTGGGTTGCGCATTTTTTGTACAAAATGGTCGAATTATTATTACTTTAATCGATAAAAGGCACTAGTTTGCTATGGTTAAACGGGGATGGATTAGCATACAATGGGGTAAAAGTAGTCCAAACAAGAGAGAACAACAATGGCCGCATTTGGTACTGTATTTATGCCACAAATGATCCAAGCACGTTTTGCTGATAACTCATGGAGTGAAAGTGCGCTGGTCCCATCTGATAAAATCGAATTACATGCGGGTGCTCACGTATTACATTACTCAAGCACCTGTTTTGAAGGATTAAAAGCATTTCGTTACGAAGATGGCTCGGTCTATATCTTTCGTATGGATGCTAACATTGCTCGTATGAAACAAAGCTCTAAGTTACTAAACTTACCTGACTTTGACGAAGGCATGCTTGAGCAAATGATCAAAGACATTGTAAAAGAATACGCAGACGAAACACCAACACCACCGGGGTCTATGTATATTCGCCCAACTCACATTGGTACAGAAGCGGCTATTGGTAAAGCGGCTGCACCGTCAATGAGTTCACTACTGTATGTATTACTTTCGCCAGTGGGTGATTACTTTGCTGGTGGTGCTACAGCATTACGTGTATTACTTGAAGAAGATGGCATGCGCTGTGCACCACACATGGGTATGGTTAAAAGTGGTGGTAACTACGCAAGTGCATTAGGTCCAATCTTAGAAGCTCGCTCAGAGCATCAAGCAGATCAAATTTTATTCTGCCCTGGTGGTGATGTACAAGAAACTGGTGCTGCAAACTTCATTCTAATTGATGGTGATGAAATCATCACAAAAGCACTTGATAGCACATTCTTACACGGTGTAACACGTAATAGTATTTTAACGATTGCTAAAGATTTAGGTATGACAGTATCTGAGCGTAACTTTACTGTGTCTGAGTTACTAGAAAGAGCCGCTAAACCAGGTACTGAAGCTGCGTTATCAGGTACTGCTGCGGTACTTACTTCGGTTGGCACACTTATTCATAACAACCAAGAGTTTAAAGTGGGGTCGGGTGAGCCGGGTGAAAAAGTCGCAAAATTACGCCAAGCATTGAATGATATTCAATGGGGTAAATCAGCAGATACTCATGGCTGGTTAACAAAAGTATAATCGCTGAGCAAATACATGCTTTGAAGAGCCACGTTACTACGTGGCTTTTTTGTTTTTACATTGGTTTACAGCACTTCCGGTGTTTAACCGCAAATTACTAGACATTCTAATGCTTTAATTTTACTTTCATTTTATTAACAATAACTAAAAGTAAATTTATTATGATCAAGAAAACACTAGCATGTGCGATTGTTGTTGCATTGGCGGGCTGCGGTGAGTCTACCCCAACAAAAACAGAACAAACAGTGAAAACTGCAGAGGTTAAAGCTGCTGTGAATTATCCAGAAACTAAAAAAGGCAATGTTGTTGACGAGTACTTCGGTGAGAAAGTAGCCGATCCATACCGTTGGTTAGAAGACGATATGAGCGACGAAACAGCCCAGTGGGTTAAAGCCGAAAATGACGTTACCTTTTCTTATCTAAAAAATATTCCGTATCGCGATGAGCTAAAAACTACGCTTGAAAAGTTGATGAACTACGAAAAAGTCACAGCGCCATTTAAAGAGGGTGAGTACACCTACTTTTATAAAAACGATGGTCTGCAAAATCAGTACGTAGTTTATCGTAAAAAAGGCGACTCTGAAGCTGAGGTGTTCTTAGATCCTAATACCTTCAGTAGTGACGGCACAACTTCAATGTCGGGCTTAACATTCACAGAAGATGGCACTTTAGCGGCTTATCAAATCTCTGAAGGCGGCAGTGACTGGCGTAAAATTATCATTATTGATACAGCGACTAAACAACCAATTGAAGAAGCATTAGTCGATGTAAAATTCAGCGGTATCTCTTGGCTTGGCAACGAAGGATTCTATTATTCGAGCTACGATAAGCCAAAAGGTAGTGAGCTGTCTGCAAAAACAGAATCAACATAAAGTTTACTACCATAAGTTAGGCACGGCACAAGCAGATGATCAATTAGTTTATGGTGGCACAGAGGCACAGAAACATCGTTATATTGGTGCTGATGTGACCCGTGATAATCGTTATTTAATTATTGCTGCAAGTACTTCAACATCAGGTAATAAACTGTTTATCAAAGATTTAACTAAGCCTGACAGCACGTTAGTGACGATTTTAGATAACACTGACTCAGATACCTCAATTATTGATAATGACGGCTCGAAATTGTATTTGGTGACTAACTTAAACGCACCCAATATGCGTGTAGTGACTGTTGATGCTGCTGATCCAAGCCCTGAAAATTGGCAAGATTTAATCCCTGAAACTGACAATGTACTTAGCATTTCGAAAGGCGGTGACTACTTCTTTGCTAAGTATATGGTTGATGCGATTTCGCAAGTAAAACAATACGATAAATCAGGTAAATTGGTGCGTGACATCAGCCTGCCAGGTGTAGGTACTGCATATGGCTTTAGTGGCAAGCACGATGCACAAACACTGTATTACTCATTTACGAATTACACTACACCAGGCAATACCTACTCGTTTGATGTTGAATCAGGTAAGTCTGATGTGTACCGCAAGTCGGGCGCTAAATTTAATAGCGAAGAATATATCTCTGAACAAGTGTTCTATACATCAAAAGATGGCACCAAAGTTCCGATGATTATTTCGTACAAAAAAGGCACTGAGCTTAACGGTAAAAATCCGACTATTTTATATGGCTATGGTGGCTTTAACGTAAGTCTAACACCAAGTTATAGCCCTACAGTAGCGGCGTGGCTTGAGCACGGTGGCATCTATGCTGTTGCTAATATTCGTGGTGGTGGCGAATATGGTAAAGAATGGCATGTAAATGGTACACAGCTTAAGAAACAAAATGTATTTGATGACTTTATTGCTGCGGCTGAGTACTTAAACAAAAAACAATACAGCTCACCTGATTACTTAGCGGTACGTGGTGGCTCAAATGGTGGCTTATTAGTTGGTGCGGTTATGACACAGCGCCCTGAGCTATTTAAAGTTGCGCTTCCTGCTGTAGGTGTTTTAGATATGCTGCGTTACCACACCTTTACAGCCGGTGCTGGTTGGGCGTATGACTACGGTACGAGTGAACAAAGTAAAGAAATGTTTGATTACTTAAAAGGCTACTCACCAGTTCACAATGTAAAAGAAGGTGTTAGCTACCCTGCAACCTTAGTGACAACAGGGGATCATGATGACCGTGTGGTACCTGCGCATTCCTTTAAGTTTGCAGCAGAGCTACAAGACAAAGGTGCGAAACAAAACCCGTATCTTATTCGCATTGAAACAAATGCTGGTCACGGTGCAGGAACACCAACCAGTAAGATCATCGATCAGTACGCTGATATTTATGGCTTTACTCTATACAACATGGGTGTTAAATCGCTATAAGGTAATGTATATATTACTTAACTAAAATTAAAAACGCCGAGCTTAGCTCGGCGTTTTTGTATCGATCAAGCGAATTGATATTATAAATCGATACCCAAAGCGAAAATCATTTTGTAATCTTCTTTTTCTGGTACTACACCGTTTTCATCGGCAATCGGGTCGGCAAGGTAATCCCAAACTAATGACACATCAAAATCGATATCATCTGTGATTTCAAATTCAAACGCAGCCAAAGCATATTGTGAGTCACCGCCAGCATCACTGCTTGCAGTTAGGTAGCGATAATTTAATGAAAAATCGATTTTCTTGGTGACTTCTAACTCATAATTTGTAGATATAAACCAAGACATTGACGAATTACTCTTATCTTCCCCTGCAGCTACTGTATCGAATTGAGTCTTTTGGTACGCGGGACCCGCTGTAAAATCCCATTCTGTTTTGTCGGTATCTATCACATAATAACCAACACCGGCGCCGACAGTGTATTTATTGGCGATATTTTGGAACGGGTCACGATAGTATTCAAAGAAAATAGGGCGGTAGTACATTTTTTGTGTGTAAAACCAGTCAAATGTACCGTTAGCACGAATATTGTTTTTAGTAATTTGATCATCACTGGTAGTGCGATAGCCTAAAATCTCAGATAAAAATCGACTTGAAGCAGTACGGCGCTTTATGTCAGCTTTAATAGAATATTCAGTTTGGTCAGTATTTCCACGGGCCAAATCTGCACCCATGGATAACTTTACAGTCCATGCACTGAGTTCGCTTTCAACTGAGGGAGCAATTGAGACTAAATCGCGATAACGGTATTTAGCGTCTTGTTCGCCAACTTTTACATAACCGCCCGATATATTAAGTGTACCACTGAGCTCATTGCCATCGTTAAAGCGAACCGTATGATGGCGATCTGAAATAATCATATAGATATCTTCGCGATCAATCATTAATGTATCAAGAATGTCGCTGTCAAACTCAACTTCTTTGTCGTACAAAGAGACAAGCTCGCCTTTGAGCCATTCGCCAGAATTAAGCCGTATCCAATCAAAGTGGGTTGCATCTTTAATTATTATGCCGCGCTCTTCGAGAAGCGGATCTGGAAGTGTTTCTGCGCTATAGCAAGCAAATGAACTTGCAACAGCTGCACTGATGAGCAGGTATTTTTTGAGCATTATTTCAATCCATGTTAAATAGAATGCATCTAAAGAAGTGCGATTATTTATTAATAACCTGCTTAATTTTAGAACACTATCAAATAGTGTTCAAAAATTACTTAAGCAGAGGGCAAAAACAAACGCTGATAGGTTTTGTAGGCGTATTCGTCACTCATTCCTGACAAATAATCACAGATTATGCGCATCGCATTATCGCCTTGTTGGTGCGCATTTAGCCACATTTCTTGCGTTGTTTCTGGTAATAAGCGCATTGGGTCGCTGGCAAAAGCACTAAATAATTCAATCAGCAGGTTTTGCCCTTTAAACTCCACTTGCTGCATCTTCGGCTCGCGAATCAAACGTTTAAAAACAAAATGTTTTAGCACGTTAAGAATTTCGGCAAATTCATCTGGAAGACTCACCGTGTACTGTAATATTTCAGATTCGAAATCTGCGTTTTGTACAACTAACTGAGCGTTAATAATAAAGGTGTTTACCAACTCACCAATGGCGTCTTTACGCTCATACTCGTGATGAGAAAAGAGTCTGGCGGTTATCGAGCTTAAATGAGTGGTTAGCCACGCAGAGTCAAGCTCTTGTAGTTGTACAAGGGCATGATTTTGCCAATCAGCCAACGTTAAAACCTCTGTTGCTATAGCGTCTTCTAAATCATGAACGGCATACGCAATATCGTCAGCTAATTCCATAATTGCTGAGTCTATCGATTTATAGTGGGTTTTGGCTCTAAATTCATCAACCTTATAATGACTGCTCAGCAGTGCTTTATCGTTATTAGACAGTGGCTCCATGATCCAGTCGAAAATATCTTTATCGTCGGTGTATAACCCCTTAGCTGGTCGCCAATGGTCAGCTTTAATAAAGCTACGCTGCTCGCTCAAAGGTGGAATGCTGTGCCACAAATCATCAATGAAGGCTGGGTATTTAATAAAACCTAACAAGGTGCGCCTGGTTAAGTTCATGCCATAGCCATTTGAATAGGGCTCAAGCTTAGAGACAATTCTAAGTGTTTGCGCGTTACCTTCAAAGCCACCATGATCGCGCATCATGTAATTTAATGCTATTTCACCACCATGACCAAAAGGAGGGTGACCAATATCATGAGCAAGGCATAAGGTTTCGAGTAAACTACCGCTAGGAAAATTCGTAAATTCAGGGTGCTGCTTTTTCAAATGGCGTAATAAACCACTGCCAATTTGGGCAACTTCTAAAGAATGAGTAAGACGAGTTCTATAAAAATCATTTAAGCCAATACCCATAATCTGAGTTTTGGCCTGCAAACGCCTAAATGCTGCGGCGTGTATGATTCGAGAGCGGTCAACCTGCCAAGCTGAGCGGTTATCGTTTGGACGATATTTTTGTTGATTAATAATGCGAGCTTGCCAAGATTGGCACATAAAAATAACCTTCCTATTCCTTGTTTGCTTACTTTTCAGTATACGCAAGCGCTTGAAAATTGCGAGCAAACTACACTGTTACGTCAATAGTTTGTCCCTTTTATGGGTGGTTTTATAGTGCTGAATTCGCTAAAAATCATCTGCTTTGGTATACTTCGCCTTTGTGTGTGCGTGAGTTAACCGCACATGAGTAGTAGTTTATTTGAGAGAATACATGCTTAAGTACGTTTTTCGAGCTTTATTAACCGCTTTTTTTGCATGGGCGTTATTTTCGCCATTTATCGAAAAAGAAGTGACAGTTGAAGAATCTGAACAAACTCAGAGCACGCCTACCGGAACCCAGCGCGTAATCAAAAAAGAAAAACCATTACATAATGTAAAACTGCCTGACTTTGCAGCATTTACTGATGTAAAAGAGAAGAAACATGCTTTTTTTGATTTCATTCGCCCACATGTTGAGGCCGAAAATAAAAAAATTTTACAGCAGCGAGCTAAACTAGAAATTGCGCGCATGATGCTTGAGTACAATGAGCCGCTTACGAGCAAGCAAAAGTCAGATATTAAAAAAATTCTTACCAGCTACAAGTTGCCTAACACTATTGACACTTTATCGCTTACCCAAGCACTACGTCGAGTTGATATCATTCCTAAAGAGCTTGCGCTAATGCAAGCAGCAAATGAATCAGCATGGGGCACGTCACGCTTTGCACGGATTGGTTTAAACTTTTTCGGTCAATGGTGTTACAAAAAGGGTTGTGGCATGGTTCCTCGTCGCCGTGCTAACGAAGCGACCATGAAGTGACAGCATTTAAATCGGTACGTGCTGCTGTAAGCTCATATTTTAAAAATATTAATACCCATGCTGCGTATAAAGATTTACGATTAATTCGTGCCGATTTACGTCGCCAGCAAAAACCTATAGAAGCAACCAAGTTAACACAAGGTTTGTTATCATACTCTGAGCGCCGTGAAGCATATATTGATGAATTAAACACTATGATAAATCAAAATAGAGCTTACTTTGATGAATAAACTCCTTCCATGGTTAAAAGTCGCAACTATCGCGGTTGCGCTAAGCGCGGTTTCCTCTAAAGCCGCAGCAACTGAATTTGTTGTTGCCTATGATGGCTTTTACGATCGTTTGAAAGTTGTTAATAAAGGCGAATTTCAATACGCTCAAGTTAACTTTTATTTGTCTGATATTGCTAGCAACGAAGTATGCACAATTAAATCAGGTAAAATAATTACAGAAAAACAAGAGTTTGACTTAACTTATACAGATAAGGCTCAGTTACTTTTACCTTTTGATAAGCAGCTTGATACAGATAAAGCCGTAATAGTTGTTCAACCAGAAAACCCAAAACATGAATGCCAATTAAAGTTACAAATTGAAGCGACTGATTTGGCAGATTTTGAACTCAGTAAAGCGAACTTATATACGTTAAATGAAGAATTTGACGAGCTGTTATCTGATTTGTCGGGCTTTTTTGTCAGCAAATTAATGTGGTTTTTGCTGCCTGAACAACAAGGTGTTGTACTTAAATTTAATGGCCAAGACGCTATCTCGGCAAATGGGGTTAGCTGTAAAGAGCAGCGTTGCTCAATAAAAGTAACAGATGACTGGCAAGACGATAACACAGTGTTAAACAGTCATGCTGAGCTTATCAGCGCCACACCTTGGATTGTTAAATAGCGACTATATATTGGCTAAAAGCGTTTAAACTTCGACAAAAGGGACCTTAATTAGGTCCTTTTTTGTTGTTAAACAGATAGTTATTTTGTCTCTTTTTTCAAAAGTTTATCTCAGCATTTAGACGTATGAACAAAATTGTAAATTCATCGTAGTTAGTACAATTACTATGACTGTTTCTTTGCTCTAAATTATTCCCTTGATTCATATTTTTCCTAACTATTTGTATTGCTGTGTATTTAAGGTTCAGTGTGTTTTGAAACATAGAAATAGTCGGAATGTATTAGTGTTCTCTGGTTGTTTTTTATTATAGAAAAAAGACTTGATTGTATATTGCTAGCCTAATCTTTACTTAATTATTAAGTGCTAACTTTCTATTTTTAAATGAATTTTTAAGGAATGAAAATATAGATTTAGATCAAGTTACTTAGCTATAACTGGCTTAAAGTAAAACTATAAAGTTCTCAATATAGGTAGTTATAGTTTAATAGGAGTCGTTATGCAGACAGTCAATGTCGAACCTGTATCAGTAAAACAGCAGAATTTATCCGAACACAATGCTAAACAGGATGTGGTTTTTGATCTAGATGTTAAAAACCAAAGCTTAAAGTGGAATGCTGACGGTAAATACCCGTATAAACGAAAAATGGACGTGATTGAATACGAGCGCCATAAACACGAATTGCAAATCGAACTTTTAAAAATGCAAGGTTGGGCCAAAGAGACCGAACAACAAATTGTGATTTTATTTGAAGGTCGAGATGCGGCAGGTAAAGGTGGCACTATAAAGCGTTTTATGGAGCATTTAAATCCTCGCGGGGCACACGTGGTGGCCTTAGAAAAGCCAACTACTAGAGAGCGAGATCAGTGGTACTTCCAGCGTTACATTAACCACTTACCTACTAAGGGTGAAATCATACTTTTCGATCGTTCTTGGTATAACCGAGCCGGTGTTGAGAAGGTAATGGGGTTTTGCGATGATCACGAATATTTGGAGTTTATGCGTCAAACACCTCAACTTGAGCGTATGTTGGTGAATAGCGGTATTAAGTTATTTAAATATTGGTTTTCGGTCAGTAGAGAAGAGCAATTTAGACGCTTTAAATCGCGCCAAAACGACCCACTCAAACAATGGAAGCTAAGCCCAGTTGATATGGCATCACTGGCTAAATGGCATGATTATAGTGATGCCAAAGATGCCATGATGTTTCATACCCATACTAAGGATGCACCTTGGACACAAATTCGTTCTGATGATAAAAAGCGCGGGAGAATCAACTGTATGCGCCACTTCTTAAGTTGTTTAGATTACCCGGAGAAAGATCACGATGTAGTAAATTGTGTCGACTCGCTTATTGTTACCGAACCTACCCGCATGTCTATACGCCAGTGAAGGAGAATATTATGCAAAATTCACAGTCAGTATTTGAGAAACGTCTTGCTAAGCTCGAAAAAATTCTTGAAAAGAGTAAAAAAGAAGTGGCAAGAACCACTGAACTTGCAAAAGATGCAGCATTAAAAGCACAAGCAGCTGTAGAGTGTGCCAGCGAAGCTGAGAACCTAGCTGAAAATGCTAAAAAGCGCTTTAAAGCAGCAAAAAAGCAATTAAAAGAGGCTAAAGTGTTAAAAATTGCGCAGAAAAATGCGTCGAAAAAATCGGCTATAAAACGTGCCAAACGATTGGCAAAGAATAAAAAAGCTAAAACTAAAAGCGCTTAAAGTTAACAAAGGGCACATGGCTATTGTGCCCTTTGTTTTTATTAAGCGTATCGCTGGACATTTTTACGATTCTAGTTATGCTAAATGTCAATTTTTCAGGGACTTAAAACATCTTAATGAAACCTTTAGCGTCTATTTTTGTTATTTTACTGCTATGTTCAGCATGTAGTAGTCATTCACTTATCAACCAAGAAATGCAAACTAAGTTGCAAGGCTCATGGCAGTCTACAAATAGCCCAGTTTGTGAAGCTAATTTTCATACCGTAGCTTTCAAAAACAACACATTAGAAATCTCATATGACGAACAGGGCTATATTTCTGAGTCTGAAGCGAGAAAAACCTTCGTTTATAATATTCTCTCAGCAGAGAAAAATTTAGTCCGTGTGCAGCTTGAAAATGAAACTCGTTTAGATAATAAGGGCAAGCCAGTAGTTTGGCATCTAAAACCACTTAGAAATGATAAGTATTGCTGGGGTAGAGATGACTACCTGATCTTGCTTGTACAGCTTCCCGTTATAAATGCACAGTAAAATAAATAAGAAGTAAGTTTGCAGAAGTCAGAAAATTAAAGCTTTCAGCCTATAAATTCATAGATCTTTGAGTCTATTCCCACAGCGCTTTGCTTTACGTGGTATCTCTACAAGTGAAGCGTTTTAATTATCCCACGCTAATCATTTCAACTCGCTCAAAAAGTCCGTATAATCCACGCCGAACTTTTTACTATGAAACATGGCTTACTAAAGCCTGTATGAGCAGAGCAAATGAATCAAACTGATACTAGAAAAGAAACTCTTGAATTTAATAAACTTCAAAAGCGTCTAAGAAGGCATGTTGGTACCGCGATTACTGATTATAACATGATCGAAGACGGTGATGTTGTTATGGCATGTATCAGTGGTGGTAAAGATTCTTTTGCAATGCTAGATATTTTGCTTAATTTACAAAAAGCAGCGCCGATTAAATTTGAAGTTATTGCGGTAAACCTTGATCAGAAGCAGCCTGGTTTTCCTGAGCACATTTTGCCTGATTACTTTGAGACGCTAAATATTCCGTATTACATCGTTGATAAAGATACTTACTCAGTAGTAAAAGAAAAAGTACCAGAGGGCAAAACAACCTGTGGTCTGTGTTCACGACTTCGTCGCGGCACACTTTATTCATTTGCAGAAAAAATTGGTGCAACCAAACTAGCACTTGGTCATCACATGGATGATATCGTTGAGACAATGTTCTTAAATATGTTCCATGGTTCACGACTAAAAGCGATGCCACCAAAATTACGCTCTGATGATGAACGTAACGTGGTAATCCGTCCGTTGTCATATTGCCGTGAAAAAGATTTAATTAAATACGCTGAGCACAAAGACTTCCCGATCATTCCTTGTAATCTATGTGGCTCACAAGAAAACTTGCAGCGTCAATCAATCAAAGCCATGCTGACAGAGTGGGATAAGAAAACTCCAGGTCGTGTTGAGAGTATCTTTAAGTCTTTACAAAATGTTAGCCCAAGCCAGCTTGCAGACAGAAACTTATTTGATTTTGAAAATTTACCACTTGATAGAGAAGGCAATCGTGAAAGCTATGACTTTAGCGAGGCGGTGGTCTCATCAACAAACATTGATGAATCATTATTTATTGATGTAACAAATATATAAAACTCTTAAACTGTATATATAAAAAAGCCCCAAACAGGGGCTTTTTTAATATCTATTCAATAGGTTATTTAGCAAGTGGGCTTACATAGCCGTCTGGTTTTAATGCTAATACATCGCAGTCAAGGCTGTCAATCACATGCTCTGCTGTGTTACCGACAAGCGCTGCACTTAAGCCAGTACGTCCAACTGTACCAATCACTACTAATTCGCTGTTGAGGCGCGCAGCCACATCAGGAATAACATCTTCAGGTAAGCCTTCTTCAATGTGGCAATGAGCTTGGTCAATTTCAAAGCCTTCAGCTAATGAAAGCGTTGATTCAAAGTGATGTTTTTTAACTGATTCGTTGTAAACACCTGGGTTAAACTCAGGAATTTCAATCGCGATATTAACCGGCGTTGCTGGGTAGGCATTCACTAAATTAAGAGTGGCATTAGCCAAGTCACAAATGAAGCGAGCGTCTTTGATAATACGCTTGTTAAGTTCAAGGTGTTGTTCATTCTCACTCACGGCGTTCACAGCAGCTAAAATATTGCCTTTTGCTGGCCACTCTTTCTCTTTAACAAGTAAAACTGGAGCAGGGCACTTACGAATGAGGTGCCAGTCAGTTGGGGTGAAAATAACCGATTTAAGTGTATCGTGTTGATGGGTGCCTTTGACAACTAGGTCAAAACCATCGTTGATCACGGTATTGATAATGGCTTCGTAAGGGCGGTTATGCCAAACCACACAGCTATCAATGGTAAGCTCTGGGTAAAGGGCAATTTGTTCATTTAACCATTCTTGGCGGTCTTTTATTACGGCTTCGCGCATTGCTTCACGCTCATCAGCAGAAAGCATTGTGGTCATTTCATAAGAGAAGTCGTAGATACTGAGGAAAGCGGTGATGGTCGCGCCAGATTTTTTGGCTAGATCAATTGAGCGGCTTAAACTATGTTGCTGCTCTTTGGTTGGGTCTATAACTGCTAAAATTCGTTTAATTGCGTCCATGTGCTGCTCCTTAACTGTTCCGCAAAAAGTAGTACTTTGAGTGTAACCTAAATTTAGAACAGTTAAAGGGGCAAACAATATAAAGTTGCGTTAAATCAAACTCTATTTACATTTAATCGCTGCTGTTGCTGCAAGCGCTTGCTGGTCCAAAATGGTGATAAATTTGCCTTCAACTTTAATAAAGCCCGCTTTTTGGAAGCGGCTTAAAAGGCGGCTAATTGTTTCAACAGTAAGGCCTAAATAATTACCGATTTCACCACGTGTCATGGTTAAACGGAATTCTTTACGTGAGAAACCACGTTCACCAAAACGCTCTGCAAGATTATAAATAAAACTTGCTAGACGCTCTTCAGCTGACTTTTTATTGAGTAACAATAACATTTCTTGGTCGTAGTTAATCTCATTACTCATTAAACGCATAATTTGTTGGCGTAGCTTAGGTAATTTACCTGCTAATTCGTCTAGAGTATCGAATGGAATTTCACATACCATTGAAGTTTCAAGGGCTTGCGAAAAGCTTTGATGAGCCATTTTGTTGATTGCATCGAAACCGACTAAATCACCAGCCAAGTGAAAGCCAGTAATTTGTTCATCACCTTGTTCAGACAAAGTATAAGACTTAAACGAGCCAGAGCGTACCGCATAAATAGCATTTAAGCTTTCGCCAGACTCAAATAAATAATCACCTTTGTGTAGAGGCTTTTTACGTTCGATGATTTCATCGAGACAATCCATTTCTTGACCGTTTAATGAAAATGGCAAACATAGCTGGCTGATACTGCAATTATTACAGCTAATTGTGCATAAGCCTTTTGACTTGTTTTGTGAGAAGTCCATACATCAAATCCATTCAAATAGGTTAACAACTTTAGGTTAATGAACTAACTTATCGGTTGCTATAATTAATAAGTATATACCGTACCATATTATTACGCTGCCTAGAATAACCCTTATCCAAACATGGTTAAAAAGAGTATTTATTTTTTGACTAACAAGACCAACACTGATCATTGCTGGAAAAGTTCCCAAAGCAAAAAATAACATTACGCCTGCACCGTGAAGAGCTGATGGGCTTGTGAGTGCCCAGGTTAACGCAGAATAAACTAGGCCACAGGGTAACCAACCCCACAAAGCGCCATAAAGCAAGGCTTTAGGGGTTGTATCGACCGGTAATAAAAAACGATTGAGTTTAGCTAAATGCTGCCATATGAGCGCCTTGCCTAGTTTTTCTAGCCACTGTAGGGTTGCCGCTAAGCGCATTATGTAAACCCCAACTAGTAGCATAAAAATACCACTCAAAAAAGACAAAGCTACCGATATACTGGTATTTTGCGCCGCGAAGCGACTACTAATTCCAGCTACGAGTGCACCGGCCAGCATATAACTGAGTGCTCGGCCTAGGTTGTATGCAACCGAAAAGCTTACTGCTCGATTTTTGTTGGCAGCAAGTTGTAAACTACTGGCAATGCCGCCACACATAGCTAGGCAGTGACCACTGCCTAACAAGCCCATTATAAATGCACTAATAAACAGCGGATCAATCATTACTTTTGTTATGCTGCTCTTTATCGTCTTCGAACAGAATACTGTGACCCTGTTTATTTAAATCAGAAAACTGCTCGCTTTTTACAGCCCAAAAGAATACCCCAATTGCAATTAGCACAAATAAAATGGCAATTGGGATAAGCATATAGATGATACTCATAGTTTTAATAACCTTAATGAGTTGGTAATAACCAAAATGGAGCTTGCAGACATACCAATGACGGCCATCCAAGGAGCAACGAGCCCAAGGGCTGCCAGAGGTAAGATCGAACCATTATAAATAAGTGACAATGCCAAGTTTTGCTCAACAATACGGCGCGTCTTTTTCGAGACAGTAAGCAAATGTTCTATAGCCGTTAGATCACTATTGAGTAATACCACATCAGCACTATTTTTGGAAATATCAGCGCCGGTTTCCATTGCGATAGATAAATGGGCACTGGCAAATACCGGGCTGTCATTCACGCCATCACCAACCATAGCAACAATGGCACCTTTAGCTGCCAATGTTTCAACATGGGCTTGTTTATCGCGAGGGCTGCATGCTGCATGCACG
This sequence comes from Pseudoalteromonas sp. GB43, assembly GCF_054923805.1. NCBI lineage: Bacteria > Pseudomonadati > Pseudomonadota > Gammaproteobacteria > Alteromonadales > Pseudoalteromonadaceae > Pseudoalteromonas > Pseudoalteromonas sp. GB43. Next base: position 3,483,164 of record NZ_JBPCHJ010000001.1, read on the forward strand.
GTATCTAAATTTAGCTGTTTTGCAATTCGCTCACCACTGTTAGAGGCATCGCCCGTTAACATATGGCATTTGAGCTGTTGTGAATGAAGTGTAGTAACCAGTTTTTCTGCGTTATCACGTAAGCTGTCTGCTAAGTAAAAGCGCGCAATGACTTGTTTATCGATATACAAGGTTGCTTGAGCATCAGCTTTTTCGGTATCAAACCAACCGCTTTTACCTATCGCAAGGTGTTGATCATTGAGTAAAGCGGTAATGCCTTTACCCGGTTCGATAGTCACATTCTCAATAGGGTTTATTGAGTCGTTGAAACCAGCAAATGCATTAGCTATAGGGTGCTCAGAGAAGCTTTCAAGTTGGGCAGATAAGCGTAATGCATCAGCTTCACTGTACTGGCTGTTTACTAGCTCAACGCGTTCAATGGTAAAGCGACCTTGCGTTAAGGTACCTGTTTTATCAAAGGCGATATCAGTTAATTGTGGTAGCGTTTCTAATACGTGGGCTTGCTTAATTAAAATCCCACGCTTTGTTAAGCTTGCAACTGCACAAGTTAGGGCAGTTGGAATCGCTAAACTAAGCGCACAAGGGCAGGTAGCAACAAGTACAGAAATAGTCACCCAAAAGGCATGCTCGGGGTCTATTTGATACCAACCAATCGCTGTTATTGAGGCAAATACTAATAAGCAGGCAACAAACCACTGTGCTACTTTATCTGTAATCTCAACTAATCGCGGGCGTTTGGTTAACGCTGTGTGTTGCAACTTAATAATTTGATTAAGCAGGGTATTTTGACCGATTTTGTTGATCTCAATACTGATAACGCCATCGTGATTAATAGTACCTGCGTAAACTTGATGACTGATAAACTTGTTAACGGGTTGATGCTCGCCCGTCATCATTGCTTCATCAACGGTTGTTTGACCTTTTGTAACAATACCATCAGCAGGAATGGTTTCACCTGCTTTGATCAACACAACATCACCCAGTTTTAGTTTTTTGGCCGCAATTATCGATTCTTGGTTATTCTCATCGATAATACGAGCTGTAAGAGGCAGTAACTTTTGCAAGTTAGCGGTAAATTCACTGGCTTTTAAACGGGCTCTAAATTCTAAATATTTACCTAATAATAATAAGAAGGTAAACATACAGATAGATTCAAAATAAACTTCGCCAACCGACATTAATGTGGCATAACAGCTTGCCCCATAAGCACCAAAAATCGCTAATGAGACGGGTAAATCCATATTCAGCTGTTTGGCTTTTAAACCATTAATAGCATTGGTTAAGAATGGCAGGGCACTGTAAAGAATTACAGGAGATGCAAGTACTAAGCTTATCCAGCGAAAATACTGCTCGAAGTTCTCTTCCATGCCAGAGAACATGCCAAAATACATAGCGAAAGCAAACATCATTACTTGCATGGTCATCAGACCGGCAACCCCTAAACGGCGGATATAAGCTTTCGCGGCTTGTTGTTTTTGGCTCGCTTCAAGGTCTGCCTGAAACGGGTAGGCTTTATAGCCGATTTCATGTAATGAGGTGATAATTTGGCTAAGCGGTGTAACCGATTTATCCCATTGTATCATGGCACGGTTGGTCGAAGTATTTACATCAACACGTTTGATTGCTTTTAAGTTAAGTAGTTGTTTTTCGATTAACCAAGCACAGGCAGCACAGGTGATGCCTTCAACCGTTAATAGTACTTCTGATAAATCATTAGTGGCTGAAATAAACTCGTCTTGAATATCTTCGTTATCGTAACTTTTAATCAACTCGAGTTGCTCTGGAACAAGCTGTTCAACTTTACCAGAGCGAACAGTTCTAAATTTATAATAATCGGTCATGCCTTGGGCGACGATATTCTCAGCAACCGTTTGGCAACCAATACAACACATAGGTTGTGCCTTACCGTCTATTTCGACAGTCGCATTAAAGCCTTTTGGCACACTTTCAAGACAATGAAAGCAATTATCGGACATTAGAGTTTACTACTTATATTCAGGGCTAATCGAAATCGTTTTATCAGTTGGTAAAATGACATCTTCTTTAAGTTTCCAACTGTTATCGATTGGTTCAATAAACACTGTGTATGCACCGTCAACATGGGTGTCGAGTAGGGCAGTAAAATCGCCATGGGCGTTTTTCATTAAGCTTACATCAAAGTCATTGGCTTTAATGGTGCGATGATAAAAAGACATTTTTAAAGAGTGAACATTGCTTGCATCACCCTTGGTGAAAGTGAATGTTACTTTGTCGTCTGCAACATTTAAATCGCCATGTAAGTAAAGTGCTTTTGCTTTATTAAATTTGCTGAGTTCAAGGTTAATTGCCTTGCCTTTTTTATAATAATCGTCAACAACCATATCTGATAGTTGCCAATTGCCATATAAATAAGACCAGCACAGCCGATGATAGCTGCAAGAGGAAAAGAGATTAAAAACCATGGCCAAAAGTTTTTATACCAAGGAGTGGGTTTCATAGTACTTATACCTTTAAAAACGTTGTACGCATTTTATCGGATTTAAAAGCAAAAGACTAAAAAAAAGCCTCCAGATGGAGGCTTTTTTGATCTTAATTAATCTATTGAATTAAAAGATTAATTGTTTATACATTTTATTAACCGCGTGGTTATTTATCTTGCGATAAGCTGTAAACGTACGCTGTTAATAAGTGAACTTTATCTTCACCTAAAATGTCTTTCCATGCTGGCATTACACCGGCGCGGCCATTGATTAGTGTTTCTTCAACAGCACGTTTAGAACCACCGTATAACCAGATGTTATCTGTTAGGTTAGGTGCACCAAATGGTAAGTTGTGTGCAACTGAACCTTTACCGTCAGCACCGTGACACGCAGCACACATTGCAAACTTAGCAGCACCTGCAGCAGCGTCTTTTTGGTTAACAGTACGGCCAGAAAGGCTAAGTACGTGAGCAGTCATTTCTTTAATGCCTTGCTCGCCAAGCGCATCACCCCAAGGTGGCATCGCAGCAACACGACCGTAAAGAAGTGTTTCTTTTGATCTTGTCCGGTGAACCGCCGTATAACCAATCGTTATCTGTTAGGTTAGGGAAGCCTTGACCACCACGTGCATCTGAACCATGACATTGTGCACAGTTTTGAGAGAATAAACGTTGACCAATCTCAAGCGCTTTTTCGTCTTTAACTAGTGTTTCAATATCTTGTTTTGCGAATGACTCAAAGATTGGGCCAAAACGCTCATCAGCAGCGATAAATTCTTGGTCTAATTGAACGTTCTCACCGTTAGCTAATGCTTGTTCAGTCGCTTCTTTAGACTCAGCTAAAGAGGTAATACCTTGGTTAGAACTTGTCCATTTACCTAAACCTTCCCAGTTACCTAAACCTGGGTAAGCAGCAAGGTAGTATACAGACCAAATAAATGTCGCGAAGAACATATAAGTCCACCATTTTGGTAGTGGGTTGTTAAGTTCTTCAATGCCGTCAAATTCGTGACCACAGCTTTCGCCTTCTTTCACACCTGCGTAGTTTTTTAAGTTCCACAGAAGTAAACCGAAGATGATAGCAAGACACGCTAGGGTTAATACAATAACCCATATACTCCAAAAGCTAGTCATTTCTCAGACTCCTTTTCCTCATTAGAGATTGTGTTGTTGTGTTTTTTTTCATCTTCAAATATGGCATTAGCAGCATCGTCAAAACGGCGTTTGCTACGCTTGCTGTATGCCCATACAACAATCACAATAAACAGTACTAAAATTACCAGAGTCAAAATGCCTCTGTATGTTCCGTAATCCATAATAATTACTTCAAGTGTGTGCCAAGCTGTTGTAAGTAAGCGATTAGAGCTTGCATTTCAGTTGCACCTTTACCACCGTTCATGGCTTCGATTTTCGCAATGTCAGCTTGTAGCTCTTCGTCACTTCCGTAACCTTTACCGTCGTAACGGTCGCTCGCTTTATCAATTCCGAAGCTATCACGGAATATTTGAAGCTTTTTAAGTGTATGGGTCGTATCGACTCTGTTTTCGTCTAACCAAGGAAACGCTGGCATGTTTGACTCAGGAACCACTGCACGTGGATCCATTAAGTGAGCATGGTGCCAATCGTCTGAGTAACGCTCACCAACACGCGCTAAGTCAGGACCAGTACGCTTAGAACCCCATTGGAATGGGTGATCCCATACTGACTCACCAGCTACAGAGTAGTGACCGTAACGCTCAACCTCGTCACGGAAAGGACGAATCATTTGTGAGTGACAGTTGTAACAACCTTCACGCACGTAGATATCACGGCCTTCCATTTCTAACGCTGTAAGAGGGCGTAAGCCATCAACAGGTTTAGTCGTATCGTCTTGGAACATTAGTGGAGTAATCTCAACTAATGCACCAAAGCTGATTGCAAAGACAGTCAAGATAGCCATTAAACCAACGTTCTTTTCGACTATTTCGTGTTTGTTTTGTGAATTATTATTGCTCATCGTGCTACTCCATTATGCCAATTGTGCGTCAGCGTCTAGTTGAAGCGAATCTTTCTTCGCAGCAATAGTACGATAAACGTTGTAAGCCATAATTAGCATACCTGTTACGATGAATACACCGCCTAGGAAACGCATGATATAGAACGGATACGAAGCTTCTAATGACTGTACAAAGCTGTACATTAACGTACCGTCTGAGTTTACTGCACGCCACATTAGACCTTGCATTACACCAGAGATCCACATTGCTACGATGTATAGAACAACACCCACAGTGTGTAACCAGAAGTGCGTGTTAACTAGTTTAACACTGTACATACGGCCTTGTGAGAATAGTGCAGGGATTAGGTGATAGATAGCACCGATAGAAATCATTGCAACCCAACCTAGTGCACCTGAGTGTACGTGACCTACAGTCCAGTCAGTGTAGTGAGAAAGCGCGTTAACTGACTTAATAGCCATCATCGGGCCTTCGAACGTAGACATACCGTAGAAAGATAGAGAAACAACTAAGAAACGAAGTACTGGGTCAGTACGTAGTTTATGCCATGCACCTGATAACGTCATGATACCGTTGATCATACCACCCCAAGATGGAACGAATAGGATAACTGACATAACCATACCTAAGCTTTGCGTCCAGTCTGGAAGCGCAGTGTAATGTAGGTGGTGAGGACCTGCCCAGATGTATAAAGAAACAAGAGCCCAGAAGTGAACAACCGATAAACGGTAAGAATAAACAGGGCGGCCTGCTTGTTTTGGTACGAAATAGTACATCATACCTAAGAAACCAGCAGTTAATAAGAAACCAACAGCGTTGTGACCGTACCACCACTGAACCATTGCATCTACAGCACCTGCGTAGATAGAGTATGATTTAGTAAGTGAAACTGGAATTGCCATGCTGTTTACGATGTGTAAAACGGCAACAGTAATGATGAAACCAGCATAGAACCAGTTCGCAACATAGATGTGCGATACTTTACGCTTGATTAACGTACCAAAGAATACCACTGCGTAAGTTACCCAAACAACGGCGATAAGAATATCGATTGGCCATTCAAGTTCTGCGTATTCTTTTGAGCTTGTGATACCCAATGGTAAGGTAATCGCTGCTAGTACGATAACAAGTTGCCAACCCCAGAAGGTGAAGGCTGCTAATTTATCTGAGAAAAGGCGCGTTTGACATGTACGTTGTACGACGTAATAAGACGTCGCAAAAAGTGCACTTGTACCAAATGCGAAAATTACTGCGTTCGTGTGTAACGGACGTAGTCGAGAGTAAGTTAACCATGGTGTATCAAAGTTAAGTGCTGGCCAAGCTAATTGGGCAGCAATCAGAACCCCAACACTCATGCCAACGATGCCCCAAATCACTGTCATAATAGCGAATTGGCGTACAACTTTATAATTGTACTCAGTTTGTGATGCTACTGTTTGGCTCATTTTCTGGCTTCCGCTGCAATAAATGCGTTTTAGAAATGAATTACCCACTTTTATTCAAAGTGGGGCCTACTATTACTTCACAAGCATGTTACCTAAAGCCAACTTAGCGGTGCTAGCTTCAGAAAACAAACTCGAGAAACCCTTATTTTTGCGATGGAAATGATAAAATTTTTGACCTTAAAAAGATAGGTCAATTGCATAAAATTATGACATCAATCAAATTTTAGCGCTTTGTTGGTTATTTTTTGTCAGAGATTGTATTTTTATTGACTTATTATTAGGTGCCTGTTGTCTTTTTTGGGCATTCTAATTAGTATCTGACTTTATTTTATACAGGCAAATAGAGTGCGAATAAGCTTATTTCCCGTGTTCCTTTTTAGTCTTTTTTTAGCTGCATGTGATAGCCAAAGTAAAGATAAGGGCAGCACAAGTACAAGTTGTCAGAATAATAGTCATTGCAATTACCCTAATAATGTAGAAGTTTGGCTAAGTAACCCAGATATCAGTCCAGAAACACCGTTTACGATTAACCTAAAGTTACCAAAGGAGGCTAAAAACCTTTCAGCAAAACTTGAAGGTGTCACCATGTATATGGGTTTTATTCCACTGCAGTTTAAACAGACAGGGCAAGTTTGGGTTGCTGATACTATGGTTGGCGCATGCTCTGAACCTGTTATGACTTGGAAAATGATGCTCACTTATACTTCTGGCGATAATCAACCTCAAACCTTGCTTTATTATTTCGATTCACTGCAAACTCGATAACATCTTCCTTCATTATTGTTGATCGCAGTTTTTAATTATCTAAAAGCTGTGATTAGCGCAATTTCTGCTTCACCTTTTTTTACTTGATGTTCTTTATTAGTCGTATTTTTATACGGTATTACAAACTGACGGAACAAAAACAAAAAATCATCCTCTAATACACTGTTTAACAGACTAACTTTGTCTATTTAGTTAATTTAAGTGAATAACTATGGTTAGCAGTCTTACCAAGCTTTTACGGTTTTTATAACGTTGTGTGATCAACTTGTAAAAATTTCATTTGTAGCATTAATTAGGCTCTGGTTACACTTGATTACAAAGTGCGTGTAATTGATTTCAATCGTGTTTTTTTTGCTACTTAATAATGTTATATTGTTGATGTGTAGGTGTTTTTTTCTATTAACATTGATACATTGTGAAACCTTATTACCTAAAGTTGGTACGCCATTTTTGGGTTGTTCTTTATTTGATCTTTCATTCAGTTTTCGTTCAGTTAACTGCGCCTAAGTTGCCCTCCGCTGACTCGTGATTCTAATAATAACGAGCGCTACCTAACTAAAGGTAAATTTCCAACAAGTAGGGTTTTCACATGAAAAAATCAATTCTTGGTTTAGCTGTTGTTTCAGCAATCCCAATGTTCTCAAGCATGCAAGTTTTAGCTGCTGATGATGCAGCAGAGTCTATTGAAAAAATTCAAGTTACGGGTTCTCGCATTAAGCGTTCTGATATGGAAAACGCAAGCCCTGTAACATTAATTGGTGCAGATGACATCAAAGCAATGGGTGCAACAAGCATCGATAGCGTATTACAAAAAATGACCGCAACAGGCGGCGCGATGACTAACCCAGGCGTAAATAATGGTTCTGGTGGTAACGCACGTATTGATTTACGTGGTTTAGGTGCTAGCCGCACATTAGTTTTAGTAAATGGTCGTCGTATGATTGCATCTGGTACAGGTGCGGCATCTACTGTTGACTTAAATACAATTCCTGTTTCTATGATCAAATCTGTTGAGGTACTTAAAGACGGTGCTTCTGCTGTTTACGGTACTGATGCGGTAGCTGGTGTTGTTAACATCATCTTAAAAGACGATTTTGAAGGTCTTGACATGAATGTTAACTCTGCAATCACTGGTGAAGGTGATGCAACAGAGAATTCATTCGACTTCACAGTTGGTTCGTCTTTTGATAAAGGTAACATTGTTATCGGTATGCAATACACCGATCGTGGCAAAGCAAAACAATCTGACCGTGACTTTTCTGATTGCCCAATCTCTGAAGGCGCTAATGGTTTAAACTGTAACGGCGGTTCTGTTTATGCTGAAGGTGGTCACATTTGGCAAGACGGTACAATTGGTGATGTAAATAAAGCGGGTGAGTCTGTAGATGCAGATGGTAATCCAATTACTTCTGGCCTAGCCCACCAAGATAGTGGTTTGAGCGGTCTTGGTGGTTTACACCCATTTACTGATGCTGATCGTTACAACTTTGCACCTGATAGCTACCTTTACACGCCAATGGAGCGCTTAAACTTAACAGGTCTTGCTACTTATGAACTAAGCGACGAGACGCGTTTATTCACTGAGTTCACTTATACTAAGCGTTGGTCTGAGCAACAAATGGCTGCTCAACCAATTTGGTTTGGTTTTACTTATGATGAATCAATGGGTGACTCACTATTAGGTCAAACATATAACAGTAAAGTTGACCGTGATGGCGATGGTATTGCTGACCGTGATGCAGATGGTAACTACATCACTGAAACAGCTAATTACGCGTATGGCGATAAAATTTTCTACGGTCGTCGTATGTCAGACACTGGCGCACGTTATTTTGAGCAATCTGTAGATACTGTTCGTGCTGTAATTGGTGCTGATGGTTTCATTGGTGACTATTCATGGGATGTATCTGCTAACTTTGGTCGTAATGATTCAGTAGATAAATTGAGCAACCTTCACAATATTGGTTCATTAACTGATAGCATTATGTACACGAATGATGAAGGTCAAGTTGTGGGCACATTTAACCCACTAGATCAAAATGCTTGGACTTCTGAAGGTTTCCGTAGAAACGTTTACACTGAAGTAAATAATGGTGGTAGTCAACTATTTATCCTAGCGGCTTCTGTATCAGGTGAGTTATTTGAATTACCAGCAGGTTATGCAGCATTCGCAGCAGGTGTTGAGCGTCGTCAAGAAAAAGCTTGGTACACGCCTGATTCTTTAACTGCTCAAGGCCTAGCTAATGATCCGATGGTTGAGCCAACATCAGGTGGTTTTGATGTAAACGAAGCATATGTTGAATTTGCATTACCACTTCTTGCAGATGCGCCACTTGCACAAAATGTAGAATTAAGCGCTGCTATCCGTGCATTTGATTACAGCACATTTGGTTCAGATGAGACTTGGAAACTTGGTTTAACTTGGAAAGTAAACGATGAGTTAATGCTACGTAGTGTTGTATCAACAGCATTCCGTGCACCAACTGTTTCAGAGCTTTATTCTGGTAATTCACCTTCATTCGAACAAGTTGAGTACCCTGGTGCGCAAGACCAAGCAGAAGTTACTGTAGGTGGTAACTCATCTTTAACACCTGAAGAAGCTGATACTTTAACTGCTGGTATCGTCTATGAGCCTGAGTGGTTTGAAGGCTTCAGCATGACGCTAGATTACTACGATATCGAAATTGAAAATGCGATTGCGACAGTAGATAACCAATACATTGTTGATCAGTGTTTGAAGACAGATGCAAATAATGGTTCTGCGTTATGTAACTCGGCAAATGTATCAATCGATTCAACGGGTCGTATCATTTTCAATAACCAGCTACAAAACATTGGTTCTGAAAAAACATCTGGTATCGATTTAAATCTTTCTTACTCATTTGAAGCTGCTGGCGGCTTTAACTGGAAAGCGGGCTTAGATACAACTTACTTAGACGAGTATGTTGTTCAAGTTACTGGTGAACCTGTTGACTACGCAGGGGTTATTACGTCAGGCTCTGGTGGTTATGCAGATCTTAAATCAAACCTAACAATTAATGTTGCTGGTGATAACTGGGATGCTCAGTACCAAGCTCGTTATATTGCTGGTATGGATAGTTTTGCATGTATCGGTGATGAAGATTCATGTTATGCGCCTACAACACCAACGGTTATTTACCATGATATCAGTGGTTCATACCTTATCAATGACTCAATTACACTTTCTGCAGGTGTAAATAACTTATTTGATAAACAACCACCATATTACACTGGTAACAATGACTCAAACACTGACCCGTACACATATGATGTACTAGGTCGTCGTTTCCACGCTGGTATTAACGTTAAGTTCTAATCTAGTTTGAAATGATTACTAAGGCCCCGTTTTTACTGGGCCTTTTTTATTGTCTGAAAGCCTATCAACGCGTAAACTAAGGGAGCATTATTAAAAAACGAGGTGATATTGCTTAAACAAGACGAAAACTTATCCTTCATTATTGAGCCTGAGCTTAAACCACGCACAGAGCAACGACTCGACCTGTATTTCTCCATTCCGAATGAAATGAGTGTAAATCCACAAACACTGAGCGAAGAATCATTCTTTAACAACAATTTTAAATCGCACCTTGCGTATAACGCTAACAACATTCACTTACCCTTAGTAAGAAGCCGCTTTGTTAGTAAAAACAAAGGTGAACAGCAAGATTATCGGCAAAACTTAAACTTATATTGTTATCAAGTTCGACTCGCGCTGAATGCAGATATCAAAGACACCCTAAAACACCAAGAAGCCGATGAGTTTTACCCTGCAGCCATTGAGTTGTGCCAGCAAACCAAAGGCTTGTTGAAAAAGCTAAGACGCTATACCCCAGATGATGAAAAGCTGCTGCCATTTTATAAAAACGCCGATAACTACTTAAGTTGGCATGTAGAGCAGTCATTTTTGAAACTATTGGATGAAGGGTCGCGCAGTAGTGATTTTGCAAAAGAGCGCAGTGATTTATTAGAGTTCTGCAAAGTTGAAAACAGTTATCGTGATGAGCAAGAATATAATTCGCAATCAACACTCGAAGATGCCAACCGTATCACTAATAAAATGCGCCTGTTACAACGTTTAATTGAGCATGGGGTGGTACTTAATCGCACTACACGGCATTTAAACAGTTATTTAAAGCGCATGGTTAAGGGTACAGTGACCGCAGTGATCATGGCCTTTGTGATGTTGGTTGTGTTAAATGCTCGCTCAAACTTTACCGAAGTAACAGCGACGTTGATTTTGATCTTGGGTGTTATTTATGGTCTTCGTGAAATATTTAAAGAAGACATCACACGGGTGATCTGGCGAGCTATCGTAAGAGGGCGACCAAAATGGCGGTTTCAGTTTAAAAACAGCATAACCAAAGACAAAATTGCCAGCCAATACATTTGGCTTGAATACACCAGTTTTAAACGCCTGCCTAAAGCGGTAAGAAGAATTTTTTCAAAGCGCCGACATCAAAATAAACAGGCTGCTCAGTGGCTGCATTTTGCAAGCGAAACACAAGTTAACGCGAAAGAGTTTTTACCAGGCTACGATACCTTGCAACAAACCATGCAATTTAGCTTGGCACCGTTTGCTCGCTACTTAAAGCGGGGGGAAGGTAAGCTCTATCATCTTGATAGTAATAAAATCTCTAAGAAAGCCGTAGAGAGGCGTTATCAGTTAAATGTGGTACTAGTATTTACACAAAGCGAAGGTGAAATTTTGTATCAGCGTTACAAGATTACGCTAAATCGCAGCAAAATTGTTAATATTGAGCGTATTTACTCACAAACTGACATTCTGAAAGATGAAAGATGAAAGATGAAAGATGAAAGATGAAAGATGAAAGATGAAAGGGTGGCCTTGGCCACCCAATTGGGTTTATTTAGCGTCTAAACCTGTTTTGCTGTAAAGCGACACTTTGTCTGATACTAGGGTAATTTCGATATTTTTATCTTTGTTACCCCAAATACAGTTAGTGTGTAATGCCTTTTCTTCACACTTATCTGCTGAACCTAAGATAGCTTCAACCTCAGTTTTATCCATGCCAATTTTAATTTTTTCGTAGTTCTCTAAATTTACTTTTGAGCAACCCGCTAAAGTAAGTGTTGCAGCCGCTGCTGCAATTGCCATATATTTTTTCATAATTGTATCCATTAATGGTTGTAGCGTCTTATTTGCACGATCATACCCATACGTGGGTGATCAAAATAATGTATCTCGTTACTTATCACACGTTTAAATTGTGAAAAACGTGCTTTTTCGTAATCACCGTTTTCTAGGCGCTGACTAATATCAAAATCTGCGTTTATAAATAGGTAGTGACGAACATAAATTTTCATTAAACCATCAAATTCCCACTTTGGCACATTTTGCAGCTGGTCGGGAATATAGCGCTCAGTAGATCACTAGGCTTATAAAGTCGTTATTTTCATTCTCTACTGGGGTTGAGTGTTTTGCTAAGTGTTCACCGGAAAATAAACGGATACTGGGTGCGTTTCTTTCACTCATTTCAGGAAAACGCCACCCAGTGTGCAAAATAGGGGTTAAGCCTTTTCTATCAAGCTGATTTTTTTGCTCAACAAATTGTAATTGTTCTGGCGCCATTAAGTAAATGTCGTCAGTGTCTTCACGGGGCTCAACAACGGGTGTAACAGGCAGTTGATTATAGCTTGCTAAAAAATCAACACTGTCGTCACATACATTAGAGTGAGGGTTGCTATTCACTAAAGAATCGGTAAACGAATTTGAGCGAAAGCGGCTATCACCCTCAATACAAGCCTGTTTAGCTTGTGCAGAGTAAGCTGGAGATAATAAGTCTTTGCTCCGCTTAGCCTTGATCTCATCGTGTTTTAAACTGAAATCTTCCTGTAAATAAGGGGCTGGGCGCTGTTTATAAATAAGAACTTCTATTTCGAACCAACGTGCTGCAAATGACGAGCTTGTATATAAGCAACAAAGCAGTAGTAAACTATTTCTAAACAACATTAATGGCTAACCTTTTTTTCGAAATCTGCAATCATTGCAGTGACCATTTTTAAGCGTTCGCGAGCGTTGGCTTCGCTAATTGCAAAGCGCAGTTTGTTTGCGCCATCCATTTTATACACCTGCGGTGCACTTTGTATCAAACCTATAATGAAGCTAGGGTTAACCTTTGTATGCTGGCTAAACTCAAAATAACCGCCTTTCGGGTTTGCTTCAATCTTCTTAATGCCAATATTACTTGCTTGCAGTTTTAATTGCTGCAAGCTGAATAAGTTTTTCGTGGCGTCAGGTAATAGACCAAAACGGTCAATCAGCTCTACCTGTAACTCGTCCATATCATTGAGGTTAGCACAGCTTGCAATGCGTTTATAGATTCCTAAACGTACGTTTACATCATGAATATAATCATCAGGTAATAACGCTGGCAGCTTTAAGTCAACTTCAGTTTGTTGACCGAGTAGGTTCTCAAGGGTTGGCTCTTTACCTTCTTTGAGGGAGTTAACCGCTTGCTCAAGCATTTCCATATACAAACTAAAGCCAATGGTTTGCATTTGACCTGATTGATCATCACCAAGCAGCTCACCGGCACCACGAATTTCTAAGTCATGGGTTGCGAGCGCAAAACCTGCACCCAAGTCTTCCAGTGATTCAATCGCTTCAAGGCGTTTAACCGCATCTTTACTGAGTGATTTAGGGTTACCAGTCAGTAGGTAGGCATACGCTTGGTGATGGCTTCTTCCAACACGACCACGCAACTGATGCAGCTGTGCCAGACCCAGCTTATCGGCTCTATCCATAATTATGGTGTTAGCAGTGGGTACATCGATACCGGTTTCGATGATGGTGGTACACACAATCACGTTATATTTTTGGTGATAAAAATCACTCATAATTTGCTCAAGCTCGCGCTCTCGCATTTGACCATGTGCCGTTGTTACGCTGGCTTCAGGTACCCATTCGCTAATTTCTTCAGCAACTCGGTCTATGGTTTCAACATTATTATGTAAGAAATACACCTGGCCACCGCGTTTAATCTCACGCAGAATTGCTTCACGAATAAGTTCAGCATCTCTTTGTCTAACAAAGGTTTTAACCGCTAAACGTTTCGCAGGCGGTGTGGCTATGATTGATAAGTCACGCATACCGCTCATTGCCATGTTTAATGTACGTGGGATAGGGGTCGCTGTGAGCGTTAAAATATCGACATCGGCACGTAATGCTTTGATTTTTTCTTTTTGACGCACCCCAAAACGGTGCTCTTCGTCAACAATCAATAAGCCCAAATCTTTAAATTGAATATCTTGTTGAATAAGCTTGTGAGTACCAATCACGATATCTAATTTACCCTCAGCCATTTTATCTAGGGTGTCTTTTTGCTCTTTGGTTGAGTTAAAACGCGATAAAACGCCAACCTCAATTGGTAAATCGGCAAAGCGGTCTTTAAAGTTTTCATAATGCTGCTGTGCAAGCAGTGTGGTTGGTACAAGTACCGCAACTTGCTTGTTATCATTCACTGCCACAAAGGCTGCGCGCATTGCCACTTCGGTTTTACCAAAGCCAACGTCACCACATACTAAACGGTCCATCGCTTGCTTACTTTGCATATCACCGAGCACAGACTCAATGGCGTTGCGTTGATCGTCAGTTTCTTCAAATGGGAAGCTGTCGCTAAATTGACGATAAGCACTGCCATCAAGCTTAAATTTATTGCCAGGCTTTGCTTGGCGTTTAGCGTAAATATCTAATAGCTCAGCTGCCACATCACGGACTTTTTCAGCGGCACGTTTTTTTGCTTTTTCCCACGCATCGGAGCCCAATTTATGGAGCGGGGCAGAGGCTTCTTCACCACCTGAGTAGCGGCTCAGCATATGTAACGCAGAAACGGGCACGTATAGTTTTGCCTCATTAGCGTAAATAATCGTAACAAATTCAGTGATCACACCGGCTGCATCAATGGTTTCAAGGCCTTGGTAGCGGCCTACACCGTGATCAAGGTGCACAATTGGTTGGCCTTCGCGTAGCTCAGCAAGGTTACGAATAAGCGCATCTTGGCTGGCTTCGTATTTATGTTTACGGCGTCGACGCTGCGAAACCTTAATGCCTAATAACTCTTGCTCTGTGATGATAGTTAAACGCGGCTTACCGTCTAGCACCACACTTTGCTCAAGTGGCGAAACGATTAGGCCAACATCACTCGAACTATTGGTAAAATCGCTAAACGATTCAAATTCTTTAAGCTTTAAACCACTTGGCTTTAATAAAGTGAGTAATGATTCGCGGCGGCCATCTGATTCAACCGAGAGCAGCACGCGACCTTCTTGTTTTTTCTCGCTAGTAACGTAGTTTATTAAACCTTGATACGGTTCATGTAACTTATGATCAATTCGAACATTTGGCAGCTCTTTACTAGCAAGGTTGGTATGACCCGCTTTGGTACCTAGCTTGGCTTGTGATAAGCGAATACGCGCGTATTTACCAAACTCACCAAATAGTTCATTAACGTTTTGATACAGTTTTACAGGTTCAAGTAAAGGTCTGAGCGGATCAACACGGCGGTTTTCATAGCGTACATTCACATCATGCCAAAACTGATCAGCAGCATGCTCAATATCGCCAAAATGCATAAAGGTTGTATTACTTGGTAGGTAATCGAAGATAGTTGCCAATTCATCAAAAAACAGTGGCATGTAATATTCGATACCCGCAGGCCAGGTTCCTTTAGTCACCTGCATATAAATTGAGTCTTGCTCAGAGCTTGCGCCAAATTGTTCACGATAGTTGATACGAAAACGCTCAATGTCAGCGTCGTTAGTTGGGAATTCGTGAGCTGGCAGTAACTCAATTTTGTCGACCTTTTCATCTGAACGTTGGCTTTCAACATCAAATAAACGAATGCTGTCGAGCTCATCATCAAAAAAGTCTAAACGGAATGGGTGCGGGCTACCCATAGGGTATAAGTCAACGATAGAGCCGCGAATCGCGTATTCACCATGCTCCATCACTTGTTGTACATGTAAATAGCCCGCTTGTTCTAAGTTTTCACGTAGTGTGTGGGTATCTAGGGTATCGCCCACTTTAAAGTTAAGGGTTGAACCATAAATAAACGAAGCAGGGGCAGTGCGCAGCATCAAGGTCGACACTGGCACGATTAATACACTTTGTTGTTCTTTTTTTAAGGTATTTAAGGTGGCTAAGCGCGCAGAAATAATATCTTGATGGGGCGAAAAATGATTGTATGGGAGTGTTTCCCAGTCAGGAAAGACCATGACTGGGTTTTCAGGCAACAGAAATTCGAGTTCAGTTTCAAGGCGTAGGGCGCTTGGCGTATCTGGGGTGACAATCACAACCAGCTCGTTGTGTTGTTTTACACCTTCTGCGATAGCGATGCTAAGCCCGCTACCGGTAAGTTGTCCCCATTGAATTTTATCTTTTTCAGATTTTACCCAAGGCAATGCTGCCCATTGCGCAAACGCCATTTACTACTCCTTTAAACTGTTTTTTTACTGCTTAGTCTCGATAAATCTTGGTTAAGTCCTGATAGTGATCGATACGACGATCACGAAGGTAAGGCCAAATTCGACGTATGTTTTCACTACGTGCTTGGTCTAATTCAACAACTAATAATTGCTCATCGCTGTTGTTCGCTTCGGCTAAGATTTCACCTTGAGGGCCCGCGATAAACGAGTTCCCCCAGAACTGAATACCTTCACTTTGACCGCTTGGATCACTTTCGTGGCCAACACGGTTACAGCTGATCACCGGCACGCCGTTGGCAACTGCATGAGCGCGTTGGGAAATAACCCAAGCGTCTTTTTGACGTGTTTGCTCGTCTTTTTCATCACGCGGGTCCCAACCAATGGCTGTTGGGTAAATTAAAATTTCAGCACCAGCCATTGCCATTAAGCGTGCAGCCTCAGGGAACCATTGATCCCAACACACTAATACACCAAGTTTACCGACAGAGGTTTGAATAGGCTCAAAACCTAAATCACCTGGTGTAAAATAAAACTTCTCGTAAAAGCCTGGGTCATCAGGAATATGCATTTTACGGTATTTACCGGCAATGCTCCCGTCAGTTTCAAGTACCACAGCAGTATTGTGATAAAGTCCTGTAGCGCGCTTTTCGAATAATGATGACACGATCACCACATTAAGTTCTTTGGCAAGTGCGCCTAAGGTGTCTGTGCTTGGATAGGCATTGTTTCTGCTAAATCAAAAACGTCTACATCTTCGGTTTGGCAAAAGTATAAACTGCGGTGTAGCTCTTGAAGAACAATAAGCTTAGCGCCTTGGCTTGCTGCATCACGAATACCAGCAATTGATTTTGCCATATTGTCTTGAGCATTATCGGTGTTTGATTGCTGAACAAGAGCAACCTTTAAATGCGTTGGTTTAGTCATTGTTTGTTCCTGCTAAAAAGCCGCGCGGTAATTGCATTGTAATACAGTGTAAGCTGCCAAATTGGTGAATAATTGGCACACAATTAATACCTACTACAGTGTGATCTGGGTATGCTTTGGCAACCTGACCAAGCGCCAGTTGATTGTTTTCATCACCATAAATTGGTACTAAAACGGTTTTATTGATAATTAAATAATTAGCGTATGTGGCAGGTAATCTGTCACCATCTTCATCGAACACTGCTTTTGGCCAAGGTAAGGCAATCAGCGTGTAGTTTTCACCCTCTGCTGTTTTAAATGATTGCAGTTGTTTTTCCATTGCATCAAGGGCTGTAAAGTGCTCATCATTTTTATCATCACACTGTACATAAACAAGCGTGTTGTTTGGGGCAAAACGTACCAGCGTATCAATATGGCTGTCGGTATCATCACCTGCAAGGTAACCATGATCAACCCAAAGAAACGACGTAGCACCTAGCTGCTCAACCAGCGTCTGTTCTATATCTGCTTTTGTGAGTTCTGGGTTACGATTTGGGTTTAATAAGCACTCGCTGGTTGTGAGTAACACGCCGTGTTCATTGATCTCGACGCCACCGCCTTCAAGAACCAGATCACTTTGCTGATAACCATTTTTAGGGCTAGCGACTTGTTTTACAAGTACTTGATTAATTTGGTTATCAAGATCACTTGCAAACTTATTGCCCCACCCATTAAAAGTAAAATCCATTACTTTCAATTCTGTTGCGTCATCAATATTCGCACAGGTCAATGGGCCATGGTCACGTGCCCAGGTATCGTTACAGGGTGTCACCACAAAGTGAATGCGATTAGCATCAACCTCTGCATTTGCAAGTAAAGCTGCAATATGTGCTTTGAGAGCATTATCATGAGCTACAATCACAACATCTTGTTGTTGGCTTATTGCTTGGCAAAGTGCTACATACACAGGCTCAACAGCGGTTAAATTTGCTGCCCAATCTGTGTCTTGATGAGGCCAAGTAAGCATAACGGCATCTTGCTCAGCCCATTCAGGTAAAAGTCTAAATTTCATGAAGGTATTAAACAAACTAAGGTGGGGCTAGTTTAGCATTTTAGCCATAGATGTCAGCTTTTTGTGCGCGATCCAGCGTGATTTTTATTTGTCTTGCTGATTGTTTTCTTGCTGACGTTTTTTAAGTTGGCGTGTTTGTGCGTGCAGGGCTGCTCTTACGACTAAATCTTGGTCAGCATCGCGAATGGCAGTAAACAATAATGTGTATTGGTATTTATCATCATCGCATTTTTCAATGGCCACTAATTCGGTATAGCAATAAATAGCTGATGCTTCGTGTTGTAAGAATAACTTAGTGCGAAATGTTTGCCCTAATTCATACACGTCAGCGGAGGTAAGTTTTACACCGCCACCGCCATAACTATCGCAATAGTTTGCGTTATCGTCAGGCTGCTCTGAGGCTAAGATGTGACTCATGATTAAATCAATTTTACGAGATTGCGCCTGTAAAAAGGCCGCCAGTTCTTGTGCAACATCACCTAGATTACGAAGTGGTCGTAAGCTTGTTTGCTCAAGTTCGTTTACTTCGTTGGCAAGTTTAAATAGGGCAGGGATATCCGCTTCAAGTTCAGCATTGGTTTTTGGCACAGCACTTGGTTCAACCGCATATAAATTGACACGGTTGCTCTCGTTGATTTGAAAATACTGTTCAAATTCGGCTAATTTTTGATTATTCATGCTGTACTCCACACATCTTTCCTTAATACTAGCGTTCGAAGCAGTAAATTGCTAGTAATCAAATAATCAAAAAAAAGGGCAAACTCATTGTTTGCCCTTCATTTTTTACAGGTTACCCTCTTGGGTTTTGACATGTTCTTGTTGATGATGTTCTGCTATCTCATCAGCAAGCTCTTGTCTTGAACGTTTTTCAGTTAACTTACGTGCCGTTAACCAATAAAAGAACAGCGGCACAAAGAATACTGCAAGGAATGTCGCTGCCATCATACCGCCCATTACACCTGTACCAACACTGTGACGGGCACCTGCACCTGCGCCAGAGCTAAGTACTAAAGGTACTACGCCTAAAATGAATGCAAGCGAAGTCATAATGATAGGTCGAAAACGTAAACGTGCAGCCTCAAGTGCAGCCGTACTTGCGCTCCAGCCTTGTTGATGTTTCATCAAGGCGTATTCAACAATAAGAATCGCGTTCTTACTGGCAAGACCAAGTAGTGTTACCAGGCCAATTTGGAAGTACACATCGTTTGTCATGCCCACAACCCAAACCGCTATAAGCGCACCAAAGGTACCAAATGGCAAAGCAAGCATCACAGACAGTGGTAATGACCAACGCTCATATAGCGCTGCTAGAATCAAAAATACCATGATCACAGCAAGGCCTAAGGCAATTCCTGTGGTGCCTGAACTGCGTTTCTCTTGGAATGCAGAGCCTGTCCATTCGTAGGTCATATTAGGTGGCAATACTGCTTGTGCAATACGCTCAACTTCAGCAATAGCTTGACCTGAGCTGTAACCAGGCGCTGCATTACCCATCAGTTTAACCGCTGGTAAGTTGTTATAACGATTTAGGTTTTCAGGGCCACGGCTATACTCGATAGTGGTAAAGGCTGAAAGCGGCACCATAGTACCTTGGTTGTTTTTAACATAGATACGACCAATGTCATCAGGCTTCATTCTGAATTCAGCGTCTGCAGACATTAGTACTTGCCATGCGCGACCAAATTTATTGAAGTCGTTAACATAATAAGTCCCTAAGTTACCGGCAAGTGCAGTGAACGCATCATCAATTTCTACACCCATGGCACGGGCTTGTTCACGGTCAACATCAACACGTAGCTGTGGGGCATCAGGGCGCCAAAGTGTTTGCAGACCACTGATGATAGGGCTCTTTTGTGCTTCAGCTGTCATCAACTTCATTGCATGTTGAAGTTTGTCTGGGTCGCTATCACCTTTGTTTTGAATGTAAAACTCAAAACCACCTGTGTTACCTAAACCAAAAATAGCCGGAGGATTAAAGGCAAGAACGAGCGCCTCTTTAATACCTGCTGTTTTCATGAAGAGCTCTTGCACCAGTGCCTTGGTATCAACTTCACGCTCATCCCAATGTTTTTGTGTCACGAATAAGGTTGCAGCGCTGTTTTTGTAACCACCGCCAATAAAGTCAAAACCGGTAAACGCTACCACGTTTTCGTTCGCTGGGTTTGATTGCACGGCCTCAACAACTTGCTGCGTGACTTGCTCTGTGCGTTCAAGTGATGAACCGTCAGGTAAGAAGATTGCAGAGATGTAATAACCTTGGTCTTCATCTGGCACAAGCGAACCTGGGGTGTTTTGCCAAAGGCCAATCGTTGCGGCAATCATACCTGTCATTAAGATCAGCCCTAACAGACCACGGCGCACCATAAATCCAACAGCACCAACGTAACGGCCGGTGATCTTGGTAAACATGTCGTTAAACCATAAGAAGAAGCGGGCAGTTTGCTTGTGTTCTTGTTTTAAAATAAGTACACAAAGCGCTGGCGTCATCGTTAATGCCACAACACCCGATAAACTTACAGCAATCGAAATAGTAATAGCGAACTGGCGGAATAGCTCACCGGTTAAGCCACCTAAAAACGCAATTGGCACAAACACTGAACAAAGTACTAAAACAATTGCCACCACCGGGCCGCTTACTTCGCCCATCGCTTTAACAGCGGCTTCTCTAGCACCTAGCCCTTCTTCGTGCATGGTACGCTCAACGTTTTCAAGTACCACGATGGCATCATCAACAACAATACCAATCGACAGCACCATACCGAATAAGGTGAGTGAGTTAATTGAGTAACCCAGCATATACATGCCGGCAAATGTGCCCAGTAGTGATACTGGCACTGCAAGGGTAGGTATTAGGGTAGCACGCCAATTTTGTAAGAATAAATACACCACTAAGAATACCAATACCATGGCTTCAAGTAGTGTTTTTACAACTTCACGGATTGATACTTCAACAAAGCGGGTTGTGTCGTATGACGTTAAATGAGCAAGGCCGGTAGGGAACTGGCTTTTCATTTCTTCAATAACACTGTTTACTTCTTCAGCAACATCAAGGGCATTAGCTCCGGGTTGCAAGAAGATACCTAACAGTACCGCTTCTTTACCGTTAATTGTCCCTTTGAAGTTATAATCTTTTGAGCCAAGTTCAACGCGGGCAACGTCTTTTAAGCGTAAGCTACTGCCGTCTGTGTTTGAACGAATAATGATATTTTCAAACTGCTCAGGCTCAGACAAACGCCCTTGTGCAGTTACACTGTAAACCAGCTCTTGTGGAGATTGCGTAGTAGGTGTAGCACCAATTTTACCTGCCGCGTATTGTGAGTTTTGAACACGGATTGCCCCTGCAATTTCTTCAACAGTGACACCTAATTGGCTCATTACATCAGGGCGCAGCCAAATACGCATTGCGTAATCTTTGGCACCAAAAATTTGTACACTGGTAGTGCCTGGAATACGTTTAACACGGTCTAGCACGTTCATAGTGACATAGTTTGATGTCCATAAACTTGAACGTGTTCCATCTGGTGAGTAGAAGGCATGAACTTGTAAAAAGCTAGAAGAACCTTTTTGAACCACCACACCTTGGCGGCGTGTTTCTTCAGGTAAACGCGCTTCAACCTGCTTAACACGGTTGTTTACGTTAACGGCTGCTTGGTCAACATCAGTACCAATTTCAAAAGTAACTTCGATGGTGGTTGAACCTGCACTGGTTGATGTTGATGACATATACATCATGCCTTCAACACCGGTAATGGCATTTTCAATCGGTGTCGCTACCGTTTGCTCAAGCACATCGGCAGATGCACCCGGGTAGGCTGCGGTTACTTGTACAACCGGTGGTGCTATTTCAGGATATTGCGCCACAGGTAAGCTGCGCATTGCAGCAAGGCCCGCAAGCACAATAACAATAGAGATAACAAACGCAAAAATGGGTCTGTCTATAAAGTAACGAGAAAACATAAGACTCCCTGTGCTTATTCTGCGTGGCTAGGGTTAGCGGCAGGTTGGCCAACATTGACTGGCATACCCGGGAAGAAAATACGTGCCATGCCATCAACAATAACTTGGTCGCCTTCTTTTAAACCACTGCGAATTAACCAAAAATTTTGGTATTGCTCGTTTTCTGGTTTTTTGATCCATTCACCGACAGTAACAGGGGCAGGTAAAGCGACATCCATACCTTGCTCGTTTTTACTTACTACATAAACAAACTTACCGGTGCCGTTATCAAGCACTGCACGTTGCGGAACAATGAAAGCGTTTTTGCGTACTGCACCACTTAACTCAACGCGAACGAATTGGCCCGGGCGAAGTTGAAAATCAGGGTTAGGAATAATTGCCTGAAACTCACTGGTACCTGTGTTTGGATTAATACGCACATCAGAGAAGTTAACTTCACCGGTTTGTCCGTATAACGAGCCATCTTGAAGTTTAATTTGTGTTTTCCAATGGCCTTGCTCAGGTAACGTCAGTGAGCCATTTTTAACATCTTGACGCATTTGCAGTTGTTCACGCTCAGATAAGCCAAAACGAATTCGAATTGGATCAAACTGAGTCATTTGAGTCAGTAATAAATCTGGACCAGAAACATAGGTTCCTTCAGAAACAAACTCACGTCCCATTACTCCTGCGACAGGGGCTTTTACTTGCGCATACTCAAGATTAAGCTGCGCTTCTTTTAAGGCAACTTTTGCAGCGGCTAAATCAGTTTTAGCAATATCATTGGTTGAACTAGCGTTATCGTAGTCACGTTGTGAAACGGACTTTTCGGCACGTAGTTTAGCTAATCGTTTAACATCACGATCAGCTTGAACAAGCGCTGCTTTTGCACCATCAAGTGCTGCTTGCGCTCGGTCAACCGCAAGTTGATAAGGTTCAAGGTCAATTGTAAACAGTGATTGGCCTTGCTCTACACGCTGACCTTCTTCAAAGTTGCGTGATTCAAGAATACCGGTGACACGGGCACGAACTTCAACTTCTTTTGAACCAGACAGTGTAGCTGGCAGCTCAATAGTAAAAGGTGCATCGTGAGTCTCCATTGTCATAGTCGCGACAGCAGCGGGGTGCATTTGACCCTGTTGTTGCTGTGGCGCTTCAGAACAACCTTGCAGTAGCAAAGGAGCAGAAACTAATAACAACGCAGATAATGATAATTTGGCAGGTGCGAAAGGCAGACGCATGTTTACTCCACAGTCCAATTGTTAAGTAGGTATACATAAAAAGTAGTCTATCAGGATGAAAGACGTCACTATGCATTTTCAATTAGCGTTTAGTTTATACCCAAAAAAGAGAAAGGTACACCCTGTAGTTTACTTTTTTATTAGGCACAAAAAAACGCAAAGCATTTTCGCTTTGCGTTAATTTAAGGGTTTAAATCGTTTTTTACTTTTTCGTTAGTAAAGAAGCTAACTCTTCTAGGTTTTTAACAATGTAATCTGGTTGCTTTGCCAGTGGGTAAAGCGCTTTACCGGGTTTTGCGATAAACGCTGTTTGCATACCCGCTTCTTTAGCGCCTGCTACATCCCAGCCGTGAGCAGCAACCATCAAGGCTTCGTGAGGCGCTACATTTAATTGTTCAAGCAACCACTTGTAAGCGCGCAGATCGGGTTTATACACTTTAATATCTTCAACACTGTAACGGTGAGTAAAGTATTCTGTTAAGCCAGCATGTTGAAACTGTGCTTCTACACCGTTATTTGACGAATTTGTAAAGCTGACTAGTTTATAGTCTTGCTTTAATTTCGCTAATGCTGGTTTAACATCCCTATGCGCAGGTAAAGATAAAAGCGGTGGTACAATCGCTTGTTTTGCTTGCTCGTTGGTTAACGAAATTTGATTATTACTTGCCACCATCATCAGTGCTGCAACACCGATTTCACCAAAGTCATGATAATCATTCGATACCGTACTTACTAAAGAGTGGTGAAGCATTGTCGAAAACCAAAGTGGCAATAGCTGGGTATTGCCATCAAGCGCTTTAGCGACTGAGGTTTGCATTTGTTCAAGATCAAGCAAGGTTTCGTTGACATCAAACACAATTACTTTTGGTTTAGCTTGGTGTTGAGACTCTGCCATTGTGCCTCCCGAGTATGTTAGGGTTACCAATAAAACTAGACTAAAAAATACTTTTTTAAACATGATTTAGTGCCTTAACTGCGTTAAGTACATCTAAAGGCTCTGCTCTTAGAGTGTAATCTTCATGAGCAAATGCAAATTGAATTACCCCTTGGCTATCAATAACGTAGGTTGCTGGTAATGGTAATTCGTAGCTTTCGTCACCATTGACTTTTGGAATATCTAAACCAAGTTGATCGTAAACAGGGATCAAGCGTTCATCCAAAGTGAATACCAAACCACACTTTTTAGCCAATGAGTTAGACACATCAGAAAGCACCATATAAGCTAGCTCGTTTTGCTGTTGGGTAGATAGTGATTCATCAGGTAACTGAGGCGAAACAGCAACTAACTGTGCATTTTGATCAGCAAATGCTTGTTGCATATTGTTAAGTGCACGTAGCTCTAAATTACAATATGGGCACCAGCCACCACGGTAAAAACTCAGCACAAGCGGGCCTTTAGTTAGCAGTTCAGTCGAGCTGATTTGTTTGCCCTTGCTGTCGGGTAATTCAAATGCTGGAAACTTATCACCGACTTTTAAAGCATGTTCACTTAATTGTTCAGCAATTAGTTTTTCAGTCGTTACATCCATCAAATTTAAGATATCAGCTGGGACATTGGCTTTCTTTTGCACTTCAAAGGCGTCGATTTGGGTTTTTAAAGACATACATGCTCCAATCATTTTTTACAATTAGTAGCAAGTATAGAGTTTTAAATATTTATATATACAATACAAAACTGAAACCTAAATTCGAAAATATTGAATGAAAGCCATGTACAGTTTATGTGATTTAGAAACCTTTATTGCCATAGTTGAAAACCAAGGTGTAGTTGCCGCCGCTAAAGCTCAGGGACCTCACCAGCTACGGTAAGTCATCGCTTAAGTAAGTTAGAAAAAGCATTAAGTACTGTATTGTTGTTTCGTGATAGTCGGCGAATACGCTTATCGCCTGCAGGCGAGCTGTTTTATCAACGTGCTGGTGCCATTTTAGAGGCCTTGTATGATGCAGAGCATCAAATTGGCGCACGGGGTTCAGCAGTGACAGGGCTTTTACGAGTCACTATGCCGCCTTGGGTATTTTCAAAATTTGTGATGCCTGAGCTTGGCCACTTTGAACAGCAATTTCCCGACTTAAAACTCGATTTTATGATCACAGACCAATTTGTGAATATTGTGGATGATGCCCAAGATGTGGCTATTCGAGTTGGTCAGTTAGCAGATTCAAACTTGCTTTCTCGTAAGCTGGTTAATAATTCACGTATTTTGTGCGCAGCACCGAGCTATATTGAAAAATATGGGCAACCTAAGTCGGTGGCTGATCTTAAAGACCATTACTGGGTGTGTTTGCCATGGCAGCGACAGCTTAAATTTAGCGAAGGCGGACAAGTCATTAATTATAATGCGAGAACGCGTTTTACTGTCTCTAATTCAGATAACATGACACAGGCTGCGATTGCAGGTCATGGCATAGCGATTAAATCTTATATTGCAATTAAAGACGATTTAGCCGAAGGGCGGTTAATTGAAGTACTCCCTAATAGCCTAGTTGATGCTGATGCACCAGTGTGGTTTTTAAAACCACAAAACAGCCTAGTGACGCGCAAAACAGAGGTTTTTTATGAGTTTATGAAATCTTTGTTTACTTAAGGTACAAAAACTTAACAAATGGCTTGTAATTAAACTGAAATCTCGTACCCTAAAGCAATAAAAATATAATAAAGGTGAGTTAAGGATGACAGAACAGACTGGGGTTATCACCGCTTTTACCGAGATATCGAGCAAGCTTAGGCGCTTTGTATCGCGAATTGTCAGCCCTGATGATGTAGAAGATATTGTACAAGAAACGTTTATAAAAAGTTATGAAGCTGATCTTAAGCAAAATATCGAATATACTCACAGTTACATGCTGAAAACAGCTAAACATTTAGCGCTGAATCACATCGCTAAATGGGACAATAAATACAAAGAATCCTTAGATGAACAACAACAGGTTGAGCATCATATGCGTTCAATGGCACTTGAAGATGAAGTGACTTCTAAAGAACGTTTTTTGTTTTTTTGCCGAGTAACTAACGAATTAAGCCCTCAGGTTAAAAAATGTTTTATCTTAAAAAAAGTCTATGGCTTAAGCCAAAAGGAAATTGCAGCTAAAATGGATCTCAGCGAGAGTACTGTTGAAAAACATATAGCCAAAGGCTTATTACATGTTCACCGAGCAATGAAATCACACGATGTACAACCCCAGGCATTTACCCCTACCACAGAGTTCACTGCAAAAGAGGTGAGCAAATGAGTAATGTTCATCCATTTTCATCAAAAGACATGATTCAAGAGCAGGCGAGTCATTGGATCAGTGCAATTGATCGTGGCTTATCTAAAGATGAAGTAAGCCAATTACATATCTGGGCTCATCAAAGTATGGCTCATCAAGAGGCACTGTTTGAACTTGCGACCTTGTGGGATGAAATGAGTGTGCTTAATGAGTTAAGTAGTTTGTTTCCTTATAAAGCACCGCAAAAACAACCTGCTGTATTTGGTATGTCAACCGCAGCCAGCTTTTTAGTGGTGATGTTGCTTGGTTGTATCATGCTTATCTATTCAAGCTATTGGCAAAGTGAAGAAAATGACTACGCCAAATTTAGCAAAATTTACCGCACTAAAGTGGGTGAGCAAGCTGAATTTGTGTTACCAGACAGCACTATTGTGCAGCTCAATACCAATACTAAACTTGAAGTTGCTTACACAGGCGATCGTCGTCAGTTGATTTTGAGCCGCGGTGAAGGGCGCTTTAATGTTGCCAAAGATCCGAGCCGTCCGTTTACGGTTATTGCTGGTGATAAATCATTTACTGCACTTGGTACGGTGTTCAATGTTCAGCGAAATACCGCTTCAGACCTAGAGCTAGTGGTGACTGAGGGCAAGGTGATGATTGCTGATCCTGGTACGCAGGTTGATGCTAGCGACTTTAATCGTTTAAAAGATGCCTCAGATAACAGTGCAGATATTAAAGCACTTCGCGCTAATGTTGTTGTATCTGGTGAGAAAGCACTGATAAAACAAAGTAAAACAGAACCAATTAAGCAGTTATCTGTTGATGACGTACAACGTGATTTGGCATGGCAACAAGAAATGCTGATTTTTAATGGCGAGTCTTTAGACGAAGCTCTGCAAGAAGTGAGTCGTTATACCGCCACACGTTTTGAATTAAATGATCCAGAACTTGCCTCTTTAAAAGTGGCTGGCGTGTTTAAAACTGGTGACATTAAAGGTTTGCTTGATTCTTTACAGGTCAACTTAGGTGTAGAACATCAACGTTTAGGTGAACATCGTGTTAGCTTAACTATCGCTGCAAAAGGTTAGTTCTGTCTATGAGAATACGCCAATCTAATGATGTTAATTGTGCGCCACTTTCTCGTCACAAAAAATTAATTAAAAAAAAGTTAAATTTACATAGCGGATTTTTCTTCCTCACTTGTTTGTTTAAATTGCGCAGTAAGCAATTGCCGTTGTTACCTGCCTCTTTTGTTATTTATGGCCTTACAGCAGGCCAAGTAGCAATAGCGGCTGAAAAACAAATGCTGCAATTTGACATCAAAGCGCAACGAGCTGATTTGGCGTTAATCGAATTTGCAAAGCAAACCGAACAAACAGTCATTTTTTCTTTCGAATTAGCAAAGCAATATCAAGCGCAATCAGTGTTTGGTTTTTACACCAAACTTGATGCACTGAATGCGATGCTAGAAGGCACTGAGCTCGATGCGGTTGTTGATCAACAAGGCTTGCTGAGTATAAAACTCAAACAAGTAGATAGGATAGATAATAACATGATCAAAGTATCAGGGGTCAGCGCTGCAGTCGTGCCATTACTGCTTGCCGCCAATACGCAAGCGTTAGCAGAAGATCAATCAGCAGAACAAAACATCGAAAAAATTGCCGTTGTCGGTAGCCGTGTAGCAGGACGCTCGGTTGAAGATTTACCGGTTCCGGTTGATATTTTAAGTGCTGAAGCACTCGAGAATACAGGTCAAACAGAAGTTGGCCGTATGCTTCAGGCTATTGCACCGTCTTTTAACTTTTCAAGCTCGTCTATCAGTGATGGTACTGATGCACTTCGCCCTGCAACATTACGTGGCTTAGGGCCAGATCAAACCTTAGTTCTTATCAATGGTAAACGCCGCCACCAAGCGAGCCTTATTCACATTAATACGTCAGTAGGTCGTGGTACGGCGGGTACCGACATGAATGCTATTCCTGCTGCTGCAATCAAACGTATTGAAGTATTACGTGATGGTGCTGCTGCGCAATATGGTTCAGATGCCATCGCAGGTGTTATTAATATCGTATTAAAAGACGCTGAAGAGGGCGGTAAAGCGGCTATTAATTACGGTGAGTACTCAGAGGGCGATGGCGAAACTGTAACTGTTGATTTCAACAAAGGTTTTGCTTTAGGTGATGAAGGTTATTTAAATACCACAATCAACTACCGTGACCGTGCGCCGACAAACCGTGCAGGTCTTCATGGCTCATGTCAATTTTACGGCTGTACTGAACTTGATGACGGTACGCTATTAGCAGGTGACCCTCGTGAGTTAACAGCACCTCGTGATACGTTTAGAATTGGTGATGCAGATTCACAACAATTTGCTCTAACTGTTAATACTGGCTATGAGCTTGCTGGTGGTGAGCTATATGGCTTCATCACTTATTCAAATCGTGAAAACGAATCAGCTGCGTTTTTCCGTCATAACGCAAATGCTAATGGTAACCCTGTATTACAAGATGGTGATGCAACCATTCCTATGGGTTTCTTACCGAAAATTAATACTGTCATTGATGACGTGTCTTATAACTTTGGTTATAAAAAATCGTTCGATAATGACTCAAGCATTGATTTATCGTACACCTACGGTGAAAACAGCATTGATTACACCACAAGCGACACTATCAACGGCTCTTATGCAAACAACCTTCGCTATGAGCAAGGTTTAACGGCTGATGAAATTCGTGCCACGATTCCACGTTCAGCGTATGCATATGGCCTTGAATTATCACTGCAAACTCTAAACCTTGATTACACCAAAGATTACGATAACTTCTCATTAGCACTAGGTGCTGAGCTTCGTACCGATGAGTTCCGTATTCTTGAAGGTAGCGAATACGCATACCGTGATTACGATACAGTTGATGGTGTGAGCATCTATTCTGGCTTAAATGGCGGGGTAGGTAGTGTTGACGCTGCAAGCGGTACGCAAGGTTTTGGTGGTTCAGACCCAGCATCATCTGTTGATGAGTCGCGCGATGTGATCTCATTCTATATGGATGCAGAAACCTATGTTATCGATGATGTAATTATTTCAGGTGCGGTACGTTACGATAACTACAAAGGCTTTGGCGATACAGTTAACTTTAAGTTAGCGGGTAACTGGTCTGTGACCGAAGATGTGTCTCTTCGTGGTGCATTAAGCACAGGTTTTAGAGCACCTTCTATGCAACAACTTTACTTTAATAACGTAAGTACTCAGTTTGTTGTAGGTGATGATGGTAGCTTAGTGGCTGAGCAAGTAGGTACGTTCAGAAACGACAGTACTTTAGCGCAATCAATTGGTATTCCTAAGCTAAAAGAAGAGAAATCACAAAACCGTAGTTTAGGTATTGTGTATAACGTTACCGAAAATATCAATTTAACTATTGACTACTACTCGATTGATATAGACGACCGTATCGTTATTTCTAACCGTTTAGGTAAAGGTTTATCAGATACGCTAGATGCTGCACTTGAAAGCTCAGGCGCAGGTGCGGGTCAGTTCTTCTTAAATGGTGCAGACACAGAAACAGAAGGTGTTGATTTAGTTGCCACATGGAACACAGAAGGCCTTGGCGGCACGCTAGATTTCACCTTTGCTGCTAATTTCACTAAAACTGATGTGGTTGATTTATTTACGCCATCAGGCAGTGGCCTTGAAGCTATTCCGGTAGAAGATGTGTTTTCTGCCCAAGAAACATCAATTATCGAAGAATGGCAACCAGAAGACCGCATTAACTTAAGCGCGCTTTACCGCTTAGAAGATTGGACTGTAAACCTATCTCTAAACCGTTACGGCGAATACACAGTTGAAGATGGTGGCCGTCAAACATACGGTGCTGAAATCTTAACTGATGTTAAAGTTAACTACTTCTTTAACGAAAACCTATCATTTAACATTGGTGCAAATAACTTATTTGATGTTTACCCAGATAAGAACACCATTGGTAATTCACGCTCGGGTACGATTGTTGATGCTAGCGGCAACACAATTGTTTCAAGCCCTGGTGTTTTCACTTACTCACGTCGTTCTGCACCATTTGGTTTTAACGGTGCGTACTACTACGTAGGTGCAGAGTACAAGTTCTAAACTCCCTTTAGATTCCTTTATTATTTAACTTGCAAAGGGCCGTTAGGCCCTTTTTTAATACAGTCATAAAAACTTCACTTTTTTTATCAAAATAAATCCCTAATAATATCTGGACTAGACCAGATTTAGGCGATATTAAAAATGAATGAATACTTACTGTTAACTCCTGGCCCATTAACAACATCGGATACTGTAAAACAAGCGATGTTAAAGGATTGGTGTACATGGGATGACGATTATAACTTAGGTGTTGTACAGGCTATTCGCAGCAAACTTGTAACTTTAGCCACTAAAAGCAATGACTATACGTGCACTTTAATGCAGGGCAGTGGCACTGCGAGTGTAGAAAGTGCTTTAGGTAGTTTAGTCGCAAAAGAGCATAAGTTATTGATAATAAACAATGGCGCATATGGTAAACGGATGGTAGAAATTGCCCAGTATTTAGGTATTGACCATTGTGTTTTAAATTACACTGAAACTCAGCTACCAAACTGTGACGACATTGAAACAACACTCTTAAGCGATGAAAACATTAGTCATGTTGCAATGGTGCACTGCGAAACGACGACCGGCATGCTAAACCCAGCAAAGCAAGTTGGCGAACTACTATCACGCCATAACAAAGTGTATATTTTAGACGCTATGAGTAGCTTTGGTGGCGTACCGTTTGACTTAGCAGATTGGCACATTGATGTAATGATTAGCTCATCTAATAAGTGTATTCAAGGTGTTCCAGGTTTTGGCTTTGTAATTTGCAAGCGAGAGTTAATTGAAGAATCACAGGGGGTTGCACGTTCGTTGTCACTTGATTTACATGCACAGTGGCAGTGTATGGAGAACAACCTAGGTAAATGGCGTTTCACATCTCCTACACATGTTGTACGCGCATTTCATCAAGCTCTTATTGAATTAGAACAAGAGGGTGGTGTTGCAGCACGTCATAAGCGTTATAAAGACAATCAGCAACTTTTAGTCACTGCGATGAGAGAGTTAGGTTTTCAAACGCTCTTAGATGAGAGCTTACATTCACCGATTATCACCTCGTTTTATTCTCCAACAGCGAATGGGTATGACTTTAAAGAGTTTTACTTGTTGCTTAAAAACCAAGGGTTTGTGATTTACCCAGGTAAGGTGTCAGATGCTGACTGCTTCAGAATTGGCAATATTGGTCATGTGTTCGAAAACGATATTACACGTTTAATTAAAGCAATATCAAACAGCAGATATTGGTTATAAAGAATGTTCACCCGTGTAAAGGCTTTGTTTAACAAAGCCTTTTTTCATTTATTGCCTTAGTGACCTTCTACAGTCATTTCAATGGCATTATGCAACCAATACTCAATATTGTAATCTACTAAACTGCCTAGTTCATCAAAGCGTTTACGAATAACTTTTAAACAGGGTGTGCCACTATTTTTTTGCAATACCTGTGCTACATCGTCAGGAAGGACAGTCACACTAATCGCGCACTGCTCATTGACTACATTTGTTGCGTATTGATTTGCCATTATTTGTGTTATCGAGCCATTTAGGTTGTGCTCAGCAAGGCCATTAAAACGT
This sequence comes from Pseudoalteromonas sp. GB43, assembly GCF_054923805.1. Classification (NCBI taxonomy): domain Bacteria; kingdom Pseudomonadati; phylum Pseudomonadota; class Gammaproteobacteria; order Alteromonadales; family Pseudoalteromonadaceae; genus Pseudoalteromonas; species Pseudoalteromonas sp. GB43. The sequence continues at coordinate 3,515,336 of NZ_JBPCHJ010000001.1, forward strand.
GCAGCATCACAAAAAATATCTTCAAACATCACTAAGCGCTCATCAAGGCTGCGGGCACGTTGCAAATGGTGCAAAGTGGATGCAGAAAATTCTGCTTTTAAATCATGATTGCTAATTTCTTGATGGCTAATCACTTGGGTATCAGCAACAAAGCCTTGTTGTTTTGCAAGTTCATAAAAATTTACTTTAGTGGCAGGATTCCACTTAAGTTTTGTTGGTGTTACAAACCAACCACGGCGCGTTTGGCTATAGATCAACCCTTCAGCTTCTAAACGAAGTAGCGCCTCACGCACTGTAATACGGGTAGAGTTAAATTGTTCTTGTAACAAACGCTCAGAAGGGAGTTTGTCACCCGTGTTTAGAGTCCCTTCGCTTAGTAATTGATGTATGTAATTTCTGATTTGTTGATATAAAAGCATACCGTGCCTTTTTGCTAAATACAGCTTTAGCTTACCTGATAATAAAGGGATTTATAACGTTTGATTATGAAATTAAATAGTTATCTAAGTAATCTAGCCAAAAAGAAAGTGGTTCAATATGCATATTTGGATCTTTTGCACAGTCGTCAAGTTCTCTTAATTGTAAAATTTCTTCAAAAAATGGCTGGGCTGCAAATTGATTAGCTTGTTGTAACGACAAAGGGCCACCTTGTTGTTGCAAGGTGAGTGTACTGGCAGGCGAAAGTGTTTGCTCATAACCAGCATTCTTTGCGACTAAATAGCGTTTAGCTTGAACATGTTGAGAAACCATGGCAACAACAGCATCATTAAAGTTATTTTCTTTTAAAAAAATTGCGCCAAGCTCGCAGTGATTCACATATCCTTGCTTGGTCATCGTGAGATTTTGCTGCTGTGCGATTAAATGCCCAATATCATGTAAAAATGCAGCAACGACAGTATCAGCGCTTAATTTTTGCTGCAATGCAAGCCTAGCGCACTGGGCTGCATGAGAATACTGAGTACAAATTTCGTCATAGTGTTGGTAACCAAACTGCTCAAATAAATAACAGATCTGTGTAATTGTTTGTTGGTGTGTAATGGTCATCTAAAAAACTCTACGATTTCATATCGACTTTTCCTGCGCTGCCTATGAGGCTGGCAAGATACGTATCTATTGGATTTACATGGGTGTTATTGTCTTCTGCTCGTTCTTTACGACGAATTGCATTACGAATTAGGTAAGCGCCGACAGTTCGAAAGGGCTCAACTACAAAGTTGTCTAATGTTTGATTTACAAGGCCACAGTGTTGCCAAACAGGTGCATTCTTTAAAATTAAAGAACACAGAATATTTGCCCCTAAAAAAGACTGTACGACGCCATTACCAGAATAACCCCCGGCGTAGATAACGTTTGCTTGATTATTCAAATGTCCAAAAAACGGGAAGCCAGTGACACTTCGGTCAGAAGGGTCGTCCAAGTTCGATCAATTTCAAAATTATGCTTAGGGAAAAAGTGTGATAAAGAGTTATTTAATAGCGTTTGATAGCGACTCGGCTGCTCAAATTTATCACTCATTCTGTTTGCGAAGCTAAAATAATTTCCGCCTTTGCCAAGCATTAATCGACCATCAGTAGTGGTTCGGTAATAGTTTACAAAAATACGGGAGTCTATTATTGCAGCGCCATGATTGAGACTTAAATGCTTTAGCGTTTCAGGCATCGGTTTAGTAATTGCCATATCGCTTGAAACCAGCACGATATTACGTTGAAACTGCGGCTTTAGGGTAGGGAGCCACGCATTAACGGCAAATACTAGATGATTAGCACAAATATTACCTTGGCTTGTTTCAACATTTAGGGGGGACTGTCCGCTATGTGCTGTGTACTGGCACTGTTCAATAATTGTAACGCCTAAACTTTCAGCGACCTGTTTTAAACCACGAACTAATTTTGCCGGCTGAATACTACCACCATGAGGTGAATAATGACCGCTAATATTAGCGGCTGATCCTGTATTGATAAGAGCTTGAGTATCACAGTGTTGCCATGCATTAAGATTGTTATCCTCAAGCATTTTTATTGCGGGGGCTAACAAGTGCTTTTGTGCTTCATTTGAGGCGCTGTAATAACAGCCATCAATTCGACAATCGCAGTCGATACCGTGCTGACAAACAAACTCTGCAATTTGATGAACCGCTGACTCAGACTCTCTGACTAAAAACAGTGCCTTTTCGAGACCGACTAACTTACTTAAACTGGGCAGCTTAGTTGACCAAGTTAACATTGCACCGCCATTTCGCCCTGATGCACCTTGCCCGCAATAGCCTTTTTCAATGATGGTAACTTTTAAATTAGCTTGTTGCTGCTTAAGTTTGATAGCGGTCCAAAGGCCTGTAAAGCCACCACCTATGATACATACATCGCAATGGTGCTTTGCAGGTAATGAAAGAGGAAGCGCATAGGCTTCCTCTTGCATTGCATTATCAAACCAAAAAGGTTGAAACTGCATTATGGGCGCTCCCCTCGGCTTAGTTTTGCATCAATCTCCATTAAAACAGCTTCAATATCAGCCAGTGAGTCAACTACGAAATGCGCACCTGCAGAGTACAAGCTTTGGTAAGCTTGACGTGTCAGTTGCTGCTTTTGTTCAGCACTACATGCTTGCCACTCTTGCTCTGTTAAGCCAACCGCATTACCGCTTAATGCGAGGCCAATTGTCCACATGCCGGCATTAAAACCTTCTTCGATGCCGGGGGCTGAATCATCAATTTTGATACAGTTAGCAACTTTTTTAATGCCTAAAGCATTTACATTTTCAAGAGCCATCCAAGGACCAGGGCGAGAACCGGCTTTAAGGTCGTCACTTGCTACCCAATGATCCGGTTGATAGCCATAGTCTGCAGCGGCACTGACTAACACTTCCATAACTTGGCGAGGGTAGCCCGAACAACTGCCTACTTTGATGTTTTGCTGTTTCAAGCGATTGATCACTTCAAGCGCACCAGGAATAGGCATTGCTCTGTCTGCTACTTTTGCCTTTTGCAATGGCATGAAAGTTTGATAGATGTGATCAATATCTGAGTCTGACATTGCTCGGCCAAACTGTGAGTGCCAGCGTGAAGCAACTGACTCCAATTTTCCAAGTGTGGCAATGTGATCCCATTTTCCCATACCCATTGGAATACGCGCTTCAGCAAGTGAAATCTCAAAGTTATAAGCTTGTTTAAATGCTTCAACAAAAATGGTAGTGGGGGCAACTGAGCCATAATCCACGACAGTTCCAGCCCAATCTAAAATGATAGCTTCTATGTTTTTCATAAGATTCTCTTTTAATTGTTTCAGGTCACAACCTGTTTTGAGTGATGAGTTCGAATAGGGGATAAACGTACTGTGAAATAACACAGTGAACATGCAACTAAAGCGGCGGCAACAATGCCAACTAAGTAACAAGCGTTAATAAAGAAGTTAAGCCAACTGAGTTCAGGCATAGCAAATGTTCTGTACAGTAAAATACTGACAGAGCCAAGATAGCCTGCAGAATCAGCAAGATAAATTAAAAAACCAGCATTAGCGACAGAGCCAACGGCAGAAATCATTCGGTCAAATAGAAAACAGTTATACGGGATGTAACTGATATAGAGACCTGAGCCAAGTAAGACCATCCACGCTTTTGCGGATATCAAGTTAGCTTCGAAAGCAAAGGTGCTCGACAATAACAAAGCGGCACCGAATAAAATAAAGCCGTGATTGACATAAAATGCGGTTTTGTTGTTTTTTACCAAAACCATCGCGCCTAATGCGATAAGGACAATAAATGACATTCTGATCCCCGCGTAGGCGAAAATGGCAGGTTCTTCACCATGGCCAAGAGCTTGCCAAATTTCAGCTGCAAAATTGTCACGGAAATCACGAAAACCAGTAAACAGCATGAAGCTTAAAATGAGGCTGCTAATACCAAACCAATACTGTTTAAAAAATTGCCAACGAGCTTTGCCATCCATAGGTAAGCGTTTTTGTCTTGCTTGTTCGTCCTCTGTTGTAGGTTCTGGAATGAGGGTTAAGCATTTAACACTAAACAATAGCAGCGGGAAAAATAGCGCACCTGTTGCTGCAGGCATCCAAAGTTCAGGTACATTTAGTGTATCAATAAGCCATTTGCCTACACTGCGAACAAGCCCTGATGCCAATATAAAAGTGACACTCAAAATAGCGCCTAGAATTTCACTGGTTTTTCTTCCTTCAAGAAAGCTAAAAACAAGTCCCCAAATCATGCCTAGTGAGAGGCCATTAAAAAATAGCCAAATAACATTTAACCCAATCGGAGTGATAGCAAATAACACCAGCGATATTTCTGCAGCGGCAATAAGGCCAATAATTGTTAAACCTCGTTGCTGATGCTGCATCTCTGAAATAACTTTTATGCCAATAAATTTAGCGCATAAATAGCCAAAAACTTGCGCCAAAATCAGTGCAATCTTAAAGCTTATCTGCCAACTCGGATCGTCGAATTCAGTGTAACTATTTGCAGTGAATGGCTTACGAAATGCGTACATAGAAAAGTAAGTGAGAAATGCAGCACTGGCTGCAAATAACACAAAACCGGTTCCTTGCGCACGTTTAAGCCAATTAGGGTGTGAAAACATTAGGTATCCTTTGCGGGGCAATGGCCCCGCATACAACTCAAAAACTGATTAGAACTGATAATTAATGCCAACCATGCCGCGTACACCGTAGTACTCTACTTGTAGAGGACGGCTTTCATCGCCTAGGTAGTATTTAAGAGGCTCGTTGGTTAAGTTATTCAGCTCGAGGTAGACTAATGCGTTTTCGTTAAGCTGATATGACGTGGTAAAGTCAACGCTTGTATTGTCGCCATAATAGCTATCAAATTGTTTGCTGCTGCCATGCTCTTCAATGTATTCACCTTTGAAGTTAACGGCTAATCGAGCTGCAAAATGCGTATTATCGTAATACACCGTAAAGTTGTAGAGACTATCTGCTTGGCGAGGAATGGAGACTTTGTCTGCGCGATCTGGAATCGTCATTTCTGAATCCATGAAGGTCGCATTAGCCATGATGCCAAAGTTATTTAGTTCAGGTGTAATAAACCCTAAATCACGATTGAACGCGACCTCGAGACCTGCAAGCCATGCGCTATCGCCATTTTCAGGGCGAATAATATTAACCCCAGTGTTATTGCCGAACTCTCCTATAGAGCTACTTTGAAAAATAGGATCGGTAATATCTTTATAAAATACCCCCAGAGAAACTAACCCTAAGCGGTCAAAGAAGTATTCAGCCATTAAGTCGACATTATTTGAATAAGTCGGCTCTAAATTTGGGTTACCAGAAGTTAATTCGTTGTCTGCTTCTAAGTAAGTTGCACCTGGCGTTAATGAGCCAAAGTCAGGACGAGCAAAAGAGCGAGTTAATGCAAGTCGATAATTGGTTTGACTGTTAGGGTGATAGGTTAAATGCAATGCAGGTAACACAGACAAGTAGTCATTGTTTGCTTTAACGCTTTCGACTTTATCTTCATCTGCAAGGTAAATATAACCGTCAACTTCGGTGTCGGTTTGAGTTAAACGAAGACCTGTTAGCATTTCCCAATTAGCATTAATGGTATATGTTGTCATACCATATAAAGATGTATGTTGTTCATTAACATCAAAGTTTCTGCCAAGTGCTCCCCCATTTTCGATTAAAGCAGATTCACTCTTATCAAGCACAAACTTGTTTTTATTGTTATTCCAAAAACTTGCTAAGTCATCAGTACTTGCAACTTGCGAAAACTGACTTTGATAATCGTAAGAAAGCTCGCTTAAATAATCACTTGATCCGGTTGGTCCGCTAATGTAAAATCACTCAGAGTAGGGGCTGCGCCATATTTTTCAGTATCCCATGCATAAAATTCATCGCTGAACCTAGCAACGCGTTCTTTATCGCGATACTTTGCGCCTACTTTAACAATAAGATCATTATTGAGTTGCCACTCAAAGTCTAAAGCGGCAACAATTTTATCTTTTTCATTCACCTTAATTTTATAAAGTTCGACCCACGATAAGCCCATTTGGCTTGGTTCAAACGAAAAACCACTTGGTAGATGAGTACTGATTTGATCCCATGGATCTGAACCACCATCAATCGTGTTATAAGCGTAGTTTTTGCCTGTATCTCTGTCTTCAAGGCCTTCGTAACCGACATTTTTTTGGTCAAATCGAACTACAAAATAACTGTTATCTTCACTGTTAGGCGTGTTGCCATACCTAAATTCGTTTTCATAGCTAGATAAAGACCAATTTAATGTTTTGTCGTAGCCAAAAAAATGCTCACCAGCAAACTCAAAGCCCGTCATTTCTGTTATGAGCTCATTTCTAATATGTTGTAGCTCTGCTCTGTCTTTATCAAAACGCATACGATGCTTATAATGAGTTTCATCGTCGATTAGTGTGCCGTACATGGCACTAGCACTAACATTGCCTTGTTCTAGCTGGTATTCAACAGAACCATTTAAACCGTAAGTTTCACGAGTTCCGGTGTAATCTCTTAGCTCTAAACGATAAATTCCTAAACCATCATTTCCTCGACGAGGCTCAAAGTTATCTGTTGCCCAGTCGCGTTGCCACGCTGTTGCGTTAATTAAAAAACCTAACTTGTCATCTAAGATGCGATCGCCATAAAGTAAGTTGGCAGAGTAGTTATTGCCATCAGCTAGTTCATTTTGACCGAGTGCTAAATTGGCATTAAATACGAAATCATCGGGTGCTTTTTTGGTTATAAAGTTAACGTTACCACCAATAGCATCTCCCTCCATCTCTGGCGTTAATGCTTTTGATACCTCTACAAATTCAATAAGCTCACTTGGGAAAAAGTCAAACGCAGTGGCGCGGCTGGTGGTTTCTTCTTCTGCAGTTGGTAATCGGTTGCCATTGATAGTTGCAGAGCTCCACTGGGCAGGTAAGCCGCGAACAGCAACAAATCGGCCTTCGCCTTGATCGCGTTCTATAGAAACACCAGGGATGCGTTGAACTGCTTCAGCTGCGTTACGGTCTGGCAACTTACCGATGCCATCAGCCGAAATAACATTTTTAATATTTTTAGCATTCTTTTGGCTATTATCGCAGCCATTTCACCACGTTGAATTTGACCAACAGCAACGATTTCTTCAATGTTGTTAGCTGAATTATCCATCACAATAGGATTCAGTAATTTAACCTCATTGTTGTTTATCTCAACATCAACAATCTGGCTGCTATAACCCATATATGAAACTTCAAGTTGGTAGCGACCTGCATCTAATTTAGCAAGCTCAAACTTACCATCATAATCAGTCACTGTTGATTGATTTGTGCCAACGACTTTAACCAAAGCACCTGGCAAGCGATTACTATGATCTGTGATAGAGCCTAGAATTTTTGCATCAGTGGCAAAAGCGCTATGTGCTGATAAAAATGGGTAGCTGCACAAAAAAACAGCTGTGCTGAGTGTACGTCGTTTAATCATCTGTTGAGCCTCTTATTTTTAAATTTATCTGGACTAGACCAGATTTGTTACAGACAATAATAGAGAGGCTTTTTTACAAAGATGTGACGGTTTTTTATTTTTAATATTAAAAGAGGGTCAAATGACCCTTTGAGATAAGTTATAAAGACGTGCTGATAGCAATTGGTACATCTTGATATTGTTTTATTTTATCAAGCAAGGTGACCAAGGTTTTATGGCTGCTTTGCTCACTTGCTGTTACTTGTACATTGGTCATTTCAAACTGTGCGGCAAATAACGCAAGGTTAGCGATTATCTGCTCTGGTGTGACAAGCCTATTTGCAAAATAAATACTGTCGTTTTCAGTGATAGTAAATTGTGCTTGTTTTTTAGGGTTTTCAAGACTTGGTTTTGCTAAAGGGCGGTTCACTTCAATAGCTCGCTCTTTAACAAATGAGGTTGTGACGATAAAGAATATCAGCAAGATAAACACAATATCGAGCATAGGGGTCATATCTGCATCAGCGTTTGCAGTGGTTTTTTTATGTTGTTTCACCATAATTAGGTCCTTGTTGTTTTTGACCAAGCCACAAAATTTACGATTAAGTGGACTAGCCATAGTCGTGATTAATACCACGGATTATTTTTAAAATGCTGGGCGCCACAGCAGTTTTTCGGATCCTAAATTTAAAGTTAGCAGCTTTTAAAAAAATGGTAGTTAAATAAATATTCTAAGTTTATTAAATATTTGTAGCGTTTTTGTTGGTAAAAAAATATTTATTAGCTTTGATGAAATCATTTTGAAGTTTATCTGGTCATTTTTGTCGGAACTAAGTTTAAAGGATGGATAAATGATAAAAATTACGTCTTTAGTTTGTGCGATGTGTCTTGTTTTACCGACAGCAAGTTTTGCTGAGCAATCAGTAAACGGGCAAGATTTTATTAATTTATTCGAAAAGCTGTCAGGTAAGCAGCCCGGTATCAGAAAAGGTCACGCCAAAGGGGTGTGCGCTGTTGGCACATTTACACCGATTCAGGCTGCAAAGCAGTATTCAATCAGCCCTTTATTTAATGCGCCATCAAAAGCAAATATTCGTTTTTCTATGGGCGGTGGTAACCCTCACGCTGATGAAACATCTCGTGCCCCACGAGGAATGGGGGTGCAGTTTGTGCTAGAAAATGGTGATGTACACAATATTGCAGGGCTAAGTACGCCAGTGTTTGCAGGCAACAGCCCAGAGGCGTTTTTTGGTTTGCTAAGTACCTTATTACCTGACGAGAAAACAGGGCAAATCGATTTTGCAAAAGTAAAAGCATACAGAGAGCAGAACCCGAGTACTTTAGGGCAATTTAATTGGCTGCAAAGCCATAACCCGCCAGCATCGTATGTGTCTTCACGTTATTTTGGTGTGCATACCTTTTACATGGTTGATGAAAAGGGCGCTAAACATGCCTTTAGATGGACCATGGTGCCAGAAGAGCCAGAACAGGTGCTAACAGAAGAGCAAATGAAAACCTTCCCTAAATCATTTCTGGCTAAGCGACTTGAAGAGGATTTAGCGAAAGGAAAGGTTCATTATCGTTTTCAGGCTGAATTAGCCAAGCCCGGTGATGCATTAACTGACCCTTCAGTACAATGGTTTGCGGATCGCAAAACAATTAATTTAGGAAAGCTCACCATAGAATCGACAGGTGAGTCAGGTTGCGACCTCACTAATTATGACCCAAATCTGTTATCTAAAGGGTTTAAGCCAAGTGATGATAAAGTACTTAAATTACGCTCAACAGCCTATGCAATTTCATTTGCTAAGCGTTTAACGGGTCAATAAATAAAACTAAATCGCTTGGCGGTGCTCCCGATTATTTGATTACCAAATAAACTTGGTGGTTTAACGACCAAGCGATTTTAATGTAAAAGTTGTCGTATATAGTTAAAGTCATATTTTTCAATTATGTATTGTTTTTATTCACTTTACCCATATCTATACATTTACTGAAAAAATAAAGGGAATTTTATGAATGTAACTTTGCGTGATGTTACGAAGGATAATTGGCTAGATGTAATTCACTTAGAAATAACTAAAGAGCAAGAGGATTACGTAGCGTTAAATTCAGAGTCTATCGCTGAATCAAGCTTTTATTCCCATTATGTTAATCGAGCAATATATCGTGAAGATGAGGTTGTCGGTTTTATTCAATATTACCAAGAGCTTGAAGAAGGGCTACCTGATGAGTTTTACATTGCTCAGTTTATGGTTGATGTAAAATATCAAGGCCAAGGTATAGGTAAAATCGCAACAGAATTAGTAATTAACGAGATGAAAGAAATTCCAGAATGTAAAAAAATAACCATACTCTACATGCCTGGCCACCATATGATGCGCAAATTTTATTCTCAGTTTGGTTTTGTGGTCACCGAAGAAGACGATGAAGACGGTGTTGTAATGGAGCTAGATGTTAAATAGTAGGAACGCTTTTTTAGGGGAGCTTAGTTATCATCAACCTTTATTATATCTTGTCACGTTAGATTGGTGGGCCTTAATAAAATATGGGAGTCTTATAAACGTGTGAAGCAGGCTGTTGGATGAACTCGTTTTTGGACAAAAACACGTTAGAGTATTTAATCAGTAACGCCGCATTAAGGTGTGAGCAACACTTGGCTATACTTGAGCCAAGCGTTGCGAATCACTCTTAAATGCTTTGTTATACCATTGCTAACACCTAAGCTCTCCAGTTTCAGTTATGTACTCTAACTCTGAAACCATGGCTTCTACATCTAGTTCACCAGATACATCTAAACAAAGATTTCGACAGAAACCAAGTGCCAGCGCCTCCATGTAATCGGTTAGGAAATCATCCTCGATTTGCATATAGGAGATTAAAAAATATGCCATGATTCGACGATTTATATTTTCAACATATTCCGGTGGACTTGGGCATAATCTGGACGCTATATACTCAAATAGGAAATATGTGTAGTACAAAACGTATGGAAGCCTCGTGTACAAATATCGTTGCTGTGAATAAATTTGACTACCGCCAGAAAACACAAAATTGATGTTCAAGAGCTCTGTTTTGATAGCCTTATGTTCCGTAAACAAATGAGTCGCTTGGTTACAGATTCGGTCAAAGCTATCGAAGCTTGATTTTTGATAACGTAACTCCGCCAAATACTCTGGACTTAATAGTTCTGCCATGCCGATTTTTTGCAGAACTTTACTAATTCGCTTAGTGTGCCCCTCTGGATCACCACCGTTCTTCGGTCTGAGGAACATAGGGTCTTCAGATAATTTTTGAACAAAATCGACTTCACTTATTGCCATTGCTTCTAGTAGATATAAGCTTTCTTGGATAGGTTTGCGAAGCAACATGAACGATACTGCCATCTTTCCCTTTTTTGCCGATTCAAGCGCTTCAAAGAAGCAATGCAACATATCAGATAGAACAGCAGGTAAAACGACGGTCCGGATAACTAAGTTACGATGTGCAAATTTTCCATTTTGCTCTAACCAGTCCAAGATATTTTGATCGTCGATATTTTCCAGAGAAGATATTTCATGCTCTTCAAACGTAAACTTTTGATTAAAGGCACCTTGTTCTTCACCAGAGCGTAAAAATTCAACCATTACATCATGCATGTACATGCACGTTGTATGAGCATCTTGGAACTCATCAGGTAACTTCATGTTTCTCCTTACTTATTCAAATGGTATAACATGTTTATAGCGAACTAATCGCGCGTTTTTCTACCACAGCGTAGCTCGTTTTTTTTATTAGATTATCTCTAACAAACTTGTTAACTAATTGCCAGTGTTATTAAAATTTAGGAGTTCTCGCTTTTACCTCAAGATAAAAACGTGCGACAGGGTCGTTTTCTTGACAATGCGAGTAATATACTGTGACGAAATAGACTATTTTGTCTCGATGCTAGCCGATGATTTCATTGATGAACACGTCAAATTTAAATTTGTTAATTCAGAAAAATCAAAACTCCGCGAGGATATGATAAGTAAGCTAAATGATGAAGTTATCTATAGTTCAATAGAAATAAATGAGATTATGGTTGGCGCTGACGTAGTTTTTGTAAAAATGACTGAATCAGGTAAAGTTAAGCCAGCTCATTTAAACAAAACTATCGAGCACACTAAAACCAATATTGTTTCACTTGAGTTTAATCAAGTAGGTTTAATTAAACATATCCGGCGTCATCACGGGTAATTGGAAGCTAGCAAAGTGAAAAAGAATTAGGGCGTCTAAATATTGGCTAGATGTTCGTCCCTCTGTGATTTTAGCTAACATTGTTACATTTTCTATGATGTAGTTATGTCTTAAGTGATTAGTATAGAAATCTCTAAAATAATTTTCTTACATAGCTTTCAATGAGTATTACAGCACTGTGTATAGGCTAACGGAGCAAGGTTTGGCTAAAGTCAAAACATAGAAATTTATTTAAAGGGAATAAAGTGAACATCAAATATATGTTATTGCTTGTTATAGTTTTCTTTAGCTTAGGCTGTACTACTTCTGGTCAGCTTTATTATGTTGATACTGAAGGTAATGAAAAGCTTGCTTGTGACGTAGAGTTTATTGGTATGCCAAGTGTCGATAAATTTGCTGTTGAATATGCTTTAAGCCTTTGTGCCAAAAGTATTGTGAAAAAAGGCGGAGTGATAAAAGAAGAGCATCTTTTATCGATTGATACAGCTATTCCCTTAGCTCCGTGTGAAAAGGCTTGGACTCATGAACTAGTTAAGCAGCAATATCAGTCTAATAATTTAACTAAGAAAGAGTATGGGTATATTGTTGCTAATATAGACCTAGGTTTGGCTACAGTGAATAAGTGCACATAAATGTTACTTAAAAGGACGTGAAATGCTTGGCTTTACTCATTGTGTTCATTATTTTAGCCAACTATTAAATGCTGGCGTCATGTTTTCACGGAGTAGTGGTGAATTAAGGAAACTGGGATGGCGCAATTTTTAAAGCTTGCCATTGGTAGGCTTTGGAGTGAGTGTTATAACTCTGGTGATGGGTCGCTCAGCTTCACATATAAGCCAAACATCAAGCAGTCGCTGATTAGAGTATTATGAAGAAATTGTTATGGATTATATTGTTCTTTTAGGCTTTGGAATTGGCGGATTGTATATTTACTTTGCTCCAACAAAGAAGTTGTTAAAAATTGATTTTGGTTTAGCCAAAATATATTACAGGAGAGCCAAGGACAAAGGTGTTGGTTTAAATACAGCACGCGCGTATTACAACAAGCTAGGTGAAGCTTTTGTTTTTGTGTCGATAACGGGGATTTTAATAAAGCTATTCTTTGTTTTATTATCGTCAGTAACATAACAAGCTACCTAGAGAGGTAGTAAAAACTTTGCCTACGCTCCTTTATTGAGTATTTTAGCGAAGCATTTTTTGCCCCATTTAGGTGAGAATTATAAATCATGGAAGGTTTTGTGAAATTAAAAAGTTTTGACGTTTTCTTAATAATTCTTTCTTCTAACGTCTTGGCTTGAATCTCGATGGAGAGTTTAAGTTTTTATTAAAGTAAGCTTATAGCTATATGTAATCTAAAGAAATTTATGTTGATATCCCCAACAAATTGAATGATAAATAGTGTTTACCAAATTCTTGCAATGGCGTTTTACTTTCAGGAGATACAGTGAGATTTCTAGTACTTTTACTTTCATTAACTCCCTTGTTTAGCCTTGCTTGTTCGACTGAAAATACGAGTGGGTTATCAGCTTTTAAAACTCAAAGTATTTACCGTGAGATATAGCATATAGAAGTTTACTACCCTTTGGATTACGGCGACGCTCAAGCTTTTCGAGCTGAAATTTCGTTTGAAAGCAATTTTGATCAACCTGTATTAACTGTTCCCACATTTGTTAATGAACCATTAGATCTAGAACACAGTCCAGAATTGAGACCTTATAGAGTTTCAACTTTCCAGCTTGCTACTAATATGCTAGATAAAGCTTCTATAGCCATTTATTATAAGTTTCCGAAAAGAGATGATGGTTTAATAACATTTTGTATGGGACCAAGAGTGATATACATAATAAGTGACTTACCTGAAAAGCCTCTATAACAAACACATTAATAAATGAATGTTTATAGGCTAGCTTATGTTTACAGAACGTTAACTTTAGCCAGTCATAGAGCATAAAGTGTTTTATAATTTTGATGGCATTAAATGATCTAACAGTAATTTTTCTCACCTTGAGCGAGATTATTTTTCTGATTAGGGCTAGTTATAGGTTTTCGAACACTTACCGATTTTACTTTTAGTTTAGTTGATTGATTCGTTTAAAATGAAAATTACGCAATGATGAACACCCCATCAACTTGAGCCCTTGTCGATGGAATGTTTAGTTTTATTACTCAATGAGTGAATTGGCGTACATTAAACTTTTAGGTTATTGCTAGATTAAGGTTGTTGACGGGTAGGAGCAATCTGTAATTCACGAACACACACATGTTGTGGTTGCTCTTGAATAAATAGCGCAGCACGAGCGATATCATCAGCAATTAGTACTCCACCCATAGCTTTTTTCCATTCGTTGTAACCTGCTTTAATATCGTCAGATGTTGTGTGACCAAGCAATTCTGTCTCAACGGCACCAGGGCAAATACTTGTTACGCGTACCCCAAAGTCGGCCACTTCTTCTCGAACATTTTCTGTAATTGCTGATACGGCGAACTTTGAGCCGCAATAAGCTGCATGATTAGCAAATGTCTTTTTACCAGCTATTGAACTAACGTTAATTATGGTGCCACTATTACGTTTTTTCATAGCAGGTAAAACAGCTTGCATACCATTTAGTAATGCTAAAACATTAACATCGAACATTTTTTGCCATTCAGTAGACTCTTGTGTATCTATTTGGCCTAATAACATGACACCTGCATTATTAATTAAGCACTCAACAGGGCCGTATTGTGCCTCAGCTTTTTCTATAGAATTAGAAAACGCTTCTTTATCAGTAACATCTACCTGTTCACAGATGCAATTTTGAAGATTCAAAGCCTTTAATTTTTCAACTCGTCTTGCAACAAGTAAGAGTGGGTAACCGGCTTCGCTAAAGTGCTTAGCAATAGCTTCACCAATGCCTGAACTTGCTCCAGTAATCACTACTAACTTTTTCATTTATTACTCCTCTAGGTGAATTTAAGTTTTAACTATCTATTTCTAATGATGTTTTTCTGAAGCTTATTTTATTTATTAAAGATTTGATGATATATAGTCATTAATTCACAATACTGTTTACAGATTTGAGCGAATCTATGTGGTTAAGTTGATTTTAATGGGTATAAAACATGAAAAAAGACATCAATTATGCTGATATCAATAGCTTTCTTATTTTGGTCGAAGAGGGAAGCTTTACAAAAGCAGCCAATAAATTAATGTGCTCTCGCTCACAAATTTCTAAACAACTATCTCAATTAGAGGCTGGTCTAGGTGTCAGTTTGTTAGTTAGGACGACGCGTACGCAACATTTAACACCATCTGGTGAGCTTTTTTACGATAAATGTAAAAAAGCTTTTGAGCGCATTGAACATGCTATAGATATAACATCAGATACTGCGTCACATACATCAGGTGAAATTAGAATAAATTGTGTCGGGGGGTACATTGGTGAAAATGTTATTGGCCCAATGGTTACTGATTTTATGCAGAAGTACCCACAAATTAATGTTGTGTTAGATTTTAGTAGTCGAAGAGTCGACTTAGTAGCAGGCGAATTTGATTTTGTATTCAGAATGGGAGACTTAACAGATTCATCATTAATCGCAAGAAAGTTAACTGAGCTTACAATAGGCATTTATGCGAGCCCAGAGTACATTAAAAAGCATGGAGAACCATTAAACCCAAAAGATTTAATTAATCACAAGTGTATAGCAGGTTCATTGAATACATGGACTCTATTAAGTGAGCATACAAATGAGAAGCAAGAGGTCATCGTCCAAGGTGATTCTTGAGTGCAAAAATGGCAAAGTAATGGTGTATTCTGCATTGCGTGGTAATGGCATAATTCGAGTTCCAGAAGTTTACTGTAATTCGGAGTTAAATGACGGCACCTTGATCCCTGTTTTTAAGCATTGGCACCCTAAGGCAACGCCATTCTATTTGGTCTTTTTACGAGATAAACATCAACCAATGAGAATAAAAGTATTTAAAGAGTTTGTTTATAAAAACTTTATGCATTATCTAAATGGTGGCTCTGGCTCAAATTGCTAGCTCAGCTATTTTTAAGTGACATAGTTTACTGAATTTAGCAAAAGGGCTAATTGACAAGAAACGTTGGGCAACAAGACTGGTAGCTGTCAAGAATTAGGAAAGAGTTGTTTATGTCACTTTATGTAAAACATCCCCGTTATGGGTGTAAGCCGATTCGTTCTGGATACCAATACTCTGTAACAGAAATAAAAAATTCTTATTGGCGATATAAACACGTTAAGTTTCTCGTTGGGACAGCTATACCTGCTAATACAGAGAAACAGAATTATGGGGTTTATCCGAGGGAAAAATACATTGATATAGAAGAGTTGTGTGAGGTATGTAATAGACCTTTTATTTTCTTTGCCTTGGAGCAAAAGTATTGGTTTGAGGTACTCAGATTTTATATTGATGCGCACTGCACAAAGTGTATTGATTGCCGTAAAAATGAACAAAAAATAAAGAGGTTACAAAAGTCTTATTGTGATTTAGTTACAAATAAAAACAGGACTTCAAAACAAAATGAAACATTAAAAAAATTATTTGTAGAGTTAAATAGGCTGGGAATAATCAAACATAAAAATAACCCTAGTTTTTGAGATAAACTTTAACAATCAATTACGGAAACATTGCTACCTGGTAGATTAGACTTACGCTTAATATGGCAATTATAGGGATTTAGTTACAGAGTCTAGGGATGATATTTAACTATTCTTACAATATAAAAGCCCAGCTTAACTGGGCTTTGCACTCTCACAATTTAATGCTTTTTCATTTTACTCATTTCAGCATGACAACTTTGAATCGTCAGCAGGGTTTTTGATAACGCGGCTTCACAATCATGGGGTTGTGGCTTTTTAAGCGCATGTTTGATTTCGGCTAGCGTTTTATCTTCAACTTCTTCAAGCTCGCTAACGTAGGTAGCGTTTTTGTCGGCACCGAGTTTGGTGATTACTGATGTATAAGCTTTACGCGCTTCTACAGCAAAATCAGAGCCATTTTCGCGCTCGCCATTTTCGTTAATAGCATAAGGTTGTAAGCGCTCAACACTTACTTTACGCGCATCTATCATGCGTTGAAATAAGGCAATTATGCTTGGGTCGGTTACTTTTTCCTGTGCTTTTTCATAAAAATCGATACCGCTATTCATAACTTGGATGATATCTGCAATATGATGAACGTCTTGTCCTTGATGAGTATTCATAATGACCTCTTTTTGAATATTAAAAACAATGCAATTAGATACTTGCAAAGCATATTCCAGTTCATTACTTAAATATAAAGTTATTGTATTTCAAGTGGTTATTGGCTTTTCGCGGGAGGAGGATTACTGATAAGCTAAGCTAACACTTTGCTTATCAGCAATAATTACAATTTGGTTGGTAAAATCTTACTTAAGCTCGTCGGCTACTTCTGCAACCTTTTGGCGTAACCAAATATGGCTTGCATCACGGTGTAATAGCGGGCTCCAAATCATATCGAGCTCAAATGGCGGAATAGGGAATGGCGGCTCAAGAATTTTAAGGCCCGGATCATCTAAATAAATATTTGCGGCTTTTGATGGTAAAGTCGCAACCAAGTTTTGTTCTTTCGCTAAGTGAATAGCTACATGGTAGTTACGGGTAAAGGTGGCAATATTACGGTGTTTACCAAAGTGAGCGAGCGCCTCATCAACCCAACCTAGCTTTTGCACATCTTTAGGGTCCATACCAACACCGACACCAAAGCCTGTTTTACTTACCCAGATATGGCGGGCTTTTAAATAGCTGTCGAGGCTGAAGTCTTTGATAATCGGGTTATCTGCTTTTACTAAGCAGCAAAAGCTGTCTTTCCAAATTTGTTTGTAGTGAAACGATTGCGGTAAGTTTTCAAAGCGGTTGATAGCCATATCTACCTTACCGTTTTCAACGTCGTGGAAGGTTACATCACTTGGGGTCAAAATATCGAGTGTTGTATCGGGCGCTTCTTCGTGTAATTTACTTAATAAGCGAGGAGCAAGGGTACTTGCTGCATAGTCACTGGCCATGATACGAAAAACACGTTTACTTTGTGATGCTTCAAACTCGCGATTTGGGGCAAGTGTTTCTTCAAGGGTCATTAAAATGCCGCGGATCACCGGCTGTAGCTCTTTTGCGCGCTCTGTAGGTACCATACCTTCGCTGGTACGCACTAAAATAGGGTCGTTAAATAAATTACGGAGTCTTTTTAGGCCATTACTCATGGCAGGCTGCGTAATGCTTAGCTGGTTAGCAGCTTTAGTTACATTACACTCCCTTAGTAAAGTATCTAGGTAAACAAGTAAGTTTAAATCTATTTTACTTATATTCATTGTGTGTCCTTGGTGTTTACCAATAATGGATAAATCGTTGTGCAGCAGGGTATGGATAAATGTGGCTAACTACACCTTGCTTATAATTGTATTGTGCTTGTCGCCAATAGGCTGGATCTTCAAGCTCTGGGTGTGTACTCAATAAATATTGCTTATACACCGGGTTTGCTGTCACAAAGGTACATAATTGCTCTGGAAACACATCTTGTGGTGCCACAGAGTAACTTTGCTCATTGGTTAAGTAATCATCGTACGACTTTGCTTTTGGTAAGGCCCGAAAGTTCATGTCTGTTAGGTACTGAACTTCATCATAGTCGTAAAAAATAATGCGATTATGTTTACTTACCCCAAAGTTTTTCAACAGCATGTCGCCTGGGAAAATATTTACGGCGATCATTTCTTTTAAAGCTTGGCCATATTCTTCTATTGCTTCAAACGCTTGTTGTTCACTGGCATTTTCAAGATACAGATTTAACGGTGTCATGCGTCTTTCAATATACAAATGCTTGATGATTAACCATTCGCCTTCAATAACCATCGAAGAACCAATGGTTTTATGTAACTCTGCAAGTAATTTACTATCAAATCGGGCTAGTGGAAATACGACGTTCGAATACTCTATGGTATCGGCCATGCGGCCAACACGGTCATGACTTTTTACTAATTGGTAGCGTTTTAATACGGTATCGCGGCCAAAGGGTTTGCTTTCTCCAAAGGTGTCTTTAATGACTTTAAACACATATCCAAACGACGGCAGGGTAAATACCATCATCACCATACCCGGTGTTCCAGGGGCAATTACAAGCTGATCGTTTGAATGATCTAAATGACTTAAAAACTCTCGGTAAAACTCGGTCTTACCTTGTTTATGAAAACCTATTGCATTGTAAAGCTCTGCCAGGGTCTTGTTTGGCATAAGTTGATTTAAAAAGCGTACTAACGCAGATGGCGCGTGGGTTTCCACCATAAAATAAGCACGGGCAAAACCAAAGATAACCCGCATTTGCGATGATTTGGTGAGTAGGGCATCGAGGTATAACCCTTTGTCTTCATGGTGTAACACCGCAATAATAAATGGCTGTACGCCACTTTCTGATACCACACGACCAACAATATAAGCCGCTTTGTTTCGGTAAAACGGGGCTTGCAGTATATCAAAGCGCATTTGCCATGCTTGGTGATGTGTATCGGGCGCTTGTTTATAAAAGGCTTTTACCAGCAAGCGAATATCGCGTTCTAAATCAACAAAGGGCGCTTTAAAATCAAACTGATTAATAATTTTGCGTATCGTGGGTCTTAAGCCATCAACAACAGGGTGGTAACTGCGGTATTCAACCTCCATTGGTAGTGCAGGGGCATCCGCAAGCGTCGCTTTTACAAAGATAAAGTCATTATTAAAATAACGACGATGAAATAAACGACAAAAAACAGAGTTGTAAAAGGTTTCGGCAAGTTCTGCCTGAGGGTGAAAGCGCAAAAATTGCTGATAAAGCTGTTTGGTTTCGAGCCAGCAGGTTTGATCTAAGGTAATAATTTGCTGTTCGTTGAGCGACTTGAGCTTAGCAATGGTTTCGTTAACCCGATCATCGTAATGGCTAATTCTGAGTTTGCTAATCTCATTTATTTTTTGCCAATCACGATGTGCAAACGCAAGTGGTGCTTTGGCGGTGATTGCTTGAAAGAGTTTATAGTGATTGCGAAACCCAGATAAAATTAACTCTGCAATGTGTTGTGGCTGCATATAAACTCCTTACTAATACCAACATAGAGCAATAACTCTATTGGTGTTAAGAATATGTTATTTATTCTTCAAACCCAATAGTAAAGTGTATTTAATTATAGCGAGCGAGTTTTTTCTCAAGTTTTGCGAGTTTTTTATTAACGCTTTTTACGTCGCGCCCGTATTGCTTGTTAATTGCTTTTAGCTGTTTTTTAATGTCTTTATTAATTTGCTTCGCTTCTTTATCAGACAAAATTCGGTTTAAGCGCTGCTCTTGCTGGTACTGAGCTCGGTCTCGATCACGGCTTAAAATATCTAAACGGTGCTTATAGCTGCGAATTTCAGCTTCGAGGTTTCTGATAATTTGCTGGCGCTCAAGCTCGTTGAGCTCTTTAACAAAGTTTTGCGGTGCTTGTAAGTCTGGATCGGTTACTTGAATTTTATGCTTGGTTGCACGGCTACCACAGGGGAACTCACTGAATACCGTGCCTCTGTCTGTGACACATTTATAGTATTCTGTGGTGGCAGCAAGTGATGTGTTGGTAAAACAAAGTAGTGTAATTGATATTAGATAAATGATTATGGCTTTCATGACGTCCGTGTCTCCTAATCAATTAAGGTGTCTAATATCTAAAGCTAGCTTGAAATAATGATTTATCAATAAGCGCTAGGGCGTATATCGCTTCAGCTTTTTAATGCTTTGCACTAAGAATGGAATATCGAGCCCTTGTTCAATGGCAAAGCCTTGTGCTGCTGAAATGTTTTTAAAATTACCGTCTGAATCAATCAGGGTAATTCTGTCTTTCTTGAATGCGATAAATACATTTTGCGAGTAATTAACACCCGTGTCGTCATGGCGCTTGTATAAGTTACTGCCTAACATGCTTTGTTTAGCTAGGGTTTTGCAACCTAAATAATGGCCTACGCTGGTGGCGATAATATCACTTGGTTGAATAAGGCCTTCGGTTTGTACAACTTTTTTATCTGAGCTGTATAAGCGAGAGGCTGTAACAATACCATTGCTCTGCTGTGCAAGACTAAAGGCAAACACGGCATTAGCAGATTCACGCGCTTGTGTTGTAGCGTCTGCGCGTACAAGGCGAACCGCTGGGTTTTGGTCGTCGTTATTAATAAACTCGAATTGCTCAAAACCATTAATTTGAATTGAGCGATTATCAGCAAGCCACACAGGCAGTTGCTGTTTGTCTAGAATAGGGGCTTTGTAAAATGCTGGCAGGCCATACACTAAACTAAATAACGTATCTTCTGTTTCTACAGGTTGTAAGAACAAGTCTGTTTTACGTAGTGCTGGCTCAGTGGCAACAAATTGCTCAAGGTCAGCATTATTTTCAAATACTAAAATATCGATAGTCGCACTCGACTCAGCTTTACACTCGGCAAGTGGAGTAGGTGCTAAGTAATCGATATTATGTGGGTCAAGCCTCACATCGTGCGCTTCTTTGTAGCTTTCTAAATCAAGCAAATCGTTTTTAGCTAATAAGCTTTTTGCTGTAGTAGGGTAAGACAACGGCAATACATTATCTTGTTTAGTGATATCAAATTTTAAATTGGCATCTGCCCAAATATGAATACTGTGGCTAAGTGCAAAGCACACTAAAATAGTGCTGGTTGCATAGCGCGGGAACTTATATTGCTTTAAACGCGCTAGGTGGTGCCAAGTGTAGTTACTGACTAATAACTGGAACGCTAAAATTAGCAGCACAATACCGCCCGCAAGAATCGTTGTTAATGCCGGTGAGTTTGTTAAGCGGTGCCACAACAATGAAACGATTTCAGGTAGCGCAGACGTGTTTAAGTGATAACCCAAGTTAAAATAAACATAGGCATCAAGCGTTAAGAATGACGCGCCGAGGGTTGCAATAATGGCTGCCATCCCTCGGATATGCCGAGGGTATGGAAACACTAAACTTAATGGAAATATCGTTAAAACAAAGGCAATAAAAGTAATAAAGCTGGTGTGGCTTAACCAGGTCACGAGCATATATACATAACCCATGAAGGTAGTCGGTGCACTGTCTGCAACTAAGTAGCTTAAGCTAATAAATAGCACTAACCCTATGTTTGCAAAGGTGAACCAATGATTCCAACTTAAAAGCTGACTTACTTTTGAAGAAAACTGACTTTGTTGCGATAAATTCATAAATCTTATTTAACCGACTGTGCTAATGCTTTTGCAAAGTTGTCGGCAACAGCTTGTCTTTTCTCTGATGGTACATGCTCTTTTAAAATATGCGTGATAGAATTTCCTAAACACATAAGGCTTAAATCAACAGGCGCTTTGTGCTCTGTTAGTACATCAATCAGCTGATCAACGATTTGTTCTACTTGGTCATTAGAATATTTTGATATGATAGGCATCAGTTGGTTCGATAAAAAGAGTTATATTCCCGTATTTTAACACCAGAGGCGTGAAAAACAAAGATGACAATAGATGTTAAAAAATTAGTCGTTCATTATGTAGACAAAAAAGATGACGATACAGATATTCATTTACGCAATGATGAGATGGTTGTTAACGATAAAGTAGCCGTTTTTATAGAGCAGCTACACCATGCATATAATGGTAAGCCTGGTAAAGGCTACTGTGCATTCAGCGGCGAGAAAAACAGCATTGTTGCTTCGGCAATGCAAAGTTACCGTAACGACGAACTTGGCTTTTGGCACATGACAGAGCAAGCAACGAATGTGCTAAAAGAAGAGTTAAATAAGTATGCCTTTAACGAAACGGGTTATTTAGTTTTTTGCCATTATCAATATGTTGCAAGTGACTTCTTGTTAATTGCGATGATCAATATTAAAGAGCATTACTCAATTACTTCTGAGCTTGATTTAGCTTCATCTCGTCACTTAGATATTTCGCGTATGCAACTAGCTGCACGTGTCGATTTAACTGCGTGGGATACACAACCAGAAGATAATCGCTATGTGTCGTTTATTAAAGGTCGTGCAGGTCGTAAAGTAGCTGATTTCTTTTTAGACTTTTTAGGCTGCGAAGAGGGCATTGATCCTAAACAGCAAAGCCAAGTTATGCTTAGTGCTGTAGAAGATTATTTATCTGAGCAACAATACGACAAGTCAGAAAAAGATGAGCTACGTAAGCAAGTTTTTGATTACTGTAATGATTGCGTAACCACAGGTGAAGATGCCAGCGTTAAAGAGCTTTCTGCAACCTTATCGAAAAATGACGACAGTCCATTTGAAAGCTTCTGCCAAGAGCAAAGTTATGACTTAGAAGAGTCGTTCCCTGTTGATAAGAAAACGGTTACCAGCATGGTGAAGTTCTCTGGCATGGGCGGCGGTGTTAGCGTGAGCTTTGAACGTAAACACTTAGGTGAGCGCGTCATGTATAACGAAGCAACCGATACACTGGTGATTAAAGGTATTCCACCTAATCTTAAAGACCAGCTTCAGCGCTTTATGGAGCAAGACGAAAGTTAATTTGGCTCAAGCTTAAAGCTCTAAGTTTTAAGCGATAAGATTATAAATACTCGTTTTATAGCCCAGCACTTGCTGGGCTTTTTTATTTATAAGCAATTGTGCAAGGTGAATTTAACTAATATCAATGAGGTTGCTATTGCTATATCGCTTAGTTTTAATACACTCAAGGTACACATTTCCCCGATGGCTAAGGAGAGTCATAAATGAAACTTGCCCAACTAAATATTGCTCTTGCTAAATATCCATTGGATGCCCCTGAAATAAAAGATTTTGTTGATAATCTCGATTTAATTAATGGCGTTGCTGAAAACAGTGTTGGTTTTGTATGGCGATTAAAAGACGAATCAGGCGATGCCACCAATATTAAATTGTTTGATGATCCGAATATGATAATCAATATGTCTGTGTGGGAAAGCGTTGAAGATCTCAAAAACTTTATGTTTCGCACCCACCACAGAGATTTCATGCGCAGAAAAGGTGAATGGTTTCACCGCTTAGCAGAGGATAGCTATGTTTTATGGTGGATTGAAGGTAACCATATTCCAACCCCTCAAGAGGCATTAGAAAGGTTGCAATATCTTCGTGAAAATGGCGACACTCCCCATGCTTTTACATTTAAAAGTAATTTTACGGCTGAAGATCTAAGAGGTTAGATGGCTATTTCATTTAATACACCGAGACTAAACGTCATTGAAATAGACTCTAATGCAGCAAAGTCAGAGCAAACTGCTTTAGTTAACGCTTTACCAGCGATTTTAACTCCCGCTGTAGTTGCAAATTTACCGGGTTATTTTCAAGGAATTGATTCTATAGCTGCTGCCGAAAAGTGGTTGGCTAACATGCTTAATGAATGCTTCTTATTAATGGTGCAATCTCAACATCAAGAAATTGTTGGGCTTTTATTTATCTATACCGAAAACCATGATGCTCATATCGGTTATTTGTTAGCTGAGCAGTACTGGGGGCAGGGCCTTGCATTTGAATTATTGCAGGGATTTATAAACCTCGCTGGTACTCAGTCACAATGGCATAAGCTCATTGCTGGTGTTGATGAATCAAATACACCATCAATTAAGCTTTTAAAAAAGTTGGCTTTTGAAGAGCAAGCATCTAAGGAAAATGGCATGTTGTTTTATGAATTTAACTTAAACCAAGGCATACAATAATGACAATAACCGCATTTTTAGTTAACTCGTTTAGTGCAAATAATACAGGCGGCAACCCTGCAGGTGTTGTGTTGAATGCAGATAAACTCACCAGCGCAGAAAAACTGACAATTGCAAAAGAAATTGGCTTTTCAGAAACCGCATTTGTGGCGCAAGATCATGAAGTTGACTTTGCTGTGTCATTTTTTACGACAACTGAAGAAGTTGATTTTTGTGGCCACGCAACCCTAGCTGTGTTTGCTACGCTCTTCGAACAAGGGTTATTAAAACCTGGCTATTACACTCAACGAACAAAAGCGGGCTTGTTAGGTGTAACAATTGCCGAAGATGGGCAAATTACCATGGAGCAAGCCTTGCCAAAATACCTAGGCAACTTTGCTTATGACGACCTTGCAGGCTTATTAGGGCTTGATGAAACGACTCTTGCAGAAACTGGCTTGCCGATCGATGTAATAACTACAGGATTGCCGGATATTATAGTCGCTGTGCCGAATGGCTACTTAGATAAAATTGTTATTGATGAGGCAGCGCTTAGCGAGTTCTGCCAACAGCATAATGTGATTGGTGTGCATGCCTTTGAATTATGTGAAGAGCAAAGTGAGCTGACCGCAAGTTGTCGTAACTTTGCGCCTTTGGTTGGTATACCTGAAGAGTCAGCAACCGGTAGCGCCAGTGGCGCGCTTGCATGCTACTTATCAAAACACGTATTTGTACAGCAAGAAAACCATTTCAAGTTTGAACAAGGCCGAGCAATGGGGTGCAGTTCACATATTTCTGCCAGTGTTTATTCGGATGAGCAGGGGGTTTATAAGGTTCTTGTAGGTGGCTATGCAAATCACCTAGGTATACAAAATATTGCTTTATAAGAAGAATACATACAAAAAAGCCGCGTTATAAACGCGGCTTTTTTACTTAAGCGACTAAATTAATCAGCCGCTAAGGTTTTTGCCATATCAGCACGGGCTCTGCCAGCAGGTTTAATTGAACCTGCACGAAGGCCGCTATCTGGAATAGCTGTACGCTTGTCATGCGCCATAGCCGCTGGTGTTGGCTCTGGCTCACTATCTGCAACTGGCGTAGGTTTTGCCATTGCAGCACTTGCTGAACCTTTTACTAAAATAGTTTTTTCATTTTTAGCAGGTTCTACAGCTTTCACTGACTCTTCAGCTTGTGCTGGCTCTTCAGCTTTTACTGGCTCTTCAGCTTGTACTGGCTCTTCAGTTTTAACTGGTTCTTCAGCTTTCACTGGTTCTTCAGCTTGCACTGGTTCTTCAGCTTTAACAGGTTCTTCAGCTTTAACTGGCTCTTCAGCTTTCACTGGTTCTTCAGTTTTAACTGGCTCTTCAGCTTGCGCAGGTTTTTCAGTTTTAACTGGCTCTTCAGCTTTCACTGGTTCTTCAGTTTTAACTGGCTCTTCAGCTTTAACTGGTTCTTCAGCTTTAACTGGTTCTTCAGTTTTCACTGGTTCTTCAGCTTTCACTGGTTCTTCAGCTTTAACTGGTTCTTCAGTTTTAACTGGTTCTTCAGTTTTAACTGGTTCTTCAGTTTTAACAGGCTCTTCAGCTTTTACAGGTTCTTCAGCTTTTACAGGTTCTTCAGTTTCAGCCTGAGCCTGTTTTGCCTTTAGCTCAGCTTCATATTCAGCAGCAGCTTGATCTGCTACAGGAATAAATGCTGGCGCATCAGCTTTGTCATCACTCGACTTTTCATCATGCTCAGGGCGACGGCGACGTTGACCAGCAGCACGTAAGTGGCGAGGTGAACGACGAGATCGTGTACGAGGTTGAGCTTGTTCTTCATCAGTTGATGTTTCAACTACCGATTCAGTTTGCTCTGCTTGTTTAGGTTCAGCGTCAGCTTTTACTGGTTCTGCAGGTACTTGCTTTTCAGCAACAGGCTGTTCTGCTTGTTCAGTTTCAACTGCTACTTTTTCTTTTGCAGGCTTAGCTGGTTTTTCAGCTTTAGGTGCTTGCTCAGTTGTTTCAGTAGTTTGTACTGCTTTTGCTTCATCTGCGCTTTCATCTGTTACGCGAACTTTTTTGCGTAAGTTGCGACGTTGACGACGAACCTTAGGTTTAGTTTCCTTTGCTTGCTCAGATTTCGCCTCTGGTGCAGTGTCTTTATTCGTTTGTTCTACATCATCATTACGTTTTTCATTACGTTTTCTGTTGTTAGAATTACGACGACGTTTGTTGCGATTCTCGTTACCTTCTTTTTGCTCAGGCTTATTTGAAGTATTTGTGTTTTCTTCTTTAGCTTGTGCATCGTCAGGGCGTTTATTACGAGAGTTGCGACGGCGTTGGTTGTTGCTACGACGACGGTTGTCGTTGTTGCGACGATTATTGCTACGTCTTTGTGCTGCTTTTTTCTCTTCTTGCTCTTTTTCAGCTTCTTCTTCGGCATTGCTGAATAACGACTTGAAGAACTTACCAATTGCAGCAAATAATCCACCTTCAGACTTTTTAGCCGCAGGAGTCGTTTGCTCAGCTTTTGGTGCAGCTTGAGGTGCAGGTGTAGTAGGCATAACAACACCTTTAAGAACCGGCTCTTCACGAACTGGTGCTGAAGGCGCTTTAGCCATTTCAAATGCTTCTGGCTCAGGAGCAACAACTTGCTCGTAGCTTACTGTTTCGATTGTTTCGTCTTTACGTAAGCGAACTACTTCGTAATGTGGTGTTTCCATGTGTTGATTAGGAATGATCACAACATCAACGTTATGGCGTTTTTCGATGCGTTGAACACTACGACGTTTTTCGTTTAATAGGTAAGCGGCAACAGCCACAGGCACCTGTGCATTTACTTGTGATGTGTTGTCTTTAATTGCTTCTTCTTCGATTAAACGAAGGATAGACAAAGCAATTGATTCGTTAGAACGAATCGTACCTTGACCATTACAACGAGGACATGGACCTTGGCTTGCTTCACCTAATGAAGGGCGTAAGCGCTGACGCGACATTTCAAGCAGACCAAAGCGTGAGATCTTACCAATCTGTACACGGGCACGGTCAGGACGAGCAGCGTCTTTTAAACGATTCTCTACTTCGCGTTGGTGGCGTGGTGGTGTCATATCGATGAAGTCGATAACAATAAGACCACCTAAGTCACGTAAACGTAATTGACGGGCAATCTCGTCTGCTGCTTCTAAGTTAGTATTAAGTGCTGTTTCTTCGATATCACCGCCTTTAGTGGCTTTAGATGAGTTGATATCGATAGACGTAAGTGCTTCAGTTGGGTCAATTACAATTGAACCACCTGATGGTAAGCGAACTTCACGTTGGAAAGCAGACTCAATTTGGCTTTCAATTTGGTAGTGGGTGAATAGTGGTACATCGCCCTGATAAAGCTTAACGCGGCTCATGAAATCTGGACGGAAACGCTCAATATGCGCTTTCGCTTCTTCAAATACACGTGCTTTATCAATTAAAATTTCACCAATATCACGACGTAAATAGTCACGGATTGCGCGGAAAATTACGTTACTTTCTTGGTGAATTAAGAACGGAGCCGGGCCGCTATCAGCAGCTTGCTGAATCGCTTGCCAATGCACTAATAGTGCTTTTAAGTCGTACTCTAGTTCTTCAAATGATTTACCAACACCTGCTGTACGAACAATTAAGCCCATGCCTTTAGGTAGTTCTAAACGGCTTAGTGCTTCTTTAAGTTCAGTACGCTCATCACCTTCGATACGGCGAGAAATACCACCGGCACGAGGGTTGTTAGGCATAAGTACTAAATAGCTACCTGCAACGCTGATAAAAGTCGTTAACGCAGCGCCTTTTTGGCCACGCTCTTCTTTATCAACTTGCACAATGACTTCTTGGCCTTCTTTGATCACGTCACGGATATTTGGACGACCTTGGAATGTATAGCCTTGTGGGAAGTAGGTGCGAGCTATTTCTTTAAGAGGAAGGAATCCGTGTCTTTCAGCGCCATAATCAACAAAGGCAGCTTCTAGTGACGGTTCGATACGGGTAATTTTACCCTTGTAAATATTTGCTTTTTTTTGTTCGTGACCTGGGCTCTCTATGTCTAAATCATACAGGCGCTGGCCATCAACCAGTGCAACGCGCATTTCTTCTTGCTGCGTCGCATTGATTAGCATACGTTTCATATTGTTACTCTACTAATTCTGTCGCTGACATGACGATATAAACTCGTCTGTTCAATGGTTTCTGACGGTTGTTTTTGTGCAGTCTCACGACTGGGTAAAGTCAAAACCTGAAGTTGTTTGCTTACATTGAGCATCACTAAGTGTGGCTGACAATAACATGTTGTCACGTTATTAAATTCTTATAGGTGTCAAAACTGCCGCCAATTCTGCGGTTTTAATTTACGAGTTTTGTCCCGAAGTCGACCATGTTCAAATTTTTATTCAATGTCTTGCTACAACAGCTGCTTCTGAATGACGTTGCTACGTCGTCACTATCAGTCAATTTATCTTGTTCAATTGCTTTTTATGTTCATTAATCAACATTCGTGCTCAAATTATTCAGGCAATATATTACGCGCATCGCCGATAATTGAACGCTCGTGTTGGCTGGGTAATTATAAAAGCTTTGGAAAACTTAGCGCGGATCTGTATGATCGGCAACCCAGAATATGCTTCACGAATGTATTAATGTGATAAAAGCACCGTTGTTACTTGCAAACTTTATGTTCGCGACGATGATTATCCCACTATTACAGTCGCGTTAGCAACTAAATTATTTACTTAAATCAGTGATTAGGCAATGTCAGAAAAAACCGGCTTACAAGTTTCGTTTGTTACCATAGGTGAAGACCATCTAGGTCAACGTATTGATAACTTTCTTATTACTCACCTAAAAGGTGTGCCTAAAAGTGCAGTTTATAAAATCCTTCGTAAAGGCGAAGTGCGAGTAAATAAAAAACGCATAAAACCTGTCTACAAACTACAACTAAACGATGTGATTCGTATTCCACCTATCAAAGTGGCCGAAAAAGAAGAGTTTGTGCCAAAAAAACTCGATAAAGTAAAACAACTTGAAGATGCCATTTTGTTTGAAGACAAGTATTTAATGGTGATCAACAAACCTTCGGGTATGGCTGTGCATGGTGGCAGTGGCCTAAGTTATGGCTTAATCGAAGCGCTTCGCGTACTTCGTCCTGAAGAGCGTAGTTTAGAGCTGGTACACCGACTAGACCGTGACACATCAGGTTGTTTGCTTATTTCTAAACGTCGTTCAGTGTTAACTGATTTACATAAACAGTTACGTGAAAAAACCATGGAGAAAAACTATTGGGCATTAGTAGATGGTCAATGGGATTCTAAAACGAAAAATGTCACCGAAGGACTTCGTAAAAACACCTTGAAGTCTGGTGAGCGTGTGGTTCGTGTTGATAATACTGAAGGTAAACCATCGCACACGCGTTTTCGTGTGCTTGAGCGATATGCCCAGTGCTCATTAGTACAAGCGTCGCCAGTAACGGGGCGTACTCACCAAATTCGTGTGCATACGCAATGTAAAGGTCACCCAATTGCGTGTGATGATAAATATGGCGTTGCAGAGTTTGATCAATACGTGAATAAGCTGACTGGTTTAAATCGTTTGTTTTTACATGCCCACGATTTACGTTTTATGCACCCTAAAAATGAAACAACCATGCATGTTGAAGCGCCACTCGATAATGCACTTCAAAACTGTATCAAAAAGCTACGTGCCGATAATGAACAAGTTTAAGCTGGTTATTTTTGATTGGGATGGCACAGTGATGGACTCTGTGCCAAAAATTGTTACCTGCTTGCGAAATACTGCGCGAGACTTAGGTATTCCTGTTCCAACAGAGCAACAAGCGAAAGACGTCATTGGTTTGTCGCTGGCAAAAGCCACTGAAGTGCTTTTTCCGGCGCATTTACATTTAAACGACGAACTCGTTGCAGGTTATAAAGCACAGTACCGTGATTTAGATGTTACACCTACACCTTTATTTAAAGATGTAGAAACTGTGTTAGAGAAACTACACACAGCAGGTATGCAATTGGCTGTTGCTACTGGTAAAGGACGTGAAGGTATCAATAGACTTCTTAATGAGTCAGGCCTTGTGAAGTATTTTGTGAATGTAAAATGCTCTGACGATGCTGAGTCGAAACCATCTCCAGATATGCTTGAGCAAATTTTGCAAGAGCAGGGTATAGCAAAAGGTGATGCTGTGATGATTGGCGATAGCCAACTCGATATGGCAATGGCTAATGCCGCAGGTATTGCTTGTATTGGAGTGAGTTTTGGTGCCCATAGCCCGGCGCAGTTGCAACAACATACGCCGTTATGTGTTGTTGATTCATACCAACAACTTTTGCAGGTTTTAACTACGCCCCTTGCAGCGCTAACACGTCAACACCAAACTCAGCCAGCACTTTAGTTAATGTGATCAGTGGCAGGCCTATCAATGTATTAGGGTCATCGCCACTGAGCTTTTCAAATAAACAGATGCCTAATCCTTCACTTTTAAAGCTACCTGCACAGTTGTATGGCTGCTCTGCATCGCAATAAGCATTGATCTGCTCATGTGTGAGTGTTTTAAATGTCACATCAAATGGCACTACTGTGGTAATTGCTTTATCGCTTTGTATATCAAAAACACTTAAACCCGTTAAAAAGGTAACTGTATGGCCACTAAATGATGATAGCTGCTTAATGGCATTCTCTTTAGTATGAGGTTTACCTAAAATTGTATCGTTGAATACCGCAACTTGATCAGAGCCGATCACCAAACCTTCACTATAATGTTGTTTGGCAACTCGGGCTTTTTGCTCGCTTAAACGAGCAACTAATTGCTCTGGTGTTTCAGCTGCGATAGGGGACTCATCAATATCTGGAGAAAAACTTTGAAAAGGTAAGTTAAACTTAGTTAATAATTGCTGTCTAAATGGTGAGCTTGACGCTAATATAAGTGTTGGTTTCATAATAAATTCTGGATGAAAATTGTATTTTGCCAAGGATAAGCCACAATGAATCCGAAAACAAAGCAGAAGATCGTTAAAAACCTACCAAAATTGGTTTTTTACTTTGACTAACTTACTAACTATCTATATGATGCAGCCCCTATGCAAAAGGTGAAAATTCCCATCACTCTTCATCCCAGCAAAGCAGCTCAACATCGTTTAACGTATGACGGTATTGTCCCGCTTGAAAAACTTTCTCGTTTAGAGCAAGTTGTGCAGGAGGAAGCAGGTGAAATAGCGGTAAAGATTCATTGCAAAATTGACGAGCAAGGTTTAGTGGTAATAAGTGGTAACTTATCAACACATGTAACTGTAACTTGCCAACGCTGTAATGGAGAATTAGGGTTGGATTTGGAACAAGACTTTGTGTATTCGCCAATTGGTTTGGATGCAGAGTCAGATCATCTACCTGAAGGTTACGATGAAGTAGAGCTGGACGAAAACGGTGAAATCAACGTATTTGAGTTAATCGAAGACGAACTGATTTTAGCTATTCCAATAGTGCCTACTCACAACGAAGCTTCATGCAGTTATTCATCAGAGCCTACTAGCTTTGGTAAATTAGCAGCAAAAGATGACAAACCAAATCCATTTGATATTTTGAAACAACTTAAGAAAGATTCTTAGGAGAAGACTAA
Source organism: Pseudoalteromonas sp. GB43 (assembly GCF_054923805.1). NCBI lineage: Bacteria > Pseudomonadati > Pseudomonadota > Gammaproteobacteria > Alteromonadales > Pseudoalteromonadaceae > Pseudoalteromonas > Pseudoalteromonas sp. GB43. Next base: position 3,547,251 of record NZ_JBPCHJ010000001.1, read on the forward strand.
TGGCTGTACAAAAAAGCAAAAAGTCTCGTGCAAGACGCGGCATGCGCCGTTCACACGATGCGATCAGTGGTCCAACTTTAACTGTAGATCAAGTTTCTGGTGAGACTCACCGTCGTCACCACGTAACTGCTGACGGTTACTACAAAGGCGTTAAAGTAATTTCTAACTAAGAGATTGCTATATGCTGACCAATCTAACCATAGCGTTAGATATGATGGGGGGCGATTACGGCCCCCGTTCATCTATCCCCGCTGCTGTGCAAGCGGTAAATGCTAATACCAACTTAAGACTCATCTTATGTGGTAATCAGCAAGTTATTCTAAAAGAACTCGAAGCACTCGATTCTGTTTCACACCCTCGTTTAATTATTCGCCATTGTAGCGAAGTCGTCACAAATGCGTGTGAACCTGCTTCAGCGGTTCGTTCTAAAAAAGATTCATCAATGCGAGTTGCCCTCGATTTAGTTAAATCGGGTGAAGCGCAAGCGTGTGTAAGCTCTGGTAATACAGGCGCGTTATTTTTTATGGCGCATTATGTATTAAAGATGCTTCCAGGCGTAAAACGTCCTGCATTAATCTCTGCTGTTCCAACCGAACGTAAAAATCCTGTTTATTTACTTGATTTAGGCGCTAATGTGCATTGTGATGCACAAACCCTTTATCAATTTGGCATTATGGGTTCTGTGGTAGCAGGGCAGGCACTTGGGTGTGATAACCCAAGAGTTAGTTTATTGAATATTGGCTCTGAAGACATCAAAGGGCATGAAGGAATAAAACAAGCTGCACAGTTAATGCAGCAGTGTGAATATCTCAACTACACAGGTTACAGTGAAGGTAGCGATATTTTCAGCGGAAAAGCCGATGTTATTGTGTGCGAAGGATTTGTTGGTAATGTGGCATTAAAAACCTGTGAAGGTATTGCTAAACTGATCATGCATAAACTCACCAAAGCCTTACACAAACATTTCTTATACAAAAGTTTAGCGTTTTTATTGCGTCCAGTGATAAAAAAACTCTACAAGCGGGTGAACCCCGACCAGTATAACGGCGCAAGTCTGGTAGGATTGCGCGGTATTGTTGTTAAAAGCCATGGCAATGCCTCACCAAAGGCGTTTCATGCTGCTATTGATGAAGCCGCGCGGGAAGTCGAACGCCAACTCCCTGAAAAAATCGCTGCGATTTTTGAGCAAACACATCCAACAACAAAGTAGTGCAGCATATCTAAAACTTGTTATGCTGCCTGCTACAGAATATTTTTTTGTTTAATTATAAGAGCAAAGTATGGCACATAAAATTGCACTCGTATTTCCAGGTCAAGGCTCACAAACTGTGGGCATGTTATCTGAACTATTAGCTGATTCTCAAATTGCTAAAGCAACATTCGCTGAAGCATCTGAAGCTCTTGGCTATGATCTAGCTGCACTTGTACTAAATGGTCCAGAAGAAGAATTAAATCAAACCCATCGTACACAACCAGCACTTCTTACAGCTAGTGTTGCTATTTACCGTCAATGGTTAGACGCAAACCCTGATGCCGATGTTGTTATGGCTGGTCACAGTTTAGGCGAGTATTCAGCATTAGTTTGTGCTGGCGTTGTAAGCTTAAGCGAAGCAGTTAAACTAGTAGAAAATCGTGGTTTATATATGCAAGAAGCAGTACCTGCGGGTGTTGGTTCTATGGCTGCAATCATCGGCTTAGGTGACGACGAAATCAAAGCAGCGTGTGAAGCATCAGCAAATGGTGAAGTGGTTTCACCAGTGAACTACAACTCACCAGGTCAGGTTGTTATTGCCGGCCATAAAGCGGCAGTTGAGCGTGCATCAGAAGCATGTAAAGAAGCAGGTGCTAAACGTGCTTTACCACTTGCAGTAAGCGTACCTTCTCACTGTGAACTAATGAAACCAGCTGCAGAGAAATTAGCTGCTGATTTAGCCACTTTAACATTTAATACACCTAAGTGTGATGTAATCAACAACGTTGATGTAAAAGCTGAGCAATCAAGTGAAGCAATTAAAGATGCATTAGTACGCCAACTATACAGCCCAGTACGCTGGACTGAAACTGTACAAGCATTAGTTGCGCAAGGTATCACACAAAGCTATGAGTTTGGCCCAGGTAAAGTATTAACGGGCTTTGCTAAACGAATTGATAAAGCAATGGTATGTGCTGCGGTTAATACGCAAGCTGCTATTGATGAAGCGAAATAAGTAGGAATAGAATGACAAATTTATTTTCTCTTGAGGGCAAGGTTGTCCTAATCACTGGTGCAAGCCGTGGTATTGGTAAAGCGATTGCAAATACGCTAGTTGCACAAGGTGCAAAAGTAGCGGGTACTGCAACAAGCGAATCAGGTGCTGCTAAAATCAGTGAATATCTAGGTGACAACGGTAAAGGTTATGCCCTTAACGTTACAGATCCTGAATCGATTGAGGCGACACTTGCTGCGATCAAGGCTGATTTAGGCGATATCGACGTATTAGTTAACAATGCGGGTATTACTCGCGATAACTTATTAATGCGTATGAAAGACGGTGAGTGGGATGACATCATCGATACTAACCTAAGCTCAATTTTCCGTTTATCAAAGGCTGTTTTACGCCCTATGATGAAAAAGAAAAATGGTCGTATCATTAATATCGGTTCTGTAGTTGGCACTATGGGTAATGCGGGTCAAGCTAACTATGCTGCAGCGAAAGCGGGTGTAATTGGTTTTACTAAGTCATTAGCACGCGAAGTGGCATCACGTGGCATCACAGTGAACGTTGTTGCACCGGGTTTTATCCAAACAGATATGACAGACGAGCTGACTGAAGACCAAAAAGCAGCTACGCTTGCAAATGTACCTGCAGGGCGTTTAGGTCAACCTGAAGAAATCGCTGCTGCGGTATGCTATTTAGCATCTGACGCTGCTGCGTATGTATCAGGCGAAACATTGCACGTAAATGGCGCGATGTACATGGTTTAATGAAAGTTAGCAAAAATTTGCTAGCGAAAGATTATCGAAAATTGTTGAAATTTTTGTGATCTTGCTTTAAACATACTTGAATTCGCTATGAAAATAAGCGATAAATGAACAAATACTATTCGAGAGGTTTGACCAGATAAGTAATTATCAGCAAATCCTTGAATCACAGAATTATGCGGCGTAAACTACGCCGCAATCTGAAAATAACGCATTGGCGTTTTTAATAAAGGAAAGAAGAATGAGCGACATCCAAGAACGCGTAAAGAAAATTATCATTGAGCAACTAGGTGTTAAAGAAGAAGAAGTAAAACATGAAGCTTCTTTCGTTGACGACTTAGGTGCTGATTCACTTGACACTGTAGAACTAGTAATGGCTCTTGAAGAAGAGTTCGACACTGAGATCCCAGACGAAGAAGCTGAAAAGATCACTACAGTTCAAGCTGCAATCGATTACGTTACAGCTCACGCTGAGTAATTTTACGCATTTTGATTTTAAGGGCAGCATTAAGCTGCCCTTAGTCTATCTATAGAATGATACTAATAAATTTGGTATACACCCCACCTAAAATAATTTCCTTATTGGAGGCAACCCGTGGCTAAACGTCGAGTCGTCGTAACTGGCTTAGGAATGTTGACACCGCTAGGTAATGATGTTGAATCTACTTGGCAAGGTTTGTTAAACGGTAAAAGTGGTATTCAAACTATCACGCATTTCGATACCTCAAGTTTCGGCACCAAATTCGCAGGTTTGCTGAATGACTTTGATGCATCAGCTTACATGTCACCGAAAGATGCAAAGAAAATGGATTTGTTTATCCAATATGGCATTGCAGCGGGTGTACAAGCACTACAAGATTCTGGTCTAGAGATCACTGAAGAAAACGCCACTCGTGTTGGTGTAGCAGTGGGTTCTGGCATCGGTGGTTTAACTTTAATTGAAGAAAACCACATTAAACTATTAAATAGCGGCCCGCGTAAGCTTTCTCCGTTCTACGTGCCTTCGACCATTATCAATATGATCTCTGGTCATTTATCGATTATGCACGGTTTACGTGATCCTAACATTTCAATCGTTACAGCCTGTACTACAGGTCTACATAACATTGGTCATGCTGCGCGTATGATTGCATACGGCGATGCAGATGCAATGGTAGCCGGTGGTGCTGAAAAAGCATCGACACCAATTGGTATGGGTGGCTTTAATGCGGCACGTGCATTATCAACTCGTAACGACGATCCACAAGCAGCATCTCGTCCTTGGGATAAAGACCGTGATGGTTTTGTTCTTGCTGATGGTGCTGGTGTTATCGTACTTGAAGAATATGAGCATGCTAAAGCACGTGGCGCGAAGATCTACGCTGAACTCGTTGGTTTTGGTATGAGTGGCGATGCATATCACATGACATCTCCACCTGAAGACGGTGCAGGCGCAGCTCTAGCGATGGAAAATGCCCTAAACGATGCACAAGTTAATGCAGACCAAGTTGGTTACATTAATGCTCACGGTACATCGACGAATGCAGGCGATAAAGCCGAAACATCCGCTGTTAAAACTATTTTTGGCGATGCAGCGAAAGATGTGATGGTAAGTTCATCTAAATCAATGATGGGTCACTTGTTAGGTGCAGCAGGCTCGGTAGAGTCAATTATTACTATCTTGTCACTTGTTGACCAGAAAGTAAGCCCTACAATCAACCTTGATAACCCAGATGAAGGCTGTGATTTAGACTACGTACCGCACACTGCACGTGACGCTAAATTGGATTACGCACTATGTAATTCATTTGGTTTTGGTGGTACTAATGGCTCGTTGCTGTTTAAAAAGGTATAATTCTTTTTAACAACGGACTAAAAAGAAGAGCCCAGTTGTTTAACTGGGCTTTTTTGTATGAATAAATTAAAACAAACAATAAAAATAGTCACACCAGACACCACAATAAGCACGCAAGATCGTGGCTTAAATTATGGTGATGGCTTTTTTACCACAGCCTCTGTGATGAATTCTGTCGTTGAGCACTGGGATTTACACAAAGCGCGTTTAGATGAATGCGCGCAAAGACTATTTTTCCCCGAATTAGATTTATCTGCAATTGAGCGTGAAGTTAACCACGCAATCAGTGATACACAAACCGGTATTTTAAAAATAGTTGTCACCCGTGGTGCAGGTGGGCGTGGTTATGGCTTACCAGACACACCAAGTATCCAAGTGCTGATCAGTACCATGCCTGCAGTTTCACACTATAAAAGTTGGCAGCAGCAGGGGGCAAACCTTGAAATCAGTGACGTGAAACTTGCACATCAACCTTTACTTGCAGGCTTAAAAACATTGAACCGTTTAGAGCAAGTGCTTATCAAAAAGCAAATGAGCAGCCTTGAATGTGATGACGTTGTTGTACTTGACTATGATAACAATGTGATTGAGTGCTCTGCTGCAAATATTTTTGCTATTAAAGACGGTCAAGTTATATCACCTAAGTTAGACCGCTGCGGCATCACTGGGGTTTATCTCAGCGCTTTATGTGATAAGTTAGCCATTGAATTTAAAGCAATCCAACTAGATGAGCTTTTAGCTATGGATGCCGTATTTATGTGTAACAGTTTAATGGGCGTGGTTCCCGTTGCACGAATTGCTGATACACAGTTTGATATTGAATGCAGTAAAGCGCTATTAACGGCGCAGTTTGCCAAGGAGAGTGTGTGATAAAAGTCATTGTTAGCGTGCTGTTATTAGCATTGCTATGTTGTGGTATTGGCTATCAACAACTTCAATCAGCATTAAAAATGCCGTTAAAAGTTGAAAATAGTACTTTATTTAAAGTGGAGCGTGGCACCGGCTTTAATCAACTTTGCCAAGCATGGCAAACAAAGCAGTGGGTTGATAGTTGTTTTAAATTTCAGGTACTCGCTAAATTAGATCCTACGCTTACTGATTTAAAAGCGGGTCTTTATGAGCTGGATACCAGCGCCGTTATTGATAATATTCGTCGTATCAATCAAGGTGCACAAGCGAGCTTTAGCTTCACAATTATTGAAGGTCAGCCACTTCGTGACGTTGTTGCTAATATTCAAAAACAAGCGCATTTAAGCCAAGACTTAGATACAGAAAATTTAGCGACGCAGATAAGTAACACGCAAGAGAATTTAGAAGGCTGGTTGTTCCCTGATACCTATCACTACCACAGCGAAGATAGTGCCAGCGGCTTATTAAAACGCGCATACAACAAAATGCAGCAGGAATTAGACACCGCATGGCAAACTAGAGCGCCAGATTTAGTATTAAGTTCACCGTATGAAGCGTTAATACTGGCTTCTATCATCGAAAAAGAAACGGGTCTTGCTTCTGAGCGACCATTAATTTCTGCGGTATTTACCAATCGTTTAAAAACCAATATGCGCTTACAAACCGATCCAACGGTTATTTATGGTATTGGTGCTGATTTTGATGGCGATATAAAACGAAAAGATTTAACAACCTATACACCGTATAACACGTATAAGATAAAAGGCTTGCCGCCAACACCCATAGCCATGCCTTCGAAAGCAGCGATTTTGGTCGCGGTTAATCCACCTGAGTCAGAATATGTGTATTTTGTTGCGAAAGGGGATGGCAGCCATCAATTTTCGAAAACATTGCAAGAACATAATCGAGCGGTAAAGCAGTACCAATTAAACTAACAACCAGAATTGAGTCATATGACAGCGAAATTTATTGTGATTGAAGGCCTAGAAGGGGCCGGAAAATCAACGGCTATTGCCGTATGCCAAGCTTATTTAGAAAACAAGCAAGTCGATTTTATTAATGTACGTGAGCCTGGCGGTACAGCTATGGCTGAAGAGCTGCGTAATATCGTCAAACAGGCTCACCAAGAAACAGTGACCGGTGAAACAGAGCTGTTAATTATGTATGCAGCACGTTCGCAATTGGTTGCTAATGTTATTAATCCGGCACTTGAAAAGGGCACTTGGGTTTTAGGTGATCGCCATGATCTTTCCTCACAAGCATATCAAGGTGGTGGTCGTGGTATTGAACAAACTAAACTCTCTTTTTTAGCTAATATGGTGCTAAATGGTTTAAAGCCTGATTTAACTATTTATTTAGACATTGACCCAGCTGTGGGTCTTGCCCGTGCAAAAGGCCGTGGTGAACTTGATCGGATCGAACAAGAAGCATTAGGCTTTTTTGAGCGCACTCGCGAACGCTACCTTGAAATAGCTAAAACTGATAGCAGTATCAAAACAGTGGATGCAAACAAAACAATGCCAGAAGTACATGCGGCAATCACAACCGTGCTTGATAACTTTTTTGCAGGTTTAAATTAATATGCCTTTGCCATGGCTTGAAGGGCTTTATCAGCAACTTGCGCAAAGTTTTGCACAGCAACGCTTTCATCATGCACAGCTATTTAATGGTGATAAAGGTGTTGGCAAGCAACGTTTAGTCGATTCGCTCGCTGATGGACTACTTTGTACGTCACCTGTAAACTTAAAAGCCTGTGGCAATTGTAAAAGCTGCCAACTAAATCAAGCGGGTACTCATCCTGATAAACGTGTTGTAAAAGTAGAAGACCGAAACAATAGGCGTTGATGAAATTCGGGAGATCAGTGATTTTATCAACCATTCAGCAGCGCAAAATGGTAACAAAGTAGTGGTGCTTGAACAGTGTCATAAAATGACCACTGCAGCGGCTAATGCTTTATTAAAAACCCTTGAAGAGCCAAGTTTGCGCCGTTATTTATTGTTAACGTGCGAACAAACAGCATTATTACCTGCAACAATTTTAAGTCGCTGTGCGGTACACGAAATAAAGGTTAACCCAGAATATACAACACAATGGTTAGCATCACTGAACATTGCTAATTATTCATGGTTAGAGTTGTTCGCTAGACAGCCACTGCTTGTTCAGCAGTGGCAAAATGATAACCAACTTGAAGCTATTGATTCACTCTTTAAATTTGCAACTAAGCTAAAAGACAGCCATAATTTCAGTGCGTTAGTCGACATCCTTAATAAAGATCATAGCTTGGTTAATGTATTTGCCTTGTTTTTAACAGAGCATCTTAAAACGCAATTAGTATTAGGAATGGACTTTTTCAATTATCAAAAAGCACAATCTGCTATTTCAGAGTTTCTTTATAACAGCTCGCATGTGCTTGGCTTAAATATGGATCTAGCCATTTCACAATTAGCGTTTACTTTACGTGAAAGTCAAAATTAGGATATATCGTGCAAGAATTATTAGTAGATATCGAAGACTTAGAAGAATTATACCGCTGTTACATGCCTTATCTAAAAAATGGTGGTTTGTTTGTTCGCACTAATATGCGCTTTGAAATGGGTCATTCATTGGCTTTAAAAGTCACATTACCAGATGCACTCGAAGATGATGTAGTAACGGGTAAAGTTGCTTGGATCACACCACAAGGTGCACAAAGCTCAAACCCACCAGGTATCGGTGTTAATTTTATCGATGATAAAACCAATTTAAATGCGAAAATCGAAAAACTACTCGGTACTATGTTAAACTCAGGCAATCCGACCTATACCATGTAATAAAAGTAGTACCATGATTGTAGATTCTCATTGTCATTTAGACAGGCTTGATTTCGATAAACTCGACCTTAATTTAGACCAAGTACTTGAAAACGCTCGCGCTAAGAAAGTAGAACACTTTTTATGTGTAAGCGTAACTTTAGATCAATTCCCAAGTATGCTGGATAAAATTAAACACTATCCAGATGTTTCTGCATCATGCGGTGTGCATCCACTTGATCAAAAAGACGCACTCGATAAGCAAAAGCTTATTTCACTTGCAAGCCACGACAAAGTGGTGGCAATTGGCGAAACGGGTCTTGATTACTATTACTCAAAAGAGACCCATATTGTTCAGCAAGAAAGCTTTGTTGGTCATATCGAGGTTGCTAATGAGCTCAATAAACCGCTAATCATTCATACACGAGATGCCAGAGAAGACACCATCAACTTAATGCGCGCTCACAATGCCGAGAAGTGTGGTGGTGTATTGCATTGCTTTACAGAAAACTGGGATATGGCCAAAAAAGCCATTGATATGGGCTTTTATATTTCGATTTCGGGCATTGTTACGTTTAAAAATGCCGTAGAGTTAAAAGACGTTGTAAAGCAAATTCCGCTAGATCGCTTACTAATCGAAACAGATTCACCGTATTTAGCGCCTGTTCCATATCGTGGTAAAACAAATCAACCAGCCTATGTTGAAGATGTGGCTTACTACATCGCTGAGTTAAAAGGGCTTACTTTTAACGAATTAGCTGAAGCAACAACCAACAACTTTTACTCGTTGTTTAATCAAGCTAAAAGGGCGTAATAGTGGACGGCGTATCGAACTTACCTCAGTTAGTAATGGGATAATGGTACGCCGAGCAGATGCAGGGCGAGTGTGCTTTCAATTTGTTACAACTAGGCCTTGCCATTACCGAATTGAGTTTAGCGGAGTTGAAATATACTCGAACTTAGAGTCCATCCAATTAGGGCAACATCTTTACTTAAATTTCATCAATGTCATGCCTGTCAATGGCCAGTTTGCAGTTGACTCACTGATCTACTATTCATTACATGATGAAGAAAAAAGCCTTGATTTATCGTCTTATTGCTATGAACGTGCAGAATCTCCTGCATTTGTGATCCCAAATCGACTCGATAGAATTCTGCATGGTTCGTGTCGTAACCCTCATCATCCTGCAAAAGATAGCCTTGTAGCTGCAGATAATTGGCAAAATGATCAGCGCCAGTCACTTAATGCAGGTGCTGATCTATTATTGTTATCTGGCGATCAAATATATGCGGATGATGTCGCAGGGCCTATGCTGCTCTCGATTGAAAAAGTGATTAGTCTATTTGGTGTATTTCAAGAGCCAGCGCTTGATTTAGATTTACCAGCAGGGTTCGAGCAGCAACTTTATCAGCGCCATTTACACTTACCCAAAGTACCTTGGCAAAAACGGAGCAAATTTGGTGTTGGTTATTGGCTTAAAAAAGATGAGCCACACTTCTCAAGCTTAAAAGCTGAAAACCATTTAATTCATTTTCAAGAATTTATAGCGCTATATTTATTAAACTTCAGTGCTGTTACTTGGCAGCTAATTGAGTTTGAATCAATTGAATGCCCAGCATTAGCCCCTAAATACGCTAACCTATTTAAACTTGAAAAGGACGCACTGGTTGGCTTTGCAAATGGCCTTCAGAGTGTTGAAAGATTATTCGCCAATGTGTCGACACTAATGATGTTTGATGATCATGATGTCACCGATGATTGGAACTTAACAGCAGGGTGGGAGCAAGCTATTTATCAGCACCCAGCTAGCCGTCGTATTGTAAATAATGGCCTGATTAGTTATTGGTTAATGCAAGGGATTGGTAATGATGCCGGTGATAACACTTTGTCTTTATTACCCAGTTTTAAACAAAGCCTGCAACAACAGAGCTGGCATTTTAAAGACTTTGATAAGCTAATACTCAATTTTAACCATTGGCATTACGAGCTTAATACCATCCCCAAAGTTGTGGTTCTCGATACCCGAACCCATCGCTGGCGTAATGAGCAAAATTTCAATGAACCATCAGGCTTACTTGATTGGGAAAGGCTCACTGAATTAGAAGAAAGCTTATTGTCTCACGATAAAGTGATTATTGTATCTCCAGCACCGGTGTTTGGTGTTAAATCGATTGAAGCAATCCAAGCTATTTTTAATTTTTGCGGTCAGCCATTGTTGGTTGATGTTGAAAACTGGATGATCCATGAAGGTTCTGCTAAAAAACTGCTAGATACTTTTCGCCGTGAAGATACGCCAAAAGAAACCTTGATCCTCTCTGGTGATGTCCATTATTCATTTTGTTTTTCAGTGCAAAAGCGCTTTGGTAAACATAAAAACCGAATTTGGCAGTTGACTGCCAGTGGTATTAAAAATGAGTTCCCACGCAAACTTATTAATGTACTCGATAAACTCGACTCAATTTTATATGCCCCGAAAAGCCCACTTAACTTTTTCACTAAACGTTGGCAAATGGAAGTTGATAAACATCAAACCAAAGGCGAAGGACAAAAGTATTTGGTCAGTAATGCGGCTATCAGCTTAATTGAGCTCAATGACGGTTTACTTGCTAAATATGAACTTATTCACGCTGATAACCAAATAACTGAATTCGATTTAAACGATAATTAATCGAATACATTAGAATAAAAAAACGCCCAGAACGAATCCGCATTGTTCTGGGCTTAGGGGGTGGCTCGTGTGAGCCTGCGCTAACTATAAAAAAACACCTTCTAAATTCAGTAGGGAGAAGTAGAAAGTACTTTTAAGTGTAGTTAATCAACAGGAAATTGCACGGTAAATGTACAAATTTTATACTGGTTTAAAATCAGTCTGTTACAGCTTTTTACCTAAATTAGCGCCTTATTTATACAGTCTTTATGCGCAACTTATACCCAAGTTATCAACTGGGCATTTTGGACCAAATCACGAGGTAATGAGTTCTTAATTTTATTCTTTTGCCACTTACCTAGGCCTACCGGACAACCACATAACATTAAAACTACTTCACCATTATCTTGCGTTGGTTTTTCGAGCCTAATATCTTTACCGTTAAAGTAATCGTTTGCTTGGCAAGCAGACATCTCAAAGGTATTTTTATCGCAATCTTGGCCAAAGACAGTGGCAAACTCGTGAGTTAAGCGAACACCGCCTTTGTGGATCACACCAAGTTGAATACCTAAACGTGAGTATTTAATTTTATCATGCAGTTCATCAAAGCCATCAGGAAACAACCAAAGCTCTTTATCACGTTGCATTAAGGTGCCTTGAAGTGATTTTAGACCGAACTGTTTTTTAATTGTTTGCATAAACGCTTGGCTTTGCTTTTTATCAAATTCAGCAAACGGAAATGCGCCTTTTTTAACTTTTTGATTTGGGTTATCGCTTGATGCTACTTTCTTAAATTTAGCGATGAAGAAACCTTCACTGTCGTAAGTTTGCGGCCAAACATGTAAATAACCTTCACTGGTTGTCGCTTTGTCTGCGCCATCAAACAGGCTGTCGAGCGGTTGTACTTCGATGCAATCAGGGAACTCTGCTAATAGATACTCACACACTTGTTGGTTTTCAAGGGGTGTTAAAGTACAGGTCGAATAGACTAATGTGCCGCCTGGTTTTAAGGCATAAAAGGCACTTTTGATAAGGGCTTTTTGCACAGCAGCAATATCAATATTAGATTCGATTGACCAATTTTTTAGGGCGTCTGAATCTTTACGAACCGTGCCTTCACCTGAACACGGGGCATCTAGCAAAATGTTGTCGAAGCACTCATACATGTAATCCCCGAATATCACACCGTCAAAATGTGATAATGCACAATTACCCACACCCATACGTTTGAGGGTTGCAGCCAATACTTTTAAGCGTGACGATGACAACTCATTGGCCACTAACACGCCACTATTATCCATCATGGCGGCGATTTGTGATGTTTTTGAACCTGGTGCCGATGCCATATCAAGTACCGCGTCGCTTTGCTTAACTTCGGCTCTCAGTGCTACCGGCGGTAACATTGAGCTGGCTTCTTGCACATACATAGCACCACTTAAATGTAAATCGGTATTACCGATTGCAAGGGCGGCTTCTTCGTCGCTTGGTCGTGTTAGCCAGAACCCTTCTTCGCACCATGGAATTGCTGTTAACTCCCATCCTTTTTTGGCACATTTACGCTGAAATTCAGCGACTGACATTTTTAATGTATTTACGCGAACAGATCGTCTTAGTGGGCGGCGACAGGCTGCAATAAAGTCGTCTAATGATAAATGTTCAGGAAGGTAGCTTTTTACATCATCAATAAATGAGTCAGGAATATATGTATTAGCGTCCACTAAATGGCTCTCACATCACGTAATAATAGCTGGATCATACCATTTATAGCGCTATCAGGGGATATTTTTAGCTTTTTAAGAGCGATATTGAAGTGTCGACATATTGCTAATATAAATGTTCTTTATAGCCATTATTTTTGATAAATATCAATTTATGTCGACATTTTGCTGGTTTTTTAGCCTGTTTTTCAGATCTCAAGGTTGACAGTTTCAATGTTAGGGCGCATAGTGAACTCATAAATTGTCGACAATCTTAATTTAGTACTTTGATAGACCTATTATGACAGAGCAAAAAGCCAACGATAACTACAACGATATCACGATAACAACAGCCTCAGACCAAGTGTTTGTCGACATGCGTCGTGAAATTGTCCAAGGCACCATCGAGCAGGGTAGCAAAATTTCTGAGCCAGAACTTGCTAAACGCTATGGTGTAAGCCGTGCCACCTTACGTGAGGCACTAAATCGTTTAGAGAGCTGTTATTTGGTAGAGCGTAAAGCGAATGTCGGTTGTCGTGTTGTTGCGCTAACCGCCGAGCGTTTAATCGAAGTCTATCAGGTTCGTAGTGCCTTAGAAGGGCTGGCTTGTCGGTTAGCTGCCGACAACATGGAACCTGAAGAAGTACAGGGTTTAAAACAGTTATTGAATCAGCACTTACAAACACAGCGTGTAAAAGAAGGTGAATCATACTACCAAGAAGCGGGCGACCTTGATTTTCATTATCGCATTATTAAAGGGTCGAAAAACGCACACTTAATTCATCTGTTATGTAATGAGTTGTACCAGTTAATTCGTATGTACCGTGTACAAATGGGGATGGTTGGGCCACGTGTATCAAAAGCGTTTGATGAACACTTGGCTATTATTAATGCCATTGAAAACCATGACGGTGAATTAGCCGAAATGCTTATGAAACGCCATATTAGTGCGTCTCAGGCAAATATTCAGACGAAGTTTGACTTACTCGCAGCAAAAAATCAGTAGCGCCGTAGTTAAACAGTCACAATTTAGATTTAAAAAATAGAGTTAGCCAAAGAGCTGAATCCGTTCAAAGATAGGAGTTATCCAATGTCAGCAGGATTAAAATTCAAACAGGCAATCGCCAACAACAAGCCATTGCAAGTGGTTGGCACTGTCAACGCGTACTGCGCAATGATGGCAGAAAAAACGGTCACCAAGCACTTTACCTCTCAGGTGCGGGTGTTGCTAACGCATCATACGGCATGCCAGATTTAGGTATGACTAGCCTTGATAACGTACTTGAAGATATTCGTCGAATCACCAGCGCTACCGACTTACCGCTTCTTGTTGATGCTGACACAGGTTGGGGCGGTGCTTTTAATATTGCTCGTACCGTTAAAGAAATGACCAAAGCAGGCGCAGCGGGCTTCCATATTGAAGACCAAGTAGCACAAAAACGTTGTGGTCACCGTCCTAATAAAGAGATCGTGTCTAAAGATGAAATGGTTGACCGTATTAAAGCTGCGGTTGATGCCAAAACAGACAGTGATTTTTATATTATGGCGCGTACTGATGCATTCCAAAAAGAAGGCTTAAATGCCGCGATTGACCGCGCAGCAGCGTGTGTTGAAGCTGGTGCAGACGCTATCTTTGCAGAAGCGGTACATGATTTAGCAGATTACCAAGCGTTTGCTAAAGCGTTAAATGTGCCAATTCTTGCGAACATCACCGAATTTGGTCAAACACCGCTTTATACAACTGAGCAATTAAGTGAAGTGGGTGTTGAAATTGTACTTTATCCACTCAGTGCATTTAGAGCGATGAACAAAGCAGCACTTAATGTGTATTCGTCTATTCTTAGCGAAGGCTCGCAACAAAGCCAAGTAGACAATATGCAAACACGTGCGGAATTATATGAGTTTTTAGATTATCACTCATATGAAAACACACTCGATAACCTTTTCTCAGCTAAAAAATCATAACGACAACATATAAGGAGAACACTCATGGTAGATAAAGCATTAGGCGGCGCAGGTTTACGTGGTCAAGTAGCAGGTGAAACAGCTCTGTGTACAGTAGGTAAGTCAGGTTCAGGTTTAACTTATTGTGGTTATGATATTAGTGAATTAGCAGATAAAGCGCAGTTTGAAGAAGTGTCTTTTTTACTGTCGCGCGGTGAATTACCAACAGAGTCTGAGCTGACCGAATATAAAGCAAAGCTAAAATCACTTCGTGGTTTACCTGACGCACTAAAAACTGTGCTTGAGAACATTCCTAAAGACGCGCACCCAATGGATGTAATGCGTACGGGTTGTTCAATGCTAGGTAACCTAGAAATGGAGCAAGACTTCTCACAGGCGAATGATGCGATTGACCGCATGGTTGCCGTATTCCCAAGCATTATTTGTTACTGGTATCGTTTTAGCCATGACGGCGTTCGTATTGAAACTGAAACAGATGATGATTCGGTAGGTGCACACTTCTTACGTTTATTACATGACGAAGCACCATCAGCACTGTTTGAGCAAGTAATGAATGTGTCTTTAATTCTTTATGCAGAGCATGAGTTTAATGCATCAACATTCACTGCGCGTGTGTGTGCATCAACATTGTCTGATATTCACTCTTGTGTAACGGGTGCAATTGGTAGCTTACGTGGTCCACTGCATGGTGGTGCGAACGAAGCGGCTATGGATATGATTGAAGGCTTTACAAGTGCAGACCAAGCTGAAGATGCGCTGATGGGCATGCTTGAGCGTAAAGACAAGATCATGGGCTTTGGTCACGCTATTTACCGTGAATCAGATCCACGTAACGTGATCATCAAAAAATGGTCAGAAAAGCTGGCTGCAGAAGTGGGTGACGATGTTCTATATCCTGTATCTGTTCGATGTGAAGAAGTTATGTGGCGTGAAAAGAAATTATTCTGTAATGCTGATTTCTTCCATGCATCTGCGTATCACTTCATGGGTATCCCAACTAAGTTATTTACGCCAATTTTCGTGATGAGCCGTGTAACAGGTTGGACAGCACACGTGAAAGAGCAACGTGCTAATAACCGTATTATTCGCCCAAGTGCCGATTATACTGGCCCAGAAGCGCGTAGCTACACGCTAATTTCTGAGCGTTAATCGTTAATTAAATCAGTGATAGGGGTGGCTTGGCTACCCCTTTATGAAGGGGCGAAATAAATACAAAAACAATCAGCCCACCTTTGTTCACCGTCACCAAGTACAAGTAGAATCATCATGAATACAAATTTTAGAAAACCATTAGCAGGCACCGGCGTCGATTACTTTGATACTCGCGCTGCTGTTGATGCAATTAAACCGGGCAGCTATGCCACACTTCCTTATACATCGCGAGTACTTGCCGAAAACTTAGTTCGTCGTTGTGACCCTGAAATGCTAAATGATGCACTGTCGCAATTGATTAACCGCAAGCGTGATTTAGATTTTCCATGGTTTCCTGCGCGCGTTGTGTGTCACGACATCTTAGGTCAAACAGCGTTAGTTGATTTAGCATACTTTGCGTGATGCCATAGCTGCAAAAGGCGGCGATCCTGCAAAAGTAAACCCTGTGGTACCGACACAGTTAATTGTTGACCATTCATTAGCGGTTGAACACGCAGGTTTTGAACCTGACGCATTTGAAAAAAATCGTGCTATTGAAGACCGTCGTAACGATGACCGATTCCACTTTATTAATTGGACGAAAACAGCATTTAAAAATATTGATGTGATCCCGCCGGGTAACGGCATAATGCATCAAATCAATTTAGAGAAAATGTCGCCTGTGATCCAAAAACGTGACGGCGTGGCATTCCCAGATACATTAGTTGGTACAGATAGCCACACACCTATGGTCGATGCATTAGGTGTTATTGCAGTCGGTGTAGGTGGTCTTGAAGCTGAAAGCGTGATGCTTGGCCGTGCATCTTACATGCGTTTACCTGATATTGTGGGTGTCGAGCTTAAAGGCAAGCCACAACCGGGTATTACTGCAACCGATATCGTATTATCGATCACCGAATTTTTACGTAATGAAAGAGTTGTATCGACCTACCTTGAGTTTTATGGCGAAGGTGCCGATGCACTTACATTAGGCGATAGAGCAACTATTTCTAATATGACGCCGGAGTTTGGCGCAACAGCTGCGATGTTTTACATTGATGACAACACGCTTGATTATCTACGTTTAACAGGCCGTGAAGAAGAGCAAGTTAAACTCGTCGAAACTTACGCAAAAGAAACTGGCCTTTGGAGTGATAGCCTTAAAACGGCAGAATATGAGCGTGTGTTAACCTTTGATCTATCATCAGTTGGTCGCAATATTGCGGGCCCTTCAAATCCACATCGCCGTGTTGCAACAAGCGAACTTGATAAAGCGGGTATCACTGGCGTTGTTGAGAATGAAGAAGGCTTAATGCCAGATGGTGCCTGTATCATTGCTGCAATCACAAGTTGTACGAATACTAGTAATCCACGCAATGTTATTGCCGCAGGTTTACTTGCGCGTAATGCTAACGCTAAAGGGTTAACTCGTAAGCCATGGGTTAAAACATCACTGGCACCGGGTTCTAAAGCGGTTAAGTCTTACTTAGAAGAAGCCAATTTATTACCTGAGCTTGAACAACTAGGTTTTGGTATCGTTGCCTTTGCATGTACAACCTGTAACGGCATGAGTGGTGCGCTTGATCCAAAAATTCAGCAAGAAGTGATTGACCGCGACTTATACGCAACCGCTGTACTTTCGGGTAACCGTAACTTCGATGGTCGTATTCATCCTTATGCTAAACAAGCATTCTTAGCTTCACCGCCGCTGGTTGTTGCTTATGCTATCGCCGGTACTATTCGTTTTGATATCGAAAAAGATGTATTAGGGCATGATCAACAAGGTAACGAAATTCGCCTTATGGATTTATGGCCATCAGATGAAGAAATTGATGCAGTGATCAAACAAAGTGTTAAACCTGAACAATTTAAAAAGGTTTACGAGCCAATGTTTGACTTAAGTGTAGATTACGGTGAAGACAACGATCCACTTTACCAATGGCGTCCACAAAGTACTTATATTCGCCGTCCTCCTTATTGGGAAGGCGCATTAGCGGGTGAACGCTCTCTGAGTGATATGCGTGCATTAGCTGTGTTGGGCGACAACATCACTACTGATCACTTATCACCTTCGAATGCGATTTTAGCGTCAAGTGCTGCTGGTGAATACCTGGCTAAAATGGGTCTCCCAGAAGAAGATTTTAACTCCTATGCTACTCACCGAGGTGACCATTTAACAGCACAGCGTGCTACATTCGCTAACCCTAAGTTATTGAATGAAATGGTTAAAGAAAATGGTGAAGTGAAGCAAGGTTCATATGCTCGCATTGAACCAGAAGGCAAAGTGACGCGTATGTGGGAAGCTATCGAAACCTACATGCAGCGCAAACAACCGCTTATCATTGTAGCTGGTGCCGATTATGGTCAAGGTTCGTCACGTGACTGGGCTGCAAAAGGTGTTCGCCTAGCTGGTGTTCAAGTGATTGCAGCAGAAGGCTTTGAGCGTATTCACCGCACTAACTTAATTGGTATGGGCGTATTACCGCTTGAGTTTAAAGCAGGCACGACACGAACTACGCTAGGTATTGATGGTAGTGAGAGTTTTAGTGTCAAAGGTGAGCCAACACCAGGCGCAACACTGACATTAGTAATTACTCGTGCCAATGGTGAAACCGTTGAAGTACCAATGACGTGTCGTTTAGATACCGCTGAAGAAGTGTCAATTTATTCAGCGGGTGGTGTACTGCAACGTTTCGCGCAAGATTTTTTAGAATCTGAGGAGCACTAAGCGATGGCGTTTAAACCACAAATTAAGGTGCCAGCGACCTATATGCGTGGCGGCACCAGTAAAGGGGTTTTCTTTAACTTAACTGACTTACCTGAGCCTGCCCAGGTGGCAGGTGAGGCGCGCGATAACCTGTTGTTACGTGTGATTGGTAGCCCCGATCCTTACCAAAAACAAACTGATGGTATGGGCGGTGCAACCTCAAGTACCAGTAAGACGGTAATATTATCAAAAAGCGCGAAACCTGATCACGATGTTGATTATCTATTTGGTCAAGTAGCTATCGATAAAGCGTTTGTTGATTGGAGTGGTAACTGCGGAAATTTAACTTCTGCAGTCGGAGCCTTTGCTGTGTCGAACGGCCTTGTTGATGCCAGCAAAATTCCAGACAACGGCGTTGTCGAAGTTAAAGTTTGGCAAGTCAATATTAGTAAAACCATTATAGTACATGTGCCAATTACTAACGGCGAAGTGCAAGAAACCGGTGATTTTGAGCTTGATGGCGTGACCTTTCCAGCCGCTGAAGTAAAACTTGAATTTATGGACCCTGCAGATGGCGAAGGGGCCTTATTCCCAACAGGTAACTTAGTCGATGAGCTAGAAGTGCCGGGTATTGGTATGTTGTCTGCAACGATGATCAATGCGGGTATTCCGACAGTTTTCATTAACGCCAGTGAAGTTGGCTATGATGGCACAGAGCTGCAAGAAGCCATAAACGGTGATGCTTCTGCACTTGAAAAGTTAGAAACGATTCGTGCCTATGGGGCGTTGAAAATGGGGCTAATTTCTCATATTGATGAAGCAAAGGCACGCCAACATACGCCAAAAGTAGCTTGGGTTGCACCTGCTAAAACGTATCACGCATCAAGCGGTAAAGTTGTAAATGAAACCGATATTGATTTAGTGGTACGTGCTATGTCGATGGGTAAATTGCACCATGCTATGATGGGCACGGCTGCGGTAGCAATAGGTACTGCAGCTGCCATACCTGGAACTTTAGTAAATCTTGCTGCAGGCGGTGGTGAGCGACAAGAGGTAAACTTTGGTCATCCTTCTGGCACTTTAAAAGTCGGCGCTGCTGCAACACTTGTTGATGGCAATTGGCAAGTCACTAAAGCAAGTATGAGCCGAAGTGCGCGTGTGTTGATGGAAGGTTGGGTTAGAGTGCCCGAGTAGTACTCAATCGCGTACTGATATTATCAAAATAAAGCGGCGGTTACGCCGCTTTGTCTGATCCGTAGCACTGTTGTTTCATTCCTTCAATATATTCATCAAACTTGCCGCTTTGTTGCATCAGTTCAATTTCATCATTTAAATCTTGTAAAACTTTTTGCCAGTGCGGCGTTGATTTACTAATAGAATAATAAAGCGGTTTGTATTCAAGCTTTGGTTCTAGCGCGACCAGTGATTCTAAAATTTGTCGTTTGCCGCTAATTGATAATTCAGACTTATAAACACTGGCTTTAAGAACTTCAAGGTCCGCCACAATCAGACTTACTCGATTACTTAGTAGAAGATGGATTAACTGGTATTCATTATTTGCGACGATTGTATCGATTTCTTTATTATCAATCATAGCATCGAGTTTTTTTGTGTTTTTATAAGAGCGGACTACACCAATAGGTAAATTCTCAACTGATTTTAAATCACCATTGAAAGGGATTTGATTTCCTTTTAACGCCACGAATGATAAATCTCCACCAGGTATTTCATGACTTAAAGCAAGTAAATTGTTGCGAGTTTTACTAAGAAAATTATCTGATACAACATCATCTTCAATGAAGTACTCAGGAAAAAGAATATCAGCGCGCCCTAATTCAGCTTCTCTAACGGCACGCGCCCATGGGTAGAAACCAATGTGTACGCCATAACCTTTTTCAAGAAGTGAGCTGACAGTAAATTGATAGAGCCAGCCCTTGTTACACAAGTTTTCGTCAATATAGGATAATCTAAAGTGACGAGCTTTAAAACATGTTTGGCACTTAGGTTATAACCGTATCCGCCGTTGAAACGCACCGCTTCTTCAGTGACGATTTCACCATTTTTTTCAAAACTAACAGGTGTTAGACCCGCAAGGGCTTGATATGAGGCGAATAAAAAGAGCACTGTTAATAGTTTCATAAATTGTTTAAGTTTTTGTTATTTATCTAAAGCTTAGCCTTTTGTCGTAAATATACAACCTAGGAACTGTAACAATATCTAACGGATGGAGTACATTTTTCGGTCACAGCTTATAGTTGTAGGCTTAAGTGACAAAAAGTTTGCATTTGTATTATGATATCACTTAATGCTTTTGCAACTTAAGGATAACAACATTGATAAAACTAAGTCTCTATATATCACTTCTCACAAGCTCTATGCTTGCTCACGCACAATTACCGCTTAGCGTTACAAGCCCTGATGGACAAATAACTGTAAAACTCGAAAAACAACAAAACCAGCTTGTTTATAGCGTAAATTATGGCAATCAGGTTTTTTTGCAGCAATCAGAGCTTGGTTTAAATACCAACCTAGGTGATTTTTCACAGATCCTCAAATATAAAAGCCATACAACCGCTTCGGTCAATAAAAGCTATAAATTGCATAATGCGAAGGTGAGTGACGTAAATTACACAGCGAATACACTCAAAGCGCAATTTGAAAACCAAGACGGCAGAATACTTGGCGTCGAGTTTAATGTGTCTGATAGCGATGTTGCATTTCGTTATCAGATATCGGGAGCTGAAACAGATACCCGTATCAAGGTGTTAGCTGAATACAGTGCTTTTAACCTACCAGATAATGCAACTACATTTATAAGCCCACAAGCCTTACCTGAAACGGGCTGGATGCAAACAAAACCAAGTTACGAAGAGCCTTACACCTTTAACGAAGCCCTTGGAACACCGTCAGCGAATGGCGTGGGTTATACCTTTCCTGCATTATTTAAAAATAGCGATAAAGGTTGGCTTTTAATTTCAGAAACCGGTGTTGATAGCCATTATGTTGGCTCAAAATTAAGCGAAGGCACGAAAGACGGTGTATATCGTATTTCATTTCCTCAGGCCGGTGAAAACAATGGCATTGGTGCAACTTATGCCGCTATGGCAATGCCAGCAACCACACCTTGGCGTACCATCACGTTAGGAACAAGTTTAAAACCAATTGTTGAATCAACCGTGGCATTTGATTTGGTTAAACCACTTTATCAAGCAAGTCAAAATTATAAAATGGGTCGATCAACATGGAGCTGGATTGTTTGGCAAGACCCAAGTATCAACTACGATGATCAAATCAAATTTATTGACTTAGCTGCATCATTAAATTTTGAATATGTATTAATCGACAATTGGTGGGATAAAAACATTGGTCGCGAGAGAATGGCTGAATTGGTTAAGTACGCCAATGGAAAGGGCGCTGATGTTATTTTGTGGTACAACTCAAATGGCTGGTGGAATGATGCACCACAGACCCCACAAAATAGAATGAACAGTGCACCTGCACGTCGAAATGAAATGGCGTGGCTGCAAAGCATTGGTGTAAAAGGGCTGAAAGTAGACTTTTTTGGTGGTGATAAACAAGAAACCATTAAACTGTATGAAGATATTCTTACAGATGCAAATCAGTATGGTTTAGTGATCACCTTTCATGGCAGCACCATCCCGCGTGGCTGGGAAAGAATGTATCCTAACTTCGTCACTTCTGAAGCGGTACTGGCATCGGAGAACCTTGTTTTTCATCAAAATTCGTTAGATTTACATGCCTATAACGCGACTATTTTACCATTCACTCGTAATGCTATTGGCGCTATGGATTTTGCCCCAGTGTTTTTAAACAAACGTTTATCGCAAGATCAAACCGTCGGCACTATTCGTAAAACCACAGATGCATTTGAACTGGCAACAGGTGTGCTTTATCAATCACCAGTGCAACATTTTGGCCTGACGCCAAATAACCTTGCAGAGCAACCCCAATTTGTTATTGATACTTTAAAGGCGATGCCAACGGTATGGGATGAAACACGCTATATTGCAGGTCAGCCGGGTCAAGATGCAACGATCGCAAGGCGTCATCAACAAACATGGTGGGTAGCAGCCGTGAATGGTGAAAATAAAGCCAAAACAGTAGATATTGATTTACCTATGTTAGCGGGTAAAAAAATCACCCTGTTGTTTGATAAAAAAGATGGCAGCGCTGGTACTATGCAAGTCACAGTAAGTAACAGTGGCAAGTTAACCTTAAACTTATTAGCTCAAGGTGGCGCACTGATTATTGGTCGCTAACTGTGAGTTTATAGGCGACGAATAAAAGCCAAGTATAAAAAAGCGAGCAGATTGCTCGCTTTTTTTGGCTATAGTTGCCTTGCTACCTTGGGCGTGCTAAATTGCGCCGTGTGTGGTGATGTACTACACCGCTTTGAGGACGACCTTAAAGTTGAAATTAAATTCGGGGACGACCCCATAAAGAGGTCGACCATGAATTGGATCCTACTTATTACTGCTGGCTTACTTGAAGTCGCTTGGGCTTATGACCTAAAACAATCAAACGGTTTTACTAAACCACTCATTTCATTCTTTACACTCTTAACCATGGCTGCCAGCTTTTATTGCTTAAGTGTGGCACTCAAATCATTACCACTTAGTTTGGCGTATGCGGTTTGGGTTGGTATTGGCGTTATTGGCTCAGCAATAATAGGCATGACACTATTAGCTGAAGGCGTGAGTCTATTAAAAATAGCCAGCTTACTACTGATCGCCCTTGGCATTATTGGTTTGAAACTCGCCAATTAATATATTTTTTACTGCTCCTACTCAGTTTCATAACGTTAATTCAGGGTATGAGACTGAGAGCAAACGATTGAAGCAGTAGTGCGTTAAACAACTGAACAACATATTTTAAATTTGTAAAATTAAGAATTGGTACGACCGAGTGGATTCGAACCACCGAATTTGGCGTGGGTCATAGAGAGCGGTAGTGTTCTAACCAACTGAGCTACAGATATTTTAAATTTGGAAAATTAAGTATTGGTACGACCGAGTGGATTCGAACCACCGATTTTGGCGTGGGTCATAGAGAGCTGTAGTGCTCTAACCAACTGAGCTACAGATGTTTTAAATTTGGAACATTAAGAATTGGTACGACCGAGTGGATTCGAACCACCGATTTTGGCGTGGGTCATAGAGAGCGGTAGTGCTCTAACCAACTGAGCTAGAGATGTTTTAAATTTGGAACATTAAGAATTGGTACGACCGAGTGGATTCGAACTATTGATTTTTGGACCGAGCCGATAAGAGTGGTAGTGCTCTAACCAACTGAGCTACATATATTTTAAATTTGGAACATTAAGAATTGGTACGACCGAGTGGATTCGAACCACCGATTTTGGCGTGGGTCATTGAGAGTGTTAGTGTTCTAAACAACTGAGCTACAGATGTTTTAAATTTGGAGCATTAAGAATTGGTACGACCGAGTGGATTCGAACCACCGACCTCTACCATGTCAAGGTAGCGCTCTAACCAACTGAGCTACGGTCGTACTGTAAGTTTGACTTAAAAGCCAATTTAGATTCAAGAAGGTAAATCATGGTACAACCGAGTGGATTCGAACCACCGACCCCTACCATGTCAAGGTAGTGCTCTAACCAACTGAGCTACGGTTGTATTTTGATTCAAAACTGTTGTTAGCATGGCTAAACAACGGAGGCTAATATATAGCGACTGGTTGTGTGAATCAAGCAGCTTTAGCTATTTTTGTGCTAAGTGCTGGTTTTTTATTCATAACGGACTAATTTCGCACGTTCTGTAAAAACCTTGCCACCAAGCAACATGGCTTTTCGCAGAGTGCTTAAGACTTTGTAAAATTGCGTCATTACTGTCGCTATCTACAAATTTGCCCATTTCGGTGTCATGCCATATTTGCTGGTAAAGAGGTTGTAGAGTTTCTAATCGACCCACTAAGAATGATTGATAAGGCTGTAGTTGCTCTAAATAAAACTTTTTAAAAACATTACTCAACGTTTGAGCTTTTTGTTTATTCTTGTTGGCAGGGCAGAGATCATCTTTTGAATACTTCATGAGTAGCGCTGTTAATTGTTGATTGTAATGTGTTTGCACACGAGCCGCAGAAATGAGTAGCTTGTTGTATTTAAAACGATTTAATACTTCGAGTTGGTTGATGATTTGCTCTGGCTCTATAGCGTTTATTTTGCCGGTATTAATTTGATTGTTTAACTTAGCAATTTGCTCCATCGCGCTCACGGTTTCGCTAAAACCTGCGGTGTTTTCATCAATGTGTGTCGAGCTTAGCTGCCAGCTTTGCTTAAACTCGCTTTCGTTGAGCAGCATAGCTCTATAGTAGTTAGCAAGGTTTGCTTGCTTTTGTATTGCGGTGAGTTTTATTTTTTCAAATAGCTCATCTTGTTCTTCAAAGCTTTCTAAGCACTTCTTTGCGCTTTGAATAAACTTAATTTGATAACTAAGAATGTTAGCAGGCGTTGCAGTTTTGCCAAGCTGGTTATTGTGCTCAGCAATAAGGGTTGCAAGTTTACATTGACGTAACTGGGCAAGTTCAAGCATACCAATGGTTGCTTTATCTTCAGTATTTTCAGTAAAGTGGTTAACAGTTATTGTACTTGGTTTAGATAGCTTAAAACTTTCGGTTTTAAGCACGTTTTCTAATCTTTGCGCGTAGGTGTGATTTACATCACCGGAAGAGGGCGTGCAGGCAATAAGTGCCACGCACGCTGTTGCGATGATAGAGTTTAGAAGGCTATTGGTTTTGCAAAAAAGGTGCATGTTTAAATCGCCTATGAACAGTGAACATCAACATAATTGCTGCGGCACTTAACCCTACAATAATGCCTATCCAAAAGCCATGAGATCCATTGCTGGAACAATTAAATCTGTACGAGCAAGTACGAAGCCAAGCGCAAAGCCGATCAACCAATAGGATACAAAGGTGATATAACCAATTGGTGCCGTGTATTTTAATCCCCGCAAAATACCATTGGCAGAAACTTGCAGGGCATCTGGTAACTGGTAGATACAAGCAAGTACCATGATTGAAGAGGCAAGGGCTAATACTTCAGGGTTGTCAGAATACAATTGGCTTATAATATCTCGGGCAAAAAAGGTCACACTTGCCAGCAGAAAAGCAATAATTGCCGCGAGAATATAACTTGTTTTAACGGCATTTTTTAACTGCTGATAATGTTGTTGGCCAAATAAATTGCCTATTCGAATGCTAATCGCAATTGAGAGGCTCAACGGCATCATAAACAATAAAGTCGTCACACTGGCTGCAATTTGGTGACCGGCAACAGCAACAGCACCTAAGTGCGCTATAAACAAAGGAATACAAGCAAATAGCGTTACTTCAAAAAAAGTAGCTAATGAAATTGGAATACCCACTTTGGTGATAGTCCATAAAGTAGCGGGCTTTGGCGCTCTAAAATTTGCTAATAATGCTTTGGCATCAATCTTTCTATTAAAGTGACAATAAATAACCTGAGTTAACGCCATTGCTGTAAATACCAGCGCCGTGGCAATACCACAGCCCGCGCCACCGTAGGCTTGAAAACCTAATTTACCATGTATAAATACGTAGTTGGCCGGAATATTAACTGCTAAGCCGATTAAACTAATGTAAAAAGCAGGTTTGGTCATTCCCATACCTTCAGTGATATTGCGGTACACACTGAAAAGTAAAAAACCAAAAATACCCCATTTAACAAAATGAATGTATTGCTCAGCTAAGTGGGTAATAGATTGTGAGGTGTCTAATTGACTAAGCACAGTATCAGCAAGGCTTGCCAGCCCTAAACCGATTATGGCAAGTACTAACGCCAGATACAGACCTTGTTGAAAGTAGTGGCTAATACCTTGTTTATCGTTTGAACCAGCAAACTGCGCTATGATCCCGGTTAACGCCAATAATATGCCTTGCAGTGCAAGCATTAACGGATTCCAAATACCCGTTGCAATAGAAAGTGCTGCCAAGTCTGTTGCACTTACTTGGCCTGCCATCACGGTATCTACAACCGTCATTAAAATAAGGGTTACCTGTGCCAAAAAAACAGGAATGGCTAACGAAATTAACCTTTTGGCTTCCCAACTACAAAAAGACATAAAATACACAACTAAATAAACAGACAGCCATTGTAATCTATTCATAGATCAATAAAAATCGCAGTTATCTATTTAATGAAGAAAAGAGAAAGCGATGTTCACTGGAATTGTGCAAACGCAAGCCGTTGTGGTTGATGCTACTAACCAAGGCGGTGTACTAAGGCTAGCTTTACAAGTAGAACAGCAATACGCTGAAAACCTGAATATCGGCGCTAGCATAGCCATTAATGGTTGTTGTTTAACCGTGGTGAAGTTTGCATCAGACACTCAAGGGTGCTGTGTTATAAATTTTGATGTGATTGATGAAACATTGAAGTTAACCAACCTAGGTAAGCTGGCTGTCAATGATACGGTGAATTTTGAACGTTCAGTGACTTTTGGGACTGAACTGGGCGGGCATATCGTATCGGATCACATTCATTGTATGGCCGAGATACTTTCAATTAAACACCATCAAGACAACTGTAAAATGCAATTAGCATTAGCAAAAGAGTGGCAAAAATACGTGCTTTATAAGGGATTTGTGAGCGTTAATGGGGCAAGCCTCACTGTAGGTGAAGTTGATGAGCAGGGCTTTTGGTTGCACTTAATCCCAGAAACTCTCTCTATTACCAATCTCGATAATTACCGCGAAGGGGATAAGTTAAATATCGAAGTCGATCAGCAAACTTATACCATTATCAACACGGTCGAAAATTATCTCTCGCAAGAAGGACATATAAAACGAGCAAATTAAAAAATTTGCTCGTCGTCACTATCGACATGTAATTCGAGTTTGTTGTGTGCGTAATCGATATGCATATTCAAATGGATGGGATTGCAACATGCTGCGCAATCTTCATAGTAATCTTGGTCACCGTCACTTGCATCAAGTGCTAAGTGAATGTGGTGGCCACAGTGAGGGCATGAAATCCGTTGTGTGTATTGGTCTTTCATCAGCTTTTACCTTAATCAAGCATGCCTGAGTTCGTTAAATTGCAATCTTCATTAGACCCTAACTCATCAAAAATGAATTTAGATTTAATTAGATTGATATAACTCACTAACCGAATTTATTTAAGCGTAGTGCTACCAATTCGGTTAGCATCTTTATTAATACGCTTTATAAGCTAAATATAGCTGTGTTTAGCAGTTTGTGACATTCCTTTTACAGTGATTTTTAGCTTATTTCAGGAGCTGATCAATTTGTTGTTTTGCTTCAGTAAGATAGTGCCCTGCAAAGATATTGGCATTATTGAGCATAGGGTATAGTTGGTAGATGGCCCTACGTTGCTCGTAGCCTACCTGCAATGGGTAGATATCGTTATAGGCGTCATAAAAGCTATCGGGAAGTGGTGCATAAAGCTCACTCATTGCGATATCGCATTCCCGATCACCATAATAACAAGCAGGGTCAAATACACTGGGTACATTATTATAAAAGCCCATATTTCGACGCCAAAAGTCACCGTGTAATAACGAAGGCTCTACAATATGGCTATGCAGTGCGTCTTTAACAAAAGCGATGAAGGTGTCTTGATTAACAAGCTCAATGCCTTTTTCTTGTAATAACTGTAATTGCCAACCAATGCGTTCTTCAGCAAAAAATACATCCCATTTTTTGTGCCAACGATTTGGTTGTAGAGTAGGGCCAAGGAAGTTGTCGTTATCTAAGCCGAACATGGCTTGGGTATGCTTTTGGTGTAAATGAGCAAGGTGTTCTCCCATTTCATGCCAATTGGTATGGGGCTGTTTATCAAGTTCTAACCATTCAAGCACGATAAATGAAAACTCAATATTGCAACCTGTGGTGATGCAATCTGGGATCATAAATAAGCTTTCTTGAGTTAACAGCTCTAGATTAAAGGCTTCGCACTCTAAGCGCTCCAGATCACTTAAGTGAGCGACTTTCACAAAGAAGTGGTGTAAATCATCGCCAATTTGGAAGTATTTATCGTTATTGGGTGATTGTAATTGGCGCTTAAAGGTATGCTTAAAATCAAAATGCATCGCTTGGCTAATCTGTTCATTCACCGAATTCCACATAATTTTGTTCACCTTTTAACCATATAATTAAACTATGGCAAAAAGACGATGAATTAACAAACCCATAGCGTTAATATTGTTAAAGTTTATCGAAGTATTTATGAGGGGTCAGATGAATAAAAGTCTCATTACTAACTTAGTGGCACTTGCCTTAGTATTAGTCGGATTTTTATTTGAACAAGCAATTGTGCTTTCTGTTGGTTTATTTGCGTTATCGGGCGCAGTAACAAACTGGCTTGCTATTCACATGCTATTCGAAAAAGTACCATTTTTATACGGCTCTGGTGTTATAACATTAAAGTTTGCGTCTTTTAAGGTGGCGATTCGTAACTTGGTAATGACCGAGTTCTTCGCTGAAGAAAAAATCGATCAGGTCATGGCGCTCGCTAAACCAAATATTGATTTAGAGCCTGTGATCAGTGAAGTTAATTTAAGTCCGGCTTATGACTCTTTAATTGAGGTTATTGAAAACTCTCAATTTGGTGGCATGCTGTCGATGTTTGGTGGCCGTGATGCGCTCGAGCCAATGCGCGAACCTTTCATTGAAAAAATGAAAGCGGCGGTTATTGATATTTCGAAGAGCGACGAATTTAAAACCATTCTTGATGAAAAGCTATTTGCAAAATCTCACCTTGGTGGCTCATTACACAGTACAGTTGAGCGTTTAGTTGATGAACGATTGAATGAGCTTACACCAACCATGGTAAAAGATATTATTCAAACCATGATCAAAGAACATTTAGGTTGG
This sequence comes from Pseudoalteromonas sp. GB43, assembly GCF_054923805.1. Classification (NCBI taxonomy): domain Bacteria; kingdom Pseudomonadati; phylum Pseudomonadota; class Gammaproteobacteria; order Alteromonadales; family Pseudoalteromonadaceae; genus Pseudoalteromonas; species Pseudoalteromonas sp. GB43. Next base: position 3,576,790 of record NZ_JBPCHJ010000001.1, read on the forward strand.
TTAGTAATTTGGGGTGGGGTGTTTGGCGGCTTATTTGGCCTGATAGCTGCGCTAGTCTAATGAAGAAGGAATTTGTAGCAGGCCTTCAAAGACCTGCTACTGTGTATTCATCATTATTTTGAGCCTGCAATTACAATCACAGTGTCATCAGATACGTTAGCGATATCTTGAATACTGGTTTTTGTTGCTATGTCAAAATTTAAGTATTTCGCAGAGTTATGCAACCCATAAGTGCTAACAAACTTATTAGTTGGCATATCATTGCAAAATAGTTTTTCTGTCATTACTCGTTTACTTAAGCGTAAATCGCGCATAGTTCCGATTACATTGAGTGGCTTATTTGATGCAATAGCCATACACGCTTGAGTGCCAACTGAGTTATCTGCTGCGACAAATTGGGCTGCACTTGCATCAGTTGCTGCTAGTGAAGAACCTAAAATTATTGCTGTACCTAGTGCTGTAGTTAACGTATTCATCTTTCTCTCCAGTTGTTGTCTATAACGTAACATTTGTGCGACCTGGCTATTACGGATACTGCACACTTCCTGTTTGCTGGGCACATTTAAAGTATTACGCTAAACAAAAACAATTGCTGTTAATGAAAATCGACAAGATGTAAGTAAGTATGTAGATGTGAACAAACAAAACTAACCGCTTGATAAGTGCTATTTTAAAGTGTGAATGTTGACACAATTAGCCTTAAAATTTTTTAATTAATTTTTAAAAATCCTGTATTAGCTCGTATTTAAGACTTGATATTTACGTGGCTGTTACATTTAAGTATTAACTCTAGCTTTTCTTAAAAAGACTATTCAGAGTATAAGGAGCATCAGTGACCACAAAATTAGCAGGCTATTATCAACAAGCCTATGCATCTGAATCAAAACACTTTAATCAATGTTTTTATTGTGGTTGTGAAGCAACTGAGCGAGATTTTTGTCCGCCACTGCATATGCTGCAAAGCATTATAGATTTAGGCGAAGAGGCCGAATTTATATCAATTCCAGCATGTTATGAGTGCTTTGCATTACTGCATAACGAACGAGTGCTAACTATTGATGGGCGAGTGACAAAGCTAAAAAAGAAACTTTCTGCAAAATATGCAAAAGCGCTGAGAATTTATCACATGTGGCATGAAAGTGAACTTCACGATATGAGTGATGAGTTTGTGCACAGTATTAAAGCAGGCATGAAGTTAGGTGCAGAGGCGGCAGAGCGATTAGCATTTCAAGGTTATAGTTATGCAACTGAAGATGCCAGTGTCACTATTCGTGAGAAGCGTGCCGAATTTTATGTGCAAGGCAAAGTCTTTTATGACTTTAAAGACGCGCTTAATTACTGCATTAATGATTTACAAGTCGACAGAACAGAATTCTATAAGCTGGTGGTCGAAGATTATAATGGTGATTTTAACCGTGCATTGAGTCAATACCGCCATCGACACGAAAAAATAACCGCAGCTAACGATGCAGATTCACTGATTAAAAGCTTTGCCAAGCAGCACAAGCAAAACTCAGACTTTGTAACTCGAACTGTGAAACATTTTATCAACAAAGATCCGAGCTTAACTACCGAAGGTGCGTTAGAGCAGTTATATAACAACTACATAAAGAAATAGTGCTCTGTGAGGCTGGTTATTCGTCTTGAATATTGGTGACTGGCCTCGTTTACTCGCATTAGAATTAACAATTAGTTAAAGTAATTAAATAATAAAAAAGAGGAACGTAAGAATGCAAAAATTTGCACCATCCTTGTTGGTTATGGCGCTTGGTGTCGCGTTAGCGGGCTGCCAAGACAATGGCCCACAAGATCCAAAAGTCTCAATTAACAAAAACCCATACCCAAGCACTTATCAGCCACTTGCATCACAAAGTACGTTAATCACTAATGCCACTGTTTTAACCGGCACAGGCGAGCGTTTAGATGACGCAGATGTATTCTTTGTAGATGGCAAAGTCCAACAAGTAGGTAAAGACCTATCTGTTCAAGCTGATAAAACAATTGATGCACAAGGCAAATGGGTAACACCGGGTATTATTGACGTGCACTCACATTTAGGTGCATACCCAACTCCATCGGTGGCATCTCACCAAGATGGTAACGAAATGACCAGCCCTGTGACTGCAGAAGTATGGGTTGAGCATTCAGTATGGCCGCAAGATCCTGGCTTTAACCGTGCTCGTGAAGGCGGTATTACGTCATTACAAATTCTACCTGGTTCAGCAAACTTAATTGGTGGCCGCGGTGTAACGCTTAAAAACATTCCCTCGCACACGATGCAAGGTATGAAGTTTCCTGAAGCACCATATGGTTTAAAAATGGCATGTGGTGAAAACCCGAAACGTGTTTATGGCCGCAAAGGTGTTTTACCATCAACGCGTATGGGTAACATGGCGGGCTATCGCACAGCGTGGATTGAAGCGACTGAGTACAAACGTGAATGGGATAAGTACGAAAGTGATTATGCCGCAGGTAAAAACCCTGCAGCGCCTCACCGCGACATTAAGCTAGATACGCTAGCTGGCGTGTTAGAAGGTGACATATTAATCCATAACCACTGTTATAAAGCAGAAGAAATGGCCATGATGATCGACCTTGGTAAAGAGTTTGGTTATCACTCAGGCACTTTCCATCACGGTGTTGAAGCATACAAAATTGCTGACTTACTGGCTGAAAACGGTAACTGTGCGGCACTTTGGCCAGATTGGTGGGGCTTTAAAATGGAAGCCTACGACATGGTTCAAGAGAACGTAGCAATTGTAGATGCTGTTAAAAATTCATGTGCCGTTGTTCACTCTGATTCTGATACAACGATTCAACGCTTAAATCAAGAAGCCGGTAAAGTGATGTATCGCGCGAATGATGTGGGTTACGACATCTCTGAGCAACACGCAATTAAGTGGATCACTTCAAACGCGGCTAAATCACTGGGGATTGATGATAAAACAGGTTCACTTGAAGCAGGTAAGCAAGCTGATGTGGTTATTTGGAACCAAAACCCATTCAGTGTTTATGCGAAAGCTGAACAAGTATTTATCGATGGTGCCAAAGTTTATGATCGTAACGATGATAAATACCAAGCACAAAGTGATTTCATGCTAGGTCAAAAATAGGAGTAACATTGATGACAAAATTAACTAAATCATTAAAGCTGTCACTTGTTGCTGCTGGCTTATTTTCTGCGACAGCAAGTGCTGCATCAGTAGCGATTGTAAATGCAACACTACACACTTCAACAGAGCAAGGCGTACTTGAAGGCGCAAGCGTTGTTATTGAAGATGGCAAAATTGTTGCTATTAACCCAGCGACTGTCAACGCGGATACAACCATTGATGCAAAAGGCCAAATCGTGACTGCAGGCTTTATTGGTACTATGAACCAATTAGGCTTAGTAGAAGTGGGTGCTGTTGCAGGGTCGCGTGATGGTGGTGATGACAAAGCGGGCATTGATTTTGATCCAAGCCTTGCATTCAACCCACGCAGTAGCTTAATTCCTTATGCACGCAAAGGCGGTATTACTCAAGACGTGATTGTACCAAACGGCGGTGACAGTATCTTTGCGGGTCTTGCATCTGTAGTTGATCTATCAGGTAGCTTTGAAAGCGTAAATAAAAAGCAAGTTGCACTTGTTGTTCACCTAGGCGAAAAGAGTAAAGGCTCACGTGCTATGTCGATGAAAACACTTATCGACAAGCTTGAAGGCGAAAAGTCAGCTAAAAAAGATGACAAAAAAGAGCCATCAACAGAGCAAAAAGTTTTAGCAGCTGTGCTTGCTGGTGATATGCCACTTATTGCCAGTGTTCAACGCGCATCTGACATCTATGAACTTGTTAAGTTAAAAGAAAGCTATGGCATCAATTTAGTGATTCATGGCGGTGATGATGCTGTTGTGGTTGCGGATGCTCTAGCTAAAGCGGATGTACCTGTAATCATCAGCTCTATGGCTAACTTACCGGGTAGCTTTGACTCTATGCATGCAAATCTTGCTAACGCAGGTAAGCTTGAAAAAGCGGGTGTAAAAGTCATTATTGGTGTTGCTGGTGACTCAAGCCACAATGTATACCAATTACGTTTTGATGCAGGTAATGCTGTGTCATACGGTATGAGCCAACAAGGTGCACTTAGCGCAGTTACCAGCAATATTGCTGATGTTTTTGGTTTAAACTCAGGCGCAATTGCCAAAGGTAAACGTGCAAACCTAGTTATGTGGTCTGCTGATCCATTTGAGCTTAACTCACACGTAAGCAAAATGTGGATCAACGGTGAAGAGGTTTCAACCGAAGCGCGTCAAGACAAACTACGCGACCGTTATACAACTGATTCAGCGATGCCACGCGCTTATACTAAATAAGTGCTCAACATATAAAAAGGCCGCAAATTTGCGGCCTTTTTTTAATACATATTTTCAAACTAAAAGCTAAAAAATTAGATTGCTTAGTTTATAAAGGCTAAGGCCAAATATAAGCAGTATTACTGGCACAATTACAAGGTTAAGTAAAAGCGAATTAGTGTATCCTTTCATCACCGATTTTTGATTCACTAACCAAACAAGGTAACAGGTAACAATTGGAAGTAATAATCCATTGGCAGCTTGCGCAAAGATGATAACCGCAACCGGATCAAGCCCAAGCGATGCGACCAGTGCACCGAAAACAAGGATAGTGATAGCAACCAGTTTAAAACGTGTATCACTCATTTGTGTTGACCAACCAAGCATGCCGCAAACAGCGTAAGCACCCGCAAGCGGTGCAGTTATTGCGCTAGTAAGCCCGGCCGCACATAAACCGATAGCAAAGAAATAATGAGCCATACCACCTAGAAGGGGCTCAAGTTGCACAGCCATATTGGTCGCTGAAATTTTACCTGCATCGGTACCATAAAATGCCACAGAGGCTGTTGATAAGATAGCTAACGTGATTATGCCACCTAAAGTTATCGAAATACCGGTATCAAGGTTTGTTTCTTTGATTACTTTGACGATATTTTTTGAACTATCGTGTTTTTCTGCAAGTACCCCAGAGTGTAAAAACAGGTTGTAGGGCACAATGGTTGTACCTATCAAGGCAAGTACCGTGGTAATTGAATTATCAGGTAAGCTAGGTATAAATCCTTTTAGCACTTCACCAAGTGGCGGAGCCGCCATCACCAGCGTTGAAATAAACACTAAACTCATCAAGACTACTAAAACAATTAACGCACCCTCAATGACTTTATGTTTGCCAGTGTACAAGAGCACTGCACTTAGAATCGCAATAAGGGGAGTCCAGAGTAGTGGACTCACTGAAGGGAGTATTTCTTGCAGTCCTAAACTGGCACCAGTCAGATTGCCTGCTTCATAGGCTGCACTGCCAATACCAATTGCACTGATCACTAATATGGCAGCCAGGGCTTTAAAAATCGGTGTTTGAATGGTGGTTCTGAGTGCAGATGCTAAATCAAGTCCTGTAGCAACACCAAGACGAGCAGCCATTGATTGCAACAAAATAGTCGCTACAACTGAGAACAATAACGTCCAAATAAGAGCAAAGCCAAAATTAGCACCTGCAACACTTGCCGTGGTGATGGTACCTGGTCCAATAAAAGCTGCGGTGACTAGCAGTCCGGGCCCTAAACGCATAATAAAACCTTTTATTATTATTTTTATACATTAACTATTAGCAAAGCAGCTAATGTTATAGAAAACAGACCATATAGAGTATAGACAGACTTAGTATGGGTAAAGTAAAACAGGTGAATCGCTTAAAGTTAGCGAGTTGAACTTAGACCAATCCACACTGTAATTTTTATATACAGTACGTAGTAATGGCACAGTACGCATAACGAAATAAAAGTAAATACTTCTAAAATCAATGGTTTGCTTTGGGTTTTGGCTTGGTAAGTATCTTGCAAAGTGTAAGTCTATATGCTTTTAACTAAAGGAAATGAAAATGCCTGAACTTACTCTTTCAGCATATGCGGCCGTGTATGTTTACCTGATTATGCTGACAATTCAGTGGTTGGTTGCCGCTGTCACTAAAGCCAAACAGCCCAATGCGGTGCCTGGTAAACTCGATAATTCATTAAGCCACGATAGCTTTGTATTTCGTTCACATCGCACATTTATGAATACCTTAGAAAATAGCCCGTTATTTTTAGGTAGCGTATTTCTTGGGTTCTTTTTAAACTTGAACAGTAGTGCGTTTGCATTGTGTATTTGGTTGTATGTGATAGCCAGGATCATTCATATGCTGCTGTATTATGGTGTAGCAACTGAGAAGAATCCAAGCCCACGCAGCTATTTCTTTTTAATCGCTGCTTTGGCAAATAGTGTGATGCTTGTTTTAATTGGTTTACGTTTGATTTAAACAGCATTGCTAACATATATAAAAGGCATTGAATGAATGCTCATACAATGCCTTTTTTAATACTGAAAACCTAGCTACTCAACGCCAATAAAGCCACCTGTTTGGTGTGACCATAGGGCAGCATAGATGCCATCTTGGGCAATTAATTGCTCGTGTGAGCCTTGTTCAACCACGCCACCTTCATCAAGCACAATGAGTCTATCCATTTGCGCAATAGTTGATAGGCGGTGCGCAATGGCAATAACTGTTTTGCCGGTCATTAAATCGTCTAGGCTAGTTTGAATTGCGGCTTCTACTTCAGAATCAAGGGCACTGGTTGCCTCATCTAAGATTAGAATTGGTGCATCTTTTAGAAGGACTCGTGCAATAGCAATACGTTGACGTTGACCACCAGAAAGCTTCACACCGCGTTCACCAACTTGTGCGGCAAAGCCTTTATTGCCTTTGCTGTCTTCTAAGTCTTCGATGAACTCAATTGCTTCTGCTTGCTTTGCGGCCGCAAGCATTTCATCTTCAGTAGCATCGGGTCTGCCATAAAGAATGTTATCTTTTACTGAGCGGTGTAACAGCGAGGTATCTTGCGTCACCATCGCAATGTGCTTACGTAAGCTTTCTTGGCTTACCTCAGCGATGTTTTGACCATCGATAGAAATCGTACCTGAGTCAACATCATAAAAGCGCAGTAACAAATTCACTAAGGTAGATTTACCTGCACCAGAGCGACCTACTAAACCTATTTTCTCACCCGGTTTAATATCTAAATTTAAGCCATTGATAACAGGGCCGCGGAGGGTCTCGTTGGCAGCTTTACCATAGTTAAATTGCACATTCTCAAAGCTTATCGACCCTTTATTAACCTCAAGGGTACTCGCGTTTTCTTTATCATCCACTTCAATCGGTGTTGATAGCGTTTTCATACCATCAGCAACAGTACCAATGTTTTCAAATAGACTACTGATCTCCCACATGATCCACTGTGCCATACCGTTTAATCTCAGTGATAAACTTACCGCAATGGCGATTGCACCAACACTGATGGCGCTAATTGACCATAGATACAAAGAGAGGGCTGCAATACTGAATACCAATAAATAATTTAGCGTGTTAATAGAGAAGTTTAGGCTAGTAACTAAGCGCATCTGCTTGTATACCGGCTGTAAAAACACATCCATGCTATCTTTTGCATATTGCTCTTCTCGCTGCGTGTACGAGAACAATTTGATAGTCGAAATGTTAGTGTAGCTATCAACTACACGTCCGGTCATTTCTGAGCGCGCATCAGCCTGCGAGCTGGCTACTTTCTTGAGCTTTGGTACAAAATACATTTGAATAGCGGCATAAAGAACTAACCAAATTAATAATGGCAACATTAAACGCCAGTCAGATTCTGCGACCAAAAATACCATGGCGCCAAAGTAGACCACGATATACATTAGTACATCGAGCAGTTTCATCACCGATTCACGAACAGCTAATGAGGTTTGCATCACTTTAGTTGCAATACGACCGGCAAATTCGTTTTGATAAAAACTAACACTCTGACGAAGCAAATAACGGTGTGCTAACCAACGGATAGACATAGGGTAGTTGCCAAGCAGCGCCTGATGTAACACTGCTGAATGAAAAAATACGACAATGGGTAACACGACTAGCAACATAATTGCCATTCTTGTAAGTTCAGCCTGCTGCTCAACAAATAAGGTATCAGGAGTATATTCGCCAAGCCAATCGACAAGTTGGCCCATGTAACTAAATAGCGATACTTCTAAAATAGCGAGTGCTGCGGCACTTAACGACATCAGCAGCAATGAAAGTTCCATGCCACGGGTATAATGACGGCAAAAAGCTAATAAGCTATTAGGTGGCTGAGAGGGTTGCTCTTTAGGAAACGGATTAGTCATCCGTTCAAATAAACGATACATAGACGACGCTTTTTAAAAATCAAAGTGGCCTTACTATACCATTTGAGTAGTTTTTTAGCAGTTCATTTAATTTAAAAACTAAGATTAAAATCTAATTACTATTCAGTTATTTACATCTAGTGTAAGAAATGAAAATATAATAAGAAAAAGGAATTAATGATGAAAAAGTTGCTTTGTACGCTGTCCCTCGTCCTTAGCTTACCGCTTTTAGCCTACCAAACCGACACCCACATATTTAAGGGCAAAAAGACTGCCATCGAGAAACCTGTAACGGTGACATTACCTGATGGCTATCAGAACTCAAAAAAATACAATGTTATCTATGTATTACATGGCTACAGTGGAAATCACGGTGATTGGACTAAGCTGACAAACATAGAAAAACTGGCAGACCAATATGATGTCATCATTGTTAACCCAGATGGCAACTTCGGTTCGTGGTATCTCGATTCTGATATCGACAAAAGCTCGCAATACGAAACCTACATTGCAGACGATTTACTAAATTATATCGATTCTGAATATTCGACTAATCGGTCTAAAAGTGGCCGTGCAATAACAGGCTTATCAATGGGTGGCTTTGGTGCCTTGTACATTGCAATAAATCACCCAGACCAGTTTGCAGCAGTTTCAGGGATATCTGCTGGGGTTGATGTTAGGCCTTTTAGTGCAGAGTTTGACCTTGCAAAAGTACTCGGCAGTTACGCTGAAAACAAAGAAAAATGGGATAGCATTGCCATTATTAATAACCTTCATAAAATTGCTGCAGGCAATACAGCATGGAATAAAGGCGCTGATACCTTACCGATTATGCTTGATATTGGTGTCGATGACTTTTTTATTGAGCAAAACCGAGCGCTACATCAAGCGATGTTAAAAATGCGTATCAGCCATGACTATGTTGAGCGTCCGGGTATTCATGACTGGCACTATTGGAATAAAGTGATTGCCTATCAATTTTTATTTTTAACCTCACATATGGCGCCATAAAAGATGTTTCAACGTATTCTTGTATTAATTGCCCTTGGCTTTTTCGCTTTTATTGGTTGGGTTATTTATCTTGCCAATACTGGTCAAAAGTCGGTGTTTTTCGAACTCGTTGCTGCCATTCCTTACGGTGATAAGTTGGGGCATTTTTGCTTATTTGGACTACTTACGTTATTCATAAACCTTGCCTTTAAGTTTAAAACATTGAACCTTGCTGGACGGCCTATTTATTTAGCTGTGTTGATTGTGAGTACGTTTGTGATTTTAGAAGAGCTAAGCCAATTTTTTATTGAATCGAGAACATTAGACTTTGTTGATTTAATTGCAGATTTTACTGGTATCGCAATATTTAGTGCCATATCTGCATGGCTTAGCAAAAAGTTATATCCACCTAAGGTCTAAACTTTCAGTGACTTGTTAGGTTTCGTCTATACTCAGTATAGTGCTAGCCTAAAAGTTGCGTATGAACAAAGATACCTCAGATTATTTGTCAGATATTATTGAGCTATTACTTGATGCTGTTTGCGTAGTAGATGTAAAAGGCACCTTGCTGTTTACTAATCCAGCTTTTCAAACCATATTTGGTTATACGCTTGAAGAAGCTATAAACAAAAAGATGTTAGACTTTGTTTACCCTGAGGATAGAGCAAAAACCATTAACGCCATCAACCAGATAATGACAGATAATCTACATCCAAGGTTTGTAAATCGGTGGGTGAAAAAAGACGGTACTGTGGTCCATGTTTTGTGGTCTGTCTATTGGTCAAAAGAAAAGCAAGTCAGAGTGGCGATTGCTCATGATATAACAGAACAGAAAAAGCTTGAGCAAAAACTCATATTCATGGCTGGGCACGATCCACTCACTAATCTCCCTAATCGTAGCTTTTTAATTACCCAACTAGAGGAGTCACTATCCACTGCTAATACTATTTCTGCAATTATTGCGGTATTGTTTATCGATATTGATGGCTTCAAGCAAGTCAATGATATTCACGGCCACAGTGCTGGCGACAAGCTATTAAAAACTATTGCCATGCGAATTCGCCATGTATTGGATAAAGACGACATAGTTGGGCGTTTGGGAGGGGATGAGTTTGTAATTGTTGTAAAAAGTGTAAAACGCAAAGCTGATGTAATAAAAATTGCTGATAAACTAAGTCGTGAAATATGTAAGCCTTTAGTTTTTAATGATGATGAACTGTGTTATTCCCCAAGTATTGGTGCAGTTCTATTTCCAGAGCATTATGGTGATGCAGAATTCTTAATACAGTGTGCAGATAAAGCTATGTACAAAGCTAAGTATGAAGGGGGTAATCGCTTGGTGTTTTATAACGAGGGAATAAAGTTATCAGGCACTAAAAATATTAAATAGTATTAATAGCTTTATCGGAAAAATGTTTTAACCTATTAATTTGTTTTCTAACGCATTACTATTGCGCGAAATGAAATATTAGTTAGCCTTTAATGATTCATTGAAGGAGTGAAACTATGTTAAAGCGTAAAATAACAACAACGGGTGCTTTGTTTAGCTCATCGCTGTTATTGGTCTCGGCAGCTCATGCCACAACACCTCAATATAAAGATCAACAAGCTTTGCATGATATTGCAAGTGCTGTTTCTAAAACACGTATAGAGCAAGATATTCAAACGCTGGTTGATTTTGGCACTCGCCATACTCTCTCTGAGACGAAATCAGATACGCGCGGTATTGGTGCTGCAAGACGTTGGATCAAGTCTGAATTTGAGGCGATATCTAAAGCTTGCGGTAACTGCCTAGAAATCATCGAGGTAAAAGACACTATCTCCGGTGAAAAGCGTATTCCAAACCCGGTTGACGTGGTCAATATTGTGGCTATACAGCGTGGTCAAGTTGATGCAAATCGTATGGTTATAATGTCGGGTGATATTGACTCGAGAGTGTCTGATGTTATGGACTATATCTCAGATGCGCCAGGGGCTAACGATAATGCATCTGGAGTGGCTGGCGTGCTTGAATCGGCGCGAGTTTTATCAAAGTATAAATTTAACGGCTCAATTGTTTACGCAGCATTATCTGGTGAAGAGCAAGGCTTGTTTGGCGGTAAAATCTTAGCTAAATATGCACAAGAGCATGATTGGCGTGTTCATGGTGTTTTAAACAATGACATGATTGGTAATTCAACGGGCATTAATGGTGTAACAGATAGCACAACTGCACGTATTTTCTCTGAAGGCACACGCGTTATTGAAACGAAAGACCAGGCTCATAAACGCCGTTTTACGGGTGGTGAGGTTGACTCAGCAAGTCGTAACCTTGCGCGCTACATAGATACAATCGCAGATCGTTACATCGAGAATCTAGATACCATGTTGGTATATCGACTCGATCGGTTTGGTCGAGGAGGGCATCACCGTCCATTTAACGATGTTGGCTTTGCCGCTGTGCGTATAATGGAAACCAACGAAAACTATAATCAACAGCATCAAGACTTACGTACTGAAAATGGTATTACTTATGGTGACACCATTGACCATGTTGATTTTGCCTATGCGGCGAAATTAACGTCACTCAATGCAGTGACAATGGCTTCAATGGCGTGGGCTCCAGCGCCGCCAACGGGTGTTAGTATTTCAGGTGCCGTAAAGCCGAGTACAACATTAGCCTGGCATAAAAGTGATGATCCAACGGTGGTCAGTTATAAAATCTATTGGCGTTATACCAGTGAGCCACAATGGCAGTTTAGCCGCGATGTTGGCAAGGTAACCGAAGCTACACTGAAAAATGTTGTTATCGATAACTACTATTTTGGTGTTGCGGCTGTAAACAAAGACGGTATTGAATCACCGGTTGTATTTCCTGGCGATGTTGGCGCGTTCGAATGGTCAGACAAATCAACTAAATAGCAATCGTTAAGTCATAGCGGACACCACCCAGTTCGCTATGAGCTGCTGTAATACGCCAGTTATGGGCTTCGACAATTTGTTTTACTATCGCAAGCCCAATTCCTGAACCTGACTGTTTCACTGTTTTTAAGTCAGGCACTCTATAAAGATGGTCAAAAATCTTTGCTAAACTCTCGTCGCTGACGCCAGGGGATGAATCTTCATAGCAGATTAAAAGCTGTGTTTGGTTTTGGCTAATCGTCAAATTAATCTTACCAGGGTGATTTGTGTACTTAAGCGAATTACTGATTAAGTTTGCAAATAACTGTGAAAGCCGTGTTGCATCGCACTCAAAACTTAGTTCATCAGCAACATTTTGTGTAAATGTCACTTCAAATTTTTCAAGCTGGATCAGCATATCTGCGTGTAGGCTTTGGAAATACTCAGCCGCATTAATTGTTGTTACGTTGAGCTGAAAACTGCTTTGTTCTAAAAGTGAAATTTTATTTAAATCAGTCACTAAAGTTGCCATGTCGGTGATTTTTTGGTTAAGCTTTTCGTATGTAAGCTCATTAAATTGGGTTATAATTTGCTTGAAGCGTTTCAAGGTGTAAGCGCAACCCTGTTAATGGACCACTTAGTTCGTGAGCTACTTGTGATAATAACTTACTACGTTGACTGATTTGTTTATCCAGATAATTTCGGCGCTGTTCAATAAGCTGTTTTCTCTGTCTTATTCTTAATAAAGCAATGCCCATTGCAGCTAAAAGCAGGCTAAATAATAAGACGCTGTATAAAATAGCTTGACGTTGTGCGGCAATAGCTTGGCTTTTTTCATTGTCTTGAAGTTTTAAATCTTGTATTGCTAAATCGCGGTCGCGCATTGCAATGGAGTTTTGTAGCTCAGCTAAACGCTGGTTGTAGTTGTTACGGGCAAAACCTTTTTCAAGCTCTGTAATAGCACGTTGATACGACAGGGCTTGTTTATAATCAGCTTGTTTTTCTGTCACAGTGATCAAATGTTCTAGGGCAATGATTTGCTTTTGCAGCTTATTTTTTTGCTTACTTAACTGGTAGGCTTGCTCAGCATAATGTTTAGCTTGTTCGTGCTCAGTAGAGCCAATGTACAGCTTAGCTAATGTAAGTAATACATCTATATATAAGTGATCGTCTTGCTTGAGTTCAATGAGCACTTGTTTTTCAATGCTTAATGCTTGGTCAGGTTTATCTATTTCGAGCAAATTTATCGCAATATTATGGTTTGCCCAGGCAGTATTTCGCGTACTGTTATAACTTGCGAAGACCTGCTTAGCCTCTTGTGCGTATGCAAGTGCTGCAGGGTAGTTTTTAAGTCCATATTCGCATTGGGATAGCTTAACTAAACTATGTCCGATATCAGACAGTGAACCCGTTTGCCTATCAAAACTAAGGGCTGTAATAAACTCGCTCTTTGCTTTTTCGTATTGTTCTAAATCTAAATAACTTTGGGCAATTGAATAACTTATACCTGCTTGTAATGAAATAGACGGCGACATTTGCTGAATAACTTCACGGCGTTTTAGCTTATATTCTAGGGCAAGGGTTAACCGGTCTAACTGTTCAAGATTACGCGAATAACCATGGTAGAGCATTTCTTTTTGCTTTAAGGATAACTCTCGATTGTTGTCGTGAATATAAACCTCAAGCAAGTTCAAGGCTGCTTGATATTCACCTGCATTATGATAAGCACTGACAAGGCTCGCAACGGCATCAATTTCGTAATCGGTGAGTTGCAAACGCTGAAACAGCGCGACATTTTGTTGAGATAAGTGAATTGCAGATTCTAATTTATTTGCACTATATGCCAATCGAGCTTTGACTAAATATAATTCGCTATAAATAGAGGAGTCACTTTTATATTTTGGAGAAGACTCAAGTTCTTCTACTATGTTTTGCGCCTGTTGAAACTGACCTAGGTGTATATGAACGTGAATTAATCTAACATTAAAGCTTAATCGCTCAGCAAAACTGGCAGATTCAATAAGGCGTTTATCTATATTTGTTAAATATTTATAGCGTTCTTGGTAATCGCTTATTGTTCTAGCTTCATCAATGTGGCCTTGTAGAGTTGACGCAATTGATGCAAATGACAAGGTACACAGCAGAATAACAAGAGCTTTAAAGTTCATTTTTAACATTTATTATTATTTTTTCTGAAGCAATTCTAGCACATCATGCTTTTGTGATGAGTAAATTTGTATTTTGTGATTAAAAAGAATTGCATTTTGCGATATAGATGGTTGCATCTTGCAAAAAGAATCTGCAAAAAATATTTAAAACCTTATTTTTTAATGAGTTATATTTTGGAACAATTGCTGCTTTAAATAATTACATAACCACAGGAGAGTGTAATTATGAAAAGCAAAATACCCGTCTGTCTTTTATCAGTGCTTGCCACTAGTTATGTAAGCGCAGCTCCGTTTGAAGAATGCCCAAGTAAAGCATTTCTAATACAAGGTACACCTGCACAAATGTTTGGAATTGATTTGGTCTCTGCTAAAGCGACAGTTTTAGCGCCGTCATTAAACTTTAGTGACGAAACAAACAATGAAAGCGTAAATGCTGTGGGTTTTAACTATAAAGACCAATATATGTATGGCTTTAGTAAGCAAAGCCCTAAGAGTGTTGTCAAAATTGGTGATGATTATCAACTAGAACGACTCGTGGTTAACGGTCTGCCTGATACTAACTTCTATGTGGGTGACATCCATGTAAATAGTGAAACTAATCAGGCGGTATATTATTTGTATCATCCCAAATTCGGATTGTACGGTATTGATTTGACAGAGCCTGCTGATGAATATCAAGCTGATTTAGTTGCGGGTTCAGCTAGCTGGGGGTTAGCTATTTATGATTTTGCTTTTCATCCTAATAGCAACCTTTTGTATGCAGTTGAATCAAATGGCGACTTATACGAAATAGATCTTAATAATCAGACACCCACTTTTGTGGCGAACTTAGATATTGCTGGTGATACCGGAGCGAATGGTGCTGGGTATTTTGATGTAAAAGGACAGTTTTATTTTAGTAATAACCGAAGCGGTAAAATACACAAAGTAGACCTTAGCATTAGCCCTGTAAACGGTTACACGCCAACTGCTGCGGTGTTTACTTTATAATTACATCAAATCAAAATGATGGTGCACGTTGCGCAATTGCTGAGGTAAAGGTAACGGATAATTCAATCGATTTTGGTGATGCACCAGCTCCTTATCAAACCTCACTCGAAGACAGTGGCGCAAGACATTTATTTGACCCAAATGCAGATCAAACTAATTTGGTTTACTTAGGTGCTACAGTAGATGGCGAGAATATTAATACACGTTCAGACTTACTTTTAACACCTGATGATCAATCAGATGACGGCGTTAAGTTCGTCACTGATTTGGTAGCAGGCAATACCAGTCAAATTATTGTTACCTCTGCAAATGACGAGACATATCTATACGCATGGTTTGATTGGGATCAGAATTACCAATTTGATGCGGATGAAATTACGGTGTCTAAATATCGGTTAAACCAAGGCGATAATAGCATTTTGGTTAATGTTCCTGATGATGCCGTTATGGGATCAACCTGGTCTCGCTTTCGTGTAACTGATGGTAGTGAAACCAATCCAATTACAGCAACTGGTGGTGTTATTGGTGGGGAGGTAGAAGATTACTCTGTAACAACATTGGGAAGCCTAGTTTACCCAGGAGAAAATAGCTGGGTAACACTTGCATTTGAGGATAAATGGCCATTTTCTGGAGATTATGACTTCAATGATTTAGTTATAAACTATCGAACTACAATTATAGATCAAAATGGTGTGGCTACAGGTTACAAAATAGAAGGTGAGCTAGTTGGGATAGGTGCTGATTTTCATAATGGCTTTGCAGTTAGGTTATATGAGACTGTGGAAGGTTCAAATGATAAACGCATTTTACGTAGCCAAATTAATGCTGAAAAAACTAGTTTACTGATTAATGGTCTTGAACAAACGCACGAGATCTTAGAGCAAAATACTGAAGATGCTATTTTCGTGATTATGCCTGATACTTGGGATTACATTGATAAACAGTCTAATTGTAATTATTTTAGAACCGAGACGGGTTGTGATAGCAACAATAAAGTCACGTTTTCATTGTTTATTGATTTATTACCAGGTACAGCGACCGCTGATGCACCTAAGTACACATTAGATCCTTTCATATTTGCAGCTGATGGACACTATCATGGTGAAGCCTTGGTTGGTAAAGACCCTAGAAGCTGGGAGGTTCACCTTAAGAATCAGCAGCCGACAGAAAAATTTGATATGCAACTATTTTCTTTCGCAGAGTCTGATGATGCATCTGACAGTGCGCAGGGTTTTTACTTCCAAACCGAAACAGGTCTACCTTGGGCAATTGAAGTAGGTACTTCTTGGGCTCACCCTAAAGAAGGGGTAGATATTACCCATGCATACAGCGACTTTAAAGCATTTGCAGAATCAAAAGGGCAAGAAAAGCCAATGTGGTTCAACAATGCTAAGCCTGCTAACGTGATTTCAAGAGGAGAATAATTATGAAACATTATACTTTAGTGATCATAAGCTTAATGTTAGCTGCGTGTGGTGGCGGTGGTGAAGGCGACTCTGCAACTGAAAGTGCTGGAACAAATGTAACGCAAGCACCTACAACAGATACAACGCCACCTGAGACAACACCTCCTGCTACTGGCGTGGATCCTGAGACGATGAATGATTTAACGATTGCTCCTGAGTTTAATTTAAGTAGTAAATTAGAGCTCGATGTAGATGTAGATTTGAATATTGGTGACACCAGAGCCTTTTTAAACATATGTCTTAAAGGCGACGACGATAAAGCCGATTATAACCAGTGTTTGCTTCGTGCACCATTGGTACAGAGCAAGCTGTCATCTAGTTTAATGTTAGCTAACAGTGGATTAGAGCTGGTGACCAGGTGTGGTTTTATGACACTCAGAGTGAGCCTTTACGTTATTATTGGAAAAATGATAGTGAGCAGCCAATGGTGTTTACGATTAGGTAAGAGTGATCGATTCTTTACGTAAATGAGTTTAATTCGTAAGAATCTTATTTTCAACAGCTTGAAGAGGAATGAGTGATGGAATACATAGAGCAAGTGTTAAAATCAGTAAAGAGTTCTAATCCAAACGAAACGGAGTTTTATCAAGCTGTTGAAGAGGTTCTGTCTTCGATTAATCAATATCTCGAGATTAATGGTAAGTATCAAAAAAACTCTATTGTTGAACGATTAGTAGAGCCAGAAAGGCAAGTCCTATTTAGGGTTCCTTGGCTTGATGATCTTGGAAATGTTCAGGTTAATCGTGGTTTTAGAATTGAATTTAGTTCATCGTTAGGTCCTTTTAAGGGCGGCCTACGATTTCACCCCAGCGTTAACCAAAGTGTGGTTAAATTTTTGGGCTTTGAACAAGTCTTAAAAAATGCATTGACAGGTTTACCGTTAGGTGGTGGTAAAGGTGGTGCTGATTTCAACCCCAAAGACAAAAGCGACCATGAAATTATGCGTTTTTGTCAGTCATACATGACTGAGCTTTTCCGTCATATTGGTGCTAATACAGATGTTCCCGCCGGTGATATAGGCGTTGGCGCTAGGGAAATCGGTTATTTGTTTGGGCAGTACAAGCGGATCACAAACCAATTTAGTGGCGTTTTAACAGGAAAACCTGAATCATTAAATGGCTCTTCTTTAAGAACAGAAGCAACAGGATACGGCGTTGCTTACTTTCTAAGTGCTATGTTAGATGCGAAAGGCGACTCTTTAACAGGAAAACGGTGCTTAGTGTCTGGTGCTGGTAATGTTGCACTTTATCTGATGAAAAAGCTTGATGAGTACGATGCTGTGATTCTTAGCTGTAGCGATTCGAAGGGCACGCTATATAGTAAGAATGGACTTGACGTAAAATTAGTGATGCATCTAAAAAATGAACGTGGTGCTGAGCTTAGAGATTATTTGAATGAACATAAAGATGCTGAGTTCACACCTGTCAATCAATACCCTAGTGACGGTCATCAAGTTTGGCGATATGAAGCAGATATTGCTTTACCATGTGCGACGCAAAATGAAATTACTAAAGATGATGCTAAAGCTCTTGTAGAAAACAGATGTTTAACTGTGTGCGAAGGTGCGAATATGCCAACTACACCTGAAGCAATGAAGATTTTCAAAGAGTACAACGTTTACTTAGGACCAAGCAAAGCCGCAAATGCTGGAGGTGTGGCGACGAGCCAATTCGAAATGGCTCAAAATGCCAGTATGCAAAAGTGGCAATCTGAGCAAGTTGATGAAAAACTTCAGCAAGTTATGAAATCCATTTTTAATACTATTTCAGTTACTGCCAAGCAGTACTCTAATGAACACGACTTGGTGCTTGGTGCGAATATAGCAGGATTTGAACGAGTTGCAGATGCAATGTTAAAGCAAGGTGTTGTTTAGTGATTTGACAATATAATTAGACACCCACTTTTTTCTAAGAATATAAAATGTAATTAAAGAGACACCCGAATTCAGATAATAAGTGCACCACTCATGGTTAAACGGTGAGAAGAGATCAACTGCCTGTTGGTGGTACTCTGTAATCGCCAAAAAACAAGAGTAGATACCATGAGTTACAAGCAGTTGATCGAAGGGCAAAGATACCAGATTGAGGCCTACTTACGCGAGGGTTTTAGCTATCGAGAGATAGGGAAAAGGCTAAAAGTGAGCCACAGCACTATAAGTCGTGAAGTTAGGCGCAATAGTACTCGAAGTCATTACTTGCCTGAGGTTGCACATTCAAAGGCATGTAAACGAAAACATCTAGCTGCCAAGTATTCCATGCCAGCACTTACAATTGCGTTCGTTGAGTTTGGATTGGAGCAAAAATGGAGCCCTGAGCAGGTTGCGGGTGTAAGCAAAATTATCGGGCATCCTGTGAGTCATGAATGGATTTATGGCTATATTCAAAAAGATAAATTGAGTGGTGGCAAGCTATACAAACATCTGCGACAAGGGCACAGACGTTATCGTAAAGGCAGCCGAAGCAAACGTGTCATCATCCCAAATCGTGTTGGCATTGAACATAGACCTGCGATTGTTGACACTAAGACACGATTTGGTGATTGGGAAGCGGATACAGTACTTGGCAAGCATGGTACGGGAGCAATCGTTAGTTTAGTCGAGCGTACAAGTAAGTTTTACCTGATACGCAAAGTGCCAGCAAAAAGTGCAGCGCAAGTGAGCAGAGCAATGATAGGTATGCTGTGGCGCTATCGACGCCATGTTCATACGATAACCGCAGACAACGGGAGTGAGTTTTGTGAACATGAGCATGTTTCAGACAAGCTAAAAACCGACATCTACTTTGCTAACCCCTACTCATCATGGGAAAGAGGGTTAAATGAGAACTTTAATGGCTTGTTGCGTCAATATATTCGCAAAGGCACTGATTTACGAACGGTGACAGATAAGCAAATTGCGCACATAGAAAAGGCGCTCAATGCGAGGCCGAGAAAATGTCTAGGGTTTAGGCAACCAGCGGTAATATTCGATGAATTACGCAAAGCAGCCTAATTTAGCGAGTGGTGCACTTCGGACTTGAATTCGCGGCTATTTATTAGTATTGTTTTGTAGTTTTAATAGATTAACAAAACAAAGCTTGGCTCTTAGCTATAGAGCTTCTCCGTTTTCGTTTCATGTGATTTGTGTAAGCTGTGATTGCTTGTTCTTTACCTGCAGTATTTTTAAATGAGCGGGTAAAGGAAGTGGTGAGTGTAAGCCAGTTTTCTGTACAAATGTTTAGTCTTTTAAGTATTGGTAACGCATCTTCTGGGACTTTCCCTGGTTTATCTTCTCGTATTGAGCGACCAGTCCAATCAACGAGTTGCAGGTATGTTTTGAGCTCATATGGCAGACCTTTAGGCATATGCTTACGTGGTTTACCTGCAAAGCGCATAAGTGATTTTGGTTGCTTATTGTTTTGAGCTGACTCAATGCGTGTTTTTATACTGGTGTAGTCAGATTGCTCAGGTAAATCAGCCGCTTTCGCTCTTACAGGGTTTAGGTCAACATACGCAAGACAAGCTGCAAGAGCTGCTTCATCAAGTAATGCTTGTGACTTAAAGCGACCTTCCCAAAAACGACCTTTACAGTCATCTTCTTGATTCGCTTGTCGTGCAATACTCTCATTAAGAACGCGCATAAACCAACTGATGCTACTGAGCCTCTCTCGATATAAATTTACTCTGGCATTAATCGCAGAAAGCTCTGCTTTTGTTAGCAATTCGCCATTTAAGAATTGTTGGCAAAGGAATGTACTTTTAAATAACTTGTGCCATCTAATCAGAATCGCTTTATTATTCAAACGATTTGCTTTTGCTATATCAATATGAAGTACTAGATGAGTATGGTTACTCATAACTGCGTAAGCACAAACATCAATACAAAATATACGACCAAGTTGAAGTAGTTTCTTTTCAACCCAATCGCGCCGGTGTTCATACGAACGACCTGTTAGTGGGTCTTGCCCGCACAAATAAGCGCGACGAACGCAGCGTGAAATACAGTGATAGTAAGGCGTGTTTGAAACGCTAATTAAGTTTCTACGAGGGGTTGCCATGCTCTTCTCCTCCATGAGTTGAACACTATAAGCTTAGCTGTAATTCTAAAAATTGAGAAATATTAAGTTGGATGTCTACATAAATTTAGTCTTTATATATGAAGCTCGGTTAACTCTTCAAATTTAAAATGGGTGTCTAAATATATATCTGAATAAAAAAGCTCAGCGGTGCTGAGCTTGCTTTAAATTATGGTGTACTTTGCAAGTGAATGATTACGAAAATGCCTTTTCGCTTAGGAGTTCTTGCATTTGTTCGCGCATTTTAAATTTTTGAAGCTTGCCTGTTACTGTCATTGGGTATTCTTCAACAAAGCGGATGTGCTTTGGTACTTTGAAATAGGCAAGTTTATCTTTTAAAAAATCACGAATGGCATTTTCATCAAGTACCGCATCATCTTTTGGTTTGATCCAGGCGCACACTTCTTCGCCGTATTTTTCATCGCTAATACCAAATATGGCTGCATCTTGAATACCTGGATAGGTGTAAAGTACTTCTTCTATTTCTCTTGGATAAATGTTTTCTCCACCGCGAATGATCATGTCTTTTATCCGATAACGATAGCAACAAAGCCATCTTCGTCCATCACACCTAAGTCACCAGAATGTAACCAGCCGTCTTGATCAATTGTTGCTTTCGTTTTTTCTTCATCATTCCAATAGCAGCGCATAATTCCAGCACCACGGCTACATACTTCCCCAGGTAAGCCAACTTGTTGAACATCACCCAGCGCGTCGATAATTTTCACTTCAGTATGGGCTAATGCACGGCCTACTGTGGTGACTTGCTTTTCAAGAGGCGAGTCGGTTTCGGTTACGTTATTTATCGGGCTACATTCAGTTTGGCCATAACCAATTACAACTTCTTTCATATGCATTAATGAGTGAACTTTACGCATAACTTGCTCAGGGCAGGTTGAGCCGGCCATTACGCCTGTTCGGAGGCTAGATAAGTCATAGTTTGCAAAATCTTTAAGCTCTAACTCGGCGATAAACATTGTTGGAACACCATGTAAGCCTGTACAGCGTTCTTTTTCAACAACTTCAAGGGTTGTTTTAGGGTCGAAAGAATCCCCCGGAAAAACAGCTGTAGCGCCTTTACTTATACATACTAAATTGCCAAGCACCATCCCAAAACAGTGGTATAAAGGTACCGGAATACAGAGTTTATCTTCATGTGTCAGCTTCATCGCTTGTGCCATCAAAAATCCGTTATTGAGGATGTTTTTATGGGATAAGGTCGCTCCTTTTGGGTTACCCGTAGTTCCAGAAGTAAATTGAATATTGATATCTTGGTCACAATGTAAAGTGGCCGCAATGGCATCAAGCTCCAGCTTTTGGGCATCTGTAGCGCGCTGCATGATATCGCTAAAGCTAAACATGCCAGCAGCAGGTTCATCACCAATACGAATAATGTTTTTTAGGTGTGGCAGGGCGTTTAAATTTAATTTACCTGCTTGTGAATCTGCAAGCTCCGGTGCGAGCTCATTGAGCATGTTTATATAATTACTGGCTTTAAATTCAGTTGCTGTGATAAGTGTTGAGCACTCAACACTATTGAGTGCGTATTTCAATTCGCTTGGTCGATATGCAGGGTTAATGCACACCATGATTGCACCAATTTTAGCTGTGGCAAATTGAGTTAAACACCATTCGATATTATTGGGTGACCAAATTCCAACACGATCGCCAGGTTTAACGCCAAGTGATAATAATCCCATTGCTAACTGGTTAATCTGCTGCTGGTATTGTCTATAGTTTAATCGGATCTGTTGATGATGAACCACAATTGCGGGGTGATTAGGATAATTGTCGACAATATTATCAAGGTACTGTCCAATTGTTTGTTCTATCAATGGAATGTCTGTACGGCCTTGATAATAGCTGTGAGTAAGTGGAAGCGCATTACAGTGTGTGTTCTTTGTCTGCATTGTATTCTCCGTGTCCGGTTAATTTGTTGTCATGGACTTGATGCAAAAGAATTGAAACAATCAATTAGGATGATTTCAAAACATGCGTACCTGATTAACTAAACATAGATTGTCGACAAAGAAAAGCTTTATAAGACTAATGTACAGAGTGTAATTTTAATAAAGCAGAATAAAGAATGGGTTTTGAGGTATAAAAAAACGTGCCGTAGCACGTTTTTTTAAGAATAAGCAGCAATTAAGCTTTTGACTCATCTTGCTTATAAGTTTTACGCATGATGTACACGTAAGCACTAATGAATGCGTTTTCTTGGAATTTTTTCAGTCCTGTGTCTTCAAAATCAATAGGCACTGGGTTGCGCTTAAGCTGCTCTTTGATTTCAGTTGCAGATAAAACTTGCACATCTAAGCGTTCAATTAACTGAATAGCCGTTTCCATTTTGAAACCTTTCGCACTACCAGCGAATTTACCTTTTGCTTGGCGCTCTTTGATTGCTACAGAGTCAATTTGGTAATCTTCCATTAATTTTTTGAAATCAAATTGGAATTTACGCATTACTTCTGTGTCATTACCATTGCCTAAGGTAAAACGTGTTTGTCTGACATCACGTATATCAAATACATCATTGTCTTTGGTTAAAATGCACAGCAGTACGTCACTACCTGTAATTTCTACACCACATGTTCTCATGGTCTTTCTCTAAATAACTTAATTTGCGCAATTATAGCAATTAACGTTATGAAAAACAGGTGCTTTAAAAATGAATTTTAATTGCGATAACACCGTGGTCACTTACACTAATATCTTCGGTTAATTTACCTGGCGAAATATGCTTATCATAACTTTCGTAGTCGAGCACTTTAACTTTCGAAGCTTGGCAATCGGGATTAAAATGCGCTGAAGCAAGAATATAATCTAATACATTCCCTTTTCCTTGGTAATAATGGCTAAAGGGTTTGTTTTTATTATCATAATATGAGCGGCTAAACTCATAGCTGTCGGTCAGACCAACAACAAGTTCGTTCTGTTCTATACAAGGTTCACAGCGAGTGGGGTGAAAGCCTTGAGTCATAAACGATAAAGTTGGGCTGGTAAGTACATCATTAAAGTCCCCCATAACAAGTGTTGCACATTGCATTTCTCGCTGCGTTTTCAGTGCATCATAATAGACAATAGACGCTTCTAATGAGCGGGAGATTTGCGACTGCATGGTACCCACCGTTTGATGTAGTAACTGCAGGAGCGGATCTTCAAGGTTATGAATATTAAGAATGTGCGCCATTGATTGCACACGCTGTGACTTAAAATGAACAACATAAAAACAGACTTCACCAAAATCAGGTAAATCAATGATGCATTTAATCGGTGTGCGATTAAATTTGAACTCATTTTGATTGTTTAAGTACTCAAGTAATTCAGGGCATGGCGCTAGTGCATCGGCTGATTTAAACGGGTATTTACTCGCAATTGCAACTACAGGGTTGAATAACACTTGCGGATAGAGCGCATCATGGGACGGGCTATCGACCGTTTTAAAATAATCATAACCCGCTTCTTTACATTGAACTTCTAATGCGTGTTGACTAAACACTTCTTGAAATGCCACCACATCAGGGGTTGACTCATTTAAGAAATTAGCAACAAACAATTGTTTTTGCAGCCATTGTGTATTGTTATAGCGTTCATGTAATTGGTAAAACGAGTAGGGTGGCGCGGTATAATTTAATAAGTTAAATGTAGCAAACTTGAAAGAACGCGTGTTTGGCATTTTCATCACCCTAAAAGTACTGACTCATTAAGTATGAAATGAGTTAACTAATTGTCAATTTAGTCTTCTAACTACTTGTATTTGAGCACGTGAGCAGCGACAATAGTCGCTTGTATTTGCGAAGACTCAGTAAATACAAGCTTAAATAGCAATGCTTATTCGTAAAAGCGTTGCAGAGTTACATAAAATTTTTTTAAAAATATTACATGTGATGCATTGTAGGCATCACCACTGTATTAAGGATTTATAATGCCAGTTATTACCCTCCCTGACGGCAGTCAGCGTAGTTTTGAAAACCCAGTAAGCACATTTGACGTAGCGAGCGATATCGGTCCAGGTCTTGCCAAGGCAACGATTGCAGGCCGTGTTAATGGTACTCGTGTTGATGCATGTGACTTAATCACTGAAGATGCGCGTTTAGAAATTATCACAGCAAAAGATGATGATGGTTTAGAGATTATCCGTCACTCATGTGCGCACCTTATTGGTCATGCAGTTAAACAGCTTTTCCCTGAAGCAAAAATGGCAATCGGTCCGACCATCGATAACGGATTCTATTACGATATCGATATGGAACACTCTTTAAGCCAAGATGATTTAGATGCTATCGAAAAGCGTATGCTTGAGCTTGCTAAAACAAACTACGACGTTGTTAAAAAGACCGTAAGCTGGCAAGAAGCACGCGATACTTTTGAAGCGCGTGGTGAAACATATAAAATGGAAATTCTAGACGAGAACATCGCGAGAGATGATCGTCCAGGCTTATACCATCACGAAGAATACATCGACATGTGTCGTGGTCCACACGTTCCAAACATGAAGTTCTGTCAACATTTCAAAATCATGAAAGTGGCAGGTGCTTATTGGCGCGGTGATTCTGAAAACAAGATGCTGCAACGTATCTACGGCACTGCATGGGCAGATAAAAAGCAACTTAAAGCGTATTTAAAACGCTTAGAAGAAGCTGAAAAACGTGATCACCGTCGTATTGGTAAAGCGCTTGATTTATGGCACTGGCAAGAAGAAGCGCCAGGCATGGTGTTTTGGCACAATGATGGCTGGAGCATTTACCGTGAACTAGAAGACTTCGTTCGTGAAAAATTACGTGAGTACGATTACGAAGAAGTTAATATCCATTAATGATGGACCGTGGTTTATGGGAAAAATCAGGTCACTGGGACAAATACGAAGATGCGATGTTCACAACTGAATCTGAAAAGCGTGAATACGCAATCAAACCAATGAACTGTCCGGGTCACGTACAAATCTTTAACCAAGGTTTAAAATCATACCGTGATCTTCCATTACGTATGGCTGAGTTTGGTTGTTGTCACCGTAACGAACCATCAGGTGCATTACACGGCTTAATGCGTGTACGTGGCTTTACTCAAGATGATGCGCATATCTTCTGTACTGAAGAGCAAATCATGGATGAAGTTTCTGCATGTATCAAAATGGTTTACGACACATACGAAACGTTTGGTTTTGAGAAGATCGTTGTAAAACTATCTACTCGTCCAGAAAAGCGTATCGGTGAAGACGAAATGTGGGATAAAGCTGAGCTTGCGCTAGCTGATGCATTAAAAGCAAACGACATTGAGTTTGATTACCTACCAGGTGAAGGTGCATTCTACGGTCCTAAGATTGAGTTTACACTTTATGACTGTTTAGACCGTGCATGGCAATGTGGTACTGTACAGCTAGACTTCGCATTACCAGGTCGTTTAGGTGCAACTTATGTTGCTGAAAATAACGAACGTCGTACACCTGTTATGATCCACCGCGCGATTTTAGGTTCAATTGAGCGTTTCATCGGTATTTTAACTGAAGAATACGCTGGTTTGTTCCCAACGTGGCTTGCTCCTAAGCAAGTTGTGATCATGAACATCACGGACAAACAAGCAGATTATGTGCAAGAAATTGTACAAAAATTAAATAAACTTGGAATTAGAGCCGCTGCTGACTTGAGAAATGAGAAGATTGGCTTTAAAATCCGTGAACATACGTTAAAACGTATTCCATATTTACTTGTTGTTGGCGATAAAGAAGTTGAACAACAAGAAGTGGCAGTACGCACTCGCACAGGTGAAGACCTAGGCAAATTTAGTGTTGATGATTTCATTGCAAAAGTAAGCGAAGAAATTATAAATCGACAATAAATCATGAGCGTGTAGGGCAAAACAAACAGCCAACTACACGCTTTTTATTTTATATTCTTGGAGGATCGTACCATTAGAGGCGGCAAGAAAGGGCAACAAACAGCTCAAAAAAATCGTATCAACGAAGATATTACAGCTAAAGAAGTTCGTTTAATTGGCATCGACGGCGAGCAAGCTGGCATCGTGTCATTAAAAGAGGCGCAAGCTATCGCTGATGATGCGGGTGTAGATCTTGTAGAAATCAGTCCTAATGCTGAGCCACCTGTTTGTAAGGTTATGGACTACGGTAAGTTCATCTTTGAAAAAAGCAAAGAACTAAAAGAACAAAAGAAAAAGCAAAAGCAAATCCAGGTTAAAGAAATCAAATTCCGTCCAGGTACGGATGAAGGTGACTACCAGGTTAAGCTACGCAACTTACGCAAGTTCTTAGAAGCGGGTGATAAAGCTAAAATCACTATCCGTTTCCGTGGTCGTGAAATGGCTCACCAAGAAATTGGTATCGAATTATTAAACCGTGTTAAAGCCGATTTAGAAGATGTTTCACAAGTTGAATCATTCCCAAATCGTGTTGAAGGTCGCCAGATGGTTATGATGATGGCACCTATTGCTAAAAAGCAATAAACAGGGTATATTACGCACCGATTTTATTTCAGGTCTGCAAGTGACAGTTTACTGTTCACCTGAAATAACCGGTTATAAGTAAGGTTGCACTGCTTTTGTAGTGAGCCTTCACCGGATTATGGCAGTAAGTTAGGCCTTAAAAAGTAGAGCTATTTTTATATCTCTCGCCTGCTTGCTAATTTTTAAGCAATACATTTGGAGTTATTGCAATGGCTTACAAGCTAAAAACTCACAGAGGCGCGGCTAAGCGTTTCAAGAAAACTGCTTCTGGCGGTTTCAAGCGTAAACAAGCGCATCTTCGTCACATTCTGACTAAGAAAACTTCTAAGCGTAAATTACACTTACGTCCTAAGATGATGGTTCATAAGAATGACCATGGTCTAGTTTCACGTATGTTACCATTCGCTTAATAGGAGTCTTCAGAAATGGCAAGAGTTAAACGCGGTGTTATCGCACGTGCACGTCACAAAAAAGTTTTAAAGCAAGCTAAAGGTTACTACGGAGCACGTTCACGTGTTTACCGCGTAGCTTTCCAGGCAGTTACTAAAGCGGGTCAATACGCTTACCGTGACCGTCGCGCTAAGAAACGTACTTTCCGTCAACTTTGGATTGCACGTATCAATGCAGCAGCTCGTCAAAACGGTCTTTCATACAGCCGTTTTATCAATGGTCTTAAAAAGACTTCTGTAGAAATCGATCGTAAGATCCTTGCAGATATCGCTGTTTATGACCAAGTTGCATTCGCAGCGCTTGTTGCAAAAGCAAAAGAAGGCCTAGCGGCTTAATTTCGCTTTTCATAAAGTTTAAAAAGGAGCCTAGTGCTCCTTTTTTTGATCTTAATTAATATTCATAACTAACAACGATTTTGCATAGCGTATGTCGTTTGCTCCATTTTTTTGTTGAATCACCGCAGTTTACGCAATCCATTCAGATTAGTTGTTATAATTTCCCCAATATAGAATAAGTACCGCACTTGAGAGTGATATGTTTGCGAGTTTAGTGTTTTTATCTGCTGCAGTAACTTTAGACAGCCACTTACCCCCATTATTGCCATGGCAAGGCGATAGTGTGTCTTTAATGCAAGAAAAAGGACCTTTAACCACAGATTTTGAATTAAGCGAAGGCACTTTATCGCCTGATTATGCCGACACTATGGCGTTTGTAGATCGCCTAGTTGCAGCAAACCCAACACAATTCAAAGTAACGACTATTGCGACAAGCAGTGCGGGTCGTGCGGTTAAGATGTTAGTGGCGAATGAGCAAGGTTTGTTTGATGCCAAACAACTTGTTGCTGATACAAAACCAACCATCTTTATTCAAGCAGGCATTCACAGTGGTGAAATTGATGGCAAAGACGCCATGTTTATGTTGCTACGCGATATTGCAACAGGTAAACGCCGCGATATTCTGAGCAAAGTCAATATTCTGTTTATTCCTATTTTAAACGTTGATGGTCACGAGCGTAGTAGCCAATACAACCGAATTAATCAGCGTGATCCGATAGAAATGGGCTTTAGAACGAATGGTCTAAATTTAAATTTAAATCGTGATTACACTAAGCTTGATACACCTGAAGTACGAGGTGTGATGCAGGTTATTAATCAATTTAAGCCAGACTTATACGTGGATGTCCATGTAACCGATGGCGCTGATTACCAATATGATGTTACCTACGGTTATAACCCGGTTTTTTCGAGTGAATCACCAAGTGTGTCACAAGCGTTAGATAATCTATTTAAACCTGTTATTGATGCCAAACTCGAAAAAGCAGGGCATATTCCTGGTCCACTGGTTTTCGTAATGGACAAACGCGAATTTAAAAAAGGTTTAGCGGGTTGGGTGGCAACACCACGTTTTTCAAATGGCTGGGGTGATTTACGTTCATTACCGACCATCTTAGTTGAGAACCACTCTTTAAAACCTTATAAGCAGCGTGTATTAGGTACTTATGTATTTATTGATGGTGCCATTGACGCCTTAGCTGCAAACGATAAAGCCCTTAATGAAGCGGTTCAAAAAGAGCTCGATTTCAAACCGACACAATTAGTTGTTGAACGTGGTTATGCAAAAGAGCCAGATACCATCGAATTTAAAGGGATCGCCTATTCAAGAACTGAAAGCGCATTGTCTGGGCAAGCTGAAGTTAAATATTTAGGTGAAGTTAAAAACTATGACGCTTTGCCTATTTACTGGCAGAAAGAGGTTAAAAAGACCGTTAACGTTCCTGCAGCGTTTTATATTCCGCCGGCGTACAGCCAATTGGTAAGTAAGCTTAAATTACACGGCGTAGAGGTAACGACAGTGAATGGTTTTGCTTCTGAGCCATTAACGCAAGCAAGCGTTGCTGATTATTCATTTGCAAAAGCGCCTTTTGAAGGACGTTTTCGTGTAGAGGCGACATTTGATTACAACACCGTAGAAAATGTCGATATGACCGGCTGGTACAAAGTCTCAACTGAGCAGCCATACTCAGAATTGGCTACACACTTACTACACCCAGAAGCGCCAGATTCATTCTTTGCTTGGGGCGAGTTTAATACTATTTTTCAGCGCACTGAATACGTTGAGAATTACGCTTTAATGCCGTACGCACGTCAAATGCTAAAAGAAAAACCTGCATTGGCTTTAGAGTTCGATAAAAAAATTCGTGAAGATAAAAACTTTGCTAAAGATGCTGATGCGCGCTTGCATTGGCTTTATGAGCGTACACCGTTTTATGATCAAGGCTATTTAAAATACCCAATTTTAATGGCGTTTGAGCAGTTACAAAAAGGACAATAACATGAAAGTGAAAGCTGTTCCTGTTACTGGCTTTGCGCAAAATTGCCGCATTATCATTTGTGAGCAAACGAATAAAGCGAATTTGGTTGACCCAGGTGGCGATGCAGACAAACTTCAAGCAGAACTTGCTGCTTTAAATTGCCAATTAGAGGTAATTTATTTAACACATGGTCACTTAGACCATGTCGGCGCTGCAAAGCAACTCGCAGAGCATTTTAGCGTTGATATCATTGGCCCACATTTAGATGATAAATTTTGGTTTGATGCCTTGCCAATGCAAGCGCAAATGTTTGGTTTTGCACCAATTACACCATTTTATCCAACGAAGTGGCTAAATCATGGCGATACAATCACAGTGGGTGAACTTGAATTATCTGTACGCCATTGCCCAGGGCATACGCCTGGTCATGTTGTTTTTTACCACCAAGGTTCAGAACAGCTGATAGTGGGTGACGTGATTTTCCAAGGCTCTGTTGGTCGTACTGACTTTCCAAAAGGGGATAGTGCGCAATTAATCGAATCAATTAAGTCTGAGATTTTATCATTCTCTGATGAAGTTGCTATTTTGCCAGGCCACGGTCCGAATACCACCGTAGGGCATGAGCGAAAAACAAATCCATTTATTAGTGGGCGTTTTGGTTGATATTTACTCGCAATAATGGCTAATTTTTTAATTAAGTGGATTGGTATAAAGTTGCAATTTTTTTGCACAAACAGTAGAAAATAGGCAGACTGATATTTAAATCAGTTATATAATTTAACCAGTATTTTTACAGAAAAAGAAATAAAATGTCTCTGAACCAAGTAGATCGCCAAATTTTGGCATTATTACAGCAGGATGCTAGCTTATCTACGGCAGAAATTGCCGATAAAGTTGGTTTATCTCAATCTCCATGTTGGCGTCGTATTGCTAAGCTTGAGCAAGATGGTTATATCAAAGGTAAAGTTGCTTTGCTTGACGAGAAAAAGCTTGGCTTTGATATGTTGGTTTATGCCCATGTTCGTCTATCTAACCACGGTAGAACGAACCTAGCTGAGTTTGAACGTTTAATTATGAGCTATGATGAAGTAACCGAGTGTTACAGTATGGCGGGTACCATGGACTTTATGCTTCGTATTATTTCAAAAGGTATTGAAGGTTATGAGCAGTTTGTTCGTGATAATCTACTAAACCTTGAGTTTGTTCAAGAAGTTCACTCAAACGTGACCATGACATGCGTTAAGCGTAGTACGTCTTTACCTCTTTAATCTTTTTCTACTACGTTTTATTTTTCGAAAACGGTTAGTGCTTTTAGGTACTAGCCGTTTTGTTGTTAATAATTGTTAACTTTTGCGGATTTTGCTAGAATTCTGCGCCTTGCCGAAATGCATTCACTATAAAGAGGATCTTAATGTTTAACTTACTCAGCAAAGCGCCAAGCTCTGCTAAAAACGATATTCTATCAGGCCTGACCGTTGCGTTGGCATTGGTACCAGAAGCGGTTGCGTTTGCTTTTGTTGCTAATGTTGAGCCTTTGGTTGGTTTATATGCCGCATTTATTGTTGGCTTAATTACGGCTATTTTTGGTGGTCGTCCAGGTATGATTTCTGGTGCTACCGGCGCACTAGCCGTTGTAATGGTAAGTTTAGTTTTAGATCATGGTGTAGAGTATCTATTTGCAACCGTCTTGCTAATGGGGATACTGCAAGTACTCGCAGGTATCTTCAAGCTTGGCAAGTTTATTCGCATGGTTCCGCACCCAGTAATGCTGGGCTTTGTAAATGGTCTTGCGATTGTTATTTTCTTAGCTCAACTAGGGCAATTTAAAGTACCAGACGGTATGGGCGACCAACAGTGGATGGAAGGGCAAGCACTTTATATTATGCTTGGCTTAGTAGCGTTAACTATGGCTATTATTCATTTCTTACCTAAGCTAACTACTGCTGTACCTTCATCGTTAGCTGCCATTGTAACGGTAACAGCGATTGTGATTGGTTTTGATTTAGAAGCGCGCACTGTACTTGATTTCTTAAAAGGAATGACAGGCAATGAGCAAGCAACGATTGCCGGTGGCTTGCCGGAGTTCCATATTCCTATGGTGCCATTTAATCTTGAAACATTAAAAATTATCTTCCCTTATGCTTTAGTTTTAGCGGCGATTGGCTTAATTGAATCATTATTAACACTGACCTTAATTGACGAAATTACTGAAACCCGTGGTCACAGTAACAAAGAGTGTATTGGTCAAGGTGCTGCAAACATTACCTGTGGTTTCTTCGGTGCAATGGGTGGTTGTGCGATGATTGGTCAATCTATGATCAATATTAACTCGGGCGGTCGCTCACGTTTATCTGGTATTAGTGCAGCATTAATACTGCTAGCATTCATTATTTTTGCAGCCAGCCTCATTGAGATGATCCCACTTGCTGCCTTAGTTGGCGTTATGTTCATGGTTGTACTTGGTACCTTCGAGTGGGCAAGCTTCAAGATGATGAAGCGTGTACCTAAGTCTGATGCTTTTGTTATCGTACTTGTTTCAGGTGTAACCGTAGTAACAGATCTTGCGATCGCGGTATGTGTGGGTGTGATTGTTGCGGCTTTAGTTTTTGCTTGGCAGCATGCTAAACACATTTACACAAGCAATTATATCGATGAGCAAGGCTCTAAAGTGTATGAGCTTCATGGTCCTTTATTCTTTGGTTCGGTTAAGAACTTTGCCGAGTTATTTGATGTTAAAAATGACCCAGAAGACGTGATCATTGAATTTAAACACAGCCGTGTTGCTGATCACAGTGCGATTGAAGCGATTGACAGTCTTGCAGAAAAATACGCAAAAGTGGGTAAGAAACTGCATTTACGTCATTTAAGCCCTGATTGTATTCAACTTTTACACAATGCGCGTGATTTAGTTGAAGTGAATGTGATTGAAGATCCAAATTATAAAGTGGCTTCAGATAAATTAGCTTAAAAATAAAGCAGAAAAAAAGCGAAGGCTGTTGCGGCCTTCGCTTTTTTAATGTCTGAAGAATGCGGTAAGGCTATAAAAAATTAAGATAGGCGGCAGTGCTTTGTTCTCGTGACTATCGGTATAATAAAAATAATTATGAAAGGTAATCTGATATTTTGAATTGGCAATCATTAGTTGATAATCGACAACGCTTTTTCTGGGTTTTGCAAATTGCAGGCTGGATAGGTTATGCGTTAGTTAATTATATCGGCTCAAAAGTCTTTGAAATGCGTGATATTTACGTATTTGTTATTGTATTAAACGCTTATGCAGGCTGTTTAATGACAGTACCTTTACGTTATATGTATCGTAAAGTGTGGAATGCCTCACCTTGGGTATTAATGCTTGTCGTTTTTGGTGCTTCCTATGTAACTGGCACATTATGGGCCGTTGTACAAAAATTCAATTTATGGGAAATCTACCGTCACGGTTACCGTCCAAATGAATGGTTTTATTACTTTCAACAAGGGTTAGATTCGGTTTATATCATCCTTTGTTGGAGTGGTTTGTATTTTGGTATTAAGTATTACCAGCTATTGCAAAGTGAGCGACAAAAGGCCCTAAAAGCAACCACTATGGCACACGAAGCTCAGCTGAAAATGCTGCGCTATCAACTTAATCCGCACTTTTTATTTAATACCCTAAATGCAATCTCAACCTTAATTTTGGTAAAAGAGAACAAAGATGCAAATTTAATGGTGTCAAAATTGAGTGACTTCTTACGATACACACTCAATACCGACCCAATAAAAAAGGTGCCGTTAGAGCAAGAAATTCATGCCCTCATGCTGTACTTAGAAATTGAAAAAGTACGCTTTGATGAACGTTTACAAGTTAATGTAGATGTAAGCGAGCAGGCAAAAGAAGCCTTGGTACCAAGCTTGATCCTCCAACCTATTATCGAAAACTCGATAAAGTATGCGATAGCGCAACTAAATGAAGGTGGTGTGATTGATATTAAAGCACAAGTTTTTGCAAATGAACTATTATTGGAAGTAGGCGATAATGGTCCTGGCACTGAGCTTAAAAATGGCCAACTGGTTAATTCTCAAGGCGTTGGCATAGCTAATACACAGGACCGCTTAAAAACACTTTATGAGAACAACTACTCGTTTGTTCTCTCTGACAATACGCCAAGTGGATTAAAAGTTAATCTGCGCGTTCCGTTTGAAAAGGCTGTTAAGAAATGAGCAAAATTAGAACTTTGATCGTTGACGATGAACCGCTAGCAAGAAAGGGCTTAGCTGTTCGACTTTCTGAATTTGACGATTTAGAAGTCATTCGTTTATGTAGCAATGGTCAAGAAGCAATTGATGAATGCTTATCGGGCAATATTCAATTGGTTTTCTTAGATATTCAAATGCCAAATATGAACGGTTTTGAAGTTGCAAGAGTACTCAGCGAGAGCGTTAATCCATTACCCGCTATTGTGTTTGTAACGGCTTTTGACCAGTTTGCAGTTAAAGCATTCGAGATTCATGCGTTGGATTATATTCTTAAACCAGTCGATGACAACAGACTAAAACAGGCGGTAGAAAAAGTGCATACCTATTTAAAAACGCAACAAGATAACGCCCATAAGAAAAAACTAGCGAGCTTTGTTGCAGGTATTACAGGCAATAATTGCGAAGAAATTTTAAAGAAGTTAGCAACGGGCGATAGCCTTGCTGACCGTCGTTACCCAGAATCATTAGCTGTAAAAGAGCAGGGCGAGATTGTTCGTGTGCCTGTTATTACAATTCAATGGGTTGATGCGGCTGGTGATTATATGTGCCTTCATTGCCAAGATGGGCAAACGCATATCCTTCGTAAAACAATGAAAGAGCTTGAACAAGAGCTTGATCCACAACTATTTGTGCGAGTTCATCGCAGTGCCATTGTGAATACTAAGCAAATTAGCAAACTTGTAACTCAAGTAAGTGGTGAGTATCTTTTAGTGCTAGATAACGGCCAAGAACTAAAAGTAAGCCGAAGCTATCGCGATAAAGTGAAAGCAGCTCTGGCGAGCTAATAGTTGTTCTAAGCTAAACAAGTTAAAACAAAAAAGGCGCAATAAATTGCGCCTTTTTTATTGAAAATTTGTAACAGCTTAAACTGTTACAATCTTCATAGTGTTAGTTGCACCAATCGTTTCCATTGCATCACCGTGAGTTAAAATCACAGTATCACCTGCTACTAGTGAGCCTTGCTCAACAAGAGTGTTTAATGCATCACGTACCATGCTTTCGTCTTCACACTTCGTTGAATCAAAGAATACAGGATAAACACCACGGTAAAGTGCTGTTTGGCCCAGCGTACTTGGATGACGTGATAATGAATAAATTGGTAAACCAGAGCTGATGCGTGACATCAATTTAGCTGTACTACCTGATTCAGTCAGAGTCACAATAGCTTTAACAGAATCTAAATGATTAGCTGCATACATCGCAGATAATGCAATTGATTCAGCATTTGATGAAAAACGGCTGTCTAAACGGTGCTTAGAAACGTGCGTTTCTTTTTGTGATTCAGCACCTAAACAAACGCGAGCCATAGTCGCTACGGTTTCTTCAGGGTAGTCACCAGCAGCTGTTTCAGCAGATAACATAACTGCATCAGTACCATCTAATACGGCGTTTGCTACGTCCATAACTTCTGCGCGTGTTGGCATTGGGTTATCGATCATAGATTCCATCATTTGTGTTGCAGTCACAACTGTACGGTTAAGTGAACGAGCACGGCTAATGATAAGCTTTTGTTTACCAACAAGCGCTGCATCACCAATTTCAACACCTAAGTCACCACGCGCAACCATAACTGCGTCAGATGCTAGAACGATATCGTCAATTGCTTCAACAGTTTCAACGGCTTCTGCACGTTCGATTTTTGCTAATAGTTGTGCGTTTGAGCCAGCAGCTTCTGCTAAAGAGCGAACATAACGCATGTCATCACCACTGCGTGGGAACGAAACAGCAATATAATCAACACCAATCTCAGTGGCAGTGATTAGATCTTCTTTATCTTTATCAGTGAAAGCAGGGGCTGTTAAACCACCGCCTAAACGGTTGATACCTTTGTTATTTGAAAGTACGCCACCAACAGTAACAGTTGTGTGCACTAGGTCACCGTCAACGCTATCTACTGTCAATTGAATTAAACCGTCGTTTAATAACAGTAAGTCG
This sequence comes from Pseudoalteromonas sp. GB43, assembly GCF_054923805.1. NCBI lineage: Bacteria > Pseudomonadati > Pseudomonadota > Gammaproteobacteria > Alteromonadales > Pseudoalteromonadaceae > Pseudoalteromonas > Pseudoalteromonas sp. GB43. Next base: position 3,612,966 of record NZ_JBPCHJ010000001.1, read on the forward strand.
CCTGTTTTAACGTCGTTAGGTAGCTCTTTATAGTCGATACCTACTGCATTAACGTCGCCTTGGCCTTTTTCCATTTTCGCATCAAGGGTAAATTTTGCGCCAACTTCTAGGTTTACTTTACCGTCTTTGAAGGTTGATACACGAATTTTAGGACCTTGTAAGTCTGCAAGGATAGCAACGTGTTTGCCTAAACGCTTAGCAATGCTGCGTACCGCTTCAGCGCGGTCTTTATGATCTTGTGCTACGCCATGTGAGAAGTTCAAACGAACCACATTTGCACCTGCACGAATAATTTTTTCTAGGTTGTTATCGCGATCGGTTGCCGGTCCAAGGGTCGCAACAATTTTTGTGCGTCTTAGCATCAAATTCTCCTGTGCGCTCAAATATATTAAGCGAATTGATGGTTATCTATTAAAATGTCGTGCTATAAACCTTTAATATAGGCTTATACATAAGCACAATGTAGAACTCATAAGTAAAAAATGATTGTTTTTACTTATGAGAATCTGGCTCTTTGTATTAATTATAGAGTATACAAAGTGTGAATGACGTTATTATGACACCGGTGTCAGGTAGCGTCAATACACATACCTTTTTAAAGGGTATTATAAAAATCTGGTCCGATGCCTTGGTTATTTTGATATACTGGGGGCCAACGTCGCTTCATGATTTCGATGATTTATCTCAAGTTGGCTGTCAAGCTCGCATTTTTGGGCTGCTTGGGTATAATGCGCGCGTAATTATTTTGATTAACTAACCAATAGTTGTTACCGAGGAGGACACTAAATGCAAGTTGCATTAGTAGGGTTAGGCGTTATGGGTAAAAATCTTGCCCTCAACCTGATTGAAAAAGGGCTGACATTAGTAGCTTACGATAAAAACCCAGATGCGGGTGCCGAGTTACTAAGCTGTGCGAAAGCATTAGGTTTGGCAGACCGTTTACATATTGTGTCTGATTTAAATGATATGGTTAGACGCTTAGAGCCGCCTCGTTCGATTCTTCTTTTAGTTCCTGCTGGTGAATTGGTTGATAAAGTATGTACAGAGCTTGCAGAAGCAGGTGTTGACTGTGATGACATTATCGTAGATTGCGGCAACAGTAACTACAAAGACGGCATTAGCCGTAAACTTAAATATCAAAACAAATTTGAATTTGCCACTATGGGTATTTCTGGCGGTGCAGAAGGCGCACGTCACGGCCCTGCAATGATGGCAAGTGGTTCAGAAGGCGGCTGGGAGCGTGTTGAGCCGTGGTTTGAAAAAGTAGCGGCAAGCTACAAAGGTGAGTCGTGTTTTGCACGTGTAGGCCAATCTGCAAGTGGTCACTTTGTGAAAATGGTGCATAACGGTATTGAATATGCGCTAATGCAATTAATTGCAGAAATGTATCAATTATTACGTTTAGGTACTAATCGTTCACCAAAAGAAGTGGCTGACATTTTCAATGAATGGTCCGAAGGCACTTTAAATAGCTACTTACTGTCAATTTCAAGCCATATCTTGAGCCTTGAAACGACAGAAGGCGAGCCGCTAGTTGATTTAATCGACAATAAAGTTGGCGCGAAAGGCACGGGTTTATGGACTGCACAAAATGCCCTAGAGCTTGGTATTGCTGTGCCATCACTCGTTGCGGCTGTTCAAGCTCGTCACTTAACAAATACGTGTGATACGCATGCTGCTAAAGAAATGACTTACGCTGCTAAAGCAACTGATACCGTTGATTTAGACTTAGCAGAGCTAAAAGATGCATTCACATTGGCAAGTTTACTTGCTTATCGTCAAGGTTTAGCACTTATCAAAGGTGCGTCTCGTGCGCATCAGTGGAAAGTTGATCTTTCTAAAACGCTACAAACGTGGCGCGCTGGCTGTATCATTCGTGCTGATTACTTAGACAATGTCGCTGAAGGTGTAGAATTTATTGATTCTATGCAGCGTGAATCAGCAGCATTACGTAAAGTAACGGGTGCAGCAGTTGCATCTGGTCTTGCATTCCCAGTGTTAACTGCAACGCAAACTTACATTGCGACGTTAACAACACCAAGTAATGGCCACCTTGTGCAAGCACAACGTGACTACTTCGGTGAGCATGGTATTAAAACTCACAGTGGTGAGATTTGCCATTTAACAGACTTAGTTGAGATTGACGAAAAAGTTCGTTAATTATCAAAAAGAATAAAAAAGGCACCAATTGGTGCCTCTTTTGTATTTGCTGCATTAACGACTTAGCTCACCGCGCAGGTTGTCTTGCATCAAGTGACGAATTGTTTCTACTTCCAGCTTTTGACTAAATAAGTAGTGTAACTTGGTCAAACAGGCTTCTAATGTCATATCGTAGCCACTGATCACACCACAATTTAATAAGGCATTACCGGTTGCATAACCGCCCATATTAACTTGGCCTTTTAAGCACTGTGTTAGATTAACAATCACCATACCGCGTTTACTTGCATCATTAAGTATGTCTAAGAACGCCGGATCTTGCGGGGCATTACCCACGCCAAAACTTAATAACACAAGAGCTTTGATGTCGTCATTAACTAGACTTTTCACCACTTTCGGGCTGATCCCAGGATAAAGATAAAGCACACCAATAGGTTGTGGCGTGATATTCGATACCTGTAATTCGTTATCAACATATGGGCTAAGTTGCCCTTTAATAAGCTGAATATTAATTCCTGACAGTGCTAATGGTTCAAGGTTCGGTGATGCAAAGGCATCAAAGCCATCAGCATGGGCTTTTGTTGCACGGTTACCACGGAATAACTGGTTATTAAAAAACAGGCTTACTTCAGCAATTGGGTAATTTGCGGCTAAATACATGGCATTAAGTAAGTTTACTTGGCCATCAGAACGAAGTTGCGATAATGGAATTTGTGAGCCTGTCACAATCACAGGTTTTGTCAGGTTTTCGAACATGAAAGACAAAGCAGAAGCTGTGTATGCCATAGTATCGGTACCATGCAGAACCACAAAGCCATCATAGTCTTGGTATTTACTCTTAATATCGTCAGCAATTAATTGCCAGTGGGCAGGGGACATATCTGAAGAATCAATGAGCGGGCAATATTCGTGAATATCAAACAAAGGCATTTCATCACGATTAAACTCTGCATTATTGACCACTGTTTCGGTTAAAAAACCTTCTGCCGGAACATAGCCACGGCTCGATTTTTTCATACCGATAGTACCACCCGTATAGGCGATATATATACGTTTACGTTTCATAAAAAAAAGCCCAGTTAAAGAACTGGGCTTAGTATACCTAAAATCGCTTAGCTAAGTAACTTATTGAATTACATTACACACTAAACAACGAGCGTAAACGCCTTGTGGATCGTTGTAATCTTTTAGATTATCGATCTCACTACTTAACTGATTAATAAGGCTTTGTAAGTTAGCTTGTGTTGCGAGTACTGATTGTGATGAATCAGACTTAGCAAAGAAGCTCTTAACAGCCGCGGTGCCAAAGATATCTTGCAGCATTTGCTCTTGTGGTGTTAATGACTGTTTGATGGTCTTAACATCATAATGATTAAGCTTAGCAAGCTCAGCTGCCGCCTTAATTGCATCTTGCTTATCGCCAAGTTTATCAACTAAACCCAGTTCTTTTGCTTGAGTTGCAATCCATACACGGCCTTGGGCAATTTTATCAACTTGCTCAGGCGTCATGTTACGTGCTTCAGCCACTACATTTAAAAAGCGTTTATATGCATTTTCAACGCTCATTTGAATGATGTCTGACATTTTCTCGTCAAGTGGGCGTGCAATAGAGAAGCCAGCAAGGTCAGTTGTTGCAACACCGTCTGAGTAAATACCTAATTCAGCCATGGTATTTTCAAACGTCATGAAAGTACCAAATACACCAATTGAACCTGTAATTGTGCTAGGGGCTGCCCAAATTTCATTGGCTGCAGATGCAATCCAGTAACCACCTGATGCAGCCACTGAGCTCATTGAAGCGATAACCGGTTTACCCGCTGCCTTAAGTGCTAATACTTCAGCGCGGATAACTTCAGAAGCAAACATACTACCGCCACCTGAATCGATGCGTAGTACAACGGCTTTCACTTTGTCATCAAGACGCGCTTTACGAAGTAGGGCTGCAGTAGAGTCACCACCAATTTCGCCCGCTTTACGCTCGCCATCGACAATGGTGCCTTTAGCTACAACGACAGCTACTTTTTCAGTAATTGGGTTATCGAACTCAACAGGCGGTTTTACCAGCGATAAATACTCACGGAAGCTTACTTGCTTAAAGGTTTTACCTGTTTCTTCTGCACCGACTAACTCAATAAGTTGTTGGCGAATTTGTTGTGATGTTTTTAAAGAATCAACCCACTGATTATTTAGCGCGTATTGATCCGAGTTACCATCCACTGCTTGCATTTTTGCAAGATAAACATCCATATCTTCATCGAAATTACTTTCATCGAATGGACGGCTTGCTGCAACGTCAGTTTTGTACTCGTTCCAAAGTGCAGTTAACCAAACACTATTCGCTTCTTTTGCCGCATCTGACATATCATTACGAATGAATGGTTCAACCGCTGATTTATAAGTACCCACACGGAAAATATGTTGAGTCACTTTTAACTTTTCAAGTGCATCTTTGAAGTAAAGCGGGAACATACCGTAGCCTTCAATGCTCACACCACCATATGGGTGCATAGACACTTCATTGGCATGGGCAGCAATATAATATTGTGCTTGTGTATAGTAGTAGCCCGTTGCAATAACTTGCTTGCCTGCATCTTTAAACGCATCAATTGCTTTAGTTATTTGTTTTAGCTTATTAATGTGCGCGCTTGGCATTTTTTGTAGGTCAAGAAGCATAACAGTGATGCGATCATCTTTAGTTGCTTCGTTGATCACTTCAATGACGTCATCAAGAAGAATTTCTGATGGTGCTTCTTTACCCATAGTTGCATCGTTGATGGCTGCTTCTACAGGATCAACATAGGTTTTTTCTTCAACAATAGGGCCATTTAAGTTTAGGCGTAGCACGGTTCCGTCTGCTACTTTTACTTGGTCTTCTTCACCTGTGATGGCAACAAAGAAGAGTATTACTAGTAATAGAAATAATATGTTTAGGACCAAACGGCGGGAAAAATTAATCCCGGTCCAAATGCCTTTAAATATCTTTGCTAGCAAAATAAATCCTTAATTCAGTACAGCTTAGTAGTGAACTCATCTTAGCTTAGAATAACTTTAAAATTAACTGTTAAATAGTAACAGAGTGTTTAAAACGATAATTTGCTACCGATTAATTAGCAGTGAAAAGTTGATTATTCTAAGTTATTGCCGCAGAATCTATTTCAAATAGAGGTTCGACCAGTTAACGGGGCACACAATGTTAGAACAAAAATTACAATTACCGCATACCGAACTTCGTAATCGTTTGGTTATGGGATCAATGCATACTGGCTTAGAAGAAGGCTGGCATAACCGCAAACGCTTACGTGCATTCTACGAGGCACGTGCCAAAGGCGGCACGGGTTTAATCATTACAGGTGGCTACAGCCCAAATATTCGTGGCAAGCTATCTCCGTTCGCATCAACATTTAATTCATTTTATGATGTGATCAAACACAAAGCATATACTGATGCGGTGCATCAACATGGCGGAAAAATTTGCTTACAATTATTGCATGCAGGTCGCTATGCGTATCATCCATTCAATCAAGCGCCAAGTTCAATTCAAGCTCCTATTAATCCATATAAACCTAAAGAAATGTCGTTAGGTTCAATTAAAAAAACCATCAAAGACTTTGCTAACTCAGCAAAAATGGCTGAAAAAGCAGGTTATGACGGTGTTGAAATCATGGGTTCTGAAGGTTATTTGATTAATGAATTCATGGCTAACCACACCAATAAAAGAACAGACAACTATGGTGGTAGTCTAGAAAACCGTATGCGCTTGGCGGTAGATATTGTTAAAGCTGTACGCGCTAAAGTAAGTCAAAAGTTCATTATTGTATTTCGTTTGTCTGTGATGGATTTAATTCCTAATGGATCAACACCCGATGAAGTAAAGCAACAAGCCCTGGCACTTGAACAAGCTGGCGTTGATATCTTTAACACGGGTATTGGTTGGCACGAAGCTCGTGTACCAACCATTGCCAGTATGGTCCCAGCAGGTGCATTTAAAGAAGCATCGAAACGCTTAAAAGAAACGGTATCAGTGCCAGTGATCGCGGTTAACCGTATTAACACGCCAGAAATTGCCAATGGAATTTTAGAAGCAGGCGAGTCTGATTTAATTTCGATGGCACGT
>NZ_JBPCHJ010000002.1:0-1014105 GCF_054923805.1 Pseudoalteromonas sp. GB43
TGCGAAGAACTGGCTAATTTCACGAAGAATATTATTAAAGCTACGTGTTTTATAACCTGAGCTCGCTTTCTCAGTATTACCATGCATTGGATCTGAGCTCCAAATAACTTTACGGCCTTCTTGTTGTACTTTACGTACTAGTGCCGGTAGTTTCTCTGGCAGTACATCAGCACCCATTCGCGTAATTAACGTTAAGCGACCTGGAATGTTATCTGGGTTAACTGCATCGATAAGTTTGATTAGCTCATCTGGGTCCATACCTGGCCCAACTTTAACACCAATTGGATTTTTAATACCTTTAAAGAATTCGATGTGTGCATGATCAAGTTGACGTGTACGTTCACCAATCCAAACAAAGTGTGCAGAACAATCGTACCAGTCACCTGATAAGTGGTCGCGGCGTGTTAGTGCTTCTTCGTAGCCTAATAATAATGCTTCGTGTGATGTAAATAAGTCTGTTTCTTTTAAGCTTGGTGCAACAGTTGAGTCGATACCGCACACTTCCATAAATTCAAGCGCATCTTGAATTCTGTCAGCTAGCTGTTGGTATTTCTCTTTAAGCGGATTTGCTGCAACAAAACCCATGTTCCAGCGGTTTACTTGATGTAAATCGGCTAAACCACCTTGCGCGAATGCGCGTAATAAATTTAGCGTTGCTGCACTGTGATGATATGCTGTCATCAAACGCTGTGGGTCGGGTACACGTGCTTGCTCAGTGAACTCGAAGTTATTGATGATATCACCACGGTACGAAGGCAGAGATACACCATCGATCGTTTCGTAATCTGATGAGCGAGGCTTAGCGTACTGACCTGCCATACGCGCAATTTTAACTACAGGGCATTTACCACCATAAGTTAAAACAACGGCCATTTGTAAAAGTGTTTTAAATGTATCGCGGATATTTGCTGCATTAAAGTCACTGAATGACTCTGCGCAATCACCACCCTGTAATAAGAAGGCTCTGCCTTCACATACAGCTTCTAGTTGTTTGTATAAGCTACGCGTCTCTTCGGCAAATACCAGAGGTGGTGCGCTTTTTAATTGCCCTTCAACTGATTTAAGGGCTTCTTGATCTGGGTACTCTGGCTGCTGAAGTATCGGCAGTTTTCTCCAGCTGTCTGGGTTCCACGATTGCATGTTGTTTCCTCATTCCTAACATAGACCATTTACGAAAACTAACTTATTGCACGTACTAAGTTCAAGGACAATATTCAGCTATTTACGATTATTTCGTTATTTGATAATCAGATTCGATATTAACTAGCAGATACTTAGCATCTTTCCATTTTGAAAGATGTGAGTTATAGAGCTTTTTTTGTTTTAACAATTAACCCAAAGGCCAAGAACACATCTTACCTAGATTAAGGCCTAGTGTAACCTCTGCTTTACACACTTATATTGAACAATTTATATCTAACATTGATCAAGTTGAAAACCTGTACTAAGTAGCATAATAGAGAACACATCATACTTAAATTAATTTATAAGTAAGGTCAGCATTGAAAAAAAATTTATCTATTAATTTTCAGAAGATAAGGTTAAAATTGAATAAACGTTAAGTAAGATGTGTTCCTATGAGTGCAAAGTTAGAGATACGCAGTCAGTTTGATTTAGTCAGTGAATTGACTCATTTGTTTTGTGAAAAATTAAAAGAAGTGGGTTTTGATAAGGCTTCATATTATCAACTGCCAGATATCGATGTAAACGACGAAAAGAAAGTTCCTTCTTCAATTAGTGTACATAAAATTGAAGGCGATGATGCTCATAAATTAATTCTAAATTCCTTTGGTGATTTTTATAAAAAGTCAGGATTAAGTAGTCGAGTATTAAAAAGGCATCCAGGCTTATTAGTTTTAAAAGATGTCGATAAGCAACATTTCATTGCAAGGATAAATCAATTAAATAAAGCAAAAGCTGATTTTAAAAATAGTGTTATAGCTATCGATAATAATGATGCGCGGTTTGAAGCTGTTCACAATGCTGTTCCAAATCTCATTACCCTTGCAGCATATCGTAAGATCCATTTTGAAACTGAATCGCCCTACTCTGTTCGTTTTACTTGGATGCACAAACACGCAACTAAAACGCTAACAAAAAAAATGGCCTTAGCAATGTTGGATAAATCGGCTAGTTATTCTAACCCAAGAATGATTGACCAACACGCTTGGCAAGCGCTAGTTGCACAAGAGCAAAGTCGTGTTGCAAGTTTAGGTGATAAAGAAAAATTGCGAATTCGTAGACCAACAAGAGTTAGCCCACAAGTTAATGTAAGATATACAGCTAAAAATCGATATCATGTTAGTGCTGCTTTACCTTTTATTTTGATAAACCCAGAACCAGATGTAAAACTGGGTACATTAACTGATTATCAAAAACCTGAAAGCCACCCTCGAAAAAGAGAATATGATTTCTTAGTTGATAGACTTTACTTAGAACAAGTGACAGATTGATTATGTTAAAAAGGCCACATATGTGGCCTTTTGTATATAGTAAGTATAAAAGAAATTAGTCTTCGACTATTTCTTCAATTTTATCTTCATCGATTAATACCGCATTCTCAACAATGCGTTTCCCACCTTGAATTTCGATTCGTTTATTATGCTTATTAAGCGTAAGAATCTCATCACAAAATTGATCAGATGGATGCATTTCATATGTGTAATCAATAATATTACCCGTTTTGTCATCTTTGACATTGGTAATGTTATATTCAGAGATTGCACCTTTCTCAATTAAGTCTTTCATTGTCGTAGTCATATCACGACGCAAAGCTTTTAATTTATTCTCGGTAATTTCGTCTGTTGAATAAATAGAGCCATATTTTTCCATAATCGATAATAGTCGGAAATGGTAGGTCTTACCCGGTGCCGCATAACGCCATAAATGATATAAACGAAGCATCATCCAACGAGATAAACCACGTTTTAATTCTTGAGCACTATTAAAGTAGTAACCTTTGTATTCAAGGTTATCGATCATGTTATGAACGAAGGCATTCAAACAAGCTACACATTTTACGTTACCACCTTGACCTTTTTTTCCACTAAAATGAAGTGACGATAAAAAGTTCATGTTTGATTCGTAAAATGAGTCATCAATATCAGAGTTACGCGTATCTGTTGCTGAATATTTAAAAGAAAGTTTAGAACCTTGTAATGCTTCTAATGATTCTTTGATTTGCGGATAAGGCATCGACTGACCAACAGCTTTCAGCTCTTGCGCTAATTCATTCATTGAAAAAACAACTGCGTATTGAATGCCAGACTTAAAATTGATTTTTACAATTTTACCTTTAGAGGCTAAACGAATTAAGGCACGTTCGACTTTTTCTTCTCGATCAGATGACCAAACAAGATATTCAACATCTTCACCATCTTTTCTTGTGCTTACTACCGCAGGTGTAATTTTGATTTCGCCATCATAAAGAATGCCGTCTACTTTTTCAGAGATTCTTCTTGTGACGATGGTTTTCTTTGGTGCTTCTTCAACCGGAAGCTTCTTATGACCAGAACGGACAAAACGTCCCCATAAATCATAATGATTAAATGTATTTGAGTAAGCTCTCAAACCATGTGCAGCATTTTCAATTGAAACACGCACATCTTTGTTGTCTGTAAATAGTGCAAGACTTTCATTATCTATTGCACTTTCCACCCCGTGGATTTGCCCGCGTAATGTATCGGGTAAGTTATCTACCGAGATGTTGACCTTTCGGCTCATTGTTCTTATTTCCAATTTTTCTTCGACAGTTAATAACAACACATAAAACTTCAAAAGTTAAATGTTTAAGTTAGTATAAACTTGATCCGATCATAATTTATTTCTTCGGATCAGTTTTATACTAACTGTTTCGTAATTGCTGATTTTCAGATCAGATTTTTACTAAGTTATAGTTGATAGGTCGCAATTTTACTAACTCAGTTCAATTTATGTCCTGTTAATCACCTTTTTAAAGCAAATTAACACGACAAAAATTGCTTTTTTAAAACAGCATGTGGATAAACAGCTCTTTAGTTAGCATAGATCTGATCTGTACCAACTATAGATTAGATCCATACCAACTTATTGAGCATTTTAGTTATCCTCTCAGTGTATAACTTTATAATTTAGTTAGTAAAAGTTTGATCTACACAAGCATTTTTGTGTGTAAAGCAGTGACTAAGCTGTGCATAAGTCGAAAGCTCATTTTTTGCTTAGTAATATGCTGATCTGCGAGTCATTATAGATCTGATCTTTACCAAGTAAAAACACGATCTGGCTTTTTAGTAAATATTCAATAAAATCAGTAATATATTTCACAATTTTATCATCTTAACCTTATATACCTATATACTTAACCGATATTAAACTTACTTATTTATACTTAGCATCAGTAAAGTTACAAATTTTTATTAAATGTCTTATAAATAAAAGGTATGTCGTCTTAAATACTTGTTTACAGCAATTTGAATGGACATTATACTTAAAGCATAACTTTGAGGAAGAAAGTATGTCTATCAATAATAATGCGCTAGCCACTTACAGGTTACTAAAAGCGACAGCAGAAGTTGCTGAAAAATCGCTAGAAGGACGTATTCAACATTATCGTGCCCATTTAAAGTCTGAAGAAAAAGAACTTCGTACTTACACGCAAAAAGCAGCCGCTGACTTATTAGGCTGTAATAATCGCACCTTGAAACGACGTCATGATAATGGTGACTTTGATGAACTAAATATCAAACGTGGTGCTAATGGTCACTACGCATATACCTTGGTAAATATTTTTGCTATGGCTGATATCATGGATATAAAGCCAGATCACCGTACCGTTGATGATAAATTACAAGTTATCGTTATTAACTCATTAAAAGGTGGTTGTGGTAAAACGACCAGCATGGTGAACATAGCCGCTGCACTTGCTACTACCAACATTAAACGATACAGAATTGGTATCATTGACCTTGATCCACAAGGTTCTTCATCAAGCTTTTTCCCGCCTAGTGAACCAGATCCAATCACTGTTGGTGACTTAATGCGTGACTGTATTGAACTCGATGAAAACGAAACCTGGGATGAGTTAGTAACTAACTCTTTCTTAGCTACTCATATACCTAATATCCGTATATTGCCTTCAGGCATGGATGACTTTTATTTTGAGCATGAAACAGCAACTTTATTAAAAGATAGCTCTAGTTACGATAAAACACGCCACTATCATAAATTGCTCGAAAAAGTAATTGAACCGGTAAAAGATCAATTCGATATTATTCTAATTGATACAGCCCCTTCTCTTAACTTTATGTTTTATAATGCATTAATGGCTTCTACCTCGATGCTTATTCCAGTTCATCCTGAAGCTGTAGACTTTGATGCAAACAATAAATACTTAAAACGATTAGGCGAGATTTACCATACAGTTGCTGCGCTTGGTCACCAAGGTTGGGATTTCATGCAATTCTTAGTGACTAATTATGTTAAGGGTAACCATTCACAGCGCGATATTGTTAAAGATGTTCGTAGTGCATTTGGTCGTCAAGTAATGAGTTACCCAATCAATCATAGTTCAGCCATTACCGCCAGCTCATCTTCTTTTAATACTATTTTTGATCAAAAAACGTCAGACAGCTTAGCTAGTCGTGAGTCACTACTTCGTGCGCAAGAAAATATCAAAGATGTGGTTGATGAACTAGAAATGTTGATCCGTTCTAATTGGCAGTCAACTCAATCAACGCTAAATTCAGCTAAGTAAGGTAATTAATAAAAATGGCTAAAAAACGTAAAAACGATACCAGCTTAGACCCTTTTTCAACGTCTATCGAAAGCAGTAGTTTAGATGCTTTGCTAGAACAGGCTTCTGCTGGTGATGTTATCAGTATGCCTGCTCCAAGTGATCCTACTCGTCAAATTACTTTGGTGTGTAAGGTTATCCCAAGTTCAGAAATTGAAGCTAAAACAAAAGTTTATGGTAAAAACCGCCGTGTGCAATCATTATTAAATGAAAAGTCAGTTGCCGATATCCTACCTGCAATTGCCGAAGACGGTCGTAATCAGCACCCTGCCCTATGTTGGGATAAAGGTGACGAAATGCTTGTATTAGCAGGCTCTCGTCGTCGTAAAGCATGTATTTTAAGCAATTCTGATTACTTAGTTTTAAGCTCGGAAGACTTTACAGATCAAGATGCTAAAATACTTGCTGTATCATCTGATCAATACATTGCCCCGAGCCTATGGGAGCTTGGTCAAGCGTATCAACAAACCCGTGATGAGCTTATTGCTGAAGGTAAAAAAGGCTCTTATCGTGAGATTGCGGCAATTGAGGGGGTATCACACACAGCTATTGCTGATGCTATCAAAGCGTATGAGAACCTACCTTCAGAGGTTTTAAGCCTTTACCCAACAGCAAATCATGTTGGCCGTGAAGTAGCTAAAAAGCTTATTAGTGCCAAAGAACGAGATGAGCAGTTGTTTACCAAGCTTGTAAATGACGTTAGTAGTGATAGCGAATTAGCGCAAATCAGCAGCGATGATAAACGCGCTCTGGCAATTACTAAGCTATTAACTGCTGAACCAGCAGCGCCTAGCCGTCGTGAAGCACTTATCGACAGTGAGTTTGTTAGCGTACAGCGTAATATTAAAAGCGGTGATTTATCTGTCAAAATCGATAATAAAGTGATGACAGACAAACGCTTAGAGCAGCTAACTAAATTGTTAAATAGCTTTAATTAGTTAGTAAAATAATAATCTCTCACGCTTTTACAGTTAGTAAAAGCGTGATCTCTCCTCCCCTTTCGTTAGTAAAATAGTGATCTTTGGTTGGCTAATTTGGTCATTCTTACACTCTCAGATCAGTTTTTTACCAACTAATCGCCCCTTTACAGTTCTGTTACCCTGTAAATTTGTTTGCTTAGTAAAAAATCGATCTGTAAAGCCCCTTCCTTGTTATTAACCTGTTTATATCTTGTGCGATTGTTGTTTGTTAAATGCTCAGTATGTCACTTTTCAACTTTGATTTTATTATAAAGCACTTTTTTACTAACTAATCAGCTCCAACCAGTCCAATATTGCCCAATAGTGCTTTAGCTCTGGGCCGATAGATTATATACTGGCAGAATTATTTTTTGTTTTTACTGTCAAAAGCGTTATGTCTGCTAACTTATCCAAAAATGACTTATTAGCTATCTTTGAAGAAATCAAACAAGAGCAAGAAACTCAGTTTCCTCTGTCTGAGCGCTTCATTAAACAGCTGTTTAAGCCACATGTGTTAAGTAAAGCAAAAGAGTATCACCAGAACGGCCAAATCAATTGGTTAGAACATAACAGTGATTTTAGTGTTATTGATGCATCTATGTTTGGTAACGAAGGAAATACCTTCACTCAGCATATTGAGATCAGCAAATTACCAAGTGGCTTTTCGGTCGATTCGCATTGTACTTGTGGCTCTAAAACCAAATGCCGTCATATTGCGGCTGTGCTCCTAAAGCTGAAAATTGAACATTCAGGTGACTATGGCGAAGATTACATCATTAATGATTGGTTTAGTGAGCTAAAAACGCTTAAGCAAGTTGCTAGTGACAATGCCAAACAGGTTTTATTATTCGTCCTTGATGTAGAGAAGTCTGTTGTAACCCTTACTCCTAAAATTGCTAATTACGATCCTGAGCATAACTATACGCTTGGTCGTAACCTTACCGAGCAGCAATTAAATAGTTTTGTAACCCCCACTGATTTATTAGAATCGGATTTTCGTTTATATAGCTGGATCCGTTCTCAAAATGCCCTTGGAAAACTGGAGCTTAAAGGTCAATGGGGCTTTGCAGCACTACAGCAATTAATTGCCACCCAGCGTTTGTTTTTAGGCCGTTCGCGCCAAGCAATTAAAGCTGACAGTATGCAAGCGTTAGAGTTTGATTGGAAACAAAACAAAGACTTAACATCATTGAGCATGACGCTTGCTGGTCAAGATAATTGGTTATTGTTAAAAACAACCCCCCCTACTTACCTTGACCCTGAAAAACTAAAAGTGGGCCGAATTCGTACTCCGTTAACAGCCGATGAAATAGCGTTACTAGCCAATATGCCTGCTATTCACACAGAGAACTTTGATCGCGTTTATCAACAGCTCAATGATAATTTTGGTGAAGGTGTGATCCCTCATGCATTTAAGGAAAGCAAAAAAAGCCTAGCTCGAACTGTATTCCCTGTCATCAGTATTAATAATGACGAGGGCACAATCCGCTTAGGATTGCAGTTTAATTATCAAAACTCTTTGTATGATTTAAGCCAGGCGCCAGCTGATATATTAAACCAGTCATTAGAAAACACCGTTGTAAATGAATTAACTAACCTTGGTTTTGAATTATGTAAAGGGGCTTTACAAACTGACTTTATCTTTAATAAACAATCAGTTATTCATGAGCACTGGTTAAAGTTTGAAATAATTCCAAACTTATTAAAACGCGGTTGGAAAATTAATGATGAGTTAGACGTAGGCAAAGTTCTAAAACAACTTTCACTGCAAGTTGAGCGAGGTAAAGGTCATCAGATAGTTAGTAAAATCGTGATCTCTGGTGTCAAAACTCAGCAATTGTTTGTCACTGATAACAATACCTATCAATCGCTTAATCGACAAAGTGAGCGCTTTTATTACTTTACTGTAGGAAAACGCTTTGCTGTGGTTGAAAAGGCCGCGATGATGCAGCTTAATGATTATCGTGAACGTTTTGAGCATATTAAAACCCGTGACGAAATCTTAATGCCTTTGTCGTTTTTGCCTAAGCTTATCGAGCAAAAAGCAATTAAGGTTAATATTGTTGACGATGCACTCGATGCTTATTTATCTGAACTGAATAGCTCGCAACAGCTTATTAAAAAGTCCGATATTCAAGGCTTAAATTCTGGTGTGCAATTACGTGAGTATCAACAACACGGTGTTGATTGGCTTAACTTTTTAAAACGTCATCAACTTGGTGGTATTTTGGCTGATGACATGGGGCTAGGTAAAACCTTACAAGTTATTGCCTTTTTAGCTAATGCTAAGCAATCACCACAAGCAGACCACGTTAATTGTTTGCCCAACCAGCTTGGTCGGTAATTGGCAAAGCGAAATCAATAAGTTTGCGAGCAACTTAAAAATCACCACCGTCTTCGGTGCTGCGCGCAGCGACCAATTACAACAGTTGTCGCAAGCAGATTGTATCTTAACCACGTACCCACTGTTGAAACGTGACATTGCCTTTTATTCGCCGCTGTATTTTGAAAACATCATTCTTGATGAAGCGCAATATATCAAAAACGATGCCGCGCAGGTTTCGCGGTTAGTTAAGCGCCTTAATGCTGACTTTAAGCTCTGCTTAAGCGGCACGCCTATTGAAAATAACTTATTTGAGCTTAAATCTTTGCTCGACTTTGCAATGCCCTCTTTGCTTGGTTCGCAAACACATTTTAAGAGTTATTTTCAAACGCCTATAGAGCGTGATAACGATGTTGTCCGTGCAGATGAACTTAAATCGTTGATCATGCCATTTATCTTGCGTCGTACTAAAGCTCAGGTAACGCAAGAGCTCCCAGAGAAGACTGAGCTAGTTAAAGAGTTTGAATTTGAGAGCAAACAAAAAGAAATTTACACCGGTATCACTGAATCTTTAGAACAGAAATTAGTTGACCTATTTGCGCAGCAAGGTGTGCAAAAAAGTAAGCTTGCCTTTTTAGATGCATTATTAAAGCTAAGACAAATCTGCTGTCATCCAAAATTGATCGATCCTAGTTCACAGGCTGGCAGTGCTAAGCTTGAGTGGTTATCAAAGCATTTGCCTATTATGCTTAGCGAAGGACGTAAGGTGATTATATTTAGTCAATTCACCATGGCACTTGATGTGATAGCTGAGCGATTAAATGAACTTGGCATCCGCTTTAGTATGCTTACAGGGCAAACGCGACATCGCGACCGTGTAATTGAAGAGTTTACTCAAGGTGATACATCCGTATTCTTAATCAGCCTTAAAGCCGGCGGCACCGGATTAAACCTAACTCAAGCCGATACAGTGATTCATTTTGATCCTTGGTGGAACCCTGCCGTTGAAAAACAGGCGACAGATCGTGCCTATCGTATTGGCCAAACTAACCCTGTGTTTGTTTATAAATTGATTATGGCTAACTCAATCGAACAAAAAGTATTTAAAATGCAGCAGCATAAACAAGCCCTTGTTGATGCATTATTTACCGAGAAATCAATGAGTTTTACTCAGTTTGATGAAGAGCAAATGCTTGCACTGATAAAAAATTAAATTTTTTTAAAGTTTTTTTGAACTAATCAAATTTTGGGGCGTCTATTATTATGCTTGTTGTTAAATTGCAGTTTACATAAGCATTATGTTGATTTCCCATTTGGTTACTAAATTTTAGTAATGTTAGAGCCAGCTCACCTTGAGCTGGCTTTTTTTATGCCTAAACCCCCTACTCTGCTGAGCGCTAATTCGTTATGATGATGTGTCTTTAAGTTATTGAGTTTTCATTATGATTACAGAGCTAATTGCACAGATTAATTGGCAAAGTGGTGTGCTTGGTGCTGCTGTAGGTGCTGTTGCAAGTGGTGTTATTTTTGCCCTACAAAATAGTCGCTTAAAAAATCAGTTAACCGAACTTCAAAATAGCCAGCAAATCCTGCAAAATCATTTAGAACAAAAGCAGCTGCAACTTGAACAAAGCCAGCTTACACTTTCGCAGTTACAGCAAGATTACGCAGAACAACGTGATGAGTCTCAACACTTTAAAACTCGCTTTGTAGAACAAGAAAAACAAGCACAACAATATAGTCAGTTTTGGCGCAAGGTCGAAGCTGAGCTTGCTGATACAAAAGCTGCACTTAATCAGCGCGATGTTGATTTAAGTACCTTACGAAGCACAGTTGAGCAAAAAGAACTGCATTTTAAAGAGCAGCTTAGCCATATCAAAGAAAGCAAAGAGCAACTCAAAAAAGAATTTGAAAATCTCGCTAATCAAATCCTTGAAGAAAAATCGCAACGTTTTAAAACCTTAAATCAAGAAAGTATTGAGCAACTATTAAAACCTGTTCAGGGTGAGCTAAAAGGCTTTCGCGATAAGATGGAATTGATCCACGTCGAAGATCTAAAGCAGCGTGCAGCGCTAAAAACTGAGTTATTGCATTTACAGGCTAAAAGCCAAGCTATCACTGAACAAGCCGATAGGCTGAGCACCGCATTACAAGGGCAAAAGAAAACCCAAGGTAATTGGGGTGAGTTAATGCTTGAAAATGTACTCGACAGCGCTGGGCTGCGTGCTGGAGTAGATTATCAGCGAGAAGTATCGTTTAACACCGAAGATGGCCGTTTACGACCAGATGTTGTGGTGTATTTGCCTCAGCAACGTCATTTAGTTATCGATGCTAAAACCTCTTTAAACGCGTATACACGCTATGTAAATGCCGATACAGAGCTTGAGGCGCAGCAAGCGCTAAAAGAGCATGTTATGGCGGTGCAATCACGTATAAACGAGTTAGCAAGCAAAGCCTACGACAGACTACCCGGTATTAACTCACCAGAAGTGGTGATCATGTTTGTACCCATAGAATCTGCATTTGTTGAAGCGCTTAAGTACCAGAGTGATATTTATCAGCAAGCAATCGAAAAAAATATCTTAGTTGCAACTCCAACGACCTTATTGACTAGCTTGAATATCGTAAAACAACTGTGGCGTTTTGAAGAGCAAACTAAATACTCAAAAGAGCTTGCCGCCCGTGCTGAGCGTTTTTACAACAAGCTCAATGGTTTCCTAACCAGTATGGAAGGGGTTGGTAAGCAGTTAGACCGCGCCAAAGAAAGCTATGATAAAGCGTTTTCTCAGCTGTACCGCGGTAAAGGAAACTTGATTAAGCAGGCCTCTGAGTTCAAAGAGTTGGGGGTTTCTGTTCAAAAAGAGTTACCCGCGGAAACTGTTGAAAAAGCCCAATTAGAGTTAGATTAATATGCAGGTTTTAAAGCGCATCGCGTTTGTTGTTTTGGCATCTGTATGTTTTGCAAGTAGTGTCAAAGCTGAAAATTATGATTACGACAGCCAACTTAATAAAGCGTTACACGCTAATAAACTCGTTGCGATTGGTGATGTTCATGGCAGCGAGCATGTTGTTACTAGGCTTATAAAATACTTAGATGAGCCTAGTAACTGGCAGCAGCTTGATGATCTTGTCGTTGAATTTGGCAATGCGCGGTATCAAGATTTAGCTGATCAATATTTGTTGAGCAAACAGAATATAAGCATTGATGACGTAAGGCACATTTGGCGCGACACCTTGTATTTTATGGCATGGCAATATGATGTTTATGAGCAATTAGTTTTAAAGTTAAAACAGCTTAATAGCACCCGTGAACATAAAGTTCGTCTCGTCCTTGCTGAGCCTGCAATGAACTGGCAAACCCTCTCTAAAGAGGATTGGCAAAAGCTAGAGCGTAGCCGTGAAACTGGCTATTTAGAGGCTATAAATCAGCATGTTGTCGCTAAGCAGCGCCGTGCAATCTTACTCTTTGGTGCATTTCACACGTTTAAAAAGCCGATAGTTATAAGCAATCAAGCTTCGCCTTTTAGTTCTGTTATTGCATTACTTGAGCAGCAAAAACCGGGCTCCACATACACTGTTTCGCGTTTGCGATGAAAAACGATGGTCTTGCATCATCATACCCTGCGGACAGCTTGATCCCTTTATCGGCTAATAGTTCGTTGAATAAGCCGTTAGCGTCAATGTCTAAACGCTTTGCTACAAGCAATAGTATTAGCCTTGCGGATGTTGCAGATGCCTATTATGTGCTAAAAAACACAGATAGAAATGCACCATTAAGTGATGCGGCTTTAAATGATCTGGCGTGGCATAAAGAGTTAAAACGTCGTGCTGAAATAGTGTCACCAAGAAGTGCTAAACAAATCCACTCTTGGCTTAGCCAACAAAACTAATAAAAAGCCAACGTCATGTTGGCTTTTTATTAGTTAATAAGTTCTGCTGAAACAATATCGTTGAGCATCAAAAAGTGGTTAAGTACAGACTCTTCAAGCTCGAATACCTGCGCGATTTTTTCACCACTTGCTGACATCCCCGTTTGCGCACCTGCAAACTCGATATGTAACCCTAAACGTTTCAGGGTTTGGGCGTCGTAACTATAAATAGCCGCATCACGTTTCTCGGTAATACCTGGCATCATCCCTATGATAGTAACCGCTTGTTCAACATTGATGATATCGAAAAATTGTCGCTCTGCAGTTTGCCATTTAGCTATATAACTAGCTACCTCGGGCGGCTGCTCCATGGGCACGTATAATGGCTGTAATGAGCCGCCATGCCAGCCAATAACGGCTTGTGCTTCAACGAGGACATGTGGACTTGCAGTAACGACATAATTGGCGCAGGAGGATGCACAAAGCTCACGCACTACAACATTGAGTTGATATTCATGAACTAAGCCTCCGAAATGGAGACCTGCCATCACATCACCACCTTGGCTATTAATTATTAAGGTGTTGATTTGTTGATCGCTATTTACTAATAATTGTTCAAACTTTTCAACATTTTGCTTTGATGTTTTGCCGTGAAAATAAATAGTGCCCGGCGATACTTCACTAATTTCAGCAACGCTTTGCTGTGTTGTTTTACAACCAACCAGCAGCACGCTCAATAATAATAAAAAACGCATTAACAATGCCTTGAAGTTTTGTTTGTATACAGTGCGCAATTTAATAATTTGTCATTAACGAACTGCAAAAATGGCATAGTACGTTTTTTTACTTGAGAAATAAATCCACATAATAGGAACAATTGTATGAATATTGGAATTTACATCTATGATGATGCCGAAGTGCTCGATTTCTCAGGTCCGTTTGAGGTGTTTAGTACGGCTAAGCGCCTAGCGAATAATGACTGGCAAGTGAGTTTAATTGCTGAAAATGATAGTCCTGTTCTTGCCCGCGGCGGTTATAGTGTAAACCCCCATTACAGCTTTGCTGACTGCCCTTTGCTTGATCTGCTTGTTGTGGTTGGGGGTGACCATACACGAGAGCTGGAAAAAGTAGAGGTTATTACTTGGTTAAAACACACAGTCACTAACACCAAGCGTGTTGCGAGTGTTTGTACGGGGGCGTTTTTGCTTGCTAAAACTGGGCTTTTAAGCGGTAAAAATGTCACGACTCATTGGCAAGATCAACCTGAGCTGGCTGCTATGTTTTCTGATCTCAACGTGATTGCAGAAACTCGTTGGGTCACCGACGGTAAGTTTATCAGCTCTGGGGGGATTTCTGCAGGCATTGATATGAGCCTAGCATTAGTCGCTGAGTTTATTAGTTACGAACACGCCCTACTAACTGCTAAACAGATGGAATATAAATGGCAGACGTTATAATTTCTCAGCCATGTAGTCGGTTATAAACTGTTTTAAACATACAGCCTTTTTACTCAGTAAACGTGCGCTTGACCAGATAGCATTAATGTCGCGGTTTTCCCCTCGCCAGTGTGGCAGTACTTGAACTAGCTGCTGAGATTTTAATTCATCTATAACCTCAAACCGAGGTAACAAGGCGATACCTTGCTCATCACAAACTAAGTATTTTACAAATCCAGTATCGTTAAAAGTACTAGCAAATCGGCACATGTGAGTATAAGTTGCATTCGTTTGTGTATTGGTTAGCTGCCACTTATTTCGCAACGTGGTACCAATTAATCTATGTTGTTTTAAATCAGCAGGCTCTTCTATGGCAGATGCCGAATTAAGGTATACTTTAGTGCTTACAAATAAGGTATCAACACTGCCTAACTTTTTCTGATGGAGCATAGAATCAGCCTGCGGCCCGACTCTTATTGCTAGATCAGCTTGGCTTTTACTCAGATCTTCAAGTTTATTATTAAGCAATAACTCAAGTTGAATATCAGGGTACTGTTTAGTAAATGCGAGCCACATCGGCTTTAAGAAACCATGACTAATATTCAGAGGTGCTAAAACTTTAAGCTTTCCTGATAATTGTGCTTTTTGATCATTGAGCTGGCGGTGAGTTTGTTCAAACTGCTCAATTAATTCAACATAACTTTGAAAATATACCTCTCCTGCTTGTGTTAACGTGCATTGCCTTGCTGAGCGATTTAAAAGCTGCTCGCCTAGGCGTTGCTCAAGCCGTTGCAAGCGCCTCGACACTGTCGCGGTAGGTAACGACAAGCTCTCAGCCGCATTACTTAGGCCGCCTTGTTTAACAATCTGTATGAATAGGGCAATATCGTCAATCATGTTCTCATTTATGCAATCATAGTTTGTTTATCTTGCTATTTTTAGCATTTTTGCAATTAGATATCATGTCTTTTATTAAATCATTTAAGAGCATCTAATTATGAGTGTTAATGATATTTATGTGATAACTTTTGTAGGCATAGCGGCGACTTTGTTCATTGATCTTTATGCTTTTCTGCTGGCTAAAGTGTTTAAGATACCGTCATTAAACCTTTGTTTAGTTGGCCGTTGGGGCTTGGGGTTATTAGCTGGAAAGTTTATGCACCAGAATATAACAAGCAGCCCTGCTAAGCATTTTGAGTGCGTGTTTGGCTGGTGTTTACACTACTTTATTGGTGTTTTATTTTCGTTTCTATTTATATTACTGGTCGGTATTGCTTGGCTTGAACAGCCCACCTTAATTGCTGCATGTATATTTGGATTAGCTAGTGTATCTATGCCATTTTTTGTTATGCAGCCCGCTTTAGGGATGGGGATAATGGCTACGAAAACAGCAAACCCACTTCAAGCCCGCTTAAAAAGTGCTGTAACTCACCTACTTTTTGGTGTCGGAATATATTTATCAGCTCAATTCATTCAATTTATTTAGGAGTAAGTAATGGACGCAAAGCATTGGCATCAACGTTGGGAAAATAACGAAATTGGTTTTCATGAAGGAGACGTTAACCGTTATCTAGATCAGTTTTTTACTAACTTAAATTTACAGCAAGGCGATACTGTTTTTGTGCCACTGTGCGGAAAAACTCACGACATTCATTATTTGCTCGCGCAAGGTATGCGTGTTGTTGGGGCAGAACTTAGTGAGATAGCCATTAAGCAGTTATTTGATGAGTTAAAGCTAGAACCCGAAATTAGCCAACACGGCGAACTATTACGTTATCAAGGCGCAAATCTAACCGTTTGGGTAGGTGATATTTTTGCACTTACCGCGAATGAACTTGGCACTATCAACGCGGTTTATGACCGTGCTGCCTTAGTTGCGCTGCCAAAGCCCATGCGCATTCGCTATACCCAGCATTTACTTGAATTAACCAATAGAGCTAAACAATTAGTGGTGGTCTTTGAGTATCAGCAAAGTGAGTTTTCGGGTCCGCCGTTTAGTGTGGTCGCCGATGAGCTACATCAGCACTACGATGCTTTTTATCAACTAACATTACTGTGCAAAGAACCTCTCGAAGGTGGCTTAAAAGGGCAAGTCCCGTCTATGAACGTAGCTTGGCATTTAAGTTAGTACTTACAAACTAGTGGTGTGTAAATTCACACCCTAGTTGTGCGTTTTTGTCGCTAGTTATTCTACCTCTGTGCGTGCACTATAGTGATTACTGCATTTAAGGAGTACATTTATGCAAAAGCCACGCGTTTTATTTGTTTCACATGGCGGCGGTCCTATGCCTTTACTTGGCGATCCAAGTCATGCTGATATGGTTACTTGTTTGCAGTCTATTGCTGCAAAAATTCAAAAGCCGTCAGCTATTTTGATGGTGAGTGCGCACTGGGAAGCGAACCCAATTAGCATCACTTCGAGCGCTGCTCCTGAGCTAATTTATGATTACTATGGTTTTCCTGAGCCTGCTTACAGTATTGAGTACCCAAGCCCAGGTGAACCAGCCCTTGCCGAAAAAGTACATCAAGCATTGGCAAAGGCTAATATCGATAGCACTTTAAACCCATCTCGTGGCTTTGATCACGGTATGTATGTGCCTTTGAAGATTATGTATCCAGAGGCAGATATACCTTGTGTGCAATTGTCGTTACATCCAAGCCTTGAGCCAAACTTACACCTAGCGATAGGTGAGGCTTTACAACAGCTTGATTACGATAATTTATTGATCATTGGTTCTGGCTTTACTTTTCATAATATGCGCGCATTTTTCACCCCTGAAACAGCTGAAATTAAAGCGCAAAATATGGCTTTTGAGCAATGGTTAGTCGATGTCTGTGGCAATACTGAGCTGAGTGAACAGCAGCGACAAGCTAAGTTATTAGAATGGCAAATGACCCTGCGGCGCGTTTTAGTCACCCTCGTGAAGAGCACTTATTGCCGTTACATGTTTGCTATGGTGCGGCGATACGCCCTTGTAGTGATATCTACGAACTACGTATTGCCAATAAGCAAGCCAGTATGTTCTTGTGGGACGATTAAGTTTAAGTTCAACCCCCCAGATAACACGATAAAGGCTCAGATTTTATTCATCTAATTTGGTACGCTAGGTAAGTTAAAACCTAGGAACAACAAAATGAACTTAATAAAAACATCAACCCTTGCGTTTGCTGTGGTTGCGGGTTTAGGTTTGCAAGCATGCTCAAGTACAGAGCAAGCGAGCACGCCATCAGCAACAGTGAACGCAACGGCTAATCCGCTCTCGCTTGAACAAATTTATAAAGAAAAAGACTTTAAAGCTGAGCGTAGCACCTATTTTACGTGGCTCGATGATGGTACTGGTTATACGGTACTTGAAGGTCGCGAAAGCGATAAAAACAACCAAGACGACAAAGCTAAAGACGATGAGCACGGCGTAAAAGGCAATGATATTGTGTTTTATAACGCCGATGGCACGGGTCGTAAGGTACTTGTTAGCTACGAAAAATTAATTCCCAAAGGTGATAAAGAGCCACTCACCGTTGAAAGCTACCAATGGTCTAAAGATGGTAAATGGCTGATGGTTTTTAGCAATGGCGAGCAAGTGTGGCGCTCACGTAGCCGTGGTGATTTTTGGCTTTTAAACCTCGAAACTGATTCGCTATATCAGTTAGGTGGCGAAAACATCGAAGCGAAAAAGCTGATGTTTGCTAAGTTCTCACCTGATAGCTCAAAAGTAGCTTACGTGCGTGATAACAATATCTACATGGAAAAAGTGGGTAGCAAGGCTGTGACTGCCTTAACCACTGATGGTAACGACACCATTGTTAATGGTAATTTTGACTGGGTATACGAAGAAGAATTTACTATTCGTGATGGTTTCCGCTGGAGTCCAGACAACAAATCAATTGCCTATTGGCAGCTTGATACCAGTGGCGTGAAATACTTCACCATGATCAATAACACCGATGATCTCTACCCTACCCTTAAAGAGTTTCCGTATCCAAAAGCCGGCGAGATGAACTCAGCGGTTAAAGTGGGTGTGGTTAGTCTTAATGACAAGAAAACCCGTTGGGCTGAACTAGGTGGTGATAATCGCGATCGTTATATTCCACGTATTAGCTGGGCAGGCACTGGTGAATCTTTGATGATCCAAGATCTTAACCGTCCGCAAAGCCACAACAAGGTTTGGTTATTCGACTGGCAAAAAAAGCAGCTGACTAAAATTCTTGAAGATAAAGACGATGCCTTTATTGAATGGTTTTATAAAGCAAACTGGTCAAAAGACGGTAAGTTCTTTATTTGGCACAGTGAGCGTGATGGCTGGCGCCATTTGTACCGTGTATCTCGCGATGGTAAAACGATAGTCGATTTAACACCGGGCGATTACGACATCATTGATATGTTAGCGCTCAACGAAGATAAAAACGTTATGTACTTTACTGCATCACCGGATGATCCAGGTCAGCGATATTTATTCCGTACCTCGCTTGATGGCAGCTCTAAACCGGTGCGCGTAACGCCAGCGTCATTTGATGGTTCAAACAGTTATTACATGTCTAAAGATACCTCTTGGGCAATGCATACTTTCTCTAAATTTGGCACCCCACCAATGAAAGAGATCATTAAAGTAAGCGATCACAGCAATGTGAAAACCTTAGTTGAGAACAAAGCATTAAAAGAGAAATTAGCGACTGAGCAATTACCGACTCACGAGTTCTTTACGGTTAATGCGCGCGATGGTGTTGAGCTTGATGGCTACATCATGTTCCCAGCGAATATGGATAAAAGTAAAAAATACCCAATCGTTTTCTATGTTTACGGTGAGCCGTGGGGCTCAACAGTACAAGATCGCTGGGAAGGTAACAGTTACTTATACAAGTCGTATCTAACTCAGCAAGGGTTTATTGTTGCCTCAGTTGATAACCGCGGCACGCGCGCACCAAAAGGCAGAGATTGGCGTAAGTCTATCTACAAAAAAATAGGCTCTATTACCGTACGTGACCAAGTTGACGCCCTTGATGCAATGGCAAAACGTTGGGATGTCATTGATACCGACCGTGTTGGTGTATGGGGTCACTCAGGTGGTGGTAGTTCAACGCTTAATTTGTTATTCCGCCACGGTGATAAATATAAAGTTGGGATTGCCTCAGCCCCAGTGCCAGATATTCGCTTGTACGATACTATCTACCAAGAGCGCTATGCAGGTAACCCAAATACCGATCCTGAAAGTTACGACAACACGTCTCCGATCAGCTTTGCAAAAGACCTGCAAGGTAAGTTGCTACTGATCCACGGTACAGGAGATGATAACGTTCACTACCAAGGCTCAGAGCGCTTAATTAACGAATTAGTTAAGCACAATAAACAGTTCGAGTTTTTCTCTTACCCGAACCGTTCTCACAGCCTACGAGAAGGTAAAGGCACTACCCTGCACTATCACACTATGATGGCTAACTTCTTCGAAAAGCATTTACTTAACAAGTAAATATGCTCTATAAAAAATACCGCAGCTTAGAGGTTAAGCTGCGGTTTTTTTATGCAAACTGTAAACCCCCGTTACACAAGATAGCGATTAGATGAAAGCTATCAAATGTTTAAAGTAAATTATCAGTGCTAGCAATGGTAGTTACGAGCTATTGGATTATCTAATGAATATCCTGTATTACAGTCAAGTCGGTGAAAGGAGTTAACTAATACTCTGTTACAATTGTCTTATTAACTAATTTTTGTAATTGAAGTAGTGTCATTAAGTTATTGATTAAGGCTATAAAATGGCATTACTAAAATTTAGATTTCAGTATTTAGCTTGGTTTATTACATTTGTTTTGCTAGCTACAGGCTTGTATTTCGCGGTGAAATACCAACAGCATTATAGCTCACGCTTTATTGATGTAGATATCAAGTCCAATGCGCTTTCAGAAATGCGCAGAGTTTTCATTCGCTTGCCCAAAAACTACAACCCTAACAAAGCTTATCCGCTCATAATTAAAACTGACGGCAACTTTAACCTTGATACTTGGGATGACGCTTTAAGTATTCTTGAAAGCACTGATGACATGCATGAGGTTATTCTAGTATCCATCCCGAACCTGTTTTGGCATGACACGCGAAATCGTGATTTAGTGCCACCTTACGCCCGTAAGGATGTGGCGATAGAAGCGCGCCCAATTAACCAAAATCAACGAGAAATATTTGGTAAAGCTGATGTGTTTTTAAAGTTTATTGAAACAGAGCTAATACCCTATTTAGAGGGAACATACCGTATTAGCGGGCAGCGCACGCTAACAGGTTTTTCAGCGGGAGGTAGCTTTGTGTTATATACCATGGTTACTAAACCAGAGTTATTTAATGCATACTTTGCTTTTAGCCCAGCGGCTTGGTATGACGATAATGTTGTTGTAAAACAGTTCAGTAAAAACTTACCTAATACAGTAGGCAACACTCACTATTTTTATGTCACATTAGGTGGTGATGAGAATCCAATCATAACTGGTGCATTCAATGCTTTAGTGAATGCTCTTCAAAAGCATGCACCAAACGACCTTATCTGGCAGCACCACATCAACAAAGGTGCTGACCATGAACAAAACGCAAAACAATCCGTTCGCAGTGCGCTAGATGGGGCTTTTAATCATTTTGATATGGCTCAGTAATGACGAAAAACAAAGCTACAAATAGGCGTTAAACCAATTAACTAACTCTGTTTCTAGCTGCTTTTTATGGTTCATTAAAAACTTTATAATTTAAATGATGTTTACTTTTACATTTTTAAGTTAGTAACCGCTCAAGCCATTCAATCACAGTCTTATGTGCTGATGTTTCGAAGCGAGATTTTTCGGGAATGTAGTAACACAGTTTTGATTCAACTTCTTGGTTATTAAACGATGTTAGTAACCCTGCATCTAGGTAAGGTTGTACTAAGGTTTTTGAGCAAAACACTACACCTTTATTGGCGAGCACCTGATTTATACCAAACAGCTCTTGATCGAATGTTTTTACCTTGAAACATGAATCACTTAGGTTATTTACTTTTAGCCACTGCGTTAATGGTGGGGCTGGTAGGGCATTATTTTTCCATTGGCTGGTGTATAAAGTAACCTGTTTATCAAGCCAAGGGGCACTTTGTTGCGCGTTTGCCGCAAACATATCAAAGCGCTCAAATTTGATGATATCTGCTTTGTTTACTTCCTCACTATTTCCTAGCCGAACAGGCAAGGTATGCAGTTGCTTATCTAAAGTTTCACTGGTTGATATATCGAGCTGTAAATGTGGTTTTTCGCTATTTAGCTCATCTAAAGCGGGTATTAACCTTAGGGCTGCTAGAGACGATGTTGTGGTGATGCGTACTTGATTATTTGCTTGGCTCAATTGTTCAATTGCCGTAAAAATAAGTTTAAAGCCGCTAGTTGTGTTTTGACTCAGGTACTCGCCTGATGGAGTTAAGGTAATCTTTCTCACTTCGCGATGAAATAAATCTGTATTCAAGCGGCTTTCTAGATTTGCAATGTGGTGCGATACCGCTGTAGGCGTAATCGCAAGCTCAGCGGCGGCTGCTTTAAAGCTACCTAATCGCGCAGCTGATTCAAAGGCTTTTAAAGCTTGTAATGATATATGCATAGTTGAACCCACCTAAATTTATAGATGAGTATAACTTACTTATAGTGAATAATAACTCGTTTGTTAAATAGCCTTCATTTATTGATGATACCAACACATTAACTAATGAGGTATTTACTTATGAGCACTCTATTACACATTGATGCTAGTGTACGTTCGGCTAAAAATGCAAACCCTAACCACGACTCAATCTCTAAAAATATTGCTAAGAAATTTGTAAATCACTTACAGCAAAATAATGCTATAGCTGAGTATATTTATCGTGACGTTGGAATGAATCCACCTTCATTTATTAATCAATCTTGGATTGGTGCTGTGTTTACGCCTGCCAATAAGTTAACGCTAGAGCAAAAAGAAGTACTGACCAATCAGATGAATTGATAAATGAGTTGGTTAAGGCTGATACCATCGTGATATCAACGCCTATGTATAACTATGGCATGCCTGCACAATTAAAAGCATGGTTTGATCAAATCGTTAGGATCAATAAAACGTTTGATTTTGACTTGCAGCGGGGAGATTTCCCTTTGCAACCCTTGTTAACTGGTAAACGTTTGCTGGTTATATCCTCAACGGGTGAGTTTGGCTTTGAGGCAGGTGGTATACGCGAGAGTATGAGCCATTTAGTGCCGCACATTAAAACCTTGAGTAAGTATTTAGGTGTTCAGCATATTGATGAAATAGCCTGTGAGTATCAAGAATTTAACGACCAAAGACACCAACGCTCTTTGACTAATGCCTATGCTAAAGCAGAGCAATTAGCGCTGAGATACGCCAATTAATATACACAACAAAGCCGCAACAAGCGGCTTATTTTGTAATGGGGCTTTACACTAAAAAATGGGTTTAGTGTTATTCAACCGAAATGAATACCTCAACTTCGTCACTGTTTTTATAAAACTCATAGTCAGTTTTATATGCTCGAATGTGCGGGCACTGTTCATTACTAAAGTACTGCCAAACTTGACCCCAAACATCGATAACGGTTTGTGGCATTGCCCCTTTGCCGCTAAAGCGAAGGTAGTTACCTGTGGCGAGTGTCGTTTGTTCTATCTCTGATGACGTGACTTGCAGATCAGTACACGCAAACACATCAAACTCCCCTGTGACATCAGATTCATAATGAGTGTAAACGCCATAAACTTGGCTAGATGGCGTTAAGTTTGGCGCTATGTCTGTGTAAAATTGCTGCCATAAGCCAGCGATTTTGGCACCTTCACCACTCATTTCATTCATATTACAGGTGCGAACTTTGAGGCCAAATAAGGTCGTAGGGTTGTCTATATTGATTTTCGTTACTTGCTGATCCATTGCATTTATCCTTGTTAGTTTGTTCCCGGTAAAATACCAGAGCATGTGTACTTTAACCTAGCCTTTTTAATTATTTATTTTAAAAAGACTATATTTTGTCAACGGCCTTTACAGCCTAAAAAACAGTCATGGCATCCTTATCTGCATCAGGTTAAGATGGGTAAAATAACAACAAAATCAGCAGGTGTTTAATGAATAAAATCAATGCGCTTATCTACTTTTTAGCCTTTAGTAGTGGCTTTTGTATTATGGGAATTGAGCTTTTAGGCGGACGAATTTTAGCGCCATATTTTGGTAGTAGTGTGCATATATGGGGCAGTATTATCACCGTCTTTATGTTGAGCTTATCTATCGGCTATTTACTTGGCGGCAAGCTCTCTACTCGCAATCCTTCGTTAACTAAATATGGACTCATTTTCTTTGTAGCAAGCATTATGGTGGTGCCAATTGTATTGTTTGCTGAGCCAATTATGACCTTTATTTTCACCCATATTGAAGACAGTCGCTACGGCTCGTTATTGGCATCAACGGCGTTGTTTTTTATTCCTACAACAATACTCGGCATGATCTCACCTTACTCAGTGCGATTATTGGTTACCGATCATGAAAAAAGTGGCCAGGTTGCCGGTGGTTTGTATTTTGTGAGCACCCTAGGAAGCGCCCTTGGCACGATTATTACCTCTTTTTATATGGTGCTAGCGTTTGATGTTAACGACATCATTAAAACCTTTGCAGCGGTATTAGGTGCGCTTGGTTTGCTTGCAATTGTTGTTAGTCAAATTAAAACAAAGGAGCGTGCTGTATGTTTAGAATCTTAATGCTTTGTTTGATCATGACCCTGCCCTTTAGCAGTTTGGCAGAAGTAATCCATAAAGAGCGCTCGCTTTATCGCAATATTTTAGTGGAGAAGTCTGGCGATTTACTATGCTTAAAATTCAACGAAAAAACGCGTAAAAGTACGCAAAGCTGTATGTATGAGAGTAAGCCTAAAAAGCTGGTGTTTAATTACACCAAAATGACGTTCGCAAGCTTACTATTTATTGATAACCCTCAAAATGTACTGATCATAGGTTTAGGGGGAGGTTCACTCTCTAATACCATTCATGAGCTTTACCCGAGTGCTCATATCGAAAATGTCGAAATTGATCCTGCGGTGATAAAAGTTGCCCGCGATTATTTTAACTTTATAGAAACCGATAACGTAACGTCTAAGGTGCAAGATGGGCGTATTTTCATTAAGCGCGCCGCACTTAAAAAACAAAAGTACGATTGGATTATTCTTGATGCCTTTAATGGCGATTATATCCCTGAACATCTACTCACTAAGGAATTTTTTGCAGAAGTAAAAAGTGTTTTAGCTGATGGCGGAATTGTCGCTGCAAATACCTTTTCATCAAGCAAGTTATACCAGCATGAGTCGGCAACTTACTTCGATGTGTTTGGTGACTTTGTGAATGTTGTGACCGATGAAAACTCTAATCGTATTATTTTAGCTGGCTTCGAGACTATGCCTAGCCAGCAACAGTTAACTGAGCGCGCCAACAAGCTAGCAAGTAAGTTAAGCCCTTACGACGTTGATTTGCAGTTACTCAGCGAGCATTTGTTTTATACTAAGGGTAATCAAGATTGACCAGCGGATACCAAGGTGCTCACTGACCAATATTCACCAGCGAACTTGTTAAATTATCAATGATCAAATACGCCTTAATTGCATTTCTTTTCATTACGAGCTCTGCTGCTAAGGCAGAGCGTCTTTCGAGCCCTCCTTTAGCTGCCAGCCAGCAGCAATTGTCTAAACTACTGAATCAATACAAAGGGCAAGTCGTGTTACTCGATTTCTGGGCGTCTTGGTGCAGCCCGTGTCGACGGTCGTTTCCTTGGTTTATAGCCATGCAGAGCAAGTATCAACAGCAAGGGCTTAAAGTGATTGCTGTAAACATTGATGTTGAGCGTAGTGATGCCGATGCTTTTTTAACTGAGTTTGCAGTGAACTTTAATATTATTTACGACCCAGACGCTGTTATTGGCAAGCAATATCAACTCAAAGGGATGCCGAGCAGCTTTTTAATCGATAAAGAAGGCATAGTACGGTTCCAACACACAGGTTTTGTTGCTGATAAATTAGACCTCTATGAAAGTCATATCAAAGAGTTAATCGCTAAATAGTGTTATCTAGCAGATAACTTTTGCAGTTGTTCGCTTTTATCGAACAAAGCTATCTATTTTATTAATTGCACTAATATTTACTTAGCATGCTAACTACACTAAAATACTTAGCATGCTAAGTAAATGGAGCGCATCATGTCTTCCACTCCCCCTTTTCACGAAACTCTTGATTTAACATTATGCGGCAGTATGGGCCGTGTGCATCGTTTATGTCGCGATGCTGTCACTTTGGCGGTTGAGCCTTTGGGGCTTACTCAATCTCGCTGGACCGCGATGATGCACCTGTTTCATCTAAACCAAGGTTGTACACAACAAGAGTTAGCAAATAGCTTAGGCATTGAAATGCCTTCACTCACTCGTACGATTAAGCAGCTTGAGCAACAAGAGATTATTGCTCGCAAAGCTGACGCTGAAGATAAACGCAGTAAACGTCTGTACTTCACTGAGCAAGGTCTACAATTGTTAGACACATTGCAGGTGATTATTGCCGATGTGAAACAGCATCTTTATGCCGACTTAACCACTGAGCAACTCGATACCATGGCGCATGGTTTAATTCAGATGGAACTGAATGCTCGTCAGTGTATCCGTCATTATTCAGGAGATAAGTAACGTTATGACACCAGATCAAAAATTTGCCCGTTACGTAAAAATCTCTTTAGCGGGTTTTATTGTTTTATTTTTATATTTTGTGATTGCCGATTTGTATATGCCTGTCACACCGCAGGCCCGTGTGTATCATCCGGTTGTACAAGTGACCCCGCAGGTAAGTGGTCGCGTGACTGACGTACTTGTCACCAATAATCAAGCTGTCGAAAAACAGCAAGCCTTGTTTAAGATTAACGACGAGCCTTTTGAGCTTGCCGTGCAACAAGCTGAACTTGCATATGATGATGCAAAACTACAAAACCAACGTTTAGATAGCAGTGTGAAGGCAATAGAAGCACAGCTTGCAGCTGCTCAAGCTAAGCTGCATGAGCAAACATTACTGTTTGAACGCGGTGAGTCGCTATTGAAAAAGCGCTCTATTTCAGAGCAAGAGTACGAAACAATTAATGCGAACTATCAATCAAGCAAAGCGAATGTAGCTGCAATTGAAGCCCAGCTTAGCGAGGCTAAATTAGCGCGCGGTAAAATAGGGGATGACAATTTAGCGCTTCGTCATGCTCAAAACCAGCTTGAACAAGCGAAACTAAACCTGTCGTACACCACAGTGACAGCCGATACCGACGGTAAAACAGCAAACTTACAGGTAACACCGGGTACTTATGCTAATAAGGGCCAACCGTTAATGGCGATAGTTGCTAATAAAGCTGATTTAGTGGCTGATTTTCGTGAAAAGTCTTTAGTTCACGTGCAAATTGGTAGTACTGCAAAAGTCAGCTTTGATGCGCTACCGGGCAAAGTGTTTACAGGCAAAATTGTTAGTTTTGAAGCGGGTGTGAGTGATGGTCCAGCTTAATGCTAACGGTTTACTCAGTGCCACTGAAAGCAGCAACCGTTGGGTACGAGATGCACAGCGTCAACGTATCCATATTCAGCTAGATGAACACCAGATGCTGGCAAAATTTCCAAGTGGTGCGCGTGCAACTGTGCAACTTCTGCCTGACTCAAGCATTGGTAGCTGGTTTGCAAGCATGCAAATTCGCTTCATTAGTGTTCTGCACTTTATTTACTAAAGCTGGGTGAGTTATGTCAGTATTGCAACTCGATGGTAATGGCTTGCGCCAAGCGCTACGTATTGCCACGGGCTCAGCACTAGGGTTTACACTGGCAAAATTGATGAACTGGCCTAATGGCATCTTTTTTACTGTTTACCCTATGCTATTGCTCGGTTTAGTGCCTGTGCTTAACATGCATATTATTCGTCAGTTTTATGCAGGCGCGGTGTTCAGTGCGCTGTTCGTATTGGTTGTACAAGGTTTGTTTTCACACCTGCCTGTTGTTATGACAATGATGTGCTTTATCGCATTTGCTTTTTTGTTTTATCAAATGAGCCGTGGCGCTAATTTTTTATTTGGCGCCACAACGGTGGTGAGTTTGTCTATTCAATTGCACTTTTCGACCTACACTGGCAGTGGAGTGAGTATTTATCCGTTGATCATTAGTAACGCTGTTGCCGTTGTGGTCACAGTGGTGTTCTCGATGCTAATGCATGGTTTATTTCCTGATGTAGCACCACGCCAAGGTCGGGTAATGCCAGAAAAAGCAAAAGAAAGTGTGCGTCATGAAGTATTACTTTGCTCAACTGTAGCTACCTTGTCATTCGTTGTTTTTCAGGTCTTTGATTTACAAGATTCAATCTCTGCTCAAGCGGCCTCGGTACTGATATTGTTTTCGTTGTGCTGGAAAGCGGCAGGTATGGCGGCATGGCAACGTGCTATAGGCACCTTAATTGGTTGTAACTTAGCGTTAGTGGCACAGTTATTTTTGTATAACCATACCGATATTTTAATATTTCCTGCGTTAATTCTGTGGATTTTGACCTTTATCTTTAGTCGTTATCACATAATTGGTGGCGGTATTCCGGGTGTTGGTTTTGGTATTATCACCACATTTGGTATTTTGTTTGGCCAGTCATTAGGGCCGGGGCAAGATCTGGTTTACAGCGCGCTGTATCGTTTTTCGTCGGTATCTGTGGCAATACTATTGAGCTTGTGTGCGGTGTATATAATGCATCACATCTTAAATCGCTTTGAAATGACAAGGCATCACACGTTTGAGTAAAGATTAAAAAAGGGAGTTAATCAGAACTCCCTTTTTTATTGTTATTTGATTCGAAAATGGTCGGTAAAGACTTTAATAAATCATCTTGTTTTTTTACGACACTCTGTACGCAGGTTTTTGAGGCGACATCTGCAACCCAAGCGCCCCATTGTGAACTACCTGGTTCTTCACCTGGAGTTGCCCACCATCTGGCTTTATAAAGAATTTCGTTGTAACAGGTTTCACTACCTTGCGGATACGCGTTACCGGCTTGCCATGAATCTACAGCAAAACTCGACATAGGCAAAGCTGACAGCGTTATCATTGCTGCAGCAACAATGCGTGATTTCTGGCCCATACGCGGCTCCTTCATTAATGGTGAGATTGTATGACTATTATAGACGCGGCAGGATTAACCATCAATTAACTTTGTTAACAAGTTACACTTCTTTACAGTTCTGCTTATTTTTGACACGATCTTCTGATGTGAAAGTTAGAATTTTACATTTTTTCTTAATACTTTTGTTTGTCCTCTTTTCGTTTTAGAGTCCATGCGTTTTCTCTGAGAGCTTTTGCTTGGTTTTGTCGCTCTTCGCGCCTTTTGTACTTGAGTGGCATTAAGAATTAATTCTTTCAAACGATTAAGCGCATCCTCTTTGTTCATCTCTTGCGTGCGATGACTTTGCGACTTAATAACAATAACGCCCTCTTTGGTAATTCGAGAATCATTCAAATTAAGTAAACGTTGTTTGTAAAAGTCAGGTAACTTTGAGCGTTTAATATCAAAGCGAAGGTGAATAGCTGTGGCCACTTTGTTGACATTCTGCCCGCCCGCGCCTTGCGAGCGGATCGCACTAAAGTCGAGTTCCCATTCATCAATTGTGACGGTATTAGAAATAATTAACATCAGGTTCAGTTAGCTATGGTAAAAAAGGTATTGTAACATTTGTAATTGGCTAAACATAATAGCTCGACTATTTGCGCCGGTTGCTAACCATTTTGAAAGAAAGGAGATCACGATGAAAGCACTACTTATTTCTATGAGTCTACTTGCGATGAGTTTTTCTAGCTTCGCAGAAGATATTTCTGAAAATCAGCTACAGCGTTACATTAAAGCCCTTCCTGCAGTCTTTAATTGGTCACAAAGCCAATCTGAGTTAGATACTGTAAACCTTGGTGGTATGCTAGGTAGTTCTGATGGTGTTGATAGTTCGTCAGTGATGTCAGCATTAGGTCACATCAAAGAGCATGAGCTTTATACTGAGTTTGCAGCCCTTACCAAACAATATGGTTTCACACCTGAGCAGTTAGTTACTGTTGGTACAGAGGTATCAATGGCGTATTTAGAAAACCTTAAAGCGGGTATGTCTGAAGAGAACAAGCAGCGTGTAAACCAAGCAATGAGTGGTTTACAAAGCCTTACAGCATCATCATCTGATGCGGGTACTCGCTCAATGGCTGGTGCTTTAGAAGGTATTAAAGCAAGTACTGCAACAGCAGATGTTAGCGAAAGTAACGTTAACTTAGTTAAGCAGTATATGCCGCAGTTAAAAGAATTGTTCGCAATGTTGCAGTAACTGCAAAACGAAAAGAAAGCGGCTAGGTAGCCGCTTTTTTTACGCTTACTCGAATACCACAGCGTTTTTTAGATGCAGCTTTTGTTCTGCAGTTGGTAAAAATCCAGTTTGTACAAACTCGCTAAGGCTTGGATGACGTTCAAAGTATAAAATATCAAGGGCGAAACGATTCATGCCGTACAAGCCCCGATGGATCATGTTTGCCGAAAATATCAGTAAGTCACCTTTTTTGAGTACCACACTTTTACCGCGAGTCAGTGAGTCACTATTTCGAGCGCCCTGCTGTTCTAATCTAACTGTTAACTCTTCATCTGAATCCCAGTTTTTATGGCTACCCGGTATTAGTTCTATTCCTGGTTCATCTTCAAAAGCAACGCGGCAATGTAGTACTTCAGGGCCGTTAAGAGCTACTTTTTGCGCATCAAGCTCTAAGTGATACTGCATATCTCGATGCCAATAGTTAGCTTGTTTGGGATTGTATGGGTTAAAGAATAGTTGAGTATTCATAAACTGAGGACCAGCAACAATACCTTTAACCTGTTTCAATAGTGTGTTGGCGCTGACAAACTTAAAAAGAGTAAACTTTTCCTCAGCACTTAAACATGCAGCGCCAGTCAAACCTGAGCTATTAATACCTCTAGATTGATAAAAAGATTGGTTTTCTTGCAACCAGTGTTGATGAAATTTATCGATAATTGGCCTTACTTTACTAAGCTCACTCTCTGTGTAAAGCCCCTTTACATGGTAGTAGCCGTTTTCAGCAAAAAAGTTATTTTTCATTTTCTACCTTGCTAAAATTGCACGCATTTTACTATTAAGCTCAGGCAATACTTGTTGCTCAAACCACGGATTTTTCTTTAGCCAGATATTATTGCGAGGGCTTGGGTGAGGAAGTGGCAAGTAATTTGGCCAATATTCACGCCACGATTTTACTAACTCAGTTAAGGGCAGCTGCTTAGTGTGGGGTAAATGATATGCCTGCGCGTATTTACCTAAGATAATGGTGAGCTCAATATTATTTAGTTGCGCTAAGAGCTTTTCACGCCATGCAGTCGCGCACTCTTTTCTTGGCGGTAAATCACCTGATTTTCCTTTGCCCGGGTAACAAAAGCCCATCGGCAAGATAGCAAAATTGTGGTCATCGTAAAACTCATCACTCGTAACACCAAGCCAAGAGCGAAGCCTTTGCCCGCTTGCATCATTAAAAGGTTTGCCACTTTCATGCACTTTAATCCCCGGCGCTTGACCGGCAATTAAAATACGAGCCTGTGGATTAAACTGAATAACGGGCCGCGCTCCGAGTGGTAAATGAGGTTCGCAGATCACGCATTTACTAACTTGTTCTAATAATGATTGAGTACTCATGAGTTAGTAAAAATATGATCTATGCTTGTTTTGACCAAACTGCTAACTCGTTACCACTTGGCTCTGTGAAGTGAAACCGACAGCCTCCAGGAAAATCAAACAAGGGCTTAATAATTGTTCCA
The DNA here is from genome assembly GCF_054923805.1 of Pseudoalteromonas sp. GB43. NCBI lineage: Bacteria > Pseudomonadati > Pseudomonadota > Gammaproteobacteria > Alteromonadales > Pseudoalteromonadaceae > Pseudoalteromonas > Pseudoalteromonas sp. GB43. The sequence goes on from NZ_JBPCHJ010000002.1 coordinate 31,202, forward strand.
CCATGTTTTTCTACCTGCGCTTGCGTCTCTTTAATATTATTTGAATAAAGCACCAGTAGCGCGCCGCCATTATTGGTTAAGCTAGCTAATGGGGCTTGATAAAACCCGCCATCAAGCCCCGCAGATTCAGCGCTAAAGGCCGTGTATTCAGGGCCATAGTCGGTAAATTGCCATTTAAAAACCTGATGAAAAAATGCTTTTGTTGCGGCTAAATCTTTAGCAGCAAATTCAACATAATTTAGGCTATGGTGGTTCGACATGGTAAGCTCCTAATTTAAACTATTCTCAAGCGCCATCGCGCAGTGAAGAGCAGTACTATCAAGTAATGGAATCGATGTATCTGCTTGTTGAACTAATAAGGCTATTTCGGTGCAACCAAGAATAATGGCTTCAGCACCTTGCTGAGTTAGATTATCAATAATGGTTAAATACTCGGCTTTAGATTCTTCCTTGATAACGCCTTTACATAGTTCATCATAAATCACACGATGCACTGTTTCACGCCCCTGTGCATCAGGGATTAATACGTCTATGGCGAATTTATCTGCTAAACGCTGCTTGTAAAAGTCTTGTTCCATAGTGAATTGGGTGCCCAACAAAGCCACTTTTTTAAAGCTATGCTGGATCAGGTTTTCACCAACTGCATCTGCAATGTGTAATAAAGGAATTGTAACCGCAGCTTGTACTTGCTCAGCTAGTTTATGCATCGTGTTGGTACAAATTAATAAATAATCCGCGCCCGCGGCTTCAACTTGCTTAGCGGCCTTAATGAGTATCTCGGCCATCTGTGGCCAATCTTGTTGCTGTTGAAGCATAGCTATTTCGGCAAAATCGAGGCTAACGAGTACTATCTTGGCACTATGCAGCCCCCCAAGTTTGTTTTTAATGCCTTGATTTAAAAGCTGGTAGTAACTTTGTGTAGACTCCCAACTCATGCCACCGATTAAGCCTATTGTTTTCATTGCAGCTCCCTTTTATTTACTTAACACCATATGATATTGCACAGAACAAAGCTAGCAGATCATTATTTTACTAACAGATCGACTTAGTTGGTTCAGTTTCACTATTTAATACGTGCATGCAAATGATAACTACTATCTTTTCTGTTTGTCGGAGATATAATACGGGGTTTTCTTCTCGTGTTATTTTTTAAGGGATTATCATGCATTCTCAATCATTAGATGCAGTGACGACCAATCGCCCTAAAAATACAGCTAAAAAGCGCTCTGTGAGCCTATCTTATCGTGTTGCTGTGTTTTTGCGTTTCGTTGCAGCCATCATTGGTGGTTACGCCTTTACCAGTGTGCTTATTTCATTACTAGCTGTGTTATTACCACTTAATAAACTCGACAGCGTGCTGTTAACCACGACTCTATCGGTATTTTTTTACTGTTGTGTGTTTATTTGGGTGTTTGCAGTTAAGTCTTTAAAGACTGTTTGGATCACTATTTTACTAACAACTGGTGGGCAATTACTGGCCCTTTCATTAATTAAGGGATGGTTATGAAAGAGAGCTTTTTCCGCTCAATGACTTGGCTTCATACCTGGGTTGGCTTACTAGTATGCTGGTTATTGTTCTTAATATTCTTTGCTGGCACCATCAGCTTTTTTAAAGATGAAATCACTATTTGGGCTAAACCCGAAACACACAATGTGCAGCATCAAGCACAACGGGTTCAGTCTCAAGCCGAGCAAATTAATTATGTGTTTGCGCAATTACAGCAACAGGCACCTAATTCATTATCTTGGCGGATAAACTTACCTGAGCCACGTAACCCTGTTTTAAGCTATGGGTTTGCTGAGCCTAAACAGCCAAACAGCGCCGAGCACCTTTCAACTACTCACATTTAGACCCTAATACCTTAGAGCAATTACCCGAACTTCGGGAAACTAAGGGGGGTAACTTTTTCTATCGCTTACACTTTGATTTACATTACATAGATGTATTTACTGCACGGATAATTGTTTGTTTAGCCTCATTATTTATGTTGGTAGCGCTTATAACAGGCATCGTGATCCACAAACGTATTTTTAAAGATATGTTTAGCTTCAGAGCAAACAAAGGTAGTCGAAGTTGGCTTGATGCACATAATGTTTCGTCAGTGCTGGCATTACCATTTCATATCATGATCACCTACACGGGTATTATTACACTGATTTTTATGCTGTTCCCCTACCCTGCCGAGACTGTATATGAAAATGGCTTAAGGCAAATGTTTGATGAGGCATTGCCTATTAATAAACGTGCAAAGCCCAGTGAAGAGCAGCGCCCTATGGTGGCAATCAAAGATGTGTTAGATCAGATTTATACTAAGTCACCGAATGCTGATATTAGCTACGTGTTTGTAAGAAATGCGAATACTGCTTCCTCACAAATCGTGGTTTATTTGGCAACCGGCAAAGAGGTTGTAGATAACGGACCACGCTACTTATTCAATGGTGTAACGGGCGAGCTTGAAGCGAGTTCTGGCGAAGATTGGAGCGCTTCGGCGCAGTTTTATGACTCAATGACGGCATTGCATAGCGGTCGTTTAGCCGAGCCGTTGCTGCGTTGGTTGTATTTTTTCTGTGGCGTAGCTGGCTGTGCCATGATCGCTACAGGCTGCATTATGTGGGCAAAACGCTTACGCGAGAGGCTCAAAGCAGAGCAAAAACCAAGCTTTGGTTTAAAGCTTGTTGAAAGTCTTAATTTAATAACTTTAATGGGCTTGCCGCTAGCAACTTCAGCGTTCTTCATTGCTAATCGTTTATTGCCTTTAGAGTTAGCTGGGCGTGCCGATAAAGAAATACTCGTGTTTTTCTTAACTTGGCTTGCGGTGGCGCTTTCGGCTGTGAGCAGTATAGAAAAACGCCATTGGCGCTATAATGCATGGCTCAATGCAATAGCTTGCTTTCTCGTGCCCGTGGTAAATGCACTGACAACAGATGGTAATTGGATCACGTATTTACTAACTAATCAATGGGCCTTATTCGGTGTTGATAGTGCGTTTATTTGTGCTGGCGTGTTGTTTTTACTACAAAGCAAAAAAATAGCTAGTCACACAGCTGTTATTAACAAGGCAAAACCAAGTAAAAATAGGGTGTTAAAGGAGCAACAAGGATGATGGAGTTACTGCAATTTAGTCTCTGCTTTTTAGGTTTTAATTGTTTTGCGCTGGCAAAATTCAATCATTTTCGTGATGTATTTAAAAAGAAATTAACCGAAAAACAACGAAATAGCTTTTTAGCCAGTGGCTGGATCAGTATTTTACTAAGTTTGGTACTTTGTGTGCTGTCTGATGCTGGGTACGGCGCATTGCTGTTTTGCGGCTATATGGCTTTAAGTGTGCTTATGCTCATGATTTTATACAGTTTTACTGTTTCATGGGTGAAGCATGTCAGTGTATTTACTATGTCTATTTTACTGTTGAGTGGCTTTTCGGTGATGATTTTGTAGTTTAGTTAGTAAAAAACTGATCTGATAGCAATTTGCAATAATGCTTAATTGAGCAAATTTGTTTAAAAAAATGGGTAGGCAATGCCTACCCTAGCAGGGGATTAAATTGGGGGATCACATGTTGCTTCAATTTAACGACGCTAAGTTTGCCTAGCATCCATTACAGTTGTGTTGCACATTCGTGATAGTTTAAAGACAGTTGTAAAGCCCCTTTACGCCCTTGAAAACTTTAAACCCCTGTTTTACATTGATTTTTTAAGCTTCTCTACTTTTGAGGGGTCATCGAGGGTCCATTCTGGTTTCGCATCTGGTATGAACTTACCGTACGTCTTGCGAATCATTGAAACATTACTATGACCTAAATGCGCTGCGACGGAGGCTTCAGGTTCGCCAGCCTTGAGCATCCAGCTCGCAAAGCTGTGTCGGGTTATGTACCTTTTCTTGTAGCCTACGCCCGCAGCTTCAAGAGTTCTTCGCCACGCCTTCATGCTCATGATGTCCGACTTCTTGAACGGTAGCCCCCGCTCCGTCAGCCATACCCTCTCGGAATCGTGCGTTAGCAATTGCTGTTCTAAGACTGATCTCGCGGAAGATGGAAGGTAAATCTTCCTCGCGAGGCCACTCTTCGGCGTCTGAATCGTTCCGTACTTTGTTAAAGTGCGTTTCACAGTGATATATGGTAGACATACGTCCTCTCTCCTTAGTGCCAATGCTTCACCCGGTCTGAGACCAGACCAGAACATAAAAGTTATTAATCGTTTTCGTTGTTCGCTTTTCGTGGCTTCTACTATCCTTTCCGCTTCTTCGATAGTAAATACACTACTTTCGGACAACGCCGCCTCATCTTCTTCGCCTCTCGTCACGGCTTTTGACTTGCGCTCTACGTTGTCTAAGAGTGGACCGAACGGGTCAGCCTCTAAGTCAAGCTCGATAACGGCTCGGCGGACAGCGATCTTAATAGCCCATAGCCTCCTGTTAGCCAAGTACACCGACGGGGCTGTATCTATAACCCTAACTCTAAACTGTTTAGCTTCTTTGGGGCTAAGTTTACTAATGTCCCAATCGCCTACAGCTTCGAGTAGCGGACGAACTAGGTGCTTGTAAACGCGAACAGTGGAGTCCTTGACACGCCCGACGCTTGCGTCAATGAAGTGCTTCTGCAAAATGTGCGATAGCATCTTCTCGTCTTTCTTTAGGCTCGGATCATTGGGGAAATAATCAGCTAAATTGAACTGGCCTAGGCTAATGTCACGCCTAATTGAGTTAAGCATTTGCTCTGCGGCCTTGATGTTCGCTTTAGTTGGTGGTATTCCTAGTGACCGTTTCCATTGTTGCTTTTCATTTGGTGGGCGAAAAGCGATGCGCAGTTTTCCTCTGTGCATTGTTATACCCTTGGGTAAATCAAAATCACTCATGGTTGCTCCTGATGTGATTCACCCCCCACTATTAGATTAAAGTACGGGGATCAGCGTGTCTATAAAATTGGCATAAAAAAAGCCCCCGTTCAATTAAGAGCGGGGGTTTTGTTTTTGTAGTACGATCAACGCATTACTTCAGGGCTTCTTCAGCCAGCTTGTGTAACTTGTCATCCCACTTGTTCTCTGTCTTAGTCGTCAAATACTCTGACGCAAGAAGGAACACCTTTGTTAAGAACTTAGTCGTCATGAAACGAGTAAGAAGGAACGCTGCGAATTTACTCACTCTCAGTGCTCTCCGTCTTTGGGGCTAGTGCGCTAACTGCGGCGATTAAGCCTTCAAGGTCTTGGCCTTGGTAGTTAACCGCTTGAGCTACAGCGCCCAGTGCTTCGTTTGCTTGTCGCGTAGCGTCCATTGAGTCAAGGACACGTGCTTTTAGTTGTGTTACTTGTGCTTGTAACTGTTGAACTTCTTGCTGCATTACTCAACCACCTTAATTACTTCGCGTTTGCAGTGTTCTTCCGCGGCCTGCTCTGCCGTTAAGCCTTTATACACATCAACGGGTAATGTGTAGTCGGCGAAGTCCATGCTGTACGTAGCTGGGTCGATTAGGATATATGGCGCACTGCCAGAGTCCTTCGCTTCTTGCGTAGGCCAGTAAGCCATGCGGTAATTCAACGAGAAGTTCGCGCTGTCCGCAGGGATTGTCCCTTGGCCTTCATCAACGCTGTACGTGAATGTCTCGCTAGTGTTCGCGCTGAACTCTGAACGTAATACTTGGAATACTGCTGCTTCGTGCGCTGTACCCTGTGGGTCTGTAAATGCTGTTGTAAACATTACTGCTACCTTTTTGTTATTGTGAGCTGAGATTATAACGCGGCACTACTACAATTAATAGTAGTGCTACTGTTAATTGATTACACGCCGACGCAACGAACTTTTACCTGTGCGCTTGTAGACAGCGTTTTTGTTGGGAAGTCCTTGTGCCTAGCGTACATTGTGACTGTGCATGTGACAAAGAACTCTTCACGTTTCCTGCCGTACACTGTGACATGCACCGACTTGTTCGCACTCGACCAAGTACCAGGGTTGCCCGAAATAGAGCTGAGCACTGGCTTTTTAAAGGGGCTTGTCGTGCCGTACCCCCTGTGGAACGTATAGTCGAGCGTGTATCTAAACTCGGCATTGTCCTTGATGAACTTGCTGTAACCTAAGTCCCAGTCGTCGGCCTCCCCCGTCCAAATGTTCCAGCCTACACCGGTACTTTGATCACCATACTGGGTGAGCATTAGCCTTGTGTCTCTGTCCCTCGGGTGTAGAGCTATAAAAAACGCTGTCGCTGCCCCTCGGAAGTCCGTAAGCCTTATACTGCCTGACGTCGGAATGCCCGAGTTGGCGGGCATGTCGGGTACATTTCGCCCTTTTCTGAAGTAGTCACGCAGATTACCCGCACCGCCGAAGAAACCCTTAACGTCCAGTAGGCTAAGCTCCCCAGAAGTATGACCGAAGTTGATTACATGATGGTTTGCGGGCACAAGCTCGGTGCTAGTGCTCAGTGTGACGGTGTGGACTCTTGAACCTATACGGACAGTAGACGTTTTGCTCTCTAGCGACCCCGTCGGCGCGCGGAACGCTATTTGGAAATTTCTGCGGAACGTTGAGTTCATAAAGAAATCTGTAACCCAGTTACCGTAGAAGTCTTCTTCATGGCGGTTTGACGCGTACTCAACGAGCCTGAAGCGAACTTCTGGATCATCACTTCTCAGGTGTACTATTGTGTACGACTCAGTTTGCAGGCGGTAGACCTGACTGACGACAAATTCATTCGCATTAAGGCCTGAGTAGCTACTAGTTATAGTTGGGCCTAAGTAGTACGGGTTTGGCTTGTCAATTGACGGCACAACCTCAATGGTGAACGGGTGCTTAGAGCCGTCCACTGGGTCATTTACCCGTAGTGTACTTTTGCCGTAAGGTGCGTTTGATTTGATGTAGTAGACATCGTCCTTGCCGAGTTCGAGTACGGCGTTGTTCGTCTTCGTCCAATACGTTGACTCAAAGCCTGTGATGTTTACTGAGCTGCTTGCGCTGGTGCTAGAGAAAAGGACTTTCGTCCCTCTCTCTACTTTGATGTTGTCCGGAACATCAACCAGCCCATCACGACTTGCTTGAATCTTGATGGTGTCTGCCACTATCTTGCCTCCAATACTTTTACTTTTGCTGTTAGTTCTTTAACGGCCTCAACGAGCATTGCAACAACACCGTTGTATGACACGCGTTTTACGTCGTCTTCCTCGACAACGGCTTCAGGTAGAACGGCCTCAACCTCTTGTGCAATAACGCCCGTTGATGCAGTGTTTTCTAGGTCGGTTCTTATGTAGGTATTACCTGACAGCTTCATGACTTTGTCTAGCGCATTTTCAATCGGTTTGATGTCGGCCTTGATACGGCGATCCGATGTAGCAACGAAATCCGCAGCATAAATTTTCTTCGCGAACGTAGCGCTTCCTTGGAAACCGATACGAGTATATATAGTCCCGCCGTTCTTGAACGTGATGCTGTGCTCTGTTCTACCGCCAACACCGCTGCCGAACTTATAGCCCATACCGTAGTGGGTACTGTGCGTTCGCCAGTCTGTGCCGATAGTCCATATCATTTGTTCTACGCCAGTGCCCAGCTCTTTGTAGTTGCCGACAATACCACCCTCGCCCGTTGGGTTTGGGTTATAGAGCTGGTGCTTGAATCGAATACCGCCATCGGTGTTTATCGACTTTAGAGTATCGGTGCTAGAAGAGTAGAACGCCTTACCTGCGTACGTCCTAACCCACGTGCTGTCCGTCATGTGCAGACCGCCACCGTGCGTAGTGAAGTAGATACCTTCATCGCCGTGCGCCCGATACCAAGTATTCTCGCCGTTTATAACCTCTTTATTGTCAGGGCCGACTGACATACCTTTGACAACGGCAAGTTTACCGTCTGTCCTTACAGGCCAACGACTGTAGATTTCTCCACGCACGTTGCTTGTGTTCGTCCGTGGCGCAAAATTTGAGCCATTTGACGCTGTGTACGTTCCAATGTGAGCAGTGGCATCAAGCTGATTGCCCGCTTCGCTGTGAATCCTGTAAACCGCGCCACCGCCACGCAGCCAGACAACTAGACCGCTTGTAGCGAGCACCATGCCGCCGACCATCGTAGTGTATGTTTCTGAGAACTGGATAACTCGAAGGTCATGGTCGTTGCCACCCCAGCCAGAGTCACCAGACCAGTAAAAGTCGAACGTTAGACCGCCCTTATGTGACGCTGTATTCCAACTATCAGGCGCAACGTCGTTATATCCTCGGTTAATCGAGAAGTGACCGAACATGTACTTTACGCTACCTGTGATCAACACAGGGTAGTAAGTGTTCGCGTCGCCACCGACAGTAATGTTCTTATAGTTAGTGAGTTTAAGGCCGCGAAGCGTAGAGTCATTACCGGTATGCCATGCTTTGTTTTTGCCCAAACCGATGTAGGCTTCTTCCGTCGTCACCTCAAGCATGTTTCTATCGCTTGTCGAGCGGATAGAGAAAGGTGATTCAGCGCCAGTGCCACTGCCACCAACTCTTAGTCTTGGCGCATTATTGTCCCAACCTAAGCTCACACCCGCGCTGTGGTTAAGCGGGTTGTTGGCAGTAACCAATTGCTTCGAAGATATTTCACCCGAAGCTGTGATCGACCCTGTACCACCGATTACAACACTTACTCCACCCTCTGTCTCATGACCATTGCTACCTTTAACAAACCGCGCGATGTCACCACTGCCGAACTGGTTTACGTACAACGTAGCCGCTGAAGAGCTACGGCGGACGAATAGGTAATTGTTCGGAGGACTAGTCGTGCCGATGCGTGCGAAGTTCGTAGCGTGTAGGCCATCCAGTTTGTCTGCGTCAAGGCCTGAGCCTGACCCATCGTTTCCTGCTGTCCAGATCTTATGTCCAGCCACGGTCGCGCCCGCCTGACTCAGATCAATACTGCCGTCTACCTTTGCGACAAATACGTTCGAACTGTTCGATTTAACGACAAGTGCGTTTTCATTGCCTGAACCTGTGCCACGATACTCAATATCGTAGAAGTACGTCGCGTTACCTATTCTGATGTGACCGTCAGCGTTATCGTACGAGCCGTCACCGCCGATCAACAATGCAGTGCCTGTTTTCCTTAACGTTAGGCCTCCATTTATCGTGTTGTTCTGGTCTTTTCGCACATAGCGACCGTCACTCTCGTTTTTAGAGTAGACGCCGACGAACTTACGAACTGCGCTCATGTCATTGCAGAATCGGATATAGTTATCTGATGTACTAACCCGATACGCAATACCACCGCTTATCGAAGTTTGGTTCTGGTAGGTCGAGCGGAACAATCGAGAATACATATCGCCGCTGCCGTTGCGAACCGCCACTGTGTTTGCTGCGCCTGACTGCGACGTTTGGAATCCATCTACCTTATCCGCGTCAAGGCCTGAGCCTGCACCGTCATTCGCTGAGTGCCAAGCTGTGCCGTCACCGATTTTTATTTTTTCCGCAACGCCGAAAGTACCACCGAACCCGCCTAATCCGCTGACCTCCGTCCCTGTGGTCGAATAACCACTTGGCAGGTTTTCTAGCACAGGCTTAACGCCATTGATTGTCCCGTCGAAGCCGCTCAAGGCATGGTTATCCTTGACGATTACACGGTACGCCGACGCTGTTGAAACATAGACCTGTAGCTTCTTGCGCCCATACGTATTGTCCGAGCTACGAATCCAACGTGCGGCCGTGATGCGCTGCTGGTGTCCACCGCTGTTTACCACCGTAAGCCCTTGGTCTTGGTAGCTTCTAAATACGTCCATGTGTATGAAGGCGTGATCGCCACTCTCTGTGTCCCACACGTAGACACTCGCATAGCCGCGACTTCCAGACGACTCTGCGACCGTTACCCAGCCTGCGCCCGCGGTCGAAACTTTGTAGTCCTCAAACTGAGAAATCACGGGCTTTTCTTTAACATCACCCCAGCGAACATCAGTGATGAAGCCCCCACTTGACTTAGTCGGCTCACTAGCTGACATTGATACAGTTAGTCTTGACGCGTAGTTGCCGTGGCCTGACGCAAAATCAGGGTTCGAGATTACCATGTGGTATGTGTAGTTCTCGCCTGAAGTCGGGGCTGGCAAGATGATACGGTCTTCGAATTTGAATGACGTGCTGTATCTTGTGTATTTGAAATCACCCCCGTCTACTTCCGCACCGCTAATAGACGAAGATAGCTTAAGTGTAGACTTCCCATTAGAGAAGTTGAACGGTACACCATTCAGATAAAGCGTAACGTCAAACTGGATGTCTTTTAAGCCACTCTCATTATCCGACAAACGAGATTGTCAGCACTTGAGCGCTACCGCCCGATTTAAGTGTCGGTAGGTCGAAACGTTTATTGTTCCAAACACCTTTAGACGACATCGACTCAGTACCACCTAGGATCTCTGCATCTGGGTTAACACGAACAAGGCCGTCTTTGAACGCTGGGTCAATCATGTAGTCTTGGATTGTACCCGCTGGCATTGTTAGGTCTGAGCTAAGCAACGAGATACCGTCAACGGCTAAGTTACCACTGTCGATTGTCTCTGCTGATAATGCTTTGATCACCGCTTCGTCTAGGTACATGTACTTGCGGTCTTCAGTGAAGTAGAACGGGAACTGCTTTTTATCCTGCTCTGTGCTCGGATTCCAGTTAGGCGGGACAATAGCAATCTCGTCCGCTTGGAAGTACATCTTACCGCCTGCCTCTGCACCGCTGCCGTCAGCAAGTAGGTGGACGCCCGATACGCGACCATTGGCTTCAGCCTTGATTACTCGTTCAGCTTTAAGCACACCTGTTTCAGAATCAGTGTAGGCTTTTGCCGTATCAAGTGCAGAGGCGATAGCATTGCCCTGAGTCGTATTAACCGTTTCGATACGGCTCGCATTGTTTGCTGTGGCGCTCTCTAACGTGCTTACCTTACTTGCGTTATTGTTGGCCTTACTTTCCACCGAGCTAAGACGTGAAGCGTGGCTGCTGCTCGTACTCTCCAACGTGCCGACACGGTTTGAATTGCTCTTCGATTTAGTCTCGACGCTGCTCAATCTGCTCGCATGGTTGTCGCTAGTGCTTTCCAGTGTTCTAACAGCCGAACCTACGTCGCCACCACGGATTTGGAGCGCCCTTGTGCTGCCGCCATCACCAGACACAGACCAAACGGCTATCTCATTATCACCCTCGACCACATCAATTAGGTAGTAAAACCACTCGACTGCGTTGTTTTTGGAAACTCTTGGCGCTACGCCTAGGTTGACACCATTCACAGCGATGCGGATCGCACCTTCAGGGTCGTGCATCTGGGCGCATAGGGCTGCTTTCCCCGTGTACTCACTCTGTAGGGTGAAACGTGAAGAACCCGCGTAGTCTGTACTTTGGACGAAACCTACAGAACCTTTCCACTCACTTTGGATCTTAGCGCCTTTCAACTGGTCTAGGTTGACGGTTTCGACAAGATCTAAACGACTCGCGTGTTTTGTACTTGTGCTTTCCAGTGTACCGACGCGGTTTGAAACGCTCGAAACACCCGAATTAGCAGTATTTGCCGAAGACTGTGCCGCATTAGCTTTACTTACGGCTGTTGTAGCTTTAGTTTCTACGCTATTCAGCCTACTAGCGTGCGATGAGCTTGTACTTTCAAGCGTGCCCACGCGGTTAGTTACCGAATTGACCTTACTGTTCGCCGTGTCCGCATCGCTCTGGGCTGCGTTCGCTTTGTTGACTGCTGAAGTAGCTTTAGTTTCAACTGAGCTTAAACGGCTTGCATGTGAAGAACTTGTGCTTTCAAGCGTGCCTACGCGGTTAGTTACCGAATTGACCTTGCTGTTCGCTGTGTCCGCATCATCCTGCGCCGCATCAGCTTTGTTGACTGCTGTGGTAGCTTTCGTTTCTACGTTTGTCAGTCTACTTGCGTGCGTTGAACTTGTTTCTTCTAGTGAAGTGACGCGACTCGCGTTAGCGTTTGCCTTAGTGTCCGCTTCATTCGCTAATGCTTCAGCCTTACGCGCAAGGCCGTCGATAGTGCTTAGGACAATCTCAATTGGCATTTCTGTGCCGTCAACTACTTCAAGTCTCGGCTCTGCGAAGAACTGGCGGGCGTCCTTGACCGATTCGTAGTAATAGTACGCACGGTGTCTTACTCCGGTCGCATTTGGTCGGAATTTGAAGTCTCGCGCCGCTGCCACTTTAATGCCACGGCTATTATAGACGCCAGTGTCAGGGTGATCACCGCCCGTGTAGTCATGCGGGTGCATGTGGCCTACGATACAGTACCACTCGCCATGCTCAATACCCCATGAGTCCAGCGTCGAAGTCGAAAAGCTCATGTAGTACGGGTTCGTGTTGGATTCACCGCTGAGCGTGATACAAGATTGAGCACCTAAGTACGATGAACCAACGCCTCGCGCCGATGCGTCGTCGCGCTTGTACCAGCATGTAGAGCGATAAGTTTTGTTGCGATCGGCGCTAATATCGATCGACCAACCACCGCTGGCATCGCGACTGCCAGTGCTTCGGGACGCCCAGAGGACAGTGTTCCCGTAAGGGCCGACACCGTTAATGCGCTCGTTCTCGCTTATGTCGCCATTCTTGCCGAAGCGGCCAGCCGAACCCTTTGTTTGCGGCTTCCACTCACTGAGCGGCAGCAAGTTGGTACTCTGGTCAACACTTCGCGTGCGAAGGTCTGCCAGATCTGCTGCGGCCTGTGCTGCTGCGGCGTCAGCAACTGCGTCATTCGCCTTTGTTTCAACGTTCGTCAGCCTAGATGCGTGCGTCGTACTTGTCGATTCTAGCGTTCCGACACGGTTTGTGACCGAGTTAACGCCACTCTGAGCTGTGTTAGCCTTGTTTACTGCGGTTGTCGCTTTGGTTTCTACGCTGCTTAAACGTGAAGCGTGCGTTGAACTAGTTTCTTCTAGCGTACCGACACGGTTTGTGACGGAATTGACACCAGCCTGCGCTGCATCTGCGTCCTTTTGGGCTGCGTTCGCTTTGCTAACTGCCGAAGTAGCCTTGGTTTCTACCTTCGTGAGCCTTGAAGCGTGCGTTGTACTCGTTTCTTCTAGCGTGCCGACACGGTTTGTGACGGAATCGACACCAGTCTGTGCGGCATCTGCATCCTTTTGGGCTGCGTTAGCCTTGTTTACTGCGGTTGTCGCTTTGGTTTCTACGTTCGTCAACCTTGAAGCGTGCGCCGTGCTTGTCGATTCCAGTGTACCGACACGGTTTGTAACAGAGTTAACGTCGGCCTGTGCAGCATCTGCATCTTTTTGGGCAGCGTTCGCTTTGCTAACTGCGGTAGTCGCTTTGGTTTCTACGTTGGTCAGGCGACTAGCGTGTGATGTGCTGGTTGATTCCAGCGTGTTAACACGGTTCGTGACAGAGTTAACTTTACTGTTCGCAGAGTCCGCGTCGGCCTGCGCCGCGTCTGCATCCTTTTGGGCTGCGTTCGCTTTGCTAACTGCGGTGGTCGCTTTAGTTTCCACATTCGTTAAACGTGAAGCATGAGTGTCGCTGGTTTCTTCGAGCGTTGTCACACGGTTCGATACAGCAGTTGCACGGGCATTAGCTGTGTTCGCGTCGCCCTGTGCTCGCGCTGCATCATCAACACCTTTCTGTGCTGTGGTTTCTACAGTGGTTAGTCTGCCTGCATGGTTGTTGCTGGCTGTCTCTAGTGACTTAACCGCTGAGCCTACATCACCGCCTCGGATCTGAACACCTTTTAGCGTGCCGCCATCTGGACTAGCTTGCCAGAACACAATGCTGTTAGAACCTTTCTTGATGTCAACGAGGTAGTCAAACCACAGTGTCGCTCCGTCTGCGCCCTTTGGCCTAGGCAGTTCAACACCATTGAGCTTGAACGCTAAACCGCCCTCTGCATCATACAGGCGCAGGCGAAGCGCTGCCTTCCCCGCGTAGTCTGATTCGAGCGTTAGTTCCTTTGTATCGCTCGTAACGCTTGTAGAACCTGACCACTCAGCGATGATGTTGGCTGTCGCAAGCTGCTCAAGGTTAACTGACTCAACCTGCGTAATACGTTGCGCTTGGTCTGTAGTCGTGCTTTCCAGCGTGCTAACACGGTTTAAGTTGCTGTTCGCCTTAGAGTTGGCGCTATTGGCTAGTGTCTCTACGTTCGTTAGACGGTTGGCGTGAGTTGAACTTGTGCTCTCAAGCGTTGACACCCGGTTAGAAACCGTCGAAACATCTGTATTTGCCTTGTCTGCGTCAGCTTGTGCTGCATCTGCATCCTTTTGGGCTGCGTTCGCTTTGTTTACTGCGGTAGTGGCCTTTGTCTCAACGTTCGTTAGTCTTGAAGCATGAGCGCCGCTAGTTTCTTCTAGATCTGTTACTCGGTTCGTGACTGTTGATACATCAGTGTTGGCCTTGTCTGCGTCAGCTTGTGCTGCATCAGCCTTAGATACTGCTGTGGTGGCTTTGCTTTCTACATTCGTAAGACGACTAGCGTGAGTGCCCGTAGTCTTTTCGAGCGTTGTAACCTTGCTTGCTGTGTTGTTGGCCTTGCTTTCTACGTTCGTTAGGCGCGAAGCATGTTTCGCTGAAGTCGATTCTAACGTGCTTACTCGGTTTTGGGCATTGGTTGCCTTGGTCTCTACATTAGAAAGGCGTGTGGCGTGCGTAGCGTCCGTTTCTTCAAGTGTTGTGATACGGCTTTCTGACTCATCGCCGCGTGCTTCTAACGTACGAATACTTTGCGCATTGTCTGCGTCTGCTTGTTCAAGGCTCGTGATTACTGAATAGTTCTCACCGTTCCAAACACCTAAGCTTGATAGACGACTAGCGTGCGCGCCAGTAGTTGTTTCAAGTGAAGCTATGCGTGATCTGTTTTTGCCGTCGCTAGTCTCAAGGATAGACACGCGCTGCGCCTGTTCGTCGCTCTCTGTCTCAAGGTTAGCAATCTTTGAGCCTTGACCATTCGTTAGCGTGACTAGGCCTGTAACATCATCTTTTACACCGCCCAAGTCTAAAGCAACTGAGTCAATCGACGCGTTCGCAGCGCTTAGGCCGTCTGTTGCTCGTTTATCTACAGCGCTGATTGATGCTGTGACATCAGTGTTTACTGTGTCGATGCGACCGTTCGCCTGAGTGATAGCCTCGTCAATACGGGTTACATCAAGGTTTACGTTCGTTTTTAGGCTGGCAAGACGTGAGTCTACGTCATCCAGTGATAGCGATAGATTTTTGTTAGCGTTGGCGAGCGCTGCATCGGCGGCTTTTAGGCGTGACTCTGCATCAGTTAGGTCTTTCTCAAAACCTGTCTGCTTGTCGAGAATGTCATTAAGAACTGTCTCGTCTACGTCCTGTCCATCCTGTCCGTCTTGACCTTTGATTAGTGACCAATCGAAGATTGAAGGGTCTGACAAGTCAGGCTGTTCGGTGCGTTGGCCTGTGCTGAAGCCAATGTATTCTTTGTTGGTTGGGTCAAGGCTAATGCCTGTTCCCTGCGCGTCATCAGCGTATGCTTTCCATACGTGATAAGCTGGTCCAAGTGGGACTGCGCCTAAGTCGATTAAGTGCCAAGCACCCTCTAACTTAGCGTAAACGGCGCTATGGTCTACCCATGCGCCGCCTTTCTTTACTTTGATAGCCGAGACTCGTTGCCAAGTCCCGTTAATTTTTATAGCCGACATGCGGTTTTACCATTAGGAATCTGCGACAATCCAAATGTCACCATCACGACCTTGGCCTGCACTTGGGGCAGTAGTCGAGACAGTAACGCGATTACCTAGTTTCTCTAATGTGTCACTCACCTGTGCTGCTAGGCGAGTATTTGTGGTTGCAGACACGCTGCGCATAATACCATATTTCGCGTTAACTTTAGTAGCTAAGTCATACGCTTCGTCTATTTTAATTTCGGTATCGCTCACTACTTCGACAACCTCATAAATTCGGTTAGTCAGTGCGAACATATCACCCGCTACAGGCTTGTTGACAGCCGATGCCCAGTACGTGCCGACACCTGTTACAACGTCGCTGCCCTTGGTCAATGTGACCTTACCTGTTCTATACCATTTACTCATTTTTACACCTTGTTAGTATAGGCCTCTCACGTTTGTTAACGTGCTGCCTGATTTGAATATGTCAGCAACGATTGCTGATTGTTGAACTAGAATGTTGTCGTTCACATCTGGCCTTAGCTGGACAGAGAACGAATGTGATGCTTTGCCCTTGGGGATCACACAGCCGAGCTGCACTGTCACCGAGCCTTCTTCGCCCACGTTCTTCGACCTGAAGACTTGCTTCACCTCACCATCTAGGTACAGAGTCACAATGAAGTTACTTGATGAACCACCGCCCCCTTGGTGGTCGAGCGCTATGCCGCTGACGACAAGGTTACGATCATTGGTTTCGCCAAGGATTCCCGCTTCGATTGTCCCTGAGATAAGCGTGTAAGTTTCGAGTGCGCCCACGGTGTACTCTTCGTTAACGACGACAACCGCACGGTCAACAATGTCGCCCTCGACGTTCGTAGCCTTCAATGTACCTTTGACCTCGCACGACTCGTCGATAACAACGTTCTGTAGTCGGCCTGCATTTGCGTTTACCTGACCACTGAAGAACGCATTTTTAGCCGTTAGTACACCTTGGTTGTTGACCAAGAAGTTCGTACCAATCTCCAGCGTAGAACCCTTGATGCTACCGCCCTCGATGGCTGGTGATTTGAAGCTAGTGCCCGCCCTGATTTTCTCTGCGGTAACGTTCTGTGCCACTAGGCTGAAGATTTCTGCTGTGTTGATCACCGCTGCATCAATGACCGTCTTGCCGTCTTTAATGATGAACGGGGCTACCGTGTCATTGCCGCCAGTGACAGCGAACGTCTGTGCATCGACAACAAAGCTCGTTTCAGTGCCGTCATTGAAGAAGCCCACGCCGCCCTGTAGGTCTTGCACGTTGGTCTTCACGCCCCATTGAGCTTGATACCCTGAACTAGCGGACGCAGAGGCCGAGGCTAACTGCTGTAAACTCGCCGACTCGCCGTTGTAATCCACACGGAAGTCTCTGATCGCTTGAGCAAGTGCGCCCTCTTGGTTAGTAAGGACAGTCTCAAACTCTTCGATTTTCGAGTTGATAACGTCGCCTAGGTCGTTTTCCCATCGAGCCTCAAGGTTCTGAATACGCATGACATAGGCTTCATCAGCATTGACCGCTGCGTGTATTCCGCCTGCCAGCCGTGCGTAGTTCTTCGCAAACTGCTTTTGGATTGTCTCGCCTTGCGTGTGCTTCGAGATAGCGTCACTCATGGCTTGGTCTGCAAGAAGGTCACTAACCGAGCTGTTTTCGCTGAGTAGCTTAGATAGGCTAGTGTCGCCGAAGCCATTGCCCTGTAGAGCACGGTTCAACGCATCAATAGCGCCAAGTTCCGACTGCAACCAATCGTAGTTTTCGCCGTTGAACACTTGCTCGCTGTAGTCCTCAAGCACTTGCTCTGGATTGTCTTTAGTCGTCACGCGCACACCGTTCGCATTGCTCGGCGCACCCGCTTGATAGTCACGGTTTAAGTGTCTGATCCAATATACATAGGTACTCGAACCATTGACCGAATCCGAGTAGAACCCGCTAGTTGACGAGCCGACGAACAACGCTTCAGCGAATGTCGGGGTCGCATCTGGTGTCTCAGTGATGTCCACACGGAACACCTCAGTCAATGCGTACCAGTCGCCCGCTGGCCTATCCCATTTGAGACCTACCGCAGTGAACATCGCGTACACGTCTAGGCCTGTAGGCTGTGGCGGAATTGGATCACCAAAACCGCCTTTGTCACCTTCAGCCGACGAATTTACAGCGAGCCTGCGCAAGTCCGTTGTGCCAGTACCGACCTTTAGGTCACGGAATGTAACAGCCCTGTCTAAGTGGTTGCCGCGCCCCATGCCCGACTGCACCTGAACAGTCTCACGCAATGCCGTTAGGAAATGCGAGACTGAACGTGGTACGTCCTTCGGTACTGGTGGCAACGCTGTTTTTGCCATTAGATAAATTCCTCTGGTGATTGAGCTAACTGCACGTCACGAACTTCAAGCGGTGCTGCTTGGCTGATAGAGTCAACCTTCACTCGCCATCTGTGAGCACGGGCGTTGAACGGCAGATAGAAGAACATAGGGCTATCGACTAGCTTGGTGTATGTCTTCTCTTCGCCTGTCAGCGCATGGTCATAGGCCACCGTCACGCTCACTGGGAAGCGGTTAGCACGTACCTTCGCGATGTTGAACGCTACAGGGTCATTGAACAGGTATGTCTTCGATTGCCAATTGGCCTGTAGCCACGCATCATCCGACGAGTCGAACTGCATTAGCTCTTGTGTGTCTACATCGACGTACGCCAAGTCATTAGTTGACTCAAGCTGCACGAAGCAAGACGCGTTTAAATCTAGTGTGCGAACCCCTGCGTTTCTGTCTAACGCGTCAAACACCAATGTCTTGCGAGTCGCTGGACTATGCACAAACACCTTGTTGTCGTAGTTGGACAGCTTCAACGTTGACGGGTCTAAGTCGCGCCATTGTTTATTCGATAGGAAACCTTCGCTTACGTTTGAGATCGAATAGTCATCAATGCGGTGTAGGCCTGTATCACTTGTGAAATACACAGCGCCCGCTACCTCAGTGACACCATGCTCGCTTGAACAAGGAACTGGATCAGATAAGCGTGTTGCGTCCATCGAATCAGGGTGAACACCTTGAACCACGTACGGCACGCCTGTTGTTAAGACAACTAGGTTCGCTCCCGCTGGTTGGATGGTCACAATGTCTTCTTGGAACACCTTGTAGTATTTAACAGGCCAAGCGTAGAAGGCTTCAGGTTCGGCGAAACACAGTATGCGCTTGTTGTGGCCTACCAGAATATCCGCGCCCATAACCGCTACTTTCTTCATTGAACCACTTGGGTACAACTCAGTGTTGGTGTCTGGTGCGCCAGTCCAGTCTTCATTGAGTGGTGAATCAAGCAAGTCGCCGCTGTATGTCGTATCAACGTACGTTTTTTCGTTAATGCCAATTTCAGCCACGAACTGGTATTCACCTGTACCACTGGCTGCTGTATTGGTGCGAAATATACGAATCTTGCCGTCGGTATTGCGAAGTGGGTCGGTCGCCATTACACCCTCTGCAAGCTCTGGGAACGTGAGCGTCACAGCCGTAGTGTTTGTGTACTGGTATTCCTTAATCTCGACTAGTTCTGACGGGTTAGACAGCTCACTTAGTCTGCCCCACGCATCGACGTAGCAATACGCGTAAGCAACTTCTGTCACATCGTATTCAACGTCTTCTGGTGCGACAAATGGCATGATTCCGACGATACCATCACCGTTTAAGTCTTCGGTGGCTGCGCTTTGGCCGTGGGTAGGGACAACCTTCTCCGAGCCGTCATACTGCAGCGTAGGTTCTTGGTGCCAATATTCCGCGACTGCTGTTTCAATTGATACGAAGTCAGGTGGCTTAGGGACATTCAGTGGGTATGCTACCGAAGGATATGGACCAGCCCCAGACTCCGCGTTCAGGTTGTACGCGACCTGTGGGTCTTTGCCGTGGCCTGCGATAACAACGTAGTCATAGGCGTCGTTCTTCAATGGAGCACGGACAGCGTAAGTTGGTTCAGCCCAGCTAAACCACTCATTGTTGTACTTGAACATTGACTGCGTATCAGCACGGCCTGTTGCGCCAAGCGATGACGGCAGCGACCAAGGCTCAAGGATGCCACGTTCAGATTTAGTATTGTGTGACAGTACAGCGTAGCCGTCTGGTACTTGTTCATCATCGTACTTTGGAGCTGTACCTAGGAAGCCTGTGAACTGGATATTCATTAGTTGTAGTCCCAGCTAGTAGCTTCGTTCTGCATACGGAAGTCGATGTGCAAGAACGTCTTACCGAAGCCGAAGCCTTTAGCGCCAAGCTTTAGAGCTTCTTCGATGATACGCATACGCAATCTGCCGTACGGAACACGAATGTCAAAAGCTACGCCCTTATGATGCGTGCCTGGTTTTTCCTTTTTTGCTTCGTCTGGATGGTTCGCACAGCGGTAGGCGCTGTTTAGGACTAGAGGGACACCGACACGCGTACGTAAGGTTTGCAGCATACGCAGCGCATACGGGTCACACTCATTGGGAACTTGACGGTCACATTCATCGCATTTGCAACGAAGTTCGACCGCCTTAAAGTCCTTAGTGCTAGGTTCTGTCATGTAATGCCCTATTCTTATTGTTTTTACTTATAGAGCATTATAACAGTAACACTGTTTTATTTAATCAAGTTTTTGACGTTGTCATCTACCAGCTCGCGGAAGAACGGGTGTTGGTTGGCAACAGGTACGAATCGACTAGGGTTCGCCTCAAGCGTTGCGACGTCCACCGCCAGTTGAGCAATTGGTCCTGCTGCCGCAACCAGTGGGTGATTGCCGTATGACGTACCACGGTAGACAGACTCGGCTATTGCAACTGGCCCCGCTCCGCCTGTAGCCATTAGCGTGCTGCCGATCCAGTCGGCGATATCACGCTCGCCCTGCCATTCAGGACGGCCTAATGGGTACTTGATATACTCACGGATGACTTCAGCCATTAGCGCCATTGGTAGGGCTACAGCCGCAGTGATGGCGATAGTCTTCAACGGGTTCTCACCATTAGCACGCTTAGTGTTGAAATTCTTGACCAGCCCCTTATGCACATTGTCATAGAAACCGTAGAAGAACTTTTTAAGCGTAGTCACAAGTAAGAACCTTGGATCATTCGCGATCAACGGTAACTGAGTAGAACGTGGGTTCGTCACAGCCTCGTTAACGAACTTGTGTACTGCGTCACGGTACTTACGGCCTGCGATGCTGTTTAGGTCGCGGTTCTTGTTGAACTGTAGGACGTGGTGCGCCTCAACGCCTAGTTCTGCCAGCTTCACATTGTCGCCATCTTCTACAGCACGAGCAAGGTAGCGCTCTGCGGCTTTAGTGGCTACAGCTCGCGTCATCTTGGTCACGTAGTTCTGACCGTTATACTTGAACATGGTAGCCTGAATCTTCTGTGATACACGTCCCATCGTCATGTCGTTCATG
This sequence comes from Pseudoalteromonas sp. GB43, assembly GCF_054923805.1. NCBI lineage: Bacteria > Pseudomonadati > Pseudomonadota > Gammaproteobacteria > Alteromonadales > Pseudoalteromonadaceae > Pseudoalteromonas > Pseudoalteromonas sp. GB43. Next base: position 52,182 of record NZ_JBPCHJ010000002.1, read on the forward strand.
TTATACATTTCTTGCAATGAGTGCTCGATAACATCGTCCGTGATGATGTCGAAGTCACGGGCAACTCTAACCATCTCTCTTCGGCCTGACATTGACATGATTGCACGCGCATCGCTAAGCATACCGTCTGTTTCGCCACGCATACGGGCGTAGACAGCAGCGACCTCTGGAATACTCGCAATGCCTGAGAACATAAGCACTGTCGCAGACTGAAGGGCAAGCATTGCCGAGTTGAACGTACGCATCTTAGGAGACATGTTGATACCCAATCGGCCTGTAACGCCTTGGTACAGCTTCGCGTACGACTGTCTGTTCGTTGGGTGAACTTCACTTTCCATTCGTTTGAACTCGGCGTTGCTGTCCCACTTGCCGTTGACCTTACCGCCGTGCGTTGCGTTCCAAGCAGCCCAGCTCATTGACGCATTTACAAGTCGGATCAAATGACGTGGCGCGTCTGTATCTGCGAAGCCGCCAGCCTTCAACTGTTCGTACATGCTGTCGAGCACTCTACGTCCGCCGCGTGGTGGGTTCGTAAGCTCTGGCCTGATAGCGAACTCTGGGTAGCCGTTGCCCTCTAGAATAGACTCAAGCATCTGCTCTGGGTTCTTCACCTTGCCTTCGCGTAGGATCGACAGGAAGCCTTCACGGTTGCGTTCAACCTTGTGTAAGTCTAAATGCACTTTAGCGATTACAGGTTCAAAGTTTGGATCAGCTTTACGAACATGTTTTGACAAGTTAGCCAAGAACGCTTCGTACTTCTTGCTCGCGTCGCTCTTAACACCGTTGATACTGTCTTCGTAGCCTTGTTGGATGAAGGCTGAATCACCAATGTCCTTACCAATGCGCGATGCAAAATACTCAGTATCGTTACGGCGAATCGCAGTGTAATCGTCTGAACGGGCAGCGGCCTCTGGGTGGATTCGCTTAAGTCGTGTCTTGGTCATTTCAAGTAGGCGGTAGAACGGCTCACGTACAGCACCACGGCGGCGCTTCATGACTTTGACCACCTTACGTTCAAGCTGAATCTTACGGCCTTTGCTCAGGTCAGTACCTTCGTAGCTATCCTTGATGGCCTGCTGGGTTTTAGCCGCCACTTCAGCCTGTGCCTCTACGTCTTTGATTCGTGCATCAAGTTGGGCTTTAACCTCTGGGTCGCTCGGCGTTTTAATGGCCTTAAGCTTTGACAAGCGCTCGTTGGCGGTCTTTAGGTCTTTGTCGGCATTGCGCAAGGCTTCTTTCTTGTCCTGCTTCTGCTTCTTCTTGACCTTGTGTAGCACGTCACGACTGCCTAGGTCTTGGTTCTCACGGTTAGCAAACTCGTCGTCGATTCGGGTCTCACGGATAGCCAGCTCACCGCCGTCCTTGTCTTCCTGTGCAAACTCCCGGTCAAACGCTGAGAACTCGGCCTCAGTCTGCAAATCTTCTGCCTGATCCTCGGTTAGCTTGCCCGTACGGACAGCCTCGTCAAGATAGTCTCTGTAATCTGCCAGCGTTAAGTCGTCACGGTAGACATTACCCAAATCACCGTCTGCAACGTCCGTTAATTTTGGATCAGAATTTGACTTACTCGTGGGGCGTTTTCTGCCTTTCTGGTAGATACTGCTGCGAACTGAGCCAAGCGTCACTGAAGCACGCTTGTCGCCTGCCATGCGGTAGACAACGACATCATCGCCGATGGTGTTTACATCGAAGCTGTAGGCTGGTGAAACGCCATCATCTAGCTTGAGTGATTGCAGTGCCGAGATGCCAGACAGCACAGACGAACCAAGCTCTGCGATAAACTCGTCACCGGCATTTTGTCCGTCGAAGTCTGTATCGTTCTCACGCAATGCCCAACGCGTCACTGCATCCATGTCCACCATGTAGCGCTTGCCTGAGTCATTATCTCGGACTACTAGGCCTTTTGTACTGCGGTTCTTTGGCGTCACTTCACGTACTCGCTTCATGTTGCCGAACGAAGACTTAACGATGCGGTGCAAGCGGTCTTCAGGGCTTAGCTGTACGCCGAAATCGCCTACAAAGTCAGGCTTCAGGACATTGATTGACGTTAAGTAGTCTTTAATCTTATCGTGATCACCTTCGTCGAACAGGTCGCGAATACGCTTGACAGTGCGAGCGTTCAAGTGGCGCACGCCGTCTTGCTTCTCTTCAGTACCTTGCGTAAAGGCCTTCTTCGGCGCATCAGCACCCGCGATACCACCTGTTAAGCCTAGGCCATACTCTTGACCTTTAAGCTTCTCAGCCTTGCTGTTGGTCGCTCTGCCGCGCTTAAGTTTGATACCTGTTGACTGCTCTACTTCGTTCGGCTTGATCAGCTCACGTGCGAAGTCAGCAAGTTTTTTACCGTCGATGCCTTTGATACGTCGAAGCGAGTGGAACGCATGTTCTAGCTGCTCCGTTCGTTTAGTGTAGTTAGCCGCAATCTCACGGTTAGACGGTGGCGCATCAGTAGTGCTCTGCGTGTCGCCTAGGCTGCGCTCTGAGCCGTTTTCGTCAACTTCTGCACCCTCATGTCGTAAATCATCTTTGAAGCCTCTCTCACGTGAAATAGCCTCGTTTTCGACCTCATTAAACAACTGGTCTACGGCTTTAGGGTACGACTTCAGTAACTCATAGTGATAGATTTTATCTTCTAGGTCTTCAATCGCTTTGACAACGGCCTTGTTTCCTTGCTTCTCGTACATAGCTTTATTGGCAATTGCCTGCTTGTGCGCTGCTGACAGGTCGGCTGGGTTAAACAGGTCAGTTCGAGTCTTGGCCTTCTCGTAGTCCTCGCGACCTTTGATTAGCTGGCCTACCTGACCATCCGAACCGTTACGCGTGCCAAGTTCGTTCTTGATGTAGTCGAGCTTACCGTCCATCGTTGTCGGGCGCTTAGACTTCTTAGGTTTCTCACCTAACACCTGTTTTGTGAGCGACTTAACGCCTTCTTTGTCTTCGATGTTTGGCTTACCGTCTGGCGTGTGCTGCGTTTTGCTAATCTTGGCGACTAGTGCGCGTCTATCGGCCTCGAAGTTGCCAACACCTTCGAACTCGTATTGCTTGGCGATTGGCGCAAGCGCTTTGCGGTCTTTAGCCACGGCTGCTTGGAACACGGCTTTCGCTTTAGGGCTTTTCTTACCCTCTTTGGCAATGATAGTCTTCACCGTCAGGCCGAGTGTCTTATCCGCTTTCTGAAGACTTGCCATGCCTTCCGCAAGCTCTTCTTTGGTCGGCTCTCGGCCTTCCTTCATCCAATTAGGCGCATCATCACGGACAGGCTTAGGCTTTTGCGCTGGTGCATCACCTTCAGGGACAGTCGGTTCTTGCTTGGCCTTCTCAGGCTCTGGCTTAGGGTCAGCTTCGCGCTTCATGCGTTCTTGAGTCTTGAATCTGTCGCTTTTAATCTTTGCATAGTCACGGAACATTGCACGACCGTCGAACGAGTTAGCATGACGATACACAATGTCTGTTAGGCGCGGATTGACAGAAGTTAGCGCATTACGGATCGCCGTGTCAGTGCCTTCATCCTCTGCGGCCTGTAGCTTATCTCGTTGTGAATCAGTCATCTTGATTCGACCTTCGCGAGACAAGTCGATGACACGATTGAAAGTGAAGCGTAGTGCTTCCTCGCCTTTCGCTGAGTCATAGCCACCGCTCACCGGTGTTTTGCGACCATAGTGCGAGTCCGCTGCATAGCTGGCGAGTTCTTCGTTCGTTAGTTCGCCTTGGTCAATCAGCTTACCTATAGTGCCGATGTCCACGGGCTTACCGTTTGGCTCAAGCTTGGCCTTAAGTTCATTGTATCGAGCGCTAGGTAGGTTAGGTACGTCTTTGGCTGTCATAGCATCGAACTGGCCTTGGCCTGCTACTTCCATGCTATCAGTTTCTTTGAACGTCTTAGGGGCAGCCGATTTAGCCTTTTTGCTGAACGTTGCACGGGCTACACGGTCAATGCTCTTGCCTATGCCTTCGCCTAACTGGACAGGCTCATAGTCATCGCCATTAGCACGGAACACTTGTTCTTCCTCGACTTCCTCGTCGGTTTTCCAGCCTTCAGCATCAATCTTCTGGCCTTCAGCATCCACATCTTGTGCAGCTTTGCTATATTCGCGCATGAAGCCGATAGTGTTACCTGTAGCAGAGGCCGCACCACCGATTACACCACCGCCGATTACAGCTCTAAGGCCTGCCTCGACTGCGTCTTTCGTTTCCAGACTCCAATCATCACCGCCCATTTCTGTCGCGATAACTTCATTGATGACCGTCTGCGCAACCTCTGTAGAGCCTTCAGCCAATGCACCAACCTGTGTCGTGATGCCAACGTCCTTTAGACGCTTCATGACAGACGGTTTAGCAAGTGTGTCCATGACAGGTTTAAGGGCGGCATCTGATACGCCTGACGCTTTCATTGAACGGCCTAGAACAGCAATGAATGGTAAAGCGTTAGCTGCTGCACCTACAAGGCCAGCGCTTAGTGTTGCGTCCGAGTGGTCTTCGCTACCGGTCTCGTCTAGTCTGTTCTCCATTGAACCCGCAGATTGAGCGAAACCCGACAAGGCTGGACCTGCATATAGGCCAGCTTTCGCGCCTTTCATTAGGCTTCTAGTAGCTGTCATTCGCATTACCGACATTAAGCCCGCGCCTGCTACTGCACCCGTGCCGCCTGTGGCTGCGCCTAGTGCAACCGTACCCGCTGTGGCTACCGCATCAACAATAAGACCAGGGGCGGCTTCACCTAATGTTTCGACGACATAATCTACCGCATCTGAGAAGTTATTAACGTCCTCGTATGAACCGAACTCACGTTTGTTCAGCGCTGCATCTACGCCGTGTCTGCGGGCTATCTCGCGTCCTTCGCGCACCCATTCTTCATTGCCAAGCGCTTCACCGATGTAATTCAATGCGCCACCTAACGACGCCTTAGTCTCGTCCGTGCCACGCTGGAACGCTTTTTCGAACGTACTACGGCGATCATACACACCGCTTTCGAGAATGGCGTTTTCCCACGGTTTAAACTCGTCATTAACCGCTCGGTTCTTAGCGCCTACGGCGTTCATTTTCTCATTGTCTGACGATTGGTAGCCGAGCGCACGACGGGCGATGCCTGTCATTTCGTCTTGTGAAGCCTGTTCGCTGCGGTCTGGTGCTGCTGCGCCTGACATGACCATATCACGGCTAATCTCTCGACCGTGCCTGTCACGTGCTCTCGACAATAGGCGACCATACGCGCCGCGTTCTGTGCCCCGCTCAATGTACCCGCCGTCATCGAGAATATCTTGCGTTAGCGCTTGTGCATCGCCTGAGTTTGGGTGTGCATCGTTTCGCCACTCATGCTCTTTCTCGCCAGTGTTGAAGCCCTTTAAACGAACATCACCTTGCTCAGTTCGTCCGCTATCTCCATCAGCAAGCTCTATGTCTTGCGACGTGATAGCGCTTTCGGGCTTTACGTTCTCCGCTTCTCGACGCTGTGCGTTCTCGATTAGCGATGAATACGAATTATCACTCATAAATAAAAAATCCCTAGTACAATTAGTGCTAGGGATTTTATCATCATTACTTATAACTTACTTATTAGTATTACTGATTATTTACAAACTTCTCTTTGAAAAGCTCGTCGAAGTCAGCCTGCGCTTCCGCAGTCCACTCTAGCCCTGCCTCATGGAACGCCTTTCTTTGCTCCATGTAGTCTGCGTTGTAAGTGTCTCTGACGTTCATCATTTTATTGCCCGTACCCAACGATACCTCTTTGATTGTATTCGCTGTCTGTGGCTTGTACTTGCCCTCTACGGTCGTTACGTAAGGGGTGATACTCATTACAGACAGGTCGCCGTTAGGTTCTGCGTTGATATACGACTCAATGGCGTGAGACCACATAGCGGCAAACTCTTCTGTTCCTGCCGCTTCGGCACTGTATCGCTTGTTGGCAAGAAAACGTGTAGCTAGTGTTGCCACTTCGCCCTCTAGTGCCTTCATTTGCTGCGGGTCGTAGCCTTTGCGGTTGCCAATCACACGTGCGATGTCCTTACCAACTTGCGTGAGCTTTTCGCGAGTCTGCTTCTGCATTTTCTGACCGTCTTCGAAGTTTGTGCGAGTGGCCTTAGCTGCTTCGATTTGGCTGTCGAGTAGAGCCTTCTCAGCCTTAAGGACACGCGCTTTGTTTTGGCTACTTGCAGTTTCGGTCGTGACACGGTGCTTCTCAAGGTCATACTTGTTGAAGCGCATATCACCTGTTTCCATGAAATTAGCCATAGCTCTTTCATCAATTTGGCCTGTGACGTAAAGCTCACCTACAGCCGCATATTGATCACGGATGCGAGAAAAGCGCTCTCGGACTGCATGTGTCTTGTCTTCGACAGTTGGCTTCTGCGCGATTTCCTTAGTCTTAGCGCTCGGCTTAGGTAGGCCACCGCCGTTTTCTTCCATGATACGTCGAGTCTTCTGCAAGTCCTCGACACCTTTGGGCGTGTTTATGCTATTCGTTGGGCGAACCGTGGCCTCGTCGTTCTTGGTTAGTTTGACCTTGGCCTGATCACCGAATAGGACATACGAGCCTGTCTTGCGTACATGGTCAGAGATGCCACTAGAAACGAGCCAGTCACCACGGATGAACGTATTATACATTTGGCGAGCGCCTCGGTTGCCTGCTTCGTACAGCTCTTTACCGTGGCCTACAACGCCTTTGAAAGCGTCCTTTTTGGCCTGCTCCGACTCTCCACCGTTCCCTACGTCAATTGGGACGTCCGAGTCAACGAACTTCCCTTTCATGGCGTCCAGTAGGCCTTGTTCCTTAAGATTAGCCATGAACTCACTCTCGCTCGCTGGTCGTGCTTTGCCATCGTCGCCTACTGTGAAGCCTGCACGGATATAAGCCGCCGTTTCTTCAGGTGTTGCGCCATTGGCCTCTGCTATCTCAGCGCTACGAGCTGCGTGCTGTCTAGCCTCACCAACATTCGCTTTAGGGATGCGGAACGGCGGCGAGTTCTGGTCGTGCGGGTTCTTAGTGAATGGATCGACACGACCTTCGCCTTTCTTTACACCGAGGATAATGTCATCGCCATCGTCGATGACCTCAACGCCTTGGCCTTGGCCTGACGCACCCGCGCCAATTGCTGCAAAGGCCTTTTGCTCACTAGCGTTAAGCTCCGCCATCATTGAGTCGCGGTAGCCCTCACGTGCTTTCTGTGCTGCTGCTCGCTCGTCTGCAATTCGCTGGCGTTCTGAGTTGCGGTACTCCGCTTCGTCCATCTGCATAGAGAGTCGCGCATTTTGTCTGTGCTCGTCCATCGCTAGACGACGCTCATTGATGCGGTTCTCGTAGTCTTGTTGGTCGCGAGCATATTCGATTTGCTCTTGACGTTGTCTGTAATTGGCGTAGTCGCCAATGGCGCGAACGATTGCTGAACCGTCGCGCATACCATATCCTGCCATATTAACTCCCCATTGCGCCGCCAGCGGCACTGCCTACTGCTGCACCTGCCGAAGCACCCGCAGGGCCACCATAAATTCCGCCGATAACACCACCGACAACCGCACCAGCTTGGGACATGAATCCCGTCTTAGCTGATTTGTAAGCCTGTTCGCGTTGGTTCTTCGCCATGTATGCCTGAGACATAGACGCCTGACCTGATTGCTGTAGCTGCTCAGAGATAGACATCAGCTCCGTTCGAGCCGCTTGCTGTCTGTTTCGCTGGTCATCATGAGCCTGTGTCATCACAGCGTTTCGCGCCTTAGTTACCGAGTGTCGCTGATTATTAGTCAGTGAAGACTGTCGAGACCAACGTGCCGCCCATGCTATAGCCGAGCTGCCGTTGCGTCATTTCCTCAGTCTTACCTTGAAGCTGCTCAGACAAACGACGAGAGCTGTCAACAATCTGGGTGCTGGTAGTTTCATCAACTAGCTGGTCGATAATAGGCACAGTATTTTTGTTGTAATCCAGAATCTGTGACTGGTACATCTGATTCAACTTGTACTCATACGTATTCGTATAGTTGTCTGCGGCTACCGACAACGGGTTGTTGCCATTGGAGCTATTAACTTGCCCCGTCCCGTCCTTGGTCTTTCTTCTGCCGTCCTCAACGGCTGGTCTTGTTGCCATTTTATGCCCCCATTCCTGTTGAATCGTAATTCATAGCCGACATGCTGCTGTAAGGGTCAACACGTGTTTCTGCCCTCGTTTGGTCTGCGATACGTCGTTCTTGTTCAGCCTCTCGCTTGTCCGCTTCATCTTTCGCGTACATTGCCGCTGTGACCGCTGACATGCCTAAGTCCATCACTGCCTGTTTCTTCTTGTTATCTTCGACAAATTCAGACATAGACTCGTCATTGTCGATGCGAGCCATGCTGCGGGCAACGCGCTCAGTGCTTGAAGTGTCACGACGTACAATATCGCCCTCAGTGTTGTATGAACGCCCGCCTTTGCCTGTCGCTGAAATCCCCGCACTGGTCACATCAACCGACGAGCTAACGGTCTTTGTGCTGCCACTTCTACGCGCCTTTTTGAGCCTGTTGAGTGATGCTTTAGCCGACTCTGCCCCGACACGGGACATTGCCTGACCTCGCTCGTCGCGTCTGTGTGAAGCTAGGAAGTCGTCACGCACACCGTCTTTAATGGTCGAGCCTTTTTCGAACATTTCGGTCGCTAGATTAACCTGTAGCTTCTCACTTAGCGGCGTTTTTGGTTTATCAGGTGAAGCCATCAAATATCCTTCGCATAAGTTATTGTTTCAACGTGGAAACCATTTCTGATCGCCACCTTTTTCCAGCCTTCTCTTGGGCTAGTGAAAGTGATTTTACTACAGTGGTACTTCTTAGCATAGCTAACAGTTGAACTAATAACCTCACTCAAGTCTGAAGCACGACCATTGAAGGAATGAGCCGCCAGAACGTGGCAAACACCCGGCATCCATTGAGCAATGAAGAACCCTTCATCACCTACCAGATGCAAGGTAGCTGCACGCATTTCTAACAGTTCGTAGGTCTCTTGCGGCGAGTAGCCACCAAAAGAACGGTAAAGCCGTTCAATGAACGGCTCTACTATTGGGTACACTTCAGGTAAATCCTTTATCTGGAAAGGGTCTGTTACCATGAGAACCCCTTGTTAAACTGGACTGCGCGCTTAGGCCTGCTACGGTCTCTACGTGTCTCACGTTTAGCGAGTTCGATACCCTCGCGGAAGTGGTTTTCGTAGAACGCAGCCGCACGTCCATTAGTCCAAGGCTGTTCGGGCATAGACAGCAAACGAGCTACTGCGCCACGTCGAATAACATCGAACCACTTATCGCCTAGTGAGTCAGGCACACTGTCAATATTACGGTTGGGCTGCACGACAACCGATACCTCAAGCGTGCCCTTCTCTGCTGCGTCTAGCAAAATGGTGTTACCACTGTGCGAGAACTCTGAGATCTGGTTCGTTGACTCGATACGGTGCGGCAGAGTGCTTACGAGCTTTCTGCGACCGTCACGGCCTTCTGGTTCAAAATAAGCGTAGCGAGTCGATGCTACATACGTTTCTGCTGGCATGTCCTGAAGTAGTACGTTTATGTCTTTCACTGGCAACCGTTCCGTGTGTCGCCATGCCTCAGACAGCCTGAAGAACTCTTGGATTGCGTAACGTACCTGTCGCGCAACCAAGGAGTCTAAAGGCTCTGGTACATCAGGGCGAATGCTGTCTACCCAGTCTTGCACCAGTACCATTACTTAGCCCCGTTTCTATCGCGTGTTACTGCGTTGTCTTGCTCCATGCTTGACTGCGTATCACTGATTTGCGACGTGAACAGGTTATAGTAACCAGATGCTCTCGTTTGCATCGCTTCTGACTCTGTGAACTTGGCGAACGCACGGAATAAGACGTAGTTCGCAACACAGGCCGCATACATTGAAGGTAGCGGGAACGCGTCAGTCAGTTCAACAACCTCGTCAGGTGTTGTGCCGATGACCATTAACAGGCTACCAGTGCCGTCAGAAGGCGGGTAAACGAAGAATGAGCGTGGATCAGTAAGACTCGCACTGTATCGGAACACAGTCTTTGTCTTAGTGCCAGCCATCCAGTCAGGGTCTTCATTGTCTAACGTAGAGCGCTCTACGCGACGAACAGCACGACCTTCTTCACCATCAACAAGGTTGCAGATAACCTCTAGTACACGCGATGCGCCTGTTGACACTACAGACTGCTTAGAGCCTGCTGCTAGTGCGAATGATTCAGTGCTGCTACATGACTCAGGGCGAACACGGGCAATCTCTGCGCACGCTTCGTTGAACCATTGAATAAGCTCTGGGTCGCGCCACTGCACACCACCTTCGTCGATGTCGCGCAATAGAACGCGCACGCGGTTTGTTAGTATTGTTCCTACGGTAAGCAAGACGCTATCCCCTTATTAAGCTTGTTCTTTCTTTGCTGCGCGTGTTGCTGCTGCTTTCTTGGCTGCTGCACTACGCTTAGCTTTTTCGGCTTCTTCTTCAAGAATCGCTGCTTTTTCCGCTTCAGCCGCAAGTTCAGCTTCGCGCTCTGCTTTAGCTTGGCGTTCAGCTTCAGCCGCGAGTTCAGCTTCGCGCTCTGCTTGGCTCATAACGTCTTCAAGCGGTACAAGGCCAGCACGGATAGCTGCTTCTTCTAAGTGCTTTGGTACTGTGCGTACTTCGCCTGATTTAACGCGGATAACATGACCGCCGATTGGTGCTGTTACACGGATTACGTTGCGTGAGAAGTTTTTTAATTGCATTGTTATTTTCTCTTAAGGTGGTAACTGGGGGTGCGTACGTCACCCCCGTTCAAGTTAGATTGCGAAGTCGATTCGCAGTACACCGTAGTCTTGCTTGACGTTACGGTCGGCAGTCTTCTTAGCGTCTTTGAACTGCATTTTCTTCATACCGAAGATTTTGCCGTACGCGATGCCGTAGTTGTTGCCGTAGTCGAAGTGGTCTCGCTCGTCCCATGAAGGAGAATCTAAGTCGATGAAACCTAGAGCCTGAGCACCACACAGTAAGCCCATGCAGCCTTCAACTGTGCCGTCTGCGCCCCACTTAGAACCAGCCTCAGCACCTAGCGTTGTAGGAACGTGGCGGAACTCGTGAATGTGTAGGCCGTCAACGATGTATGACTCACCGCCAGCGAATAACGTGTTGCTTTCACCACGAACGCCTGCATGACGCGCGTTTTCTTTGAAGTCAGGGTCTAACTTCAGTGCCGCTAGTGCCATTGGGTGTAAGAACAAGTGATACACTTCTGAGCCGCCGTTACCGCGAATACCACGGATATAGCGAGTTTTAGCGATCGCTTGTAGGCGAACGATGTGGTCATAACCTAACTTGTCGTCAGCCGTAATTGCAGTTGTATCTGCATCAACAACTTTACCGCCTTTAAGACACATTAAGTGGCGCTCTGAAGTAGGCGCTAAGCCACCCGCAGTGTTGAACGCAAGGTCAGATAGGTTGTCGTCATTTTTACCCTGACCAGGGCGAACGCGACCGTCGTTGGTTTGTGCGAAATCTAGGCCTGCTAACTGTAGGAACGTCATTTGGTCCATACGGTCAGATAACCAGTAAGCTAGTTGGTCACGGGCTTGCTCACGGAAGTTAACAACCGTCTTCTGGTCGTTCATCTTACCTGTGTTCTTAACAGCGTTTCGAAGTTGGTCAACTTCTACTTTGTCTTGGTGAGCAGTTAGCGTCGCTTCGTTGCCCGTCAGTTCGTTGTCACCAACGATACCGTCGCCGTGCATATCTGGTACTAAGGTCACGATTGCTTCTGTACCACGCTCTGACTTAGTCAGCTCCGTGATGCGTTGGATCATCGCGTTCTGGCCTGTACCCATGAACTTCGAAATGAACATCTTTTCGCGTGCTTGGTGCCACGTATCACGTGACCATACTTTTTTAGCGTCGTCGTCTAACGCTGAGAAATTAGTCTTTGCCATTTTAAGCATTTCCTTCGTTAGTCCCTGCGTCGTACTTCTTCTGGAACGACTACAGCGGACTTGTAAATCCGAGTGTTTGTGTCGTCCCGTAACGAGGGTCTAGCGATAAAATGCACGGCATAACTGAGCTGTGAGGCAGGATTGTTTGACAAGGCATCACCTTGGCGATATGGCTAAATATTAGCAAACCTAATATTTAAAGTAAACAGTGCAGCTAATAAAAGTATTTAGCAGTGATGCTGTCATTTATCTCATAGGGGCGAATTCTGTCATTGACGATGGTAATAATATTTTTTAGAGGGTACTATTTAATCGTGGGCTGGCTTAGAGGCGTTTGACGTAAGTGTAAGCTAACTTTTTATGCCGTATAATGTTTTCTGTAGGCATGAAAAAGCCCGCAAACCAAGGGAGTGCGAGCTTCTTTACTGGACTGCCTTTAGCAGAGGCAGACACTTAATTTTGACTTTAGCGGGTCATTATCAGATGAGGCTTACCAAATCTGATAACACATATTAGTGTAGCCAGTTAAGAACTTCAACCATTTTGGTTTAATTCAGTACGCTTTTTGAACTATCGCGTGTGTTTTACCAGAATGTAGGCGCTCCCATACTGCGTAATCCTTATTTGAGGAAATTAAATGACTAGACTACTTCTAGACCTAATGTCATCGATAGAGCTTGTAGGGAGCTTCTGGGGCTACGCCTCAGTTTTAACAGTCTGTATTACTGCAATCATTTTGCAGAAAATGGAAGGGGCTGCGAAAAAAGAATAGATAAGCAAAAGCCGACCACTGGGTCGGCTTTTTTACGTTTAGAGTATCAGGAACAGCACAGCGGCTACTATGGCAACCACTACACCCAGCGCCGTAGCGATTGCTGAGTGAACCCATGCACCGATGACAACGTAGGTAGGGTAAGTCATACCCGCCCCCGCCAGTCTGCGGCCTGTGAGTGGGCACACGGCTAGAACCCACATTAGGCCGAATAGGACAGCGAACGAGATCATTCTACGTAATCGCCACGTGCATGAGCTAACGCTTCTTTGCTAAGCTTGCCGAACTCGTCGTCGCCTAACTTAGAAATATCAATTCGAGGTCTGTTGTTCTCACCTGAACCGCCTAGCTTACCACGCTCTTTGTTGGCCGCTTCTAGCTTGCGCTTAGCGTTGATTGGCTTCTGGCGAGGCTTAGCCATGTCAGGCTTAGGCTTCTCGTATTACGGTCAACTAGGCCATTGTCCAATGCAACAAGCTTAACTGACTTCATAAGCGCTTCAGCCATCGACATGCCACGGTCAACGTACAGGTCACGCATTTCGACAACTTCTTCGATTAGGCCTTGGTCGGCATCTTCGTTGCTGCTGTCTAGCTCTGGGTAACTTTCGCTAAGCTGTGCCGCTGTGCTCTGTAATTCGCTTACGGCACGGTCACGGTCAATCTCAGAACGAACACGGCCTGACACTTCAGCTTCCGTTGCTTCACGAACTAACTGGCTTTGAGAGGCCATCATCTTGCCGAAGATTTCGAACGCCTTGTCCGTTTCACCGTCAAGCATCGCTTCCTGCATACCCTCAAAATCTTCGCGTGTGAACGCCTGTGCCTGTTTCTCAGGTTTAGGGTTATCATCCTGCGGTGCTTGCTCTTTAGCGCTTCTGAGCTGTTTCAGCTCGTCCTCAAGCGCACGACGTTTCAAGATTTCCTTGTTTAGTCGAGACAGTGGGACTTTAGCGTTTGACTTACCTTTGGGCTGCTCAAGCTCTTCGTCTTCGCTTTCTTCTTCAGAATCAGCCTCGTCAGCATCTTCGCCCGCTTCTTCCGTAGACTCGTCTTCTTCTTCCAGATCGTCTTGCTCGACATCCAACTCACCTTCTTCTTCTTCGTCTAGTTCTTCCTGTTCAGGCTCTTCCTGTTCAGGCTCGTCATCCACGATGAAGTCGCCACGCTCTTCTGGCGTAGGAGGTGTGTAGTCATCGTCCAGTACAACTGTACTTGCGTTTAGTCCGTTGATGTCTTGGTTTGCAGCCATTATTAGTCACCCTTTTTGTTATTTTTATCAGTGTTACTGTTATTTTCGGCATTATACGCTAAATCCATAGATTTCATAGCGATTTGGCTAGAAATACGTTTATCGTTCATGCTGTTTTGGTTCTGGTGGCCTCTAGCCGCCAGTGCGATGCGTAGTGACAGCTCTTGCTGTTTGGTCTCACGTTCTTGCTCTAGGCGCTTAAGCTCCATCTGAGCCTCGTTGAAGCCTTCCAGCGAGTTAGCCTTCGCCATCTTCTCTTTAGCCGTAGCCAGTGCCACGCCGATGTCCGCGTCCATCTTCTCAAGCTCTTTGCGAAGCATGTTAATCTGGTGCTCGACTTGTAGTTCTTCAAGCGCTGCTTGTTCCTCGGTAGGTTCACCGAAGCCTTGGCTGTTCTTAAGGAACTCAGCGATTTCGCCACGTTTGTTAAGGTTAGAGTGCTGTACGACAACATGGTCAGGGATTGCGACACCCATTTCACGTAAGCGCAATGCTTCTTCAAGCTCTTGGTCAGCCATAGTGCCGCCTGCTGCTTTGAAGCCAACTTCAACTGCGTAGTCACCCACTGTTACATCGTTCAGGATATTACCGTCGTCCTGTGGCATATTGATGCCGATCTGTTCTGTTCGTTCCTCACCCTGCATGATGCTTGAACCCGTGTTGTTGAAGTAGCGAGTCTCTGTGTAAAAGTCCTGCACTAGCTCAAGTATCTTACGGCCTACACTTCTACGCGCACGCTTCAAGTTACCAACGACAACTGACACTTGGATTTGACCACGGCTGATTGCTGCTTCTTGCGCACGGCCTGACTGGTCTGCTCGCGATGTGCCAAGCATTGACGAGTTAACTGCCGAGATTTCACGGATAGTCGAAGCGGCTTTCTGTGAGATTCGGTCGATACCGGTAGGGATTTGGTTTGGCTGAATCTTGTCTGGCTTTTCGTAGCCACGCTTGTACTGAAGCACTAGGCCTGTTTCAGCGCCGCGCTCTTCTAAGTCTTCAGCGTCCATGTCAACGAGCGAGTCTTCTTGGATCACCCAGCCTGAGTTAGCCGTCGTATTAACGATGTGCAACTCTTGTGAGCTGGTCTTGTTTAGAAGGTTCTGCGGGTCGATAAGGTTATCAACTGGGCCGAACGGATTACCGCGACGGAAGTACGGGAAGAACGGTACAATAGTGAACGAGCGATAGATTGACCAATCATCATCAAGCACTACGTCGTCTGCCGTTACAGTCATGCGAACTCGGCGACCTTTGCGCTTAATTACTTCTAGGCCGTACTTTTCTGCGAAGGCTTCTGCTTCTTCTTTCTTCGAGCCATACGGTACTGGGCGAAGTGCACCAGTCGTCAGGTCAGCAAAGAAATACTGGTCATCAACTCGATAGTGTTGGCGTTCGATAACACGGATGCGGCGAAGCTCACGGCTGTCGGCCTCGTCCTGCTGTGGTCTACGCTCACCGCCGAATGTCTGCTCGAAATACTCGAAGTTCTCGACCGAGCCAACCATACCGCTATCGACTAAGCCTTCTAGCTCTTCGGCCTTGTCCCAACCATAAGTCGCACCGATTTCATCAGGCGTCAACCAGCGTGAAATGAATACCTCATTCCATGTGGCAGGGTCAGCGCTCTTGGCCTCACTGTCTGGGATAATATCGACTGGGTCTTCGTGCGTTACTACAACCTCACCTTGTAAGTTACGTTCGAACGACATACGCACGTCGAAGTAGCCACGACCAGTGATAAGGCCATCAGCAAACACGTCTTCTTCCACGTCGTCAAAATTACACGCGTCAAGAATCGTCTTAGTGATTGTGTTAAGGGCGAAGGCTGTCTGTTCGTCACCATAGTCGCGAGGGCGATAGGTTACTTCGACCTTACGCTCAAGCTGCTCGCCAATGATAGCGTTCACGGTAGATAGAATCATGTTCAGTGTAAGAGCTGGTCGGCCTTCACCGTCTAGGCGTGCCTTGTCCTCTTTCTTCCACTGTTCCCCAGCGTAATACTTGTTATTGCGTATCGCGCGTTTAATGAAGTCTTTGTGCTTGGAGCTGTTAGCTTCCTCGAAACGAGCAAAGTTATCGCGAGCTAATATCTTGCCTTCGAGCTTTTTGCGCGGCGATGTCTTCTTAGTCATGTTTATCCAGCCTATCTGTCAGGCGCTCAATGGCGTTCTTTAGAGCATCGAGTGTCGAATCTAGTTTCGCGCTGCCAATCTCAAGCTTGCGGATACTCTCGTTGTTCAGCTTTGTCTGGTCTTTTAGAGGCTTAATAACGACCGTGTGCCATAGGCCTACGACACCGACTACTAAACCCCCAAAAGAAACGACTATCTGGAAAGTCTTAACGTCCAAGGTTCACCCTGTTTTATTATTATTGTTTTACTGTTGGGATATAATAACAGTGACACTAATAATTAACAACGCGAAGCTATGCAGACATGCCCGATTTACGTGCTTTCCTGCCACCGCCATACTTGCCCAACTTATCCTTAAACGACTTCTTAGGTTTGGCCTTCTTCTCGTTGCGAATACCGAACAACATAATCATCTGACCAATCCAAGCTAAGGCGTCCACTTGGTCATCGTTAGCGCCTAGAGGGAACTTAAGTAGCTCATTCTGTAGCGCAGACATCCAAGGGGTTGACTCAACTGTCGGAAAGTAAACCTTGCCCTGCTCCATACGACCCTGAATAGGTCTCGCACGTGTACCCTTGTCCGCGCCGCGTGTCCTAAGCTTCTCGTAACGTAGAGAGATACCGCGCTCTTGCTCGGCCTTCTGGATGAATGGCTCAAGGGTTAGCTCTATTTGGCCTGTCTCGATGCCGAATAGTTCTGGGTTGTACCGCTCTTGTATCTCGAACATCTGGTCGATTAGTCCCAGCGAGTTCCAGCGCCCCCGCTTCAGGTCAATGAGCCAAATGTTCTGTTTCCGGTCGATACCCACAACGGCGAACACGCTGTAGTCGGCAGTCTGCTTAGTTGAGATAGCCAAGTCAGCGGACGCATACAAGCGCATTTCATTCAACGGTGGGCACTCCGACGGGTGATAGTAGCGGAACATATCTTTAGTGAAGAAGTCACCGTCTTCTGATACTGGGCGCTGTTGGTATAGTGCTTCCCAGTCTCGCGGGATCATCGCACGCTTGATACGACGAAGCGCAGGCAGTGGGTAGCGGTCTTCGTGCAGCGCTTCACCCTTTTTACGGTACTTCTCGTCTTGTGTTGCAATGGCTGGGTATTCCACCAAGTCCCATTGGTCAACGTCTTCAGAGATTGGTTCGCCCTTCTCTGCTGCTTCCTTCTTCGCTTCAGCAAATACGTTAAGCAACCAGCCCGCTAAGTCGTCATCGTGCCAGCGAGTCTGAATGATAAGGACACCACCACCGGGGGCAAGACGTGTATAGAACGCTGACGAGTACCAGTCTTTCACTTTCTGGCGTGTAACTTCCGACTCGGCCTCTTCACGGTTCTTCACGGGGTCATCAATGATACCCAAGTGAGCACCACGACCTGTGATTGGACCACCTACACCCGCCGCAGTGAAGCCGCCACCTTCAGTCGTCATCCACTTTTTAACGCTCTTCGTGTCTGGCGATAGTCGAGTCTTGAACGCGGCCTTGAACTTGTCGGTGTCGAGTAAGTCACGGCACTTACGGCTGAAGTCCTCTGCTAAGTCGCCCGAGTAAGAACAGGTAATAACCTCATGCGTCGGGTTACGGCCTAAGTACCAGCTAGGGAAAGTCTTTGAACCGATTTCACTCTTACCGTGACGTGGCGGCATGGTGATCATCAAACGTGGTGAAAGGCCGTTCTCGATGTCCTGTGCAAACTTTTCCAGCCGCATACAAATGTCAGCATGAACCCAACCCGGCATATACGCGTCATTGTGTCGCTTAATGAACGGCAGTAACCGTCGGCGCACAAGCTCACGTTCTGCAAGCTCTTTCTTGGCCTCAAGTTCTGCGTTGAATGACTCGATTTCCTCATGGTCTATGCGCTGCATTTCCATCTGCACACGGTCTATCTGGTCTTTGTTTGTAGGCCGAACGAACGTACCGAGCGACTTAGCACATGGTATGCAGTGTCGCTTGTCGTACATTTCAAAGTGCGGGATGGACTTCAAACATTCATGACAATGTTCTACTTTAACCATCCTCTGACACCTCCATGTAATCGTCAGGTGATAGGTGTATCTCTTGGCCTGCCAGCTTCATTAGCTGTTCGTCGTCCATTGATTCCATTTGAGAACGGTTGGTCACAGTGACTTCGACCTTCTCAGGCGTCGCTAGGCCGTGCAGCTTAACCAGCGAGTCAACGGCACGTATCTCTTCCATCGCCGTAGCGGATTTCGCGTGCGCCTCAAGGTAGAGCGCCGTTGCGTCGTCTTTGGTGAACTCAATAGCACCAGCCTGAACTGCAACTTGTCGCTGCATTTCGCGCATGTATGAGATAGCGAGTTTGATGTCTTCGCGTTCGGATAATTCCGCGACAGCACGCGCTGGGTGTCGGTAGCCCGCAGCTCTAGCCGCAGCAGAAGGGTTAACCCCCTGCGTGCGACGTTGAACGTAAGTTTCTTCTTGAGCTGTGAGTTTTGCGATACCGAGTGATGCGTAGCTGCCACTTAAAGTTTGCAGTGACAGGTCGCTCATATTAATCCCTCCAGACGAAGGTGTTGCTACCCACGTGTGCCCACTGCTCTTCGTCGTACTCAAGAGCCTCTGTGACGGTCAAACGGACAGAAGTATAGGTAATGCCCCCCATTCGCTTTTCGCCCACGTAGACGATCTTAGGCGTCGTTTTTAGGCCTATGGTGTCGATGGCTGTGCCAGCAAACATGCCTAAAGGGATAACGAGCGTGATTTGTCTTGGCTCGCTCTTAATCTCAGTATTCGCTTCGTACATTAGGTCTTCTGCCACTTCTACTAGTTGAGTAGCCAGCGCCTTAAGTTTTCCAGCGAGGTCTTTCTTATTCATTATTATTAGCCTTACTGTTGATGTTGGCTAATAGTACCACTAATGGTTATCGTCGCAAAAAATTTGCAGAAAAATAATTGAGATTCGTCGATAGAAGACCCCCGCCCCCTTGTTCGTTTTTAGTTGAGAGTTGCCCGTGGTTTTTCTGTGTTTGTGGTTGGTTGTTGTTATGTATGTGTCTTCTCTGTGAAGGCGCGGTCAGTTCGGATTGATTCTGATTCGGACTATTCAACACAGATGGGATTGAACCTACTTAGGAGTCCCTTAAACAATAAAGGTAAATACAATGAAAAACACTTTAATCACTCACGCTACATCTCAAGAAATCGTTGTTGACGGCAAGGCTATGCTCAGCCTATCAGTGGCTAAGTTCGCAGAGCAGGTCACACTGGCTGTAGATGAAATGGCTACGGTATATGGACACACCACTAACCGAGTCATAGGCTCGCTGTCAGGTGCTATGCGTAGAGAGTTAAACAGATATATATACAAGGCAGACGGTGCAGTCAGCGCCTCAATGTCAGCAGCACTGATGAACAAGGAAGCAGGCAAGGTCAAGGAGTTGAGCAAGCGCGTACAAGCTGTGGCGGACTGGGCTGAAGAGTTATTCGACAACTACAAACCACACGCAGACATACTGGCTGGCCTGTCATCGTTCGAGGTCGAGTTCCACCCATTCCAACGCCAAGTCGCTCGCACATTCGAGGTCAACAACGAGTTGGATGCTGAAGAGCATGACGAGTACACGTTCGACGACTCAGAGGACTACATGGACGACATGGCCTCACTATGGCTGGAAGAGCAATCGTTGATAGCTGAAATGTCACAGGCTGAGCTGCGGACACAGAAGGTAAACGTCACACAAGCAATGGACAGCGAGCCACAGTTCGAGACACACAACATCACCAAAGAGGAATGGGTCGAAGACCGTGTCCACCGTAAGCCTGACGAATGGTACGAAGCAAGCCGCTTCTCAGCATGGGACGCTATTGCACACGTCATGGAAGAAGGTAAGAAGTCACCGCACTATCCGCTAGTTGTTGAGACCATCGGAGACATGCCAGAGAAGAAGCTAGGCTATGCAACGAAGGTTATGCGCAAGGCGATAGACATGGAGCTGCGTATTGACTACCTAGAGAGCCGTAAGGTCTACATTCAAGACCAAATACACAAGATGGACAACACAAGCGAAGAACTC
Organism: Pseudoalteromonas sp. GB43; assembly: GCF_054923805.1. Lineage (NCBI taxonomy): Bacteria > Pseudomonadati > Pseudomonadota > Gammaproteobacteria > Alteromonadales > Pseudoalteromonadaceae > Pseudoalteromonas > Pseudoalteromonas sp. GB43. The sequence goes on from NZ_JBPCHJ010000002.1 coordinate 72,272, forward strand.
ACGATAGCAGCTATGTCGAACTCATTTAGAGAGGACGAGATAGACGAGCTAGACATGAATCTGCGCGATGCACGTAAGGTTTACAACTTCTTAGCGCATCAAGCAGCACAGTTCGAGCAATGGTTGTCGCTTGTTCAGCTGGACACACCACACCGCGTCTACTCTTCATACGTCGCCTTCGACCCTGTTGAGTTCATGGTCAACCAGATGGTTAAGAAAGCTGGCTATCAAGGCGAACGCGTCAGTCCACGTGCTCTAACACAGTTCCAAAAGGACGCATACAAGATGCTGGGCAACCCGACGACGATTGAGTCATTCAAGCTAGAAGATGGAGACAACGCAGGCTTGGAGCTGTGGGGTATTCACTTCACATCGGGAGCACATGACGAGCTGAAGGACGCAGCACGCAGCATTTCAAAAGTACGCGCTATCAAGAACCGTCACGATGAACTTGGCGCACGAGCTGAGAAGTTAGACAAGATAGTTAAGAGCGCAGCAATGCGCAATAAAAAGCCTACTAGCCCTTTCGAGCTAGAGGCCATCACGAAAAAATTCTTATTCTAAGAAAACTTAGATAAAGAAAATAAAGACAGGGTGTTACCAGCACCCTGTCTTCGCCACGCACTATAAGAGAGAGAAAAACATATGTCAATCAACACTTTATCAATCGACGATTTATTCGACACTAACGACCTGTTCGAGAGCGCAGCACACTTCGAGGCATCACTAGCCGAGGTTGACACGCCTGTTGCTGAGAAGATACGCATAAGAGCGTACAGCGCTGAGTATTACGAGTGGATAGGCCAGAGCATACCAATGCCTGAGAAAAGCCCTGAGATTAAGGCTGTGGAGCTAATCAAGGCATCTAGCCACGGTAAGGACTGCAAAGCATGTGACGGCACAGGCCTGTATCGCATCCACAAGCACAACAAAGACATTCCATGCGCCAAGTGTGCAGGCAAAGGCTACATCACCCCAATCGACGAAGCACGCGGCAAAGCGTACACAGCACGTCGTAACGCTGGCCTACCGATGGACGCAAGCCACACTGACTACATTCACTAGTCTGTAGCCCTCGTCATTCCTACAAATCTTAATAGCCTGGTCAAACACCGAAAGGGACACTGAACAACGGCTAAAACATCTGCTTTTAGGGCACAGTCAGGGCGATGGCGCACAGGTATGTTGTTCTGTCTCGCCAGTCAGTGAAGAGTGAAGAGGTGAAGAAACAGCGGGTATGTGAGTGTGAGAAGTGAGAAGTGAGAAGTGAGGAAGTGAGGATCAATAAAGAATAAAAAATGAATGTCGATAGTCGCTCATATAACAACGATCAGATTCTATATAACAAGCGGTTAGGAGAGGGATATAGAGCAATGTGGACAGCAATGTGGTTCATGCGGTTTGGAGAGTGGGCGTTGTGATTGTAAGTGGGGAGCTTAGATTTTGCTTACAGACGTTCCACTTAACCTCAACGCTTAGTACGCTTCGTACAGCCCGCTACGCTCTTACACTCGTTCCTCGTTCCACATGTCCGGCGTCCTGCGTCAAGGTAGATTCCACGACTGACACAAAAGTCCAAGCGATCACCCCACTGACTGCACACAAGCCGAGAGCGGGATAACGGTTACGAATTTACTTTTACTGGGGCCTCTTATGACAGAATTATAGAGTCATTCCGATAGAGGCCACACTACTGAGGCCACACTACTGAGGCCGTACTACTGAGGCCGCTCGCCGAGCAACGACCACTGACCACTGACCACTGACCACTGACCACTGACCAACACACAACGCGCACCACTCACCGCGCGACGCACGACGAACAACACTCACCGCCTGCTGCTCACTGCATACTGCAGGACGCGACACCACCGCGCATCGACCAGTGAGAAGTGAACAGCTAGCGGCGCTCAACACAGACTGGCCGACCTTCATAGGCCGACCTTCAACACAGGATAGACACATGCAACCGATTAACGCACTACACCGCCGACTGCTGGCTGCTGAGCCAACGCTTGACCTCTTCACACTTAGCGGGCGAGTAACAGCGCTCGGCATGATAGGCCAATGGCTAGACCACTGCGGTCAATGCTTAGATAAGGCGCACGCCCTTCAAGCGGCAGGCGACCGACGAGCAGCGGCTAAGCCCTACCAACAATGGTTCAACCTGACGATACAGATTGGGCAGTTGCACGACCTGATACACGAAGCTATCCAGCTACACGACAAACAACAAGCAGCATAGAACAGGAGACATTCGCATGGCGATGAACACGACCAACACAATTGAACGAATCAAGATGGCACGACGCGCGATGGGCGACCAACGTCAGCAATGGCAGGCGGCGATGGACGCAGGGCTTAGAGGACGAGCCGAGTACCATGCCCAACAAGCGGCGATGTACGGGCGAGAAGTGAAACGCCTACTAGACCGCTGCCCGACCTTCATTTACAGTTAATTGCAAAACAACGGGGAGAAAGTCGTTAAGGAACAACAGCTTGCACGCGGGTAGTGCTACTTTTACGGCTTTCGGCCAATATTCGACGCGTATTGAATAGCGGGTACAGGGCGTTTTCGGGGCGGTGGACGCAAGATAGGCAAAGTGTCCAAGTTATGACACCGACTGTCCACCCGTTGTCCAACCCCCTTGGACAGCCACAGCCCAGAGGACGCAACGCCCAGAGCGATTTGTCCAACTTGTCCAACTTTTTTCTACCCTACACTGTGTAATAACTATTATTCATTATTTAATACTTAACACATAGTAAAAACTTTTCTCTCAACGCTAGGCTGTAGAAGTTGGACAACTTGGACAACATGGACACTGTACGAATGTCGAGCAACTAGCGGCTCTCGTATAATTCCAACAAACTGTCATAAAACGGGTGCGGGGTAAGTGACCACTAACAGGTCGTACCAGTGAAAGTGTCCAACTTATTTTTGAAACTTGGACACCAACTTGGACAACTTGGACACATTGTTTAATCATTAACCACTTTGCGCAGATTATCGACAGGTGGTTAATGATTGCACAAAGACATGCAATTTCACACGATAGACGCCCGATATGAGGCGAACCGACCAAAACAGACAATTAGGAGCACAGAATGAGTGTAACAGTACCCTACTCGCGGCGGCGGAGATATGTTCAGCCATACTTCGACCAAGGAGTGTATTTGTTTGAAATCGAAGGCGCAACACTGAACGGCGCAGGCGACCCAGCTATCAACATGAGAGTGTTGGAGTCGTTTGACGGGCGTCGTGTTGGTGTCTACTACTTCCGCAACTTTCATCTTACTGCAGCTACCAGCGAGAAGTCTCGCGCCCTGTGGGACAGAAAGTTCGACATGCTACTCTCAGCGCTCGGCATCCAAGAGCTAAATGACCTCGGTGTCCTTGTAGGCCGCACGGTGCTTGTGGAGTTCACGAAGGCAGGCCTTGAGCCATTGCCCAACTTCTTATCACCTGAAGCGCGAATGAAAGCACCGCCAACGTTCACTACCGAGCTGGCTGCTGCTTAAATATATTAGCGCTACTGTTGACATAGGTTAACAGTGGCATTACCATTCGCGACCTTTGACGGAGGGAGAGCAATGCCCAAAGCAAGAACAAGAGCTGTTAAGTTTAACAGCATGTCGTACCGCCAACGAGCGGAGAAACGCCTAGCACGCACGGCTTTCGGCTGTCTAGGTATAGTAGTAATACTGTTGGCAGCGGCTATAAGCTACGCCAGCAAGTAACGAACAACAAACAACTAACACAACTTACAGAGAGAATCCCCGATGGAAACTATTCGCACTAACGCAATGACAGCTACTGAAGTAACAACGCTAATCAAGAACTTCATGGGCAACCCACTCCACGCGCTAAGCAAGGACTTGCACCCGCTAATCATAGGCAAGCTGTTCGCCGAAGGCACAGGCGCTAGATACCGCCATCAGCTAATGGGTGCAGCTATTAACTCAATGTTTGTAGAGGAACTGGCAGCGAACATCAAGTTCGACCGCGAGAACCCACAACAGATGATTGAGCAAACCATCGAGTACATGACTGTGATGTTCAAGGAGCAACTTGAGCACTTCGCTGCGCAACCTATCGCCCTAGAATCGGCGACGATAACGCACGACGAATACTACGCGAAACGTGACGAGAAGCCTGAGCAGGCCGACGAAGAACCTGCAGTAAGCAGCGAACCATCGGACGACGTGCCAGAAGAGATTGTCGAACTACTTGACGCTATCGCTGACGCAATGGGTGGCGAAGGCTGTGGTGAGTGTGAAGGCTGTAAGCGCCGCGCGGCTAAGAAAGCTGAAGCGCAACAGGCGAATGACTAGAACTCTATTGCGGGTATTCCAAGGCGGAATGTCCGCCTTAAGCAATAAAAAGGAATACCCCATGTTCGGCAGCAAAGAACAAGCAAGAATAATTAATGAACTAACAGCGCGCGTTTCAGCACTGGAAAGCGCCCTACGCCAGAACCGACGTGAAGCCGTGAAGTCACACGACCGTATCGACCAAGCAAACCTACGAGTAGCGAACATCGAGCACTACATCGGTATGCGTTCACACAGCTTCAATGACGGCGGTCGCATGTGGAACTACATGCAACTGCACAAAGACATAAAGAACGGACAGCGCCCACAGTCGTTGTTCGTAACCAAATCAAGAGTACAAGCAGCATGACAGACAACAACCAATACCTACCAGTCACCCAAGCGGCGGCGGTTGAAACAAAGATTCAGAACTCAGTAAAGATTAGCAAGCAGCTAATGAAGTCTGAGCTCAAGAAGCGCATCGACGACCTAACGAAAGAAGAGCGCGAGGCTGACACCAAACTATCAGTGGCACGCGACTTGGTGAAGATGGCGACCAGAACGCTAGTCGAGAAACACGCAATGGACTACGTAGCCAGAGATGGCGAGCTGACGCGCATACGTAACTTCTTCAACAAGTTCTCATGTATTGAGCGCGATGCGGCTGAGAAATACTTCGACAAGAACACAGACATGGTTCGTTGTGTTGAAACAGGCCTTGCTGAGTCTTGCATGTTAGGCACTAGCAACTTCAAGAACATGTGGCCTGAGTACCAAAAGCAGTTTGAGGAAGACGGCACGTTGAACCTGACTGTTGAGTTGCGTATTCGTGACTATGAAACAACTGACTACCATGAAAACTATTTGCGATTCGACCTTGATTTCCATGCAACCGAAGAGCTTTACAAGCTGAGCGATGCCTTCAAGGAAGCGGAAGAGAAGTGGCGCGAGCTGAGCAACAAGCTTGATTCACTCAAAGAGAAGCTGAACGGCATCGACCAAGTTGCTGAACAGATGGAGGCACAGCTATTAGTTCAAGAGCTTAGCCAGTCAGAAGAAGGTCGCTTGGCACTTGAGACCGCAGGCCAACTGGTAGGCGACATGCTGGGCGAGACCCCTACTCTTCTACAGCTGAGCGGTGACAGCAATGGTTAAGCACCCATACGCTGTCCAGCTATTGATTGAAGCGGGTACTTACGAGAAGTATGTCACCCTAGTCGGCGAAGCACGAACAGAGGACGAGGCTATCACAATGGCCTTGCTCCAAGAGTGCCACAACGAGCTGTACGAAGACGAAAAAGAAGAAGGTAAGTTCATCGACGACATCTTCACATACTCAGTGCGCAACGTTGCACAGGTGTCGTACGACGAATATCTAGTAATCAAGAAATACACAGGAGCATGGTAAATGGCAAGTCATAACAACGTACTGGTTGAACGCGCAGACATTCAAGACATGGAATTTCATGTAGACCTAGAAGCTGTGGTGGCTGACTTTGTATCAACCCCTAGCGACATCAAAGACGTATTAGCAAGTGTTGACAGCGACGACGTTGCTGCCTTCGTTGCAGCATGGCTGAACGACGAATACAACTCAGGTGAGTTTGTCCCTGCAATACGTCACATCATGTATGCGAATACCATGCTAGACCTAGCGAGCCTACTAATCGCCGCCGCTGAGCAAGAGCTTGAAGATGGTACGGACGTGGACCCGCTGTGTGTCGAGAAGATGGTAGCTGAAGAGCTTGCGAAGCGCGGTCATACTGAAGAAATGCAGAAAGTGTTATCGGAAGATTACGAACTGGCGGAAGCACTGAAGCAGCAGCTATTCGGAGACCACAGCAGAGCCTTGCGCAAGATTAGCCAGTCACTAGAACCAGCTATCGAAGCGCAGCGAAGCATTCTTGACGACACAAGCAAGCCTATGCTTGAGCGCATTGACGCTGCGGCACGCATCAAAGACCTGTCGGAGCTAATCAAAGCGATTAACCCTACCAATGAAAAACAACCTTTAGAGGAAGCAGCATGAACCATAATTCATTTCAAAGCCAGTTAGCAGCAGCAAAAGGCGCACCAGCGAAAGCCGCACCAGCGAAAACACCGACTGCACCAGTCTACAGCAAGACACCGGTAGTCGAAATTAACACCGTAACATTCCTAAATGGTTCAGCAGTTGAGAGTTACTCGACCGACGAACTAGTGGAGATTGTACGCAGCCTTGAAGCACGTCGAGCGGAACTTGAAGGCATTAAGGCCGAGAGCGGCAAGATCAAAGAGATGGTAAAGGCCATTGATGAAGACATTAAGCAAGTTATTGGGTTCATTGATGAGCGCGATTAACAGTACCACTACTATCAGCGGCATTAGTGGTAGCACAGTGACCATCAACGGTCAGTCGTTCAAAGGCGGTGACGTGGTGATTGCTAATGGTCGCGTTTACGTGGACGGCAAAGCACAGACAGTGCAGGCCGAACCAGAAATCAAAATCGAGATTGAAGGCGCTGTCCACTCAGTCTCGACCACATCAGGCGACGTGTCAGTGAACGGCACAGTCGAGCGAGTTAAAACGATGTCAGGCGACGTTGAAGCTAAGGCCATCACTGGCAATGCAGAGACTATGTCGGGTGACATCATAGTTAAACCATAACCAACACAGGTATTAATCATGAAAAAATTGAAGCTAGGCCTACGCCTTAATGCGTACAACCGCCAGAAGATTGCACAAGCTGTAGTACACTCAAAAATCGGTGGTCGTATTGACAGCCTGAACCGCGAGCTAGCTGAGCTGGGCAAAGAAGTTTACCAATCACTGTTCGACATGTACGGCCTTGGCAACCTTTGTGCTGACGGCCAAGACGTATCGACTATCATAGAAGGCACACTGCCTACTGCCCCGCACTTAACAGTTGTAAGCGCTGACCGTGGCTCAATCATGAACCTTGAGTTCGGCGGTGTGAAGCCTATCCCTTACCGCTATCAGGTGGGCAACGTTAACGAAGCATTGTTCGAAGACTTGCCGATGATGGAAGAGCGCATCATGGGTGTATTCCCTAAGAGCGCCTATGTGCAGAAGCAGGCGGCTGAGATTCAAGAGAAGATTATCGCTTTCCTTGAAGGCCACAAAACACTTCGTACAGTGGTTGAAGAAGCCCCAGAACTGGCTGACATCATCCCCGACGAATACTGTGAAGCACCAGTCGAAGGTAAGTCACTGGACAGCATCTTGTCGGGCGACGAGCCTGCCGAAGAAACTGCAGTATCGGAAGAAGCTGCGGAAGAGTCAACAGAAGAACAGGAAGGTGCTGCATGAGCAGCACTTTCAACCGCAACGACCGCCTAACGCTGGACGTGATCAAAAAGGCTTTTAACCTAGACATTATCGTTTTCCTTGACTGGGAATCGTTCTACAAGTCGAAGGCCAACCAAGGTTCTAAGTCGTACAGCCTGAAGTCTCTAACCTACCCTGAGTACATCTTAGGCGAGCGTTTCCATGAGACAGGCCTAGGTTTAGCAATCGACCTTGACGAGACCATTTTGTACGGACATGGCAATGATTTCTACCGTGAACAGATGGACATGATCAAACGTGCAAGAGCAGACGGCCTGCGTGTTGGCGTTGTTGCTCACAATACAACGTTTGATGGTGCAATCTGTAACTGGGTGCATGGCGTTGAGTTCGACTTCTACTTCGACACAATGCTCATGCGTAAGTATCTAGCTGCGCACAAACCAGCACGCCTTGACGCGTGTGCAAAAGACGAGTGGCCTGATGACCCTGCATTGCGTAAAGGTAATGACTTGGCGGACGTTGACGGTATCAAGTACGAGTACATCACCGACGAGCAGCACGCATCGCTTGCTAAGTATTGCCGTCAGGACGTTAACCTAATGCGTCGCTTGTTCTTGGCTTACGTACCGCGTATTGGCCTTGGCGAAAGCATCGAGTTAAACGCTATGAACATCACGCTACGTGGTGCGATTGAGCCGCAGTTCGACATCAAAAACGAGCTACTGCATGAAGTGTTGGTCGAAGAGCGAGAGAAAGACGGCAAAGCGGTTGTTGCGGCTATTGAGTATTGCTTAGAGCACGACATCAAAGACGTAACACCTAAGACGTTCGGCTCTAACCAGCAGTACGAACAGCTACTACGCGAGTTCGGCCTAACTGTGCCTAAGAAGATTTCGAAGACCACAGGCCTACTGTCACCAGCACTGGGCAAGGGCGACCCTGAGTACATTCGACTACAGATTGACAACCCACAGCACGCAGCGCTCTACAAAGCCCGTGAACGTGTGAAGTCAACCATCGCGTCGAGTCGTGCCCAGCGTATGATTAGCGTTTCAGAGACCTTCCGCAGTGTTGGTTTTGATGACGCATGTATGCCGTTTTTCCTTAACTACTATGGTGCGGGACAGACAGGCCGTTGGTCGGGTGGGCAGAAGCTTAACCAGCAGAACAACACCCGTGGCGGTAAGCACCGTCTATCAATGTTAGCGCCTGATGGTTATCAGATTGGTGTGTGTGACTTATCGAACATCGAGCTACGTGTGAATATGTGGTTCTGTGGTCAAACTGACGTATTAGACCAGATGAAGGCCACCGATGACCTACCAGACGACCACCCAGACAAGTATGACTACTACTGTGACGTAGCGGGCGGCATCTTCGACCGTAAAATCACAAAGTCGCAGGACAAGAACGAGCGCCAAATGGGTAAGGCTGCGGGCTTAGGCCTAGGCTTCGCTATGGGCTGGTTCGGCTTCCAACAATACCTTGCAAGTGGTCCGCTGGGCATGGAACCGATGTTCAAAGACGATGCGTTCTGTCGCGGCGTAAAGAACTCGTACGACACCAAGCACTACGCAGTTAAGGCTATGTGGCACTACCTAGCGAACACTGTAATGCCAGTGTTGGTTAACGGTGGCGAGCTACGATTCGGCCCTAATGACTCGTACTTGGCACGCAAAGACCAGATTGTTCTACCTTCAGGCCGCGTACTTCAGTACAGCAACGCCCGTTACAAAGGCGAAGAGACTCAGTCAGGCGTGACGATGAAAGTCGTGTTCGACTCTGACAAGTACGACCGCTGGGGTAAACCAGTCCCTAAATACCTATGGCACGGCCTACTAATCGAGAACATCGCGCAGGCAACAGCTCGCGACATTCTTGCCGAACAGCTTGTGAACGTGAACGCAGAGCTTGAAGACACTGGCCTAGGCTGGGTTATGGGTAGCGTACACGATGAAATTCTAGCCGCTCTAACTGAGCGAGACCTTGACCGTGCGTACGCCGTAATGGAGCGACACATGGCAGTAGCCCCTAGCTGGGCAGTGGGCTTACCACTGGCTAACGACGGTGGCTACGCAAAAGAGTATTCAAAATAAGAGTAAACCAGAGGGCGGCGTCCTTGTACCCGCCCTATTTCCCCATTGAAGAGAATTAAATATGTCAGTTCAAAACATCGCAGACAACGCTACAGCAATCCTTGAAGAAATCGTAAAAGTAGCTGATGACCATAACAAAACCGTTGACCAATTCAACGAGGCCGTTGACGAAATCGAACGTCTACGCGCACAGGTGGAAGACATGCAGAACGTCATCAATGAGAAGAACCGACTACTAGACAAACAGAGCATGGTGATTGATAAGGCCGTCGAGCACAAAGGCATCGACAAGGCGGAAATCACGCGCTTGAAAGCAGAGCTGAAGCACCTACAGCAGCTTGACCCTAAACGCTTGTTCAAAGTTAACAAGACCCAGAAAGCAACGATTGCTGACCTTAAGGCGACAATCAAAGACCTTGAAGAGAAACGCAAAGACTCAATGCGCAAGGCTACTGAGATTGCACGCAAGGCCAAAGAAGAAGGACAAGCGCCGTTCTACGTTGACCCTGTGACGGGCAACAGCCTCCGAGCTATTCCGCGCATGTATGTAGCTAAGAACAATGAGTACGGCGGTATGCCTGACACACCAGTTCTTGAGTTCCATCACCGAGACCGTGGCATCACACGCCAAGGCACATTGCTGCAGAACGGCAAGGTCGCATGGGCAGCAGCACAGAACTCAGCGCCGACCGAGTCTGACGCTCAAATCGCAAAAGATTATATCCTGACGGACGCTAAGCGCCGTGGGGTGAAAATTAAATTCACTAAAGAACTAGAGGCCGCATAACATGGCAAAGCCAAACAATTTCGCACAAACAAAACCAGTCGTTGTATTGCTTGTAGTACCTGACGAAGAAATCAAGGTACTGAAGGACGACAATAACGAAGTAATGGTATTCCCTAACCTCAAGAAAGCGCAGAAACACGTTTCTAACCGCATTGAGTCAGAGTTCCACCCTTTCATCCAATACGCCAACGAAATGCCTGTAGCGGGCGCAGGAGACCGTGAAGAGACCAACAATCGTCGTTGCCTTCGCTGCAAGGAGTTCCTACGACCGAGTTACCGCCAGACAATGTCGAAGATGCCTGACGGCTCTCAGATGGCAGTAACCGAGCTAGATTGTCCTAAGTGTGACTTAGGCGAGTAAATTCACAATAGTTCCTTGGGGGGTGTGCGGAAACGCCACCCCTTTTTTCTGTGGAGTAAAACATGAGAACAGTTGATCAACTAGTCGTAAACGGCGGCAAGAAAGTTTATTCAGTAATGAAAGAAGCGAATACCGGTGTATTCGTTTACATCGAAATGACGTACAGCAAGAAGACCGGTATCAAGCATAAGGTTATCCAAGCGCACGAGAAAGAGTGTATTCGAATGATGGATAAGGCCAAGTTACACGCACGCAAACAAGAAGAAATGAAGGCAGCATGATAACGCACCAATTCGACAAAAAACGAGGGATGCTAACCCTTGAACACATTAACGACGAGCTGGCGATAGTAATCGAAAGTCACTTCGTCCAATACCAGGGTACTACGACACATACACGGATTGGTTCGCCTTCCGATTCTGAGTCGTACTACCTTCAACGCAAGCAAGAACTATCACCGCCTAAAGTGCGGAAAGACCACAACACAAGGATTTAAAGACATGAGCGCAGTATTGAACTTCCCTACAAAACCATCGGCCTTAAACTTAATCAAAGCCCGTGACGAAGCAGCTAAGCAACATGCCGCAGCAGGCCTGTTCTTCCCTGTAGACTGTCAACCGCTGTCAGACCTAACAGGTATGCCAGACCGAGGCCTACAGGCCGTTGTACGTAAAGACACGGACACTGTACTGGCGGTGCATGGTCAACGTTACAGCCTAATCAAGAATAGCGAAGTGTATGAGCGTGTAGACGCTGCAATTCGTGAATCAGACGTACTCGATACGAACGGAATGGAGATTACCGACTCTATTGCGTATGAAGGTGGTCGTTCGATTCGTTCGTACATCTTCCCTGAGCACAAGATTAGCATTGGTCGCGGTCGTCGGGATGTAACCAATCTGCGCTTGAATGTAATCAACAGCTATGACGGTTCGACGAACCTACGCATCAACATGGGCGGTTATCGCTTAGTGTGTGCGAACGGTATGGTTGTCGGAACGGACGTGTCGAACTACGTCGCCCGCCACACATCAGGCTTCAAGGTTGACGAAGTTAAGCAGCGTGTAGCCGCTTCAGTAGAGAACTTTGTGACTATGGGCAACCAGTGGCGCAAGTGGTCGAAAGAGCCATGTTCTGACGAGAAGGCAATCGGCCTAATCAGTGAGTTCGCTCGCGGCTCATTAGCCATGAACAACAAGCTGTTCGATATTTGGATGAACGAAAGTAAAACACTTGGCAAGACCATGTGGGCGTTCTTCAATGCCCTGACCTACTGGTCTACACACGCCGAAATTAAAGAGGCCAGCGTACCAAACGCCCCAGCGATTGTACTTGAACGTGAAGCTCGCGTGTCACGATTCTTGGGCAACCCGCTAATTAAAGCCGCAGCTTAGGTTTCATAATTATTAGTAATACTGTTAGAATAGCAAATTTATTAACTAATAATCATAACAACCGATGCCCGACATTATAGATAACTCTGTGGCGCAGCAGGAAATGATGCTTGCTGTCCACATACAAAACGCGCGGCTTAACACACCGCGTTTAACACCCAAAGAAGCTTGCCACAACTGCGATGAACCGCTGGACAGCCTTGAACAGTTGTTCTGTGACGCAGATTGTGCCGAAGATTACGAAAAATACCCAAGGGAGGCTTAAACCAAATGAAACTGCACTTTGTTTCAGCACTGAGTAAGATCGGCCCCTTACGTAAAACAATCGGTCTAGCTGATGGCAGCTCGCGCTCGTACCCACTTGCCGCAAAGCTAACATCGCATGAAGCAGAGTTGAACGTCGAAGAAGACGGGTTAAAAGGCTACCGCAGTCTACTTGTAGAGAACGCTAACCTAGGTAGAGCACTTTACAAAGGCCAATTCATACGCCCATTACAAGCTGAGTCGCGCCGTGGTATGACAGACCAAGACGCCAAGACGCAGTTCCTTGTGTTGGACATTGACGGCCTGAAGCTAGAAGGTGGGATCAAAGACCGATACCGCAAATCGGACGTTGAAGCCGTAGCCGAATCAGTAGTTAAAATGCTACCGAAAGAACTAGCCAATGTGTCATACGTGGCAATGGCGTCTAGCTCGTTCGATTTGCACAAAGACGAAGTATCGGTACATATCCACTTCTTACTTGAAAACCCAGTTAGCCACCGTGCATTGAAAGACTGGCTCACCTCGTTGAACTATACACAGGCAGAGATTTACGAACGTCTAAAGCTTACGAAGACCAAGACACGACTTAAAAGTGTTATTGACCCTTGTTTAGCTGAGCCGTCACGCCTTGTGTATATCGCACCACCTAGTTTTGGTCCTAAGAAAGCAAACCCGTTTGTTAACGATGAAGACCGCTTTGTGTTGGTTGAGAAAGAGCATAAATTGCTTGACCTTGAACCACTGCTAGAAGAAGTGCTCGACAAGATGGAGCGAGTTAACCAAGTACGCGACCAGCGTATTAAGGACTTGCAAACGGAAGCTGGCATCACCCGCCACAAACCGAAGTATGACCGAATTAATGTGAACGGTCGTGCGGTGAACGTCATGTCTAACCCGCCGCCTGCCCGTATGGAGTTTGCATACGAAGACGACGAGTTTGTTCGCTATAACGTTGGCGGTAGCCGCAACAACGCGTACTGGGTAGCCCGTTCTAACCCTGAGATTGTCCGCTGTTTCGTGCCTGACGAACCTGCGTTCTTGTTCAAAGCCGCTGACCCAGAGGCCTATGCCAAGCACGTTGAGAAGTACGGTGCGGCCTATGACGAAGTGAAGGACGAGGAAGTCGGTGTCGTACGTAAAGTACAACGCAGCATGTTCATTGACCAAACCACTGACGCTTACGTCACGATGGAATACGACAAGGAACACGACGAAATCGTTGAAATGAACGAGCGACGTAATGGACAGGTAGCCGAAGAGTGGATGAAGCACTACGGTCAGCTTGTACCAGACCCAGTCCCTGCCCGTCATGTAGTTCTCGACCCTAACAACTCTAAAACGTTGTTTACCGTTGGCGACAAGGACTACGTGAACCGATTTAAGCCAACTGTGTTTATGCGTGATAAGACAGTTCACGAACACCAAGACACGTTGCGCTACGGTAATGGCTGGATGCTCAGCTTAGACTGCCCAATTATCAGTGAAATCATCCTGAACATGCTCGGCGATGATATGGACTGTTTTGAGCACTTCATTAACTGGCTGGCCTTCATCATTCAGAAGAAGGACAAGACACAAACAGCATGGCTAGTACACGGTACTGAGGGTACGGGTAAAGGCCTGTTCTTCAAAGCTGTACTTCGCCCTCTATTCGGTCATGACTACGTTGCACAGAATACCCTACAAGGTATCGCTGACGACCAGTTCAACGGCTGGATGGAAGACTTAATGCTGCTAATGGTGGACGAGTTCAACATGCGTGGTGCACAAAGTCTGACGAAGACTGCATCGCTGCTCAAAACGCGCATTACTGAACCGACAATGATGCTTCGTAAGATGCAACAGCAACAACGCGAAGTCGTGCAACGCTTGAACTTCATCTTTGCGACGAACGACCTAGATGCAATGCCTGTAGAAGACAAACGTCGTTACAACATCGCGCCTAGACAGCAACGTATGCTTGAGACTCGATTAGCGTATCTTAAGGTTTTCCGAGAGCACTCTAACGAGTTAATCAAGGCCGAGCTATTCAAGTTCGCTACGTTCCTACGCTCGTTCAAAGTTGATGTGAACCAATCAGGCTCAATCATCATGAACCAGGCACGTATCGACACCCAGAAAGCGGGTATGAGTGCTGCTGATAGTTTCTTCGATGCGCTAACGACTGGTGATTTTGGTGCCTTCATCGGCATTTTAGATAAGTCAGCCGCCAACCTAGAAGCTGCGGACTTCACGCAACTATCACGCGTCAAAACGTTCCTGACTGCGAACCTAGAGCACGTAAACACGGGCAAGCCTTGTTACCTATTACCTGACGACCTAAAGATGCTGTACGGCTATCTGGCGGGCAAGGAAATATCGGACAACGCCCTATCACGGATGCTCAGTACGCATGACATCGTACGTAAACGCAAATCGACACCTGTAGGCGCACCTAAAGCCCTACCTACACGCCCTCGCTGTGTAGAGGTTGTGTGGAAGTACGACGACCTTGAGATTCTAGAAGAAATCCGAGAGGCCAACGCTGCACTGCCGACCAACGTGTCATCAATCAACAAAAGAAACAGCTCAGAAGAGTTCGAGCGTGCAATGGCTGAGGCCAAGGCAGAGCTAGAACAATCGGCTGAACCAGAAATATATTCAAATGAAGGTTACGAACTATGACCCCTGTACTATTCAAAACAAAGAACTGTAAATTCTGCGGTGACGTCCGCGACTACGCAAATTTCGCTGGCGTTGAGCTAGAAGAGAAATTCATTGAAGAAGAGAACCCGCACGGCCTACGTACTGCGCCTGTAATCGCTCATGAAGGTGAGCTTTACACTGGCCTAGACGAATGTGCAGCGTTCCTTCGTCGTCAAGCAAAGCGAGCCGCCTAATGGGGTTCGCTGAAACGCTTAAGGCCAAAGCGAAAGAAACAGGCCAGCAGACTATTCAAGGCACGTCAATCGAAGGCCAAGCCAAGAAGGAAGCAACGCAAGAAAGCTTTGCCGCCCGTCTTGGTGCAGTGGCTAAAGCGACCAAGCAGAAGGCCGTGAGCACGCCGCCGCCGTCTGGCCCACCCGTCGGTAAGTCGAAAGACCTTAAGAGCCTAGCTGACTCACTGAAGAAGGCTAAGGAAACACGTGACAATGAGCGTGGCGCAATGGTTGTAGACTTCCCTGTCGCAGCCGTCAAAGCATGGTCATTCTCAACCCTTAAGAAGTTCGAGAACTGCCAGTGGGCGGTGAAGCTTGGCAAGGTAGACAAAATCTACGTTGAGTCAGGCGAAGCAGCACAGCGCGGTACACTGATCCACGATGGTTGTGAGGCTTGGGTACGTGGCAAGATTCCAGAACTACCAGCCGACGGTCGCACTAAGTTCGACGCTTTCGCAGCCGACTTCGCACAGCTTCGTGAAGACTTCCGAGCGGGTAAGGTATCACTTGAGGACGACTGGGGTATTCGCAAAGACTGGTCGCCGTGTGACTGGGACGACGAAGAGCTGTGGGGACGCGCTAAGCTAGATGGTTTTGTGATGGAGAATGAGAACTCATGTGTAATCATCGACTACAAAACCGGTAAGAAGTTTGGCAACGAAATGAAGCACGCTGACCAAGGCCTAAGCTACGCATTGCACGCGATGCACCGCTACCCTGAGTTAGATGTGTTTAAAGTTGAGTTCTGGTACATAGACGAAGGCGTGAAGATGATTCGCTCATTCAACCGCCGTCAGCTATCAATGCTATTACTTCGCTATCATAACCGTGCTGTGAAGCTTACGACGACCCGTGACTTCATCCCATCAGCCAACGCACATACCTGTCGTTTCTGCGAGTACGGCTGTAACACTAACCGTGACGGTGTTGCATACGGCAATGGTGCATGTGGTTTCGACCACTATAGGGGGTTAGATGAAGCCGTCTAAGCCAACCTTTAAACCATTCACGCACCAAGAGCGCTTTGCCGCTCTTTGGGGCGCTAACGAACGCGTATTGAACTTCGACGGTTGTGGTACAGGTAAAACCCTTGCCTGTGTCCACACGGTCAAAACGTACTGGCCTGAAGCCCGTGTGTTGGTTCTTGCCCCTCTTTCCATCCTCACGCCTGCATGGGCTAAAGACCTACGTTTCGGCTGGCCTGAAACGACTTATGCTGTTGCCGCTGGTACTGCCGCTAAGAAGCGCAAGGCCTTTGAGAGCGATGCGCAATGGGTTATCACCAATCACGACACCGTAAAGATGATCGACAAAGAAGGTTATGCCGACAAGTTCGATGTTTTGATTATCGACGAAGGTGACGCATTCCGCAATAGAACGTCGATTCGTTCTAAGTCCCTGAACGCTGTTTCCGCAGTAATCCCACGAATGACGCTTATGACAGGTACGCCAACACCTAATACCATTTTAGATATTTGGCACTTGGCTTTTCTTGTTGACCGTGGCGAGCGCCTAGGTAAAAACTTCTTTGGTTTCCGCCAGCAAGTTTGTGACCCTAAGCCTATTCTCGGAGCACCACCGGGAGCTATGGAATGGAAGGACAAAGCAGGCGCGGCTGACCACGTGACATCAATGTTATGTGACATCACCTCGCGAGTGTCGCTAGATGACGTGCAAGAACTGCCAGACACCGTATTCCGTGAAGTAACCGTCGAGTTACCGCCGAAGATACGCCGTGACTATGAGTTCCTGAAGCGTGAGTCAATGCTTGCCCTTGAATCTGGCGAAATGCTAAACGCGGTTCATGCTGGATCACGTATGCAGAAGCTATTACAAACACTGTCGGGCGGTGTCTACAACGAAGACGGTTCAGTGGTTAACGTTCACAAAGAACGATACGAGCTGGTACTTGATTTAGTAGAAGAAACCGACCACGCCCTTGTGGCCTTCAACTGGACGCATCAGCGTGACGGCCTGATAGCTGAAGCTGAGAAACGCAAGCTTAAGTACGCTGTAATTGATGGCTCTACGAAGACGCTTGAGCGTAACCGCATTGTCTATCAGTTCCAGCAAGGCAACATTCAAGTAATTTTCGCACACCCGCAGTCAGCGGGACACGGCCTTACCCTAACACGCGCTAACCGCATTATCTGGGCAAGTCCAACCTACCGCGCCGACCTATACGAGCAGTTCAACCACCGTATTGTCCGTACAGCGTCAGCAACGTAAAACTGAGATTATTCATATTGCAGCCGAGAACACTGTAGAAGAAGAAGTCTACGCCAAGATGCTCGACAAGCAGATGAATATGATCGACCTACTGAACACAGTAGCAGGCCTATTCCAAGCGGCCTAAACCAAGCAACCTAAACAAAACACTATAGAGAGAACCAGTAATGACTGATAAATCAAACCAAGCACCAAAAGCACCATTAAACGCATTTGCAATCACAGCAGCAGACTTCGACATGGACTTGTTCACGGACATTGTGAAAGACGTTCGTAACACCCGTCGTCAGGTTGTAGAGTTCGGTAGCGACTTCGACGAAACGCGCGATTCACTACGCAAAGCTGAAGAAGGCCTGAAGGCAGCTATGGCTGACCTGAACCTTGAGGAAATCACGAAGCTAACAGCCGAGTGTAAACGTCTTAAGGCCAAGTTAGCTACTACGCCGACCATCAAGATTCAAGCGTTTGATGAAGCAATGGACAGACTGCACGCGTTCTACGAAGCGCAGTGTCGTACACCGGTAACAGAAACAGAAGATAAGAAGGTAGCATAATATGTCAGCAGCACTACAATTAAACATCGAACCAGAAGCAGTCGAGCAAGCACCAACACATGACCGTAAAGAGATCGTCACGGAGCTTATGAACGTTCGTCGTGAAATCGCCCTAATCGAATCAGCAGAGCTGAAGTCACTGAAAGAGCGCAGAACAGAGCTTGAGAACCACCTTAAGGCTACCCTTGAAGTAGGCGAAAAAGTCTCTTACGCGGGCATTGGCATGGTTTCAATGAGCGAAGAAACACAACCATCAGTTCAAGACTGGGATGCACTATACGAGTACATCAAAGAGAATGATGCGTTCTACTTCCTTCAGCGCAAGGTGAACGGCGCACCATATCGAGAGCTTTTGAGCACTGGCGAATCACTGGCTGGTGTTGCCCCAGTAAAAGTCCGAAAACTATCGGTTAGAAAATCTTAGCGTTACTGTTGACTTAAATTAACAGTAACACTAATATAGCGACCTCAACTGGTTCTCTCCTTGTGTCAGTTGTGGTTGCTTACTTATTGGCCCCGCTTCCTCGTCAGTCGTGGGGCTTTATTGATCTTAGCGGATCGAGAATGACGAAAACTAACTAATTAACGAATAAACAGGATATAAACATGTCTAAGAATACAGAAGTAGCAGTACAAGAAGAACAATTTGCTGGCGTAGCGACAATCGAAGAACGTAACGAATACGTTGGTCGCGGTTCTGAAGCCGTAACGACTAACGATTTAGCGATTCCTCGCTTGAAACTACTTCAAATGATTAACGACGAAGTACAACCTGGTCATCCGAAGCAAGTTGAAGGCGCACAAGCGGGCATGATCATGAACAGCGTGACAGAAGAACTCTACACGTCGATGTTCGTAATCAACCTTAGCTTTACAAAGAAATTCGTTGTATGGCGCACACGCAAGACTGGCGGTGGCATGGTAGGCACTTACGACTCAAAAGAAGAAGCACTAGAAGCTTTAGCTGAGCAAGGCCTTGCTGAAAAAGACCACGAAATTAAAGAGAACCCAACTCACCTAGTATTATTGCTAGACGATGAAGGTGCTCCTAAAGGCGTGGCAATGTTAGATATGCCGGGGGTTAAAGTCAAAAAGTCTAAGGTTTGGAACACCCGAATCAACGACGAAGAAAAACAAGGCAACCCTCGCTTTGGCTGTGTGTGGCAGCTTGGCGTAGTATCTGAGTCGAACAACTCAGGCAACTATTTCAACTACGACGTTACATTGGTCGCTCACGCACCTGACGACCTTTATGACCAAGCAGTTGCAATCTACGACGGTCTGTTCGCAGCTCCTGCGGCTGAAGCAGCTTAACTCAGGCTTAAATGAGTCTTTCGCCGACCCCCACTTGGGTCGGCTTTTTTATGTGCAACGATCCCCATTTGGGAACAAAGTGCTAACATTTCCAAAAGAAAGCCGAATTTTTAAAACTTTATCCAAAATTCAAGCTTTTGTTCCAAACGGGCAACAAACTTAGGCCGAAATTGCACATAACTTATTTAAAATTAAAGGTTAATTTTGGCAGCAGAACTGTAAGGAAATGTAAACTTGTCGATCAATGTTTGATCAACGATAACGTTTCCTTAAGGCATTGTTAAGCCTTGGTAAAATCGTTCCAATTTAGTAATTTTACCCTTTTCATTCACAAATCATTCAGATAGAGTTCGCCACCCAGTGAAGGTGAACGATCGTTCAGTAGGAGAAAAACTCATGGCATACAAAGACTTCATGCTTGACCTTGAATCAATGGGGACAGAGCCAAAAGATGCGATACTGTCTATTGGCATCTCACCGATGAACCTCGCCGAGCGCAAAATAGGCGAAGGGTTCTACACCCGTGTAAACCTAGAGAGTTGTCAGAAACTTGGGATGAATATTAGCGCCACTACCGTTATGTGGTGGCTTCAAGAGTCGCAGGAGGCGCGTGACGAGTTTAGAGCAAACTACGGACACGCGCATATCACGACCGCATTGGCAGCCGTGTCGGAGTTCATTAGCAAACAGGCTGGTGACACGCCGATAGATCAAATCCGCGTCTGGGGTAATGGTTCTATGATGGACAATGCCCTTCTACTAGCGGCGTACGACATGGCTGACAAGCCCGCCCCTTGGACATACAGAGGCGACATGTGCTACCGCACCCTAAGAGCCTTAGCACCGAACGTTGAGCGCGTTAAACCAGAAATCGCGCATCATGCGTTAAGCGACGCGGAAGCACAGGCTAAAACGTTATTTGCCATCTTGGACGAGACTGACCTAACCCTGTAATGATTGAATCCCAATACACATCGAACGTTGGTAAGAGATTACCAACGGCGCTGTTTCGTAGCTGGAAGATAAACGACAACTTTGCTGGGGGTGTCCCTGACGCCTTCTACCGCTCGAAGAATGGTGTTAAGCCGCTTTGGGCTGAGTACAAGTTTATCAAGCAGCTACCCAAGCGCGGATCAACAAAGATTAAGCCGAACCTGTCTGAACAGCAGTTGTTCTGGCTCAAAGAAGCTTTAGCGGCTAACGAACTAGCAGTAGTTATCGTCGGCTGTGAATCAATAAAATATAAACGACAAATTTGCGGCGTGGTGCTGACCGACCCTAGAGAATGGGCGGAAGGTATTACCGCTGACGAATTTGCAAAACGTGCAGAGACAATGAATTACGATGCCATGGCAGCGTTTATTTCTCAGGTCACGGTGAACGGGTTTATAGTCGAACCCCAGTAGAACACACGGGACGGGCACGGATTGCACTGCTTATAATAGTGCATAAATTAACATGGGTTAACACAAATGCTTTGACTTTTAACAGTAACCCTGATAATTTAATTATAAGCAACTACAATAAACATAGGCACGAGTATGGAATACGGTGAAGACGTACTCAAACGAGTACAAGCAGCTTGGCAGTCTCTCAAGCAGACTAGCAAACTGAGCCAAACATCTGCTGCACAAGCAATGGACATGAATCAGTCTGCATTTAGTCAGTATATTCGCGGTGCAATCCCGTTGAACACAGACTTTCTTAGAAAGTTCGCTGCGTTATCGGATATGGAGTTAGATGATTTTGGCATTTCTAATGCTATCTCTGACACCGTTCCTTCAAAACCAATTAAAGTAATGGCGACCCTATCTGGACGCAAGCCGACTGAGAAGTCAATTCTTGTGAACACGATACTCGAAGCAAGTGGTTGCTACTTCGTAGAAGTAGACTACAACGACCACCCTTTCGAACGAGGAACTATGCTACTGGTGAACCCTAAAGGGAAGATAGCCAGCGGCGATAGCGTCATCTACTTTAAAGGTGAAGGCGAGCGCAATGTGTTTGGCAAATTGGAATTAACCGAGGAAGGCTGGGAGCTGACAGAAAGGCTCTGGCAAGGCGGAAAGCGCTACTTGGTTGACAGTGTAGACCACGTCTACCGAGTATCTAGCGTTTACTTACCTAGTCAGGGGGGAAAACAATTTAGATAGTGGCGGAAGCCGCAGGATACAAATGTCGAACGCAGTACAAAACGACCAAGACAACACAGAAAAAGCAACACATTACAACAGCCGAACGATCGAAGCTATCGAGTTCATCCGTGAACTGGACTTCGCGCTCGGCTCAGTGTTCAAATACGTTTGGCGCGATGACGTTTAAAGATGCCACGACCGTTGAGCGAAAGAAACGAAACTACTATATACGCGACGCGTTGATTCACCGCCCTGTTACAATCGGTGTTCATCACGCAGACACGCTTATTCGTAAGCTGTCACTTATTTGTGACCAATTCGAGAACGATGATTTCGAGTTACTGGTCGCTGTTCTATCCGCTGCCACTGGTGATTACACTCTACTAGCGGAGCAAGCCAAAAAGCATAAGCTGTTTTCGACCGCCGAAACCAAGTTTGTACTGAAGGCATAGTATGACCTTCAGAGTTGAGTGGGTGACGCTTAACGCTATGGCTGAGGCGACGGGCTACTCCGTTGCCGCACTGAGAGCGAAGATAAAGCGCGGACAATTATTTGAAGAGAAGCATTGGCGTAGAGCACAGGACGGTCGTCTTCTGATGCACGTCGAGAATTTTAATGCTTGGCTTAAACAGTAACACTAATAAAGTAAGTAGTAGTATCATGATAAACGTAACAATCATAGCAGACTCAATCGCAGACGGCGTACGTATAACGACCGTTGAAATGGAATACCCGCGCTTCATCCACGCGGAGCTTATGACGCATCGTGTGTTCTCACGAAACGCAGCAAGCAGCCGAGCGATACCAGCAAAGAAAGTGAGACAGCAAGTATGGGACAACCCTGCACGGCCTTTACATTGGGGCGAGAACAGACGTGGTATGCAAGCGACCCGACAACTACTGGGAATGAAACGACGATTAGCGCGCGGTTTCTGGAACGCTGCATCAAAAGCGGCATGTACGTTACATTGGGGGATGGAAAAAGTCGGGCTACACAAGCAAGTCTGCAATCGTATCTTAGAACCGTTCCAAACAATGAAGGTTTTGGTTACATCGACGGAATGGGCAAATTTCTTGTGGTTACGGGATCACACTGATGCTCAACCTGAGATTCATCGCCTTGCAGCTGAATTAGACGTGGCTATGAATAACAGTAGACCTGTTACTTTGGGTTATCAGGAATGGCATCTACCGTACATCACTGCCGCGATGCGCGAAGAGCTGGAATTGCAAGACCAACTAGCGTTGTCGGTTTCATGTTGTGCGCAGGTGAGCTACCGAGCGCTTGACCTTTCAATGTCTAAAGCGTACCGAATCTTTGAATCACTGACGTCGGGTAGCCGTGTTCATGCGTCACCGTTCGAGCACCAAGCGTCGCCGATTCCTAAGTTCCAACGGATTACTAACGCTAAAGCGAAGCGCATTGGTGTTACACACACAGACAACGACGGTGTTCGCTGGTCGGGTAATTTTAAAGGCTGGATACAACACCGCCAACTTATTAAGGGGCACGTAGTAAATGACTGAGATAGAAGCAATGATGCGAGAGCTAGGCTGTAAAGACGCTTACATTAGCTCGGAACACATACTAAGTAAGATACAAAAAGTAGAGTTTGAAACAGTTGAACTGTGCGGCACTAAATTCATGTACTGCGGGATTTTGATGGACAACGGCTTTACCATTGTAGGTACGCCATCAGCCTGTATGAGTCCTGAGAATTGGCGAGAAGAGATAGGCAAGAAAGTATCTTTCGACAATAGCTTCGAAGAGATATACAAGCTCGAGGCCTACAGAACAATGGGCAGTGGCTATGTTAAATAGATTTAAAATCAACATGTTCACTGTTGACTTTTTGTAGCAGCAACACTACTATGCGCGCCAAGAAGTGATGTTCTTGCCATTGTCCGATCACCTTTTGGCTTAATTACTACTCGTACTCTATACAAATCATAGTTGATACAAAAAGCCCCGCTATCCAGTGGGGCTTTTTTATATGGACCAATAAGCCTCAGCACTCCAAATCGCTCTACTCTTCCCACGACCTGCCACTGTCGGAAGACAATAATTTGAAACTTTTTTGCCTTCCCAGTCCGCCTTTCGTGTCAATAGAAGGTATGTATGACAATAAAGATCAAAACTTAGATCCAATCAACGTACCTATCCAAAGAAAAATTGTGACAACAAAGATTGAAACTCACTTTTGGACAAAAATGAGTTAGAGCTGAAGGACGGCTCTGTGCCCAGACTGTGTGAAAACTAATTTTTAATAAATTGTCTTGGGTATGTTCTTAGTTTGAAACCATTTAAGATGGTTGCGATCGATTTTTTCTCAGTATCGCAATTTTCTCCGCGCGAGCGAAACTGCTATGGCAACGCTACTCTAATTGCTTTACTTAGGCCGTTAACTCCCATAATTGTTATCATTCTTCTGAAGTTGTAAGCTAGGACATGAAGACTTATTTCTGTCCCCACGCTTTTTAAACCTCGTGTTAGTAAGTGGGTAGCTCCCATCCAGAGTTTAATTGTGCCAAAGGGGTGCTCAACAGTTTGCTTGCGATGAAGCATCAATTCAGGTTCATTCTTTAGCTTTTGAAGCATTTCTTCTGTCAGAATCTCATGCACCCACCGCCTTATTCGCCTAGGGTCTTTTTTAGAGTTAGTGCACTGACTTCTTATTTTACAATCTCGACAAGCAATGTGATTGAAGTAAACATCAAGGTATTTACCTTACTCAAATACCTGCATTCGATTTTGAAGTTCATTACCAGCGGGGCATAAGTAAATATCTTTATTTGCATCGTATTTGAAGAGTGAGCGGTTAAATATCCCTTTCTTTTCAGAGGACGATGTATCCGTCTTGGGCATGATTGGCTCTGCACCCAAATCGATAGTATCTTTTATATCGGGCTGACTGAAGTAACCTTTATCTGCTAATACCCTTATATCTTCCTTGCGCAATGCTTTTTGTGCGAGTTTTGTCATTGACGCAAGCTGGCCTCTATCTGGCACGTTGGTCACCTCATGCGCCACTATAAGGTGGTGCTTGGTATCAACCGCACTTTGCACGTTATAACTCACAACTCTTGTAAAACCTTGAGTTTTCATTAAACGTGAATCAGGATCAGTAGTGGATATTTGCTTGTCAGGATGAGCTTCAACTTGTTCTTTAATCTCGTGTAGTTTTTTTAACTGGCTGCGAAAGTCAGCTAGCCTATCTTTTGTGGCTTTAATTTTTGTGACGTTAGCTTGCTCTTTATCGGCTTCATCAAGTAATTCAAGGTAACGTTCAATATTCTTTTCGACTCGGTCGATGTGGAATTTAACTTTGCTTGGCGTAAAATTATTGCCTTTGTTGTTGCTAGCTTTAAACTTACTACCATCGATGGCAACAACTGGTTTCTCAAACATATTCAGACGACGGCAGACTTCAACAAACGTTTTGCACACATTTTTTATACCATCTCCGTTGTCTTTTCTAAAATCAGCAATCGTTTTAAAGTCGGGTGCCAACTTACCAAGTAGCCACATCAGTTCAATATTGCGTTGGCATTCGGTTTCTAATCGGCGGGATGATTGAGTACGGTTGAGGTAACCATAAAGATACAGTTTTAATAATGTGGCTGGATGATACTTAGGGCGGTTTGTGGACTTTAAAGTTAACCCTTTAAACTCCAATTCAGCTAGATTTAGTTCCTCAATGAAAACATCAATCACTCTGACCGTATTATCTTCACTGACGTAGTCTTCCAACGATTCTGGAAATAACGTTGATTGGTCACGACTTTCACCGCTTATAAACTTTGACATACTGCCTCAACCCTCAACTGAATCAATAGTCTAATTATATAAATATCAGTATATTAAGTGAACTAAATGTATAGATTAATAGATCATAAGCAGAACATACTTAGACCAAAAGGTGATCAGAGTTTTCACACAGTCTGTGCCAATTGCGGACGTTTGTAACGCCAGCCAGTATGCGCGGCTACGAAATGGAGGCGAAGCCGCAATGTAGTAGGCGTCGCCGTGCCTGGCCTTGTTAGCGACTCCATGGCACCGGGTTATCTCTCCAATCTAGGCCATCGCCCAGAGCATCCTCAGCGGATTTTAAAGCCTCGGAGTGACTACCACCTTGGCCATACATACCGCAATCCTGACACTCGCACAGATAGAAGGTGTCCTTGATTTTGTAGGTATTCAGTGCCTCCAACCCACACTGCGGACATTCATCAACCTGAACAAAAGACCGTTCTTTCTCTGCCTTCCAAGCATTAGCGAGCATCTGCGTGATTTCTGCGCTAGCTGCTGAACGTTTCCCCTCTGCCTCCCGAACTCTTTTGGCTCCTTCTGGGTCGAACTTTCCACCGACATAATTGCCAGGATTCTCTTCAGGAAAATCCTCGAAGTATTCAGACCATTCACCCATTTTTAACCCCTCCTGTGGGTTTGTTTACTGCTCGCTAACGCCCGCCTAACACGCAATGTGTTGGCGTGGCTTTTTGCGTTGTTTGCCAAAACCATGACAACTAATCATTGT
Organism: Pseudoalteromonas sp. GB43; assembly: GCF_054923805.1. Classification (NCBI taxonomy): domain Bacteria; kingdom Pseudomonadati; phylum Pseudomonadota; class Gammaproteobacteria; order Alteromonadales; family Pseudoalteromonadaceae; genus Pseudoalteromonas; species Pseudoalteromonas sp. GB43. The sequence goes on from NZ_JBPCHJ010000002.1 coordinate 98,466, forward strand.
CGGAGTTAAGGCGCTTGTTATATGTATCTGCGAATCTAAATAAGAATGACAAAGCAGACGCGTAGATTGTAAAGAAAATAAAAAATGCCACTGCCAAGCCTATTTGTGCAGCCCAATTACTTTTAGTAGACAATTCATAAATTAAGTATACGGAAATAGGCAATGAAAGAAGATAGTTATTACTCTTAGCAATAGCCTTTTCAAAAGTCGATATACATTTATCAGTCAGGTTTGGAGAAAAATAAAGGGCTAATGGGATGAGAAATAAGCCAGCGAAAAGTATATCTATTACAACTTCTTTCAATTTAGAAACTCCATATCTAAGTACATATAACGCCGCGATGTGCGGATTTTAAAAGTGGAGGCGAAGCCGGAGCTTCTAAAATTCCGTACCATCGCCTTGTTAGCTGTATCCTAGCCGCACAACAAAAGGCAACCAAATTACATCCAGAAACCCCAAACTTCCTTCACACTTACTCTTAACACCCAACAATCATAAAAGACCTTTCCCAGTAAGAAGAAACTTGATTGCGTCACCAACCAATGCGAACCCAGCTATCGCAAGCAAAGCAGGCATAAGATAAGCACTAGCGCGCTCTACAACTAGATTTATACGCTTCAATAAAGATTGACTGCGCTCTCCATTCATCGCCACTAGAACAGGAACAATCACGAAAGGCAGAGCATAAAGCAAGTTGTAAGCAAACAGCACGATAACCGAATCAATAATCGTCAGGTCAGCCTTAAGAATTTGGTTGAGTGCAGCAAAATACGGCAAAGCAAAGGGGATGCCTACAAAGTTGATGATTGCTCCTAAACCGAATGCTTTTACCGGAGTGAGAACTCCATCCGGTTTAGCTTGTTCCTTTTTTGTTTTATTTTTTGGACGGAATGTAACCCACAATAAAAGGATTCCAAGTAGCAAGCTGATAATATAATCAACAAATTGCGGATTTGCTAAACGGTCGGTAATTCGCTCAAGTCCAAGCGCTAAGATAAAGCCTGCAATGAAGTAAGCAACAGCGTGCCCAATAAGAACTGCACTACTGTTTGAAACCGGGTGTTTTGTGCCTGCAGCATACACCATAAAGGCAAACAATACTGGGTTCATCACGTCTACAATCAGGATAGGTATCAGAATAGTCCAAATTTCAGTCACAATCTCTCACTCTTCTTCGGGTAGAAGTTAATATACAGCTAACAATTTAATAGTGCGCTCATCGCGCATATCTCTGCCGACTTAACGCTCACTTTTCTATATTATATAGTTTTAACAAATTACCTAAGGTATTACTATCACTAAGTTTCTAAAACTTTTAAGTAAAGTTAAATGGAACAATATGCGCGCATCGCTCATTTTCATGAATATATGCGCAAAGAGTAGTTTAACCAATCAACTAACTCTTGTGTTTAGCCAACCTCAATGACCGGTTATCGCTAAAAGCTGCCCTTAGAGCATTTACGTTAACTCGTTTTGGGGCAAAAGCTTGTTAGAACAAAAGGCAGACTGCGACAAATAGCATCGAAAAGTTTCGAACTATTGTCCTCCGACAGCCACACGCAAACTTTAATACACGTTTTTTGGGTCTAGGTGGGGGCTAGAACGTCTGTGCGGGCGCACACTTTTGGGACTACGTTGTCAGAGGGTCGATAGATTTTTTTGGGTCCATTGAGGGTCCATTTTGGGTCTGTTTTTAGTGTGGGGTCCATGCTGGGTCCATCCCGATTATAGTCTATGTTTAACTATGTCAACGCTACAGCCCAGCAAATTCGGGGGGTGTTAATTTATGATAATGTATGTTCGAACAGGTAGTCGTAAAGCCCCTTTACAAGCTATTATGGTCAACATAGATAAGTTCATCTGTTTTAAAGCCATATTCTTTTGCAGTGTTTATAAAGTCCTGCATTTGCTGTTTTGTCACGGTCGGTGTGCGCGACAAAAACCATAAATACTCTTTGTTATAACCTGTGATATAAGCGTATTGATAATTTTGCTTATCTAATTCAAACACCACGTAAGAGCTGTAAAATGGTCCAAAGAATGAGACTTCTAAGTGGCCTATGTTTTGTTCCTCTGCAAACTTCGCTTTACCTTCAGCTTGCTGCCATTCTTTATCTTCAGCGCTGTAACCCTTGTTGATAACCTTCACACTGCCATCTGGGTTAATTGAGTATTCGGCGGTAATGCCCTCAATACGCGTTCAAATGAATGATCTAAACGTGCAATTTCGTACCATGTTCCTGTGTATCTGTTTAACTCAAAATTATCGACGGGTTTGATGTTGTCTGGCACGCCTGTACATGCAGATAAAATGACTGTGATACATAAAACCCCGATTAATTTTAATGATGTTTGCACGTTTTTACTCCCTTTAAAAATTAAACAAATTAATACGTTAATAGCACTAATTTAGTTCAATTACGGTAAACTATTAATGTCTAAAATTAAAGATTGAGAACAGCATGAAGATTTGGGTTGATGCAGACGCCTGCCCCGTCGTTATTAAAGAAATATTGTTTCGTGCCGCAGAGCGCACACAGACCTTTACCACATTAGTGGCGAACCATGCGATGCGAGTACCACCCTCAAAGTTTATTAGCCGTTTGCAGGTATCTTCGGGTTTTGATATTGCCGACAACGAAATCGTTAAACGTATTGAGCCGAATGATTTGGTGATCACCGGTGATATTCCCTTGGCTGCAGAAGTCATCGAAAAAGGCGCACAAGCGCTTAATCCGCGCGGTGAATTATATACGACCGAAAATATTCGCTCACGTTTAAACGTTCGTGATTTTATGGAAACAATGCGCTCAAGTGGTGTTGAAATGGCCGGTGGCCCACCGCCGTTAAGCCAAGCAGACCGCCAAAACTTTGCAAATAATCTTGATCGAATCCTAGCTAAACAGTTATGAGTGTCGTTAATAGTGCGCCACTGCAGGGTTTTGGTGATGATGCGTTTAAAGTCGCTGTTTATATAGAAAAGCGCCCGCCGATGCCTGCTTGGCAACAGCTTGATCATTTGCATGCAATGCAACCCGGCCAAATAAACGAAATAAACCAAGCATGTGGAAATGGTTGGCGCAAAGTTTTTAACGTGTATGGCAAAGTGCTGTTTGCACTACCAAGTGAATATTATGATTTTGCAAAAAGAGCATCTGATTGGCAGAGCTATCGCGATGAACAACTGCTGCAAGCACACAGCCAAACTACATTACTGTTTAGTCCGCCGATATTAGGCAAACCAGAGCAATTGCATATAATTGCAGGGCGAACACATGCTAAACAGCTTATAAATGACGGACTTTTGCATTGCCAATTAACTTGGCTTGATGATGAATTTGCTATTAGTAAATCAGATAAAGTGATTGTTTGCCCCTATTTTGATTATCGCCAGTTAAGTAATATTAAAATTGCACGACTTAGCCAGCTTGTTGCCGATATTTTTTCTTAGTTTCTAGTTTATTGCGTTATTGAGTTAGCAAACTAAGCTTTAAATACTGTAGAGCTTAATAGGAGTTTAGATGAAAACTCTGATCGAATTGTTAAAGTGTGAAAAATGGAGCTAAACCGATGTTTAAGCATTTACCAATAGTGAGTTTGTTTACAGCTAGCTCTGTTATGGCGAGTGCTGAACAATTTACTTTATATACTGAAGTGTTCCCACCCTATAATTTTGTGGAGCACAATCAGCTCACTGGTATTAACACCAAAATCATGGAATCTTTGTGCGAAAGAGCTAAGTTGAGCTGTACGTTTAGTGTATTGCCTTGGAAGCGCGCAATGTCACTAACCCTCGCCCAACCGAATGCAGGAATTTACTCTACTTCACGTACCGCAAAGCGAGAAACTCAATTTTACTGGGTTGGTCCTTTGGTATCTGGGCATTCATGTTTCTATCGCTTAAATGATCGAAACGACATTAAAGTAACGAGTACACAGTCGTTGCAAAACTACACCATTGGCGTATCTCGTGGTGATGTATATCAAACCGTTCTTGCTGATTTTAACCTTACTGAAGGCCAGCAATTTTTAACTTACTCAAAAAAGTTCGAAGAACTTAAAATGTTTAAGCAAGGCAAGCATGATTTACTGATTGGCTCCTCTCTCACTCTATCAACACAATTGATGAATGTAGGTATGAGCCCAGACCAAGTCACACCTGTATTTGAGTTAAAGCACCCTGCTTTAGTGGGTAATTATTTAGCACTTAACAAAAACACATCGCCGGAGGTAGTTACTAAGCTGCAACACGCCCTCGATACCATGAAGCAAGAAAACCTGATTGACCCTTTTGTTGATCAGTTTGTCGAAGAGGATAGGCACTCTCACGGCGAAGCATCCAAAGTATCAGAGCAGTGCTTAAATGGCTCTGCCATTTATTAAATTGGAGTGATTTTAGGTAAGTTAGCCGCTATTTTTCTTATTTTTGAAGTCAATCGCGATTTTTCGCGCTCGAACGCAAAGCCATTGCCTGATCTTAAATTGCTTTTTATAGTGACAAATAAAAAGGGCAAAAAATTATGAAACCAACTCCACTCTTCAAAAGCTTAGTGCTAGCAGTATGCTTAGGCACAGTAGGTGCTGCTCAAGCTTACGATCGTATCACAGGCCATAACTTTGCTAGTCGTTCTGAAGTCATCGCACAATCAGGGATGGTTGCTACATCACAGCCGTTAGCTACGCAAGTAGGCTTACAAGTTTTAAAAGACGGCGGTAATGCTATTGATGCGGCTATTGCGGCAAATGCAGTGCTAGGCCTAGTTGAACCAACAGGATGTGGAATTGGTGGCGATTTATTTGCCATTATTTGGGATAACAAAAGCAAGCAACTTTACGGTTTAAATGCCTCTGGTCGTTCACCACAAAGCTTGTCTTTTGAAACTTTAAAAGCACAAGGTGACTACATTCCTGCTTATGGGTCATTGCCTGTCTCGGTACCTGGTGCTGTAGATGGTTGGCTTGAGTTACATAAAAAGTTTGGCAAAACACCAATGAAAGCCTTACTGCAGCCTGCTATCGACTACGCTGAAAATGGCTTCCCTGTGTCTGAACTGATTGCCTATTACATGCAAAAAAGTGTGGCTGCGCGTGGTAAATACCCAGGCTTTAAAGATGTATATATGCCTGATGGGGCAATGCCAGAAAAAGGAGAGATCTTTAAGAACCCTGCCCTTGCAAACACCTATCGTAAAATTGCCAAAGGCGGCCGCGATGCTTTTTACAAAGGCGATATTGCTAAAGAAATAGGTCGCTACATGAAAGAAAACGGCGGCTATTTATCGTATGAAGATTTAGCTGCCCACCATAGTGAATGGGTTAAGCCTGTGAGCGCCGATTATAGAGGGTATACGCTTTGGGAGTTACCACCAAATGGCCAAGGTATTGCCGCACAGCAAATTCTTAATATTCTTGAAGGTTACGATATCAAAGCAATGGGTTTTGATAGCCCAGAATACGTACACACCTTTGTTGAAGCGAAAAAGCTCGCGTTTGCAGATCGTGCAAAGTACTACGCCGATCCTGCGTTTAACACTATTCCCGTACAAACACTTATTTCGCAGCAATATGCTGATGAAAGGCGTAAACTGATAGACCCTAACAAAGCTGCAAAACGTGACCACGCAGGCCCAGTAGAAGGCGATACCATTTATATGACGACCGCCGACAAAGACGGCAACATGGTTTCGCTTATTCAAAGTAATTATCGTGGCATGGGCTCAGGTATGACACCTGCAAAATTAGGCTTTGTATTGCAAAACCGTGGCGAAATGTTTGCCCTTAAAAAAGGCCACATGAATCAATATGAACCAGGCAAACGACCATTTCATACAATCATTCCTGCGTTTGTCACCAAAGATGGCAAGCCATATATGAGTTATGGCGTAATGGGCGGTGCCACGCAGCCACAAATGCATGCTCAAATACTTATCAACATGATTGATTTTGGCATGAACCTACAAGAAGCCGGTGATGCACCACGTATTCTGCACACAGGTTCATCGCAGCCAACCGGCGAGATCATGGAAGACGGTGGTTTTGTAAGCTTAGAGTCAGGTTTTTCGATGGAAACCCGCCGCGAGTTAATGAAAAAAGGCCACACCTTACAAGACGCGGTTGGCCCATACGGTGGTTATCAAGCAATATTGAAAGACCCAAAAACCGGCGTTTATTACGGCGCATCTGAAACCCGTAAAGACGGACAGGCCGCGGGGTATTAGGCTATTGTAGGTTGGGTAGAGCGGAGCGAAACCCAACAAGCAAGCGAGTTTCAAGAGTAAAGTTAGCGAGCTTTGATGTAGTAGCGATTTCACATCGCGTAGGCGTGAAATTTATTTCGCGCGATGGTTCATTACTCGCTAACTCCCAACCACCTACCCTGCAAATAAGATCAAAATCAGCGTTGAGCCGTTTTTCTGAATATCTTTAGTATCAATAAAAATTTATAGTTAGCAATGCATTACGTTATTTGTTTATAGTAGATTTACTAAATACATTAGCGTGATATCGGCAAAAAGATACGCGAAGCGCGCATTGTAAATTTTTGTCTGCTATGAGGAAATCACTATCAGTTACTCCGAAAAAGCACTTATTGAATGTTGCAATTTGATTGCGGATGATTTAGGTGTTCCAAAACCAAAATCAAACGACGTAGTAGATAAATTAACGGAAATTCTGGTTAACCGGGAAAGCTATATTTGCATGGAAAAAGGCATTATAACTCAAGACGAATTAGCTAATCTTGTGTTTCAACACCTCTATTGCTTGGTAAATAGGGAGTTAGATTCTGCCCATTCAATAACCTGCTCAAAAGGTGTTGAAATACATGCCAAAATCAAACGAGCACTTTTACAAAATGCCACATAACAACCGTATGAACTTGTTTCCTTCGGTCACTCAGACAAAAACATGGCGCTGCTTCGTCGCTAATTTAGGCCAACAATTTTAGCCCTTTATGGGGGCGTGAATATCGAGAGTTGATGTTTAATTTACTAAAAGAGAAACTAAAATTTGCTATTTTACTTGCGCCAGATGCTTTTGCTTATTCTCTAGTTTGTATCGTTTGGGAGCCTCTTTATAGGCTATGTATTTTAGTCGGTCTTGCAGAAACAGGCTTGGAGTGGTTTCCATTTAAATTTGGTTTAATAGTATTTGCTCTGCTTTTCAGTTATCGATACACCGTCTATTTAATAAAGAGAAAAAGTAAGTAGCCATATAACAAGCCGTTTAAACGGGGGTCTAAAACTTGGCTTACGCTCGTAACTTGCCGCTTATTGGGGTGTTGGTATCAAATGAAAAGTTCTGAGTTATATGAAGATTGGGGTTTACCTTATATCATCATCGGATCAGGTGTACTAATCGCTCGTGAACAGGCTTTAAGAGTGATTGAGTTGTTATACGAAAAAGGTTTTTACTTCTTGGGGTACGACGCCTTTACAGTTTTCCCAGATGGTACTAGACAACCACATATGGAATTCAACGCATCATTCAGCAGGGAAAGACAAATAACGTCTATGGAAGCTATTGAAACTATCAATGAAGATCCATCAGAGATTACTCACTATGAATTTTATTTTGGACCACAAGCCTAACAAGCGCCATCAAAACACCGCTTCGCTTACCCAACGAGCTCTAAAGGATGAAAAACGCTTGGCTTGCGCTCCTTCTTCGCTGATTTTAGCTAAGCATTTTGTGTGGTTTAGCACGGCGTTGCCTTATAGAAAATTCACCTAATACAGACGACCTAAAACGTTTTTCCCTAGGAGTGAGTTTGTTGACTCAAGGCACAAAGCTGATATTCAAAGCAAGATTAAGCTCAACTATTAAGTGAAGTTACCAAGTTCAAAGAGTAAAGTTAGAACCATCGCGCGAAATAAATTTCACGCCTACGGTAACTAATCCATCTCAGCAGCGAGTAGGCATCAACGACTTACAGCTTAAAGCGCCTTACTCTTTCCCCTTGAAACTCGCTAACTTTACCTAAGTTTGTTGGGTTTCGCTGCGCTCTACCCAACCTACGAGTTGACAGCTCTAGAACGTAGCTAACTCCCAACCACATATCCAGCAAAACCAAGCACTTTAAAGTACTGTTTAGGGGTGCTGAAGCGGGTTTCATTCATTAACTCTGCAAAACGAATTCGGTCTAATGGGTAAAACTCGTGCTCTAGGTTGTGGCGCATGCGTTCTACGCCGACTTCGGTTAAACCTAACTGCATACACAGCTGTAGTTGAGATTCGCGCTCAAAAGCGGTTTCAGGGCGCATTAAATCGGCAATGTATAAGTTGCTCGATTTTTTAAGCTTGCTGTGAATCGCTTTTAACAGCGTTTTTTTATCGCCGTTATCTTCAACAAAGTGCATTACTAGTAAACACAGTGCGGCGTCACATTGAGTGTCGATGTCGTTGATATCACCGCAGTGAACTGTCACGCGATCGCTGATGTTATGCTGGCCAAACTGTTGCTCGGCAATATCGAGCATGTCTTGTGAAATGTCTTGAGCAATAAACTGCCAGCTTGGTTTTAGCGCCGCTAATTCGATGATTTCTTTACCAGTTCCGGCACCAACCACTAAAATGCGCGCATCATCGCTCAGCGTGGTTGCTAATTGTGCTGCGGTTGCTTGATGTAATAGTTCATAACCTGGAACTAGGCGCAAAATGCGTTCGTCGTAATGATTTGCTTCTTCGTGGTTAAAAGTAGGCATGCTAATCCTTTAAATAACTGAGATGGTCGAATAACCACCTGGTTTTTTCGCCACATGCACTTGCGTGGCAACGCGTTCGGTCATTTCTGATACGTGCGAAATAACCCCTACTTTGCGGCCTTGTGCTTGTAGTGAATCAAGAGCATCCATCGCGATGCTTAACGTTTCACTGTCCAACGTACCAAACCCTTCATCGATAAACAAAGAGTTTATTTGCACTTTATTCGACGATAACGAAGCAAGCCCAAGCGCCAGTGCTAACGACACTAAAAATGACTCACCGCCCGATAATGTATTAACAGAGCGCTGCTCATCGGTCATGTCTTTATCGATAATTGCGATATCGAGCGTTTGCCCTATGGCTGTTAATTTGTAGCGTTTATTTAGTGTCTGTAAGTGACTATTCGCGTAGTGCAGCAGTATTTTTAAGGTTTGCGTTTGCGCTAAATTACACATGGTTTTGCCGCTGGCATCCCCTAAGACCTTATTGAGTAAATGCCAGTGCTCATAGCTTTTTTGCTGCTCAACCAATTGCTTTTGTTTATCAGCCAGCGCTTCGCTATTTTGTTGATGGGTTTTAAGCTCAGTCGCAACTTGCAATAATGCGTTATTTTCTTGTACTTGTTGCTCTGTGGCTTTATTAAGCTGTAATTGCAGCTCATCTTCACCGAGAGCTGGCTTGTCTTTTTGATGCTGAGCCAATGCCTGTTGTCGTTGTTTTAAAAGAGCCTCTGCGTCTTTTAAGCTACTTTCGCTGGTGTGGAAATCTGCCAGAGTTTGTTTGATTTCAGCGGGGTTTATCGTTAATAGCTGACTAACAACTTGCTCATCCAAGCTTGGGTGCTGCGATTTAAAATCATTAAACCACAGACTAAAACGCTCATTTAGCGCAGCTTGCTCTGCGGTGAGTTCTTTTTCACGCTCGTCAAAATTGGCGATTTGAATGGCTTGTTCGTCACGCGCTTTTATCGCGTTACTATGGGTTGCTTGGGCAAGTTGCAGTGCCTGCTGCGCTGAATCTATCGCCTTTTCAAGCTCTGCTATAAACTCATCTACCGATATCGCCGCGTTACTAAATAAGCCCTCGCGCTTTGATTGTATCTGCGTTAATTCGGTTTGAGTTTGGCTTAGTTGCTCGTTGCACTGAGTTAAAGAGGCATGTGCTTCGTTAAGTTGCGGCGTTACATGCGCAAGGTGCTGCTCAATGGCTTTTAAGTTCGTTTTAAGCTCATCCGCCGTTTGCAGCGAAGCTTGATAAGCCTCAACATGCTCTGCAATAACCTCTAAAGAAACGCTTTGTGTATTGAGTGCCTGCCACCAAGGTGCACTGGTGAACTGTTGATTCAGGGTCGTATAAAGCTGCTGATGCTCATCATTGAGCTCATTTAAACGAGTTTGCAGATTATTTAGCTGTTGCTGTAATTCGTTTAACTGCTGCTCTTTGCCATGTAGCGCTTGCCCTTGCTGATTATACTCAGCTTGCTTAGCCGCAAGCGTGTTTTGCAGCTGTTGTTGCTGTTCAAGGGTTTTGTAGTATTGCTGTTTTTGCAAGCTGAGCTGTTGTTGACGCTCGTTTAACTGATCTTCGGTTAAATCATTTAGCTCAGTACGATTAGCCGCCATGGTTTCTTTGAGGTTCTGTTGTTGAGCGCTCAGTTCCGAGATTTGCCCGCTTAACGAGCTTATCTGTTGGCTGCATGCCGACAGCTCATTACTTTTAGCTTGCTGTAATGCTTGCTGAGCTTTTAAGTGCTGTTTGGCGTTAGTTAGTTGGTTGGTAAAGTCGTTAATAAGTTGACTAAATTGCTCGTTTACCATTTCTTCATGCATAAACGGGTGCTCTTTTGAGCCACATACAGCACAAGGCTCCCCAGCCTTTAAAGTGGCGCGTAACTGGCTGACCCCTTCACTGGCTCTTAACTGCACTTGTTGTAAGTTTTGCTCACAAAACGAAACCTGCTGCTGTGCTTGCTCTGCCCCTTGCTGCGCATCTTTTAATGCTGTTTGTAGTTGCTGCTCAGTTTGGTTTAATGTGTTTAACTGGGTTTGCCAACTTTTTAACTGCTGATGATTAGTTTGCCATACTTGGCGCTTTTCAATCAGGTGTTTAATCGCCTCAAGCCTAGCGTCGATATCTGCCATTGATTGGGTGTTTAAACTCGATTTAAAGGCAGTATCTTGCTCATTTAGGCGCTTAATTTCTTGCTCAAGGGCTTGGTATTGAGTTTTACACTGTTGCGCAGCTGTTTGCTGCTCATCAATTTTAGGTTGAAGAGCTTTTACGTTTTGCTGTGATTGGCTAATTGTGTGCTGTTGCTGGCTAAAGCGGCTTAACTCACTTTTAAAGAATGACCAGTCTTTTGCTAATGGTTGCCATTGTGCATGTGTTTCTAAATAGCTATTTATTTGCGCTTGTTGATCGAGCTGTTTTTGCTGCTCTGCTTTATGGCTATTTAGTGTATTAGTCAGCTCTTGATGATGGTGCTTAGCTTTCTCTGCTTGTACTTTTTGCGCGGCTGTTTGCTGGTTTAATACAGCAAGTTGCTTATCTAACTCTCGGTAATTGGCTAATAATAGGCTGCGCGTCTTTTTGTGCTTGCTTTGCTTGGTTTAGTTGCGCGGTTTGCTTCTCAAGCGTTTGCTCAGCGTCTTTGATCACTGTTTTATGATCAACATTTAAAAGCTGCTCACGGTTTTTAATAAGTTGCCCATGTTGAGCAGCAATCGAAGTAACGCGCTCGCGGTTATCTTTTATTTCTAGGCATTGCTGGGCTTGTTTCGCTTCAGTGGCTTTTTCAGCAAGCGCGTGCATTTGTTGCTGTAATTCTTGCTTTGCTTGCTCTGCCTGGTTTAGCTGTTGTTGCTGCTGAGATGCTTGCTTGTACCACCCTTGGTACTGTTCAAATTGTTTTATTTGCTTTTGCAACTCAGCAAGTTTAGCTTCAAGCGCTTTTTGTTCTGCTTGTTTCGTTTCGACCTGTTCAGGGCTTAAAACCTGATAATTACTTAAACTTAACTTTAACTGCTCTAATGCTTGCAGCTGCTCACGATGGCGTTCAAAAATTCGCTGACCAATACGGCTAAATTTATCGGTGCCTGTTAAGCATTCAAGTAGTTGCGCACGCTCATCTCCGGTCGCTTTTAAAAATGCCGCAAATTCATGTTGCGCAAGAAGGACTGCTCGTGAGAACTGCTCAAAGCTCAAACCGATAATACGCTCGATTTCTTTACCTGCCGCGCTTCGATCGGCGATTAGGGTTTCATCGGGTAATGAGTGCAGGCTATGTTGTGCAGGTTGTAACTTGCCATCGGCTTTATTACGCGCTCGGCTAAAGCTTAACCTTGCTCGGTACTGTTGTTTATCTTGGCCAATAAAGTCGACTTCGGCATAGCCCTGCCCTGCCCCGCGGCGTAATAAGTTTCGCGAGTCATTGAGTTTGATATTGTCGCCGTTAAAGTCAATTTTATTGCCTGTATCGCCGCGTAACCTTGCTGTTTTGTTATAAAGTGCTAAGCAAATGGCATCGAGTAATGTGCTTTTACCGGCGCCGGTATCACCGGTGATAGCAAACAACCCTGCTTCTTTTAAAGGCGAAGCGCTAAAGTCGACTTCGGCGTCTAAGATAGAGGCTAGTTGGTGAACACGAATCGCTAAAATTTTCATAGTAGGTCCTCTGCATTCAATTCATCGATCACTTGGCTTAGTAAGCTTTCTAATTCTTTTGGCACCGCCTGCCCTGCCATATCTTTATTGTTTGCAAATGCTTGCTCTAAAAGTGAATGTGGATTTAGCGCTTCAATTTGCGAGACATCTTCAAATAGGGTTTGTTCATCGTCTTGCTGGTTGCTTTGCTGACGTACTCTTTCAATGCCACAAAACTTAACCTGCTTACCTTCAAGGGCTTGTTCTATTTGTTCTCTGAAAGTGGTGTCAGTGTCATGGGCGCTCAATTTAACCCGCAGATAGGGCGCTAAATCTTCATCTGTTAAATCGAGCTGTTTTATAAGCTCACAGAGTTCGTTCAGTGGCACACAGTCTTTTTCTGGTAGTAACATGACTTTACAGAAGCTAGGAATGTAAAGGGGGTTTACAGAAGTACCTGAGTCAGTAAGCTCGACTATTACAACTTGATGTTGGTAACGCCTTTCAGAAAATGACATCGGCATTGGCGTGCCACTGTAGCGAATGGTCTCTTTCTTCGCGACGCTTTGAGCCTTATGAAGATGCCCTAGTGCGACATAATCAGGTTGATCAGTAAATATGCTTGCCGATATCGCATCTTCACCACCAATCACTAAGTTACGTTCAGAATCAGATGAGATGTCTCCACCTTTTGCATGCAGGTGACCATAGCAATTAATGGCGCGCTTGGTAATTCGCTTGCTGTTTGTAATGCATCTTTGTAGGCAAGGGCAACGCCTTGATTGTATGTTAGCGGCTGCTCTTGTTGACGGTTATAACTGCTTAAATCACTACTTCGTAAAAACGGCATAGCAACAACATTCGCATCGCCGTTTTTTGTGCTGATTGGCAGTACTACTTCATGAGGAGCATTACTATCAAAGCGGCCAACAACATAGGTATCAAACTGAGCCAATAAAGGCTTTGCCGCCATAATGCGATTTGCTGAATCGTGGTTACCAGCAATAATCACTATGTGTAAGTCAGGGCAATGCTGCTTAGTGGTTTTAATAAATTGGTAGAGTTGGTTTTCTGCGCTGGCAGGAGGTGTTGCCGTATGATAAATGTCACCCGCAACCAGTAGTAAGTCAATCTTCTCTGACACAAGCGTATCGGTTAACCAAGCTAGAAATGCTTGATGCTCATCGAATCGGGAATGCTCGTAGAATTGTTGGCCTAAATGCCAATCAGATGTATGAAGGACTTTCATTAAACGCTCTTATTATTTATTAAGAGCGTCAATATACCTAAGCTGAGCCAAGATGCCCAGCCTGGTTTGTTAACTTAAGCTATACCAAGCAAAAACCACCATTGGCAAAGCTAACAATGCCATTATCATAGGTACTTTAAGCGCTTTAGTTTGCTTAGCTTGTAAAATCTTAAGGGCATTTGTTTCATTACATGCCGCTACTTTGTCGATATAAAAATACCCTGAATCTAGGTACTGTTTACAATTTTGTTCGTCCGCTGGAATTGCAATTAGTTCTTGTTGTTTTTTTAGGATATAGAAATCCATACGCTCACCGAATTCTATGCTGATTACCAAACATTTTGGGGTTAAAATGCATGCTGCGTAGACCCCAAAATCAAAAAAGTGGGCGATTTTAAATATAAATGGCAGTAAATTTCAATAGCAAATGCTACAAAAATTACTTAATTGCAAAAAATAATTATGGATAGGGTCAAAATAACCAATGAAGATGACCAAATTAGCCATTTGTTAGCTCTTTTAATCTCTGGTTTTGTTCGTGATAGGGCGTCTGACTCATCACATGCATTGATGACCTCAACAAACTTAAAACCACGTTCTTGGTACTCATTTAAGATTGATTCTTGCGCAGGAATGGCTGCTAAACGAGAGTCTTTTTTTACAATATAAAACTTCATCTAATCACCCTTTCATCATTAACTAGAATTTAAGTAGATTACCTTCTCTTTAACTGTAATGCTTTGGAATGAATTAGTGCTGAATTAAAATTAATCAGTTTTTGTAAACCCCCTTTACAAGATATTAATTAAAAAAAGCAACAATTAATCTTGATTAGTAATAACCGATGAATACTACCTGAAAAATACCGCAATTTATCGTGATAATGTTGCAACTTTGTTTTTAGTTTGCGATGTTACGGTTGCAAACTAATTACAGGATAAACAATGAAAAAAGCAGTTCTCAAATTGAGTGCTTTGGTATTGCCTTTAGCAGTATCTTCAGCTGTTATGGCGTCATCTGTTGAGCAAACTAAAGGCTCATTCGTTGACAAGTTCCGTCAGCTAGATGAAGCACTTCCAACTCCAAACGTATACCGTAGTGCGGCCGGTGAGCCTGCTGAAAATTACTGGCAACAGCAAGTAAACTACGACATCGATGTAAAGCTAGATGAAAAGAAACGTCGCTTAACAGCAAGCCAAACTATCGAATACAAAAATAACTCGCCGCACACCTTAAAGTATCTTTGGTTACAGCTAGACCAAAATATCTTTAAATCTGACTCAATTGCTGAAATGACATCTACTTTCAATGGTAAAACATTGCAAGGTGATCCTCAGCCAAAATCAACTAAATTGAGCTTAGGTCAGTTACGTCGTCAGCAATTTATGGCCGACAACGAGCTGGGTTATCAAATCGCCAATGTTAAAGACGAAGACGGAAAAGAGCTTAAAGTTACTGTAGTAGATACCTTAATGCGTATCGACTTAAACGAGCCGCTTAAACCGGGAAAAGACGTTGAGTTCAGCATGGACTTCGCCTTTAACATTGTTGAAGAAGACGCCGTTGGTGCACGTTCAGGTTATGAACACTTTGAAGAAGATGGTAACGATATCTTCTTATTAGCGCAATGGTTCCCTCGTCTTGCTGCATACACTGATTATGAAGCGTGGACTAACAAAGCTTTCTTAGGCAGCGGTGAGTTCACACTTGAGTTTGGTGATTACGATGTAGAAATTACAGTACCTGCTGACCATATCGTATCGGCAACGGGTCAGCTTGATAACCCAAGCAGCGTTCTGACTAGCACACAGCGTAAGCGTCTTGAACAAGCTGAAGATGCTAAGCGCCCTGTTTTCATCGTGACTGAAGAAGAAGCGTTAGAAAACGAAAAAGAAGGCACAAACAAAACGAAAACATGGCATTTTAAAGCTGAAAATGTACGTGACTTTGCGTGGGCTTCTTCACGTAAGTTTATGTGGGATGCAAAAGGCTATCATCAAGGCGGTAAAGATCAGCCGTTAGTAATGGCGATGTCTTTTTACCCTAAAGAAGGTGGTGACCTTTGGAAGAAGTATTCTACTGAGTCAGTAGTTCATACAATGGAAGTGTATTCACGCTTCTCGTTTGACTACCCTTACCCAGTTGCTCAATCTGTAAATGGCCCTGTAGGCGGTATGGAATACCCTATGATCACCTTCAATGACCGCGTACAGATCTACAAGAAGATGGAACTCGTACCTACTCCCAAGCAGAAAAACGCTTCTTGATCGGTGTGGTTATCCATGAAATTGGCCACATTTACTTTCCTATGATCGTCAATTCTGATGAACGTCAATGGACGTGGATGGATGAAGGCCTTAACAGCTTCTTAGATGGTGTTGCTGGTCGCGAATGGGACCACACTATTCCTTGGGGTGTTGAGCCTCGCGACATCGTTGAGTACATGAAGTCTGAAAACCAAGTGCCTGTTATGACACAGTCAGACAGCGTATTACGTTTAGGCCCTAATGCTTATACTAAGCCTGCTGCTGCACTTAACATTTTACGTGAAGTGATCCTTGGCCGTGAGCTATTCGACTTTGCATTCAAAGAATATGCACAGCGTTGGAAATACAAGCGCCCTACTCCTGCTGATTTCTTCCGCACTATGGAAGAAGCGTCAGGTGTTGACCTTGATTGGTTCTGGCGTGGTTGGTTCTACACCACAGATCACGTTGATATCTCGCTAGACAAGGTTTACCAACTTCGTTTAGATACCAAAAATCCTGATATCGACTTTAATCGTTTACGTGATATCGAAGCTGACAAGCCAATGCCGTTATTCGTAAAACGTAATAAAGAAGAAGGTAAAAAACTGTGGGTTGAAGAAAACCCAGATGTAACTGACTTCTACGACGAAAACGACCGTTTCACAGTAACTAACAAAGAGCGTAACGCGTATAACAAATTCCTTAAAGGATTAGAGCCTTGGGAGCGTAAAACGTTTGAGCGTGCAATCAAAGAAGATAAAAACTACTACGTACTTGAGTTCTCAAACTTAGGTGGTTTAGTCATGCCTATCTTATTAGAGCTTACTTATGAAGATGGTACGAAAGAAGAGCAGTACATTCCGGCTGAAATCTGGCGTCGTAACCACAAGCATGTACAAAAGCTAATTGTTACAGAAAAAGGTAAAAACCTAGTGTCTGTTACAGTGGACCCTCGCTGGGAAACAGCGGATGTTGATGTAGAAAACAATAACTACCCGCGTCGTATTATTCCATCACGTATTGAAGTGTACAAACGTGAGAAGAGTAAAGCGAAAGTCAGCCGCGATATCATGCAAGATATTAAAACTGAGCTGAAAAAAGACGACGAAAATGATGCCCAGGAGCAACAATAATGCGCTTTATAGCCATTATTTTTGCTTTATTACTGAGTGCGCCAACCATGGCGCACCAGTTAAAAGCGTCTGTGACTACCGTGTTATTTAACAAACGCACCAACAATATTGAGCTGATGCATCGTTTTTATTTACATGATACAGAGCACGCCGTTGAATATTTGTTTGACGGCAATGCTGATATTTTATCAAATAAAGAAGATCAGAAGCGTTTTGCTGATTATGTTGAGTCACATATTGCTCTACAAACTTTAGATGGCAAGCCGCTTGAGCTTAAAGATGTGGGTGCGCAAGTTGATGGTAAATTCTTTTGGGTTTACCAAGAAGTCATGATCCCTGAGGGAATTCATGGTATTCGAATGAGCAACGGAGCACTTCGCGACCTATGGCCAACACAAGTGAATATGGTAAATATTGAGGGTAAAGGTAAGGTAAAAACGCTGACCTTTAGCCAAGATGATACTTGGCTTGAGGCTAGATTTGAGCCGGTCAATCCAGAGTAATAGCAGTCCTAAAGGATTAAAAAAGTTACTTTTTTAATCCTTTGATCCTTTAATAAACCCATTTCGTAAACTATCTTATTAATGGGCATCAACATTTTCCCACTTCTCATATACAGGGATTTATATGACTATCCATGACAACAATATCCGTGGCGTAATTTTTGACTTAGATGGTACTTTGGTTTCATCGGAGTTGGATTTTTCACTGATCAAAGCACAGGTAGGCTGTCCGCTTGATAATGACTTACTTGCTTACATTGCTTCGTTACCTTCGCCTTACATGCGTGAAGAAGCGATGAATATTGTTCATCAGCATGAACTTATTGATGCGCAGCATGCGCATTTATTGCCAGGCGTTGCTGAGGCAATTAAGAGGCTGAAAGAAAATAACATCCCGATGGCGATTGTGACTCGCAACTACGACCGTGCAGCTGCCATTAAATTAAAGAATAACCCCTTACCAATAGAAACCGTGTTGACTCGCTCTGATGCGCCTGCTAAGCCTGATCCAAGTGCTTTAAATGCGATTGCGACATTATGGGAGCTTGATCAGTCTGAGTTACTGTATGTCGGCGATTACTTATTTGATATACAAGCAGCTCACAATGCCAACATGCGTGCTTGCTTGTACGCGCCAGATGAAATTCCTGAGTATGCAAATCAGGCCGATTATGTAATGCATCATTTTTCAGAACTACCTACTTTGGTTGACTCATTCCAAGAAAATAAAGTGTTATGTTAAATAGCTTTGTTTTTTATTTTTCCTGAGATTTATTGTTAGTTTTTTATTTTTCAAAATGCCCTAGTACTAGCCCAAGCTGTCATGAGTTGCTAAAATATCGGCAATTATCAAATGTATTCATAGAGGCATAAGATGGGCAGAGCATTTGAAGTCCGCAAAAACGCCATGGCTAAAACAGCCAATGCAAAAACTAAAGTAAATTCTAAGTATGGTAAAGAAATCTACGTTGTTGCTAAAAATGGCGAACCAGATCCAGAAGTAAACCAAGCGCTAAAACGTATTATTGAGCGTGCAAAAAAAGACCAAGTTCCAGCACACGTAATCGACAATGCGATTAAAAAAGCAGCCGGTGGAGCAGGGGAAGACTACTCTCCAGCACGTTACGAAGGCTATGACCGGGTAACTGTATGGTTATTGTGGACTGTTTAACTGATAACCCTAACCGTACTATTAAAGATGTACGTTTACCGTTCACTAAAACAGATTCAAAAATTGGCACACCGGGTTGTGTAGCGCATATGTTCGACCACTTAGCTGTTTTAGGCTTTGAAGGCGATGACGACGAAGTTGTACTTGAAGCGCTAATGATGGCTGATGTAGACGTAACAGATGTAGAAGTAGAAGACGGCAAAGTATCTGTATTCGCTCCACATACTGAGTACTACAAAGCAAAAACAGCTCTTGAAGAAGCATTTGAAGGTATCAACTTTGAAGTAGACGAAATCACGTTTGTTCCACAAGTTCATACTGACATCACTGATCCAGATGATATCGCAAACTTTGAAAAGTTTATTTCTATGCTTGATGACTGTGATGACGTGCAAAACGTTTATCACAATGCGATTGTTAAAAACTAATTTTTAAAAAATTAGTACGTATTAGTACGTAAAAAGGGGCATTTGGTAACAAATGCCCCTTTTTTAATAGATTTTCATTATGCCATGAATGGTGGCTATTCACTGTCGTTATGAGTTTATACCAATACGCTTAATTTAGTGGTCTATTTTGAGGCAATAAAACCTCGTTGATAACAAGGCAAAAGTTTCGTTATTTAGTTGTTCTAAATCAGAAATTTTTAACGCAGGTAGCGACAGGTTTAATCCCTCAAAATAATTAAGTATTATTGCGGATTGGTATCAGTTGATATTAGCAAAAAAAAGCAGCCCTTGGGCTGCTATGAACGACACATGAAACTCGAAGGGGAGTTGTGTAGTGGCTAATTTAACGATTTATACTTTATACGGAACGCATGCAATAATGGTTCAGTATAGCCACTAGGTTGTTTAACTCCCTCTAATACAAGGGCTAAAGCTGCTTGATAAGCAACACTTTGTGCTAAAGTTTCGGCTGAATCAGCCATATTATTGTAGGCCGGATCACCTTCATTTTGACCATCAACAACTTTCGCCATACGTGCCATGGTTTTTCTAATTTGCTCTTCAGAACAAACGCCATGATACAGCCAGTTGGCCATGTGCTGGCTTGAAATACGCAGTGTGGCACGGTCTTCCATTAAACCGACATGGTTGATGTCTGGTACTTTTGAGCAACCAATACCTTGGTCAATCCAACGCACAACATAACCTAAAATACCCTGAGCGTTGTTATCAAGTTCGGCTTGAATATCTTCTTTGCTTAAGCTGCTGGCATCTTTCATAAGCGGTGGAGTGAGTAAGCTAGTAAGGCTTGCTTCTTTGCGGTCCATAAGCGCTTTTTGGCAGGCAAATACATCAATATCGTGATAATGCATTGCATGTAGGGTTGCAGCAGTAGGAGAGGGCACCCAAGCGGTATTTGCACCACTTTTCGGGTGACCACTTTTTTGTTCCATCATTAACGCCATTTTATCTGGCATTGGCCACATACCCTTACCAATCTGTGCTTTACCACTAAGGCCAGTTGCAAGACCAATATCTACGTTGCGATCTTCGTATGCGCTGATCCAAGGTTCAAGCTTAATAGCGCCTTTTGGCAGTACTACACCTGCTTGCATTGAAGTATGAATTTCGTCACCAGTGCGGTCTAAGAAGCCGGTATTGATGAATACAACACGCTTTTTAGCTTCGAAAATACAGGCTTTTAAGTTAGCTGAAGTACGACGCTCTTCATCCATAATACCCATTTTAATGGTGTTTGCAGGCAAGCCTAACAGCTGCTCAACGCGGGTAAACAGGGTATTAGTGAAGGCAACTTCTTCTGGACCATGCATTTTTGGCTTAACAATATTAATACTATTAGCCGTTGAATTTTTAAGGCTACCTGTAGCTTTTAAGTCATGAAGTGCAGCGGTGCTAGTGATAATGGCATCCATAATGCCTTCAAACACGTCATTGCCCTCACTATCTTGGATAGCTGGATTAGTCATTAAGTGGCCAACATTACGCACAAACATCATGCTACGACCTTTTAGCGTGATTGTTTCGCCATTTACACCTTGATATTGGCGATCTTCTGCTAAACGGCGTTCAATGGTTTTACCTTCTTTGTTAAATGCTTCTACTAGGTTTCCTTGCATTAAACCAAGCCAGTTTTGATAGACGTTTACTTTGTCTTCGGCATCAACGGCAGCAACGGAATCTTCACAGTCCATAATCGTTGTAAGGGCTGCTTCTAGTAGTACATCTTTAAGGCCTGCTTTATCTGCTTGGCCTATTGGGTGATGATGGTCTATTTGTAGCTCAATATGTAAGCCATTATTTTTCAATAAGATAGCGCTTGGATTTTGCGCTTCACCTTGGTAACCAATAAGTTGTTCAGGGTTTGCTAGGCGAACCTGACTACTATCACGTAATGTGATTAAAAGCTCATTATTAACCACTGCATAGCTGGTGCTTTCGATGTGTGAGCCGTTTGCTAAAGGCAGTGCTTTATCAAGGAACTGGCGGGCATAAGCCATGACTTTAAAGCCACGCACAGGGTTGTATGTAGAGCCTTTCTCAGCGCCGTCGTCTTCACTTAATACATCTGTGCCGTATAGCGCATCATACAGTGAGCCCCAGCGCGCATTTGCGGCGTTTAAGGCAAAGCGTGCATTACTCACTGGCACAACAAGCTGTGGCCCAGCTGTGTTTGCGATTTCAGGCTCTACTTGCTCTGTTTCTATGCTGAAACTAGCTGGCTCAGGAACAAGGTAGCCAATGTCTTCAAGGAATGCTTGATAGTTAGCAGCATCCCATACCGGCTGCTGCTTATGGTAGTCATCAATCTTAGCTTGTAGTTGTTCGCGTTTTTCTAAAAGCGCACGATTGATTGGCGTTAGTTCATTGACGATATCAGCAAAACCTTGCCAAAAAGTGTCTGTGCTAATGCCTGTTCCTGGTAAAAGTTGCTGTTCAACAAACTGTGCAAGTTGTTGATCAACGCTTAAACCGTTAAGTGAGAGAGTGGTCATAATAATGTCCTTTAAACGAGCTTAAATTGATCATTCATGGTTCAACCATATCGTAAAAAAGGCTAATAAGCAGGCTATTTACCATTCACTAAAAATATAGTGGTAATAACAACTATAAATTTACTAAATTCCAAAAATCCGCCTAATGTTGAATTAAGCGTTACGAAGCAAACGCCAAGTAGCCACTCTCACTAACAAAAAATAGATAACCCGTTCGAAGGATTTTTATTATGACAACATATCAACGCGAAACCGATAACTTAGCTACTTTATGTCAATCACAAGGCAAAACGTGGCAGTCAATCAACCCAGAATACGCAAGCCGTATGCGTTTACAAAACCGTTTTCGTACGGGTCTAGACATTGCTCAATATACTGCAGACATTATGCGTGCAGACATGGCTGCTTATGATGCTGACCACAGCCAATACACACAATCATTAGGTTGTTGGCATGGTTTTACTGCACAGCAAATGATGATGGCAATTAAACGTCATAACAAAACAACTAAACGCAGCTATGTATACCTAAGTGGCTGGATGGTTGCGGCACTTCGCTCTGAGTTTGGTCCATTACCTGACCAAAGTATGCATGAAAAAACATCTGTTCCAGCGCTAATCGAAGAAATCTACACTTTCTTAAAGCAAGCTGATGCACGTGAGCTTGACCACCTTTACAAAGACCTAGACGAAGCGAAAGCAAACGGCGGTGACGTTCAAGCAGTGCTAAATAAAATCGATAACTTCGAAAGCCATGTTGTGCCAATTATTGCTGATATCGATGCGGGTTTCGGTAACGAAGAAGCAACTTACCTACTTGCTAAAAAGATGATTGAAGCGGGTGCATGTGCTATCCAAATCGAGAACCAAGTATCTGACGCAAAACAATGTGGTCACCAAGCTGGTAAAGTAACTGTACCGCATGAAGATTTCCTAGCAAAAATTAACGCGGTTCGTTACGCATTCTTAGAGCTTGGCATTGATAACGGTATTATCGTTGCTCGTACTGACTCATTAGGTGCAAGCCTTACTCAAAAAGTGCCAGTATCTAAAACTCCTGGCGACCTTGCTAGCCAATACACGTCGTTCCTTGAAACAACACCAGTAAACAGTGTGGATGACTTAAACGAAGGCGACACTGCAATGAAGCTGAATGGTCAGCTTTGCAAACCAACACGTTTAGATAATGGTTTATACCAGTTCCGTGAAGGTACAGAGAAAGACCGCGTAGTTCTTGATTGTGTAACTAGCTTACAATCTGGCGCAGACTTACTGTGGATTGAAACAGAAAAGCCAAACGTTAAACAAATCGCTGAGCTTGTTAACCGCGTTAAAGAGCAAGTACCCAATGCTAAGCTGGTATACAACAACTCACCATCGTTCAACTGGACACTTAAATTCCGTGAGCAAGTTTATGCTGAATGGCAAGAACAAGGTAAAGACCTATCTGCTTACCCAAGCATTGATGACAATAAGGCATTAATGGCGCCAGAAATGGATGACACAGAGCTTGCTGCGGCAGCAGACGTACTTGTACAAAACTTCCAAAAAGATGGTGCACGTGAAGCGGGTATCTTCCATCACCTAATCACGCTACCAACTTACCATACAGCGGCGCTAAGCACTGATATTCTATCAGAAGGCTATTTCGGCGACCTAGGAATGCTGGCGTATGTTCGCGACGTACAACGTCAAGAAATCCGCCGTGAGCAAGCATCAGTGAAACACCAAGACCTAGCAGGTTCAAACATTGGTGATACTCATAAAGAGTACTTTTCTGGTGATAATGCGCTTAAAGCCGGTGGTGAAGCAAATACCATGAACCAGTTCTAACCAAGTTGTAATTTCCTTTATAGCTATTCAATAATGTTGTTAGGGCCTTCGGGCCCTTTTTCATTTGAAGCTGCTAGCTTTCAGCCGTCAGCCATCAGACTCGCACCTCGTATCTCGTATCTCGTAGTTCGGATCACTCTTTAACCAAGTCTTGGATCAGCCATTTACTAGCTTTATAAAAATACAGATCACGCATTTACCAGCGTTAGAATTTTAGATCAGTATTTAACTACCTCCGCCGTATAAGTCTTAATTTAGGGCCTATTGCCTTATTACAGCCTATAGAATGGTTAAAATTGGCTCATATAAATGGCAATTTAATGTTGTTTTGTAGAATCTTGTGATTTACAAACCGATTTTTTATTAACTCACTCAAGCCATAAACCGATTTTTTACCAACTCAACACCCTTACAAACCAAAATTTTACTAACTGAAGCTAGGTTTTTAGCGGCGCAAACCGGTTTTTTACTAACTCAAGTTACTGATTTTGGCTATAAACCGATTTTTTACTAACTGCTTTTGGATTAATGTCCGATATTTGAGAGGTGTATGTAAGGAGTTACTCACATTTTGACTGTAAAGGGGGTTTACAGAAAAGAGAGCTGTCAGCTTTCAGCCGTCAGCTATCAGATTGAAATTCAAAAGTTAGAAAATAGCAGCGGGTTTATCCCGCGTTATGGTTTATATATGGCGCGGCATAAAGCCGCACCTAAACTATTGCTCGCAACCCGCAACTACTTACTATGTTTATCAAACCACCATTGAATATAGGCGACTTTGGTCATCAGGTTTGATGGGCGCGCGGTAATACCATGTGAGGCATTAGGAATACGCACCATCGCTGTATCAACGCCTTGAAGCTTTAACGCTTGGTAAAATTGCTCGGTTTCAGAAATCGGCGTGCGATAGTCTGATTCACCAGTTAACAGCATAGTGGGTGTTTTTACATTGCCCACATAGCTAATTGGAGAGCGCTTCATATAATGCTCAATATTGTCCCATGGTTTACCTGGGAACCAATAGTCAGCAAAGAAAGGGTAGAAATCAGCAGTTAGTACAAAGCTGATCCAATTGATTACAGGTTTAGCAACAACAGCGGCTGCAAAGCGGTCTGTATGACCTACAATCCATGCAGTTAAAACACCGCCACCTGAACCGCCGGTGACAAACAACTTACTCTCATCAATAAAGCCCTTATTGATGACAGCATCAACACCTGTCATCAAGTCATCAAAGTCATTACTTGGGTAGTTATGATGAATTGTTTGCGCAAACTCTTTACCGTATGAGTCACTGCCGCGTGGGTTCATATACAGTACAACATTACCTTTGGCTGCGTATAATTGTACTTCAGGGCTAAAGTGAGGGCCGTAGTTTGCAACAGGACCGCCGTGGATCTCTAAAACAAGTGGATACTTTTTGTTTTTATCAAAGCCCGGCGGGTAAGCAATCCAACCTTGAATAGCCAAGCCATCGTGGCTTGATTTAACCCAAATTTCTTCAACCTTAGCCAGCTCTTTGTCGCCCAGCGCATCTTCGTTTAATTGCGTTAAACGTGCGGTTTTACCACGCTTAATTAATGCTACATCAGCTGGACGCTGGGTATCTGCAAGTGTGAATGCAACTTCACCATCTTCGCTCACATCAAAGTCACCACCTGAATATGGGCGACCAAAGGCGACACTACCAATCTCTGAGGTAATCACCTTATGTTTACCACTACGCGGCTGGTAAGCTAGGTGAGTTTTACCTTCACTATCGTAGCTAAAATAAAGACCTCTGCCGCTATCATCCCATTTAATGCTTTCGACACTACGGTCTAAATCAGCAGTGAGTACTGAGGTTTTGCCTGATTTTAAATCAAGTAAATAAATGTCGTTATTTTCATAGTTAGTTTTTTTGTCGTCGTAGCCTGTGTATGCAAGGTAACGACCATTTGGCGAGACTTTAGGGCGTGAATCTGGGCCTTTACGGTCTGTTATTTGGGTAATTGAACGATCCGCTAAGCTAAGTTTATAGATTTCAGATTCAGTTGGGTGTAATTCATTGTCTTCATAGCGATTAGCCGAAAAATAAAACGCATCGCCTTGTTCGTTAAAGCTAATAGCACCACCATGATCAAAATCACCAGAACTTAATTGACGTGCATTGCCGCCCGTTGCACTGATGATAAAAAAGTGACGATAACCTTTTTCAGAGTAGCCACCGCCATCGGCACGGTAATAGGTATCGTCAATATATTTAGCTGGCTCTGCCCACTTAGCGCCTTCAGGCTTGCCCGGTAAAGACACTGGGCTTGCTGATTTTGCTGGCACAAACTGGCTAAACACCAATTGTTTGCCATCTGGCGTCCAAGTTAATCCGCCAGGGCTTTGCGTTAGGTTACTAATTTTTGCTACGTTACCGGTTTTTAACCATTTTACATAGATTTGGCTGCTACCATCTCGGGTAGAAATAAACGCTAAACGAGTTTCATCTGGTGACAATACCGGAGAGTAATCCATATGCACGCCAGACGTTAGCGGTAGCATGGTTTTACCATCTGGGTTTACTGACCAAATATTACTGACTTTACGGTCGCTTTTAATATCCATGCGATTACGCACAAAGTAAATTGTATCGCCATTTTTTGTCATTTCTATTTGGTTGGCGTATTCAAGATCAAAAACATTTTCAAGTTGAAAGGTATTGCTAGCTCCTGCATGGCTGTAAAAGCTGGCTGCTGCAAGCAGTGCTAAAGACGTTTTAAACTTCATTTTATTTCCTTGTTAGTGAGCAGAAATTAGGGCGTGTTAACCTGTTATAAAGTAACAACCATCAGAAATATAGTCCATTGCGATGAATGGAGAAATCAATAGACAGATGGTCATTTCCCTTTTATGTTGAGTACAGACACTTTTAAACGTAAGGAGCACACAATGATAGGTTACATCATGTTAGGCACTAACAACCTAGCTAAAGCAGTAAAGTATTACGATGAATTGTTCGCCACTCTAAGCGCCGAGCGCTTTTTAGAAACTGACCGCTTTGTGGCATGGAGCACAGGCCAAGATAAGCCCGGTTTTGCGGTTACCAAACCTTATAACGATGAAAAAGCCACAGTAGGTAACGGCACTATGATTGCTCTGGCAGTCGACACCCCAGCCCAAGTAGATGCCTTTTATAAAAAAGCCATAGAACTAGGTGGCACAGATGAAGGTGCCCCCGGCCCACGCGAAATGCCCGGCTTTTATGCGGGATACTTTAGAGACTTAGACGGTAACAAACTTAATGTGTTTTGTTTTACGCATGGGTGAGGGGAGTGAGCGAGGGAAAGTGAGCTGTAAACTTTCAGCCGTCAGCTATCAGATTGAAAGTTAACAGGCGCTAGGCTCTAGGAAACAGGGCCTAGCTTATGTAGCTTTATGCCGCGTAACTCTTAACTCTTCTTTGCGCTATGCTCACATGGCACGCCAGTAACATCGCATACCTACCGGCTCTTCGCGCGAAATAAATTTCACGCCTACAAGAAAATTGTAGGGTAATCTTAAGCTGTGATTAGGAAGTTGTTGTTCGGCGCTAAAGCACCTCCTACCTCACATCTCGGTCCTCGCATTTCGCACCTCGAATCTCATACTTCGCATCTCGAATCTCGTACTTCGCACCTTAAAAACACACATCACAATACGGTTGTATTTATTTTAGGAAATAGTTGTCTTTTTCACTATTTATTGGTGGAAATATCAACTATGCTTTTGCGTGAATAATCCATTTTATTGATTTATATGAGGTTATATTGTTGGTTCGATAATTGCTCCAGTCTTTTTACCAACACTTTTAAAGGAAATAAAAATGAAAAATACACTAACGCTTACCCTTCTTGCTGTACTGCTTTTGGTTCTGTATTCACAGTTCACAGAATTAGCCTATAAATTTGGTTTTGCTGAGCTCAAACTAAATGCGGTTTTGGAAAACAGTGAACATATGAAAGTAAAGTGTGATGCATACTCACTAGGCTTTTTTGATGAAATAAAACTTCAAAATAAATTTCAAAAATGCATCAATGATTATGAAGCCAAAGGCTACGAAATCGTGAGCAGAACAGACCAATAATCGTTTCGAGTAAGCGCCATGCTCGCATGGCGCGCCGCTGCACCGCACAACTGCCAGCGCTTCGCGCGAAATAAATTTCACGCCTACAAAAACTGATGGCTGACGGCTGAAAGCTGACAGCTAGTTCCCCTACCAACTTCCGCTTATTTTCATTACACTGCGCCAATACAAAAATAATTATAAAATTGAGAATAATCATGACGTCGAAACTGTTTAAACCTCTGTGCTGTGTATTTGCACTGAGCCTTTTGGGCTGTGGGGGAGGTGAGGTGTTTACTGCCCCTGCTAGTAGTGAGTTTGCCCATGGCAATGAGTTACTAAGTGCCACGGCACTAACCGAGGATGCTAGTCACGCGTTAGTGGCAACCCAATCTGAGGTGTGCGTTTGGGATAATCAGTTAAAAGCGCGTCTATACGATTGTATAACAGGGCAGGGCGCTGAACATGTTGAGCTTGTGGGCTTTAGCGCTAACAAATCTCGTTTTTTCATTTCAAATCGATTATCGGTGACTTTATACGATACTCGCACTGGGCGTAGTATTGGTACTTGGCTCACCGGGCAAGAAATCGCAAGAGACATCGCTATTTCAGCCGTAGGCGATACCTTGGTTATCGCTTATCGTAGCGGCAAGGCTGAGGTAATAAATACTCGCACAGGTGATACTAAGCGTTTTGATATTCATCGCTTAGATATTAATAGCGTGGCGTTATCGGCTGATGGGCAGTGGGCGTTTACCGGCTCAAGCGACAAGTACGTTAAGCTTTGGTCAACAAGTGATGGCAGCACTCGCTTTGAAGAGCGTTTAGCGACTAGAGTGAATCACGTTACTTTAAATAAAACAGCAAGCTTGGGCTTTGCAATTGACTCGGTTGATGATCGTGTATTCTTTGATTTAGCCAATAAAAAAGAGTTATCAGAAGTGGCTTCATATTCTAACTTTATTGAGTTCACTGCATCGCAATTTATTAATCAAGATAAATGGCTATTAACGGGCTCGCCAAAAATGAAGATGCGTTTATATCGCGTTGCAGATGGTGAACTAATCGCTGAATACGAAGCTAAACAACAGCGCCAGCGAACGTCGGTTCTGAGTGTGGCTTACGATGGTAAGCAACTATATTCAGAAACCAGTGACAACCATCTTGCAAGCTTGGCCTTATAAAGCAAATAAAAGCTAAAACAAAAACGCCTACTTGCAGTAGGCGTTTGTTTTTGAGAGCGATTAAATTAGTAATCAAACTTATGCTTGGTAAACAAGCTTTGCACTTGTTGCCAAACTGCACCAGGCTTACCATCGCCAACTAACTTGCCATTTACTTTTACAACTGGGCCAACTTCTTTAGTGGCGCTAGTGATCCATACTTCGTCGGCATCAAGTAACTCGTCTTTACTAATAATGCGCTCTTGCACTTTAAAGTTACTGTAACTGTGAAGAATATTGAGGATTAACCAGCGGGTGATCCCCGGTAAAATTTGGTTATCAAGTGGTGGCGTACTGATCACAGCATCTTTAACAATAAACACGTTACTTGAACTAGCTTCGGTTATTTCTTCTAAGCGGTTAAAAAGAATGGTTTCTTTGTTGCCCGCTGCTGCACCGTGCTGGTAATGTATCACGTTGCCAAGCAGTGCCGTTGATTTAATATGGCAACGTTGCCAGCGACGGTCTTGCTCAAGTGATACGGTGTAAGTTGTTGCATTGTCGATATCGCTTTTTGGCTCTGCCGGAATTTCAAAAGCAAATGCAAATACGGTCGGGGTAATATTAGTTGGGTAGCCGTGGGCTCGTTTAGTGTCGGCGCCGCGGCTAACGTGCAAATAAATCCCTAGATTATCACCTTGGTTTTTCTCGCATAAATCATTACAGATTTTACGCCACGTATCGGCACTGTAATCGAGCTTAATTTCAAGTTCGTTTAAACCGTTATTCATACGCTCAATATGTGCGCCAAAGCCAAGCATTTTGCCTTGGTATGATGGGATCACTTCATAGATGCCATCGCCAAATAAGAAGCCGCGATCCATGGGTGAAATCTTTGCTTCATCAGCGCCAAGGTATTCACCGTTTAGGTATACCGTGCCCATTGTTAAACCTCATTCTCTGTCGTAAAGCCGCCAATTTGGCGAAGCCGAGTTATTAATTGTTGACCATGCATTGCATGCAGGCCGTCTTCGGTGAGCTCATTTTTATGGGTGACGCCATCGACACTACCGCGCTCACTTAGGTAATGTAAAATGTTGAGTGGCTCAATATCAGCCAACAAATCAGTGTTATGCCAGCGACTTAAAAAGGCAATGAGCCCGTATGCTGCCCAGTTAGATACATCGGCGAGTAACAGCTCATCACAGGTTGTTAAACAAGGAGTGATGTTTAGCGCTTGCATATGCTGTGCAAGGTTACCCATGCCTATTTCGTTACCGCCATCACCAATCGCTATGGTGGGGCAAGGTGCTTCTGTCACAAAAAAATCAAAGCAGCCGCAATGCTCCGAAATATCAATACCGCGCATATTATAATAACGCTGATGCTCGTTAAGCCCCGGGCGTTCTATTGATAAAACACACTCAGGTTTTAGCTGCTCAAGGGCTTTAATGCTAAAAGTGTGCGCATTATCAATGCTATTAATTGGCAGCTCAAAACAGTTAAAGTCATTTTTCAGGGCACTGTAAAGGGGGTTGCCAGTAACCAAAATAGGCTGTTTACCAAGCTTTTCGAGTACCTTGTAAAGTGCAATTGCACCAACCGGACCATCAGTCTCGAAGGTATTGTTGACCGCAAAGCCGGTACCTATCAACACAGTACCTTGTGCTTTATAAAGGTATTTTGCTGCGCGTAAATACGTCCCCGTTAGTTGTTTTGCGTATAAATGCTGCATACCACGTGGGTTTTGTTCAACCATCATGGTTTCAATGTGTTGGCTGAGCGCTGCGTCGCTTAGGCTTGCTGACATAGTGCTTTGATCTCTTGAATGAGCGCAATACCTGCTTCATTATCGCCGTGTACACATAGGCTGTCGGCATTGAGTGCCAGCTGCTGGCCACTTCGCGTTGTAACTGTGCCATGTTCAATTAACTGTTTAACCTGCGCTATTAGCGCCTGTTTGTCGTGTACACTGCCCGCTAAAGAACGTGAAACAAGCTTACCTTCGTCTGTGTATTGACGGTCGGCAAACGCTTCTAAAATGAGTTCTAGTTGCAGATCGTTGGCTTGTACTTTGTGTTTGGCAGCTTGGTTGGTAGCTAAAATCATTAATTTTAATGGTTTTGCATAACTTGCCACTGCGCGCATGACAATATTCAGCGTTTGCTCGTCACTCATCATGTCGTTATACAGTGCGCCATGTGGCTTAACGTATTCGAGCGTTAAACCATGCACTGCAGCCATACCGTCAATTGCAGCAATTTGATAATGCAGGCAATTGGTCAGCTCTTTTTCGCTCATAACCATTGAGCGGCGACCAAAACCTTGCTTATCTGGGTAACTTGGGTGCGCGCCAACCATTACTTTGTGCTGCTTGGCTAGGGCTAGGGTGTTTGCCATCACATCGGCATCGCCAGCATGAAAGCCACAAGCAATGTTTGCCATATCAATATGTGGCATAACTTGCTCGTCTAAGCCCATTTTCCACATACCGAAGCTTTCGCCAAGGTCGCAGTTTAATTTCATCGTCATTTATAACGCTGCCATTTTACTATTTGGAATATCAGTGATCAGCATGTGTCCTGGACTATGCGTGATACAAAAATCAGGAGCCGCGTTGGCAATCGCGACTTGTGGAGTAACACCACAAGCCCAAAATACGGGCACTTCGCCTTCTTTAATGGTCACCGCATCGCCAAACTCAGGTTTGTTAATATCTTTTATGCCAATTGCAGCAGGGTCGCCAAAATGCACTGGCGCACCATGTACATTTGGAAAGCGGCTGCAAATTTGGATAGCACGAATGGCATCGGCAGGTTTCATCGGGCGCATACTCACAACCATATTGGCGTGGAAAATTCCCGCACTCTGGCACGCCATATTAGTCACATACATAGGCACATTCTTTTGCTCGCTGATGTTTCTGATTTCAAGACCTGCGGCAATCAGCGCTTCTTCAAATGAGAACGAGCAACCAATTAAAAAGGTGACTAAATCGTCGCGCCAGTGACGGGTAATATCGGTTACTTCTTCAACCATTTGGCCATGTTTGAAGACGCGGTAACGAGGTAAATCGCTACGAATATCAATGTCTTCACCAACACTTGGCATATCGGCAACGCCCGGTAAGCGACTAGAGGCAATAATTGGGCACGATTTTGGGTTTGCTTGACTAAACTGCAAAAAATCAAACGCGTACTGTTTGGGTAAAATGACTAAATTAGCCTGCACAAAGCCCGGTGCAAAGCCCGATGTATTACCACTGTAATCTCCTGCGCGAACCATTTTTCGTATAGCTGCGGGAGTGGTTAATGATGCATTTTTTTGCATATACCGATCCTTACCAAATGCTTAACTGATAGTTTTACAATAACACTCAGTTCAGATCATTAATAGTAACGGGTAGCTGTCCTTTTGCAGGAGCTTTTCCTAGTAATACTTTTGCCAGTGCTGTGAAAGCTGGCCCTGCAATTTTCTCATCAGTATCTACATCAATATTGTAAGCATAAGTAGCAAGTACAGCGTCGCTAAATTTCCCGAATTGGGCAATATCGTAAGGGGCACGTAAGCTTACAAATATAGTCTTCTTATGGGCTAATTTTGCTTGTTTTAGCAATGACTCTAATGCCGCAGATTGGTCGGCTTTAGCAATTGCAAACTCCGGGTTGTCAGCTAAGTCATCCATCCCGCCGACTTCAACAGCACTTTGTTTTGGTGACGCATTGGCGGCAATGATTATATCCGCTTCGTTAATTTCTTTTAATGTTGCAAGCGGCTCAT
This sequence comes from Pseudoalteromonas sp. GB43, assembly GCF_054923805.1. Taxonomy (NCBI): domain Bacteria; kingdom Pseudomonadati; phylum Pseudomonadota; class Gammaproteobacteria; order Alteromonadales; family Pseudoalteromonadaceae; genus Pseudoalteromonas; species Pseudoalteromonas sp. GB43. The sequence continues at coordinate 130,926 of NZ_JBPCHJ010000002.1, forward strand.
AACCTTGCAAACTTGTGCAGCTAAAGCTGATTAACTTATCGGTGGTGTCAATTAACGCCTGCTGCAGAGCATAGCATTTACGGGTATCTGGCATAATAATATGCACTTTGCTGTTCGATTTAATGCTAAGCGGTAAGGTGTTTTTCTCGTTTTTCACTTCAGTGATAGCAGCTAATGCTAATTCGGCTTCTACTTTTCTATGGCTTTGATCACCGAGTAAAAGCTGCGCTTTTTTGATGGCTGCTTTGTCATCAAGCAACGAAGTGAGCTTAAACTTTTCTTTAAGTTTTAAAATGCGTGTAGCAGAAGCACTTATTTCGTTGGCATTTAACGTGCCGCGTTGTACTTCTTGTTCTAATCGCTCAATCAGGGCTTCAAGCACAGCTAAGTCTTTAGGGCTTCTGATTTCGATTGGCATCAGAGCAATATCAACACCCGCTGCAAAGGTATTTACGACCGCTTCAATTGGTTCAAAAAAGTGGCTGATCCCCGCCATATCAAGAGCATCTGTGATCACCACACCTTGATAACCAAGTTCGTCACGTAATAAGTCGGTGATGATTTTGCGCGACATCGTTGCAGGCTTGATCATGGTTTTGCCTTCTTTACTGACAAACGTGCTGTCGTCGAGGGCGGGGTATTGGATATGTGCAGTCATGATCATACCCGGTTGTTGGTTTTTAATAATTTCTTTAAAAGGTGGTAAGTCTTGCAGCCAAATGGTTTCTTTATCATGCATTACTTTTGGCAGACCTGTGTGGCTATCTACATTGGTATCGCCATGCCCCGGAAAGTGCTTTAACGATGAAATAACGCCGTTGTTTTCAAACCCAGCTACTTGGGCACCACCTAGTTTTGCAACCAATTGCGGATCTTCACCGTAAGAGCGCACGTTAATAACGGGGTTATCTGGGTTCATGTTTACATCAACCGTGGGTGCATAGTTAACATTAACACCCAGTGCTAATAGCTCGTCGGCAATAATGCGGGCAGACTCAGTCGCGAAGTGGGTACCATGTTCTTTATAGGTCGCGCCAATCGACATGTTACCGGTAAACGATGTACCTACATCACGAGGAATACGGGCAACTCGGCCGCCCTCTTGGTCTATCGAAATAAACAGTGGTAAGCCTAACTCTGACTTAGCAGCGGCTTTTTGTAGGTCATTGTTAAGTTTGATCACTTGCGGCACAGTATCGATATTTTCTGCAAATAAGATCACCCCACCAATGTTATGTTTAGTGATGATATTCGCTAAATCGGCCGGCAGCTCTGTCACCGGTGTACGGCATTTTTGCTCACCCGGGTCTTGCTCGCAGTAATAACGTAGGTCAAGCATGAGCTTTTGCCCTAACTGTTGTTTTAAAGTTAATGCAGACTCAGCAAATGATGATTGTAATGGCATGAAACATCCTAATCCGATAACCAGTGACGATAGTGCAAACTTATTTAACACAGCAAGCTCCAAAGCAAAACGCTTATTTAGTTTTTAGAATAAATTATTCTTGATGTTAATGGGTTTTTAAATATAAATACAGTATTTTTTTGCTACCCTAGCGGTTTTTGAGTCCGACTGCAAAAAGCTAAGTTAGATCACTAAATAGGGCTAACAAGCTTAAGTAACCAAACCTTTATACTGATGAAAAGCGTGGCAAGTTGATAATTTATCAATTTAATGGGTCGCTTTTTAGTACAATTTAAAGTAATAATATATTCCATATTCATCAGCGTAAATATGACAAGCCTGGGGGCGAGATGGCTTTTACTCGATTGCACGCATTTAAACAGCAAATTAAACCTTTTTTACCAGAGTCTGCATTAATAGAAGATTACTCGCGCCGTTATGCGTACGGGACAGACGCCAGCTTTTATCGATTAATCCCTGAATTAATTGTATTAGTGAGCAATCAAAATCAAGCACGGCAAGTGATCATTGCTGCCAACGAGCAACAGGTTCCCATTACTTTTCGCGCCGCTGGCACGAGTTTATCTGGGCAAGCAATTACCGATTCGGTATTAGTTTTATTGTGCGATAGTTGGAGCAAGTTTGAGATTATTGATGACGCCGAGGCAATCCGTTTACAACCGTCGATCATTGGTGCTCGAGTAAATCAAGTATTAGCCCCGTTTGGTAAAAAAATTGGCCCTGATCCCGCTTCAATTAATAGCTGCAAAATAGCCGGAATGGCGGCAAATAATTCATCGGGTATGTGTTGTGGGGTGGCGCAAAACAGCTACCACACAGTAAAAGATATGACCCTCATTTTTGCCGATGGCACTGTGCTAGATACGGCTGATAGCCAAAGCTGTAATGCCTTTTTACAAAGCCATAGTCTTTGGGTTGATGAGCTAATGAGCCTTGTTGATAGGGTAAAGCAAAACCCCGATTTGAGTGAGCGCATCGCCCATAAATACCGTTTAAAAAATACCACGGGTTATGGTTTAAATGCACTGCTGGATTTTTCTGATCCAATCGAAATCATTAAGCACTTAATTATCGGCTCTGAAGGCACCTTAGCTTTTATCGCCGATATCACTTACCACACCGTGGTTGAGCATAAGTACAAACACACAGGTTTCTTTATTTTTGACGATATCAGCAAGGTGTGTGAGCTGGTACAAAGGCTGAGTGAAGTTGATGTTGCGGCCGTTGAGCTGCTAGATAAACGTGCCCTGATGTCGGTATCTGAACACGCCATAATGCCAAAAGAAGTGGCCAGCTACCCAGAGCAATCAGCGGCACTGTTAATTGAGTTAAGAGCTGAAAATGCACAGGCTCTCGATGTGCTCACTAAGGTCACCGAACAACTTCTTGCTGAGTTTAAGCAAAGCCAACTGGCAGCGATTGAGTTTTCAGCAGACAGCGCCCGTAATGCGGCACTTTGGAATATCCGCAAAGGCACCTTTCCTGCTGTTGGCGCAGTGCGCGAAACTGGCACTACTGTGATTATTGAAGATGTTGCCTTTGCTCTTGATAAATTAGCTGAGGGCGTAAATGCGCTGCATCAATTATTTATCAAATATGGTTATGATGAAGCCATTATTTTTGGGCATGCCCTTGCCGGAAATCTGCATTTTGTATTCACCCAAGCTTTCGATACACCAGAGCAAGTAAGCCGATACGAGCAATTTATGGCTGATGTGGCGAACTTAGTGGCGGTTGAACTAAAAGGGTCATTAAAAGCTGAGCATGGTACTGGGCGTAACATGGCACCGTTTGTTGCCACCGAATGGGGAGACGATGGCTTTGCGGTGATGGTTGCGCTTAAAGCATTATTCGATAAACAAAATATTCTTAACCCTGGGGTTATTATAAATCACGACAAAAATGCTCACACTCAGCATTTAAAAGTCATGCCAAAAAGTGATGATATTATCGATACCTGTATTGAATGTGGTTTTTGCGAAGTTGTTTGCCCGTCAAAAGGGCTTAGCTTAACACCGAGGCAGCGTATTACTTTATGGCGACACCGCACCGAGTTACACAATCAATTGCTAACAACCGAAGATTTAGCAAGCAAGCAGAAGTTAAATCAAAAGCTCAGTGTTATCGAGGCCGACTTTAAATACTTAGGTATAGATTCATGCGCGGCAACGGACATTGTGGCCTTAAATGCCCGGTGGGAATAAACACGGGCGAATTTATAAAATCGCTCAGAGCAGAGCAAGCCTCATCGAACAAAGTTGCGCGATCATTATCACGTTTTGCTAGCAAGCATTTTGCGGTTGTTGCTAAGGGTGCACGGTTTGGTTTAACTGTGATGCAGGTGCTCGAAAAAGCAATCGGCAGCAGTAACCTAAGAAGCCTAAGCAAGCCTGCCAATAAGTTGCTTGGTACACCGCTTTATTACTCGGCATGGCCAAGAGCTGAGCAACCAATTAATAAGCAATTCAAGCAGCTCCAACAAACGAAAAAGTTGGTGTATATGCCAAGCTGCGCCAGCCGGATTTTTGCCCCCGATAAGTTTGCGGATGATAAGCGCCCACTGCTAGATGTTATCTATTCACTCGCTGCCAAAGCAGGCTATGAAGTGCTACTTCCGCAACAAGTAGATTCACTTTGTTGCGGTATGCCATTTGCTAGTAAAGGCTTTAATGAAGAGTTTAAAAATAAAAGTAAGCAGTTACTTACTGAGCTCGAGGCGCTTTCAAATAATGGCCAATATCCCATTGTTTTTGATGCCAGCCCTTGTGCACTTACTACTCTTAATACCGCGCAAAATACGGCACTCACAATTTATGAAAGTGCTGATTTTGCAGCCCAACATTTACTGCCTAATTTGCAGGTAACCCCCGTGCAAGAGCCGGTGATGCTCCATGTTACTTGTAGTTCTAAGCGATTAGGTAAAGAGCAAAGCCTAGTATCACTTGCCAAGGCATGTAGTAATGAGGTGATTATTCCAGCTGATATTGAGTGTTGTGGTTTTGCAGGTGATAAGGGCTTTAACTTGCCAGAACTCAATGGCAATGCGTTAAAAACCCTTAAACAACAGGTACCAAAGAACTGTAATCGCGGCGTGTCTAATAGCCGTAGTTGCGAAATTGGTTTAACTGAACACAGTGGCATTAGTTATCAGTCAATTTTGTATCTACTCGATAAGCAAAGCCATGCAATAAAACAGGCTTAATTGCTAATTTGATGAGCCAGTTGCTGACTGGCTCATCTATTTTTTAAAGCTTACACTTTCCAAAAAATGCCTTTGCGGTAGCAGCCGTACATCACACCATAAGACACCATTAAAAACAGCAGTGAAAAGCTAAATGAAGCGAGGTGATCATTACTGATCACTAATTGTATTAAGCCATAAATACTGCCTTTTAAACTGCTATCGCCGAGCGGGATCATAATTAATAGCCGTGCAAACACGCCCGCAAACATAAAAAATAATATCGCATTCGCACCAAATACAATAAACGGAGCGCCCCAACTACGCAGCTTATAAATATCTAAAATAGCACTGCACAGTGCATAGAAAATCGCTGCAAGCCCTGAGCTGAGTAGCACATAGCTCGGCGTCCATAAGGCTTTATTGATAGGTGTTATTAGTGCAATCGCATAGCCAGCAATAACGGCTAATGTGCCCAGTAAGATAAGTGTACGGGCTTGTTTTTTAAGGTCGGGTTGCTTAGTTAAATAAACCGCAGCCAATATGCCGCTTAGCGCACTTGCAATGGCAGGCAGTGTTGAGAACAGTCCTTCAGGGTCAAATGGCAGTGGCTTAGCATTGGCATAATACAGGTGATGACTACCAAGTACGGTATTGTCTATGAAGGCACTTAAGTTATTGCCATGTAACCATAAACCACTCACTACCTCGCCGTTTGGCAAGGTATACGGGATATAAAGCATGGCGGCACCATAAAATAATAAAAGAGCGATGCAAGTAATGGCTATTTTCTTAGGTGATAAATAAAGATAACAACACAGAGCTACTAAATAGACCAAACCGATACGTTGCAGCACACCTAACACGCGCAGCTGTAATAACTTGTCATCAACCCAGCTAAAAGAAGGATCTCGAAAGTTGTAATAAAACAAGGCTAAAAACCAACCGAGAGCAATGAGTTTAATGGTACGAATAACCCCTGCTTTTAGTATGTGTTGATCACTGATCCCTTTAGCACGCAAGCTATTTACTGATAGCGTGATAGACATGCCGACAATAAAAATAAAAAACGGAAAAATTAAATCGGTAGGTGTCCAACCATGCCAGTCAGCATGCTTTAAAGGCCAATACATCGCTCCCCAACTGCCAGGGTTATTCACTAATATCATGGCGGTAATAGTCAAACCGCGCATTACATCTAACGCCATCAGGCGGTGTGAAGGGAGTTTATTGATGATCGCAGAACTATGTTTAAACATGAAAAATTTCTATATTTTTTCTTTATTGTAATAAATTATTCCTTTTGGGCAAGTTTATTTGTCAATATAAATTTTGATTTTATTGCATCATCATTGAGCTAAATCAAATTATGACGAAAGTTTTATAGAGGCTGTAGTGATAAATTGCTAGTATAAATGTATTAGATGTACCCGATATGGACATTGGGCTTTGATGTGAGAATTACAGTGCTTAATGGTCTTAAGGCAGGTTTAAATCTGCGCCGCTTAATTTTATTATTAGCGTTTTCGGCAACGCTAATCACCTTTCTAAACAGTTATTACTCGAGCTATCAAGTTCAAAAGCAACAACTAATAGATAAAACGCTTGAAAATCACAAAGCTTACGCAGCTAAACTGGTATCGGCTACCGATAATTTTTTATTGGCGGCGCAGCAGCAACTGGCTTATGTAGGTAAAATTCTTGAAAATGACTTTAATAATCAAGGGTTGATAAATGCTGAAGCAGAACGATTGAGGTTACAAACTAACAGTTTTAACTCGACCATTATTGTTAATAAACAAGGTGATATCTTAGGGGTATCACCGCAATCCTTAAAACTTAAAAATCGCAAAGTTGATAGTTTTGGGACTAAAGCTGCGCTTTCTTATCGAACCCCGATGATCAGCGAACCGTATATTTCGATGGCGGGAAATTTGCTGATTTTTATTTCTCAGCCTTTATTTGATAAGCAAGGTGAATTCATTGGCTATGTCGGCGGTACATTATATTTGAAGCGCACAAGCATTCTAAACCAGCTTTTACAAGTTCACTATTATCGCGATGGTTCATATTTATATGTTGTTGATGAGAATCATCGCTTGCTTTATCACCCTGATACAAAAAGGATAGGGGAGCAAGTTTTTGAAAACCCTGTGATCAAGGCTGTTTTGAAAGGGCAAGCCGGAACTGAACTATTAAGTAATAGCAAAGGGGTTGAAATGTTGGCTGGCTTTGCTCCTTTAACCGTTGCTCCTTGGGGAGTCATTGCACAACGACCCCTTGAAGACACATTAGCACCGCTTGATAATTTAATGTGGCAAGTCTTCATAAAAACGGCGCCTGTGGGTGTCATCACTTTAATATTAATTTGGGTATTAGCTAGAAAAATAGCGAGCCCATTGAGGCAACTTGCTGAAACCGCAAATACGCTGGATAGGCCAACCACAACACGCGAGTTAATGCTAATCCGCTCATGGTATTTTGAAAGTAATGAGCTTAGAAAAGCAATGTTAAAGGGAGTTGGTTTATTACACAGTAAAATTGGTTTGTTACGTCAAGAAGCACAGACAGACTCACTAACAGGGTTACACAACCGTAGAAGCTTTGATGCGCAGTTAAGTCATTTTATTGCACAGCGCTGCCCGTTTGCAGTTTTGGCAATCGATATTGATCACTTTAAGCGGGTTAACGACGAGTTTGGGCATGATATTGGTGATGTGGTATTACAGTCGCTTGCTAAAATTTTGTTAGATGTAACTCGTGATAGCGACGTTGTTGCTCGTACTGGTGGAGAAGAATTTATTGTGATCATGCCAAGAGTTGAGGTCAAACGGGCGTATCAGCTTGCAGAGCGCTTGCGGATGCGGATATCTGAAAGCTACATTGACCCTGTTGGCTGCATTAATGTATCTATTGGTATATCTGGTTGGCCGATTGAGCAACTGAACATTGATGAAGTACTTAAGCTCGCTGACCAAGCCTTATATCAAGCTAAAAAAACGGGCCGCAATCGTTCTGTAGTTAATGCAAGTTATGGCCAAGATTTCACAACTATTTCTGAGTCTCCAATCTTGGAATAAGTTATTTAATGTGCAATAGTGAATGTTATTAAGTTATTTATGGAAAACCAAAATGGCATTCACTTTTTTGACTCGTTTACCTAAATCCATTTCCTTGTTAAGTATTGCTGTTATTTTAACAGGCAATGTTTATGCAGACTCAAGCGATGATAAACGTAGCGAATTTGTGGATGTTGGTGCTTTGCTACCTAATGCTGTGTTAGATATTCGTTATTTTGGCCATCACAACTTTGTTGGCAAACCAGTTGATGGTTACAACGCGCCAAAATGTTTATTGCACAACAGTGCTGCTACAGCCCTTAAAAAAGTGCAAGTAGCAGCGCAAACCCAAGGCCTGAGCTTGAAAATATATGATTGTTATCGCCCGCAGCGCGCTGTTGATCACTTTGTGCGTTGGGTAAATGATTTAGAAGATACCCGCACTAAAGCTGAGTTTTATCCAAACTTAGGCAAAGACAAACTGCTTGGTGATTACATCGCTGCTAAATCGGGTCACAGCCGTGGTTCAACGATTGATTTAACGTTAGTTGATGCAAAAGGCAAAGAGCTCGATATGGGCTCACCATTTGATATGTTCGACACTCTTTCTAACACCGACGACCCACGCATTAGTGCAGAGCAAAAAGCCAATCGATACAAATTAAAAAGCCTGATGACTGGATGCCGGCTTTGCGCCTTATTCAATGGAATGGTGGCATTTTACTTACAAACCGCAAGCATACCCCGCAACCTATTTTGATTTTGTGGTGGAGTAGGTAAAACAGCTTTCAGCTGTAAGTTTTAAGCCGAAAAGTGTTGTTTTTGAATGTTGAATCAGCTTGATTAAATAGCGTTGAATGTTAGACACGCCATGCAAGCATGACGCCTACGGTTTGATGTAGGCGTGAAACTTGTTTCACGCGTCTGACAGCTCCTTCTAGAACCTAGCGCATCATGACGCGGGCTAAACCCGCTGCTACAGGCTGACAGCTTCTTCACGTTGGGTTTCGCTGCGCTCTACCCAACCTACATCACCTCTTTTACCGGTGAATAATCAACTTTAATTTCAACAATATCGACATTGGCATTTTGTTTAAAAGCGTTTTGCACTTGCAGTAAATCAGTGTCTTTTTCTGCAAGGTAACGGTAGCTTTTGTTGGTCATTTTTTTCAGCGCATATTGACTGCTAAGCTCTACCGGTAAGCTATTCTCTTTTAGCGTTAAGTAAATTGCACCCGTTGCAATGCCGCGCTCTTGCATTGCGTGATTAAAGACTTCTGTGCCCTTGGTTAAAGTCGGTGCATCAAAGGTAATTTTTTCGCCATTATTACTAAAAGCGTTCGTAAATTTTTGCTTGTTGATTTCGACTGCTTTTTTAACATCTTTAACTGAAATTTGTTCTTTTTGTGAACTGGTTGTTGGCTGTTGTACTGTGTCTTGCTCGCTTATTTCATTTTTTTGACAGCCAGTCATTAGAGCTAAAATTAATGTAATAAATTGTATTGTAAATGTTTTTTTCATACCCCACCTGTTTTTTTGTTACTTTTTTTTACAATTAATTCTGTTTTTTAATTGTTCTATTAGGTACATTGGAATTGGTTATGATTGTTAACCGAAAATAAAAATATAACAATAGGGAACGTAAATAATGTCACAATTTAAAGTAACAGCAGTTGCTACTATGGTAACGGCTATTTTGGCATCATCTCAAGTACAGGCAAGCGAACAAACTCGTTTTTATAATACTTCAAGCGTTAGCTCACAAGTGCAATTCAACCCCCAAGTATCTCAACAACGTGCATTAGCTGAGCGAAGAACTGTTTCGGGTCACAAATCAATTTTCGATGAGCAGTTAGGTAAAGCTACGTTCTTATGGAAAGCAGTTGGTCAAGCTAAACCTGATATGGCGATGGTGCTTCCTGAGCAACGTAATGCCTATGCTGCAGATTTTTATTTAAATGCCTTAACGGGTGTTAGCACTGCGAAAAAAGGTTTTTCAAGTGCTGTATTAACAGATTTATCTGAGCAAAAACTTGGCTCAATCACAGCTAAATACAAGCAAAAAGTACTCGGCGTTGAAGTTTTCAACCGTGAATATAACCTGATTATGGACAAAGAGCATAATTTAGTTGCTGGCTCTGGGTATTTCGCAAATAAAGTGACGAGTTCAGTTGCTCCTCTAGGTGAGTTCACAAGTGCTGAGCAAAGCATTAAACGTGCAATTAAAGAACTTGCTGATATCAATGTGTCTTTAACTAAATCAACTGAGCAAGGCGACTATGTTAAGTACACTGTGTCTAACCAAAACGGTGACAAAGTTGTATTAGGACAGCCACGTGCTAAGAAAGTATTTTTTGAAGTAGCGGGTGAGCTGCAATCTGCATACTATGTTGAAGTAGAAGTTGCTGATAAAAACAGCCTAGAAAGCGATTACTTCAGCTACGTTATTGGTGCGCAAAACAGCAAAGTTTATTTCAAGAAAGACTTAAAAGCACACGCGGCAGACTTTAACTACCGTGTATGGGCTGACGAAGATGGTTACCCGTGGGAAGGTCCACACGGTGACGTGATCCCAGCTGATGGCCCAGATCAAATTGATGAAACTGAAATCCTAGATGCACCACTTGTAAGCCTGTCTTACTACAAAAAATTAAGCACGATGGATCCATGGCTTGCTGATGATGCTACAACAACATCAGGTAATAACGTATTTGCTTATGCTGATGTTATCGCACCACAAGGCTTTACAGAAGGTGACTTCACAGCTGAAACCACATCAGATTACACATTTGACTACCCTTATCAAGTTGATCAAGTAGCAAACAGCTACGACAACCGTAAAGCAGCTATCGTTAACTTGTTCTATATGAACAACTTCTTACACGATTTCTTCTATGACCATGGTTTTGACGAAACATCAAATGTTGCGCAAGTATCAAACTACGGCCGTGGTGGTGTAGAAGGCGACCCTATCGAAGCGCAAGCGCAAGATAATAGCGGTTTAAATAACGCTAATATGGCAACCCCTGCTGACGGTGCAAGCCCACGCATGCAAATGTATTTATACAACTCGAAAGATGCGAAAGTGGGTGTGGATTTTGGTGTGGTTGTTACATCTGACGAATCAATTGGTCTTCTAGAGTCCTCTAAAGTATCAGGCTTTGGTCAAATGCAATTTGCTGATATCGCAGGCGAAGTTGTTCGTCTAGTTGATGGCGATGATGCCGATTCTGGTAGCGTAACAGATGGTTGTCAACCAGCAACAAATGCAGCTGAACTTGCTGGCAAAATTGCGCTAGTTGATCGTGGCTCTTGTAACTTCACAGCAAAAGTACTACACGCTCAAGAAGCGGGTGCAATTGGTGCTATCGTTGTAAACAACAACCCTGATACAGATGAACCAGCGCCGATGGGCGGTGAAGATGATGCCGTTATCATTCCTAACATGGGTCTGAACTATGCTGACGGTCACGCACTTTACGATGGTATCGCTGCAGGCGACACTGTTACTGTGAACATGTTCAACAAAGCAACGTTAAAAGACGGTACGCTAGATAACGGTATTATTGCTCACGAATGGGGTCACTACATCAGTAACCGTTTAGTGGGTAACTCATCAGGTCTTATCAACTTCCAAGGCCGTGCGATGGGCGAAGGTTGGGGTGATTTCCACTCGCTTATGTTCATTGCTAAAGCTGATGACATTAACATTCCAGGTAACGACAAGTTCCAAAAAGCGTACGGTAGCGGTACTTTCGTAGAAGATTTCTACTACGGTATCCGTCGTGTTCCATATTCAACTAATATGGAAGTAAACCCGCTGTCTTTCCGTCACATTACTGAAAATGAAGGTGCTGATGTAGGCATTGCACCAACAAGTGTTGCTTCACCACACGCAGCAGGTGAAATTTGGGCAACTATGCTTTGGGAAAGCTATGTAGCACTTATCAACGAGCACGGCTTTGAAGACGCACAAAACCGCATGGCTAACTACTTAGTTGCTGGTTACAAGCTAACTCCTGTTGCTCCGCTATACACAGAAGCACGTGATGCTATCTTAGCTGCAGCGTACGCAGTTGATCCTGAAGATTACAAACTAATCTTAGGTGCATTTGCTAAGCGTGGTATGGGCTTAGGTGCTGTAGCACCAGAGCGTTTCAGCGAAGATTTAACCGGTGTTGTTGAATCAGACAAAATGAAACTTGCTAGCTTCACATTGAAAGATGTGGCAATGAATGCAAACTACAACGGTGCTGAATTAGGTTATTGTTCAAACGATAACGTGCTAGATAAAGGTGAAACAGGCACATTAACTGTTAGCATCATGAACACAGGTAGTGAAGTACTAACGGGTACACAAGCACAGTTAACAGTTGTTAGCGGTCACGATGTAACGTTCGAAAATGATGGTTTAATTACATTCGACGATACAAACCCGTATGCTTCACAAACAAGCGCGCCTATCACGTTTACGCTAAATGATGCAGGCACTGCTGATACACTTGAAATCGAAGTGTCATTCCCTGAACTGTCTGCTGATGACGAAATTGTTGAAGCAGCAACCGATAAAGTATCTTATCTTGTGAACATGGACTTTGAAGATAAAGCACCAGTTAGTTCACAAACTGCTGACGATATGGAAATTGCAGGTGCATCATTACGTGACTGGAAAGAAAACGTAATGACAGGTGATGACCTAGCCGTTGGCACGCAAAGCATGGCAAAAGGTGGTTACGTTCCATTTTTTGATAGCTTTGGGTTTGGTCTTGGCGAGCAAACCATGTACCTAAATAACAATGACTTCCAATCTGATGTTGCAATCGAATCAAGAGAGTTTGATATCGGTTTTGCGGGTGACTTTGAAGTTTCATTCTGGCACTTCTACCTAATCGAAAACGAGTGGGATGGTGGTGTTGTAGAAATCAGCGTAAACGGCGGTAACTGGGTTGATGTTACTGAAATGGGCGGTACATTTGATGTTGGTTACGATGACCCTCTAATCGAAAACGACGCGCAAGCACTACAAGATCGCGATACCTTCACAGGTAACAATGTTGATGAAAACGATGTGTATGGTAACTACGAAACAATTCGTTTCGGAACTGAACTAAACGGTAACCGTGCCAAGCTTCGTTTCCGTATTTCATCTGATAATGCCGTTAGTAGCTTTGGCTGGTGGATTGATAACGTAACTGTTAGCAATGTAACGACACCAATCTTCTCAAATGTGATTGCTGGTGATACATTCGCTTGTGATAATGCACTACCATTACTTTCGGTAGCAGGTGATGCGACAGTGTCTGAGTCAGCTTCAGGCACATTAACAGCAACAGCGTCAGACCGTAACAGTGATGACACACTAAGCTATGCATGGACGCAACTAAGCGGCACAACTGCAACACTTACAGGTGCTGATACTGCGACTCTAGGCTTCACGCCTGGTGCTATCTCAAGTGATGACGAGTTAGTATTTGAAGTAACAGTGAGCGATGGTACAGACTCTGTATCTGAGCAGTTCACTGTTGCCGTAACTAACGAAGCTGAACAAGAAGAAAGTAATGAAGAGAAGAAATCTAGTAGCGGTAGCTTTGGTTTCTTAACACTACTACTTGCACCACTAGCGCTTATCGGCCGTCGCCGTAAACGTAAATAAGACTTTTAAATAGTGATAACAAAGCCCTTACAGTTCGCTGTAAGGGCTTTTTTGTTTATAAGTTAGCGAGAGTAAAGTTAGCGAGGGGAAAGTTAGCGAGGGGAAAGTTAGCGAGGGGAAAGTTAGCGAGGGGAAAGTTAGCGAGGGGAAAGTTAGCGAGGGGAAAGTTAGCGAGGGGAAAGTTAGCAGCGACTTTACATCGCGTCCTAGAGCCCAGAACCTAGCACCTTTTCGTAGGCGTGAAACTTGTTTCGCGCGTCTGACCGCTGATAGCTGAAGGCTGACAGTTTCTTAATGTTGGGTTTCGCTGCGCTCTACCCAACCTACGTGGAGAGTCAACAGGTTGAATGCTGTGAGGTTATAAACACTCGATAACCCCACATTTCTGACTTACAGCTTAGAGCTTACAACTGAAAGCTTAAGGTAAGCTATTGAACCGTTGCTTTTAGGCCGCGGCGTTTTAATAATGCTGATGTGTCTGGCTCTTGACCGCGGAATGCTTTGTACGATTCCATTAGGTCACGTGAGTTACCGACTTCTAAAATTTCTTTACGGTATTTATCACCGATTTCACGTTTTAGACCGCCTTGCTCTTGAACAAAGGCAAAGGCGTCTGCTGCTAAGATTTCACTCCACATATAAGCATAGTAACCCGCTGAATAACCGCCGCCCATTGAGTGTGAGAAGAAGGCTGACTTATAACGAGGTGGTACAAATGCTACATCAACTCCATGTTTTGCAAGCGCTTGTTGCTCAAACTTTTCAATGTCTTGTAAAGGAGCATCAGCAGAGAGTGAATGCCATTCCATATCAAGTAGTGCAGCAGCAACGTATTCTAGGGTATCAAAACCTTGGTTGAAGCTACGTGATTGAATTACTTTTTTCAGTAGCTCATCAGGAATTGGCTCGCCAGTTTTATGGTGTTTCGCATAGTTAGCGATAACTTCAGGATACATTGCCCAATCTTCTTCAAATGTTGATGGGAATTCAACGAAGTCACGTGATACTGAGGTGCCAGATAGAGTAGGGTACTTCACGTTTGAGAACATGCCGTGTAAGCCATGGCCTAGCTCGTGGAAGATCGTTGTTGCTTCATCATAACTGATAAGCGTAGGTTCGCCATTCGCGCCTTTTTGAATGTTCATTACGTTTACGACAACTGGCTTTTGTTCTTTAAGGCCTGATTGTTTAACGAAAGAAGTCATCCATGCACCACCACGTTTACCTTCACGCGCGAAGTAGTCAGCAAAGAAAATGGCTAAGCTTTTACCATTTTCATCAAATAACTCATAGGCTTTTACATCCGGGTGATAAACCGGAATATCGTTACGTGGTTTAAAGGTGATACCGTATAAACGGTTCATGGTGAAGAATACGCCGTCTTCTAAAACACGGTTGAACTCGAAATATTCTTTCACTGCATTTTCGTCAAGGTTATATTTATCTTTACGCACTTGCTCTGCGTAGAATAACCAATCCCATGGCTGTAATTTGAACTGCTCACCTGACTTATCAATCTTAGCTTGAATTGCAGCGGCCTCAGCGTTGACGTTCTGCATTAATGCAGGGATCATGCTCGCAAACATATCAAATACAGCTTGTGGTTTTTTCGCCATTTGCGACTCTAAACCAAAATCAGCCCAGCTGTCGTAACCTAATAGTTTTGCTTTTTGAGCACGTAAGTGAGCAAGTTCTGCCACAATATCACGGTTACTATTTTCGCCCGATAATGCACGCTCAGCTGATGCACGCCATACTTTTTCACGTAAATCTCGGTTTTTCAGTGTTGCCAGAATAGGCTGACGCGTGGTGTTTGTGATCTTAATTAGGTATTTACCAGGGTGGCCAGCTTCAGCTGCGGCATTGGCAAGCTGCTCAATTTGACCTGCTGGTAAGCCTTCAAGCTCTGCTTTGTCATCCACTAAAACAACATTTGTTTTAGTAAGCGCTAATAAGTTTTGTGAGAACTGAGTTATTAAGCTCGAGTGCTTTGTATTGATATCACGAATTTGTTGTTTTTGCTCTGCACTTAATTTTGCACCAGCACGCACAAAACGTTTGTAGTAAACGTCTAATAAACGCTTTTCTTCAGCAGTTAAGGCAAGGCTGTCAGCTTCGCTGTGAATAGCCGCTACTTTCTCAAAAAGTGCTTTATTTAAGAAAATGTTGTCGCTATGAGCCGCTAGTTTTGGCGCTAACTCTTTTTGTAATTCACGACGTGCCGGGTTTGAATCCGTACCCGCTAAGTTATAAAAAATACTGCGTGTGCGTGTTAATAGCTCACCACTTTTCTCAAGCGCAACAATCGTATTGGCAAAATCAGGCTTTGCTGGATTGTTGATAATAGCTTGCACTTCAGCCATTTGCTCAGACATGCCTTTATTAAATGCCGGCATGAAATGTTCATCTTTAATCGCACTGAAATCAGGCGTTTCGTATTGTAATACGCTTTTCACAAACAGTGGGTTAGCTTGCTCATTTGCAGCAACAGGCGCTGATTGCTCTGATTTAGGCGTTGATGTTGTTGTTTGCGGTTCTGAACAGGCTGTAAGTAACAGCGCAGAACTGATCGCGGTTGCGATTAGGTGTTTCATAGTTTTTCTCTTGTCATTTTTAAAATTAAATTGTGTCGATATAACCTTGCACATACGTTTTATAAGCTCTTGATTTGCATAGCGGTTAAAACGGATTACAAAAAGTGCTACAAAAAAGCACTTATATGAGGCAGGTATCACCATGTGATCAATGAGCCCAGCATACTGTGTCTTATTACAATTGACCTCATACGTTGCGATAAGGTGATTATTGGCTGCGATAAGCCGTTAAAATTCTCTAAGATCGGAAAGCCACTTATAACTTTACAGCTTAAATAGCTCGACCCAATTGATCTTTTTGACTCATAACAGTGTCCAAATAAAAATCTTATGGTATGTTATATTGTAACAATTTAATCTGCAATCAATCTTGCCATGGAGTGCATTTTTTTACGATAAGTTGCAAATGTTGCTGAATAAGCAAGGAGTCATATGGCTATCATAATCAAACACGCCTGCGTTGTTAATGAAGGACAGCGCGAATTAAACGATGTACGAATTGTTGGTAACCGAATCGCTGAAATTGCCAAAGATATCAATGCCAAGGCCAATGATGAGGTAATTGATGCAAGCGGTCTGTTGCTATTACCAGGCATGATCGACGATCAAGTTCATTTTAGAGAGCCGTCTTACCCACAAAGGTACGATCGCCAGTGAATCTGCCGCGGCAGTGGCAGGTGGCATTACAAGCTTTATGGAAATGCCTAATGTCTCACCTTCGACTACCACGGCAAAAGCACTTGCTGATAAATACGCGATAGCAGCGCAAACGAGCGCTGCGAATTATGCGTTTTACTTTGGCGCAACCCCAGACAACCTTGATGAAATTAAAGCTCTTGATGCTAAAAATGTATGCGGCGTTAAAGTGTTTATGGGAGCATCAACAGGTGATTTACTGGTTGAACACCCACATGCTCTAGAGGCCATTTTTCGGGAAAGCCCAGTACTCATTGCAACCCATTGCGAGCAAGGGGAGGTTATTCAACAAAACCAGCGCCGAATAGAAAAACGCTATGGTGAGTTACGAATAGAACATCACCCGTTAATTCGTGATGAGTTAGCGTGTTATGCATCATCATCGTACGCCGTATCGCTGGCAAAACGCTATGGCTCGCAGCTGCATGTTTTACACCTTACAACAGCAAAAGAGCTAGAGCTATTTAGTAACGCGCCTATAGAGCAAAAACACATAACCGCCGAAGCTTGTGTGCATCATTTGTGGTTTAACCAAGATGATTACACACACTATGGTAATCAAATTAAATGTAACCCTGCCATAAAATCAGAGCAAGATCGCCAAGCGCTACTCGCAGCAGTACGCGATGGTCGCATTGATATTATTGCCACCGATCATGCCCCTCATACTTGGCAAGAAAAGCAGCAACAATACAGCGCTGCACCAGCAGGACTCCCGCTCGTCGAGCATGCATTACTATCGTTACTTGAGCAGGTAAAACGTGGTGCGTTGAGCCTAGAGCAAGTCGTTGAAAAAACAGCGCATAACGTGGCAAAGCGATTTGCTATCGAAGATCGAGGGTTTATCAGAGAAGGTTACTTTGCAGATTTAGTCCTAGTTGACCCAATCGCAGAAAAGCACGTTGAGCACACAAACACACATTACTTATGCCAATGGACCCCTTTCAATGGCACTACTTTTTCACACCGAATAACACATACCTTTGTAAATGGTGAGTGTGTCTTTGATGGACAGCACGTATACCCGCACAAGCAGGCCGCTATGGCCTTAACATTTAATCGTTAAAAGAAGTTGATATGCAATTACCCGATATTACCTCGCACTCTAATGTAGATTTTCAGTCGCCTTTAAAATGGGTTGGCATGGAAAAAATAGCATTGCCTTTGAAACTTGCACAACCTCATGTTGATGTGCACCTGAATGCCAAAGCCGATATTTTTGTTAGCCTTGATAGTGATGCTAAAGGCATTCATATGTCGCGTCTTTATTTATTACTTAATCAGCTATTGGCTAATCAAAGCTTATCGACTAAGCGTATTAACGAGTTTATGGAAGCCGTTTTAGCATCACAAAAAGGCTTAAGTAAAGGCGCAAAACTGGTGCTGCATTTTGATTTACCCGAGCTAAAACCAGCACTCCTTAGCGACAATGCCGGATACAATGCTTACCCTGTTGTTTTAACGATAACTAAGAAGCAGTCGATGACTATCAACTTAAAAGCTGATGTAGCCTACAGTAGCACGTGCCCGTGTTCAGCGGCATTATCGAGGCAGCTTTTGAGCGAAGCCGTCGATAAACAATTTAGCGATGAGCATATAGATAAAGCCTCTTTACTCAGTTGGCTTGCAAGTGAACAGGGCTCTATTGCAACCCCTCATAGCCAGCGTTCTTATGCTTATATTGATGTCACTTTTAGTAATGAGAAGCTACCCGATATTGGCGGCTTTATCACAGTATGTGAGCAAGCTATTGGTACCCCTGTACAAACGGCCGTGAAGCGTGAAGATGAACAAGCATTTGCTGCCCTTAACGCAAAAAACTTACTGTTTTGCGAAGATGCAGCAAGGCGATTAAAACAGTGTTTCGAAACCATGCCGAGTATTGCTGATTACCAGTTTAAGGTCGAACACCAAGAAAGCTTACATGGCCACAATGCCGTGGTTCATGAATCTAAACATTAAGCTGATGAGTCTAAGTGTTAGGCTCATGAACCTAAAATGGTTTACAAATTTTGACATTAGCGGTCGCAAATTATTGCTATTCATCTTCACAATGATAATGATATGACCGCTAAAAATGATAAACATAATAATATAAAGGACGACTATGCGTTTTAAATTTATTGCTGCTGCAGTGGGTCTCGCTGTAGCAAATGTTGCTGTTGCCGACGAAGGCATGTGGCAACCTCACCAGCTACCAGAGCTTGAATCAGTGTTAAAAGCGAAAGGCTTGAGCATTGATGTAGAGTCAATTTCTAAATTAACAGAGTTTCCGATGAACGCGGTAATTAGCCTTGGTGGCTGTACTGCTTCGTTTGTTTCACCGAAAGGCTTAGTCGTAACTAACCATCACTGTGCCTATGGTTCGATTCAATATAACTCGACCACCGAAAACAACATTTTAGAAAATGGCTTTTTAGCAAAAACAACGGGCGAAGAAGTGCCTGCAGCGCCGGGTTCTCGTGTTTATGTAACCGAGGAAGTGGTTGAAGTAACTGATAAAGTAAACCAAGGTACTGAAAAGCTAACGGGTAAAGCACGTTTTGATGCTATTCAAGCAAATGAAAAAGCACTTGTTAGTGAGTGTGAGCAAGACCAAAGCTACCGCTGTAATGTGTATACTTTCCACGGTGGTCTTGAGTATTACCTGATCAAATCGCTAGAAATCAAAGATGTGCGTTTAACGTATGCACCCGCTATGGGCGTCGGTAAATACGGCGGAGATATCGACAACTGGATGTGGCCGCGTCACACAGGTGATTTCTCGTTCTATCGCGCGTATGTTGGCAAAGATGGCAAGCCAGCTGAATATTCAGTAGATAACGTGCCGTACCAAAGTGATGCGTTTTTAAAAGTAAGCGCTAAAGGCGTTCAAGAAGGCGATTTTGTGATGGTGACCGGTTACCCTGGCAGCACAAACCGTTACCGTATTTCGCCTGAAGTTGATTACGTGTTTAACACAGCTTACCCATTAGCGCGTAAATATAACTCTAAATATGTCTCGTTAATTGAAGAAAATGCGCCTGAGGGGTCAGAGGCACGTATCGCTTATGAAAGCACGATAGCGGGCTACAACAACTACATTAAAAACTATGGCTCAATGATTGAGAGTTTCAATAAAGGGTCAATGTATAGCCGTAAGCAACAATTCGAAAAAGATCTCACTGCGTGGATCAACGAAGATAGTAAGCGCAAAGCTAAATACGGACAGGTACTTGCTGATTTATCTGCGCTAGTTGCTCAGTCGCAAGAGCATAACCAGCGTGACCGTATGTTAGGTTACGTACACCGCTCACAAATGATTTCAACTGCTCGACGTTTATACCGTTTAGCTTACGAAAAACAAAAGCCAGATGCTGAGCGCGAAAGCGGTTATCAAGAGCGTGATATGCCACGTATCGAGTCTCGTTTAAAAAGCATGAGCCGTCGTTATGATGAAGCCGTAGATAAAGCTATTTTACTGTATTTTATTGAGCAGTATGCAGCATTACCTAAAGACGAGCGAGTTGCAGAGGTTGATAAAGCACTGGGTCTAACAAACGGTTTTGATAAACAAAAACAACAAGCCATGCTTGATGATATGTATGCTAAATCGGTTCTTGCAGATGAAAGCAAGCGTTTATGGATGGCAGATCTTGACCTTGCTCAGTTAAAGCAAAGTAGCGATCCATTTATTCAATATGCGCATGCAATTTTTGCGGTCACAAAAGATATTGAAGATGCGAAAAAAGAACTGGCTGGTAAACAGCAAGCTGCTCGCCCTGCATTAATGGAAGCAATCATTGCTTATAACAAGGCACTTAATAAGCCTGTTTATGCAGACGCTAACAGCACCCTGCGTGTAACTTACGGTACGGTAGGCGGCTATTCACCGCAAGATGGCTTAGTGGCAACCCCCTTTACATCGTTAGAAGGACTACTTGCTAAAAACACCGGTGTTGAACCATTCAACTCACCAGAGAAACAAAACGAGTTAATTAAGCAAAAGCTTTATGGCGATTATACCGGCGGTATGAATACTGTTCCGGTTAACTTTTTATCGAACGTAGATACCACAGGTGGTAACTCAGGCTCTCCAACGTTAAACGGTAATGCTGAGCTCGTTGGTTTATTATTTGATGGTGTTTACGAAAGCATTATTGGTGATTGGGATTACGATGAAAACTTAAATCGCTCAATTCACGTTGATTCACGATACATGTTGTGGGTGATGGATAAAGTTGATAATGCTCAAAATTTACTTAAAGAGATGACTATCGTTAATTAACCTGAGTTTAACGTTAATTTTAGTATTAAAATGCCAGTCACACAGACTGGCATTTTTGTTTTTAATAAAAATAAAAGCATTAAATATCATGAGGTTGAAAAATATTTGTAAAAATTAATTTTTCTTAAGTTTTATTTAAGTTTCGCTCGATAAATTTTACACATAACCTAAGTGGAGCGAACAATTATGCTTTCAGTTCAACAATCACATCAAACTCAAGTTCAAGATCCGGCCTTTGTTTGCACTCGTGAAGGAGGTCAATTCCGTGACCGCCTTGAGAGTAATATCAAGCAAGGTTTTGCTGCAGCTTATGATGCGAAAATTTCGCAGTTCATGCCGCTACTTTGTGAGCTTAATGTTGATGATGAAGTATGTACGTTAGGTCTTCGCTCCGCATCACAACCTTTGTTTATTGAACAATACCTCCCTGCGTCTATTGAGCACTTTGTCGGTGCCAAGCGTGAGCACATTTTTGAGCTAGGTAACTTATGCTCAACGCATCGAAAAGCCACCTTGGCACATTTTGTTTTAATGAACGAAGCACTCTATCAAGCAGGGGCAAAATATTTAGTGTTTTGTGCAACCCGTAAAGTGAGAGCGCTATTAAAAATGCTGGGTGTAAATTGCAAAGAAATCGGTGTTGCCAATGCGCAAGCACTTCAAGATCCAGCAAGCTGGGGTAGCTATTACGACAATCAACCAACCATTTGTGTGGTTGACCTAAACGAAGCTCATCAGCGTGTTTTAAATACCCCCGTTTTATTCAATATCAAACAGCAGTGTTTACAGTCATCGCTTGAGCTTGCTGTATTTTTGGAGGCGTTATGAGTTGGTTAACACAGTTACCACATAAAGATAGCGATACCTTAATGGTTTGCCACAAAAGCGATGGTGTGCGCTCACTAACTAAACAAGAATTTACTGAGCAAGTAACTCGTTTACTACCTACTTTGGTAGAATTTGATGCCCAAGGTGTGGCTTATCAATTAGATAACACACCTGCTTGGTGTGTATTAGAAGCTGCGCTTAGCGAGCTTAAAAGAGTGGCTATTCCGCTACCAACGTTTTTTACGGCTCAGCAAGTAGCGTTTGGTTTGCAAAATAGCGGAGCAGGGCTATTTGTATGTGACCGTGCTTACGAAGGTGAGCATGCTAAATTAGTGGCGTTAGTAGATGTATGTAAGCATTACCCTTTATATGTTTACCAATTGAGTAATACACAGCCTGTGCCATATTTTTCAAACACGCAAAAGATTACCTTTACGTCTGGCTCAACAGGCACACCGAAAGGCGTGTGTTTATCGCTTGAGAGTCAATTGCAGGTGGCAACATCACTTTATCAAAGCATTGATTTAGAAAAGCCAAACCATTTGTGTTTACTGCCGCTACCGGTTTTGCTTGAGAATTTAGCCGGTGTTTATGCGCCGCTATTAGCTGGTGGCACGGTTAATTTAGTGCCTTTAGCTGAACTTGGTTTTTCTGGTGCACAGTTACTTGAGCCACACAAATTAATAGCCGCAATTGAGCGCACTGAGCCAAATACCCTTATTTTAGTGCCTGAACTACTGACTTGCTTAGTGGCTTTCGCAAAGCAAGGTTGGCAAGCACCTAAAAGCTTAAAGTTTATTGCAGTAGGTGGTGCTGTTGTAAGCCAAGCGCTTATTAAGCAAGCCCGTGAGTTCGGTTTACCGGTTTATCAAGGCTATGGTTTGTCTGAATCGTCATCGGTAGTGAGCTTAAACACTCGCGATGATGATGACATCGGCACCGCAGGGCGAGTACTTAAGCACATTCAATACAAAATTGAAAATGGCCAGCTTTATATCAAGGGTTCATTGTTTTTGGGGTACTTAGGTCAAGCCGCGCAAAATGCTGACGATTGGTATGCAACCGGCGATCTCGTTACTGAGCAAGCAGGTCGCTTGATTATTCAGGGCCGCTTGAAAAATCAGCTGATCACCAGCTTTGGGCGCAATATCAGTGCCGAGTGACCTGAGTCGTTATTGCTTAGCCACAGCCAAGTACAACAAGCGGTGGTGATTGGCGAAGGCCAGGCATTTTTAGCCGCGCTTATCTATGCAAACCAAGCGATGAGTGACGCTGAACTTGCTGCCCATATTACGGCACAAAACGCGCAACTACCCGAATACGCACAGATCAGAAAATGGCATCGAATGGCAGAGCCTATGAACCACACGCAAGGTTTATTAACCAGCAATAATCGCCCTAAACGCGATGTTATTAATCAATTTTTTGCTACAGAGATTTCAGCACTTTATCAAGAGGCGACGAGCATGAGTCAATTTTTCAATACATTACAAGCCGAAACACAGAAAGAACGTGACTACCTTTTAGCTGCGCCGATTATTGGCCGCGTTTTTAAAGGTGAAGTAAGCCTAAGTGAATATGCATCGTTCTTAACGCAAGCTTATCACCATGTTAAGCATACAGTACCACTGCTGATGGCAGTCGGTGCAAAGCTGAGCGATAAACAAGAGTGGCTGCGCGAAGCTGTTGCAGAATACATCGAAGAAGAGTTAGGCCACCAAGAATGGGTGCTAAACGATATTGCAGCATGCGGTTTTGATAAAGAGCTAGTACGTCATTCTCGTCCACAGTTTTCGACCGAATTAATGGTGTCGTACGCCTACGATGCAATTAATCGCGGTAACCCATTGGCATTCTTTGGCATGGTTCATGTGCTTGAAGGCACTTCGATTGCGTTAGCTGATAATGCAGCAGGGCAAATCCGTGAGGTTGTAGGTTTACCTAAAAAGGCGTTTACCTACCTTACTTCGCACGGTGCACTGGATATTGAGCATGTGAAGTTTTTCGAAAACCTCATGAACAAAATTGATAACGAGGACGACCAGCAAGCCATCATTCACGCCGCAAAATGTTTTTATAAACTGTACGGCAATATTTTCCGTGACCTCGATTCAGAACCTTTCTTTAGCGAGGCTGACTTGGAGCAAAGCGCATGAGTAGCCCAGTTTGTGTGCTAACCGGTGCAACAGGGGGGATTGGCCGTGCTATTGCCCTTCGCCTTGCAAAAGAAGGTTGGCGTTTATTACTTGTTGGTCGAAATGTGAAGCAACTTGCTGCACTGCAATTGGAATGTGGCAATGATGCTGAGTATTTTCAGGCTGACCTAAGTAACAGTGAATCTCGCGATGACCTTGCTAAGTTTGCTCAGCAAATTGGCGGGGCAACGTTACTAATCAATAACGCAGGCGTTAATGTAATGCAGGGGTTTAGTGAAATTAGCGAGCAGCAAATTGATCACCTGTTAAATATTAATCTGCATGTGCCTATTAAATTATGTCAGCTGTTTTTACCACAAGTGACCCGCAATAAAGGCACGATTGTCAATATTGGTTCGTCGTTTGGCAGCATTGGTTATCCATATCAAACCTTGTACTGCGCTAGCAAGTTTGGCCTAAGAGGGATGACCGAAGCCCTTGCCAGAGAGCTCAGCCACAGCGATGTCAAAGTATTGTATTTAGCGCCTCGTGCCACCGATACCGCGATTAATTCGCCGCAAGTACGCGCGATGAACAAAGAGCTGGGTAACACCATGGATCCGCCAGAAAAAGTGGCTGATGCATTAATAGATTTAATTAAATCAAAAAAACGTCGTCGTTTTATTGGTTTTCCAGAAACATTATTTGCCCGTATTAACGGTGCATTTCCATCACTCGTTGATAACGCAATAGCAAAACAACTTCCTAAAATTAAAAGTTTTTTTGCCAACTAAATTGATTAAGGTGAATGATTATGACTAAACTAAATTTTAAAGCCCTAATGATGTTAGGTGTTATCATGGCTGCGCCTGCAAAAGCCGACTTTAATAGCGATTTAAGTTCGGTGCAAAAACAGTGGGCAGTGGTTAATTACGAATTAGTTGACGATGCGCAGTTAGATGCATTCGAAAAATTAGCGAGCGAAACCGCAGAGTTTACAAAAGCGAACGACCAGCAAGCAGCCAGCCATATTTGGTACGGTATTGTGCTATCGAGCTATGCGGGGGCGAAAGGAGGTTTAGGCGCGCTAGGTCTTGCAAAAGATGCGAAAGCACAATTTGAAAAAGCGCTAAGCCTAGATCCAAAAGCGCTTGATGGCTCAGCATACACGAGCCTTGCAACCTTATACGGTAAAGTACCTGGTTGGCCAATTGGGTTTGGTGATGACGATGAAGCGAAAAAATTGTTTAAGCAAGCGCTTGAATTAAACCCGCGTGGTATCGATAGCAACTATTTATATGCGTCATTCCTATATGACGAGCGCAAGTATAAATCAGCTAGAGAGTTTTTATTGGTTGCACAGCAAGCGCCAGCACGCCCTGATAGACCAAAAGCAGATCTTTACCGCCAACAAGAAATTACTAAGCTATTGGCTAAGGTAGAGAAAAAAATAAAGAGATAAACTATGCATTTATTGCTCGTTGAAGACGACCACTTAGTGGCAGAAAGGTTTGTGTCGTTCTTTACGTCAACAAGGATACAGTGTTGAACATAGTTCGACCGTTAAGTCAGCGATGCAATGGCTGAAAAATGATGAAATTGAGCTGGTAGTCCTTGATTTAGGACTACCAGACGGTGATGGCATCGACATTTTAAAACACATCAAAAAGCATCGTAAAAACCTGCCCGTGGTGATTTTAACGGCTCGGGGCAGTATTGATGATAAAGTTATGGGGCTTGATTTAGGTGCTGATGATTACCTAGCAAAGCCTTTTGATCCCGCAGAATTATTTGCCCGTCTTCGGGTTGCCAGCAGGCGTGTGACCCAAGCTCAGACCAGCACTTTAAAAGTCGGTGATGTTGAAATGGACACCGCCGCTTTTACCGTGAGCTTTCAAGGTGAGCCAGTAAACTTGCCGCGCAAAGAGTTTATGCTCCTTAAAGCCTTGCTAGAAAACCAAGGTCGCGTGCAATCAAAACAGCAGTTAGAAAGTAAACTGTACGAATGGGGCGAAGAGGTGGGGTCTAATACCATCGAAGTACACATTCATCACTTGCGTAAAAAATTCCCAAAAGAGTTTATTAAAACCTTGCGCGGCATTGGTTATGTGGTGGGTAAACGCTAGTGTCAATTCGTAAAAGGCTGACTCTACTTATATTGTCTATGGTGATCTTAACCTGCTTTTTGGCATTTACTAAAGGTTACCGTGAAAGTATGAATCAGGCTGAAGCACTGCTCGATAACGAGCTAGTAACGCTGGCACATGTGTTAATCGAGCAGCCACTCAGTAAAGAAACTCCAGCTTATACCAGTGATTTACCGCAGTTATTGTTTCAAGTTTGGGTTGATGACAGCTTGGCCTCAAGCTCAAAATCATTGCAGCAAAATCTTAGTAATCAAAGTCAGTGGCAAACCGGGTTTAGTGTTGAGAACTTGGCTGGGCAACGCGTCAAAGTGTATCGCTTAAGCGAAGGTAATAAGCGGGTGCTTATTGCTGAGCCCTTGAGTAAACGTGTGGCGCTAACCGAAACCGTGATTCTATCGGCCATGACGCCGCTGTTGTGGAGTGTGCCTATCCTTGCTCTCCTTATTAGTGTGTTTGTAAAACAAGGGCTTGCGCCACTAACTCGGTTATCAAATCAACTTAAACATCGTCAAGCAAATGACTTTACTGCAATACCTTGGCAAACCCCAGAGCAAGAAATAAAACCCGTAATAAGCCGCTTAAACGATCTATTCAAACGGGTTGAAAGTGCCTATTTACGAGAGCGCTTTTTTGCCTCAGATGCGGCCCATGAACTGCGTACCCCGCTCAGTAGTTTAAAAATCAATGTGCATAATTTAGTGGCTCAAGGTGTTGAGAGTGTTGAGCTTGATGCGATGGAAAAAGGCGTTGATAAACTGAGCAATATCGTTGAGCAAATGCTGATTTTGGGGCGTACTTATCCAGAGCAATGGCAAGCGCAATTTAGCCCCATGTCGGTGTTAGAAATTAGCCAACAAGTTGTTGCACAACTTTATGATCGTATTGACGAAAAAGAGCATTCCATTAGCATTGATGGCGATGATTTTATCATTGCCGGTGACGAATTCACCTTAGTTACTTTGTTTGGCAATTTACTGAGTAACGCCATAAAATATACCCCAGCTGTGGGAGAAATTTGTATTACGCTGAAAACCGAAAATAATCGTTTTATTTGGCAAATAGATGACTCGGAACCAGGTATTAATGAAGCTCAAAAACAGCGCATTTTTAACCGTTTTTACCGTGTGGGTGGTGATAAACATCCATCAGGTGAACAAGGAGCCGGGCTTGGTATGGCCATTGTTGAACACATAGTCTCGATTTATAATGCTGATATTGCTTTAGCAGATAGTCACCTTGGTGGCTTGCGAGTGAGTGTCTCTTTTATGCAAGGAGATGTCAGTGAATAAATGGATTTTAGCGCTTTCTATGCTGCTACTATGTATGTCGTCTTGGCTTGCCTATGCCAAAGAGTACAAGCTGATTTTAAAAGATCATTTGTTTTACCCCGCTGAAATAACAGTACCTGCCAATAAAAAGCTGCGATTAGTTATCGAAAACCAAGATGATACCCCAGAAGAGTTCGATAGCTTTGACTTAAACCGTGAAAAAGTGCTCTACCCTGGTCGTAAGAGTGTCATTTATATCGGACCGCTCAGCCCTGGACGTTATGATTTTTTTGGAGAATTTTCGCCTAATACAGCCAGAGGAACTGTCGTGGCTACGGAGGTGAATGATGCTGATAACTAGTTTATTAATGAGCATTAATCAGCTTTTACCTGTGGTTATTTTAGCTGTGCTTTTGAGTTTGATCGTGCCTTTAAGTCAGCGCCAGCTGAGTATTTATGCCGTTATTGGTACCCTGATGAGCTTAGTATTTGTACAAGCCGCTGCTTGGCTGAGTCAGTTATTTGATCACCGAGGCTTAGAGTTCATACAAATGCTGCTGTGTATAATGATTTTTGTCGCTGCACTAATGAGTTGTCAGCATCGAAAAATGGCGGCTGCACTGGCCTTGATTGCAACCATGACCTTGTATTTAAGCCATTACATGATCTATTTGGTCAGCTTTTGGCACAGTAAAGATACCGCTGAGCCATTGATACTCGGTACATGTTTAGGTGTGGGCATTTGTATTAGTTTTGGTGTGTTATTGTTCTTTTTACTGGAAAGTATCGTCAGACGTGCAGGTGTGCAGCCTTTAGTCGTGCTGCTTGCCTTTAATGCAACAGCAAAGTTATTGATATTTCTAGATTTAGCAAGTCAGGTCGACTTACTAGACGTGACCTCAAATTATTTAGATTGGCGTGGATTTTTAGTTGAAAACTCAGAGCTTGGGCGCGTATTAAAAGCCTTAGTGGGCTACGAAGCCACGCCGAGTAAAACTGCGCTCTGGGTGTATGTTATTGCTGCTGTAGTATTTATTGCCTTAGCGCGCGTTTTAAAAATTAAAAAGACAGAGGAGCCAGTATGCGGTTCTTAATAATTAGCTTAAGTTGCTTGTTGTTAGCAAGTGTCAGCCAAGTCGCGCAGGCAGATGGCATGGTGGTTGATAAAGTATATCACCCTTATGTGATGCCGTTTGAACGTGAGGTCGAGTGGCGTTTAGTGTCTCGGCAAACCGATAACGGTAATGTCCTTGCACAGCGTGCAGGCTTTGGTGGCGCAATTAACGACACCATGAGTCTTGAGGGCTACTTAGTTGGCGAACGAGATGATAACGGTGATTTTGGCTTATCTTCGTATGAGCTTGAGTTACGTTGGCAGCTGGTTGAGCAAGGCCGTTTATGGGCCGATTGGGGAGCGTTATTTGAGCTTGAAAAGCAGCATAATATCGATGCATACGAAGCAACAACTGGGTTTTTATGGGAAAAAGAGTTTGGCCGTACAAGCCTGACTATGAACGCATTTTTAGTGTATGAATGGGGCGCTGATATTGCAAACGAGTGGGAAAGCGAGTTTCGCTTACAATACCGTTATCGCTATCGTTCAGCCTTTCAACCATCGATAGAAATCTATGCGGGAGAGGACTTTTTTGGGGTTGGTCCAGGCTTTATTGGGCTACACAGATTTAGCCCTAAACGCCAGTTAAAATGGGAAGCGGGTTTTATTAGTGAACTTAGTCAATCGGGCAAAGATCACAGCTTTCGTTTAGCACTTGAGTTTGAGTTTTAAGGACTGTTTTAGTTACTTTAAAGTAGCTTAAGTGCCCTGTTTATATAGCCTAGCAAACGATAGTATTTGACATATTCTGGCAACTCTATATAGTGAGCGGTAGCTAAAAAGCGTGTAATTAATAAATCTTTATTTCGTTGTTGTATAAGTAATACTTGTAGTACCGTCCTGAAGTTTTTAAGTTCCATCTGATTTTTTGCTACACCCGCCCACTACGGGCAATATTTAATTTTTTATATCAGGAATATGACTATGTCTAACGTTGTTTCAGGTACAGTTAAGTGGTTTAACGAATCTAAAGGTTTTGGTTTCATCGAGCAAGAAAATGGTCCAGACGTTTTCGCTCACTTCAGCGCTATCCAATCTGAAGGTTTCAAAACTTTAGCTGAAGGCCAACGTGTAGAGTTCACTCTATCACAAGGTCAAAAAGGCCCTCAAGCGGACAACATCAAGCCGCTATAATTTTACTGAAAAGTAAAATAGAGAAGAAGCAAGCTACGGCTTGCTTTTTTTATGTCTAAAAATTGACTGGGCTAGTTAATATTTCTATATTTAATGCAGCTGTGTCATTAGAGTGTATTAATTATTTTAAAATATTTGTTGTTAGCGTGCCTAAGCTTTGCACCTGTAGTGTTTGCAAAAGAAAGTGTCACCATTTACACCGAGCATTTCCCGCCATATAACTTCTCAAATAAAGGGCATTTAGAGGGTATTAACTTAAAGTTTGTTAAGGCCATGTGCATCGATGCCAAAATTAAGTGCAATTTTGAGCTCTTACCTTGGTCAAGAGCATTCCACTTGGCGCAACAACAGCCCTTGTCAGGGTTAGTCTCTACAGCCCGAATTACGCAAAGAGAAAAGCTGTTTAACTGGGTATAATTTGTTGGCCTCATCGCGAAATTTCTTTTATAGATTAAAATCAAATGAGCGTATTAATCCACTTGATCTACCCCAGGTAAAAGAACATAGCCTATGTGTTGTGCGTAATAGTATCTATGAGCAATTTGTAGAAACAATTGGTTTTAGTGATGGTAAAAATTTGCTGAAAGTGAGTCATAGTTATGAGTGTCTTAATTTATTTTTCAAAAATAAAATCGAGCTAATTATTGGTTCAGATCTATCATTTGATTATCAGCTAACTCAATACGGGCACCCTGGACGAGAAGTCGTTAAGCTAGTTGAGCTTCCTCTTAACGATACATTAGGGAATTATTTAGCATTAAATAAAAACATACCCATCGATGTAGTTGAACGTTTGCAATCAAGTTACGAAAAGCTAATTGCTCAGGGTAAGTTAGACTTTTTTATTGAGCAATATAGTAATACCAATACAAAATAATTTTTATTAGTCATCGTTAGCCGTTGAAGCTATCGGTAGCTGAGTACTACTATCATGGTGCAGTGTAAAAGGCACTGGGGGTTGTTCAGAGTAGCAAATAACGAATTTTTCTTGCTCTTACTTAAGGCCTATTTGTTCGCATGACCTGACTATATAGCGTTGATGCCTGAATCTCAGCAAACGCATTTTTTAATGCATTGATATGGTGTGGGTTAGTATTTTTGTTTGCAGCTAGGAACCCTTTCATCGCTAAAAAATCAATTGCAAAGGCAAAGTGTAAGCGCGATTCATCAAGGCCTAATTCATTAGCCATCGCGGCGATATAGTTTTTATCGTCAATGATTAAATCAACCTTCCCCGACATCTACAACTGATATGACTTATTGATGTCTGAAGTATACACAACAGTGTAACCGCGCTCAGTTAAGCGTTGTGCTGCTAAGTCATGACGCTGAACTGCTATCTTGTATTGTTTGGCTTGCTTATTGGAGGTGATGTTTATATCGCGGCGTTCGCTTAATTTCACAAAGCCCATTTCATAGGTGGCTACTTCACCAATCCAATAGAAATGATGTTCACGCTCTGGAGTTTTAGCCATGCTGTAAATGAAAGTATTCGGCTTTTTTAGTGCCATATTATAAGCACGGGCCCAAGGGTAGAGCTCTATATTGGCATTTAAGTTTGCTTTGGCAAAAATAGCTCTTACTAATTCAGTGCTTTTACCGGCAACTTGGTTATTGATCAAGGTTTGATTGGGCGGTGATAGTTCGGTAACAACGGTTAGGGTCGGCTTGCAAAGGGCTGGCCAACTTAAGAAAAAGGTTAGTATATAAATTCTAAAATAGTTCATTTATGCACTTAAAAGGATTTAGTAAATAAATCTTAGCACATAAAACGATAAAAGGGCCTTGCGATCCTTGGTGAAGTATCGTTCAAGTCAGATAGACCTTTAACCCCTTAAAGTCCTATCCTATTGTTTTGCAACTACGGCTCATCTCATTAAGTTTCTAAGCTAGCGAGAGGAAAAAACCAGCAATTGCTGCACTCATGAGGTTAGCCATAGATCCTGCTAACACTGCTCTGAGCCCTAAGCGTGCGATATCCTTTCGCCGACTAGGCGCCATACCGCCTAATCCACCTAGTAAAATTGCTATCGATGATAAGTTAGCAAACCCACATAACGCGAATGTGACAATCGCTTGTGTGTGCGCACTTAACGTATCGCGATAATTAATAAAGTCGAGGTAAGCAACAAATTCGTTAACTACAACCTTCTGACCTATAAAACTGCCTGCGATTACTGCTTCGTCCCAAGGTACACCTAATAACCATGCAACTGGAGCGAATACGTAACCTAAAATTTCTTGTAGCGTTAATGTTGGATGATCAAACCAACCACCAATACCGCCTAATAACCCATTTAGAAGTGCAATAAGTGCTACGAAAGCCAGTAACATCGCACCTACGTTCAGTGCTAGTTGCATACCGTTTGCGGCACCTGATGCGGCAGCATCAATTACGTTTACCGGTTTTTCTTCTTGTACGTCTAAATCAGCTAAATCTTCTTTTGGTGTTTCGGTCTCTGGCACAATCATTTTTGCCATTAAGAAACCACCTGGTGCCGCCATAAAGCTGGCTGCAATTAAGTATTTAAGCTCTACACCAATTGTTACGTAACCTGCCATAACAGAACCTGCTACGGTAGCAAGGCCACCTACCATTACCGCAAATAGCTCTGACCTAGTCATGCTGGCGATAAATGGCTTAACAATCAATGGTGCTTCTGTTTGGCCAACGAAAATATTGGCGGTCGCAGAAAGCGATTCAGGGCGCGAGGTTTTCAACAGCTTTTGTAAGCCACCGCCTAGAATCTTGATTATCCAATCCATCACCCCGATGTGATACAACACAGCAACAAGTGCTGAGAAGAACACGATAACGGGCAATACTTGTATCGCAAAAATAAACCCTAGGGTATCTTGCGATGCCAGTGAGCCAAATAAGAAGCTAATCCCGTCATTGGCATAACCAATAACCGATGAGACGCCTCGCGACATACTTGCCAGTACGTTTTTGCCCACTTCGAAGAACAAGACAAAGCCACCAATTAACACTTGAAGTAAAAAGGCGATGCCTACAGTTCTTAAATTAATTGCTTTACGGTTCGTTGAAGCCGCAAAAGCAATGCCTAGTAGCACAACAATGCCTACTAAGCTCATAAATGTTGTCATACTGACTGTTTCCCGTTGTTATTGTTGCAGTAAATATTTTATTTTACTTTTAATTATATCAATGGCAACGCGATTCATACCGCCGCGTGTGACTACGAGATCAGCTTTGTGCTTAGATGGCTCAATAAACTGATAAAACATAGGTCGCACTGTCGCTTGATATTGATCAACAACGGACTGTAATGTTCTGCCACGCTGCTCCATATCTCGTTGCATACGGCGCATAAGGCAGATATCTAACGGTGTATCAATGAACACCTTAATATCAAATTCTTTTCGAAGTGCCGGATCACTCAGTAGCAAAATACCTTCAACGATAAGTACTTTTGCAGGTGCCACTCGACGCGTTTCATCGCTTCGGGTATGCATTGCATAGTCATAAGTTGGTACGTCTACTGATTCTCCAGCGCGCAATTGAAGTAAGTGCTCATGCAAAAGCTCATGCTCGAAAGCATCAGGGTGGTCGTAATTGGTTTGCGTTCGATGGTCAAACGGCAAATGCGACTGGTCTTTGTAATAAGCATCTTCTTCGATCACTGCGATCGCGCCCGGTTCAAGCTCATTGACTAATTCGTTATAAATTGTCTTGCTAAAAAGAGACTTGCCCGACGCAGATGCGCCAGCAATAGCTATAATTGTTCGTGTCACTAAAGTTCTCGCCCACACAGAAGGAAACATTGTTAGGTAGATCACAATAGCAAAAAAGACACGATTAATCTCTTTTGCTTCGCTTAGAGATGCAAATTTATAATGTTTCCGTTTTATGAAACAGGACTTATGTCCTGTACCAAAAATTCAAAGAGCATATAAAGTATTCACATATTGATAACGAGGTACCCATGGCAAGAGCACTCATCTTAATGGCAGATAGCCTAGGAATTGGCGCAGCACCTGACGCAGAAAAGTTTGGTGACGTAGGTGCAAATACCTTCGCTCATTTACTTAAAGCCTATGCAGAAGAAACTGGTGAGCACTTATCGCTTCCTAATCTTACCCGTTTAGGTTTAGCTGATGCATGCGAAGCCGCAGGTAAAGAACCTTGTTTAGTCAGTGACCGCCAAGCACCTATTGGCGCATGGGGTTACGCTAAAGAGTTATCAAGTGGTAAAGACACGCCTTCAGGACACTGGGAAATGGCCGGTGTACCTGTGTTATTTGATTGGGGTTATTTCCCAAACACACAGCCGTGTTTTCCACAAGAATTTGTTGATGAGCTAATTGCTCGCGCAGAGATTCCTGGCATTTTAGGTAACTGTTATGCCTCAGGAACGACCATTTTAGAAAAGCTAGGTGAAGAGCATATGCAAACCGGTATGCCGATTTGCTACACCTCAGTTGATAGCGTGTTTCAAATAGCCGCGCACGAAGAATCATTTGGACTGGAGAAACTTTATCAGGTTTGCGAAATCGCACGGGCGCTGCTTGATGAAATGAACATAGGAAGAGTGATTGCGCGGCCATTTTTGGGTTCGAGCCGTGACGATTTTGCCCGTACAGGCAATCGTCGTGACTATTCGGTGTTACCTCCGTCGCCAACCTTGCTTGATAAATTATCGCAAGACGGCGGTGAAGTGATCAGTATTGGTAAAATTGCCGATATCTATGCGCACCAAGGCATCACCCAAAAACACAAAGCGCCAGGGTTAATGAACTTGCTTGAGAAAACCTCAGAAGTAATCGCAAGCGCACCTGACCATAGTTTGATTTTTACAAACTTAGTTGATTTTGATGAAAAGTACGGTCATCGCCGTAATGCAGTTGGCTATGCTAAAGCATTAAAAGAGTTTGATGATTACCTACCGACCATTTTAAATCAGCTAAATAGTGATGATGTGTTAATTATCACGGCCGATCACGGATGTGATCCAACAGCAGCAGGCACTGACCATACACGTGAATACGTGCCAGTACTTGCATACCAACCGGGAATGACAAACACCCCGCTTGGAGAACGAGCTAGTTTTGCAGACATAGGTCAAACCCTTGCCCAGTGGTTTAATCTTCCTGCACTTGAATACGGTGATAGCTTTAACGACAAGCTATTAGCGAACAAAAAAGGAAACCAATAATGAGTACTCCTCATATCAGCGCCAATGTAGGCGAATTTGCAGAAACGGTATTAATGCCGGGTGATCCGCTTCGCGCTCAATACATTGCTGAAAACTTTTTAGATGACGCAAAACAAGTAACAGGCGTTCGTAATATGTATGGTTTTACCGGTACCTACAAAGGTAAGCCAGTGAGTATTATGGGTTCTGGGATGGGTATTCCATCAATGTCAATTTATGCCCGTGAATTGATCGTTAGTTACGGCGTTAAAAATCTAATTCGTATTGGTACCTGTGGTGGTATTGGTAGCGATATCAAAATCCGTGACGTTATCTTTGCACAAGGTGCAAGCACAGATTCAAACGTAAACCGTGCACGTGTACGTGGTTACGACTTTGCCGCAATTGCTGATTTTGGTTTATTACTCAACGGCGTAAACGCAGCAAAAGAATTAGGCATTGAAGCGAAAGTAGGTAATGTATTTACAACAGATACTTTCTACCAAGCAGATAACACATTCTATCAAGAATTAGACAAGCTAGGCGTACTTGCTGTTGATATGGAAACAGCTGGCATGTACGGCGTAGCTGCTGAATACGGCGCAAAAGCGATGGCACTATTTACTGTAAGTGACCACGTAATCACTGGTGAAGCAACACCAAGTGAAGAGCGTCAAAGCACTTTTAACGAAATGGTTAAAATTGCTTTAGAATCAATTTAAATAAGTTCCTTGGTAACGTATTCACTGAAATTTGGAAACACGCCCAAAGTGAAGTGAGACTAACCTCAAAGCCGCATTTATGCGGCTTTTTTTATGACTATGTATTTATGCTCGCAACTGCCCCTTAAAACTTGAAAATTCAAGCAATTGTTGCCACTTTTAATAGAGGACCAACAATTAAGGATGTGTATGTCTAATTGGGTTGAAGCTAAAGTTAAAGATGTTAAATGGTGGACCGACTCACTATTTAGCTTAATTGTTAATGCCGATGTTGAACCATTTGTAGCAGGGCAGTTTACAAAGCTTGCTATGCAAGTGGGTGATAAACGGGTAGCACGTGCATATTCCTATGTTAATGCGCCGAATAACCCCGACCTCGAATTTTATCTGATTAATGTTAAAGACGGTCAACTTTCTCAACAACTTGCGCAATTAAAGCCGGGTGACTCAGTGACTATAGAGCGCCGCGCGACAGGCTTTTTTACCCTTGATGAAGTGCCAAGCAGTGAGCAGCTTTATATGTTGAGTACAGGTACTGCGCTTGAACTTTTATTTCAATTTTAGAGCAGGGCGAAGTGTGGCAAAAGTTTGAGCATGTTCACTTAGTGCATGGAGTTCGTTTTAATGAGGACTTAAGTTATCAAGCGCGCATTAAAGCACTACAGCAGCAGTACCCAAATCTTTACTATTCGCCTGTAGTCAGCCGAGAGTCAGCCACAATAGGTTTTAATGGCCGGATCACTGACGTAATAAAAGACCGTCGCTTATTTGATGTAGTAGAGCTTCCTGTTAAACCTGACTCGACACAGTTCATGATTTGCGGTAATCCAGAAATGGTAAAAGATACCACGGCCATTTTGTTAGAGCTTGGTTTTAGCCGCAACAGGCGTCGTGAGCCTGGGCAGATCACCGTTGAGCAATATTGGTAAAAAACTATGCCAAACTGTGAGAATTTGCTACCTTAACGCCTTAAATCAGGCATGATGTATTTAGGAAAAGTATGAAACCGTTATTTTTGGCAATTAGTTTATTATTCTCTTGGCAGTCATTTGCTAGTGAAGAAACCACTGAACAAGCCGAGCCTCAAACTAGCCATGAACAAAAAGCCGAAAAGAAAGACGTACCTAGTTTAGAGTTTATTGAAGAAAAGCCAGTAACAGAGCAAAAAGTAATTTCTGAATCTAAGAAAGAGGTCGCAGAAGTTGATGATAGCAAAGTACTCGGTACTCAAACGCCTACACCTGCCGAGCAACCAAAAACAGTTGAAGAAAAGCAGCAAGCAGTTGATGAGGCTGAAAAGGCCGTAAAGCAAGCAAAAGAGGCGCTAACAGCCAAGCAACAAGAAAAAGCGCGTCAGTCACGAGAATCAATCGCTGTAATTGAGCAATTAATAGCAGCATATAATGCTCGTAATATTGATGCATTTATTAAAATGTATGATGAAAACGTCGAGTTTTACACATTCCCAAATGAGTTAATGTTCACAGGGAAAGAAAAGCTTATAGCTCGTTATGGCATCATGTTTAAAAAGCTTAAATGTATAAAATCGTCTCCAATTAAACGAATTGTGCATGGAAATATTGTGATTGACCATGAGCTATCAGAGACTTGTTCACAAGACCCTAAGGTGGTTGATAAGCGAGCTGAATTTGTCACTAGTTATAAAATAGAAAATGGTAAAATAACCAAAGTGTTATTCTTCCGCTAGAAAAAGAGCAGCCCAGCTGCTCTTTTTTTATGGGTGAAAGTTAGTGGGTTCAAGCTAGCGAGTTTCGAGATATGAGGTAGCAGCGATTTTACATCGCGTCCTAGAACCTAAATCCCAGCGCCTATGACGCGGGATAAACCTGCTGCTACATGTAGGCGTGAAACTTGTTTCGCGCTATTAATCTTCATTAATTTCAGGAATTACACCTTTTAAACGGGTGATATCTTCATCACTAACGTCTGCAAAATGTTTAAAGTGAGTCGGCCAATCTTTGCAATATTCTTCAATCTCTTTAATGATGTTTTTTGCTGCTGAATTTGCTAACCCAAATCGCTTAGCCTGAGATAAAAAATTGCTTTTACTTGCATAACGGTCATCATCACCAAAGCCAAGACCATGTTGTTTTGAGTTGTTTATTGGAGTGATGTCATAGGCTGGACTTAATCGCCAATTTTTTTGTGAAAATGAATATAGGAATGCATGATTGCGAGTGTGATCATCTGTATTACCAATATACGCATTGAACACCATTCGCTTAAACAACTCTTCAGCATCACCTGCATTTTGCATTGTTTGATGCCTTATAAATTCAGCTAATTGACCATATGAGTAGTCACTTGAAAGATCACTCATAGCAACTTTGGGTTTTTGCAGTAAGCTATTCGCACTTAAAAAGTGGTGTGTTGGTAACCCATTACTAACATCAAACCGCTCAACAAGTAGCACATCACCGGTATGTGTTTTATGAATAAAGGTAGGAGCCGTTCGAATACCAAGCTGTTCCGCCATTTTCATTGCAGCATGTTCAGCTCTGACTAGATTGAATAAATCATCTTGGCGATTGAATTTTGCTAAGTAGAGTTTGTTGTCAATTTGTATAGAAGTTTTTGGTCTAGCTCCCCCCATGCTTTGGCCAAACTCAAATGCTTTCTTAGCTTCATCAGAAATTGTTTTATTCGCCAGCAAGTCATCTTTAGCTTGGTCTAGCAAGGCTAAATCAGACAAGGTGTTTTTGTTAGTTTTATGCTTTGAGGCACTTCGCGAGAGACTAAAAACAAGCGCTCCTACGCCATATCCAGACCCAGCTAATAAAAATTCTAACTCGTTTTTGGGTTTTGTAGTATGAAGCGAAAGAATTAACTTGCGCCCCCACGAGTCAGCTCCTGCATCACTCAATACGCCAAATACACCTCTGTTTGCGCTGTAACTGAAAATCCCCGATTTTAATGGCAGATGTATTGGATCTAGAGCAAAGGCATCGCTTCGGGCTAAATAGCTCTTACCATAGTTGAACTCACCGCGACCTGATTGATTATCTAATTTAAAGTAACCACAGATAACGGGTTTTTCTTCTAAACCATCTATAAAAACATAGCACTCAGAAGTCATCATTGATTTCCTGTGGTGAATTTCGTTTGCGTTGGCGAGCATTGTATCCACCTACGTCGGCCGCTAATTCATTTATTTCATCGAGAAGCGATCCCTGTAAGTTAAGTACAACCAGCGCTTCAAAAAGAATGTCACTTTTCACAACATCACCTTGCTCCAACTTTTGTATAGTTGAACGTGATACCCCAATCATTTTCGCAAATGTACTTTGCGTATAATGAAGTGTTCGGTGCTGGCGTATCAAATCGCCCAGCTTTTGTGCCATTTTTGCAGCCTGTTCAGAACGCATATTGATTACTTTTTTAATCATTAGATACTTAATGATTAGTTTAGCGGTATTTGGTTTTTTTGCAATAGAGGGGGATTAAGTTAGTGGGTTCAAGTTAGCGAGTTTCGAGGTACGAGGTAGCAGCGATTTTACATCGCGTCCTGGCGCCTAGGACCTAGAACTCGCCTATGACGCGGGATAAACCCGCGGCTACATGTAGGCGTGAAACTTGTTTCGCGCGTCTGATCGTCTCTATATGTTGGGTGTCGCTCCGCTCGACCCAACCTACCTGGAAAGTGAATAGGTCGAATGCTGAGAAGAACAATCGACCTTAATAATCCCACATTTCGGCTGATATCTAATATCTGACCTCTAAAGACTAGAAACCAGCGATTTACATCTCCCAGCGCCTAAAACCTAAACCCTAGTACCTATGACGCGGGATAAACCCGCTGCTACATGGGGTTCGGCTATGCCGATTCATTTAACAACGAATTAAAGCTGTCGTTGTCGTGTAGGCTGGCAAACGCGCTTTCGTGTAATAGCTCGTTACGTAGGTTAGGAGAATATTCAAGAGCCATACGAATATCAGCCATTGCATCGGCGTGTTTGTGTAGTAATGCATAGGCACAAGCACGTTGCCAGTATGCGTAGCCGTAGTCGCTATCAATTTCTAATGCTTGATTACAAAGCTCGATAGCCTCACCTGTTTCGTTAATTTCTAACAGAGCATCTGCTTTATAGGCAATGGCTTCTACGTCTTCTGGTTTACGTTTTAAGATCTCGTCAAAAATCTCAATCTTATTCGCAACATCGCTTTCTAAATTGGCACGCATCCATAAAGAATGAACTTCATTGGTGATTGAGATCTTTTGTTGGTTTAATAAGATCTCTTCAGATCGCTCACGTAGTTTTTCTTCGAGTACTTTTAGGCGCTCTTCATATTCTTTTGTAATCGCACTCACGCGTGTATTAACAATATCTTCTACTTTATTTTTCACATCACGTAGGGAATTCCAACCGACTAAGACCAAGATTGAAGCGGTAATGGTAATAATGAAAAACACATTATTAATGGTGTCGGTTGTATAAGTTAATGCACGGTCGGCAGTATCAAGTTGTGTATGAGCAACTTGTTTTGTCACATCTTCGCGTAGTTTTTGTTGGTCTTGGCGCACCGCTTTTAATTCATCAAGAATATAGCGCTCTAACAATGGTTTATACATAGGTTCTTGAAGCTTATCGAGTCCTTGCTGTTGCTCTGCTTCAGTTAATGCTGGGCGGTTTTGTGGCTCATTTTGAGCTGCTACAAATGGGCTAAAGCTCATTAAAAAAGTGATTAAAATTAGGGTATAACGCATAACATATTAATTTTTGGTGATTACTGAGGTAACTGTAACATGCGTGAGCACTAGGGACTAGGCAAAAAAAACCAGCTCGGGGGAGAGCTGGCCAAACTGCTTAAACAACATAAAGTCGTAAGGGGTATCAACAGGAGTTAGGTACAATATACTCATTTTTATCTGAACAACTACTTAATACTTAAAGAGTTTCTAAAAAAAGTTAATCTATATGCGATATTGAGTTTGTTCGTCTAAACTTAAAGGATACTAAAACTAAAAGGTGAGAATATGCGCCAGCAACTAGTACAACTGCTTTATGGTGTATCAATTTCGTCTGATCTCGATAGTGGAAATGTTGAATTAGCTGAACGGCTAATCCTTAATGCTGTACTCGATGGACTCGAAATCGGGCGTGCCGGCATTTGGTTACTTAATAAAGAAAATACAGCAATTGAGTGCCGTTTATTACTCGACAGAGAAAATGGTAAAGAAATTCAAATGCTAGTGCTTCCCCGGGACGCATACCCTGACTATTTCAAAGCACTTGATACGCAACGCACAATAACAGCGGTTGATGCGCATACTGATCCTGCTACCTACGAATTTAGCGAAAGCTACCTAACACCACTTAATATTGGCGCTATGCTCGATGCACCAATTCGCTATAAAGGAAAAATGATCGGTATATTTTGTTGTGAGCACATTGGTAGTGAGCGACATTGGACAGAAGATGAATGCTCATTTATAGGCGCATTAGCAGATCTATACGGCAGAGCGCTATCAGCACAAGAAAATGAACGTATAAACGCAGAGCTTGAACGCGCTAATCAGCACCTAGAGGAGCGTGTTGTTGAACGCACTCGAACGCTCGAGAAAACCTTATCTGAACTTACCGAGATGCAAGAAAAACTTATTGAAGCAGAAAAAATGGCTTCATTGGGTAATCTGGTTGCTGGAATTGCACATGAAGTTAATACGCCAATAGGTATCGCGGTGACTGCAAACAGTTCGGCAAAAGACAAACTCTCTGAAGTTGATAAGCTTATACAGTCAAATACGTTAACTAAGGCTGCGCTGATAGAGAGTATTAATCATTTAAACGAATGTTTTAAAATATCATTCACTAATTTAGAGCGAGCAGCAAAATTAATCAGCGACTTTAAACAAACGGCAGTAGATCAATCTTCACTCGATTTATTAGAAACCAACATTAAAGACTACTTAGAAAACATTCTACACAGCTTAATGCCTTTAACCCGTAGTCATAACGTCAGTGTAAATGTGAATTGTGTCGATGACTTTGAGTTGATCACAGTCCCTGGAGCTTTGAGTCAAATCATAATGAATTTGGTTAATAATAGTTGCGTTCATGGTTTTGTTGGACGCCAAGACAACCAAATAAACATATCGGTTAATATTGACGAAGCACAAGGTGTTTATTTGCTTTGCTACAAAGATAATGGCCATGGCATGGATACAGAAACTTTGCATAAAGTGTTTGAGCCCTTTTTTACTACGAAGCGTGGCTCAGGTGGAAGTGGATTAGGAATGTCAATTGTTTATAACCTTGCAACGCAAGCATTACAAGGTGAAGTGAGTGCTGCGAGTTCACCTTCTAATGGCATGACAGTTAATTTTAAACTGCCTATAAAACTCGCATAACTAATTAATATTTATACAAGTTGAGGGCTAAATAATCTGGTGACTGGGTAATAAAATTAAAAATTAATCAGTTTGCTTAGCGAGACATGATATATCGGTGCACTTGTTGTTTTTGCAAAACTGCTTTATACGTTTTTTCGAGTATAAATAATTAATGCTTAAAGGTGTAACCAATAGCGTCAGCCAAAACAATAATGAGCTTCTAAACGTTAACCCCACAAGCGAAGCAACTACCAGCCCAGTTAACATTAAAATAGGTAAATTGGCGATAAAAAAGTTAATGCTTAATTGTCTAGCAACATCAGGATTAATTGTTTTCATAAGGGCTACTCGCAGTAAAAAGACCTTTATAAAATGGACTGTTTTGTAAAATGAATCAAATCGTATTTTTCTATCGAATCAATCGATTTAAAACCATGTTCAAGATTTAGCTTTATTTATGTAGTGCTCCTATAGTTTTAAACAACAGGAACTTTTGAGTTATTAGTTATTCAAAACCAATAGAAATCTTTATTTATGATGATGCTAAGTAAACTAGCTTTCGTCGTATTTTAAGCTTATGAGGAGCAAGCAATGAGTAATGGAAAAACGGGCCAGTGCCCAGTAATGCATGGTAGTAACACTGTCACCGCTCAATCAAATACTGACTGGTGGCCAAACGCACTCAATTTCGACATTCTTCACCAACACGACAGCAAAACGAACCCTTACGGCAAAGATTTTAATTACGCTAAAGCATTCAAATCTCTTGATCTTGAAGCCGTTAAAACCGACTTAAAAAGCTTAATGACCGAAAGCCAAGAATGGTGGCCAGCTGATTGGGGCCATTACGGTGGTTTAATGATCCGTATGGCGTGGCACTCAGCGGGTTCATACCGTTTAGAGGATGGACGCGGTGGCGGCGGTACAGGTAACCAACGCTTTGCACCATTAAATTCATGGCCAGACAACGCAAACTTAGACAAAGCACGTCGTTTACTTTGGCCAATTAAAAAGAAATACGGTAACAAGCTTTCTTGGGCCGATTTAATGATCCTAGCCGGTAATATGGCTTATGAGTCAATGGGTTTAAAAACCTTTGGTTTCGCGGGAGGCCGTGAAGATATCTGGCATCCTGAAAAAGACGTTTACTGGGGCGCTGAAAAAGAATGGCTAGCACCAAGTGACGAGCGTTACTCGAATGTTGAAAAACCAGATACCATGGAAAACCCATTAGCAGCGGTACAAATGGGCTTAATTTACGTAAACCCAGAAGGGGTGAATGGTAACCCTGATCCACTTAAAACAGCAGAACAAGTTCGCGAAACTTTTGCCCGTATGGCAATGGATGACGAAGAAACTGCCGCACTTACAGTTGGTGGTCATACTGTGGGTAAAACCCATGGTAATGGTAGCGAAGAAAACGTTATCCCTGAGCCAGAAGCCGCGGATGTGTTTGAACAAGGTCTTGGTTGGAACAACCACAACTCACGCGGTATTGGCCGCGATACCATGACCTCGGGCATCGAAGGCGCGTGGACTACTCATCCAACTAAGTGGGATAACGGTTATTGCTACTTATTGCTTAACTACGAATGGGAACTTAAGAAGAGCCCTGCAGGTGCGTGGCAGTGGGAACCAATCGATATTAAAGAAGAAGACAAACCAGTTGATGTTGAAGATCCATCAATTCGTTTAAACCCCATCATGACCGACGCCGATATGGCGATGAAGATGGACCCAACCTATCGTAAAATTATCGAGCGATTTAACGATGATTTTGAATACTTTAGTGATGTGTTTGCACGCGCATGGTTCAAACTGACGCACCGTGACCTAGGCCCTAAATCACGTTATTTGGGTGCCGATGTACCAAGCGAAGATCTGATCTGGCAAGATCCGATCCCTGCGGTTGATTACACATTATCTGACAGCGAAATTAGCGAACTTAAAACCAAGCTACTTAACTGTGGTGTAAGCCAAGCAGATTTAATCGCAACAGCATGGGATAGTGCCCGTACTTACCGTGGCTCAGACCATCGCGGTGGTGCAAACGGTGCTCGTATTCGTTTAGCACCGCAAAAAGATTGGCAAGGTAACGAGCCAGAGCGTTTAGCTAAAGTATTAAGCGCACTGGAATCAGTGCAAGCGGGTTTAAGCAAACCAGTAAGCCTCGCCGATTTAATTGTACTTGGTGGGTCAGCAGCGGTTGAACAAGCAGCAAAAGCAGCGGGCGTTGACATCACCGTGCCATTTGCGCCGGGTCGTGGTGATGCCACAGACGAGATGACAGATGCAGACTCGTTCGACGTACTTGAGCCAATTCATGATGGTTTCCGTAACTGGTTGAAGAAAGATTACGCGGTATCAGCAGAAGAGCTAATGTTAGAGCGTACGCAATTAATGGGCTTAACAGCACCAGAAATGACCGCTCTTGTTGGTGGTATGCGTGTACTTGGCACTAACCACGGCGGCTCTAAGCATGGCGTGTTTACAGATAATGTAGGCACACTTAGCACCGACTTTTTCGTAAACCTAACCGATATGGCTTACACATGGAAGCCAACAAGTAAGGGTCTTTATGATATTGTTGAGCGCAGCACAGGTGCAACTAAATGGACAGCAACACGTGTTGATTTAGTGTTTGGTTCAAACTCAATCCTTCGCTCTTATGCAGAGTTTTACGCACAAGACGACAACAATGAACGTTTTGTAAAAGACTTTGTCGACGCATGGGTGAAAGTAATGAACGCCGACCGCTTCGACATTTAATTTAAAATTCCGTTAAGT
Organism: Pseudoalteromonas sp. GB43; assembly: GCF_054923805.1. NCBI lineage: Bacteria > Pseudomonadati > Pseudomonadota > Gammaproteobacteria > Alteromonadales > Pseudoalteromonadaceae > Pseudoalteromonas > Pseudoalteromonas sp. GB43. The sequence continues at coordinate 175,445 of NZ_JBPCHJ010000002.1, forward strand.
ACAAAGGCCACACAGTTTAACTGTGTGGCCTTTTTTATTTAGAGAAGTTAGCGAGTTACAAGGGGAAAGTGACGAGATGTAGGTGGCGTTTTAACGCCGAACAAGTAGCAGCGATTTCACATCGCGTCCTAGCGCCCATAACCTAGCACCTAATGTTTCCCTTGTAGGTCGGGCTTTAGCCCGTCAGACTTTAAAATCGGAATGGTACTGATTTGTGAAGCAGCGATTTCATATCGCGTCCTAGCGCCCAGAACTCGCTGATGACGCGGGATAAACCCGCTTCTACAACGTAGGCGTGAAACTTGTTTCGCGCACCGCTGTAAGCTACTTTATTTCTCAATCCCAAACCAATAGCTATTTTGAAAAATACTCTCTTTTAATTCTCTTTCGCTGTAAGCATACGTACTTTGCCAAAACAGGCGGTCAAAAAGGTATTTATTACCGTCTTTAGCAAGAATTTTGAAATTAAATAATGATGAATAGGCAACTTCTTGATTTGCTAATACTTCATCTTTACAGCTAGCGTAATCAACTGCATTTGGGCACTGCGACATCATTGCAAAGCTAATGCTGTTGTCAGCTTCTAATTGCCAATAGCTACTTGGTGTAAAGTCAGCTCTATTTTCAAGGCCATATTGGTCAGCATAATAGAAGCTGCCTTTACCATCATCATTTATATACCAGTATATTTTCTGGCTACTGCTGGTATAATTTTGACGTAAGTAGCTAAATAGATGCTTATAATCATCGAGTGTGATGCTTGAATCATCAACTACTTCTATGAACTCATACCCTAAGCGAGCTTGGCGCTGCTCTTTATTACGCTCGCGTGCCATGATCATTTTGCCATCAGGCTGAGTGAAAAATTGTAAGCTCGTTTCTATGTCATTACCCATTACTTTAACGGTTTCGCCGTTATTGTCTAAGTTGTAATGCCATTTAAATGAGTCAGTACTTTTAGGTGTATTGAATGTGACCGTTGCTGTGTCGGCTGCAGTGATTGTAAAAAATGTGGGTACATAACGGAACGTTAAACCTTCGCCCGTATCTGAATTTTTATTATTTAAACGACCAGTATATGATTTACCTACTGTCAGCTCAGGAACTGTAACAGGGGTAAGTTTTCGAAGTGCGCTAATCGATGTTTTTTCTAGCAGAGCTTCAGCCAGTTCGGTTGATTCATTAATAATATTCTGTGCACTTTCATCTTTATAAGTTAAAACATGACGTAGTTTTAGCACTAAAAAGTCATCAAACTGAGCAATAACTTCTGCATCAATTAGATTAAAGATCAAATGCGACATCTACTTCATGACCAAGGTTACTCAATTGCTTTGTGTTTTGAGTCGTAACTAATGTATCACTGTTAATTTTTAATGCTTTACCCTCTAACGTTGCCGAAAAGTCAGCATAAGTATACGACGTAGTGCTTCCTGAAGCCGTTGGAATATAGCTTGCTAGCGATACTTCAAAGTAACTTTCCTCGCCCGTTGTACTTAAATAATTAACAGAGTGGAACGAGCTTTGATCCACATCAGCGTAGTACTCAGAGCTAAACTCTGCATTTGATTTATAAAGGGTGACAACTTCGCCTTTATCGGTTGAAACATTAAATAGCTCAACACGAATAGCATCATCGCGCTTAGCTAACACTTCCATTTCAAGTAAGGCTTGTTGATTACACTCATGCAAGCAATCAATCGCTTGGGTATTTAACGCAATGACATCAGGGTTCGACCATTCAAAACGACTTAACTCACCATTTTGAGCGATTACACCTGCATCTTCGCTAGCAAATACCAACCGTACACTGCCATCGCTTGATTGCCAGTTACCTATCACTTCGTTATTGCTAAGCTCAATAGGTTGCCATGCTGCACGGTTTTCAGCGACATTTACGGTTAAAGTGTATTGATTACTTGCTTTACCGTCAGACACTTCTACAGTAAAAGAATGGTTAGCTACTTCAAATAGGCTCGGCTCAGCATTAAAAGTCACTTGATTGCTGCTGGTCGTGACACTTAGCCACTCTGGCTTATCAATAATCGTGGTTGTCACACTGTCGTTTTGCTCATCTTTAATATCAACAACTAAGCTGGCTGATTCAAGTGCTTTGGTAGAGAGTGTGAGTGATCCAGATAGAGTAGGGGCGGTATTTTTTGTCGTTTCTGCATCTGGCTTTTTGTCTGTTGATGACCCGCCACCACAGGCTGTTAGAGCCAGAGTCAATGCCGATACGCTAAGTAGCTTATTCATTTACATCCTTTAAAATGTTGTTTTCTGTGTAAAAGAAATGCAAATTACCCAAATAAGGTAAGTCAGTCAAAGGTATTATGTAACTGAACGTAAACAAAAAGGGTGAGCAAACTTGCTCACCTATTTGAAGAGGGGGTTATTGCGCTTGTTGCGCGACATGATCCATATATTCGTCAAACGTGCCCTGAAAATCGATAAGCTGTTGATCTTTAATATCGATGATGCGAGTAGCTAATGACGATACAAACTCACGGTCGTGGCTCACAAAAATAAGTGTGCCTTGGTAATCTTTTAATGCGTTATTGAGTGCTTCAATGGCTTCCATATCCATGTGGTTGGTTGGCTCGTCCATAATGAGCACGTTGATGTCTTGCATCATGAGCTTACCAAACAATAGGCGGTTCTTTTCACCACCCGAGCAGTTACGTGCTTTTTTGTTAGCGTCGTCTGCGGTGAATAATAAACGCCCTAACATAGCACGTACCATTAAATCGTTGTGCTTAGCGGTGCGCCACTGCGACATCCAATCAAATAAAGTTAAGTCGTTATCAAAGTCTTTACTGCTATCTTGTGGGCAATAACCAATGCTGGCATTTTCAGACCACTTAACCACACCTTCGTTACTTTGTAATTCATTCACTAGGCAGCGTAATAGGGTGGTTTTACCAACACCGTTTTCACCAATAACCGCAAGCTTAGCGCCGGCTTCTAGTAATAAGTCACCACCGCTGAACAGGGTTTCACCCTCAAAACCATGACCTAGCTTGGTAAGCTCTAATGCTTGGCGATACATCTTTTTGCCTTCGTCAAAACGAAGTGATGGGCTAATACGGCTTGATGCTTTTACTTCATCAAGCTTAATTTTATCCATGCGCTTAGCACGAGAGCTGGCTAATTTTGCTTTTGATGCATTGGCACCAAAGCGATTTACGAACTCTTGTAGCTCGTCTATTTCAGCGCTCTTCTTTGCGTTTTCAGCAAGCAGTTGTTCGCGTTGCAAGCTTGAAGCTTCAATCCACTTTTCGTAGTTACCAGGATAAATTCGTAGCTCACCGTAATCTATATCGGTCATATGTGTACATACCGAGTTTAAGAAGTGACGGTCGTGCGAGATAATAATCATCGTACACTTACGCTGGTTAAGCTCGTTAGCTAGCCAAGTAATGGTATGAATATCAAGGTTATTGGTTGGCTCATCAAGTAGCAAAATATCTGGGTTTGCAAACAGCGCTTGTGCTAAAAGCACACGAAGCTTCCAGCCCGGCGCAACGTTTGCCATGAAGCCGTAATGAAACTCTTGCTCAATACCCGCTTGGATCAAAATTTCTTCTGCACGGCTTTCTGCTGTGTAGCCATCCATTTCGGCAAAAATGCTTTCAAGTTCAGCGACTTTCATGCCGTCTTCTTCACTCATTTCTGGCAGCGAATAGATACGGTCGCGCTCTTGTTTAACTTTCCAAAGTTCTGCATCACCCATGATCACCGCATCAACCACAGTGTATTGCTCAAACGCAAACTGGTCTTGGCTTAGCGTACCTAGCTTTAAACCCGGTGCAATCGACACATTGCCAGACGTTGGCACAAGCGCACCACTTAGAATTTTCATAAAGGTCGATTTGCCGCAGCCATTCGCGCCAATTAGACCATAGCGGTTACCGTTACCAAATTTAGCTGAAATGTTCTCAAACAGAGGCTCTGCACCAAATTGCATGGTGATATTTGCGGTTGAAATCAACGAATTATTCCTAGAAAAATACTGACAGGGTTATGGGCGCAGCAACTGCGAAAATAAACAAGCAATAGGGTAAATAATAGGCTGCGGATTATACAGTTCAGCCCCTAATAACGCTATTAAAAAAGAGAAAGTTGCAAGGGAAAGGGTAAAGTTACGACAATGTTTGGCCAGGAATGGTTTAAGTTAGCGAATCTCAAGTTACTAGATGCGAGGTAGCAGTGATTTCACATCGCGCCCTAAAACCTAATGTTTCCCCGTAGGACTGGCTTTAGCCGGGAAATGACTAAGTTAGCGAGTTTCAAGTTATGAGGGGAAAGGTGCGAGTAACGAGATGTGAGGTAGCAGCGATTTCACATCGCGTCCTAGCGCCTAGAACTCAGATCCTAGCGCCCATGTTTCATTCGTAGGCGTGAAACTTGTTTCGCGCGTCTGAGAGCTGAAGGTTGAAAGCTCATTATTTTTGGTTCGGCACTGAAGTACCTCCTACAAGACTTCCACAAACTGAACGAATTACGAAAAAAACCTGAAAATATATAAATATAGTTAATACTTTAGGGAAATCGGGCGATAATACTAAGTAATATGACAGCAAAGGTGGATTCAATGTCTGCAGGTATTTCTTTCAATAACTTGAGCATCACAAAAAAAATACACGCCATAACATGTATTGCCATTACGGCATTCGTGATCATAGTAGTAACCAATTTTATAGCCATGAATGACAACAAGATCTCGCTCGACGAGCTGGAAAAGTCATCATATCAGGTCGTTAAACTCACTTCAGCAAACGTTGCGCTACTCGAAAAACTAGATGAGTTATACACTCAAGCGGTAACATTTGGTGAGTCAGATTTAGTTGATAGTGCAGCGCAAACGTATAAAACGATTAATGAAAATCTACAAAATATCATCAGTATCAACGACAGCTACGTGCATGCCGATACCAAAAAACAATTAGAGCTTTATGCACAAACCTCGTCAAGCATAGCAACTTCAATGATCGACGGCACCGCTGACTTTAGTAAAATTCAGCAACAAGCACAGCAAAAAACGCAGCAGTATGAGGCCGTTCTAGCTGGCTTTAAACGAGCACAAACCCGCGCAGACGACCGCTTTTTTGAACTTGTACAAGCAACCAAAGCGCGTTCAGACAACGCACTACACTTAATGCTTGTAGTGTCTGTAGTATCACTTATTTTATTGGTGGTTACCTCAATTTGGATTGCCCGTGGGATTGGCTCATCAGCTAGCGCTGCGGCAGATAACTTACGCCTATTAGCAGACGGCAAAGGCTCTCTAAGCACACAACTAGAAGTACACGCTAAAGATGAAATCGGTCAAGTTTCGATTAACTTCAACGCGTTTATACAGCTGTTAAAAGCTGCTGTACTTGAGGTTATAGCGGTTTGTGAGCCATTAATGGAGAACTCAACACGACTTGTACAAGGCATGGAGCGTGCCGAGCGTGCCACAACTAAACAAACATCAGATGCTGAAATAGTTAAGCAATCAATGGAAGAAATGCGCCAGAGTGTCGCTGATATTTCTCATTCAGCAGCAAATGCATCACAAGCTGCGCAAACAGCCGAGCGAGAAGTTGAGCAAAGTCGAACGCAAATACAGCGTTCTGTGACAGAATCAAAAACACTAAGTGAAGAGATAAATCAAGCAGCATCAACTATTAATCAACTGGCCACTGACACCAAGAATGTGACGCAAATTTTAAACGTTATTACCTCGATTGCAGAACAAACTAACTTACTCGCGTTAAATGCTGCGATTGAAGCTGCACGTGCAGGTGAACAAGGCCGAGGCTTTGCGGTTGTAGCTGACGAAGTGCGTGAGCTTGCTTCAAGAACATCGCAGTCGACGAATGAAATCAGAGAGCTGCTTTCTACATTAACCACAGCAGCAAGCCATGCAGTAAATGCAATGAACTCAGCCCGAGATATGGCTACAAATAATGCAGAGGCCGCTGAAAATACAGGGCAATCGATTGATAAAATCTCTGAACAGATATTAGAAATTAACGGTATGAATTCGCAAATTGCCGCAGCTACCGAAGAGCAAACATCTGTTGCTAGTATGGTAGTTGATAATGTGACGAATATGCATATGTCGTTTGAAGAAACAATGGATTCATTATCGGCAGTACGTGATGTAGCGAAGAACCTTCATTACCTCTCTGATTCGTTACTCGACGCCACAGCTAAATTTAAAGTCGAGTAATTTTAGCGCATAAAAAACCAGGCATCGCCTGGTTTTTTATTAACCGTAGTCGAACTTAAAAAGTACCAACCACTTTAACTTTATCAGTTACTTTTGCTGCATCGATATAACCAATACCATCAGCATTACCTGCAACAAAGTCAATCACAGCTTGATCGTTTGCTAGTTTCTCAGGCGGAGTACCTTTACCAGTAAACACCAGTTTTGACCAATAAGCATTTAGCTGGCTGCTCGATTTACCAACCACCTTATCGTTAAACTCATCGCTTACGCTGGTGCCATCTTGGTTTACTGGGTTTACTTTTGTGCCATCATCAAACGACTTTGCCTTACCAAGGTAAATCTTTTTGATCATACCTTCGTCAATAGCACTGCTATTTGCTGGGTTCACAATAACTGCAACATCAGCAAGTACAGCGTGCGAGCATAGCGTTAGTGCTGTCGCGATTAACAATTTTTTCATTATGAACTCCAATTAAAAAACTAAATCAACAGCAACAGCTACAACGTCGGTTTCTGTATCTGAAATGTCATCTTTAAAACGGCTGAAATCTACTTTTAAAGCAGCAGATGGGTGGAAGTCATAACGCGTACCAATGGTATACACGTTGCTTTTTGCTTTCACGCCCTCAAGCACTTGATTAATACCCGCATTTAAAGCTGGTACTGCAGGTAGCGCGTTGTAGCGGTTGCTATCGTGTTTGTCGTCATTATTTTCGTAAGTTAAGTGCACAATCCACTCATCCATACGGTAACCAATAGACGTGTAGTATTGAGTTTGTTTAGCAAGAGCACTGTTTTCTACTTCAAACTCAGTGTATTCAGCATCAAATAGAATGTCGTTGTAATCAATTGAAAAGCCCACAGCGAAGAAAGAGCCATCATCTTCGTTTACAGCAATATCATCGGCTTGATCAACAAAACCGGCTGCTCTAAGAGTCTGCTCAAGGCCATTAAGTGCAACACCTGCATCGGTGTCGTTTTCAATATCAATTGTTGTATCTGCAACAAAGTATGCAGCACGAGCGCTAAACCAGTCATAGCTCATTGTCCAATTGATACCAGCAATATCATTAAGCTCTGTATCGCCATTAACCGATACCACAGCAATGTTGCCATCGAAGCTACCGTAAATAACTTGAACGGTTGAATCCCAATCACCTAATTGTGTGTTGTGTAACAGGCTAAGACCTTCATACGTTGAAAACGGAAGGTTATAAACAGATTGCGGTGGACGAACCCAGCGGTAAGTGTAACCAACGTCTAAGAAGTCTGAATAACGGTAAAAAGGTACACGCATTTTACCAGCACTTACTTGAAGCTCATCGCTGAACTCATAAGTTAGATAAGCCCATTCGAACTCAGCATCAAAATCATCACTACCACGCGCCACAATTTGTGCCGTAGCGCTTAGCTTTTCTTGTAAGTCTGCAGAAAGCTGCAATGCAAACATACTTTCGTTTTTAAATGAAATATCGTCATCGTAGCCGTAAAGGGTTGCGTCGTCGTCAAGGGCTTTACCGCCAACAATAGAAGCAAAGCCGTTTATGCGAACCTCTGCCATTGTGTTTGCAGACACAAAAGCAGCACATAGAGCCAATGCAATAGGAAGTTTTTTCATTGTGTATCCCTAGTATTTAGTATGAAAATGTTGATTTCGCTTAATATTATAGTAGTGCGTAGCGAAATGGGCGACACAAGTTACATATAAATTGTAATTACATCAATGAATAAGTCGTTATTTTTCACAAAAACGGTACTAAAAGTGGATAAAGTTGCTAGATAAAAGCGATAAGGGGAAAGGGAAGTTAAAAGATGCGAGTCTGTAGCAGCGATTTCACATCGCGTCCTAGAGCCTAGAACCCTGACTAATGACGCGGGATAAACCCGCTGCTACACGTAGGCGCGAAACTTGTTTCGCGCGAGCAACATTAAAATGATAAAGCTTTGTCTAATGCGCCTTTGAAGCGGTCAAAATCCTCGATGTGAGGTAAGTGGCCAATATCATCTAATTCAATTAATTGCGATTTTGAGATCATACTTGCCGCGGCTTTGCCTAACTTATCGTAACGGCCAAGCTCATAGTCAATATTTGCTTTTTTCCAATTACGGCCAGGGCCAGTCCTATCGCGTGTGCCTATAATTAATGACACTGGCATGCTTAACTGAGCAAACTCAGTTATTACAGGTTGCGTAAAAATCATATCGTAGGTTTTAGCATTAACCCATGCGACCTGCTTGTGATCAGGGCCTTGAATTTGACCACCGATAAAGTGGGTTAATTGCTCGTAAGTGTCATTCCATTTACCGTCATAATAGTTTTTCTTCTGGTAAGCAATAACCTTATCAGGTGTTTTAGTCAATTCATTTTTATAGAAAAAATCGGTGTCTTTGTATTGCACATAATTTAAATAGTTCTCTAAACCAATTGGGTTTAGCAAAATAAGTTTACTAACTTGGCTAGAAAACATCAGGCTGTAACGACTTGCCAGCATGCCGCCCATTGAGTGACCAAGTACAATAGGGTTTTCAATATTTAAAGATGACACTAGCTGATGAGTGTTATTGGCTAATACAGCAAACGAAAATTGATAATCAGCAGGCTTTGACGATTTACCAAAACCAATTTGATCCGGTATCAATACGCCATAGCCTTTGCTATTAAGGTAGTTGGCAGTATTGGTCCAATAATGGCCATTAAAGTTTTTACCATGCATCAGTATAACGGTTGGCATGTTATTGCTTGGTTTAAGGTAAGAATAAGCCATTTTTAATGGCGTATTTTGTGATGAAAAATTAAAAAATTGAACGGGTAAGTCGTATTGATAATTGCTTAATTCAGCATCAAAACTAAGAGGCTGTTCTTTTGCGATTAAGTTAGCAGAAGAGCATAAAACAAGTGCTGAGACTAACAGTATGCGTAAAAACATCATTATCCTTTCTCAATATGCTTAAAGAATATTCAGCCTAGCATCCTAAATAAAAATTTATAATATAAATACGATTAAATACTAAAAGAAGTTAGCAAGTTTCAAGCATGGAATTCGTAGGACTGGCTTTAGCCGGGAATGGTTTAGGTTAGCAAGAATTCAACGAAAAAGAGTAAAGTTATGAGAAACCAGCGACTTTACATCGCGTCCAAGCGCCTAGAACCTAGCACCTAAAACCTAGATGATGACGCGGGATAAATCCGCTGCTACACGTAGGCGTGAAACTTGTTTCGCGCGTTTGAAAGTTGACAGCTCTTGCCTTGTCTAAATTCGATTCTCGTTATAACCACTTAACCCAACTTACTAAAGTCAACGTCTGGCAAGCTCTCAAACCCAGGGTGGGCGAAAAAATAGCCTTGCATTAAGCTAACACCAGCTTGGCGCAACCACTGGTATTCTTCAACTGTTTCTACGCCTTCTGCAAGAGCAACAATATTGAGCTCTTCAAACATGGCTATACAATGGTTAACAATAATTTGTCTTGCTTTGTGAAGGTGTATATCTCTAATTAAATTCATATCGAGTTTAATTATATTGCTCTGAAAATCAGCCAACAAATTTAACCCAGAATGACCTGACCCAAAGTCATCGGTCGCAGTAATAAACCCCAAAGATTGGTAATAATCAACTACACGTTTGATATGTGTAGTATCTTCAACTTTTTCAACCTCGGTAAACTCGAACATAATCTGTTCTACCGGAAAATCATATTGCTTAGCAGCTTCAAGTGTCGTTTTTATACAACGCTCAGGTTTATAAATTGCATTAGGTAAAATATTAATGCTCACGATTGAATCAATTTTCAGTTGGGCAGCAAGTGAAATAGCTTTAATACGGCAAAGTTGATCGAATGTGTAGCGATTCTCGTCGGTTACTTGCGAAATGACAGAATAAGCCGACTCATTATTAAGGCCTCTAACTAATGCTTCGTAGCCAAAAATATGTTTATCGGTGCAATCAACGATTGGCTGAAAAGCCATTGTAAAATCAAAACCAAGTGCTAAATGGTCTTCGCAATGTTTACAACCTGTTGGCTGACATTGAGTTTGCTCTTTGTGCATTTAGCACCTCTGAATGAAGTCTTAATAACTCAATAGTGCTAGTAAATTATCAATTGTGCAATGTTAAGTGGAATAAAAAGACTCAAGTACATCGAAGTTTAACTTTTCATCATTTTGGTAAATCCAAATGATAAGTAACGATCTACTTTCGTAAATCGTTACTTACTATAATGGCTAGCTAATTACTAATTTATGGACTTAATTAATAAGCGCCCTCACTGTAAGTTAATTCGTAGCTGTGGCTATAAATTTCTAAAATATTGCCAAACGGGTCTTCCATATAAATCATGCGGTATGGTTTTTCACCTGGGTAATAATAACGTGGTTTTTCCATACGTTTCTTACCACCTGCAGCAACAATGCGTTCTGCAAGCTCTTCAACATTAGGCTCTTGAACACAAAAGTGGAAAATACCTGTTTTCCAATACTCAAAGTTATCTTCTGGATTTTGTTGGTTTTTAAACTCAAAAATCTCAACCCCAATTCGATCACCCGTTGATAAGTGAGCAATTCGGAACTTATCCCAGTTAGCACCAAAAACATCAGTACACATCTGGCCAATAGGGCTATCATCTTCGGTAATTTCCGTTGGCTCCATAATAAGATACCAGCCTAATACTTCGGTATAAAACTTAACGGTCGCATCAAGATCCGGAACAGAAATACCAATATGCGAAAAAGTACGTGGGTATGTATTACTCATAATTAACTCTCCTAAATAAGAATGAGTTTATAGTTTACGAGTGCCTAGGTATTAAGTTAAATTATCATTTAACATTCAAATAAGTATATTTTGTTATGATAAATCCGGTTTGGTTAAAAACATTTTGTGAACTAGTCGAAGTCAATCACTTTACAAAAACAGCTGAGCGACTGTTTATGACCCAATCAGGCGTGAGCCAGCATATTAAAAAGCTAGAACAGCAAGTTGGAGCTTTATTGCTAGAGCGACACGGCAAACAATTTACACTTACTCCACAGGGCCAAAGCTTATACAACAGAGGTAGCCAGTTACTAAAAGAATGGCAATTTTTGGAGCAACAAATAAAAAATGATTCACCTTTTGAAGGCCGAGTAAAAATACAATCGCCGGGAAGTTGTGGGCTTAAGTTTTATAACGAATTGTTAAGCTTGCAATCAAAGCACCCAAAACTTTATATAGAATATGCATTTGCGCCTAATTCGGGGGTCGAAAAGGCCATAGCGAGTCATCAAATAGACATTGGTTTTATGAGCCAAGCACCTACAATGCTTGAGGTTACAGGGCACAAAATCGCTAATGAACCCTTGTTATTGATAACGCCTGCCCAGTTCAAAACTTTAGATTGGCAGCAACTTTGCCAATTAGGTTTTATTAATCACCCAGATGGAAAACATCATGCACAACAGTTATTAAGTGCGAACTTTGCAGAGTTTGAATCAATAGCTCAGTTTGAGTGCAGTGGTTTTTCGAATCAAATCAACTTAATTCTAGAGCCAGTAAGTTTAGGGCTTGGCTTCACTGTACTCCCTGCTCATGCTGTTAGTGCGTTTCATAATCAAGAAAAAATACACGTGCACACACTAACGCACCCCGTTTGTGAAGATATATATGCATGCCATCATCGCAATATGTTATTAGCCAAGCGAATGAAAACAGTTATAAATGAAATAAAAAGCCTTTAATCAAGCGATACTAAAATTGATCATCTTTTTTATTCTCGCACCTCGTAACTATAATCTCCTATTTCTCTCCAACTAACTTCTAATGCCTACCCTAAAACCCTTGATTTTTAGCATTTAAAATCACATTTCATCCTTTGCGTTACCTTGCTTTAATGGTATTTTAGCGCCAAGCAATCTTGCCCCTATAAAGGAAGTAAAATGGCATCCAAAACCGTCGAATACTACAACCAAAATGCGCAAGCATTTGTCGATGCCACACTCGATGTAGACCTCAATGAACTTTACGACGAATTCTTACCGCTGATCCCAAAAAAAGGCGCTTTACTCGATGCCGGTTGTGGCTCTGGCCGCGACGCTTTCATCTTTAAAGAGCGTGGTTATAGCGTAGATGCATTCGATATCAGCCCAGCTATGGCAAAGCTGGCGTCAGAATACTTAAACCAAGACGTAGCTGTAAGCAGCTTCATAGAGCTAAACGACGTTGCTAAATACGACGGCATTTGGTGTTGCGCAAGCCTTATTCACGTAGCAAAAAATGACTTAACCGACGCATTCAATAACCTTGCCCGAGCATTAAAGCCACAAGGCATCGTGTATGTATCGTTTAAATACGGCGACGGCGAGCGCGAACACAACGGTCGCGAATTTACCGACCTAAACGAACAAGCCCTTGAAAGCATTGTTAAAGGCACCGACCTATTTATCCTCAAGTCATGGCAAAGCGCCGACCAACGCCCAGAGCGCGCCACAGAAACATGGCTAAACGCCATTTTGCATAGAAGAACGATTTAATAATTTATATGCGGTATAGCAGGCTATACCGCGACTCTCCCAATATTGTATGGGTTTTAGAGTATAGCTCTACCTAAAATCCTATATTTTCAATAGCTTTTCATGCTAGATTGTTCCTAAACTAAATCGCCAATATTCAAGCTACAACAATGCGTTATGAGCATAAGAAGAAAATATGTCGGCGTAAACAGGGAACAGTTCATGAACTTTAAAGCACTTTTCAAAAGTACACATAAGGCTTGATTGATGATGGCCATGCAGCAGCAACTCGATTTTATTGCTTACATCCAGCGTATGCTGGTGGAAGGTGATTTTAGTGCTACCTATAAGTTTGCACTATTGCATGCGTTGGCTGATGTTTGTGTTGAGCAACCAATGATGTATGAAGCTAGCGAGTTAAACATTGACCTTGCTAAGCTAGCTGAAAAGTTAATAGAGCTTTATTGGCACCATGCTGTGCCATTTTCTTCTGCTCATAGTGGTGAAAGTGCTTTACTAAAACAAAATTCGGGTGCGCAATCAAAAGTAATTGCGGTGTTATATGAGTGCCAGCAAAACAATATTCGTAGCTTACGCCAACTCAAATTAAGCCCTTACTGGCACACCACTTACAAAGCAGCTTTAGACACGTTAAAAACAGGCCCGTTGTGGCGCTTACAAATTCTCGCCAAACAAGAAGAGTGCTTTTTATATCCGCACACAAAAGGCAAAAGCTATATCACTCTAAATGCGGGCATAGCCGCTTGCTTTAGACGCTTTTATGATTTAGTTGTCTATTTAGCTAAGAATGCATGGCTACAAAAGATTCAAAGCATTAAGCATAACCAAGCGCTTATTGGCCCTCAAAGCCAACTGCATGACTTTTTATTTGGCTTTGACCGTACAGCACTTAATAAAGCAAAACCAGTTTTAGTCGAAATACAAAAAGGCCAGTGCTTTTATTGTCAAAAGCCACTCACAAGTGCTATTGAAGTTGATCACTTTATTCCTTTTGCTCGCTACGCTAACGATTTAGGCCATAACTTTGTTGCCGCCCATCGAAGTTGTAATAACAGTAAGCGTGACTTTTTAGCAGCCCAGCTGCACCGCGAACGTTGGCAAGACCAAAATCTAGATCGCCACAGCCAGCTACTCACTGATGAACTAACTCGCTATTTTCATTGTGATGTAGATAAATCCCTTGCAGTAAGCAACTGGGCATACCAAGTAGCCAGCAGCAATGGCGCGAAACTCTGGCTTGCAAAAGATAGATTTGAGTTGGCGGGGAGTAAAAATGTCCAAGCGTTAGATTTAGTCGCGCAGACAAAATACAAATATGATTCTTAATGAGCTTAGATACAAATTTCACATAACTTTTTTAAATGAAAACAAGCAATAACTCAATGCTAAAATTAAAAGCTGCTGTTAAAAATATTCCCCGTGTTCAAACCCGAAATTGAATTAATTTAGAGGCATGGATGCTGTAAAAAGCGTAGCTTGGCCACGGGTGAGAAGCGAAGCTTTGAACGAGAGGATATGGATATCCGAACTGGGGTGCGTACAGGGATGTGTAAGTTGTGCCTATCTACGCTGTTTACGTTCATTTAATTAATTCAAATTGAGGGAACAGTGTGAACCTCGGGGCGCCGAGAGATTCCAAAGAGGAGTCGGCGTTTACTTCTCTTTGGTTGCAGTCGCCAACGCGACATTATTAAATAATTGATGTATAAAGAGGGAGTTAACAGAACAAGGATCTGAAATGGATAACTTCATAGCACAAGGACTCAGCCTCTTATTTGTAATAGGAGGAATATATTCAATATTAGGTGTTATTTTTTTAAGAGTATGGCTTCATCAGAAGCAAGCCAAGTTACCTGTAGATCGAAAGAAATTTACTCGAGTAGCCGCACAAACACTTAACGATCAAGTAAACGATAAGGTCTTTAATGTTGTTGGTTACATAGGTTTAGCTGCATTGATTATTACAATGCCGTTTGCCCTCAAAGGGATTACCGAAATGTTGGCAAGCGGTCAATTGAACTACTTTTTTATAATTGTAATTATTGTCGGCTTAATTTACACCGCCAGAAAATCGTGGCTTGAATCAGACCAATTAATCAAACTAAAACTAGGGCGAGACGCTGAATTAGCTGTTGCATCTGAATTAATTGAGCTTCAATCTCATGGGTATCAAATATTTCATGATATTCAAGCTGATGGGTTTAATATTGATCACTTAGTTATTGGGTTTAATGGTGTTTTTGCGATTGAAACAAAAGGAAGGCATAAGCGCGTTAAAGATGATACAAACTACAAAGTCCAATTCGAAAATAATCTACTTTCCTTCCCATCTTGGAATGAAAACAAGCCAATTGAACAAGCAGAAATACAAGCAAATTGGGTTTATAAATGGTTAAGTGAAGCAACTGGTTTTCAAACAAAAATAACACCAATATTGTGCTTTCCAGGTTGGTTTATAGAGTTGAAGCAGCGACCACCATTTCCTATTGTTTCCCATAGACAGTTAGCAAAAACTATATTGTCGATGCGCCAAAACCAAATAGATGGAGCTATGCAAAAAGCTATTTGCTATCAAGCTGTGCAAAGAAGCTTAAATATTTCTAAGGTTTAATTGATAGAGACTAAATTTAATGCTTATTTTGAGTAGGCAGTTTGCATCGGAAGTTTTCTAAAGCAATTGTTTTGGCTAACTTTTATCGAATAAATATCTCCCTAGCTAACACATAGGGAGTAATTACAACCAAATTACACAGAAGTAATGTTATGAATAAATGGATTTTAATACTCGCTACTTTGTTTGCGAGTTTCAACACGGTTGCTGATGAGCAATATTCAAAAAGTCGCTGCGATAGTATTGAGGCTGAGCGCGAGGGCATTCGTAAAAGAATGAACCGTAGCTACACGGCTAAGCAAGGTGAACGGTGGAATCAACGTTTAGATGAGCTTTTTACGCTGCTGGCTAGACACTGTAAACACCCAAAAAGAAGTTCTGGTAATGGCGGTAATTATACGTATCGCTCTAACCCTACCGCACTTTTAAACACCAAAGTACATAACTCTACGGTGTATTCAAATTCATATAATGACGATAAAAAGCGCCAAGCTTGGGGGCAATTTTATCAATTACCAAAACGTTGTAGAGCGAAGAAAATTCAGCAAGCTGATTTTGTATGGTGTAGCGAAAATAAAGCTGAGCAAAAGGCGCTATTTGAATCTGCTTGGAGCGGTAATTCAAAAGCAAGCCATAAAGATATTGTTATTACAGTAAAGCCAACTATTACAGAAATTAATGCAAATAAAACCACAAGCCAAGTTGCAATAAAAAGCCCGATAATCGAAGCACCCGTTAAACAAGCTTCAATTCCTTTAAATGAGAGTGTTGGTCCGCAGTTGACGAAGTTGAATGACCTTAAAATTTGGCAATTAGCCTTGGCAGGCATTGCGGCCATGTTGTTTGTGTTTGGTCTTTATCGTTGGTTTAAAGATTGAGTTATTTGACGGGCTAAAGCCCGACCTACGATGCCTCGCAACTACAGTTTCAACACCTCTCCTTGTAAACTCGGTGAGTTTGCAATACTGGTTTGGAGTTGTTCTATCAACAACTGGGCATTTGTTGATGGCGTGCGTGAATGTGGCCAGAGGGCGTAAATTGGCCTTGCGGGAATATCGTGGGGGGAGTCGATATAACTAAAGTTGCTGGTTTCGTCTATACAGCAAATTTCGCTCATCGGCAGTAAGCCAATGCCATAGCCTGCTTCAACCATTCTTCTGGCGATTGTAATATCAAAGCAAAAGCTTGTATGTTCATACTCGGTTTTTAGTTTGTTAAGTAAGCCGCTGGGGAGTTGTGACACTGAATAGGGCAATATCAACCTTGATGCTGGCGAATCTTTCTTTTTAATTAGCTTAATTGCGATCATGCCTAGGCGCTTTTGAAAATAGCTTGAGTCTTGTTGTTCGCCGATGCGAATAGCTAAGTCAAAACGTTTTTGGCTTAGTTGGCTGTTGGCATTACTTGGGTAAATGTGGAGGTTTAGTGCAGGGTTTTCCATCGCAAACTGATTAACTGCCCCCATCAGTGGGCCCGCAATGATGTTTTGTGGGCACAAAAGGTAAAACTCTTTAGCGGTGGGGGAGTCATTTAGTTGCTCAAGCTGGCTGGTAAGAGCAAGCACCTGCTCGCCTAATTCGTTATAAAGAGATTCGCCTTTGGCGGTTAACACAATGCCGCGGGCTGTGCGTTGCAGTAATGGCTCGGCGAGTTTTTCTTCTAATGCCTGAATGCGCCTTGATAGGGTTGATAGATTCAGTCCTAAATCTTTTGCTGTTTGGCTCATGCTTTTACGGCGCGCTATTTCAATAAATAAATGCAGATCATCCAGCATACGACTCCCTCAATCTTAGTTTGCATTTTCGTGACTGTTGCCACTTGGCCTGTGCAAATATAGTAACGCCAAGGAGGACATATGAAAATTCATTTTACCTTTACTGCGGCATTTTCGTTTTTAATGTCGTTTTTACTTTCGGCATGGGTCACTTATGTCAACTTAGGGCTGAGCGATACATTTTTTCTAAGTTGGATGAAGGCGTTTGCTAATGCATGGCCTGCTGCGTTTGTGGTGGCTTTTACGGTTGCCCCGCCAATTAGGGCATTGGTTTTAAAGTTATATAGTAAGGAGTCAGTATGATTAATATCGTGGCAAAAATTACCCCAAAGGCAGCATTATTTGACGACTGTAAAGGGCGTTTACAGGGCATTTTAGCAGCCACTCGTGCAGAGCCTGGTTGTAATCGTTTTGAGTTGTTTGCGAGCAAAGAGCAGCGTTGTTTGTTTTTAGTTGAGCAGTTTGAGTCGCAAGCCGCCCTTGATGAGCATTATGTTCAGCCTTATACCAAAGCTGTGTTCGCGTTTTATGAAAATGCCTTGGCAGAGCCGGTTGAGGTAGAGAAAGTGGAGGAGCTTTAGGTTTTATTTGCACAAAGAGGATTAAGAGGCGCTGCGCTTTAGAGGAAAATAGCTAATTGGTTGTATCTCATTGTCTTCTCGTTCAGTTCTCTTTGTGAATAAAAATATTGGAACCACAGAGGGCACCGAGGCGCTTTGCACTACATAGAGAAACTTAATGCACAAAGAGGATTAAGAGGCGCTGCGCTTTAGAGAAGAACATTAATTGGCTGTATCTCATTGTCTTCTCATTCACTTCTCTTTGTGAATAAAAATATTTGAACTTTAGGGAGCACTGAAGCGCTTCGCGCTGCATAGAGAAACCCATTTAAACCTTTCAAATTTCATACTCTCAAAGTACAAAACAAGTTTCACGCCGACAGGTAAAAAACTAGGCTACTGGGGAAGTACTGCTATTCGTAGCCTAGTTTACAAGGTTGAAATGGTTAGAGCATATGCAGGGTTTGTTTGGCTTTTTCGCGGGTTAAACACGCGGCCATTGGGCGTTTTGCAAACAGTTTGGCTGAGACTGTTTGTTCTTTGCCTATGTATTGGTTATGCAGCTGTTTAAAGTGTGGTTACTTGAGCAATTTGCATTGGATGATAAACAGTTTTACTTTGGTAAGAATTAATATTCAGATTTGTTATTGCTCTTTCACTTTGTGAGAACATAAATCGAACTAGCAATTTATCAGTCTTTCAGATGAATTTAGCGCAGATTTGTTGCAGTTTTATTTGAAGCTGTTAGTCTGTACCTCTAAATTTTACAGTGACGTAAATTCATGTTTAAACGGACTTTAATGCTTACAGTGCTATTGCTAGTAGCTGTATCTACACGGGCGAAAGAGCCAATCCTTTCTAATGAGTGCAAAAGTATTCAAACTGAGCGCGCTGAATTGCAATCTGCGTTAAGAAAGTCTCATGTACTTGATAAAATAGAAATTTATAAACAGCAAATTCAGAACTTATCTGCTCGATTTGCTGAAACATGTTTTACCAATGAACAAATAGCTGACCGTAAAGCTGCGCTTTTTAATCCTGATATTAGTTTACTTGAAAACCAACTAGCTAAACCGTTGTCTCAAAAAGCTTATTTAGAAAAACAAGCTGCGTGGCAACGTTTTTACGTGATGCCAACACGCTGCTTTAATCAGCCTCTTGAGCTTAAATATCTAGATTGGTGTATTGACAATAAACAGTTTCAATTTCAGAAATTTGATACGCTCTGGCAGCAAAAGAATACACAAATCGCGCGTTCTGAAGCTAAGCTGACAGATTCGTTTCATGAGTTTGTACTGCCAAGTAAAACAGAACGAGCAAAACTGAGTGCGCAACAGCAATTAAAGCGCTACAGCAACACAACAGATTCCTTCTTACCGACCAATATAATTGTATTATGTGTTTTAGCGGTATCAGTGTTTTTTGGGCTGATTTTTATATTTCATTGGTTGATGCGCCCACGTCCTGTGGTGAAGTGAGTATTTAGTAGGCGTGAAATTTATTTCGCGCGCCATGCAAGCATAGGCATTGGGCTTTAGACGCTAGGACGCGATATGAAATCGCTGCTACAAATTCGTCTCTCGAAACTCACTTTTCGTTACTTACTCAAACCATTCCCGGCTAAAGCCAGTCCTACGGGGGAAACAATAGGCACTGGGCTTTAGGTGCTAGGTCGCGATGTAAAATCAGCTACAGGTTCGTTTCTCGTTACTTAATCACTCATCTGTTTTAAGCTGTTTAGCGCGTTCTTCTGCATCAATAAGAGCTTGTGATTTTGGCTGTTTGGTTTTACTTTTTATCACAGGCTTTTCGTCAGAATTTGGATCCCACGTAGGATCAAGTGATAAGTTTGCAAATGGATTATACGGCTTATCATCTTGTTGCTCGGTCTCTAAATTTGTTTCTTTATCAGCTTCATCAGAGTCACTAGCCATCTCTTCTAGCATATCATCGTTACTCAGTTCGACAGACAAATCAACCGTATCTTCAGCAGGTTTTGTTGGTTCTTCAGGGCTAAATGACGCAGGTTCGTCCTGTAGCTCTTGTTCAAGCGCTTGTAAGGCTTTTGCTAAATCATCATCGCTGATGTCGTCGTGATCGTCTGTTGTGCTTGGAGCCGTGACTGTTTGTTTATCTTCAGCAAAATGATCAGCAAACGATAAATCATCACCCATCAATGACGATAAGTCATATTCAGGCACGTCATCTTTAGACGGTTCATCGTCGGCAATAGGTTCTTTAGCTTTATACTCATCAAAACCAAACGATGACGAACTCGTAAAGCTTGGCTCGTCAATTTCTGGCTTCTCAAGCTCATCAATTTCAGGTTTTTCTAGCTCTTCTATCTCAGCTAAAACAGGTTCATCGTCGGCAATAGGCTCTTTTGTTGAATACTCATCAAAACCAAATGATGACGAACTCGTAAAGCTAGGCTCGTCAAACTCTGGTTTCTCAAGCTCATCGATTTCCGGCTTTTCGAGTTCTTCTATCTCGGCTAACACTGGTTCATCGTCAGCAATAGGTTCTTTTGTTGAATACTCATCAAAACCAAATGATGAAGAACTTGTAAAGCTTGGCTCGTCAATCTCTGGCTTCTCAAGCTCATCAATTTCAGGTTTTTCTAGCGCTTCTATCTCAGTTAAAACAGGTTCATCGTCAGCAATAGGTTCTTTTGTTGTGTACTCATCAAAGCCGAATGATGACGAAGCGGAATCTCTCGGTTCTTCTAGTTCAGGTTCATCTTGTTTAGATCCCTCTGCTTTTGGAGCTGTTTCTTCATTGATGCTGTAAGATGAAGCAAGGCTCGCTAATTTTAGCTCTTGCTCTAGGATTCCGTTGCTCATCTAAGAAGTCGTCCTCAGAGTCGTTTACGTCTTTATCGTCGTAACCAAGTTCAAGGTCATTAAATTGCTTGGCGTCAGCAAAATCATCAGCTGTTTGTGTAGATGGGGTTTGTGGCTTTTCACTATCATGCTGTGTACTAAAGTGCATTAGTTCAGAGAGATCGTCGTTATCATTTTTCTCGGTTAATTCGTTTGTGAAGTCAGGTAATGAATCAGTGTCTTGCTGTGACTGCTCTGAGTTTTCATCTAGCACGGCAGCCGTTGCTGCTTGAAGTTCTTCGGCTTCTTTTTCTGCTGAAGCTTGCGCTTGGGCCGCTGCTTTTAGGGCTTTAGCTTGCATTAAACTTTGCTCAAGCTCTGAGTCTGCGTCAGTATTTTTATTTTGACGAATACGAACAATCACTAAGCCTGCAACAAGTAGTACTAGCAAGACAATTAAACTTGGCATTAATAATGAGCTTGAAGAACTATTTTCACTTTCATAAGGAGCAGCAGGCTCCGGTGTAAATGCTGGCTCAACAGGTTCTGCCTCGACAGCTTTTCTTACATCTGTAGTTTCACTGTTTTGCGAACTGTCAGGCGCTGCGTTATCAAGCTGTTGTTCCATCACAGGAGAGGTTACAGGCTCGGCCACAGTTTCTGTCGGGGTATCAGAGATTATAATGCGATCAACGTCAGCGGGCTCTTCTGTTTGCTGCACTGGTGGTGTTAGCTGTGTATTTTGCGTTTCTAGTGGTTCTGGCTCTATTTGTAATTGTTCTGCAGGCTGTTGCGGCTCAATAATCTCTGATGCTTGCTCAACTGTAGGCTGTGTTGGTTCTTCAGGCGTACCTTGTATTGCTCCTGAATGTTGAGTTGAGCGGGTGTTATTACTCTGAATTACTGGTTCAACGGGTTGTGTTGGCTGTTGCTGAACTTTAAGGTTTGAACCATTATTGAGTGGGGTAGGATTTTGGCAATTTTTTTCGTAATTTCTGGCAGCTGAACGATAATTTTTGTTGCTAGTGTTGTTACGATACTCATGCATTTGTTGCTTTAACAAAATACACATAGCTTCGTTGTACTGTGCTTTTGATGTAAAGCTCAGACTTGCAAGTAATAGTAATAAAGTTGTTTTTATAATTGGCATAGTTTCCTGACCAGTAAGGTTTATCTGGTTACCCAAACAATGAGTTAATTCTAAGCCCAGTAGGGCAATTTATCCACATTCATTAAATAATTTCAGCGAAATAGCAAAGTCAATCGATCACCATGAGCGCTCGATATTCGTCATAAGCAAATTGGTCGGTCATTCCGCTGATGTAATCTTGAATTAAGCGGCAGCGATAATAGAACTCGTAGGCGGTAAAATGATCCGGTTCGGCTTTTAGAGCATCAATGGCTTTTTGATAGCTATTTAAATGTTTGTTAGATAGTTTTTTCACCAGACGAGTTTCAATTAAGTAGTGTTGATCGCCTTTTAAAACCCGTTTAAAAGCATCGGCGTCAAGGGCTAGTAAGGGCTTGTAGCAATCAAGTAAACCGCTAATGATTCGATAACCTTGCAGCTCTAAGCGCTCTACCTCTTTGTGGCAAAAAACGTGCTTTGATGCCACTTGTTTTAAGGTGAGCGTGACAGCGTGCAGATGGCTACGATCTTCTAATAACGCTTGATTAAAATCACCATGGTAAATGGCTTCTATGTTGCTGATAAACCGTTCTGCTGCGTAGCTTACTAATGGGTGTAGCAAGGTCACACGCAGGTAAATAAAAAATTCGCTGTTAAAATTGTATGGCTGCTCTTGCGCTTTACTTAACGCATAATCAATGGCTTTTTCGGCAAAGTCGCTGTGTTTGGTATCGTCAATGGTTAGGTTTGTGAGTGTGCGGGTGTATTGCTCTTTTAGCTTGTCGCAAAGCGACTCGACACTAATAATGCCTTTTTCGACCGCATCTTCTATGTCGGCTAAACAATACGAAATATCGTCAGCGGCTTCCATAATGTAGCTTGCAGGATGGCGGCAATATTGTTCAATATCTAACTCATTTTGCAGTGCTTCAACAAAAGGCTTTTCGCTAAAATAGTAACCCACTTTTTTCATCAAGTAGTTTTTATCTTGTGGGCTGTCTTTTTTTGCCATGCTGGCCGGGCGGGTATATTTTAAAATTCCGGCACTTTGGCTGTAGGTTAAATTTAGTGAAAGTAATGAATGAATTATACGAATACCTTGGGCATTACCTTCAAAGCTTTTTATATCTTGGGCTAAGTGTTTAAAAATCACGCTGATGCCAATGCCTTTACAGCGCTCTGGGGTTAGTGAGTCTAAGTGTTTCTCGAACCACTGATTAATGGCTGCTTCGCCAAAGTGACCAAACGGTGGGTTGCCAATATCGTGCATTAGGCAGGCCATTTCAACGAGGCTTTCTAGTGGCCGCTCAAGTCCTGCTAGGCCATATTCTTTTTGCTTTGCATCACTGAGCTTATTAAAAATGGTTTGCACAATAAAGCGGCCTACCTGTTGCACTTCAAGTGAGTGAGTCAGCCGTGAACGCACTGCAGCATTGCGCTCAAGTGGAAATACTTGGGTTTTTTGTTGTAAGCGGCGAATTGCTGCACTGTTAATAATGCGGCCCCGATCACTTTCAAGCGCAGTGTGTAAATTATTGGTAGAACGCATTTCGCGTGCTGGGGTAATTTTTTTACCAAAATCAATCATTTTTCGTTCCCACAAAGCGGTAAAAATAGGGCTTTTATATGTTGTTAGCAAAACTTTGCTAGTTATTAAATTTAATCTAACAGCTTGTATCTTAAATTAAAATATTCATTTTTATTAAAGTTATTACTTTAAATTAAGTCCTTTATTCATATATTATTCAGTTTCACGCACTTCTTCATTATCTTGAATTAGAAAGGAAAGCCTTTTGGCTGTATAGCAATGATGCAAACTCTGTCTAAAAAAACATGGCTGCTAGCCAGTATTCTTTTGTATTGTATTGGTTTAACTGCTTGTAAAAGTACCCCTGAAACAAGTACTGAAAACACCTTAACAGTAGTCGAAAAAAATGCCATTAAGGCCAAACAGGATGCACTTCGCGCCCGTGGTTTTTACGAAAGTCAGCTAGGTAATATCAATTACGCTACAACGAGGCAATGCAGTAACTTTAATTTACAAAGTCACCGTGGCTCAATTCGCTACGCCGAAAACTCGCTTAACGCAGTAATTGATGCTATCGACAACAACTTTGATGTTGTTGAAATTGACGTGCGTATTACCCGTGACGATGTGTGGGTTGTGCATCATGATGCTCGCACCGGCCGCGAAACAGGCACGGTTGATAATAAGCGTCGTAAAATTGAGTCGATGAACTACAAAAAAGAGTGGGGCTATTTACGTCATCGTAATCAAGATACTGGGCTACTTACCGACAAAATGCCGCCATCATTTAGAGAGCTAGCAGCTACGTTTGCACGCTATCGTAAACCCCATCAAAAACTGAATATCGAAATAAAATCAAAGGCCTCAGTTAACGATTTAAAAATGCTTGATTACTTGGCATATGAGTTTGTTGGCGGCGGAAACTACTTTTTTAGTAGCTTAGAAATGCGCAACCTTACTCGTATGCGCGATATTAACCCAGACATTTATTTGGCATTTATTCAATCACCGGCAAAAGCCTCAATGAATAAGCTAGCAAGTGATCTAAAACGCGGTGCTGGGAGTGATCCTATTTATGAGCGTAACAAAGAAGAACTTGAAAGCTTGCAAGCACTTGGAAATCGTTACCATCGTGAAAAGCGTTACGACAGCCCTGTTAAGCTTGATAAATTGGCAAAGCAGCTAAAACGTAACTTTGGCTATGTGCTTGATATTCGTCATTACAAGCAAAGTGCAGCTCGCTTGAAACCAGTTGCTAAAGCGCGCGGCATTATGATTGCTACATATTCAATTAATGGTCACGACTATCATGAGCGCAGCTTATTAGCGCAGTCACGTTCGCTGCGTCCAGACTCGGTGATCATGGACGACACCGTATATGGTTTTTGTTCTGTGTTCGAGTTGCCAAAAATGCAGCCGTTTTTTAGCGATGACCCAGAAGCTAAGTTAATTGCTAGTATGCCTGCAGAACTTGATTTAGAACGCTTAGATGAGCTGTATGCTTATAAAGCTAATCAGCTTTATCCTGCGGTGGGCGGCACGCTTAAATCAACTCAAGCACAAACTTATATTCCCAAAGTAACATCGACTCCTTCAGCGCCTAATTTAGAAATAGGGACTCGCCAAGCCGATGAAGACTTTAGCCTAGAAACAGATCCTGCTGTTGAACTAGAACTACGTAAAAAACAATAAGAACAAAACTATGACTGATTTAATAAAGCCGTTTTGGTGGCGCTGCTTGCTACTTGTTTTAGCTACTTTATATTTATTACCCGAAGCAATTTTTAATGCCCAATTAGTGTCATTAGTAGGGTTAGGTACCCCTTCGGCAGAAGATCTTGAACACCTTGAAATTTATGGCCGAGCAGTGTCTGGAGTAGGTGTTGCGCTGCTGTTAGCTGACTTTTTACCTAAAGCCATGGTTGCTAAAGTTGGCCGCGGACTTATCTCGTTTATCGCTTTACTGTGTTTAGTTTGGCCAGTGGTGTTTTTTGGCCAGAAGTATGTAATTGAAAAGACCTTGATTGAGCCCTCTACAGCAGAGCAACGCCAGTTTGCTACGTACAGTGCAGCACTGCGTGATGCTCTAGCAATTAACTCGATTAAAGTGAATGATCTCGATTATAACCCTGAGCAATTACATAGTTCAGAGAACTTAACCTTTTTGGCGCTATTTGGTGGCTTACTGTATAGCGATGCCGCACTTTCAGATAATTTAGAGCAAGATAAACGTAAGATCATCGCTGCTTTTGTGCAGAAGAAAGCGTATCAAGATTTTGATAAACATTATAAAAACTACAGCCAGCTATATGATGAGCTGGTGGTTAAATACAAAGCCTATGCTGATGGCAGTAAAAAGTATAACAACACTTTGGCTGGAATAGGTGAACGTGAACAAGGTTATTGGCAGCAAGTTGAGCAAGAGATCAACAGTGGCTGGAGCAAGTATCAGCAAGCACAAAAAGCCCACATTGCCAAAGCATCGGCACGAGCGCAAAAGTATGGCCCTAAGATTTATGATTACCATCACAGTATCGCTAAATGCCGTGAGCGTTATGATAAGAGCAGCGAAAAAGATCGCCGTAATCGCTGCTATGAGCGCGAAGCAGCAGACTACCGAAGCACTATTTTAAAAGCGGGTATTGGCTATATAGAGCCTGATTACTGGCTTATCGAAGAAGAAATCTCGGCTGCAGAAAATGCCGCAGGCACTATTTTGATGGGGGTGCTCACTGGCGGTGTTTATACAGCTCTGCAAGCGGCAAGTTTAGCAACAGGTGGCGATGGTGGTCTTAAGGATAAACGCTACAAATACACCGATGATCCCGATCATTATCAGTTACGCTTTTTACAGCATCCGAACTTTCATAAGATGTTTGTTAGCGAGACAGGTTACCCGTTTACGGTTGAAAACTTAGTGGCGTTTCGTACTCACGAAACAACGCAAAACAAGCTTAGAGCACACTTTGCTAGTAAAGGTTTACAACTTGAAAGCAATTGGAATGTGAATCAACGCCAAGCGTTTGCTAATGCAGTCGCAACCAAAGTTACCAACGAAGCGAATGCACATTGGCAAAGCGAAATGCGTAAACGTGGTATGAGCTTAGAGCCAAACTTAAGCTGGGTTGCGTTTCAGTTACACCCGCAAATTCAAGCTAAAATTGCCGACAGAATGGGCGATTTATATGTGAAAAACATTCGCGCCGATTGGAACAAAAAGAACTTCAAAGACAAGGTATTAGATCCAAACATTGCAAAACGCACCGACAAATACCTAGCTATGCTTAATAGCTCAGAAGGTAAATTTGCAGATGGTGGCGAGTATGCTGAGTACGGTAAACAAGCACTCCGTTCGGTGATTATTCCGCCTATTTCGATGTCGTTGTCACTGTTTTTGATTTGCTTAACCTTTAGCAAGCTGCCGTTAAAACTATGGCAATTGATTAAACCTCAGCAAGAAAAGCAACCAACCACTGCTGTATCTGTTTTGCAAAAGCTGATTATGCCAGCGCTGATTTTGATAGTGCCAGTAATGTTTGTGCATAACACCTTTACTGAAGACGACCAAAGCCCTGTTAACTACTTTTTAGACAAGGTCGATGAATCGAGCAATCCGGTGTTTAGTTATGCGATTCGTTGGACTTTGCATGCGCAGCCTTTGCTGCACCCTCTAGGCTTAGAATTTGAAGAAAAACTGCATATTTACGAGAGTTTTAGTCCAGTGAGCCATGCTTTAGCTAAGGTTGATATTTTGCGTCATGGCGATGCCAACTTAAGTGCAGAACAACAGCAGCGCAGACAATACATGGTTGAGCAAAAAACTAAGTTAACAATCTCCACGAATGCGGCGAATGCCACAATTCGTATCATGAATATCGGCCCGAAGTATCGTCCTGGCATGACGTTAAAAACGGGTGCTTATGATATTCAAGTATCGGCGCCTGGATATAAAACGTATCGACGTTGGCACCAAGTTGATGCTGGTGAACAAACATTAACCATTGATTTAAGCAAGTAATTAGCAAGGAATGAAAATGCAACATTGCCAAAATACGGTGTATGCCACCGACCTCCACTGTTGTGATTGTGGAGAAGCACTTGAGCAAAAAAGACAAATGCACACGGTTGAGGAACTCAACCCTGATTTACTGGTTGATGTAAAAAACTATGCGCCACAAGCGGGTACGATCACAGGTGTTGTGAAGTCAATGTATTACTATAAGCGCCGCTATAAAACCAATAACGACAACATGTTATATGGTTATTGGTGGCTAGAAGTAGAAGACAAAGACGGCATTATTCATGAGTTTAGTGTTGATGCAGAAAAAGATGTAATTGCTAACCTACAAAAGGGTAATGTGATCACTGCTTTTCAGGAAACACCGTTAACGCTTAATTATCGCATTGCTGATGGCAATGCTAGGCGGGTAGTTAAAAATGACCGTTTTATGCCAGTTGTGATTGTGCATTTTGCCGATCAACAATATCGCAGCTGGGACAAAACCATTAGCCGAAACTACACTGGTGGAACGATATTGTGGCTGGTGCTAAGTGTTATTACATTCTTAATCATGTTGTTCGCTGCAAAGCTTGAGTTTTTGCCTGCGCTACTTGCGTCATTGCCTGTGGCAATTGGGGTGTTTATGGCAGAGCAAAACTACCATAAAAAAGCAAAAGCCAAGCAAGAAGCAAAGTATGATGTGATTTTAGCGGCAACAGATGTGATGCTATCGACCACCCTAAATCAATTGGGTTATAACATGCTGGCAAGAACGCCGAGTAAGTCAGATGTTATTTGTATCTCGTGTCAGCAGCGTATCAGCCAAGATGCGGCACATTGCTATTGCTGTGGTGCTAAGCAACATGTTGAAGCGATTGCTGCAAACGAACAGTCGCTTGCAAAAGATGATGAGCAAGCTATTAGCATTCAAAAAGCGTTAGAGCCAACTATAACCAAACCAACTAGTATCGCTGAGCTTGAGCATGCCATTATGGATGAATATAGTCTTGCGTATGAAAACGATTACGTGCATAAAAATGTTTGGGCACGTAACGAAAAAGGCACTATTCGTCATCGTGCTGTGCTTGGTAAAGTATTAGAAAAAGAGCAAAGCGCACATGCCAATGAAACACGTGAAACAGTAACCACCACTGAAACAACAACCACCTATCGAGGTGGCATGTATGTGGGTAGCGATGTAAAAGAGCGCGTAGAGGTATATCGCAATCGTAGCACGACTTTAAAAGGCGAAATTATGCTTGAAACGGCCACAGGTGAGCCGTTTGTTTTTAAAGCCGGTGAAGATTTATTGGGCTCAGTTGATATCGGCGATTGGGTGTATTACGCCTACAGCAGTGTAGACACAAAGCGTTATTATAAGTATTACCGAGAGTATGCGGTTAATGTGAGTAAAGACATTGCCTATGGCAACACATCAGTACGTAGCTTTGGTATGGTACATGGTTTTAACCGTATGGTACTGCTTGGCCTTACGTCAATAGGGCTAGCGTGGTACTTTGATGCTCAAGATTTTTACCCGTTGATAAATACACTCGTACCAGAGTCGGGATTGATTTACTCAATAATTACCCGCAAGTGGTCGAACATTTAGATGGGCTTCCGGTTGCTGTGTTTATTGTATTAAGTGTGGTTACAGGCGTTTGGGGCTTTATTTATAGCCTAATAAACGGCTCACGTTTAAAGCGTAGTGTGAAAAAGCTTGAGAGCATGATCACAAAATTTTCAAAACAGTTTGGTAACGTTTCTGAGCAAATTAAAAAATTGAACTAAAAGGGTTTCGCATGCGTATTTGGCAATTAGTTTTAGCGGGTATATTAATGTTTAGCTCGGCTGTAAAAGCGGAGCAAGAGCAATCTGTGGTCCTTATTTCGATAGATGGCTTTCGTTGGGATTATATTGAAAAACACCATGCAAAACACTTAAAAGCAATCAGTGAGCAGGGCGTACGAGCTAGCAAAATGCGTCCTGTTTACCCGACCAAAACCTTCCCGAATCATTTGTCGATTATTACCGGCTTGTTGCCGGTTAATCATGGCATTGTCGAGAACCGCTTTTGTGATACTGAGCGCAACGACTGTTACAAAATGGGGAAAGGGAAAGATGATAGCACTTGGGTGAGTGGTATTCCGCTTTGGAACCTAGCGCAAATGCAGGGTTTAAAAGCCGCAACCTATTTTTGGCCTGAATCAGATGCGCGCTTTAACGGTATGTTGCCTGATTACTTTTATCATTATTCAAAACACAGTGATTACCAAAAGCGTGTTGATCAAATTATTCAGTGGTTGAGCTTACCAAAAGCGCAGCGTCCACGTTTGGTTATAAGCTACTTTTCGCTGGTGGATAGCATGGGGCATGAGTTTGGCCCAGATGCCAAAGAGACTTATGACGCAGTGCAAAAGCTCGATAGTTTAATGGCTGATTTATCGAGCCGTTTAAAAGCGCTTGATGAAAACATTAACTTGGTGATTGTGTCTGATCACGGAATGACCTCTGTTGATCCAAGCCTTAGCATTAAAATTGATAGCTTGCCGCAAGATGAAAACTTCATAGTGCAAAACACTGGCCCTCGGGTTTTATATTATGCAAAACCAGATAGCAAAGCAGACATCAACGGGTTCAGCAAAAAGCTTGCTAAAGCCGCAGATGGTCGTTACGTCGTGCTAAGCGAGCAGCAAAAGCGTGATTATCACTATAATAAAGGCCCGCGCGTTGGCGATATTATTTTACAAACCGACGCACCTCGTGTGTTTACCGACAGTAAAATGGCTGGTTACCTAGGCACTCATGGTTACGCTTACAGCGAAGATATGGCCGCAACCTTTATCGCCACTGGCCCCGCCTTTAAACAAGGCCTTCGTTTAGACGAAGTAAGTAATTTAGATGTGTACCCGCTGATCGCCAAAATTCTAGGCCTTGAGATTTTAAGCCCAATCGACAGCGACGGCGCAAGTTTGTGGCCGGCTATGAAGCAGTAAGCTTTGAGTTAGTTTGTGCCAGCACATTACTAAGGCTAAATACGATACCGTAGGCGTGAAATTTATTTCGCGCGAAACAAGTTTCACGCCTACGAATTAATACATTAGGCACTGGGCGCTAGGATTTAGGTTCTTGGACGCGATGTAAAATCACAGCTACAGACTCACACCCGTTACCTACAACTTCGTTACCCACCCGTACTCACCATGGCTTTGAAACTTGTAGCTTTGATTACCGGCATCAAATTGGCCTTGTAGGGTGTTTTCTGTGAGGGTCATCACGGCTTGATGGCCTGCTTTAGCATGATCATTGACTTTGCCAAATACACTTCTATCGCCATTGCTGGCTTCAATAATGTTACTAATTTCTACGGTGTAACTAAGGTATTCATCGATCACTAAAATAAAGTGATCGCCAGGTTGTAAGGTTTTTAGGGTGTCTAAATCAAATTCGCTGAATGCGGTGTTTGCTAATTGGTCAGGCAAACGGCCTTGTTTATATAGATAATCGTGGGCATGATTAGATAGCTGATTAAGCGGCGCAGTTAAGTTCACAATGGGCTGTGGGGCTATTTGGTCGGCCTGCGCTTTGTATGAGGCAACAAACTGCTGTGTGCTTGGTTTTGTTTTAAAACCATCACTTTGAATGTGCCATTCATTCAGTGCAAATGCTGTAAGTGGCAGAATGAAGATTAATGCAAGCGTCCTGTTCACATGTTTCTCTTACGGGTTTTTATGTTAACTCATTGTTAGTTTTTACCTTAAGTTAACAACCCGGTCAATGGTTAATCACTAAGTAGTGGTTTTTATTATCGTGTCGATAAAATTAATTTGTTTTACTCGGCTTTGAATGCTCAGCATAATCCGCATTTTTTTGTCACCGAAACTCAAAAACCAGAGGTACCAAGCATGCGCGGGTGGATCATTTATAAAGATAGCCAAGGCTTGTTAAAGCAAGAAACCTATGAAGTAGAACGTTTACTTGCTGCAGCCAAAGAAGAGGGTATAGATTTACAAGTTTACTCGCCAGATCAATTTGATCTAACTATTACCCGTGAAGACGGTAAAAGTATTTTAATTGATGGTAAGTCAGTTGAGCTCCCCGATTTTGTTATCCCTCGCATGGGGGCAAGTACAACTTATTTTGCGCTAGCGATTATTCGCCACCTTGAACGTTTAGGTGTGTACTGTGTTAACAGTTCGCAATCCATCGAAACAGTAAAAGACAAATTATTTGCACAGCAAATTCTTGCAGAGTGTAATTTACCAACGCCAAATACCATGTTGGTTAAATTTCCGGTGAATATTGATTTGGTTGAAAAGCAAATTGGCTTTCCTGTGGTTATTAAAACCTTATCGGGCTCGCAGGGCAGTGGCGTATTCTTATCAAAATCAAAAGAAGAGTTTGATGACTTAATGCAGCTGATTGAGGCTGCAAATCCACAAGCAAACATCATTTTACAGCAGTTTGTTAAGTCCAGTCATGGCCGTGATTTGCGAGTACTTACTATCGGTGGTCGTGCTGTTGCATGTATGGAACGTAACTCACAGGGTAAAAACTTTAAAGCCAATGTTAGTGCAGGTGGCACAGGTAAGTCATTTCCTATTACGCCAGAAATTGAATGGCTTGCAACCCAAACAGCGAACGTACTCAACCTTGATGTAGCAGGCATCGATTTATTGTTTGATGAGCAGCACTTTAAAATTTGTGAAGCAAACTCAAGTCCAGGCTTTGAAGGCTTAGAAGGTGCGTTGGGTATTGATGTCGCTAAAGAGATTTTGCACTTTATTCGCATTCGTTTAGGTATTTTTGATAAACCCACAAAACCAGAAGCGCAAGAAAAAGCAGCTGAGAGCGCAGCTTAATCTTCGGTTATTTTTGCACAAAAGCCATTTTCTGAACTTAGAAATAAGTTGAGTGAATGGCGGTTGCAAATTGCTTGTACGGTTGCAAAACGTTTAAACCAAACCCTTCTTTTTGACGCGCCGGATCGCTGCGATAAAAGCGTTTTGTGAGCTGTTGTAAATCATGTTCGTTGACACCCTTACCATTGTCGACAACTGATATACTTTTTTCAGCAATTATTATTTTAATCGTTGCGCCCTTACCAGCGTACTTTATAGCATTTTCGACTAGGTTAAAAATTGCTTGAAACAACAGGTTTCGATCACCGCTTAATTGCCAAGGTGAAGAAATAGCGACATCAATTGATTGACCGTTTTGTTCGGCACTGGGTTGTAGAATTTCACTAATATCATTGGCAAGTTGACTACTATCAATTGTTTCGAGCTGTAGCGGAAACTGTCCATGTTCTAAACGTGTGAGCTTTAGCATGGCGTCAAAGGTGTTAATGATACTATTGAGCTGTTCAAGCTCGTAGCCCATTTCTGGCAGCTTTTGTAAACGCTGCTCTAAATTAAGTTTTAATCGTGTCAGTGGGGTTTTTAGATCATGAGCGATATTATCGGTAATTCCCTGTACCAAAGCGAAATTTTCCTCTACTGCATCGAGCATTGTATTGATGTGAGCTGCTAAACGATCAAATTCATCACCTTTATCTTTATGGGATAAACGCGCGCTTAAGTTGCCATTTTGGACTTGTTCGGCTGTTGCATTGAAGTAGTTTACACGACGCAAGTGTCGACGAGAAAATAGGTAACCAAACAAGCCTGTTAACGCTATTGCTAAGATAAAAGTCCAACTAGCGATTGATTTGAAATCGATGATTAAACGTTGTAAATGCTCTGTGGCAGTGGCGAGCACGATATTGCCATAAACGGTTTTAACTTTGCCTGTTGTGAGTAGGCGTATTTGACCTCGTCCGGTATCAAGAACAGGAAAAACAACTGTTTCAGGGAGTGAGGGGATATTATCGGGTAAAAAGCTTAGCTGCTGGCTTTGTTCATAATCACTCTGCCAAAAAATTAAAACATCACCTTCGCTTCTGAAAACATCAAGCTGTTGAAAAAAGCTTTGCTTGTCAAATTCGGAGGCGAGCGCTTCGATACGTGTTTTTTCGGCATCAAGGCGCCGTTCAACTTGACGGCTTTGCTCGCCAAGTAACAGTTGGTAGATTAAAGTAATCGCAAGTAATAAAGTAACAGCGGTAATTGCTGCAAGGTCAATGTTAAACGCCAAACTGAGCTTTTTCTTGGGTCGAACAAACGTAGGTTATTTTCGTACATTAACTCTCACTAGCTTTTAAGCGGTAGCCGACACCGCGAACAGTTTCGATTTCTAATTGCGCGGACGCTTCTGTGAGCTTTTTACGAAGCCTCGCAATATGCACGTCAATAACGTTGGTGCCAGGATCAAAATGATATTCCCATACCGATTCAAACAATAAGGTACGGGTGACTAATTTGTCTTGGTGATCTAATAAATACCTAAGCAATTTAAATTCTTTGGGCTGTAAATTAACAGTTTTAGTGTTTACTTCAACTCGTTGATTACTGTAGTCGAGCGTTAAATTGGCAAGACTAATTTTAGTGCTCAGTGGGGCATGAAAGGTATGCCGTTTTATTAAGTTTTCGACTCGAATAGCTAATTCAGAAAAAGAGAAGGGTTTTGTTAGATAATCATCACCGCCGGCTTTTAAACCTGTCACTCTGTCGTCTACTTTATCTAGCGCAGATAGTATTAATACTGGCGTTGTTTTGCCGGTTGCTCTTAATGCTAACAATACCTGTAAACCATCAAGCTTAGGAAGCATACGATCTAGAATAATCGCGTCGTAATGTTCACACGTCGCTAGCATAAGCCCTTGTTGACCATCTTCTGCGCAATCTAATGTGTAGCCTTGCTCAATAAAAGCCTTGTATAAAAACTCGCGATTTTGCTGGTCGTCTTCAACTAATAATAGTTTCATTAATTGCCCCAACGAAGCAAAGGTAAGTTCTTACCCGTCTCAAGATCAATCGCTTTTTTGTGACGCCCTTTGCTGGTTACGAATGTGGCGACCATGTATGTGATACCCATGTCTTGCTCTAATTGGGCTTCAATTAGGTAGTGTGTTGGCTCACTATCTAGTTGTGTTACTAAACCATGTAATGTGTAACCTTTACGGCTCATCAAATTTGCAGCTGCTATTTCTTCTTGTTCATCAAGCTCCGGAGCTTCATATTCAAGCTCTATTACTTTTCCCGCACTGTCTAAAAGTAATTCGATAAATCGTTGTTTTTTAGCTTCATATAAAGTGACTTCGAATACGCTTTGACCATTTTCAATTTCCAGCTCAAACTCAACAATAACGGCATTCTTCGCATAGTGTTGTTCTATGTTATATAAAACTTCAGTCGGGGCAGGGGCTGTGCTTGAATCTAGCATATTAAAAATGGCTGAACTTGCAGCAAAAGCAAGGCCAGAAATTAAGCACAGGCAAGTTAAAACTAGTTTTTTCATAATATTTCGACATTAGTTTGGCAGCACGTTTAGTGCTGCCATTGTTGTATTTTGTTGTTAATCATCAAGCTTACATGCACGTACGATGTTATCTTGTACCCACTGGCATTCTAGATCAACATATTGTTCTGTAAAACTCGCTAAGCTGTTATCTTCACTGATGTAGCCGAATAAACTAGCCTGTTGCGATTCAGTTACTGTTACTATGCCTTTTAATTCAAGAGGTTCATTGCTGTTATCACGTTCGATTTCACTGACAATATAGCTTTGTCCATCAATAAGACCTTCAAGCTCTAACCATTCACCTGAAAGAGTATCTGCTGTTAACCCATCTTCAAAAACGGTTCTATTTGTGATTTTCAAGCTGATGCCATTGATAATAATGTTGCCATTGCTGTAATTGGCAAAGCCAGAAACACTAAAATTACTGCTTAAATTAGGCGAAGTGTGGCTTTTCTCCAGATCTATTTCGTGGGCTAAAAACCAATTATTAGCTTGCTGCCAGATGGCATCTACTTCTATCGTATCTCCTATGGTTAATGTAGCGCGAGTGGTATCTTCAAATTTAGTTTGATCGGTAATACTCACTTGCCATTGATTGTTCAGGGTAACCAAGGAAGTGTCATTGTTGATGAAGGTAATTGTACCAAAAAGCGCTGTATCTAGATCGTCATCAGCTGTAAAGTTATGTTCAGCGTCAACCTCTTGTGCCATTAATAAGTTACCTTCTAAGCGGCCCTCTACTTCAACGAATTGATTGTTTTCTAATGCGCCGTCGATGTCTGCCTGTTGATATTGAACAGTTAAATCACCTAGTTTAAAAGTATAAGAGGCAGTGTTTAGATCTGTTATGAAACCTTCGAGTTCTAATTCTGCGCTGTTAGATAATGGTTGTTGGTAGGTAACCGTGAATTCACTATGGCTATTGTTATAACCGCTTAATTCAACCAGGCTACCATTTGAAAGGTTTTCGGTATTTAAATTATTTAACTTGAAGCCCGCAATTGTAGCGCCTTGTTCATTGATACTAACAGGTCCCTTTAAAACTTGGATCATAATCAATCTGAGTTGCTTCTTTACCATTTGTTTCAACTTCAACCATCATACCTACTTTTAGATCGCTGATTAATGCGTGGTTGTCATCCACCTCAATGTCAGCATTATTTGTGGCTATTTGATGATGGTTAACTGTAATACTGTTACTTGATATCGCACTTACCTCACCGACTAATAAGCTTGGCAAAGTGAGAGTATTTTGTACCGGTTCCTCACTCTTACTACTACTGCCACAGCCTGAAAGTAGTGCACTGATTGTTGCTAACGAAATAATAGATAGGCGATTTTGATTGATTAGTTTTGTCATGATTGGTCCTTAAATTAGTCAGTGTTTGCAGTTTAACTAAGTAAGGATTGCTTGAAGGTGGAGAGAAAATTAAATTTTGTTAATGTTTGGCATTGCAGTAAATGCCTCTTCTGTATAGTAAATTAATCTTAAAATACTACAAAAGTGTACAGTGCCATCTGGCAAATCATAGGATATGGTAGATTTTTAATTGCAAGGAGTGTGTGTACATGAGTCAGCTCATCAGTCGAGCAACTGCGGGGTTAGTGGCCGTTATTATTGGCTTTACTAGCTCAATTGCGCTTATTTATCAGGTCGTTATGGTGTTAGGTGGCACACCTGATTTGGTTGCTAGCTGGGTATTAATGCTTGGTCTTGCTATGGGCGTCAGCTCAATTGCGTTGTCTTACTACTACAAGGTGCCTATTCTTATCGCGTGGTCAACAACCGGAGCGGCACTCCTTATTTCAAGTGCCCAAGGCTATAGCTTAAATCAAGCTGTTGGCGCGTTTATGTTCTCCGCTGCGCTGGTGTTTTTGTCAGGCATTACTGGCGTGTTCGAAAAAATGATGAATAAGATCCCAAGTCAACTGGCCTGTGCAATGCTTGCAGGCGTGTTGGTGAATTTTGGTATTGATGTGTTCAACTTTATGAACGAGCTGCCTTTAGTGATTGGGTTAATGGTGGCTGTTTATTTATGTGGAAAACGTTACTTTCCACGCTTTGCTATGCTCGCAGTGGTTGTGGCGGGATTTTTAATAGCAGGTGTAACTGGGCAAATTGATACCTCTAGCTGGCAGTGGAAAATGAGCGAGTTTGCTTACATTGCACCTGAGTTTGATTTAAACGCCATGATAAGTGTTGGTTTACCGCTGTTTATTGTGACTATGACGTCGCAAAACTTACCAGGTATTGCTGTATTAAAAGCGCATCACTATAAAGCCCCTGTGTCGGCAGCGTTAAATGTAACCGGGCTATTAAATGTATTTATTGCACCACTTGGTGGTTATGCCATTAATCTAGCGGCTATCACCGCTGCCATTTGTATGAGCCCTGAGGCTGATAAAGATCCAAGAAAACGTTATTGGGCAAGCATTGCTGGTGGGGTGTTTTACATTATTATGGCGCTCCTCGCGGCAACCTTGGTTGGTTTGGTAGCAAGCTTGCCACAGGCATTGATTTTGGCGTTGGCGGGTATCGCACTATTTGCCACTATTGCCAGTAGCTTACAGCAAGCTTTAACTGAGGCGTATTATACCGAAGCCGCTATCGTGACCTTTTTGGTCACAGCGTCTAATCTAACTTTGTTCTCGGTTGGTTCTGCATTTTGGGGAATTGTTGCAGGTACGGTGACTTTGGTTATGACACGCAAAGATTAGTGACACGCTTCAATATTAAAAAAGCCCTAGTTACTGTATATAATAGCTAGGGCCTTTTGTTATTTAAGTAGTGGTTTTATCACTTCAAACATTGCATTGATATGGTCATCGCGGGTATTCAATGCTGGAATGTAGCGGTACTTTTCACCGCCTGCATGCTCAAAGTTTTCGCGGTTTTCGCCTTCGAGCTCTTCTAGTGTCTCTAAACAGTCGGCACTAAACGCAGGGCTTAAAATTGCAACGTCTTTAATGCCTTCAGCAGGGTAGCTTTCAAGGGTTGCGTCTGTGTATGGCTTCAACCATTCAGCTTTACCAAAACGGCTTTGAAAGGTTGTTACAGCAAAGTCTTTTTCAAAGCCAAGTTTCTCAGCCACTAAACGGGTGGTTTGCATACAAAAACAGTAGTAAGGGTCGCCGTTTTCTAAAAACAGTTTAGGTGTACCATGGTACGAAAACACCAACTTTTGTGGCGTGCCATGGGCATTTAGATCTTCGCTAATGCTAGCGGCTAGAGCATCAATGTAAGTCGGGTTGTCGTGATAACCATTAATAAAATGCAGCTCTGGCACCCAGCGCCACTTGCGAAGCACATTTGATACTGCATCAAATGTTGAGCCAATGGTCGTGCTTGAATATTGTGGGTACATAGGCAGCACAATCACGCGAGTGATACCTTTTTCGCGCAGCTCTTCAAGGTCGCTTCAATTGAAGGGTTACCGTAGCGCATGGCCATAACTACTTCGGTGTCGTGGTGTCCTTTGTCTTTTAAAAGGGCTGCTAACTTTTTGCTTTGCTCTCGGGTAATATGAGTAAGCGGTGAGCCGTTTTCAGTCCAGATACTTTTATAAAGTGCTGCTGAACGTTTTGGGCGTAACGTAAGTACAAAGCAATAAAGGATGATCATCCAAATGAAACGCGGGATCTCGACAATTCGTGGGTCTGATAAAAACTCGCGTAAATATGTTCTAAGTGCCGCGGTAGTAGGGGCGTCTGGGCTCCCTAAGTTGGTCAGTAAAATGCCCGTTTTTTTGTTGAATCGGCCGTCGTGCGGCTTATCGGTAATGGCGGAAAATCGCGACACTGAGTGCTCCTGTATGAAGTAATCGTAATATAAATCACATTGTAACGAAGTAAGCTGACTATGTGATCACTTTATTCGCTAATTTTTGATCATGATCCTGAAAGGGTTCGGTTTTTTCGATTCTAGTTGTTGCAGTTTATTAATCGATTTAGGGCCAAATACATGCCCTTTTGGCAACAGTAAAATACCGTCGTAATTTCTGAGCGCGTGACCAAGCACCATGCCATTTTTAAGGTTTTGTGCTGAAAGAATTTTCATAGTGCCAACATTTTGAACACTCGCACAGTTAATTTCTAAGCTATTAAATATTTCTAAAATTTTTGGGTGGTAGTATGTTCCGCTATAGAGCTGTAATTGATCGCGAGCCCTTTCAAAATTACTACTCTCTGAGCTTGAAAGTTGTGCAACGGCTTGCCAAAAATCACGGGCTACAGCTAATATCATCGCGGCTTTTGGAATCTCATTCCCTTTTAACCCTTTCGGTTTTCCTGTCCCATTATAGTGTTCAAATTGGTAATAAATTGCTTCAGATACATCACTTAAGTGAGGCGCAGGCATGAGCATTAATTGTGCTGTACTTGGGTGCGTATAAAATAGTTTTCGTTGTGTTTCAGTGAGCTCTTTAGTTGGTTTTTTATAAAGCTCTGGCTCCATTGCAAGTAGACCTATTTGTGATAAGTATCCTGCCATTTCTGTCATTTCTATAAGTTGATTGTCTAGACCTAGGCGCGTGGCTAGTTGTTTACAGGTAGCAGCAATATTTTGAGCTTGTGTTCCATCTAGGTAAGGGTTGGCATTTATAAAGTTATATAAAATCTCAAAAGTAGCGCGATGCTCATGCTTCTCTCGTTCATTTACTGTTTCAAGTTGTTTTAATACTTTACGGATTTGTTGTGTGCGCTTTTCTACCATTTGCTCAAGGTTGTTGTTTAGCTCTTTTAGTTGGCTGTTTTGCGCTTTAATTTTTTGCTCTAACTGTTGATTCTGGCGTTTCAAAGATGTTTTTTCTATCGCATCATTTATATTGCTTAGTAGTAATTCGTTTTGCCATGGTTTTTGTATGTAAGTATGAATTTTACCGATATTGACTGCAGCAATCGTGTTTTCTATATCTGAGTAACCGGTTAGCAAAATGCGCTGTGGTTCAGGAGCAATGGTGAGTGCCTGTGCGAAAAACTCAGCCCCATTCATGCTTGGCATACGCATGTCGCAGATAATTACATCAAAACTATAATTAGCTAGAGTTTTAAGTCCATCTTTGGGATCTGAGCAGGCTTTTACGGTGATATTGTTAGCTGATAATAACCGCAAAAGAGTTCGCAGCACTATTTCATCATCATCAATGCATAAAACCTGAATATGTTGTTTGCTAATTTGCTCTGCCATGCCATTTTACTATGAATCATCGTTAATCAATAACATAGCCTTAAATTAAGCCTTGTGCTAGGTTTTAAAAGAGACAAACACAGTTTGAGATTAAAATGGATGATTTTAAACAAGCTTATTTATTAGAGAAAGCGATCAGAGAAGAGGCCGAACAATTGCTTGCCGATAAAAGCCGGATTCTGGTAGCTGTTAATAGTGAGCTTGAACAAAAAGTTGCTGATTTAGAGCATCATCAAGCTATGTTTATTCAAGCTGAAAAAATGGCAACTTTAGGCACATTGTGTGCTGGAGTCGCACATGAAATTAATAACCCGCTTGCTTATAGTATGAGTAACCTTGATAGTTTGAAAAGCTACTGTGGTTTCTTCAGCAAGCTACTGAAATTATGCAGCGAGTTTAGTGAAAATCACATAGACAAAGAGGCTTTTCATCAACAGCTGGTGGATCTAAACCAAGTACACTCTTTTGCGTTTGTTGCTGATGATTTACCTGATTTAATTGATGATACAGAACAAGGTTTGCAACGGATTAGTAAAATAGTGTCGAACTTGTTGAATTTTTCTCGCCCTAAAAGTCAGGATATGCAGTTTGCTGATATGACAGATGCAGTGACAAGTGCGGTGAAACTTCTTACTAATCAATTAAGAAATTGTCATTTGCAATCGCAATATAGCCCAATATCCCAAAGCTGGTGTAATCTAGCTGCTATTAGCCAAGTAATTGTTAATCTTTTAATTAATGCTAAACAAGCTTGCGATAATCAAGACTCTCAAACAAAAATTACTATCAATGTTTATGAGCTAGAGCAACACATATATATCGACATTGAAGATAATGGCATTGGTATGTCAGCAGAGACCATCGCTAAAATATATGATCCTTTTTTCACTACTAAACCAGTAGGAGAAGGTACCGGCATGGGTATGACGATGGTGTATGCTATTGTGCATGAACATAAAGGTCGAATTGATATTCAAAGCTCGCAAGGAATTGGCACAAGAATGAGTTGCGTATTTCCTGTTTTGAGTCAGGTAACTAGTTGACAATATTTCAGTTGTTGCAAAAATTTGTGGATTCGCTAGTGTAGAACTAAACCCATTTAAAATTATTGAAAAGGCACGTTATGCTCAATCAACAAAGTTCAGATGTTTTTAACAACTATCTCGCCAGTCAAAGTACAACGAATCAAGTGAGTTTGGATCAAGTGCTTGGCTATATGTCTGGTTTGTTAGCCTGTTCAGAGTTTTTTGGAGAGTCAGAGCTTGCCAATTACATTGCTGATAATGATGAAGCGGTATTCAACACCTTAATGACGGATTCTGAGCCACGCGATGCAATGATTGAGCTGCTCGATAATGTGACCGAAGCACAAGTTGAACAAAAGAAGATTTTAGCCGAGTTATATCCAAATGAAGTAAACAGCAATGAGCCAAGCCAAGCACTGCAAGATTTTTGTAGCGGCTATATTGCAGCTTATATCGTGAATCAAGAAATTTGGCACAGCGATTTACAATTTTTACTGCAAGCGGATGGTCAACAAGAAAATGAAAGCGAAGATGGTCAATTGTTTATTGATAATTTTGAAGCAACTCTCGATTTGCTTACCACCTTTGCAATGTGGGATCAGGCGCTAGCAAATCACCCTGAACCAGATAAACTAGGCGAAGGGTTTGTGACCTTCTTTAACGCACTAGACGAGAGTTTATCTGAAATTGCCACTATGGCGTTAATGCTTGAAGATGAAAAGCTGGCGATGTTGGAACAAGATAAGTAAATACTCCTCACCTCAGTAAAGATAAGCTGATAGTTGCATTATTTTGCTTATTTCTGCTGTAAAGTGAATAATTCCCACCACTGAAACTCTATTAATACTATAAATAGAAATATTTATACCTAAGTCGTACCTCTTTTTTCTTTCATTTTGTGGATTTGTTGATAGGATGTTTTGTAAAGGTTAACTCGCAGGCTTGAGTTAGCTTTCAAACTTGTGATTTTAAAATCAATAATACGTGCTTAGTGCTTTTCTAAATTTCTCCAAAAGGGGCGTCTTTTGTTTTAAGGAAAGCCAGAATATCAACAGGATACACATGACAACACATTCTTTAAGTATGCTGGCCGTTGCGGTCAGTGTGGCTGTTTCTGCGACTTCAGTGCAGGCAGCTGAGCAAGCACCTGCTGCCAAAGCAGATAAAAACATCGAACAAATCTCTGTATTAGGCTCTCGGGTTGCTAATCGTACGGCTACCGAATCAACATCACCCGTTGATTTAATTGATGCAGATGACCTAAACAAAGGTGGTTTTACTGAGCTCGGCCAAAGTCTGCAAGCGACGGCTCCTTCATTTAACTTTTCACGCACGCAAGTGTCAGATGGCTCTGACTTATTTAGACCAGCGACTCTTCGTGGTTTACA
The DNA here is from genome assembly GCF_054923805.1 of Pseudoalteromonas sp. GB43. NCBI lineage: Bacteria > Pseudomonadati > Pseudomonadota > Gammaproteobacteria > Alteromonadales > Pseudoalteromonadaceae > Pseudoalteromonas > Pseudoalteromonas sp. GB43. Next base: position 217,596 of record NZ_JBPCHJ010000002.1, read on the forward strand.
GCCTGACCAAACGTTAGTGCTTATCAATGGTAAGCGCCGTCATAACCAATCTATTTTTGGCTTAAATGGTACTGTAGGTGCCGGTGCTGCAGGTACCGATATGAACGCGATTCCGCTTACCGCTTTAAAAGGCGTTGAAGTACTTCGTGATGGTGCTGCGGCGCAATATGGCTCAGATGCGATTGCTGGTGTTATCAACTTATCGTTAAACGATTCAACCGGTGTTACAACGGGTTATGTGCAAGCAGGTAGCACAGGTGAAGGCGATGGTGACACTATTTCAATGGGTTTAAACCGGGGTTTTGATTTAGGTGATGAAGGCGGCTTCATTAACTTTTCTTTAGAATACCGTGATGCTGATGGCACCAACCGCGCAGAGCGTGATACTGGTGGCTCAGTTGATGTACCAGCAGGTACGCTATCTGACGAGGTTCGTTGGGGGCAAGGTAACGCAGATAGTGAGTTTACTTCGGTTTTTTACAACATGGCGTTACCATTTGGTGAGACTGAGCTTTACTCATTTGGTGGATACTCAAACCGTACAGCATTGGGCAATGGTTTTTATCGTAATTTTGACCAAGCGGCGAAGAACGTTGTGCAAGTATACGGCGATGGTTTTTTACCTCGCATCGATAACGAAGCCGAAGATATTTCGTTTTCACTTGGTTTGCGCGGTGAGTTAAATCCAGATTGGAGCTATGACGTATCTGCCGTATATGGTGAAAACAGTTATGATTTCACGTCAAAAAACACCCTAAATGCGTCGTATGCTGCTGAATATGTTGCGAATCACCCTGATGCAAGCGATGCTGATATTGTTGCAAATGCAGGCCCTAATGGTGGCTACTCAGGTGGCTTTAGGTTTGATCAAACAACAGTAAATGCAGACCTGAATGGTATTGTTGATATTGGCCGCAGTGAGCCTTTATATGTATCAGTGGGAGCTGAATACCGTAAAGAGAATTATGAAATCGTGCCGGGCGAAGAAGCGTCTTATGCGTGTGGTTTAGCTAATTCAGATACTTCATTCCCAGCGGTAAACGACAGCAGCGTATTTGCTGAGTGTGGTTTCCAAGCTTATAACGGTTTACGCCCTGAAGCGTCAAATAAAGAGAGTCGTCACAGCTATGCATTTTATGTGAATGCCGAAACGTTGATCACGGATGCATGGCAAGTAAGTACAGCGCTTCGTTATGAAGACTTCTCTGATGCCGGTGATGACATCATTGGTAAGCTAGCTACGCGCTATGAAATTACCGATGACTTTGCCGTGCGTGGTGCGATTTCGTCTGGCTTTAGAGCGCCATCATTGCAACAAAGTGCGTACACTGCTTACACTACAAACCTAGGTGCTGGTGGTGTGTTATTGCAGTCATTCACAGCAACTGCGGGCTCTGATTTCCCATCAGCACTTGGCGTTGATAGTCTAGGCCTTGAAAGCTCTGAAAACTTAAGTGCAGGTTTTGTTTATAACGTAACCAGCGATTTATCATTAACTGTTGATTTTTATCATGTAGAGATCAAAGACAGAATTACCCTTGGCAGCTTAATGTCGGCGGACGATGTGGCATTTAGTGCCGAGGCTGTGGCTGCGCTTAATGCAACAGGGGCACAGCAAGCCAACTACTTCTCAAACTCAGTTGATTCAACCACTAAAGGGGTTGATATTATTGCTTCGTACCGCACCGATTTATACGACGGTAATTTCTCAGCAACCTTCGCGGGTAACATTAACGAAACTGAAATTGATGATGTAAATGCACCAGAGGGTATTCCTGAATCAATCGCCCTTGATGATTTACAACGTAGTTTCTTGACAGACGGTCAACCAGGTGAGCGTGCAACGCTAACGTTTGAATACGATCGTGGCGATTTCAACAGCATGCTACGCTTTAATTACTATGGTGAAACAGACGTTAAATACTTTGGTAATGACCACATTGGTTTGCCTGATGAGCTATCACCTACCGGTGAGTTTAAAGACACAAGCACGGTAGAATCGGCGGTATTAGTGGATGTTAATGTGGGCTATCAGCTAACTGACGAACTCATGCTATCGGCGGGTATTGATAATATCTTTGATGTAACGCCAGACGAACTAGGCGAAGATGAAGCGCTTGATTTTATTACAAATAAAGCATTCAAATACCCTGTTCGTGCACTACCTTATGGTTTTGATGGTATGACCTACTACGCAAAATTAAGTTTTAGTTTTTAATTCCTAAGTTGATATGAAACTTAAATAGCGCCTAACGGCGCTATTTTTTTGCTTAATTGTAGTATCCGACATTTGTCTTTAATTAGAGAGTTGCAAGGGGAAAGTTTGCGAGTTTCGAGATACTAGATGCGAGTCTGTAGCAGCGATTTCATATCGCGTTTTATTTCGCTTTTTTGAGTTTTCATCTGCATTTAAGCACTCCAGAATCTATTTAGTAGAATGCTTCCAAATAACAAAATCCAACCTGCAACTATAATTGTGTAGTAGACAGTCGAATTAATTATTGGCTCTAAAGTGAAGCGTGGTGAAAATAATTTTTTTACCGGTTTAAAGAATAGCTTTGGGTTTAAGCTACCCGCTAAAATTATAAGTGAAATTGCTAGACAACTAATGAACTCTAACCAGTCTAGGCCTTGTAATATAAGCGAATAAACACCGACAGTTAAATTAATAATTGCTGCCAATCCGAACAAAATTGATAGCAGCTTTTCCTTTTTATTAAGCCTTTCCATGCTGTAATACTCCTTATTACATTATTTAATATCTTCACATTCAGGTAAGTTACGAGAAACGAACTTGTAGCTGCGATTTTAATCTCGCACCTTATAATTCGCATCCATCACCAATGTCGCGGCATAAAGCCGCTGCTACGTAGGCGTTATGCTTGCATGGCGCGCGAAATAAATTTCACGCCTACGTCTAGTCGTTTTACATAGGTGTGGTGTTTGAGAGTTCATGGCTGAAGCCATTCCTACGAACGACATCAAATTTGTAGCAGCGATTTCATATCGCGTTTTATCCTATTCAATGCGCAGCCTCTTTGAGAGTTTTTGTTTTCTCTGTGTACCGCGAAGCGCCTCTTTGTTGTCTGTGATTAAAATTATTTTCACAAAGAGAAGTTAATGAGAAGAAAAAGAGGAAGTGAAAACACCTCCTCCATAATTGTAATATTTTTGCTATTTCGAACCATTAACCACTCGGTCGCAAATCTCGCGCATTTGTTGTTTTATTTCGGGTTCTTTTTCATCGAATATCTTGTTGATCCGCTCGATATAGGCATGGTTTTCTTCGAATGGCACGCCGATTTCGTAGACATCGGCGGCTTCGCGTAGCATTTCTTTATCGAACTCACTGAAAATATCGACCATCTCTTGGGCTTTCTCTTGCTCAATACCGAGTGCTTCAAAAGCTGAGCGACCATACGCATGGTACTGTCGTATGTTTCGCGAATAATATCTCGACAACCGTAAGCCCATAAATCGTATACATGATGGCGGTCTACAGCGCGGGCAACCACATGTAAATGCGGGTAATTTTGCATCGCATAACGAACTAATTTAGTGATTTGTTCGGCATCATCAAGCGCAACAACCAGCAGTTTTGCATCTTCAATGCCTGCAGCACTGAGTAAGTCTGGTCGAGTTGCATCACCAAAGAAATTACGAATACCAACACGCTCTAAGGCTTCGAGTTGCTTGTAGTTGTAATCAATCACAGTCGTTTTATAGCCGCCAGCTTGTAAAATACGGTCAACCAGCCCACCCATTCTGCCTGAGCCTGCAATGATCACATGGCTATCATCGGGAAACTCGTCTGTTTCTTTTCCTGGTTGCTCACAAATGAAACGGGGTGCTATCACACGCTGATAAAGGATATATAACCCAGGTGAAAGTAGCATGGATAAAGTAACAACCAGTAAAAGTTGGTCGGCGATGTTGTCTGCCAATACATTATTAGAGACACTGTAAGCAAGTAGTACAAAACCAAACTCACCAGCTTGAGCAAGCCCCAGTGCTAGCAACCAGAGTGCGGCGCCTCTAAGACCAAAAATACGACCTAAAATAAGCAGTACAGCTGTTTTTGTTACAATCAATGCACTGGTTAAGAGCACAATGGTAGCTAGGTTATCTGCGAGTAATTGAAAATTGATACTAGCGCCAACGGTGATAAAGAATAATCCTAGCAACAGCCCTTTAAAGGGATCGATATTACTTTCGAGTTCGTGTTTATAAGGTGAATTTGCAAGCACAACACCCGCTAAAAAAGTACCAAGCGCAGGTGATAAGCCTACTAACGACATCATCAAAGCGATACCAATAACAAAGAATAGGGCTGTTGCAGTAAATAATTCGCGAAGCCGTGCTTGTGCTACAAATCTAAAAATGGGTGCGGTTAAGTAGTTACCACCAAAAACAACGAGCGCTATCATACCTAAAGTAACCAGCGCTGCTTGCCAGCTCTCAAGACCCGCCACCAAGCTTAAACTAGCATGAGTGTCTTCACTTGTATGGGCTGTATCTGCAATGGCTGGCGCTAGTTCAGGTAAAGCAAGCAAGGGAATAAACGCAAGCATAGGAATAACGGCTATGTCTTGAGTAAGTAATACGCTAAATGAGGCTTGACCACCATCTGACTTTAATAGCCCGCGCTCTGAAAGCGTTTGCAGCACAATCGCGGTCGATGAAAGTGATAAAATTAAGCCTATTGTAAGTGCTGTTTGCCAAGCATGACCAAATGCTAAACCAATACCCGTAAAGGCGGCAGCTGATAAAACTACCTGTCCGCCACCTAGTCCAATAAGCTGTTTTCGCATTGACCAAAGCGCTTTGGGTTCAAGCTCTAAGCCAACAATGAACAGCATCATTACCACACCAAATTCAGCAAAATGCTGGATGGCAATCACATCAACATTTAAAAATGTCAGTGTTGGCCCAATAACAATACCAGCGAGTAAGTAGCCAAGTACTGAGCCTAACCCCAGTTTGCTGGCAATAGGCACGGCAATAATGCCTGCAATAAGGAAAATATAGGCGATTAAGAGAAAGTCAGTCATCGTAATCCTGTTTGTTTTTAATTAACTATGGATGGTTTCGCTAGTTTTGCCAGTAGTTAGGTAGTGAATGCAATCAAAAAGCGAATTTAGTCAGTAAAATGACAACAAGGAATGGTGTTTAGTCAAAACGAGTAAGACAAAATAAGGGGTAAAAAATCATCGTTTTTTTATTAAAAATACTTGCGTAGAGCTTGGCTAGGTATATACTCGCAGCACGTTTAATAGGAGCAAAAAATGAGCAAAAAGAAACAACGCGCACAAGGCCAAGTTGATACTGGTCGTGGTGTAATCAACGACAATGTGTACGCCGCAATGGTGACATCTAAGCTGTTCACAGCAAAAGTAGAGAAACCTAAAAAAGGTAAAGGTGCATATCAACGTAAGGCTAAACATGCAGGACGAGAGTCCTATTTAATCGCTGCTTAATTAAGTTGTGATCAAATAGGATTTTTGTGAAAAGCAAACACTGAGTGTTTGCTTTTTTTATGACTAAAATTCGTGTTAAGAATAAATTTTCCCCAATTTTGATAGAAATTTTTACCTGAAAACTAATTTATTCGTTATATACCCAGAATCGATACGGTAATTATTTTTGTTTTTCCTCACATAACCTCTGACTATTTTGTGCGCAAACCAGATAAACCGTACTTTTGTGGTTAATTTATTGTTAATTTTGTGTTCATTTTTACTCTGTAGAATCATCCTCGTTTTTGCTTTTCAATAAAAATAATTAATTCTTTTTTAGTGCCTATATTTAAATTTTGCATCAAAAAGTGTGTTTATTTTACCTTTTGTGGGTAAATGCAAGCTTGACGTAACAGTGCTTTGTGTTACTTTAAAGTTGGATTTGTAAAATAAATGTTATTGAAACTTTGGGCGGAGGGAGCGAATGAGCTCGCATAAATTAATAAAAAATGCCTTTAAACTGAGTGCGCTGTCACTAGGTTTATACGGCTTTACAGCACAGGCTGCGATTGATTGCAGCAACTTAGAAGTGTGGCAACAAGGGCAAACACATGTTGGTGGTGATCAGGTTCAAGCACAAGGTAGCGCTTATGAAGCCAAATGGTGGACGCAAACCAACCCTGTGGAGACTTCTGGTGTCGATCAAGAGTGGCGTTTATTGGGTGTTTGTGACAGCGTTGTCAGTGAAAATCAAGCACCTCAAATTAGCAGCTTAACACCCGCAGAGGGTTCTTTATTTACCACAAGTGACAGCGTTGTCATAAGTGCGATCGCTGCTGATCCTGATGGTAGTGTGGCAAGTGTAGAGTTTTTTGTTGATGGTACTTCGCTGAGTGTTGTGACAAGCGCACCTTATTCAGCGAGCTGGCAAGCAACCCAAGGCAGCCATGTTATCAGCGCGGTCGCAACGGATGATTTAGGGTTAACCTCTACAGCGGTTGCACATTCAGTGAATGTGTCTGATGACGTTGAGCCGGTCAACCAAGCACCGGTGGCAAGCATTGAATTTAGCTCACTGCCGTCACAAGTAACGGTGGGTGACAGTGTGGTGTTTGCGCTTTCTGGCACTGATAGCGATGGTCATGTGACCGCGTTATCGTTAACTGAAAACAGCACTGAAGTTCATCAAGCAAGTGCTGCTTCTTCAAGTTACACGTGGCAGGCTCCAGCACTTGGGCAATTTTCATTTACCTTAACGGTGACCGATAACGAAGGCGCGACGGATACACAAAGCAAAGCTGTGAATGTTGTTGAAGCAACAGAGCCAGGCAAAGATTGTAAACCGCAAGGTTTATACCAAACGCCGGGTGTAAATACCCCATACTGTAGCGTGTATGATGCAAATGGCCGCGAGAAAATGGGCCCAGATCATCCACGCCGCGTTATTGGTTATTTTACGAGTTGGCGAAATGGTGCCAATGGTCAGCCAAGCTATTTAGTTAACGATATTCCTTGGGACAAGATCACCCATATCAACTATGCCTTTGCGCATGTTGATGGTAATAACAAGGTCTCGATTGGTGATCCAAATGCAGCTGGCAACCCAGCGACAAACATGACTTGGCCGGGCGTTACAGGCGCTGAAATGGATCCAAGTTTTAGTTACACAGGTCACTTTAACTTACTCAATAAATTCAAAAAACAACACCCAGATGTAAAAACCTTAATCTCTGTAGGTGGCTGGGCTGAAACAGGTGGTTATTTTGGTGAAGACGGTACTCGCGTAAACAGCGGTGGTTTCTACACGATGACAACCAATGCCGATGGCTCAGTGAACCAAGCGGGGATTGATGCCTTTGCGAAAAGTGCCGTTGAGTTTATTGAAACCTACGGTTTTGATGGTGTCGATATTGATTACGAATACCCATCGTCAATGAATGACTCAGGCCACCCTGATGATTTTCCTATTTCTAATGCTCGTCGCGCAGGTCTTAACGCCTCGTATCGTGTATTGATGCAAAAACTACGTGAAGAGCTTGATATTGCAGGTGAAAAGGCAGGTAAACATTACTTACTAACGATTGCTTCGCCATCTTCAGGTTACTTATTACGTGGCATGGAAACATTCCAAAGCGTGAAGTATCTCGACTACGTTAACATTATGTCTTATGACTTACATGGTGCATGGAATTCACATGTAGGCCATAACGCAGCCTTGTTTGATACCGGTCTTGATTCTGAATTAGCGCAATGGGGCGTTTATACCACCGCTGAGTTTGAAGGAATTGGCTACTTAAATACGGATTGGGCTGTGCGTTACTTCCGCGGTGCGGTCTCTGCAGGTCGAATCAATATTGGTATTCCATATTATACCCGTGGCTTTAAAGATGTATCCGGTGGTACTAATGGTTTATGGGGCCAAGCAGCGCTGCCAGATCAATCAAAATGTGCGAAAGGGACTGGCGTTGGTGAGAAAAATCAATGCGGTAATGGCGCACTCGGCATTGATAACCTATGGCACGATAAGAACGATGTTGGTGAAGAAATGCCAGCAGGTTCTAACCCACTATGGCATGCGAAAAATCTTGAAAATGGCATTAACCCTTCTTACCTTGAAATCTATGGTCTAACGCCAGAAACTGATGCAGATGATGTATTAACGGGTACTTATACACGTTTTTACGATGATGTAGCGGTTGCTCCATGGCTATGGAATGCAGAGAAAAAGGTATTCTTATCAATTGAAGATGAGCAATCAATGGCAACCAAAGTTGATTATGTTATCAACAATGGCCTTGGCGGCATCATGTTCTGGGAGCTTGCCGGTGACTATGATTATGACTCAGCGAAAGGTGAGTACTTCATGGGCTCAAGCTTAACCACACTTGCTTACGATAAATTTAACCAAAGTGGTGTGGCTTACAACACTCATCAAGGCAATGTTGATTTCACCCTGCCAAGCGAAGCGGTTGACGTAAGCTTTACAGTGAAAGACTTCCCAATTGGTGATGATAACTACCCAATCGCACCTACATTCGCATTCACCAATAACTCAGATATCGACTTAAGCGGCGCGAAAATCAGCTTTGATGTGCCCGTTTCTACCTCGGCAATTTTCAAATCAAATTGGAATGCACAAGAAAAGCTCGGTATGGCTGTTGAAGCAAATGGCTCTAATGCGGCTGGCGATAATATCGGCGGCTTTGAAAATGAGTTTCATCGTTTTTCAATCACCTTAGTGAATGAGTGGGGCGGTATCGAAAAGTCATTTAACACAGGTGAAACCGTTGAGGCGCAAGTTATGTACTACATGCCAATTACGGGGCCAACTAACTTCACCATTGAGAAAAATGGCAAAACCTATGCCTTCAAATACGAATACCCAATGCTACCAGATGGCACAGCTGGCAGTGGTGATACTGGCGGTGACACCGGTGGTGATACGGGTGGCGATACGGGTGGTAATACGGGTGGCGAGGGAAGCTGTAACGGTGTTGATGTAGCAAGCATCCCTGTGTATCCAAATTGGCCGCAAACTGACTGGGCTGGTAATCCAAGCCACGCTGTTGGCGGCGACCTAATGAATCACAACAACGTGATTTACGAAGCAAAGTGGTGGACGAGCACAGAGCCAGGCACATCTGCTGACTGGACGGTGAATTGCACGCTTTAACCAACTAAGCGGAGCAAGCACTTTGCTCCGCATTTCTACAGCGAGAACAAAAATGAAAGTAATGAAATCAAAGGCATTGTCTTTATCGGCAGTGGCAACCAGCATGCTGCTTGCCTGTGCATCAAGCCATGTGAATGCCCACGGATTTTTAGAAAGCCCGAAGGCTCGTCAAGCGATATGTAATGCTGATGGTGGGTACTGGTGGCCTGCTGATGGCAGTGGTATTCCTAACCTAGCTTGTCGTGCAGCGTTTGTTGAAGCAGGGCATGTACAGTTTGTTCAAGACATTGAATTTTCAGCTAATACCATTGATTACACAAGCCTTGATGCAGTAAAGCAAAGCGTGCCTGATGGCCGATTATGTGCCGCAGGCGACCCTGAAAAACGCGGTATGGATTTACCTTCAGCGCATTGGCAACGCAGTGAGGTTATTCCTAATGCGAATGGCGATATTTTAGTGCGTTTTTTAGCAAGTACGCCGCATAACCCGAGTTTCTGGCAGTTTTATTTAACAAAACCGGGCTTTGATAGTGCGACTCAAGTGCTTACTTGGGACGACCTAGAGCTTGTTGAAGAGTACGGTAATCTTGATTTTAGCATTGATGCTAACAACGGTTGTTACTATGAAATGAGCGTATCTATTCCACAAGGGCGCAGTGGCGATGCCATTTTATACACGCGTTGGCAACGAGATGATGCCGGTGGCGAAGGCTTCTACAACTGTAGCGATATTAATATTGTCAGCGATGCGACCCCGACAGAGCCAACCGATTGGGCAGCAATTAGCTACTTTGTTCGTCAAGGACAAGACGCTGAGGTTGGCGGTAGAGTGTCAGCGAGGTTATTTGATGAAAATGGCCAAGAGTTACTCACTCAACAAATGCAGATCACAGCTGATAACCAAGCTAATTGGCAGGCTGAATTTGCAGCACTGTTAAACCTTAATTACGCGCACTTAGTTAATATTGGCGTGCAAAATAGCGCTGGAGATATTGCCTTTGATGCGTCTGATTTAATGACTAATCAGGTCTTTACAACGAATGCAAATTACAGCTTTGCACTAAGCGTACAAGCGGCTCCTGACAATACCGCGCCAATTATTCATCAACCAGATGACCTTCAAGTCGAAGAAGAAAGCAGCACCGCGATACACCTACACGCCTTTGATGATCAACAAAGCACATTAACTTATAGCTGGGATGTACCTGCACCACTGAGCTTTACGGGTAGCGATGCCAACATCACGCTAAATGCCCCCTCTGTAGATGCTGATACAAGCTACACCGTAAGAGTATCGGTGTCAGATGGCGAGCTCACAAGCCAAGTAAGTTTTACCGTGACTGTGCTCAATAGCACTGTGGTCGACCCTGATCCAGTTGATCCGAGCGTGCCTGCTTGGAATAGCACAAGCCAATACAACACGGGCGATAAAGTGAGTTTTAACGGCGGAGTTTACAGTGCGAAATGGTGGAACCAAGGCGCACAACCAGACAGTAGTGATGCATGGCAGCTTGAATCAGGCAGTGCATCAATCGAGTGGAACAGCGGCAAAGCCTATCAAGGCGGCGACGAAGTAACCTATCAAGGACAGCGCTATCGAGCGCAGTGGTGGACCCAAGGAGATGTACCGGGTGCCAGCCAAGTATGGACAGAAATCTAAAGTTTTGTAGTTCAAACTTTATCAATAACAGCGTAACGCTATATAAAAACAGATAAGAGAGAATCATGAATATAAAACAATTAAGCGCAGCCATTGGTGTTGCACTCTTTGCAAGTGCAGCGAATGCAGCACCTTCAACACCAACCATTATTTGGGAGCCACAAGAGTACTCATTTGTTGAGGTTGATCTTGAAGGTACAGGCTCATACAAGAGCTTGGTGAACCGCGTTGATGAAGTCACTATCAGCATTGAATGGAACGCATGGAGTGGGGATGGCGGCGACAGCTATAAAGTGTACTTCGATGATATGCTAGTAAATGAAGGCTCACTGGCAGCAGGCACTAAAAGTGGTGTTATTAGCTTCCCGTATGATAAAGCAGGTCGTCACACATTATATGTAGAACTATGTGAAGGCGGTACCACCTGTGCTCGCAGTGAAGGTAAGCCAATTGTTATTGCCGATACAGATGGCGGTCACTTAGCGCCATTGCCGATGGATTATGATCCAAACAACCAAGATATTGGTACCAAAGACGGCCTTGTTACCGGTGCCTACTTTGTTGAATGGGGTATTTATGGTCGCGATTTCGACGTAACCAATATACCAGCACAAAACCTCAGTCATATCTTGTATGGGTTTATTCCAATTTGTGGACCTAATGATTCGTTAACAGGTGGGCCTAAAAACGCGCTAAATACTGCCTGTGCGGGTTCGCAAGATTTTGAAGTGGTGATCCACGACCCATGGGCTGCGATTCAAAAAGCGCTACCGGGTGTTGATAGTAATGACCCAATTCGTGGTACATATTCGCAGTTAATGGCGTTAAAGCAGCGCTATCCTGATCTGAAAATTTTACCATCAGTGGGTGGTTGGACTTTATCAGACCCATTTGCCTACTTTACCGATAAAGCAAATCGCGACACGTTTGTGGCATCAATGGAAGAGTTTTTAAGAACGTGGAAGTTCTACGACGGTGTTGATATTGACTGGGAATACCCGGGTGGTCAGGGTGCTAATCCAAACTTAGGCGACCCAGTTGCTGACGGCCCTGCATACGTTGCGTTAATGCAAGAGCTGCGCGCAATGCTTGATAAGCTTGAAGCCGAGACAGGTCGTGAGTATGAATTAACATCAGCGATTGGTGCGGGTTACGACAAAATTGAAGATGTCGACTACTCACAAGCTCAACAATATATGGATTACATTTTCTTAATGAGCTACGACTATTATGGTGCATGGAGTAATGTAACAGGCCATCAGGCTGCGCTTTATTGTTCATCGCATTTCCGTGTTGGTCAGTGTGATGGAACAGGTGTCGATGAAGAAGGCGTTCCATATAAAGGCCCTGCTTACACAACTGATAACGCAGTGCAAAATCTACTTGCGCAAAACGTACCATCGAAGAAAATCGTGGTAGGTGCCGCTATGTATGGCCGTGGCTGGGAAGGCGTTTATCCAGAAAATGCCACTATCGCTGATAACCCTATGACAGCACCGGGCAACGGCAAACTTAAAGGCACTACAGCGCAAGGCGTATGGGAAGATGGTGTAATTGATTATAAAGGCATCAAAACTTACATGCTGGGCGCTGCAGAAAATGGCATCAATGGGTTTGAAACAGGTTATGACGAACAAGCCGAAGCCGCTTATGTATGGAACCGCAGTAACGGTAAATTAATTACATACGATAACCGTCGTTCTGTTTTGGCAAAAGGTGCTTATGTTAATCAATATAATCTAGGTGGTCTGTTTGCATGGGAAATTGACGCTGATAATGGCGATATTCTTAACGCTATGCACGAAGCGCTTGGTGGCACAGTAACTGAGCCTAGCAATAGAGCGCCGGTGCTATCTGTATCAAGTACCGTATCTGTGAATGCGGGCGAAAGTGTATCTATTAGTGCATCGGCAACAGATGCTGATAACGATCCGCTAAGCTTTAGCTGGACAGCTGACAGCGCGTTAACAGTAAGCGGTGAAAATTCAAATACCCTTGTTATCACAGCGCCATCAGTGACTGCTGATACGCAATACACGGTTGCTGTGAGTGTGAGCGATGGTGAGGCAAGTGTAAGCCGTAACGTCACTGTTAATGTTGTAGCACCAACAACAGGTGAGAACCAAGCACCAGTTGTTGCGGCAATTGCAGATAAAACCGTAGCAGAGGACGCGAGTGTGGCTGTGGCGGTTTCGGCATCTGATGCTGATGGCGATGCACTCTCATACAGCTGGACAGTGCCAGCAGGTTTAACGTTAGTGGGTTCAGGTGCTGATGTGAGCTTACAAGCGGGCAGCGTTGATGCTGATACAAGCTATGTTGTGTCGGTATCAGTAAGCGATGGGCAAACAGCGACTGCAGTGAGCTTTAATGTTACCGTGACAGATTCTGGTACAACAACTCCGCCAGATGGTGAAACCACATGGGATGCAGCGGCGACTTATGTTGGTGGTGATACGGTGATTTATAACGGCATAGAATACACAGCTAAATGGTGGACACAGGGTGACCGCCCTGATTTAGGCGACCATGGGAAGCTAGCTCACAACCAACAGATGGGAACGGTGATGTTGTATGGCAAGCTGCGGGTATCTATAACGGTGGTGACCAAGTCACTCACCAAGGTAATAAATACGAAGCGAAATGGTGGACTCAAGGAGACGAGCCAGGCGTCGCGGATGTATGGAAAGCACTTTAAGTGTAATAACCACATTTAATGCCCATCATTAAAATGTGATTTCCCTTTAAAGCAGCCGCATGGCTGCTTTTTTGTGGGGGAAGTAGGTTGGGTAGAACGGAGTGAAACCCAACATAATCCATGTAAACCTTTTCAAATTTCTTATCTTCAGACGCGCGAAACAAGTTTCACGCCTACGGGGGAAAACATAGGCGCTGGGGTTTAGGTGCTAGGGCGTGATGTAAAAACTCTGCTACAGACTCGTATCTCGCACCTCGAATCTCTTAACTTTACTCTTTCCCCTTGAAACTCGCTAACTTAAGACATTTCCCGGCTAAAGCCAGTCCTACGGGCTGCCACCTCGCATTTCGGAACTTTCCCCTTAAAACTTACTAACTTTCTGTTTCTCATTTCATACACTGATCTTTCAGGCATTATCAACCATACTTGAATAATATGATCTGTAAGTATTTAAGCTAAGGTGGATAAATGAGGTTAAGCGTGTTGTTTTTACTTACCGTTTTTGTATTTAGTAACTCGGTATTTAGCTGCGATAAAACCTTAAAAGTGGGAATTAGTCAGCAGTGGGCGCCTTATGTCTTTACGCAAAACGGTGAACTCACCGGCATAGATATCGATGTGGTCAACTTAGTACTAAATGAGGCAGGGTTTTGTGCAACATACGTCGTCATGCCTTCATCTAAACGCGGGTTTACAGAGCTTAAACACGGTAAAGTCGATTTACTACCTGCCGCAAGTTATAGCACAGAGCGTGACTCTTTTAGTTTTTTTTCAGAGCCTTACCGTAATGAAGTGATGCGCTTGTTTTGGTATCCTCATGGCCGGTTAGAGTCTTTAGACTTGCAAGGTTTGCTCGAACATCAGCAAGTTATTTTAACTAACAGCGGGAGCTACTTTGGATCTGACTTTACTCATTTAAAAGAAGAACCAAAGTATAAAGAGCTACTCGTTACTGTACCCTCTTTGCGCCAGCGGCTAGCTATGCTGGTTGCTAAGCGGGTCGATTTTTTTGTTGATGATGAATTAGCCGGTTTATATTTAATTCAAAAAAATAACCAGCAGGGGATCGAGTTGCATCCGTATATTGTCAATAATGACAGCGTTCATTTTATGCTGAGTGAAACAACCCTTTTAGCAGAAGACAGAGCAGCTATTAACTCAGCAATTATAAACAACCAGCAAGCGATAACCGAGATTATCGCTCGCTATGTTAAGCACTAAGCTAGCCTAATCACTAAATTATCCTAAACGAGTCACACGCAATTTTATTCGCCCCGCATTCGCCCCATAAAAGCGGTTTAGGTCGTTGGCAAAAGGACAAAACTCACCTGATTTAGCAATACGAATATCAGCACCCTCAGCAATTTCAAATAAATGATCGTCGTTGTTATCGATAGCACCAATTAGCGCAAACCATTGTGCGTGGGGTAAACGTCTAAACGGTTCAAGCACGGTCATTGGGATTTCTTTCACCCCAAGTTGGATATTGTCGCGGTGCCAACCTGCAGGTCCGCAACTAATGCCGTCGTCATACCAAGTTTGCTCTGGGTAAGGCGTAAATCGGTACGTGCCACCTTGCTCTAACATTAAGCCTGTGTGATTGTACTTTTCAGCGCCATACACAAACACATCTTTACTTTCGTCTATGCCCAACACCGTCATATTTTGTTTATCAAGCGCAATATGTGGGCTTAAGCCTTTAAATTTCAAGCGGGTTTCATCGCTATAAAGTACATCGTAATGAAGGCTTTTTAACGACTCCGGACGATAGCTCGTTAGGCGATTAATGCGCTCTGCTACTGTGTAATGAATGGTTGGTGCGAGCGTGCTTTGTTCGTTATCAACCAATACACAGCATTCGCGATCTACCAGTTTGAACAACGGGTTAAACCAAAAATAGTTTTGCTGATGACTAAGAGCCAGCGGATCTGGGGTAACGGTTACATCATCTTGTGCAATGAGGTTACGATGCTCTTCTGGGAGCAGAGTGTTGTAATTGATATCCGCGCTGGTAAGTAAGTTTAATGCAACGGTTTGTTCAATCAGCCACTCAATCGCATAGCGCAGACAAATGTCTGCTAAGCCATCACGATAATAGCCGCCACCCACATCAGAATGGGCGCCTGCAAACCAGATCTCTTGCACATGCGGTGCACTGTTTATAAGTGTGGGTTCAAATGCACGGCGTTTTTCATCAAGTGCCACGCAATGAAGGGCAGCTTTTATATTGCTTGCTAGTGTGTAGTTTTCAAAAATGACATGCTCAGCACCGCGGGTTGCTTTTGTTACTTTCGAAAAGCCTATTGATGCAACGGTATCGAATACACATAAGTACACATCATCACTGATAAGTGGCTCTAAACATTTGGCAAAGCGCCTAGCAAGAGCAGCACCGCGGCTAAAACCAGTTAGAAGTACCTTGTCGCCTACATTGTAATAGCTTTTAAAGTCGCCCATAGCCCGGTTTAAAATGCTGGCAACATCATCACCTCTTGGCGCAAGGGCTTGATTGAATAAACGTCGAAAGCGACTACCTTGGGTGCCTATACCTTGATAATAAAAGCTAAGTTGAGTTGGAAATGGTGTTGCGGGTTCGCTATTGAGTGCGCCGCCAAACAATAAATGAAGTTTAAGAATATTAGAAATACTTGCGTCTTCTTTGAAATGTGCGGCGCTGAATTGTTCAGCATCACGAGGCTCACTGCCTGTGCCATCAAAGTTGAAAATCAGCGTTTTAGCGGTCATAGCGTCATTCCTTTAGTGGTTTGTATAAACATACTCCCACTTTATGAAAATTTGAAGACAAAGATTCACCTAGACAAGCATTTTTGATGCTACGCTAACGTGGTTGCTAAATTAAAACTAAGTGGTTTATCAAGAGGTGTATTTTTGTAAGATTGTCAGTAATACTTGGTAGTCTTTTTTTATTTCAAATAATTTCGATTGTATCTCCTCAAAAGGGTGACGCTCATTGGCGATTAATACAATTAATTCGCTTAGGTGTTGATCTAATCTTGTAGCACCTAAATCGCCGCAGGCTCCTTTAAGTGAATAACTGGCTGATGTAGTTGTTTTAAAGTCTCTGTTCTGTATGGACTGAGATAGTGATGCTAATTTGACATGAGAACTATCTAAAAACATTTTGCTTACTCTAATGAGCAAGACCTCATTGTTCATGAGTCGGTAAAGTGCCGCTTTTTTATTCCAATGGTTCAATTCTAAACTTTCGCTTTTCGAGTCTGTTTTTTGCTGCTTCCCTGACATCTCACTGTTCATTTTTTATTTGCCTTTATAGTTATGTCATTTTGAAAAAATCTACAAAAATTTAAATTATTCACTGGTTGCGATAATACAAACGCAGCGATTTCTTCCTTGTTGTTTAGCCTGATATAGCGCTGTATCTGCACTGTTGATTAAATTTTCTGGAGTAAAATTTTTATCATCTGACAGTGTTGCGCTTCCCACGCTTATAGAGACTATTCCTGACTCTGTAGTTGGGTGTTTAATAGCTAGATTTTTAATGTTGGCCAATAGCTTATGAGCAATAAACTGTGCTCCTTGAATATCGGTATCAGGTAAAATACAGAGGAATTCTTCACCACCGTAGCGAATAGTTGTGTCTGTTGGTCGGTTAATACTATTTTTGATTTCTGTAGCTACTTTTATTAAGCAGTTGTCGCCTTGTTGATGTCCAAGCTGATCGTTGTATTGTTTAAACCAGTCTATATCGATCATCAGCACAGATAGTGCCTGACTATGACGTTTCGCAAGTAATAGATTTTGCGTCAGAGTCGTATTTAAAGAACGGCGGTTTTTTAATCCCGTTAGGCTGTCTTGCTGTGTCTGTTGTTTTAAAAGATCTGCTTGTTTCTTTAATGTCAGGTGTGCAGTCACTCTGTTTAGAAGGGTTACACCATAGACTGGCTTAGTTACAAAATCCACAGCGCCTGCTTGCCAGCATTGGTTTTGATCTTCTTAATCCATAATTGCAGTGATGAATATAACCGGAATATCTTTATAAGAAGGGTGAGCTTTTAGCTCTTTACACACATCAAGACCACTCATAGACCCTAACATGACATCTAACAATATTAGATCGGGTTTAATAGAGTCACAAACAGACATCACTTCTTCACCACAATTAATCGTGTGGGTTTTAAAATGTGATGCTAGTAAACTTTCAATGACAGTCGCATTGATTGGCTCGTCATCGACTATCAAAATGATGGAATCATCAATCAGTTTGTTGTTATTTACTTCATTAGATTGCAAATTATCTTCTCCCTGAGTGTTGATTAAGCATAGACTGAATTTTTAGAATTTCTACAACTAAAGAATGGAAAATTATATTTTTTATTGGCGCTACTGATGAGATAGGACTAGAGTTTTTTTAGTTACATTAATTGAGGTCATAGTCTTGCTTTTTTCTCATCTAAATAATCGGCAGAGTAAAATACTCGTTGTTGATGATGAACCTACAAGTCTATTAGTGATGACTGAGGCTCTTGGTGATTTAGGTGAAGTTATTGGATGTGCGTCAGGAGTTGAAGCCTTAGGCGTAGCATTTTCATTCAGGCCCGATATTATTTTACTTGATATCGAAATGCCAAATATGAATGGCTTCGAAGTATGCAAAGCAATTAAACAAAACCCACTAACAGCCCTATCAATCGTTATTTTTGTCACCTCGCATAATGAACAAATATTTGAGTATCAGAGTTTTGAGAATGGTGGGGTTGATTTAATTCATAAGCCTGTAGACTTAAATCTATGTCGGTTGAGAATAGTAAATCATCTAAAAATGAAGCAACAGGAAGCGCAAATAAGTACTGCAAAAGATGACGTTGCGGCACTAATAGCTCAAGTTCCTGTATTTATTTCTTATTGGTCAGTGCAAGAGCTAAACCTTTTTAATAATGACATGACTTGTCAGTGGTTTGCCGTAAGTGGCAATGAGATGATTGGTCACAGAGCTAAAGATATTCTTCCTGATAATCTATACCTTGCTTTGCATAATTGTTTAGAAGAGCAAAAGCCGCAGGAAGTGTTAAATGTACCGTTTGTCGATCCGAGCGATAATATTGAGCATGTTAGGGCACAAATTAATTTACAATTTCATGAAGGACAAGCGGTAGGCGTTATATTGACGCTTACGGATATAACATCAATTAAGCGCACTAAAAAGTTATTAGCTGCTGAGTCTGAGCGATTGCGAGTAATGCTCAACTCGATTGGTGATGCGGTTATCGCAACAGATAACGAAGCCCATATTACGTTTATGAATCCCATTGCTGAAAAACTAACGGGTTATTCAGCACAGCAGGCTCAGGCAAAACATATTGATGACGTGATGAAGTTGACTGATGCGTATTCAGGACAAAACCTAGTTAATCCTATCCTACTTGCTTTGCGAGAAAATCGTATTGTTGCTATGTCGTTAAATACCCAATTAACAGCATTAGATAACCGTGTTTATCGAGTCGAAGATTCTGCTGCGCCAATTCGTGATGATGATGGTCGTGTCAGTGGTGGGATCATCGTTTTTCACGATGTTAGTGAGTCAGTGGCAATGGCAGTTAAAATGAGTCACCTTGCTAATCATGACTTACTAACCGACTTGCCTAATCGAGTCTTGCTTTATGATAGAGTCTCCCATGCTTGCAAAGTAGCCAAGAGTAAGGAGCAACAAGTTGCTTTAATTTTAATTGATATTGATCATTTTAAATACTTGAATGACACACTTGGTCATCAACAAGGTGATTTAATAATTAAACTTGTTGCGAAGCGATTAGAATCTTTAATTGATTTAAACTACACATTAGCGCGGATCGGCGGTGATGAATTTGCGATATTAATCCCTGAAATAAAGCTAACATCAATTATTGATGTGATTGCTACTGACATCATTAATACAATGAGTGAACCATTCAAAATTGATGAACAACCTTATATTTTGTCAGTGAGTGTAGGTATTAGCATTTATCCTAGAGAATCAGTGACAGCAGAAGATATGATGACTCATGCTGATGCCGCTATGTATAAAGCGAAAGAGCAAGGACGTAATCGCTTTTGTTATTACTCAGATGATTTAGAGCATCAGTTTAAACAGCGCCAAAGTGTTGAAAAACTGATTCGTACTTCGATAGAAAACGACAAGATAGAAGTTTATTATCAACCCAAGGTCGCACTGGGTTCACAAAAAATAGTCGGTGTTGAAGCACTTGTTCGGTTACGAGATACTAATAATCAAATTATATTGCCAGTTGAATTTATTCCTTTAGCTGAAGAGACTGGACTTATTAACGCTCTTGGTGAGTCAGTTTTAAAGCAAAGTTGTTACGCAGCAAAGGAGTGGTTAGATAAAGGCTTTCGTATCAAGGTTGCTGTCAATATTTCAGCAAAGCAGTTTACGGATAAAAACTTTTGCAACTTTGTGGCGCAAACTCTCCAAATGTCGGGCTTACCGAGTGAATTGCTCGAATTAGAAGTTACAGAAAGTGCGTTAATGGAAGATTTTGAAGTAACTAAGAGCATGCTGAATGATTTAGCGGTGCTTGGCGTTTGACTATTGCGATTGATGATTTTGGAACGGGTTATTCCAGTCTTTCATATTTAAAGCTTTTTCCGGTCGATGTTTTAAAAGTAGATCAATCATTTGTTAGAGACATGATGGTTGATTCGCAGAGTATGGATATAGTCAAGACAATAACAAGCTTAGCTCATTCATTAAGTCTATTAATTGTTGCCGAGGGAGTAGAAGAAAAACAGCACCTAAATAAGTTGATCGATTTAGGCTGTGAACTTGGGCAGGGGTACTATTTTTATAAGCCCATGCCCAAAGAAGAGTTTGATAAGCTATTAGTTTAAGTCATGGTATGGCTGTATAGGATGCCACAGCCGATAAAAATAAGTGCAACACCGCCAATTGCTTCGGCTTTTTTGCCTACCCAGCCACTCATTACGTTACCAAGTAGCGCGCCGATGGTAACCATAATTGTGGTTGCTAGGCCTATCATGGCGGCAGCTAAGTAAATATTCACTTTCATGAAAGCAAGGCTAATACCTACTGTCATAGCATCGATACTAGTGCCAACGGCAGTTAGTAGTGTGGCAATGAAAGAGCGCTTGGTATTCGGTGCAAGTTCCTCTTCATCGTCGTCATCTTCTTTACGACTCTCAAGCAACATATGAATGCCTAAACCCACTAACAACACAAAAGCAATCCAGTGATCAAAGGCTTCAACGTAATCTGCACCGGCACTGCCAATCAGCCAGCCAACAATCGGTGCGATAGCTTCGATACAGCCAAACAATAAACCAAGCTTGATTGCACTCAGAACACGAGGGTTTTTAAGTGTACTGCCTTTGGTGATTGAAGCTGCAAAAGCATCAGTCGACATTGCAAGCGACAAAACGCTTAGCGTAATAATATTCAATTTTTGCGCCCCACAAAAAGTGGGCATTATACGCGGCTAAGCCGTAAACAGATAGGTTAATTTACGGCTCAAATAGGTAAGGAGCTTAATAAGCGCTGTACTGATAGTTATTCATTACAGTGCCATCTTTGGGTGCAAGTTTTGGCGCAAGTTTAATAAGCTCTTCATAAACATCAGGAACAAAAACTTTTAGACGCTCGGCACGACGAAAGTGGTTAGGCTCATACTGGTCAACAAGTTTTAATGCGCTTGGCATATAGTCAGCGAGGGTTTGTGTGTTATAGCTTTGCTCCAGTGCTTGGTCGAGAATATCAAGCCCAGGTTTAGAAAAGTCATGCGCAACTGCAAGGCTCATTAAAAACTTAACGGCTTCTTTTGAATGCATGCTTGCATAAAAATACATATCGTTGTTTTGCATGTCTTTTAATGAAAAATCAAAGCCGTTATCAGCTAATGTTTGCCATTGTGCTAATGGTAACTTAGTAAATAGATAAAGATTTTCAGGTGCAGTTGGAGCGACTCTGTTTTGCCAAATAGACGTCAATTGTTGAGCGTTTTCTATTGTTGCTGCAAGCAACATATTTGTCTGGTGGGTACTGAGCTTTGCTGTTTGGGTAATCGTTGCAACAGTATTAAAGTCTTTTTCGACAATTGCTTCTTTATAGGTTTGATACTGCGTTGAGGTTTGATATTTATTCTCATTTGAATGCAAGAATTGCCAATTATGAACTTGTACAGGGTCGATGGCTTGAAGGGTGTCGAGGGTTAGTAAGCCTTGTTGCGCTTCGAGCGTTTCTAATTCTTCGAGTGCTTGAGAGCGTGTTTTTATCGCTTCTAGCGAATAAATCCGCTAATCTATCGTTTCACACTCAGGAGATACTTTTTTGGCTTGCTGTTTTTGTAGTTCGTAGGCGCTGAGTGCTTTTGATATTGCAGAGTTATCTTTTTCTTTACGTTTAAATGCTAGGTTATTTGGGATTAGCTTTAAATCTATAAACTGAGAAAAAGCATCATTAGCAATTTGGTCGCCAACAAATAAAAGGCTACTCGGTAAGAATGAAGATTTAAGCATCAGTAGTCTATCGTTCGGTGTGTCGCGTACAAGCTCGCCGTGAGCTCGATAACCCTTATTTTTTAGATAACTTAGTGTTTCTATGTGTTTGCCCTCTAGTGGCTGCACTTCGCTATTTGAGCTGCCCTTTAGGTTTACAATGGCAATATCCATCGCTGTAAATACATTTGGCTGATTAGTGGGCTCAATACCTCGTTCACTTAATAACTTTAAAATTGGCACGTTAAATTCACTCACAGCGACATCTGCAAGGTTTAAATACAGTTGTTCATCGATAAAGTCATCACTCATTGCTGTAGGCGAGCCGTTTAGCTGTGCTGTTTGAGAGATCAGTGCTGTTAAATAATCATTAGGTAAGTTGCTTTTTAAAGCCACAGCAATGTCGTTAACAGTAAACTCTTTACTAGATATCGCGTTTTCAAACTCAGTTAAACTAAGCGCATGAGCATTAACAAGAAACAAAATAGATGGTGAAATGAGCCTTGATGGGCCGATTTTAAACGGCGTTTTTAAATAGGTATTAAAATCATCGTTGTTATCCAATAGTTTGTACAATGCTGTTTTGTTTACTTGCTCAGGTAATGGCACATTAAACATCATTGAGCCAGTATTTTGACTAAGGGGTCCATCAATTGCCGTTAGTTGATTGATTGTATCTATATCAAAATAATCAATGACCTCAAGCCCTTGCCAGTTTTTTAATATGCCAACTGATAAGGCATATTGAAATTGCTGTTCTGCATTTTGTTTGATGGCGTTAATAACTAAGGTATTAAATGAACGGTAGGATATTTTCACCAGCTCTGAATAACTTAAAATATCTTCAAGGGAGTCGCCGTCTTTTAGTGCTTGTTTAATCGCTGCTTCTATTTGACTGTGATCAGCTGCAGCTTGAGTGGCTTTTAAACTTTGTTGCTTACACTGGCGTTTGGCTAGCTTGAGTTTAGCCAGCTCTGTTGCTTTGCTATTAGGCTGATTTGATGGTTTAAAGAGGCTCGTAGCCTTTTTTTGTTCAGCGACAGTAGCAGAAGATGTCGAGACTTCATTGCTTATCGCTTCGATGGGTGTGGGTTTATCTAATATCAGGTAAAGTACCACAGGCACAAAGCACTGCAAAAACGGTTAGCGAAATACCTTTTTTCATCTTCAATCCATGGATCTATCTTGCTTGAAGTGTATGACTTTGTAGAGTGATGTCAATTACCTAGGGACGAAGTGCATAAATAGCCGACAAACAACTAATTTGCCGGCTTTATGCCGTAGCTTAATGCAGTTTCATTTTTGGCCTAACAACGCGGAGTACTTTTTCGCTGATCCACAGTGCAAAAGTTTTTGCACTGCCATGGATAGCACGTTGATGCATACGATAGAGCGAAATATACATAAATCGCGCTATTTTACCCTCTATAAAAAAGCTATTACTGGTTAGGTTGCCCATTAAACTGCCTACCGTGCTGTAGCGTGACAAATTAACTAAAGAGCCATGATCACTGTAGGTAAAGGCACTCGGAGGCTGGTCTTTGAGTGTAGCTATAAGGTTTTTTTCAACACATTGCGCCATTTGATGAGCCGATTGTGCTCTGGGTGGCACTTGTGTGCCATCTTCTTGAGTAAATGCACAGCAATCACCAATCACAAAAATATCGTCGTTAACGCTACTTTGCAGATATTGGTTCACCTTAATTTGGTTATTGCGGGTGAGCTCAAAGATACCAATATCTTTAATGAAATCAGGTGCTTTTACACCCGCAGCCCAAACCATAATGTCGGCTTTGATATGTTCATCGTTTTTGGTAATAAAGCTGTTTTCTGTGGCTTCTTTTACTTGCGTGCCTTCGCGGACTGTTACTCCTAATTTAACCAGTTCACGCTTAGCTGAGTTTGCAATGCGCTCGGGTAATGCGGGCAAAATTCGCGGCCCCGCTTCAATTAAATCAATGTGTAAGCGTTTCGCGGTCATTTTATTAAGGCCATACATTTTTAGCATGTCTGACACATGATAAAGCTCTGCCGACAGCTCAACCCCGGTTGCACCACCTCCCACTATGGCAATGGTTAAAGAATGTTGTGGGTCGTCATCTTGATGTAAGCGGGTGAAGTTATCGAGTAGAGCATGCTGAAAGCGCTCAGCTTGTTGGTTTGAATCAAGGTAAAAACAGTGCTTGTTAACACCTGGGGTATTAAAGTCGTTACTAACACTGCCTATAGCAAGTACAAGGTAGTCATAACTGACTTGGCGCTCGGGTAAAATTCGGTGGCCAAGTTCGTCTTTTAACTCACTTAAAGTGATAGTTTTGTTGGTTTGATCTAAGTGGCAAAAGCTGCCGAGTTGAAAATTATAATGATGTTTTGCTGCATGAGCTGAGTATACAACGCCGTCTAAATCGGCATCAATCGACCCCGTCGCTACTTCATGAAGTAACGGCTTCCAAATGTGGCTGCGGTTTTTATCGATTAAAAGTATCTCTGCTTGACGTTTTTTCCCGAGTTTGTGTCCTAATTGTGTTGCTAGTTCTAAGCCACCAGCGCCACCACCGATTATCACGATTTTAGGAGGTTGGTTAATCATTACGTTGCCCTCAAAAGTATAATACCTAAACACTCTTGCGAAAAAGCGCTTAGGTATTGCAAGTCCATCCATCAATACCCCATGGCAACGCGCCCATTGTGCGCCTTTTTACTGGTTTTGTCAGTACCTGTTAAGAACAATATAGTGCGCTTAGTTATATCAATGGCCTTGGGAGATTGAGTTAAACACGTTAACATGGCTAATTCGCAGTAAGAGACCTATCATTACCTGAAAAGGGAATGAAAGTGAGGGATCAGGATGACTACACCACTACACACTTCGTTGAATCAATACTTTGGCTTTAATGAGTTTCGCCAAGGTCAGCAACAAACCATTGAGCAGTTATTAAACCAGCAATCGTCGTTGGCAATTTTTCCAACTGGCTCAGGTAAATCTTTGTGCTATCAATTAACCGCATTGCACTTACCCAACTTGACCTTAGTGGTATCGCCATTATTGGCACTGATGAAAGATCAAATCAGCTTTTTAAATAGCAAAGGTATTTACGCGGCAAGCCTTGATTCAAGCCAAACCAGTGAGCAAAGCCATACGGTAATGAGTGATGTGCGAGCAGGGAAGGTGAAAATTTTAATGGTCTCAGTTGAGCGTTTTAAGAATGAGCGCTTTCGTGAATTTATTAAACAAGTGCCTATTTCGATGCTGGTGGTTGATGAAGCGCACTGTATATCTGAATGGGGCCACAACTTTAGGCCTGACTACTTAAAACTGCCGCGCTATCGTGAAGAGCTTAATATTCCGTTGGTATTGCTACTTACCGCCACCGCAACTAAAAAAGTAAAGCGCGATATGTGTGAGCGTTTTGCCATTGCCCCAGAGCGTGTAGTGCAAACTGGCTTTTACCGAAGCAACCTCGATTTATCAGTGCTCAGTGTTGCAAGCCAAGAAAAACCTCAGCAATTAGCAAATATCATAGCCAGCCAACAAGGGGCAGGGATTGTCTATGTCACCTTACAGCATACCGCTGAGCAAGTGGCCGAAGGCTTGGCAAGAGCGGGCTTTAATGCAGTGATTATCATGCAGGCCTTGAGGATGATAAACGCTGGCAAATTCAAGATGATTTTATGGCGGGTAAAATCAATATCGTCGTGGCAACTATTGCTTTTGGGATGGGGGTTGATAAGTCTGATATTCGTTTTGTGATCCACTATGATTTGCCAAAATCGATTGAAAATTATAGCCAAGAGATTGGCCGTGCAGGGCGAGATGGTGCGCCATCAAACTGTTTTACCCTAGCAAACCTTGATGGCTTAAATACCGTTGAGAACTTTGTTTATGCCGACACGCCCGAGCAAAGTGGGATTGACTATGTCATTAATAACATTCGCAACGAACAAACGAACAACCAGTGGGAAATGCAAGAGTACAGCTTATCGAGCGAAAGTAATATTCGTGCTTTAGCGTTAAAAACCTTACTGGTGCAGTTAGAAATGCAAGGGGCTATTACGCCTTTATATGCTTATTACGCCGATTTTAAATATAAGTTTTTAACGGATCAAAACGAGCTACTTAGCCAGTTTGATACTGACCGACAAGCGTTTTTACAACAGGTATTCAAACACACTGAGTTTAAGAAAATTTGGGGCACACTTAATTTTGATGCGTTAACCCGTGCCACTCAAGTTGATAGAAAACGTGTGGTTGCAGCGCTCGATTATTTGGCCGAGAAAGGTCATATAGCCCTTGAAACTAAACGTATTACGCAAGTGTATGAGGTGAATAACTCGGTAATAAACCATGCAGATTTAGCACCGCAACTTCACCAATATTTTATCGAAAAAGAACAGGCCGAAATTAAACGTATCGCCACTTTAGTGCGCTTTTTTGAGCTAGATAGCTGCTTAAGTTATAACTTAGCCCGCTATTTTGATGACCAACATGCACCCCAGCAATGTGGCCATTGTTCAGTGTGTAGAGGACAGCAAGTAAAGCTTAGCTATTCATTAGTGCATCAAATGCCTGAGCAAAATGTGATTGCCAGTAAAGTTGCAGAGCTTAAACAGCACTTAGCCGCCAAAGGGATTAGTGATGTCAGCATCGATACTCAGTGCCGCTTTTTAGCGGGCATGAGCGTGCCTTTATTTACTCGTAATAAAGTCAGGCAGCTTTCAGGTTTTGGCCTTTGCGAGCAACAACGATACAGTGACATTAAAGCCCTGCTACAGCAGTTGTAGCAGGGTCTTACATTTTAAAATCAGGCTCTGTAGCTTCGGTAAACATTTTTGACAGAACTGTCTTGAATAACTCTGTCAGGGTGTTTTGTAAGTACAACTGAAACTTTTCTTTACCGAGAGTTCTATCGAATACTTCGGTATCTAAAAAGCGTTTCATTTCACCGATAAACTCAGGGCTCGTGGTAAGTTCGGGTAACCTATCAATTAAATGAGAAAGCATGGACTGATATTGCTCAAGTTGATAGTCAGCAACTTTATTTTTAACTAGTTCAATATCTAATTGAGCCCCTTGCTGTTGCAACCAAGCAAGATCCCAAATGTCTCGATGTCGCACATACTTTGTTGTAGCTGGTAATGAAATTATTTTGTCAGCCATCACCTCATCGAGTGTTTCAGCTAAGATCAGTGTATCGCTGTATCCATCAGGCAGAAAATCATAGTTCACATTCAGTGGTAAAGGCTGTTTTGTGTAGGCCGGAATATTGGCAACTTCTAACTTAATTTTTTGTTTGGGTAAATCCTTTCTTTGTGGTGCAGTTACTACTGCAACTTGCCACTTATCAATTTTTAATTCTGAGTATTTAGGGTCTTTTTTTAACTCTTTCGGTTCTTTAACTGTCACCTCAAGGCCATATCTTTCGCCAATATACTTTTCAATACATGCTTTGATATCTTTTAACATGAATGAATTGAATTCTTTACCACCAGCAAAATCTAAATCTTCACTAAAGCGATTTCCGCCGTAACATAATCTTAAAGAAGTACCTCCTTGAAATACCAGCTTATCAAGAAATCCACCTCTTTCGAGAGCAAATAGGATGTCGTAATGCAATAACTCTTTTTCTATAACAGCTCGCATATGAGAAACATTTGTGGTTTGCATAGCGAGATTTACTAGTTGCGCAAAGTTCTCTTGTTCAGTTTTCATCTTATGCTTCCTCTGCAATTAAATGAGTATTTCGGCCAACTCTTTTTAAATCCCTTAGAGCAGTATTTTTCGTTGCAAATCTCAAAGAGCGATCTGTTTTCATTGTGTTTTCTAGAATGTCTAAACGGTCTCGCTTAGTGTGAGTAAATTCAATTGTACCAAAAGGCGTTTTATATTCACCCGAGCGTCCTGTTGTCATAATGGTCAATCTGCCAACGGGGATTTGTGAAATAATTCCATACTCTGAAAGTGCAGACTCTAAACTAACGTAATTGTACTCACCACGGCGGATTGTTTTTGCAATTAGCTCCAGCGTATCACTTCCTTTTGACTGAGCAAGAGCGTAAATAAAAATGCCATTTGCAACTCTAATTAAAAAGCCATCATCGATGAGTCGAGAAATCCCCGCTCTCAAGCTCCTATTAGTATCATCAAAAAAAATCTTTGCAAAATCAGACATTGTAAAAATATAACGTCCTTGTTTATCAAATTCTGATAGCTTTTTGATTGCATCTGACTTTTTCAATTTATTTCTCAAGTAATGATTAATGGCATATTTATATGTCATTATTGTAGACTTATTTTAGTGCTTTTCAAGTTCACAAATTTAACACTAAAAAGTGTCAAAATTGTACACTTAACCAATTTGAATACTGGTAGTCGGGTAGGTCAAAGGTTGGCTGTGCTGGCGAGCAAAACAATAAGCAAAGGTTAATAAACCCAACCCGACCTATCAGCATCAGCAGTATGATGATGAGCTGACTAGGCGCACTTAAATCCCCAGTTATACCTCGCGAAAGGCCTACGGTACTGAGTGCCGAAATTGCCTCAAAGGTGATATCAAGTAACGACCCTTGTTCAAGCTTAGTGATGATCATAATGCTGGTAAAAGCGATAAATAAGTACAGTATCATGACGCTTAATGCCTTGATCACTAACTTGTCGCTCAGCTGGCGGTTAAACACGGTAACCGTGGTTTGCTGTTTTAAATAGCTGCGCATTGCTAAAATTAGGATCACAAAGGTGCCTAGTTTTATGCCGCTCGCCGTACTGACTGAACCACCGCCAATCACCATCAGCAGCATAGTCAAAAGCGTTGAATCTTGACTCAAACCATCAATCGGTAGGGTATTAAATCCTGCTGTACGAGGAGTCACCGCTTGAAACCAAGCCGTTAATATTTGCTCAGACGTTGATAGCGGCGCTAATGTCGTCGGATTGGCGTGTTCAAAGAAAAAAATCAATATAAATGCGATGCAGTTGAGCACTAAGGTGGCAATTAACACCAGGCGGGTATTGGTCGATAGTAATGACCAGCGCTTTTGTTTGTAGATATCAATCAGTACAGTAAACCCTAAACCACCGATGATAAACAAAGCGGTGATCACTACGTTTACGGTTATATCGCCCTTGAATGCCGATAAGCTATCGCCACTTAACGCAAAGCCCGCATTATTGAACGCCGAAATCGTATAAAACAGACTGTGATAGGCGCTTTTTAGTGCGCCATAGTCATCGAACCAACTAATAAAGAGTAAGCAAAATGCCACCGACTCAATCACTAATGAATACACTAAAACATACTTAGCAACTTTGATCACCGAGGTTAAATCGTTAGTGTCAAAAGCGCGGCTAGCGAGTAAGCGTTGTTGTAAGCCTAGGGTTTTTCCTAAACTTAGTATTGAAATCACCGCCACGGTCATAAAGCCAATGCCACCTATTTGAATCAGCAGCATGACCACGCTTTGACCAAATACAGTCAGATCAGTACCTGTGTCGATGACCACCAGCCCTGTTACTGTAACCGCAGAGGTTGCCGTAAATAATGCATCGAGCCAGCTGATCGGTTGGGTGCTTGCCATTGGTAGCATAAGCAAGCCCGTGCCGAGCATAATTAACACAATAAAGCCGATAGTAAGCACTAAAGGTGGGTTTATTTTTTGCCGCTTACGGCACTTTACACCGCTAAATTGTTTTGGATAAACGTTGGCTTGCCAGTTGATCATAATGCACGAAACCGTTTTGCTAATTTAGTTAAGTAAGTTTTAGAGCCCAGTAGCACCAGACTATCGCCGTGACGCAGTTCGGTGTCGTTAGTCAGCTCTGTATTGAAGTAATCATCACGTCGTAGTGTGAGTGGTTTAATATCGCTATTACGTTCTTTGAGCAGCCAGCCAATTTTGCGACCTGAAAGCTGCAGATCAATGCCTAGTTCAACAATAAACGTGGATTGGTTAAGCGGGAAATATTGATTAACCATTGGGTAGTTAAGCGCTTGCGCAACCCTCACGCCCATTTCTTCTTCAGGGTGAATTATGCGGTCAACGCCAAGTTTACTTAGTATTTGATGGTGGCTTTTAGTACAGGCTTTTACCCAAATTTGCTTTACGCCTAAGTTTTTTAAGTGCAATACACATAAAATACTGGCTTCAATATTCTCGCCAATGGTCACCAATACGGCTTGGCAACTGGGTAAATCGAGCCGTGCTAATTGTGTTTCATCACTGGCATCAACCACCACGGTAAAACTGAGTTGGTCGGCATAGTGATTAACGGTGCTTTCGCTAATATCGGCGGCACACACTGTATGACCTTGTTTTGAAAGTTCTAAACAGGCGGTTACGCCAAAACGTCCTAATCCGATTACTGCAAACTGAGCCATAGTCTTTCTCGCTATTGTGGGTACGCGCTAAATGCTAATGGCAAAAAAACAGAAGTCTCTAGAGAGCTTGAAAGCTTTATAAAGATTTTATGCCGAGATAAAAAAACTTTATAAAAACTTTATAGTGACAAAATTGAAAACCCTTTAATCTAATAGGGATAAACAATAAGTGAAAAGATGATGCAGTCAGTATTCAAAATACAGTATTTAAAAGCCGCATTTTTAAGTGTGTTGATGCCACTTGTCGTGGTGCTTGCGATATTCCCATTTCGAGAACTGTTTACAACCACCGATATTGTGATGCTTCAGCTTTTGTGGGTGACATGGGTTGCGGTGCGCAGTAATCGCCGTGTTGCAGCGCTTACCACCTTGGTGAGTGTTGCCTGCACGGACTGGTTTTATGTGGTGCCGTATTTTACTTTTCATATCGAAAATATTGAATATGTGGTCACCTTTTTGGTGATGTTGATTGTGGGTTTAGTGATAAGCCACTTAGCCGGGGAGCTCAATACTAAGGTTCGCGATGTGCAAGCCCATGCAAGTAATAGTCGCTTATTGTATGAGTTAGCAAAAAAGCTTAATGATCTCGATAGCCTTGAGGAGCAAAAGCAGCTGTTTTTAACAACCATGACCGCGCATTTAAAGGTTGCGTGTGATTGGCAGCTAACAGCGTCAAAGCAGTTTATTTATTTAAACGAACAACAAGCGGAATTTGGCGGTATTGCGTTTGCTAAAGCGCTAAATGCAGAGCAACAGGCTTTGGCGAATACAGCGTGTTCTTTACTGTATCAGGTTCAAGAAAAAACCTTATTACGCGAGCAATCAGCGGCGATAAAAGTACAGGCGGAGCTAGAGAGGTCAAAAAACACCTTGTTGCGCAGTTTATCCCATGACTTACGTACGCCATTAGCGACCATTATGGGCGCATCAAGCATGTTGGCTGATGATGATATCCAACTAAGCTCTGAGGTTATCAAAGAGCAAGCTGCTAACATTTATGAGCAAAGTAAAATACTTAACCAGCACTTTGATAAAGTCATGGAGCTCAGTAAAGTTAATAAGTTAGCTGAGAATATTAAATGGCAAAAGCTACCTATTTTGACCTTAATTAGCGAGGCAAAATCTCGTCGTCAGCAGCAACTACAAAACTTTAAACTGAGCATCGAGGCTCAGCAACAAAGCATCTGTTTTGGCGATGAAACCCTACTAGAAATTGCCTTTGCCAATATGCTCGAGAACGCAGCTCGTTACGGAGATGGTTCGGCGAATATGCAATTTATTGAAACACACAATGAATATCAAATTGTGCTAACCAATCCTTTTGCGAATAAGCATGAGACGAGTCAAGATGAAGGTGTTGGACTAGGGAGTGTGATTTGCGATGTGGTTGCTAAATGTCATCAAGGGCGCTTTGAATTAACCCTCAATGAGCAAACAAAGCAAGCAACAGCTATATTAATTTGGAGTAACAGTCGTGGCTAATATTTTGGTTTTAGAGGACTCACCGCCTCTGCAAAGTTTTTTAAAAACACTATTAAAAGCCAGTGATCATGAAGTTAGTGTGTGCGCCAAAGGGCTTGATGCGTTTGCACTTTTAAGCCAGCAGCAGTTTGATTTAGTGCTGCTTGATTTAGGCTTGCTCGATATGGATGGGCAAGATTGGCTGGTGGAGTTTAGGCAGTGGAGTCTGCTCCCTGTATTAGTACTTTCTGCACGCGACGGCGAAACAGAAAAAGTCACCGCCCTTGATAACGGTGCCAACGATTATCTAACCAAACCATTTAGCGCAAACGAATTACTAGCGCGCATTCGGGTGCTACTTCGCACACAAACAACACCCAGCCTAACTTTGCAATGTGGCGATATTCACATCGACCCACATAAGCACGTGGTCCGTAAAGGCGCTGAAGAAGTCAAACTAACTAAAAAAGAGTACGCTATTTTACTGTTGTTGTTTCAGCAAAAAGATAAGGTGTTAACGCATAACGCTATTTTATCTGAAGTGTGGGGAGAGCAGTATATTAACCGTCCTGAGTACGTGCGAGTACATATTGGTCAGTTAAGACAAAAACTTGAACAAAATGCGGCGAGCCCTAAACATATCTTAACCGAGCCCGCCGTAGGTTACCGCTTAGTTGAATAAACTATCTCTTTACCTCGCTTTGGGTTGAGTTTGTAACATTCCTTAGGTACTGTTTTAGATAATAATAATAAAGCGGAAGTCCCTTCATTGGTCATGCATCAAATTAACAGACAAGGTATTAGTTCATTATCGAATACACAGCTCGAAGATGTGATTGCAGAAATTGACCAAGCTATTGAGTGGCACCAGTCATGGTATAAAAACTTATTAAGGTGTCTAATTGCAGATACTCCCGCAAATGAACAAGATTTAGCAGATAATGCTCATAACTTTTGTCGCTTTGGGCAGTGGTTTAATAAGCTACCTGATCAGACTATAAAGCTTCACCCTCACTTTTCTGAAATCGCTTCTGCACATAAAAAAATGCATCAAGGAGCGAAAGTCTTGTTGTCGTTAAAAGAGTCTAAGACTGTTATTCCAGTAAACTTATTAGACCAATTTCATGCGGATTTAGATAGATTACGCGAGTTATTTGACTGCCTTATCGATGAGTTTACTGAAGTGCTTCACACACGCGACCCTTTAACGGGTGCATCAAATCGTACGAACTTATTAGAAAACCTGCAAAAAGAACACGAGCTGTGTAAGCGCAAATCACTGAGCTGCGCACTGATAATGATCGACCTTGATCACTTTAAGCAAGTAAATGATGAATTTGGTCATGCTGCGGGCGATAAGGTGTTAATAGCCCTCGTGAAATGCATTAAATCTCAGCTAAGAAAATACGATCAATTATATCGCTATGGTGGCGAAGAGTTTTTAGTCTGCTTACCACAAACAGAGCTTGATGATGCTAAGTCATTTTCTGAACGGCTAAGAGCTGGCGTTGAGGCTTTAAAAATCGACATTAGCAACGATAATCACATTAATGTTACTGGCTCATTTGGCGTAACGCTGATAAGCGCCGATGATAATATTGAAACGGCAATCGAAAGGGCCGATGAAGCTATGTATCAAGCTAAAAAGTCAGGCCGCAATCGAGTGTGTGTGGCTTAAACTATTCTTTAACGGCGGTAAATGCTTTTATTAAATCAGCTTGATAAAAAGAGTAAACGCCTGTAAAGCCTGATTCGGCAATGATGTTTTCGATGACTTGAGATTCTTTTAAAGCAACGTCATTTTCATAAGCTAGTTTTACTCTTTCAATTTGCTCAGGACTGACTGCGGCTGATGACATAACGCTTAACCAGTGACTAAGCAGCAGTGGGTAAGTTTTGGCACTTTGATTAGCACTTAAGTCTGCGTTGACAAGTAACCCACCTGCTTTTAAACGTTTGTGAATATCTGCAAAAAATGCCACTCGTTTAGGTTCATCCACAATAAACTGCGATACTAACACGGCTGTCGCTGCATCAAAGGGCATCAAGTTTTTAAGTGAATCTACGTAACCATTATGAAACTGGCAGCGATGTGCCACCCCTGCTTGCGTTAAATTGTGTTTGCATACTTTGATCATTTCACTCGAGGGTTCGACTGCGGTGAAACTAAATGTAGGGAAGGCCTGTGCTAAATGCAAAATTTCATTTCCGGTGCCCGCTCCAACGCAAAGAATATGCGCATTGCTTGGTAGTTTGCTGAATAAAGGTGTCATCATAAAATACAAGGCCTGGCTAATGGGGGCCATGTTTTGCCATTGTGAATCATAATTAGCTGCTTGTTGATCAAATAAGGCGGTGACTTCGTGTTGTTGCATAGTAAAAACCTAGTAGGTAACTTTAAGTGTTACAAAAGTGGTTAGCTTACTTTATTTTAGGAAACTTTAAAAGTTACTTAATAGGGCATTCAAATGATATGGTGATGTATGCATACTCATTTGCTTAATTTTTAGGTTTTAACAATGAAAAAAGGTGCGCATTAAATAAGTGTCCTTTCTTGAACATCGCGTTTTTTAAAACTGCATCTTGTTCGAAGCCTAATCTTTGCAGAACCTTCATTGAGGCAGGATTATCTTCGCACACGTAAGCAAACACTCTGGCGATTTTCGTTTTAGAGAATACTGTTTCGAGTAGCATAGATGCAGCTTTTACAGTGATACCTTGCCGCCAGTACTCTTTTGCCAGCCAGTAACCTAGCTCACCTGAGCAATCAAATTCAAACTCGCCTGGGTGCACACTCACGCATCCAATAAGTTTATCGTTAAATATAACGGCTTTAATGAGCTGACTTTGACTACCTTCATTAATCCACCACTGAGCATCCTCGTAACTATAAGGAGAGGGGATTTTAGTTGATAGGTATTGTGTAACATCCATGTCGTTAAGAATTGCAACAAGTTGTTTTGCATCTGACTCTACGAAGTCTCGAAGTGTAATCACGCTCATCCTTTGGAGTTTTGTAAGTGTGTGTGCGAAGGCATTGGAGTATGCCTTTGCTTGTCTTTATCCGTATTTGGCTTCTAACTCACTTGCTGTGCGATAGCTCTCATAGGTGTTTAATCGCTCGAAATACCGCTCTATTTCTGCAAAATGAGACAGCATGCCAGACTCAGCGACTTTCTCTATGACGAATGACATCATAAAATCAGCGCCAGTAAGGTTGTCATCAACAAAGTACTTTCTACCTTTCAGATGTTGATTAACATAGCTGAGTATTTTACCAATTTCATGGTCGGCATAATCAGCAATGAAGTTAGTTTTACAGCCATCTTTTGTAATAAATAGTTTTAATAAAAAAGGCACCATTGCTGAGCTTTCAGCAAAATGGAGCCATTGTTGATAATCAATGTAACTCTCACTTTGCTGGTTTGGCATAAACTTA
Organism: Pseudoalteromonas sp. GB43; assembly: GCF_054923805.1. Classification (NCBI taxonomy): domain Bacteria; kingdom Pseudomonadati; phylum Pseudomonadota; class Gammaproteobacteria; order Alteromonadales; family Pseudoalteromonadaceae; genus Pseudoalteromonas; species Pseudoalteromonas sp. GB43. The sequence goes on from NZ_JBPCHJ010000002.1 coordinate 252,842, forward strand.
CCTTTGCCATACTGAGTTATTAGGTAGTCAGTTATCGCACCCGATTCAGTAATTACTTTACCGTTATCTTCAATCACAGGAGCTTTACCGAGAGGATGAATTTGTTTTAACTCATCAGGTGCTAAAAATGTCTCTTTATTACGTTGGTAGGCAATAATGTCGTAATCAACGCCAAGCTCTTCGAGCAGCCAAATAATCCGCTTAGAGCGTGATTTGTTTAAATGGTGTAATTTAATCATTTGTTATCCTTAATAGTGGCGCAACATTATTTGTTGCGCCTAATTTTTAAATTGGCTGCTGAACTTGCACCACGGTTTTACCAAAGTTTTCACCATTTAACATGGCGTTAAAAGCGTTTAGAGTATTTTCGAAATCAGTTTCAAGGTGCTCTTTGTATTTTATCTTGCCGTCGTTCAGCCATTGTTGCATATCTTGTGCAAACTCACCGTAACGATCGCTGTAATCATCAAAGATAATAAAGCCTTGTACTTTAATACGTTTTCTAAGAATTAAGCCCATCAACATAGATAGGCAATCGAATTCCTGGCGGTAACTCAGTTGCATTATATTGTGATACTAATCCACATAGTGGGATTCGTGCTTTTGTGTTAAGTAAAGGCAGTACCGCATCTAAAACATGACCACCGACGTTCTCGTAGTAAACATCAATACCTTGATCACAGGCGTCCTTAAGCTGTTCTTCAAAGTTATCGGCTTTATAATCTATGCATGCATCAAACCCTAAGTTCTCAATCGCATGCTTACATTTTTGAGAGCCTCCAGCGATACCAACGACTTTACAACCTTTTAATTTGGCTATCTGACCGACGGTTGCTCCAACCGGCCCTGTTGCTGCAGCTACAACCACTGTTTCGCCTGCTTTTGGTTCACCAATATCTAGTAGTCCCATATAAGCAGTAAACCCTGGCATACCTAAAATACCGAGTGCATAGGAAGGAGTATCTGGACTTTCTCCTAACTTCATCAGTCCTTCAGTATTACTTATCGCATACTCCTGCCAACCAGTATAGGCAAGTACCCATTCACCTACTTTATAATCAGGGTGCTCTGATTGCTCTACCTGACACACTGTCGCACCAACCATCACATCGCCAACTTCAACAGGGTCAGCATATGATTCTGCATCGCTCATACGGCCTCGCATATAAGGGTCAAGAGATAAATAAATTGTTCTTAGTAAAACTTCACCTTGTTTAGGTGAGGCAAGAGTAGATGTTTTTAAAACGAGGTTATTCTCTGTTGCAGGGCCTGTTGGACGTGATTCAAGAATATACTGACGGTTTTTAATTTCAGTCATACTTATCTCCTATGATTTGTTTTAAATCCTGTTTAATAAATAGGTGCGGGCATGTAATTAGAAATCAATGGCGAAATTGTTACCGAGTAGAAAATGATAATTTCATTCAAACGACAATCCATTTTGCACGGTATAGTGTAAAGGTGTATGCTGGAAAAATAATCAAATGGCGAAACAAATTGATATGAAAGGTATTTCTCTTATAGCTTTTACGCTTGTTGCGGGTTTTATGGCAAGGAGTGCGCATGCTAATACAAGTGTTTTATCGGTTGATCCTATCACTCCAGGAAACGTATTTGCGTTTGAAAACGACGCAAGACGTTATCCAAAGCAAAGTGAGTTTAGTATTGTTCACAGTGTTTCGATGAGCAGTGAAAGCGGCCGACGATTAGCTGTGGTAACTGTTGAAAACAAAGCATCAGGATCGCGTATCTTACAAGCAGACCATATTATGGCTTTATTTGCCGATGGGCGTCGCTTACACCCGTTAGCTTTTGATGAAGGTATCAAGTTAGATGATGGTGAAAAGCGCTCACTGACTTTATCTTTTGGTGAAAATGAATACCCCATTTTAGCGGTATACACGAGTTTAGATGAGTAAAAGGCAGGCCCATGAAATTACCTAAGCCACTGGCAATAACACTACTTTTAAGCTCACCGTTAGGTTTTGCTATTGATAGCCAAGACTTTGTTAAAGATAACGTGTTCACGCAAGGCATTGAAGGGCCAACTATGTATAACGGTGCCCTATACGCTGTGAACTATGCCCAGCAAGGAACGATTGGCCGCGTAGATAACATGGGCAAAACATCGTTGTTTGTGCGGTTACCGAATGACAGCGTTGGTAATGGCTTACAGTTTGACTCACAAGGTAATTTATTTATTGCCGATTACGTTAACCACAATATTTTAAAAGTACCTGCTGGCAGCAATAAAGCAGAAGTGTTCGCCCATGATAGCAAGATGAATCAACCCAATGACATTGCTATCACTCAACATGGGGCGCTGTTTGCAAGTGACCCTAACTGGGCGAACGAAACGGGTCAGCTATGGCGTATTAATGCGGATGGCAGCACCCATTTACTCGAAAAAAACATGGGGACTACCAATGGAGTAGCGGTTAATAACGACAATACCAAGCTCTATGTGAACGAAAGTGTGCAACGAATCGTTTGGCAATATGACTTAGATGACAACTTAAACATTAGTAATAAAAAAGTTTTGATTAAATTTGCTGATCATGGCTTAGACGGCATGCGCGTTAATAATCAAGGGCATGTGTTTATTACTCGTTATGGCGCAGGGAAAGTGCTTGAAGTCTCGCCTACCGGCAAGCTTTTAAATAGCTATCAATTAAAAGGCCAGCATCCAACGAATTTGGCTTTCAACGAAACGCAAAACAAAGTGTATGTCACCATGCAAAAGCGCGGGGCAATCGAAGTGATTGAACTTTAGCCTTGCTTTGCTCGCGTAATAGCAGCGGTGATTGCCGCTTTTGCTTGCGGACTATTCTTCCAGCAATTTGAATGCAGCATCGACGCTACTCGCTCAGCAATAGTGTTGGCATCAAACCCAGCTAAGTCTTCAAACGATTCAATCCCAACTTCTTCGAACCGTTTTATAACCGTTGGGTCCTACACCCTTGAGTGCTAAAAGCGCGCTGCGTTCTTGTTCGTTAAATGGCATGTTTTTGTTCCTTGTTCATTAAATAAATTCAATGATTTGCCATAACTCGCCTGCAGGACCCCAAAGACTGAACTCTTTTCCCCAAGGCTTTTGCGTTATGTCGCTGTACTTCACATTAAAGTCATTTAGTCTACGTAGTTGTGAATAGACTTCATCAATATCTAATACACTCAACTGCAACATCAGGTTGTTTGCTAATTGAGGTTGATAAAAATCTTGTAAGAAAAATCCGCATTCCCCACTTTCACATAGACAAAGTGTGTCTGAAACGGAGGTTAACTCAAATCCAAATGCTTTGTAGAAAGCTTGAGATTGTTGGTAGTTCTTACTTGGTACAAAAGCACGGATGTCATCTACTTGCATAATTTTCCTTCCATATTGAAGGTACTTTGCCATATTAATTTTACATAGCAAATCTAATTTTTAGGCAATAAAAAAGCGCACCGGGCAGGGTGCGCTTGAGGGGATCAATCCTGTGTAGCTAAAACAGTAGGATTAATTAGAAGCTTGGGGCATATCTCAGTGAAACACCGACTGAACGGCCAATCACACTGTAATCACTCACGGTGTTAAAGTGGTTTGCGCCTACCTCAGGTGTTGGTGGTTCACGATCTAATAAGTTATCGACACCAAAGTTAACAGCAAGTTCCTCGTTAACTTGCCATGCAGCAGCAAAATCTAAGTAATTTTGTGCTGAAATTGTTTCTGAACGGTCGACAGCATACTCTACTTCACCTATTCTGCGCCAGCCAAGTTGGAAGTTCATGTTATCTAACTGCCAATCAATGCTTGCGCGATGTTTGTAGTCAGCTTGTAAAATGCTCGCAAAGTCACCCGAACAGGCGCTGCCGTAAGTTCCCTTACAGTCAACTTCAGGCACTGTGCTGTTGTTTTGACGGGTTTGTTTAGTAACAAAGTTACCTTGGTACGAGAATCTAAAACGACCACCCATTTGCTCTGGTGCATCAATCACATAATTTGCTGCAACGTCGATACCTTCTTGCTCAATGGCGGCTAAGTTAAAGTCATTAACGATGGCTGTGCTAATAAACCCCGTGTTTGGATCGCGAAGTACCGCACCACACAATGGGTTGTTCGGATTCGGGTCATCAACATAACAGCTTTGTAGTGCCGCACCTGGCTGAATTTGGCTTACCGCATCTGTAACACGAATACTGTAGTAATCGAGTGATAAATCAAAGCCTTCTAAGTAGCCAGGTGTATAAACAATGCCTAATGTATCTGATTCGGCTTGCTCAGGTTTAATATTTGGGTTACCACCATAGGTGTACTCTGCGGTACTTGAATCGAACTCGGTGCCAACAGGTGGCGCACCAAACGCAGCACATTGAGTTGCATCACCGGTGCCAAGTAAACATGGATCGCCGTTATAACGCCCTGCTAGTCGTGGCACAAACTGGTCGCTATTTTGGTCAAATAACGATAACGAGAGCGCTGTGATTGGGCTGGCAAACTCACCTAAGTTAGGTGCTCTAAATGCGGTTAAGCGGTTGGCGCGAATACGAATGTCGCTGTTTATTGCCCAGTTGATACCTAGTTTGTAAGTGTCTTCTGCTTCGGTATTTGAGTAATCAGAAATACGGTAGGCACCTTCAAAGCTAAGCTCTTCAGCAAAAGGTTTATCAACTAAAATAGGCACTAAAATTTCGGCGTAGAACTCTTCAGAGCTAAAGCTTGCATCCATATCAAATGCGCTAATAGACGCAAAGCTGGTGCCGTTTCTAAATGCATCGCCCGGTGTTTGTTTACCTGTTTCTTTACGGTATTCATAACCGATTGCAAAATCGATAGCACCGGCTGGTAATTCAAATAAGAACCCAGAATCACCCGATAGTGTTGCTGAGATCACACTTTGAGTACGGTCGCGAGTGGTATAAAGCAGCGGATCGCTAAAGTCGCTGAAATCATGGTTGGGATCAAAAATATCGACTGAATTTGCAAGGGCAGCAAAACGACTATTACCGTTGTTATCATTGCGGTATGCGTTGTTGTAAATGGTGGCTACTTCGTCCGTTTTGCCGTACTGACCATATACGTCATAACGTAAGTAGTCAGTTAAATCACCTTTTAAGCCCAGTTGAAATTGCATTGAATCACGCACCGCTTCGGTGTGTTGCACGCCTAAACCTAGGTTACGTTCAACATTAACAAGGGCATTGCCTTCGCTATCAAACGTAAGTTGGTCGCGTAGTTCATCTGGAATATACGCATTGTCTTGCGTGAGGGTCACTTGCTCGTTTACAAAAATCGGTGTTTGACCACTGGCACCCGCACCATTTACGGTCACTTTAGAATACATTGCGCGGCCATAGGCAATGGCACTGTCGCTTACATCAACGTCAAATAATAAGCCCGCAGAAAAACGGTCCATCGGTTGAGTTAAATAACGGTCAGCTGTGAAATCAGTTGTTTGACGCTCACTTGTTACAGCACCAGAATCAGCAATACCGATGCTGTTGCCAGAGGCAACGTCAGTATAATAACCACCGCTGTTGATCATTGCCGCTGAGTTTTCAAGCGCATAGTCACGCTCGCCGGCTAATAGCTCTTTTCGTTCGGTGTAACCAATATAGCCTGTTACATGGCCGCGACCGTCGGCGATGTCACCACCAAAAATTGCTTCAAAGTTAAGCTTTTCGTTACCGCCGTCAGCACTTTCGTAACTGGTTGAGAATTCAGCGCCAGTAAAATCATCGTCTAAAACAAAGTTAACAACACCAGCTACCGCATCGGCACCGTAAACCGCTGCTGCACCACCTGTTAATACATCAACGCGTTTTATTAACCCGGCTGGAATAGTATTTACATCAACCGAGTTACGAAAACTAAATGGTACCGCGCGAGTGCCGTCAATAAGAACCAATGTGCGGTTTTGACCAAGGCCGCGTAAATCAATCGTTGATGAGCCAAATGAGTCACCGACTGTGGCGCCGGTGCTGTTGGCACCCGCCGCAGCTTGTGGCAGTTTCGCGGTAATATCTTCAACGTTCACTGCACGGTCTAGGTGAATTTGTGCTTCATCAACGCTCACTACAGGACTACTTGAGACCAGCTCAGTACGTTGAATACGTGAACCTGTTACGGTGATCACTTCAGGTTTTTTTGCTTCAGTGCTTTGCTCTGCGTGTGCATAACTAATTACTGAACTTACAGCGAGAGCTAAAGGTGATAGCAGCAATAGCGAGCGATGCCCTGTTGATGTATTTGCTTTCATGATGATTCCCTTGCGTTTTATCATTTAAATCAACGCAGGTTGGTGTCTGACCTAGACCATTTAGTTAATTTAATGAGTCATACTTTTTGTTATGATGCTTGTGTGCTCTCCTTTTGGGGAGCTCACCGGTACAGTTTTAAAGCAATTTAAAAGTCTTTGCAATAATTATTCTTTAAATCTATTATTTTAAAATATAAACTATTCCAAGTCGTTAACCCGCTTATTTACATCTAATAAGCTGATTTTAAGTGATTTATTTATGCATCAACATATTGAAAAACTGTATTTAAGCGCAAAAAAAGAAAGAAAATTAATAATTGGTCTAATGAGTGGCACCTCATTAGATGGTCTTGATATTGCGCTATGCGAAGTATCAGGGCAAGGCATGGATACTCATGTCGAAGTAGTAAAGTTTACGACGGTCGACTACGACGATGATTATAAAACGCGTGTAAAGCGAGTGTTCGCCAAACGCGAATGTGACCTTGAAGAAGTCACTTTACTCAATCCTTGGATTGGTCAATTACATGGTGAAATGGTTGCCAAAACGTTAGCCAGCTGGGGAGTAGCAAAAGAACTTATTGATGTGATTGCCAGTCACGGACAAACTATTTATCACTGCCCTAAAAACCAACACAAACGTGCAGAATATGGCAATGCAACACTACAAATTGGTGACAGCGATCATTTAGCCGTGACTGCAGGTATTACAACCATAGCTGATTTTAGACAAAAGCACATTGCAGCGGGTGGTGAAGGTGCGCCGCTTGCTGTATATGGTGACTACTTGTATTTCACAAGCACCAGCGAAAACCGTATTTTGCTTAATATGGGCGGCATTGCAAACTTAACCTACCTACCTAAGTCTGCAGACGCACGAGCAGTTTTTAGCTCTGATATAGGCCCCGGCAATACCATTATGGATGCTTATGTGCAGCGTTATTTTACACCACTTCATTATGATAAAGATGCCGCTATTGCAGCAAAAGGCACGGTAAGTGAAGATTTGCTCGCAGCGCTGTGTGATGATGCATTTTTTGCTTTAGGGTTTCCAAAAACCACGGGGCCAGAAGTGTTTAATCTAGACTATTTAGCTGCAGCACAAGCACGCTCGAATACGCAGAACTTATCGCACTTTGATGTGATGGCAACCTTAGTGCAGTTTTCAGGAGCAATGATTGCTAAAGCAATTAACCAATGCAGCGAAGGTTTGACCGATGTGGCTGTATACGCCAGTGGTGGTGGGGTCCATAACCCATTATTAATGGACATTATTTTGGCTAATTGCCCAGCGCTTTCAGAGATAAAAAATACCGATTCGTTGGGGATTAATCCAGATGCAAAAGAAGCTGTGTTATTTGCTATTTTAGCGAACGAATGTCTGTCGGGTGGGCAACAACGCTTTGGTAATACCGAGCAAGGGATCCCCGATATTACCATGGGTAAAATTAGCTTTGCTGACTAAATTATAGAAAAAGGCTAAAAAGCTTGCGCCAATATTACTAATGTAATGGCGTAAGCCCTGGTTTTTAGCTTGCTCAGAAGTTAATAGCTCTGGTGATGTGCTAGCTGCAATACTGACATCAAACTGGGCGCTGTCTTTAAGTGTTGCATGCAAGCCGTGTAGCATTAATTGCAATACAAATTCACCACTATGAGTAACGTTTTCTAAGGTAAGCATTATAACGTGCTGTTCTAGATCGTGTTGCGTTAAAGTGTGTGCAGTAAAATACGCCGATTCGCGCGCATCAGGGCGGGTTGCACTGATAGAGATCACATCGCCTTCATGGGCATCATCTGGTAGCACACAACAAAACACAACACGCTTTTGCTCATTAGCCGCAAAATGCAATTGTTCGTATTCCATAGTATGCGCAAGTGCAGCACATAAAGGGTCTTCACTAGAGGGGAGTGCAAACGAAAGTTGCACCAAGGCACTGTCCATTACTTCTTCATTACATTAGGTGATTAAATTAGCGTCAATTATTGATCAGTTAAATGACAGAATTATGACTATTGTCATATTGCGGATTATATATTTTAGAAACAGAGAAAAGTTGAATATTTGATTCGTTTGGTCGGATATTAGTCTGTCTTTTTTGATTGTTGTTGAACTCCTTCTTAAAACTAAGAATAAACAGCATTTCGCCCTCCTCTTTTTGCCTCATAAAGGTGTAAGTCGACTCTTTTGGCAGCCTGTTCTGACGTTTCGTTTGGTGCAATTTCAATAACACCTAAGCTTATCGTTGCGCTTATAAACAAAGATGTATGTTCCTTTTCGGCAACAGAAAGCCTAATACGTTCAGCAATGTCTTTTGCGTGCTCTAAAGACTGATTCTCAAGCACAATTAAAAACTCTTCTCCGCCGACACGACCTACTCGATCGGAACAACGGACTGTTTGCACAATCGTATTGGTTATGGATATGATTAATTCATCACCAATATCATGACCGTATTGATCATTGACCGCTTTAAAATGATCGATATCGATAGAAATTAATGAGCTGATTTAGTTTGTTTTGCAGCATGACACTTTGTTTTAAATTTAAAATAGCTCTTCGATTCGCTATCCCTGTTAATTCATCTTTTAAAGCGAGAACTTCAAAGTACTTTTTCTGGCGAACTTGTTTAAATGTATAAACGGCGAATAAGAGTAAACACACGCAAGTTATTATCACAGTTAAGCCTTGCCAAAAAGACTTATCTTCGGCCACTGCTAAAAGTTTTTGTTGTAGCTTTGACTCATGCTCTAAACGAGAAATCTCAAGGTTCTGTTGTTCATAATTAAAGTTTAACCTGGCAGAAATAAGTGTGTTATTTGCGATAGCTTTTTGTTTATCCCTAATTAAAGCGATTAATTGTTGTTGAGATGCTATTTGTAAGTAAGTATCTCCTCTTGCAGCTGCGAGCCGAGAGGTTAAATTTAAATAGCGTTCCCTTAAGTTAGCGGCCATGATTGATTATGCCCGGCTATCTTCTCATAAGATGTAAGGGCGGCTTGCAATTGAGAGTTAGCTAAGTACCATTCTGACTTAGTGAGGTTGTAAAGAGTCAAAATCCAGCTGTCTGTAACAGAAAGCGTGTTTAACTCAGTTAGATATGAATCAGCCTGAGATAAACTATTAAGTTTTATATTGAGTTCCGTAAGTTTTATCAATATGTAAGCATAGCCGTTGTCGCTTTCGAAACGACGAACATCTTTTTTAATCGACTTGTATAGCTCAATTGCCTTTATTAAGTCGCCTTTTTCTTCGTAGGTATACGCGAGTTGATCCGTTACTTTGTAGTGCTCTTGCTCATTGAATTTCGTTAACGCTAATTTGGCTCGCTGCAGTTGTTCAATTGCAAGTTCATAGTTGTACAACGCTATGTGAATATCGGCAATTTCTTTTAATGCAAGTGCTTTTTCGTAGTCATTACCTGCTTTTTCAAATAGCTGATAAGCAGTTTTAGCAGAGTCGAATGCCTCTTGATAGTTGCCTTTAGTTAACTGAATACGGTTAAGTACTATGTGGGCAGTAGCGATGGTCGACAATTGCTTAGGGGAGATTGTGTTTTCTACTGACGTGGTGTTAATTATTGGTTTTAAGTGTTCTAGAGCTGTTTGATAATTACCTTGTGTATACTCTTGGTTTGCTTCACAGACAGCAAGTTCCTGTATTAAGTTTAAATTGTTTGCTTGTTGAATGACTGGTTTGGCTGTTTCTAGAAACTGTTTGTATTCACTAATCCCGTTTGGAGTTGATACATTAGAAAACCAACATTTAAACGCCATTACTTGCGCATTATCTAGCGCATTTTCATAAGGCATTTGTTTTTCTAATTTGCTTAAGATAGCTATATCCTCGGCTCTTGTTGTAAAGCCTTGAAAAACTTTGTTTATTTCGTTTTCTACTTCAGTAGCAGCAAGCTGAGAAGAGAATAATAGAAAGCAAAAAACCCTAAACATTTTAAATGTTACTCCGTCAGGAATTATTATCCATAATATTAATTTTGCAGATGTTCTGGCTAGCATTCATAGTGAATGTAGCAGGTTTGTTTTGGTCAAATAGCATAAGGCTGAACTTCATTGAACAGCCTTGTGGAAAGTTGTTAAAGCTAAGAGTTTGGTTCAAGCACTTTACTGTCATCCACTAATTTAGTTGTTTGTAAGTTCGCAGCCGCTTGCCTTTCGCTATATCGGTCTACAAGCCAGTCCAGTTTGTCTCTGGTTAGTAAAGTAAATTTAATTAACTCTTCCATCACATCGACAATGCGCATTCTAAACGACGACTCTTTCATATTGCCAGCCTCGTCAAACTCTTGCCAAGCTTTTGCGACTGATGACTGATTTGGTATCGTTAACATACGCATCCAGCGACCAAGAATGCGCATGTTATTTACAGCATTAAAGCTTTGCGAACCGCCAGATACCTGCATTACGGCTAGCGTCTTACCTTGTGTTGGTCTAACAGCACCATCAGTGAGTGGGATCCAATCTATTTGATTCTTGAGCACAGCTGACATATTGCCGTGAATTTCAGGTGAGCACCAAACTTGTGCTTCGGACCATTTCACAAGCTCTCGCAGCTCTTGTACTTTTTGATTGTTTACTGACTCTCCATTATCAAATAATGGTAATCCATCTGGGTTAAATATTTTAACTTGAGCACCTAAGTGTTCAAGTATTCTTGCGGCTTCTTCACTAGCAAAACGGCTAAACGACGTTTCTCGTAAAGACCCGTATAAAATTAAAACTCTAGGTTTACTTTTGCTTGCATTATCGAAAGTCGGGGTTACGTCAAACTTTGCATCATTTAAGTATTTCATTACATCTCCTGAATGATTGAGGCTTACCTAGTAAGACGTAATGTTTTTCAAAAAGACGAAGTGTTAGCAGAACTTTTTTTGTTTGGGATGGTAATCAACTAAGTTGCCGTACTTATCGATTTCAAAGTCACAACAACAATCGAATAATGCCTTCAATTTTGAGCGACTTTTTTGCAGCCTTGATTTGTAGGTTGAGTAACTGATGTTTAACTTCAAAGCTTCCTCTTTTTGAGAGTATCCTTCGAGATCTATTTTTCTAATTAGATCCGCTTCTTCTTCGGGCATAGCTTGTAAAAAAGGTTCAATGCACTTTATGAGTTCAGCTTTTACGGTTTTGTTTTCTTGTTGCGAAATAATATTATCAAGCTCTATTTCTACATGCTTATTTTGACGCCTATAAAAGTCAACAATAACATGGTGTGCTATTTGAAATAACCAAGCCTTTAAACTTCGCTAATCTTGTAAGTGATGAATATTAAGATGTGTTTTTAACAGAGTATCTTGTAAAAGCTCTTCAACATCAGCAGGGTTCGATATTTTTGTGGTTAAAAAAGCACGTAAACTATTTTTGTATTCAAGCCAGATTTGTTCGATGGACATAATAGTATCGTTGTTGGGATTTAATCGTTAGTTTATCAAAAATAGTACAGAGCCTGCATGTGGCAGGCTCATTTTAATTACTCTACCAAATAAGATTAGAGCCCGAGTCCTATATCCGTATTTGGGTATTTTTTCATTGTGGCTATGTGTGCTTTCATAAACTTAGTCGCTTGAGGCATGCCCCATTCAAAATATTGGTGCCCTGTGCTTGCCATTTCTTTAGGGTCCATATTTAAATTGAAAACCCAAGGCGCCGTTCCGATATCTAATAAGAATGATGCATCAATGTTGCGTCTTGGCACTGCAGTATTGAACACTTTAAAATGAATTTTGTAGTCTAACCAGCGAAGTGCTGTGAAATCTTCACGGCTCCACATATACACAACTTGACGTCGTGATTTGCCATTATCAGCTAGTAAGAAAGCTGTTTGATCTATGCCATCGAAATACATATTACTCGGAAGCTCATCAATAACACCACCTAATCGTAAAGAAGTCATGTAGATATCGGTGAGGTCCATTAAGCCATTATTGACCTGCCCAGCAGATATCATGCCTTTCCAGTAAGCAATGCCGGGAATTCTAACTCCTCCTTCCCATGTTGTTCCTTTACCACCACGCCACGGCGAATAGCCACTATCTGGCCAAGTATCTTCATTAGGGCCATTATCTGAAGTGAAAATAATCAGTGTATTTTCTAGCTGCCCTTTTTCTTTTAATAGAGCAACAAGTTCACCTGTAATATCATCAACTTCGACCATAGCATCGCGAACGGGCATTGCAGCTGGGCTTGCGCCTTTGTATTTTGGAGCTGGGTAGTTGTCGTTATGGATCTTTGAAAAAGAATGAATTAAATAAAATGGTTTCCCTTCATCAACAGCTTGGTTTATAAATTTTACAGACTCATCTCGCAATACCTGATCAATCATTGAGATATCTTCAATACTATTAATTGGATACGCAACTTCACGCTTACCACCTTTGCGGCCTTTTATCAGGCCTTCAGGACGCAGCTGAGAAGCTTTAGTGTAAAGCTCTTTGTTTGTCATCATGTCGGCATATTGGCGCTCTACCAAAAATTGGGTGTAATCTGATTGAACTGATGGGAGGCCATAGAAATAATCAAAACCTACCTCATGAGGAAGCATTCCCTCAGCTTCACCAACATGCCATTTACCGATTAGCGCCGTTTTATAGCCCACTTTAGATAATAGCTTACCTTGAGATACTTCTTTCTCCCACGGATTTTGTGTCACTTTATCGCCAGTTAGAATAGGGCGAACTAAGCCACTTCTTACGGGTAATCTACCAGTTGTCAGTGCAGCTCGAGAAGATGTGCAAGTTGGTTGTGAATACATTGATGTGAGGCGAAGCCCTTCGTTTGCCAGTTTATCTATATTAGGAGTGGGAGCACCTATCGCTGCACCGCCACCATACACTCCAGGGTCACCCCAGCCTAAATCATCTACTAGTAAAACAAGAACATTTGGTTTTCTGCCTTGCTTAGCTTCGAGATTCTTTAGCTTTGAGGCCGCAACTTTCTCTTGTTCAGGGCGAGGAATGGCTGGCTCCATATTTGGCTTTTCAACGATTGCATCATTGAATACATTTTTTTCTGCAACCACAGAAAATGATGCGATTAACAGACTGAGAACTAAAAACCTTTTCATACTTTACTCCTTGTTAAGGGGGATGAATTCATTCATATATATTAACTGTTTGATATAAAAATAATTATTCTGAATTTTTAGTCTTTATTAAGAATATCAGCTGTTGGAAATATGGCCAGTTTTATTGTGCTAGTTTTGGGAGGAGATGAACTTAATGGCTAGCTTATTAATTCTAGAATGAAATTTTAGTTCGTGTTTTTTTATAATCACTAAAGGTATGGCGTTGCTATAAGTTTTATCTCAAAAATATGATTTTTGTGCCTTAAATGGTATTGTCCTCAGTGTAAATTTAATTAAAAGGAATTACTTTTTTATGCTAAATAAAATGCTTCTTAGTGGTGCTTTTCTATTTTCTGTTACTGCAATGGCTGACATGCCAGCCTACTTTAATAATGAGATAGATCAAGAGTATCGCGCGGTTTTAAAGCACATGGATGAAATGATGCCGCAAACCGATTTAGAGCTTGCTTACTTACCCTCTTTTTACCCGTTTAGCATCTTTGATATTCATGCCACAAAATTGAAAAATGACAAAGATAAGCAAGCGTTTACTAACTTTAATTTAGGCGTGCTTGGTAGTCAGTTTTTAAATGTAGAACCGCAGGTTGGAACAAAACTTCCTAATTTAGTTATTTGTAAAAAAGATAAGTGTACGGAACAAAGGCTAAAGCAAATTAGCTCATTTTTAGCTGTATCGGAGGAGCAAATCTTAGCTTTTAAAAATAACATTAGCTTGAACCTTGTACAATTAACTGCGCCGAATGTTTATCGTATTAACAATACTTTTTACTCCCCAACTCAATTATTAAGCTATACACCATCAAAGTATGCGGGTTTTGTACCATCTGCCGATTATAAAATTCTATCACCTGATACAGCCTCTAGTTTGATGGAGCTATCAGCTTATTCTCAAAAGCTCAGAGATTTAATGATTAAACATAAAGTTGCAGCTGTCACAAAAGATAAGAATGACAGCGTAAATGTAATTTTTGGCGGCCTTAGCGATAATCATTGGGGGGTGGTACTTTTAGACAAAAGTAATATACCTAGGAAAGGTGATAGAAATGCAATTGGTATTGAGTATGACGTAATAAAACCACTCTCTGAGACAAGCTTTTATTATCAAACAAATTAAGTCTATTTTTATCAAAAAGTGTATAAATCAATAGAGTGAATTATGAGCTCATTTAAAAAATATAGATTAAAGAACTCTCGGTTTGGGTTGAAAAGTTTTGGTTTAATAGCACTATTTGTATCTTTAACAGGGTATGCCACCGAGCAGCAAATACAGCAGCAAGTTGATGCGTTTATTCAAAACCAATATAAAGATCATTTTCCAGAGTTAGTCTCTGATGATGAAGTTGGCCGGTTAAAGCGTTTTTATGAGCATATTGATGGCAGAGTCTCTATATTTTGGACTTATCAATCAGGCAATGTTTGGTTAGAGAAGCTGACTCTTATTGAGGTTCAAAATGACGGTTATAACGAGTTGTCGTCTATTTCTTTTAACGGAGTTGTAGAAAGTACAAATAAGGTAGGCGAAGAGCTTGTCATACAATTACGTACATATGATGAAAATGATCCTCGTTGCTGCCCCAGCAAGAAAACCACGTTACGCTACAGTATTTATAATGGTGAGCTAATTGAGTTATAGCCTGATAATTTGTCACCAGGCTATAAATCAAGAATTAGCAAATATGATATTCACCACGTGGTTTGTTGCTGAACATAAAGGCCTGTAACTCAGATTTGAGTACTTCGATAATATCAGTTGTAAAGGGCGTTCTGATTTCGCCAGAGTCTAAATATCTAAGCAGATCAGTTTCATGCTTGAGTGCCGATTGAATAGAGTAGCTAATAGGATAAGTCACTTTAAACTGTTTGCGCGATATCACGTTATCGTGGTTTTCAATATCAACATAAAAAGTTAACTGTTCGTCTTCTTCGCAAATATCACTGCAGGTGCCTTGTTCGCGAATACAATCTAAGACAATATTTCTGATGAAAATATCAAATTCGTTCATATTAATCCTTTAATCTTTGCCCTTCCATTGGGTACAAATAAAACTAGCAAAAAGTAATTAATTTAGCCAATCCAATTTTGCATCTTTTGGATTAACTCTTTCTGAATGGGTTGATTTAATAGTATTAGGGGGTGGGCAGTAGTTAGTTGATAGAGGATAGGATGCGCGATACACGTTTCAAGCCTACGTTGTAGCAGCGGCTTTATGCTGTGGCATTGATAAATTTTTACGAGAAACGAGAAACGAGAAACGAGAAACGAGGGGTGATGGGTGAGGTAAAACGCGATGTGAAATCGCTGCTACATAATCAGGTTCAGACTAAATTTAAAATCTGACGGACTAAAGCCCGACCTACCATGTAGGTCGCTATTTATGGCGACAAGGCTCGAGGGAGATGCGCACCTCGCCTCTCGAACCTCGCACCTAGCAACTTTCCTCTTTCACCTAGTAACTCGCTAACTACCTCTAGAACCTAGCTTCTCGCCCCTAAAACCTCGCCTCTTACAATCTCTGCGCCTTTACTTAGCGCACTGAGTTTGGCGCTTGCTATCTGGCGAGGGAGGGGAGCCATACCGCAGTTTGTGCATGGGTAAAGCTTGTAGGCATCAACGTATTTCAGGGCTTCGCGTAATGTTTGTGCGACCTCTTCAGGGGTTTCAATTTCATTGCTCGCTACATCAATGGCGCCAACCATCACTTTTTTTCCACGTATCAGTGCTAATAGCTCAATGGGCACGCGAGAGTTGTGGCACTCAAGTGAAATAATATCGATATTCGATTTTTGAAGTTTTGGGAATACTTCTTCATATTGACGCCATTCATTGCCCAGTGTTTGTTTCCAATCAGTGTTGGCTTTGATGCCATAGCCGTAGCATATGTGCACAGCAGTTTCGCACTCTAAGCCTTCGATTGCTCTTTCGAGGCACTTAATGCCCCAGTCATTAACATCATCGAAAAACACATTAAACGCAGGCTCATCAAATTGAATAATATCAACACCTGCAGCTTCGAGCTCTTTCGCTTCTTGATTGAGGATTTTGGCAAATTCCCACGCTAGTTGTTCACGGCTTTCATAGTGGACGTCATACAAGGTGTCAATCATGGTCATTGGCCCTGGCAACGCCCACTTTATAGGTTGCTTGGTTTGCGAACGTAAAAACTTGGCGTCTTCAACAAACACGGGTTTGCTGCGTGACACCGGATAATCACACTTGGTACACTGGCTTCGTAGCGATTTCGAATGGTCACTGTTTTACGGTTCTCAAAATCAACGCCATTTAAGTGTTCGATAAAGGTCGTTACAAAGTGCTGGCGGGTTTGCTCGCCGTCGCTCACGATATCAACACCAGCTTGTTGCTGCTCTTGTAAGGCAACACGCAGCGCGTCTTGTTTGCCGTCGATAAGTTCTGCACCTTGCAATTTCCAAGGTGACCATAAGGTTTCAGGCTCAGCAAGCCAAGCTGGTTTTGGTAAACTGCCTGCTGTTGATGTAGGTAATAACTTTTTCATTTTTAATCTCATTAAATTGCGTAGTTGGCAGACCATTTTTCAAGTACTGACTGATAAGGCTTAATAAAGTGCTGCTCAGTAAATTTACCTTGTGCAATCGCAAGTTGACTGCGCTCTTCACGGTCGTAAACAATTTGCGTGATAGAGTGATCGGCGTTTCTTAAATTGGGTTGATAGCAACTACCCGCCACAGCATTGGCGTTATAAATTTCTGGACGGTAGATTTTTTGGAATGTTTCCATAGTGCTAATCGTGCTGATCAAACTCTAAGTTGGTGTAATCGTTCAGCAAGTCACCAAAGAAATAAAACGCCAGCGGAGCAACTGTGTTTGGTGGCATAAAATAGCGCACCTGCAAGCCCATTTTTTTAAAGTATTGCTCGGTTAATGACGACTCATTTGGTTGGTACTCAGCACCTAAAATTGGGTGTTGGTTTTCTGTGCGGTGGTACGTTTTGTTATCAGACACGCTTAAACAAATAACCGGTGGCTTTTTAAAGTGCTGTTTGTAAGTTTCTGAGTCAATGAAGTATTTAAAGAGTTTACCGTGTAAGTCACCAAAGTTTTCGGGAATGCTGAATTCGCTTTTCGCTTTGTTATGATCAAGCAGCAGTACGCTAAAATCATAATCGCGCACGTAAGATGAAAAGTTATTACCAACAATACCTTCGATACGTTCATTAGTTTGGTGATCAATGATATTAGTTTTTAGTACTTCAATTGACGGGAATGCCTCTGCGCTTTGTGCAATTTCTAAATCAACAGAAATGATCTCAAGCTCTACTGAGTAGCGGTTGCCTTGCGGGTTATCCCAGTTTGCTAGCGCATTAAAGCGACTATCAATCATTTTTAAGGCGTTACGTAAATTCTGCTGGCGACTTTCACCGCGAGCTAGGTTTGCAAAGTTTGTGGTAAGTCGTGTGCTATTTGACGGATGATAATTTTCGTCGAGGCAAATACTTTTAATTGTAAATCTGAAATCGTTGTTCATGGCAATGTATCCAAAAGTCCTGAGATAAATGATTGCTGCTCACCTTCCTTAAATCGCTAGGTCATTAACCTTAGGTTGCTCTGCAGCGCTAATAAATTTATACGTTCTTACTATCATGAAGAAAAACGTTTTTATTTCAGGTAAAACATGAGGCAGATTCATGCTGCTTTGTTGTCTTAGTTCTAAAAACAGCAACTGGGAATGAAAAAATGCTTTAAAGTTATTTTGGACGTCTAGATTTCTAAAGTCACATGTTGAAGTTGCAGTAATTTCATATAAAACGTGAGTAATATTCACTAGTTAACAGGACTTTTGAGAGCAACCCCGTACTTTATTGTTGTTATACTCGGTTTCACAAATCAACAACACAGACAAATACAATGAATGAATTAATCGTGCTTATTATCGCTTGCGCCATACTTGGTAGCGGGGTTGGCTTTTTAGCTGGGCTGTTAGGAATTGGTGGAGGTCTAGTGATCGTGCCTATATTAAGCATGATCTTGCTGTATTTTCAGGTGTTACCCGCAGAGCAAGTGGTGCTGGTGGCGATTGCTACATCGCTCGCCTCAATTCTTTTTACTTCAACGTCATCAGCTATCGCTCACCACAAAAATGGTAATGTGCCTTGGCAATTGGCTCCGTGGGTAATGACAGGGGTTGCACTAGGCGCACTTATCAGTGGCTTTTTGGCTTCGCTATTACCCGCAAATGTGGTGCGAATTGTATTCGCTGTGAGTGTGGTGCTTATTGCATTAAAAATGATTTTCAGCAGTAAAAACGACAGCCAAACATCACGAACGCTACCTAATAAAGGCCTTTTGACACTTTATACATCCATCACAGGGGGTCTATCTGCCATGATAGGTATTGGCGGTGGTGCGGTACTTGTGCCGCTACTGACGTTTTTCTCGGTTGATATGAAAAAAGCCATTGGCTGTGCTTCGGCGTGCGGTATTGTCATTGCGCTATTTGGCTCTGTGGGTTACATCAGCTCAGGCAGTCAGTACTTTACATTAAAAGAGGGCTTTGCTGGATTTGTTTATTTGCCTGCCTTGTTTGGTATTGTTTGTACTTCGTGGTTTACCGCACCATTAGGTGCAAAAGCAACGCATCATTTACCCGTCTCTACTATTAAAAAAATATTTGCTGGGCTGTTGGTTATTATGGCTGTGAATATGCTTACAAAATAGTGTTAACTTATTAATTCGACAACGCAAAAACGGTTTGTTAATGTCAGTTAAGTAGTAATTAGGCTGCTTAACTGCGCGCTTATTTTGGCTTTAGGCGCTAATAAAGGATTCATTTTTTAAGGAACCTGTTATGGATCGTCGGTGCTCTCTAGCAAGTAAAAAAACGCTAAGCTCTTTATTTGTTGCTCTATCAATGTTGGCTTTGCCAGTGACTGCTGAGCCTACAAAGCCACTCGAAACTCACCACGCTTTAATGGACAAGTTCTCAATGCACACCAACAAGCTCCCCTTACAGGTTTTGCACTTCATGTGATTCTTGATGATGGACATACTTTTTCAACGGTAAAGCAAAGTAAAGAAAATGCGCCGCAAGTTATTAACCCCAACAGTTTATTTAGAATTGCCAGCGTGACTAAAACCTTCACTGCAGCAACGGTGCTACGTTTGCATGAAGAAGGTAAATTAAATCTTGATACAACACTTGATAAGTTAATTTCTGACGACTTTTTTGCGCTTCTTGAAAGCGATGGCTATGCCCTTGATAAAATGACGCTTAAGCAAGTGCTGAGTCATACGGCAGGGCTATACGATCACGCTCAAAGCGATCAGTATTTAGCTGGCATAATGGCAAATCCGCAGCAAGATATTACGATGCGCGAGCAAATTAAAGGGTGTGTAGAGTGGGGCGACCCAGTTGGCAAACCTGGCGAGCTTTTTTCATATTCAGATACCGGATATGTGTTACTCGGCCATATTATTGAAAGAGTGACAGATTTACCCTTGCCTGAAGCGGTTCGAAAGTACTTAGGTTTTGACAAAAATCATATCGAAAATGTGGTCTGGGAACGTGGTGATTCAGTTGCTGTGGATGAGTCGCGACGCGTGCATCAATACTTGTACGGCACCGACACCTTTAATTGGAGTCCAACTGTCGATTTATACGGTGGCGGTGGGCTTGTTGCCAGTCCAATCGGTATGGCTAAATTTTATCAGGCTTTATTTTCAGGTAAGGTCTTCAAACACCCAGAAACGCTCAAACTCATGCTCTCTAATAAAGGCTTACCTGCAGGTAGCCCTTATCGTTTAGGTGTATTTGCAAAAGAATATAACGGCACTTTGGTTTATCAACATGGTGGCTTTTGGGGCACTTTGGTGATGTATGAACCAACAACGCAGGTGGTGGTAGCAGGAGCTGTTACTCAGCAAAAAGACTATGCCCAGCTTGAAAAAGTGATGAGTGATTACTTAACATTACAAGCAAAATAAGCGCAATGAGTGTTACAATGACCCGTAACTTATTTCAGATTTAAATTAAATGTCTAAGCTTTGTTCAACTTGGTTGGTGATAATGTGTGTTTTGCTCTCTTTTGTAGGGCAGGTTATTGCGTCGCCGTCTGAGTTACCTTGTGAAAGTGAAGATATTTATCAGCTCGCTGCACTTGATAGCGCAACCATCCAAATCAGCCCGAGTGAAACTAATGATTGCTGCAATATCGATTGCTGTGAATTAGGGTGTTCTTGCATAGCAAGTTTATGCTCACCAATCTTGTATTTAGACCTTGAAGTTAAAAAAATTAAGTTGCCCTATTTTGCTGGTTTTCGATTCAGTGATCAGCAACAACCCCCCAACTTAATTGCACGGCAATTATATCGCCCACCCATTTTTACCTCTTAACCAAAACCTATAAGTTGGCATTTGCTCGCCTATAGGTGCTGGTTAATGAAAATTTATTTGTCATTACAATAAGCATTCTAAGAGGTAAAAATGCGTCAAAGACTATTTAAATTAGCCGCGGTTACACTGCTATTGCCATCGGCTGGTTATACAAGTGCACATGAAGATGAACATCATCATGAAGAAAAAAGTATCGAGCGAATTCAGGTCAGAGCGTCACGTTTAGGGCGTATTGTGACAGAATCAGCTACTCGCACTGAGATTATTAACGGTGAAGAAGTTCAAGAAAAGGCATTAATGCGGCCTGGAAATATTTCGATGTTAGTTGCTGAAACAGGGGGGGTTAGGGTGCAAACAACATCACCGTCACTAGGCAGCGCGAATATTCGTTTGCAAGGTTTGTATGGTCGATATACCCAGTTACTAAGCGATGGCTTGCCACTTTATGGTGGGCAAACGGCTTCGATTGGCCTTTTACAAATTCCACCTACTGACCTTGCAAGCGTTGAGATAATTAAAGGTTCTGCCTCATCTTTATATGGTGGTTCAGCACTTGGTGGTGTAATTAACTTAATTTCGCGAACACCTGCCGACGAGTTTGGCGGCGAGGTATTGCTTAATGCGACATCTAAAGATGACCAAGATGTAACAACCTATTTATCGGCGCCGATCAATGAGTCGTTCGCAAGCTCTTTGACGGCGGGCATTCATCATCAAGTAAAACAGGATCTGGATGATGATGGTTGGATAGATATGGCACAGTATGAACGGGTCACTGCAAGGCCTAGGCTTTACTATCAAGGTGAAAATGGAGAAAACCTCTACTTAACTCTTGGAGGGATGAAAGAACAGCGTAAAGGTGGCACTGAAGCTGGGGCTTTAATGCCTGATGGTCTGCCATTTGTGCAGCAGCAAGATACACTCAGAACAGACTTAGGTTTTGTTTATGATCAAGCATTAGCTGAAGAACTTGATTTAAATGTTCGTGGCTCAGCAATGGAACAAGATCATGATCACCAGTACGGTCAGGTATTTGAACAAGATAAGCATAATAGTTATTTACTTGAGTCGAGTGTGTCAGGTTATTTGCACAATACTGCTTGGTTGGTAGGTGTTGCTTATCAAACAGAGCAGTTTTCCTCACAGACATTTTCGGCGTTTGATTATCGTTATGAGGTGCCAGGACTGTTTTCACAAATTGATTACCAAGCAACGGATGACTTATCAATGTCAGTGAGTGCTCGTGCAGATGATCACAGTGAGTATGGCAATCAATTTAGTCCTCGACTTTCTGTACTCTATAATCCAGAAAACTGGCTATTTAGAGGTGCATATGGCAAAGGGTATTTTGCACCAACTCCTTTTATTGGAGAAATTGATGAGGTCGGTTTATCACAGCTTGAGCCCATTAATGACTTACAAGCAGAGCAAGCAGATACAGCTTCATTCGATATTAGCTACATTGCTGGTAATTTAGAAACCAGCATAACGTTGTTTTCATCAAATATTGAGCATGTTACAGAGCTTGAAGCCTCTCAAGTTGGCAGTGAAAAAGCCGTTCGACTTGTAAACAGCCAAGGGCAAACACAAATCAGAGGCGCAGAGTTTTTAATGCGCTATCGCTGGCATGATATTAAGTTTACCGGCAGCTATTTATATACCGATGCAACGAAGCAAAATCAGGCAGGGTATGGTCGTGAAAAACTCACTCTAACACCAGAGCACTCGGCTGGGCTTGTTGTAATGTGGGAAGAGCATGGCAGTCATCTAGTTGGTTTTGAAGCCTATTATACTGGTACTCAGCACCTTGAAGACAACCCTTACCTTGAACGAAGCAAACCATATTGGCACTTGGGGTTGTTAGGTCAAATAACCACGGGTAACGTAAGCTGGTTTGTAAACGCAGAGAACTTACTTAACGTTCGTCAAACAAAAGAACATCCGCTCACCTTGCCTGAGCAAGCTGCAAGTGGACGCTGGACAACTGATATATGGTCTCGAAATGACGGTTTTACCGTTAATGCAGGCATGCGAATTCAATTTGGTGGTTAATTAATAAATACCCAAGCCGCTCATACTTTGTTGGGCGGCTTACTTATTTTTAAACCAACACTCAAAAAACTCTATAAACGCTTTCACTTGCCGAGGTTGAAATTGCCTGCTCGGATATATCACCTGTAGGCCGACACTTTTTTTATCGCTGTGGCTAAAGCCTCGAACATACTCATCTAGTATCAAAATAAGGTCGCCTGTTTTGAGGTCATTTTTGATATCAATGTATGATTTTAAGGCTATGCCATGGCCTTGATTTGCCCAGCGTCTTATCACCTCACCGTCTGAGCATGAAAGGTGGGGAGCTACTTTGATAGAAAAGTGCGTGTTATCTACCTCAAAATGCCAGTCATTTAGCGGTTGCCCAAGTCGCTCAAGCACAAGGCAACGATGATTTTTTAAATCTTCAGGATGTCTTGGCAAACCAAACGATTTTATATAGCTAGGTGAGGCGCATAGCACACGGCGGTTATTACATAGCGGGCGGCTAATCAAGTTACTATCAGGCAAATTGCCGAATCTAAATGCCAGATCAATACCTTCCTCAACAATATTGGTGACCCCATCTGTCAGTACTAAATGCGGTTTAACATTTGGGTGATTATTGATGAATTCTGCTAATGCGGGTGCAACAAACTGGCGACCAAAGTCAGATGTTGCAGAGAGTTTTAGCTGGCCTCTTAGGCTTTGTTGTGACTCTTGAAGTATGTTTTCAGTATTTTCGACTTCTGCTAATACTCTTAAACAGCCACTATAAAAACGTTCGCCTGCATCTGTTAAGGCAATACTGCGCGTATTACGCGTTAATAATCGCGTATCGTAATTTTGCTCAATTTTATTAATTCGTGCTGTCATGCTTGCAGGCGAAAGCCCCAATTTTCTTCCCGCAGCGGCTAACCCTCCCGCTTTTACAACGTGAACAAAAAGCGCCATATCATCAATTTTTGACATTATTCTTCAGTTTTAATGAACACTGATTTAACTCTAAGGCTAATTATAAATTTAGTCAAAATAGTTAAACTCATTTCATCACTTGAAGGAGATAGAAATGCAGCTTAATCACGCTCTGCTTTTAGCAACGAATATCCAGCACATGGCTCAGTTTTTAGAGTCGTCGTTAGGCCTTAAAAAGGGGCCAAGGCCAGCATTTGGTTTTGATGGTGTTTGGTTATATGACGACTTGGATACGCCATGCATTCATATAGCAGCTAAGTTTGGCATAAATGAATCGCAATCTGATTACTTAAGCCAAGCTTCGGTATCAACAGAAGCAGTTGGCTTATCAACGGTTGACCACCTTGCTTTCTTTGCAACTGATTATCAAGAAGTTAAAGCACGGCTAAAAGCAACTTCAATACCATTCGTTGAGCGGGAAGTGCCGGCAGCGAATGAGCATCAAGTGTTTATTCAAGGGCCTGATGGCTTAAAAATAGAAATTTTATTTAAACGCAGCGAGCTTATTTAAAAGGTACACACATGAAAAATAGAGTATTTAATCCAGACCAAATTGGTCATCATAAAACCGCAAATAAAATAGTAATGGCTCCTATGACCCGTTCACGTACGGCTCAACCAGGTGATATTCCGACAAGTCTAATGGCAGAATATTATGCGCAACGAGCCAGTGCGGGTTTTATAGTATCAGAGGCGACGCAAATTTCTGCACAAGGAAAGGGCTACTCATTTACCCCCGGGATTTATACTGAAGAGCAAATCAACGGATGGCGCAAAGTAACGCAAGCCGTTCATCAGCACAATGGACTCATTTTTTCTCAGTTATGGCATGTTGGCAGAATGTCGCATAGTGTCTTTCATCCAGACGGCTTGCCGGTTGCGCCAAGTGCTATTGCCCCAAATGCGCAAGTGTGGGTGGTTGATGAAAATGGCGAAGGCCAAATGCTTGATTGTCCTACACCACGTGAATTATCGACCAATGAAATAAAGGGCATCGTTCAAGACTATAAACAAGCTGCTTTAAATGCGATTGAAGCAGGGTTTGATGGCGTTGAGGTACATGCAGGTAATGGCTATTTAATTGATCAATTTCTAAGACAAACATCAAATAAACGTAGTGACGAATACGGCGGTAATATTGAAAATAGAGCAAAGTTCGCGCTGCAAATCATTACTGCAATTAGTCAAGCTATGATCCAGAAAAAACGGCTATTCGATTAGCACCTTTTATTACACAAAGAGGCATGGATGATCCGCAAGCAATCGATGTCATTCTATATTTAGCTAAAAAGTTTGATGAACTTGGCATTGCTTATCTGCATTTAGCGGAAGCTGATTGGGATGATGCTCCCCTCGTAACCGATGAGTTTAGAGTTAAATTACGTGAAATCTTTAATGGAAAAATTGTGGTGGCAGGAAACTACACATTAGCAAAGGCCGATAAACTCATTGGTGAAGGCTTAGTTGACTATGTTGCATTTGGCAGAAAGTTTATTGCAAATCCAGATTTACCTTATCGCTTAGAGCACAATTTACCTCTAAATGAAATATCAGATCCTACTACTTTATTTGGTGGTGATGAGCAAGGTTACACAGACTATCCAGTATTTCAGGGGGAATAAATGATGACATAGCAAAATGGATGTTAAGCCAAGACAATGTGCCAAAAAATCAGCCCCGTACTTTTACAGAGGATTTGTTATGAAATACACCGTAACCTTTATTGCACTAATTTTATCTGGTTGCGCCTCACAGCAGCAAACGGGTGAGTTTGAGGATGTAGTAATCGCAGAACATCACTGTCCAGGGGAAATAGATCGAAGCTATAACACCACGATTTATAGCTCTGACGAACCTGAAAAAGTTGGCAAAACTGAAGTTATAACGCGTTGCAATCCAGTTAAAACAGAAACTGAATTTGAAAGAGATTTAAGGCAGAAACATTAGCTTTTACGTATCGGTTATGGTGTGTCCAGTAAGGCTGCTATTGTTAAGCAGCCTTTAGCTAGGCTTTTAGTTGGCTTAACAAAAAAACTAGTGTCTCACTTGTGTTCGCTTATGGGCGGGAGAAACGCCCGTCCAACTACTGTATGCGCGAACAAACGAATTTGTTTCGCTAAAACCGAGTAAAAAGGCGATTTCGATAATTGGTAACTCAGTTTGCATTAAGTAGTGCTGTGCAAGATCTTCTCGTACTTGTTGTAAGACTTTTTGATAACTTTGTTTTTCAGCTGTTAGTTTTCGTTGTAGAGAGCGTTTGCTTAGTGCTAGCTCTGAGGCAACATGTTCAATGTTACTTTGCCCTTGAGGTAGGGATTTAAACAAAATACTTGATACCTTATCAGTAAGGCTTTGTTCGCTGATAACATCTTGCAGCTTACGTTTTAAATCTCCATCAAAGCATGACAACATCACCTGATTACTGGTTAAAAATGGCGCTTTTGCATCTTCTGCTAAAAATGTCACGCTAGGGGTACTCCCCACTTTCAACGGGCAACCAAAGTAGGCTTCGTATTCCATGAGCTTTTCAGGTAGCTCTGGCACAATAACCGTAACAGGGTTAATTTGTTTTCGAGTAGCAAGGCGAGTTAATTGTGTAAAAAATACCAGTTCAGCCAAGCTGTAGCACTTGGGCAGCGTATCAATAAAACCATAACAGCTTACTTGGGCTTTTGTATGAGTATTGGTAATTTCAAGTGCTAGCTCCATAGGGCCAATTAGTGGTTTGTACTGTTGTAACCTCGCTAAAGCAGCATTTAAGTTTGGGCTACAAATCGTGGCAAAAATTGGTACGTCAAATGATTCTATTGTCATGACTTCGGCAAGTTTTAAGGGTAACTCAATGCCGTTTGCTGCTGTCTCTACACCCTGCCATAATTGGAAGTATTGAGCGGGCGTTAAGTATACTTTATCTTGAGAAAATAAACCTGAAGGCAACTGGGCATAAGCCAGTGCCTCTTCTAGGTTGATTTCTAAATCATTGAGTAATACTTGCCAGTTGGGAGGGATCAAAAACTTGCTGGCTCGTTTCATATTAGTTTCCGCTTTTTTCCATAAACTGACGAGAAATTTTTAACACAGTTTTGCGAGGCAATAAAGGGATCACCCAATTGAGCATAAATTTAAGCGGCGCTTCATTAAAAGCAATTAACTGACCTTTTTGCATTGCCTTGTAACCACACAGTGCCACAGAATGCGCTGATTTAGCATTCTTCCAAGCATCTACCCCTTGTAGATCACCTGCTTCAACAAAGCCTGTTGCTACTGTTCCTGGGCATAACGCGGTGACCGTAATGTTTTTATCTTTTACTTCTTCTGCAATTGCTTGACTGAATGAAGTCACAAACGCTTTCGTTGCATAATATACCGCTTGCAGTGGACCGGGCATAAAGGAAGCTGTAGACGAAATATTTAAAATTTTGCCACGATTTCGCTCAACCATGCCTTGTAAGTAATAGTGGCTTAGGTTTGTTAATGTCACAATATTAAGTTGCATCATCGTTTGTTCTGCACTGAGATCACGCTCATGAAACTTGCCATGTCCGCCAATGCCGGCATTATTCACCAAAATATCTATGTGCAAACCAAGTGCCTCAGTACGTGTAAAAACATACTCAGCTGAATCTGGCTTAGATAAATCGGCAGCAATAACCGTAACCTTTACGTTGTGTTTTGATTCAAGCTGTTGTTTAAGATCATTCAGTTTGTCTTCTGAACGAGCTACCAGCACTAAATTATCGCCATGCTGTGCGTGAATATGCGCAAGTTCTAAACCAATCCCGTTTGAGGCGCCAGTGATCAATGCTGTTGATGTCATGTTTGTACTCCATTAATTTGAGCTGTTGTTTTGTTATATGCATAGTAGGCCATCTGTTGGTGCCACATGACATCAGATCGCGCCATCGTTATTGCAAAACGCGCCATTTATAAAATTCAGCTTGCAAATGGTATATAACAAAAATATTATATAACGAAATTATTATGGAGTAAGCCGTGAAAGTCCTCTTTTTATGTACAGAAAATTCAGCCCGTTCAATTATGGCTGAAGCATTGCTTAAACATCATGGTAAAGGTGAGTTTGAGGTATTTAGTGCGGGCACAGAACCTTATGCGGTAGACCCTCGTACGCTTGCTACGATTGAGCATTTTGGCCTAAAAACCGATGACTTACACTCAAAGCACTTAAATGATGTAACTAACCTGCATTTTGATTATGTCATTACATTGTGCGACAAGGCAGCTAAAGAATGTGCAAATCGTGTTGATGGCACACATTGTTTAGGCTGGGACTTTGTTGATCCAAAAACTCGCCCTGAACCTCATGCCTTTGAAAAAACCTTGCAAGAGATCAATGAGCGAATTAAGCAGTTTGTGCAATCCCATAACAAAGAAAAACCAGTATCGATTTCGCCAACTACATTTTATAAAGCGCTTGCAGATGATATTCGTTTAAAAAGCTTATTGCTTATCGCTGTTGAGCAAGAGGTTTGCGTATGCGAACTAATGACGGCACTTAACGAGCAGAGCCAACCAAAGGTTTCAAGGCATTTAGCGCAACTTAAAAAGCAGGGCATTTTGTCGGATAGAAAACACCAGCAGTGGGTGTTTTACTCTTTAAACCCGACTCTACCTATGTGGATGAAACAAACAATTACCTCGACCGTGGTAAACGAACCAAATTTCATAGAAAACGAGTTAGCAAGGCTAAATGCGATGGGCGATGATTGCCCAACCCGTGTTGCTCGTTGCTGCAATTAAGGACTAAAAATGGGTGTTTTTGAACGATATTTATCTGTATGGGTTGCTGCTGCTATTGCCATTGGTGTGGCGCTAGGGGTGATGTTTCCGCCTTTATTTGAGCTAATAGCGAAAGCCGAAGTGGCGCATGTAAACATTGTTGTTGCACTGTTTATTTGGGTAATGATCTACCCGATGATGGTGCAAGTTGATTTTTCAACGATTAAAGAAGTCGGTAAGAATCCAAAAGGGCTGATGCTCACTTTAATCATTAATTGGCTTATCAAACCGTTTTCAATGGCCGCATTAGGTTGGTTATTTTTTGAAGGGTTATTTGCTGATTTTGTTAGCCCTGAAACGGCGCAAGAATATATTGCAGGCATGATTTTACTCGGTGTTGCACCTTGTACGGCAATGGTGTTTGTGTGGTCACAACTAACCAAAGGCGATGCAAATTATACCTTAGTGCAAGTATCTGTGAACGACATCATTATGATTTTTGCCTTTGCACCTATTGCGGGGTTGTTGCTGGGTGTGTCTGATATTCATGTACCTTGGCTTACACTGATGATTTCGGTTGTGTTGTATGTATTGCTACCACTCATTGCCGGGGTATTAACACGCAAAGCTCTTAATAATTCAGCGCAAAATGAAGCTGCTGTGCAGTCATTTTTAGAGAAAGTTAAACCTTACTCAGTTATTGGTTTACTGGTCACAGTGGTCTTGCTATTTGGGTTTCAGGCGAACACGATTTTAGCCCAACCGCTTAACATTGTACTGATTGCTATTCCGCTTGTTTTGCAAACCTACGGTATTTTTGTAATCACCTATTTCATTGCGTTAAAGCTTAGGCTTAAGCACAACATTGCAGGGCCAGCATGTTTAATTGGTACTTCTAACTTTTTTGAGTTAGCGGTCGCAGTGGCTATTTCATTATTTGGTTTGCACTCTGGGGCAGCATTAGCAACCGTTGTTGGGGTGTTGGTCGAAGTACCTGTAATGCTGTCGTTGGTTGCAATCGTTAATAAAACAACACATTGGTTTAAAGAGTAATTGGGGAATCATAATGCAATCACATCCATTTGATATTTTACAGCTAGAAACTGGGGCATTTATTTTTACCCCTTGCCCTGGCACAAAAGGCGTTGGCTTATCACAGTCTGTTGCTGATTTAAAAGCGGCAGGTGCAAAAGCCATTATTACGCTAATGTACGATGAAGAGCTTGTTAAAAATGGGGCGCAGCAGCTTGTAATCGAATGTGAGCAAGCTGGCCTTAGCTGGTTTCAGTTACCTATTTTGGATGATGACGCGCCAAACGAAGCGTTTAGTCTCGCTTTCAACAAACACCTTAACGACATTCTTGCCATCATAAAAAGTGGTGGTAGCGTGGCTGTACATTGTAAAGGCGGCTCAGGCCGTACAGGCTTAGTTATTGGTTTATTAATGCATGAGCTTGGCTATGCTAAAAATGACATAGTTACTCAAGTGCAGGCTATTCGCCCTAAATCGTTGCATAACCCAGTACAACGTTCATTTTTCGACAATTTTCAAAAAGTAGGAGCTTAACAATGGCAATTAAAGTAGGCATTAATGGTTTTGGCCGCATGGGTCGTTTATCACTAAGAGCAGCGTTTGCATGGGACGACGTTGAGTTTGTGCAAATTAATGACCCAGCGGGTGATGCAGCTACACTGGCTCACTTACTAAAGTATGATTCGGTACACGGTATTTGGCCTCATGAGGTTGAAAGTAACGACAATGTTGTGATTATCGATGGCCACGAAATTAACGTTACGCAAAATAAAGCGATTGCAGACACTGATTGGTCTGGTTGCGATATCGTTATTGAAGCCTCAGGTAAAATGAAAAAAACCGAATTACTGCAAGCCTATCTTGATCAAGGTGTGAAAAAAGTTGTTGTCACTGCGCCTGTAAAAGAAGACGGCGTGTTGAACGTTGTAATGGGTGTAAACGATGATTTATATGATGTACAGCAGCACGATATTGTGACTGCGGCATCATGCACTACCAACTGTTTAGCGCCTGTGGTTAAAGTATTGCAAGAAAAAATTGGTATCAAACATGGTTCAATGACGACCATTCACGATATCACTAACACGCAAACTATCTTAGATGCGCCGCATAAAGATTTACGCCGTGCTCGCGCATGTGGCATGAGCTTAATTCCAACTACAACCGGCTCTGCAACAGCGATTACACATATTTTCCCTGAACTTAAAGGCAAATTAAACGGCCACGCAGTTCGTGTGCCATTAGCAAATGCATCAATCACTGACTGTGTGTTTGAAGTTGAAAAGCCAACTACCGCTGAGCAAATTAACCTATGGATGCAAGAAGCCGCAGCAGGGGAGCTAAAAGGCATTTTGGGCTATGAAGAAAAGCCACTTGTTTCTATCGATTACAAAACTGATCCACGCTCAAGCATTGTTGATGCGTTATCAACCATGGTTGTCAACGAGACTCAAGTTAAGCTGTATGTTTGGTACGATAACGAATGGGGTTATGCAAACCGCACCGCCGAACTTGCCCGTAAAGTTGCGCGATCACTTAAAGGTTAAAAGCAATGACGCGTTTGGCTAATCTTCCCGCTGATATAAAGCAGTACTTAATTGTCACCGGGAATTACTGGGCATTTACGCTAACAGATGGCGCATTGAGAATGTTGGTGGTACTGCATTTTCATGCGCTTGGGTACTCGCCTTTGAGTATTGCCATGCTGTTTTTGTTTTATGAGATTTTTGGTGTTGTCACTAACTTAGTGGGCGGCTATTTAGGCGCAAGGCTTGGTTTAAACAAGACCATGAACATTGGCCTTGCCATACAGGTTGCAGCCTTGTTCATGTTGGCAGTCCCCCCTGAATGGCTGAGTGTTGCCTATGTGATGTTGGCGCAGGCGCTGTCGGGCATTGCAAAAGATCTCAATAAAATGAGCGCTAAAAGCTCAATTAAAATGCTGGTTGCCAGTGGCCAAGAAGGCACCTTGTTTAAATGGGTAGCGATACTAACAGGCTCTAAAAACGCCTTAAAAGGTGTAGGCTTCTTTTTAGGTGGCTTACTACTGACATTAATGTCGTTTAAAGGCGCAATGCTAACCATGGCTGCCACCTTGCTGGTGGTGTGGTGTTTTAGTATTTATGCACTTAAAAATGATTTAGGCAAAGCTAAAAACAAACCTAAGTTTAACGAGATATTTTCAAAGAGTAGTTCAATCAATATCTTGTCGGCCGCGAGGTTGTTTTTGTTTGGTGCGCGTGATGTTTGGTTTGTAGTTGCACTTCCGGTGTTTTTATCACAAGCCTTTGATTGGGATCACTGGACTGTGGGTGCCTTCTTAGCTAGTTGGGTCATTGGTTATGGGGCTGTGCAATCTTTTGCTCCTAAAATCATTAAGCTCAATAAGCAAACATCACCAAGCGCAGAAACAGTTAAGTGGGCATCCTTGCTTGCTGTAGTCACCTTAGCCATTGCCCTTGCTATTGGCTTTGAGTGGGCTGTAAAACCAATGCTGATAGGCGGGTTGATGTTATTTGGTGTGTTATTCGCAATTAACTCATCTTTGCACAGCTACTTAATTGTTAGTATGGCTGATGCCGATGGCGTATCACTCGATGTCGGGTTTTACTATATGGCCAATGCCATGGGACGCTTAATTGGTACTGTGTTGTCGGGCTTAGTGTTTCAGCTTTATGGCTTAGCAGCTTGTTTAGCTATCTCACTGTTATTTATTGTTATTACCGCCCTTATTTCGACTAAATTGCCAAAACAAATTTAGTAAAATCTAAACACGCCCTATGAAGGTAAGCAAGCTTTATTGCTTACCTTATTTTCTTAAATTATTTTGCAAAAATATTTGACCTGTCTACAGCTTTACACTTCATACTTATTATATTCAAAAGCCTTATAGGCCTATTTCATCATGTATTTAATTTCAGAGTTAGCAGCAAAGCTTGGTTTGTCGCGCACGGCTGTGTTGTATTACGAGAAGCTTAAAATCATTCAGGGGCGCAGGCTTGCAAATGGTTATCGCTATTATAGCGAGGCTGATTTACAACGCTTGGTTTTGATCCAGCAGTTACAAAGCGCGGGGTTAACCTTAAAAGAATGTCAGAGCTGTTTAGATGTAGAGCTAGATAAAGCTATTTTGCAACAGCGCTTAGCACAACTTGAAGATGAAATTACCGCTAAGTTACAAGCCAAAGATTTATTACTGAGTTTGCTTGGCGAACGCTCTCAAAAACACTTACATGATGAGCTGAATAAGCGTGCGCCAAGTGCGCATTTAAATTGGTTGTTAAAGCAAGGCTACACAGAAAAAGAGGCATTGCGGCTTCGTTGGTTATCAAAAGATATGAGTGACCATGAAAGCTACATGCACGATTTTATGACTGTGTTTGAGCCATTAGAGCGATGGGGGCCTGGTAGCGAAGAAGCTACATTAAAAGCCATTGCTGCTGTTCCTAACAATGCCAACCAAATTTTAGAAATTGGCTGTGGTAAAGGTTCATCAACATTACTAATCGCCAAGCAAACTGATGCCAAGATCACGGCTTTAGATAATGAGTCATCGGCACTTGCTTATTTACAGGAGCGATTGCACAAAGAGCAATTGGCTGAGCGTGTGTCTTTGACTTGCGCATCGATGACTGCACTGCCTTTTAAAGCAAATTCATTCGATGTTATTTGGGCAGAAGGGTGCGTGTATGTCATGGGGATGCAAAGCGCATTATCAAGCTGGAAACCGTTTCTTCGCCGTGATGGGGGGATTGTGGTCAGTGATTTAGTTTGGCTTAACAGCCAGCCTGAAATGGCGGTTAAAGAGTACTGGCAAGCGAATTACCCAGATATGCAATCAATCGAAAGCCGCATAGCCTTATTTGATGAGCTTGGTTATGAGCTTATAGAGCAGTTTTCGCTGGATCAGCAAGCTTGGAAAAACTATTGGCAACCACTCAAGGCGCGCCTTGCTGAGTTAGCGCCATCGATAAGTGAGTCTCAAGCTGTGAAAGACATACAAACAGAAATTGCCCTTTACGAAAATGAAACCGGGCAAAACTTTACTTATCACTATTTTATTTTAAAACTTAAGGAGTCTAAGTGAATTTTTCAATTTACGAACAGAGCCAAAAAAACGAGATTATTGCGCTTTACTTGGCAACATTTAGTGCGTCAGAGTCAAAACAAGAAGGCGAGCAAGTTGCCCGTTTAGTCACTGACTTTTTAGCTGAGCCATATCCATCAACTGATTTATATGTGTTTGTCGCGACAGATGAGCAACGGATCGTCGGCGCTATCGTGCTGTCGCGTTTACAGTTTGCGCACGCTAAAGAGGTGTTTTTACTCTCACCTGTTGCAGTGGCAACGGATTGTCAGGGACAAGGCATAGGACAAAAGCTGATCCAATTTGGCTGTGATAAGTTAGCTGAACAAAATGTTAGCCTAGTGATGACCTATGGTGATATCAACTTTTATGGAAAAGTCGGGTTTTCCGTTGTGAGTGAAGAAGTTATTCAAGCACCTCATAGCTTATCTTACCCAAAAGGCTGGCTTGCTAAACCGGTTTTAGATGACGAAATTTTGCCAATTACTGGTAAGCCAAGTTGCCTAAAACCACTCGATAATCCACAGCTTTGGTAAACACTATGCAAACACCATCACTGATAGAATTAGGCATGCGACCTTTCTTTCAACAACAGTTGAGTTTAGATGAGCTAGAAAACGGCTACTTAGGGCGTGTTGTTGAGCATCACAAAACAGAGGTTGTATTGCTTGGCGAGCAAGGCACGATGCGGTTTGCTTTAACACCGGGTCTTGAACAAATTTGCGTAGGTGATTGGGTGGTATTTGATGATTCGCGTATTTTACGGGTACTCGAAAGAGCTTCAATCATTAAGCGCAAGGCTGCAGGCTCTAAACACGCGTTTCAATTAATCGCGGCGAATATTGATACCGTGTTTATTGTTACATCGCTTAATGATGACTTTAGTTTAAATCGGATAGAGCGATATTTAGCCTTGATTAAAAATGCCCACATTGAGCCTGTGGTGGTGCTAACCAAAGCTGATACTTGCTCAGACGTTGAAAAGTACTGCCTGCAAGTGCAAAGCCTAGACTCTCTTTTGAGTGTTATTGCTATTAATGCGTTAAAAGAAGAAGGTTGTGATTTACTTACACCTTATTGTCGAAAGGGGCAAACGCTCGCATTTATGGGCTCATCTGGAGTAGGTAAATCGACCATCGTTAATGCACTACTTGGCTCCGATGAATTAAAAACAGCAGGTATTCGTGAACAAGATAGCAAAAAGCAGTCATACAACAACCTTTAGATCGATTAAATGGTTGCCTAATGGTGCGTTATTGATGGACACACCGGGTATGCGAGAATTGCAATTAAGTGATTCAAAGCGAGGTATTGAACGTGCATTTGAAGATGTTGAGCTACTCGCAAATAGCTGTCGATTTATAGATTGCCAACACCAAACAGAGCCGGACTGCGCTGTTATTAAAGTAATTGAAATGGGCTCATTATCAATAAGACGCTTAGAAAATTACCGTAAGTTGTTAGCTGAAAATGAGCACAACAATGCCACCATGGCTGAAAAGCGCGCCAAACAGCGCGCGTTTTCAAAAATGGTTAATACTGTTCAAAAGCAAAATAGGTCAATTAAAAAGACTCAAGAGTGACCGCTAGTTGGTTGTTGCTAAACGGGCTTTTGCAACGAAAACAATGAGCCAAATAGCAACAACGGTTTCTAGCCAAATTAATACATGCATTGCGGTTGTCATAACGTTATCGCTATCAACCGCATAATGCAGTACCGATAACATGTTCATCGCAGCATAAAGATAGAGCAGCCACATGGCGTGTTTAATGCGTTGCTTAGCTAAACAGAGCAGCGCATATAAGCCAACAAAAGTCATGATAAACCAAAAGTAGTCGACCACGTTTGCTGCAAGCCAATCAGGTTCAGGATAGTGCTCAAAATACATAATATTGTGCACATAATGCAAGATACTGGCGATAAAGTTCGCGAGTACCATAAAGAGTAAACGAGCGTGTTGTTTAAATAGCACTGCTTTGTTTTGCATTATGAGTCTCATTTAACGCGGTTAATATGTCATGCCAAATTGCTTGATTATGTTTTCTGAAATAGCCAAAGTGGCCTACTTTTTTAGCGGGTAATTGTGCAGATTGATAACGCTTAAAAGCAATTGGGTGTTTGCTGGTTACATTGCGCCAAAAGTTATGCACGTTTTGCTCGGTACAGATTTCATCGTCGTCAGCGGTAAAGACATAGGTAGGAATATCAAAGTTTTTATAGGTACCTTCGGCAATCGATTTACCGTAAAACTTATTCGAGAAAAACAACTGCTTTTCTCTACACCACGCCGACCATTCACGCGCAAAGCCAACGGGTAAGTCTTCCATAAAATTCATTTTTTTAGCGGGCACGTATTTAAATAATGCCCCCGTAATCGGTGAAAATAAACGAAAGAAGAAGTTAGCTTTAATACGGTAACCGGTTGGCATATAACCAAAGTATCCGGCAGAAACTGCAACCGCAACAAGGGCATCAAGCTTTTGGTAATTGGCAGCTAAACCTATTTGCTGACCGCCAGCACTATGACCAACGCAATAAAGTGGCAGAGTAGGATTGATGCTTTTAGCTTTATCAATCATGGCAGGCATATCAAAGCGGCCAATGTCTGAATA
This sequence comes from Pseudoalteromonas sp. GB43, assembly GCF_054923805.1. NCBI lineage: Bacteria > Pseudomonadati > Pseudomonadota > Gammaproteobacteria > Alteromonadales > Pseudoalteromonadaceae > Pseudoalteromonas > Pseudoalteromonas sp. GB43. The sequence continues at coordinate 289,026 of NZ_JBPCHJ010000002.1, forward strand.
TTGATAACTACAGCCTTTTAACTGGCTTGTTTTCGATTCGCAAAAGCCACGGTAATTCCAAACAACCACATCGAAACCTTGGCTGACTAAGAACTCCGCAAACGGTAAATAGTAGGTGGTTTTTGTTGCTGTACCTGGGTTTAATAGCACCGTTGCTTTAGGGTTGTTGGCCGCAAAATGAGTGCCATTTAAAGTGACGTTATCGGCTGTTTTAACAATAATCGATGTATTCATTTTTTTATTAGTATTGATAGAAGAATGCGTTGAGCATAAACTGTGGAGCTTACTCTACAGTCAAGCGTATTTTTATGAAAACCAAGCAAGTCACGCAATTAACCGGCCTCACAAAAGACACCATTCGTTTTTATGAAAAAGAGCAGTTGATCCCGCCACCTTCAAGAGATGTGAATGGCTATCGTATTTATAGTGAAAAAACAGTTGAGCAGCTCAACATGATCACAATGGCTAAAAACCTAGGCTTCACTTTAAAAGAGATTAAAGATCTCACACAGCTACTTGGCAAAAACAACTTAACTCAGCAAGCTATGGCCGCCAAATTGATTGAAAAAAGTAAAGAAATAGACGCCAAAATCACTGAGCTGACGAACATAAAAACCTTAATCGACCATGCTTTAAAAGGCATGTGTGAGTATAAAGATAAGTTAAGCTAATCACGTTTGGCATATAACTAGCTTTTAATACGATAGTTTTTAATTGGCCTTTATTGCTGGAGCTATATAAATGATTCAATGTAAAGCAATCAATTCTACGCGATATAAAATCGCCGCTACAATTTTGCTAACTTGCTAAAAATTCATTTTTTAGCCATGCAATCAATTGTTGAATGCTGGTATGTTTTAATTTGTCAGCTTTGCAGGCATAGAAAAATGACTGCTGCGGATGGATTACTGCATTGCCTAGCTGCACTAATTCGCCATATTCGAGCTTTTCTAAAACAAATTGCTTATGGGTAACCAGTAGACCAAGTTCTCTCGTTACAGCTTGCAATGCTTGAGCTGTGGTTTCAAAAGAGCGGTTTTTTTGTGCTTTAGGGCAGGCAATGTGGTTATGCTCTGCCCAAATCTGCCAGTTATTGTTTCTGCGGGCATTGAGTACCTGAATGGCTGGAAAGCGGTTTAATAGTTCATTGATGTTGTTTGTAGTTTCTGGCTTTAATAATGTAGGGCTGCAAACTAAAACAAGTTCATCATCTGCTAATTTCTCACAGTGGTACTTTTGCCAATTTTGCGGATCGCCTTGAAAAATAGCCATATCGATATTGCGTCTTTCGAGATCAACATCACCTACAAAGTTTGATAAGCGAATATCTAACTCAGCATAACAATTTTGTAGCTTATCAACCCGTGGTATCCACCAATGTAATGCCAAAGAGTTCACCATGTTGAGTGAAATTGAATGATGATCTTTGTCTTTATTTTTAACCTCTTCGCTTGCTGAAATGATGGCCTGAACGGCGGGCGAAACGCGCTGATAATAAAGTTTCCCTGCATCATTTAAATACACTTGTCTGCCAACCCTATCGAAAAGTTTTACCTCAAGCTGTTGCTCAAGAGACTTGATAGCTTGGCTGATAGCCGAGTGACTAACGTGAATTGAATCTGCGGCTTTAACCATGCTGCCAGTCTCTGCAACAGCAATGAAACTGTATAAGGATTTGAGTGGGATATTGTGTTTCATATGTTAGTTTTTCTTACATATTAATGCGGTTTTATTCGCTTTTTTATAATTTCAGCAGAGCGTATCGTGAGTGTCATCTACTCGCTTTATAAACAATGTAAATGAATATTAGTCACCGCTCTAGTGCGTTAATGCTGCTATCTACCCTTACTCTAGCACTGAATGGACTGGTTACCCAGCTGTTAACTCCCATGCTGCCAATTATTTTACTGTTATTCTTAAGGTTGCTCTTACCTGGTTGTTTAATGTTAGCAACAGCGCGAGCACGGTTTTGGCATTATGTTAGTTTTTCTGCATTAAAAAATGTGATGCTACGCGCTGTTTTTATCACCTTGTGCCAAGGGTTTTTTATTTTAGCGCTTTACAAACTTACGTTAATTGAGGCGGTTGTGTTGTTTAGCACCGGACCTTGTTTATCCCACTGCTTGAAAGTGTGGTGTATAAGCGAGAAATCGACTTGTTTGTCGTGCCGACTTTGTTGTTAATGATGATAGGGCTGATCATTCAAAGTATGACCGACCAAGGGATTACGTTACGTTGGGAGCTATTAATTGGTCTGGCGGCTGGCTTTTTTAATGCTTGCTCGCAATTGTGTTTATTTCAAATTAGTAAAGAGAAAACCCCGGTTCTGGTTGCCAATGGTTTTTGCTTTTTAATTGCAGCACTATTCAGTACGCTATTTTTCATTCTGCCGATGTTCGTTGGTGGGCTAAATGCTGTGTTCGCAGCAGGCAGCTTGGTGGTTGAAAGTGCTTGTTTATTATTAGGCTTATTAGTGTTATTAGCGGTATTCAGTAGTGCTACGCAATACTTTAGAAGCTCAGCATATAAACTAGTTGCTACCGGCTCTGAACTGGCGCCGCTGATTTATACGTCAGTGGTGTTTTCATACTTTCTTCAGTTAACCATTCTAGATAGCCCGGTAAATGGGCAGCAATTAGTTGGGATTAGTTTTATTGTTATTGCTTGTTTAATGCAAACAAAGCGAAACCGCAGTTAAGTTTCGCTTTCATCACTGTTTTCTTGTAACTTACTGAGCAACAAAAATAATAAGTAGGTTGTTATGTCTGGGTATGCTTTTGTTAGGCAAGGAGTAAAGCCATTTTTAATTGTGGTTTTGGTATTGTTGTTCGTTATTTATATATATTCTTCACGAGAAGCTGCAATCTTTGCAACCAATTCAGAGTCATCAAATGATACAACAGCTTCGCAGCACGTTGAGGCACAAGCAAACATATCAGCCACAAAGCCTGATGCGAGTTTGTTAGCTGATGAATCTGCTGAGCAAGGGAGTGAAGCCAATGATAGCCGTGAATTTATTATCAAAAATGCACCGAAATGGCGTTTTGATGGTGTGTTTATTGACCATTTTACTGAGCTAAAGCAACGCGCTAAGCAAGGTGATGCTGAGGCTAACTATCTCATCGCACAAAATCTTAAGTATTGTTTTAATGCTCCTTTAGATGCTGAGGCGCTTGAGGCAACATTAGCCGAAAGCTATGAGTTTAGCGATGCTGGTGATACGCAAAACCGTGTTTTAGAGAAATATGAGTATTGCGAAGGGGTTGATTTAGCAACGCGGCGGTCTTTTTACCGTTATTTGACAATGGCAGCAGAACAGGGCTCTGCCTTTGCGCAGCAAACGTTTGCTGGGCTAACTCCCGAATTTTACATGAAGTCGCAATTTCCTGAGAAGTTGTCACGTGCCGAGTTCATCAAAAATCGTGATGGTTTTAAAGAGCGTAAAACCGTATTTTTAGAGCAAGCAGCGAAGCAGGGCAGTGAACAAGCGCTGATGAGTTTAGCGAGCATGTATTACAGCGAACAAGTTGGTGAGCATAGTGCAGCAAAAGCCTACGCTATAAATCGACTCATTATGGAAATCACGCAAAATAACGATGTGTATAATCGTTATGCGTGGTTTGAGCAAAGACAATACCCGACACTTTCAGATGAAGAGCTGAGTATCGCGAACAATTTGTTTGATCAATGGCTTTTGCAAATAAAGCAAAATGGTACATTATATCTAAAGCACTGAGTACCCAAAGAATTAATAACCCAAAGCAAGGATAGCAATGATGTTTGAACCAAACTATACAAGTTACACTCTTGAAGAGCTGTGAACATTGTCAAGTTACAGGGATTGTTGTAGAACATTTGAGCTTCTAAATAACAAGTAAAAAAGGAACAAATAGAGCTTTAATTGTATGACTTTTAGTTATATAGTCTTTACCTAACCTTAGGGGAGTAGTCTCTTAGATTAAGATGAACGTCAACAGTCTCCGAACCAATGTTCGTGGCGTTCATGTCCGCAAGCCGGATTGACAAGACCTAAGGCACGTATTGGGTTCAATGGGCGACCTTGATGCGTGTCTTATTGTTCTTCGCCCTAAGGAACCGTCTCGTGCTTGTTACATTTCTAGACCATTTATATGGTTATTTCTGTCCTCTTAAATCGGTTTATTTATCACATTTTGCTTTGCAACCCTTCTGTTGGAGAGCACTATGACCTTGTTTATCCTTGCCATTTTAGTTGGTTTTGTATTGCTGATTTGGAGCGCTGATCGCTTTGTTGATGGTGCAGCTGTAAGCGCAAAATATGCAGGTATACCTAGTTTACTCATTGGTATGATTGTGGTTGGGTTTGGTACGTCGGCTCCTGAGATGTTGGTATCGGTCATGGCTGCTGCTGATGGCAGCCCAGAGCTTGCTTTAGGTAATGCGCTGGGGTCAAACATTGTCAATATTGGGCTTATACTAGGGATAACAGCGCTGATTGCCCCGATTGCTGTTCACTCTAATATCGTTAAAAAAGAACTCCCACTATTGCTTGTGGTGAGTGTGCTATTTGCATTACTGATTTTTGATGGTGGCTTATCACGTTTTGACGCAGGTGTATTGTTACTTGGATTTTTTAGTTTTATGGGGTGGAGTATTTATTCTGGCCTTAAAAGCAAAAATGACAGCTTAGCAACAGATGTTGAGCAAGAACTTAACGTGCAAACAATGTCACTTAAAGCAGCTATTGTTTGGCTGGTAGTTGGGCTTGTTGTACTCATTATTAGCTCAAGGCTATTGGTATGGGGGGCAGTCAGTATTGCTGAGATTATGGGTATTAGCGACCTCATTATCGGTCTCACAATTGTGGCACTTGGCACTTCGCTCCCTGAACTTGCAGCTTCAATTGCCGCAGCCAGAAAAGGTGAACACGACATTGCCATTGGTAATGTGATTGGCTCAAACATATTTAATATCTTGGCCGTCACAGGTATTGCAGGGATGATAGCGCCAGCTGATAACCTTTCACCGGATCTATTATCGCGAGATTGGCTGGCGATGTTCTCTCTTTCAATATTTTTATTAATTTTTGCTTATGGGCACCGAGGTATTGGCAGGGTAAATCGCGCTGAAGGTATTGGTTTATTGCTGATTTTTATTGCCTATAACGCATGGCTTTTCTTTTCAATTTATCAATAAATGCAATTTCGAATTTAAAAAAATCAAGGATCTTTATGAAACAAACCCTCAATGAGTTTTGGCTCAATAACTCAGAAACAATCATAGCGCTAGGGTATAAATTGATACTCGCAATTGTTATTTTAATTGCCAGTGCAGTGCTTGCTAAGTCAGTGAAAAAGGCTATAAAAAACTCCAACGCGACGCTTAAAAAAGTTGATAATACCTTGCTGCCTATTTTGTCGTCTGTGGCAGGCTATGCGGTGTATATTATTGGCGGGGTATTTATTTTAGATATCTTTGGCGTGAATACGGCAAGCCTTATTGCCCTAATGGGGGCGGCAGGTTTGGCGATAGGTTTAGCCCTTAAAGACACTTTAAGTAATATTGCAGCAGGCATGATGTTACTTATATTAAGGCCGTTTAAAGTTGGTGACTTTGTTGAAATAGGCTCGATGCAAGGTACTGTCTCTGAGGTAAACCTATTCACCAGTGTTTTTCAAACGATTGATGGTCTTTATATTGCATCACCTAATGGCATAGTGTGGGGTAACAATATTAAAAATTTCACCCGAAATGGCAAACGCCGAATGGATATTGTTGTGGGTATTTCATATGCCGATTCAATCGATGATGGCTTTGCGGTGCTAAAAGATATTGCCGCGAACGAAAGCCGTTTACTGAGTGAACCGGCGGCGCAAGTGATGGTGACAGCCATGGCTGAGAGCTCGGTGAATATTCAGCTAAGAGCATGGGCTAAAAATGAAGACTATTGGCAAACCTATTGGGATTTAAACAAACGTGTCAAAGAGTCAATCGAGAAAGCGGCCTGACAATTCCTTTCCCACAACTTACTTTACACATACCTGAAGGCGTGGTGACAAAGAAGTAACTTTACTAATGTTAGTAAGTAAATCTGGTTAGTCGATTTACTTACTATGCTTCTTTAAGCTTTTTTAACAAACTTAGCGGTTACCATCATTTCACCAACGCCATCGACTTTACAGTCTAATTCGTGGTCTTTTTTATCTAGCACACGGCGGATCACGGCTTTGGTGCCAATTTTAATAACTTGCGAGCTGCCTTTAATTTTTAAATCTTTAGCAACGGTCACTTTGTCTCCATCAGCCAATAAAGTGCCGTTAGCATCTTTCACATTGATCACATCATCGGTATCAACCGCATTGGGGTCCCACTCGTGAGCACACTCTGGGCAAACTAAATTGTTTTGATCTTCATACACGTATTCAGAGTTACATTGTGGGCAAGGAGGAAAAGACATAAATGGCACCATGGTTAATTATAAAAGCGTATTTTAATGGCTTATTCACAGCATTGCGAGTTTATCTAAAGCACCTCATAGAAAGTAAGTATGTGCAAACTCGCAATTGTAATGCTGGAGTGTTTTCGATAATTTGGTTATTGTGAGTTAATTAGAACAAAGAGCACTCACAATGAAAAAAGTTATTTATTTCGTTACCTTATTATTCTCATCATTCACATTTGCAACGACGTCGCCGTACAGTGGGGAAATTACCGCTGAGGATTTACTCGCACAATATCCTGCTTTTGCTAAAGAGTATAAAAACTATTCACCATCTGAGGATGATTTAAACACGATTAAAACGCTCAGTGGTAAACAAGTATTAGTATTTTTAGGTACGTGGTGTCATGACTCTAAGCGTGAAGTGCCTCGTTTACTAAAGTTACTTGATGGTTCGGGTGTAAAGCTGAAATCACTCCAATTAATTGCGGTTGGTTACGATAAGCTTGACCCTGATGGTTTAGCTAAGCAGTACGACCTTCGTTATACCCCAACGTTTATTGTAAGCTCTAACGGCAAAGAGTTACTTCGAATGATTGAAAAGCCTAAGCACAGCATCGCGATGGACCTTACTCGTTTGTAATAGAGTTGTTTGCTAGAGCAAAGTAGCTAAAGTAGTTGTTGCTCATTATAATCATGGCTATAAACCACCTAGAGAATGTTATATGTCTCAAACTGTTATAGAAGCCATAGATGCAGCGAATGCTGCAGACCCCAATCGTGTTAAGCATGCTGGGCAAGCGTTAGCTAAAGAATCTTTATATTCTATGCGTATGACCGATATGCTTAACCGTTTTAATCCGCAAGCCGATGAACTAATGCATATTGCTGCACGGGATAACATATTGAACGCTGGCGCTCTCCTCGCAGTGACTTCCCTATGGGTAAGCAAGGTTATTATCAATGGCGCACTGCTTTATATGATTTTCATGCCGAGCGTGTAACAGCCCTTATGAAAACCGCTGGTTACTCAACGAGTGAATGTGAGCGTGTATACGCAGCCGTGGCTAAAAAGAATATAAAGCGAAACCCTGATAGCCAATTGATTGAAGATATCGCAAGCCTTGTGTTTATCGAACATTACATGCTTGATTTTGCAACTAGCAAGCCTGATTACGATGAGCAAAAATGGTTGGGTATTATTCGTAAAACTTGGCAAAAAATGTCAAACGAAGCACATGAATTTGTGTTAGCTGGTAACATCAGCTTACCTGAGCCGCTTAAACCGATAATTACAAAAGCGCTAAGTTAAATTTAAAACAAGGAAGGTCTATGTTTTGCCCGCGTACTAAAACAGCACTTGAAGCAGTGAGCATTGGCGATGTTAACGTGTATTTATCAAAAAGCGGTGGTGTATTTTTTGATAATCGACAAATATTCCACTTTAGCGATCCAAGTTTAAAACCAGCGCAAGTGCTGGTGGCTCATTTACAAACTCTGCCAACAGAATGCGTTGATTTAGCAAAGCGAATTAATTGCCCGAAGTGCCCTGACGTGGTGATGATGCGACGCTTTTTCACGCCACTAAAAGTGGTTGAAATAGACGAATGTCCAAATTGTGCGGCTATTTGGCTTGATCATGGCGAGCTTGAAAAGATCCATGAAAATCATTTAACGCCAAAAGAGCGTGAAATGCTGCGTATTGATATGGCCAATAATCATGGTTTTATTCAAGTTAAAATTCCCAAAAGGCGTTACTCGGTTCATGCTAAAAAGCCTGAGTCTAATGCAACGTCACCTTTAGAAAAACTAGCAGAACTTGCCTATTTATCGATTTTGAATGACTAGGAAGAGAATATTTAAAAGCTCCCATTATTAGCGCTAAATAATTTTTAAAAAATAAGGTCAATAGTGTGAAAAAATTAGTGGTGTTTATGAGCGTGTTACTGGCCTGTTTGTTTACAACAAGTTGCACTACAGTACTCGATAAGGCGCATGGGTATCGCGTTCATCGTTGTGACAATTAAAACAGAAGATGGCTCAGTGTCGGAGTTTCCTTTTATAATAGAGTCTGTGTACACAGAGTCGTGTGGTCATAGTAGCTGTGGCATAGACTCCGGTTATAGATATCTAAAAACGAGCTATGCCAATGAGCCAATTACCTTCCCGCGAGAGCGGTTAGACCTATTGCAAGCTAATGCCTACGCAACAATTCTTTTTAAAGTTACTCATCCTAATTATCACTACAACGTCTTTACTCGAGGTTTTGCGCCTACCGATGCTGATGACCCCATTTATGTAACGTTTACTGTTAAGCCCTTTGCTGAACAAATGAATAAAGTAGCTGGCTGGGCGGAAGGCCCTAAACAAGACATGCAAAAATTCGCACCAGATAGCAGAGAGTTTAAAAAAGCAGATATTAGGTATCGCCAAGCGCGTTTTAATTTAGGACAGATGATTGCAAGGCATATCACGTTGACTAAAACGGTTTACTTACCCCATTTTTCAGAAAGCATGCAACAACGTGTGATTGAAAAGTATCAACCTATTTTTAAAGCGTGGTATTACGGCGTACCTGAAACAGATTGTTGGGATATGGTTGACTGCAGAAAGCAAATTTTAAAACCAAGGAAGGCCGAGTATGAAGGTTTGTAAGGGCAAGGGATGCTTGTTTCGGCAATCGTATTTTTTAAACTTGCTTAATAAGAAGCCTGTACCAACTCAGATACAGGCTTTATTGGTTATTAAGTGTTATAGCTTAACCAGCATTTTTCCTTTATTTTTACCTTCAAACAGGCCAAGAAATGCATCAACGGCATTTTCAATGCCATGGTAAACCGTTTCTTCAGATTTAATTTTACCTTCGCTGATCCACGCACTCATTTGCTCAATAAACTCAGGGAACTGATCAAAACAATCAATCACGATAAAGCCTTGCATGGTGAGCTTTTTCGAGTTGATATAAAACAGGTTGCTTGGTCCTGGCTGTGCAGTGTCGTTATTGTAACCTGAGATCATGCCACATACAGGAATACGGCCGTAATCGTTCATTACATTGAGTGCTGCTTAAAGTTGATGCTGAAGAATTAACAGCTAAGTTAATGGCACGCTCAAATATGAGTTTGGAGCGAATCGAGTTATTACGCGAGTTAACCCTTGAGCTGCATACTGACCTAACAAAAGCGGACCTTACAAAAAGCTAATCTTCTACTAAACACACTAAAGTGCCCTCAATAGCCCGAACATACGCATAATGCTGGGCGTCTTTTTTAGTGGGCGGGCATAATGGCTCAGCACCAGCAAGTACAGCTTTATCGTAACTTTCGACTAAATTATGGCAACTGAATCTTAGCTCAAAACCAAGAGCAGGCTGCTTTGGATGGGCGCGAATATACCCTTGCTTGAAATATGCTTGCGCATGCGGGTGGGTTGCAAAGGCAAGTTTTACAGCCCCTGTAACAAGTTCACCGTACTCAGCATCGTCACTGATATGATTGGTATTAAAACCAAATGCTTGATAGTAAAAGTCGAGTACTTCTTCTACGTTATCGACGTAAATAACCTGACTTAAAAAGTCCATTTATGCTGCTCTATTTATTATTCGTTTATTAAATAAAGCATAGTTTCAGCAATAAAAAAACCTTGTAAGTCATACTTACAAGGTTTTTGTAATACTTAAAGCTTAGCTGTAGAAATTACGACTTGTTGCGGTTTTCTTTCGCAAATGCACGAATTTTACGTTTTTGCGATAAGGTCACTTTGTTAGTGCGGCCAGCGTATGGGTTGTCGCCTTCTCTAAATTCAATTTTGATTGGCGTGCCCATAATACCTAATGCTTTACGGTAATAGTTCATTAGGTAGCGTTTGTAGCTATCTGGTAAGTCATGAACTTGGTTACCGTGGATCACGATACGTGGTGGGTTATAACCCCCTGCGTGAGCATATTTAAGTTTTACACGACGACCGCGAACAAGTGGCGGTTGGTGATCAGCTTGTGCCATATCCATGATACGACGCAGCATCGCTGTGCTAATACGTTTAGTCGCTGATTCGTACGCTTCGTCTACTGATTCAAATAAATGACCCACACCGGTGCCATGTAAAGCAGAGATAAAGTGTAAACGTGCGAAATCGATGAAACCTAAACGACGGTCAAGTTCTGACTTAATACGTTCTTTAACGTAATCGTCTAGGCCGTCCCATTTGTTAACAGCCACAACCAATGAACGACCTGCGTTTAAGGCAAAACCTAGTAAGCTCAAATCTTGATCAGAAATACCTTCTCGCGCATCAACCACAAGCAATACCACGTTAGCATCTTCAATCGCTTTAAGGGTTTTGATCACAGAGAATTTTTCTACAACATCGCTTACTTTCTTACGTTTACGAACACCTGCGGTATCAATAAGAATGTACTCTTTGTCGTTACGTGTCATCGGAATATAGATAGAATCACGGGTTGTACCCGGCATATCGTAAACGATTACACGTTCTTCGCCTAAGATACGGTTTGTAAGTGTTGACTTACCAACGTTAGGACGACCGATAATTGCAAGCTTTACTGGCTTATCAGCAAAGGCTTGCTGGTTGTCTTCGCCTTCTTCATCTTCGCTGTAAAGATCAACTAATTCGTCATCACTTTCTTCAAGCTCTTCAGCTTCGCCTGCAAGTTCGGCAATGACTGGCTGTAAAGTTGTTTCAAGTAGCTGCGTGATACCACGGCCGTGAGCCGCTGCAATGTGATGTACGTCACCTAAGCTTAACTGGTAGAACTCAGCACAGTACGAGTCTGCATCAATACCATCGACTTTGTTTGCCACAACAAAACATTTCTTTTGTTGTTTACGAAGGTGATTCGCAATTGCTTGGTCAGCGGCAGTCATACCTGCGCGGGCATCAACTAAAAATAACACGATATCGGCTTCTTCAATTGCCAGAAGCGATTGCTCAGCCATTTCAGTTTCGATACCTTGCTCAGAACCGTCAATACCACCCGTGTCTACCACGATAAATTCATAGCCATCGTAATCAGCTTGGCCATATTTTCTATCTCGTGTTAAGCCTGGAAAGTCGGCTACGAGGGCGTCACGAGTACGTGTTAAACGGTTAAATAATGTGGATTTGCCCACATTGGGTCGCCCAACAAGAGCGATCACGGGAAGCATAAACTACCTCTTAAAAAAACAACAAAAGGCTTCGCCAAGCGAAGCCTTAGAAAAATAACGTTTACTATTAGTAAGTTAGTTTGGAATTTTAACCGCGCTAACTTCACCATCTCGGGTGTATAAAATTAATTTGTCACCGGCAACAACAGGCTCAATAAAGAAACCTGAGCTGTCAAAGTCTTCGCGCGATACAAGCTCGCCCGTTTCTTTGTCTAACCAGTGTAGGTTACCTTCTTGGTCACCTAATGCTAAATATTTACCAGCCACAGTCGGTACCTGTTAAGTACCAGCCGCGCAGTGCTGGTTGGCTCCAGCGCTCAATACCTGATGTTTTATCTAGACCGTAAATAACACCATCGCTATCAACAACATAGATAGACTGGCTATCCATAGATAAATCACGGTAGCTGCTATATTCACGTTTCCAAACAACATTACCTGAACGAATATCAACGGCTGCTAAGTTACCATTATAAGCGATTGCATAGGCGTATGGGCCGCTAATTAATGCTTGTGTATCTACATCAACTAAACGTTCAAACTCAGATGCACCCTTAGGAGAGGCAATTTCAGCACTCCATGCAGAGTAGCCGTTTTCTGAAATTAATACGCTCAATTTACCTGTTTCAAGACCTAGTAATACACCGCCGTTTGCCACAGTTGGTGAACTTTGACCACGTAATGTCAGTGGTGGTACTTCTTGTTCGAAGCGCCAACGTTCTTCACCTGTATCTGGGTGCACTGCTAATAATTTACCAGAGCCTAGGTTTACAAAGATTAAGCCGTCGCCTGCAGCAGGTTTAGCAAGTACTTCGCCAGGCATCGTTTTACGCCAAACAATTTCACCTGTTTCACGGTCTAGCGCGGTTAAGTAACCATGCTCAGAACCAACAAAAACTTTGCCGTAAGCTTGTAAAATACCACCCGATAACTTGGCACTTTCTGTGGTTTCCCAAGGCCAAAAGGCAGGGTTTTCACGCACATCGGTTTGCCATAGCGTATCGCCATTTTCAAGCGAAAGGGCTTCAACTTCACCTTCGCGGTTTGCTACATACACAACATCGTTATGAATAGCCGGCGTTAAGCGCGAGAAATAATGCTGAACACCGTCACCAATTGATTCTTGCCATACTACGTCTGTCTCAAACTGATTAACAATTTCAGGCAGTACCAGTTCTTCTTCGTCATCACTTGACGAACACCCAGTTAGGGTTGCGATACACAGAGCAAGTGTTGCCGCTGTTAACTTCTTCATCTTAACCCCTTACGCCGCTGGGCTAGTTTGTGCTAAGTCATCAAGTTTAATTTGTAATAACGGGTTGTTTTCAGGTCGCCATTATCCGCAGCAGCTTGGTATTGGCTGCGTGCTTGGTCTTTGTCGCCTTGTGCAGCATAAACATCGCCTTTTAATTCAGCGACTGCAGCAGTAAATGATGCAGGAAGCTGGGCGTTTAGCGTTGTTAGCGCTTGCTCATATTGCTTTTGCGCAAGGTGAACACGAGCAAGGCGCGTTGTTGCCGTTGCTTTAAGCTCAGGGTTTTGCTCGTTGGTGATGATCCAGTTAAGCTTTTCGCTTGCTGCATCAAGGTCATTCTTTTCTACGGCTTCTTTTGCCGCAACAAATGCTGTTAGCGTGCTGTAGCTTGACTCGTTATTTTCTTTAATAAACGTATCCGCTTTTTCTAGCACGGCACCGCTTTCAACAAGTTGTGTGAAAGAGTCAGATGCTTTCTCAGCCGTGGTGATTTGGTTTTGGTTATAAGCTTTCCAACCATATAAACCACCTAAACCAGCAACAATACCAATCGCAAGTGCTAAACCATTTTCACGGAAAAAGCGTTTGATCGCTTCTTCTTGTTGTTCTTCTGTTGAATAAATTTCCATGCTTACCTCTGTTGCTAGCTGGGCTTAAATAAGCTCAGCTAGTAGCGTTTTCGCTTCTTCTAGTTTTAAGGTGACTTGTTCTTTACGCTCACGTAAGTACTTAATTGTCACAACGCCTTGTTCTAATTCATCTTCGCCGATAATAACTGCGACTAGCGCATCGCTTTTATCTGCGCGTTTTAATTGCTTTTTAAAGTTGCCACCGCCTGCGTGCACCATAACACGAAGACCTGCAACATCTTTACGTAACTGAGCGGCAATGATAGGCGCTTGAATGCTGGCTTTATCGCCCATGGCTGCCAAATATACATCAGCACTACGGCGGATGTCACCTACACTTTCTAGTGCTTGAAGTAATAACACTAAACGCTCAAGACCCATTGCAAAACCTACCGCTGGTGTTGCTTTACCGCCAAGTTGTTCAACTAGGTCATCGTATCGACCACCGGCACAAACGGTTCCTTGTGCGCCTAGGCTATCGGTTACCCACTCAAAAACGGTGCGGTTGTAATAGTCAAGGCCACGTACAAGCTTTTCATTTACCGTGTATTCGACGCCTGCAGCGTCTAAACGTTCACATAAATTTTCAAAATGTTCTTTTGATTCAGCATCTAAGTGCTCAGATAGTTTAGGCGCCTCAGTTAAAATGGCTTGTACATCAGGGTTTTTGCTATCTAACACACGTAAAGGGTTGGTGTGCATACGACGCTTAGAGTCTTCATCAAGTACATCGACGTGTTGCTCTAAGTAAGCAACAAGTGCATCACGGTAGTCTGCACGCGCTTCATTTGAACCCAATGAGTTAAGCTCAAGACGAACGTGCTCACTGATACCAAACTCTTTCCATAATTGGGCTGTCAGCAAAATAACTTCTGCATCAATATCAGCAGTGGCAATGCCGAATGTTTCTAAACCAAATTGGTGGAATTGACGGTAACGGCCTTTTTGTGGACGCTCGTGACGGAACATCGGGCCCATATACCATAAACGTTGTTCTTGGTTATACAGTAGACCGTTTTGATTACCTGCACGCACGCACACTGCGGTACCTTCAGGGCGAAGAGTTAAGTTATCGCCATTACGGTCAGCAAAGGTGTACATTTCTTTTTCGACGATATCGGTTACTTCACCGATAGAGCGTTTGAATAGGTCGGTTGATTCAACAATTGGAAAACGAATTTCTTGATAACCAAACGATGAAACTGTTTCACGTAAAATATCTTCTACTTTCTGCCAAATTTGCGTATCGCCTGGCAGACAATCGTTCATACCACGAACTGCCTGAATTTGTTTTGCCACTGATAAATCCTAAATACTGTACGTGCGCTGAAAAAATCGCGCCTCAAGAAAAACTAAAAAATTGACCCGCTATTATACCGTTTGGGCTCTAAAGGTAAACGGCAAACCCAAGGGTTTGCCGAGTATATGCGAATTATTCAACGATTTTGATGTCGATTGGCGTTTCTTTCTCTTTTTTAGCGATAAAGTCGCGCACATAGCCTTCAAGTTGGTCGACAATGTTATCGTTATCGATACGTGCTTTTTGACGCTCACCATTGATATATAAGCCAGAGCGACGGTTCGCACCAGCAAGGCCGATATCACTAACCAGCGCTTCACCAGGGCCATTTACCACACAACCAATCACCGACACTGACATAGGCTCAACTACGTCTTCAAGGCGCTCTTCAAGTTGGTTCATGGTGCTTACCACATCAAACTCTTGGCGTGAGCAGCTCGGGCAGGCAATAAAGTTAATGCCGCGTGAGCGAATGCGTAATGATTTTAAAATATCAAAACCTACTTTGATCTCTTGTACCGGATCGGCAGCAAGTGATACGCGTAATGTGTCACCAATGCCTTCGGCAAGTAGCATACCTAAGCCAACAGCTGATTTAACAGAACCTGAGCGCATACCGCCTGCTTCGGTAATACCTAAATGCAGTGGCTGGTCGATTTCTTTCGCAAGTAGACGATATGCACCGACCGCTAAAAATACATCTGACGCTTTAACGGATACTTTAAATTGGTCAAAGTCTAAACGTTGTAAGATCTCAACGTGGCGCATAGCTGATTCAAGTAAAGCTTCTGGCGTTGGTTCACCGTATTTTTCTTGTAAGTCGCGCTCTAATGAACCGCCATTAACACCAATACGAATAGGGATGTTATGCTCACGGGCTGAGTCTACAACGGCACGAATACGCTCTTCGCTACCGATGTTACCCGGGTTAATACGCAAACAATCCGCACCATACTGAGCCACTTTTAACGCAATACGGTAATCAAAGTGAATATCTGTTACTAGTGGAATTGTGACTTGTTCTTTAATGCTTTTAAATGCTTCAGCTGCTTCCATGGTTGGTACAGACACACGCACAATGTCGGCGCCGGCATCTTGAATAGCTTGAATTTGTGCAACCGTTGCATCGATATCTAGGGTGTTGGTGTTAGTCATCGACTGAACGGCAATTGGTGCACCATCACCAATTGGCACATTACCTACGTTAATACGGGTCGATTTTCTACGTTTAATAGGAGATTCTGAAAACATTGCGGTTACTCTGATAACGGTAAAGTAAATTTAGCTAAGCGATTTTTGGCAAAATGTGAGGTATCGACAGCTTGACCTTGAAAAGTAATATCGACTACTTGGTGTTTGCCGAGTACCACACTAAATGGCTGTGGGCCGGTTACTGTCATAACGTAACCAGCTTTTTTAACACCAAAAGCAATACGATCGCCGTTGCCATCGTGAATTTCTACCCAGCTATCTTCATTGAAGTGCATCACCACTTCGCTGTGCTCAGGATCAGCTTTTTTGGTTTGCGGCTGAGCAGTTAATTGGCTTTGTGACGCAGCCTGATTTGCTGCTTCGTTGTTAGTTATTGGCACAGTTTCTTGTGGCTCAATAACTTCTTTGTCTTCTGTAGGCAATTGAACTGTTTCTTCAACTGGCGCTTCGTCTGCTAAATTAGTGGTTAGCTCATTACTTTCAAGCTGATTTGGCATCGCCGTTGTTACCGGCTCTTCGATACTTTGATTACTATTTTGCCACCACCAAACGACCGATGAGCCTATAATGACAGCTAAAATAAAATAACTGAATAGCATTAAACGGCTATCGTTTGCTTCTTTTTCGGTGCGACGAGAGAAGCTCTGCATATTAGATTTTTTAGCTGGCTCAACATGCTCAGGTAACAATTCAAGCATGGCTTGGCTATCTATTTTTAGCTCGCGACAATAGCTTCTGATATACCCTTTTACGAAGGTTGCAGGGCCTAGTAATTCATGTTCGTCGTTTTCTAATCGTTGTAATTGTAAAACTGATAGTTTTAATGCACCAGCAAGCTGCTCAAGGCTCATTCCTGCATCTTCGCGGCGTTTTTTTAGCGCTTGGCCGAGCGTTTCTTGTGGTTGTTCTAAATTGTTTTCTTCATTCATAATGCGTATGAGTCTGGATCTACCAATAAAAGTCTATGCCCAGGCTTAAGGGCAACATCTGGGCTCAATTTGTTCCAGCGCATTAATTGATCGATTAATACGCTATGCTGCGTGGCAATGTCGTACAAAGTATCACCAGCATTAATGTCGTGATAAATATTCGGATCATTTAAATAGATGCGAGTACCGTTTTGTACGCGATCCGATTCTTTTAAGCCATTCCACAGCAAAATCTTCTGTAGTTTAACATTGTATCGCACTGAAATGCTAAATAGGTTTTCACCATTTTCAATAATATGGTAGGGGATATTCAGCGCAGGTACACGTGGGTTGAGCATGGGTAATTGTATTTGTTCAGAAGTCACTGAGTACGAGGTTTGACTCGTTTGGCCTGCATGGTTGGATTCTTCGCCAAAGACATTTTCATCTTTTTCAGGCTGATAAAATATCACTGTGCTTTCATTTTTGCTGACAGCTTTTGCAGAAGTCGAAGTTTGTTGCTTAATTTCAGGAGATGTGGGTGCCCCAAAAGAAACAATAGTGACTTCATCGTTAGCTGCTTTAGGTGTTGATATACTTTTCTTTTGTTCTGGTGTTTTTATCGCAAGCGCATTAACAACAGCTTCAGTATCGACAGGCTTAGTTGCGGTTGATGCTATTTTTTTTGACGATTCAGTCTTAAAACCCGAAGGTTCGGGCTGAATCTTTGCTTGCTCTACAACTAGGGCTGGCATGTTTGCAGCAGATTGGGTTGATTCGACAGTTTCTTGTTCATTAATTGCAGGCACTTCTGACTTTTGCTGATTCGTAGCATATACTTCTTTTGCATTAGAAGTTTGTACATCTGTCTTATCTACAATTACTGTTTCATTCGCCTTTGTTGGGGCTTTTCTTTTTACGATTCGGATCTTTGGTTGGTCTTTGCTAACCGATGAGTTATCGCTTGAAATCTGGAGCTCTTCGAGTTGAGCTTGACGATATTTTTCTCGTAATATTTCAAACTCTGAACGTTTAACCTGCCCAGAAGAAATGGCTTTAGCTTCGTTTGAGCCGGGGTAAGTTTGTAAAATGATACCTGCAGTTGCTTCGGCTTTTTCTATGTGTCCCATACGTTGCTGGATAAGATAGCTGAGCATAAGTGCACGAGGTGTTACGCGGCCTGTTGATTCGTATTTTTCAATAATATCTTCAGCTTTATGTAAATCGCTTTTTGCGTAATACAAACCAGCTAAGCTTATCATTGAAGAAGGGCGCTGCGAGCTGTGATTAAGTGCTGATTTTAGGTATTTTTCCGCATTTTCGAAGTCATCAAATTCAATCGCACATAAAGCTAAGTTTTCGTAACTTTCAGCTACACGGATATAGCTAGGAATTGAAATCGCTTTAAGAAGCTCTTCTGCAGCGCGGTCATACTCACCAATGCCACACAAAAATACACCATAATTGTTTAAGGTGTTTGGATCATTAGGGGCAATTTTTAATGCGCGCTGATAGGCTTTATCGGCAAGTTCTGGTTCATCAACCTGTTGATAGTAATAAGCTAAAGAGTAATGAACTTCAGGGAGGTCAGGTGCAAAATCTGCGGCGCGTTCTAAATTATATTTTGCTTGTGAGTTATTGCCTGTTTTTAAGTACTGTAACGCAAGGGCGATACGGGTACGGGCAGCACCGGTATTGTTAACTTGTTTTTCAACAACGGGTCTGTCGCTACCTTCGTAGCTGTTTTCTGTAACACACCCTGTTAATGCAAATGCACTAACAGTAATGGCAAGTATAGAACGCATTACCTAATCTCTTCTTTGATTCCGTATGCCTATCTTACCGAAAAGCCTTTGTGTTGCATCTATTATTTTAAAAATAACGAGTTTGCCACAAAGGCTTAACTTCAAAAGTTACGCTTATGCTTGGTGAATGTTTACCGCAATTGCGTTATCTTCGCGCATTTTCTTTTTCGCTAAACGTTTAGTACGGTCAACGACATCACCCACTAATTGACCACAAGCTGCATCAATATCATCACCACGAGTACGGCGAACGATACAGGTAATACCTGCTGCTTGTAATACTTTAGAGAAGCGGTCGATACGGCTGTTACTCGAACGACCATATTCATTACCCGGGAATGGATTAAACGGGATCAGGTTCACTTTTGAAGGTGTACCTTTAAGTGTTTTAACCAATTCGTGGGCTTGATCGGTACTGTCGTTCACACCTTGTAGCATAACGTATTCGATAGTCACATCTTTGTTTGCTTTAGAACCATCGATATATCGACGACATGCGGCTAAAAACTCTTCAATTGGGTACTTTTTATTAATTGGTACTAGTACATCTCGCAGCTCATTGTTTGGCGCATGTAGTGAAATAGCCAATGCTACGTCAATCTTCTCTTTTAATAGATCAAGCGCAGGAACCACACCTGAGGTACTTAATGTCACGCGACGTTTTGATAAACCAAAACCCCAATCGTCCATCATAAGTTCCATTGCTGGTACGACGTTTTTAAGGTTAAGTAATGGCTCACCCATACCCATCATTACAACGTTAGTTACAGGGCGTTTAGTGCTGTCGCCGTCTAAACCAATATCTTTCGCGACACGCCAAACTTGGCCGATGATCTCAGACACCGCTAAGTTACGGTTAAAGCCTTGTTGAGCCGTAGAGCAGAAGGTACATTCAAGGGCACAACCTACCTGTGAAGATACACATAAAGTTGCACGGTCTTTTTCTGGGATCCAAACAGCTTCTACTTCTTGGCCACCTTGTAGCATCAGGGCGTATTTAATAGTGCCATCAGTCGCTACTTGTTTAACTGAGATCTCAGGAGCAACAATTTCACATTCAGCTTTTAGCTTTTCTTTCAGCTTTTTGTTGACGTTTGTCATGTCGTCAAAATTGTCTACGCCAAAATGATAAATCCATTTCATCACCTGATCGCCACGGAATGGCTTTTCACCGAATGATACAAAAAGCTCACGCATTGCATCTCGGTTTAAATCTAATAAATTAATCTTTTTTTCAGTGGTCATGAAACAACCTCAATCAGTGACGGTGGTAAGTAGTTTGGGTGCGCGATTGTACATTATTTAATCGACTTAGTCATTAGCTAAACAGATTTACAATGGGCTTAGCTAATGACTAAAAAAGGGCCCGAAAGCCCTTTTTCTTCTGCATCACAGACTTAGCTGTGAACTCGAAATTAACGAGTACGTGGGCAGATTTCTTCGTCAGCGAAGAAGTATGCGATTTCACGTGCAGCTGATTCAACAGCGTCAGAACCGTGAACAGCATTTTCGTCGATGCTGTCTGCGTAGTCAGCACGTAAAGTACCAGCTAGTGCTTCAGCAGGGTTAGTAGCACCCATGATTTCACGGTTTTTAAGTACTGCGTTCTCACCTTCAAGAACAGTAACCATTACTGGACCAGATGTCATGAACTCAACTAAAGCACCGAAGAAAGGACGCTCGCTGTGCTCAGCGTAGAAACCTTCAGCTTTTTCTTTTGAAAGGTGAACCATTTTAGCTGCAACGATTTTAAGACCCGCAGTTTCGAAACGGTTGTAGATAGCACCGATGTGGTTTTTAGCAACTGCATCAGGTTTTACGATTGAAAAAGTACGCTCTAAAGCCATCTTTATGCTCCAATAATTTTAAATTTAAAAGGTTAAATATTAACGGGCGCGAATTATACGCGCTTTACGTGAAAATTCCTAATTTAATTAAATAGTCATTTGATGGCATTTTCATGAATCTAAAAATGCTCAGCAAAATGAGTATAAAATGCGAACACCTTTTACAGTTAAGCACTTGTTTCCACAATGAACTCAGCGTGGTTACGAGTATACATAGCGTGTGTGATATCACAGAAGTGTTTGTTAATGATTTTGATTATTACAGTGATGGCAACTATGCCTGTGTAGAGGACTTCGCAAGCGTATTACCCATTACAGCCCCTATATTTATTGAACTAAACCTAACCAAGTTCCTGAAGTTGGAAGTAGTCATATTTTTTAAATCGCTATTAATCAGCTATTGTCGCGGGGGCTTCTCTGCTGACATACCTAATCTCTACTTGCTTACAATTAGCTCACCTAGCTAAGCTAATTAGTAGTAATTCACCCCTCTGCATAATACATCTAAAAAGTGTAAAAACACCAACTTATTTCGTTAACTTCTTGTTCACTTTATGCGGCTAATCTAATTGCTAATGATAAACTATTGCGTTTTAAATTGTTGAAAATTAATAGTATATAATTTCATTGGATCTTTAGCCTATCTTGTTTGTGAGAAATAGCAACAACTAAGTTGTAACTCAAATGTTAAATTTAGGTGTACAAAACGCTACATAGTTTTTCGTGAATTCTTGAACTTATTCAATCATAAAATATTAGTAATTGGATTTTTTATAAACAAAAAGTCTTATTTTTATTCGAATAATTAAAGGAGAGAATAATGAAACTACGCAGTGCACTTTCTAAGTTGTCATGCGCGTCAGCTTTTGCACTTGGCAGCATGCTAACTTTGAGCCCAGCAGCCAATGCTATGAAACTAAAACAACAAAACTTACAAGAGATGGCCGTTGTTTCACAGAGCATTATTGCCGGGCAGGTAGTAAGCGTAACCGATGGTTTTGACAACAACCGCCCCTATACCGAAGTGACTATTCAGGTTTCGTCAGATGCTAAAGGTAAGTTAAAAGACGATTCAAATTACACCTTCCGTCAGTTTGGCCTAATCAAGCCTCGCTCAATGGGTAATGGCAAGGTGTATCTGGGGGTAACCCCTGATGGCTTTGCAAAATGGCATGAAGGAGAAAATGTCATTGCGTTTATGTATAAACCTGCATCTATTACTGGTTTTCAAACAACGGCTGGCATGGCGCAAGGTAAGTTTATTGTTCGTGATGGCAAGGTTCTTAACCAGTTTGCGAATAGTGGATTATTTGAAGGCATGGACACTGCTAATTTTTCGCATGAAGAGCGCAATATGCTGACTAACCCTCAAGACATAAACGTGGATGAATTTATGCACTTAGTTGGCAAATTAGCGGGAGAAAAATAATGATGAGATTTACGAAACTTGCTGCAAGTATTGCATTGGCATCGCTTTCTACAACTGTATTAGCAGGTGAACTTTATATATTCATGATAAAACCATGCAACCTTATAAATGGGATACCTCAAAAGGTGACATTCCAGTTTGGACTGATGGGGGGCAACTAATTAAAGATAAGAATGGGAAAGATGTTCAGTCATTTACTGTTTTAGAGAAAGGAACAATCTTTAATGTCGATATCACATTGCCTGATGGCACTGTGTTGCCCAAAAATGTAGCGTTAGAGCGTGATTATACTTTTTTGACAATTGCACAAGCTAATGCCGTAACAGCAGAGGCTGTTGCGCAGTGGTCAAATGTTGAAACATCGACCCTAACAATGTCTGTGGCGGGTACGATAGAAAGTCAAACAGGGATCCGCGATGTCAATGCATCGAATGTAGACCAGATTTATAATGCAGAAAACGGTTATGGTTTTTGGGTTAACTACTACACTGATGGTGCTATCTTAGAAAATTATTTTGGTATTCCACGCGACCAAGTACTAGGTATTGCTTTTCCTGAATGGGCTGATGAAGAAACCGGTGAAATTACTGAAGCAACGGCTTTAATGAATGGTTGGTATATCGATATTAATGATACAGAAGGGAAGATGGTACAAGGTGTGTTCACCCATGAGTTTGGCCACGCGATGAATATGTCTCACTCTCAAGCAAATGGTCATTTTACCTATATTGCAACGCCATGGTATCAAATGCACGATGGTGTTGCAGGCTGTACGGGAACAACAGCTTACTCCGGTCGTGGTCAAGCACCGACTGATAGTATTGAAACAATGTTTCCTTTTATTAATGTTCGCAGCATTGAAGGACAAGAGCAGGGAACAGTTAATGTTCGAGATGACATTGTAAATATCTCTGATTTATACCCAAGCGCAAGTTATCTCAGTGAGTATGGAACTATAAAAGGAAAGCTATTTACAAAAGAAGGCGTTGAATATTCAGGTATGAATATGGTTGCACGCAATCTTGATAATCCTTTGTACGATGTGATCACTCAACAAAGTGGTAATTTAACTCAAGGTCGTATTGGCCCAGACGGTTCTTTTACAATTAATGGTTTGACGCCTGGTGGGCGTTACGCACTTTACATGGACCCAATTAGAGCTGGCGGCTACCCAACGACACCTACCGATATTATTTCCGTGAATGAATATTGGAATGAAGGCGAAAGCAGTTCTCCAGCACTGGATGATGCTTGCAACATGACACCTATCGTCGTTGCAGGAGGTGAAACTAAAGAAGTCGCTATGTATTTCAATGGCTATAATGATGGCATTCAATATACGCCTTTAGTTTCTGCATGGGTAAGTGATCATGCAAAAAATGGTAAAAGGGCGTTTGGTACAACGCAGGGAGGCACGCCGTTTGTTTATGATAGCAATCATAATACTTTTGAGACATTAACGACGCCAGAGGGTTACGCGGTTTTGTCTGCCACCAACGCGGCAATGAACAAAAATGCAACCAAAGCGGCTGTGATTGCAGATCTTGATAATGATGGTGTAGGCCAAGGTGCTGTTTGGGATATTCGCTCAAATAAATTAATTGAACTTGAAGATCCAACCAATAACACCTGCTCTTTAGGTGGCCAGCAAGGCGTAAGCTCGCACTCTATTTGGGATATGGATGATCTGGATACAAGGTAGTTGGTAACTCTCGAAAACCTAATGCTGGCGGGGATGAGTGTGCTGTTGGTGAAGGAGCCAGTTCGTATGGCGTGCCCACTGTATGGAATACAAAAACAGGAAAGGCAACTTTATTAACAGATGGTATAGAGTTCATTCCTAGTAGTTATGGAACAGTACAAGCTTTGATCAATGGTGAACGAACTGAAGCGTGGGTACGTGCCGATCGTGTATCTGGTAATGGCCGCACTGTGACAGGATCTGGTAATAATAATAACTCACAGCTCGCTTGGGTGGATGGAAAATTACGTGATACTTACAAAGAGTTTGGAGCGTTAAATTCATCGGTGATCTCAGTTGATGGTGAGCTTGTCGCCTTTGGTACACAAAGGGGGTTTGGTCGTAGTGCCTTCGGTGAAGGCGTTAAAGTGTGGAATACCGTAACAGATGAAGTAACCTTGTTAGGTGGTTTACGCTGGTGTGAGGATGTACCGTATTTTTACTTTAATAATAATTTATGCGCATCACCATTTAATCAAACCCACGAAGATATCGTTCAAACCGCAGGCTTACCACTAAATATGGTTTTGGATGCGAATGATGATTTGTCGGTCATAACTGGTCGTGTGTTAATTAATGGTATGCCTGCAGGGGCAACGATTTATATTGACGGATTAGGATGGATGACTGGGGAAGAGTTCTTCACTAAACAAGGTGTTGTAGAAGCAACTAACTTGATGACTAATGGTATTTTTGGCGTAAGCAGCGATGGTTCTGAAATGATGGCCGGGGTTGTAGGTTTGCCTACACCATTAACCATTGAGGTTGATGCAAATAAGGCCTTTGTGTGTGATAAAGGGCAAGATCGTGAGCTTAGTTTTCCTAAGCAAGTGGTTAAAGCTGTTAAAGCTGGTGCCAAGTTTGGCCGCTGTGCACACTTAGATACATAGCCTTTAATTACTGTATTAGATGCCAAAGGCTCATAAATATTTTATGGGCCTTTTTCATATCAGTGTCATAAATATGTGATAAATTTTAATAAGTTACAAATATACTAACAGCTTGTATTGAAAGTTTTGCTTTCTTCATATAGCAAAATTACCTAATAGAAAGTGATGGTTAAGTGATATTATTAGCAATTCCAAACCAATTACCCTGGATAGTTAATTGAGTTTGATCAAAAAAGGTGGCCATAGGATTGGTCACCTTTTTCTTTTTATAGGCTCACAGCTGGTTTGCTAAGTTTCTATCAAGCATGATCTAGATCAATAAAATTAATGGGCAGGTTATTATACTGCCGCGCTTCATTATCGTATTAATTCATGCAACCGACTTGTACTCGGTTCGATGTGTGGAGCTTTCATGTCGTCACCTATTTTGACCCCTCGTCCTTTTACGCCTGAGTTGTTATCACCTGCGGGTAGTTTAAAGAATATGCGTTATGCCTTTGCCTATGGTGCAGATGCCGTTTACGCTGGCCAACCTCGTTACAGTCTTCGTGTTCGTAATAATGAGTTTGACCTAGATAACCTGCAAATCGGTATTAACGAAGCGCATGCGCAAAATAAAAAATTGTATGTGGTGTCGAACATTGCTCCTCACAATGCCAAGGTAAAATCGTATTTACGCGACATTGAGCCAGTCATTGAAATGCAGCCAGATGCCCTGATAATGTCTGATCCTGGGCTTATCATGTTAGTGCGTGAAAAATGGCCAGATATGCCAATTCACTTATCTGTGCAGGCCAATGCGGTGAACTATGCCACAGTGAACTTTTGGGCTCAGCAGGGTATTGAACGAGTCATTTTATCGCGCGAATTATCCCTTGAAGAAATCGCTGAAATTCGTGAGCTATGCCCAAATACAGAACTTGAAGTGTTTGTTCACGGTGCGCTTTGCATGGCGTATTCTGGCCGTTGCTTGTTATCGGGTTATATTAATAAACGCGATCCAAACCAAGGAACGTGCACTAATGCATGTCGTTGGAACTACGATGTGAAACCGGGCACTGAAAATGAAACCGGCGAAATGGTACATAAAATCGACCCTAAAGCGGTGATCCCAACTCTAGGAGATGGTGCCCCAAGTAACGAAGTATTTATGCTTGAAGAGCAGGACCGTCCTGGTGAGTATATGCCTGCTTTTGAAGACGAGCATGGTACTTACATAATGAACTCAAAAGATTTACGTGCAGTTCAATATGTTGATCAACTAACGAAAATGGGCGTGCATAGTTTAAAAATTGAAGGCCGCACTAAGTCTTTCTACTATGTTGCACGTACTGCGCAAGTGTATCGTAAAGCCATTGATGATGCCGTTGCTGGTCGTCCATTTGACGCAAACTTATTTAAAACCCTCGAAAACTTAGCGCACCGAGGCTATACAGAAGGATTTTTAAAGCGCCACGCACATCAAGACTATCAAAACTATGAGTATGGTCATTCGGTGTCAGATAAACAGCAGTTTGTGGGTGAAGTATTAGGCCGCAACGATAATGGCTTAGTTGAAATTGATGTGAAGAATAAGTTCTGTACTGGTCATTCACTTGAGCTTATGACGCCAAAAGGGAATATTAACTTCAAGCTAGATTTTATGGAAAACAAAAAAGGCGAAGCCATTAGCGATGCAAAAGGTTCGGGCCATATTGTTAAAATCCCTCTACCAGAAGATATCGATTTAGAGCACGCAATTTTGATGCGGAATCTCGATGCCGACCAAGATACCCGTAACCCATTTAATAAAGCTTAATAGAAGGTGCGCTAAGTCATACTTAGCGCATTTATCTCTTATAACTGTTGTTGCCTTAACCTTTGCATATCTTTTTGCGGAGGCAGGCCAAATAAACGGCTGTACTCGCGACTAAATTGCGAAGGGCTTTCGTAACCGACCACACCACTTGCTTGACCAGCATCAAGACCATTGATCAGCATTTGATCGCGAGCCTCTTGCAGGCGTAAGGTTTTTAAATACTGCAATGGGCTGGTGCCAGTAATGGTTTTGAAGTGCTGGCGAAATGTTGATGAGCTCATATGCGCTTGTTTTGCTAACTCTTCAATTTGTACTGGGCGCATAAAGTTGGTTTTAAGCCAGCTCACAACTCTGACAATATGACTACTTGGTGACCCCTCTGATGCCAGTTTTCTAAGGTGAGGCCCGTGAGGTCCCTGTAAAAGGCGAATAACAATTTCTTTCATGAGTAATGGCTGTAAGCCGTCGCGAAGTGCAGGGTTATATTCAAGCTCAAATAACCGAGTGAGTGCATCAGTGAGTCCTGCATCGATATTATGAATAGAAATCGGCGCAAACGTTTCGTTGCGTGATTGTTTTGGCAGCTTAAGTTCTGCGTCCGTTTGCAAAATTAAGTTGTAATCAAGCTTTAGCACCATGGCAACAAATGGCTGGTGGCGTGTTGCTTCGGTCACATGGGATACCACAGGTAAGTCGAAAGTTGTTAACATGGTTTGCCCACCAGAGCAGGGCAGTACACTGTTTTCGACTGAAAGCATTTTTGCACCTTGTAGCACCACTGCAAGGCTTAATGTGTAAATACAATGCAAGGGGTCGGTTGGTGCGTTACGAATGTGCAATGTGAGCTCTGGCGTATGAGAGGTAATATCACCCGCTTTATTAGCGAATAACATAATCTTTTGCGCGAGTGGTTTAGCAATCTCTTGATGGTTGGTGTCTATCATGTTTAAAACTCACGGTTAGTTATCTTGGCTGTCAAATTTATTGAGCATATCTTGGCTACTAATTTGAGAGCCCATACGGCCACGATTCACGTACCTGTGAGAAAACGTTTTTGCGCCATTTGCCCGAACCAGCTTTTCAAAATCATCAATAAAATGCTGTTCGAACTTACTATTAAAGGTATTAAATAAAATCACATTTTTACCTGAAAAGTCATTATTTTTTGCAAACTGCCATATCGGTGGGGCAGGGCTATAAAGCCAAATAGGCGAGCCTAAATAAATGGTGTGATACTCTTCAAGGTTAATATTACTCGGGGTAATTGTTGCTACCTTGCTTCTGGCATCATTAAGAGCAGCTATCCAACCAGGAATACCTAGTTCGTAATCGGTAGCCGTTATCTCAAACAGCTCCGCGTTATGCTTTTGTGCTATGTGATCCGCTAAAACCCCAGTATTCCCAGAGCGAGAAAAAACCACGACGGCTGTTTTGGCATCAAGCGTGATTTTCGGCTCAGCATTTTGTAGACGTAAGCTGTTTTTAGCATGCTGTGATTTTTCTGTTTGTGTGACCCAAATGGCAAGAGATAAAAGCCCTAATACGACCACTGCGAGTATTATAAATAGCCATTTAATCATTTACGCCACTCCTTTAACCACTTTATTTATAGGAAAGCAGGCTTATCGCCATCTGTATTTGGTTTGTTCACACCAATATT
The DNA here is from genome assembly GCF_054923805.1 of Pseudoalteromonas sp. GB43. Taxonomy (NCBI): domain Bacteria; kingdom Pseudomonadati; phylum Pseudomonadota; class Gammaproteobacteria; order Alteromonadales; family Pseudoalteromonadaceae; genus Pseudoalteromonas; species Pseudoalteromonas sp. GB43. Next base: position 317,083 of record NZ_JBPCHJ010000002.1, read on the forward strand.
GGCTTTTGAATAAGTCTCTGGTGAAGAAACGATTTCAGCTATCAGTGCTGCAACGCTTTTCCTTGAAACTTCAGTTCCCTTAAATACGTCATTACGCTGCGTTGTTTCAAAATCTATTTCATCATAATCGGTAAGCCAAGCAGCTCTTAGTATTGTGTAGTCTAGATCAGATGCTTCAATAATATCTGCGGCTTCTCGATAAGTTCCTAAGTATTGGCCAATTTCTTGATCGTTCCATTTGCCAAACTCACCGGGTAACTCATTATAAATACCAAGTGAGTTAACAAAAATTAGTCGAGAAATATGCAGTTTAATCATTACAGCTGCAATACTTTTTGCCATCGCAGCCATGTCACCAAACAGGTTGGCATAAACGATATCGGCACCTTCCAGTGCACTTTCTAGTTGCGATTGGTTGAGTACATCAGCAGTAACAACTTGCGCATTAGCGGGAATGTTTCCTTCAAGTTTTTTAGCATCACGAACAACTAGACGCATTTGGATATCTTTTTGCTCAGAAAGCATTGCGATGACCCATGAAGCGATTTGTCCATTTGCTCCTAAAATAACGACGTTTTTCATTACATGACCTCTTTAGAAATGTGTTAGTGGGCAGGTGCATTTAACACAGCTGCCCGAAAATATTGGCTTATAGGTGGTTTGCTAAAAAAGGCAGTATTTGCTGCATCGCTAGCGCAACTGGCTCAGGCTTATCGTACAGGTCATAGTGCGACCAATCTTCTAGTTCAACGAGTTGTCGGTCTTTTGATGAAAATGATTTTCCGTAAATTTCTTTACCGTCACGGTATGCACCAAATGCCCCTACTTTTTGACCAATTACAGCCATCATAGGTTGAGTCATTAATGTTTCGGCAAACGCGAAAGCATCCCACGTGAGGGTTTTTTGTGCATGAGAAAATAACATACGTGTTGCGCCACCTTCACTTTGACCACGCGATGTTTTGTAGTAATCAGTCGCTTCGAAAACATCACGTTCAGTCAGGCCATTGTCGCGGGCAAACTCAATGCTTGGTGGGAGTAATTCGTTAACTTGTAAATCACCACCAAGTGCTTCAGCAGTTCGTTGTGCCGCCATCGCTTCAAGTGCGCCAAGCGGGTTAAACTCGGTGAATGCTTCTCTAAATAGACGACCTAAATTAACCGGCGTAATGCCGACCACGGCTTTTACGCGTTTTTCAGTCAGTGCAGAGTTAAATACATAAGCCCCCCCACCACATACCCCAATGCTACCAATGCGCTCGTTATCGACATAAGGCAGTGTCACGGCATAATCAATAACATGGCTAATATCTTCAACGCGTTGTGATGGGTTTTCAATAAAACGAGGTGTACCGCCAGATTGACCTTGGTAGCTGGCATCGAAGGCAATAACCACATAACCTGCTTCAGCAAGTGCTTTACCATAAACACTACTTGAGGTCTGTTCTTTACAGCTACCAAATGGGTGAACACTGATCATGGTTGGGTAGGTTTTTGACTCATCAAAATTAGCAGGCGTTAAAACAAGTGCTGAGATTTCCCACGCCATATCGTGGTTTTGAATACTAACTGTTTGAATGTTCATGTTTGCTCCTAAATGCCGTTTAGTAATGAGCCCTGTTCGGGCTCATACAGATCAATAATTACAGGTTGCTTGTAAAGAAAGGAGCTAATACGCTGATTGCTTCAGTGATTTCACTTTCGCCATCGTATAGGTCCATGTGGTTCGCACCTTCAACGATGTACATTTTTTTGCTGCTTGATGCTGCGCGCGCCATTAGGTCATCGCTCATCCACTTGCTGCCTGCATTGCTGCCGACGACGGTCAGTAATGGTTGCGTTAAAAATGCTTCAGCTTTAAAGAATGCATCATAAGTGATGATTTGATTTAAGCTGCGTGCAGTCGCAAAACCCGGTGCAGTGCAATAAGCTGCGCGGTCTGTGTGGTAGTATTCCCACGCTTGGCGAAGCTCTTCGTTTGGTGCATCTTCTTCTTTAAGTGGTGCCATTGGGATGGTCGCAATCTCGTTACCACTTGCATCCGATGTGCGAGAATCAGAGCCAGCTTGGATATATGGGATAGCGTCGCTGTCTTTTACATTGTTATCCCAGCCATTACGGAACATTTGGCCAATATTTACCATGCTGACTGTGCCAACGGCTTTAATACGGCGGTCGTTAATTGCAGCATTTGCGGTGTAACCTGCACCCGCACAGATCCCCATTGCGCCAATGCGATCATTGTCTACATAAGGTAAGGTCGTTAAGTAATCGATTACTGCACTCACATCCTCGGTACGAACATGTGGGTTTTCAAGTTGGCGTGGCTCGCCTGTGCTTTCACCTTGGTAAGATGCATCGTATGCAATAGCGACAAAACCTTGCTCAGCTAGTTTACGTGCGTAAGTCCCTGCTGTTTGCTCTTTAACACCACCACCTGGGTGCGATACGACAACGGCTGGGTATGTTTTTGTTTCATCAAAATCAGCAGGTAAATTTAATAAGCCCGCGATAGTAATATCTAAACCGTTCGTGTTTGGAAAAGTAACTTTGTTCATGAGCATAAATCCTCTTTGGGTTAATAAGTAAGGACAGAGACTATTCTCGATTGCAGAGCTGTTTGCTTTGCGTCCTTGATTGAGATTAAGTATAGGAGTGGGCTGAAACGAATGTTTGCCTAAAATGACAGGGTGTTTGTCTAAAATGCCGAAAAAGCACTATGGCAGGCAATCGGAAAATGACCAGGATAGATTGGGAATTTACTTAATTGCTTGAAATGGTCGGGTTTGTAGGGTGTTTAGAGTGCTTGCTCTACATGATGGCAGTGATGGGATTTTATTTCTAAAATCGAAATACCGCTTGCTTTATAAGTATAAGGCTCTTAATTAGGCTGTGATTGCCTATTTTTATTGCCGTAAGCCAATTAATAGGCAGTGTAACGACGCTTATTTTTTAAATTGACTGGCAAGCTCTGCAAGCGACACTTCAGCAAAACGTTTTAATAACAGGGCTTCTGCATCGTCCATTGCGTTTTGCAGGGCGCTGTTAACTGCATGTTCGATAGGGCAGTTGCTGTGCTCATCGGTTAGACCAATTACAAACAGGTTCTTTTCGCCAAGCGCTTGGTGAATATCAAATAAAGTGATGTCTGTTAAGGGAGTGACCAGTAGCCAGCCGCCATTGTGACCTTTGATTGCCGACACATAACCTGCTTGGCGCAGTAACGCCATTGTACGGCGCACGACCACAGGGTTGGTCATTAACATGTTTGCTAATGTCTCTGATGTAATAGGGTGGCTGTAGCTGTCTAAATGGATCAGCACATGCAAAACCCGTGATAATCGGCTGTCTTTTCTCATCTCAAATCGTCAATAAGCGTTTTTTGCAGTGTATCACGAACTGCTTAATATTGACCGTTTGAATTACCAAACTAACGCTCACTAAACCAATTCCAAGCCAGCCAATTTGCTGGAATTGCTCATTTAAAATCACAATAGCCAGTACGGTGGCGATAATCGGCTCAAGTAAAGTAATGAGCACGGCTTGGCTAGCCGCGATGGTTTTTAAGCCAATACTAAATAGCCAATAACCTAAGAACATCGGTACTATGGCCATGTAAAGCGCCACGCTGGTATTGGTAACTGTGGCAAAAAGTGTATCTCCAGTGATCAATAACGAAGGCAAGAGTACACATGCAGCGCCGCCAAATAGGCTCGCCATAGTCGCTCTTGAATGAACGCCGTTGCTAATTAAACGTTTGGCAACCCATGAATAGCCCGCATAGGTAAGCCCTGCAATTAAGCCAAGTAAAATGCCGATGTTTTGACTAAACAGCCCCTTAGCAGCAGAGTGTGAGTCTTTGCCTAACGCGATTAAGCCAATGCCAATCGCACCAAAGCAAAAGCTGACTAGCCAGCGAGTTGAAATGGGCTTTTTCTCAATTAAGTATTCCAATAAGACGGTAAATAAAGGGGCGCTGGCAATCGAAACAACGGTGCCTATTGCCACACCAGCACTATTCATCGAGGTATAAAATGCCAGCGGATAAACAGCCACACAAGCTGAGCCAAGTAGGGTTAGGCGGCAGTGCTTACGCAGAGTACTGGCATTGTTTATTAGCTGAGTGAGGTTAAGCATAGCAATATGCCGCCAAATCCCATTGCAAACGCACCTATTGCAAAAGGGCTTATGTCTGGTGCAAAGCTTGCGGCCGTGCCTGTTGTGCCCCAAAACACACTGGCAACTAAAACGGCCATGGTCGCGATGGTATGGTTCATTGATGATTCGCTTTAAATTTAAGATATCAAAAGCATAATCAAAATTGATGCAAGGTTTTTGACAAAAAGGACGGTTTTGTTGGCGTTTAAAACTAAAGTTATTTTTTGAACTTGCTTGGTGATAAGCCAAAGTACTTTGAAAAACTACGGCTAAAAGATGAAAGCTCATTGTAACCAACTAGCTCACTAATACGCTGCAACGGGTAGTCGGTATGACTGAGTAAGGCTTGGGCTTTTTCCATTCGCTGTTTGGTTACATAGTTCATGACAGTTAATCCGGTTTGTTGCTTAAACAGCAGCTTAAATTGCGTTGGGCTTAAACAGGCAATGCTGGCAAGGTGTTTGATATGAAGAGGAGCGCTTAAGTGACTGTCAATATAAAGCAGGGCCTCGCTAATACGACTGTCGACCTTAGGCTGCATAATTTGCTCAGCTAACAGCAAATTGAAGGTGTTAAACATGGCAAGTTCTAATTCACGATTAACCGCTTGCTCAAGTTGCTTTGCCACAAACTGCAAAAATGCCCAAAGTGATTGATTAATAGCAAACACGCAGCGCTCAGCAGTGGCCAGGTTATCAGGTAGCTTTGGCATATCGGCCACCACAAATTGAGCTTCTGGCATTGCGGTAAACAGGTGTGATTGCGAGGCTTTGACAACCACGCATTCACCGGGGGCGACTTTACCTTGAAAATCACCGACACTAATAGCAATCACACCTTTTAATGGCAGTACAAGTTGATGATAGTCATGGCTATGGCTAACAGGCTTAGTACTGTAAGAACGAATAGATAGATTGCCTTGCATAATTTTGCGATAACCGTTTGCTGAATAAGGCTATTATGCCTGTTTGTTCGGGATGATCAATTTTAGGCCATTAACGGGGTTAGCACATGCTCATAGGCAATCATTAACGCGACATAAACCAACAAAACAGCCATCAGTTTATTAAACACATAAAAAACACCCGGCCGTGATACTTGTTTGCCAAGCACTAAGCCCGCTAACGAGTAACTTGTTGGCGCACCAAAGGCAAGGATGGCTAAAATAAAAGACCAAAATACGATTGCAGCGCCAGTAATATCGGCGCTTGGGAATTGAATCGTAGCAATTGGCAAAGTGGCCACCAAGGCTTTTGGATTTAATAGCTGCATAAACAGGCCATCGAAAAAGCTAAGTGAGGCATCTGCTGAGGTATCACTCACCTGTACATTTGCTTTTGCGACTTTCCAAGCAATATACAAAATATAGCCGCAACCAATTAAGCTCACATAAGGCAAAAACTGCGGATTGATCACTTGCAAGCCAAGGTAGCCAAGCAGCACAAATAAGATAAACATCGCGCTACCCACGCCGATAAAAAACCAAGGTGTGAACGAGTTTGTTTATTTAAGCCGCTGCTTAAACCGAGTAAATTGATTGGCCCAGGGGTGTACATAATGCCAATAGCATATGCAAAAATATCTGCCATAACAGCTCCAAATCAGTAATTCAGCTCTATCTACGAGCCCATTGCAGTTGAAATTGTTTTGGTGTCATACCGAATGCTCGTTTGAAGTTACGATTGAGGTGGCTGGCATCAGCGAAGCCAGATTCAACCGCCACGCTGGTGGCATCGCGGCCAACTTGTAACGCTTTACGGGCATAATTAATACGACAGTTCAAAACATATTGATGTGGAGTAATACCGAAGTGCTCGCGAAAGCGGCGGATAAAATGAAATTTCGACATGGTGGCAGCATGGGCAATGTCATCAATAGAAATGTCATTGTCGATATTTGCCAAAATGTAGTCTTTTGCACGCAGAAGCAAGCTATCAACTCGGGTACTTAAAGTTGGCAAATCAAGACTGCCGTTGAGCCTGACTAAAGACTGCGCCATTTGCAACACTGCTGCTTCTCGCTCTATTTTGCTGGTGCTATTGGTTTGTAAAAGCCTTGATAAGTGAATCACTTGATTACGCAGTAATGGATCAGCATACAAGGTGTTTGCCATACGTAATGTGCAATCTTGCTTATATCCAAGTGCTTTGAACAAAGGCTTAAATTCATCGGGATGAATGTACAGCATAAGATACTCTAGGTTTTGCTCAGTGCCAGAGTGACCATCGTGAATATCTTCTGGGTTAAACAAAATGACATTGCCAGGTACGCTTTTATAAAACGCATTACGACAAAAGAAATCTTGCCGCCCTTGTAGAGTAATACCAATTGAATACTCTTCGTGAGCATGTTTTGCATAGGTAAAATCACTCATAGTCGCAGTCAACATCGAGATGCTCTGATGCTGTTCGTTGTTAATGTACTTAAAGTGATTGTCTTTGCTCACAGGTGCTCCTGAAGGGTGTGCGCTTCGTTATTATTCCTACGCCAATATAGCGAAGCTGGCAACCTAAAAACTTGAACAAAATTGCTGTTTTAATTTATTCAGAGGTACAGACAAGTTTTAATTCAGTGTCTTTAAATTCAGCGAGTTTTATATCGTTTTTCTTGGCATCAGTAACTAAAACAGAAATAGCGTCTAACGCTGTCACTTTATGCCTTGCGACTGAAGACAGTTTTTCTTCAGTAACGGCGATTAATACATTATTGCTTTGTTTTACTATAGCGTGTTTAAACTGTGCATCTTCAACGTCAAACGCTGAAACACCCACCTCGGCATCGATTGCGCAAGCACCTAAAACTGCTAGGTCAAAATGCATTGTTTGTAATTGCTTTAACGAGCAACTACCAATTGCAGCGCCTTGTTGCTTACTTATTTTTCCACCTAACAGAATCACATCACATTGTTGGTGTGATTGTAGTGCAATAGCAATTGCAGGCGTGTGGGTAACCACCGTTAAGGTAAGATCGTGTGGGATCATACTTGCAATGGCTAAATTGGTACTGCCAGAATCAATAAAAATAAATGCATGCTCTTTAAAGTAAGGAATACACGCTTTAGCTAAAAGCTGCTTACGGTCACTATTTAAAACCATTCGTTGCACTAAACTGCCATCATTTTGTGCATTAATGACAGCGCCGCCATACACTTTTTTACACACCCCTTGATTTGCTAATTCTTGCAGATCTCGGCGGATCGTATGTTCGGAGACATTAAGTTCTTTGGCTAATTGAACACACACAACTCGGCCGGTTTGTTGTAAATGATCTTTGATCAGTGCTTGCCTCTGATCTGGGAATGAAGCATAATCGAGCATAAATAATCACAAGTGAGCAGTTTAAACTAAAGCTAATGTAGCATTGCATGCTCGTTTTAGCAATTTTGTGATTATTTAGAGTTAAATAGCTCAATAACTAAGCCTTAGTTTAGTTATAAACTGGAATGAGGGAAGGTGACGGGTTTTAACCTAGTCACTTACCCTGCTCGATTGTGATGTTTTATGTAAGGTTTTGTTTGATGTTGTTAGAAAGGTATCCGTTTAAAAAGCGCGAAGTACTCGTTACAAGGTTACTATTTTTGTGTGCAGGTTTAGCCACGGCTACGTGGGCATCGCTCATACCAGTAATTAAAGCGCATATTGGCATTGATGAGAGTACTTTAGGGTTGTTGCTTTTGTGTCTTGGTGCAGGTGCAATATTTGCTATGCCTGTATCAGGTGCGCTCGCAACTAAGTATGGTTGTAAACGTGTATTACAGTTTTCAACGATGATGATTATTTTTTGCCTACCATTTTTTGCTTTAGTAAATAGTGTGGCTAGCTTGGCAACTTTACTGGTGATTTTTGGCCTTTCTATCGGCGCAACTGATTGTGTTATGAACATTCAGGCTGTGTTGGTTGAAGAACGTTCTAAGCTTTCACTTATGTCTGGTTTTCATGGCTTTTACAGTTTAGGCGGTATTTTAGGGGCGGGTGCTGTAGCAATGCTGCTAATTGCTGGTTTTTCGGCATTCGAAATCTGTATGCTAATGGCGGCGATAGTATTACTGTGTTTGATCTTCGCAAAGAGAGACTTACTTCCTTTTGCAAGCCCCAATGAAGGTCCTGCATTTGCGCTCCCAAAAGGCCCGGTGATTTTAATTGGCATTATTTGCTTTGCAATGTTTCTCGCAGAGGGAACCGTTTTAGATTGGAGCGGAATATATTTAATTGATTATCAAAATGCATCAACAGGAATGGCGGCATTAGGGATTTTTAGCTTTTCAGTCACAATGACTTTAGGGCGCTTATTTGGCGATCGCATTATTGCAAAGCATGGGCAAAGGGCTGTTCTGACTATAAGTGGTTTAGTAGCAAGCCTTGGCTTGATAATCGCTATTGTATCAATGAGCTTTTATGTTGCGCTATTTGGTTATGTGTTAATGGGAATAGGTTGTGCCAACGTTGTACCAATTATGTTTTCTGCGGCAGGGAAGCAAACCTACATGTCGCAAGCTACGGCAATTCCTGCTGTAACAACATTTGGTTATTTAGGTGTATTAATGGAATTTGCAAGTGTCGGTCAAATTGCACATTTTTCTTCACTTGCGTCTGCATTGGTCGTAATAGCGATGTTAATTGCTTTGGCGACTATCTTTTCACTCTTTGTGAAAGTTTCACAAGACTAACTTTATAATTGTTATTATTCAAAAGGTTATATGTATTTAACAGGAAAAGGTTATAGTAAATTATAAAATGGTGAATGTTTTTATCCCTAACTTAGGTCTTCTAATTGAGTTTTATAGAGGGGTTTAAATGAATTTACGTACATCAAATAATTTAGTGATTGCACTTATTACTATCAGTTTTTCTTTATTGGGTTTGTCTTTTATTTTGGGGGCAAACCCCAATGCTATTGGCAGTATATTTTCGTTTTATGGTTTAGAGACTCAGGTACCTGATCATCTCATGAGTATGATTGCAGGCTTTGCACTTTGTTTTGTAGGTATTACCAGCCTTCATTCTCATTTAGGATTTATTAATAGGGCGCTTCCCACCGTGACAGCTCTTATTATTGCACTTGCCTGTTTACTTACATTGTTCAGTGCAAATCGTTGGCTTGCAAGTGAAGGGGGTTTTCCAGTAATTGTTTCGGGGCAGGGTATTATTAAGTATTTTGCTGTTATTCCTTTATTTTTATTTGTGTTTTACAAAGATGTTTTGAGTGATAAAGCGCATGTTGCTTTGAATTATGCATCGGTGGCATTAGTGTTGGTTTGGATTGGTGCCATGAAGTTTTTTGCTTTTGAAGCAAATGCGATTGTTAGCCTTGTTGAGTCTTCACCGTTTATGTCTTGGTTGTATATTGTTTTTAGCGTGCAAGGGGCATCAAATGCGATTGGCATATTTGATATTTTGAGTGTGGCGCTGTTAGGTGTTGGCTTGTATATCAGAAATGCGAAACTTATTTTACTTGCTGGACTAGCCTGTTGCTCGGTATTTATCATGACACAAACATTTTTAATTACCGCACCTAATGCGCTTAGCAGCGTTACAGTGTTTGAGCGATTAGGTCAGTTTGTAATTAAAGATCTGTGGTTTATAGCTAATTTAGTGATTATTTATCATTTAGCTGTATTCAACTATACACCTAAAGAAACAGCAGAATAAAATAAAAAGGCCTCAGAAGAGGCCTTTTAAATGATATCTAAACAACTACAACGGCTTTTTGCTTTTGAACTTTAGAAAACTCAAGGGCATCATTGAGATTGTTAAATTCAAAGTCAGTGGGTTCTTCAACATTTAAAGTACCCGACGCAATGTCATTAAGGAGCTTTTCGCCATCACTTACAAGACGTTGCCATTGCTGTGTATCACCATAATCGTGTAATGCACCAAGGGCAATTTCATGATAAGAAATAGTGCGCGTGAATGGTTCATCGACGGGGGTTTCAATGCGTCCTAAAATACTGATCACATGACCATTTGCCTGTAGAAGTGGCACTAACTTTTTAGCTTCTTCAGGACCATTAGCATCAAAGATTGCAAAGTAGCCACCTTCAGATGGTGCGTCGCGTAATACTAACTTAACGCCAAGCTTTTCGGCTTGCTCAGTCGTTAGGCTTTTTGATAAAGCATGTACTTCAAAGCCACTGTGATTCAGCATTTGTGTCAGCAGTTTATTAACAGCTCCCATGCCGGTTACTAATACTTTTTCGTCTTTGCGTAATGGTATTTTGCTAAAAGCTTGCCATGCAGTAAGCAGTGGGCAAGGTAATGCCGCAGCAACATTGGCTGCTAACCCTTTTGGCACCTGCATAACACGGTCTGCATAAAGTACTGTGTGTTTAGCAAAGCTACCGTTTTCACTCAAACTATGATGATAAGCGACTGTTTTACCGATTAGTTTGCTATCGACACCATCGCCTACCTGCTCAATAACCCCAGCACCGTCTACGCCAGGTGTATGTGTATCTGCCCAATTTATAGGGTCAGCTTGAATAAACTTCCAATCAACTGGATTAATACCAACCGCTAGGTTTCGGACCAAAATTTGCCCTGCTTTAAGTGCTGGTACAGCTTTCAATCCCAAAGCGAGTGCTTTATCAGCACCTTGAAACTGCCAAGCATGAGTTGTCTTTACTTCATCATGATCCCAGTCAGGAGCAAAATCCGGGTTTGCTTGCCTGTCGCCGCAACTAAGGGCATCAATTTGATTGATCTCGTCTTGGCTTAAGCTAAGCGAAAGGGCTTTTAAGTTGGTAGCCATATTTTCGCGTTTGGTAGATGACGGTATCGTCACCATGTCATGCGCTAACTCCCAAGCAATGACTACTTCAGCGGTGCTCACTTGGTGTTTGTCTGCAATCGCTTTGATGGTTGGATCTTTAAGTACTTTACCTACCGCAAATGGCATATAGCCGGTAACGAGAATGTCGTTTTGGGCACAAAAATCACGTACCTTTTGATTGGTTAGGTAGGGGTGAACTTCAACTTGATTGGTAAATAATGCGCCTTTTGGCAAAATACTTAAGGCTTCTTCCATTTGTGCAATGGTAAAGTTTGAAACACCAATTTCTTTCGATAAACCAAGCTCTTTTGCTGATTGTAATTCACTCAAATACTCATGCATGCTTTCGCCATTGGCTGGGCTTGGCCAATGAATAAGCAGTAAGTCGACGTAATCTAGTTGTAGTTTAGTCAGGCTCTCTTTTACGCTGTTAATAAAGTCCGTTTTATTTAACTTATCATTCCATACTTTGGTGGTAATAAATAACTCACCACGTGCAACACCACTGTCTTTAATCGCTCGGCCAACAGCTTCTTCGTTACCGTAAATTTGCGCAGTGTCGATGTGTCTAAAGCCCTCTTCAATAGCTGTTAGCACACTTTGATATGCAACTTCGTCTTGTAATCTAAATGTACCAAAACCCAGTTTTGGCATAATTGATTGTGACATCATAACTCCTTAATTATGGAACGTGGGCAAAACATGTTCGCCAATGTGCTTTAATGCCCATTCAATGGGTAATTCGTTACGTCTAAAGTGCAAACCAGATGTGATTCACACCGGCATTTTTCATTGCCTTTAGCTCTGAGATGAGTCCGATGACGCCTGTTTCAACCCCAAAACGATGACGTTTTATAGGTGCATCAGGATCATCTAATAAATTTAAATGAATAAAACTAACGTACGGCTTATTTCCTGCGACCTCTCGCCACAAAGCGACACGCTTTTGATGATCATCTGGTGTGCCTGGGTAAGCAAGCCAGCCGTCCATGTTTTCGCCAACCCATTGAGGGCTTTGCTGAGCAAGACCTGCTACATAAAGTGGGAAATTTTTCACTTCTGGTAGTAGCTTTTGACCCGCTTCTAAAGGTCGCTTAGGGGCGCCTTTAAGTAGCGAAACAGATTCACGTAGTTGCTCACCACGGCTTGCAAAATCAATATCGAATAAAGGATATTCAATAGGTCTATCACCACTGGCAACACCTAAAATTAGCCGATCATTACTAAGCGCTTGCACAGTATTTGCTGCCTTTTTAACAAGCCAAGGTTGGCGCAATGGCAATACCACCGCTGCGGTGCCAAGTAATATATTCTTGGTTTTAGCTGCTAAGTAGCCAAGGTAACTGAAGGTTTCATAAACTTGGGCGGCATCACCAAATTGCGGGTCATAAATCGGTACGTCGCGAACCCATGCCGCTGCGTAGCCAAGCTCATCAGCAAGTTGAACACGTGATTCATGGTTAGCTAAATTAGGGATCCCAAATGATTGATTTGATTGTTGATTGAAATGTGCCCAATCATTATCAAGTGGAAGTTCAACCCCAATTGAGAATGGTTTTTGCGCTAATTTATCAAAACTCATTATGACTCCAAACTTTAAGGGACATAGCTAAGCAATACTTAACAATTTAATGCCGCCCTGAAAGTGATTTATGATTAAGTAATGAGGGTATTGTGGCGCTAAATTTATTTGCGAAAAACAGCAAGGATAACAAAACACCTTTGTCGTTTTTGCAAAGGTGTTTTAATCGTTATGAATTAGCTTCTTCTTTTGAAAGGGTAAAGTATGCGCGAGTGACTGGGTAGGCAATTTGTGAAATCAGTGCAGTGCCCCAAAGTAAGTTGCCAATGAGCGAAGGCACATGGGGTAAAATGGGAATGGTAACTAAAGCAAGTATGACGCCAAACATTCTTACTTTGGCTGTAGCAAAACGATGGGCTACGCGATGTTCGATCATTAGCTGGATCCACAATAAGCTTAATAAGTAGCCTGCTAACCCTACACAACCAATGACACCATATTTTAGGGGGTACGGCTGCCAAAACCCGGCTTTCACTTCGCCGGCGAGTGCAACGCCAACCATAACTGCACATAGCATTAAAAATAGGTGAGCTAACCACCAACTTACGAGTGTCCATTTGTGTTGATTTTTAGGTTTACCATTGCCAACAAAATCAAAGTAAATCCAGCATTGCACAAATACCGCAATACCACCAAACATAAAGTTAGCCAGTACAGTGGGGTCGACTTTATAAACTCCTTTTTCAGATAAAGTAATCACCAATTTAAAGAAACCTTCGCCTACGACAATAAGTAGTAAAAGGGCGAAGCGCTCAGACATATGCCCAAGGCGTGGTAAAAAGCGTTTATTTTCAAGTACACCAATTTTTGGAGCCATATATAAAACTTGGATAGCGGCAATCGCAGCGCCAAACACCCAATAACGATAGGGGGCAGGCATAAATGCTGTGGTAGCAAAAATGATGGCAAGAGCAAAGTAGTTACGGCTCACACTGCGTGCTAATTTTGTTGATTCGACCCCCAATTGATTGGTGCGATGAAATAAATAAGCTGTAATAAGGCGATTAGCTGCATAGGCTAATGCAAAATATGTCCAACCTTTATCAAGTACATGAGGGATCGAGGCAGCCATAACCATGGCGGTAACAATTTGGCAGACCATGATCAGCCGGTGTTTTACATCAGTACTGACATAGAGTGAATTAAAAACGCTGGAGTCAGCCCACGCAAACCATACGGTGATGAACAAACCTGCAAATGTAAGAAAACCACTTAAATGTAAGTGGTCGCTCAAAAAATTACCTAGCAAAAAAATGATTACCACATGGATAAGGTCATAAAATAATTCAACCCAATGAACATGGTCATGTGAACTTTTTAAATCTAGGTGATGCTTAGGTAAGCGCCACATTGGGTGGTTTTCTAATGCCATAATTGATCCTACCTATTTCCTTTCGACAATAATTGCAGTGATGGTGGTTTCACCCTCATTTTTGACTTGATGAGTCCATGCGTCATGCCACATCACATAGCCATTAGGGATCTCAATTGTTGTTTGTGACTCTTTAGTACTGATGGTCGCTTTACCACCTGTCTCAAAATAGACTGTTTCAGCATTATGCTTATGCCAATTATCTTGCTCACCTGGTGCTAAAGTCATACGTAAAACAAGTACTTCACTGTTATCTAGCAATACTTCATAGTGATTGGGTGAAGCAATATGTGCATGGGGAAGTTGTGCTGAAAAAGCATGTTGTGAGCACATAATTGTGCTCACCAAGCCAATTAGCAAAGCTGTCATTTTGCTCATGGCTACACTCTACTTATGCATACCGCGAATTGGGTAATTATTTTTTGGGTCGCGTATCCAATTAAGCCCGCTTACCAAAGTTGCTAAATCAGGTCTTACAAAAGGATTATTAGAATAATCAACCACATGTACTTTACCTTGCTCGTTAACCACAAACAGTGCAGGCTCTGCGAAAGGGTGATCCGTTTCTTGTGGTGAACGGGGATCAGAAATGTAAGTACCTAATGCTTGCATTTGCTCTGTAGTCAAACCGTAAGCAAGTGGAAATGACACAGATAGCTGCTCTAAATGCGCTTCTAGCTGCTCTTTGCTATCACCTGAAACAGCAATTACATCAACACCCGTTTCTAATAGCGCCGCTTTGTATTGCTCGAGGCTATTTAAATAGCGGGTACATAAAGGGCAATGCTTACCACGATAAACAACAACAAGCTGCCAGCTTGCACCGTGTTGAGGTTGACCAAGAACAGCCTCTTCACCATTTAAAAGTGCAGCACTAATACTAGGAAATGCACTGCCCGGATGGAGTTTGTTGCTATAAACAGATTCGTTACTCATGAGTGTTCCTTAAAAGTTGTCGTTTAAGTGTTTTTCAAAGCGCGCAAAGTCGCTGTCGATGTCTGCATTTTTCATCACGTCATAACAGGCGAAAGTTGGCATCACTTGCATACCGAAAAACTTAAAGTTCATATGCATTGGGAAAACAAGGTCATCAACACTTTTACCTTCAAAAAAGTCACTGGCATCTGCAAATGATTCTGCAGGTGCATTTAAAGTCAGCGACATCATATATTGAGTGTTATTCAAGGTGCCGCCTTTACCGTAATTGGCTTTTGGATTATCTTGATGACGACCATCACCATGGCAAAGCGCTCCACCCATGCCCGCTGTGTACACTTCATCCATGTATTTTTTGAATGACCAAGTCATGCCCATCCAGTTAATAGGTGATTGCAAAAAGACGATATCTGCCCATTGATGGTTCTCAAGTTCAGTTTCTACATCAAATTCGTCTTGTGTATTAACCACGCGAGTTTGATAGCCTTTTGCTTTAAAAAAAGCGTCAGCTTTTTCGATTAAAGCAGCATTTAACTTACCTTCAGAAAAAGGGTAATAGTGATGTGCGTTAAGAATTAATACGTTTTTCATAGTTGAGTATCCGTTTGCTAATTACTTTATCGTGTTCAAAATATATTCTGTGGTATATAATAGTAACCTAGATTATTAAATCAACCAGTCACCTTTTTGTAACTAGTCTGAAAAATGCGAGGATGTTTTGGAAAGTTCAGTAGAAACAGATAGTAAGGGTAGAAAAAAAGTTTTAAATGCTTGCATGGAACCCTGTGCTATTGAAAAAGGCATGCGTTTGATTGGCGGTAAATGGACGGGATCTATTATCTATCATTTAAAAGATGGTCCAGTTCGTTTTAATGATTTAACGCGTATGCTCGGTGGCGCAAGCAAAAAGATGATCGACCAACGTCTAAAAGAACTTGAAAGTAGAGCGATGATCACCCGTCATGTTATTAGCACGCGCCCGATAGCGGTGACCTATGAGCTTACTGACTTTGGCCGCTCAGCACTGCATATACTCGATGAGTTACGAGTTTGGTCTGAATCAAATGAGATTTAAAGTTTGCGATTCTTTTCTAGAATAAAATCTATAAGAACTCTCACTTTTCGCGCCTTTTGACTGTGCTGCTGAAAGTATAAGAAAAGCCCAGAAAAGGGATACCAATGTTCTTCAAGGATTGGAATTAAAGTGCCTTCTTTAAAGTGGCTATGTAACATTGGCTCTACCATTCGCCCTATGCCAAGGCCTTTTTTCGCCGCGTTAATCATCAAATCCGTATCATTCACGACCATCGCAAATGGCATTGTTACTGACGTTGTCTGCCCTTTATTTAATAAGTTAATGGCTACTAACTTTTTAGATGTTATATATCGGTATTGGATTAATTTATGGTTAGCTAAATCTTCAATAGTTTTAGGGATCCCATAGGTTTTAGCATAGCTCGGTGAGCAAAAAAAGCCCTCTTTGAAAGGTGCAGTAAGAGGTTTAGCTACCATGCCAGGCTCAATCTTGTCTCCAAACCGAATACCTATATCCATACCATCAGTAATCAAGTTAACAGTTGCATCATTTATTGATATCTCTAATTGGATCTCAGGATAGCGACGACAAAACTCCTCGTAGTATGGCTCTAATAATAATTGGAATGCAAAACGAGGGGTTGTTAATCTCACTGTCCCTTTTGGTGTTGCACTAAACTCTTTTACACTTTCAAAAGCACCTGACAATTCGCTTATAGCTGTTTTTGTCTGTTGGCGAAGTTGTTCGCCTGCTTCAGTTAGTTCGATTCGCCGAGTGGTACGATTAAATAATGGTACGTGTAGCGAGCGTTCAAGAGATTTTAATGCATGACTTACTGAAGGTGCCGTCATTTCTAGTCTTCGGGCTGCGCCACTAATACTGCCTTCCATAGCAATTGCATGAAAAATAAGTAATTGAGAGTAGTCGGTACCGTTCATTATTGTTAGTTTTTATCTAATAATTATTGTTGATAATATCATCTAAAACTAATTAATAGTATATCTTATGCTTATCGAATTCGTTCCTTATATACCTTGAAGGCAAATTCATGAGTAAAATTTTAGTTATTTCAGGCCACCCAAACCTATCAGAATCAAATGCGAATACGACTGTCATCGAGACATTGTTATCGCGGCATGATGATGTAGCTATAAGACGGTTAGATTCACTATATGGTGAAAAACAGATCGATATAGTTTCAGAACATGAAGCACTGTTAAGCGCTAGTGTTGTTGTTTTACAGTTCCCATTTTATTGGTACTCTGTTCCAGCGCTTATGAAACGTTGGATTGATGAAGTGCTATCTTACAATTTTGCTTATGGGCCTAAAGGTGACAAATTAGCAAACAAACATCTAATTTTATCAGTTACTGTCGGTGACCCTGAAGAAGCATATTCACCTCTTGGCTATAATCATTTCAGTGTGGAAGAGTTTTTGCGTCCACTAGAACAAACTGCTTACCTTGCAAAAATGCAATACCATAGGCCAATCTATAGTCATCGAATGGTTTATA
The DNA here is from genome assembly GCF_054923805.1 of Pseudoalteromonas sp. GB43. NCBI lineage: Bacteria > Pseudomonadati > Pseudomonadota > Gammaproteobacteria > Alteromonadales > Pseudoalteromonadaceae > Pseudoalteromonas > Pseudoalteromonas sp. GB43. The sequence goes on from NZ_JBPCHJ010000002.1 coordinate 334,449, forward strand.
TAGAGGGGGTGTACAATGAGTTATCGGATGTCCAAAATCGAGCTGTCGAACATGGAGAGCGCTTAGTGGCTAAAATTGCTGATTTATTACATTCGCCAGAGAGTATAATTAAGCAATTTGTAAATAAATGGTTCGATAAGTTAGATTCTTTGTCAGAAAAAACCGAAGCGTTTTTACCCCATTTATCAAAGCAACTTGTTTTGTGCTTGCCAGAAGGAGATTTTTTGGGGCACGCGGGCTTTAAACAATGGTACCAATGGGCATTATCAACATTTAAACCTAATTGTAGGCACACAGTTGAGCAAATAGATATTACTGCTGACGGAGAATATTTTAACCTTTCTTTGAGAGTTAATTTGAGCGCACACACATACATTGATTCTGATTTTGCTGGGCAAAATGTTGAAGTACAAGTTAAAGAAAATTGGCGTTTAAGAATAATTGATGGGCAACATGTGCTCATTGAGCAGTACTTAGTTTCATCATTGGGCGATCAATTATGAGAAAGAGATTAATTTCAGCATTACTGTTAGCAAGCCTGACAGGATTTAATGTACAAAGTAAAAGTACACTTTATTCCCCAATTGTTGAGCATAATATTAAGCAAAATTTATCAGATTTACATAAAGCGGTTATTGCCAATGATATATCTCAAGTAAAATTACTGATCGCGCAAGGAGCCGATGTTAACCAGCTTGATAAGTTAATGGGGATTGCCCCTTTACACATAGCAGTACAAGGCCGGAATCTAGCGATGGTAAAATTATTAGTAGAGAATGGAGCTTATGTTAATTTACAGTCTGTTAGGCTTGGCGGAACCCCTTTGTTACTAGCTGTGTGGCATCGCAATGTTGATGCAGTAGCGTATTTACTCAGTCTAGATGATATTGATACTACAGTCTTATCAGCTGCGGGAGCTACAGCCTTACAGTTTAATCGCTCAGGAGGAAAAACAAATGATGCCTCACTTAATGAGGATGTATCAAGGATAAATCAGTTGTTTACTGAACATCACGCACGCACTCAAGCTAAAGCAATTGAGAAAGCAGCAATTTATTTGGTAGTTGCAGATAGTTCAATATCGCAAGCACGAAAGGTTGAGAAAATAAAAGACTTAATTTCAAAAGGCTATGATGTTAACGCTTTAGCACCTGTGCTTAAAAACGGTAGTGACTTTCACAGTGCCCTATTATTAGCTGCTATGCAGGGACAGTTAGCTGTCGCTAAAATACTACTTGAGAACGGTGCGGATCAAACTCTAACTGGGGCCTATATGGCCGCGATTGCTTTGCACAAGGCTGCTTATTTTGGTCGGGCTGATATGCTAACTCTTTTAAGTCAATACCCTGGATTTAAAAGTGTCCTAAATGCTCAAGGTCCTAATAATGGTTATACGCCTTTACATGATGCTGTATGGCATGGACATTTTGAGGCCGTGAAGGTATTGGTAGAAGCTAAAGCAAGGCTTGATTTAACAGGTTATGATGGTAATACACCTGAGCAGCTCGCTATTCAAAATGGTTATACTGAAATAGCGCATTTCTTAAAAATGGCATCAAATTAGTTTTGATAGCCTCTGCGAGAAAGAGCGTTTAAAGGGAAGTATACCTAAAGCTATACGCTAGCAGAATTTGCTAGCGTATTTCAATTAAGGAAAAGAGTAGCGCACAATTCGTTTTACAACAGAAAAGTACTGGCGAAAGAAGCCGCCGGTATTGTAGTGGATGCCGTGCTCTTTAAAGATAGCTTGCACCTTAGGGGCAATTTCGCGGTAGCGTTTTGCGGGTAAATCTGGGAATAAGTGATGTTCTATTTGATAGCTCAAGTGCCCAGTCATTACATGAAACAGGTTACCCCCTTTGATATTTGATGAGCCTAACGCTTGGCGGTAATACCACTGGCCTTGTGATTCATTTTCGCAGTCTTGTTGGCTAAATGTTTCAACTTCACCGGTAAAGTGCCCACAAAAGATAATGGTTGAGGTCCATAGGTTACGTAATAAATTAGCCGCTAGGTTGCCCGCCAAAACCCACAAAAATAAAGGCCCAGCAAGCATTGGAAAGAGCAGATAGTCTTTCACTAGCTGGCGTGCACCTTTACTAAAAAAGCGCTTTTTCAGTTCGCTGTGCGATACTTTGTAATCACGGTCATCTTTTTTCTTGCCAAAAAATACGCGCTCGGCTGCCATTTCATGGTACGACACACCCCATTGGAACAGCACACTGAGTAATAGGTAAGTGACAAATTGCCACAGGTTTTTTATCCGCCAACGAAAGTCATTCGATAAGCGTAATAATCCATAACCGAAGTCGCGATCTTTACCAATAATATTGGTATAGGTGTGGTGCTCGTAGTTGTGAACGCGGTTCCAGCTAGCCCCATCGCACGCTATATCCCACTCGTAAGACCTTGAATTTATGTATTTATCATTCATCCAATCGTATTGGCCATGCATCACATTGTGGCCAATTTCCATGTTATCGAGGATTTTTGCAGTGGCTAAACTAAGCACACCCACGAGCCATAAAACAGGCTGAATAAAGCCTAGCATTAATAGAATTCGGCCACTCCATTCAAACACTCGCTGGCAAACAATAACGCGGCGAATGTATTTCGCGTCTTGCTCACCGAGTTTTGATTTTACATCTGCTTTAACGCTATCGAGTTGAGCTGCTAATTTTTCATAATTGACTGTTTTTGTTGTGTTCATGCTGATAACTCCACGTCACTGACTGGTTGCGATATACAAAGTTGAATTAACTGCTCTGAGCTATCAGAGAGCTCACCGGTGCGAATATCACGTACGACGCCTTGCTTTTTAACGCATTGGCATTGATGGCAAATTCCCATACCACAGCCAACTGTTACAGGTTGCTTATTCGCTTGTAAGTGGGTCAGTAAGGTTTGTTGGTTATCAATCGTGAATGTTTTGCCCTGATGAGTGAGTGTTAAATCGTGCTTATCAGAGGTTACTAAAACAGCAGGGACTGCACTGAAATGCTCACTGTCTATCGGCGTATTTAGTTGCTTAGCTAAAGCGGCTGCTTGCTTATACAAAGCAGCTGGACGCACACTAACCAGTGTTTATGCGCGTTTGTTGTCAGCCATGTCGTCGCATCGCCATCTTTGTTGCGCTCAAGTAAGTGATAATCAAAATTGCTCAGTGATTGCTTTAGTTGATCAAGCTCATCTTTAAGCCAGTGGCTGTTTGGCTTTGCATAATAAAGCAGGGTAATCGTTTGTTTGCTGTATGTAGGTAAAGATTTAAGCATGGCTATAAATGGCGTAATGCCTGAGCCACCGGCAAGCATGATTAAAGATCGCGCGGTATTTGGCATAACAAACTGGCCTTTAGGCTCAGAAATATTAAGCCATTGCCCTGGCCTCAAGTTTGTTAGCTTTGATGTAAATGCGCCGATTTCTTGGCTGCGGATCAATAAACGAATTTGTCGCTGCTGCCTTGCCAATTGCGGTTCGCTTGCGATGGTAAATACACGCGTTAGCAATCGTCCATTTGTTTGGATTGTTAACGCAATGTGCTGGCCTGCTTGATGAACTGGCCATGTTTTTTCTGGCTCAATAATCAACTCAACGCTTTGTTCAGCAAACACCTGTACATGTTTTACTTGTGCACGAAAGTAGTCTTCGCGCCAGCCTGGTTTAAAGCACTGAACCACCGGCTCCCAGTATCCTGCCCATGACTGATGATGAAATAAATGTTTTGATAATGAATTTAATAACGCTCTCATTTCCCGCCTTTAGCTTACAAGTGTACGCTCACTTGGCGAACAAGTGTAAGCTGAAATGTGATAATTGCAAGTCTAATTTGAGTAATTATTCTAAAAAGCAGTTGACCAAGGTTTTTAAAAGCGGCATCGAAGCAAGACTATTTAGAGTAAGGCCAAGCAAAGCGCTCTTTTAGCTAGTTAAAAGGAATTGGCTTTGGCTTAGAAAGTTAAAGCAGTTAATGAAAATGGATTTAATTTTAATTTTTCTAATGAAAAAGTGTTGCCGCTTTTTTGATTTTCGAACTATGTTTAATCAGGTACAAATACGTAGTAGAGGGAAAAAGATGGTCGATAATTGCACTATTCTTATCATTGATGATGAAGAGATTAACACTTTACAACTTGAACACGCACTAGAAGATGTTGGTAACATAATCACCTTAAACGACAGTACCCAAGCACTGGAGTTAATCCATAAAGCAAAACCTGATGTTTTGTTACTTGATTTAGAAATGCCAAAAATTAGTGGCTTTGATATTTTACAAGAACTTCAATTCAACCCAGTGTTTGAACAGCTACGAATTATTGTTATTACTTCACATGGTGATCCACAAATTGAAGAATCAGCATTGTCTTTAGGCGCAATCGATTTTATTTCTAAACCTCTGAACTTAAAGTTATGTCGATTGCGAATAGAAAATCACGTTAAAGTTAAAGCGCAAGAGAATATTTTACAAAATACCCAAGCTGCTTTATTTGCTGAAAAAGAGCATTTACGTATCACGATTGATTCGATAGCAGACGGCGTTATTTCAACGGATCAACATGCCCAAATTACTTATATGAACCCTGTAGCGCAAAGGCTTACGGGCTGGTCTCAAACTGCTGCAAAGGGTCGTCATATTGAAGAGGTGATGAAATTAGCTGACTCCACAACAAAAACACCTTCAATAAATCCACTTACTGTTGCTCTAAAGGAAAACCGCCCTGTGGCGATGGCAATAAACACGCAACTAACGAGTAAACAAGGGGTTGAACACCGAGTTGAAGATAGCGCAGCACCAATTTTAAATGAAAAAAAACAACAATGCGGTGCTGTTATGGTTTTTCAAGATGTTAGTGAAACGCTCGCTATGTCGGTTCAAATGACGTACTTGTCACATCATGATCAACTAACCTCACTACCAAACCGCGTATTACTGCATGATAGATTAACTCAAGGTATTGCCAGAGCCTCTTTTAATGACACTAAGCTAAGTTTATTACTGCTCGATTTGGACAAATTTAAGTTTATAAATGATGCGTTAAGGCCATCATATTGGAGATGAAATTATTGCTCATATTGGCCACTCTTTAGATTGCTTTGCTTGTAACGATATTACAGTTGCACGTGTCGGGGGGGATGAATTTGCGCTTGTTGTCCCTCATGAGTCACATTCTTTGAGTCTAGAGCCTTTGATAAATCAAGTGCTTAATGTAATTAGTAAGCCATTTCGCTCTGGTGGCGAACAACATATTCTTTCTGCAAGCTTAGGCATAAGTGTTTACCCTGATGATGCTAATTGTGTTGAAGAAATGCTTCGCCATGCAGACTCCGCTATGTATAAGGCAAAGAACGAAGCGGCAAATAGTTATTGCTATTTCAGCACAGACTTACAGGTTGAAATGAATAAACGCCTTGATGTAGGTAATAAGTTAAGAAAAGCCCTCGAAAATAACGCCCTTGATGTGCACTATCAACCTAAATACGATTTACGTAGTGGCGAAATGGTTGGCGTAGAAAGTTTAGTTCGTTTAAGTGATGATGAGGGCGGGTTTATATCACCACTGAATTTTATTGAGTATGCTGAAGAAACGGGCTTAATTTTTAGGTTAGGCGAGCAAGTTTTAGAAAAAAGCTGTATTAGTGCAAAACGCTGGTTAGATGCAGGTGTGCCGACAAAAGTGGCCGTAAATATTTCCGCTAAACAGTTTACCGACTCAAAACTTGTAGACACAGTCGCGATGATTCTAGAGAAAACTCAGCTACCGAGTAAATATTTAGAGTTAGAAGTGACAGAGTCAGCGCTAATTGAAAACTATGAGTATGCGGTCAACCAACTTAAATTAATTGCCAATATGAAAGTAAGTATTGCCCTTGATGATTTTGGTACAGGGTATTCTAGCTTGTCGTATCTAAGGCTGTTTCCTTTAAATGTATTGAAAATAGATCAGTCCTTTGTACGTGATATGCTAACTGATTCGCAAGCGCTTGATATTGTTTCAACGATTATTGAACTTGCGCACTCTCTTAATCTTCAAATTGTTGCTGAAGGAATAGAAACGGCTGAGCAAAAAAACAAACTAGATGAGTTGGGCTGTGCCACTGGGCAAGGCTATTTGCTTGGTAAGCCAATGAATTATGAAAGCCTAACGCAATTGCTTTTACCTTCGTTGCACAATAACGACCAGTATGTTTGAGCTTAAGTTCATCTTTTTTATGTCTTTTGAATCAATTTTTGAAATTTATTCTACACTTTAAAAACTATAAATTCGTTGGAACTTCAAATGACTAACTCAGTTGACCGTCGGCGTTTTCTTAAAGGTTTAGGAGCTGGCGCGGCCGTCTCTACTCTTGCATTTAAAGCACCTTATGTTTTTGCTAAAAATAAAGTCACATTAAGGGTGCTTGGCACACATGTTACATTGCAAGAAGAACTCAGAAGCAGGGCAATGCGTGAATTAGGCATTAACCTAGAGTTTACGCCAATGGGAAGCGCCGCCGTTTTACAAAAAGCAGCAGCAAATCCAAGTTCATTTGATTTGTACGAACAATGGTCAGACTCAATTAATATTTTATGGCAAGCGGGGGCAATTCAGCCTATTGATATAGATAGACTTGTTTATTGGGATGAAATAAACCCATTAACAAAAACCGGAAAAATAGTCCCTGAAGCTAAGCTTGGCGCGGGCGACTCTCCTAATAAACTGCTTTATGTTCAAGACGACGGTACGCTATCGCAAACTCCGAGCAAAGCAATTAGCTTTATGCCTTATGTTCATAATGTTGACTCATTCGGATACAACACCCAAGTGATAGAGCAAGGGATCCCTTATCAAACTGAATCATGGGCTTGGTTACTTGATGAAAAACACAAAGGAAAAGTTGCGCTAGTAAACGCCCCTACAATAGGTATCTTTGATGCGACCTTGCTGCGCAGGGTCAGGGACTAATGACTTTTAATGACATGGGCGATATGAGTATTGCCGAAATTGATCAACTTTTTGCTATTTTATTAGAAAAAAAACGACAAGGGCATTTTTCTGGCTTTTGGACATCGGTTCCACAATCGGTGGACTTTATGAAAACAAAACGAGTAAACATCCAAAGTATGTTCTCGCCAGGGGTGAGTGCTTGTCGTGGAGCAGGCATTCCCGTGGTTTATGCATCTCCAAAAGAAGGCTACCGAGCTTGGCATGGTGTTATGTGCTTATCAGCCAATACACAAGGGCATGTAAAAGATGCAGCATACGATTATATGAATTGGTGGTTATCTGGTTATCCAGGAGCTTTTATCGCAAGGCAAGGGTACTACATTTCAAACCCAGAGCGAAGCCAGCCCTTAATGTCAAAGCCGGAGTGGAGTTATTGGTATGAGGGTAAAGAAGCCGTTGTAGATTTACGCGGTACCGATGAAAAGGTATCTGTAAAAGCGGGTCAAAAGCGTGATGGTGGTAGCTATATTCAGCGATTTTCAAATATCGCAGTATGGAATACTGTGATGCCTAATTACGATTACAGCTTAGATAAATGGTTTGAATTGTTAAATTCATAAGGGCTTAGATTGCTTAACATCTTTTCTAAATCAATTGCTGCAAAGATGTCGCTGGCGCTGCTGCTATTATTATTAGCATTGAGTGCTAGTTTTTTTGTAATGGATAAGCGATTAAAAACCATAGAAACGGCATTTATAGAGATTAGCCGTATCAGTAATTATGCGGTGAGTATCTTAAGAATAAATAAAGACATTGTAGAGATGCAGCGTGATATTTCTGTGTACGGCAACTCAGGGAGTAAGTCTGTTTTTAATAAAATAGAAGATAACTTTCAAAGTATAAAAAAACGTTTAGGTAATATAAATTTTAATCAAAATGAAGCAAACAGTCAGGTTTACTTAGATTCGATGTCTGAGCTTTTGAGTCGATACGATGAGAACCTAGCAGTACTTACAAAACGCTATGAGGTCAGGGCACATTTAATCTATCAGGTGTTACCAAGTATCTACACTAATGCGATAGCAGAACTTGAAAAGTTGAAATCAAAGAGCATCAATACAGAAGATAAATTAAGTATCGCAGAGCTCACTAATCTATGGCATTCAATGCATCATGATGCGTATCAATTTTTATCGAAGAAAGACTATTCAAAAAGGGCTAAAGTGAATACTACACTGCGCTTGCTTAATCAAAAACTACAAGTGCTTCAAGGTCCTGCGATAACATTCGATAAAATGTCCCAGTTTACTGCTAATTATCAGCAGCAATTCTCTAAAAGTATTCAAGCTAACCGTCATTACTTAAGTTTAGTCAATGTGGTTATGGCAGGTGATGCTATCGAATTTAGTACCTTATCAAACCAGCTAAGAGAGCTTTCTTTATCGAGATTAAAACAAATTAAATCGGAGGCTGAAAAAACAGTTTCAAATTCTGAGCGTATTTTAAAGCTCCTTGCGATCGGTGTTGTTATTTATATTGTGGCTTTTGCAATTGCGTTTCATTTGCAAATTTCGCATGCAATTAAGCGCCTTACCGTTAGTTTTAAATACTTTTTGAGTGGTGACCTTTCGGCCAAAATTTATGATTTAAATCGCAAAGATGAAATTGGTGTTTTAGCGAATGCAGCAGAACGATTCAGGGTTTTAAGTAAAGACCTTGCAGATGCAAAGCAATCAGCTGAGCGTACAGCGAAAGTAAAATCTGAATTCTTAGCAAATATGAGTCATGAGATCAGAACTCCTATGAATGGTGTTTTAGGTATGGCTCGGCAGCTAAGTCGCACACCATTATCGGCAGAGCAAGCAAAGATGCTCAATATCATTAAATCATCAGGTGCAAGTTTACTGGTTATTATTAACGATATTTTAGATTTGAGTAAAATTGAGGCTGCTAAAGTAGAGCTTGAGTCAGGTCCAATTGAATTAAGCTCCTTGTTGAACGAGTTAACGCATTTATTTTCGCAACAAGCTGAAAATAAAGGTATTGAGTTATTTATTACGACAACGCCAGAGCTCACCGACTTTATATTTTTAGGTGATGAAACTCGGCTCAAACAAGTACTCATTAATTTATTAGGCAATGCAATTAAGTTCACTCATCGTGGTAGCGTGTTACTCAACGTCATTATTGAAGAAGTAGTGAATGATGAGTTTAAAGTAACTTTTAGTGTATCTGACACGGGTATTGGCATTGCCAATGAACAGCTAGATTCTTTGTTTGACGCTTTCTCTCAAGCAGATGCTTCTATTACTCGTCGCTTCGGTGGCACTGGGCTTGGCCTGACTATCTCAAGCAAGTTGTTACATTTGATGAATTCGTCATTAAAAGTAGAAAGTGAACCTGATAAAGGCTCTATGTTTTATTTTGAGCTTAATGTTACCCGAACATTCATAACCCCTGCTATTAGTGAAAGCCTTCTGGAAGAGAGTAGCGAAAAGTCCATTGATTTTTCCCATGTAACTGCACTGGTGGTTGAAGACAATGATATTAACCAAGTGGTAATCGAGTCTATGCTGGCTGAGTTTAATATAAAGTCGATCAGTTTAGCTGATGATGGGGAACAGGCCATAGCACAATGTGAAATAGGGGCGTTTGATATTATTTTTATGGATATGCAAATGCCGGTATTGGGTGTCCCTGAGGCAACATTGAAAATTAGAAAACTACCTGCCTATAAGCACACACCCATAGTGGCATTAACCGCAAATGTGCTTGCAGCAGACAAACAGCGATGCTTTGAAGCGGGTATGAACGACTTTATTGGCAAGCCAATTAAGTTCGAAAACTTAAAACGTGTTTTGGTTAAGTGGTGCTCTCAGCATCACCAATAAACTAACAAGGAAGCAATGTGAACAGTCTCAATATAGATAATAAAAGCACAATGTCATCTAAAACGTTTTTGTTATTTGTTTCATTAATTTTTAGCGTTTTTGCTGCCATCGCAGTCTACTTTTTCGAGGGGCATGTTAAACGGGATGCGTTAAACTCAATTGATCAAGAGTTTACAGAGACAAACCAGCGTTTAAAGAAAATACTCACATCTTCAATATTGCAGTCGAAATCTGATTTACGATTTTTATATTCAACGCCCCCTATAGCTGGCCTACCTCGGGCTCATTTTAATGATGGAATTGACCCCTACGATGGTACAACCTATCAGCAATGGAAGGAGCGGCTTGAAACCATTTTTATAGGCTTTATGGAGAACAACCTTGCGGTTGAACAGCTGCGCATAATAGCTGTGAGCGCAGAAGGAAAAGAGTTAATTCGTGTGCAACGTGTTGGCGCTTCAGTAGAAGCTGTACCTGACTATTCTTTACAAGCGAAAAGCGCAGAACCTTATTTTTTGCCAAGTTCATTATTAGAAGTGAACCAAATATACATGTCGCCTATGTCGCTAAACAAAGAGTTTGGCGAGGTAGTGTTTCCTTACAAACCCATGTTGCGTTTTTCTATACCCATATACAGTGATAAAGGAAAGCGATTTGCTTTTTTAATCATGAATGTAAATGCCACCCCATTAATACAGAAGCTAAAAGAAACTATTTTTGATTATTCTCAGTTAGTGATCAGCAGTTCAGAGGGAGATTTTATTTATCACCCTTATGAAGGGTATCAATTCACGAGAGACTTAGATCCGTCTATTACATGGCAGTCAGTGTACGATCAGCCTGTTCAGCACCAAGGGCTATATTTAGTCACTGCAACTTCACCAACAACTCAGCAGTTTTATGTTCATTCAGAAAAAGTACAAACAAGACCAGGTAAAAGTTATGGCTTTATCAATTTTAATCTTTTAGTGGCTAAGCAATACGTTGATAAAGTAATAAATGAAAAGCGGGTCATGACCTATAGCTTATTAATTTTGATAATTCTTTTTACGGGGGTATTACTGTTAACGTTTTACCGAAACGCAAACCGGAGCCAGTTACTAGCAGAGGCTAGAAGAGAAGCGTCAGCTATCGTTGAAGGGTCGATAGATGCCATTGTTGGTTTAAATCTAGAAGGTAAATTGACAAGTTTAAATAAAACAGCTGAAAACCTATTAATGTTGGCAAGTTCGATGTCGATAGGAAAAGCGAGTAAAGATATTGATTTTTTGGCCCGATTACCTATTCCTGATTACATTGCGGATATTCAAAACTCAAAAACACAAATCAAAGATGAATGCAGTATTTCTGAAAACGGTGTGGTGAATTATTTCGCTATTTCGGTCAGCCCTGTTTTTTCGGATCAGCGCGTTTTAATCGGGGTTGCATTGATTATTAGAGATATTAGCAAAGAACAAGAAGCTGCGAATAAAGTTAAACGTTTAAATTCGGAGCTTGAGGCAAAAGTAAGGCAAAGAACTCAAGCACTTGCTGAAGCTAAAGATGAAGCAATAAAGCACAGCGATATCAAAAGCGCATTTATATCTAATATCAGTCATGAACTACGCACGCCATTAAATGGAGTGATTGGCACGTTGAATATTTTAAAACGTCAAACATTGCCCGATAATGCCCGTAAGCTTGTAGATATGATGGAGTTAAGTGCTTCAAATTTAAGGCTATTAATAAATGATATTTTAGATTTATCTAAAATTGAGTCGGGTAAACTCGATTTAAACATTCAAAAAATCAAACCTCAATTACTGATCGAAAGTTTAGTCGAGTCATGCTCTGTGAGGGCTTTTGATAAAGGTCTTGATGTTTATTTAGATACGAGCGGGCTGGCTTGTTACGAAGTTAAGACTGATCCTCTTAGGCTTACTCAGATCATTAATAATTTGATTAGTAATGCGATTAAGTTTACAGAGCAAGGCTTTATCAAAGTAACGGCATCATCTGAGCAGGTTTCTAATACAGAGCATACCTTAAAAATTACCGTGCAAGATACGGGGATAGGAATAGAGTTAAATACTCAACGTCATTTATTTGATGCATTTCAACAAGCTAATAGTTCTATAGCCGACAACTATGGCGGAACAGGGCTTGGTTTATCAATATGCAAACAGCTGTGTAATATAATGAATGGTGATATTGCAGTTAATTCTGCAATTAATGAAGGGAGCGCATTTAGCTTTTACATTAAAGTTGGGAGTAGCCAAGCCCCAAAACCAGATGTTTCAGACTATTATAATCATAAACGTATTTTATTGATTAGTAACAACTCGCAATGCCATGATGTGATGCAAAAGTTACTAAAAGTATATGGGGCTGATGTTAAAGTTAGCGACATAAACACACTTGCTGATGAACATACAAGCAATGTTGATTATGTTTTTATTGATTATGAAAGTATTCAAGCGATAAACCCTCAATCACTGGTAAATAGCCTCGCGAATACATTAGAACAAGGCCGTATAATTTTACTGCATCTACCAGCTAACCCCCTTCCAAAGGCGCTCGTTACAAAAGTTACATCCCTTAATAAACCAATTACACAAACTAATTTATTGAGAGTTGCAGGTTTTGAAGTATCAGAAAATGAGCCACTTTATTTGCTGAGTGAAAACAGAACGACAGAAAATGACATAACAGCAGATGTTTTAACCCAACTTAAAGGCTGCCGAATATTAATTGTGGATGACAATGATATAAATATTGAAGTTGCACTTGGCGCCTTAGATGGATTGCCTATAGAGGTTATTACTGCTCAAAATGGTCAAGAAGCGCTGGAAATTTTATTAAATTCTAAAGCGAGTAACGAAGTTATTCATTGTATTTTAATGGACTGCCAAATGCCGGTTCTCAATGGTTATGAAGTGTGTGAAAAAATCCGAGCCGCAGAGGCTGGTCAGTACTATGCACAAATTCCCATCATAGCAATGACGGCAAGTGCTATGGCTGGTGAGAAGGAAAAGTGTATTGCAGTTGGAATGAGTGATTATGTTAGTAAACCTATCCAAGCTCACGAAGTTCAGTCAAAAGTTGTTAAGTGGTCTTTATCGAATTACGAGGGAGATTCGCTAAGTACTGAACAAAGTAATTTAGAGCCTCTTTGGGATCGTGAGCAAGCATTGGTTAGACTTTTAAATAAAGAAGCCTTATTAATCAAAATATGCGAGATGTTCATTACTAAAGCGCCGCTAAGGCTTAAAGAATTGCAAAGCCAAATTAATGCTAAAGATAGTGAGCAAGTTCGTCAGGTTGCACATGCCTTAAAGGGGATGTGCGGAGAAATAAGTGCCAGTCACTTGAGAAGTTTATTCGCTGACGTTGAAAAAAAAGCGAGCCAAGGCAATTTAAACCTTGAGAAAACTATTATAGAAATAGAGCAAATACTTACCCAGCTTATTACTGATATCACTCAATGGTTAGAAGAAAATTAGTTTATGTTTCATTCAAAGAGCAATTTAAAAATAAACACAATTTTACGATATCGAATTATACCAATTCGCTTAATAAAGTGGTCTATTTTGAGGCAATAAAACCTCGTTGATAACAAGGCAAAAATTTCGTTATTCAGTTGTGCTCGGCAATTGCCTCTTGATTGCTCTACCTTCTGCATCCATGCGCTCGTAAAGCAGAAATTTTTAACGCAGATCGTGGGTTTAATCCCTTAAAATGATTAAGTATTATTGCAGATTAGTATTAGCTGTAACTTTAAACAGCTAACGTGAGTTTCTTACTCATTTGCAACCGAATTTGATAAGACATACCAAGCTGACAATAGTATAAACAAAGCGACTGTTGTTGTAAGCGGCCACGCTGGTGACGCACCAAGATAAAATAATATGAAGCCTATTGCCATCCCCACACAGGCAATACATTTAACTTTACGCGAAATCGCGCCATATTGTTGCCAGTTTCTTAATGTTGGTCCGTAATGGCGATGATTTAAAAGCCAGGCTTCGAACCGCGATGAGGAGCGCCCAAAGCAATAAACAGCAACAATTAAAAAAACAGTCGTAGGCATCACGGGTAGAATCGCACCTATAATTCCAAGCCCTGTAAAAATTAAACCTGTGAGAAAGAATAGTACTTTCAGTACTTTGGAACCTTCAGTCATTCCGTGTGCGTTTTTTATTTTGTTGCTGCTCATTTTTATTTTTGGCTTATGCAAATGTTTTATCGACTAGCTCACGAACAAACGAAAATGCTTGTTGAGCAGCAATAAGCGCATTTTTTCTTTGTAAATCATCAAGCTCTATTTTATTGATTGAATTAGAAAACTGTTGCCATGCAGCACCGCGGCCTTGCTCGGCTGGTGCTAAATGTCTAGCGCCAAATGTCTCTGATAAATCAATACGTTTGGCGGCTTTTAATAAATATTCTGCACCGAGATTTGAGCCTTCAACTACATACAACCACGCTAAGCCTTGTTCAAATGAGAATGTGTGCTTATCAGCGTATTGCTTACGAATTTCATCGGCCTGCTGCTTAAATAATAAATCGCATAAATCATCGTACACAGCATCTAAGCGCTGCATACCTGCAAGCCCTGCAATGCAATCTTGAAACCTCTTATCATGATATAAAGGGGCGACCGTAATATGAAATGCTAGCTGTACTTGTAAAAACAATGCATAGCGTTCAATGCTTGAAAAAGGCCTTTTAGTCATAATCGCTTTATCTAAACCATCATGAATAGAAGATGTTTCTGCTTTAAACTGGGCTGTTAAAGTGTTCTCTTTAATTGTTTCCATATCCAATGAAGACATGATTAACTCCGTGTAGCTAATATTTAATTTATAAAAAATTCAACAGGTAAGGTGAGCGTTAATGTAGTACCTGCTATTTCGTCTGGGGGTAAGGGTAATGGTTCTGCACGTTTGACCAGAGCAAGTACCTCTTCATCAAGGGATGACACACCGCTTGCTCTAAATAAAGAGACTGCAATTACTTGGCCTTCTCGATCCATTGTAAATTTGACCCAAGGTACGCCTTGCTGACGTTTCAGTTTTGCCATTCGAGGATAGCGTTTACGTCTTTCAAGGTGAGCTGATAATTGCATTTGCCAGCGCTGCTTAGCCTCAGCTTGTTGCTTGCTAAATACATTACTTACTGGGCCTGTACGCTGTTCTGCTGGGGCTGCATCAATTGATTTTGGTGCAGTTGTCTGTGCAACAGCGCTGTCGTTCTGGGAATTTTGTTTTGTCTGTTCAACTTTCTCTTTAACAGGCTTAGCGTCATCAACAGCTGTTTCTTGCACTTTTTCAACTTTAGCTACTTTGGGTTTTTTAGTTACTTTAGGCTTTGTAATTTTAATTTCAGACTGCTTGGCGATAAGCTCTGGTTGCTCGACTTTAGGCTGTTCTTTTGGTTTGGGTTTAGGCTTACTCTCAGCTGAGGATTGACTTGCCATCTGTTGTTCAGGCCCCTCAGGTAGTGCATTTTTGGGTACTTTAGGTGCGGCTACCATACTAATGACGACGGCATCAGGCATTGCGGCATTTGCAGTTTGTGTTATTGCAACTGCTGGGCTCATAATAAAGTAAGCTGCAACCAATAGATGAACAACTAATACTGTTGAAACACAGAGTAACTGTAATTTACGATAGCCTGTTCTAAGCGTTGGCTGGCCAGCTATCATGCTCATTACTGCTGACTCGCTTGTGTTTTTTCTAGCCCAACTAACGCAATGTTCTTATAGCCTGCTTTAGAAAGAATATTCAGCAAATCAACAAAGTCCCCGTAATCCACACTGCGATCTGCGCGGATCAAAATTGCGTGCTCATGAGTGATTTTTTGCTGCAATAACGCTTCAACTAGTTCGGTTTTCGCGACAGACTGCTTTTCACCAATAACCAAAGACAAATCTTTTTGTAATGTAAGGTAAGTTGGTTTTTGTTCAGAGGCTTTCGTTTCAGAATCAATACTGGGTAGTTCAACAGGCACGCTAACTGTTGCTAATGGTGCAGCAACCATAAAAATAATCAGTAAAACCAACATAACATCAATAAACGGCGTGACATTAATGTCATGTTGTTCAACTAGTTCTTCATCATCTTGTTGTAAGTTAAAAGACACGGCTTTATTTCCCTGCAGCTTTGATTTGCTGATAGTCAATTAACTGCTCTAGTGGTTTTGCTTGAGAATCTTTTGCTGATAAATCTCGGCTAAGGATTGTCATTATGACAGTCACAGTGTCTAATAATTGCGATTTATAGGCTGTTATAGAGCGTGAAAAATAGTTGTACATTACAACTGCGGGTATTGCTGCAACTAAACCAAGAGCTGTTGCAAGTAATGCTTCAGCTATGCCTGGCGCGACAACAGCAAGGTTGGTTGTTTGTGTTTTGGCGATGCTAATAAAGCTATTCATAATCCCCCAAACAGTACCAAACAAACCAACAAATGGAGCAACAGAACCAATGGTTGCTAAAATCCCCGTTCCTTTGTTCATATCTGCAGATAGCTCGGCTTTTACCCTATCTAATCGAGCTGCAACACGCTCTTTTAATGCATCACTTGTCGTTGCGTTATTACTACTTAAGTTAAGCTCATGTAGGCAAGCTTGAATTAATAGTTTTGCCGTACTTGGCTCTTGAGTTAAACCTTGTTCTGCCATTTTTAAGTTATGACTATTTAATAGTTTGACTAATAAAGCCCTGCCTTCACGTTTACTTTTATTAAGATAAATAAGCTTCGCGATAAAAATACCCCAACACACAATTGAAGCTAGTAGTAGGCCAATCATAACGGTTTTAACAATCACATCGGCCGCTAAATACATACCCCAAGGCGACAGATCATGACTAACAAAAGCTGCGCTATCGGCTAATTGTGGGTTATCTAATTTAGTTACTTGGCTTACTATTTCATTTACTGGGTCTTGCTCAGATGAATAACTATGCCCGGAAAAAAAGCCAACAAGAGCCACAAAAAGCACTACTCCAAATTTCATTAAACCTACTCCAGCCAACTGACAAAAATGGCGAAAAAAATAAACGTCATATTTAATAAGACGCACCAAAATCATTTTCCCGTAATAAAAATTAAAATTTTTTGTCGACGGCGGGCATTTGCCTTAAGCGATTCGTTGTAATTCTCTGATTGAATGGAATGTTTTGAAAAGAGATTAGCCAAAAGTAGTAATTATCATATTTTAAACAACAAACTTGCCTTGAATAAATAACAATGATACGGTAATGATAATTGTTATCATTTGCCGTTGTTGGTAGGGAACCGCAGTGCTTAATTACACCGGTATGGATCTATTTGTTCGCGACAATCAATTTTGGTTATTAAGGTTTTTACAGAAGAAACTTAACCTTCATTGCCATCATGATGCACAAGACCTTTCACAAGACACATTTATTCGTGCTCTGACTTCGTCAATTGATTTATTTGAAGTGAAAGAACCCCGTGCTTACCTTGCTACAATTGCAAATCGTTTAATTATCGATAAAGCAAGACGTAAACGCATTGAGCAAGCCTACCTTGAAGCTCAGTTAGAGTCTTCACAAGAATATGCCCCTTCGTGTGAAGAAGTGCATGAAATGATTCAAAAACTAGAGGCGTTATCGCGCTTACTTGAAGGGTTAGCAGATAAACCAAGGCGCGCATTCTTAATGGCAAGGTTAGATGGTCTGAAGTATCAAGAAATTGCTCAGGAACTGAATATATCGGTGAGTATGGTGCAAAAATATATCGCTCAAACATTGCTTCATTGTCACAGTCAATTACTCGATTAAGCCATAATGTCCGTACAGTACCCAGACTACAAATCTAAGCTTGAACAAGCCGCAAATTGGTGTGTCTTACTCAATTCTGACAACTTCACCGATGCTGATATTCAAGCCCATAGTCAGTGGCTCAAAGCCAATCCTGAAAATCAAAAAGCTTACTCAGAATTGCAAGCACTGTGGCGCGAATTTGACAGCACTGATAACAGCCATTTTGATTCGAAAATCCTCAATAGGGTACTAGATAAAGATAAGCCTAAGTCTAATCATTTTGCTAAATCGGTCGTTTTATCGGCACTTTTTGTCGGGTTTGGTCTCATAGCCAGTCATGTAGGTCTAACAGGAATCAGTTCTGATTATTACACTCTAAAAGGGGAGCAAAAAACTGTTGAGCTTAAAGATGGCTCCATACTGACTCTCAACGCGCAAACCCAAGTGGATATAGAATTTAGTTCTAAGCAACGATTGATTAAGTTGAATCAGGGAGAGATACATTTAGTGGCAAAAACTAATTCAAGTTGGTCATTAGTGGTGGAGACAGATAAAGCAACGGCAACAGCCTTGGGGACACAATTTACTGTTAAACGCCACGAACAAGATACCTTTGTCGTTGTGAGTGAATCAAAAGTAGAGCTGTGCTATTTACCTGCTCAAAAATGTGTCGTAGGTAAGGAAGGTCAAGCAATGTCAGTGGCTAATAGTCACCTCATTGGGCCAACAGCTGCAAACCCCGATATAGAATTAGCATGGTTAAATAATAGGTTAGTTGCTAATAATATGAGTTTAGCTAGGTTATTAAGTTTGCTTGAGCCTCATTATCAAGGCGTGTTTATTTACAACCAATCCGCACTTGAACATATCCGAGTTTCAGGTGTTTACCCAACAGACAATATTGCTATGGCGCTACAGATGATAGCGTCAGAACCCGCGGTGACCCATACCTCTGTCGCTAAGTATTTTGAATATATCTCATTGAAATAAAATAAGTTATAAAATTATTTTCATTATTTAATAAATTTTATTACTGCTTTTTGATTTTGCTGCGTCCTATTAATAGCTCTAAAAAATAATGAGAACTATTTATGTTAAAAGGCCGCTTATCGCGTTTAATTTTTACAGTCTTGCTATGCTTGCAATTTACATTTTCTGCAAAGGTGTTAGCGGATCAAGCCCACCAACTTGATATACCGCAAGGTAGTTTGGCTGAAGCACTTAATACATTTGCCCTCCAAACAGGCATCTTGCTGCAGTTTGATCCTAAGCAAGTTGGCGATCTGCAATCAACTGGTCTAAAAGGGGAATTCGAACTTGATACAGGATTCCAACAGCTTCTCTTAGGGACTGGCTTGTATGCCGAGAAAACGGCTAATGGAAGTTATGTTATACGTGTACTCTTAGCCCAATCAAATGGTGATATTTTACTCGATACCTTAGAAGTTCAGGCTACATCTAATAAGCGTATAGAAATTTATCAATCAGCCTCTTCAAATACTCAACTTGATCAAGCTCAGCTTCAACGTATTGCCCCACGTGATACATCAGATATTTTCTATAACGTTTCAGGTGTTACCACTTCCCAAACTCGGCAGGAGCCTGGGGTTGCAGTAAATGTTCGTGGCTTACAAGATTTTGGTCGAGTTAATGTGATGATTGACGGAGCTAGGCAGAACTTCAAACGAAGTGGTCATGGTGCCAATGGGATGGTTTATTTAGATCCTCAATTACTGTCGAGTGTCGAAATTGCGAAAGGACCGGTAGGTGAAAGTGGTGGTGCTGGCGCGATTGCTGGTGTTGTAAATTTTAAAACGCTTGAATTTGATGATTTGGCGGCTCCCGGTAAAGATCATGGTACTAAGCTAGCCATTTCATCTGGCAACAATGCCTATCACATGCAAGGCTTATTAGCGTCTACTGTGCGTGTGGGAAAAGATCTAGAACTTGTTGCTGCGGTAGGGCATAAGAATGTTGGCCGTTTTAAGCTATAATGCCAACATGGTGGTAATGCTGATTCTAGTAATTACTTTAGCGCAATGAGTAACTTTACCGAGCAAGATAACTGGTCGTCATTACTCAAAGCTGATTACACAATAAATAAAGAGCAGTCAGTAAAACTTAGTTATATCGGCTTTTATGGCAACTTTGAAGAAGGCTCAACGACATCAGTAGATGCAGAGCCCGAAAGTAGCAGTTCACTTAATAACGATACGATTAAATTAGATTACACATGGGCTGCAAACTCAAATTACCTCAATCTTAATGCCAGTGTTTATTACAACCGCACTCAAATGCGTCAGCATGTTTATGAAATGGGAGAAAGCAGCAATCCCTACGGCGAGTTTAAATTGCAATATGAAACCAACACCCTAGGTATGGTTGTTGATAATCTTGCCTTTTTTAGTCTCAAGCATGATTGGTTAACACAACATGAGTCATTGTTATTAGTTACTTTAGGCGGCGAGTATTTTAAAGACTGGACAGAGCCTCAAGCAATACAGCAAACGCCAGGAACTGGCGACCCATCTTGGTTTACAGGTGCAACCCCTGAAGGTGATCGCTCTCTAGGCAGTGCTTATATTCAAGCAGAATGGCAATACGGCGAGCATTTTTCTTTTGAATCAGGTTTGCGCTATGAGCAATTTTCACTGCAAGGAGGTGGAGAAATATACTCTGGTTACATTCTTAACCCTCCCGGAGTTTCGCCTAGTCGCACTTTGATCTATACCGACTTTGACGTTGACCGGCATGAAAATTACCTTTCACCAAATATGCGTTTAGCCTATCGCTTTAACGATAAAATACAAGGCTACTTAAGTTCAGCTCAGGCAGTCAGGCCGCCTGAAATCACAGAGACCTTATTATTTGGTGCTCATGTTGGTAACTCTTTCCCTTTTTACCCAAACCCTGGACTTGAAGCTGAAGAAGCTTGGAATAATGAAATTGGTCTTAATTTTGAGTTGCTTGATATAGCCAAAGGCCACGATTTATTCATTAAAACAGCATGGTTCGAAAATACCATCGATAACTTTATTGTCCAAGGTCGCGTGATGAGACCTACTTCTATTGATGACAATGGAATGACATTGAGTTATGTCAATTTACAAGATGAAATCCGTTTTGATGGCCTTGAACTGCAAGCTGATTATGAATCAAAAAGGCTATTTGCTGAGCTTAATTACACCAAAATGAATGTTGGCCTTGGCAAGGGAGGCTATGATCCATTTCCTCTAGGCAGCCAAGTAGGTTATCCAGAAACAAGTATGGGTCAAGCTGGATCGGGAAGCTTGAACTATATCCCTCCACCAAAACACAGTGGTGCATTGACCCTAGGCTTAAAGTTATTTGAAGACACTTTAAAGTTAGGCGCTCGAATGCGTTACGAAGATAACGACGGTCGTGGTGGCAGCGCTTATGAAGACGTTGTTGACTGGCAAGTTTATGACTTTTGGTTGGAATATCAATTCACATCACAGTTTAAATTACGTATGTCGGTCGACAACCTGACCGATCTCAATTATGCCGAAGCAAATGGTACTTCATATTGGATTGCGCCTGGGCGCACCGCCACTGCTCAATTAACCGCAACATTTTAAATAATAAAGGAATAAAAATGCGACATACCTTTAAGCTAGCCCTTATTACCAGTGCATTGTTTAGCGCAAATCTTGCAAGTGCCGCTGAAATTAACCTACAACAATTACATGCATTTGGTACACCGCCGACCATTATGATGGGCGGCGATAAAGGCATGATGCCTGCAAAACCACCAACATTAAATACCCATAATGGTAAATTAATAGGTACTTTTCTTTCTGGTGGTGGTAGTGACTTTGCCACGCTAACGCAGTCGGGTATTTATAGCTTCACTCCCCAATTAACCGAAGGCGAGTTAACCGACTACACCACATATATAAACGAAGTAAATAACGACACGCTAGCCTTTGTAACGAATACCGTGGTTGATAGTCAGGGAGTTGTTTACGGTGGCGCAAACAGAACATTATTCAAATGGAGTGAAGGCGAAGTAATAGAGGATGCACTATCGCATTTGGATCTCTCTAGTATTAATGGGGGAGACTTCCGAGTACAAGGCTTGATGACGATAGATGCACAAGACAACATCTATTTTGCCGCTTATGAACGAGGTAGTGATTATAGTGCATTACTGCGCCTTAATAGTGAAGGTGAAATCGCTGTACTGATTGACTTTAGCCGTGATGAATATAAACAAGGCAATATTTTTACTAAAGGTGAAGCGCCTGCCTCACTGATATACAGTGAACAAGATAATGCGATTTATGGCCTTGCACATAAATCTTCAAAGTCTGACGGAGCAGGCAGTACCGAAGGCTTAGAAGATGGCGACTTCCCAAGCGGCACTCTGTTTAAGCTAGATTTAACCAATGTTAAAACGGATGGCAGCTCAGAAGTACAAATTTTAAAAACCTTTTCTAATAACCTACATGGTCTTATCGATGACCATACCTTAGCAACCAACTCGTTAGTAGAAAGTGGTGATTGGTTATACGGAACGTCAGCTAAAACAGTATGGCGTGCCCACAAAACCAATTTAGACGCATTTACCGTGTTACATACATTTGGTTCGGAACAAGATGAAGCAGAAACAAACCTAAATGGTAAAACGCCAGCGGGTCCACTTGTAGTTGCAGCAGATGGAAATATTTATGGTACAACAACCGCCGGAGGCAGTGACGATAATTCAGGTGTGCTATTTCGTATTAATCTAAGTACAGACGCACGTGACCTTGATAAAGAGCAAGACAATTTTCAGCTTGTCCTCCACTTTGCAGATCAAGCCTCACCTTTACCAGTAGGTTTAACTGCTGGTGCGCGAGAGAATGGCGAACAAATTATTTACGGTGCCACCAATGGCGACGCGGTAAACGACACAGGAAGCGTATATCAATTCACTGTAAAAGAGCATGCCTTGGAGTTTAATACTCAAACCACTGAAATAACTTTAGGAGAGAGTGTTGAAGTCAACTGGCAGTCAACCAACTTAAGCCAATGTACTGCCAGTGGCGATTGGCAAGGTGCAAAAGAAACCAGTGGTACTGAATCAATTGAGCCAAGCTCTGAAGGTGAAAAATCTTATTTATTAAGTTGCCAAGACACTGACCAAAAAACACATGTTCAGTTAGTTAATGTGGTTGTAAATCCAAAACCAGAGCTGAACTTTACTTCTTCAGTTACCGAAATCACCTTAGGAGAAAGCGTAGAGTTAAATTGGCAAACATCTAACTTAAGCCAATGTACGGCTAGTGGTGACTGGGAAGGTACAAAAGAAACCAGTGGTACCGAAACTATCGAGCCAAGCACTGATGGCAACAAATCATACATTCTAACTTGCCAAGATAACGACCAAACTGACTATGTTCAAACTTTGGATATTTTAGTTAATCCTGCACCAGAACCAGAACCAGAGCCTGAACCAGAAGATAATAGCAGCAGTGGTGGGGCATTTGGCAGTCTAATCTTGGCTCTTGGCTTATTAGTTGGTAGACGCTTTCGTAACAAAATTAAAAGCTAAATTAGCAACCAGTTTTGCTAATTAACCCAGTCATATCAATCTGGCGCGCAATTGATATGACTATTTCAGACCTCTAGGTCATTACAAAAACAGAAAAGGAAATATTATGTCTATACAAGTTTCATATGGTGCAAATTATAGCTACGGCAGTTTAAATGACTTTTTCACCTACGCAAGTGAGTTTTTTACTGATACAACTTACGATGAAAGCATTGGTAGTTTCGCTGGTACTGAAAATCCAAATCCTATTGTAGATTTAGGTTTTTGGGGGAGCTTTGGCACATTCTCTGGCACGCAATTTGTGCAAGAGGGCACTTCAAGCGATGGCAGCCTAGGCTTTATCATTCAGGCTGCTGATGGCTCTTACTTAGATTACACCTTCTTCTCTAGCCCATCTCATACAATTTACGGTGAAATTGCCTCAATTTCCTTTGGTTACGGCATCACTCAAGATGCTAACGGTGAATACAGCTTCACTGATGAGTTAGTTAGTTTCGATGGTCTAGATACCATAAACGCCTAAATGCCGGTATTGATACAAGCGGCAATGTGATTGACCGTACAACTGGTGACAATACCACCCATAACATTGTAGATGGCTTAAAAGATGCGGAGTTTGATTACTTCACTACTTTACTATCTGACAATGGAATTGACTTAACCCTAAACGACACTGGTGCTGCTAGCTTTGCATCACTTGAGACTATTGGTGTTTCAAGCTTTGTCGAATACGAACTCGTTGCATAATCTAACTGCACTGTAGCTTTGCTGCAGTGCTACTTAAAATTTATTGAGCTAGCTATGAAAACACTCTGCATTTTTTTATTCACTTTGCCGCTTTCTTGTTTTGCTACCACGGCGGTTGACGATGTTAGTGTAAATTACCTGACTTCACTTCATTATAGTGGCCCTGAAGGTTGGCCTACGGCAGGGAAACCCTATGCACCCCCTATCTATAATGCTGAGCGAGACCAACTACTGGGAATATCATCCACAGGACATGTAGATATTTTTGGTAACGACACTAGGGCAGCAAATATGTGGGGGCTGGCGCCGGTGCAAGGTCATTATTTTTCATTGGCTAAAGATATTAAATCATACGTGGGTTTTGCTGAGCATCCACAGCTCGATAGGCTTTATAGTATTGATTTAGATGGTAACATTTTTTATGTCCACTCAGATGGCAGCAATAAAAATATTGTTTTTGATAACAGTGAGGAAGAGCTTAGCAGTCAACCTAACGTTCAGCCTATTTTTGATCAGCAGGGGCGGCTACTGTTTATAGACACTGACGGCGAATCTTACTCGCGGTTAATGCGCTTAGACGCCGATAACACCCTGATTGAACTGCATAGATTTAACAATAACCCGCATGGCTATTATACTGGTGCGGGAGGTATGTTGTTGAGTGGTAATACATTATTTGGCTATTTGGCCTACCCCAGAGGCACACCATTTTTAGATACACTCTCGATTGATGATGATTTTATTGTCGGCGCCCTCTACGCAATGGACTTAAGTAACGACCCAGTACAAAGCCCTGAAATTATACACGAGTTTACCTTAGCCGAGGGAGAAGTTCCGTGGACAAGAGGTGAAGCTGCGCGTATAGCCACCTATTTGGTTGAAGACCAACAAGGTTATTTATACGGCACCACGTCGGTAGGTACTTGTAAAACAAAAGGAATAATCGTTCATAATCAGCAAGAGGCAAAATTTGATAATGGCATTTGTGGTGGTAGCTATGACTTATATTCTGTGACCGATAAAGAAAACCTCATCCATACAGAATATCCTCATTATGATGGCAGTAACCCTTTTGGCTCTGTATTTAGAGTAAAAAAAGATGGTTCTGATTTTGTGTTAGTGCATACATTTAGTGACCTAGATGGCAGTCAGCCCCGCGGACCAATGGCGATTACGGACAATGGCTACCTTTATGGTACAACGATGGGGGGCGGTGCCCATAAAGATGAAGTTATAAGCGTAAAGCAAGGTAACCCCTATCCCTCGGAATTCGGGGAAGTAACCGGGAATGGCACCATTTATCGCATTCGCCTCGCAGATATTAAAGTTGAAAATGGCGTGGTCGTTGAAAGTGGTTTTGAACATGTACACTCTTTTAAAGCGGGGATAGATGTTGATGCCGACGGCAAAGTGCCAACCGGTATTATGTTAGCTGCAAACGGTAACTTATACGGCACCACCTTATATGGTGATCGAGGGTACACCGATAATTCTGGTAATAAATACCTCAATGATAAATTCGGTACTGTATTTGAAGTAGATTTAAGTGCTCAACAGCCGACAGGCTCAGTGTCAATTAGCATAACTCCAGGGTCTATAAAGCAAGGAGAGCAAGCCGAAGTGACTTGGTCCAGTTTCAATGCAACAGACTGTAAAGCAACGGGGGAAACAGTGATTGGCGACTGGCAACCTGATTCGCCACTAGAGCCGCAAGGCAGTATGGTTATTTCGCCACAGACAGGGGTTTATACATTGACAGTTAATTGTAAGGATAGCGATGTGAATAGTCGTTTTGCTGCCCTAGCAACCTTGTATGTGGATGCAGAAGCAAAAGCAAAAGACAGTGAGTCACTTAGCTATGGTAATGGCGGCAGTTTAGACTGGCGTTGGCTGTTTTTGTTAACTGCGGCAGCATTGTTTAAACCAGTTCGTACAACGAGGTTTAAATGAACGCTTCGCAAGCGCTTAGTAAACCACTTAAAGATGCTTTAAAGCTGCAAATGCGCAGTTTTTATCATGTTGCAGGGTTTAGTGCTGTCATTAATGTATTAATGCTGTTGCCTGCAATCTACATGTTGCAGGTTTATGATCGCGTTTTGAGCTCAGCAAATTTAGACACCTTATGGCTAATCTCTTCGATGGTTGCGGTATTTTTCTTATTAATGGGGGGGCTGGAGTGGATCCGGAGCCGAGTATTAATAAGCATTAGTCAACAATTTGATAAAACTTTACACAACCGTGTATTTAATGCGCTATATGAGCATCAACTTAAAACTGGTAACGCTAACTCAGGACTACTGATTAACGATCTTAATCAAGTTCGTCAGTTTATGACAGGGAGTAGCGTGTTTGCCTTTTTTGATGCGCCTTGGGCGCCTATTTTCTTAGTCATTTTGTTCTTTTTTCACCCTTTATTGGGCACGCTCGCATTGGTTGGTAGTTTAGTGTTATTTGCATTAGCTTTAGCAAATGAATTATGGGCTAAACAGTCTCTAGTTTTAGCCTCACAAGCAACTACAAATGCTAACAGACTCGCCAGCGATATCATTAATAATGCCGAAGTTGCTCAAGCCATGGGTATGCAGCAAAATTTACAAGAACGATGGCAGTCAGAGCACTGGGCTGGAATTTGCCATCAAAGTGAAGCGAGTAATTTAAGTTCTGTTCTTACTGCAACCAGTAAAGTTTTACGACTAGCATTACAGTCAATGATGCTAGGTGCAGGCGCATGGTTAGCTGTTGCGGGAGAAATAACAGCTGGAATGATGATTGCGGGCTCTATTTTGGCAGGACGCATGCTCTCGCCAGTTGAGCAATTGGTTGGTGCTTTTAAACAATGGCAATCAGTAAAGCAATCACAACAACGTTTAAATGGCTTGTTATGTCAATATCCATCAGTAAAGGAAGGGCTTTGTTTACCTAAACCAAGCGGTAAATTAACCATTGAGAACGCCACTTTAATCCCACCAATGGCTCAGCATCCTGTTCTTAAAAATATTAGTTTTGATCTTGAACCAGCAGAAATTTTGGCCATTATAGGCCCCTCAGGTGCTGGTAAATCATCAATTGCGAGAATGCTATGCGGTATTTGGGAGCCGCGTATAGGTAAAGTGCGTTTAGATGGCGCAGATGTGTTTCAGTGGAATAAACAAAGCTTAGGCCCTTTTATTGGTTATTTACCACAGAATGTGAGCCTTTTTGCAGGCAGTATCGCGCAAAATATTGCACGATTTGGCGAGGTGGATGATCACTTGGTGATTAAAGCCGCGAAGTTGGCTGGGGTCCATGACATGATACTCAAGTTAAGTAATGGATATGAAACGCAACTAGGTGAAGCCGGAACCGGTTTATCGGGCGGCGAAAAACAGCGCATAGGTCTTGCAAGAGCAGTGTATGCTGATCCTAAGGTGGTTATTTTAGATGAAGCAAATGCGAATTTAGACGACAGCGGTGAGGCTGCGTTAGCAGCAACAATCAAAACGTTAAAGCAAGCTGGAAGTAGTGTGATATTCATAACTCACAGAGCGAATATTTTAGCTATGAGCGATAAAATTTTGTTACTAAACAAAGGCCATGTTCAGGCATTTGGCGCTAAAGAAAACGTATTAAACGCCATGCAAAGAGCCAAACAAAGTCAACAGGGAGTGGCAATAGCATGAATGCTCAACACGGCATAGCAGGTCGTAAATACATTCTTTGGGGCTGGATTATGACGGTACTAAGTTTGGGTGTTTTTTTACTTTGGGGAGCCTTTGCACCACTGGATAAAGGTGCTGTGATTGAAGGTCAAGTTATTGTATCTGGAAGAAAAAAACAAATACAAGCTCCACAAAGTGGGGTGCTTGCCCAGCTGTTAGTGCAAAATGGTCAGTGGGTTGAGAAAAATCAGCCTTTAGTGACCCTCGATAACCGAGTCGCTAAAAGTCAGCTTGAGGCCGCAACAACTCAATATTATATGGCACTGGCAGAAAAGGAACGTTTATATGCTGAGTTTACACAAACGCCGAAGTTGCATTATTCATCAGCGCTAACCGAAATAGCATTACCACAAGCCGAAGAGGCTATGCGCTTGCATCAGCAATTGTTTGTACAAAGAAAAGCAACACAGGATGCTAAACTCTTACTGTTAGAAAATAACAAACACACTACGCAATCGAGAATTTTAGGCCTACAAAATGTGGTTGCCAGTCAGCAACAGCAATTGGCGGTATATAAAAACTGGCTTAGAGACACACAAGCTTTAGTTGATAAAGGCTATCAATCACAAGAAAAACTTTATCAATTACAGGCACAAGCTGCGGAGATCAGTGCTGATTCAGCAAATTCACAAGCAGAACTAAAAGCACAACAGACCAGGTTATTAGAGCAAGACACTCAATTACAACAGACAATAAAAGCTTACAAACAAGATCTCAGTCAACAGATGGCTACCAATCAAGCAAGTATTAGTCATTTCAAACAGCAGATCATTACGGCTCAATTTAGCCTGGATAATAGTGAAGTTCGCGCACCAGCAGCGGGGCAAGTCGTAGGCCTTAATGCGTTTGGTGATGTAGTATCCCAATCACAATTATTAATGGAAATAATGCCTAAAGGCCAAACTCTTATTGTCGATGCGAAAGTACCAGTTCATCTAATTGATAGCATCTTACTTGGTCAAGAAGTTGATTTGCTATTTAATGCTTTTAATACCAGCACCACGCCAAAGGTAAAAGGCAATATAGATAGCCTGACACAAGATATTGTCAACGACCAACGAACTGGGCAACCTTATTATCAAGTAACTATTCGCGTCAATGAACAAGCGCTGCTAAAAGATTTGGTGTTACAGCCAGGGATGCCAGTTCAAGCATTTGTTAAAAATGGAGAGCGTTCGATGCTGAGTTATTTGTTTAAACCTTTAATTGATCGTATTCCTCATGCAATGGCTGATAATTAAAAAGAATTTCACTTCAATTAATAATTAAGAAGGTTTACCTAATAAATTAGCTTGAATGAGAATGATTATTGTTTATAATGTCCGCCTGCCACGCAACGGGACTTTGTAAATTTTGACTAGCAAGACCACTAACAGAACTGGGTTCAACTCGCTGTATCAAGAACACCACGAATGGTTAGTTCGTTGGATTGCTAAACGAACAAGTAGTGCTGATAATGCCCAGGATCTGGCGCAAGATACGTTTATAAAATTGTTAAATAAGCCAATGCTTTATGATGATATGCGTAGCCCTCGTGCCTGGCTTACGAAAGTTGCTGGTAACTTGATGACAGATCAATTACGCAGGCAAGTGCTTGAACGTAATTATCAAAGCATGCTCGAATCAATGCCTGAGTCTGACTACTTTTCGCCCGAAGAGCAATTAGAGTTGCTTAACTTACTTGAGCAAATTGACAAGTTACTCACGGGTTTGAAAGCAAAAGAAAAAAAAGCTTTTTTAATGGTTAGATTGGATGGCATGAGTTATAAAGATGTCGCAAGCGAACTAAAAGTAAGTTTATCTTCAGTCGAAAAATATATCGCTAAAGCAACACTACAGTGCTACCAACTTGTTTATTTTGACAGCTAAATCTGATGAATTTTAGACTCAATCACAATCAAGCTCATATTCCAGAACACATAGTTCAACAAGCAATTCGATGGCAAATTAAAATTGAATCTGGCAGCATCAGTGAGGCAGAGCAGGCACATTTTGTGAAGTGGCGCAGTGCAGATCCATTGCATGAGCTGGCATGTGCTCGGTTACTACACCTTGATAAAGCATTTAGTGATGTTGCTGTTAAGTCCGCCGGGTATGCACGAGAAACATTACAAAAAACAGACCATGAAATTGATAATCTGCAGCGTAGACGTTTGCTCAAAAGCGCGCTTGGTACGACACTAAGTGTAGCTGGTGTGGCTTTTTTAGCTGAGCAGCAAGGCGTTCGTCATTATTTAAGTGCCGATTTATCAACCAGAAATAGTCGCGAAGAATTTACCGTTTTCAAAAATAGCCAACTGTGGTTAAACCGCCATAGTACGGTAGAAATTGATGAGCACAAGAGTAATTCTATTACGCTCACGCAAGGTGAGTTATTTTTAAAAACCGCAGCTATTGATGCACCTGTTCAACTGCACACTGCGCATGGTGTATTTGCTACTCAAAACGCAGAAGTTTTTGTTCGTCATGAGGCAAGCCATGCGATTGTACAAGTAAACAAAGGCCTACTGCATTATAGTGCAGCGGCAGGTGAAAACAGTTTATCCCTACAAGCAGGCTCAACGTATCAACTCTTTTCCAATAAACAATTTTCGTTAAATTCTGGGGTTTTTGATTACAGTAGTTGGCGTCAAAATCTACTCACTGCCAGGGCCATGCCACTTGCCGATTTTTTACACGAGTTGGCTCGTTATCGAAGCGGTCATATTCGTTGTCATCCAAGTTTAAACGACACGCTAATTTCTGGTGTATTTCAGCTTTCAGATACAGATTTAATTTTATCAACTGTCGCACAGTCAGTGGGTGCAAAGCTTAACTATCTGACCCGTTTCTGGGCTGAAATTTTACCAAAGTAAAATAATTCTCATTTATTTTTACGGCTTTTCATTTTTCGTTCGGCTTTATAGGTATGTAACGAAAAAAGGAAACTCACATGCCGTCTCGTGTATTGCTTACTAGCTGTGCCATATTTGTTTCGAGCCTGTTGTCTGTGGCCCCAATTTATGCGGCGCAATCATCAGCTAGTTCAGCTAATTTCACATTAGTTCAATTTGACTTACCTGCAGGTAATCTAGGTGATTCATTAACGCTGCTTTCACGACAAGCAGGGATCACACTGAGCTTTGATGAGCAAATCGTAAAAAATATCTCTGTATTAGAGCTTAAAGGACGCTACAGCACAGAAACGGCTTTAAATAAACTTTTACAATCAACCTCATTAGAAGCGTTTTTGATTGCTCAAAACGCTTGGATCATTAAAGCAAAGCCACAATCAGATGTGATTGCTCTTGATACTATTCAAGTTCAGGGACAACACAATAAACTAAAAAATAAAACCTATACCGAGGCAAAATCGCTAAACGTCATCACTCAGCAAGATATTGAACGATTTCGCGGTACCAGTGTTGGCGATATATTCCAAGGTACACCTGGGGTATTAGTCAGTGAGAACCGTAACTCAGGTGGTTTAGACATCAATATCCGCGGTATGCAAGGTCAAGGCCGTGTGCCAGTTATTATTGATGGAAGTCGCCAAGAAACAACTGTTTATCGAGGGTATTCAGGTGTCTCTAGCCGCAGTTATATTGACCCCGATTTAATTGGCTCAATGACGATTAGTAAAGGCCCTGTTATGGACGCGCAAGGGACCGGTGCGACGGGCGGATTAGTGAGTGTTATCACTCTTAATGCAGACGATATTGTCAAAGAAGGTGAGCTGTCAGGTGTACGTTTAAGAGCGAGTGCTATTGGTAATAGCTCAAACGCACCTCAGCCTGGAACCTATGCAGGCTATTATCTCCCTCGTAATGCTTATCGCTCAGACTGTCGCTTTCCAACTTATTGTACTGAACAGTACTTGATGCCTGAGCATTTTGCCCCAGAAGAAGGAATGGACAGGCCTAGTTTGTTAGAGTTTGCGAGTTACGCGGGGAGTGTCGCTGCAGCAAAACGCTTTAGTTGGGGTGACTTAGTTGGTGCTTACGCTAAGCGTGAACAAGGCAATTATTATGCAGGTAGCCATGGCCCTAAACCCGAATTGATTTATGGTGAGCCGGTTAAAATGGCTTGGTATACCGAGACTCCAGTTTCTGTGGAAGGTGCGTCAAGATTTCGTGCTAATGAGCGTATACCAAATACAAATTTCAATAGTGAGTCGGTATTACTTAAAACGAACTTGGTGATGCCAAAAGATCATAGCTTAGAGATGAGTTATATCCTTTATAACAGCGAATATGGCGAAATGATGCCTTCGCAAATTCGCTCTTTTGGACAAGCAAGACAATGGCTTGACAGCGAAGTAACAAACCATACCTATACATTAAAATACAAATGGCAACCGCTTACTTATGATTGGGCCGACTTTTCGGCTAATTTGTGGCACACAGATGCGATTACAGATTTAAATACGCCAGATGTCGGCTCGGTGGATATTGCCGATAACATAGCTCGAAAAGATGATTATCAGCGTTGGGGTGCTGAATTTAGTAATAAAATGATGTTCTACAATCATGGCGAACTTGCATTGAGCTATGGCATTGCTGGGCAGTGGGAAGATATGGATACCGACACGCCCCAAACAGAAGGTTTTTATGCTGGTTCAAGAAGCGGTTGGCGTAAAGAGTTTAGTGCTTTTAGCGCCGTCGATTGGCAAATTACAAAGCAGTGGCAATTAGAAGCAGGATTGCGCTTTAGTCATTTCTCTTCAAAAGATAATAACCCTTTAGAACTTAAGCCTAATAACCCTGCATGTACACCTGATGGGCAAGGAGGCTGTGTTCCTGTCAATTATCAGAATAGTCACTCAGGTGGTGCGCCGATTATAGCTTTAACGTGGCAAGCGTTAGACGGTCTTCAATTATACATTAGACACGCAGAAGCTTTACGCATGCCAAGCTTGTTTGAAAGTACCTCTGGTTTGTCTGCGAGCCCTGTGCTTGATATATCTCTGAAGCCTGAGCATGCCAAAAACCAAGAATTGGGTATTAATTATTTAAACGAAAAAATAGCGAATAACACAGAGCAACTGGCTATCAAGCTTGCCTATTTCGAGAATCATGTAGATGACTATTTAACTCGAACACAACCAAATGCGTGGGAGGAATCACAAGGCGGTTTGCTCGATTTATTTCGTATGCGCAATATCGACAGTTTAGATCTTAATGGTGTTGAGTTTAACTTTAGTTACACAGCACCTTTTTGGTTAGTTGAATTAAGTGGTACTAAATATTCTTATATTGAAGTGTGTAATGATGGTAGCTACGTGCGTTATGAATGTACTGATTGGGGGATCACACAGAGTTACATCAATAATATGATCCCGCCTAACTGGCATGCCAGCCTGCATTTAGGGTTACGTCTTTTTGATCAAAAATTCGAGACTGGTTTACGCGCTACCTTTATGGGCAAAAGAAACCCAGTTCCTCGATATAACGCACCAACAGGTTTTAATGAGCCTGTGCTATGGCACAGCTATAACCTTTTAGATTTCTACAGTTCATACCAATTTAACGATACGGCGACCCTTGATTTTACTATCGATAATATTACCGATCGTTACTACTTAGACGCATTGAGCTTAGGACTTGTGCCAGCCCCAGGGCGCACAGCCAAGCTTAGCTTAACTTTACAATTTTAATTGCCAGAAAAACCTGCAAGGAGACCCCGATGAAATTGATGCTACATACATTCACCGCTATAGGGCTAGCTTTAGCGCTAACCGCTTGTGGTGGAGGTGGTGGTAACGACGATAGCACCCCTGTTGTTGAACAAAAACCGACGGCTGTTATCACTAGCAGTACAGAACAAACAACGTTGTCACTTAAAGATGGTGCAGTACAAATTCAACTAAGTGCTGATCAAAGTAGTAGCGCTGATAACAAAGAACTTAGTTATCAATGGCAACTTATTTCTCGCCCAGAACAAAGTGAAGCGGTTTTAACCAGCAATGATAGTCTTAGCACCGATTTTGTGGCTGATCTTCCTGGTGAATATGTCATTAGTCTTATTGTTAATGACGGTGTTAATAACAGTGAAGCAACACGCATTACTTTTAATGCAACATCACCATATCCGACAGCAATCACTGAGCCTGTATACAGTGTAAGTTTGGGCACAACGAGTGTCGGCCTAGATGCAAGTGCTAGTTTACCTCCTACAGGCGAGACAGGCAGTTTAGATTATCAATGGAAGATTGTTGAAAAACCGGCTGAAAGTGCGGGTTATTTAAGCAATGAAACACTTAGTTTAGCTACTCTATTTGTTGATGTAGCTGGAGATTACAAACTTGAGTTGGTTGTTTATTACGGAAATATTGCCAGTGAACCAAAAACGGTTACCGTAACTGTTTCATCAGGTAATGCTCCACCTGTTGCGATTGCTGACGATGTGACGGTTAAGCTTGGGCAAACAGTCACGCTTGATGCATCACAAAGTAATGACCCTGAAGGAGCGTCTTTACAATACCGTTGGAAATGGGCTTACAGTCCTGTTGAACCTGATGCTATTCCATTACCTGAATTAACAGGAAGAACAACAGATACACTTACTTTTACGCCAGCTGCAGCGGGAGAGTATTCATTGGTACTGTTTGTGTTTGATGGTGCAAGAAAAAGCGAAGAGCGTGAAGTTCTTGTAACTGTAGAGAAAGATCCTGAGTCTAATGAAAACAAAGCACCCGTTGGCGAGTTACTCGCAACAGGCTATTTCCCTTCTTATAGTATTGGTGAACAAGAAGTTGGTTTACGCGCTGAGTTTAATTTTTCAGGCTATGATCCAGAAGGTGAAGCACTGCAAATAATCAGTGCGGAACTTATAGAAAAGCCAGAAACAAGTACTGTTGAGTTAGTTGATATTGGTTCTTGGAAGCCAATGGGCAAAAAGATCCAAAAGCTTGATGTTGAAGGCATGTATAAAGTACGAATGGTTGTATCTGATGGTGTTAATCAACTAACAACCAATGCAACAATGGAAGCTAAAATTGGTAATGTTAATGGGCAGCCTTCAACACGCGGTGTAGATGCTCAATCTAAATCAGTTATTGTAGGTGATGCACTTGTATTCGATGCATCAAGTGAAGACCCAAATGATGATCCAATGACATTCCATTGGGAACTTGTTGATCGTCCAGATGGCAGTAACGCGGTTATTGAGCCAGTTATTGAACCTGAAACCCAAGAGTATCGCCGTGCTCGTGTGGTAACTGATGTACCAGGCTCATATACTGCGCGCTTGATTGTTGAAGATGATCGCGGACTTTTTGCAAAAACTTATGCAGAAGATGATGGCGTATTGCAAAACTTACCAATACTGCGCCTGAAATTCGTTCTGTTGTGTGGGCACGTAGCTGGGGAAGACTACAGCCAGGTGAAGATTACTATCAAATCTTACCGTGTATGTCATTATTACATCGCCCAGTTACGGTTGATGCTGATAGTGACGAAGTATTCACCCATGAAGAGTTAATTAGCACGCCTGAAGGAGGAGAATTCACAAGTTACCCTGATGAAGCTGATTGTCCTGCCACACGCGGTCAAGTGTTTACCAAACCAGGTACTTATACATTCCGTTATTCAGCGACTGATTTAATAGACGATGCACCACAATATGATTTTGTTGTTAAAGTTGATCCATTATCAGAAGCGAAAGGTGTTCGCTTACGAAGCATTAATGAAGATGGCGAAAGCTTATGGCACCCACTACCGTATGAAACAATTCCACCATTTGCAAATGGCTTTAGTGCAAGCTCGCGTCCATTCTTAGAAGAAGGCTATGTGCAGTGGGAGCTAAGTGCTATGGACAGTGCGTATACAGTTGAAAATGTTAAGGTGAGCCATATTAATGGTGGTCTTGCGAGTCTTACCCCTCGCTTTGAAAACCTATATGAAGGACGTGTTATTCAACAAGGCGAAAGCTTAGCATTTCAAACCGTAGTACCTGCAGTGCCTTGTATTCGTAATGATGATAAGTCTGAAGGCTTCCATTTCTCTTTCAATATTAGAGAAATCCCAGAAATTACTTATGTATACGAAATATGGCGCACAGCCGATGAAGACAGTCTTTTCAACGAGTGGGAAGAGTGTGAAGAAGGCCAGCTAAATTAAAAACTTAAACAAGCGAACCTTCGGGTTCGCTTTCTTAATATTACCCCTTCCACGTTCCTTTAGACCATATCGTAAATCAAACAAACGCATTCAGAGTTCACTCTGATAATACTAGTGAGGGAATTGTACGCAAATATACTTTTCCATTGTGATAATGCAAAAGCGTATTGCTAACGATAATGTAAGGCGAGGCTTAAGGGCAATGAAGGATTAGCGCGCTACTCCTTTTTTAAATTTAAGTATTAGAGAAAGTTCGCAAAACATACATCGTCAATAAATCATAAAAATAGCATTCGTCTCATACTTTTTGATTTTATTTAATATTCAGATATTATTCAGTTTCATCAAAAGGAAATTGAATGAAACACATATTACTCATCATCACAGGGGCTAGTCCTCAAGTACTTACAGAAACCTTGTTTGCTATCCATAAGCAAGGCAAAAGTCTGCCAAACGAAATCTATGTCATCACAACGCAAAGTGCCAAACCTTTGCTGGTAGATGGGCTATTCAACCAAGGTCATTTTCAACAGTTATTAACAGACTACAAATTGCCAGAAATCGAGTTTTCTGAGAAAAATATTTGGCTTATTGAAGATCAAAATGGTCAACCTGTTTTTGATGCCAGTACTGAGGTTGATCAGGTCTATATGGCAGATTTTATAACCCGTAAGGTAGATGAGTTAACCAAACTTGAGAATACAGCAATACATGCATCAATTGCAGGTGGACGTAAAACAATGGCGTTTTACTTAGGATATGCCATGTCTCTCTTTGGGCGTGAGCAAGACACTCTAAGTCATGTATTTGTAGATGAGAGCTTTGAATTTCTAAAAGACTTTTGGTATCCGACTCCCCATTCAAAGTTTGTAAAAAATAAAGCAGGGAAATCGGTCGATTGCAAAAATGCCAATATTACTTTAACGAGCATACCTTATGTTCGCATGCGTAACCTAATTGATAACTCTGTGCTTACCAGTATCAAAAATGTATCTTTCAGTAAAACAGTAGCAAGTCTTAATACAGTCAACTCAAAAGTAATTTCATTAGTTATAAACCCTTCTGCTAAGCAGTTAACATTTGCGGGGATTGATATAAGCTTAACGGCAAAAGAAATGGCATTTTACTTATGGTTACTTGATCAGTACGAACTCAATGTTGATCGTTATTTTGAAGATACAACAAGTTATTCAGAGGCTTACTTAACTCAGTTTTCTAGGGTAGGTACCGACTTACGAGTATTTCGTGATACATTTGGAATCGAGCCGGAAGATTTTAAAATTAATAACTTAAGTGGCCCGCGAATTCAAGTCCGAAGTGCACCACTCGCTAAATTAGGCTGCTTTGCGTAATTCATCGAATATTACCGCTGGTTGCCTAAACCCTAGACATTTTCTCGAACTCGCATTGAGCGCCTTTTCTATGTGCGCAATTTGCTTATCTGTCACCGTTCGTAAATCAGTGCCTTTGCGAATATATTGACGCAACAAGCCATTAAAGTTCTCATTTAACCCTCTTTCCCATGATGAGTAGGGGTTAGCAAAGTAGATGTCGGTTTTTAGCTTGTCTGAAACATGCTCATGTTCACAAAACTCACTCCCGTTGTCTGCGGTTATCGTATGAACATGGCGTCGATAGCGCCACAGCATACCTATCATTGCTCTGCTCACTTGCGCTGCACTTTTTGCTGGCACTTTGCGTATCAGGTAAAACTTACTTGTACGCTCGACTAAACTAACGATTGCTCCCGT
The DNA here is from genome assembly GCF_054923805.1 of Pseudoalteromonas sp. GB43. Classification (NCBI taxonomy): domain Bacteria; kingdom Pseudomonadati; phylum Pseudomonadota; class Gammaproteobacteria; order Alteromonadales; family Pseudoalteromonadaceae; genus Pseudoalteromonas; species Pseudoalteromonas sp. GB43. Next base: position 371,887 of record NZ_JBPCHJ010000002.1, read on the forward strand.
ACCATGCTTGCCAAGTACTGTATCCGCTTCCCAATCACCAAATCGTGTCTTAGTGTCAACAATCGCAGGTCTATGTTCAATGCCAACACGATTTGGGATGATGACACGTTTGCTTCGGCTGCCTTTACGATAACGTCTGTGCCCTTGTCGCAGATGTTTGTATAGCTTGCCACCACTCAATTTATCTTTTTGAATATAGCCATAAATCCATTCATGACTCACAGGATGCCCGATAATTTTGCTTACACCCGCAACCTGCTCAGGGCTCCATTTTTGCTCCAATCCAAACTCAACGAACGCAATTGTAAGTGCTGGCATGGAATACTTGGCAGCTAGATGTTTTCGTTTACATGCCTTTGAATGTGCAACCTCAGGCAAGTAATGACTTCGAGTACTATTGCGCCTAACTTCACGACTTATAGTGCTGTGGCTCACTTTTAGCCTTTTCCCTATCTCTCGATAGCTAAAACCCTCGCGTAAGTAGGCCTCAATCTGGTATCTTTGCCCTTCGATCAACTGCTTGTAACTCATGGTATCTACTCTTGTTTTTTGGCGATTACAGAGTACCACCAACAGGCAGTTGATCTCTTCTCACCGTTTAACCATGAGTGGTGCACTTATTATCTGAATTCGGGAGCTGCAAAGTGTAATTAAGGATTTGATTAACACCATTGAAGCATCAGAAGTTGAAACTACAGATAAGGAAATTGCAACATTTAGCCGCAATTTACTTAATGAGTTGGATGCTAATATAGCGGGCGAGTTAGACAAGCTAAAAGCTAACTCTGAGTGGGATACGTTTACAGTTGCATTTTATGGAGAAACAAATGCTGGTAAATCAACAATCATTGAAACGCTACGCATTTTATTAGCAGAACCTCAAAAAACTTCCTCACAAAATAAGTTTAAAGAACTTGTTACCTCATTAAATATTGATAGCGCGTCATTTGAAAAGATTAACCAAAAAATTGCTGAGCTTAAAGATAATAAAGTTGTACTTGAGCAAAGCTTGAACAGCGTTAAAGACAAAAGTAATGAACAGCTTAGTAACTTTAAAAACGAACTAGCTACGCTTAATAAAACAATCGAATCTAAGCTTGCAGCGTTTAATATTTTTCAAAAAATTTGGCACTTTTTTAGTAAGCTACCTGAAGAAGCACAAATAGTTACTAAACAAGAGCAGTTTGAAAGTACAAAATTAATACTTGATGAGAAAGTTGCCCAAGCAGAAAACGAAGTGTCTGAAAATGATGAACGCTACAACGCTGCTTGTTTAAAATTAGAGCATATGAAAGGCGAGCTAGAAAAATTAGTGCCTTATGCTGATGGCGCCATTATTGGCGATGACCGCTCAGATTACACTTTAGATAGCCAATCTTACTCAATGCAAGGTGATGAAAGTACCTTTACGGTTTTAGATGTCCCTGGTATTGAGGGGAAAGAAGAAAAAGTAGGAGAAAGTATTTGGAGTGCTGTGCATAAAGCGCATGCTGTATTTTATGTAACGTCTAAAGCGGCTGCACCTCAAACAGGGGATGATAAAAACAAAGGTACCTTAGAGAAAATAAAAGAGCACTTAGGTGACCAAACTGAAGTTTATAGTATTTACAACAAGCGTATTACTAATCCTTTGCAGCTGCAAAAAAGTCAACTTGTTAGCGAAAGCGAGTTAGCTAGTTTAGCCGAGCTTGACACTAAAATGGCGGAGCAATTGGGCGAAAACTACCAAGGTACTAAAAGCGTATGTGGTTTAGTGGGTTACCTAGCTGCTGCAAACTGCTTAGTTGCTGGAACAACGGATCACAAACGCAAAGAAAAGTTTATGAAGGATAATACCGAACAGCGTTTACTAGATTACTGCGGATTTACTGACTTAAAGCAGTTTTTAGTTAGTGATTTAATCAAGGACTATAAAGGTAAAATTATTAAAGCCAACTTTAACAAAGCAAACCAGGTTTTGAGGAGAGCAAGTGGCAGTATTACGGCTTTACGTGATGAAAAATTTGAACCATTACACACCAAATTAAAGGAAGAAATAGGTTCTGCTTCAGAGCAATTAGATATTGCTTTAAGTAGCTTAAAAAGTAGGTTACTCACTTCAGTTGGTACCAGTATCAACACCTTTAAATCATCAGTGCGCAAATCGGTTTATTCTGAAATTGAAGATGATATAAGCAACGATGACTTTAAATATGAACTGAAAAGAGAGGTTAGTCGAGCACAAAGTCAGTTTGATGAAAGCTTACCTGAGACAATTAATATTCAACTTAATGAGTTTGGTAAAGAGGTTAATGGCATTGTAGAGCGTTTTCAAAAGCATGCAGGTGAATTGTTAGATGCTTATTCATCTTTTGAAACCAATACAATTGCAAGCGATTTTAGTATATCTGTAGATATTGATAAAGGGTTTAACGTAGCTGGAATAATTGGGTCAGTTGTTGGTGCTGTTGCACTAGCATTCTCTGGTGTTGGTATAGCTGCGCTTGCTATAGGGGCAGTTGGAGTAGTAATTTCATTCGCGAAATCAATAGGCAGCTTTTTTAGTTCAAGCTATAAAATGTCTCAGCAGAAAAAAACAACGGATGAGAATATTTATAAAATTGCATGCAAGCTTGAAGACACGGCAAAAACAAATATAGACGAAGCGCTTAAAGTGCTTGAGGAAAATATTTACACTATAAAGCTCTCTTTAAAGACCCCAATTGAACATACCGCATTAATTAATAAGATACTTTCAATTTCAATTGAAAAGCTTCTTAAAACATCAAGACAGTTAGACAAGGAACTATAATGGAAGCAACATTAAAAACGTTTAATACTCAAAAAGAGAACACGCTTAATATATTAAACCAGTTGCATGCTTTTTTACTGCAGGGTGAAGGGTTGGGTATCAATATTGACCCATCTTTAGTTAATAAATTAGATACGGCTATTAAGTCACTCTCTGATGATAATTTGAAAATAGCTTTAATAGGTGGCTTTTCAGAAGGTAAAACATCAATTGCTGCAGCATGGATGGAGCGCTTAGATCAGTCAACAATGAATATTAGCCAACAAGAGTCGTCTGATGCAGTATCGGTTTATGATGTTAGTAATGGGCTTCAGCTAATTGATACTCCTGGACTTTTTGGTTTTAAAGAAAAAATAAATGCAGACAGTTCTGCAATAGAAAAATACAAAGACATTACCAAAAAATACGTGAGTGAAGCGCATTTAGTTTTATATGTGATGAATTCGACTAACCCTATTAAAGACAGCCATCAAGAAGACTTGCAGTGGTTATTTAGAACGCTAAATATACTACCAAGAACAGTATTTGTACTTAGCCGCTTTGATGAAGTGGCCATGTTGAAGATATAAATGAATACAATGAAAACTTAAATGTAAAAAAAGAAAATGTTGTTAACCGTTTAAAAGATTTAATAAACCTTGAGCAAGATGAAGCCGAGAGTTTATCTGTTGTTGCTGTTGCTGCTAATCCTTTTGATATGGGAACTGAGTATTGGCTCGATAACCTTGAAAAGTTTAAACAGCTATCTCACATTGAGTCGCTGCAAGCAGCTACAAATGAAAAAGTAGCTAGTAATGGTGGTGTTGAAAGTATTGTTGTTGAAGCTAAAAATAGCATTGTGAGAGATGTGCTAAACGAAGAGTTACCGCTTGCTATTGAGAACGACAAAAAGCTAGGCCAAGAGGTTGATAAAATGCTTGATGTTGTAGATACAATGAAAGCAAAGCTAGCTAAAACTCAAGGTTTAATTTCGGATTCTCGTGTAGGGTTGCGTGACTTTGTAACCAGTTATTTTTCAGACTTAATTTTACAAGCAGAAGGCACTGATTTAGAAACATTTAATGACTTCTTTCAACGAGAAGTTGGAGATGAAGGTGTTGTTATTTCGTCAAGATTACAAAGTGAGTTTGAGCGTTATTTGCGTTCAGCTGACTTAGAAGTAAAAAGTATGGCGTCAAGCTTTACACAAGAGGTAAATCATTTTAATGATGTGGTGCTTGGGTACGGTAAGCAAGGGGTTGATTTTTTAGTAAAAGGTAATGTTATTAATAACACGTCTGTTATTGCTGCTAGGGATGGAATAAAAAGCCTTGCTAGTTTAGTAGGTGTTGATTTATCTAATCTACTTAAATTTAAGCCTTGGGGAGCTGTAAAAGCGGCTAATGCTATGAATGGTGTGCTAGCTGCAGCGGGAATCGCCTTTGAAGTATGGGATAGCTACCAAGAATCTAAAAAGCAAGATGAATTTCAAAAAGCTGTAAAAAAAATGATTAAAAACTTTAATACTCAACGCGCGGAGCTTTTAGAGTTAATAAATGGCAATGAATTTGTTTCAAAGTTTTTTCAGTCGTTTATTGAGCTTGAAAATGGCGTTAGTGAACTTGAAAGTAATTTAGCTGGACCGGACAAAGCAACGTGATAACTTCCACAACTGGCGCATGACAGGTGAAAAAATTAAGCAGGAATTTGAGAGGGTTTAGTATATAAACTATGTAAGTTAAAGCCGTTCAACTATTTTCGCTTCTACTAGTGTATTAAAATCATTAGTAGAAGGAAAACAAAGTTGTTTAATTTTCCAATTTACCAAAAAACTTCTCATGCCTAAAAAACCACAGCCATTTAAACAAATTTGTAAAAATTGTCATTGGAGTGAGATTGTTGCTCCTAATTCAGATGTTTTACTCCCAAATACGATAAAAAGTGTTTGTCCAAAGTGCCATTCAACTCTGATAGAGAGAGCTGAATTAAATATCCTTGATAATATTAGACTAAGAGTTAAATCCCGAATTCAGATAATAAGTGCACCACTCATGGTTAAACGGTGAGAAGAGAATCAACTGCCTGTTGGTGGTACTCTGTAATCGCCAAAAAACAAGAGTAGATACCATGAGTTACAAGCAGTTGATCGAAGGGCAAAGATACCAGATTGAGGCCTACTTACGCGAGGGTTTTAGCTATCGAGAGATAGGGAAAAGGCTAAAAGTGAGCCACAGCACTATAAGTCGTGAAGTTAGGCGCAATAGTACTCGAAGTCATTACTTGCCTGAGGTTGCACATTCAAAGGCATGTAAACGAAAACATCTAGCTGCCAAGTATTCCATGCCAGCACTTACAATTGCGTTCGTTGAGTTTGGATTGGAGCAAAAATGGAGCCCTGAGCAGGTTGCGGGTGTAAGCAAAATTATCGGGCATCCTGTGAGTCATGAATGGATTTATGGCTATATTCAAAAAGATAAATTGAGTGGTGGCAAGCTATACAAACATCTGCGACAAGGGCACAGACGTTATCGTAAAGGCAGCCGAAGCAAACGTGTCATCATCCCAAATCGTGTTGGCATTGAACATAGACCTGCGATTGTTGACACTAAGACACGATTTGGTGATTGGGAAGCGGATACAGTACTTGGCAAGCATGGTACGGGAGCAATCGTTAGTTTAGTCGAGCGTACAAGTAAGTTTTACCTGATACGCAAAGTGCCAGCAAAAAGTGCAGCGCAAGTGAGCAGAGCAATGATAGGTATGCTGTGGCGCTATCGACGCCATGTTCATACGATAACCGCAGACAACGGGAGTGAGTTTTGTGAACATGAGCATGTTTCAGACAAGCTAAAAACCGACATCTACTTTGCTAACCCCTACTCATCATGGGAAAGAGGGTTAAATGAGAACTTTAATGGCTTGTTGCGTCAATATATTCGCAAAGGCACTGATTTACGAACGGTGACAGATAAGCAAATTGCGCACATAGAAAAGGCGCTCAATGCGAGGCCGAGAAAATGTCTAGGGTTTAGGCAACCAGCGGTAATATTCGATGAATTACGCAAAGCAGCCTAATTTAGCGAGTGGTGCACTTCGGACTTGAATTCGCGATTAGTATAAGCTTATTATTTTTTCGGCTAATTTATTGATATGGATTTAGTATTAATAGCGACCTCTGTTTTATTTCAGAGTTTAAACTATGTGATTTATCGCAAGCTTGCGAATTAAAGAATGATAATCTTCTGTATATTATAAAAAAGGAATAACTAACAAGCACTCAGTTGTTAGTGATGTATAAGGAAAAATATGACTCTCTCATTACAAAATTTTAATAGGGCTCTATCTGAAGCAGAACAGCTATTAACATGCTTTGAAACTTTAAATAACCACCCTGAATTGTGTTCGTATGATGTATTGAAAAAAGCTAGCCTGATAATGATCTTAACTGCATGGGAAACCTATGTGGAAGATGTTGTAACAGAAAGGTTTGATGACAAATTTGCTTTAATTAAAGGGTCTCAATTCGGTCGTTTTGCTGAAAAGCAATTACATGAAAGGTTAAAGTTTTTTCATAACCCAAATTCAAATAAAACTAAGAAACTATTTGAAGAATTTTTTGGGCTAGATGTTACAGAGCAGTGGAAGTGGCCGAATGTATTACCAAAAGATGCGAGGGAACAGCTCAACAAATGGATTAATAAAAGAGGAGATGCAGTGCATCGAGTACAATTTGACACTACAAAGCCTCAAATAATCAAAAAAGATGAACTAGAGAAGTGTGTACGTTTTTTTAAAGCACTTGCACAAGCAACAGACAAAGCATTAGAACAAATTTAAAGGAATAAATAATGAGTTTACAAACAAGAATAAAAAAATTAATTGATCAAATTTCTGTTGGCATGCATGAGCGTGAGGAGATAATTCCTGTTGCATTACTTGGTGCACTAACTGGGCAAAATACATTTTTATATGGCCCACCAGGCACAGCTAAGAGTTTAATATCGCGACGTATCGCAAAAGCATTTGATAACCCGCCTTATTTTGAATATTTAATGAACCGTTTTAGTACTCCAGAAGAGGTGTTTGGATCGGTATCGATAAAAGCGCTAAAAGAAGATCAATATATACGTAAAACTGAAAATTATTTACCGAAGGCAGAGTTTGCGTTTTTAGATGAAATTTGGAAATCGAGTCCTGCAATATTAAATAGTCTATTAACGCTTATAAACGAGGGGATTTTTAAAAATGGGCAAGAGCTAGAAAAGACCCCTTTAAAGGCTTTAATTGCAGCGTCAAACGAAACACCAGAAGAAAACCAAGGTTTAGATGCTTTATATGATCGCTTTATTATCAGGTTAATGGTTGGTCCAATTGAGATAAAAGAAAACTTTGAAAGCCTAATTAGTAGCAAACCAACCCTCGCTGAAATTAAAGTGGCTGATGAGGTAGTCATTAAGAATAATGAATGGGCTAGCTGGCTTAAAAAGAATCGATACCGTTGAACTTTCACAAGATACGTTAACAATTATTCATTTAATAAGAAAAGAGCTGTCGGAACAATTTGAAGAGCTTGGTGTTTATGTGTCTGACAGACGTTGGCAAAAAGCTGCCCAATTGCTTAAAGCCTCGGCATTTTTTAATAACCGTAAGGTTACCAATCATAGCGATACTTTATTGTTACGTTATTGTCTTTGGACAACAGAAGCAAACAGAGAAGAAGTTGAAAGAATAGTAAATACTGCTATTGAAGAGTCTGGTTTCTCTCCTGAAGTTAGCTTGGCGGAGCTAGATCGGAAGAAAGATGAGCTTGATAAAGAAATTAATGTTGAAGTTTTTTATCAAAATGATGTTTATGAAACACATAACATCAAAGGCAAAGATTATTATAAGGCGAAAATAACGTTTCGCTATAAGACCGGATATTATAATGATTATAAAGAGACTACACGTACCTTTTACATTCCAGTTTCTAAAATGAAAAGTAGAGAAGCCTTCAAACCTTTAGACTCGAATGGCAATGAGCTTACAGGTTACACGTGTACATTTGATGGTCAAGGTAGTTGCGATGTTAAAATTACAGGGCTAGAGGGGCGATATGATTCTGAGGCTCACTTCACACCTAAAATCTTATGCTCAAAAGGTCAAAAAAAACAGAACGTAAATAGTCGTTTAATTGACGCTTTAAAAAATGAAGTTAAGGAACTAAAACAAACTTTGAGAATAACTTTAGAGTTATGTGAGGCTAAACAATCAGAATATATGGCTAACTTGTACTCGCCATTTGTGTCTGAGCAATCGTGTAACATTGCGCTAAATGGTATAAATCAGCAAATAAGTGATTTGAAATTAAGAATTAAAGATTGTGACCGTTTAAAAGGGCTATGCAGTGCGTAAAGTTGATGACTATATGAACAATATGCGCGCTAATATACATGACGATTTCCAAAGCGTATTTAAGCACGCTCCAAATTTAGCATTACAAGTTGAAGAGCGATTGACAACTTGATAATAAGTCCCACCGCCATTGTATTTTAGAGTTTCCTCATTATGAAGCTCAAAATGAACTTAATGTGTTTAAAACACTAGATTTTGATAGCCTAACTATAGAACAGTATGAACTAGCTCTAAATCAATACAAAGTTTTGTGTTCTAAAAGTAACGTTAATTATAACAATAATTTTTGGGATAATGACTTAGCGAGCATTAAGCATGATGCTGTCACTTTGAGTGCTAACGGTGTTATGGGTACAAGCAATTTAGTTACTTCAGTTAATTTATTGGCGAATGAGTGGGAAAAGTTACTCAGCTTACAGTATGAGCAGTGGGAACTAGAGCAAATATCCCTACTAAGAAAAAAGTTCTTAAATGGCCTGATTGAAAAACTAAAACTCATTGATGAAATGCTTGGGTTACTTCGTTCTTTAGGTATCGAACCAGGCTTTTTTCTTGATCTATCTAGTGGAACTTTAAAGCTAAATAACTTATCAAGAGTTAAAAACTTGTTGCAGCAGATATCTAATGATGAGGGAGTTAAAAGGCTCTTAGACTTGCTTGGGCGTTTAAACCAAACAGAAAAAAGCAAAAAAATTGAATCCGTTACGCATTCATTCATACAAAAGTCAGCTGTAACAGATGCGAACTCCAAAGAAGAAATTATAGGTGTTAAATTAAGTAAAGATATTGAGCACGCTCTCCCTTCAGAATTAGCACTATTGAGTGATATTGAAACATCAATCTTATTTGATCTTAAGTATGTTGAATCATCCTTGATGTGTTTTGAAATGTCTGGCCAACAACTTGTTGATGAAGAGTTTGAAATTGAAGAAGCTCTAGCTGTAGACGAAGATGAACAAAAAGGTCCTGTTATTATATGTATCGATACTAGTGGATCAATGCAAGGTGCGCCTGAAACTGTTGCAAAAGCGGTCGCCTTTGTTATGTCACTAAAAGCACAATCAAAGAATAGAGACTGCTATATAATTAATTTTTCAAATTCAATCAATACATTAGATCTTTCCAAAGGGTTTAGCTTGGATAAACTCACAGATTTTTTATCTATGTCGTTCCATGGTGGTACAGATGTCGGTCCTGCAATTTCTCATGCTTTGCATTTAATGACTGAAAATACTTACAACAAAGCTGATTTGCTAATTGTTTCTGATTTTGTCATGAGAAAATTACCAAAAAATCAATTAGACTCAATTTCTGAATTAAAACAAAGTGGGAACAAGTTTTTCTCTTTGGTTGTTGGTGATTGTTACTTAAGTGAACGAATACGAGAAGTATTTGATCAAGAATGGATTTATAACCCTCAACACGCAAGTATCTCTGAATTAATTGCTATTAATAGTTGGATTGATTGAGTATTGTAAGATTGCAGAAATGTGTTTTATAAGTCTTTGTATTTAATAAATGGATTTGCGTGACTAAGATAAACTTCTTAGTCAAGCTAATAAGGAGTTTTATGTCAGTTGAAGTCGCATCTTGTACTTTAGCACAGTTATTCAGTGGCAAAAGTATTATTAGTTCTAGTAAAGCGGAAATTGCTGGTGAGTTAGCAATACCTGAGTATCAACGACCTTATCGTTGGGGCGAAATACAAATAAAAAAGTTGTTGAGTGACTACCAGCTTTTTTTAAGCGATTTAGCACAAAGCGATAGTGCCTATGGGTATTACTTAGGCAGTGTAATCTTGCATCAGTCAGCAGAAAGTGGGCAGCTATATATTATTGACGGTCAGCAACGTTTAACAACCTTAGCGTTGATTTCCTATGTGCAATATCTATCTTATACGGTTAATAACGCTAACGAAGCGAATGAATCACATAGCTTTGCTCTTAACCTAAGTTACGATTCGCCAGAATCACAACAACAAATCGTTAAAAACCTTGCTTGGTTACAGACATACTCGACAACCAGTAATGCTAGCCAAATAGCCACTTTTGATGCCAATAAAATCAATTTAACTCTGGTTGTTACTCGTAGCGAAGACGATGCCTATCGCTTCTTTGAAACTCAGAATACTGGTGGTGTTAGGTTAAGTGGACCTGACATTATTAAAGCACATCACCTCAGAGCCATTGCGCGACAAAACCAAAATGAATTTGCTGCAAAATGGGAAGCATTAGGCGATTTAAACCCCGTTGTTGGATCATTGCTTAAAGGGCGCTATTGGCAAAAACTTTATAACCGTAATGTACCTTCTCACCGCCAGCCTAATCTAGTAAGAAGCGCAGTTGTCAATGAACTAGGCGAAAGTACGGGTAAAGGTGAAGATATTGCTTTTGGGCGCTTTAAACGTACATATTTGCCAGACGGTGGACAAATAGATAAACAAGCACAGCAAGGTTATGAACTGAGACAGCCATTAAATAGCGGCATTAATACTATTCATTATATAAGCTACTTTGAACAATTAAGGTGTAAGTATTTAACGGGCGGAATTAATAATAAGGCTAACCATAGAAAGGTTACTTCACATTCTCCAACGAATACAGAAAACACTCTTGTTAGCTTTTTTCATTTTTATCAAAACATGATCTGCGAGCTTGAGGGTTGTAGTTATGTAAAAGGGTTATACGATACAGCACTGCTTATATACATTAGCCAATTTGGTGAACAACAGTTAGACATTGCAGCGAAGAAGCTGTTCCGAGTTATCTACTCACCTCGGGTAAGCAATCAAAAAGCGGTGAGAGAAAATTCTATATCAGCCTTTGTCCGCGATAACCCTGTACTTGACTGGATTACAGCTAGCTACACACCAGCCATGTGTTTTGATTATTTAGACCGTTTTAGCTTTAAAGCAGAGCCAGCTAATTTAGCTGTTAATAAAAATAGCGTTAAAAAACGCTTTATACATAAAGTATTAAATAACTTTGGACTAGACGTTGATAATAGCCTTTCAGCAGAAGAGCTCGCAAACACTTACACTACAAAGTTAGATGCTTACATTCTTCCTCTAGACACTGAAAAAATGGCTATGCATCAGATTAGCAAGCGCACAAATCAAGGAGGTCAAAATGGCTAATGTATTCTCAGGAGAAGCTAAAAGTAAAGGAAATAAGATAACACAGCATCACGTTGAAACGCAGGTTCTTACGTTAAATTACATTCAAACGAATCAATATCAATTTAGTATACCGAGTTATCAACGTCCCTACGTTTGGCCAGATGAAGCAGTATTAAAGCTATTCAACGATATTAACGATGCTCGTTTGGCGGAAGAGCCTAATTATTTTATTGGTACAGTGCTTACCTCAGTAGAACTAAATGAAGATGGTAATGGTATTTATGAGCTAATCGATGGACAACAACGCACTACCACGCTAATGCTAATTGCGCTTGCATTTAAAATAGCAAAAGTTGATTCAGCCATTGCAGATATAGCCGCCTTTAAAAAGCAGCCGAGACTTCAATTTACTATTCGAGAATCAAGTACAGCACTTATTAGGTAGCTTAGCTGGCTTTGATGATTATGTATTTCCAGGGCTAGAATCGATTGGTGAGAATCCATATTTAAAGCGTATATATGCAGCGTTACAAGTGTTAGAGCAACAAGTAAAAGCGCTCAAAAATGAAGAACGTATTTTATTAGGTGATTATATTTTTGAAAATGTGCAATGGGTGAATAATATAGTGCCCTCTCAAATGGACTTGAATCGTTTGTTCGCTACCATGAACACTACTGGCATACAGCTTGAGCAGGCTGATATATTAAAGTCAAAACTGCTTAAACAAGTTTCTAAAGATAAAGCTTTATTCGATGCTATGTGGTTAGCGTGTGAACACATGGAAAATTACTTTGAGCGCAATGTGCGTAAAGTCTTTCCTAACGCTCCGTGGGATAGAATTGAGCCAGAGCATTTGGCTTGTTTTAAGGAGGAGCTTTTTGTAAAAGATGAGAGTGCTAGTAAAAGAGCTAAGCAGAGCTTGACTATTATGCAACTAGCAGAACAATTAAATTCAACTACAGTAAGTGGTAGCGAAGGAAATCAAGATAATAAATCTAATATTGAGCTAGGTGATGTCGCCTACGATTTAGACACCGAAACTGTATATTGTCGTCCCATTATTGGTTTTCCATTATTACTTATCCATGCTTATCGTATTTATTTGGCTAACCGAGCTGTTGAGCTAGGCGATGGCACTAATGATGTTGCTCCTCGCGTGCATGCTGACAAGTTACTAGAAACCTTTGAGCCACTCATTACAGCCAGTGAAGATGAAGTTAAAGAATTTATCAAAACTTTGTGGCAAGTGCGTTATCAGTTTGATCGTTGGGTGGTTAAGTGGGTTGAGCGTGACGATAGCGATGATGAACAATTGCGTTTAACTAATATTAGTCAAAGTGATTCAAATGGGATACGGTACATTAATCGTACTCAGAAAGAAATAAATGAATTAGTAATGCTGCAAAGTGTGCGTAACTTTACTGGTGAGCGAAGTGCGCAGTATTGGATAACCCCATTTATTGCAGGTTTGATAAAAGACAATATTACTCAAGATGCACAAGCCATAGCCTTGCTTGAAAAAATTGATAATGACTTATCGTTGGCGGCTAAGCCTGAAACTCAAAAAACAGCTAGTTTCAAGCTAGCTAAGCAACATCAGCCGGAAGTTTACTCTTGGCAGGTATACGAAAATTATTTTGCCAAACCAAGAGGAACAAGTTTTGAGCATTACTGGTTTCAAAAGCTGGAATATATTTTGTGGAAAAAAGAATCTGATAGGCAGCGGCAACAATTCAAAAACTATCGTATCACGGCTAAGAATTCTGTTGAGCATGTTTACCCGCAGCATGAAGAATACCAAAATATGTTGGAGCGAGACTTTTTAGATGCATTTGGAAATTTAGTTTTATTAAGCCCTGGTGAAAACTCTTCATATAGTAATCAAGCAGTCAAGAAGAAGCTTGTCGATTTTGAAGCAAAACTTCAATACGACTCTTTAAAGTTAAAAGCTATGTTTAAAATATTAAAAGAACAAAACGATTGGCAAGAAGCTCAAATAAAAGAACACCAAAAAGACATGTTAAGTGCATTAGCAAAACATTACGATGCGATCTCTAATATGCTCTAGCAAAGAACAAAAATGACAGTTACCGATTCGTGAGGAGGTAACTGTCAGTTCAAGTCTGAGCTAGTAGAGTCCAAGTACAAATAAATCACAATGTGCTTAATGCGTTTAAATAGCTTTGACCGAGGTTTATATGTCGTGTGTATTCCTTGAAATAATATGTGCCTGGTTCGTATTGTTCTTTTAATTTTTCTACTAACCCAATATGTGATCGATAAATGTTCTCAGTTGCTTCAATGACATGTTCAGGCTTTTTCTCTAATTTATTCATAATACGCTTAGCAACTTTTAGGTATGAATTATCTTTTGGTTGCTTAGACTCGAGCATAGGGTAATAGCCATCAAGTGCTTTTAAAAGAGATATTTCTAACGCTACGTTTTCGTTCACTGAAACATCAACGGTATTATGGTCTAGTAATAGGTCTGCAACATTTAGATTCTCATTTTCTATCGCTAAAGCTAGAGGTGTATATCCACTAATACTAGTCAAATTTGGATTATGACCTCGTTTTATGAGCTGCTTTGTGAGTTCAAGTTCTCCTAAAACTGATGCGGTATGGAGTAAGGAGTAGCCCCCTCTTTTTGTGGAATCTTTTTTCATTCTATGTAAAGGGTAACTTATTAGTGACCGGTTTAAATTAGACATATTGTTACCCAGCAGTTCTTGAGGGTGAAGTGTTTCGTACCCAGCGGGATTTCTGTTTGGGTTGAGTGACTCGTGTGCATAGAAATCTGCAACAGGTGACTTCAAATGTTCACTTTCACTGAACACGTCAAATACGGTAATTAATTTCTCTGTTGGAATATCTAATATTACTAAACTGTGTATTAGGTTAGCGTATTTAGGCATGCGTAAGAGAGCATTATTTCTTTCATTATCAGATGTAAATAAATAAGGATAGACAGTTTCCTGTCGATTAAGTTTCAGTTTGGCATTTTTGAAATAATTAAGAACCTCAACCAACTCTGAGCCTGATGTTTCTTGAATTGCTCTATAAAAATCCCAGCTGTTAGCAACACTATATCCCAGTTCAGCAAGAGTTTGTGTTGCTGTAGCTTTGGTATTTTGAAGGATTACCTTAACATCGTTTTGCGTTTCTTCAACACCCAATTGAGTCGTTTTAATTCTTATGTTGTTGTCTTTAACAGTTAAATTTGTGTCTTTTACAATTTCATTCGTTTCTTTGACTAAAGAGAATATTTTATTTTGGACATCTATAAAAATTGGCATTTTCTCAACTAAAATACCTTTACCACCTTGTTTTACATTTTTGCTAGAAAAACTGGTGCATATAAATACACTAACGCTAATTATCAGTAGGCTTACTATGAGTGGCATTTTCCAATGCTCACTCATCTTCTTTATTCGCTCGCCAATTTTAGACTCCTCAGGAACGAAGTATAATGCGATAGCTAAACACAGAAAGACCAAGCCTGCCCATACACCAAACTTACCAATAGGAGCTAGTATGTCTTGAACAGCACCTAAGAATCCGCCGATTATTGTTATTGGCACGATTAGTTCTAAAATTTTTTTCCCTTTACTCATACGCTTACCTGATAATCCATTTTAGTAACATCATAATAAATAATTTCATTGTTGAATAGATATGTTCAATCTAGATTATTACAGGATAAAAACTGTAGGTCGAAAACGAACTTTTGAAAAATAAATTATCTTAGTTAATTACTTCGTTTTTAATACTCCTCAATTAGGGCTATATTTTTCTAAATACTACTAAAGCAATTGTAATGAGGATCAGTAAAGAACCTGGCATTTGTATCTAGTAAAGAAAAATTAGCTTTTATCTTTTTGACTATATGCTTTTTAAACAAGCTTTTGTCTAAATATACGTATGAGGTATTTTGATCAACATTAAAAACAACTCGACCTCTGGGAAAGTTGTAGTAGTCAGTGTTGTCTAGCATTAAACTAAACAATTGATAAATATTATTATCTTCCCACTCAACTTGGTGTTGCAGCGTGCTATCAATAAATCCAAGTTGATCTGGCTTTAAGTCGATAGCACTTTGAGCTTTAAAGACTAATGTGTTTTCAGCAAACCAAAAGATGCCAACTTTGCTATTCATGAAGGGCTCCTAAACTTATTTTTCCTGACATTACTCGGTTAAGTCCAATTTAGAACCCTTCCTCATTGCCTCTTTCTGAGAAAATTTATACTTCTGATGAGGTGCTTATTATCGCTACTGGTATGGGTAGGCAAAATCTAAATGCTATAAAACCTCTCACTTATCTCATCACATAACTTAGTTCGGTAGATAATCAATAATTGCATTTATTTTTGCAGTATCGGACTTGGAGATTCCAAACAGGTTTTAAGCTTGATCTAAATCAAAGAAACTTATTACGCTGCAATTTATAGTGCGCGGCTGCAATTTTCGTTGTTTTTAAAAACTAGATTAGATTTTAAAAATAATACCCTTTTATAGTGCTTAAAGGTGTGTCATGGCATTACTCATCAACAACAAATGTATTAACTGCGACATGTGTGATCCTGAGTGCCCGAATGAAGCTATTTATATGGGGGCAAAAATCTATCAAATCGATCCTAATAAATGCACTGAGTGTGTTGGGCATTATGATAATCCTACCTGCGTTAGTGTATGTCCTATAGACTGTATTAAGCCTGATCCTAATCATCGTGAAACGTTAGATGAGCTTGCTGAAAAATATATTAAGCTGACTGAGTGAATTAATAATAAAATTTACAGCTTATTAGTACACCTTGATTCAAATGTTCTACACTTACTTTAATGCACGTTAATCTCTTGAGGATCCTATGTTTTTCAGTAAGTCAGTAAACTCTGAGCTTGTGTCGTTAAAGACTGAGTTATTTCATCTACAGCAGGTGCGTGATGGCTTGAATGAAGAAATGATTTCGCTTAATGTACTTGAAAGCGGCGAGGTATCCTATATAAATCAGAACTTTATCAAAGCACTTGGCTACGATAAAGATGCGTTCCCTGGCACGCACCTATTTGACATCATTACAAATGAGTCCAAATCTACTGAACAATTTAGCCAATTCTCTTCTGCTTTAGAGCATTGTAAGCACTGGGTTGGGGCGCTGCAGTTTTATCACAAAAGTGGTAAAACAGAGTGGCTTAGAATTATTTCGCACCCAGTAAAAGGTCCTCAAGATCAAATTCTATTTTTCGCAATTTATGCCACTTTACTAACCGATACAATTGCTACCGCAAGAGAGCATAAAGACATTATTAAAGCGTTACACCGTGCTATGGCGGTTATTGAATTTGATTTAGAGGGTCATGTTTTAAGTGCAAATAGTCATTTTTATAATGCGATGGGTTACTCCGAAAAAGAGATAAAAGGTAAACATCACAGAATGTTTTGCGAACCAGAAGAAGCAAACTCTACTGAGTATGAGCAATTTTGGCAGCGTTTAAAAAATGGTGAGTACATAGCATCTCGCTTTAAACGTGTTGATAAGTTTGGTAATACCGTTTGGCTTGAGGCCTCTTACAATCCGATTTTTAATGATTTTGGGGATCTCTATAAAGTAATGAAATTTGCAACTGTGATCACTGAACAAGTGAATCGTGAGCATGCAATTTCTCAAGCGGCAGAGATTGCTTACGGTACCTCAACAGGAACCGACAAACTCGCTGTAAAAGGAGCTGAAGTACTTAAAAACACAGTGGCTGTTATGGATGAACTTGCTTTACAGATGGAGCAAGCGGCGCAAGAAATCGCAGCCTTAGATAAGCAGTCGCAACATATAGCAAGTATTGTACAAAGCATTAGTAGTATTGCTGATCAAACTAATTTATTAGCGCTTAACGCTGCAATTGAAGCTGCTCGTGCAGGTGAGCAAGGCCGTGGTTTTGCGGTGGTTGCAGATGAGGTTAGGCAATTAGCATCTCGGACATCTAAAGCAACTGAAGAGATTGTGGAAGTTGTTCAGCGAAATCAATCATTAACTCAAAATACAGTAAAGGTTATAGAACAAGGGAAAGTCAAAGCAGAGCAAGGTCTTGCTTTGTCGAATGAATCAGGACAAGTAATGGAAGATATTCAACATGGAGCACAGCAAGTTGTTGATGCGGTTGGCCAGTTTGCTAACCAGTTAAATAAGTGATTCTAATTTGCAATAAGCCTTAGGCATCTGCATTGATGCAGCTGTAGAGTATTATAAGCAACCTAATAACGAAATTTTGCTGTGTTATCAATGCGGTTTAATTTCCTTAAAGCTCCTCCTATTTTTTGCGAATTGGAAGGAATACCTTGTCTCACTTCTTGAAACTCCATATCATAGAAATATAGGGATATATTGTAATAGTTTAATATTCAGTAACTTTTTAAGTAAATGAGTTCACTGTTTGAATTTTAATTTAGCAATGAAGTGATGTACCCCATGTTTTCTACCAAGCCACTAAAAAATAAAATAACCAATCTTGAAGACGAATTATTTAGGGTTTCTCAAATAAAGCAAAATCTTGATGAGCTAATGCTTACATTAACGCTTGATGGCAAAGGCTGTGTTATTGATACTAATCCCCAAGTTCAAATTGAACTGGGTTTTAGCGCAAATCAACTTGATGGGATTGCATTACTTGATTTAGTGCCGCAATTGGCGCGAAAAACAGAACACTATCTGAACTTTAAACACGCACTACAAAACAAAAAGCCATGGGCAGGAGCCGTTCAGTTGGTCAATGCTAAAGGTGAAGAGGCTTGGCTAAGAGTGTTCGTTCATCCTGTGGTAAATAAGCAAAACCAATTTCTTCATTTTACATTGCATGCAAATGCATTAACACGCACGATTGAATCGTCACGCGAAAACCAGGACTTAGTAAAAGCAATTCATCGCTCTATGGTCCGTAATCGAGTTTGATTTAACGGGTCATGTATTAAAAGCAAATCAGCAATTTTTACTGGGTGTCGGCTATAAAGAACACGAAATTATTGGTAAGCACCATAGTATGTTTTGTTCACCTGAAGAAGCAAGCTCATCAGAGTACGCGGCATTTTGGCAGAAACTTCAAAAAGGTGAGTTTGTTTCCTCTCGATTCAAACGTGTTAATAAGTATGGTGATCCCGTGTGGTTAGAAGCCACATATAATCCTGTGTTTAGTGAACAAGGGGAGCTTTATAAGGTTGTTAAGTTTGCAACGGTGATTACTGATCAAGTAAATCGTGAAATAGCTGTGTCTCAAGCAGCTGACATTGCTTATAGTACCTCGACTGAAACTGATCAAATCGCTCATCAAGGGGCTGAAGTACTCAGTAATATGGTTAGTGTTATGGATGAACTTGCAAATAAAATGGAACAAGCAGCAAATGAGATCACAGCACTTGATAAACAGTCTCAGCAAATCGCAAATATAGTTCAAAGTATCAGTAGTATTGCTGATCAGACAAACCTATTAGCGCTTAATGCAGCGATTGAAGCAGCTCGTGCTGGCGAACAAGGAAGGGGCTTTGCTGTTGTTGCTGATGAGGTAAGACAGCTCGCTTCACGTACTTCAAAAGCGACTGTTGAAATTGTTGATGTTGTACAGCAAAACAGGGCACTGACTCAAAATACAGTTGAAGTTATAGAACAAGGTAAGAGCAAAGCTGAACAAGGCTACAGCCTAGCAACTGAATCTGGCAAAGTTATGTCAGATATTCAAAATGGCGCACAAAAAGTGGTCGATGCGGTTGGTCAGTTCGCTGACCAACTTAAATAGTGTTACCTGTGCTTATATTGAGTTTTGCAATAACCTCTTAAAATATCGGGATGGCGAAGTTTAATATGTTTACTTTGTCTCCCTGATACGCGCTTTCGCCAGAGTTTAAAACTCGAGCTCGTTAATTGCTCACGCATCAGTGCAATAACGTTTTTTTCATTTAAACCAAACTGTTGGTTTATTGCTTCAAACGGGGTTCTGTCTTCCCACGCCATTTCTATGATGCGTGATACTTCATGATCTAAGTGCTGCATTACGGCTCCTTTTTGTAGCTTATACGTATTTGCAGCAGGTTTAGATTATAAAATATCGTGTTGCCAGTGCTCTGCTAAAAAGTCGATGAACGCTCTCACCACATTTTGTTGGAAGTTACGCGATAAATACACCGCCCATAAGTGAGAGCCCATAGTAGTATGCTCTGGCAGTACTTTTACAAGCTCACCCGATGCCAAATAGTCATTGGCGAGATCGCATGGTAGGTGAGCCACCCCGATTCCTTGTTTTGCTGCTTTTAGAAGCACCCCCATATCGTTGGCAACAATGTTGCCCTTCACGTTCACTTTTTGTGTGTTGTCGTTGTGTTGAAATTGCCAAATAGTGTGTTTGTTATGAACAAGACAATTGTGAACAGATAAGTCACTCGGCTCAAAAATCGGTGGGTGCACAGCTAAATAATCGTTAGAGGCACACACTGCGGTTGCGATATACATTAGCTTACGGGCAATAAGACCTTCATCGGGCTGGTGGATGTAACGCAAAGCGATATCAACGCGGTCATCAACCAGCTGCGATAAACTATCTGAAAGTAACAGTTCAAAGCGCGTCTGCGGGTGGCGTTTGGTAAACTCTTCAATGGCATCAAATAGCTTATGTTGGCCAAGCCCAATCGGGGAGGCAACGCGAATGGTACCTACCAATTCGTTGTTATGACTGTGTGCTCGGCTTTGTAAATCAGACACTTGATTTAATATTTGCTGGCAATAGCTAAGGGCTTCTTCGCCTTGAAGGGTCAAACTTACTTTGCGTGTTGTGCGATGAAACAACCTTAAATTTAGCCACTTTTCAATGTCTTGAATATGCCTAGAAACTTGTAATCGGCTTAAACCTAAATGCTCTGCAGCCTGAGTAAAACTGCCTGTACGGGCAACTTCGACAAAGCTAGTAATTGAAGTGAGTTTATCCATTGGTATCTTAAAATGAAACAATGTGTATCTATATAGTGTATTTATCAGTAATTGGTGAACAAGTAAACTGCAATCATTGAAACAAACAACGGAGAATTCCTCATGAAATTAGCAGTTATTGGCGCAACAGGTTGGATTGGCAGCCACATTACTTCAGAAGCAATCGCACGTGGTCATCAAGTTAATGCATTAGTTAGAGACGCAAGTAAAGTAACCCAAGATAACGTCACTGTGACTGAATTTGATTTAACTAAAGACGATATCGCAACTGCAGCTGCAGGTAGTGATGTTGTTATTGCGGCAATTGGTGGTCGTGCTTTAGGTAACCATGAAATTGTTGCAAACACAGCAAAGCAATTATTAAACGCGCTTGCAGGTACTGGCACACGTATTTTATGGGTGGGCGGTGCTGGTAGCATAGAAGTGGCACCCGGTGTAACTCTGGTATCAAGCCCAGATTTTCCTGCTGAATACAAAGCAGAAGCCATTGCTCAAGGTGAGGCACTTGATGTATTTAGAGCATCAGCAGCAGATACAGCTTGGACTTTTGTATCACCGGCAGCGGTCATTTACCCTGGGGAGTCAGAAGTTCGTACCGTGTTGGTGGCGACAGCTTCTTTACTGATGCAAATGGCGAAAGCAAAATATCAGTTACTGATTATGCTAAAGCGATGCTTGATGAAGCACAGTCGGCAGCGCATTTAAATCAACGTATTAGTATTGCTTACTAATAGCGAGCCTTTATTCAGGCTCATAAAATGGTATTCTTAAGAGACGTGTTAAGTTACCTGTTTAATTTATGAGCCTGTTATTTTCTATTGCACTTGCAACCATTCCTGCTTTACCTGAACCCGTCGCAAACAATGCTGTCGCCAAAGTTGTTATTGATGAACAAGCCTACTTCCTAAGCTTTATGGGCTTGAGTTCAGGCAAGGCACATACCGATGTTCATAATAAAGTGTGGGTCCTTAAAGTGGGCGACAACGCGTGGCAAGCGGCTAAAGCTGTGCCAAGTACATTGCCTCTTACTGGTCGTTTGGCGAGTACCGCAGTGGGTGTGGGTAAGCATGCCTATGTATTTGGTGGGTATACCGTTAGCGCCGATCATCAAGAAATCTCTACACCCGATGTATATCGCTATGATGTGCTCTCTAATTCATATACGCAACTTGCCAGTATGCCTGTGCCCGTGGATGACAGTGTGGCACTTAAGTACCAGCAGCGTTATATCTATTTGGTCAGTGGTTGGCATAACGATGGTAATGTTAACTTAGTACAAGTGTATGATACGCAAACAGATACTTGGCAACAGGCATCGCCGTTTTTAGGTCAACCGGTGTTTGGCCAAGCAGCGGCAATTAGTGGAAACACTCTATTGGTGTGTGATGGCGTTAAAACACAGGCGAATGCTGATAAGCGCCGCTCTTTTGCTGCGGTTGCACAGTGTTTAAAAGGCACGATTGATGCTGATAACCCATTAAAAATAGATTGGCGTACCGTGCCGCACCCTACAGGTGTAGCCCATTACCGTATGGCAGCAACCAGTTTTAATGGCGATATTTATATGATGGGCGGCTCTGATAACCCATATAACTACAATGGCATGGGATACGATGGCAAACCAGCACCAGCGAGTGATCATGTTTGGCGCTTTGATGTTGAAAAAAACACATGGCAAGTAATGCCAAAAGCCGATACCGCGAGCATGGATCATCGAGGTTTATTAGAGCACCAAGGAAGTTTGTATCGTCTGGGTGGTATGGACAATAATCAACAAGTGACAGCCGATGCCCTTGGTTACAAGGTAAAGTTATCTCTATGAATACACTCTATATTACTGGAGCGGGAGTGAGTGCCGCTAGCGGTATACCAACCTTTCGTGGTGAAGATGGTTATTGGACCATTGGTAGCAAAAATTATACGCCGATGGAAATGGCAACCCGTGCTATGTACGAAAACAACCCTCGCGAATTTTTAGCTTGGTATTATCATCGTTTTGCAACCTACCGCCATCACGATCATAATGAGGTTCATCATTGGTTGAGTGATAAAAATCTCATTACACAAAATATCGATGGCCTTGATGGCAAAGCGGGAAACACTGATTTTATTGCTATTCATGGTTGCTTAGATCAAATGACACTGTTTCACCATCAAGGTGACGATGTGATGGCTTTTAACGCACCGTGGGATAAAGTCAACGAAGACAACCTCCACCACTCCTTGCTTGAGGTGTTCAATATTAATAATGAAAGCCCTAAGCTCAACGAATCGTTTAAGCCTTACGTGTTGTTATTTGACGAATACTACACTGAACTTTATCGAATTTCTGAGGCGCAACTGCGCATGCTCGATGCCGATAAAATCGTCTTTATCGGCACCTCGTTTAGCGTCAATATTACGCAAATGGGACTCGATATTGCACGCAGTCAAGGCACGCCAATTGAAGTAGTAGACCCAGATCCTACTCATGTATTTCATCCTAATGTGACATACCACAAGTTGACAGCGCTTGAGTATGTTCAGCAGCAAGGATAAAAATAAGGCGCTTATTAAGCGCCTTATTTAATTATTACTTTTCAGCTTTTGTTGCTGTGATGTTTAACCGCGCTTGTAAGGGGTCCGGTAAAAACTCTGCAGTCCCTGACTTACTCATTTGCAGTATAAAAGATTCATCATTTTGATATGCTTGCCAAGTCGGTAAACCTGGGCCATTTGGTGTGCCTAATTTAATAAAGTTCGTCACATAACGGTGCATTATTTTAGCGGCTTGCTTATCTTGCTCAGTGGTAACGTGCCCATATTTTGCAGCCACAGTATTGAAAAAGTATGGGATTTCGCTGGCGTGCTCTGCACCGGGTTTATCTAAAGTTTGCGCCACATAGCCAAAACGATACAAAAAGGCATCTTTTCCCATATCTGTCACACGTTTTGCAACGAACCTTGCAGGCTCTTGCATTAAAGCATCTTGCCCAACTTGGTAATTGAGTAAATGCAATGGCGTTTCGCCGCTTGCATCGTAAGTCATTTTTGCTTGTGTACTGTGCGGAGCAAAACTCGCGAATAGCGCATCTTTAGAAGCAAAATTAGCAAAGCCTAAATCCATATCTGTTGTGCCAACCATAGTCGCGACATGGCTAAATGTACCTTTACTCAAGCGTGCTTCTGTCGCCGAATTGATAATAGTGCCATCAATAATTGGCCCGCCAACGTACGTAGGTTCATCATCATTTTGTCGGTTTAATGTGCTCAAATTTAGGTTATCAACCACGTCTTCGGCTGATAACTCACGTAGTGCAGCAAGGGCATTTTCATCACTGCCTAAAATGGTGTGTTGTTTGGCAAAGTTTTCGCCAATCTTTTCGGCGCTTAACACGGTGTCGTCATCACTATTAAGTGGCAACTGCTTAAATAGTTCTCGTCCGCCTGCTGACATAATAATCGCTTGCTGGAATAAGCTGCTAGCTGCAGGGGTTTGCATCATCGCATGTACCGATGCGCCTCCTGCAGATTCACCCATGAGTGTCACTTTTGCAGCATCACCACCAAATTGAGCGATATTTTGTTTCACCCATTCTAGGGCTGCAATTTGATCCATCAAAGCGTAATTGCCCAGTGCATCGTTCTCAAAACGACTAAGGGCAGGGTGCGCAAAAAAGCCAAATCGGCCTAAGCGATAATTAAAGCTAACAAAAATAACCCCTTGTTTAGCAAAGCTCTCACCTGAATAAACAGCAGGTGATGCGCCACCATTTACAAAACCACCCCCGTGTATCCACACCACAACAGGGTAAGGAGTATCGCTGGGTTTAGTGGGTTTAAATACATTTAAATAAAGGCAATCTTCCGAAGGGGTTGTTGTCAGCGGTGCTGCATCGGCTGCAAACGGCTTTTGCATACAGTCAGGCGCGTAATCGTTAAGTATTTTTACATCTTGCCACTTGGGCACAGGTTGCGGCGCTCGCCAGCGTAACTCTCCCACCGGAGCTGCAGCATACGGAATGCCTTTATAGGCAATAAAACGTCCTTCTTTTTGCCCTTGGATAAGCCCGCCGGTGACGGCAATTTGATCTGATTGAGGTTGTTCTTGGCAACCTTGCAAAAATACAGCAGAGCCTAATAGAAAAGATGAGTAAAAAATCGATTTGAGAATACGCGATGTCATAACAAAGCCTAGGCTGTTTGGGTAGGCTTATAATATTAACATATTCAGATAGTAACAACGAGAAAACCAGCATAGCTACAAGGGGAGGCTATGCCGGTTTTAGTATTTGGCTAATAAAGAGTTTTCCTGTCATTAAATCGTTACAAAAAGGCTCTAAAAATCTGCAGCTCAATAACTCAAGGATCTGTGTAATACTTATTAGTGCAAAAAATTGCTAATGTAAAAGGAGTGCATTCTCATTTTAAGGTATATATGTTAGATAAAGTTTTGCATGATTTTTTAGTCATTTGGGCAACAATAGACCCTATCGGCACAATGGCGTTGTTTGCTGCTTTAACAGCTAAATTGCCTGCCGATAGGAGGCGAAAGACTGCTTTTAAAACGGTGGGTTATGCTGCCATTGTATTAATTGGAGCTATTGTCATAGGGCAGTTGCTGTTAACTGCAATGGGTATTAGTTTGTTGTCGTTCCAAGTTGCTGGTGGCATTATTTTATTTCTGTTCGGTCTACAAATGATTTTTGCTGAGGATGTTCAGCAAGGTGATGTTGAGTCACAGCACGATATTTCTGTATTCCCTTTAGCAATTCCCGCAACAGCATCGCCGGGTGCAATTTTAGCGGTTATTCTAATTACCGATAACCATATTTATAGCGTTCAGGAACAAGTAATTTCGGCAATAACAATGCTGGTAGTGTTATTGATCACTTTATTATTGCTGTTGTTAAGTGAGCGAATTTTGAAAGTTATTGGGGTTGGCGGTGCATCGATACTAACGCGAATTATGGGGTTAATTTTAGCTGCATTATCTGTTGAGTTTGTGATGGAAGCACTAGGAGTCGCTAAATGGGTGGCCAATAATTAAAAAGCCCGCAGTGCGGGCTTTTTAATGGGGTATGCCAATATTATTCAGAAACAGTGAAAGACACGTCTAAGTCTTCACCCGATGTTACTGTAATTGGTTTTACTTGATAAAGCGTAAATGCTTCGTCTTGCGTTTCAGCGTCATCGATGTGCGCTGCACAGGTATAAGCAAGTTGATAATCACCTGGTTGAATGAACGCAAGTTCAAATTCGAATTGGTTATCTTCGCTATCGAACACAACATCTGCCGTTGCAAGAGGTGCATCTAATGGTGTTTCATCTTCGTTAACTTCATAATTGTCCATTGGCATTTCAACATCGCTGCTATATAGGTAAACAGCATGACCGAATGAGCCATCTTCTAGTGCGATATCGATATTATCAGTTTCACAGTTAGCGATAAGTACGTCGCTTACAGTGCCTTCGATATCTTCAGATTCAGCAAGGTTTTCTAAGCGAACACCGCGTGGTTTTAAGAAGATCTCATCACTATTTTGTGGATCAACTAATGACTTTTTGAGGTCAAATTCAATAACAAAGTCGTTACCAGCTTGGTTAAGGGTAAAGCCATCAAGTTGAATTTCACCGATACCATCGTTGCCTTTACGTTTAACAACCAGTGGTGCAATGCTGTCATCTTCGTAAACAACATGCGAAGTCATGGTTAAATCGTTTGTGTCACCATTGATCACATCTGCACGGATCCATTGATATTCGCCAGCAGGCACTTCTTCATCTTCTAATAAAGAAAATACATCATCACCTGTGTAGTCTAATAAGTTAACCATTTCAGGCATGGTTTCATCATTATCTTCACGGGTCTCAAACGTGAATTCTTCACCACCTTGGGTTTTCAATGTGATTGAATCAAACACAACATTTACAGCTTTTAAACCTGTCACTGGTGCATCAGACACACCTAATGTGAACTGTGCAGTTTGCGGCTGAGGATCAACCGAGTCGTTCTTGTCGTTATCTGAGCCACAACCAACAAGTGCAAATAAAACGGCGCTGCTAAGTAATGTAGTTTTAAAGTTCATCATTTCTTCCCTCTGTGTTCTAAAAATTTATTAGCAGTGTAATAACTAAAACTTAATGTAACTTGAACTTCTAATGATAAGTTTCGATTAACACCTTTGTACCTTTTATGTAACAAGCTGAAAGTCAGAATAAAAAATAACTGCAAGTTTAGAATGCTTTTTAGGTAAATCCATTTTTCTTCCACATTTTGCTGACACCATGACAAAAAATAAGAACCTAGGAACGAAAATGAAGGTTATTGACTTGGAAAAGCGCTTTGAGCTTATGAGCTGGGCATTATTAAGTGCAGTAAATATGCTTTTACTAGTGGGGTTTATGAATAGTAAATCGGAGGTAAGTAATTTACTTTTTAGTTTTTTGTTGTGCTCTGTTTCATTACTATTAGCGGTACTTGTATTCAATTCAAAACGCAATTTAACGGTATGCCGCCACGGTGTGCATTACCGCAATTTATTCGGGCAATGCCGCCATATGCATGCAAGACAAGTGCAATTTATTCACCATTACTCGTTTTTTGGTTTGCGATTAGTGCTTGTTATGGGCGAAAAATATATTTGCTTTGCGCCTTTTTATAGCCTTAATGACAAACACCAACAACGTTTAAAGCGCTACGATAACGATTTGTTTGATTGGTTAAAGAACTTACAAAAGACCAATGATTTTTGTTAAGCAGGCACATTTACCTGCTTAACCATGGCGCTAGATATTAGGTTTTATAACGACTTACATTTTGTTCTAACTGAGTTGCTGTGTCTGTCAGCTCGTGCATGTACGATGTGGCTACATCGGTATCATTGGCGGTTTTATTCGCAATATCGACAATGGTCGTCATGTTTTGGTTAATCGCTTCAGACACTGATGTTTGCTCTTCAGCAGCTGTGGCTATTTGTGCATTTTGTGACGTGATAGTGTTAACCGAAAGCAATACTTCATTGAGTGCTTTTTCGACTTCGCCCGCTTCATTAACACTGGTTGCACTGCCTGATTTGATTGACTGCATAATGTTATTTACAGTTGTTGTTCCTTGTTGTACTTGCTCAATCATCGCCTCTATTTCATGAGTGCTATCTTGCGTGCGTTTTGCAAGCGTTCGCACTTCATCAGCCACCACCGCAAAGCCACGACCCGCTTCACCAGCTCGGGCAGATTCAATTGCCGCATTTAGTGCTAGTAGGTTTGTTTGCTCGGCAATGTTTCTGATCACATCAAGCACACTACCAATTTGACTCGATTGTTGATTAAGCTGATCGACCGCATTCGCCCCTTCATCAACTTGTTTAGCAATGCCGTTAATCACCTTTATGGCAATGAGCAACTGGTTGTTAGCCTGTTTGACTAAATGATCGGCATGCTCAGCAGCCGTTGAGGCCTCTTGCGCACTGCGTGCAACTTCCATTGACGCCGCCGACATTTCGTTTATTGCGGTTGCAACTTGTTCACTTTCTTCATGTTGGCGATTAATACCTGCATGCATATTGGCAAGTAGCTCGTTGAGCTTATGTGACGCTTGATTCATCGATTGCGATGATTGGCGAATATCAATAACCATTTTACCAACGTCATCGGCAAAGCGGTTAAACGAACTGCCAAGCTTGCCGAGTTCATCGTCTCGTTTCACCATTAATCGTTGGGTTAAATCGCCATCACCTTGTGATATATCGTTCATTGCTAGTACGGTTGTGTGCAAAGGGCTAGTAATACTGCGCGATACCACCACTGCAATCGCTGCGGTAATTGCGACAGCAAATACAGAAGCGATGATGGTGTTTATAAAGGCATTATCGATACCTTCATTAACGCGTTGTTCTGTCGCTGCGACTTGTTGCTCAAGACCACTGATCCAAAAACCTGTTCCTAGCACCCAATTCCATTTTGGTACTAAAGCGGCATAGCCGAGCTTAGGATTCACACTGCCATTGGTATTTTTCCAAGAATACTGCACATAACCACCGCCGTTCTTTGCAGCATCAATCAGTTCTCGAATGAGATAAACCCCATTAGGATCTTTGAAATCATAAAGGTTTTTACCCTCAAGAGAGGTGTTAACCCCATGGGCAATGTTGACACCTTTTACATCATAAACAAACACATAGCCAGTATCGCCAGCATCATCAAAACGCAAATTACGTAAAATGCTTTTTGCTTGGTTTTTTAGTTGCTCAGTATTAGAGCCATCATCTTGTGCGATGAGGTTAGCAATCGAGCTCATGGCAATTTTTTGGTAATTGCTAACTTCAGACTTACGGTCGTTTTCCATTTGTGTTGCAAAACTTTCAACGGTTTGTGCACCACTGTGTTTTGATTGCACATAGTTGTAGAGTGTCAGCATAATTGCAATGAGTAGGGGGGGAAGTAGGGCTAGAAAGAGTACCCGTTGCTGTATTGATAGCGCCATTTATCGCTCCTAATAAAAATCCGCAGTACTAGTTTAGTACTTTTCAAAAGTTTTATTAGTCGACTTTATGGTTAGATCGATAGGCTATTGAAGCTGGTTTATGCGACCTGCTTATAAAAATACACTGTTGCGTCAAATTCACCGGAGGAACTTTTCGCAAATCCAGGAATAGTGCCCGCTTCAATATAATCGAGTTTACGATACAAATATGAGGCAGTGTCACCTTGGCGGGTATCAAGTAATAGTAATTGAAGACCTAAAATACGCGCGTCGGTCTCTAGGCTATTCATCAATTGTTTTGCAATTCCTTGGCCTTGATATTCGCTGTGCACCATGAGCTTTTCTACTTCACCGCGGTGAGCGCCATTAGCTTTGGCGCATAAAGAAAGCTGTACTGAACCAATCACCGTATCACCATTTAGGGCAAGGTAAAGCCTACGGTAAGGCGTTGCTAAATCTCTATCAACCCCTTGCCAGTAGTCGTGTGCTGACTGTAATGATAAAGGAGCAATAAAGCCAATTGACGCGCCACAGGCCACGCTATCAATCAGCAAATTATTGAGGGATTTCGACACCCCTTTTATAGAATGCACTGCTTTAATTTTCATTATTTATTCTTGTTGAAATGGATACACAGAACCTAAATTAAGTAAGCTGGTTAGCTCATCAAGTGCCTGATAGCTTTCGGTTAAAAGCATCGGATCGGCAAAGTCATCACTACTTAACGAGTCACGATAATGCTTATTCGCCCAATTTACTAGTTGGGTATATTTTTCTTCGCTGAATCGTACTGCCGGATTAACCGCGGCTAGTTCGTCAGTATTGAGTGCAACACGCAAGCGTAAACAAGCAGGATCACCGCCATTTTGCATGCTTTGGCGCAAGTCAAAAAAGCGCACTTGCTGAACAGGGTTATCAGCCAAAATCATTTCTTGAATGTAATCGTGAACAGCTTGATTACGCTGACACTCTTTAGGTGCAACCAGTATCATGCTGTCATCACTTAAGGTAATTAATTGGCTATTAAATAAATAGCTGCTTACAGCATCTGTAATGCTCACTTTATTGGTTGGCACTTCAATAATATGTAGCGGCTTGTTGCCAAGGTAGGCTTGTTTAATTTGTTTCAGCGTATCTGCTTGGTGCAAAAAGGCTTGTTCGTGGCATAAAAGTACATTGCCATTGGCCACAGCGATCACATCGTTATGAAAGACACCTTGATCTATCACATCAGGATTTTGTTGAATAAATAACTGATTTTCTGGCTTTAGCTGATGTAAACGGGCAACTGCTTGCGAAGCTTCAAGAGATTGTCTTGCAGGAAATTTAACAGGTTTTGGTAAGGCGCTATTAAAACTACTTGCCCCATAAACAAAGATCTCAAGCCCTGTATCTGCATGGCTGTCGCATAATCGATTATGATTTGCGGCGCCTTCATCACCAAAAAAGCCTTGATCAGGTAAATGCGTATGATGGCTAAAGTAACGCTCATCGTTAAACATGGCTTTTAATAATGCTGTAGTTGTAACGGGTTCTAGCGAGCGGTGAAACTTATTATTTAAGTTAGCAGCCGTAAAGTGTACTTTGCCATCAAGGGTATCGACTGAAGGCGAGATAGTGCCAGCATTGGCTGTCCACATTGCCGATGCACTGTAACAAGCTCGCAGTAAAATGGGGTCGGCTTTAAATGCTTTTTCAATAATTTGGCTATCGCTGCCTGTAAAGCCTAAACGCTTTAACACATTAATGTCGGGGCGAGCATGGGGTGCAAAAATACCTTGTTCTAGCCCTAACTCGTGCATCGCCTTCATTTTTTCAAGGCCTTGAAGTACAGCCTCTTTAGGGTTTGAATGTGAAGAGGCATGACTTAGTGAAGCGACATTGCCATACGATAATCCCGCGTAATTGTGAGTAAATTCCACTAAGCCATCAAAATTAACTTCTACTGCGTGCATACTTTGTCCATCATTTTTGTGCATGTATTTTAACCATACAGAAGTTATTTAGCTGAAGCCAGCTAACTCTAATTCGACATGACGCAAACTTTGTTGAAGGCGTTTCTGAGTGGCAATTAAATACGCTTTTTGTTTGTTCTGTTTAACTTGTTGCTGTCGTGCAGCTTTATACAACACACGTTTAGGAATGTGGTACTGCTCAGACGCTTCGGTGATTGTCAGTTGGTGCACCGAAATTTTTTTTAGCGCTTCAACAAATGCAGGGTCATTATTTAACATAACGACGCTCCAAATCAGCAACATTATGCGGATCGTTTGCTTCATGTATATGCCATGTGCTGATGTCTAATCGCCAAAGTAGATAAAGAGTGTGAAAGAAGTTAGTCACGTTAGTCTCCTTGTTAGTGCCAGTTCACACTCACTATTGGAAGATCTGTGCCAAACCTTTATCAAATTTATATGCGTTAAAAATCAATAAGTTAACTCATGGTGGTTTGGGTGTCCCTAAAATCAGGCACTAAAATAGTGAAAGGCAAATGCAGTAATGCACTTTAATGATGCGTGCTTTTATTGTTGAACGAGGAAATACGCGATGTGAAATCGCTGCTACCTACTCGTATCTATTTCTCGTAGGAATGACTTTAGTCATGAATAATTAACCACCACACAAAAGTAAAACCTTGGCCGTAGGCGTGAAACTTGTTTCGCGCGCCAAGCAAGCGTGACGCCTACAGGTAGCAGCGGCTTTATTCCGCGACATGGGTGAGGTCGGTGCGATACGAGAATAAAACGCAATATGAAATCGCTGCTACATGCTCGCATCTTGTATCTATTTATCGTAGGAATGGCTTTAGTCATGAATAATTAACCACCACACAAAAGTAAAACCTTGGCCGTAGGCGTGAAACTTGTTTCGCGCGCATAGGTAGTACCGGCTTTATGCCGCGACATGGCTAAGGTCGGTGCGATACGAGAATAAAACGCGATGTGAAATCGCTGCTACGTGTTCGCACCTTGTTTTTCATTCCTCGTTACTCAAACCCCTCCAACACAAGCTTTCCACGAGCTTTGTGAGATTCTAAAATCCCATGGGCTTTAATAAGGTTTGCTACGTTTATCTTACCTAAATGCTCACTCAATGTTGTTTTAATTGTGCCGTTATCAACCAAGGTGGCAAGCTCTGATAGAAGCTGATGCTGGGCAATCATATCCTCTGTTTGGAACATTGAGCGGGTATACATAAACTCCCAATGCAACGAAATACTTTTACGCTTTAACTTCAAAATATCAAAGCTTGCAGGGTCGTCGATCAGTGCCAATTTACCTTGTGGCTTGATAACTTCCATAATGCTATTAAGGTGTTGGTCGGTGTGCGTTAAGCTCACTACGTAATCAAATTCATTCAGGTCGGCCGCAAGACGTTGCTCGTTAAGGTTTTTGCTATGATCAAGCACATGATCAACACCTAAACCTTTAAGCCAGTTGGCGCTTTCTTCTCGTGCGGCAGTACCAACAACGGTTAAATTGGTAAGCTGTTTGGCAAGCTGCACTAAAATTGAGCCTACACCACCTGCGGCACCTATTACTAATACAGAGGCTGGCTTATTGTTCTTAGATTTTTCAATCTGTAAGCGGTCAAACAATAGCTCCCATGCCGTAATACTTGTTAAGGGCAGGGCGGCTGCTTCACTATTACTCAGGCTTGTTGGTGCAAGACCGACAATGCGTTCATCAACAAGTTGCAGCTCAGCATTACTGCCTTGGCGCGTTAAGTCGCCAGCATAAAACACACGGTCACCGACATTAAATAACGATACTTTGTCGCCAACAGCTTTAACCGTCCCCACAGCGTTTCAGCCAATAACTTTGTAGCCATTGTCTGGTGAAACGTTAGCGCGAATTTTAGTATCTACAGGGTTTACTGAAATTGCTTCTACGGCGACAAGAATGTCGTGACCTGTCGCAACGGGATCAGGTAATTCAATCGCTTGTAATGATGAGTCAGATAACGTTGGGGTTGCTGTAGTGTATCCAAATGCTTTCATGATGGTGTCCGTATTGATGAGTTTTAAACACTATAGCGTATAGAATTATATTAAAAAGAGGTGTAATCCAAATTCACTTTCAAATAATTTTTGTTAATTAAGGTCACTATTTACTAAATCGAGTAATTCAATTAGTTGCAGTGCTTGTTGTTCGTTAATGCTCGGGAAGCGACAACGAATTTGCGACGGTATCTCAGCGGCTTGATCTTGCATCGCCTTGCCTTTGGCTTCGAGCTGCACGAGTCGTTTGCGTTTATCATGGCTATCCTTAGTGATTGACAACAATGCTTTATCGCTCATTTTTTTCAAAATTTGCGTCATCGCACCGCCATCTATGGCGGTTTTTTCAAGTAACTCAGCAATACTGATCTGATCTTTTTCCCACAGCGCCATCATAACTACGTACTGTGGGTAGGTTAAATCTAATTGATTGAGAGAATCTCGATACGCACGGGCAATCCCATTCGATGCCATATACAAGCGGTGGCATAGCTGGTTATCTAATTTTAGTTGTGGGTATTTCATGCACGATCCTCAAAATTCAACACGAGTATTTTAATTTGCATGCAAAGTATTTGCAATCCCGAAAAAGCTGATCTAATATATTTTGCATGCAAAATATATTTTCACTCAATTAGGAGAGTAATCATGAAAGAACTACAAAGCGTCGCATACACAGCAAAAGCAACAGCAACAGGTGGCCGTGAAGGCACAGCAAAATCAGACGATGGTCGTTTAGATGTGGCACTATCAACTCCTAAAGGGTTAGGTGGTGATGATGGTCAAGGTACAAACCCTGAGCAGTTATTTGCAGCTGGTTACGCGGCTTGTTTTATCGGCGCATTAAAGTTAGTGGCAGGCCAAGCAAAAATTAAATTACCAGCAGATACCCACATTAACTCTGAAGTATCAATTGGTCCTATCGAAGGTGGTTTTGGTATTGCAGTTAAGCTTGCGGTATCGGTAGGTGATCTTGATAAAGACACAGCTCTTGCACTGGTTAATAAAGCGCACGAAGTATGCCCATACTCAAACGCAACACGCGGTAACATTGCTGTAGAGTTATCAGTGATCTAATCGCTATTTACCAAAATAGGCCGTGCTTTATGCACGGCTTTTTTGTTTTTCAGCAATCGATTTTGCTAAATCGCCTGAACCAGTAAGTGCTGATACTAGACCTTCGCGTGGTTCACTAAATTGTATTGGTTTTATCTTACTTGCTCGGGCTGCATCGAATACCGGTATTTGGCTCATTGCGTATTCCGACAATGCGGTAATGGTTAATGATGGGTTTACCCCTAAATTTCCGGGTATGATTGAGCCGTCAATAACACGTAGGTTTTGATAGCCGAACACTTCACCTGAGCTATCAACAACGCCGTTAGAGGCATCAGTGCCCATGGCGACTCCACTCATTATATGCGCCGTCATTGGGGCACCAAAGAGCACTTCAGTTAAGGCTGAACCGGGCACGCCACCGAGTTTTTCGGCGTAGAGTTTGGTTGCTTCTTCTGCTTTTGGAAAACTAACGCTAAGCGGCGTGTCATTGTCTTTTTGCACCGCAGTAATGCTGTTCTTAAATAACCGATACCACTTGCGTCGCCATTCAAGGTGAATAAACGCCTCGGATTTTTGCATCACCAAAAATACAATTGAGCTGCGGGCTTTGCCTTTTGGCCGCAATACTTTAGCTGTTTTTATTGGATGGCGCAGTGTATTCACTAAAAACTTAGCAATACGCTTGAGGCCTTTGCCTGTCACCATAGGAACGTAAGGTAAATATAGCCATGTGCCATCAGCGCCTTCTCTGAACCGGCAAATTTCAATGTTGGTGTATTTGTCGACCGAAATAAATGAGCTGATCGCAACGCCATCATCAACTTTTTTAGTGGTATTGTTCGCGGTGGTGAGGGTTTCTGAGTTAGTGCGAATTTGCTGGCCTAGCCAAGCTGAAATATTGGGCAGTGTTTTGTCTTTATCGCGCATTTTTAAAAGCAAAGGCACGGTGCCCATGACCCCTGCGCTTAGCACGACGCCCCGTGTTGTCAGCGTATAAATATGGCTATTGCGATGGCTGGTATCTTTAATTTTAATTTTGTATCCGGCGCTGCCATCTGCATTAAGCGGGATGATTTTGATTACTTCAGAGCTAGGTCTTATTTCTACACCGTTGCGTTCGGCAAAGTACAGGTAATTTTTCATTAAAGTATTTTTGGCATTATGGCGACAACCAATCATGCAGCTACCACAGTAATGGCAGGTATTTCGCCTCGGACCATCGCCATTAAAGTATGGGTCGGGTAGCTCTTTTTTATAGGCTTCGCCGGGTTTTGCAAAAAGCACCCCGGTGTTCACGGTTTTGAATGAGTCGCCTTGCCCCATCTGATCAGCAATGTCTTTTAGTGTGTGATCGGCAACATTGGTATAGGTATTTTTGGCGCTACCTAACATGCGCTGTGCAAGGCCATAGTAGGGCATGAGGCTGTCTTTCCAGTCTGATTTTATCCGTGTCCAAGCAGGAGATTGAAAGACTTCATCATCAGGAATAAGGTGCACATTGGCATAAATTTGTGAGCCACCGCCAACACCAACGCCATGTAACACTGCGACTTTGCTGGTAAACGAAAATTGAATGCAGCCTTTAAGGCCAATTTCTGGCTGCCACATATAGTTTTTGATATCTAGGTTGGTCTTTGGAAACTCTTTATCTTCGCGGCGAAGACCTTTTTCAAGTACTAAAACCCGGTTACCTTTTTCGCTTAGGCGAAGCGCACTCACAGAGCCACCAAATCCCGAGCCTATAATAATTTGGTCAAAATCAAATGTGTGTTGCTGCATTGTTTTCGCCTATTGGTGTTTATTATTAATTTAGCTGATTATTAACTTACTTTTTAATTATTAGAAATCATACTTTTTTTATATTTATCCTAATGAAACCAGTCAAATGGTCTAAACTAAAGGTGATTTATAATAGTAGCAGGAAGAATCAATGCGGCAGTTAGCGTTAGCGAAAAAGTTGTTATGGCTTACAGTTGGAAGCATTTTCATAACCGTTTTTGTTTTATCAAGTGTTTTATGGTGGCAATTATCGAGCAGTAACCAAGATTTAGCTGCGCAATCAGAAAAGCTGATTGTCGCCGAAGTTGAAGAAAAGCTAGCCTCAAATGCCGTAGCGTATGGTGAACAAGTTGCAGGTTTCATAAACGAAGCCTATCGAGTACCTTACTCATTTGCAGCAATCTTAGGGGACCACGATGCAGCAGGCACCTTAACTCGAGATGCGGTGGTTGAGTTAAATCGCTCTTTGCTACAAAAAAATACTATTCTTTCATCTATTTATTCGCAATTTGAAGCAAATGCGTTTGATGGCCGAGATGCTAATTTTATTAGTGGATATGATCACTCAGTTGCTGGTGTAGGTACTTTAGAAATCTACTTTACTCGTAATAGAGATGGCAGCATAGAACAGCAGGCAGTTGACGATGCGGCTGAAAAATATGTGGATACGCTCAATGAATTTGGTCAGCGTGAAGCTGAGTGGTACTTGTGTGTAAAAGACACCAAAGTGCCATGTATTATGGAACCCTACTTATACGAAATCACCCCTGGTTATTCTGAAATGATGACCTCTTTAACTGTGCCCATTCTTCGTGATAACGAATTTATTGGTGTTGCCGGGGTTGATTTAACATTGCCTGTATTTCAAAGCATGACCGAGCAACTCTCAAAAGAATTGTATAACGGCAAAGCCCGCGTCACTTTATTAAGCTCACTCGATTTAGTGGTTGGTAGCAGCCATTACAAAGATAAGCTTGGCAGACCGTTAAAAGAGGCGGTGGCTAAAAGCACTTTAGACAATTACGTAAAAGCGAAAAAGCAAAGTGGTGTATTTAAAGTCGGTGATGAGTATTTAGTTAACTACCCAATTACCATAAAGCTTGCAAAAACACAGTGGAACTTACTGATTGAAGTACCCGCCGAGCTTGCCCTTGAAGGATCAAGCGCTAGCAAATAGCATGAGTGAAAATGCCAATACACTAGGCGGTTTGATTTTGATGACGGGTATTATTATTGCTGGTGCAGCCTTTGTGATCATGACCTTAGTGATCCGTACAATTGTGGCGCCATTACAGCAGATTCAAAAGCGCGTTGATAACCTTGCTAGTGCTGAAGGTGACTTAACTCAGACCTTACATGTTGATACTCACGCTGAGCTAATCGCATTAGCAACTGGCTTTAATGCGTTTCTTGCTAAATTGCGCGATTTAATTGGTGAGCTTAAGAATGTATCAACGCAAACCAAAGAGCAGGCTCACCTAGCGACTAGTGTTGCCGTTGATACTAAGCACAACGTTCAAGCTCAATTCCAAGAAATTGAGAGCGTAGTGACCGCTATGAACGAAATGAGCGCAACAGCCCTTGAAGTTGCAAGAGCCTCAGAGCAGTCAGCGCAACAAGCCGATGAAATAAATGGTTTAGTTGTTAGCAGTGAATCGAGCTTGTCGTCTGCGGTTACTCAAGTTAAAACCATGTCGGACGAAATTAAAGAGGCTAATCAAGCGGTCGAAAAAGTTGCGGCACGCAGCAACGATATTACACAAATTTTAGATGTGATCCGAACGATTGCAGAGCAAACAAACTTACTTGCACTGAATGCTGCAATTGAAGCAGCAAGGGCTGGTGAACAAGGTCGTGGCTTTGCGGTGGTGGCTGATGAAGTAAGGGCTCTTGCTTCAAAAACGCGTTCATCAACCGATGACATCAGTGGTTTAATTGACAGCTTACAGCTAGAAGTAGGTAATGCGTCTAAGGTTATTGAACAAGGTGTTGTGCGTGCACAGACCGCGGTAGATGAAACCTCAGTTGCATTTGATGCATTACACGAAGTTGTAGTTAAAGTAGACGAAATCACGCAACAAATTACCCACATTGCAACGGCTGCAGAAGAGCAAAGCTCGGTCACAGAAGAAATAAACCGCAACCTGACGTTAATTTCAGATGCTGCATCACAACTCGCTGAGCTATCTACCCAAGCCGGTGATGGTAGCCAAACTCTTAATGCACTTGTTGCACAACAAGATGATGAGTTGAATAAGTTAAAAACGAAATAGAGAGGGAGCTATAAGTTCTAGTTGCGAGATAAGAGATGCGAGAAAAACGCGATGTGAAATCGCTGCTACAAGCTCGCATCTTGTATCTATTTATCGAAGGAATGACTTTAGTCATGAATGATTAATCACCACACAAAAGTAAACCTTGGCCGTAGGCGTGAAACGTGTTTCGTGCGCCAAGCAAGCGTGACGCCTACAGGTCGCAGCGGCTTTATGCCGCGACGAAGGGTAAAAATATCGTTATGCGATGAAGTAATCTAATCTGAAATCGATTAAGGGTGGTTATACATCGCTCGTAATTGTTAGATATTTATTTTTACCAAAAGTAACGTAATAAATGGGTAAAAATAGACCCGATAGTAAGTTACTGCTCATAGTGTTCGAAACAGTTACTTTATTTGATTGAATATCTTTGACAGAAAGTTTAGGGCTAGAGCACCAATCAATGGAGAACCAGATAAATCTAGCGTCGTCAGGTATTGTGTAGTTGGTTAAAGAGTTGGGTTTGATTTTTCCGATTCTTTTTAGAATGATTCATAAAGTGTAATCTCTAATTTTATCATGATGTTGTTTTGGTCTGGTTACTTCAATTTCCATTTGAACCTCACTAGGATAGTAATTCCATTAAACTTAACGGGCTTATAGCTCGTTTTCTTCCATATTCAGTGTATTTTTATCAGAGCCGTTAATTAATTACTAGTCGTATAGTGCAAAGAAACTTAAGCTCATGCTCGCACCTCGCATCTTTACTCTCGTCATTAATAATTAACCACCACACAAAAGTTAGCTCCTTGGACGTAGGCGTGAAACTTGTTTCGCGCGCCAAGCCTACATGTAGCAGCGGCTTTATGCCGCGACAAAGTGTAAAAACACAGTGATGTAATGGTTTTTTCACTATTACTCTATGATTCGCTTCAGAAAACTTCGCTTTAATTTACATTCATTGAATAAGCAGGCAGTTAACTTAAAACCTAGCTTAACTTCCTGATTATTTGCACCCGTAAAAGTTAAAGAATCAGTGACACTGCCCATACCACCAAATGCAGCTAGTGAATGATAAATACTTTTTTGAGGCTTACACATAGAGCAACTCTAATGATTTTTGAAAATAATTAGCCCAATGCTCTTCATTATATACCCGAAGTAATTTTATGAGATTTTCTAAATTATCTTGATAATCGGCATAATTAGATTTCATTAAAGTACTCGTCGTATGAAACATCGCGCAAATAATATTAGGCCTTATTAGAGATAAGCAGAATTATCTTGGTTGCCCATTTTTCTAAGAGATTGTTAGGTGCAAAAGAAAGGAAAATACCAAACAGAGGAAATAGCGCAGTGAAAATTACTGATCCAACTTTTGCAGTA
The DNA here is from genome assembly GCF_054923805.1 of Pseudoalteromonas sp. GB43. Lineage (NCBI taxonomy): Bacteria > Pseudomonadati > Pseudomonadota > Gammaproteobacteria > Alteromonadales > Pseudoalteromonadaceae > Pseudoalteromonas > Pseudoalteromonas sp. GB43. The sequence continues at coordinate 411,077 of NZ_JBPCHJ010000002.1, forward strand.
AAATCCTTTGTTGGCACACCATTTATTTCAATCGCTGCATTTGGGTCTTGCGCAGCCTGAATAAAAAAGAAGACCAAAATACTCCCAATAATAATTAGCATGCCTCCGGCAAGGCGGCTTAGCCCAACGACAACATCTACTTGTTTCTTTAATTCTTCATCCATAACCATCTTAAATAGAACATTTTTATAGCTATTTAAAGCTCTTTATTAATTGCCTATTTTTAACAGAGCAACGAAGTAATTACTAGTCGTATAGTGCAAAGAACCTTAAGCTCATGCTCGCACCTCGCACCTCGCACCTCGCACCTCGCACCTCGTTTCTATCTCTCGTAGGAATAACTTTAGTCATGAATAATTAACCACCACTCAAAAGTTAAACCCTTGGATGTAGGCGTGAAACGTGTTTCGTGCGCCAAGCAAGCGTGACGCCTCAGGTAGCAGCGGCTTTATACCGCGACATGGGTGAGGTAAGGGCATACGAGAATAAAACGCGATGTAAAATCGCTGCTACATGCTCGCCCCTCGCATCTCGTATCTTTACTCTCGTACCTCGCAACTTTACTCTCGTAACTCATTCTAACTACACTGCGCTTGATTACGGCCTTGGTTTTTGGCTTGATACAATGCTTTATCGGCGCGTTTTAACATCGATTCTATATGCTGATCACTTGCTTGTAAGGTGCTAACACCAATACTCACGGTGAATTTAACGTGTTTGTTGTCGGCGATGATGTCTTGCTGTTCGATATCGGCTCTGATCTTTTCTGCGATAGCAAAGGCTGTGTGGTTATTTGCCATAGGTAAAAATAAGACAAATTCTTCACCACCAATGCGTCCCGCAATATCTGATGCTCTGCTATGTTGGGTGAGTTTATGTGCTGTGGTTCGTATTACTTCATCGCCAGTTGCGTGGCCATATTTGTCGTTTATAGCTTTAAATTGGTCTAAGTCTAACAGTAACAGGGAGCAGGTACCTTGAGCGTCACGATATTTTGCAAACTGCTGATTAACCTTTTCGAAAAAGCCACGGCGATTATAAAGTTGTGTTAAATGATCTGTCACTGATAAGGCTAATGCTTCATGCTTAGCACGTTCTAGCTCATAGGTTCTTTCTTCTACTTTTTGTTCGAGCATGGTGGTCAGCTTTTGTTGTTCTTTCTTGCGCTGAATAAACACAGCTTGAATAAGCAATACCGCTGAAAGAGTAAATAAAAAGAAAAACTGCATGGTCACTTCAGCTGTTTTAGGGTGATGATAATAAAAATACCCCCATCCTTGATTACTTCCTACCCAAGCTGCAAAAAATACCAACATATTCATGCAGCTGGTGGCGGTTGGTGATAACCGCGTGGCTGCATAAAGCAGCGGAAACAACAGTAATGCAGGTTGTAAAAATGGTAATGTCATGGCTGTGTATGCGGGGCCAAAAATAAAATAACACAACAAAACCACGGTCAAAGTAAGCAACAAAAGTTTAGAAAATTCACTATGGGTGACCGGGTGCGGCCAATTTCGCCATAAAAAGTAAAGGGCAGGGGTGAATACAATCGCCGCTAAGGCATTGCTAATACTCCAATTTAATATGCCTACATACAAGCCATTAAACCACTCGATACCAACTAGTGAGTATATGCCCACACCGAAAAGTGCAGAAATCACGCCAATCGCAATGCAAGCAACAATAAACACTCTGGCTAAACTGGTGACGCTTGTCAGCAGTGTGTGTTGTTTAAGTTTTCGGTTAATTAGCCAAAATGCTGTTAAAGCAGCGAGAGTATTACCTGTGGTTGTTGCGGCATTTATTGCTATGTGTTTAAACGTGAATGGATTTAAGTCGCTAAGATAAAAGTAACAAAGCACAACTAAACAGGTGCCTGATGCAACGCCCAACCAGGCTTTACGACCAAATAACATCAAGCCTGCTAATGCGACTCCTGCTGGTGGCCATACCGCCAGTGTTTTTAACACTTGCAAAGTAAACAAGCCAAACAGCAGATAAACAGAGCAAACAATGATATTAAATTGCCAAGGCTTGAGCTGTGTGTTCATACTTCCCTTTATGTGCTTATGTAAGAAAGCCACCGACTTGCGAGTTAGCATTAACCAAACTACTAATAAATTAGTATATTAGTAGTTGGAGAATAGGCAAATTCGATTAATCTAAAGTGGTTTTTCTCTAGCTGTTTGCTATTCATACAATTTATTAGACTAATAGTTAATGTGTTTGAAAAATAACCTTTAGCTTACTCTTTCAAAGCATTTTTTATAAATAAAGCTATTTATATCAATGTATTAAATTTATTTTCGGATGCTCTCAGTTTATTAAAAACACCTATTTTATAAATTCATACCCTACCTTTTGCCTAATCGTGTTTTACGTCAGGCTGCTTTACCCTAACTGCATAATAAAAACTCACACAATTTTTCAAGATAGGTAGTAGGAGAACTTATGAATAAGAAGCAACAAAGCTATCAAGATCTTCATAAACCCAGCAGTGAATTTTCGAGTCGTGACGAATACCTTGAACACGAATTACAAATTATGCAGCCTAAGCGTTGGCGTCCAAATTTACCATTTCGTGACTATCGGTTTGAATTAGAAGACTCTATCCCTGCCATGGCAGGGACCATAGGCAAGGTGGTCATGGTGGGTGCAATTGCTGCAACATTTGCAGCGCCACTGGGCTTAGGCGAAGGTTTTATTTTAGAAAACGTGCGTTATGAGCTGTTAATTGTATCGATCTTCATTTTATTATTTTCGGGCTTCTTTTTACCAACAGCAAACTTAGCGGGTACGCATGGGCCGCTTATTCCTTTGATCCCGATAGTGGTGGCAGCGGGTGGTCACCCAATGGCTTTTGGTTTGCTGATAGGGGCGTTTCGTTTTATTACTGGCGCTTAGTAAAGGCGGGAGTTTACTGGCGGGGTTAACCAGCCGAGGCGTGTGTGGCGGTTTACTGCTTTACCTTGGCTTTATTGGTACGATTTCACAGGTTAAAAAGCTGTTTGCATGGGCTGAAGGCATTGATATGACCCATATCGCTTTCATTGTGATTTTATCGACTATCGTGTTGTATGCCTTACTTGAGCATTACAAAAAACGTTGGTTAGCCGTGCCATTAAGTTGCTTGCTTGGCGGTTTAATTGCATTTTTACTGGGGGCGCCGTTTGAGTTTAAAACAGCACCGGGTTTACCAAATATGAACCCAATGTATTGGTGGGGTGAAAATACCGGTTGGATGCTGGGATTACCAACCCTAGAGAGCTTTGTAGTGGTCTTGCCATTCGCGGTGCTTGCGGTTGCCATGTGGTCACCTGACTTTTTAGGACATCAAGTATTCCAAAAAATTAGTTACCCAGAACGCACTGAAAAAGTACAAATGAACATTGACGATACCATGTTTAGTGCTTCAATCCGCCAGACATTTGGTTCATTGTTAGGCGGCTCTAACTTTACCTCGTCATGGGGAACCTACATCGTGCCAGCAGCTATCGCTAAACGCCCAATTCCTGCGGGAGCGGTGTTAACAGCATTATTTTGTATCATTGCCAGTATTTGGGGCTACCCAATGGATTTAGCTATTTGGCAACCTGTGTTATGCGTCGCGCTAATAGTTGGTGTGTTTATCCCACTTCTTGAAGCTGGCATGGAAATGACCCGTGAAGGTAAAACTACGCAATCAGCTGCTATTGTGGTGTTTTCCTCGACCTTAGTGAACCCTGCATTTGGTTGGTCATTAACTATGTTGCTCGACAATTTGGGCTTAATTGGTTGTAAAGAGCGAAGCTCTGAGCTGTCTCCAATGAGCCGCTGGATTATTCCATTAGTGATGTTTGTTATCTTAACAAGCGTGATGGCAATAGTGGGGATGCTGCCAGGTATTCCGGCTTTAATGTCAGACTTTAGACATTGATATGTGAGGGTAAGGTGATAAACGCCTTACCCTTTAATAATTTTTTATGAGTGTGAACATCATACCAATAAGCTGCTCAGTCATCGGTTTCGACATTGATTGTGTAAATAACTTCTTAAGCCAGTAAATTGTATCTGAAATAAACGAGCATATTCTAGCGGACTATGAGTGTTGGGTAGTTCACCACGCTGTTGTGCAATATCAAATAGAGTCGATAAGTCGTGTTCAAACTGCTGCAAAAGGTCATCGGTTAACGTTTTAAGTTTAGGCTGAGTGTGATCGAATTCTGTACTTGCTTTGATTAACATACATACTTCACATCCATCTTCAGCACTTTCAAGTACCGTAACAACAAATGCATGTAAGCCATCAAGCACTGTTTCGCTATTCTCAATATGGCTCGCTAGCAACAGCTTAAGTTGCGTAGCATAGACTTTTAAAGACTCTGAATATAAACCTTCTTTTGAACCAAACGCTGAATAAATACTGCCTGGGCGCATATCAACGACCGTTTGGAGATCACGGGTAGATGTTGTAGAAAAACCCTTTTTCCAAAATAGCATTTGTGCCTTCGTGATTACTTCATCGCGATTGAATTTAACTTTATTGACCATGACGAATACCAAAATTGAGCAGTTGTTCAATTTTAACTTGAACAACTGCTCAAAAACAACTAGGCTAATCATAAATCTTAGTCAGACACGATAGGAGATAACATGAAAAACTTTGAACTCTACACAAAAGAAACCGCGCCAGAGGGCTCAAAAGCACTTATCGATAACTCAGTATCAGCCTTTGGTATGTTGCCAAATTTACATGCCGTGATGGCAGAGGCACCTACACTACTTGAAGGTTACCAAGTGCTTCATGAGTTATTTCAAAAAACATCGTTTAATGCTCAAGAGCTGACAGTTGTTTGGCAAACAATTAATGTTGAACATAATTGTCATTATTGTGTACCTGCACATAGTGCAATCGCTGCGAGTATGAAGGTTGATCAAGAGATTGTTGATGCGTTAGTTAATAAAACTCCACTTGCTGATCCCAAGTTAGAAACTTTAAGAAATACAACCTTAGCAATGACGCGAAACCGAGGTGTAATTGACGAAAGTGAGTTAGAAGAGTTTTACAGTGCGGGTTATGGAAATCAGCAATTATTAGAAATTGTTCTAGGTTTAGCACAAAAAGTGATGAGTAATTATACGAACCATTTAGCTGATACGCCTGTTGATCAGCCGTTTAAAAAATTTATTAAGTAATAAATAAAGCACGGCTATATACCCAAACCACCTCAAGGTGCGAGTTTCTGCATCTTGAGGAGGTTTGGGCATAGCTTACTTAAACTTAACCGTTTTTTCGCTGCGGGTGTAAGCTCGGGTATCGGGTTTTGTCCATTGACCTTTTTTAAGGTAAGAGGTCGACACTACAAAGCTGTTATCTTTAAACTCGCTCGTCGATTTGACTTTAGTGATCCCATCTTTGTTACCCGTTACATTTTCATAAGCAACAAACTGAGTAGGGCTAAGTACATTCATAGTGCCTTGGGTGTAAAACCCAGCTGTAGTGAAGTAATAAAACACCAAAGACTGCTTTTTATTGTCCCAAAAAATCATCGACTCACCACCATATTCACCTTCATTGATAGAGTGAATGGTTTTAATAGCCGTGCCATTGAGCGCGCGTTGCCAGGTACTCACATCTTGCACCGCAGGTTTACCTGCTGCGACATTAAAGTCTGACTGCCACGTGCCTAAGTAAGGTTCAAACACTTTTAGCTTGTCATCAAGTTGTTGCTCTGCTGCCATAACAGAAAGCGAACACAGGCAGATTGATAGTAAAAGTGATTTTAGGTATGCCATAATAGCGCCCCGATAAAATTAATTTGTTTTGCACAGTATAGGTGATACTTCGTTGATTAAGAAAACATTAATTACATTTTCATTGTTGTTTTTAGCGCTGCTATGGCTGACATCATGGCAACTTAATATTACCTACTTTATTGCAGGCACTTACAGTGTAGCGAGCTTAATAAGCTTTTTGGTGTATGGCTGGGATAAACGTTTAGCAATGCAACATGGCGAGCATGTTATAAGAGTACCTGAGCGTACACTGCATATTTTAGGGTTAATCGGCGGTTGATCAGGTTCATTCATTGCGCAGCAATGGTTGAGACACAAATCTAAAAAACGCAGTTTTATTGCCGTACTCTGGTTAACAGTTATTGTTAATTGTAGTGCGATATGGTCGCTGTATTATTTTAAGTTAATTTAAAAGAAGCTCAAAAAAGGAAAGCAGTCGCTTTCCTTTTTTGTTAAAACCACTTATTGAGCAGCTTGAATTGATTCAATGCTATCAAGTTCAATTGTTAGAATTGTTTTCTTATCAACAACAACCCATTTGCGGTAAGTTAAGTAACCTGGCTTGGTTACTTCAATGTCGTACTTACCTTCATCAAGTTCAATACCATCTTCATAAACAGGTTTAATATTCATAATACGAACGCGCGCATCATCAGGTGTTGTGACTACCGTTAATGAAATAACCGATTCATCTACAACCACTTCAGGCGTTACTTCTGCAATAGGCTCAGGTTGTGGCTCAACATCATGGGTTGATGAACAGCCTGCTAAAACCAATAAGGCAAATAATGCGCTTAACTTTTTCATAAATACTCCATTTAATAGTTCACAATAAACGAAACCGCTTATAGTTTGAAAACTCATGAAGAATCAAGGAATAACAATAGAGGTGGGGAGCTATTATTCGTCTTCCGTGACTTTCATATTTATCATCAATAATAAATTTTTAGCTATTTTAGTATGTATCCTAATAAGGTTCAAATTATAGTTTCATTAATGTTATTAATTAATGATTTTTACCTATTATGTTTGTTGTGGTTTTGAAAGTAATGTTTATTGGTTCTCATCATTATTCTCTTTATCAAAAGCTATGCTGAAGTTACCCTGTCGAGTTAGATTGAAAATCGCACGTTGCCAATTTTCTGGTTGATTTTGTATTGCAGAATCAAACAGTGTTTTAAATAAATCAATAATGTGGTCAGAAACGGCAATAGGGTGCTGTGTTTCATCGGCCTCTTTTTCATAAAAGGCTTGGCATGTAATGACTTCATCGTGCTGGCAATCTATAACTAACATCGCTTTCGACCAGTCACCGTTAATTTGTTGATAGAGATATTGACCAAGTTGCTGTGGTATTTGTGAGTTGGTTGTCATGTGCTGTCCTTAGCGTTGTTGCTATAAAGTGCCGTTTTCGTATTTATTGGCAAGCTCTTTCCATTTGTCAAAAAATCCACCATGAAAGAAATAGCTATCAGAGATATTCAATATTTGATAATTTGTTGTCTCATGGCCTTTCCGTGAATAGTTTGATAGGCTATATCCTTGATCGCCTCGTTCATTTAGCCTCCCTATTAGTCTTGTGATACCGATATCTTCACCTTCCACGAGGTCATCAATACTTATTGTGCCATGAGGTAATCCACCTGCGTTCGGCATTTTGGTGAAAAACTCAAATTTTTTAACAAACCAAGGTAAAATTGATAGTGGTGCATCAAATTGCCTAGTAGCTAAAAACGGGGCTTGACCTTTTGGTGAAATAATCCAATGAAGGATAACTGATAAGTATCCGTTTTGATTGTAAAAGGAGTGATAACGGCCAGGGTAATTTAATGAATCTTCAATTGTAATTAGATGTTTTATCCCTTTTGGTGGATTCTCTGGGTCTTTTATTTCTTTTAGTGAGGGGAAAAATTGTTTAGTCATTTAAATGCCTCCTTTAATGGGAGTGGTAACAGGTGTGATTGTGATAGCATCACCAAACTGTTCTAAGTTGATCAGCTTTCTCTCAAAATTAAATGTTTCAACTGCACAATAGTCTGCTCCTTTGAATAAACTGTTTAACTAACGGAATTCCTCTGTATTAGTTTTAGTTATATTGCCAACATCTATGTTGTTAAAGAGCGGTTACTGTCGTTTATTAATTTGGGTCTGTTGGTGGTGTTACATCAATTAACCATGCTGGAATGTAGCCATTTTCAACTGTGAGCTTATAGCCTTTTACGTCTTTAGCGATGATGGCTAAGGCTGTTAAAGCTAATGGGATGGCACCTTCGTTTGCACCTTCGTGGTCTTCGTTGTCGTAATATTCTTTATGGACAGCAAGGCTTTTTCCATGGCCTGGTTATATTCTTGCTCTCCGTTATCAGTGAATATGGCGGTGATCACCGGGATAAGTGGCCATTCCAAGCGACTAACATATAAGTAAATTTCATCATCGGCATAATCATCTGGGTTACAGGTAAGGTATGCTTGCTCAATTAAGTTGGCTAAATCGGCGCTAGGGTTAAATAAGCCTTTTAGTAAATCAGATAATGCATAATCAAATGGGGTGCGCTGTTCACTTAGCCTTGCTTGTTTAAATACATCGTTGTCGACAGTAATCAGGTAGTTAATAGCTTCGTTATTACGAGCAATGATGCTGCTATAAAATGCAAGTAACCAGTTATTGTGTTTAGTGCCATAGTCGTCTTTTTTTCCAATCACTTCTATATATTCATCATCGTAAAAGAAAGGGAAAGGTTGGCCGTCATGGGCATTGCTTTGAAATATGCCATGACCTAATTGCGAAGCGCGAATAACATAGAGCCAAGCATGGTAGCTATTGGGATTTTGAATCGCTTCCATGGGGAATGAGTCAATGATATTACGGGTAAACTGTGTATAGAGTCCTAAGCTAGGATTCTTTTGAATACGGGGTATATTTTTATCTTCGTGCTTTTTATAGCGCTCTACCATATGGTCATAACTAACTTGTGAAAAGCTGTAATGGCTCTCAATCATTTTATTAGTTCCTTAAAATCCTATGTCAAAAATCGATACATCAATAACTTCGATAAGCCCAGCGTCATAGGCTTTTGATACATGATTACTATTAACGGCAACAAAGCATGGGTTTCATGCTTTGCTGCCAACATCCATGTTGTTAAAGAGCGGTTACTGTCGTTTATTAATTTGGCTCTGTTGGTGGTGTTACATCAATTAGCCATGCTGGAATGTAGCCATTTTCAACTGTGAGCTTGTAGCCTTTGACGTCTTTAGCGATGATGGCTAGGGCAATAAGGGGGATAGCTAAACCTCCTCGTCTACTACCTATACGCTCTTCGTCACTGTAATATTCTTTATGCGCCAGCAAGGCTTTTTCCATGGCTTGATTATATTCTTGCTCACCGTTATCAGTGAATATGGCGGTGAACACCGGGATAAGCGGCCATTCTAAACGACTTACATAGAGGTATGCTTCATCATCAACGTAATCATCTGGGTTACAGGTGATATAGGCTTGCTCGATTAAAGGGGCTAAATCAGCACTTGGGTTAAATAACCCTTTAAGTAAGTCAGACAGTGCATAATCAAAGGGTCTCAGTTGATTACCATAATTAGCTGTTTTAAACACATCGTTATCGATAGCCGTTAAGTAAGCGATAGCATCATGGTTACGGGCGATAATACTGCTGTACAAAGCAAGGAGCCACACTGGGTGCTCAGCATGTTCAGGATCGCGTTTACCAGTCACTTCTAAATACTCATCATCGTAAAAAAAGGGAAAGGTTGGCCGTCATGGGCATTGCTTTGGAAAATACCATGTCCTAATTGCGAAGCGCGAATAACATAGAGCCAAGCATGGTAGCTATTGGGGTTTTGAATCGCTTCCATGGGGAACGAGTCAATGATATTGCGGGTAAACTGTGTATGGAGTCCTAAGCGAGGATTTTTTTGAATACGGGGTATATTTTTATCTTCGTGCTTTTTATAGCGCTCTACCATATGGTCATAACTAACTTGTGCAAAGCTGTAATGGCTTTCAATCATTTTATTAGTTCCTTAAAATCCTATATCAAAAATCGATACGTCAATAACTTCGATAAGCCCTGCATCATTGGCTTTTTGTTGAATACCTATGTATTCAACTGCCCCATCTAATCTTGCATCATCAATATCATCCAGCATATCTTGAATGCCTTGAACCTCTTTCACAAAATCATCATCGCTCGCTAAGTAGCGTGGGTCTTTTGTTAGCGTATCAAGCTTAGAAGTGTAATTGTCAATTATCGAATTCATATACTTTTCAGAGCCTTGTTGCGCTCTATCTTTACCAGCACTCCGGCTACCCCAACTGGCATTACCGCCTTTGGCTTCGATAATTAATACTTTACCGTCTTCTGTTGCATACACTTGGTCAAATTGGCCTTGTTTGCCTTTACCTGGGAGTTTGCTTGCCAATGGTGTGGCATCTGGATAATTTTGTTTCACATAAATGCGTGCGGCTTCTTCACCCAGTGCTTCACTGGCTAAGCGCATGGCACTTTGCGCTTCTTTTAATGCAGTGGCGTTTCCGGCAAGGAGTGCGGCATCACGCTTGGCGACAGCTTGATTTCGTGCTGCTTCAAACTGTTTGAGTCGCTGTTTAACGTTGTCACTTAAATTAGCATGATTTATCTTTAATTTTTGCGCTATTTTGTTAAACACATTTATTTGGTCCGACACGGGCACTAAATTACCATTTTCGTAACGTAATTTAGGGGGCTTTTTGCCATCAAGGCGGCTAATAATGACTTTACCTTCACTGTTGGTATATGCGCGGTAATTGCCGCGAATATCGTCAGATAATTCAGTGAGTAATAAATATTCAGCATGGTCTTTTGCTGACACATGCGTCGCCACAGCGTGGTTTTTACTTGGCTGTAACTGTGTATCTGGTTTGGTTATTTTGGCTGAAACAGTTGGATGTTCAGCCGTCACAGCGTGTGATAACTGTTTATTTAGCTGCTTGCGTTTTACAATCTCGGCAATCTGAGTCAGTGCTTTATTTGCTTTTGCTAAATACCTTGATTTACTTGCCAGTGAAGCGATCGCACCCACGCCACCTGTGAGCAGTGCTAATACGACCTCAAATGCCAAAATACCCGTTAATCGTTCTTGCTCTACGTGTGAGTGGGCATCAATATACTCGTAAGGGAAACGCGCTAGCGCCAAGCGGGTTTGTTCATCATCAAGTAGAATGTAAAGTAACTCACATGCTTGAGTAAGTGATTGGGCTGATTTTTGTGAGAAAGAAATAATTGTTTCTAGCTCATATTTAACGGCTTCTTTATCACCGCGAGCAATGGCTTCTATAATTCTAAAGCAAGCAGAGTACACACTTATATTAATATCAATACCGAGTACAATCAGGTCCGCTACGCCCTCAATAAGTGACTTTGCACCTTGATAAAAACCAGTGGCATTTGCACCTAGCTCTATCATGTATTGGTTAAATAGGCTTTCTTGTTGAAACAAGGCATCTTCAATGGCCGCTTTTTGTCGAACTTCATTCAGCATTGCTTCTAGGGTCTGCTTAAACTCATTACGCAGTGCAACTAAACGCTGTTCGTCGTCATCAGATGAAGCAATAAAACGAACCTGACTTTGACCTTGCGGCACGTTGGCCAGTTGCGCTTTGCCATTACTGAGTGAGCCGGTGTGCTCATGGCCAAGGCTATCGATAAGCGAGTAACGAATATTGTCTTCAGCACTGCCATCTAGGTAGCAATAGCTTAAGTCTAGTGTGCATAGTGTAGTAGAATCGAGTGAGCTATCAGCCAAATAAAATGATGAAATAGCAGGCGCACGACTCACATTAACGCTTTGTGCACGCGCTGTACTTGGGCTTTCAATATCGTAATCAACGGGGCCATCAAAATTTATAAATGTGCCATCGAGGGTGAGTACATCGGTGGCAATAATCTCAACATTTCCTTGACTATCGAGTTTAATTTCGCCGCCTTCGTTATGGAGAATTAAATCACCACGGCCTGAGCCTGTAATCGCGATTGACTGGTTGGTTTGCAAAAATGTTGAGCCATTGGGGGCCGAAATAGTTAAGTCACTTGAGTTGGTTTTAAGCTGAATATCGCTTTGCGCAAAGGCTTTAACTGCGCGACCACTGACCATCGACAGTGCTTGACGAGATTCAATAAGGGTGTTTTTTCCTTGCCATGCTTGGCTACCTGCACTTTGCATGTTGATATCGCGGTTTTGAGTGCTGAGCGAAACATTGTTTTTAACATCAATAAACTGATTATTTTTAATCACAAACTGAATGTTGTCGTTCTCAGTTGTTAGGCAGAGGTCTTTGCCTGCATGTAAGTTAATGGTGCCGAGCTGGCTTATCCATTCTATAAATTGGCGGCCTGATTTTTTGGCATTGAGCTCAAGATAGTGCTCACTGGCTAAGGTTTGTAAAATGATTTTAGGTGCTTGCTTGTCATCATCAAACTGCAGCTCGTTTTGCGCCGCACTGACCAGCCTGTTTTGCGTATTATTTGCAGCGGTGACAACGCTTGGCTGCGATTCATTCATCGCAAAACCCATTAAAAACGTGTTGTTAGGGTCGTTATTTATACAGCCAATAAGTACCTCAGAACCACCAACAAGGGGGAAGTGCCAGCCAGTGGTTTGAGGTTGGTTTTGACATGCGTATAAAGCAAGTTGCTGAATTGCTTGGCTTGATTGCGCAATTGGCCTTGCAGTTGTGTCAAAATCAGTTCGCACACGGTAGCAACCTAAATCATCAATGAAACTAGAAGTCGTTAAAGACTCTACCTTAGCCGGAAATACCATAGGTTTGGGTTGATGTGGCAAAGGTTTGGCTTTAAAAGGCGTACCACGTTCGATAAATTGGGCTTTACAACTGTAGCGTGTTAAACCTTGGTGACTATTTTCGTCATTAGGTTGTTCACTGCTGTGATACACGCTAACACACAGTAAATCAGCACTACTGCCGGTGCCGGTTTGGTCGTCAATTGCAACTGAGCTACCCGCAAATAAATCACATACATTACCCACTAGCTGCGTTGTTTTATTAAGAGAGGCTAACGCGTTACTGAAATCTTGCGCTTGTAATGAGGCGGCACTGGGTGTTGATGCGCATGGTTCAAAGTAAGATTGACTGTTACTTGCGACCTTTAAATATTGTCCATGGGCCACGCAGTCAGTGCGATCATTGTAAATAGAGTGATGTACTTGGCTGTTAAAAAAGCCAACATAAGCGGTATTGTCATCGTTATTCATACCAGCTGAGTTTTTGACTGATACTATACCGCGCTGCAAATATGGGCTGTTTAAGTTACTATCACTGATCACTAACAGTTCAACGTTATTTTTTGTTTCAAACCAAATAAACAAGCCAAATTGGGTTAGTAAGCGTTGTAGAAAATGCCAGTTGGTTTCCATTGCTTGCACACACTGTGGAAGCGCTGGCAGTGATGATCCGACACGAAAATCAATTTGCCCTGGTGAATAGCCAGCTTGGCCTGCTAAATAAAAAATAACATCTTTTAAATTAACGCCAATAAAAACCTTACTGTTCGTAATGTTTTTTAATGTGCTCAATCTATCTTTAATAACTATTTTATATCGATATTTACCTTTGAATGTACCTAAATTGTCACACTCAAAAATGATCCCTGCTAGGTGGCGAAAAAAATTATCTTTATTAACGAATGTAATTAATGCGCTTTGTAAAAGCAGATGCTCTAAAAGAATTTGCTGGCTGGATTCACCAGTGAGAATAAACTCAAACCCTTGATTTAATTTCTCAATTCCATCTACCTGAGTGACATTTAGGGTTATGTTATTTACATCAATTAATAGTCGAGAATTAGACACATCCTTGTCCTTTTTTAACTAAGTCTTGTAGCAAGAAAGGGGAAAATACACACTTATTAATCAATATTCAATAGAATAATTGTAATCGTAATAATTACGTCATAATTTTGTTCATAATGCAGCTTGGTCTAAATTAATATATTGTTATTAGTTTTTATATTAAATTGAAATTAGTTTTATTTTTGAGCTGTATTGAGTTGACTTTTTTGAAAGGATGTTTGTATTATGCCCCCGTTTTAAGGACTAATGTACCAAAAGTATGACATGACTTTGTACTTTTTTTGGTTAATCAAGGATGATTTTATGGATAAAAAATTATTTATAAATCAAGTCGATAGCTTTTATTTTTTGGCTTGGTCTCTTACTAAAAGTATCTCTTCCTTACTTGATCAGACCGGTATTCCAGCACATCGAGTGTTTTCAGCGTCGGTGATCGATCAGTTTTTCTTTTTCCTGAATAGTCCACCTAAAAATGAAGGTAAAATCATTTTAATTAAAGAAGATATAAGCGCTTATATTGATGAGTTGATTGTTCTAAATACAAAAATAATCTCTTCTGTAGATGATGTGGTTATTAAGTCTCTTGCTGTTGATAACCAAGAAAATAGACGTTCAGGTATTTTTACGAAAATATTCAATAGTCATAAATGGTCCGATTGCGCATCAGTGCGATTTAATCGAGTAATCTGTCCTGTTTACGAAGAAGTTCTTTGTAAAAATTAATTAATCTAATAAATCAATGGGGTTTTGAATGCGTTTTGCAATTAAAAAAGCAGTGCTAATTACTTTGTTTATGTCTTTAACAGCATGTATGAGCACAAATGTAGAGCTAGATATCACTGCGACAGATAATCTTAATTTGAACCAATTTGATGAAGCTCTGCCTGTGGTACTAAGAGTGTATCAACTTTCGGACATACAGAGTTTTAAAACGGCGACGTTTGAAGATTTGTGGAAATCAGATAAGTCAGTTTTATCAAATACGTTGATCACCGTAGAAGAAAAAACAATTAACCCCGCTGAGAAAACAAAAATAGAATTTGAACAAGCAGAAAATGCGCGTTTTGTTGCCATTGTAGCCCTTTTTAGAGATCGCCAAGGTGATAAATGGAAAACGTTTTATCCTCTCGGTGACGGGCCAGTTAAATTATCTACATCGTTAGATGTATTGATTACAAATAACGAAGTTCAATTACCAGATGAAGACGAGGCTGAGTAATGAACGTTAAAGGGCCAATGAAACCTGTATGGGCTGAAGGCGTGTTGCTAGCACAGCAGCATTTTCAGTTGTTTGATGACTACCATGAGCAAAATCAGATTGTTAGACAAGGCTTGATTTCGCCATTGGCCTTTGGTTTGCACCACCTTACTATTGATGAATCCGCTCTCGCTCGCGGTATTTTAAAAGTGATCAGCTTTAAAGCGATTCTTGAAAATGGACGTTTACTTGAGTTTGATCGTCAACATCACGAAGAACTAAAGCTTGAGTTAGCTGCCGATACAGATGAAGTCACTGTGTATCTAGCGATTGCAGCAAATAAAGTTGTGAGCGACATTGAAGGCTATGCAACTAGCGGTCAACTCAGTGCCTATCAAGCAGATTACATTGAGTTTAGTGATCACCACGATGCAGCAAGAAACCGTGAAGTGTTAATTGCACAACCTAATTATATTTTGCTGACAGATAACGATGTAAAAACGTATTTTGATACGCTTGCTTGTATCAAAATTATGCGCGCTGAAGACGGCTCGTTTAAAGTCAGCAAAGAGTTTGTGCCGCCATTATTAACGATACAGGCCTCGTTTTATTTAACCGAGTTGCTTAATAGAACGGCGAACTTGGTAAATGCAAAAGTGAACGTGTTGCTTGGTCGCAGAAAGAACTTTGGTTCAGTTACTGATTTTGGGCCTAACGAAATGAATAGCTTTTTGCTGTTAAATGCAATGGCACCATCAGCAAAACGTTTAGACCATTTAAAAAGTTTGCAACTTGTTCATCCAGAGCGATTATATTGCGAGCTTGTTGACTTAATTAGCTCTGTGTCGATGTTCGAGCACAGTGATTTAGTAAGTCAAATCCCGCCTTATCAGCATAAGCAATTGACTCATGTCTTCGGCACCTTAGATATTTTATTGAGTAAATTACTTGAGGGTGTTGTTCCTAAGAAAATGGCAGGTCTTAAACTTGAGAAAGTATCGAACGCCATTTATCAGGTTGCCACCATTGATTCAGCCATTTTTGATAATAACGACTTCTACTTGGCCGTTTACTTTGAATCTGAAGATACCAAGTGGATTGATACGTTTAGTGATCAGGTCAAAGTTGGCGCCACAGAAAAGCTCGAAATTATGATTGCATCGGCTCTTGCGGGCGTGCAGTTAACACATTGTCAGCGACCACCTAATAAACTAGCTATCAAAAGTGGCTATGAATACTTCCGTTTAGAGGCTCATGGTTTTATTTGGCAGCAAATTATTGAAGAGCAATCGCTTAGTTTATTTATTCCATTTGGCTTACAAGCGGCGCAAGTCGAAATCGTTACAGTGGCAAGAAATTAGGACGCAAGACAATGCAAGAAGCAAAAAACGAACTTGATTTAATCGCCTGTATTGCGCCAGTGATAAACGCGCTTGCGCCTTTAAAGTTAAAGCAATCGACAGATTTTGAACTAAACGATTTTCGAGAGCAGTTACTTACGAGTTTTGATGAGTTTGAACGTAATTGTTATACCCAGCAAGTAACAACCAGTGTTATGCAGGAAGTTAAGTTTGCCCTGACTGCAATGTGTGATGAATTTGTAATGAGCTCTGGCGCGCATTTTCGAATGGATTGGATGTCGAGACCCTTACAGCTTGAGTTTTTTGGTAATAATCGCGCGGGTGAAGAGTTTTTTGAGCGATTAGCAAAACTTCGTACCGGAGGTGAGCCAAAGTTTGCAGCATTAGAAGTGTATTACATTTGTTTGCAACTTGGCTTTGAGGGTATCTACAAAGTGAAAGGAATTGAGCAACTTAAAGCCTTAATTGTTGATGTACGTGCGCAAATAGAAGATGTACGCGGCACACCTCGAGGGCAGCTATCAGATAATGGCGCGCCACTTGAAGGGTTCGCAATGAAGGTAGGCAGAAACATTCCTTATTGGGTGATTTTATCAATTTGCTTGGCATCGATTGTTTCGCTTTTTGCTGGTTTTCATTTTGTTATTAACAAGCAAGCAACTCAGAGCAGCCAACGTATAGATAACCAAGTAGAAGTACTTACGCAATTAAGTAAAACCAACGAGACTCGATAGGAAAAGTAATGCAAGGAAGAGTGAACAAAAGCGGTTTAGTGCACTTTTTACTGGGCTTAGTGTCATCAAGAGCAACAGGGCAGTTAATTGGCTTAATTGCTGTGCTCAGTATTATTTGGTTTGCTGGCCGAATCGTTGGTTTAGACACGACAGATAAAAAGCTTATCGCGATGGCTGCGGTAACAGCTGTTTTTATCGTTTTTATTTTTATCCGTTGGTTATGGACAAAGCGTTCGGGCGATAAGCTAGCCTCTGAACTTGCGAGCCATAATGCGGGTTCAAGTGCTGAACTTGATGAAATAAAAGAAAAGATGCAAGAAGCATTAAGCTCGTTAAAAGCTTCCCACCTTGGCGCAGGATACCGTGGTAATACAGCTTTGTATGCAC
Organism: Pseudoalteromonas sp. GB43; assembly: GCF_054923805.1. Lineage (NCBI taxonomy): Bacteria > Pseudomonadati > Pseudomonadota > Gammaproteobacteria > Alteromonadales > Pseudoalteromonadaceae > Pseudoalteromonas > Pseudoalteromonas sp. GB43. The sequence continues at coordinate 428,398 of NZ_JBPCHJ010000002.1, forward strand.
TACCTTGGTATATGATTATTGGTCCTTCAGCAACCGGTAAAAGTACATTATTTGCGAACTCTGGTTTGCATTTTCCATATTCAAACTCAAATGAATTACACATCCAAGGTTTTGGTGGCACGCGTAACTGTGACTGGTGGTTTTCAGATCAAGCAATTCTGATCGACACCGCAGGGCGTTACACAACAGAACAATCTGAAAACAAAGAGTGGTTATCTTTTTTAAGCTTGCTCAAAAAATATCGTCCTAAACTGCCTATTAATGGTGTGATGGTCGCGATTAGTGTTGCAGATGTTTTAACATCAGACAGTGAAGAAATTCGTCAACACGTAAAACTAGTTCGTGAGCGTATTGAAGAACTTATTACTCAACTTGGGGTGATCTTCCCAGTTTATATAACCTTTACCAAAACAGACTTGATCAGCGGCTTTGAGCCATTTTTTAATGACTTAACAGAAAAAGAACGTGAGCAAGTGTTTGGTGCTTATTTGCTAGATATTAGCGAAGATCAACAAAATGATCCGGCTGAAATGTTTGAAGTGCGCATGGAGGAGTTATACCAACGCCTTTGTGAGCAACGTTTGAGCAAGGTTGCTCGCGAACGAAATGAACACCGTAAGCAGCTAATTTTAGATTTCCCGAATCAATTTAAGTCAGCATCAACAAAGTTGACTGAGTTTGTAAACTTGTTATTTAAAGCCAACCCGTATCAAGAGGTTCCATGGTTTGCTGGTGTATATTTTACCTCAGGCACGCAAGAGGGCACACCGATTGAACGTATTACGAATGGAGTAAGGGATCAATTTGGTGCTGTCGTTGTTGAGCAAAAACAAGAAAGCATTACGCAAAGCTACTTTATCAACCGTGTTTTTAATGATGTGATCTTCAAGTTGCAAGACCTAACTCGTGGTAACCGCAAAAAGCGCTTGGTTGTCGCTGGTTAAAGGGTTTAACAGTGACTTCAAGTTTGGCAAGTATTGCCGCCGTGACAGCATTACTCATTACTTCTTATACCAGTAATCAGCTATTGTTGAATCAAGGTGAAGCCCGTGTCAAAGCGATTGTAGAAGCGAATGTAAATAAAGCAAAAGACGAGCAAAAACTTGCAGCCACGCTTGATTTATTTGAACACTATCAATCGCTTAATAATTATGAAGAGCAGTTGCCATGGTATTTCATTTTTGGCATTTATGAGGGTGACGAAACCCTAACTAGCGTTTCGCAGGTTTTGTTTAATCAATTAAATCAGTTGATCACTCTTCCTGCAGAAAAGCAAACACTTGCGCAGCTCAAAGAGTTTGAAGCTATTTGGTCAGCAGATGATGCCGATGCTCGCGCAGCAAGTCGTCAGGCATATTACGATGCTTTGAAATTACATCTAATGTTAAGTGCTCACCCTGAACACAAAGACGATGAGTTTGCCAAGCAGCAGTTACTTAGTTTTATTAGCCAGCACTTTAACATTGAGATTGATGCTCAAGCTGATTCACCGATCACCTCACAATTAAACGATTTAGTTGATTTATATTTAGCGAACATAAGCACAGATTTAGAAAACCCAGGTGAAATTTTATTTTGGCAAAATAATGAAACGGCTGTACTGAATGCAAGAAATAGCCTGAACACACAACCAGAAGCCGAACCTCTATATCAACAAATTATTAGTAGCTTTGCTGAGCGTAAAAAAGCCATTCAGCTTAAACAGTTTATGGCTGCGAAAAATCGCGATGTACTGAAAAGCAACTTTAGCATTCCTTATGTCTATACCAATGCCGGTTGGCAAGAGTATGTTTATCCAGAAATTAAACGTATTTCTCGACTGGTATTCTCTGGTGATTGGGTAATGGGCACAAGTAATGAAAGCGGTCAAAATGCGGTTGATGAAGCGCAAGCTGATGCACTGGCAAAAGCAATGCGTAGTTATTACTTTAAAGACTATGGCAATACATGGTTCGCGTTTTTGAACAGTATAAAAGTGCCTACTTTTAGAGATTTAAATGATGCCAGTATTAATTTTGCTCGCCTTTCGTCTACTGATGGACCACTCATTGATCTGATGACGTTGGTGAATGACAACATCGTTGTTGCAGATAAACCATCTGCGGTTAGTGCAAACAACGACAAAATAGCGACCATTCTTTCTGGTGCAACAGATACTGCGGCTAAAAAAGTGGCCAAAGGAAAGCTAGCAAAGCAAGTTGCAGAGCGCCCTGATTTTTCTCAAGTTAGTACTGTTAGAGCCCCTGAACTTGAAACGCGTTTTGCTGACTTGCGTCGCTTCTCGCAGCATGATGAAGATAAGCAGATGTCTGATTATATGAGTCAGTACATTAGTTCTTTGAGCAGCATTCACTCAGATATAAAAGCGATGGCTGCTAGCAATGAAGATGATGCGCAAGCAATGGTGTTTGTACAAGACTTATTGTCTGGAAATAGCCAAGATAATGCATTGCAATCGTCTTGGATCATTATAGAAAGCCAAACTCGAGCGCTAGACCCAGAAACAAAAGACACGCTTGACGTGCTATTTAAAGCCCCATTGCAGTCAGGTATTGCAAGTATCATGGCAAAAGCACGTAGCCAGTTAAATGAAGAGTGGGAAAACCAAGTTTATACTATGTATAGCAACAGCATTGCTGGCAAGTACCCATTCAATTTGACTGGTCCTGATGCTGCTATTGCCGATGTTTCTGAGTTCTTAAATAGTGAAACTGGGGTGCTTTGGAACTTTATTAATAGCCAACTTAAACCATTCATGAAAGTACGCCGAGGTGTATGGGAAGAAAAGCAATGGAACGGTGTGGGGATTGGTTTTAATCAAGAGCTATTAGACGGTTTAACAAAAGCAAATAAAGTAACACGCTCTTTATTCTTGAACGGCTCAGACGCGGCTGGTTTTAACTTCCAAATGATGCCTGTACCACAAAAAGGCATTCGCGAAACGTATTTAGGTTTCTCTGAGCAAGGTTATCGCTATAGAAATGAACCGGAAGAGTGGCGTAATTTCTCATGGCCAGGAAGAGGTGCAGCAGAAAAAGCTATTTTGTATGGTTTAGATAACGCCGGACGAAGAGTCACTATTGAGCAAGATGGTCCATGGGCTTTATTAAAAGTACTTAACGAAGCAAATGTGAAATGGATTAAGGGTACAGAGTTTCTTGCTACCTGGGAATTAGTTGATAAATCAGAGCAAAGTTTAACAGTCCAGTTCTCATTAAAGTCTGGTCGCAATAGCGGTATTTTTTCAAAGTACATGTTGACCTCTTTTGCATTGCCTAATTCGTTGTTTGCACCTAAGCCACAACTTGCGCAAGCAAGCAGAGCCTCGGTTCAATAGGGGCAGGTATGTTTAATTTGTTCACCAAGAAAAAGTCGCCAACGCTGGTTAAGCAGTTTACCTACGGGTACATGGGTAAAACACCTGTTAGGCCTGACTTTGTAAAGTTAAATATATCTTCTAGGGAATCAGTAGCACTAGACCATTGGTTGCAAGAAGGTTTCGCGCATATAAACCGTGGTGTTATTGGCGGTAAAACAACTGCATTAAATGGAGTTTCTTCGTTATTTTTTGTATCTGGTAACAGTGACGACAGCAGTTTGTTTGGTGTTTTACAGCCAAGCACTGATAGCAGTGGTCGTTTTTACCCGTTTAGTTCGTTTATTCATAGCGGACTTGAGACTTACAAACGTCACCCTGCTTTTCTATTTTTATATGCAAGCCATGTCATTGAGCATCTATTAGGGGTTAATCAGCGCATCGTTGAAGCACATTCAATTGATGCGATGGCTGAGCAAGCTAAATCGTATAGTAAAGTGGCCGATGCATTAAAGCAGCAGCCAAATCTAAATCAAGAGCTTGATAAATTACGCAGTATTCCGATGAGTGTGGTTTGGCAGCATTTAGGGATCAAAGACATTCATCACCGAGCTGTTTTAATTGAAGAGCTTTCAGCGGTATTAAAGTCGATTGCGAATAGAGGTTGCCTACGTACACAGTTTGGTATTCGACTACCTATGCCACACTTTAGTCACGAAAGTGCCCTGGTTGCAGGTTTTTGGCTACATTTAATTGCTTCGATCGTTGCCGATCATAATTGGCAACCTTGGTTCTTTTACCAGCTAGGAAATGAAAGTTCGCAACCGAGCCTAACGGTGTTTTGTCGCCCTGTGCCGGCATCTTATTTTGGTTCAGTGTGGCTTGCTGAGGATAAGTCAAAAGACATTATTGATTTAGTAAATCTCTCACTAGACAAAGTGCCGAGCGAATACAGCCTTAATTTTGCTGATATGGACAATGTGAGTGTTTACGATGCGCTCAGAAGGTGGTGCAAAGCATGAGTGTAGTTAATCCGCATACCCATAACAGCTGGGAGCTGTGGCTTGAAGAGCTTAGTAAGCCACTTTCGGGGCTTGCGTGTGGTGAAGATTTAAAATACGAAGAAACCTTTAAAGCACTTAAAGCTTCATCATCAGGTGTGGGCGAAGTTGATTTTAAAGTCATGTTTATTCAAGCCACTGACCTTTTGCAAAACCAAAGTAAAGATTTACGTTTAGTGAGCTACTTGTGCCTCGCGGCTACCAGTGAGTTTGGCGTGGTGGGTTTAACCCATTCTTTAAAACTGTTTAATCAACTATTAAGTCAGTTTAGTGAACAGGTTCATCCTTTAAAAGCACGTATGCGTTGTGCGGTTAACACGTGGTTTTTACAGCAGCAAGAACGCTTAAAAGGAATCGCCCAAGCTCAATCATCGAGCCCTGAGCAATGGGCTGAATTAGAGACTGTGTTAGCTGAATATAATCAGGTTTCAGTGCCTGTACTTGATGCTGAATCAGGGCCTTTATCAACTCTGAATGAGTGGGTTAGAGAACAAGTAATTCGCAATCCTGTTGCTAAGCCAGAGCCAGAAGTTAAAGCAGAGCCTAAAGCAAAAGAGACGACCGTAGTTAGCGAGCCAACGACTGAGCCCGTAGCGCAACAAGTTGTTCAGGCAAAACCAGTGACAACTGCACCTAAAGTGGCTGACATTGCCAGCGATAGTGCTTACCTAGCAGCAATTCGTGAGCTGCTTAATTTTGATAAAGAACAAAACAACATTGAACGGGTTTTAAAGCTCTCGCGTGCAGCACGTTGGTCTGGATTAGCGTTACCTGCCAATGAAAATGGCAAAACAAGACTGCCAGCGCCGCGTGCGGCTGCCTTCGCCCCCATTGAAAACGCACTGGCAACGGAACAAGCAGAGCAAGCATTGTTACTTGCTGAGGGTTTGTTTATGGAAGGTGCAATGCAGTTTAATTTGAATCTGCAAATGCTTACTTTGTCAGCGCTGAAACAGCTAAATAAAGCAAAATTAGTACAGTGGTTAGAGCAACAGCTAGTCTCTTTAGTCAGTCAATTTCCGTTATTAACCAATTTAAAATATGACGATGGTTCGGGGTTATGCAGCCCACAAAACAAAGAAGCGTTATTAGACATTGCCAATTCACATGCTTCGCAAAATGAAACAACTCAAGTGCAAGCAAATCCATTTGACGAGCATTACATAGCCTTAAGCGAGCAAGTTGCAAAAGGGCAGTTAAGTGCAGCACTTAGCTTGGTTGCACAATTAAGTACGCCAACTGGATTCGACCAAGCTCAAAGTCAATTGCTTAAAGCTAAGCTGCTACTTAAAGCAGAGCATTATGAGCACGCATTGGCAATTTTAACCGAATTACTCGAGCAAATTGAAACTTATCAATTAGCGAAGTGGCAACAACAGTTTTGCATGGAAGTATGGCGTTTCGCCAAGCAATGTTATGCCAATTTGTCTCAGACAGAGAGTGATGACATGAGTTTAGCTGCTAAGCAAATTAGTCAGCGAATGATGGTTACAAACCCGGCTCAAGCAATAGCCTGGGTGTAACACGCCTAATTGGAATTTAGTCGTTAGACAAACAAACTGCAAAGGAAGAAACATGACAGATACATTTCAAAAAGAGATCCCACGAGCTCGGATCAACATATCGTTAGAGCTTGATACTGATGGGGCATCACAAAAAAGCGAATTGCCTTTAAAAATGCTGGTTATTGGTGACTATTCTAATGGTCAGAATAGCCAAGAACTTGCTGAGCGCGAACGCGTGACGATCAATAAAAATAACATTGAGCAAGTGCTGAAAGATATCGCGCCAAAAGCGAACTTTCAGGTGGCAAATAAGATTAAAGGCGACGGTGATATCAATGTTAATTTGCAGTTTGATTCATTTAAATCGTTCGATCCAGAGCAGGTTGCTGCACAGGTGCCTGAATTAAACAAAATGATGGCAATGCGTAATTTATTACGTGACTTAAAATCAAACCTTCTTGATAACTCATCACTTAGAAAAGAGTTGGAACGTGTTTTACAAAACCAACCAGAACTTGATGAGCTAAAAGCCAAGCTAGATGAAATTGCACCGCTTGCTTCTGAAGATGAAAAACAACCTGTGACGGAATAAGGACGCCGCTATGTCAATGCAAGAACAATTAAATGTAGCTGCTCACACGGTAGAGCAAGCGCCATTATCAACTTATGAAAACCTATGTAGCATGGTTGATATTGCCCCTGTAGGCGATGAAATCAAACTAGATACATTTAGAGATGCAGGTAATCTAGCAGAAACACGTGCGAATGAGCGCCTTACTGCCGCTATTAATGTCTTTTTAGATATGGCAGGTATGAGTGGCGAAGAAGTAACACGCATCGATAAGCTATTGCTTGATGATTATATTGCAAAAGTAGACACCATTATTTCGCAGCAGTTGGATCAGATTTTACACCACCCTGATTTTCAGAAAGTAGAATCAGCGTGGCGTTCACTGCGTTATTTAATTAACCGCACGCCAAATAACGCGAATATCAAAATTGAAATGCTCGATGTTGATAAAGAAACATTGCGTGATGACTTTGAAGAAGCGCCAGATACCACACAATCAGCGTTATATAAGCATGTTTACACATCAGATTATGATACTCCTGGTGGCGAACCGGTATCGACTATGGTGTCTAACTTTGAGTTTGATTGCTCAGCGCCAGACGTTTCACTACTACAAGAAATCTCGCGCGTTTCGGCAGCGGCGCATTGTCCATTTATGGGCAGCGTAGGTCCTAAGTTTTTCTTAAAAGAGTCATTAGACGAAGTATCTAAAATTCAAGATATTGGCTCTTATATGGAGCGTGCTGAATTCTTACGCTGGAAAAACTTCCGCGAGTCAGAAGACTCTCGTTATATTGGTCTTGCTTTCCCTCGTTTCTTACTACGTTTACCGTATGGTGAAACAAACCCAATTCGTAACTTTAACTACCAAGAAGATGTGAACAGTCAGCACCACGAGCGCTATTTATGGGGTAATGCAACATTTGCATTTGCTGCCAACATTATTCGTAGCTTCCATGATAATGGCTGGTCTGTGAATATTCGTGTCCGCAATCAGGTGGTAAAGTTGAAAATCTACCATTGCACTCATTTGAAGCAGGTAAAGGCTCTGAAACTAAAATCCCTACAGAAGTGCTTATCTCAGAGACCAAAGAGCTTGAGTTTGCTAACCAAGGCTTTATTCCTCTTAGCTATTACAAAAACTCTGACTTTGCGTGTTTCTTCTCGGCAAATAGTGCCCAGAAGCCGCAAGTACTTGAAACAGCTGAAGCAACTGCAAACGCCCGTATTAACTCGCGTTTACCTTATATCTTCTTAGTATCGCGTATTGCTCACTACTTAAAAGTATTGCAGCGTGAAAATATTGGTTCAAGCAAACCTCGTCATGAGCTAGAGCAGCAGTTAAACGATTGGCTAGGTGCGTTGGTAACGAAGATGAATAACCCAGATGAGTCGTTAATTGCAACACACCCGCTCAAAGACGCAAAAGTAACGGTATCTGAGATCCCAGGTAACCCAGGTTATTACCGCGTGAGCACTTACATTGTGCCGCACTTCCAAGTTGAAGGTATTGATGTTCGCCTTGCCCTTGTTGGGCAAATGCCTGGCGAAAAATGAACTGCCAAGCCGCCGATGAAACGGATTTAAGCAGGCTGTGTAAAGACGTCAATTTGGTGAGTAGGGATAATAAACTTAGTTAGGCATGCTTACTGATTAAGTTTTGCATGCTTAGCTTCGTGTAAAGGAGTATTAAAATGGATGACGAAAGAGTCCGTGCGGCTATCAATGCCTTTTATAAAGGGGCAGGTGTAAATAAGAAGTTTAATGACCAAGTTAACGAAAATGTAGCAGCTGTATTTGGGGTTATGATTTCGGAAACTAAGAAGTGCTCAAAAGCACTTTCGTGGGTTCCTGAGCCACCAAATGCAAAAGCTAGCATTTCTTGGGTTGTTCGTAATTTTGCAAATAGTGTTTTAAATCAGTTAAAAGATGAATCATCTTTAACTTGCGCTAAAAGAGTTATTCAAATATGGGACCGCAAAATCCAAATGGCAGGCATGGGTCTATGAGATTATTAAGTAATTTAATTTTCGTTTGCACGTTAGTTGTGTTTTGTACTTCGGCACAAGGCAAAAGTAATTCAATGTTTAAAATTAACTTCGCTAGTTTAAACCTTGAAATACCGAAAGAGAGTATTTGTTCCGTTGAAGTTCATAATTTGACAATGGCAGCTATGACTTTATTTGTTAATCAGCAAGATGAATGCATGGAAGTTGGTATTACTTATCTACCTGAGAGTAATGTAAGTGGTGGACTTGCCAAAAAACTTGGATTAAAAAACTCAGATTTATTTAGACAAGTAAGTGCACATGAATTAACAGCTAAGCAACTTGAGACTTTTGAGCGTGTTTTTTCAATTTCATCTGATGCGAAGTTTTCATTTGTAGAACAAGCTAGCGTGAATTTATTTTTCATAGAAGACATAGATTCATTAACAGTTTACGTGTTCAAAAATGAAGAAGTTGTATCAATTTCTGGGCAAGTTTCTCGTCAATTTTTAGATGTGATGCTCAGTAACTTGGTCGATTAAAATGAAAAGTTAACCTATTTTTCATTCTATATGTTGATTAGGTGTAAAAGAATGGCCCCAAGTTGGTTGCAGCCAACTTGGGACATGTTCCCCAGTGGCATGAAGCATCGGGCTTTTTGGGGGGCATAAACAAGGTTGTTTATGCCTATGCCATTAAACAGGAAACAATTCATTCTAAAAGGAGAATAATGAAATGGCAATTCCAGCGTATATGTGGTTAAAGGATGACCAAGGTAATGACATCAAAGGTTCTGTAACTGTTGCAGAGCGTGAAGGTTCAATTGAGATCCTACACTTTGATCATGAACTTCGCATTCCTACAGATAACGACACTGGCGAATTAACAGGTACTCGTAAGCACGAACCTTTTGTTATTACAAAAGCGGTTGATGCAGCAACACCTTACCTGTACAAAGCGTGCTCAAACGGTCAAACACTTAAGCAACTTGAGCTTAAATGGTACCGTATTGATGACACAGGGACCGAGCGTGAATATTTCTGCCACAAGTTGGAAGATGTAAAAATCACCTCAATTCTACCAACAATGCATAACGTAAAAGACTTAGACAAGGAGCGTTACCCGCACCTTGAAACAGTTAGCCTACGTTATAAGCGCATTACGTGGACTTACCTTGATGGCAACATCGAGTTCTCTGACTCTTGGACTGAAGGTCGATAAGTCAGCAAAATTAAAGGATATGCGAAAGCATATCCTTTTCTTAGAGGTAAGTTTATGGCGTTATTCGATTTTTTAACTCAACCAGTCACACGAAATGGTCATCAAGGTTTTCAAACTGATGAGCAAAACAGTGTCTGCAAACATCTAAATGAATTACTTAATGCGCGTCGTGGCGTGTTAAAACATTTGGCCGATTATGGGTTGCCTGATGTCGAAGATATCTACGAGGGCCTTCCGTATTCACAGCACACCTTGGCGTTTGAAGTTAAAAAATTGATAGAAAAATACGAGCCACGGGTTCGCTATGCCAATGTCATTCCTATGGAAATTCGTGAAGAAAATTGCGTGATTAGGCTTGATATACAAGCATTTTTAACCTCAGGACAATGTATCAAACTTAACACCCGATTTGAGTCGGGTGGTAAAGCCGATGTGGCAGAGCATGCCAAGCAGTTTGATTAATTCAGCGTAAAAGGATAGTTCAATGCAACAGTATTTTGATGCACAAATGCGCTTATTAACCCAAGCCGGCAAACAGTTTGCTCAGCATTACCCTGAGCACGCAGGCATGTTAAATATCGATGCGCTAAAAGATCGTGACCCCCATATTGAACGACTACTAGAAGGTGTTGCCTATTTAACTGCGCATACGCAAAAGCGTTTAGATGAGTCTGTTCCTGAGGTATCAGAGCAAGTGCTGCGTCAGCTATGCCCTATATTATTGAGCTATTACCCATCAAGCACGGTTGTAAAGTTTAGCCCTAAGTTAGCAATGCAAAAATCACATCTTATCGAAAAAGGGCTGACGCTAAGCGCTGATAAGTCAGTGGTTGATAAAAAACATATCACCTTTACAACAACGCACGACCTACAAGTTAGTCCTCTTGATGTTGAGCATGTGCGTTATCAAGAGTCGCATTTAGGATCTGAGCTACGTATTAACTTTACGTTTTGTTTGCCAAGGTGAGCGCAAAAACTATGACCTTGCAAATTTACAGTTTTACTTACGTGGTGACACGCCTTTATGTAGTTCTTTGTTTAAGCTTTTAAAAACAGCAGAGCAGTATACAGAGCTTGATTTTGGCCCCTCGCATTTTGAACATAATAAAAAGTTAAAAGTAAAAGGTTGTAGTGCTACTTATTTAGATATAGATGGCGCTTTATTACCGCATGCAGAACAAAGCCATCCGGGCTATGCGCTGCTGTTAGACTACTTTAACGCGAAAGACCGTTTTTACTTTATGCGCTTTGATGGTTTAAAAGATCTGACCTTACCTGAGCATATCGATCGATTTGAGCTAGTGTTTAGAGGCAGTAGTAAATTACCACCGGGTCATCAATTAAGCCGCGACAATATTTTACTCAATTGCGTGCCAGCTATTAATTTGTTTGCACAACCTGCAGAGCCAATACGCATAGAGTCAAACCGCACTGATTACATGATCACCGCAGATCAAAACAGAACAGATCATATCTTCAGTTACACCGTTAATGAGGTTAAAGGACGCAACTCGTTAAGTGGCAAATCGTATGATTATACCCCCAGATATCAAAGCGTGTTTGAAGACGAAAAGAAACTGTTTACCGTTTTAACGAAAGATGTAGGCGGGGCTGCGCCGTGCCACTATTTACAGCTGCCATTTAACCTTGAAGAAGAAAAAGAAACCTTATCGGTTGATTTAACCGTTTTTAATGCTGGTTGGCCAAGGCAGTTACTCCAAGAGGGCGATTTAAACATTGGCGGCCCAGATATGCCAAGCATTGCCAATGTAGAAAATGTAATTCGCCCGACTAACTATTTGCCATGCCCTGAACAACCAAAGCATTGGCAGTTGATAAGCCTATTAAATGTGAAGTTTTCACAGATTACACAAGTCACCGAATTAAAACGCTTGCTGGTATTATTTGATTGGTCACAAAAAGCTGAAAACCGATTACGTATTGATAGCATTCAAAAAATTACCGCAACACCGATTAGTCAAATTAAGCGTGGCATTTTTATTAAAGGTGTTGATGTACTGATTGATATTGATGAAAGCAAATTTGTTTGTGATGCCGACTTATACCACTTTTGCAATATGCTGCATCAATTCTTTTTAATGTATGCGCCAATTAACGAAAGCGTGCAAACCCGAGTCAATGCGATTCCGAGTTATAAAACCCACTGCTGGGAAATTGAACCGGGCAAGAGTTATCAGTTATGAATATGCACGAGTCAATAAATCACCCTGTTTGGGCAAAGTTACCTGAACCAATAGAAAAGCTGATTGCAGCTCCTTGGCAGTTTAATTTGTTTAAGGCGATGAGCCTAATTGAAAAACATTGGGCAACCCCTTTAGAACTTGAAAAAGGGATTAGCGAGCGAGTTATCTTTAAGCCTTATAAAGAACTTGGCTTTCCTGCCACTGATGTACGTAGCTGCGAATTAGATAACCTTGGTCGTGTCCATTAAGCTTATCGACATCATTTTTAGGCTTGTATGGTGTAGATGCACCTATGCCACATTATTTACTCGAGCAGGCGGCAAGTGATCAAGAAAGTGGGGGCCGAGTAAGGCGGTTTTTAGACATGTTTAATCATGTGCTTTATTGCCAATTGTTTCAAGCATGGAAAAAGTCGCACATCAATGTTGAAGGCCGTGGTGCAGAGCAATTCGATCATTTAATCGAAGCCATCTTATCAACCAAAACTGAGCAGAAAGTTCAGTGCGGTATCGCCAGTTTAAAACAAACCAGCGCTGCGGGTTTAGCGCAATTACTTCGCCACTCACTAGAGGTTGAGCAACTGACTGTGGATGACACCCGAGCAAATTGGCAACAAATCGACTCGCCAAGTTCATTTGGTCAAGATCAACAGATGGTGTTAGGCGAGTCAGCGGTTCTTGGTGAGCGCGTATTAGTCAGTGGTAGCGTACTGACCATAGTGATTGGTCCTGTGGACTCTGACACCGCGATAGCGCTTAATCCTCAGCACTCACAAGGCAAAAAAATGGCTGCCATGTTAAGCACTCATTTACCTAGTAATGTGCAATGGATTTGTCAAATTAAGGTGGCTAATCAAGCAGTAACAGAGCAAGCCTTAGGGCAAAACGATTTGCTACTCGGTCACAACTCTTATTTAGGCTGCGCTGAAGCAAATATCAGCGTGCACAGTTACACACATCAACAATATCAACATTAAAAGTAATCAGGATTTAAGGAAAACAACATGGATGCAAAAGGCATAAAGCAGCTTATCGACAAACTAAATGGCCATACTGCAACAGCACTTGAGTCAGCGGCAGGGTTTGCAAGCAGTCGTAGTCACTATGAAGTGTTACCTGAACATTTATTAATTAAGTTGATGGAAGAAGGTAGTAACGGCGATTTAGAGCATATTTTTCACTTTTTTAATATTAATCAAGACGCAGTGTGGCATGAGCTGCTCGACTTTTTAAACCGCCAACCTGCGGGTAACCAGAGTAAGCCGGTTTTTTCTCGTCGACTTTATGAGTGGCTTGAGCGAGCTTGGTTAAGTGCAAATGTACAGCACAAAAGTGACTGGATCACCGGCGCTGCGTTGATTGATGCCTTAACTGAGTTATTGCCATACAGCCCTGTACTGCAATTGCCTGCGTTACTTGAAAAAATTGACGCCCGTTTTATGGCTGAAAACCTCGATAAGCTTTGCCAAAACTCAAGTGAGCGATTAAATCCACAGGCAAAACAAAGTGCTCAGCATACTGCTGCTGATCAGCAAAGTGGTCAAGGTGGTGCCCTTGATGAGTATTGTGAAGACCTTACCGAGAAAGCGAAACAAGGCAAAATTGACCCAGTGCTTGGGCGCAATGACGAAATTCGCATGATGGTTGATGTGCTTTGCCGTCGTCGTAAAAACAATCCAATTTTAGTGGGTGAGCCAGGGGTAGGTAAAACTGCGGTAGTTGAAGGATTTGCTCAGCGTATTGTTGATGGTCAGGTTCCTGATGATCTTAAAGGTGTACGATTACTGGTGTTAGATATGGGCCTATTGCAAGCAGGTGCAGGGGTTAAAGGTGAATTTGAACGCCGTTTAAAAACAGTGATCGATGAAGTAAAAAACTCAACCACCCCTATCATCATGTTTATTGATGAAGCCCACACATTAATTGGTGCTGGTGGCGATGCTGGTATGAGTGATGCGGCTAACTTGCTCAAGCCTGCGCTTGCCCGAGGTGAGTTACGCACAGTCGCTGCAACCACTTGGAGTGAATACAAAAAATACTTTGAGCGAGATGCTGCACTTGAGCGCCGTTTTCAACTTATTAAAGTAGATGAGCCAACGGAGCAAGCAGCTCAGCTAATGTTAGCGGGTTTGAAAGATAAGTATCAACAACATCACAACATTCAAATTACTGATGATGCTATAGAAGCTGCAGTGGTCTTGTCGTCACGTTATATCACGGGTCGTCAACTACCAGATAAAGCCATTGATGTGCTAGATACCGCTGCGGCAAGAGTTCGAATGTCGTTTGCGACCGATCCTGCAGCCATTGAAGCTGAGCGTGAGCACATTAATTACCTTGAAACACGTATCCAAAGCATTGCAGCAGAAAGCGAGCAAGGTTTGGCGGTTGATATGGATAAATTGCTGCACCTACAACAAGAACTAAATGCAGCGCAGAGTAACTTAGCAACATTGACGAGTGCGCGTGAGTCACAAATTTCGACATTAGGCCAAATCAATGAGTTTAAGCAAGCTAATTCGCAAAATGAATTAGATAGCTCTGTGTTACTTAACTTACGACAAACACTAAAAGAGCAGAACACCCAAGATAATGGCCTTTACAGTGAAGTTGATGCCGATGCCGTCGCGCAAATTATTTCGCAGTGGACAGGCGTACCTGTTGGCGCGATGGTGAAAGACCAAATAAGCAATTTGATTACCCTTGAAAAAGCCATAAGCCAAGAAGTGATCGGTCAGCAGTCAGGCATTGCGAAAATTGCCCAAACATTGCGTGTAAGTAAGGCAGGTATAAGCAATGAGTATGGACCGCTTGGCGTGTTTTTATTAGCTGGTTCTTCTGGGGTGGGTAAAACCGAAACAGCACGATGTTTAGCTAAGCAACTATTTGGTGGTGAAAAGTTTTTAACCACCATAAACATGAGCGAGTATCAAGAAGCGCATACAGTATCGCAGCTTAAGGGTTCGCCACCGGGATACGTTGGCTACGGCGAAGGCGGGGTATTAACAGAGGCTGTTAGGCAGCGTCCGTACTCGGTAATTTTACTCGATGAAGTAGAAAAAGCGCATAAAGATGTACTAAACATGTTCTATCAAGTTTTTGAGCGTGGCAGTATGCGCGATGGCGAAGGTCGCGAAATCGATTTTAAAAATACCGTGATCATCATGACCTCAAACTTAGGATCTGCTGAGCTTATTGATGCTTGCACGCCACCTAATGTCATTGATTTAACTGAACCGACTGACGATGAACATGCCGACATTGAGAATCAAGACCAAATCAATGCAGCATTGAATAATGAACAAGCCCCTTTAAATGAAGACGGCAGCCCATGGCAAGTTCCTTCAATTACAGCACTAACAGAGCTAATTAAGCCGCAGTTACTACAATTTTTTGCCCCAGCACTGTTAGCGCGTATGCAAGTTATTCCTTATTTAGCGCTCGATAAAGAGGCACTGCAATCTATTGTCAGTTTAAAACTAGACGGTATTGCCAAGCGGTTAGCGAATAATCACAAAATGCAGCTACGTGTTGATGAAACCGTACTTAACAAACTGACCGAACAGTGCCAGTTATCAGACAGTGGTGCGCGCATGGTAAATGCGGTGATAGAGCAGCAAATATTGCCAGGCATTGCTAAATCAATTTTAGAGTTTATGGCAGAGGATGACATGCCAGATATTCTCACTCTAGCTGTTGATGAGAATGATGAAATTACCGCAACCTTTGCGGACCAAGCATAAAGGATTTGAACAATGGGATTCATGGATAGCCTTAATGAACTAAAAGCCAACACCAGTCATTTTAGTGTCAGCGTGCAAGGGTTACCGGATGGCATGGTTTCGGTGACCGATTTTGAATCAAGCAATGACAGCCTATGTGAAGACTTTGCTTTTTCTATTCAAGTGTTAAGTCAAGAGCACCTCAGTGCCGAGATGCTGTTAGGTAAAGATGCCAAGCTCAATTTAGTGTGGTCAATGAGCGACCGCACGATTTCTGGGATCATCAGTGCTTTTACTGCTCATGGGCAAAGCCATCAGGGTTATCACTATACGCTGACCATGAGTTCTTATTTAACCTTGTTGAAGCACCAACACTCTAACCGTGTTTTCACCATGATGGACCCAGCTGCCATAGTAAAAAGCGTATTTACTAAAGCTGGTTTTCCAATGCAAAAGTTTAGTATTCAAGCGTTGTATTCAACCCTTGAAATGACGGTTCAATACAACGAAACAGACTATGAGTTTGTTACACGTTTGATGCGTAAGTATGGCTTTGTGTATGGTTTTGTAGAGCAAACAGGGGGTGATTGCACCTTCAAAGTATGTAATAGCAGTAAAGACTTTTCGTCCTTGTGTGATGATGTAAGCCTGAGCTATGTGCCGCCATCAGGGCAAGTTCGAAATAGCGAAACCATTTTTGCAATAAGCCGTAAAGCACAGTTGCATCCACAAAGTGTGTCGCTTAATGATTACAACTACAAAGCCCAAGGTAACTTAAATGTGTCGACCGCAAATAATACCAGTTACCCAGGGTTTGGTGATGATAGTCATTATGCAGATAACTTTCCTAATGCCAATATAGGTAATTCGCTGGCTAAAGTACGCCAACAAGCCTTTGATTGTCAGCGTGAACAATTAATTATTGATACTGATTGCCGTGCCTTAAGACCCGGTATGTTGTTGACAGTGTATGACCACCCTGATCATAAAGGACTGTATTTAATTACGCGTGTTGATCACAAAGGCAGTCAATCTGCAGCAGTAGAGTATGGATCGCAAGTTAAAGGGTTAACCTATAAAAACCAAGCCTATTTATTGCCTGCATCCGTTGAGTTTAGAGCAGAGCTGTCTCCTGCACGTCGTGTATTTGCAACATTTAATGCCACCATTGAGCAAGAGGTTGACGACGATGGCAATTACTTAGTGCGCTTACCGTTTAACCAAGACGGTGAAGGCCAAGAAAGCCGCCCAACGCGCTTACTACAGCAGTATGGTGGCAGTGGTCATGGTATGCATTTTCCGTTAACGACAGGCACCGAAGTGTTAGTAACCGGTGAAAATGGCGACCTAGATAGGCCGATTATTTTAGGCGCGCTTTATAATCAGAGCAGCCCTAACCCGGTTACCAGCCAAAATCCGACAGAGAATAAGCTTGTCACCCGTGCTGGGCATAGCTTGATCATGGATGACAAAAGCGGCGAAGAAAAAATTAGCCTTGCGAATAAAGAAAATAAAAACCAATTGTTGTTAGATGCCACCGAGAATGCCCATCAAGCAACACTCAAGTCAGTGGAAGGTGACGTCAAAATTTCAGCCAAAGAGAACCTTCAGTTTGTTGCTGAGAATGACGCCATTTTTACTTCTGCCAACGATTTTACTAATCGTGTAGAGAACACCCTACAAGTTCAAACACGTGAGGGTGATATTAAGGTAACAGCTGCGGCTGATTTAACATTAAAGTCTGATGCCGATACTCGTATCGAAGCGACCGATGGCAGCAGTGAACTAAAAGCAGCGCAAGAGCTTAACTTGCAAAGTGAGCAAGATTTTAGTGTCTACTCGGTCGATGGCAACCTTGAATTTCAAGCGCTAAATGGTGATTTGAACCTCTCAAGCGGGGCAAATATTACCATCAAAGGCGAAGGTGGAGGTTCGATCCAGCTCAGCCAAGGTGGTGCAAGTGTAGAGATTGATGCCGCGGGTAATTTAACTATCGATGCCACCAATATCACTCTATCGGCTAGAAACATTGCTATTAAAGGCAATGCAATAAGTAATAACTAATTTCAAGGACTGAAAATGACAGCCACAGTAACTCAGTTATTTGATCAGCAACAAAGCCTCGCAGAGGTCAGTGAAGTGTCACCTCAGGGTAAAGCTTTGAGCGTGGTTATTAATCACATTCGTTACGATGTTGCTTTACAAGCTGCCCATGTATCGTGTTGCAAAATAGGTAGCCAAGTTGTGGTGCTACACAGTGAGCAAGGTGTGATTGTAACGGCACTTTTAGCCGCACCTGAACAATCTCCGGCGGCTCACATTAGCAACGAAGCAGGGCATATTATTATTGCCGCAGAGCAAAGCGTTAGCTTGCAAACCGCCAAGGGCAGCATCGAAGTATTTGCCGATGGCACTATCGTGCTTGAAGGCGAAGATATTACTGCAAATAGCCAACAAGACCTTACTTTGGCAGGTTGTCCATTAGGCTTAATTAATATGTTTGCAGCGGTTTCTAAGTTAAAACAGCATCAACAGCGTGTAACTACCTTAATGGCGCACCGTGAAAAGCTCCTTGCGTCAGGGGCGTATAGTCTTGCAAGGCAAAAAGTGTTAGAGCATCAAGTGCTTAATCATCTTTATGTGCTGGCATCGCTTAAGCAGCAGTCACCGTGCGACTACTTCAATGGGAACAGCTTTAATGACCTTGCTGAACTTAGTTGTGATGATTTTTGTGAGATCGCGTTAGCGAGCGACCAGCACGCCATTTTTGCCCTTTGTGCAACACGTTTAATGGCTGCACCAGAACAAGACAACAGTGATTATTTTTTAGCGCTTAAAAAGCAGCAAGCTCTGCCTGTTTATACTTTGTTATCGCAGCAACTTAGGTATTGGACTATCCCAGAACAAAAAGCACTCAGAGCCACAGTGCTAGAGGGTAAAGAGTCATTACCGCAGCAGCTTAAAACTATTTTGTTTTCGCAGCCTTTAAATGATGCCGAGTTACAACAAGCCCTCGCTCATGCTGATTTTACTTTGGTGTATGCCGCTTTAGTCAATTGCTATTGCCAAGGCGATAACAGCCTTAGTGATAAGTTGTTTAAAGTGTTTTCGAGTAGCAGTGAGCCTTCACAAAAAGCGCAGTTATTACAATTAGCGGGGCTGGTTGACGATAGTCGCTGGCATGAGCCGTGCGCTTTATTTTGTAAAGCGCACCCAGAATTTTGCCAAACCGTATTAAGCCACTTTGTGTATAAATCAGCACTGGTATTGGTGATAGAGCTTATGGGCGTTGCGCAAACACAGCAAGCAGCTTATCAGGCTTGGCTAACGTTAACAGATAGACCACTTGCAAAGGCTGAAGCCTTAACACTGGTAAGTGCGCAAAATCAGCATCATGTGCAAGCCGGTATAAACTTGCATGATGCAGAGCATGTTAGGCAAGCACTGGCTTTAAGCAAAGGAGAGTGTGTTTTAAAAGGCGTGAGTTTTACAAAAGCGCAGCCAGAGCAAGGCTTAGCAGAATTGGCAGGCGAGATTGTACAGCGAGTATTTGCCCCTCAGTTTGAATTAACACTGGCCTGTGGTCTTTATCATACTCAGCAAACAGCAGTTCAGTGGCAAAAGTTAATAGCAGGAGCACAACATGCTGCATAACTTTACTCCTTGGCAAGCAAGCGTGTTTGAAGGTTGGCAAGCAGATGGCACTGCGTCTCATGTTGTTTTGGTAAAACAGAGCTTTGAGTTTGATGAAAAAGGCAATACTAGCTTAATGGAACCGTGTGTTGAAATCGTCATGGCCGACGAATATAGCGGTGATCCGACTAGCGAGCCGCTGGTGGCAGTGAATGAACAAGTGGCATTTAAGCAAGGTTTCGAAGTGTATGGCAACTTTACTGCGTACCCGCCAAAGGGCAAAACTGCGCGTGTTATTGAGGTTGAGCTAGGTTTAGTTGCAAACGACACACCAATAATTAAAAAGCGGTTACGCCTTACTGGCGAACGTAAATGGCGCCGTTCACTGCTTGGCCCTGTCGCAACAGATCCTAGCCCAATTACGCCAACAGCTGTTTGCTATAGCCGTGCGTTTGGGGGTAAAGCACATCATGATCAAAGTGATTACAGCCTCGAAAATCCTATAGGTGTTGGCTTTAAACTGAAAAACAAGCACGCAGTAGGGCAGCTTTTACCTGCGATAGAGTATGCCAACGAGGTATTAAGAAAACCAAGCCATCAAGTAAGCGTTGCTGGCTTTTCGGCAATTCCGAGTCATTGGTCACCGCGTATAGAGTTAATGGCAGAGATTGACGAACAAGCGCTTATGGCTGGTAAGTACTCGTTCAAAACGTCATTGGCTAGCAACTTTTACAACACAGCCCCAGCAGATCAACAAACAAAGCAAGTGTTTACAAAAGGCTGGGCGTTTTCGTTAAGCGGATTATATCCATTACAAGAATATGGTCAGCAACAAACTGTAGAGCTTCCTGTGCTTAAGCCAATAGTGCAAGTGGCTAATACGTTAACGAGGCATGATATCGACATGCACTGCGATACCTTAGTGATTGATTCGGACGCACAGTGCTTTTCGCTGTTATGGCGCGGGCATATCAACAGCGATAACGTAGCAAGTAGCAGCAATATAATCGTTGCTGAGCAAGGAGGTAAAGATGCAGTTTGATACTCTTTATCATGTTAATGCCGCGGGGTGCTATACCGAAAGCTTTTATACTTCAGTGGCAAACCAAATGTTATATTCAAAGCCAAGCAAAGCGCTGATCCGCTGCGATATTAGTTTAGATGCCCCTTATGTATTTGTAGAACTGACTGAGCTTGCTGGGTTTGATAGGCAAACTCGTTGCTTGCTAATTTTGTCTCATATTATTGAAAATATTGAGTTAAAAAAACTTTGTTGTTCATTTAGGGTCAATAAAGTTCAGTTTATATTACCGCACGACAGTAATGGCGAGCCGCTGATTGATGATGACACATTAAGTGAATTATTGACTGACGCAATGCCTGAGCAAACACCTGCCTTTGAACAGGTAAGCGATTGGCAGCTCGAAGCAACCGACCTCGATACCCTCGTAGTTGCCGTTGATTCGTGTAATGATTTTGAATACGTGTCTGAGCAAGCCAAACAACACACAGTACAAGTTGTAAATGGCCCTAGCGGCGTAATTAATGGCGAAGGTGGCTATGCATTGTTGGTACACAGACACGGTTGTTTAAAAGCCACGACTTTTGATGAGTCAATGCCTACTCAGCTTAAAAGCGCAAACATACAGGTTAGTGACTCCTTTATTTTTGCTGGCATGCAGTCGTATGAATGGCAAAAACAGTGGTTTAGTTATACCCAAAAGCACTATAAAAATGATGACGAACTAATAGAGTTTGCCGAACTAAATACCGTACTAGGTTATCAAGGTGTGGCAAACCAATCTGCTGCATTTGCATTAGCTGGAAGCTATTTGCATAACCCGCTGATGGCTGACACTGAACACGTTTTTGTGGTGTTCAATCAGCCAAATGAACAGCTATTTAAGATTTCAAGGAGTGAAAGCGAATGTCATATATAAATGCCATGGCTGGCAAAGAATCAGGCAGCGTACAATACGACATAGACGCACTCACTGCTGACGTACGAAGCGGCGGCAGTGTTACATGGCGCCATAATAACCCGACATTACTTGGTCTAACCAATAGTGCACGCAGCAACGGTGCACTCGGCAAAGCCAATGGTATTGCCATTTTTTCAGACCGCTCTGAAGGCGAATCTGCTTTTTTAGATGAAATTGCCAGACCTAAGTACCGAGAGCATACACTTGGTGAACTGGTTAATCGGTTTATTCCTGATTACATTATTCCGCCACCACAATGGGATAACGAGAAAAACCAGCCAATTTTGCCGTGGAACGAACCGCAGACTAATATGGACGTTAACAAACCAATCGATAACCCTCGTGCCTTTTTAGATTTAGTGTCGAATCATTTAGGTTGGCAAGCAGGTACAGAGCAGCAATTAGTTAAAGATACAGAATCAGAGGCACCGCAAACCGCAACAGTCTCAGGGCAAAATGTACTTATTAATGACCGTACCGCTGTGCATCAAGATAGCGGTGGTAAGTTAACAACAATCGATGTGTGTTTAACCACAATTGGCACCAGCGTTGTGCCTATTCCCTACGGCAATAAAGCCCAATCAAGTGATGTTACCTCTGTTGCAAGTTCAGTCAAAGTGAATGGTCAAGGAGCTGCTAATGTAAAAAGTTACTTTTCTCAAAGCTCGGGTGACTCTCCAGGTAATAAAAAAGGAATTGTTAGCGGAACGAACGACGGTAAAGCCGAATTTATCATGGGGTCATTTAACGTAATGATTGAAGGAAAACCAGCGGCTCGCCAAGGCGACCCGATGATATCAAATAATAAAAATACCCCACCCATGCCTCTTATGCAGTCTGGCGGCCCTGCACCAAGGGGGCTAAGAGTACAAGTTAGGGATAGTTTGCAAGCTGAAAATGCAGGGAAGAAGATCATAGTTAAATTATCTGGAGCAGAAAAGCTAGACGAAGATGGGGTAAATATCCAATGAGTGATTTAAGTGTCGCAGACAAAATCAATATAAAAAATGCCCACAGAGAACTTATTTTTGAACGCCAATCAGATGGTACGAAAAATGTATCACTGATGGTTAAAGATGAGTCAGTTGATAGAAGTCAAAAAGGTTTTTACAAAATTCCTTTGTATAAAGTGGATGCAAAAGAAGAAAGTGATAATACAGCTGATATTGAACTGGTTCATATATTCCCCATTAGGTATGCACATCCTGCTGATGAAATAGATAATCATAAAACGAATCTTAGAGATGGTTACTTATACATTTTTGTTGATGGTCATTTATGGCGTGAACTCAAGGTTACAACTGAGCAAAACGTGACACGTTTTAATGATGTTAATCTTGCGTGGCAAAAAGGCATCATGACGTGGAAGCAAAATAAAGGTTACAGAGATGCAACGGGCGAAGAACTCAAAACAGTTATTGTGCCTTATAAACTTAATGGCCAAACCTGTGAGGTCCAAGTAGCTTATTCAGAAGTGCAATGGTCTTGGAAGCAAATAGAGCTTTTTGGTGGCCTTAACCCTGAAGATCCAAGATTAAATTATGGCGAGCCAGTAAAACCCGGTGATAATAATAGTGATGCGCAAATATTACGAGGTGATAGGCTTTTCACATTAGATAAACTCGGCGATTTTGAACAAGGTTATAATAGCGCCAAGCTACCTAAGCATGTTGTGCTTGATGTTGTTAATCAAGCGGGTGTGTATTGTCCAGTTATTCCTGACCAGATAGGCAAAGTTCGCCAAGCTGCAGCGGATATTACATTAACGCGTTCAGTTATTAGTTCACTGCCAATAGAACAAGTTGCAAATGGACAAATGGTGACGAGTGTAGCTGAACTCACAAAAGAACAAAGGGGGCAGCTTGAATTAGCATCGTTTGTTCAACAAACCTTTTTTGCTTTTCCACAGTCTGTTTCAGATAAGTTAGCAACTTTTGGTGAAGACAGTGTTTCTGAACAAGAGCAAGATATCGCTGCTGATTATAAAAAATGGGTAGATAACAAATTTGATAAAACTGCTTTCAGAAAATTTTTAGCTACAGCAAAAGTGTTCGAGTTAGGCGAATATATCAATGAATTAAGAGCCAATGTAAAAGATATAATAGAGGACGAAGATAGCGCCTCTAGTTTTTATCAATGTACAAGGGATTATGCATATCACACGGGCAATCGAAGGCTCGATATGTATCAACTAATGTGCGATGTATTAGCCCCACTTAAAGATTTAACGGCAGACTTGCTTCGTTCAAGTGTAGTGTATGAAAAAGACGCACAAAAGCTTAAGCAAATAGACAGTAATGACTTAGGCCAGCATATCATTTTAAAAGTGTTAGGTACCCACCCTGAAGATACTAGTAATCGTGAAAACTTATTAAAATTACACAAGTTACTTTTTCCTGACGAAAAGTGCAGTAACCCAGGCTTAACCGACTACTTAAATTTTAGAGACCCTGACGACCCTAAAAATATCGATTTTGATATGGATGAGTTTTATGCCCTTGAGAGCAACGACGATGGGCTAGATGGCTATATTGAAGGTGATTTAACGCAAGTATTTAGGCGAAGCAGTCAAGCTGTATGGGGCTTTTTTAATATTATTATGGAAGTCCCCTCTGCTACATATTCAATGTCTCAAGGTAGCGGAACTATTAAAGATGTGTTTACTGCTCGCATGCAAAAGCAATCGAGCTTACAGCAAGAAAGTAATAAGGTTCAGCGGCAAATAAAGAATTTAGAAGTACAGATAGAAAATAAACAAAATGAAATTAAAAGTTCTGAAAAATCACGTAATGAGCTAATTCAAGAAGCGCGTAATCAAGGGGTTGATGGCGATGACATCACCGAGCAATTAAACAGGCAACTAAAACAAAAAAATAAAGAATTAGAACATTACAAAACATTGCTAAAACAAGCAAAAACAAAAAGTAGTGTTACCCGCGCGCATTTATCAACCCTGAAAAGTGTTGGGCTAGACATGCTTAATAGTGAGGCACGTATTAAGTCAGTTGCGATGTCGTACAACCCGTATCAAAAAATAATGCATTTAGCGCATATGATCTCAGACGACTTGCTTGTTGAGATAGATATTGATGTAAACGACTATTATCAAGGCAACTTGCCCGATTCAGTTGTGCCGCTTAATTTTGACAGCCGTGCAAAGCGAGCTGAGCAACGCATTTTAGAGTTTAATAAAATAACCGAAGGCATAGATGAAGCATTAAGCCAAGGCAGTTACCCTGGTAATGGTGGAACGCGCCCAATCGTTAAACTTAAAGTTAACGATAAAGTAACCATACCCGCTCGGTTAGACCTTATTACCAGTTTAGATGGCGCTTTAAATGAACTTGAGGCTATGGTTACTAAGCAATATTACCAAGCAAACAGCGCCAGAAAAAAAGTAATAAAAAAAATGGTGGCGCTTGATAGAAGTAAGCTAACAGCTTTAGAAGAAGCAGAGAAAAAATTAGAAGGTGCTTTAGATGATGTTGAAAATAAACTACTTAAAACTGATTGGGATTTAGCTGGTTATAAAGATCATAATAAGTCTCTCAAAAAATACGCACAAACAGCATTTGGTAAACAGCAACAGGGTAAAGTAGGCTCAGCCAGTATTGGTGTATTGCCGTTTGTTTCTGGCTTATATGTTATTAACTTTTATACCGTAATAACGGGTGATGGCATTAGTGCCATGGATAAAGCATCGGCAGTATTAGATTTACTTGATGTGATGGTGAATATAGGTAAAGACCTTGTTGAGCGTCGTTATGGTATGCCAAGCTCTGAGCAGTTAAAACTTTTCTCCAAAAACAAAGTGCCAGCTAGTGAGTTTACTAAAAAAATACTCAGAGGAAGAGTCAGTGTAATTACCGCGAAAGTAATATTGTTTTACGCCGCCAATGCAGCGACATTGCTTGCAGGTGCGATTAGTACCTATGTGGCTGTAAGAGATGCTGTTAATGAATATAACAAGGGTAATGTAGGTCTAGCTACGGCTAACTCTATTATGGCGTTAGGTTTTTTAAGTATGACCGCAGCCTCGGGCATTGCTATTGTCACTAAAGGGGCATCTGCCTTAATTGCCGTTTTTGGTATAGCAGGCTTAGTGATCATTCTTATTGCAGCAGGGCTTATTTATTATTTCAGTGAGTCAGAGGTTGAAGCTTGGTTGCATGCCTGCCCGTGGGGTAAGGCAGCTTTTATTAATGATGGTTCAACAAGTGTGCGAGCAGAACAATGGCGAAATCGCCCTGATTTAGCACTTCTTGATGTATACAACGTACTTTACAAGCCTTATACAAAAGTCATTGCAAATGAACACGCTAAAACAGTCTCAATGGGCTTAACGGCTCCCGTAGCTGCAGTAAAAGAAGGTGTTGACACAAAAGTTAGTTGGCGAATGCTTCCTCCTGATAAGGGGATGCTAAATTATTACGCTGCATCATTACTAACTGATTATGACACAAGGCTAGCAAGATACAGCAAGTATAAGCACTTTACTGAAATTCCATTAGATTCGGTTATTTTCCTTAAAAGTATGTGGGCGTTGCAACCTGCTCGAACGGGTTGGCAGGCCGAAATAAATAATCACATTTTGTTAGCAGAGCTTGGTTTAAAACCTGGCGATCAAATAGAGCTTAAATTAGAAGCCACTGTTTATCCTGATGGTAGAGGACAATCTACTATTCAAGGCTTTAATAGTATTTATGGTTTACCAATCGAATATTACAAAGAAGGTGAAAAGCCAGGGTTCTTCTCTTGGGGGGATGATTGTAAGTTCAGCCATCGCATTGGCAAAGAAACTAGCAAAGCCATTATTCATTTATAAAAGCTAAATTATAAAAATCTAAGCTTTAATAAATTGAGTTGTAAAAAACACATAAGAAGTGCAGCAAATAAAGGAGTAACAATGAGTAGTGATGATAAAAACTCATTAAAATCAAACGCATTGGATGATTTAATTGATAATCTTATTAGTGATGAGGAGCTTGAGCGCTATATTGCTGAACAAAACGACGGCTTATCTAATGAAGAACGAGAAAAAATTAAAAGAGAAAACCGTATTAACGCAATTAACCAGTGGTGCGCCGAAAACCCTGGCAGAGACCCAACAAGAGCAAAAGATAAAACTATCAAACAGCTCGCCTTAGATGAAGAAGCTGAGGTGCGATTAGAAGAATTTAGAAGAGATAACCCCGAAAAAGCTGCAGAAAATAGAAGGAGAGCCGAGAACAGAAGTAAATACCGTAAGGATAGACAAACCTATAACGAGCAACTGCCAAGAGACTATTTACATCAAGACAGTTATGAAACGCGATTAAAAAAAGCAGAAGCACTCAATGGCTGCAGCTTTAAAACTCGTACCTTTAAAAGTAAGCGTTTTACTGATCAATATGCAGCAGAGCTTGAATCTCCTAATCGTGGCTCAACACTTGAGGGACATTGGGTAGAGAATGATGGTAAGCAGTTGGCTATTTCATGGTTTGGAGGCTGGTCAAATTTATTTACTGCTCTAAGTTTCCTGTTAATGGTCGCTGCAGTTATGTTTTTTTTCGTTGATTTGGTTGTTATTGGTTTTGTATGGGGCGACTATCGATGGGTGCCATTTGCTATATATGCACCTATGTTTATCGTCGGTTTTTATATGCTGAAACATCGAGCCATATTAGCGCACCGAGATAATTTTTACTTTAATCGCCATACAGTATTGTAAAAACTCCGCATACCTTGTTTAGAAAACCGTTTTATTTACCTTACGAAGACATTGTTTGCTATGGCGCAAATCAACGTAATGTCGGTTCAGCCCGTGGTGGCTCACGTGTATTTGTATCACTCATGGTGCCGTTAAAATACCCTAAACATTATCGCTTCACTAAGCCCACTTTTTATGTAGGTGGTTCAAATCGTGAATGGGATTCACTGGCATACGCCACAGCCATGACCTTTATGGATACATCCATCCCACTTGGTACTCACTTATATCAATCGATAGAGCATTACTTCAAAATTGATAAAGACATAACCGAAAAACATGGATTCCCTGAGGAGTTAAAACCTTATTTAGATCCAGTCGATTGCCAAGTAAATAGAGAAGCCGTGTGGTAGTGAAGCTAGTTTGGTTTGTATTTACGCAAAGGAGTGGTGCCGAACTGTAAATAAATAGTTAGTAATACAGTTCGGTAATAAGGAAGTTGAATATGCTTGAGCAATACGCAGAAAGCGCTTATCGCGGTAAACAAGCTGCAAAATTTAGAAATGAAATCGCAACAGGTGAACGTGATTCAATGTATTGTCGCTATCAAAGTAAACAAGAGCTATTTCCCAGGGGTAATGTATTTGGGCATTGTTATGATAGTTATCAAAGCGCTGCGTTTAAGTACAATTTATCTGGTAAAGCAGAGCACTATAGAAATGTCCTTGGTTGCACGCCAAACATTCTAAGCCTATCAACAATTGGTAGGAAAGTGTCTGATATATTATTACTGATTTGGGTTTGTATTCACTTAACTATTCTCTTATGTCTTTTTTTTATTCCAGTATTTTTATATCTTTTAGGTAATGAAAAACAAGGCACTCTTGCACTTTGCTATATATTTTTAATGTGGGTATTCTCTAAATTTTTTAATTTAACGATATTGAAGTTAATAAGGAAAAAGGTCAAAGCTTCAAGAGTTAACTTTGAGCGTACGAAAGGTCTCGTTTGGATGGATAATAATCGCGGAAGCCATTCTTTGAAATTTCCTTTTGAAGAGTTTAACGCTCACTATAAAGTCCAAAACAACCCTCAAAGCGGCTTTCCATATAGGGGATTTACACTATTACATTTCAAAAAAGACGTTTTTTATGCTTGGACAGGTGCTAATTTAATTAGCTCTGCATTTTTACATTGGGAGCTATTGCAAAATTTTATGGATGTTACTCAGCCATTAGCTGATATCCCACAATTTGAATATTATCGAGAGTTTGATAAAACAACCGCAGAGTTTGATAAAGCGAATGGTCGTCCAAAATATTTTTGGTATCGGGTTGATAAATCATTTTTAAAGCAAATGACCCAAGCAGATGATGAACTTTTAAAAGAATTTAATGATGATGAGCAACTAGATAATTTACTGATGGGTAAACCAATCAAAAAGCTCAAGCCACCTGAAATTTTTAAGTTTCCTTGGAAATACGCAGAAAATATAAAACCAGAAAGTGAGATTAAGTTTGGCAAAACAGCGTGGCAAAAATTCACTTCGTTTTTAATGATTGATTTATAAAAACTGACTGTTAGGGCAACATTGAAAGATAAGGATATCAATGTCTATTTCGTATAGATTCGCAAAAATGAATGCCAGCGCAATCGAAGTGTCACAAAAATTTAACCAGTGTATCGCTCCTAAGAAGTTTGAATATAGCTCACTAGCCACCTTAAACGCTGGGCAAACAAAGAAATCACTAAGCCATGGGAAAAATGGCCAATCGACGAAAGCTTAAATCAGCCTGATACAGCGCCTTATTGGAAGCGATTAACAAAAACCTTATTAAGACAAGTAGCAGTGGGTGTTTAATGTCTAATAAGTTTAAAAAGGAATTTATGTAACGATGCCTGTTAGTGAAAATCAGCTTGATCACGTAAAAATAACAAAAGAAACGCTAGAATACATAAAGCGCAAAGATCAAGAGCGCGAAGACTGGATGCGTGCAAACCCAGAAGAAGTCGATAGGCGTTTTGACGAGTTCAAAGCAAAGTTTATTGCTGAAGATGAAAAAAAGAGGCCTGAACGAATTAGGAAACTTGAAGAATGGAAAAAACTTAACCCAAGAAAAAAACCGATTTATGCAAAAGACAAAAACATTAGGCAATTAGCACTCGATGAGGGCCGTGCTGAAAGAAGAGAGCAAAGAAATAAAGAAGAAAAAGATCCAGAAATAGAAAAGGCAAAGAGAACTAAGCAAAGAAATTACTCGATTTATCAAGCCAATTCCACCAAGTACAGAGAAAGGCTACCAAGAGACTATTTACATCAAGACAGTTATGAAACGCGATTAAAAAAAGCTGAAGCACTTAATGGCTGCAGCTTCAAAACTCTTACCTTTAAAAGTAAGCGTTTTACTGATCAATATGCAGCAGAGCTTGAATCCCCAGATAGTGGCTCAACACTTGAGGGGCATTGGGTAGAGAGCGATGGTAAGCAGTTGGCTATTTCATGGTTTGGAGGGTGGTCTAACTTATTTACTGCTCTAAGTTTCTTGCTAATGGTCGCAGCGGTTATGTTTTTTTTCGTTGATTTGGTTGTTATTGGTTTTGTGTGGGGCGACTATCGATGGGTGCCATTTGCTATATATGCACCTATGTTTATAGTCGGTTTTTATATGCTGAAACATCGAGCCATATTAGCGCACCGAGATAATTTTTACTTTAATCGCCATACCGTATTTGTAAAAACTCCGCATACCTTGTTTAGAAAACCGTTTTACTTACCTTACGAAGACATTGTTTGCTATGGTGCAAATGAGCGTAATGTCGGTTCAGCCCGGGGTGGCTCACGTGTATTTGTATCACTCATGGTGCCGTTAAAATACCCTAAACATTATCGCTTCACCAAGCCCACTTTCTATGTAGGTGGTTCAAATCGTGAATGGGATTCACTGGCATATGCCACAGCCATGACCTTTATGGATACATCCATCCCGCTTGGTACTCACTTATATCAATCGATAGAGCATTACTTCAAAATTGATAAAGATATAACAGAAAAACACGGATTCCCTGAGGAGCTAAAACCTTATTTAGATCCAGTAGATTGCCAAGTAAATAGAGAAGCCGTGTGGTAGCGAAGTCTATTAAGACAAGTAGCAGTGGGTGTTTAGGGTCTGAGATATTTAAAATGGAATGGTTAAAAACAAGGAATGTAGAGAGCAATGACTATGAGTAGCGATGATAAAGGCTCTGTAAAATCAAGCAAGCTGGATGATTTAATTGATAACCTTATTAGTGATGAGGAGCTTGAGCGCTATATTGCTGAACAAAACGACGGTTTAACTCATGAAGAACGAGAAAAAATTAAAAGAGAAAATCGTATTAACGCAATTAACCAGTGGTGCGCCGAAAACCCTGGCAGAGACCCAACAAGAGCAAAAGATAAAACCATTAAACAGTTGGCCTTAGATGAAAAAGCGGAGGTGCGATTAGAAGAATTTAGAAGAGATAATCCTGAAAAAGCTGCAGAAAGTAGAAGGAGAGCCGCGAACAGTAGTAAATATTTTGATGATAGACAAACCTATACAGAGCAACTACCAAGAGACTATTTACATCAAGACAGTTATGAAACGCGATTAAAAAAAGCTGAAGCACTTAATGGCTGCAGCTTCAAAACTCGTACCTTTAAAAGTAAGCGTTTTACTGATCAATATGCAGCAGAGCTTGAATCTCCTAATCGAGGCTCAACACTTGAGGGGCATTGGGTAGAGAATGATGGTAAGCAATTGGCTATTTCATGGTTTGGAGGGTGGTCTAATTTATTTACTATTCTTGGTTTCGGTTGTACGAGTCTCGCTTTAATGGTTTTCTTTTTTCATATCATAATGTTAATTGGGAATGGACTTAAATATTTTTGGGTGATGGCGTCAATCTATGTGACGCTCTTTAGTTTGGGTTTATTTATTTTAAAACACCGCGCCATATTAGCGCACCGAGATAATTTTTACTTTAATCGCCATACTGGCCTTGTAAAAACCCCGCATACCTTGTTTAGAAAACCGTTTTATTTACCTTATGAAGACATTGTTTGCTATGGTGCAAATTAGCGTAATGTCGGCTCAGCCCGTGGTGGCTCACGTGTATTTGTATCACTCATGGTGCCGTTAAAATACCCTAAATATTATCGCTTCACTAAGCCAACATTTTATGTAGGTGGTTCAAACCGTGACTGGGATTCACTGGCATACGCCACAGCCATGACCTTTATGGATACATCCATCCCGCTTGGTACTCACTTATATCAATCGATAGAGCATTACTTCAAAATTGATAAAGACATAACAGAAAAGCACGGATTCCCTGAGGAGCTAAAACCTTATTTAGATCCAGTAGATTGCCAAGTAAATAGAGAGGTCGTGTGGTAGTGAAGCTAGTTTGGTTTGTATTTACGCAAAGGAGTGGCACCGAACTGTAAATAAATAGTTAGTAATACAGTTCGGTAATAAGGAAGTTGAATATGCTTGAGCAATACGCAGAAACCGCTTATCGCGGAAAACAAGCTGCAAAATTTAGAAATGAAATCGCAACAGATGAACGTGATTCTATGTATTGCCGTTATCAAAGTGAGCAAGCTATTTACCCTAGGGAGAACTTATTTGGATATTGCTTTGATAGCAGTCAGATGAGTTATTATAAAGGG
This sequence comes from Pseudoalteromonas sp. GB43, assembly GCF_054923805.1. Lineage (NCBI taxonomy): Bacteria > Pseudomonadati > Pseudomonadota > Gammaproteobacteria > Alteromonadales > Pseudoalteromonadaceae > Pseudoalteromonas > Pseudoalteromonas sp. GB43. Next base: position 459,982 of record NZ_JBPCHJ010000002.1, read on the forward strand.
AATATTAATGGTCAAACAGACTATGATCGCTCAATTTTAACTAAAGGAAAAAATAAGTTGACGTTGGCCTTAATTGCAAATGCTACAAATATTATTGGTTTGACGAACTTTACTTGGGCGATGCTACATTTATTCTTTGTTTTTTTTATGTTTATTCTACCCTTATTTTCCCTTGCTTTAGGGGCATATGAACTTGCATTTGATTTTTTTATCATTCTTTTAAGTTGCTGGGGGGATTTAAATTAATTAGCTTGCTAATTTGGCCTTTTTTTCGTTTCAAATTTAATCTAGCCACAATTTTTAACCGTAAAACGGGTATGGTTGAAGTACCGACTAAGAATGCAAAAAATTTTGATACACTCCCTTTTGAAGAGTTCAATGCTCACTATAAGGTAGCCCATAATCCTAAAAGTGGTTTTGCTAATAGAGGCTTTACATTACTGCATTATAAGAAAAACATTCGTTATGAACAGACTTATAGTAACCAAATAGCCTGTGCTTTTTTGCACTGGGAGTTATTGCAAAATTTTATGGATGTTACTCAGCCTTTGGTCCGATATCCCGCAATTTGAATATTATCGAGAGTTTGATAAAACAACCGTAGAGTTTGATAAAGCAAACGGTCGTCCAAAATACTTTTGGTATCGTGTTGATAAATCTTTTTTAAAAAAGATGAGCCCGCGAATTCAAGTCCGAAGTGCACCACTCGCTAAATTAGGCTGCTTTGCGTAATTCATCGAATATTACCGCTGGTTGCCTAAACCCTAGACATTTTCTCGGCCTCGCATTGAGCGCCTTTTCTATGTGCGCAATTTGCTTATCTGTCACCGTTCGTAAATCAGTGCCTTTGCGAATATATTGACGCAACAAGCCATTAAAGTTCTCATTTAACCCTCTTTCCCATGATGAGTAGGGGTTAGCAAAGTAGATGTCGGTTTTTAGCTTGTCTGAAACATGCTCATGTTCACAAAACTCACTCCCGTTGTCTGCGGTTATCGTATGAACATGGCGTCGATAGCGCCACAGCATACCTATCATTGCTCTGCTCACTTGCGCTGCACTTTTTGCTGGCACTTTGCGTATCAGGTAAAACTTACTTGTACGCTCGACTAAACTAACGATTGCTCCCGTACCATGCTTGCCAAGTACTGTATCCGCTTCCCAATCACCAAATCGTGTCTTAGTGTCAACAATCGCAGGTCTATGTTCAATGCCAACACGATTTGGGATGATGACACGTTTGCTTCGGCTGCCTTTACGATAACGTCTGTGCCCTTGTCGCAGATGTTTGTATAGCTTGCCACCACTCAATTTATCTTTTTGAATATAGCCATAAATCCATTCATGACTCACAGGATGCCCGATAATTTTGCTTACACCCGCAACCTGCTCAGGGCTCCATTTTTGCTCCAATCCAAACTCAACGAACGCAATTGTAAGTGCTGGCATGGAATACTTGGCAGCTAGATGTTTTCGTTTACATGCCTTTGAATGTGCAACCTCAGGCAAGTAATGACTTCGAGTACTATTGCGCCTAACTTCACGACTTATAGTGCTGTGGCTCACTTTTAGCCTTTTCCCTATCTCTCGATAGCTAAAACCCTCGCGTAAGTAGGCCTCAATCTGGTATCTTTGCCCTTCGATCAACTGCTTGTAACTCATGGTATCTACTCTTGTTTTTTGGCGATTACAGAGTACCACCAACAGGCAGTTGATTCTCTTCTCACCGTTTAACCATGAGTGGTGCACTTATTATCTGAATTCGGGCCAAGCAAAAGACGAGCAATTAAAAGAGTTTAATGATGACGAGCAACTAGATAATTTACTGATGGGTAAACCAATCAAAAAGCTCAATCCACCTGAAATCTTTAAGTTTCCTTGGAAATACGCAGAAAATATAAAACCAGAAAGTGAGATTAAATTTGGCAAAACAGCGTGGCAAAAATTCACCTCGTTTTTAATGATTGATTTGTAAAAACTGACTGTTAGGGCAACATTGAAAGATAAGGATATCAATGTCTATTTCGTATAGATTCGCAAAAATGAATGCAAGAACAATCGAAGCGTCGCAAAATTTTAAAAATTATTTTTCGAAGAAGAGGTTTAATAAATTCACTGATTTAATGGGTTTTCAAATAGTAAAAATTCTAGTCTTAAAGGATGAAGAAAGAAGGCTTAAAGATTTAAATAGTATTGATAACGAAGGGCGTTATTTAGGTTTCCAAAAAGCAAATGATGCGATGCTTGCGTTAACTTTAGGGCCGATATTATTGGGGGCAGTGCTAACGTTTATTTCTATTATAGCTTTAATGGTGTGGGTCTATGAGTCAATTTACTATCCAAATAATGCTGCTTCTCCATTGTTCTTTGTATGCCTCTCCTTAGGATTTAACCTTTTCTTCCTCAACTTCGGGCCTATTATAGCGCGTTATATTTTACCTCGGCGAGAGGTGTATTTTGACCGCATAAATCAAACGGTGAGTTTTACCTGGTCGGTTGATAATGCGCAAAAGAATGAGCTTGGTCATGCGACATTCCCATTCTCAGATATCGAGGCGTTTTACGCTAAAGCCAACCATTCACAAGGACATGGTGTGACTCATGCGATGTATGTGGCTCATAAAGATTACGGCAACCATGCAGGTGCGTTTAGTGAAATTCGCGTTAAAGACAACCCACAAAATCCAAACTACTGTCGTTATACATGGGAGCGCGTGGTGCGTTTTATGGATTTAAGCAAACCATTAGTGGACTCAGCCGAAATTGAGCTGTTTCGTCATTTAGACCCACTAACACGCGATTTTGATAAACAGAATAACCGCCCAGAAAAGTATTGGCGTTTAATGGGTTACAAACAGATGCAGCAGATAGAAGAAAAGCTTGATAACGATATTTATCGTTTTAACTTTGATGGCGCAATAACCAACCCTAAACGCTGGGCAAACAAAGAAATCACTAAGCCATGGGAAAAATGGCCAATTGACGAAAGCTTAAATCAGCCTGATACAACGCCTTATTGGAAGCGATTAACAAAAACCTTATTAAGACAAGTAGCAGTGGGTGTTTAGGGTCTGAGATATTTAAAGTGGAATGGTTAAAACAAGGAATGTAGATAGCAATGACTATGAGTAGCGATGATAAAGGCTCTGTAAAATCAAGCAAGCTGGATGATTTAATTGATAACCTTATTAGTGATGAGGAGCTTGAGCGCTATATTGCTGAACAAAACGACGGTTTAACTCATGAAGAACGAGAAAAAATTAAAAGAGAAAATCGTATTAACGCAATTAATCAGTGGTGCGCCGAAAACCCTGGTAGAGACCCAACAAGAGCAAAAGATAAAACCATCAAACAGCTCGCCTTAGATGAAGAAGCTGAGGTGCTATTAGAAGAATTTAGAAGAGATAACCCTGAAAAAGCTGCAGAAAATAGAAGGAGAGCCGAAAATAGTTGTAGGTACCGTAAGAATAGTCAAACCTATAACGAACAGCTGCCAAGAGACTACTTACATCAAGACAGTTATGAAACACGATTAAAAAAAGCAGAAGCACTCAATGGCTGCAGCTTTAAAACTCGTACCTTTAAAAGTAAGCGTTTTACTGATCAATATGCAGCAGAGCTTGAATCCCCTAATCGTGGCTCAACACTTGAGGGGCATTGGGTAGAGAATGATGGTAAGCAGTTGGCTATTTCATGGTTTGGAGGGTGGTCTAACTTATTTACAGCACTTGGCTTTTTCTTTGAAACACTCGCTTTTATGGTTTTCTTATTTCATGTATATGCGTTAATTGCGAATGGGTTTGAATATTTTTGGGTGATGGCCTCAATCTATGTGACGCTCTTTGGTTTGGGTTATTTCACTTTAAAACATCGAGCCATATTAGCGCACCGAGATAATTTTTACTTTAATCGCCATACCGTATTGTAAAAACCCCGCATACTTTGTTTAGAAAACCGTTTTATTTACCTTACGAAGACATTGTTTGCTATGGCGCAAATCAGCGTAATGTCGGCTCAGCCCGTGGTGGCTCACGTGTATTTGTATCACTCATGGTGCCGTTAAAATACCCTAAACATTACCGCTTCACTAAGCCCACTTTTTATGTAGGTGGTTCAAATCGTGAATGGGATTCACTGGCATATGCCACAGCCATGACCTTTATGGATACATCCATCCCGCTTGGCACTCACTTATATCAATCGATAGAGCATTACTTCAAAATTGATAAAGACATAACAGAAAAAAACGGATTCCCTGAGGAGCTAAAACCCTATTTAGATCCTACAGATTGCCAAGTGAATAGAGAGGCCGTGTGGTAGTGAAGTCTATTAAGACAAATAGCGGTGGGTGCTTAGGGTCTGAGATATTTAAAGTGGAATGGTTAAAAACAAGGAATGTAGATAGCAATGACTAGTGATGATAAAAGCTCAGTAAAATCAAGCAAGCTGGATGATTTAATTGATAACCTTATTAGTGATGAGGAGCTTGAGCGCTATATTGCTGAACAAAACGACGGTTTAACTCGTGAAGAACGAGAAAAAATAAAAAGAGAAAATCGTATTAACGCAATTAACCAGTGGTGCGCTGAAAACCCTGGCCGAGATCCTGCTAGAGCAAAAGATAAAACCATCAAACAACTGGCGTTAGATGAAGAAGCTGAGGTGCGAATAGAAGAGTTTAGAAAAAATAACCCTGAGGAAATGGCTGAAATTGAAAGAAGAAATGAAAACAAAAGCAAATATTTTGATGATAGAGAAACCTATAAAGCGCAACTGCCAAGAGACTACTTACATAAAGACAGTTATGAAACGCGATTAAAAAAAGCAGAAGCACTCAATGGCTGCAGCTTTAAAACTCGTACCTTTAAAAGTAAGCGTTTTACTGATCAATATGAAGCAGAGCTTGAATCCCCAGATAGTGGCTCAACACTTGAGGGGCATTGGGTAGAGAGCGATGGTAAGCAGTTGGCTATTTCATGGTTTGGAGGCTGGTCAAATTTATTTACTGCTCTAAGTTTCTTGCTAATGGTCGCAGCGGTTATGTTTTTTTTCGTTGATTTGGTTGTTATTGGTTTTGTGTGGGGCGACTATCGATGGGTGCCATTTGCTATATATGCACCTATGTTTATTGTCGGTTTTTATATGCTGAAACATCGCGCAATATTAGCGCACCGAGATAATTTTTACTTTAATCGCCATACCGGTCCGTGAAAACTCCGCATACTTTATTTAGAAAACCGTTTTATTTACCTTATGAAGACATTGTTTGCTATGGTGCAAATCAGCGTAATGTCGGCTCAGCCCGTGGTGGCTCACGTGTATTTGTATCACTCATGGTGCCGTTAAAATACCCTAAACATTATCGCTTCACTAAGCCTACTTTCTATGTAGGTGGTTCAAATCGTGAATGGGATTCACTGGCATATGCCACAGCCATGACCTTTATGGATACATCCATCCCGCTTGGTACTCACTTATATCAATCGATAGAGCATTACTTCAAAATTGATAAAGACATAACAGAAAAAAACGGATTCCCTGAGGAGCTAAAACCCTATTTAGATCCAGTCGATTGCCAAGTAAATAGAGAAGCCGTGTGGTAGTGAACTTTGTTAGGTTAGCATTTATCGCTATTTTTCTTTTTACTTCAACTGAGGTATTCGCAGGCATGTTTGGTTTGTTCAATAAAAGTGATTTTTTGTTATCGGCTCCAGTTCAAGGGGTTTTACTAGATAATGGTAAACCGGTGGCAAAACAAAAAGTAACCCGTTCGCTTACTTATGGTAAAGAATATATTGATAAGACGATAACAGATGAGAATGGCCGCTTTCGTTTTGATAAAAAACTAATAAGAACAGCTAAACCTGCAAATATGTTTGATAATGACTCGCTTATTCAACATATCTACCTTGAAAATGGCACTCCCGAAGGTATTGTGCTTTGGTATACAAGTATTTCAATTCATGAAAATAGTAATACCCTTAAAGGGTTGCTTGGTGATCTTGTTTGCGATTTATCAAACAGCCCACAAACAGTTGATATTCAGATAGAAGAGGCGCCTGAGCATACGTTTGCTATTTACGGTATGTGTGAGCTGAGCAAAGCTAAACTTTAATCTCTTTCTAACAGCACAGCGCCGCTGTGCTCTTCACCTAAATAATCATCTTTGTTGTAGATAGGGCATTTGGCCATTGATAAACAGCCGCAACCAATACAACCATTAACGCGCTCGCGCAATCGCTGCATGTATTGAATGCGTTCATCTAATTGCGTTTGCCAAACTTTAGAAAGAGCTGCCCAATCTTGTTTAGTGGGTGTGCGCTGCTCAGGTAGGGTGCTTAACGTTTGTTTAATGTCTTCAAGAGTTATGCCCATGGTTTGTGCAGCTTTTATTACGGCAATTCGGCGCAATACATCGGGTTTATAGCGGCGTTGGTTACCGTTATTACGCCAGCTGCGAATAAGCCCTTTAGACTCATAAAAATGCAAGGTCGAAACTTTTACGCCACTGCGTTTTGCCACAAAGCCAACCGAAAGGTTTGCATCAATAAGTTTCTTATCTGACATAATTTGCTCCAATGTGTTGACCTAAAGTTAGCTTGAGGTAATGTGCATTCAATAGTAAAAAAAATGCATTTCACTGTGCAAGCAATATTTCAATCTTAGTGTCGAAATTTTAATTTCATCTATGAATAAAGTAACTTTTTTAATATTTTTGGTAATTTTTTGTGTTTTTTGATGTATAGTATATTTCTGTTTATGTTTTAAATACAAAAGGAAGGGTTATGAAAAATAAATTGTTATTTGGTATGGTTTTATTAATGGCTAGCTCAACATCATATGCGTCAGTGAAAGATAAAAAAGCAATGAGGAACGTTGACAGTAATATTGTAGCTGAAGTGAGTAAAGTAAAATCTAGCTGTGGGAATTCAGCTTTAGATGTAACTGTAGACTGGGATAGCTATAAGAATATGATTAGTAGTAATAGTGAAAAGCTTAATAAAGATAACTATAAGAGTGAGTGGGTTATTTCTCATTCAGGTCAACGAACCGTTGCGGCACTTGAGGCAATAACATCTATATGTGGAAGTGATGAAGATTATAAAGAAGAATTAGCAAAGTTAAAAAAGATTAAAATAACAGCTAAGCAAGACTTTTTAGATTCAAAAAATAACTTTACTTTATCTGATAATACTTTAAATATTGAAACAGGTCATAAGATGACTCGAAGAGCGTCTGATTATACTGATAAAATAAAATCTTTATTTTAAATTGATTGTTGTAATGATCTACTAAATGTAGATCATTACATTTAAGTCTATAACTAGAATGTTATAGCTCTTTTTCTATAGCATTCTGTACTGATTCAGCTCTTTCATCTATTTGATTCGCCGCATTCAATATTGGTGAATGATTTAAGGTTAAAATACCCTTGCTGTATGTCGCAAAGTGGTTAGCATTATGAACATTACCATAGTTTTGAATGATTAATTTTTTCAAATCTTCTTCTATCGCTTCTTTAGAAAATTCATCAGAACACATTTCTTTAAATGCTTTTATGGTTGGTTCAAAATAGATTATAGGCCAAGTTTGATCATATAAATGAGCGTAATCATCAATAGCAAGCGTTTCCCAATTTACTTCTATATCAAATTCGAATTTGGCTGCTTCGAAAATTTGTCTTTTAAGTGAATCGAAACGATTCTTTTCAAATTCTCTTGCTGCTTTTTTCTCTCTTAGTCCCATTGTCATTCCTTATTTATTTGACATGTTTATTAATGATTTAACTTAATGAATTACAAAGTTCTATTAAGTCCTTTTTCGATAAGTTGATTAATGTTGTGTGGTAGAGGCTCTGAGTAGTTAATTTTTATTGTTATAGTTTTATTGTTGAGCTTCAAATTAAACTTTGACATTTCGTCATTATTAATGTGGAATGTATGTACTTTATTTATTGCTGATAATGTGAAGTCATCATTAGTTAATTTTTTTATGTTTTCTGTTAAGTAATCGATAACAATAGAAATTTTTTCAGCCTCAATATTGTTATTATATTTATCAGCAAAGAATTTAAATTCTAAATCATAACTTGATTTAAACATTTCTGACGTTAAATTTATTATTTCATCTATATCAATTATTTCTGATGTTGGCTGTTTGGCTTCTAAGTTTTTAAATAAATTTACTGTTGAATTTTGGTCTTTAATTGTTACGTGTGTTGCATAATTTAAATCAAAAATGGTTTTGTTTTTATCTTTATCAGATATGAGTACAGTGTTACTCTTTTCACTTAACTCTTCTAACCTGCCGGTAAAATTATTTCCAAACTTATCAAAAAGAGTAACTTCAAAAGAAGATTCTTGATTGATTAACCTGCTTATTAAATCTATTGGAGAGGGGATTGTTGGTTTTTCTTGGGTGTTAATCATGATATTCCTTATCTAGATTTAGTCCTTAATTTAGGGATATTATCTTTTTTTTTTGATTCAGACAATATCATTTTTCACTTTCTGTGTTAAAAACCTTTGTTTTATAGCCCGAATTCAGATAATAAGTGCACCACTCATGGTTAAACGGTGAGAAGAGATCAACTGCCTGTTGGTGGTACTCTGTAATCGCCAAAAAACAAGAGTAGATACCATGAGTTACAAGCAGTTGATCGAAGGGCAAAGATACCAGATTGAGGCCTACTTACGCGAGGGTTTTAGCTATCGAGAGATAGGGAAAAGGCTAAAAGTGAGCCACAGCACTATAAGTCGTGAAGTTAGGCGCAATAGTACTCGAAGTCATTACTTGCCTGAGGTTGCACATTCAAAGGCATGTAAACGAAAACATCTAGCTGCCAAGTATTCCATGCCAGCACTTACAATTGCGTTCGTTGAGTTTGGATTGGAGCAAAAATGGAGCCCTGAGCAGGTTGCGGGTGTAAGCAAAATTATCGGGCATCCTGTGAGTCATGAATGGATTTATGGCTATATTCAAAAAGATAAATTGAGTGGTGGCAAGCTATACAAACATCTGCGACAAGGGCACAGACGTTATCGTAAAGGCAGCCGAAGCAAACGTGTCATCATCCCAAATCGTGTTGGCATTGAACATAGACCTGCGATTGTTGACACTAAGACACGATTTGGTGATTGGGAAGCGGATACAGTACTTGGCAAGCATGGTACGGGAGCAATCGTTAGTTTAGTCGAGCGTACAAGTAAGTTTTACCTGATACGCAAAGTGCCAGCAAAAAGTGCAGCGCAAGTGAGCAGAGCAATGATAGGTATGCTGTGGCGCTATCGACGCCATGTTCATACGATAACCGCAGACAACGGGAGTGAGTTTTGTGAACATGAGCATGTTTCAGACAAGCTAAAAACCGACATCTACTTTGCTAACCCCTACTCATCATGGGAAAGAGGGTTAAATGAGAACTTTAATGGCTTGTTGCGTCAATATATTCGCAAAGGCACTGATTTACGAACGGTGACAGATAAGCAAATTGCGCACATAGAAAAGGCGCTCAATGCGAGGCCGAGAAAATGTCTAGGGTTTAGGCAACCAGCGGTAATATTCGATGAATTACGCAAAGCAGCCTAATTTAGCGAGTGGTGCACTTCGGACTTGAATTCGCGAGTCACTGCTTAATTATTCACCATTGTTCACAATGGTCGAAAGCCGATAGAGTTGATGAAATGGATAAAGCAGCTAAGCAAGCCATGGATTTGCACGGTCAGATGCAAAAATGAATGTAGAATTATCACGTTTTAAATAAGGGGAACACATGAGTGAGTTTAAGTTGGATGAAGGTTTTGAATATTTTTTAGAGAAATTTGGGAAACCAGAAAAACAAGAATGTTGCTCCGTAGAGACGTTGGAGAAATTTAAAAATAAGCTCCCAGATTGCTTTTTAGAATATTGGCAAGAATTTGGGTTTTGTAGCTTCAAACAAGGTTTATTTTGGATTGTCAATCCTAGTGATTATGAAGACTTATTAGATGAATGGTTAGAGCCTACAGATATACCTGACAATGATGTTTATCATGTTTTTGCTCGAAATGCTTTTGGTGATTTATTCCTTTGGGGTGAAGAAACTGGTTATAAATACAAAGTAATGGCTGCAAGAGGCTGGGTGATAGAAAAAAAAGGTAGAGTAAAAAAAGATTATAATACCGCAATTGAATACTTTTTTGGTTTTTTAGACACAGCATCTCATGACTTTAAGGATGAAGCGGGAAATGTTTTGTTTGAACCTTGCATTAATAAATTTGGTGAATTAAAAGCAGATGAAATGTTTGGTTTTGAACCGAGCTTAATTGTTGGTGGAGAAGCTATTTTTGACAATATTAACAAGGTAAATATTTTTGTTCACTTATCTATATTGGCGCAATTTGGTCAAATCGAAGTACTTGATCATGATGCACTTATACGAAAAGCTTTTTCATAATTAGAATACTATTTAAAATCGTTCTTTAACAACACGGATGTTCTATAGGCTTGGGCTATTTGGCTAAGCCTTGCAAATATTTTGGCTCTTATTGCCTAGCCCATTTTGGCGATAGCGATTTTGACTACGACCCACTAGGTCGTCGTATCGCTAAGCAGACTGAGCATGGCAAGATTGATTATATTTGGGATAACGACCAGCTAATAGGTGAATACTAGCACGGCGAGTATACCTGGTACATCAACCTGCCCAATCAATTTCACCCGGTCGCACTGATTAAACAAGGTGAACTGTATTACTACCACCTAGACCAACTTAACACCCCACGTTTTGTAACTAATAAAAACGCAGAGGTTGTATGGCAAAACCACGCCGATGTGTACGGCTATGAAGAACCAGAAGCTAATGCTGACTTTAATAAAGAAAACAGCTTCACTCAGCCAATACGTTTTCAAGGGCAATATTTTGATGAAGAAAGCGGCCAACATTACAACCGCTACCGCTATTACAGCCCCAAACAACAACGCTTTATAAACCAAGACCCGATAGGCTTAGTGGGTGGCATAAACCACTATCAATACGCGCCGAACCCGGTTAATTGGGTGGATCCCTATGGGTTGATGTGTAAGGAAGGTGAAAGAAGTTTAAAAATAAGCTTAGATAGAGCTTTCAATAAAGGTGTGATTAGTAGGGAGTTACAAAGGAATCTATTTGAAGCTGCGCAAATTGGTTTCATCACTCCGAAAGAGATTAAACAAGAGCTTATATCTGGAAATCCAGCTTCATTACTTGTATTCGAAGCTAAAGACAAATCAGAGCCACTAGTTTCTCAATCTGTAATAAAAGAAAGTAATAAAACTCCGCCCTCTGTGGATGAGCTAATTATGTCAGATTTTAACATCGGCAATAGTTTAAATGGTTTAGAAGGTGAAGATTTCAAAAATCATGTCCTTATGAATTACTACTTACATCCAGGTTTAGATGTACTATCGCGCGAAGAATTTTTGTCAATCTCTGTATATACAACAAACTTATATGAACCAATTAATAATGGTTTAAGAGGCTTTTCTTCCGATGATAAAAAGAAATGGTCTAGAGTTGTTGAAAATGCCAATAAAGGCTTAGAAAAACTAGCTGAAAACCCAGAGTTCAGATATGAAGGTGAGGTTGTGCGGGGAGATAAGTTTAGTGATGATTTATTAGATGAGTTATTTCCCATTGGCGGAATACATTATGAAAAGGGTTTTAAAAGTACCAGCTTTAATCCAGATAAAAGTTTTTCCGGTAATACAAAGATTACAATTAAATCAAAAAATGGTGTTAAAGTGGCTGACACAGCTTCAGTAGCTCCACATGAAGAAGAAGTTTTATTTAAATCGGGAACTAAATTTAAAGTTATCAGCCGTGAAAAAGTTAATGGTAAAAATTTTATAGAGTTGGAAGACGCGAATTCAAGTCCGAAGTGCACCACTCGCTAAATTAGGCTGCTTTGCGTAATTCATCGAATATTACCGCTGGTTGCCTAAACCCTAGACATTTTCTCGGTCTCGCATTGAGCGCCTTTTCTATGTGCGCAATTTGCTTATCTGTCACCGTTCGTAAATCAGTGCCTTTGCGAATATATTGACGCAACAAGCCATTAAAGTTCTCATTTAACCCTCTTTCCCATGATGAGTAGGGGTTAGCAAAGTAGATGTCGGTTTTTAGCTTGTCTGAAACATGCTCATGTTCACAAAACTCACTCCCGTTGTCTGCGGTTATCGTATGAACATGGCGTCGATAGCGCCACAGCATACCTATCATTGCTCTGCTCACTTGCGCTGCACTTTTTGCTGGCACTTTGCGTATCAGGTAAAACTTACTTGTACGCTCGACTAAACTAACGATTGCTCCCGTACCATGCTTGCCAAGTACTGTATCCGCTTCCCAATCACCAAATCGTGTCTTAGTGTCAACAATCGCAGGTCTATGTTCAATGCCAACACGATTTGGGATGATGACACGTTTGCTTCGGCTGCCTTTACGATAACGTCTGTGCCCTTGTCGCAGATGTTTGTATAGCTTGCCACCACTCAATTTATCTTTTTGAATATAGCCATAAATCCATTCATGACTCACAGGATGCCCGATAATTTTGCTTACACCCGCAACCTGCTCAGGGCTCCATTTTTGCTCCAATCCAAACTCAACGAACGCAATTGTAAGTGCTGGCATGGAATACTTGGCAGCTAGATGTTTTCGTTTACATGCCTTTGAATGTGCAACCTCAGGCAAGTAATGACTTCGAGTACTATTGCGCCTAACTTCACGACTTATAGTGCTGTGGCTCACTTTTAGCCTTTTCCCTATCTCTCGATAGCTAAAACCCTCGCGTAAGTAGGCCTCAATCTGGTATCTTTGCCCTTCGATCAACTGCTTGTAACTCATGGTATCTACTCTTGTTTTTTGGCGATTACAGAGTACCACCAACAGGCAGTTGATCTCTTCTCACCGTTTAACCATGAGTGGTGCACTTATTATCTGAATTCGGGGAGGTTTAAAATATGAGCGAAAAAAAATACTATAATGATTTTGGTGAGTTAATTACCTCTTCTGCAATAATTCGTATGTTAGAAATGGAAAATAAAATTCCTGACAATCTGCGTTTTCCCCCAATGACAAATAAGTTTAGTAATTCTAGAGAGCCTATTAAAACACAGTGGATGTCATCTTATCTTGTTTACCGAACCGCGGTGCCCAAACCTACTGATGAACAGTGCAAAGAATATTATAAGAGAATTCAAGTAGATTGTGATGATGATATTAATCGTTTTCGAGGCGCTCTGCTTGGTTGTGCAGTTGGGGACGCTTTAGGTACGACGCTTGAATTTCAAGCTCCGGGAACATTTGAGCCGATTAATGGCATTATTGGAGGTGGGTCGTTCAATCTTAAAGCAGGGGAGTGGACTGATGATACAAGTATGATGTATTGCTTAGCTCATAGCCTTGTTCGCACTAAAGTTTTTGATCCAAAAGATCAAATGGATTTGTATTCTAAATGGTGGAAAGATGGTGTTTTTAGTGTTAATGGAAAATGTTTCGATATTGGAAATACCGTAATTCATGCACTGAAAAATTATGAGCGAACAGGTGATCCTATAGCGGGTGACAAAGATCCTAATTCAGCCGGAAATGGTTCGTTGATGCGTTTAGCACCAATACCGATTCGTTACTATTACAGCTTCGAAGACTCAATTAAATATGCCGCTTTAAGTTCTAAAACAACTCATGGTGCAGAAGAAGCAGTTGATGCATGCCGATATTTTAGTGGTTTGCTATGGGGAGCACTTCATGGTGAATCTAAAGAAAATTTACTAGATGGAGTTTACTCACCTATCGAGGGTTATTGGGAGAAGAACCCACTTTGTCAATCTGTAACTGACTTAATAATAAATGCTGAGTATAAAACTAAAAAAGCTTCGCAAATACGTGCTAGTGGCTATGTAATGCATACTTTAGAAGCTGTTTTATGGGCTTTTTATCATTCTGATACCTTTGAGGACGGTGCTTTGCTGGCTGTCAATCTAGGTGAAGATGCTGATACTACTGGGGCTGTATATGGACAACTTGCTGGTGCTTATTATGGAGAGCGTGTGATTAATTACGATTGGGTTAAAAAGATTAAAGAGTTACATGTCTTTTATTTAAAAGCTATGGAACTTAAAGAGCTAATTAAGTCAGAGCTAACTAATTAAAAGTATTTGTTTTTTACTTTTTCTTGTACCGACGCTTTAAGTAATGATGACAAAACGTATGTCAGCCTTGATGTTATTGAGATGAATGTAGAAAGGGTCAATGACAATTTGTTTCGTTGGCTTAAATTTCATCCTGATAGCGAGTTCCCTTGTTTAAGACTAGAGATTTTAGAAGCGGGTAGTAATGCGCTTATCAAACGAAAGAATATATGTAACGTGTATGATGAAGCGTTAAACTTGGTTCATCAACCTACCCAATCGCACTGATTAAACAAGGTGAACTGTATTACTACCACCTAGACCAACTTAACACCCCACGTTTTGTAACTAATAAAAACGCAGAGGTTGTATGGCAAAACCACGCCGATGTGTACGGCTATGAAGAACCAGAAGCTAATGCTGACTTTAATAAAGAAAACAGCTTCACTCAGCCAATACGTTTTCAAGGGCAATATTTTGATGAAGAAAGCGGCCTACATTACAACCGCTACCGTTATTACAGCCCCAAACAACAACGCTTTATAAACCAAGACCCGATAGGCTTAGTGGGTGGCATAAACCATTACCAATATGCGCCGAATCCAGTGAATTGGGTAGATCCGTTTGGACTTAGTTGTAAAGAAACTAAAACAATTGAAGTGCCTGCGTATGATAATAACGACCCTATGGCTGATGCAATAACCCCTGTTGCTATTACACCAGTTGAATGGTTCGTTGAAGGGCTTGCAGATGCTGCCGAGGCAATAAGCCAAATGGTAGATACAGGCGTAACAGCTGCTGGGGTTGCGACTGCGGGTATTGCACTTATACCAGGTAAAGTGGCAGATAAAGCACTCGAGCCTGCGGTTAAAAAGTTAGACGACATTGCAGATGCTGCACAAACAACCCTAACTCAAGCTGCTAAAAAAGCGGCTAGAGAAATGGATTTACATAAAGTTGCCTGTTTCAAAAAGAATAAAAAAGGCACAGATGCTGAGTATGATCGTCAATTGAAAGGCCAGCAAGATGGCATAAATGATATGACGGTTAAAGAGTACTTAGATAATCGTGAGGCATACAATAAAATCGGTCGAAAAGGGACTGGTTCTGCACAGCAAAAAGCAAGAGACAACTTTGAATCAAAGTTATTTAATAAGTATAAGAAAGAGTTAAGAAAAACTGATAGGTTAAGAGGGGAAGAGCTAGAAAGTAGGGCTAATTTTTTAGCAAAACGAGACATGAAAACGCTTAACGCGCTGCATAACCCTGACATGATTGCCGGAGGTTATGATAACGTAGTGGACTTGGGTGATGCGAGCGTCAACAAGTCAATTGGTTCACAGTGGAAGAACAATGGTAAAGATGATGCTGGAAATAAATTAATTTCAAGCCGAGTTGAGGCTATGGATACACAGGCAAAAAAAGCATTAGAAGAACTAGGACCAGACGCTAAGATGAATGTAGATTTACACAGGTGTAAATGATGAACGAATATTTTGAAGACTTTTATGATTATGCGGGATTTGGCCCTGCGATAAAAACGACAATGCCAAGTAAGGAGACGCTTGACTTTTTTAAAGGCAAACTTCCTGACCGTTTGTTGGAGTACTGGCAACAGTATGGTTTTAGTGGCTGGGGTGATGGTATTTTCTGGCTAGTTAACCCCCAAGGTTACCATGAAATTTTACAAACTTGGCTTGAAGACACCGAATTCGCTAAGCGTGAAAACAATGGAATTGATAAATATTATGTAATTGGTCGTGGTGCTTTTGGGGATTTAGTTGTTTGGGGAGAGCATCGGGGCAAAGTTTGGATATTAATTCAAATTTCGGGATGCTATTTCCAACTGATAGTACAGAAGACTTAGTTGAGGATGAAGAAGAGTTAACCATAGATTTGTTTTTCGCCACTATGAGTAAAGCTCCCTTAGATCAAAAAGACATTAACGAAAAACCTTTGTTTGAGCATGCACTAAAAAACCTAGGCCCATTAGAAGCCGATGAAATGTATGCGTTCGTTCCTGCGTTGGCTCTTGGTGGTGTAAATAAGCTTGAAAATTTGCAGAAAGTAAAAGCGATTGAGCATTTGAATTTTCTAGCTGAATTGGGCGAGAAACGCATAATGGCTGATATTGTCGCTATGTCTAATGAACTACATAAGAAGTAACGCAGTAGCGGTTAATCATTTCAACTAAGTAATATTAAATTGGGTATACCTCGGTGAATTAAATATTTATATATTGAGACCCTATAACAAATAATAACTTTTCTGTTAGTGAAGTTAAAATTTCAGAATTTGATATTGATTAAAGGGAATTAACAGGGTAACAAATGAAAATAGAAAGAATTTACAAATCTAAGTTTGAAAGTATACCTCTTGACGAATGGCTAGAATCTCCAAAGAGAAGAATGAAAAAAATTCCTACAAATATAATAAAGCGAAGAGATAATTTGTTAAGCTTTTCAAATTTATATATTAGTTTTTCACGTTGGCTCACTTGGGAAGTCCAAACCAATGAAATAGAAAAAGAGTCTGCATCAGGTTTACGCTATGCATCTAAAATGTACGCGGCTTTTTTGAAGCTCGCAGAGTATCCCGAGCAAGACTTTACGTTTAGATTTTCGATTTACCTGCAGTGACTTGGAACGGTAGAGGTATGCTCGAAGCGGGTTATGCAAACCCCGAGGAGTGGCTTGATGCCTATTTTTTAGCTGTGATCACGCGCGATTCTGAAAGTATGGATAGCTTAGCGAACTTCCCCGTTGAAATTATGAAACAAAGTGCCACAAAAGCATAATTGTTTCATATAAGTTAGTCGAAGTATTTCAAGCTTTCCATCACAGGCAAGATAATTATCCATCGTTACTCAACCAGTGTATGAAAATGGCAGTAGATCAAGGTAACGATTGGGCATTAGGCATAGCAATGGGGTATTTAGAAACGTTTGCAGCACTCACCACCGACATTGGGTTTGACTTCAATGAAACGCTTGCAAAAAATGTTCAGCTACAAGAAAAATATTGGATAAATGCAAGTGGTCCAGACACTGTCCCGGTTGAATCATTTTTACCTCTTCAACTGTTGGGCATGGCATGTATGTGGCGAGATATGGGTAATACTGTAACGGTTGAAAGTGATTCACTACCTCTCTTTTTAATCGAAGGAACCTATTTTTAATATTCACTTATAAGCTTTAAAAGTAACGACTTAAAAACCTAAAAACTAGGCACGTATTAAATAAATACTTAGGTGTATGATGAAACAATTGATTATTAGCATTTGTTTGATTTTTACTTTTTCTTGTACTGACGCTTTAAGTGATGATGACAAAACGTATGTTAGCCTTGATGTTATTGAGATGAATGTAGAAAGGGTCAATGACAATTTGTTTCGTTGGCTTAAGTTTCATCCTGATAGCGAGTTCCCTTGTTTAAGACTAGAGATTTTAGAAGCGGGTAGTAATGCGCTTATCAAACGAAAGAATATTTGTAACGTGTATGATGAAGAGTTAAAAGTGACACATGATTTTAAAAAGTTAACATTTTTAGATATTTACAATCTGAATGTTAATTCACAAACTCTGACATTTGACTTAGAACTCTCTTTGTTGAGTCAGAATGTAGTTAATATGAATTGTTTAATTAAGATTGAAAATACAGATTTTTCTCCACTTGAGTGTCACCGCTTAAAGGTGGAGAAATAGCCAGCGGCTGGATTGATGCTAGCTGCTATAAGAATACGTAAAAAACCTTACAAGTTCGTAGTTGAGCACAAGGTTGTTTACGAGATAGATACCGTAAATTTAAAGGTTTAACTTGAAGGTTAATTATGGAGATAAGAGTAATTTTTATGGGCTGTATGCGAGGAATGAAAATGATTCGAACAAGTGAAATCGTGCTGTATTTAATCTAAAGCCAACAGGTGAATTCAATATTGATTTTTCATGGGGTCAAGAATTGGCAGATGAAATAGAGCGACTGAATGATGAATAAATTTTTCGATAACTTTTACAACTTCAAGGGATTTGGTCCCGCGATAAAAGCGACAATGCCAACACAAGAGACACTTGATTTTTTTAAAGGCAAACTTCCTGAGCGTTTGTTGGAATACTGGCAAGAATATGGTTTTTGTGGCTGGGGTGATGGCATTCTCTGGCTAGTAAATCCAGAAGATTACCATGATATTTTACAAACTTGGCTTGAAGATACTGAGTTTGCAGAACGAGAAAAAGCCGGTATTGATAATTATTATGTGATAGGTCGAAGCTCTTTTGGAAAGCTCATTGTTTGGGGGAAGACATCTGGTCAAAGTATTACCATTAATCCAAGTTTTGGTATGATTTTCCCTACTGATGGCACTTCGGACTTAAATGAGGATGGAGAAGATTTAACGGTAGATTTATTTTTTGCTATTATGCGAAAGGATGCATTAGAGCAACAAGACATTAACGAAAAGCCTTTGTTTGAGCAAGCACTTAATAAACTTGGCATGTTAGAAGCTGATGAAATGTATGCATTCGTTCCTGCGTTGGCTCTTGGTGGTGTAAATAAGCTTGAAAATTTGCAGAAAGTAAAAGCGATTGAGCATTTGAATTTTCTAGTTGAATTGGGCGAGAAACGCATAATGGCTGATATTGTCGCTATGTCTAATGAACTACATAAGAAGTAACGCTGTAGCGATTAATCATTTCAACTAAGTAATATTAAATTGAGTATCACCTTGGTGAATTAAACAAGCTATTTCATCGAGTGCTAATGACATTAAATATTTATATATTGGGGCCCTATAACAAATAATAACTCTTCTGTTAGTGAAGTTAAAATTTCAGAATTTGATATTGATTAAAGGGAATTAATAGGATGACAAATGAAAATTGAAAGAATTTACAAACTCGCGAATTCAACCCCGAAGTGCACCACTCGCTAAATTAGGCCGCATTGCGTAATTCGTTAAACACAACGACAGGCTGTTTGTAACCTAGGCACTTTCTAGGTCTGGCGTTTAGCGCACGTTCTATATCGGCCACCTGCTTATCCGTTACCGTTCTTAAATCCGTGCCTTTGCGTATGTACTGGCGCAGTAAACCGTTGAAGTTTTCATTCAATCCGCGCTCCCATGAGGAATACGGATTCGCAAAATAAATATCAGTGTTGAGCTTATCTGCAACTAGCTCGTGGTCACAGAACTCGCTGCCATTATCAGCGGTTATCGTATGCACATGACGGCGATATCGCCACAGCATGCCTATCATGGCTCTGCTTACGTCTGCCGCGCTCTTTGCTGGCACTTTACGTATTAAATAAAGCTTGCTTTGGCGTTCAACTAGGCTGACTATGGCACCCGTTCCATGCTTACCCAGTACGGTATCAGCTTCCCAGTCACCGAACCGTCTTTTCTTGTCAACAATCGCTGGGCGGTGCTCAATGCCCACTCGGTTCGGGATAATGACACGCTTCGCACGACGACCTTTGCGATATCGTCGATGGCCTTGTCGTAAGTGCCTAAACAACTTGCCGCCACTCAATTTATCCCGTTGCACATAACCGTAAATCCATGCATGACTCACTGAAAGCCCAATAATCCGGTTTCACGCCTGCAATTTGCTCGGGACTCCACTTTTGTTTTAATCCGAACTCAACAAAGGTGATGGTCAGCTTAGATAGACACGACTTTGCGGCTTGAACGCGCCTTTTGAGTGTCTTTGCCTGGGCGACTTCGGGTAGATAGTGATTTTCCCGGATCCTATTTCGTCTGATTTCTCGGCTAATGGTGCTATGACTGACTTTCAGGCGTTTGCCTATCTCACGATAACTAAAGCCCTCGCGTAAGTAGGCTTCTATCTGGTATCTTTGTCCTGCGATCAACTGCTTGTAACTCATGGTAAATGCTTCTGTTTGTTTGGCGACGATAGAGTACCACCAACAGGCAGTTGATTCCTTCTCACCGTTTAACCATGAGTGGTGCACTTATTATCTGAATTCGGGCCTAAGTTTGAAAAAATACCTCTCAAAAGACGTTTAAAGAGATTAAATCAAGCGTTTGAGGAAATAAGCGAAGATGTTGAAATTAGAAGAGACAATTTATTAGCAATATCAAAAGATATGATATCTCTTTCTCGTTGGCTTACTTGGGAAGTCCAAACCAATGAAATAGAAAAAGAGTCTGCATCAGGTTTACGCTATGCATCTAAAATGTACGCGGCTTTTTTGAAGCTCGCAGAGCATCCAGAGCAAGACATTACGTTTAAGATATTCGATTTACCTGAAGTGACTTGGAACGGTAAAGGTATGCTCGAAGCAGGTTATGCGGAACCAGAAGAGTGGCTTGATGCCTATTTTTTAGCGGTGATCACGCGTGATTTCGAAAGTATGGATAGCTTATCAAGCTTCCCCGTTGAAATTATGAAACAAAGTGCCACAAAAGCAGGGCCTGTCTCATATAAGTTAGTCGAAGTATTTCAAGCTTTCCATCACAGGCAAGATAATTATCCATCGTTACTCAACCAGTGTATGAAAATGGCAGTAGATCAAGGTAACGATTGGGCACTGGGCATAGCAATGGGGTATTTAGAAACGTTTGCAGCACTTACCACCGACATTGGGTTCGACTTCAATGAAACGCTTGCAAAAAATGTTCAGCTACAAGAAAAATATTGGATAAATGCAAGTGATCCAGACACTGTCCCGGTTGAATCATTTTTACCTCTTCAACTGTTGGGCATGGCATGTATGTGGCGAGATATGGGTAATACAGTAACGGTTGAAAGTGATTCACTACCTCGCTTTTTAATCGAAGGAACCTATTTTTAATATTCACTTATAAGCTTTAAAAGTAACGACTTAAAAACCTAAAAACAAACAAGCACGCATTTCAAATGATGAGTGTTTGACTACATTTAACCGTAGTTGGTTTGCGCAGCTTTTTACGCCAGCTGCGAATGCCCTTTTGACTCATAAAAATGCAAGGTCGAAACTTTTACACCACTGCGTTTTGCCACAAAGCCAACCGCTAGGTTTGCATCAATAAGTTTTTTATCTGACATAATTTGCTCCAAGGTGTTGACCTAAAGTTAGCTTGAGGTTTTACGCTGCACACATCATAAAAAAGGAGTGATAGTCATGCAACAAAAAACAACAACAAATACGGTAATTATTTATTCAAGTGCACGAAAAACGGGTAACACAAGCTTACAAGTTAATGATTATAAAGCCCAATATGGCGGTGATCTGGTATGTCTAGATGACTATGTTATCTCGCCTTATTGCTACGATAAGCAATATAAAAATGATGATTTTTATGCGGTATTTGAAGCGCTGTTGAATTATCAACACTGGGTACTGGCATCGCCAGTGTATTGGTATAACACCACACCGCAGTTTAAAGCATTTTTAGACCGGATCACTGATTACATGGATGATGAAACTCTCAGGTTCAAAACTGAGAACACTGCGTGAAAAGCAGTTTTCATTGCTCTCAAATGCAGGAGCTGCTCAGGCACCTAACGCGTTTATCGAGATGTTTAAAAACACCTTTAATTACTTAGGCATGACCTTTAAAGCGCACCAACATATTGATGCTAGTTAAACGGGTTTAAACAAGGTAGGCTAGAGTAAAAAACAACAGGAACTTTTATGAAATCAACACTGTTAGGTTTATCTTTAGCCTTATTATCTTCGTTTAGTTATGCAGAGCAAGCTGAGCCTGCTATCAAAGGTTTTGGTTTTTATTATGATGTGTCAAACCATGCACCAATCTCTGATCAAACGGTTTTCAAAGTGGCATTTGATGTAGCTGATGCGGCAGAAAAAGGGGCGCAGAATAACAAAATGAACTCATTAGCACGGTTTATTAATATGCATATAGCCCATGGTGTGAAGCCTGAGAACATTCAACTTGCTTTAGTTGTGCATGGTGGCGCAAGTGTTGATGTACTGGAAAACAGTTTTTATAAACAGCGCTTTGCCAGTGACAATAAAAATCAGCAATTGATCACTCAATTGTTAGCGCATAATACCGTTGTTTATGTGTGTGGACAGTCTGCAACGCACATGAAGGTAAAACAGCAACAGCTTATTCCTGGTGTGCAAATGGCGTTATCGGCAATGACCGCGCATGCTCAGTTGCAGCAGCAAGGTTACACACTGAATCCATTCTAATGAATATCTTATGTTTTGGTGATTCAAACACCTATGGTATTTCGCCCGTCGATGGTAAACGCTTTGCAGCCGATGAGCGCTGGCGTTTAGTTTACTGGGTATTAAATTAGGTGCCGGCTACCAAGTGATTGAAGCTGGCCAGCCCAATCGTACACTGGTGAACGACCCACCTTTTAGTGGTGATAAACTGGGCATTAAATACCTAGAGCCTTACCTAGCGGCTTATCATTTAGATGTGATTGTTATTCAGCTCGGCACGAATGATTTAAAGCGCCGTTTTGCGCTGTCGGTTGTTGATATTGCCAACGCACTAGAAGCACTTATTTTAGATATAAAAAACTATTATCGGCACCGTGAATTACCCAAAATAATAATTTTGAGCCCGCCAGCGGTGTATGAGGTTGGCGCGTATAAATCTATTTATGCAGGAGCGAATGCTAAATGTGGTGAGCTAAAGCTAGCTTTTTCTGAAGTGTGTGCGAAGCAGCAGGCTTTGTTTCTAGATTCAACTTCTTTAGCCACTCCTTGCCTGCAAGAGGGGGTGCATTTAACCTTTGAATCGCATAAGTCTATAGCAGATCACGTGTTGCGCTTAATAGTCAAATAAAAAAGCCACAGGTTGTAAAACACTGTGGCTTGGGTATTGATTGACTTACAACCAAGGGATTTTAGGAGAGTTTAAAACTCATAACTTACGCTTAAACGCGTGGTGCGAGGCATAATATAACGGCCATTTGGTGCATCAGCATTACGAGGATCACCTTCGGTAATGCCTTGTTCATCAGTTAAGTTATCAATAGCTAACTGTATTTTAATACCTTCCATAGGCTCAACAATTAAACCTAGGTCAACTTTTTCATAGCCTTCTAATGTAACAGTATTTTCGTTGTCGCCCCAACGATCATCAACTGCTGAAATTGTGCCGTATAGAGTTGCATACATGCCGCTGACTTCAAAGTCATAGCTCGGTGTAACACGTACTTGCCATTTTGGCTGACGTTGGCTTTCGTTGCCTTCGTTGGTCGGGCTTTCTGTGATTCTCAGTTTCTTGCAGTGTTGAGTTTAAGTTAACTGAGAAACCAGATTCGTGGTTATAGTTATAATCAAGCTCAATACCGTATGCTTCATTTGTTAAAATTTCAGCAGGGGCGCCTGGACGACGAACAAAAGTGTCACCTTTTACTTCATTCGTGAATAAAGTGGCATAAAAATCAGTACTATCGGTCAAAAGCTTGTAACCGAATTCAGCCTGTGTCACTTCTTTGATTAACTTTTCGCCGCCTTGGTAAGCGCCGTAGTTATCACGAAAATCATCGAAATAAGGCATTTTATAACCACGGTTAACACGTGCAAATACACCCATATCATCATTAATTGAGTAGTTAATACCTGTTGTCCATGATGTTTTGCTTTCATCGTACTGGATAGATTTAGTAATAACACCATCTAGGCCTTCATCTACAGTGTATTCTACTTCGTGATTTTCAAAACGAATACCTGCATCAAGTGTGAATGCATCATTGATTTTATACTGAGCTGTTGAGTAAAACGCATTGGTGCGTGCATCACCTGTCGAGTTAATATCGTAGTTCCATGCACAACCTTCAGTACTTGCATTACACTCAATGTCATTTAACATCTCACCGCCTGCTTCAAGTACATGATAAGCAGCGTTTCCTAAGCTCCACCAGTCGTTTGCAGATGTGCTTGCTGTGTAATAACCGAATGCGGCAGACAGGTCACCAAAGTCTTTAGAAAAGGCAAGATCATTAGTGAATGAACTAATTTCTTTTAATACAACCCAACGACCAAGTTGTTGTACTGGTGTATCTGCATCATAAACAGTGCCTGTTGCTGCACCTGCTGCGGTTTCACCATTAGTTGCTACTTCACCCAATGTTGTTGCAGAGCCTGCTGGAACAAGGCCGTAGGTATTTGCATCACCTTTAGTAAAGTTAAAGCGATCTACAAACTGCCAGCCATTATCAAATTCAAGCTTGATGCTACCGCCAGACACATGACCTTTCCAACCGCGCCCTTCACCTAAGTCAATTTGATGTTCATCATTGTTAGGGCCAGTATATATAGTTGCTTGACGATTTAGAGTGCCAAGTTGTGTGTAGCCAGCATCAATACCTTCAACATTTAAAGGCGTAGGTAAGTACCACGCACCGTGATCATCGGTATGACGGCTGTATAAGTTGATGGTGCCATTGTCTAGCACCTTTGTAAGGTTAATCGTAAATTGATTGCCTTTTTCTGAGGTAAAACCTGCGTCACGAATACCAGGTGAACTCTTAACGTAACCACCTACCATGTAGTAAAAATCTTCAGAAATTTCACCACTTACCATCGCATCAATACGTTGTAGGTCATAATCAGATGTTGTGTACTTAAAAATAGCTTCGGTATCTTCGCTACCGCGCTTTAAGCGGAAGTTTGTTGTTAAACCGGGCTGACCGTTTGAAACAACTGGGTTAGGGCCACCGCGAAGTGCTTCCATTGTCTCAATTGTTTCATCAAGACGGAAAATAGAAGAGTTTTCTAAAAATGAGAGCGTCGGAGCAGGGTAGATAGGAGAGCCATCAATGCTAATTGTTAAAAATGGTGCATCACCACCACCCGGAAAGCCACGTACAAATACGTTCGCGCCTGATTCACCACCAGAGCTTTCTACCCAAACACCAGGTACAGCTTTAAACAAGTCCGCGGTGCTTTTAGGTGAAAGTTTAACAATTTGGTCAGCATCAATATTCGTCACGGCATAACCGGCGTCAATTTTGCGAACACCTACACCACCTGGTGTACCAGATACAATAATGCGTTCTACTTTTTCTTCTGCTGCCTGTTGTGTCTGCTCTTCAGCAAAAGCAGTTTGGCCTGACATTGCTAAAAGAATTGCGGATGCAATTGCAGTTCGTGTGTGTTTTGTTGCCATAGTTTTTTCCCACTAATCTGTTGTTAAGTACACTGCATAACAAGATTTTAAAAAATTGTTAATGCTTTGCCTATTTAAACCATAGAAGTTTATGCAAACGTTTGCAAACAATTTTGTAACTGTTTTTCACAATTTTCTTGGTTTCTTCCAGTTAACTTGGTTTTGTTATTGATTTTTAATAAAAAATTTTAAGCAGTTGTTTGTTTAAAAAAATGCTATATTGTTATCCCAGTTTAAGGATTACTGTGTTACTGCCATGAACGATAAAAAATTAAAATTAGTTGATTCTTGCTAAATTAGCAGGTGTATCTACCTCGACAGTGTCAAGAGCACTTAATGATAACCCTTTGATTAAACTAGAAACTAGGCAGAAGCTTCAGCGTTTAGCGAAGAAACACAACTTTAGTCTGAATACTGCTGCAAGCCGTCTTCGAACGCAAAAAACCAATGTGATTGCTGTGATGATCAATCTTGATGGTGACACAGAACAATCAATTAATGACCCTTTTTTACTGAAACTTGTTGGCGAAATTAACCTTGCACTGAATAAGCATGGCCTCGAACTGTTACTTTCTAACTCATTTATGGCAAGTGATGATTGGGTCAATTATTTCATCAACAGCCGTCGGGCTGATGGTTTGATTGTTGTCGGACAAGGTAAAAGCCAGGCGAATATTGAGGCAGCTGCAAATGCGGGTGTTCCATTGGTTGTTTGGGGAGATCCAAAAACAGAAAGTAATTACCCTATAGTTGGTAGTGATAATTACTTGGGATGTTCGTTTAGCCACTGAACGCTTACTTGAGCACGGTGCAAAAAATGTGTTGTTTTTGGGCGATCCTGCTCACGCTGAAATTGGTGAACGCTACAGAGGCTACTTAGATGCAGTTTCAAAGGCAAAAGCCACGCCAAATGTACTGTCTATCGATATCACGAGTAAAGCTGCCTATCAGGGTATAAATCAGTTACTGGTAGATAAGGGGCTTTGTTTCGATGGGATTATGGCATGCAGTGATATGGTCGCTCTTGGCGCTATGAAGGCCCTTAAAGAACGCTACATCAGTATACCAAATGATGTTGGTCTTATCGGATTTGATGACATTTCTATGGCTGATATTAGTCATCCATCACTTTCAACTATTAAGCAAAATACCCAGCGCGCCTCTATTATTTTGGTTGAAAAACTACTTGCACAACTCGCAGGCCAAAAAGTTAACTCCCAAGTTGTTGAAATTGAAATGATAAATCGACAATCTAGCAAATAGAGTTCGGTTTTTTGTGAATAAATTGTGTATTTTGTTATTGCAAACGTTTGCAAAAGAAATTCCACTCAACTAGACTGAGTAAAAATTACTTTCGGTATAGTTAAATGGCTTCATTAAGAATTACCATAGCGTTAGCAAGCAGCTATTTTGTATTTGCAATTATGCTCAATAGTGTAGGCACTGTTATTTTACAAGCAATTAATAGCTTGGATGTTAGCAAGACGGATGCCTCTGTTTTAGAGGGATTTAAGGATTTGAGCATTGCCATTATGTCTTTTTTAGTCGCTTCATTCATTCCAAGAATCGGCTACAAAATCGCGATGCTCTGTGCATTATTGTTAGTGTCGGCTCTTTGTTTATTGGTACCAAGCATTGCTGAATTTTGGGTGCTAAAAGCATTATTTGCTGCAATTGGTTGTAGCTTCGCTGTAGTGAAAATTTCTGTTTACTCAATTATTGGTCAACTTTCTGATAACGCGAACAAACATTCGTCTTTGCTAAACACTATTGAAGGGGTGTTTATGCTTGGGGTGTTATCGGGTTACTGGATCTTTGCATTATTCATCGATGCTAATAACCCCCAAAGTAATGAATGGTTGAATGTATATTACATGCTAGCAGCGATCGTCTTAGTGACTACCTTTACTGTTTTAACAGCGCCTATTAAATCTCCTGAGTTACATAACCAGAAACAGTCACAAGTAGACGCTTTCTTAGATATGCTGAAATTAACATACCAACCCTTAGTGCTTATTTTTGTAGTTAGTGCTTTTTTATACGTTTTAATTGAACAAGGAGTGGGTACCTGGCTGCCTACCTTTAACAATCAAGTTTTAAAACTCCCCGTTGATGTCAGTATTCAGCTCGCTAGTTTATTTGCTGCAGCGTTAGCGCTTGGCCGTTTGGTTGCTGGGCAAGTACTTAGGTTTATTAGTTGGTTCAAGATGTTATTGACTTGCCTGATTACAATGGGGCTGTTGATTTTACTTGTTTTACCTCTTACTCATGATGTTGATGGCAGCCAAGTAAAAAATATTTTTGATGTGCCTTTTGCGGCATATATGTTGCCTCTAGTCGGTTTTTTTATGGCACCTATTTACCCTTTACTCAACTCAGTCATGCTGAGTTCTTTAGAAAAGCATAAACATGCTGCGATGACTGGCTTAATCGTTGTTTTCTCGGCTTTAGGGGGCACCACGGGTTCAATAATTACGGGCTTTGTGTTCGATAAGTTTAGTGGCCAGCACGCCTTTTATTTAACTTTGCTGCCAATAGTCCTGTTGTTAGTAAGTGTTTCGGCGTTTAAAAAAGCGACGCTTGTTTTAGAAAATGGTCTGACACGTCAGGCAATTAAGGAATGATTATGAACTTTGTTAATAGCCAGCTATTTAAAGATGTGCAAATGGCAGAAATTTTTGCTGATTCTAAAACATTTGCAGATGCAGTCCCCAATTTATCTTGGCAGAGTGCGAGTGAGTTATACCAATTAGTAGGTCCTTTGCAAGGTGAAAAGCTTCGTGAGTTTGTTATGTCGCACTTTTCATTCGCCAACCAAGCTATACCAATGGCGAAACTCAATACGACATCGGTAAACCAGTATATACTCGATCTATGGCCGCACCTGCATCGCAGTGCCGATAGTGATTTATCAAGCTCTTTGATGCCTCTACAGTTTGACTACATTGTTCCTGGTGGACGTTTTCAAGAAATTTACTACTGGGATAGTTACTTTACAGCATTAGGCGTTTGAGGACATAGGCGACCTGGCAACCATTGAAGCCATGGTTAATAATTTTATTGACTTGCAAAAGCGCAATGGCTGCATTCCAAATGGAAATAGAGTTTATTACAGCTCTCGGTCTCAGCCGCCCGTTTTAGCTTTGATGGTTACGCTATTATGGGAGGCTAAATATGAGCAACGCAAAGATTTTTCTTGGCTAGAAAAAGCGATAGCGGCATTAGAAGCTGAATATCAGTTTTGGATGAAAGGGTGTGAAGAGTTAGTTGACGATAAACAAGCTACTAAGCGTGTCGTTAAAATGTCTGATGGGGCTATTTTAAATCGATATTGGGATAGCGCCCGCTCGCCACGACCAGAGTCGTTGAAAGAAGATTTGCATGATGCGCAAAATCTTTCAGCTGATCAGCAGTTGAGTTACTTTCAGAATATTCGTGCTGCCTGTGAATCAGGGTGGGATTTCAGCAGTCGCTGGCTCAGTGAGCCAAGTGATTTGAAGAGTATTGAAACAACAAATATAGTACCCATTGATTTAAATTGTTTAGTTTATAACCTCGAAAAGACCTTAGAAAGGTTTTACAGCTTAATTAACAAAGAGCATAAAAGTCGAGCAATTGCTGAATTGGCATTATTTAGACTAGAAGCAATTAATCAATATTGTTGGGACAATGATAAAGGCGTTTATAGAGACTTTAATATTCGTTTAAATAAGCAAAGTCCCATTGATTCTATGGCAATGGCTGTACCTTTATTTGTCGGTGCTGCATCTGAGCAGCAAGCTCAGCAAGTAAAAACTAAACTAATGAGTGACTTTTTAAAACCTGGAGGGTTAGTTACAACATTATCTAATACTCCTCAGCAGTGGGATAGCCCTAATGGCTGGGCACCTCTGCAATGGTTTGCTGTTAAGGGTTTGCTTGACTATGGCTTTATCAGCGAAGCCGAAGCTGTCATGAAAAATTGGTTGAGTATGATTGAAATGCGTTTTGCTGAGGATAAGTGTCTTCTTGAAAAATACAATGTATGTGAATTGGTAAGTCGTGCTGGTGGCGGTGAATACACAGTACAACAAGGGTTTGGTTGGACGAACGGCGTAACATCACGTTTTTACAAACTACTCAATGACTCACTGTAAAAGGGGAGATGTGAGTATGGTCATTTACAATTTGTTAACTCGCGCGCCTAATCATCCAAATGGATTGGTGATGTTGTAAATTACTAAAATAAAGGGTTATAAATGGTTGAATCATGTATCCAAATTGGGTATTGTGAATAAAATGTTTCAAGGAAGAAATGAGATGATTCAACCAACTTCTGTTTTTCTAAAAGCACAACCAAAACTGCAAAACCGTAGTCAAAGCTATCAATTTTTAATCAAGATGCTTGATGCATTCTTTGTCCGCGTCAAAGTAGATACAAGCTTACCCCAAGATGCGATGCGCGACGAATTTGATCTTTATCTGATAGATAGCACTAACACCGATTGGAAAGACCTATTACCAGCAGAATTAGTACAACTTGCTAAGCAAAACTCAGTGGTTATTTTTAATGCAGATGCTGACGCCATCTGTGAAAAGAACCTACTTTTAAATGGCATTAAAGGCGTGTTTTTTGCCGAGCAATCACCTGAAGATATTTTTTCAGGGCTTGTGAGAGTGATCAATGGTGAGTTATTTTTTAGTCGTAAAAGTATTTCTACAACCTTTAATCACATGCTTTATGCTATGTCTCGTAGTCAATTTAGTGCCAGTAATGATTCGGTAAATAACGATATTGATCTCAGCTTACTAACTAAACGCGAGAAATCAGTGATTCATCTACTTGCACAAGGCGCGAGTAATCGAGATATCGCAGAGCGTTTAAACATCAGCGATCATACGGTTAAAACCCATCTTTACAGCGCATTTAAGAAAACATCATCACGTAATCGCGTAGAACTAGCTAACTGGGCACAAAGCTACATGGCAGTGAGTTTGTCTTTACAAAATACACAGTGATTATAATCCAAAGGTGTAAGTATTGCGTTTAAAGGAGAGTGATTTTACCCAGTGCTTAGCTCTAGCATGGTTAGTAGTAGTTCTTGGTGACGAAAGTCGGCAGTTCATTTTAAGTGTGTGACGCTGTGATGTCAGCGCCACAATTCAATTAGACCGCTTTTGCAGCCCAAATACCTTTGTTAATACCTTTTAGTACAAGATCACTTAATGCTTTTTCTATTGCTTGAGTTACGCAGATGCTCATAGGCTCGTTGTCGGTAAAACCGGCTTCTGCTTCAGCTAAACGCTTGTAACTGACATAGCGAAAGAACCCTGCGCGCATTTCTTGACTGAGCACTTTTTTGCTTGTCGCAACGGATAGCAAAACTTGCGTTTGTGCGAACATCGACAGCGCGTAAATAAATTGAGATTGCATCCTCACGGTATAACTCTGATGCGCCAATCCCGAAGTATTCCATCCCAATACCGCCCGTTTTAATATTAGTATCGTAGCTGATGATACCGCCTTCTAAGATTATTTTTGCAGTCGTAAGCGGTGGCAGTTCAGGCAGTTTGTCGTTTTCGGCTTGCGCGGCACGAATAATTTTGCGCTCAGTCAAAATGTTTTGTAGACCTTCACGTTCTACCGGAATAAACCAATCTGATTCATGTAATGCTTGCACTAAAATAGAGTTTGCGCCTTGGGTCACTGCGGTAGAAAACGAACTGACATTAGCTTGAGGTTTGTATTGCCCAGTTTGGTCGCGAAATGAATACACAGAAACAGGAATGCTGCCCACTGGTTGTGGAAGTGCTTGCAATGCCTTAAAGGTTTCTGTTGGCTCTAGTGTACTTGCGAGTTGCTTTGTCGGTGGAATTAAATTGCCCATTGATGAACAACCCGACAAAATTACGATTAGTGTGGTTAAGATTAAACTTCTCATTATCCAAACCTCGGTACTTCAATAACTGTAATTGTTCCATCAGAAGTATTTGTTATTCTTACAGTAATAGAATCGCTAGTACTGGTAATGATTTGAATTTCATAATCACCTGTCATGAAGATAGAGTCACCGTTAAAAATACTGTCGTCGATTTCATCACCAAACGCCATATCGGTGATTCCACGAACCATGCGATTTAAATAGGTACGCTCTAATGAGTCTTGAAATTTTTCACCATAAGTTTGTTCGATTGTTGGCGCTTTATGTTTATTCTGGGATTGCGCTTTATTAAGCAGCATGCTGCCATTGAGTGGACTGCCACCAAAACTTGGATTTATAGGGGTATAAACGAGTTCAGTTGCCCAACTGTAGAGGGGGCAGAGTATTATTATTAGTGTTGTTAAGTATTTCATTTTACCATCCATTTTTTGCCATATCAGGTGATGATTGCTGCATTTTGTTACGCGCCATTGCATCCATTACGCTATACATGGCTTGTTTAACACGCTCATCTAATGGCTCTAAACGACGCCCTAGGTAGGTAACGTACACAATTTGGTTGTTCATTCTTAAAACAAGGCGAGTACCCGCTCGAGGTAATACCGTTTCTTTTATTTCGATATTAAAGCCAGCTGTTGAAGGTAAGTCACGCCAAAGATTGGCAAACTCAAAATAAAATTGATGGCCAAATCGGCTAATGCTTCTATCGAGTACTAAACCATCAATTTCGAGATCTTCGCCATAACTAGCAGCACTTTGAGCTGCAAGCAAGATACAACATATGCGGAGAAAGTTATTTAATTTCATAGTGAAATGAGGGAGCAAGGCTCCCCCTAAATATGATTATTCTTGGGTTACAGTCGCGATATTGCCATCACCTAGCTGAGTGATAACGACCGTGCTGTTAGAGCCAATCATTGAGCCTTCTACAAGGTTAGCATTACCTTCTTGGACAACGACCAGTGAATTACCTTCACCACCTAACAAGAATGCGCCTTCACCAATGCCTGCAACAAAGTTTTCAGAACCAGTTTGGCTAATATCAACTGAATTGCTACTTCCTTCCATGATAAGGTCAATCGCATTTAGTTCACCAACTTGTGTGAAAGCAACCTGGTTATTGTTGCTATCAAGCACACTTGCAAACGTTAGTGCGGCTTCATTTAGATTACCTTCTTGGTTAATCGCAATATCATTATCATTTGAAGATAGCGATGTATCTGGATAAGAAGACTGAACCAGTACCGTGTTTTCATCACCTGCTTGTGCAATATCAACGTTATTATCGTTGCCATTAAAGTTAGCAATATGTGCACTGTTTGAATCACCAATTTGGTTTGCAACAAATTCATTATCATTGCCAATTGCACCAAGGTATACATCATTGCCGTTACCATTTTGGAATGCCGTTAGCTCGTTATCATTGCCAATTGCATCTAAGCCTGCAGTATTCCCATCTTGCTTTTGATTAACAAGTAACGTATTGCCGTCACCAATTAATACCGCTGATTCAAAGCTATTGCTGTTGCCTTCTTGGTCTGATTTAACTTCGTTATCATTACCTGTAACTTCAGCAATTAACGCAGTGTTTGAGTCGCCATCTTGCTCAAGTTCAACTTCGTTGTAATCACCACGAACAGAAGTTAATGTTGCACTGTTAAACGCAC
Organism: Pseudoalteromonas sp. GB43; assembly: GCF_054923805.1. NCBI lineage: Bacteria > Pseudomonadati > Pseudomonadota > Gammaproteobacteria > Alteromonadales > Pseudoalteromonadaceae > Pseudoalteromonas > Pseudoalteromonas sp. GB43. The sequence goes on from NZ_JBPCHJ010000002.1 coordinate 492,812, forward strand.
CGGTCTGGTCAATTGTAATGTCGTTGCCATTGCCGACAATTTCATCTGACGTAAAGGCGTTGAATAAGCCTTCTTGAGCTACTTCAATCGTGTTGTCATCACCAATGACAGTATTAAATGTAGCTTCATTTAATAAACCAACTTGCTCAGAGCTTACTGTGTTGCTATTACCTTCTAAATCGAAGTTGTAGAACCAGTTATCCCATCACCTTGGGTTACAGTAATTGTATTTTCATCACCTGTAACTGTGTTAATAGCTTCATTATTAATACCAAAGAAGCCAGCACCTTGTTGTTCAACACGAATAGCGTTGTCGTTACCTACTGTTTCAGACAGTGCGCCATTCATTGTGCCATTCTGAGTATGAGCAACATCATTGAAATCACCTGTATTATAAATAAGTGATAAGTTAGATGTTTGTGCTTGGTTAACTTGAACCATATTGCCGTCACCAATACTGACGGTTTCTGCACGTTGTCCAGTGCCTTGCTGGGTAATAACTGCTTCATTACCCACACCTGTTACAGATACTTGATCTAGAATAATTGAGTTGCTAACACCTAAAGTTGTTACCTGAGTAGCAAGCTCAGAGCTAGACTGCGCTTTGTCATCAGTATTTGCGTTAGCAGCAAAGCTTGAACCGAGTGCAAAGGTGATTGCACAGGTAAGAAGAGACTTTCTTAACTTCATGATTATTTCCTTTAAATTATTATTAATCAAAGCTCTAAAATATTATTTTTGCTTTTAGGGCCATGTACCGGCATGCCTTGCCGGATTAAATTGCGTGATATTCAAGTGTTCGCTAACAATCAGAAGTGAATGAAGCAAAATTGTTAAATGCACTGAAAAGATAAAGCAATTAACAGAAAATCACTTTAGACAGATATGGAATAATATAAAATCAGCAGTTTTTGTGGTTTTAATTAATTCTTTATTTTCATGATCTTATAATTATCTAATCAGGTTTTGATATGAGGAATTATTACAAAGCAGTAAAAAAGTTTGATAAATAACCTCGGGTAATTGACGCTCCATTTGTCACGAAAAAGGCTGGTTTTTATCTGAATTTAGAATCTAAATTGGTAAAAAAGCATGGATTTGCTGCCTGTTTAATTTTTTTCCTTGCCTGTTATCTGCAATTCGCCATTTATGGGGTATGCCGCGTGATAATCATTTTCAGAAGTAATGAGCTTTGGTGGTCGAATCATGTTGATTCGGTCAGTATTACTAATTATGGATAGTAAATATGAAAACTAAATTATCTGTATTAAGCCTCGCCTTATTACCTTGTATAGGTGCTGCGCAAATCAGCACACCAGCAAAAACAACTCTCGTCGGTGCAAGTGAAGATTCTGTACTCGTTATGTATAAAAAGGGCACTTCTGCAGCAATGCGTGCTCATGCTCGTAGCTTAGTCAGAGCCACAATCAGCGATATGAATAAAGATGGTGTTGATGATAATTACTCAGCGATTTTATCTGGCCGTTTAGCTAAGTTTAAAATTGCAGGAATGAGTACAAAAGAAGCTATCAAGCGTCTACAAACTCATGCTGCCATAGAATATGTAGAACCAGATTATCGAGTCTCAATTGCAAGTGCGCCTAATGATCCAGATTTTTCATCATTGTGGGGGTTACACAATGAAGGTCAGACAGGTGGTGTAGATGATGCTGACATCGATGCGCTTGAAGCATGGTCTATCTCAACAGGTAGTCGCGATGTTGTTGTTGGTGTGATTGACACGGGTGTTGATTACAGCCATGAAGACTTAGCTGATAATGCATGGATCAACCCAGGCGAAATTCCAGGAGATGGCATCGATAACGACGGTAATGGTTATGTTGATGACGTTCACGGTATTAATGCTATCACTGACTCTGGTGATCCAATGGATGACCAAGGCCATGGTACTCACGTATCGGGTACAATTGGCGCGTCAGGTAATAACAGCACGGGTATTGTAGGTGTTAACCACGAAGTATCGATTGTAGGTTGTAAATTTTTAAGTGCAGATGGTACCGGTTCCACTTCTGACGCTATTAAATGTATCGATTACATGGTTGATCTTAAGAATCAAGGCGTAAATTTACGTGTTCTAAATAACAGTTGGGGCGGTGGTGGCTTTAGCCAAGCTCTAGCGGATGCTATCACAGCGAGTGAACAAGCTGATATCTTATTCGTTGCTGCTGCGGGTAACGATGCGGTTGATAATGACCAAAACCCTCACTATCCGTCAAACTACGAGCACGACAGCGTATTATCTGTTGCCAGCACTGATAGCAGAGATAACATGTCTAGCTTTTCACAATGGGGTTTAACCAGTGTTGATTTAGGTGCACCGGGTAGTGCTATTTTATCAACGGTACCGGGCAATGGTTATGCTAGTTATTCGGGTACTTCAATGGCAACACCACATGTTGCGGGTGCCGCAGCATTAGTACTATCGATTAATCCTGATTTAACAGCGCTTGAACTTAAAGAGTTGCTAATGAATAGCGGTGACCAGAATGAAGCACTGCAAGGTAAAACAGTGTCTGGCAATCGTTTAAATGTGAATCAGGCACTAGAACAAGCTGATCCGACTCCAAGCTTCAAAATCTCGGTTTCGCCAAGTTCACAGCAGATTACTGCTGGTGAAACGGCAACTTATACCTTTGAAATTGGCTCAATCGCCCAGTGGGAAGGTGTTGTTAGCCTAGCACTTCAAGCTGACTTAGCGGGCGCAACGCTATCGCAAACTGAGGCGGTTCCTGGTGATGTAGTTACTTTAACTGTACCAACAGAAGAGGCAACAGCGTGGGGTAGCTATAGTTTTGTTGTTGATGCAACATCGGGCGAGCTAGCTAAACAAAGCAGTGCGTCATTGTTTGTTAACCCTGTTGGCTTAAATGACTTTACTTACTCAAATGAAACACCAGTGTCTATTCCAGATAACAATGACACGGGTGTTGATTCAATCATTACAGTTGCAGATGAACTGACGGTTTTCTCAACGGATGCAAGTATTGATATTGCTCATACTTACATTGGTGATTTAATCGTTACATTAACGTCGCCGCAAGGTACAACAGCTACACTACACAGCCAATCAGGTGGTGGTGCCGACGACCTAGTACAAAGCTATTCGCTAGCAAACTTTAATGGTGAAGTTGCGACAGGTGATTGGGTACTTAATGTGAAAGACGTACTGTCAGCTGATACGGGTACTTTAAACAGCTGGTCACTGACGTTTAGCGCTATTGGTGAAGTAAGCCCGCAGCCACCACAAGCTGGCTTTGCATTTGAAACATCAGGCTTAAATGTCACTTTCACTAACACCAGCACTGATAGTAACGATGATATTGTTGCTTGGGCGTGGGACTTTGGTGACGGTGCTTCTTCAACAGATGCTGACCCTATGCATAGTTACGCACAAGCGGGTAGCTATGAAGTAACGCTAACTGCGACCGATAGCGAAGGTCAAACAGATACGTTTACACAAACGGTTGTGGTATCTGATGTCGAAATTGAGCTATCTGTTAAACGTGCAAGTAAAACACGATTAGGTACGATGCGTGTTGATTTAGGTTGGCAAACAGTGGCCGATCAAGTAAGCATTTATCGTAACGGTGAACTAATTGAAACAGTCGCTGATCGTGGTTTCTACCGCGATGTACAGCGTAAGGCTGAGTTGCCAAGCTATGAGTATCAAGTATGTGTAACTGAAACGACTTGTTCTAACCCAGTAACAGTGTCCTTCGACTAACATTGTTCCACACGACAAAGCCCAGTTTCCCCGCTGGGCTTTTTTATTTGTATTACAAAATGAGTTTTCTACTACAACAATGTATAATATGCGCCCTTTAAATGTTGACTTGTCGTATTGATGTGGGGTTGTGAGTGAAAGCATTGCTGAAACAGCATGGTGTAATTTTTATTCTTCTAAGTATGCTAACCGGGTTAATGGGGGCATTCGTTAACCCATTGATGAGCTTATTTATTGTAGAAGGGCTGCGAGCACCCCCTATGTACTTAGGTGTTTATGTGGTGGCGGTCACCATTATGGGGTTAGTTATCAGTCAGTGGCTAGGTAGCATGGCTGATAAAGGCACCAGTGCGCGAAAGTTATTTATGGTGGCTGTATCGGGTATGGTGTGTGCGTTAGTGGCGTTTTTGCGAATGCTACTGCATTTTGGCAAGTCTTGCTCGCAGGCGTGTTGTTTCTTGCAATGGGTAATGCGGCAATTCCGCAAATGATGACCGTGGCAAGACAATGGGCTGGGCGTCAACAGAACATCGACATCACCAGTTTTAATTCCCGTTTACGTGCTGCTATTTCCTTTGCGTGGGTGGGCGGTCCGCCACTTGGTTATTTGTTAGCCGCTGGAGGCGAGTTTAGCCGCTCGTTTTACTTTGCTGCGGTGTGTGCCTTGGTTGCTCTTATTTTTGCATTTAAGTTTATTCCTGACTACAGCGCTAAGAAATCACAAAACGGCAGAGAGCCTGCAGCCGCAGCGAGTTTATCATTTTGGTTGTTGGGCTTAGCTATTATGCTTGGTTCAACGGGCAATATTATGTATTCATCGGCACTGCCGCTTTATAGCATTACTGAACTAGGATTCGCTGAACATACGCCTGGGCTGTTTATGGGTGTAGTGGCGCTGTTAGAAATTCCTATCATGCTGTATGGGGCTAAGCTTGCTAAAAAATACAGTAAAGTCGCGATGCTTGCGGTGGCATTTTGTTGTGCCATTGTATTTTATTTAGGAGTGTTTTTTGCCACTCAAGTTTGGCATTTGATCGCGTTGCAAGTATTGAATGGGCTGTTTTACGGTATTTTTGCGGGCATTGGCTTAACCGTATTACAAGATCAGCTCCCCGAACGAATAGGGTTTACCTCAGCGTTTTACACGAACGCCATTAAACTGGGTGTTATGTGCGGGGCAGGGGCAACTGGGGTTGTTGCACAGTTTTATAGTTTTAGGTTTGCAACACTTGGCTCAATGCTAGCAGCCAGTTTGGCCCTTGGGTGCTTAATACTATTTAGTTATGTAAAACGAAATGAGCAGCAACTTAGTCAAATACAGCACCCTTTTGTTACTGTTGGTAAGAACACATAAAACGCAAAAAGCCCAGTAAACACTGGGCTAAAACGAGGGAGGAGAGTAATTAATAAAAAGAGTATTTTAAAGTAAGCGACGTTGTACGGCCGTTAATAGTACGGGCACGAATAATGTCGTTATCTGGTACTGAGCCTTCTTCTGCTTCTGTGATACCTACGGTGTCGAACAGGTTGTTCACGTTAAGCGATAAACTTAAGTTTTCAGATAGATTGTAACTTACAAAGCCATTCACTTGTGTATAGCCATCAAACTCAAGGTCGTTACTGTCTTGTGCGTAAGCATCCGTTGTACCAATAAAGCTTAGGCCTGCAGCACCTTTGTCAAAGTTGTAAGTTGCCATTAGAGAGTAAATAAGGTCAGCTTGACGACGTGGTGTATTACCGACTAACTCTGGCGATAACGCATCTTTAGCAATTTCTGCGTCTGTCCAAGTAAAGTTACCACGGAAATCCCAATCACCTACGTAGTAGGTTGATTCAACCTCAATACCTTTTGCTTCGTACTCGCGGTCAAAGAACTTTTGTGATGTTGCTTCGAAGTTTTGCTCTTCTGTTTCTGCGTAGAATGCAGTTGCAAATACTGATAGCGAATCAAAACGTTTTTTCACGCCGATTTCGTATTGGTTTACTTCATCAATTGCATCGGCTTCTGCAACTGAGCCATCTGCGTCTACTTTACCAAATAATAAGCGGTCTGCATTCGCGCGGCCGCCTTTACTTAAGCGGGCAAATGTCGCAAAGCTTGGATCAATTTGGTAGTTCGCACCAATTGAGTATGAGCTGTAGTGCCAGTCGTAGTTAACAATGCTAGGATTTGCATTATCAATACCAGCAACACTTTGCTCAGGAATTGAGATGGTACCGTCGCCATTCATATCAATTGTTGATGTTACTGCACCTGCGTAGTTACCGCGTGCTTCACCTGAATCATAGCGAGCACTTGCATCAATGCTTAAATCGCCAAACTTAGTGGCTAAGTTAATGTAAGGTGCGCGTGTTTCGTATTCTGTGTCGTAGTTACGTTGACAGCAGTTACCCCAGTAAGGTGTACCATAAGCGTACAAGCCATTATCTGAGTAGCTGTCGCCATTTGCAGCGTAAACGTCAAGTAATGCCGCGTTGTCGCCTTTTAGCTCCATAACATATGAGTTCCAAAGCCACGACATATCAATCGATTGGCTTGATGCAAAGTAACCAAACGTAACACTGGTGTCATCAGAGAACGACTTAGTTAACTTAAGATCATTAACAATTGAGCCCATGTCGTTGAGCGTTACATCGAATGTATGAATACGCATTGCTAAATCGTCATCGCCATAGGCTTCGCCTGCTGAACCACCATTTGCATAAACAAGCGATGCACCATCACCAGCAATACTAGAAGCAATAGAGCTTGCACTTGCAACTTCAGCTGGAATAAGAGAAATAAAGTTACCGCTTACTGATGACGTTCTAAAGCGGTTTTCGATGCGCCAGTCGTTTTCTAAATCAAATGCTGCTTCAAAACCTACTGAGGTAACAACTGGGTTCATACCGTCGGTCATATCGCCCGTGCTGATTTGGTTATCACCATTTAAACGCAGCGTTTGTGTGAAAAGAGCAGAATGCGGCGTATCTGATTGCGCATCGAAACCTGGGATTGAATCGCCATCTGAGTACATAGGCATAGGTAGGTAACCTACGCTTTTATCATCGAGGTGTTTAAAGTACACACGCACATAACCAGCATCAAATTCTTTGGTCAGGTTTGCCTTAATTTGGCCACCTTTATTTGATGTATAACCGGTTTCACGCGGTATTCACCTTGGCGAACGAAGCCACCAATGTGATAGCGCACACTGTCGTTTAGGTAAGTACCATACTCAAAGTCTGTACGAATAGAATCATAATCAAGGCCTACAGTGGTCGATACACTGCCTGATTCGTTCTCACCCGTTTTTGAAATAAAGTTGATGATACCACCTGGTGCGTCACTTGCTGCTGTTGATGCTGAGCCACCACGGATTGATTCAACACTTTGCACTGTTGAATCTAAGCGCATGAAGATATCTGCGTTACCAAAGGCAATATCGCCAAACTGCATAACTGGTAAGCCATCTTCTTGTAGTTGCAAGAATTTAGCACCGCCTGATGCAACCGGTAAACCACGTACCGCGATATTCGCGTTACCTTCACCGCCTGTTGATTCTGAACGAACACCCGGAATTGTTCTGAAGGCTTCTGCAGTAGAACGTGGTGTTGATACTTCAATTTCAGCTAATGTCACACTGCTAACCGATGAGCTTGATGCCATGATGGTTGTACGGCGTGGTACACCGGTTACAACGATAGTTTCAAGACCGCTTTTTTTAGCCTCAGGTTGTGCTTGCTCTTCGGCGTGTAAGTTATGGCTTACTGCTAATGCAAGCGCGCTTAATGTATAAAGGGCATGTTTGTGTGTTGTCATAATGTGCCTCGTCTCAATCCCAGATGGTTTGTTGTCTAAATTGTTATCTTAATCGATTAAGTAAAGATAACAATAATTTTACACAGTGCAAGTCTTTTTAGTGAAAAACTTGCACGATTTATGTTCGATAATTGATTTTTAACGATTTTTATTTAGTGGCTTAATGCACTGTGCTGCGCTAACGCTTGCTCAGCAGGGTTACGTAAGTAGTTATATAGCATGGCTAAAAACAGTAAACATGCGAAGCCTGTTGCGAGATAAAAGCCGTAACGAATGTGGCCAAAAAAGTCGCTGATCACACCCATTAATAATGGGCCTGCTGCCGCAGAAAGGGCAGTAAAAAACAAAATAACTCCAGCTACCGCACCGTGTTGCTGCACCGCAAAGCAAGAAATACCTTTTGAGTTTAAAGTTGGGTAGATCATCGACATGAACAGCCCAGATAAAGGGAGTAAGAACACTGCCCAATCAACGCCACCGAAGATTAAGCCTAAATAACACAGTGCAATTCCTAAGCTTAAATACAGCATCGCCGCTTGCCAGCTTAAGTGATTTAATAGCCATACCGCTAAAAACCGCCCCGCAGCGCGTAAAATGAAAAATAAGGTCAGTGCATAGGTTGCCAGTAATTGCCACGGGCCGTCGTAATCGCCAAGTAGAGTAGGCATCCAAACGTATATTGCTACTTCGGTTGCAACATAAAGGGCAATTGCTAATGAAAAGCCCAGTGCATAAGGGTTTTTCATCATGCTCATGGTGGTTGCAAGAGAGGCCGGTTTTGCGTGTTCTTCTAGCTTTTTAGGTTTAGGGTAATCTGCACGCCAAGCAATTATGGTTAAAATCAAACATAAAACCCCAGCGATAACATAAAGGTAGGTCCAGCTAACCTGTTGGGTGATTAAAAAGCTGACAAGGGCAGGGCCTACAATGGCGCCAACACCAAAGAAACCTTCGACCAAATTCATGGTTTTTGTGTGCTCTAAATTGTTTGTAGAAATATCACCTAACAGTGCCAAAGCACCGGTTTTAAATAGGCCAATAGCAAGACCAATACAGCTAAGCAGCACTACAAATACGCTAAAACTACTGCTAACAGCAAATAGAAAACAACAAATGGTGAAGATGCCGAGTCCTAGCATGATGGTTTGTTTGCGGCCAAAGCTGTCGGCCAAAAAACCTAAAAACAGGCCACTAAAAGCAATAAGTGCCATCGGTGCATAATGGAAAGCACTGGCTTGGGTCATGCTTAAATTAAATTCTTCGATAAGCTCAGGTATGATCATACCAACCGCATCAGAGGTCATCGCAAACATAAAAAACATCATGTATGTCAGCCATCTAATGGTTTGCAAAGGATCGTGTGTTCTATTCATTGTTGTATCCCCACCGAAAGGTCTGCGCCTTTACTATGTATATTAGTGTATAAAAACTATAAAAACTGCTTGAATAATTTGCTGTCGTGGTTAAAGATATATCTTAATCGATTAAGTTTCAACTTGGTATTAACAATTATGATCAACAATAAAGTGCAATTAATCACCTACGCAGACCGTATTACTGGTCAAGGTATTGATGAATTAAGTAATTTATTAAATGGCCCACTTAACAATGTGTTTGCAGGTGTACATTTGTTGCCATTTTATAATCCGATTGATGGCAGTGATGCTGGCTTTGATCCTATTGATCATAGTGAAGTAGACTCGCGCCTTGGTAGCTGGGACGATATAAAAGTCCTTGGTGCAAACTATGACTTAATGGCTGACTTAATTGTTAACCATGTTTCAGCACAATCTTTCCAATTTAAAGATGTACTCGCTAAAGGCAAGCAATCTGAATTTTGGGATTTATTTCTAACCAAAGATGATGTATTCCCAAATGGCATGTCTGAGGCTGAACAACAAGCGATTTATCGTCCGCGCCCAGGTAGTTGTTTTACACCAATTACATGTGGTGACGGCCAAACCTATGATTTTTGGACCACTTTTACCGATAACCAAATTGATATCAATGTGAAATCAACGGCGGGTATCGAGTATTTAGATACGGTGCTTGGCAAATTTGCTGATAATAATGTCAATATTATTCGTTTAGATGCGGCAGGCTATGCGATTAAAGAAGCTGGCACAAACTGCTTTATGTTGGATGAAACCTTTGAATATTTAAATAAGCTTTCGGCGCAAGCTAATGAAGCGGGTATGGAAACCATTGCCGAGATCCATAGCCATTTCCAAACTCAGGTTGAAGTCGCAAAGCGTGTAAATATGGTTTACGATTTTGCTTTACCACCCCTTATTTTACACAGCTTGTTTAGCAATGATGCGCAAGCATTACTGAATTGGCTAACTATTTCGCCGCGTAACTGTTTAACGGTACTTGATACTCATGATGGCATTGGCATCATTGACGTATATCCGATGGGTGATAAACCGGGCTTATTAGACGCTGCGCAAATTGATAACTTGGTTGAAACCATTCATGAAAAGAGCGAAGGGCAAAGCCGCCTAGCGACTGGTGCAGCAGCAAGTAATGTCGATTTATATCAAGTAAACTGCACATATTACAATGCCTTGGGTGCAGATGACTTTGATTACTTATTAGCGCGTGCGATTCAGTTCTTCGCACCAGGTATTCCACAAGTTTATTATGGTGGCCTGTTCGCTTGTGAGAACGATATGGAATTATTGGCTCGTACCAATGTAGGTCGTGATATCAATCGCCCTTATTTAAATGCGCAAGACATTGATGCTGCGCTTGCTAAACCTGTGGTGAAAGGTTTAATCAAGCTGATTCAATTACGTAATGAGCACCCAGCTTTTAACGGTGAGTTTATTGCTAAAGGTGAAGGCAGTGAGTGCCGTTTAAGCTGGCATGATGATACCAGCTCAATCGAGTTAAAAGTTGACTTTTTAAGCCGTGAAGTGATCATTGTTGATCACCGTGAAGGCGAACAAAGTATTGTTGATTTGGCTGACTTTTTAGCTTAACTACTTTGACCCAATTGCAGTTGATAGTCGATTTCGGCTGTTTGCTGCTCTTTCGATAGAAACAAGGTCGCAGCAATACGGCCTTTTTCTTCGCTATTTTGATGAACAGTGGTGAGTTTTGGCACAAATCGTTGGCCTTCATCGATGCCATCGAAGCCAACAATTCTGACATCTTCAGGAACCGATAAGCCCATTTTTAATGCTTCGCGCATGGCGGCAAGGGCGATCAAATCACTCATACATAACAATACGTTTGGCCTTGGTGTACTGCTAAGTGCTTCTTTGGCGGCAATGCTGGCAAAGCGCTCGCTGCTTTCAGGAATATTCCATGTTCTATCATCACCCAGGGTGATGCCAGCATCGCTGATTGCTTGGTGATAACCGCGCAGTCGTTGATGAGCAATCGACTGACCGGCTTCAAACTCATGATGTTCGTATACTCGGCATAATACGTCGTTATCAAGTAAGCGCAGGCCTAAAATAGCAACCCGATCATCATTTTTGTGCAGTGCATGTTTGGCAATATCAAAGCTGGCTTGTTGGTTGTTTACGTTTACTGAGGCATCCCGACCGATATTAAAGTCAACCGTTACCACATGTTTTGCGACCTGTTTTAATTGTTCCACAAGTTGCTTGTTACGAGGGCGACCATAACAAATAAAGCCATCAACAAAATCGACCACGCTATTAAGGTTATCGCTGTTACCAGAAAATAATAAAAGGTTAATACCATTTTTTTCGAGTACCGCCGATACACCGCGCATAAAACTGCTTGCAACCGGATCTGATACCATATATTCAACGCTGTCTGGCAATACTAAAGCAACAATATTAAAGGTGCCTCGGCGTAATGATTGCGCCGCCTTGTTAGGACCAAAGTAGCCGAGCTTTTTACAGGCAGCCAAAATTTCTTCGCGGCGTGCTTTCGATAATTGATCAGGGCGGTTAAACGCATTTGATACGGTGGCATTTGAAACACCTAACTCTTGGGCAATACTTTTCAGCGTCCAACTTTTTGGCTTTGTCATTGTAGGTTCTTAATCGATTTACTTAATTGTAAATTACCATATAAAGAGTCGAAAAAAAGTGTTTTTAGTCATAAAAATAGGCGTACCATAAAAGAATGAATACGAGTGTGAGAAAAAGGCGAGTAGCGAGTGATTTCTAAGTTACCAAAATGGGTTGAGATTGGCGCATTTATTTTGGCGCTGGTGGCTGGGTGTGTGAATGCGGTTGGTTTACTTAGCTTTGAGCATCAAGCGGTATCCCATTTATCAGGAACTGCAACCTTGCTTGGCGCAGATCTTATACACGGCAATAGCCTTGATGCTTTGCATTTATTAGGCGTATTACTGTCATTTTTAGTTGGGTCTGGTATTGCTGGTTTTTTGCTACATAGTTCAGCACTTAAACTAGGTCGTCATTACGACACAGCATTATTCATTGAAGCAGGGCTTTTACTGGGCGCACTTTGGCTATTGTTTAATGGCTCTGGCTACGGGCACTTTTTAGCGTCTGCGGCATGTGGATTACAAAACGCCTTGGCAACAACTTACAGTGGTGCAATTGTGCGTACAACCCATGTAACGGGTATATTTACAGATTTAGGTATTATGTTTGGTCGGGTTTTACGTGGCGAAGCGCTTGATAAACGTAAGGCTAAACTGTTTGGCTTAATCATTTTAGGGTTTATTTTTGGCGGCTTAGCAGGGGCATGGTTATTTGCAAAAATGAGCTTTTCGGCGCTTTATGTGCCAAGTGCTATTTGTATCTTACTTGCCTTGACCTATCGTGTTTATTCTCATCGCAATCCAGAACTTAATGATTAGCGATACTCTTTGGGGTTGCGCCAAAGGCTTGTTTAAATACACGGCTAAAATGGCTTGGGTTATTAAAGCCTAATTTGTAACAAACTTGGCTAATTGCCTCGCCTTTTTCGAGCAGTTTATACGCTTTTTGTAAGCGTAATTGCTGTTGCCAAAGAGCGGGCGTAACACCAAATGCCAGTTTAAATTGCTGATAAAATTTACTGCGGCTCATACAGGCTATCTTGCATAACACATCAATATCAATATTCTCTGCAAGATGCTGTTCTATATAACTAATTACATGGCTTAATGGGGTTGTGAGCTTGCCTTGCTTACAACTTGCTATCATTAAGTCTCGGCTTTGCTGCTGTAACAGGCGGGTTATGAGTTCATTAAGTGATAAATCAATTAAGTAATCACGGTGTTGCTCATTTTCGCTAAACAGGGTGATCATCCGCTCAAGCAGTTGTTGAGTTTGCAGGTTATGCTGGGCGTGCACTAACTTGGCTTGATATTGAAAAAAGTCATCCTGGGTAATTTTCTGGTTAAAATTAAGAGCATCAACTACTTGGCTTATTTTGTCGGTACTGATTTCAATCGCTAAACAGGTTGTTGGCTGATTGAGAGATGCATTGGGAAAATCGATTAGCACCCCTTGCTCTGGGGCAAGAACAAATGACTGGTTTGGTAAAAACTCTTCATGATAATCACTGTCGGCGACATGCATGATTTTTTTACCGCTGATCATGCCGCAAAATAATAATTCAGTGGAATGTAACGCCACTTTTTGGGCATCTAAATAGGTGTCGTAAATACTTAATTCAGCATGTTCGCCCGCAAAACTGACTTTATTTTCAATAAGCACATCAATACGTTGTCGTTTTTTATCTAAACTTCTATTGCTAACTGATGTGTTCATTGTTGCCTCGCTGTCGTCCTAAATTCTGGACAAATAGTCAAAAAGTCTGGACTAGGAATCAAGTGTGTTTTCAGTAACTGAGCTAACTTCAACTGTTAGCGGTTCATTAAACAATAACCTACCGCATAATTTAGTCAATGCTAAATAAAACACAACAATTTGAAGAGAGAACACATTATGATTTATGCAAATCCAGGCAGTGAAGGCGCAAAAGTTAACTTTAAAGCGCAGTATGAGAATTATATTGGTGGCCAGTGGGTTGCCCCTGTAAAAGGAGAATACTTTGAAAACATTAGCCCAGTAAACGGTAAAGTGTTTTGTAAAGTACCTCGTTCATCAAAAGAAGATATCGAGCTGGCACTTGATAAAGCCCACGATGCAAAAGCGGCATGGGGAACTACGTCGGTCACCGAGCGTAGCAATATCTTATTAAAAATTGCCGATCGTATTGAACAAAACCTAGAAATGCTGGCAGTGACCGAAACCTGGGATAACGGTAAAGCAATTCGTGAAACACTTGCGGCAGACGTGCCACTCGCGGCTGATCACTTTCGCTATTTCGCAGGTTGTGTGCGTGCGCAAGAAGGTTCAATCGGTGAGATAGACGAAACCACGGTTGCTTATCATTTTCATGAGCCACTGGGTGTAGTAGGGCAAATTATTCCTTGGAACTTTCCATTGTTAATGGCGGCGTGGAAACTTGCACCAGCCCTTGCTGCCGGTAACTGTATTGTTTTAAAACCAGCTGAACAAACGCCTACATCTATATTAGTGTTGCTTGAAGTGATTGGTGACTTATTGCCTGCAGGTGTTCTAAATGTGGTTAACGGCTATGGTAAAGAAGCAGGCGAAGCGCTGGCAACCAGTACTCGAATTGCGAAGATTGCCTTTACAGGCTCAACGCCAGTGGGTTCACATATTTTAAAATCCGCTGCTGATAATATTATTCCTTCGACGGTTGAGCTAGGTGGTAAATCGCCAAATATCTTCTTTAACGATGTCATGGAAAAAGACGATGAGTTTTTGAGTAAGGCGATTGAAGGGGCTGTACTTGCGTACTTTAACCAAGGTGAAGTGTGTACGTGCCCATCGCGTTTATTTATTCAAGAAGATATTTACGAGCAATTTATTGAGCGTGTTCTTGCCCGAACTCTACAAATTAAACGGGGTAATCCACTTGATACCGAAACTATGGTGGGTGCTCAAGCATCACAAGCTCAGTTTGATAAGATCCTAAGCTACATCGAAATTGGTAAACAAGAAGGGGCCGAAGTTCTCGCTGGCGGCGAAGTCGAGCAACTGTCTGATGAGTTTAATGGCGGTTACTACATTCAACCAACGCTATTAAAAGGCAGTAACGACATGCGCGTGTTCCAAGAAGAGATTTTTGGCCCGGTTATTTCAATGTCGACTTTTAAAGATGAAGACGAAGCGTTAGCCCTTGCTAATAGTTCTGAGTTTGGCTTAGGTGCTGGTGTATGGAGTCGAAACATGAACCGTGCTTATCACTTTGGTCGTAAGATTGAAGCGGCCGTGTTTGGACCAACTGCTATCACATGTACCCAGCACACGCTGCGTTTGGTGGTTATAAAAAGTCAGGCATAGGCCGCGAAACACATAAACTTGCCCTTGATCATTACCAACAAACTAAAAACCTATTAGTCAGTTACAGTGAGAATCCACTGGGCTTCTTTTAAAAGCAATTTCTTATTGTTGTCGAAACTACCCAAACGCCAAATCTAGTGGCGTTTTTATTTTATAACGGGCATAAAAAAGCCCGGCGAACACACAAGCCAGGCTTTTCGACAACAATTTGGTGGAGTCACCGCGTGTGCAGTGACTCGGAATAAAAAAGCTTAGAGAACACACAAACTAAGCTTTTGACAACAATTTGGTGAGTCACCGCGTGTGCAATGACTCGGAATAAAAAAGCTTAGAGAACACACAAACTAAGCTTTTGACAACAATTTGGTGAGTCACCGCGTGTGCAATGACTCGGAATAAAAAAGCTTAGAGAACACACAAACTAAGCTTTCGACAACAATTTGGTTGAGTCACCACGTATGCAGTGACTCGGTATATAAAAAAGCCCAGAGAACACACAAGCTAGACTTTTTGTGACAACAATTCGGTTAGCGCAAACACGCTCAATGGTGTGAAGCTGTTTAGCTTAAAAGCGCTGATGAGTTAACTTTAGAGTAATCCTTCTAATTCGACAAACGATTAAAATAAACCTGATAGATGAATTTTTTTAATCTATTAGCATGTGAAGTACTTTTTATTGCCACAACAATGCCTTAGTGATTAAATAGGGTGTTTTTTAAACATAATAATTATTTAAAATGGATTTTTATGAAACGTTTGACGCTTTACTTATCACTCATCTTTACAGCTCTAAACTTTGGCCCTTTTGGTGTTAATCTATGTCGCGCCGATGAGGGGCGTACAGTCACTCACTCTGAAATTAATTGGTCTGAACTTGCTATAAAAGATGTTGAAGCGGCTTACCAATTATCGGTTATCAATCACCCAGGGATGCATGATGTACGAAATCCAGGCTTTGCTAAACAGCTTGAAAAAGCAAAGCAAGAAGGCTTAAAGCTGGCTGTAAAAGCGCATAGTTCACAAGGTTTTGCTGCGGCTATTGCACGTTTTAGAACTGTACTACAAGATGGTCATGCGGGAGCGATTGATACCTTACCAAGTGAATTAAAACCCCAAAGAAGTTGGCCGGGCTTTTCAACTGTATGGCGCGGTGATGCGTTAAAAGTGTATTACAGCGAATTAGATACAGTTGCCAAGGGCGATAAGCTCGTAAGCTGTGATAATACAGCAATTAATACTTTGCTCGTTGAACGTGTTTTTCGCTATTACGGCGAAGTTGAGCAACCTGGTAGTTGGTGGAATCATGGCTGGCGACTAACTATTGATGACGGAAACCCGTTTTTATCGCCACTTGAAAGCTGCACATTTGAAAAAGCCGACGGCTCTGTTTACAGCTTAAAGTTAAATTGGCGTATTAGGCCTGATGATGTCAGTGGTAAACTTAAACATGCTTACAACGGCGACAAGTTACCAATTGAGCTTAATTGACCTTTTAAAGGATATTGCGTGGATCAGTATGCCAACGTATGCACCCAATGAGCAGCAGCAAGCAGATTACCAAACGATGCTGAGCGCCATTGAACAGCAACATGATAAGTTAATGCAAGCTAAAGCTGTGGTGCTTGATCTTCGCCATAATCAAGGTGGCTCATCGATGTGGAGTGAGCAAATAGCCTCAGCACTTTGGGGTAGCGAACAGTTTAAATATGGCCGCTATGAGTTAGACAAAAATACCCAAGTGTGGTGGCGTGCTTCTAAAGGCAATACTGACTATTTTGGCGATGTAGTCGCAAGCTATGATAAAGCTAGCCCTTGGTATCAATGGTTAAAGACGACTCACGAAAGTATGCAGGCGGCTTATGAAAAAGGTGAACATTTTTATGTTGAGATACCTGCAGCAGAGCAGCCAGCATTGCCAAAAAACGCCAGCAAGTTTACTACACCGGTTTATGTGATTGTGCCAGGGCAATGTGCCAGCGCCTGTTTAGACGCACTTGATAGTTTTAAATTATTTGCAAACACACAGTTAGTTGGCGCACCAAGTAGTACCGATTCTACCTATATGGAAGTGAGGCTCGAAACCCTACCTTCAGGTTTTGCTAAAGTCATTTTGCCGATAAAGGTCTATGTGAACAGACCCCGAGAAAAAGGCTTTTATTATCAACCTGATATTCAATTCAATGAACTTGAATGGACAACGCAAGCGCTTGTTAAAATGATTGCTGAGTTGTAATTAAACAAGTTCTTCTTGCTTTTTTATATTATATGAATACGATCTATATACGTTTCATATATAGGTCGCATGATGGGTATTGTTAAAATAAGCGATGAGCTACACGAAGAAATCCGTAAAGCAAGCACAGCGATGGTGCGCTCAATCAACTCACAATCTGAGTATTGGATTAAAATAGGGATGCTTGCAGAGCTTAACCCCACCATGACTTACAGCGATATTATCAAAGAGCAACTTCGTCAAGCTGATGTGAAGGCTAAGGATTTGAGTGATGAGTAAAGTTGTAATTAAAAATGCAGACGAAATTGCTTTGATGCGAGAGTCTGGTCGATTACTTGCTGATGTATTTGCTTATCTCGACCCTTTTGTAAAAGAGGGAGTGACTACAATGGAAATAAACGATCTCGTTGAGCGCTACATTGTTGAGCAGTTACAAGCAAGGCCATCAAGTAAAGGGCAGTACGGCTACCCTTATGTACTAAATGCCTCTGTGAACGAGGTGGTATGTCATGGTTTTCCAAGCGAGAAGGGTATTTTAAAAGCAGGCGATATTGTGAATATTGATATCACTCTTGAGAAAAATGGCTATTTAGCTGACTCGAGCAAAATGTACTTAATTGGAGATGTATCGCCTTTAGCAAAGCGTTTGGTAGACACCACCCAGCAAGCCCTGTGGCACGCGATTAAAATGGTAAAACCAGGCGTGAGGCTGGGGGATATTGGTAATGCGATTGCAAACTTTGCTCATCAACATGGTTATAGTGTGGTTAAAGAATACTGTGGTCATGGTATCGGCCAGCAAATGCACGAAGAGCCACAGGTATTACATTATGGCAAGAAAAATACCGGGCTGGTATTAAAAGAGGGGATGACCTTTACAATTGAGCCAATTATCAATCAAGGGGCTGCTAAAGTAAAAACCAAGCCTGATGGCTGGACTGTGGTTACAAGAGATAAAAAGCTTTCTGCGCAATGGGAGCACACTTTAGCAGTAACGGCTGAGGGAGTTGAAGTGTTGACCTTACGCGAAGAAGAGCAACACTTTTTAAAATAAATTGTGTGTTAACAGGCTAATTCAGCAACGGGCTCTTCTGCTAACCAGTTAAGGGCCGCTGTTTTTGACTTAAATACATTCATTATCAAGCCTGCTCGTTTATACAAATTGCAGTAGGTATCACTCAGCAAGCTACCGCCTTCAAGCCCATCTTTTATGACTAAGGCTGTTTTGGCTGGTGCAATGCCCTTACGCTTGAGTTCAACAAAATACACCATTAACTTTTCAAGTGCATCAGGGGTTGCCATACACGAATTTTTAAATTCAACTAATTCAAACCACTGGCCGTAATCAGCGTTGAGCTTATTGATGTAATCCTTTTGCATAAAAGAGTGCGCGTCAATAATCTCTTCATTGAAAGGACCTGTTGCGGTTGTTAAAAGTGTATTTTCACGTTGATAAAACTCAACAAGGCCGTGAGGTTTAAAGTTTTTGAATGGATAATGGTTTGTTGATACTTTTTTATGCATCCGTTCAATCCCTGAATGTTTATTGAGCTTTTGATAATAGCAGTGAAATCAACGAATTCAATCTTTTGGTTTGGATTTTCTTAAAAACTAGTGAAAAAGCACTGGTTTTGCTACCAGGTAGAACCTGCTTGAATGTATATAGCATTTTGTTCAGGACCATGGGCTACATCTAAACCAATGCTGATACCGTAATGTTCATCAATCAAATAGCGAAACCCTGCACCCACAGTATCAATGGTTTCAGCCTTTGATAAGTCAGAAAAGCTATCGGCTGCCCAGCCCATACCAGTAAACACATTGAGTTTTATTTTATGTGTGACTTTATAGCTTGCTTCAGCATCAGTAACAAATACATCTAGGCCTTGATAACGCGTTGCTGACACCCCACGCAGCTAATACTTGGCGGAATGTAAACTGGTAAGCGTTTCTCACCTCGATTATTAACCGAGTCATACTGCATACGTAAAGCAAAATTAAACTTATCGGTGTAACGCCAATAGTTTAAGGCGGTTAGCTTTAGACTGGTGTAATCAACCTTACTGCCAATAGCCTCATCAAAATATAAATATTCGGCCTTGTAATTAAAGCCACGTTCAGGGTTAAGCGGGTTATCTCGGCTATCGTATTCCAGTAGCGGACCGATACCTGACGTATTTACATCAAGTGAAGGGTGCTCCTTGATAATGTCGTTTTCAAGTAAAAAATCTTCGATAGGGTTATCGGCTAAGCTAATATCAACTTGGCGATAAATCTGTTTAAAACCGTAAAAGAAGTTACTATCGTCATAGCGTAACTTAAGATTTTGGAACACAGCAGGACCTTCAATATTTAACGATAATGGCGTGAGAAGCTTTATTTCGTCGAAGGTATAAAAATCAAGATTGATACTCGCCCAGCCAACAATCCCTTGATAGCGAATACGGTCTTCATCCCAAAACGTAATGTGACCAACAGCGCCGCCTTTGGTCCCATTTTTAGTGCCCACTAGGCCCACTAAACTAATGCTTTGTGGTAGGGTAGAGCCCTCTTTTTTCTTCTTTTTAGCCTTTTTCTCGTTGTCATGAAAAAAAAGGCCAACAACACCAAGGCCAGGCCCTACAGCTGGTTCTGTAATAAACGTCGGGATGGGCAAAAATGAAATAGGTTCATCAACTTTTTGTTGTTGATTGCTTAATTGTTGCTCGGCAGGTTTTATTGCATATTCATCGTAACTTGATGCAAAGCTTTCAGTGCTTAGTAAACTTACCGCCAACATATTTATTAGTACTACTTTTTTCACTTAATCCCTTACCCTGTAGTTTATTTTTCTTCAAATCTTAATTTATAGTTGATAATTAAACTCGAGACGGTGGTCGCCATCCACAAAGTCAGCGTTTTCATTCCAATTTGCAAAATAGCGGAGATTCATTCGCGGGTTTATTTGGTAACTTGCGGCGAATTCATGAGTTAAAATATGGCTTTGGTTTAACCCATAGTAATGGTCTTTGTAGTTATCACTACCGCCGATAGTGGTTAGCCAAAATGGATTGTAGTTAAGCCATATTTTATCGTTAATTGTCACTTTAGCGTACATACCCACTAAACCATAAGCACCCATAATGGAATAACCACTGTCACGACTGCCGTCATCTTCTAGGGTATTTTCACCAAGCGATGCACCCACACCAGCTAACGGATAGAACGTGAAACGTCCCATAGGTTTTAAAGCTTTAATAAAGCTGTACGAAACATCCATACTTTCGTCAGCAACAAGATTGGCATTAAGGTTATAGTTAGCATCAATTTGCGTTGCACTCATAGAGCTCAAATCAACAGAGAAGTTTCGAAAGCGAAACGAGTCGATAGAATCTGTTGTTTTGCTGTCGCTTTCCCAGCCTAGTGCATCGCCATATATGCCTTTTACTTCAATAACATTCATTCCGGCAGTTGTTGCGATACCTGTGTCGTATGCTTGGCCTACTTTTAAGTTTAGCCCTTTGTTAGTGGTACCAAAGCCTATTTGAGTATAAACAGCCAGAGGATCTGACATGTCTTGTACTTCTTTTTGATTATCCGCATAACTGGAAAATGAAACCCCAATACTAATTAGTGTGATGAGGTGATATGAAGTCATGTGTTGTCCTTACACAGAGATAAAAAGGCTTTTTCATTAGTTAGTTATAGTCTATTTTTTGTTCTTGTTCAATCCTAATTGAGGGCGAAAATATGGGGATCCAGTAGTTAAAATTTATGGGGTATTAGTTTTTTAGTATAGCTAAAAAGTTCACTAAGTATTTGTTGTTAGGTATTAATTATTAATTTCAAAAGCGGTTTATAGAAAATAGGTGGTTTTATTGATAGAGGCCAATGTATATAAAGGTAAGTGCTAGAATCGACCGTTTTTTCATCTATACTGATGAAAGCTCATTGTGAGTGAAAGGTATTGCTTTAACTAATAAAGGATGATTTATGAAAAAACTAATAGCGGCAGCTATTTGCGGTTTGGTTTCAACGGTAAGCCTTGCAGCTGATAAGCCAAACGTATTGGCCATAATGGTTGATGACGTTGCGCCAATCTCACTCAGTGCATACTCGCACGGTATGACCTACCCAACCCCTAATATTGATCGCATTGCTAACGAAGGTGCATTGTTTACTGATCATTATGCACAACCTAGCTGTACTGCGGGCCGTGCAGCATTTTTAATGGGGCAGTTGCCTGTGCGGACAGGCTTAACCACGGTAGGTCAACCTGGTAACCCTCTTGGTATAAAAGAAGCCGATCCTACCTTAGCCGAATTTTTAAAAGCTCGCGGTTATATGACGGCTCAATATGGTAAAAATCATTTAGGTGATTTAGATGAGCACTTACCAACAAAGCATGGCTTTGATGAATTTTACGGAAATTTGTACCACTTAAATGTGTCTGAAGAACCCGAGCAGGCTGATTACCCTAAAGATCCTAAGTTTGTTAAAAAGTTTGGCCCGCGTGGTGTGATTGAATCTTACGCCAATGGCAAAATCACTGATACTGGCCCACTTACTCGCAAACGAATGGAAACGTTTGATGAAGAAGTGTTAGAGCGCTCACTTAACTTTATGGAACGCGCAGTTAAAGCGAAAAAACCATTCTTTATTTGGCATGCCACAAGTCGTATGCATGTTTACACACACCTAAAACCTGAAAGCCGAAATTTAGCGACAGGCATTAGTTCTGAAGAAGATATTTTTGGTAGTGGCTTGATGGAGCATGATGGTCATGTTGGCAAGCTACTAGATAAACTTGATGAGCTAAAAATTGCCGATAACACCATTGTTATTTACACCAGCGATAATGGTCCTGAGCAATCAAGCTGGCCTGATGCAGGAACCACTGAGTTCCGTGGTGAAAAAATGACAACCTGGGAAGGGGGCGTGCGCGTGCCTTTCTTGGTACGCTGGCCTGATGAAATACCAAAAGGCTTAAAGCTCAATGGCATTTCATCACATGAAGATGTTTTCCCTACAGTTGCGGCTGCATTAGGTGAAAAGAACTTACGTGAAAAGCTTAAAAAGTCAGACAAAGTGTATATTGATGGTGAAAACAACCTAGCTTATTGGACTGGTAAAGCTGATAAATCTGCACGTAACTATTTCTTTTATTACTATGAGTCACAACTTACGGCGGTACGTTTTGGTCCATGGAAAATGCACTTCGCAACCAAACCAAATGGCTTATATTACGAAGATATGGTAACTCACAGTATGCCTAAATTATTTAATTTACGTAAAGATCCATTAGAACACTATGATGGGGTAACTGGTTTTCATCAAATCATGCGTAAGAGTTGGTTGATGCAGCCGATTATTGCTAAGTTAAATGAACATGTTCAAACCTTTGTTGAATTCCCACCACGTCAAGAAGCGGCGTCACTTAACGTGAATGAAGCAATCGAAAAAGCAAAATCACTAAACTATGGGCATTAATTATTAACCATAAGTTGAAAAGGGCCGATTAGGCCCTTTTTTAATGATTAATGCTATTCATCATTTCGAGCTGTTTCACAAACTGCTCAACTTGCTGGTTACCCGGTACCAAGCGGGCTAGGTTTCTGGCATAAAACAGCGCTTGGCTGTAGTTCTCTTCTGCCACATACCACTGTGCCAAACTGTAGCTGATATCTGGGTTATTCGGTGTTAAATTAAATGCGCGCTCAAGGGCTGAGATGGCCGCTGGCATGTTGCCTAAATCTTGTAATAGCAGGGCGTAGGTAAACTGATAGTTTGCATTTTCTTGTGCAAACTGCGCTGCTTTTTGTAAATGGTTAAGAGCGGTGTTTTTTTGTTTTGCGCGAATAAGGCTCATTGCCAGGGCATAATGTATGTCGGCGCTTTCTAGGTTAACGTCTAAGCCTTGTTTTAAGATGACTTGCGCTGCTTTTTCATCGCCTTGATTACGGTATAAATCTGCTAAATTGACATAAGCGGGAGCAAAAATAGGCTCAACACTGATTGCTTGCAGGTAATGTGCTTTGGCTTGCTCAGGCTTTTGTAATGTGAGCGCCAAATTGCCTAAATTGGTGTGTGAATAGCCACGCTCTGCTTGGTACTCTTGAATGCCTTTGTATTCATCAAGGGCTGCATTTAAACGTTTGCTGTCTTGCTCATTGAGCCCCGTAGGGAAGGGTTGAATTAACATACCTGCAAGTGCTCGTGCAGCTTCGGCTCTGATAGGCAAATTTTCATCATCTAAAAGCGGGTTCAACAGGCGCCAGCGCTGGTTGATATCAAACGGCATCGCCGCCTCAATGGCTGCTTGGCGTTTTAATGGTTCGCTGTCTTTTACTGAGCGAGCAATCGCGACGACAGCATTGTTATCTTGGCTTGCGGCTAAGCGGCTTAATGCTGATGCACGGATGATCTCAGGAAAGCCTTTATCTTGCACGATTTTGGTCAGCATGGTTGATGCATTAGGCAAACGGTTATCCGCGGCATGAAACGCCTCAGAAAAATGCGCAGTGCCAAGGTGCTTTGAATGTGGATGCCAGCCTTTTATTTTAGCAACCGCCCATTGTGGCGTCTTGTCTTCATGGCAGCTATTACAGGCATTTGGGGCATTGGTTTTTAATGTTAAGTCTGGACGAGGTACCCGAAAGCTGTGGTCGCGCCTTGCATCCACTTGCATATAGGTGGTGGCAGGCATATGACAATCAACACATTGGCTACCAGTACTTGCCACTTTATGACCGTGATGTTTTGGCGTGTCGAACACCTCTTGGCTATGACATTGCGTACAGGTTTGATTACCCGGTAGCTTTAATTTACCCGAATGAGGGTTATGGCAGTTACTACATGTTACCCCGGCATTGAACATTTTACTTTGTAAAAATGAACCCCAAACATAGTCTTCGTCCCACACTTGACCATCAACGTGATAAAGCTCTGGAGTGAGTAATGAGCCTTGAAAGTGTTGTAAAAAGCTATGTGGGTCTTTGCGGTCATCAAGCTGTGAGCGGCGAGCATGGCATGTTGCACACACTTGCACTTGCTCGCTTTTTACCAGAGGCTGCACGCTTTGCATACTGCCATCGACTTCTTGGGTAAACAGCGGGGTTTGCTTTTTAATATTATGCGCAAAGCCTTTATCAGCAATACTGCTATCGCCATCAGCCCATTTTAAATGCGCTTGTGTGTCGCCATGACACGCTTTACAGCTCACGTTAATGCTTGAATAAGTTGAATCAAAGCTATTCGTTTTAAGGTCAAATTGCTTTTTGAAATCAGTTGAGTGGCAATCGGCACACATATGATTCCAGTTTTGGCCTTTTTGCGACCAATGAAAAAGTTCGTGTTGTTTCTGCTCAGGATGCAGTACAAACCAGCGCTGACCGCCTTCTGTTTTACTGCGTGAGTCCCACGCAAATGGAAACAGTTGTATGTGGCCTTTGCCCATATCAAACATGTATTGCTGCAATGGCTCATAGCCAAATGTGTATAAAACAGGGTAGTCAGTCAACTTGCCATCAAGGTTTGGCATGCTTATAAAAAGTTGTTGGTCTTTTTGAAAAAAGCGCGCTTGCTGGCCTTGATAGTCGAGGGTTTGTTCGTTGAAATTGCCAAGCACTGAAGCGGGAGTGGCTTTTTCCATAGCATGAAAATGATGGGATGTTTGCCAGTCTGCAACTTGGCTTTGATGACAGTTAGCACACTGGGACTCTGCAAACACACTAAATGCGAAAAAGCTACATAACAGCCAAGCCAATCTCATCACAGAATAAATCCTTTTTATTTTTACCACATGCACTTATGAGTTATATCAGTTTGTTACTGATAAGCAAAGTCGGCTTGTTAAAACGAGGATATAAAAAAGCCCGAGAAGCTCGGGCTTAGTAAGTTATAGACTTTTCTTCGGTGGCAGCGCAACGTTAGCGAAGATAAGCCCCGCCACTAATGACATAAATATCAAGAAGGTTTGTTGGCCTATATGCTCCGCATAAACGAAATCTTGACCTTCAATTAATGAATTCAAACCGATATAGGTTTTACTTCCAGGTACTAAAACAATTAAACCTTGCATGGCTACAATAGAGGCGGGTGCATTTGCAACACGGTTAAACAAGTTACTGAATACCCCGACAGATAAAGCACCAACAAATGTACCTAATGTGTAGTCTAGGTACATAGCGGAACCAATACTTGTGCCATACGCGATAAAGCCAGAAGCGATTGACCAAACTGCATGCTTTAATTTTGTTCTAAAAATAACGATTAGGCTGCTACATAACATGAAGATAGCAAGCCAAGCCGTCCATTTTGGTAAAGGTTCCGGTTGCACAAAATCACTTTGGCCAAAAATAGCAAAACCAATACCGATACCAATAAAAGCACCAAAATACAGTTTAAACAGCAGCATGAATGAGTCCATCACCCGAGCTGTACCAGATACTAAATGCCTTGCCGCTAACTCTGCTAAACCGAGGGCTAATGCTAACCCGGGTATAAATACAATGATGGCTGAAAGTACCACCAGTCGTATGTTTATTTGGGCATCAAGGTATACGCTTACAGCGCAGGCAATCATCGCAGAAACAATGGCAACTAATGGTTCAAGCATATGGGCAACACGCTTAGAGCGTGTTGACCAGAGTACAAATAAATACACCACTAAGGTGATCAGTGCTGACCAAAATACATCATTCCAGCTAGTCCCCATCAACATGGCAAATGCCCCACCTGAGGTCGCAAATGCAACGCCAGTCATAAATTTATTATATGGGTTTGGCATGGTGTAAATAATATCGAGCTGTTTATCGACTTCTTGTAGCGTCAGCTCGCCATTAAGCATTTTGTTTACTAAGTCATCGGTATCTGCCAGCGAGCCTAAGTCATGATCGCCCGGATCAACACGCGCCACATGGGTGTACTCTTCTTCGTGCCCATCTGTCCAAATAACAAATGTCACTGATGTTGGCGACATAACAAAAGATGATTTCAAACCGAGGTAAGTCGCAACTTCCATTAAGTGCGCTTCTAGTCGGTATGCAGGTGTACCGTATTTATGAAGCATTTTGCCAAGCTTCACGATAAATTTTCGTTTTTCAGTAAACGTTGCGGTTTTCAAAGGCGTTTTGAACCAAAGGTTAAATTGTTCAGTTAAGGATAGACCAAAATTCAATAAGATATAGTCTAATAGCTAGACTATATCGCTTAAATTGACCAGCGCGATTTTAGCGACAAAAGCCGCTATGTCTAGTGTTATTTACGGCAAAATTACTTATTTTTTGCTTCAATCCACTGCGCCATGTATTGGGTCGAACGCATGGTGTGATGTTTGAGCATTTGGCCGGTAAAATTTTGCTGTCTATGCTGCGCTAATGACTCACTAATGGCGGTGATTTTAGCGATTAACTGCGACTGAAGTTTTGATTTATCATAATATTTTTGCAATAACTGCTGGCCATTTTGCTGTGCCTCAGTAAATAACGCTTCGTCTTGATAAAGTGCCACTGCTGCATCTGCAAATTGCTGTGCATCTTCACAGATTGCGCCTGACCAAGGCTCATTTTGATGCATGCCTTCACTGCCAATAGGAGTTGTTACGCTCGGCGTTTGCATGATCATCGCTTCGAGTAACTTACCCTTAATACCAGCCCCAAAACGCAGTGGCGATAAACATACTCGGGCATCTTCCATCACTTGATAAGCATCATCAGCCCAGCCTTTGATTAAGAAGCCGGTTTTTGGATTGTTAAGCGCTGTCGCCTTAGGCGGTGGGTAAGAGCCATAAATGTGGAGCTCGGCATCGGGTAATTGTTTACGGATCAGCGGCCAAATTTGTTGTAAGTACAACACTGCATCCCAGTTTGGCGCATGACGAAAATTACCAATGGTCATAAAGTGTTTACGCTCAGCAAATGCTTTGGTGCTGCTGGGAATATGCTGTAAATCAACCAAAAATGGTAGGTGGTGAAGTAGGGCGTTATCGACTTTGAAAACGTCATTGAGTAGCTGCATCTCGTAATGCGAGATAATTAAGCTGATGTCTGAGCGTAAAATAGCGGCGATTTCTCGTTTTGCAATATCACTGTGTAAATCGCTATGGCTGAATTCTCGGCCTGCTTTATGAGCTTCGTGGCGTGCATTTCTGAGGCACTGTAAATCTTCGGTATCAAGAATTTTAAGTGCGTTAGGGCAGTATTTATCGACTCGCCAGCCAAATTGCTCTTCCATCATAAAGCGGTCAAACATCACAATATCAGGGTTATACGCTTGTACGTACTCATCAAAGCTGGAGCAGTTTAATGCAATTACTTGTGTGGTAATGCCATCTTCGCTGAGATCCACCATGTGTTCGGTTTTTTGCGCAGGGCTTGCAAATTCGACTTGCCAGCTTTCTGCACTAAAGGCGCGCAGGAGTGACATCATGTGGGTGCCGGCTGCCGACGAATTAGGCTCAGGCCATACATAGCCGATCACTAACACTTTTTTCATTGGCTTGAATCTCGTATTTTTAAGTTAACATCCACCAAGGTGCGAACGGGTGGCGTTGATTTATCTAATAGTTCTTTTAACACCTGACAGGTGCGTTTACCGATTTCATCGGCATTAATGGCGATGGTTGAAAGAGAAGGAAGCATTAAGCGTGAATCTTCTAGGTCATCAAAGCCAATAACTTTGATGTCTTTACCTGGCTCTATACGTGTTGGCGCATAGCTTCAATCGCGCCGTAAGCAATCACATCATTAAAACAGACAATGGCCTTGGTATTTGGCGCTTGTTTTATAAGGGTATTAAAGGCTTCTCGGCCACCTTGGCGGTTTGTCGGCGCTTGAATAACGGGTTTTTCGTCAGTGATATTAAATTGCTCAAGCGCAGCTAAAAAACCACTTAAACGTTCATGGTAGTCAGATATTTCTGCCGTGCCGCCTAAAAATGCAACTTCTTCTATGCCTTGCGATAAAATATGGCTAGTCGAAATATGTGTGCCTTTTTTGTTATCAGGCAAAATACACGGCGCAGCTGAAAACGGAATTTCACGCATGATATTAATAACCGGAAAACCACTATTTATTAAATCATCTTGCCACTGCTGCTCTGTCCCCGGTGCTGGACACATAATAAACGCCGATACGTTGTATTCTTTTAGGGTTTTCACCACTTGAGTTTGCCTTTCGACACACTCTGCAATATTCACCAGCATTGGCAGCATGCCAAGCTCAAAGATGTGTTTTTCGAGACCAACAGCAAGCTGAGCTGAATACGGGTTGGTTAAGTCATTTATAACCAACGCGACTAGGTTTGATCGCTTGCTGCGTAGTGCTGCAGCATCGCGGTTATACACATAGCCAAGCTTATCAATGGCAGCCAGTACTTTTTCTTTACTTTTTTTACTGACCTTATCACTGTTGGTAAGGACCAAAGACACCGTTGATTTTGAAACTTGTGCTTGTTCAGCTACATCCCAAATTGTGACTTTGCCTGTCGATTTTTTCATTTTTATTAGCAAAAAGTGGCGAATAGAGTGCTTTTATTTTAGCGTAATTTAGCTGTTTAAGTCACTGATTGGCTGCCAAAAGGATCGAAACTCTTTATGAAATGCTGCAAACATGTTCTACTTGTTTACAGAAACGAAAATAAAAACGAAAAAGGAACGAACATGAAAGCATTTAAACTGCTTTTTGCGCTAGTTATTGGCGCAGCTGTTTGCACACCCAGTTTTGCTAATCAAGGTTATCAAACTCCATCGCCCGCACTGGCTGCTGTGGTTGACGCTAAGCTCGCGCCAAGTAGTTATTTATCGAATGATGGCCAGTGGCTGGCGCTATTCGATAGAAAACGCATCGATACCTTACAAGACTTAGCCAAAGAAGAGTTAAAACTTGCGGGCATTAAGCTTAATCCTGCTAATTTTTCGCGCTCACGAGTGCGTAATAAATTTACATCTTTAGTGCTTAAGCATGTTGAAACAGGCTCTGAAATTGTTGTATCGGGTTTGCCAAATGGCATTTTACGCTCACCAAGTTGGTCAAGCGACAGTCAATATTTGGCATTTGTGGTTGAGCAAGCATCGAGTGCTAACCTATGGGTCTATAATGTAAGTACTAAGCAAGCCCGCCAGTTAAGTGATACGCCTCTTAATTCTGTGCTAACGCGCACGCCTTATACGTGGCTGCCAGATAGCAGCGCTATTGTCGCTAATGCAGCGGTCAATATTGGTAAAGCACGTATCAGCAACGACAGCTCGCAGGTTGTGCCTGTTATTCAGCAAAGTAGTGGTGAAAAAGCGCCTGCGCGTACTTATCAAAACCTGCTAACTAGCCCATACGATGAAGCACAATTTAAGTTCTTTGCCCAAAGCCAGCTGACTTATATTCCGCTCAGTGGTCAAGGCCAACCGATTGGTCAACCGGGCTTAATTAAATCGTTTTCGGTCTCGCCTGATTCAACCAATATTTTGGTTGGTATGATTGATGAGCCTTTTTCGTATCAAGTACCTTACAGCCGATTTGCTGCGACTTGGCAAATTTGGGGCATGCGTGGCTATACGTTAGCAGAGCTTGCGAAGCAGCCTTTAGCAGATAACATTCCACAAGGTTATGACAGTGTGCCTACTGGTCGCCGCGAATTTCAATGGCGAGCAGATCAAGGCGCTGAAGTAATTTGGGCAGAAGCACAAGACGGCGGTGATATGAAAACCGACGTGCCTTATCACGATCACCTTTATAGCCTAAGAGCACCATTTAAACGTGATGCTAAGTTATTTGCGAAAGTTGAACGCCGTTTTGACTCAATTACTTGGGGCAACGGTAATGTTGCTCTGTTATCTGAATGGCGCTTTAGCGACCGACAAGTTCGCACATTTGTTATTCAACCTCGTAATGCAGATAAAAACCGCGTGCTATTTTCTGAGCGCAGCTATAACGATGCGTATAAAGATCCAGGTTACCCAATTTATGAAAAGAATGATTTAGGCGCTGACGTATTAAAAGTTGTTGGTGGGCGTTATCTTTTCTTACGCGGTAACGGTGCCTCTGAACAAGGTAATATTCCGTTTTTAGACCGATATGATGTAAAAACCAATTCCACAACACGTGTTTGGCAATCAGAAGCGCCATACTATGAGCGTGTGCGTGCAATGCTTGATGATGAAGGCGAGCGTTTAATTACGATTCGCGAATCTAAAACTGAGCAACCTAACTTTTTTATTCGCGACCTAGACGATAAAACCCTGACTCAACTTACGACTTTTGAGCACCCTTACCCAGAATTTAAAGGGGTGACTAAAGAGCTAATTCGATACAAGCGTGATGATGGCGTTGAGCTTAGTGGTACGCTTTATTTACCGCCTGGTTATGATTCAACTCAAGGCCCGTTACCGGTTCTAATGTGGGCTTATCCGCTTGAATATAAAGATAAAGCCGTTGCGTCACAAATGCGCGAGTCGCCTTATGAGTTTACTTATATCGGTTATTGGGGACCAATGCCTTATCTTGCAAAAGGTATTGCCGTATTTGACGACCCGAAAATGCCAATTGTGGGTGTTGATGGTAAAGAGCCAAACGACTTATTCCGTAAGCAGCTGGTGGCAAGTGCTAAGGCTGCGGTAGATGTGCTTGTTGAAAAAGGTGTGGCAGATAAAGATAACATTGCCATTGCTGGTCACTCTTATGGTGCCTTTATGGTGGCGAATTTATTAGCGCACAGCGATTTATTTAAAACCGGTATTGCCCGCAGTGGTGCTTACAACCGCACCCTAACGCCATTTGGTTTCCAAGGTGAAGAGCGTGACTTTTGGCAAGCGCAAGATGTGTACGCGGCGATGTCACCGTTTTTCCATGCTGAGAAAATCAATGAGCCTATGCTGATGATCCACGGTCAAGAAGATCCAAACTCGGGTACCTTCCCAATGCAAAGTGAGCGTATGTACGCTGCATTAAAAGGCCTAGGTAAAGAAGCCCGCTTAGTGATGTTACCTTATGAGGCGCATGGCTATCGCGCTCGTAAGAGCTTGCTGCATGTACTTTGGGAGCAAGAGCAGTGGTTAGAAAAATACTTATTAAGTGACGAAAAACCCGTAGAGCCAGTTGCCGCTGACGGTGTCACTCAGTAGTTAGTTAAATGGTTATATTAGGAATCCCCGCCCATTAAGCGGGGATTTTTGTATTGCCTACTTGCATATTCTTATTCGTAGATAAGCGGTTAGCAAATAAGAGGAAATGTTGTTCATGTTTATAATTCCAGATACCGACAAGAAAATTCGCGCAAAGATATCTAGCTATAAATCTGCTTTTAACCGAGAGATTAGAGATTATGGCTGTATCTCAGATGGTTATGGTAAGCGATATTTAATATTTCCTTTGTTGCTCGTACTCAATGATATGAAAAAAGCTGAGCAACATATACAGTGGCATGATTCACACTTTCCTGATGATATGGGTGAGCCAGTGCAAATGTTGTGTCGTTCGATACTAACGTTTCGTATTGGTGATATTAATAAGGCGTCTTACGAACTAGCTGAAACTATGTTTTCGAATGTATATTTATTGCCATGGCTACTTGATGAAAAAGTAGAACCTATTGATATGTGCCATCTAACAAACTTCTCACTGTTAGAGTATTGTGAGGAAGTACCACACAGAGTTCTCGAAAGCATATCAGAGCAAGAGCTGGAGTGGATTTACAGCTGCTATCATTCAGGGGCTTTTGTAAAAGCAAGAACACGTTATATTGAAATCTACACGCGCTTAAAGCATGTTTCAGAAATGGATGAACGCGTTAAGCTATCTGATGAAGCTGAGAAGTTACTATCAGCTCTAAAAGTTTAGCAGGCAATAGCTTAAGGGAAGGTCCTAAGTGCTTGGTTTCTGCTTTGAATGCTATTTTAGTCAATTAAATTAGGCCTTTGATGCGGTCGTTATAAAACAAGGATGCTCATGAATAAGTTTATAATTCTAATATTATTTTTAATATCGTCTTGCTCATTACATGCAAAACAAACCAAAAGTTTAGAATTTTCTAAAGTGCTAGATAAGGAGATCCCGTTAATTCTTGAAAAAAGCAAAGCGCGTGGTATTGCTATATCGATTGTTCAAGGGAATGAGGTGCTTGGTTCATATTCTTATGGCCATGCTGACGCTGAAAATAGAACCCCAATCACACACAAAACTTTATTCAATGTTGGCTCCATTTCTAAAGTGATTACAGCTTGGGGCGCAATGATACTAGTTGAACAAGGTAAAGTTGAACTTGATAAACCAATTAATGATTACTTAAAAAGCTGGAAAATACCGAATTCTCAGTTTGATGCTAACAAAGTAACTTTACGTAATATTCTCTCTCATACTGCAGGGCTTTCATTAAGTGGCTACAATGGATGGAGTGCTGAAGATCCATTACCTACTCTTGTAGAGTCATTAGAAGGCAATAATACGGGTGATGGAGCCGTTAAAATTATTCATGAACCTGACACTAAATGGTCATACTCAGGTGGTGGTTACACGATAGTTCAGCTGTTAATTGAAGACCTGACTAATCAATCTTTCAGTAATTTTATGACTAAAAACGTTCTTTTACCCCTCGGAATGACAAATTCTTCGTTTGATATCAACCGTATTTCTCCAGCAAAGCTGGCTAGTCCTTACGATGAGAATGGCAACAAAACAGCTATGGTGTACTTTACAGAAACAGCTGCCGCTGGCTTTATAACAACGGCAGATGATTTAGCTAAGTTTAATCAGGCAGTGCTAAAAAATGAGCAAGGTAATTACATTGGTTCAAATATTTTATCAAATCAGCTTATTGCAAATATGATTCAAGCTCAGCCTCACACAGGAGGGCGATGGAGTATGAGTTATGTCGTAGACTCTGAGAATAACAGTCTAGGTTTTGCAGGGTTTAATAGAGGCTGGACATCCTTAACTCGCTCTGTGACAGATAAAAATATTGGTTATGTAATATTAAACAATAGTAGCGTTGGTGGAGTGAATAATGAAATTGATCAACTCCTGCTGTCTGTAATTAAAGGTAGTTAAACTGAAGCGCACATAGCAAGTATCTTAGCTATGGGTAATCGGTTTTAATTGCTCGCTTAACCAATCAATAAACACTCGGGTACGCCTTGGTAAATGGCGTCGATTTGGGTAGACGATATTCATAGGCATGGGCGGCAAATTATAGTCAGGCAAAACTTGGATAAGTTCACCACGACTAAGCTCGTCAAGAACTCCATGACGAGGCACTTGAATAAGACCAAGCCCAGCTAAACACGCTGCTTTATAAGCATCAGTATTGTTGACTGTGAGCTGTGATTTCATGGTCAGGGTTTGCCAATCGCCTTGCGTATCTTGGTATTCAAAGCCAGGGTCAAGTTGGCCGAGTGTTTGGCTATAGCGAACAATGTAATGCTCGGCTAAATCGCTAAGTTCAGTGATGTTGCCATAGTTTTTAATATAACCTGGGCTTACACAGTTAATCATAGGGCAGTGGCCAATTTTTTTCGCAATCAGCGATGAGTCTTCTAAATTACCGACTCGCACTACACAATCAAAGCCTTCTTCAATTAGGTTAACTCGTCTGTCAGAACTACTCAATTCAATCTCTAATTGCGGGTGTGCAGATAAAAAGCTGTCTAGATTCGGTAGCACTAAGCGCCGACTAATTGGCTGTGGCATATCTACTCTAAGACGCCCTGATAACGCTTCGTCTTTTTTATGAAATAGGGTTTGTAGTTCGTCTATATCAGCAAGCATATCTTTGCAGCGCTGATAAAACACAGTGCCTTCATTGGTCAGCGTAACTCGTCTTGTTGTGCGGTTTAGAAGCCGAGCACCTAACGTATCTTCGAGTTGTTTGACCAACTGCGAAACAGATGATTTAGGCATGCTCAGTGAAAGTGCTGCAGCCGAAAAGCTTTTTAGCTCTGCAACCTGAACAAAGGTTTTCATGGCATTTAGTTCATTCATTATTGTTTGTTATTTGCGAACAGTTAATTCAATTTTACATGGTTTATCTGGTTTTGCAGTGTAAATATACTGATTGCTCACAATTACTTCAAAGCAAAAGGGTAAGCACGATGAGCAACAAAATTGCAGTGATCACAGGTGGTAATCGCGGTTTAGGTAAAAATACGGTTTTAAGTTTGGCACGTAAGAACATTGATTGCGTATTTACTTACAGAAGCCATAAAAATGAAGCGCAGCAAGTTGTAGAAGAAGTTGCAGCGCTAGGGGCAAAAGCCGTCGCCATTCAACTTGATGTGAGCGATATTTTAGGTTTTGCTGAATTTAAACAAACACTTGAAAGTACCTTGGCAACACAATGGCAAACATCTCGATTTGATTATTTAATTAATAACGCAGGCCATGGCAGTGATAGTGCATTTGCTGATACCAGCGAAGCTATGTTTGATAATTTGATGAATGTACATGTAAAAGGGGTGTTTTTCTTAACGCAAACACTGCATGAGATGATCAATGATGGCGGGCGTATTATTAACTTATCTTCAGGGCTGACACGTTTTGCATTACCAGGAAAAGCGGCCTACGCCACCATGAAAGGGGCCGTTGAGGTATTAACCAAATACATGGCAAAAGAACTTGCTGCTCGCAATATTGCCGTGAATGTCGTCGCACCAGGCGCAATTGCCACTGATTTTGGTGGCGGTGCAGTCCGTGATAATGAGCATGTTGCTCAATTGGTCAGTTCATTTACAGCCATGGGACGCGTTGGCCAAGCTGATGATATTGGTCCTATGATTGCGCAGCTACTCGGTGATGAAAACCGTTGGGTGACCGGGCAACGCATTGAAGCATCAGGCGGTATGTTTTTATAAGCCTGTTAGCAATCGCGTGTTTGTTTGCTTATTTAAGTGAATGTGATTTAATCGCTTTCTCTTTTTAAGCAATAAACATGTGATTGCATTTATGCTCGATTTAGCAGTACTCGCGGTTTTTATTCCGACCTTTTTCTTTGTTTCGATTACACCTGGTATGTGTATGACGCTCGCCATGACGTTAGGGATGAGTGTGGGCGTTAGACGTACGCTGTGGATGATGGTCGGCGAGGTGTTAGGGGTTGCCACAGTAGCCATTGCAGCGGTGATTGGGGTTGCCAGTATTATGCTTAATTACCCTGACTTATTTGTCTTTTTAAAATACCTAGGTGGCGCGTACTTAATATACTTAGGTGTTAATATGTGGCGCGCTAAAACCAGCTTTAAACCTAACGATGATACACAGCAACAAATTGGCCGCGGGCAATTATTTTCGCAGGGTTATATCACTGCCATTGCAAACCCAAAAGGGTGGGCATTTATGATTTCTTTACTCCCTCCGTTTATTAATGTTGACTTAGCGGTTGCTCCTCAGCTTGCGGTATTAGTGAGCATTATTATGCTGAGCGAATTTATCTGTATGTTGATTTACGCAACAGGCGGTAAAAGCTTAAGGCTGTTTTTAGATAAAGGCGATAATGTGAAGTGGTTAAACCGTATTGCTGGCGCGCTTATGATGGGTGTAGGCGTTTGGCTGGCGCTAGGTTAACGCTAAGTTGGATAATAGCCATCTGCATATTGCAAATGGCTATTATCCTTTATGAGTCTTAATCAACTAATTCAACTTGCTTAGACACATGGTTAAAGCATAGTTTTAAAGTATCAATGGCAGTTCTTGTTTTTGCCGCTAAACTGTCTCTGGCTGGTGTTACAGCATAAACAGTATAGTTTGGCATTGCCCATTCAGGTGCTATTTCAACCAGTTCTTTCGATTTTAGTAAATGCCTAACTTCTGGCTCGGGTAACACGCCATAGCCAACACCATCAATCACAAGTTTGATTAAACTTTGCATGTTGTTCACTGTAATTTTAGCCTTTGGCAGTGGCTTGCTTTCTAATGTAGAAGGGTTAAATGCGTTGCTGTCAGCATTACTGTGTCCAATTCTGGCAAACTGGTTGAGATCTTGCCAGCGAGCCTGTTTTATTTGACTAATTGGATGATCTTTATGGGCGCACAACTTTAGTGGCCACGTTGCTAATTGCCTTGCTACTAGGTTGGAATCTGTTAATGGGCCAATAGCGATTGCTAAGTCAGCGCCGCATTTAATCATATCAATTGGCTCGTCAGTCAAAATTAACTGAATACGTAAATCATCAAATTCGTTAATTAAGCGCTCCAACGGCTCGCTTAATAATCCTCCACCAAAACCCACTGGCGCCACTAATTTAAGCTCGCCACTGGGCTTATTTTGCAAATGTTGTAATTGCGTACTGGCTTGATCAGCTAGTGCCAGCATTTTTAAACAGCTTTGATAATACAGGTGGCCGGCTTCGGTTAAGGTAAGTTCGCGTGGGCTGCGGTTAAATAGGCTTAATCCGATTTCTTGTTCTAATTGCTTAATGTGTTGACTCACAGCCGATGTGGTCATCGATAACTCTGCAGCTGCACCGCTCATATTGCCTGTCTCTACAGTACGAGAAAAAACGCGTAGTGTTTTTATCAGCTTGGAATTCATAGTTCAGGCCTTCTTAATTCAGTTTTAAGAAATCGTAAATTGTGAAAATCGGGACTTCTTATTAGTATGCAAACGCTAATTATTATCATTAATAAACAAAATGTCACGGAGTATTATTATGACGAGGGTTGTTACGAACATTTTACCATTAACGGCAGCTATACTGGCTAGTTTGTCTTATTCTGCAAATGCAGATGATAAAAAGCAAGACATGGAAGTGATTGTAGTTTCTGCTTCAGGTTATGAGCAGATGCTTAAAGAGGCACCAGCCAGCATCAGTGTTATTGATCGTGAGCAACTCGAAAAGCGTTTTTATCGTGATCTAACCGATGCAATGACAGATGTTCCTGGTGTGGTTGTCACAGGTGGTGGCGACAGAAAAGATATCAGTCTTCGTGGTATGGCAAGTCAATATACTTTGATTTTAATTGATGGCCAGCGTCAAACCTCTCGTGAAACCCGCCCAAATAGTGATGGCCCTGGTGTTGAAGGAGCATGGACTCCGCCTATCTCAGCGATTGAGCGCATCGAGGTTATCCGTGGCCCTATGTCGTCATTATATGGCTCAGATGCAATCGGTGGGGTTATCAATATTATTACCCGTAAAACACCAGAAAAATGGTACGGTGAACTACGCTTAGATAGCACCATTCAAGAATCAAGTGAATCGGGCAATATCAATCAAGGTAGCTTTTTCACAGCGGGTGGCTTAATTCCTGAGTTATTAGGTATGCAGTTATCTGGTCAATTCTCAAAGCGTGACGAAGACGATTTTGAAGCAGGTTTTCGTGGCAAAGAGCAAAGTAATATCAAAGCTAAGTTCATCTTAACGCCTTCTGATAACCACGAAATCATGCTTGAAGTAGGCTCTGCAAAACAAAAACTCGACGAAACATTAGGCAAAACGGTTGCTCCTTTAGCTGAAGGCGAAAGCTGTGGTCGAAATGGCTGTCCTGAGTCATCAACCACAGAGTATGACCAAGAGAGCTATTCACTAAGCCATAATGGTTTTTATGATTTTGGCTCATCACGCAGTTACCTAAAGTACGATAAATTCGATAATACCTCTCGCGAAATGTATGTCGAAAATACCGATGCGCAAACCAGTTGGACTTTACCTTTTACCAATCATAATGCTGCATTTGGGGCGTCATATTTAAAGGAAGAGCTGGACGATTACACCAGTAACCGCATAAGTGACTTAACCCATGTTGAGAACGAGCAGTGGTCAGTATTTGCAGAAGATGAGTGGGCAGCAACCAAGCAATTTAAACTCACTACCGGTCTTCGTTATGACCATGATGGCAATTTTTCAGGCCATTTCAGCCCACGTTTGTATGGTGTGTATACAGCAACTAAATCGTTGACGGTAAAAGGCGGTATCTCTACAGGTTTTAGAGCGCCGAATATTCGTCAATCTACTGCAACGTGGGGGCAAGTGAGCCGAGGTGGTAATATTTAC
Organism: Pseudoalteromonas sp. GB43; assembly: GCF_054923805.1. NCBI lineage: Bacteria > Pseudomonadati > Pseudomonadota > Gammaproteobacteria > Alteromonadales > Pseudoalteromonadaceae > Pseudoalteromonas > Pseudoalteromonas sp. GB43. The sequence continues at coordinate 530,858 of NZ_JBPCHJ010000002.1, forward strand.
GGTAACCCAGATTTAAGCCCTGAAAAATCTGTAAACTACGAAATGGGTATCTATTACGATGCAAACCGTGATTTATCGCTTTCAAGCACCGTATTTTACAACGAGTTTGAAGATAAAATTACCCGTATTTCGTGCCCACTCACCCAGTGTACTGATGGACCAAACCAGTTTGGTTCGATGCCAACGACCTATGTCAATGTGGATGATGTTTGTTACACAAGGTTTTGAGTTATCAGTATCTTACGACATTACTAGTGAGCTTGATGTTAGTGCCAACTACACCTACACCGATTCTGAGCAAAAAACCGGTGAATACAAAGGCAGCCCACTTAACCAATTACCAAAGCATATTTTACAAACTTCAGTTAATTGGCGCCCGGTTGATAAACTAGGCACCTGGTTGCGTGTACATTACCGTGGTGAAGAAAGTCAGCCGACAACAGGTCCGTCACAAGACAGCTTAATTGCGCCAGATTACACCTTGGCTGATATCGGTGGTAACTATGATTTAAGCCGCAGCATTAAGTTAGGGTTTGGTGTTTATAACCTGTTTGACAAAGAAATCACCGAAGCTGAATACGGATATGTTGAAGATGGTCGCCGTTATTGGCTATCAGTTGGGTTTAATTTTTAAGCCGACTCCTTAGCAAAAGCAAAGCCAACGAGTTACGTTGGCTTTGTTAATGAAACTGGCTTAAGTTTCGTAAATGACAATAAATCAGGTTGTGGTGCTTTTGGTTTGTTTTGCAATAGATGTATAGCACTATAGTTATAGGTCGCTTTTTGAATAGTTCTACTACATTGAGTTAGTCATCAACTGACAGACAACAATGATAACGACTATAAAGGCGATATATGCAAAAAGTAACACAATTATGTAAACGAAAATCAGCGTCGTTTACTCCGCTCGCAGTGCTCTGTGCTGCTATTTTCTCGCAGCCAAGTTTTGCAGGGAGTTGGCAGCAAAATGTCAGCATTGGCGGTTTTAATAATGTTCATATTTACACTCCTGATACGCAATCAAGCATAGGCAATGGCCATTCTTTGATGCTGGTACTGCATGGCTGCGTGCAACCCATTAATAACTACTTAACTGCGAAACTTGAAGATGCAGCCGAAGCCCATGGCATGGTAATAGCCGTTCCTGATGCGATGAATAAAGCAGGCTATAGCTGCTGGTCATATTGGCAAGGAGCAATCAATCGCAGCTCTGGTGATTATAAAAATTTAATTAATTTAGCCAATGTATTAAGTTCTGATGCAACGCGTAATATTGACCCTAAACAAGTGTATATTGCAGGCTTATCATCTGGGGCTGCAATGGCTGCTCAAACGGCTTGTGTAGCGCCTGATGTATTTGCTGGGGTTGCACCAAGCGCTGGGCCAACCATCGGCACAAGTTCAAGTGGGGCAATTTCGACCTGTGAAACAGTGTCTGAAAACACCTTTGTATCCCGCTGTGAAAGCTATGCTGGCAGTTATAAAGATCATTTTGCCACACAAATAGCGGTGATTGGTCATGGTACTGCCGATACCACAGTCAATACCTGTTATAACCAGCAAAACGCAGATGGCTTTGCTGCCCTTTATGAGGTTAATCAACTTTCAGGCACAACGACCATAAGTGATGATGCAACACGCACTGCTGAGCAGTCACTTTGGCAAGACAATCGGGTTGCTATGCTGTGGTTTAATAATTTGGATCACTCGTGGTCGGGCGGACAAGGTGCGTCTGGCGATTATGTGGCGGCAAACAGTATTAATTTTGCAACCTATCTCGGTGAGTACTTTGCGGCTAATAATAAACGAGTTGATCGTAATGCAGGCCCTGAAATTAGTAATTTAACTGCCACAGTCAGTAATAACCAGCTCACCATTACAGGCAGTGCAGTCGACCCAGAAGGCAATGTAACCAATGTTGATATAAACGTGTATAGCCTAGCCAGTGGCGCGGCAAGCTTAATTGAATCACTGAACGTACAAGTCGATGCGAATAATAGCTTTAGCGGGGTGACAAGCGTACTCAGCGATGGACTTTATGAAGTGCGTGTCAGTGCCACAGATAATGAAGCGAAACAAGGTGATGAAGCTAATCTTACGGTACGTGTCGGGCCAGAGCCTGCAGCTACAGCACCGCTACTGAGTGATACTGCGGCAAGTGTAAACGGGCAGTGCGCTACAGTGACGGGAACGGTGATTGATGATAATCAAAACTTAAGTACTGTCGTGGTCAGTTTTAGCAATGGTGATGTGACAGCTACAGTGAATGGGCTTGAGTACTTTGCTGAACAATGCAATCTGGCTGGTGGCAATAATACCGTAGTGATCACCGCAACTGATGATACTGCGCTGACATCAACAGATAACATTAGTTTTGTCATCGATGCTGGCGTGACAGGCGATTACAATCTTCATATCAACGAAGGCCATATTAGCTGGGGCGAAGGTTACTCTGCCTGTTATTTAGCGTTTGGAACCGCTGCCTTTACTATGCGCGAGTATTCAGCGGGTACCAATCAATGTCAATGGATCGCTGATGATGATTCAAGTTGTGCAGGGCCATTACAGGCATGCAAAACCACCACCGAACCGACTAATGACGCAGACAACGACGGTGTGCTCGACGGCGCAGATAATTGCCCGAATGTAGCGAATGCTGATCAAGCTGATAACGATAATGACGGGATTGGTAATGTGTGTGACAGCACTCCTGATGGTGAAACGAGTGACTCTGACAGCGATGGTGTTAGTGATAGCCTAGATAACTGCCCGCTGGTGACCAATAGTGATCAACTGGATAGTGATGCAGATGGTGTGGGTGATGCGTGTGACTCAACCCCGAATGGTGATTACCAATGCACTGAAACCACCTCTAGCAACTATGCACATGTGCAAGCAAATCGCGCAACCACGAATGGCTCTTACGCCTATGCAGTGGGCTCAGGTGATAACCTAGGTCTTTATAACACCTTTTATACCAGTACCTTAGCGCAAACTAGTGCTGGGTATTATGAATTAGGTAATTGCCCTAATTAATAAATGTGTGTCGTCCATGCGGGCGACATAGCTTTAGTTACTCTTATATTTTAACCATTACCGCCTACGTTAAAAATGATTACAGGATTACCAGTGGAATTGTTGAAACAACTAGTCACGACGCTTTTTGCTGTTTTCAATAATATTTAAATGCTTCAAATTTGTTTACTAATTTAAGCTGGTTGGCATGATTGGTCACAAAGATGATTTTAGTGTTCTTACCAATTTTGTGTTTTTATGTTGCACGCTCATCTCAAAATTTTCTCAAACTTATCAATTCCCGTAAATAATAAAATAATCTAATAAAATTAACTAATTAAGTTAGTAAATAATTTTACTTGATAGCTTTTACTTTTATCGCGACAGACTTTTTTGAATATTGGTCAATATTCTTTTCTTTTTTTGTAACGCCAATTGGTTGGCAATGCAATTTATTGGTAATAACTTATGTTGTTATTGGTAACCTTGTTGTGCCAGTTTGTGTAAGTGCTGCTATTAAGATGTAGTGCTGTGAGATTTAAAAAATTTAACTAGGCGCACTTTTCGAAATGGTTAACTTCATTCAAAAGTGTCAATTTATTTAGGAGTTCTACATGTCAAAACCAACGATTGGTTTTATCGTATTGGCTTAATGGGTGGCAATATGGTCGAGAATCTACAAAACAAAGGCTATCAGTTGATTGTGATGGATCTTAATAAAGAAGCCGTTACAAAATGTGTAGAGCGAGGTGCTCAAACAGTATCGACAGGTAAAGAGTTAGCCGCTGCTTCAGACATTGTTATGCTTTGCTTGACAACATCAGATATCGTGGAAAAAGTAGTTTATTCAGATGAAGGTTTATTGGATGGATTAAAAGAAGGATTCGTTTTAATCGATTTTGGTACATCAATTCCTGCCTCAACTAAGAAAATTGGTAAAGACCTTGCTGCAAAAGGCGTAGGTATGATTGATGCACCTTTAGGGCGTACTCCAGCGCATGCAAAAGATGGCTTATTGAATATTATGGCTGCAGGTGACTTAGAGACGTTTAATAAAGTGAAGCCTGTATTAGATGATCAAGGTGAAAATGTGTTCCATTTAGGGGAGCTTGGCGCAGGTCATACAACAAAGTTAATTAATAACTTTATGGGTATGACAACGGTATGTGCGATGTCTCAAGCATTTGCTGTTGCTGATCGTGCCGGCGTAAATCGCCAACAACTTTTCGACATTATGTCTACGGGACCATCAAATTCACCTTTTATGCATTTTTGTAAAAACTATGCGGTGGATGGAGTGAGTGATCTTGGGTTTTCAATTGCAAATGCAAATAAGGACTTAGGTTACTTTTTACAGATGGTAGAGGATCTTGGCACTGTGTCAAAAATTGCTGAAGGCTCATCGGCGAACTTGCAAGCTGCATTTGATGCGGGAATGGGTCAAGGCAATGTGCCTGAGATTTTTGATTATTTCAAAAGCTTAGTTAAGTAAAGCCATTTGCCAAAGCGCTTCACATCGTGAAGCGTCTGAACACACATAATAAAGCTGATGGCGTTTTTCGTCGAAATATCAGTAAAAATGAGTTAACTATGCGATTGATTAAACTAAATATAATAAAGCTTAGCCTAGTTATTCTTGGTTGTTTTTCGACAACGATTGCAGCCAAAGACTACTTAATAGACAACAAACAAGCTTACGCAAAAATAGCCAACACGTTACAAGCAGGTGATACCGTAATTTTACAAAATGGGGTGTGGCATGACTTCGAAATTGTTTTATCTGGTCAAGGCTCTAAACAATTACCGATTAGATTAAAGCCGCAAACTAAAGGTAAGGTTATTTTATCTGGGCAGTCAAACCTTCGTTTAGCAGGGCAGTATTTGCATGCCAGCGTATTGTGTTTAAAAATGGTTATACCCCGACATCCGCGGTTATTGAGTTTCGTAATGGTAAAGAACTCGCATTTAATTCGCGTGTCTCTGAAATGGTAATCGATAATTATAACAACCCAGATAAGCGCGAATCTGATTATTGGGTAGCGCTTTATGGTCAGCATAACCGTTTTGATCACAACCACTTAGAAGGTAAACGAAATAAAGGAGTGACAGTTGCGGTTCGGTTGAATTCTGAACAAAGTCAGCAGAATTATCATCAAATTGACCATAACTATTTTGGCTATCGTCCTGTATTTGGCTCTAACGGTGGAGAAACGTTACGTATAGGGACGAGCCACTACTCGTTGTCCGATTCGCACACATTAGTTGAGAACAACTATTTTGAACAAACCAATGGTGAGGTCGAAATCATTTCGATTAAATCAGGTAAGAACCATATTCGAAATAACATTTTTTATGAAGCTCGCGGCACACTTACACTGCGTCATGGGAATGGAAATATCATCGAAGAAAATATTTTTTTCGGTAATGGTGTAGAGCATACTGGCGGCATTCGCGTTATCAACAAAGATCACATTATTCGTAATAATTATCTCGAGGGATTAACGGGATTTCGTTTTGGCAGTGGCTTTACGGTGATGAATGGTGTGCCTAATTCACCCATTAACCGCTATCACCAAGTTGAAAATGCGCAAATTGAAAACAATACCTTTATAAATGTTGAACATATTCAGCTTGCTGCTGGCAGTGATGCTGAACGCAGTGCTGTACCAATTAATAGTGTGATGAACAATAACCTGATCATTAACGACTCGCAGCAACCGTTCACAGCTTTTGATGATATTAGTGGCATTAAGTTTAGTAAAAACATTGCCAATACAGCCGTATTACCATCGCTTAGCAAGGGAGTAAAGCAACAGCAAGTTAAGTTAAAGCGTAATAAAGCGGGCTTACTTTACCCTGTTTCAGAGTCAGTTTTTGCGGGTGCTAAGGCTGATTTAACTGTACTGAAAAAAGCAGACACAGGAGTGAGCTGGTACCCTAAAAGCCCTGCAATTGTGGCTTTTGATTCGGGAAAAACCCATCGAGTCGAAAATTCTGCGAAGGATCTCCTGCTTAAAATTGAACAAGCGCACTCTGGTGATGTACTTGAACTATCAGCAGGAGACTATGACCTCGCAAAACTGGTCGTGATTGATAAAACCCTTTCTTTTAAGGCGGCTCAAGATGGCGCTGTGAATTTGACTTTTGAGCGCTCTAGTTTGTTCGAAATTCATGATGGCGGCAGTTTAAAGCTAGAAGGGTTAGTTATATCTGGTAAAAACAGCCCAGACTCAGCGGGTAATTCGGTTATTCGTACTAAAAAATGGGGCATGGTTGAAAACTACCGTTTGATTATGGAGCGTTGCCAATTAATTAATTTAGATATTAATCATACCTTTGATTTTTTTAAAACGGGTAAAGGTGCACTAGCGGATGAAATCACTTTAATTTATAACCAGTTTAGTCAGGTTACTGGTGATATCTTGCGCCTTGACAGCGAGATTGAAAACTTAGGTGTGTATAACGCAGAGTATGTCACCTTAACAAATAACCATTTTGATAATGTTAGCGGTGCGCTAGTTAAGCTTTATCGTGGCGGCACTGATGAAAGTACGTTTGGTCCACACTTTTTGTTAAAGAATAATACACTGAACTCAGTGGGTTTAGGTAAGCGAAATAAAACTAATGCCAGTGTTTACTTACATGGTGTGCAAGTTACCGAAATCGCCGAGAACGCGTTTACCAATTCTGCGCCGATTGTCGTTGAACATACAGTTGGTGAACCGCAAACGCGTATTATCTCAAACACGTTCACTAATACAGCAAAACCACACATTAAAGAGCTAAATATTGCAGGCTCGCATACGGCTATTTTAAAAAATAACCAAGTGATTCAGAAGTAGGGAGCAAGCATGAAAATATTTAATTTTTACACAGGCTTAAAAATAGCGGTAACTGCTCTGGCTATTACCACATGCAGTGCTTTTGCGACGCACCCAAATTTAGTAATCACCCAATCTGATGTTGAGAAGATGCGCAGTGCGCTTAACCAATCGGGTCGCTTTAATGATCGGTATCTTGAGCTAAAGCAACAAGTAGATCAGCAACTTGCTTTTGGGATTGTTGTGCCGTTACCTAAAGATGGTGGCGGTGGTTATAGCCATGAGCGTCATAAAAAGAATTATCAGCTGATGTATGGCGCTGGCATAATTTACCAGTTAAGCCAAGAGCAAAAATATGCCGATTTTGTGCGCGATATGTTACTTGAATATGCCGCACTCTATCCAACGTTAGATGTGCACCCCAAACGTAAAGTTAAGTCGCAAAACCCAGGAAAATTATTTTGGCAAAGCTTAAATGAAGCTATGTGGTTGGTATACACAATTCAAGCTTATGATTTGATCGTTGAGACACTAACAGATCAAGACATTAATGACATTGAGCATAAGCTATTAAGACCTGTGGCACTCTTTTTATCACAAGGACAGCCTTCTACTTTTAATAAAGTACATAATCACGGCACTTGGGCTACAGCTGGAGTTGGCATGGCAGGCTACGTGTTAGGTGAGCCACAGTGGGTTGAAAAGGCGCTGTATGATTTAGATAAATCAGGTAAAGGTGGCTTCTTAAAGCAGCTTGATATGCTTTTTTCACCTCAGGGGTATTATAACGAATACCCTATTACCAGCGCTTTGCGTTACTCCCTTTTGTTACGTTTGCCCAAGCTATTGCACATAACGAACCTGAGCGAAAAATTGCACACTATCGTGATGGCATTTTGCTAAAAGCCATAGATACTACAATTCAACTAAGCTATAACGGTTTGTTTTTTCCGATTAATGATGCAATTAAGAGCAAAGGGATCGACACCATTGAACTTGTGCATGGTGTGACGGTTGCTTACGGTTTAACGGGTGATACAGGCTACTTAGATATTGCTCAACAACAAGGGCAAATTATTCTTTCGGGAGATGGTTTAGAGGTTGCAAATGCGTTAGATGAAGGATTAGCAACACCCTATCAGTTCAGGTCCGTCGCATTTGGAGATGGCAGCCAAGGAGATGAAGGGGCGCTTGTGATCATGCGCAGCAAACCCAATGGCGAACAGGCATTACTCTTTAAACCTGCTTCTCAGGGATTAGGGCATGGCCACTTCGATAAGTTAACCTGGCAGTTTTATGACAAGGGACAAGAAATTGTTTCTGATTATGGTGCTGCGCGTTTTTTAAATGTTGAAGCCAAATTTGGGGGTCGTTACTTACCGGAAAATAACAGCTATGCAAAACAAACCGTAGCGCATAATACAGTCGTTGTGGACGAAATCAGTCATTTTAATTCAGATGTAAAGCAAGGAAACAAACATGCTCCAACGCTAAATTTCTTTGAAACCTCGGAATACGGCAGTGTATCGAGTGGTCAAATAAATACAGCTTACGAAGAGGTTGAGCTTGAGAGAACGCTTGCTTTGGTCGAACTTAAAGAACTAGGTAGTACTATTGCTATTGATTTATACAGTGTCAACGCATCACAACCTCACCAACTAGATTTGCCTTTGCATTATAAAGGGCAATTTATCGATAGTAATTTTGATTTAAATACGCAGAGTCAACAGATGACGGCGCTGGGTAAAAAGAATGGTTATCAACATCTTTGGTTAAGAGCGCAAGCTCGTCCTGAGAAGGGGTTAGCTAAGGTCACATGGTTAAATGAAAATGGCCGCTTTTATACTTTATCAAGCTTAGTGAATGGCGAAGAGTCGTTTTTATTCACGCAAGTTGGTGCAAACGATCCTAATTTCAATCTACGTAATGAACATGGTTTTATCCGCCGAGTGAAAGGTGTAAATAGGCATCAATTTATTTCAATACTAGAGCCTCATGGTGAATATAACCCGAGCAAAGAATATACCCTCGTTGCACAAAGCCGATTATCTGCCTTGTCTCACACACAACAGGGGGAGCTTACGCTTATTGAGTCCCGAATTCAGATAATAAGTGCACCACTCATGGTTAAACGGTGAGAAGAGATCAACTGCCTGTTGGTGGTACTCTGTAATCGCCAAAAAACAAGAGTAGATACCATGAGTTACAAGCAGTTGATCGAAGGGCAAAGATACCAGATTGAGGCCTACTTACGCGAGGGTTTTAGCTATCGAGAGATAGGGAAAAGGCTAAAAGTGAGCCACAGCACTATAAGTCGTGAAGTTAGGCGCAATAGTACTCGAAGTCATTACTTGCCTGAGGTTGCACATTCAAAGGCATGTAAACGAAAACATCTAGCTGCCAAGTATTCCATGCCAGCACTTACAATTGCGTTCGTTGAGTTTGGATTGGAGCAAAAATGGAGCCCTGAGCAGGTTGCGGGTGTAAGCAAAATTATCGGGCATCCTGTGAGTCATGAATGGATTTATGGCTATATTCAAAAAGATAAATTGAGTGGTGGCAAGCTATACAAACATCTGCGACAAGGGCACAGACGTTATCGTAAAGGCAGCCGAAGCAAACGTGTCATCATCCCAAATCGTGTTGGCATTGAACATAGACCTGCGATTGTTGACACTAAGACACGATTTGGTGATTGGGAAGCGGATACAGTACTTGGCAAGCATGGTACGGGAGCAATCGTTAGTTTAGTCGAGCGTACAAGTAAGTTTTACCTGATACGCAAAGTGCCAGCAAAAAGTGCAGCGCAAGTGAGCAGAGCAATGATAGGTATGCTGTGGCGCTATCGACGCCATGTTCATACGATAACCGCAGACAACGGGAGTGAGTTTTGTGAACATGAGCATGTTTCAGACAAGCTAAAAACCGACATCTACTTTGCTAACCCCTACTCATCATGGGAAAGAGGGTTAAATGAGAACTTTAATGGCTTGTTGCGTCAATATATTCGCAAAGGCACTGATTTACGAACGGTGACAGATAAGCAAATTGCGCACATAGAAAAGGCGCTCAATGCGAGGCCGAGAAAATGTCTAGGGTTTAGGCAACCAGCGGTAATATTCGATGAATTACGCAAAGCAGCCTAATTTAGCGAGTGGTGCACTTCGGACTTGAATTCGCGGTTAACTGTGGCAGATAAGCCTTATTTAATTGCCATTAATAACAACAAAGGCGCTAGTAAAAGATCATTTAAATATAAAAATCAATCATATTCATTAGACGGTCACTTAGGCGTTTATTTGATGACCAACATTTAGGAATAGTTGCCATGACTAAACAAAGTGAACATTTTACATTTGCAAGCGACGCTGAAGTTGAAGACCTAGGGAATGGCCTAAAACGTCAAATGCTTGGTTATAACGAAGAACTAATGGCCGTTAAAATTTGGTTTGCACAAGGCGCTATTGGCTATAACCATGCTCACCGTCATTCACAAGTTACTTATGTTGTTGAAGGTGAATTTCATTTTAATATTGATGGTGTTACCAAAGTATTAAAAGCAGGTGATAGCTGTTTTATTCCTCCTTTTGCAGATCACGGTGCAACTTGCCCAACGGGCGGTATTTTAATTGATACCTTTAGCCCTGCTCGTGAAGACTTTTTAGAGGATGAATAATATGAAACTTCAAGGTTTACGCTGGTGGGTAATTGCTCTAATAGCACTGGCAACTATTATCAATTATATCGATAGACAAGCGCTTAGTGTGCTATGGCCTGATATTGTTGAAGAACTGTTTCCTGATGAATCAGCTTTAGAGCGAAAGCAAATTTATGCCAATATTTCGATTGTTTTTGTATTTGCTTATGCATTTGGGCAAGCAATTTTTGGCAAAATTTTTGATTGGGTTGGTACGCGCTTTGGTTTTGTTTTATCAATAGGTGTGTGGTCGCTAGCAACCGTGGCTCATGCATTTGCCCAAGGAGTAATGAGCTTAAGTCTTTTTCGCGCTATTTTAGGCGTTGCAGAAGCTGGGAATTGGCCGGGAGCTGCAAAAGGCAATGCTGAATGGTTTCCAACTAAAGAACGTGCCTTAGCACAAGGAATTTTTAACTCTGGTGCTGCAATTGGCGGCATTATTGCAATCCCTCTTATTGCTTATTTGACTGTCTACTTTAGCTGGCAAATGGTGTTTGTTGTGGTAGGTGTTATGGGCTTCTTATGGCTAGTGCCTTGGCTTATTCTAGTGAAAGCTCCACCAGGCTCTCATCCATGGATCAGCGAAGAAGAAAAGCAATACATCTTAACCGGCCAACGTCAGTCTACAGCCGATAACACCAATGATGAAGAATACAACCCAAGCACGACTGAGCTTTTAAGTCGTAAACAAAGCTGGGGCGTTATCATTGCATCAGCAGCAATTGACCCTATTTGGTGGTTGTTTGTTTTTTGGATCCCAATTTACCTCAATGAAGTCTATGGCATGGATGTTAAGTCAATTGGAATTTATGGTTGGGTGCCTTATGTAGGCGCTATGTTTGGTGCATGGTTTGGTGGTTTACTTGCGCAAAACCGTTTAAAAGCCGGATGGAGCACGGATAAAACACGTAAGCTCACCATTACATTAGGCTGCTTAATTATGTTGCCAGCCTTAATTGCCATGGCAAACCCAGGCGCGCCCGTAGTAGCTGTATTGATTATGGCTGTGATTTTATTCGGTTTTCAAACAGCCAGTGGTAATGTGCAAACGCTACCGAGTGACTTATTAGGGAAAAAAGCAGTCGGCACCTTATCGGGTATTTCTGGTATGGCTGCAAAACTAGGTGCTGTAGGTCTAACGTCATTGGTGCCTTACTTAACTGCCGGCGGTAATTACACACCTGCATTTGTGATTGGCGCATCGCTTGCGATTATTGCGATGTTGGCTGTTTGGCTATTGATCCCAAAAATTGAACCACTAAGCAGTAAAAAGTAACCCAAATAAAGGCTTTTTAGATTCTCTAAAAAGCCTTTTTAATTACAGGATAAAATAATGAAAAAAATCTTCTTTTTGGGTGAATGCATGGTTGAGTTAAAAGCTATTTCAGATAGCACGCTAAATCAATCATTTGCTGGCGATGTTTATAATTCAGCGGTGTATTTAAAGCGTTGTTTTAGCTCACTTGAATGTGGGGTTGTAAGTGCTATCGGTACGGATGCGCTCAGTATTAAAATGCGGCAGCGATTTGTCGAAGAAGGCCTAGCGACACAGCTTGTCTTCACACATGCTAATAAAGTACCCGGTATTTACTACATTGAAACTGATGAGCAAGGGGAGCGCAGTTTTACCTACTGGCGACATGACTCAGCAGCCCGTAAAGTGGTGGATTTTTTTAACCCAAGTGTTGAAGAAGAATTAGCCAGTGCAGATATGCTGTTTATCTCGGGTATTTCATTGGCTGTCATTGAACCAGCAAGCCGAGATTTATTTTGGCAAATCGTGCAGCGGATAAAAAAAGCGGGCGTTAAAATCGTTTTTGATCCCAATTATCGAGCCCGGTTGTGGCAGAGTGAACAAGAAACTAAAGGGCAATACACTATTGCATTCGAACTAGCTGATATTTGTCTACCAGGTATTGAAGATTTAACGGCACTTTATGAGCTTCATAGCGCACAAGCCGTTATGGACTATTTAGCGCAATTTAATATCTCAGAAGTCGTTGTTAAAAATGGCCCAAGCTCTGTCTTTACAAAAATAAATGGTCAATTGTTTGAGCATCAAATTACACCAGTTACACATGTTGTCGACACCACATCAGCAGGCGATGCATTTAATGGTGCTTACCTAGGTGCCAGAATGGCAGGTATGGATGAACATAAAGCTGTACAGCTTGCTGCAAAAGCCGCTGCTGTGGTGATCCAGCAGCCAGGAGCAATTACACCAAAAGAACACTTTGTGAAGGCCATGCAGAGTACTTAATTTCAAAACTACCTTTTAACTGCTCGTTAGCAGCAACTTGATCTTTACCAATTAATTTAAAGAGAGAACGAACATGATCCGCTTTTCTGAACTGATGTCAGGGCAAACACTGCTGCCTCTTATTCAAGCTGAGACACCTGAACAAGGGGTAAAAATAGCCAAAGCAATGGCTGATGCAGGGCTAGGGCTGGTTGAAGTTGTACTTAGAACGAAGGCTTCATTAGCGACTATTTCAGCGATAAAACAACAATTGCCCCAACTCACGGTTGGTGCAGGGACGGTTATCAACGAAGGTATCCTACAGCAAGCAATTAAAGCAGGTGCAGATTTTATTGTTACACCTGCTGTGTCAGCAAACTTACTTCAAGCGCTAAAAAACTGTGGTTTACCGGTTGTTCCCGGTGTGTCTAATACTGCAGACATTTTAATGGCATTAGAGGCCGGCTTTTCTGAGCAAAAGCTATTTCCTGCTTCTTTATCAGGAGGGCCGGCGTTTTTAAAAGCTGTGTCGAGTGTGTTCCAAGATGTTCGCTTTTGCCCAACAGGTGGCGTGAATGAGCATAATAAAGATGAATATTTAGCATTAGATAATGTGATTGCAGTAGGAGGCACGTGGGTCGCTAAACAACAATGGGTTGAGCAACAAAACTGGCAAGCGATTACCGATGCATGTATTGCAGCGAATAAAGCATAACGGAGGCTGAAATGTCGTTGGTAGATACAGCAGTTAAAGCAGGGGTGGTTGTTGGTAGGGATGTTGCAAAACAATACGATGATGCTAGAGAGAACCACTATGCCTTACCGGCAGTGAATGTGGTGGGTACATCATCAATCAATGCAACACTGGCAGCTGCAAAAAAGGCGCAGTCTCCGGTTATTATTCAGTTATCCAATGGGGGCGCACAATTTTTCTGTGGTAAAGACTGTGGCTTGGAACCGCAACATGCTGCGATTTTAGGCGCTGTCAGTGCCGCGCACTATGTGCATGGTGTTGCAGCGCATTATGGTGTGCCAGTTATGTTGCACACTGATCATGCCGCAAAATCATTACTACCTTGGATAGATGGCTTACTAGATGAGGGAGAACGTTACTTTGCAAAAACGGGCAAACCTTTGTTTAGCTCTCATATGATTGATTTATCTGAACAGTCCTTAGAGGAAAATATCGAAACATGTGAACGTTACTTAGTTCGTATGGCAAAAATAGGAATGACACTTGAAATCGAGCTGGGCTGTACTGGGGGCGAAGAAGATGGGGTTGATAATAGTCACCTTGATAGTTCAGCGCTTTACACCCAACCAGAAGATGTTGCTTATGCCTATGAAAGACTCAGTAAAATTAGTCCTAATTTTATAATTGCCGCCTCGTTTGGCAATGTGCACGGCGTTTATAAACCGGGTAATGTAGTATTGACCCCGCTTATCTTAAAACAATCTCAGCAGTTTGTAGCCAAGAAATTTAATTTGCCACATAACAGTTTGAACTTTGTGTTTCATGGCGGTAGCGGTTCAGAACCAGCAAAAATTACTGAGTCGCTAGGCTATGGTGTGGTAAAGATGAATATCGATACTGATACACAATGGGCATGTTGGGATGGGGTGTTAAATTATTACCGCCAACATAGTGCCTATCTGCAAGGTCAAATTGGCAATCCAGACGGCGACGATAAACCGAACAAAAAACATTATGATCCAAGAGTTTGGTTGTACCAAGGCGAGCAAGCAATGACAGCGCGGTTATTGCAGTGTTTTAGTGATTTAAATTGTATCAATAGGTACTTACCATGCAACGATTGATCCCCGTATTAAAAAAAGATGCTGTCGAGACTGAGCTGATCATGCTGATCAGAACTATTTTAGCGGCATGTAAAGAAATTGCTTTTCGCGTGAGTCAGGGAGAGTTGGCAGGGGTACTTGGCTCCACCTTGGATGAAAATATCCAAGGTGAGGTGCAAAAGAAGCTCGATGTAATCGCAAACCAATTACTTAAAGACATGTTACTTGAAGAAGCATCGGTTGCGGCTATTGCATCTGAAGAAGAAGATCATGCCGTAGCTGGTAACGCTAAAGGCCACTATATCGTTGCTTTTGACCCCCTTGATGGCTCTTCAAATATTGATGTTAATGGCCAAATTAGCACTATTTTTACTTTTTATCGCAAACGCGATGATGTGCCTTTTGATAGTGATGAACAATTCTTACAGGCTGGTGAAAGTCAGGTATGCGCAGGTTATGTTTTATATGGAGCATCGACGTTATTGGTTATGAGTACGGGCGGACCAACTCGCTGCTACACCTTGGATTTAACCCATGGAGGCTTTTTGCTAACAAAACAGCAGATGCAGGTTGCAAATACACGTAATGAGTTTGCTGTAAACATGGCTAATTATCGCTATTGGCATGCTACGGTACAGCATTACTTTGACCAGCTTCTATACGCTGATGAGCAATTTGACAAAAGCGCTATGCGTTGGAATGCAGCCATGGTAGGAGATGTACACCGGATTTTAACGCGAGGTGGCGTTTTTATGTACCCAGCAGATCGCCGAGTGGGTAATGAGAATGGTAAAATACGACTACTTTATGAGGCAAACCCATTGGCAATGTTAATTGAAAATGCACAGGGACAAGCCACTACTCAAGGGCAGAGAATTATGTCGATAATGCCAACTAATTTACATCAACGAGTACCCGTAATTATTGGCTCACCTGAGCAAGTAAAAGGGTTTAATCAGACTGTTTTTGAATAAACTAATTTAGAGAGTAGGTTATGTTAGGACTCATTCGCGGATTAGCATTTGGGGCTTGTTAGTCTATTCGAACTGACTAAACCACCAAATGATAAAAGCGCTTTGTATTTTTTGGAAACATTCATTATTTATCGTTGGGATAACTGAAGTGGAATTAACTTAGGCTACTTATACGCTTATGCAAACATTGAGTTTGAAGGTAGCACTTGTTTTGATACTTATAATACCGATGAGAATGGAGACACAATTAACTAAGGCAACCATGGTGTCGTAAATAAATATGGTCCTCACTTATTTACTGGAGTGATATTTAAGTATTAACCTATTATTTAAGGATAATACCAGCCTACACTAAGACATGTTATTTTGAGGTATAAAACTAGTCGCTTCTTGCGTTAAAAATACTATTTACGACCGCATAGGTATAAAAAGAGCGTAATTCGATTCTTTTTTTTTGCACTAACTTATTGGTTAACCAATTTTTAGGTGTTTTTACACGGAGATCACATGTAAATTGTTATTGATATGTGTTTTTACGTACACCTAAACCATTTAAGTTTATGTTTTTTATCTGCTTGTTTGTTTTTGTTAGTTGTAAAAAATATTGGTAATAATTTTTATTGAATATTTTTTAAATAAAGTTATTACCAAAAGGTTGATTCTTTTTTGTGGTGAGTGTAATTATTTGGTTAACCTTTTGTAGGGCGGTTAGCAATTTTACAACAACAATCATTTACATCATGCGTTTGAATACACAGGAAACACTATGAAACACACACTCTCTAGTATTACGTTAGCGATACTCTCAGCAAGTACACTCAATGTTGCATTTGCGCAGCAAGAACCAAGTCAAACAAAAACGGAAGAAGAATTTGAAGTGATTGAAGTCTCAGGTATTAGACAGTCACTTACTAACGCACTAGCGGAAAAGCGCTCAGCGGACAGTTTAGTTGAAGTCATTCAAGCCGTAGACATAGGTAAATTACCAGATCAGAACTTAGCTGAAGTACTAGAAAATGTTACTGGTGTTCAAATTACTCGCCAAGCAGGTGTTGGTACAGGTGTTCAAATTAGGGGAACTAATGCTAATAGAACAGAGATAAATGGTGTCTCTACTGTTGGCTCAGGTTCAGGTCGCACGGGCATTAGCTTTGAAGATGTGTCTGCCTCAATGATTTCTGCTGTTGAAGTTATTAAGTCACCGGAGGCGAAGACCATCGAAGGCTCTGTAGGTGGAACAATTAATCTACGTACAATTCGCCCTCTACAACTCAATGAAACACTTGCTGCAATTCGTGTTCAAGGTGAAGATAGTAGTTTATCTACCGATGGTATGAAGCCTAGAGTCTCAGCATCATGGGGCGATAATTGGGAACTATCTTCTGGAGGTGAGTTTGGTGCTGTTTTTAGTGCAAGTTATGCGGAGCAGGATGTCACGGCTTTTAGACCTCGTGCAGATAGAGATAACTCTGTAGCTGCCGAGAGTGGAGCTCAAAGCGCTCAATCATTTGACTTTCTACCAATTCAGTTCTTGATCCAAGATTACGATAATTACGAGTCCGAAACCGTAAACTTTGCAGGTACACTCGAATGGGCGCCAAATGATAGTACAAAATTTTTCTTTGATGCTGTTGTAAATGATCAAGATTGCCGTCAAGAAAGCTCTCGTGTTCAGGCCTCTGGTGTCAGTGATCTTAGGAATGTATCTGCTCCAACGGAATTTGAAACGATTCATTTTGGCACCTTAGACGGTCAAGACCTTGGTAGTATTGAGGCTGCCCTAAAGGGCGTTATTCCAGTAGAAGATGGCGGAGCAGATCCAAATCTTCGATTCTCAAGTGATACAAACTCACGTCAAACTGATAGTCAGATTTTCCGTTTAGGCGGCCAATGGCAAGGAGATGATCTATTTGTTAGCGTTGAAGCATCTACATCTCGTTCAGATTCAACGACTCCAAGTTTCAATACAACATTGAATTTTATTAACCCGAATGTTGCTACAAATGACTCTAATGAAAATGGAACCCCCTTTGAGTATGACTTAAGTGGTGGTGCTTTATCCTTTGGTATTGCCCAAAGTGAAGCGAATGCGCCAACCAGCTCACAGTTACTCGACCCTGCAAATGTCGTCTTACGCGATGTAAACCAAGGTCGTGACACAACTGAAAATCAAGAAGATGCATTTCGCACTGATTTTGTTTATTACCTCGACGGTATCGTTACATCAGTTGATTTTGGTTATCGTTACAACAAATCTACAAGTACTTCAGACCAAATTCGCAACAATGTTGGTCTTCGTAAAATGGCTGACAGCCCATCGGGTGACCTATTCGCAGAACTTTTAGTTGCTGGCCTAGATAATTTTAATGCTGCAGATGGTCGCAAGCTATACATTAAAGATTTTTTACTTATTAACCCTGAATTAGCAGGTTCAAATCCAGACTACGTATTAAGCGTTTTAAATGATGCAATTGCGGCTAATAATGCCATTACCGGTTCTGATCGCGCACCAATCAGCTCGCCAACTTCACAAGTAAGTGCGTTTTTTGATATTGAAGAAGTTACTCATGCTTTGTATGCACAAGCTAATTTTGAGTACGAAATGTTTAGAGGCAATATCGGTGTTCGATATTTACAGACAGATATTACCTCTGTAGGTAATTCTGTCACTGTCGATGATGAAGGGAACCAAGTAGTATCGCAAATTGTTTCTGAAGCAGATTATGATTTTATTTTACCGCGTCTTAACCTAAGCGCGAATGTCTCTGAGGATGTGATTGTTCGTTTAGGGTGGTCAAAGGATATTCGTCGTCCAGATTACGATGACCTATCGACTTCAGTTTCATATAGCACAAGTCCGAACAGCGCGGTGTCAATTGGCAACCCAGGTCTTGAGCCAGAGGAAGTAACTTCGTTTGACATTTCTACTGAGTGGTATTTTGCCCCTTCAGCATTAGTGAGTGTTGGCTACTTTCATAAAAAACGAAAAGATTTACATGTAACTCGACAAGTTGACCCTTATGAAGACCCAGCTACAGGCTACCGTGATACCACAGGACCTGTTTGTGAAGAAGTTGGTACTTTTAATCCGATCGCCGATATTAATGTATTTGGCCCGGAACCAGGTGTTGGGCTTTGTGTGCCAACACAAACTACGATTAATGATTCAGATACGCGAACACAGCAAGGTGTAGAACTGGCATTTCAATATGACTTGTCAGAGTTTGAGAATGATTTAGGTTGGGCTTCTGGTTTTGGCGTTATGGCTAACTATACATATCAAAAGTCTTCTGGAGGAGAGGCTATAGATACGGCTACAAGTAGAGCTAATGCCATTTTCGCATTAACAACGGGTATTGAAGATATTACCGTTTCTGCTAAGCAGCCATTAATTGATCTTTCTGAAAACGCGTATAATTTTACTTTATATTATGAAAAATATGGATTTTCAGCTCGTGCCCGCTACACGTGGCGTGAAGGTTATCGTTCAGAAGACTTTGGTAGTACATCAAGCTATCCGTGGGGTTTCCCGGTTGTTCAAGAAGATCGTGGACAATTAAATGCGAGTGTTAGCTATGATGTGACAGAACAACTTAATTTAGCTGTTGAAGCGGTGAATTTAACTGAGTCAGAAGTTAGCCAGTCATGTGTCAATGAAGGGGCTTTACTTTGTTATCAAGGTTTAACTGACCGTCGTATTACATTTGGGGTAAGTTATAAATTCTAACAGTTCGATTTAGAAAAAAAGCAAGCTGAGTAGCTTGCTTTTTTTATATTTAATTAGGGGGGCTTGAAACCTCTAAAGAATCCGCCTTAAAGTTTTGCTTATCTTTATTGAGTTAAATGTGAGATCGAATACAAACCACGAGTCTCATTCGTTTTTCTTCTGATCTCTTCAAGTGCTTTCTTTTCACTTGCCGCAAATAGTGAGTTAATTAAACGATTAAAGTGGTTGTGCATTGCTTTACGAGCCGCAGATGAATCCTTATTCGCAATTGCCTCGTAAATACTTGTGTGCTCTTGAAGGCGTTGCTCATCACTTTGCGAACAAACATCTTCATAGGCAGCGATTATTTGTGGCTCAGAACGTCTTAATTTCCATAAGTTCTGAATAGACATCACAATGGCATTATTTCGAGTCGATTTAGCAATAATTTCATGAAAACGCTGATCAGCTTCAATTGCCATATCGGGCACTTTCATATCTTCTAAACTTTGCTTTAGCGCAGCAAGTTCTGGTTCTTGAATTGTCGCAGCTGCTAATGCTGCTGCTTCAGCTTCAACCAAAGCACGAGCTTGGGTTAGCTCAAATGCACTGATTGGTTGATCTACAGTCTCTACTTTGCAGTTATCGGTAACAAATACACCAGAGCCAGTTTTAACTTCTACACGGTCACGAACTTCTAACGCGATAATTGCTTCACGTATTGTTGGTCGGCTTACTTGATGAGTGTCGGCTAATTCGCGTTCTGCAGGTAAGCGACTCCCTACAGGGTAGATCCCACGATCTATCTGAGACTCTAATTTATCAACAACGGTCCAAAAACGTCTCCGTCTTTTCATTATATCTCTCCCGATCTTCAAATTAGTCATAACTATAAAAACGATTTTGAGTCTTAGATAACTAATGCGAAGAACGCTTATTAATTGGTAAGTTTTCTGGTAAAACAATAATTATAATTGGTAAATTACATACCTAAGCTAATCTTGTCAATTTGCTTTTATAAATAACTGAAAGTGCTGATAGGTAGTGGACTTTTCAATACACAAACTGATTCTAAATTTTAGTAATTGGCAATAATAAAACTGGAGCAATCAATGCAAAACTATGAAGGGTATCTTTTTGATATGGATGGCACATTGGTTAATTCTGAGCCGCTTAAAGCAAAAGCTTTAGCAATGACATGCTTAGAATTTAACGTAAAAATCAAAGCTGAAATATATAAAGAAGTAATGGGGCAAAGTTGGCAAGTTGTACTCGAATATATTTTTAGCAACGCAAAAATTAGCAAAGTACCAGAAAGCTTCAACCCGTGCTTTGAAAAAAACTACAAAACGTTATTGAGAGCAGAGCTAAAATTAAATAATGGAGCTAAAAGGCTCTTAAACGATATTAAGAAAAATGAAAAAAAATGTGCCTTAGTAACCTCAGCGTCGCGGTGGATGGTCGATACTGTTTTATCATTAATAAATTTAGAGGATGTTTTTGATGTGATAATTACTAATGAACAAGTGACAAATTTAAAGCCTCACCCAGAAGCGTATCAACTCGCATTAAAAAAATTAGCTATAACCAGTAAACAAGCTATTATTTTTGAAGATTCTAGGTCTGGAGTAATTGCAGCACAAGCAAGTGGCTGTGAAGTAATAGGCTTTCTGCACAACTATAATCAAAAGCATAATCTTGCGGAGTTAGTCCCGTGTATTGATAGCTTTAACAACTATAGTTTGACTGACAGATAGATAAGTGTCGCCTACGAAGACGACACTGTTCTAAATAAGGTTTAAAACTTATAAGTCAGGGTGAGGCTACCGTTTGTTGGCGCGCCATAATAACCCACAGTTTGTAAGCTATTGATGTATTGCTCATCAGTAATATTATTAACGTTAGCTTGTACTGCAACTTGGTCATTAATATTCCAACGCGCGAAGGCGTTTAGCAGGGCGTAACTACCTTGCTTAACATTGTAATCAGTGCTTTCGATTTTAGATTGCCAACGGCCATTTAAACCCACAACCACATCATCTGTTAGTGCATAATCCACCGTTACACCGACAACATCACGAGGTGCCCATTTATTGGTGTCATCACCATTTTCATCTGTAACATCAATATGTGTATAAGATGCGACGATATTCAGAGCGTCGGTGATTTTACCTGTGACTTCAAATTCATAGCCTTCTGACTCAATAGACACGCCTTCATAGTAATAAATACCATCTTCAGTGAGGCCCGCATATTGTGCAAAGTTATCTTGCTCAGCAGTAAAATAGGCAAATGTTGTCATTAGGGCATCATCAAACCAAGAAGCTTTAACACCGGTTTCAAAGTTAGTGCCTTTGGTAGGTGCTAAGTATTGGCCGTTGTAATCAGCTTGCTCTTGCGGCTGATAAATATCTGAGTAACTAGCATATAAGTTTAAATCGTCGTTTAACTTATAGGTAAAACCGATATATGGGCTTGTTTCGCTTTCGTCATTATCGATTGATGCACCGGCATTCATACCTGAGCGTTCAAATTCAATAGCGTTAAAACCAACCACTGTAAATAATTTATCAGTAATGTTTAACTGAGCAGAGCCAAAGTAACGGGTTAGCTTTTGTTCAATATCTGAATACAGAACCGGCGTTAACCAATCCGGTTCTGGGATCGCATCTAAATCGTACGGAAACGCAGGCGTTGGTCCATAAGCCGGTGTATTATCAAAATCAAACGGGTGTTGATACATCACATCATCACTTTTTGCATGGCTTACACCAAAGCTAGCTTGGTGCTCTTTACCAAACAATTCAAAGGCACCAAATGCTTTGATTTCAAATAAATCAGCATCTACTTCGCTGTCGTAGCGACCCGGCCAACCACTTAGGCCAAGATTGGTGTCTTTATCAATGCTGCCGCTGGCATAAAATAGTTTGTCTTGCTCTTCAAAACCACGGAAGTTGTAGCTCGCTTGGAGCTGCCATGCGTTTGCAAAAACATAGTTGTATTCAACAAATGCAGAGGTGTTAATGGTGTCCCACATTGTCCACTCTTGGGTGGTTGTGTCGCTGACATCCCATTTAGCTTGCGTACCATCTGTATAGTTATAAACAAGGCCGCCCCAAGTATTGCCATCGGTATCTGCGTCTTGATATGAGTAACCTAAAGTAACCGTTGAGTTATCTGTAAGCTGACCATCTACCACCGCAGAGAAAAACTCGCGATTGTTCTCAAGGCCATCCAGATATGATTCTTTATCTTCTGCAGCAGCCACAAAACGAGCAGCCCAACTACCTGATTCAGTTAATAATAGTGAGTAATCAGCTTGTAAACGTTTAAAATCCCATGAGCCAACAGAGACACCGATTTCGCCGCCGTTTTCGTTTTTAGGGCGTTTGCGTACATAGTTAAGCGTGCCCGATGCATTACCTACACCAGTAAGTAAACCGTTGGCACCACGAATCACTTCAATTTTTTCGTAGCCGTATGCTTCCATTGCACCGGTAACGATACCCCAGTCATTCGGTAAGCCAACCCCATCGATTTGTGTATTCTTAATTTCAAAACCACGTGATGTGTAGTTGGTACGGTTAGTTTCCCATTCTTCAACATTGATACCTGGCGCTAAGCGTAAAGCATCATTAATGTTAAAAGCGGAATAATTTTTTAATTGCTCAGCAGAGATCACACTGATTGATTGCGGAGTTTCATCAATTTCTAGCGCTAAACCTGTCGCGCCTTCACTAATACGGTTCTGACGTATGCCAACAATTTCGATTTTTTCGACATTGACCTCTATGTCAGTCGTTTGTTCTGCAAAACTGATTTGAGGGTACAATGCACAAAGAATAGCGGTTGCAATAGGCAACTGAGTGAACTTCATTTTTATCTCCGCGTGTTATTTAGCAAATTTTTATAGGGTTATTGTTTTTAATAAGGAAACAATCGGCGGGTAAGTTATCACAACTGATAATAGTTATCATCACCATTTATCGCAAAAGTGATATGTTAATACAAATAAATGTAACAAATTATGTCAAAGAGTTTTGTGTATATGAAAAGGCGAGTTAATTTAAGGCATGAAAAAGACGCCCAGAGGCGCCTTGATTTAGGTGTATTTATTTTCTGCGGAGGGTATATGTGTCTTCATCACGAACAGTAACAGTTTGAGCAAGGCTTACTTCCTCAATATCCATAACATGTACTCGTTCTTTAGCGTGAAGTAATTCTTCATCCATAGATTGCTCTTCTTGAAGGAAGTAGAAATGCTTGCCTAATTGACCACCGTCATGATCAATATCGGCTTGGTATAGATTGTAATCTTTGTTACCTGCAACTGTTTCTAGTGTGCCCGAAGTACCCGAACCAGGTAAAATTGCAAAATAAGCCACTCGTTCAGGAACATGACCTTCATTCAAACTTTCTTGCTCATAAAATGCTGCTTTAAAGCCTGTTGTTGCTAAACTTTTGGCACGCGTATAGGCACTGTGTCCGCCATTGTAGGTTTGAATTTGCAAAAAGACGTAAGGTTTTGCGCTAAATGCTTCCGTAAATACAACATCTGTAAACTTTCTAGAGTTAGACAAGCTAAAACTACCAATTTCAACAATTGTACCGTCGCTCATTGTATAGCGACCTTCATTCATTGTTAAAAAGTCAAAAGACTCAGTTTCGTCATGTTTTGTGTTTAAATATTGCCAATTCTGGAATGAAATCTCAGAGCTATTCGTTTCAATATTCTTTAAACGAATAACACCACCATTTTCATCATGCACGGTTACTGCTGATGAAAACACTGCTGGTTTTGTAAAATACTGATCTTGAAAATCAAATGACTGCCATTCACCACCTAGTTGGTTATTAACTGTTTCTGAGTAGTAAGGAATGCCATCATTTGCAATAGCGCAAGGTGCTTCAGTGTAACAACTTGTTGAGTTTAATGTGTTTGTTGTTAAGTCACTGATGTGAATCGGCAAGGTTGCAACAAGGCAAGTTTTTCCTGAATAAGGGCTAAGTTTATAAAGTTTAGATTCGTTTTGATCACCATGATCATTGATAATTACACGACTGATTAAAACGTCACCTTTTTGGCTTAATGTTGCACCTGTGACATTAACAAGGTTGTGATTGGCTAATTTAGTATATGAATAGTCATTACGATCAATGCTATATACCGAAGTCGCTGTTACTAATAAAAGTTCACCATTTTTAACGACTAAATCAGCGCGGCTTAAGCCATCAACACCACTGAAGTCAGCTAGTACAGTTTCTTCGCCAGTGTATTTGTCTATGCGATATAGCTTTGAGAAGCTCACTGCAAAAAATGAATCAGTATCTGAAGCGTATGCCATACCGAAAACTGATTTAGTCTTACCTACAACAACATGCTCGCCTGTTGCGTGATCAAAATAGGCTAAGCGACTGTATTTATACTTGTCACCTCTAATAGGTAAACTTGGAAATTGCTCATCACTGATATCAAGGTGGCTAACATCTACTTTGAATTCAAGTGGAATAGGTGAAGACACATAATAAGTGCGGTTAGTTGTTTCGTCATATGCAATTGCAGCAGAACTAAATTTTGCAACAGAGTCTGCTCTAGCGGTTTTTTGCAGTTCATCGAGACCGAATACAACACCTAATTCGCCTCTGCCGGCATTCATTGCTACTAATTCCCCTTGACAGCTATTAGCGATTGCATAAGAAGTCAAAAAGCTACTTGAAAGAGCTAGGGTTGATAGAAATAATTTGGCTTTTATCGACATAAGTAAATCCCACTTTTAGGTTTCTAGCGACACAAAGAGATAAGACCACTTTGTATTAATAGTGAGCATTATAGTGAGAACTCTCACTTTACGAATGCCGATAAAAGCTGTTTTTAAGTCTGAAATTTAATCTTTAAGTACTAAAAAATGCATGTTTAATGTTAAATTAGCTGTTTTTCTGACTTTTCTGATCTTGTGAATCACTCGACATCGAACTGCCAACCGAGGCGGTAATCACTAATAAAATGGCCAGCCACTGCCATACACTTAAAAATTCAGAGAGAATTATAAAACCAGCCAATGCTGCGATCGCAGGCTCTAAACTCATCATGATGCTAAAGCCTTGTGCGGGCATATTGCGAAGTGCCACCATTTCTAATGTATAGGGTAGTGCGCTAGACATAATAGCCACTAAAATACCAAGTGGTAATACTTCCCAACTCAATAATGCAGCGCCTTGCGAAACGGCGCCGTAAGGCACAAGCACAATCGCGGCGACGCTCATCCCCATGGCTACAGTCATCCCGCCAGAGCCTTGGTTTCCAGTTTTTTTGCCAAACAATATATAAAACGCCCAACATGCACCTGCTGCAAGGGCTAAGATCACGCCCACAGGATCGAGGCTGTCTTCGCCTTTCATGTCAGGTAGCAATAAAATAATGCCAACAATGGCGCAGGCTACCCAAAACAGATCGCGCTTTTTACGAGATGAAAGTAGGGCAACAGCAAGGGGGCCAGTAAACTCCAGAGCAACACCAATGCCTAAAGGAATGCGCTCAATCGCGTAATAGAACAGGATATTCATGCCACCTAAACTCAGTCCATAAACGATGATCGGCATGCGTTGCCCTATCGGCGGAAAAGCTCGCCAAGGCTTAAAAACCAGGCACAAAATAGCAGCTGAAAAACCTAATCGAAGTGCTGTGGTACCTTCAGGGCCTATTAAAGGGAATAATTGCTTTGCAACAGAGGCACCAGATTGAATGGTAACCATTGCAAGAAGCACGCAAATAACAGCAATAAAAAACGGTGGAATGGTGCGCTGCATCACTGTCCTTATGAAAGTTAATAGTTCAAGTTTGCGGCGATTCTACTGATGTTTTGAGGGAGAAGAAATGTTTTTCGTTAAACGGACACAGATTTTCGATAAAGCAAAATTATAGGTATCAAATTGCTTTGATACCCATAAAGAGAGTGCTTAACTTTGTCCTGCTTGTTCAAAGGTCGGCATGATGGTTTGCGTGGCCTGTTTTTGCTGCTGGCGTTTTGCCACTTTAAAGAAAGTAGCCGCAAAAATAGCAGCGACAATATCAACTAAATAGCTTGAGTAAAATAGTGAATTGGTGTCGCTGGCAAGTTTTACTAGCGTAGATAACACCATTAATGCACACAGACTTGCGAGTAAATAAAACCCAACCGTGGTTGCCTTTTGCACAGGTTTTAAGAAGCTATATATTACAAAAACAAAAAAGGCTGCATAGTAACTGTATAGGGTAGCGTAGTTTGTGTTGCTAACAAATGCAGGCAGCCATTTGGCAGCGACGAGTGTAAAAGCAACGGCAATCATAGACCCTAAACAAACGCCAATGGTGAGTTTTGCCATAAACAAGGTACTGCGTTTATTAGGATCTTTTTGAAGCGTTTGTCTATCCACAGTAGATTACCTGAATAGAATAAGAAGGCGCCAAGTAATCCCATAATGAAGTAACCCCAACGACCCCAGTCTCCTCCATAAGTGCCAAAATGGAGTGAGAAAATACTGGCAACCATGTTACCCCACACTGCATCTTCGCCTTGCGGGTAGCTTGAGTTAACCACTTCTAGTGTGTACGGGTTCATAAATAAATAATCAGTATCTGGGCCGCGTACAACCGCATTATTGTTACTCATCATAAACACCGCAGAAGGTGATGCTGAATTTAAATTACTATAGCGAATATGGATTGGCTCATAGCCGGGGGCATAGTTTTTCGCTGCGAGTACTTGCTCATCAATGCGTGGCAAGTTTTCAATATGAAAACTTTGCGCCGCAGGCGTAGGGCGCTGAAATAGCGGCTTACCATCATAAAATTGCGCTAAACCACCATAAATAAAATCATGAAATGCAAATACCACCACGGTAAAAGCAATGACTAAATGAAATGGTAAACTGGCTATACCGACAAGGTTATGGCTATCAAGCCAAAATCGACTAAATCCTTTTTCTTTTCGCAGTGCAAAAAAAGTTTTAACTAATGTCGGCAGTAAAATTATCACCCCAGAGACTAAAGCTAAAAAGTACAAAACACAGGCAATACCAAGAATATACACCCCTGATTGGTCATGGCCAATTTCGCCTATGAAGCCTGCTGTACGGTGTAAATAGTCTACTAAATCAGCAAGTTCATTTTCGGTTTGTACGCTGACGTTTAAACTGCCATTAACATTTAAGTGGGCGAAGTTGAGTTGTTTATCAAGCTCCATGCCTCGGGCATTGCCTTTGATATACCACGAAAGAGGTGCATTTGGGGTATGTAAATCGAGGTTAAAACCTTTGGCCAGTTGCTCACTATGTTCATTAATTGCCGTATCTACCAGCGTTTGGTAGTCATAATTAGAGCTGGTGACTTTAGGAGCTTGAATGGGGGCAGCCCATTGCTGGATTTCGTGTTTGAACATGGTCAAGCTGCCAGCATAAAAACCTATGAATAGCACTAAACCTGCAATGATGCCTGTCCATGTGTGTACTCCTTGATAGGTGCGAAGAATATCCGATCTGACTTTCATAATGCGTTCCTTAGCATAAAAAATACGCCATAAAGCAGCACAGTTAACCCACCAAGTAAAAGCCAAGCTTGCTTTGCTGAGTTGAACAAATAACTAAAACTAAAAATGGTTAGCCAAACTGGCGTGATCATCCACATGTTAAATTGCACTTTATCGCGAGCATCAATGCCTCCAGGGCCATACCAAGCAAAAAAAGCAACGAAAATAAATGAAAGTGCTAGCCCTAAAATTGCACCTGCTAGCGTTTTCCCTAACCAAGTTGGTTGGCGTTTAGCTGAACTTGTCATGAGTTATCCTTTTCTTTGCAGCAGGCTCGCAAAAGGGAGCAGCATCAACATTAGCATCACACTAAAGATGATGTAGAACACGGCCGCTGTGACTGAGAATTGTTGAAGGGCAAGTATTGATGCGCAAATAGTTAACGCAATTGAAAGTAATCGCCATTGTTTTTTAATTGGTTTTTTTAAGAATTGCTGCTGTTTTCTGGTGCAATATAAAATACTGACAGCGAAAAAGATAAGCAGAGTAACAGTAAAAATGAGCATGAGATTATAGTTGTAGTAAACGGTAAATCTTATTGTAAATGATAACCAAACTCAATTGCAATAACATTAAGCTTGTGTTAATTTCCTAGCGTTTTTTATCAAACGCAATTTGTTTAATTCTAATAATCTCTTACGGGGAAAGGACATTGGCTACAGCATTTAAACTTAATTCACTCACCAAAGTTATGCTTGCATCATTACTTGTTACGCAAGGCTCAGCGTGGGCCGACGACGATCAAAACAGTCGAAAATCAATGGATACCATTGTTGTTACAGGTGAAAAAACTGAGAAGTCACTTAAAGAGACGATGTCGTCAGTGGCGGTTGTTGATAAGTCGCTATTAGAAAACGGCCAACTTGCATCGATATCTGAAGCGCTGTCAGAAATGGCGAACGTTGTTGTGTTAACGGGCTCGGTGCCAGATATGCGAGGTGTGTCTGGTAATGGTGGCGCAACGGGCTTTAACTCATTTAGTGGTGGTTCAAAGGCTCGTGTCTCAACCTTGATTGATGGTGTAAGCCAGCCGTTTGTAGCTGATTTAACTGGTGATACGGGTCTGTGGGATGTAGAACAAATTGAGGTTTACCGAGGATCGCAATCAACCAGCAATGGTCGTAATAGTATTGCGGGTGCTGTCTACATGACAACTAAAGCGCCAACTCAAGATTTTGAAGGCGCTGTGCGCGTCGGTTATCGCAACCAAGATAGCTACCTAGACACTGCCGCAGTGGTATCAGGAGCGTTAGTTGAAGATGTATTAGCATTTCGTTTATCAACTCAGTACGTTGATGGCGAAACATTTTCAAATCCGCCGGTATACGAAACAAACCCAACTGATCGTGAGTTAAACAAGTTAAATACCAGTAGCACACGCGCTAAATTACTTTACACACCAAGCCAAGATTTATCAGTACAGCTAACATATTCAACTTATAGTGAAGAGGGTAACTCGGGTCGTAAGTACTTTTTAGCGGATGAGCCATTTGATTATGAGCCACTATATCAACGTATTATGGATACTGAATCTGACACCACGCAAGTGAATGTTGATTACAAAATTAACGATGATTTTTCGTTAGATGTTTTAGTTGCTTATATGGATTACAAATGGGGCTTTGAAGCATACGAGCCACTTGAAAGCGCAGAATCTGATGTATCAATGGATGAGAGTAACATCACTGTCGATACCAAATTGAACTTTGGTTTAAGCAATGATTTTTACTCTGGTTTTGTGGGTCTTGCTTATTTTGACCGCGACCAAGACTTTGAAAGTGTTGGAGCGACTAATTACTACGGTGACGATAGTAGTAAATCGACGGCAATATATGGTGAAACAAGCTTTAACTTAAGTCGCGATTTCACATTAACAGCTGGTCTGCGCATTGAGCGTGAAGAACAATTACGTAATTTTAATATGGCATTTCGCGGTGATATGCTGGTTGAACAACTTGATAACTCTCACACACTGCGTTTACCAAAGCTCGCGATTCAATATGATATTAGCGACGAAACGACTTTATTTGCTAGTGCTCGTCGTGGTTACAATGCAGGGGGCGGCGCCCTTGATTTTACCGCAGAAGATTATTATTACTACGATGAAGAAACGGTTAATACCTATGAAATTGGCTCACGCAGCGTTTTAAATAATGGCGATATTAATATTAGTGCCAACGTGTTTTACAACAACTTCAACGGTTATCAAGCGCTAAGCTCTGAGCGTAAAATCACTAATATCGAAGATGCTCATAGCTATGGTTTAGAAGTTGAAGCTTACAGCATGCTGGGCGAACAGTGGCAATTACATGGCGGTTTTGGTTTATTGAAAACTAAAATAGATGAATCAATTGCGTTCCCAGAAGCCGTTGGCAATGAACTAAATTCTGCGCCGGAGTTAACCGCGAGTTTGGGTGTATCTCACTGGTTTACTGATAGTTTAAAAGTAAATTTAAGTGCTAATTATGTTGATGAGTTTTATGGCGATTTAACCAACACTGAAGAGCGCGTTGCAGGTGATTACACCATTACGCGTTTATCGATGAGCTACGATACCGAACAGTGGCTGATCAGTGCTTTCATCAACAACGCCTTAGATGAAGAGGCGTATACTGCAAAAGAGCCTGCTAGTGACCGTTACCCACAAGGCTATGTTGCAGTTGTAAACCCACAAACAATCGGTGCATCTGTTACTTACCGGTTTTAAATAAACTAATCGCTAGTCGCTGAGCAGAACCAGCGACTAGCTCAATTTAAAGCGGTTAATCTGCCCGTTTAAGTTATTTGCTAAGTTAGCCAGTTTGCTTGAAGAATCTGAAATACTTTGTGTTTGTTGCTGCGACTGACGACTTGTATCTTGGACTTCGTTTAAACGCTGGGCTATTTCTTCGGTCACTTGAGATTGCTGCTCAGATGCAGAAGCTATGGTCATATTGGCATCAGAAATCGCTTTCGCTTGAAGGCTAATTTCATCAAGCATATGGCCTACTTTTTCTGAATTGAGCACCGCCTCTTTAATTTGCGCATCGCTTGAACGGATCCTTTGCGTTACTGCATTGGTTGCAGATTGTAATGAGTCAATTTTATCTTGGATCTCAAGGGTTGAGCTCTGTGTGCGGCTAGCCAATGTTCTTACTTCATCAGCAACCACTGCAAACCCTCTGCCTTGTTCACCCGCTCTTGCGGCTTCGATTGCAGCATTCAGTGCTAGTAAATTAGTTTGTTCGGCAATGTTACTTATTACACTTAAAATAGCAGTGACTTCATTTACTGAGGCTTCCAGCTGATTAAGATCTGTTAGCGATTTGGTTAAGGTGTCGGCCACTGACTCAACAGAGCTTACCCCTTGTTGGACAACCTGTAGGCCTTCTTTGGTTTTTTGATTAGCAGCGGTGGCACTGCTTGCCGCTTCTGCACAGTTTTGAGAAACCTCTTTAACGGCCGTTGAGTTTTCATAGACTGAGCTTGAAATTACCTCAATAGCTTGGCTTTGAATATCATTGAGTGTTTTAGCTTGCTGTGATATTTCATCTAAACTTTTCGCTGCCACTTGTGCTTGCTCTGATTGATTATGTATTTCTTTTAGAAGCTGGGAGAGCTTATCAACCATAATGTTGAAGCTGACCGCAAGTTGGCCTATTTCATCATCAGCTTTATGGTCAATATAGCGAGAGAGATCTCCTTCAGAGATACGCTTGGCCTCATTAATTAAAGCATGAGTTGCTTTAATCACTTTTTTCTCTAATTGCCAATAACACACTATCAAGGTAGCAATGATGGTTAGAACTAAAGCGGTGCTAACTAGGCTTAAAGTTACCACACGGTCATGATTATTTTTTACCTCTGCTGCACTTTTTTCCTCAATTGAATTTAAAAAGGCCTGTACAGGCTGCTGAATTTTCTCAACTTCGGCCATGTAAGCATCGTTGGTTAAAAGCGTAATAGCTTGCACCCATCTTTTATGCTCGCTGACGGTTAAGTTGTTAGTATCTCGACCAAGTAAATCACTGACTAAGCTAAATGCTTTTTCTTCTGTTTCGACTAGTTTGAGTGATAAGTCGTTGGATTTTTGTAATAAAGCCAAATCATCGGTAGCGACATTAAAGGCTTTTAAGCGCTGCACATAGTTTTTTTTCTGACCATTGAGCCAAGCTGCTTTTCCTTGAATTTGGTCAACAAGATGATGGTATTCAACTTCATAGCGAGGATCTAAGGTTACGACATGTTGACGAGCAAGCTCAGTAAGGCGAATCGAATTTGAAGATGAAAACTGAGCAAGATGGCTTAGCTCATAACGCTGTTGAGCCGACTCCATACTCTCATCTTGGCCTGATTGTAAAAATAAAATAATGAAGAGAAGTCCGGCTGCAAGGGTAATGGTTGCTGCGAAAACGGTTCTGAGTAAAAAGCGTATAGTCAAAGTATTACCCTTCATATTGAAAGTAAGTACTATTAACCATAGTACAAAAATTTTGTTTCAATAAAAATTACGGGTAAGTTATTTAGAGGTGGTCATTTAAGCTTATGTTGAAAATGAAAAGGGCAGAGTCAACCACCCTTGAGTAATGCATTTATTGGTCTGCTGAATACACAACGCCAAGCTGATTTCGTGCTTCATCAAGTACAGCCATAACTTGTTTTGACAGTGTATGAGTATTAACAGATGACTCAATTTGTCCTGCATTCGCAGCTTGAATAAAGTGGCTGACCTCATGGCGCATAAAATGATCATCAAATGGCTCAGACAGTTCTTCAACCGTGCCATCGTTACCAATAAATTGCATGCGCTTTAATAATGACACCGCTTCAATACGTATTCGGCCTTTCTCACCTTGAATTTCAGTAAAATTATCGCCTTGCGAGATTTTCGAATAGCTGATCACCGCTTGCTTATCAGCGTAATTCAAAAGCACATCGCCAGCGCCATCAACACCAGTTTCAAGCAACACACCACTGGCTTTTACACTCTGAGGCGCGCCCCATAATGCGAGTAAAATATACAGCGGATAAATACCTAAATCGACTAATGCACCGTTAGCAAATTCTGGCAAGAAGGTATTTGGGCGTTCGCCGTTTTTATATTTATCGTAACGCGATGAGTACTGACTATATTGGCCAATATATTTGCGGGGTGTGCCAATCTTTGCCATGGCACTTTTTAAGCGTGCAAAATTTGGTAAATGGGTAGTCATCATCGCTTCCATGTATAAGCGTTGATGGGTTTTTGCTGCTTGCACGATTGACTCAAGCTCTTTGCTATTCGCAGCAGAAGGTTTTTCGCCTAAAACGTGTTTACCTGCTTTTAAACACATGACGGCATAATCTTTGTGTAAGCTATTTGGTGCTGCAATATAAACGGCATCGACTGATGGGTCTTCGCATACTTGCTCAATATTGGTAAACACTTTAGCGTTTTGAGCATCGTGCTTTATAAGGAAAGCCTCGCCTGTTTGCTGCTCTCGAGAGCACACACCATATAAGGAGAAATGTTCAATTTCTTTAGCTGCACTCAGTAGTGTATCGCTTATAAAATTGGTACCTACAATCACAAAGTTCATGGTTACTCCTCGCTGTTTTGTACAAGCCATGCTTGCCAATTCTGTTCAAATTTCTCCATTTGTTTATGTTTTTTGCTTAACAAATGTTTGTCTTCATCTTCTTGGTCATATAAGGGCCAACGCGGCATAATGCACAGTATTTTTCACCTAAATAAGCAGGAAAACTAAGCTTAGGGGTAATTTCATTGTTAGTTTTTTCGCTAAATACATAGGTAATGCCGCTAGTATCTTTAACGTGTTTATCGCGATCAACATTGCGAATTTTATAGCCCGGAAACACGCTAATATCGAATGGCATTTGGCCAAGGTATTGGCAATTAAGCCTTTGATTTAAGCTGCCCTCAATATTCCATTCGCGGTAAGGTTTTACATCTTTAGAGGTGATGTAACATAACATCGGGCCGTTTTTATCTAATGCAAACTGGCTAGCGTAGTCTAAGTAGCGATGCAACAAAGCACGGTTTAATACATTCATACCCCCTTGTTGGGTGTGTGCTTTAAATGCGGCTTCACCTTTAAATGCAGGTATCAGCGGAAATTGAAAAATAACCACATCGAAACAAGCGCCATCTAAGCGCTGCCATGAGTCTGACCTTGTTACATCAAACTCAGTGAGTGTTTCAATATTAAGTTGTTGCAAGGCGCTAAGTGCATTGTCGGCATATTTTTGTTCTATGGTGTTTGCATCATCATAAGTTGAAGCAACAAGCTTGGCTGGTTTTATATAACGAGCAACAGAGTGTGAAAATGATAAATCACCATCGCCTACCGTTAATATGCGCCAACTAGGGTCTAAATACATGGGGTTATTTGCCTTGTTCTGGCGCTATTTCAACTGAAATTTTAGGGCAAAGGGCTAAGCGAGTTTTAAGGCCTTCTATGGCTATTTGCTTAAAAATTAGATTGAAACTAATTAAAACAGCAATAACGATATGAATAGGACCATGGGTAAA
This sequence comes from Pseudoalteromonas sp. GB43, assembly GCF_054923805.1. Lineage (NCBI taxonomy): Bacteria > Pseudomonadati > Pseudomonadota > Gammaproteobacteria > Alteromonadales > Pseudoalteromonadaceae > Pseudoalteromonas > Pseudoalteromonas sp. GB43. Next base: position 565,182 of record NZ_JBPCHJ010000002.1, read on the forward strand.
ACCTGCTTCTGTATCAAAAAGCATTAAGCCGAATAACAAGAACATGGTAGCTAAAAATATTTCAATCAGCTGATTTGAGTATAGCTTTAAGTTGCCTTGGTTTTTATAATCTTTTTTGATGTGAATTGCACAAAAAAAAGGGATCACTTTTACTTTAAAGTGAGCGTTTTTTTCTACATAATTTTCGCCAAGGTGGTCTAGTTTAGCGCGCAGTTGATCTATCATAGCAAGTCCTTAAAAAACTGAGCCGCGGATGTTACCGCAAACGCAAGAAAAGGGCTACTCAGGATAGATACTCATGCCAATTACAAATATGTGGCATACAAACACAACCGAGGTTAAAACGAATCGCATTTTTTGATAATCAACGTGATAGGTTTGCCACTGCGGTGTGCTTTTCTCAAACAACAGCACTAACCAAAAGCTCGCAGCAAGCCAAGCCAGTATCCAGCTTGACGGTAAAAAGCTTAAAAAGCCAATCGGTAAGATAGGAATAATTGCTTTAATGGCATCAGCATGCGTTTGCTGGCCTGCATGCCATAAATTGCCAGCCATAAAGGCTAAAATGGCGATGCTATAAAAAGTGAAAAAGTCTAAGTTAACGGCATTACTACCTGCTATAAGCGGCCAGCCTACACAGCCTAAAAAAGGCAGTAAACCTAAGTAACCAAGTTGAATATGATTAATAAACTTTTCCATAATGACCTTTAAACTACCTAACTGGTATAAAATAACTCGTAGTTATTTTATACCAGTTAGGCGGCTAAAACGATCGCTTTATTGCTGACGTAACTCTCGACGTAGAATTTTGCCAACCGTCGATTTAGGCAATTGTTCCATAAAAATGATTGATTTAGGCACCTTATAAGCACTTAAGTTTTCGCGGCAGTAGTCACTCACTTGTTGTTCATCAACCTGCTCTTTTAAAGTAATGTAGGCACACACACGCTCACCGGTTTTTTCATCTTTTGCACCAATAACAGCCGCTTCGCAGATAGCCGGATGCTGACAAAGTATGTTTTCAACTTCGTTAGGGTACACGTTAAAACCAGAGACAATAATCATGTCTTTTAATCGGTCTACAATTTTGTAATTACCACTTGGTAGCTTCAGACCCACATCACCGGTTTTGAAAAAACCACGTTTCATGCATTTACCGGTTTCATCTTGGCGTTGCCAGTAGCCCATCATTACTTGCGAATTTAACAACTATCTCGCCAGACTCACCGTCTGCAACGGGCTCATCGTTTTCATCCCAAATTTCCACGGTGGTGTTTGATAGTGGGCGACCAATGCTGCCTATTTCTTCATTTTGAAAATCGTTTAATGTCACAACAGGCGAGGTTTCTGATAAGCCATAGCCTTCTGTGATTGTACATCCTGTGGTACTCATCCACGCATCAGCTGCAGCATGTGTTAAAGCTGCGCCCCCTGACACGGTCATTTTTAGGTTTGAAAAATTAAGTGCTTTAAACCTTGGGTGCATACACAGACCAATAAACAAGGTGTTAATCCCTGAAAAGTAATTAATATCAAAAGGTTCGATTTGCTTAACTAAGGCATCTAAATCACGAGGGTTTGGAATAAGTACATTAAACTGCCCCATGGCAAATAAGCTAACCATGTTCACCGTAAAGGCATATATATGATAAAGCGGAAGCGGGCAAATACCGGTTTCTTGACCAGGCGTTAAAATGTTGTCAAAGCGCTCATTCATTTGCTCGGCATTGGCTAAGATGTTGCCATGACTAAGCATCGCTGCTTTGGCAACTCCTGTGGTACCACCGGTGTATTGTAAAACAGCAATATCGTCACGACTTGCTTGATGAGCGTCAAGAGGGTCAAGTCTTTCACCTTGGCGAATGAGTTCGTTTAACGAAAATTGATTCTCTTGTAATGCTGGCTCAGCTAAAGCGGCTGCAACAATAACGGTTTTAATGGATGTATCATTAATAATTGTTGCTAATTTTTCGCTAAGGGCATCAAGAATAACAATGGCTTTTACATCTGCATCATTAAACTGGTGTAGCATTTCACGGGCAGTATAAAGCGGGTTGGTATTGACTACGATTAATCCTGCACGAAATGCTGCATAAGTTACGATAGGGTAATCAACAATATTAGGTAGTTGAATAGCAATTCTGTCTCCTGCAACAAGACCACTTTGCTGTTGAAACCACTGGGCTAAATAGCGAGATTGTTGTTCTACTTGAGAAAAAGTGAATGTTCTTCCCACACTTGTGTAGGCAGGAAAGTCAGCATAAGTCTTACAACTATGCTCAATTAATTGCGTGAGGTTATCATGTGTGTTCATGGTTATTCCTTAGCTTGTTTGACTAATGAATATATACAATTTGTTAACGTGAAACTTAGCTTTAAACGACTTGTTTTTGACTTTTTACGCCATTAATGGGAATGAAACTTGCGGTAATCTCTAGGTGGAATACCATACCAACGTTTAAAAGATCGAGTAAATTCGCTGTAATTAGAAAAGCTCAAGATATCTGATATGTTTGATAAAGTGAGGCTAGATTCAATTAAATATTGATGTGCCAAATGACAGCGTACATCATCGACTAATTCACGAAACGTTGTGCCATGCTTTGTTAAGTGGCGCTGTAAGCTACGGGTACTCATCGATAACTTTTCGGCTACAAGGTTTACCCCAAACTCCTCGTGTAGTAAGTACTGCTTGATCATCACTTCAACATGATCTGAGATATTTTCACGTTTGGTGTTTTGAATCAGCCCAAGCTGTTGGCTGAGTATAGAAAACAACTGCTTATCTGAGTTCTTAATAGCGAGTTTAAGGTATTTTTTTTCAAACACGACTGCTGTGTGTGCACAATTAAACACAGGAACTTGACCTAATGCTTGGCGATAAACACTCGGATTTTCATTACCACTATGGGGAAGTTCCAAACGGTGCAGTTTTATTTGATTATCGGTTAGTTTCTTTAATAAATTAACCCCAACACTCAGGGCTAGATCAGCGCCATGATAGACACTCACTTTTAAGCTACTACGAACTAAAAATGATAGTTTTACATAGTTTTGGTCTACTTCAAGGAGTAAATCAGCGCTATTTTGATGAATGTGATAATACTTAGTTAAATTTTTAAGTGCCGATTCAAGGGTGTCGCAATTACCCACCAAATAACCAACAGAGCCCAAAATGTTCAAGCTTTGCCAACGCCCTAATTCTAACCCAAAATAGGGCAGGTTTAGTTCTTTCGCCGTGGTCTCTAACAGTTGAATGAGTTGCTGATACTGCACAAAGCTATTGGCATCTTGTAGTTGTTTTCTGTCTAAACCAACGTGTGATAAAAGTATATCAGGGTTCACCAATTTGCTTTCGATCAGCTCAATATAGCCATGTAGAGCAGATACTCTAATTAGATCAGGTGCTTGTGTTAATCGGGGCATAGTATGCTCTTTTTTGTGCTCTGGCGTAAAAAGTAAAAAAAATTGCGTACAAAGTAAAGTAATACAGGTCAGTAAAGTTTAACAATGTATTAACGTAAACAATACGCTGATTTACTAACACGCATTAAAGAGGGCACACACATGGCATTACCAGATATTATTAATCATCAAGATTTTTTACTCACTATTCATACCAATGATGAAAAGCTAATTAAAAACGCTTTACCAGGCGTGCACATTTATCCACTCATGCTGGATTCTGAGAATGGGGTATGGGTTTTACGCGTTTTATTTGAACCGGGTACAGTTTTGCCAAAGCACTTTCACACTGGTGTTGTGCATTTATATACCATGGCGGGCAGCTGGCACTACACTGAGTACCCTGACGATTTACAAGTAGCGGGTAGCTATTTATTTGAACCAGGCGGTTCGATTCATCAATTTCAAGTCCCAGCAGACAACACTGAAGTGACCGATACCTTTATGATAGTAATGGGAGCCAATATTAACTTTGACCCTGATGGCAACTATATGAACATTATGGATGCAGGTTGGATTGAACAAGTGATGTTAGCAGCTGCAAAAGAGCAAGGAATTGAGCCTAACTACATAAAACCAAAGAGTTTATACGGTTTTAGTAAGTAATTTTATTCCCTGAAATGAAGGCCCTTGATTGCGTAAGTTATTGAGGGCTTTGTAGTTTTTGCTATTTCCAATCTTTCAATCTAAAAAATAAATCAATTTAATCTAAACAATCAATTTTATTTTAATCGCTCAGGCCTCTATTGTATTAATCAAGCAGACGCAAGGCTGCGTTAATTAAACTTTTTAAATACATCAATGAGGAATATTATGAGCACTTCATTAATTAACACAAAACTACAACCATTCAATGCAACAGCTTACCACAACGGTGACTTTGTAGAACTAACAGAAAAAGACGTGCTAGGTAAGTGGTCAATCTTCTTCTTCTACCCAGCTGACTTTACTTTCGTATGTCCTACAGAGCTTGGTGATGTTGCTGATTACTACGAGCAGCTTCAAGAAATGGGTGTTGAGGTTTACTCAGTATCAACTGACACGCACTTCACTCACAAAGCATGGCACGATACGTCTGACACAATTGGTAAAATCAAATTCCCAATGATTGGTGACCCTACAGGTCGTATTACTCGTAACTTCGGTGTGATGATTGAAGACGAAGGTCTTGCTCTTCGCGGTACATTCGTAATGAACCCTGAAGGCGAAATCAAAGTAATCGAAACTCACGACTTAGGTATGAACGTCGTAGCGCGAAAGAGTTAGTACGTAAAGTACAAGCTGCACAGTACATTGCTAACCACGACGGTGAAGTATGTCCTGCATCATGGCAGCCAGGTGAAGAGACACTTGCTCCTTCACTAGACCTAGTTGGCAAAATCTAATTTGCCACAGCATTAAACGATAGCAAAGCTTTGCTTTGCTATCTCAATGCAACCCTAATTGCCCATCACAACTCACATTAAGAACATTAGCGGGTGATGGGCAGTTATATTTAAAATTTTTCTAGATTATTTATTCTGAACTCAAGGGCTAAGCCATGTTAGATACGAATATCAAAAACCAATTAACAAGCCACTTTGCTTCTATTACCAGCCCTGTTGAGCTGCTTATCGCCTTGGATGACAGCAATAAATCAACAGAACTAAAAAACTTAGCAAACGATTTAGCATCGTTAAGCGACAAATTCTCGGTGCGAGATAACCCTAACCAAGACGTACGTCGTCCGTCTATGGTGGTATCTTCACCTATTAACAATACGCAAATCACATTTGCGGGTGTGCCTATGGGCCACGAATTCACAAGCTTGATCCTTGCACTTCTTCACACTGGTGGTCATCCAAGCAAGGCATCAGAGACTGAAATTGAACAAATTAAATCATTGCCTGGGCCACTCAACTTTGAAGTATATATTTCATTAAGTTGTCAAACATGTCCGCAAGTAGTGCAAGCACTTAACTTGATGGCGGCACACAATGAAAATATTACGGCGACTATGATTGATGGCGCCTTGTTCCAAGACGAAGTGAACGAGCGTAATGTGTTAGCAGTACCGGCTGTGTACTTAAATGGAGAGTTATTCAGCCAAGGCGCTGTTAACCTGACCGACATTCTAAATAAAGTAGATACCAAAGCGGCTGCACGCCAAGCCGAAGCACTGAACGATAAAGAGTTATTCGATGTACTTGTTGTTGGTGGTGGTCCGGCAGGGGCTTCTGCGGCAATTTATTCGGCGCGTAAAGGCTTAAATACCGGTGTTGTGGCAGAGCGTTTTGGTGGTCAGGTTTCAGACACGTTAGCAATTGAAAACTTTATCTCAGTAAAAGCGACCGAAGGTCCTAAATTAGTTGCTCAACTTGAAGAACACGTAAAAGAATACGACGTAGATGTGATGCAAAACCAACGTGCGGCATCGCTTACTAAACAAGGTAATTACCAAATCACGCTAGAAAATGGCGCGGTGTTAAATGCTAAGTCAGTGGTATTAGCAACTGGTGCACGCTGGCGTGAAATGAATGTACCCGGTGAAAAAGAGTATCGCGGTCATGGCGTTGCTTACTGCCCTCACTGCGATGGCCCGTTATTTAAAGGTAAAGCGGTTGCGGTTATCGGTGGTGGTAACTCAGGTATTGAAGCGGCAATCGACCTTGCAAACATTGTTGAGCATGTCACTGTGCTCGAATTTGCTGATACCTTACGTGCTGACGAAGTACTTATTCGCAAAGCAAATAGCTTAAACAACATTACGATTATCAAAAACGCGCAAACAACAGAAGTTGTTGGTGATGGTAAACGAGTAACAGGCTTAAGCTATATTGACCGCATCTCTGGCGATGAAAAATCACTTGAGCTTGCAGGTATCTTTGTGCAAATCGGCTTGGTGCCAAACACTGAATGGTTAAAAGATTCAGAACTAGCACTGACTCGCTTTGGCGAAATCGAAATAGACAGCAAAGGTGCAACATCATTACCGGGTGTTTACGCGGCAGGTGATGCAACAACAACGCCGTTTAAGCAAATCATTATTGCCATGGGCAGTGGTGCAACGGCAAGTTTAGGTGCATTTGATTATTTAATTCGCCACAGCGATGAGATTCAAAACACCGAAGATGCAGCTTAATTAGCGACTCTTGATTAGGCAGCTCACACCCATAGCTGCCGCTTTAAAGCCGCCCTCTCCAAAGGCGGCTTTGTTTTATTCATCGAGCTACTGATACTGTGCTGCAGTTATAAATTCCTCAAAACTTTCACACCAAATAATCACAGTATTGTAATCGCTGACATCAATACCTTGTGGCACAACTAATTTAAAGCCGTTGAACGAACGCACCCCTGCAACACGCTGCATGGTGCCTTTTTGTGCTAAAAAATCGGTTTCGTTATCAATAAAGTTTCGCGACAGATAAAGTTGATAGTCAGGATCCTGGTGATAACGTGCCTTGCATAGAAATAGCATCATTCGTTAGATACACCATACCATCACCATAATGAAGGCGATCTGAGCCTTTAAGATCAGGTTTAAACTCTGCACTAAACAGAGCTCTCGTTTGATGTTGTTCAAGAGTCTTGATTTCAGGGGCTGGTTGCTCAGTTAAAATTGGCAAACTGTATATCCCAGCCATAAAGCCCGCAGCAAAAATAGCCAATGCTATGATGAAAATTAACAGTGCTTTTAGCATTATTATTCCCTATTTTTTAAGTTTATGATGTGGCGTTGACTTAAAGAAAATTGCTTTTCAACATCACCAAAGTGTTGTAAATAAAGCTGCTCAAGTTCACCCGATTGCTGTATCTTTTGCATGCCTTTTTCTAGCAAATCCCTAATATTTTGATTTTCTTTACTTAAGTAAAAGTAATAGTCATTGGGGTATTGCAACATAATGTCTGGCGCAATGACAAAGTTTGTTTGTTGTAGTCGCTGAAGTTCTACACCTATTGCTAATGCAGAACGAGGAAAGTAATCTGCTAGACCACTTTCAAGTGCTTTGACCATTCCTGCGTAATCAAGCTCTCCATTTACAGATAAACCATTTGCTTTTAGCACATCATAATCTGACCAGCTTTGTTGCTGCACTGCAAGTAGCGGTCTTAATTGTTCCAAGTTTTTGATAGCTTTAAATTTTAGTTGCTCTTTTTTATGAATAATTAGTAGCCGTTTACCGTGTAAGCCTTTATAAATAGGAATAGTTGTTTTTACTAAGGTATTACTTAACTGAGAAGGTAATGACAGCCAGGCGAGAGTTATGGCTTTGTTGTGGCTAAGTTGCTCTACTATTCGTTTATCATTCATTGGTTGCGAATCATATCGGATGATAATATCAGCATTTACCGCGGCAAAGCTTTTCGTAAGTATTTTATGAATGTATTGCTGTTTGACTGCATCAGTATAAATAGGTTTAGCAAGTTGGATTACAATTTGACTTTGCGCGATTGCGTAAGAACAATGCAAAGCTAAAAATAATAAAAACAGGCGCCAAATTGTAGTCATTTATTAGGATCTCTGTGTGCAAAGTAATCAGTTGCCCATCATACTTTGAATACATGGACCTGTTGCTGTAATCGCGACGCTAATGAAGCTAATTCTTGACTTGCTTGAGCGTTTTGCTGCGAGCTTTCGCTAACTAGTGAAATACTACTGCTAAATTCATTGATATTACAACTAAGTTCGTTGGCAACGATTGTTTGCTCATCTGTTGCGGTAGAAACTTCGTTGTTCATATCGGCAATAAGTGCCATTTCTTGAGTGATTTCAGTCAGTAATTGTGATGAGCGTTCTGCGTATTCAACACTTTGTTTAGCACTTTCGTCGGCATTACCCATGGCGGTCACTGCTTGCTGCGCCATTGCTTGTAGTTTACTGATCATTTCGTTAATACTCGCTGTGGCTTTTTGCGTGTTGTGCGCAAGTTGCCTTACTTCATCAGCCACCACAGCGAAACCGCGACCCGACTCACCTGCGCGTGCTGCTTCAATGGCCGCATTTAACGCAAGTAAATTTGTTTGTTCAGCAACCCCTTGAATCATCATTACCACTTGGTTGATATCTGTTGATTGTGTATTTAACTCATTGATAAGTTGAGTATTGGTATTAACTATATACGACAAGTGGTTAATTGCATCGATATTTTCTTGTACAGACTGTTGACAAGCTTCGCTGTCTTATCTGTGTGGGTGGCTTTTTCTGAAGTCGCAAGCGCATTAGCTGCAACTTGTTCAATAGCACTGCTCATTTGCGTAATAGCAGTAGCAATCATTGCCGATTGTTGTTCTTGTTCAGTGGCAGTGCTGGCAACTTGGTCGCTAATTGAGTTCATTTGCTCAGCGGCAGATGAGAGAGTAAGTGTTGCGCTGGTTACATCATTTACAAGAGCATGAATGCGCTCCATCATAGCGTTAAAGTGGTTTGCTGCCTGAGCTATCTCATCATTACCATGGGTTTTTGCGCGGAGCCGTAAATCAGCGTTTTCAGAGATTGATCCTATTGTTTCGCTCAGCGATAACAGAGGGTTGTGAATAGAACGATAAATAACAAAGGCAATAAACAACAAGATAATTATTAAAATAGTTATCGAAGCTGTCATTGCGATAGTGACTTGGGAAAAGTCTTTATCTGCCGCATTTTTAAATTTGTTGGCTTCATTGATCTGTAAATTAATCAGACCTTGATAACTTTCACTGAGAGGGTCAAACACGTCGTAAAGTTCTTTTACAAACACCTCATTAGGGATCGCTTTTAGCTGGTTACTGTTAACTTGGTTTAAAAACCTGCTAAGTTCACTTTCGACTACAGAGAGATTCTTTTCAACAATATTAACTAAGCGTTGTTCTTCGGAAGTGAGTTTTGTTGCTAAATAGCTTTTCCATTTATTGTCAGCAACATTTTTTGCGTTTTCAACTACGGCTAGAAAGTCAGCTTTGGAGATTTGATCAGCGCGGTATTTATGAAATAAATCAACAATGTTAACAGCGTAATTGTCCGATACTGTTTTTATTTGCTCTAACGGAAGTACTCTGTCTCTATACAAACTATCAATTCCTTTGACCATATTAGACATCATCGACATCGTGAAAATAGATGTGATCACAAAAACAGCAACTGGTAACAAAGCTAAGACAGCTAATCTCGTACGAACAGTGTAGTTATTTAACATGAGCGAGCAAACTTTTGTAGGGACTTATTATTAAAACTAATAGAGAAATGGTTTTAAGCAAGTTTTTGCAATTGTTTGATGGGTTTTTCTTTTGATAGACCTCATTTAGTTAGTAAAGTCATAATATGCAGCCTTTATATTGTAGGCAACAAAGCCAATTTTCACGTTGGCTTTGTTTTGTTCCTATTTTTACATTAATGGCCGCGATTAGGCATTTGCCTTGGTATCTGTCTTTGTGTATTGCGGCGCATTTGTTGGCGTTGCATTCCTTGCTGACGTGCTCTATTCGCCCTATTTAATTGCTGCATACGATTTTGTTGCCTGTTTTGCATATGCTGACGCTGCTGTAATGCTTGTTTCGCTTTACTTTTATCTATGTTTTGCAATTTATTTTGCACTTGCTGGCGGTCAATGTTTTGTGCCCGATCTTTGATTTGTTGCTGTTTATCAGAAGGTAATGTTTGCCATTTTCCTTCAACACGTTGTTGCCATTTATCGGCATCATGCTTGAGAACGTTTCCATTTTTATCCGCAAACACGTTGTTTGCCTTATCGCGTTGGCTGATGGCGGTTTTTAAATCGCGTTTCACTTGCTGCTTTGAGGCAAGACGAGATTTACTTTTATCGCGTTTATAAATGTTATGTCTTGGCTGTTTATTAAGATGACCTGGTTTATGGCCGACATTAATCTTGTTACCAATATTGATGTTGCCATTATTAATAATAATAGGGCCGCGGTAACCACCGCCATACCAGCCATTACAGCAATGATAAGGTCGGTAATTTGTTGGGCCAGCCGACATGCCAATTCATACCTAGATTCAAAAAGCCATTGCTCCAGCTCAAGCCAAACGACCAACCTGTCCAGTTGTTATAGCCAATATTAAAACCCCAAGTCGGTGGGCGAGGGTAGTAGTAGCCACCGCCCCAGTATGGCGGGTAATACCAACCCGTTCCATAAACTGGCACACCATAATAAGGGTATGACCACATGTAACCTGGGTAATAACCAACATACACCACCTCAGGAGTTGACTCGTATATCTCGACGTAAGTGACGTTGTAAACGGGTGAGCTTGGAGGAATTTTTGCTATGTCGTCTTTGGGAATGCTATCAGCAACAAGCCATGGTCCTTGGGCGGAGTTTGCCTTAAACCACACCGCATTATCGACTGCATAATATTTGCCTTTAATTTGCAGCACTTGTGCATCGGTATTAATAGCATAAGAAACTTGCGTGCCCGGGATACGTTCAAACTTAGGTTTGCCATCATAGTACACAGTTAAACTGGTATCTTTACGGCTGATAGCCGCTGTTTGCGGCACTTTTGCATCTAGTACAGCTTCGTCAGCTTCTTCTGTGCCGGCAACTGAAACTCTGAGGCCAGCTAAATCTGATTCAGGTGGGATATTGGCAAAGCTCTCTGGTAGTTCATCGCCACGAACAAATGTCCATGGGCCTGTTTGTTGTTTTGCCCGGTACCAGCGCCCAGATAACAAGACATACATGTTATTCGTTTGCATTTCACGTAGCCAAGGGGTTTCAGTGTTAAACACATACATGAGCTCGCCACCGGTTAAGCTCTTCCATTTAGCTGCGCCATCGGTGGCAATGAGCTCAGTGGGTTTAGTCGCCACGACTATAGCTGGTGGCGCACTAAGACCTGAACTTTCAGTATCTTTAGGGAGCATTTTTACAAGTTCGGTCGGTGGCATTTGAGTGAATTCATAAGGTCCTTTGGCTTGTTTTGCCTGATACCAAAATTGCCCATCGGTGAGATAACAAAGTTTACTTTTGCTATCTTTAATCACTGTCATGGCGGTATTTAAAGCACGCTCATATTGGCTGTTTTCAACTTTACTAAACTTAGGTTCACCATCAAAACTCAGCAGTACCGACAGTTGCTCTTTGAATATAATCGTTGGAGGGTCGGTTTTTAATTGCGTTAAACTCTGCTCTGCTGCTTCTGCACTTTCAAGGCTGGCGGTGAGTTGCGAAAGCGAGGTTTCGAATTGGCTGGCTTTTATTGCTTCATTAACGACAGCAGTAAATTTTTGTTCTCCAGCATCTTTTGATTCGGTCCAGCGTACATCGGTGACTGTCATATTGCGAACGGTGACGGTATCGTTTTCGCGGTCAGTATCTAATTTAGCTCTAAACCAAAATACGCCAAACACTGCGTCATTACCTGAAACCGAAAATGACATTGCTGCACGGGCTGTTAAAGTATTACCGTTTAGTTTCTCGGGTTGTGGCTGGTAAACAATGAGTGTGCCTTGGTTTGTTTTTACTTGTTGAGGCCACTCAATAGCTTTGCTAAAAAATGAACATAAACATAAAGAAGAGAGTATTAATACCCTGAAGGCAGTGATAAAAGGTAGGAAGAGTTTCATGGTCAATCCTTGGCTAACGTAACTCTTTAAAGTATAGCCAATGGCATCGAAAACGCTTGAAAACAGCGCCTATTTTTAAAGCGTTAGCTTAGGCGACTTGAGTTAAAAATTGCGAGCCCGCATTTAAGCCCATTTCATAGCCTGCACTGAGTTTTTCAAATGATTTCGTTGTTCGACCAACAGCAAAGTCGGGTGGTGGTGCAATAATATTAATTTTACAATCGCTTGGTGGGTTAGTAATAAAATCAATACTTTGATTGTAATTTTCTGCACGTCTTAAGGTGGCTTCTGCTAATGCCGGGGTGTTCTTATAAAGACGTTTAACAAACCACGGCGCTTTTGAAGGCTTTTTCTTATAGCCAAGAGGTTGAGATAAAATCACGGTGATTTCTTTATTACCCATTTCGTATGCTTTACGAATTGGAATCGAATCTGCCACGCCGCCATCAGTGAGTTGTAAATTATCGATAACGGGAAATTCTCGATAAGCAATGGGTAGTGCGCATGAGGCTTTTAATTGCTCTTCAAGAAGTGTTGTACTTGCTTTTAAATACTCAGCCTGACCAGTTTTTATATTGGTTGTGACAATATAAAACTCACTAGCTTGTTTTTCGAAAGTGTCGAGATCAAGGCGAATATCCTGCATGGTTTCTTGCCACAGCCAGTCTAAATCAAATAGGTGGCCACCTCTAATAAATCGAACAAAGTCGATGAACTCAGGTCTGCAAGAGTAATCGGTGATCACCGCATGGTTACGTTTGTATTGTGCGCACAAATAAGCGGCAATGTTAGTGGCTCCGGCAGAAACGCCATAGCATTGAGTAAAAGGTTGGTAATTAGCTTGAATAAAAGAATCCAGTACGCCAGTGGCAAAAATACCACGCATTGCGCCACCTTCTACAACGAGAGCCCTGTTATTGTTCATTTTCGCAACCTTGCTTGTAACCGTGAATGCTTCTAACCATAGCAAACACGGTTACAAAACGAAATAGAGTTTTGACTCTAAGTGAAGTTTGACGCTAGCTGAGTTATATCGCCTCTACCCAAAGTACACCGACTTGTTTATCGGTGACTTTTACTGTGCTACCCGCCGCAATGGGAAAGTGACTTTTCAATTGCCATGTAATACCCGAATATTGATGCGTGGTTAATCCTTTATCATCCACATCAGCGTTAACGACAAAGGTGAGCTCAGCAAAGTCACTATGTATCGGCTTAGTATCGGTTTTATCTTGCATGCGTTTGAGTGGTTTCCAAAGCACGAGTGCAAAACCAAGAGTAAACACGATATTGCTCCAAAGCGCGGTAGTGTAACTCGTATCAAGTAGACCTATATTCATTAGTAAGCCACTGGCAAATAAAGATAAGCCTAAAAACAGTAATACATAGGTACTCATACCCAGTACAGCAACTTCAACAATTAGCGCGATAATACCTATAATCATCAGTGCTTCGGCTAAATGGGTATCTAAAAATGCCATTAGTTCACCTAACTTTGTTGCTTTTTATTCAAAGAGTTAATAATAGACATGCCTTGAGCTACAAGCGAGCTTGCATCTGTGCCACTCTCTGGCAGTAATACTACAGATGACTCACGGGCAATGGCCTCTTTAGCAGCAATAGCTTTAGTAGCAAGGTCAAGTTGAATTGCTTTTTGGTCTTGCTCTGTATCGGCGGCTTCACCTACTTTACGAAGTGCATCAGCTTGTGCTTCAGCAACGGCGATAATCGCTTTTGCTTCACCTTCAGCACGTAAGATTTGCTCAGCTTTTTCAGCTTCAGCTGCAAGAACTTGGGCTTGCTTTTTACCTTCTGCCACATTGATAGCAGACTGACGATCACCTTCTGATTCTAAAATTTGTGCACGTTTTACACGTTCTGCTTTCATTTGTGCTTCCATCGCTTCCATGACAGAGTTAGGTGGCACAATATCTTTAATCTCGTAACGTAAAACCTGAATACCCCAAGGCTCAGAAGCTTGGTTAATCGCGGTAACTATGTTGGTGTTTAACATGTCGCGCTCTTCAAAGGTTTTATCTAGCTCCATTTTGCCAAGCTCGGAGCGCATTGTTGTTTGTGATAGTTGAGTAACCGCAAACACATAGTCATCAACACCATAAGTAGCTTTATATGGGTCAAGCACGCGGAAATACAGCACACCATCGACGATGAGCGAGATATTATCTTTCGTGATCGCAGACTGCGAAGGCACATCTTGCGCTTGTTCTTTTAAACTGCGATCAGCGGCAATACGGTCGATAAATGGAACAATAAAGTTTAAGCCGGCTTCTTTAGTTGAATGGTACTTACCAAAACGTTCGATTAACCAAGCACGGTTTTGTGGCACAAATTTAACGCTGCTTTTAAGAAGCACTAAAACAAAAATTAGAAGAAAGACCTCTACATTTAACAACAGGTCTAAAATGCTAGAAATGGGATCCATGTACTTTCCTTAATACAATTAATATTATTTTTCACAGCTCAGATTACCACCACAAAGCAACCTGCGCCAATGATTTGTAAGGCTAAATTAGCGAGTAATAGTAACTGCATATGTCACTACATTCAGAAAGCTATACATCAGATAGATAGATTTTCAGCAGTTTATAGTCATTAACTACATTGGTACTTTGCTCGCATATCTGCCACAACTTTAATTAAGAATTGCTCAAGCGCATTTAGATCTATATCGCTGAGTTTATTAATGTAAAGGCATGATTTAGCTTGCTTTATTTTTCCTAGCGTTAAAAGTTCATCGCTGTAAGTGCTAAACCCTTGCATTACATATAGGGTTAAATTGCTTTTTCGCGGCGAAAAGCCAGTCATCAACCAGTTGTATTCCCCTTTCGAGTTGCGATAACTGTAGTTACCAAAGCCAATGATTGAGTCGCCCCACATGACGGGAGTTTGTTTGGTTACTTTACTAAAGAGTTCGAGTAACACGTTTGCATCTGCCTTTCTGGTTGGATGTTCAATACGGCTAATAAATGTATCTACATTGGCATCATTGGGCTGTGTTTTTAATTCGCTCATTAAATTTTTGTCCTAAAAACTAACAATTAGCATGGTGAGGCAAAGTTCGTTTTATAAGGTACATTTTTTGGTCAGCTTGTGCGACAATTTCATTGGCCGATTTCTGAGTTCCAAAAAACATAGTAACCCCAACACTCGCAGAGCCGAAGTAATTGACATTTTGGTATATAAATTGGGTTTCAATTGCTGATTGTAGTTTATTGGCAACACGATGAGCGTTTTTTTTGGCGGCTTGTTCATCACGGCCAAGCCTTTCAAGCATGATTACGAATTCATCCCCGCCGATGCGCGCTAAACAGTCTTTGTCGCGAACGACCGCTTTCATCCTGTTAGCAACTTCTATAAGGTATGCATCTCCAATGAGATGACCATATTGGTCGTTTAACTCTTTAAACTTGTTAAGATCGATAAAGATGACAGCACCATAGTTTAGGTCTTGTTTACTAACTTGTAACGCAAGTGATAGGCGAGAATAAAAATATCGGCGGTTTAAGAGTTTTGTTAAAGGATCTGTAGATGCATCATAGAGGAGCTGTTTTTCAAGTTGTTTTCGTTCAGTAATATCTGTCGAAATACCTAAAATCCCAATAACCTTATTTGGCTCTGTGTCACAAAAAATTGGAGTTTTTACTTCCCAAAAAATATATTTGTTTCCATCAGGGAAATTTAACTCCACTTCTTCTCGGGTTCGCTCTCCTTTGATCACACGCGAATCGATTTTAGCTAGTTTCTTAACATCATTAAGCGCAAAGAAATCTTTATCGCTTTTGAATTGAAGTTCCTGCTCTGTGCACGCCAGTAGACTGAGTGTAAGTTTATTAGCATATACATAATGGGATAGTTCGTTTTTTATATAAACGTATGCAGGTACGTTATCAAGTGCAAACTTTAATTCAGCAATATGGACAGGCAGTTTAGTGTTAGTAAGTTCGGCCACAATATGTCCTTATATGACAAGCCATAAATTGATAGTGAATGAAAAAATGCTATTAAACAAGACTGACCACAGTGTTAATCTCACAACTAATAATTTAGGTATAGTTTTGAAAAATAAATAGAAAGTTATTAGTTAAGATGGTTGATGAACTTTGTTATTACTTTTGGGTGATGTGCTCTTCATGCTAAAAACATCCTTGTTTTTAGTCATCACTTTTGGCTTTTAAGCTTTGTTGAGAATGGCAAGCTGCTTTGTATGATGCGCGCTAAATAAGCGACAAAAAATATAACCCGTTACAAACATTGATAAGCTATAGGTTGCACCAGGAATTGCCATAGCGGCATTATTGATTAAGGTACTCGCAATTAAAATGGCAAGAGTGCCATTTTGTAGCCCAACTTCAACCGCAATGCTCATTTGTTGCTTGTGATCTAAGCCTGATATTTTTGCAAAAAACAACCCTAGTAACAGCGTGCTGAGGTTTAATGTCAACGTTGCAATGCCGCTAGTCGCAAAATAGCTCAGCATTTGGTCGGCATTTTTATGAATAATGCTAAGCACTATCACAATTAAGAATACACTCGAAAAACGACGTATAAAGGGTTCTATTTTCAAGCTGAAATGGGGTTTAAAGTGATTAAATACCATTCCTAAGCAAACAGGAAGTACCGTTATCATCAGCATTTGCACTATGGTTTTAATCACTGGCAAAGCAAATTCGTGGCCCGGCACACTCAAAGTTTGCATGGCAAAATGCATAATTAATGGCAAGGTAAAGGGTGAGATAAATGTGGCTAGCGTTGTTAGACTTATTGACAGCGCAACATCCCCTTTGAATAAATAGGTATAGAGATTTGAAGTCACACCGCCTGGGCAGCAAGCCACTAAAATCAAACCTATAGCGAGCTCTGGGGTCAAGGTAAAGCTCATTGCTAATACAAACGCAACGCTTGGCAATAACAGTAGTTGGCAGCTTAAGCCTATTGAAAGTGCTTTGGGGCTAATAAATAATGCCCCAAAGTCTTGCTTTTTAAGCCCTAACCCCATGCCAAACATGATGATAAATAGTGCTAAAGGCAGCACTATTTTAGTCATGATATCAATTTGCATGGTGTATCCTTATTGATCGTAACCCGGGCTTTTATTGTCGAGTAAGCGCAGCAGGGCAGGCCAAGCAATTGCGCCACCCAATCCCTTTGTAGCAACTTCAGTTTGCCCTTTGATACCCTCAATAATCGCGCTAGGTACTAGTACGAGGTGCTCGGTATTTTGTGAAGTACGAGTTTGTACAGCACATGCAGCTTCAAAAACATACATAAACAAAAATGCATCAGCGACCGTTTTACCCACAGTTAATAAAGCCATGATTACGTAGCATTAAAAAGTTATTAGAACCTAGGTCATTCACTAAACGGTCTTGTTCTGCAGGATTAAGAGCAATGCCTTCGTAGTCGTGATAACCCAGACCTGAGTGCACAACAACAGCTTGCTGAGAGATAGGCAATAAGCCGTCTTTGTTGGCAGACACTGCCGTGCCATTGAGTGAGTGGGTGTGAATAACGCAATGGGCATCATCACGCGCCATATGAATACAGCTATGAATATTAAACCCCGCAGGATTAACTGGGTATTCGCTCTCATGCAGCTTATTACATTGTTGATCTACTTTAATAAGACTAGATGCGGTAATTTCGTGAAACATCATGCCATACGGGTTTATCAAAAACTCGTTGTCTGTGCCGGGAACGCGCATTGAAATATGGGTAAAAATTAAATCATCCCAGCCATATAAAGCCACTAGGCGATACGCGGCAGCGAGCTCAACACGGGCTTGCCATTCTTGTTCTGATACTGTGTGTTTCATGGTCATGGTGTTTTCCTAAAATGGTACTTTGCGAATAATAATGTCTTTAAACATCACCCAATCACCAATAAAGCTATAAAAAGGGTGTGTAAAAGTAGCGGGGCGATTTTTCTCAAAAAAGAAATGACCAACCCAAGCAAAGCCATAGCCCACAACAGGGCATAAAATTAACCAGCTATATTGCTGCTGATAAATAGCGGTAAACAAAATAGCCAAAACAACCCAACTGCCAAAGAAGTGTAAGCGTCGACAGACTTTATTTTTATGTTCTTGTAAGTAGTAAGGGTAAAACTCTTTAAAGCTCGCGAACTCGCGTTTACTTGCTACAGTGCCCATATTGTTGTCTCCGTTGTTAATTACAGGTTAACAATAGGCTTTTATTCTTTTATTTACTTGATAGTATAGGTCATTAAATTGTTTATTTAGGACGCGCATGAGAACCTTATCAAGCTGGTGGCTTCGTGCTATGGCTGAGTCGTTTAAGTGGCAGGGCTTACCAATTAATGAGTTGTTTACAGCGGCAAATATTCCTTTAGCAGAGTTAAGTAGCCAAACAGCCCGTTATCCACAAGCCAGTGTCAGTATGCTTTGGAAGCAGGCGCAAGCGATGTTACCAAACACCCATTTAGGTCTTTATGTTGGCAGTAACATGAATGTACGTGCAATTCCCGTAGTAGGCATGGCGATTATTCAGTCAACACAGTTATTGAGTGCTTTTCGGTTGATATTGCGTTATCAAAAATTGATGGGCGATACACATAATGTGTCTCTAATCGATCACGGTAGTGAGTATGAACTTCGCTTTAACTTTAGTGATGGCGAGCGGGATATGTCACTGCTAAGCTACGAAGCACCCATGGCGTTTTGTGTGAAAATAGCGCGCACTGTGAAGGGAAAAGATTGGCACCCAACGCGAATTTGCTTGCAACGTAAAGAGCCTCATAGTGAGATTAATGCGCACTTTAATTGCAAAATTGAATACGGCGCTACGACCCATAGCCTATTTTTTAGCGAAAAAACCGATAGTGAACCAGTGTTGTCAAGCCAGATGAAACTGGTGACGCAAACGAATGTGACGCAGGTGCTGAGAATTTTACTTGAAGAGCATTTAATTCAAGGCCAAACCACCAATAAAGCAATGGCAAAAGCACTTAATATGAGTGAAAAAACGTTGCAACGGCGTCTTGCAAAAGAGGGCACAAATTTTAGTAAAGAATTGGCAAGATTAAGACAGCTAAAAAGTGTGTCATTGTTAAACGAAACAGACTTATCAGTCACAGAAATAGCCTTTTTATGTGGCTACTCTGAAATTAGTGCATTTCATCATGCATTTCATCGCTGGTATGGCATGTCGCCAAAAGTGTACAGGCAAAATAATTAATGCCATAAGTCGAGTGCATTGCTGCACTCGACAAGGTTTTAAAAACTAATTAGAAGCTATAACTAATGCTTGCAGAAATACTACGACCAGAACTTTCGAGCCCTTCTAAACTATCTGAAGCTGAATGGTTCGCAAGGCTGCCATGCTGATAATAAGTTTTGTCGAACAAGTTACGAATAGCTAAGTTTAGATTAGCTTGACCAAAGCTTGCTCGTGCTAACCAATCAACCGTACCATAGCCTGGTGTTTCGTAATTGCCTTCGTTCACTTTGGTCATTTTTTTAGCAAAGTTAACGATTAAATCACTACCCAATGTGTCACCTTGGAAGCTAACACCCAAGTTACCTGATAGAGGGTTGATTGAGCTGATGTATTCATCGGTTTCGTCATTTTTACCGTCTTGATAACTGGCATTTAAAAACACAGAAATAGCATCTGTTGCATAGTAAGTTGTAGAAAACTCTGCACCTTTGATGGTTACTGAGTCAATGTTCTGATACTGATATTTATCGTGGATATATCCAAATGAGCCGTCGTCATTAAATACGGTTTCACGATCTATTAATTCGGTTGCTAAAAAGTCATCAAACTTATTGTGAAATACCGCTGCTGTAACCGTAAAATCGCCTATGTGGTCACGTAAACCAAGCTCGAAAGTATCGCTTTTCTCTGGATCTAAATCATCCGCAGGTAATACTTCATAAATGTATTCAGCGGTAGGTTGGTTATAATGCTCAATGTAAGCTAGGTCATAAGCAGGTACTTTAAAGCCTTGCCCGTATTGCGCATAAGCGCTCAACATATCATTGATATAATATAAGCCACCTAAATTAAATGAGAGGTTGCTTTCATCAATTTTAGCGTATTCTTCACCATCTGTTTTTAAAGCGCCGTTTGGATCCATACTGTAATAATCTAAACGAACACCTGGCGTTACCACCAGTTTGTCGTTTAGTAATGAGATTTCGTCATTGATGAATAAACCAGCACGAAGAGTATCATTTTTAGGGAACTTATTGGTGGTATCGTCTTTGGTTGTTTCGCCTTCAACTTCACGATATTCATGCACAGTGCGTAAGCTTTCGGTTGTTTCAACATCAATACCATAACCAAGAGTGTGTTGTTTGTTTAAGGCTTTACTAGCATGGGAGATCAGGCCATAGGTTGTTTGCTCGTAGGTGCCTGTTTTCCACATGTCACGCATTTCAACGGTACCAAACATTGGCGCATTGATGTCTAATAACGCATATTCTTGGTCGTCTTGGCGGTTATTAGTATAGTAAAGGTTAAACTGAGCGCTATCCCATAAGCGATTGGCTGAATTATTGTTGTAACTAAAGCGATATGAGTCGCTGTCTTTTTCGGTTTGCGTGTTTTCGGTGGCAATATTGTAGCCATATTCTGCTAAGCCACGGAAATAGGTAAGAAGGCCATCAGCACTGTCGCCGTTGACATCTTGGCGCCACAGATCAGCAGAGAAGTTAATGTAATCTTTATCGTTTATGTTGTATTTAAGTTTGTAAAGAAGGCTTTGTGAATCAATTTCGAATGGCGCATTGCTTTGGTGTTTATTTTGCTCTTCCTCGCCATCACGAGCGGTTACACTTAATAGGTGATCAAAGTTACCATGCTGAGCATACAGTGTTGCACCTAAACTGGTTTGATCATCTAAGTCGCTGTAACCTAATTTCACACGGCCGCCAAACTGCTCACCGTCTTGTAAATAGTCGCTTGCATCTTTAGTTGTAAACACCACGATTCCGCCCAGTGCATCTGAGCCATAAAGCGAAGATGCAGCACCCTTTGCTACTTCTACCTGCTTTAAAGTATCGGTATCAATAAAGCCACGACCCACAATATCGTTCAAGCCGTTTGCACCGTAGCCTTCGTTCATTCGCATGCCGTCTTTAATCATCAGAATACAATCAGAACCCATACCTCGTACTTGAATGTTTTGTGCACCGCCAACACGATCAGTTACCTGAATACTTGGGTCATATAAGAATAATTGACTCATATCAGTAACAACTTGTTTTTCAATATCGTCACTCGTGATTACAGAAATACTCGCAGCAACATCTTTTAATGGTTTTTCAGTACGCGAGCCACTAACAACAATTACTTCTAAATCGTCAGCTTTGATTGATTCATCGGCAATGGTAGGTGTTGCATAAGCTGCAAGAGTCGCAGCGATTAAAATGCGTAAAGTATGTGTTTTAGCTAGGCGCATTATTGGTTTCCTTAGGAGCTTTATATTATTTGTGTACAAAGAACTGTTTAATTTTTGCCAGAATAATACGCCTATTTTTATAAAGATCAATATAAATGCAAATTGTTCCTATTTGCATTGTTGTAATGGTGTGTGTTTTCACGTACATTTGAGCCCGTCAAATTTACTGGGGCAATAATGTGAATATCCAAATAATCGAACAACTTATGGCTGATGTGTCAGCTCTTCTAATGGCACCTGTGATTTTAGTGATTGCAGTGCTTTTCGTTTATGCGTTTTTCGCAGCAGGGAGGTTTGTATCTGAATATCTAATCAGAAGAAGAAATCAGCTTGCGTATCAGCGAGATATAGATACTAAAACGGCCACGAATTACAGAGGCTTTTATGTCCATAATTACTATGTAGCGAATCCAACTGCATCTGAGGATGAGCTTGAAGTGTTTGCGTTAAAACAACTAGAAGTACTTAGAGTTGTTACCCGTATCGCACCTATGCTTGGTCTAATTGCGACGATGATCCCAATGGGACCTGCATTAAAAGCCCTTGCCGATGGCAACATTCAGGGGATCAGCGAAAATTTAATCATTGCCTTTGCAGCGGTTATTTGGGGCTTGGTTATTTCGACCCTAACGTTTTGGCCAGCTTCGGTTAAAAAACGTTGGTGCGCTCAAGAACTTATCAATATTCGTAAATTAAGAGGGCAATAACATGCGCTTTTTAGACGAAGATGAAGAATTAAACCCAATTGTCAGTGCCGTTAATCTGGTTGATGTATTTCTGGTGATTATTGCTGCACTTCTTATTGCAATTGCACAAAACCCACTCAGCCCTTTTACTGCAGAAAACGTGACTGTTGTTAAAAATGCCGGTGAGCCAAATATGGAAGTAATTGTTAAAGAAGGCAAAGAAATTAAACAATATAAATCTAACGGTGAAATCGGTTCTGGCGAGGGCATGCGCGCTGGTGTGGCTTATAAAATGGCAGACGGTAGCTTTGTTTATGTCCCCGAAAGTGATGGCTCAGCAACGGGCAAACAAGAGAATACACAATGATAAGAATAATAACGTTTGCGCTGCTTTTGTTGAGCGCACTGACTTCACATGCAGCACAAAAGCCTGAAGTGCTTATAATGATGTCGGGTCATGTGGCTAAATCGAAAGGGGCATTGCTAACAAGCCTTGCTGAAGATCAACCGTTCACCTTTACTAACTTTAGTACTAAAGGCAAAACAGACGAAGAGATTAAACAAGCTTGGCAAAATGCCGAGCTGATTTTGTTGGATGGCATCAACCCTGCGCTTTCAAAATATATGTTTGCTAAGTATCAGCCATATTTAACTGAGTACCCCAATGTGCCAGTGATCTCACTCGGTGATATGGAAAACTCAGCAATGAATAGCGGTTTATCTGAGCAGCAACATACTCACCTTGGCGGTTATTACAATAATGCTGGGCGCGATAATTATCGTAATATGATGCTTTATATTGCAAATGCCATTTTTAAACTCTCTGATGTGCCAGCAGAGCCAGTTAAAGTCATTCCAAACGTTGGTTTATATCATCCTGAGTTTGACGGTCATGTTAGTGCTGATGAAACGCAGTTTTTTAATTGGTTAGATGCTAAGCCAGCTCAACCAGTTATAGCGATAGCGATTCATCGTTCAGTCATTGATTACGAACAGCAACAAATAGTTGATGCATTAATTACAGGTCTTCAGAACAAAGGTGCGAAAGCATTGGCGTTTTTCTTTGAAGGCAATGACGAAGCACTAACTTACCCAGAGTTACTAAGTGATGAAACCGGTTCACGGGTAGATTTAATCATTAACTATCGTTCATTACACTATGTTGAAAAGCGTCGCGCAGAGTTTATGCAAATTGGTGTGCCTGTTATTCATGCACTTAACTATACCGAAGGCGATGAACAGGCTTTTAAAGAAGATCATGCGGGTGTATCACCAGCACTCACTCCGTTCTTTCTTGTAATGCCAGAAGATACGGGTAGCACCGACCCAATTATTATTGCCGCTAATGAAAAGGGCAGTAAGGTGGCAATGCAAGCGCAACTTAATGCGTTGGTTGAGCGTGCATTTAACCATGCCAATTTAGCGCACATTAAAAACACAGATAAAAAAGTCGCCAGTTTTATATGGAACTACCCGCCGGGTGAGAAGAATATTGGCGCTGCATTTTTAGATGTACCGAGTTCGATTGCTAACATCGCAAAAGCGATGAACGACAAGGGTTACCAAGTAAAACAAACGGATACAGCCACGTTAGTTGAGCAAGCGGGTAAATTGCTTCGCCCTTATTATCGTGGTGAAGATGCTGAGGCTTTGGTAAAACTCGGACTCGCAGATTATTTACCGCTAAGTATCTATCAAACTTGGTTTGATAGCCTACCTCAGCATGTCACTCAGCCAATTATTGATAAATATGGTCAACCAAGTGAAAGCGCTATGTTGCGTATGCACAATGGCGAAATGATGTTTGTCATTCCGCGCATGGAACTGGGTAACATGATTGTACTTCCTCAAGGTGTGCGTGGTGAAACGGCAAAGCAGCATGCTGCCCAGTATCACAGCACTAAATCGGTCATCAATCATAGTTACTTAGCTATTTATCTATACGCACGTGATGTTTTTAATGCTGATGCGGTGGTGCATTTAGGTACTCATGGTTCACAAGAGTGGCTAAGTGGTAAAGAGCGTGGCTTATCGGTTTTTGATGCGCCAAACTTAGCGATAGGCAATATTCCTGTTTTCTATCCGTACATTATTGATAATGTCGGTGAAGCGATGCAGGCAAAGCGTCGTGGTCGTGCCACCATGATCAGCCACTTAACCCCAGGCTTTGCAAAAGCAGGGCTATACACTGAAGTGGCAAAATTAAACGAACTGATCACCAACTATTTAATGTTGGATGAAGGGCAAACAAAATCAAATACGCAGCAAGAAATAATTAAGCTTGCTAAGCAATTGAATATGTTAAAAGACCTTGATCTTGATGAAGCTACTTTAGCTGCTCAATTTGCTGACAAGATTACCGTCTTACAAGAATCACTTGAACACACTGGCACAGATGAGCCAGCCGCTGGGAGTTCATATTTTTGGTGAGCTACCAATCAATGCCCATCTTTACAGTACTATTTTGCAAATGCTTGGTGATGATTTCACTAAACAAGCAGGTGAATTTGAGCGAGAAATAGGTATTGCTATTGGCGAGTCTGAACGTGAAGACGAACGTAAGGTTGTAAAGTTAGAGGCATTAGAAGGATTTCAGTTACTAGCGCGAGTGCTGGGTGAAAATAGTAACTTAGCCATCCCTGAGTCGTTACAAAGTGATATTGCGACAGCAAAAGAGTACTGGCAAAACTTTCACAAAAGTGAAGAAATCACCGGTTTGCTAAATGGTTTAAATGGTCAGTATATACCAGTAAGCCACGGTAATGACCCTATCCGTAATCCGGCGGCTGTACCAACAGGTCGAAACTTAATAGGCTTTAACCCAGCGAAAGTGCCTTCGAAAGAAGCTTATCAGGCGGGGGTTAAGATGCTTGAACAAACTGTACAGCAGTATCAAGCGGAACATGACCGCTACCCACAGAAGCTTGCTTTTTCACTTTGGTCACTTGAAACAATGCGTCATCAAGGTGCATTAGAAGCACAAATTCTCCATGCAATGGGGATAAAGCCGAAGTGGAATAATCAGGGCAACATTGTTGGCACTGAAGTGATCCCATACTCAGAGCTTGGCAGGCCACGTATTGATGTAGTGGTTTCTGCGACAGGCTTGTACCGTGATGCATTTCCTAATGTCATGCTTTGGATTGCCGAGGCAATAGATAAAGTGGCAAAGATGAAAGAAGACAATAACTTTGTTTATCGTCACTCAATGACCCTTAAGCAAACACTATTAGACGAAGGTAAAAGTGAAGAAGATGCAGATTACTTATCTTCTGTGCGTATTTTTTCTAATGAAAGTGGAGCATACGGTACAGGGCTTGCGGGGGGAGCGCTTGACTCTGATAGCTGGGAAAATGACAGTAAGCTGGCTAATTTGTATTTAGAACGAATGGGCTTTGGTTTTGGTAAAGATGAGGCTCGCTGGAGCGAAAATTTATCAGAAACAGGGCTATACAAAAAGGTGTTGTCGGGCACTGATGGGGTGGTGTTTTCTCGTTCAAGTAACCTTTATGCACTCATGACAAATGATGATCCGTTCCAATACTTTGGTGGCATCGGCCTAGCGGTTCGTAGTATTGATGGTAAAACACCACAAATGTATGTCTCTAATTTGCGCCGTAAGGGGCAGGAGAAAATTCAAACTTTAGATCAGTTTATCAGTAACGAGATGCGCAGTCGTTATTTTCACCCTCGCTGGATTAAAGCGATGCAAGATTCAGGTTATGCTGGGGCTACTGCTATTTTAGACCGTATGAACAACATGTGGGGCTGGGAAGTTATGACCCCCGACGCGGTAAGAGATGATCAATGGCAAGAATTCTATGAAGTGTATGTTGATGATAAATACGATATGCAAATGCGAGAATTTTTTGAGCAACATAACGCTGAAGCATTAGCACAAATCATTGAGCGAATGTTAGAGGCTGTTCGCAAAGGTTATTGGCAAGCTGATGCCGAGACACTTAAGAAAATGCTTGAAACCTACACTGAAATTGCTAATCGACATGATGTTGTTACAGACAATGAAACATTTACTGAGTTCGTAAAAGAGCAAAATTCTGGCTTTGGTCTTGCACCTTTAGTACCTGGGCAAGCGGCACCAGAACTTGCCAACAGTGTAAGTTCAGCTAGCCAGCAAGTGAGTGGCCAAAAACTCGAACAGGTTGAACAAGGTAAACCGACAGAATCTGACTATACATTATGGTGGCTATTAGGCGGGATTTTCTTCACAGGGATTATAAGCCCGCTATTGCAAAGAAAGGAATAGTCTAGGTTTGGCAAGGTAGTAAGTGATGGCGCTTATTACCTTTGTTTTTATTTGTGCCCGCAGTGGGTGCAAATATGACGCTTAGCATAACTCATATTATAGTTTTTGTACTTTGTATTGGTTTTTTCAATTATTAAGCGATTAAAAGCTTAAATAGCAATTGCTTAACACAGACTTGTTACCTAAAATTACAGATAGGACGCAAGGATGATCTAAAACCAAAACTCCACTATTAAGTATGAGGCTTGCTGAATGCGAAACCTATCGCTGCGCACTATTTTTATTAGTTTTGTGTTAATTGCATTGTTTGTTGTCACTGTGGTTAGCGCCTTAATCAATACCAGCCAATTCTCTCGGCTTTATTACCAACAAACAGAAAAGCAGTTATTGCCTGACGCGGTGGGTAAAGTTGCTGCCGAAATTGACGCTCAAATGCGTTACCCCATCTCTGTGTCACAGTCGTTAGCTGAAAACCAAATTCTGCATACGTGGATGAGTGAAGGTGAGAAAAGCTCGCCAATTCATCAACGTGTTATGGCGTACTTTGCTGACTTACAAAGAAAAAGCGGTGCGTCATCGGTGTTTTGGGTAAGCAAAACCTCAATGAGTTATTACACACAAGACGGCTTTTTCAAATCAATTTCACAAAGTGAGCCAAGAGACAGTTGGTTCTTTGACTTTATTAGCTCAGATAAACGCCAAGCGCTCGCTTTAGATGTGAGTGAGCAGGGTGGACACCTCACTTTATACGTTAACACGCTAGTTGAAATTGCAGGGCAACGACTTGGTGTTGCGGGGCTTGGTTATGATATTTCAGATATTTCTAGCATTGTCACCTCGCGTAAAATTGGCGAGCAAGGGTATTTATTCTTAATTGATGACAGCAAGCGAATTATTGCACACGCAAATGATGCTTATATTGGTAAACAAGTCACAAGCGTGGCGTCATTAAGCGCATTACAAGGCTTTTTGAGCAGTAAACACACAGGCTTTACATTATCGCAAGTCGAGCTCGCAGATGAAGATGTTTACGCTGGTGTTATGCCAATCGAAGGTACGGGCCTTACTCTTGTGGCGGTTCAACCAAAGCAAGAGATCTCAAGTGCGATTAATACAGTCGTTTGGATGTCGATTATCGTGAGTGTCGTGCTTGCGGGTATCTTCTTAGTGTTGACGCTTTATTTTGCGAATTGGCTGAGTAAGAAAATACGCAGTGTGGGCGACGAGCTACTCGGTATGGCTGGCCACGGCGGTGACTTAACAAAACGTTTAGATGACAGTGTTGATAATGAACTGGGGCATCTTGCTAAGGGCTTTAATGCCATCATAGGTAAAGTAGCTGAGTTGGTAGATGAAATCAGTGTCACCGAGCAAGCGATGCGAGAGGGGATTGATGACCTTGCGAACTTTGCCAACAAAACCTTTGTTGCTACCGAAGATCAGCGGGCGCAAACCGATCAAGTTGCCACAGCTATTACAGAAATGGGGCAAACTATTAATGAGGTGTCTGATATTGCTCATCGCACCGCAAGCGACACGGAAGAAGCAGTACGAGAAACCGTGCAAACCAATCAAAGTATGGCTGCTACAGCACAAACCATGAATGAGCTGAATGATATTTTGATCACGGTTGATAAAAGTATCGGTGAGTTTGCTAATCAAGCCGCTGAGATCAACTCGGTTGTTGAAGTGATCAATGCAATTTCAGAACAAACTAACTTATTAGCACTGAATGCGGCAATTGAAGCGGCAAGAGCGGGTGAGCAAGGCCGTGGCTTTGCTGTCGTTGCTGATGAAGTACGCTCACTTGCAAAGCGTACGCAAACATCGACTTCTGAAATTAGAGAACAGATTTCGCGTTTACAAAGCTCATCCTTGCAATCACAAGAAGCAATTGGCGAAGGTACGCAAAGTAGTCAAAAGGTCACAGAACTTACGCACGTTGCAGTGTCTGCACTTCAGTCTATTCAGCAGAAGTTTGAAATTATCAGCCAAGGGAATCACCAAGTTGCTGCTGCGACAGAAGAGCAGGGCACGGTGGTTGATCATATCAATCAGTCGGCTCATGATATTTCAGACAGTGCAATGCAGATACATGATAATGCTGAGCAACAACAGCGTGGTACGCAAAGCTTGTTATCGCGTGCTCAGCACCTCAAAGATTTAGTCAGCCAGTTTAAAGTTTAATTGCCTGCTTTTTAAATCTGCTTCGAGTAAAAAGCGTTAACAACATGTATTGTTAACGCTTTACTGCTTTTTAGCTTACAAATGAGTGTTTCAGTTTACTTGTTTGCTGCTAATTCCTTTCTTATTACTAACACATCGTGCAAAAAACTTTCAAAAAGGGACTATTAACTAAGTTTTTAGTGCGTTTAAGTGCGCTGCGTATTACAATTGAGACTTTATATCATTACCGCACTTCCAGCTGATAGGTTTTTCACTTCTTCATGACAGATATTACAACACACCAAGCTTCTAGACGCCGCTTGTTAATTGCTTTAGCCATAACGTGCTCGTTTATGGTTATTCAGATCATTGGTGCCTATTATTCTAATTCGCTTGCTGTACTTGCTGATGCTGGGCATTTGTTTGTTCATAACAGTTCTTTATTTATTGCACTTATTGCTTCAAGCATGGCGATTTACTTTGCAAAAAACTTTAACGATGGTTACCAACGAGCTGAACTGACCGGTGGCTTGATCAATGGTGTTTTGTACTTAAGCATTAGCTTAGTTATTCTTTACGAAGGTGGAGAACGTTATTTCCATCACAGTGATGGGCATGAACTACAAATCAATAGCTATTTGATGTCAGTTATATCTGCTATTGGATTTTTGTTTCATGGCGCAGCTGCATGGGTTTTGTATAAAGGGCGTAAGGCAAGCATTAATGTATATGCGGTATTTCTCCATTCGTTCTTTGACTTAATTTCGACAGTTTCTACTTTCTTTGCTGGAATTTTAATCTACTTAACCGGGTGGGCAGAAATCGATATTATTTCGAGTATGCTCATAGCGATCTTTGTATTGTTCACTGGGGTTAAAGTGATTATTCGCTGTATTAAAGGGTTACTGGAAAACCGTAGTAAGCTTCCTGATGTAGCAGCTATTGAGCAAAGTATTGCATCAATAGAACACGTTCAAAATGTGCATAATGTAACGGTAATGCGCCAAGACAAAGATATTGTTGTGGGAGCACATGTGGTGTTAAAGCAGCATTGTACCGTGGAAAAGCATGATGAGGCGTGTCGACTTAAAGTAGAACAGCTATTGCTTTCACGCTTTAAAGTAAACAAAAGTGTTTTACAAATCGAAAGTCATGAATGCCATTATGTTAATTAAAGTGGCAAAATGTTTAATTTTCTTTTAATTTAAAGGTATCGCTAGGGTGTTAGGATGCCTTTTTTGCTTCAAAATAAGCCATTTTATATTAACTTTTTAGCTGCGCTGTTGCTTGGTTGCATTGCAGGTCTAGTTAATTTATTGCCAGTATTTTTTTTGGATAGCTCTGAGTTTCTGCTTGGGCAATTTTTTGTCATTTTAAGCCTGCTTTTACTCGGTTGGCGCTATGCAATTATCACCTTTATCATTAGTACTGGCTTCATATTTTATCGCTGGGGCCATGCTTGGGTCATCCATTGTTTTTGCCTTAGAGCTTATATTTTTACAATTATATTGCCTGTCTAAGGCGCGTCCTGTCTTTTTGAGAGGGATGCTTTTTTGGTTTGTTATAGGTTCACCCATTCTTTGGGTATTTGGGCACTATTTTTTAGCATTACCCACACTCACTCTGTTGATAGCATTGGCTAAGTACTGTTTAAATGCAGTTATTTACTTGTCTGTAATAGATTTATTGAGCTTTTTCTTTAGTCGATACTCTTGGCACAAATATTATTCCTCTTTGGATAAAATACTTAATTACGTGGTTAGCTTGTTAGTCATTTTAGTGGTAATACTCACTTCAATTGTTTTGACTAACAATCACTATGCTCGCATAGAGTATGAGGTTAACGCTCAACTTAATGAAAAAGCGAATGAAATAGCGCGAGTTATCGATTCGCATTTAGAGCACCATAAAAAAGGAGTGGTTCTAACCGCAAAAAGTATTGCTCATGGGCTACCCAAACAGGTTGCACTTGAGAATATGGCTAATCTGTACCCAGATTTTAGAACTCAAATCATCACTGATGCTTTTGCAGATGTTACTCATTTTTACCCCCAATCATTAGCTGTAAGTTTGCAGCAGTCAAACATTCGCGCAAATGTTTCAGATCGTGATTACTTTATTCATGCACCGTCCAATAAGCAGGGTTATATCTCGACTATTTTTAAAGGGCGTGGTTTTGGTTCTCTGCCCATTGTTGCGGTTTCAGCGCCTATTTATATTGAGGATACGTTTACTGGCGTGGTCGAAGGCTCGCTGATGTTTGATTACTTTGCTAGTTTACGTCCAAGTTTATTTAGTCATCAAGGTGATTTACTAATACTCGATGCGGCTAATAAAGTTGTGTTTAGCACCATCGATGATTTCAAAGAGATGCAACAACTAAGCAATGAAGAGATTGATTCATTTGCGAATGAAGAGCGTTTTATCATATTTGATGCACAAAATGAGCAGCAATATTATGCTAAGCAAGCGCGCTTAGCTGACCATAATTGGATGGTTATGACCATGCTAAACCGAAAACACGCGAATGATGTCGCTGTAAATGCATGGGGACAATCATTGGTTATGATCATTTTTATTATTTTACTGACAAGCGTTTTTATCACTCAACTAAGTCGTTGGCTCACAACTCCGATACGCAAACTTGCTGAACAAATTGATAAATTTGAGCCAGAAAATGCTGATACTGACACGTATTTACCGCAAACTTGGTTAGAAGTGAGCCGCTTGCAATCACAATTTTCGAGCCTTGCGAATAAGCTCGCACTGAGCTTCAATCGTCTACATCAAGCGAACCACGAAAATGAATTACTAAACGTAAGACTGAAAGACTTTAATGCACAACTAGAAAAACAGGTTGATGATAAAACCAATGAGTTGGTTGAAGCAGTACGGGCTGCAAATAATGCTAACCGCACTAAATCTCAGTTTTTGGCTAATATGAGTCATGAAATTCGAACTCCGCTAAATGGTATTTTAGGGATGACTCAGCTGTTACTAGATAATAAAGATTTAGCAGAAGAAGAACACGAAGAATTAGTGATAATCCATCAAAGTGCGAATAACTTACTGCTGATTTTAAATGATATTTTAGATTTCTCCAAAATAGAGGCGGGTGCTTTAAAGTTAGAGTATCGTGCAGTTGAAATAACTAAGTTACTTGAACAAATTGCCAAGGTGTTTAGTAGTACAAGCGTAAAAAAAGGGGTGACATTTAAGCTTAACATTAGTGACTCTGTACCAAGTTGTATCAGTTTAGATCCTTTAAGGTTTAGCCAAGTTATAAATAATATCTTGAGTAATGCCGGCAAGTTCACAGAGTCGGGCGACATTACCATGAGCTGTACTATGGTTAATGACCGAATGCAGATCAGCATTCGTGATACAGGCATCGGGATTTCAAGTGAGCAGCAGGCAAAACTGTTTACCGAGTTTACTCAAGCCGACATTTCTACCACACGTAAATATGGCGGAACGGGACTTGGGCTAACCATTAGTAAGCGAATTATTGAGTTAATGGCAGGGGAGCTTAAGCTAACAAGTCAAGAAGGCGTTGGTAGTGAGTTCACCATCACGATGCCTGTAATTATTAGTAATTCAGCCTCAGTGGATAACCAAAGCGCTACGACGCCCCAATTGGCAGGTTTGAATATCTTACTAGTTGAAGATAACCCTGTTAATCAAATTGTATTGAAAAAGATGCTGCATTCCACTGAGTGTAATCTCAAACAAGCAAATGACGGCCTTGAAGCACTTGAGATACTGCAGAGTTATCAAGCTGATATTATCCTTATGGACTGCCAAATGCCAAATATGGATGGCTATCAATGTACAAAAGAAATAAAACAGAACCCGCACTTGTATGGTCAGGCTATAATCATTGCCATCACTGCGAATGCATTTGAAGAGGATCAGCAGCGTTGCCTTGTTGCTGGCATGGATGACTTTATCTCA
Source organism: Pseudoalteromonas sp. GB43 (assembly GCF_054923805.1). Taxonomy (NCBI): domain Bacteria; kingdom Pseudomonadati; phylum Pseudomonadota; class Gammaproteobacteria; order Alteromonadales; family Pseudoalteromonadaceae; genus Pseudoalteromonas; species Pseudoalteromonas sp. GB43. The sequence continues at coordinate 597,711 of NZ_JBPCHJ010000002.1, forward strand.
AAGCCAATTAATAAAGACCAATTATATGCGTGTTTAAACAAATGGCTTAAAGTTCTTTTAAACGAGCAACAATAGATTGCAAGTTTTGTTCTGCAAGTAGGTCTTCAGAAAGCATAGGTTTTGCAAAGTAGTAACCTTGAAAGTCATCACAGCCCATGTGTTGTAAAAATTTAATTTGCTCAGTAGTTTCAACGCCTTCGGCAATACAATAAAGGCCTAAATTAGCGGATAACGCATGGATTGTTTTGATAATTGATTCGTTACTTCGATCATGCCCAATATTGCGCACAAAACTTTGGTCTATTTTAATGACGTCAATTGGAAACTGACTGAGGTAAGTCAGTGAAGAATATCCGGTACCAAAGTCATCAAGTAATAGTTTAAAACCCGCATTTTTTAACTTTCGTAGCTGCTTTGAGGCTTTATCTTTGTCTTCTAGTAAGGTGTTTTCAGTAATCTCTAAGCGCAATTGCGCAGGCTTAATGCGAAAATTATTCAGGATCAACAAGAGTCTTTCGGTTAAGTTCGCCTTTAATATGTGCGTTGGCGATACATTTAAAGAAAGGTAAAACCGAGGGTTTGATCTTAAAATTGGCTGCAATTCTGTTAAAGCTCGATTTAAAGCCTGTTCTGTAAGTACATCGATTAAACCAATTTCTTCTGCAATAGGGATAAACTCAGCAGGTGAAATAAAACCTTGTTCTGTCTTCCAGCGCATTAATAATTCAACACCATTAATTTGCTTCGTTTTAGCATTAACAATTGGCTGATAATTATTAAAAAGCTCATCATCTTTAAAGGCATCTTTTAACGCATTTTCGAGTAATAACTTTTTAGTGAGCTGGTTATTCATCTGCTCGGTAAAGTATTTGAAATTGTTTCGCCCAGATTGTTTGGCATGCATCATGGCAATATCAGAATTGCGTATTAACTCATCAGCTGTTTTAGCATCAAAAGGATAGAGTGCAACCCCAATACTGGCTGAAATATTGATAGAAAAATCGTCAATAATGACTTTATTTGCTAATTCTTGTGTAAGTTGCTTAACTAATTCGCTCAACGTTTGAGGCGAATGAAGATCTTTGACTAACACTAAAAACTCATCGCCACTTTGTCTACCAACCGTTGCATTATTAGGTAAAAGTAAACTTACACGTTGCGTAATATTGCACAGCAATTGGTCACCAACAGCATGACCAAAAGAGTCATTCACTGGCTTAAATTTATCTAAATCAATAAATAACAAGGCTGCTAACTTGTTATGCTTTTTAGAATGATTTATACAATTATTGATTTTTGAATGCATTAATGAACGATTTGGTAAGCCCGTTAATGGATCGTAATTCGCTAAATAACGTAACTCATCTTCAGCACGCTTTTGTTCTGTAAGATCTGAAATAACAATCACATAATGACTAATCGCTTGATTATCTTTCGCAACTGCAGTAACACTGATATGAACAGGGTGGGATGGATTTTTTTGAGTGTGTATATAAGCTTCTGTTTTCCAGTTTTGTTTTGGTTTTAATGTTTTTAACACATTGATGTATCTTAAGAACTGAGCCCTACCTATTGTGCGAACAAAGTCCTTAATTGTTAGATCAGTTATATTGCCTGTAATATCAAATGTATCACTGAAGCTTGTATTTGCTGAAAATGGTTTTAACTGGCTGTCTAAAATTAAAAGCCAGTCATTTATCTGGCTGAAAGCTTCACCGAGCACACTTGCTTGTAGTGCATTTGCTCTTTGTTCGGTAATGTTGGTATAGATACCTGTTACTTTTATTGGCTTATTTGCTTCATCAACTTCGACGACACGGCCAATGTCCTGATACCATAACCACTTACCATTTTGATGATTTAAACGGTAGGTGATATTCCATTGTTCTTGATTTGATTGTTTTGCAAAGGCATTCCAATGGTTTAAGTAGGCACTACGGTCTGCTGGATGAATAAAATCAAGGAACTCAATGAGGGCTAAACTCTCGTTACTCTTGTGGTAACCCAGCTCTGTCACAAAGCGATTATTTAAAAGCGTTTGCTGGCTTAAATTGGCTTCCCATACCCCACTTTTGTTACTGCTCAGTGCTAATTCAGTTTGTTGTTGCGATTTAACAACATCAGCATGCGCTTTATTCAGTACTTGTTGACGTGCTCTGTATTGCCAAAAAAAGAAAAAGAGTATGGCAAAAATGAGCAGCACATAACCTGTTATCGCAACTGGTGAAGACCAAGGTGCATAGGCAATATTAAACTGTAGTTGTCTTGTTGCTGAACTGACTTTGGAGCTCTCGGAGTTAGAAGCAACAGACAAGATATATTGTCCGGGAGGTAGCTTGGTAAAAAATACTTTGTTAGTGGTTAATTTGTCGTAATTTAATGACGTTGGTCCCTCTAAAGTTACTTTATAAGTTGTTTTATCCTTATTGATAGTATCAAAGTTAGAAAAGCTAACCTCAAGACCGATGTCTTCAGCAGTCATTTGAAGAGGGTTATTGATATATTTGTATGGATGATAGTTCAGCTCGCGAGAGAGCAAAGAAACATGAGTAATTTCAGTATTTATCGCATCTAATTCTGTTGGTGAAGTTAAAAAGTCTTCAGGTGCGATTAACAATAAGCCCCTTGTCGAACCAAAGCCAATTTGGCCATTGTCTAGCGTTGCATCGGCATCAACATTAAACTCATTAGCTGAAAAACGCCATCACGGATAAAATACGAATTGATACTTCTTGAACTTAAATCAATTCTATACAGGCCATTTTGCGAACTAGCCCATAAAAAACCAAAACGGTCGATTTGTAAGCCATACACTGATTTTGCATTGAGACCAGATTGAGTGCCTAAGCGATGTTTAATAGCGTAGGAGTGAGAGTCAACAGCAATTAACCCTTCGTTAGATGAAGCCAGCCAAAGTGTATCATTGTGGTCAATAACCCAATCATCAATCACAGAAAATGTGAGTGGATTAAAGTTTTCGACTTGATAAACAAGTGTCAATTTTTCAGTTTGCTCATTATAACGATACAAATGGCCAGACATACTTAACAAATAGTCGTTAGGGTGACTCGAGAGTGGCTTTAAAAAAGAGTGCGCATTGATAATATCGACTTGTTCTTTTAGTCCCTTAATAGTTCGTAATTCACCTGTTTTACCATTGTAGCGATAAAAATTTTCTTGAGTAATAAATGCAAATTGATCTGAACCTAAAGTATGAAAGCCCCAACTTGGCTCATTTTCTAATATATTAATCACTTCTTTACTGCCTTTTAAAGGCACTAAATCACCGCTGATTCTTATCAAAGAGCGCTAAGCCTCTGTACTTCATAAGCCACAGAAAGCGTTCAGATGGTTCTATTTCTGCCTGTGCAATGCCATATACAGCATGTTCTCCATGAAAGGCTTTTATATCGTCATTAACTAGGTAAGGGCTGATGGAGTTTGTTAATTGGTTATACTTCAGCATGCCATTTTCGGTGCCGATCCAAATAATGTTTTCGCTGTCTTGCAATACCGCCCAAACACTATTGTTGACATTACCAGAAGTAGACGTTGATTCGATATGCTTAAAACGCCTTGCTAAGGTGGACCATGTAAAAACTCCCTGCGAACGAGATGCAAGCCATAGCAATCCTGTTTTATCAATCATCACATCGACAATTGTATTGTCGGTCATTAAAAATTTACTTTGCTCATAGCTCAAAATAAATTCGGCGGATAGAGTTTCCCTATTAAATTCGAATAAGCCTTTTTCAGTGACAATATACTCACCAAATTTACTAGATGCGAAATCCCAAATATTTAATTCAGGAACCAATAGTTTGGTTTTATCTACTGCGAGAAGTTTATCTGCATTAAATGGAATGTTGTACATTCCTTCGACTGTACCAACTAACAGACCTAATTGAGGATCAAGGTGCAAAAATTTTGCGTTTTTATTATCGTTATTTAATTTATTTTCATCAGCAAGCTCAATACGAGAAACATGATCATCCACTAAGTTTTTTGAAAAAAGTCCTGCGGTTGTTCCAATGTATAAAAAATTATCATGCAGAGCTAAAGCACGAATAAAGTCATCTTGCTTATCGATTGAAAACTCATGCAAAAACTTTTTGGTTTGCTTATGGTAAGAATAAAGGTGCTGATTGATTGCGAAAAAGAAATGGTTGTCATCTTCTTCGAGTGCAAGAATAGGGGAAAAATAAACATCTTCAGGGGTTAGTTTTCCTGAATATACTTTTTCGACACTGAGTGTTTTTGGGTTTATGAAGTAAGCACCTGAAAACTCAGTACTCACAAAAATCTTGCCATCACTGGTTTTAGTCATAAAAGTGATCTGTCGTTGATCAAGCATATATTCGCCAGCAAAAGCGGCTACTTGATAGCCGTCATATCTATTTAATCCTTGATAAGTGCCAACCCAAATAAAGCCTAAATCATCTTGCACGATTTTAGTTACACTACCTTGGGTTAACCCTTCATCTGTAGAGATCCGCTGCATTTGCAAAGCATAGTTTTGTGCATTCACTGAAAAGGTGAGCGTGAAGAACAGCAAATTGAATATCAAAAGAAAAAGTTTAGGCACCGACTGATTAACCCTAAATTATTATTTGCATATAATTTTTAACAAAATATAGCACAATTATGAATGTTATTGAGTCAGCTGAAAAGATAAATTAGTAAATGTTTAATTAAGGTACAACATAGTGTTAGCTGTGCTATAAATAGCCCATAGGCAACCTAAGGGAAAGTTATGCGTCATTCATTTATAAGTCAAAAGAATCATGCCTTGTTATTAATTATTGACCTTCAAGCAGGGCTTGAGCCTGTCATAAGCGACTTTGGCCAAGCTGTTAATTACACCGAAAAGTTGATAAATGCAGCTAAAGCTTTAGACATTCCGTATTTATTTACTGAACAAAACCCAACCAAGTTAGGTAAAAGTAGTGAACAGCTTTTACCCTTCATAAATGGTAATAATTGCTATCACAAAATACATTTTAGCGCATGCCAAGAAGCGCAATTTAACCAACAATTAGCTGGCTTCAATCGTAAGCAAATAGTGGTGACGGGTACAGAATCGCATGTGTGTGTACTGCAAACCTGTTTAGACTTAATTGCCAAAGGTTATCAGGTGTTTGTGGTTGAAGATGCCATTGCATCACGCAACGAAAAACACAAAGAGTTAGCAATTAAGCAGTTATTGGCAGCAGGTGCTATTATTACCTGTGCAGAAAGTGTGATATTTCAATGGCTAGAAAAAGCAGGGACCGATCAATTTAGAGCATTATTGCAATTAATAAAGTGAACCACGATGCGGTTCGAACCGTATTGGCTCGATTAATTGTATTTTTGTAAATTATTTAATAATTAAGGCTTTATCTATGACGAGTGTGCGCCGCCTTTTTACTTATTTGTTCCTTTTATTGTTTGTTGAGTCTTTGGTTTTAGGCTTTATCTATTCGACCCTAATTACCGGTGTGGTAACGGGTTTATTATTGCTGTCTTTACCACTTTGGATGCTCCATCAATACCCAACGAGCAAATTAACGGCTCATGTTGTAGCTGCCGGTTGCATGATGTTTTCGTTTTTACACATCCAACAAAGCTACGGCCTCATTGAAGTACATTTTGAAATTTTCATTTTAATGGCCGTATTGATCATGTTTGTTGAATGGCGCGTGTTTATAACTGCACTTGCTTTTGTGGCCGTTCACCATTTGAGCTTTTACTTTTCACAGATTAACGAAGTAGGCTTATACGTTTTTGACCCAGACAGATTATATTTTAGCACCGTACTTATTCATGCCGTGTATGCCATTGTTGAAGCAATTGTAGCGGGTTACATTGCTAAAACCCTTCACCGCGAACGCAGTTCTGGCTTATCGTTAAGCACAACGACTGAGCAGATAATGGCTGACGAAAACAGCATTAATATTAGTTTAAGAGCGGATGATAGTCACAGTGAAGCTGTAGCGGGTTTTAACCGTTTACTGGGTTTTGTATCGAGTGTGATAGGTGATGTTCAAAGCCAAAGTAGTGTTTTAAAAAATCAGTCTAAACAATTACTTGAAGTACACGACGAGTTACATGAGCAAGCACTTCATCGTGAGCAGTTATCGACGGATATCGCACAGTCGGGTGAACGTGTCGCCGAAGGCTTTGCCCATGTTGAACAAGAAAGTAATGAACTACAAACACAGTTTGAGCAGCTCCATTTAAGTGCCACAGAGGCACTCAATGAAGTGGCGAATACCGACAGCAAAACGGCGGAGCTTGCTAATAACCTTCAAGAGGCTGACCAAAATATTAGCCAACTGGTGAGTGCATGTTCGCATATCTCAGAATTACTCAATGAAATATCGTCAATTGCTGAGCAAACAAACTTACTTGCACTAAACGCTGCAATTGAAGCTGCGCGTGCTGGTGAACAAGGCCGTGGCTTTGCGGTGGTGGCTGATGAAGTGAGAAACTTAGCAACACGCAGCAAAAACACCACAGATAAAATCACCAATACGCTTGAAAGCTTGATGCAAAACAGCGCCTCATCAACCAAGTCGATGCAAGGTAGTGTTGCGCTTATAGAGCAGTTATCAGCAATTAGTTCGCAGATGAAACTGCAAATTACCGAGATGACAGAGCAGGTGAATGTTGCTGCAAGCAGCTCACAATCGGTTGCACATGTAGTGCAAAATCAAGCGGGTAATACGCGTGCTATTGCCGATAATTCACAAGCCTTAATTGCTAACCAAGCCAACGACAACTTGATGATTGAAAAACTCACCGATCGCGTACAGTTAATTGATGTAAGTATCGATGTACTGGAGCAAGGTATTGCTAAATTCAAATAGCAAATGGCTGATAATGGCAACTCTACTTTGGGTTGCCTCTGTGGCATTAGCCTTGGTATTTGCTTATTATCAACAAGCAAGCACCTTTGATCCAGATAAAAAGCTGGCAACAGCTAACTGGCTGACTACATTTCAACAAAGTATGGGACTTGGCATCACAAATACAGATACCTTGTACATTATTGATGAAAATACCTGTGTATGCTCAGAGCGCTCACAACCGCACATAACAAGCCTTAGCAGCTATGCAGCAGAGCAAGGTATTGAAGTAATAAAACTTAAACCAACATCTGCGGTTGCTGCAATATTACCCGCTCAACCTGCCGCAGTACTTGTTTCTGAAAATCAACAGCTTGTGTATGCAGGGCCATTATCAAAAGGACTCGCGTGTTCAAGTCAAAATGGCTTTGTTGAGTTAGTAATTGCAAACTTACGAGCGGGTTTTAATAGCCAGTTTATTAATTCAGACGCCGAGGGATGTTATTGTGAAATTAATTGAGCTTGAAAGGTAAGTAAAAGAGGCCAAGTATGTTGGCCTCTGTATTTAATATTTATTGAATTTGGCCTCGTATCTCACCGCTTGGGTTTGCAGGGGTATGAATGTTTACATAATGACCGCCTGAGGCTAAAACTGAAAAGATATCGGCGTCTATCATTAAGCCTGTGCTACTCATCCAGCGATTCATATCATCACTGTCTTGTACAAGTGGAGTTAACACAGGGCCATTTTCACCTGCTACACCGGTATGAATATGGGCAGCAGTTGCATCGCTTACACCTGATGTAAGCACTTGCAACTCAACACTGTAATCATTGGTATTCACTAGCGCATAACCATCGCCAGATGCATCCGTTATGACCGCAGGTACTTCTTGTTCACCACTTAGCGGAAAGGTGACAAACACATAGTTGTCGGTAAGGATTTGACCGCGAAGTTCGCCACTTGGGTTAGCAGGAGTATGCACATTAACGTAATGACCACCTGATGCAAGTACTGCAAAAATATCTGCATTAATCATGGTATTTTCAGGTGTTTGCCATAAGTTCATGTTATCGCTTGATTGCTCTAACGCAGCAAGAACGTCGCCATTGGTGCCTATACGACCCGTATGAATGTGGGCTGCAGTGGCATCACTCACACCTTCGGTTAACGCTCTTAATTCTAGATGGTAGTTATTCATGTTAACTAATGCATAACCACTACCTGATGCCATCGTATCAACCGCTGGAACTTCTTGCATACCACTAAGTGGGAAAGTAACGAGTTGATAGTTATCTGTTAGGATCTGACCTCTAATTTCGCCACCCGTGTTAGCAGGTGTATGTACGTTAACGTAATGACCACCTGATGCAAGTACCTCGAAGATCTCTGCGTTGATCATGGTATTTGCTGGCGTCATCCACATGCCTGCATCAGTTGTTGACTGCTCAAGCGCTACTAGAACGTCGCCATTGGTGCCAATTGGTCCAGTATGAATGTGTGCACCTGTCGCATCATCAACACCCATTGTGTTTACTAATAGCTCTAAGCCATAGTTATCCATGTTAATTAATGCATAACCTTCACCACTTGCATCAGATTCGACAGCAGGAACTTCTTGCTCACCGCTTAGTTTAAAGCTCGTAAAACCATAGTTACTGGCTAGGATTTGCCCACGAAGCTCGCCGCCAGCATTAGCAGGTGTATGAACATTGACATAGTGACCGCCAGAAGCCAGCACTGCAAAAATATCCGCGTTGATTTGTGTGTTGCTTGGTGTCATCCAGACGTTACTGTCGTCCATTGATTGTTCAAGAGCCACTAATACATCGCCATTAGTCCCGATACGACCTGTATGAATATGCGCAGCACTTGCATCGTCTAAGCCTGATGTTACAACAGTAAGCTCTACGCTGTAGTCTGTTGTATCAACAAGGGCATAACCATCACCATCAGCCATGGTGCTGACCATAGGCACTTCTTGATTACCACTTAAGTCAAAGGTCGCAACTGCATAGTTGTCTGTTAAGATTTGGCCGCGAATTTCGCCACCGGCAAATTCAGGCGTATGAACATTAACATAGTGACCGCCGTCTAGAAGTACTGCCAGAGTGTCGCTGTCTATCATGGTATCTTCTGGTACAACCCAGTCAGTCATGACTTCGTCGTCTTGCTCTAAAGTTACGAATACGTCACCATTTGAGCCTAATTTACCCGTGTGGATATGAGCTGCTGTTGCGTCATCAACACCCATAGTCACCGCGCGAAGCCGTAATTCTGTCGTGGCGCTATCATAAGATGCATAGCCATAACCCATTGCGTCACTGTCGTTCATAGGCACTTGCTGATCGCCATTTAAAACAAACGTGATGATACTCGTTGTATCTGGCACAATTTGCGCACGAAGTTCACCGCTTGCATACTGTTCAGTATGAAGGTTTATATACCAATCGCCATCCATTAAATCAGCAATTAGGCTTTCATCAAGGTCGGTAATTGCGACTTCATACATACCATCGGTAGTGGCTTCAAATGCAAAAGCAACATCACCATTAGCGCCTAAATCGCCGTCGTGTATGTGTGCTGCGCTAAAACCTTCGACTGAGCTTGCATCAAGTGTTGCACGAAATTGCATTAAACTTTCGTCAAGCTCTACCGTTGCAGTCGCTGTTTGCATTGAGCCATTCATTGGCACTTCTTGTTTGCCACTTAAAGTTACAGAATAGGTTTTACTTGGAGTGAATTCTTGAACTGGGGGTGGGGTAACAACTTCGGTATTATCGTCATCATCATCGCTACACGCGGTGAGAAAAAGTAAGCTGCTAGCCAGGAGTATGTATTTCATCGTTGTTCCTTATATCTTTGTATGTTCGGACGTTACGACGTGTCCACTTCAATAAGGCGTACGGGCGGTGTTTAAAAAAAGAATCAAAAAAGGTTGTTTAAAAGTTAAAAAGCAGTTCTTTAGTGTTGGTTTATTTGAAATGAGGATTCAAAAGTTAAAGTTTAATAACGCTAACTTTAGAGGATTTTACATATTTAGCCGTATAATGGCTTTTGGGTTTCAAATGGGTACGGATCGTGCATCTAGTTTGATTTTAAAAAGTTTATAGCTAAACGCCAAAAAATTAACGATAGGAAAACTATGCAGCTAACTTCGTACACATCTTCATTCCTAAAAGAGCCATTATTAGATCAGCAAAATAAAAATGAGCTAAACCCAGCAAGTGAAAGAGCAACAAACCTTCAAGGCTCTAAACAACAAGAAGCGGGCGTTGATTCTGAACCGGAAGTTGAGGCTCAACCAAAGACATCACAAACACAACAAGAGCTAGTAGTAAAAATAAAGGAGTTACAAAATAAGATTAATAGTTTAAAAAGCAATAAAGACCTAGCTCCAGAACAACGAGAAAGTGAGTTACTAGAGCTTAATAAACAACTTGATGAAGAAATAAATGCAGTCCAGCTTGCCGTAAAAAGTAATGTTTCTACGATGATAAACTCATTGTTTGCTCCTACTTCTAGTAATCACTCTGGTATGCTGTTTAACAATAAAGCGTAAGTTTAAGGCAAAGCGCTTGTTCGCAGTTACTTTGCCAATTGCATATTTATAAGTCCGCTAAATTACATACTTTATAAGTGAGTAGATGAGAGTACATATAAAGGTAAATAGGAAGAACCATTTTATGTGAACTGTTATTGGTGACCCGCGTTTGGCTGTTCTGATCATAGTTACTGGGTAATCATACTCAACAAGTGTCTTGAAAAGCTCAGGATGTTCTAAGCTCCAGTCATTTAAAGGAATTGAATCACCATAGCGAGTTTTAAAAATAACAGAAAATAGATAGGCACGCCTAGGTTGTGGATCGTTAATATCGTACCCGCTTTTGGTGCGTGTAAAATTCCATACGTCCTCAACATTAAGTAAATCTTCTCTTTTAAGTGTTCGTGCTTTTCTGTCATCGAATAAAAGTGCAGGCAGGTAAACCTCTTCTTTGTTTATTTTAATTTCGCACAAGGGAGATTCATGGATGAAATAACGCTTATTGGCAATAAACATCTGAATTAAAAAATAACTGAGATAAGTAATGACCACAGCGGCAATTGCACCTGCACCGGATTGTGTTTTCCAAACAAGGTGACATGCAATAATGAAAATAACGGCAGTAATTAATTTTGCCTTGAATTTCTGTGCTTTCGGTAAAGGCACTGCGCATCTTATGATAGGTATTTCAGGTTGCACTTTCGTTTTTATGAAAGTCTGAAAAAAGATTGAGTTAAAGTTATCACGGGTTAATTCAAAAGTAGGCGCTTCCATGTGTCCTCGATTACATATTTAGTATTAGGGGTAAAATAGCAAACGCAGTGCCTTATTACCAACTAAAGGGTTGGCTTTGTTGTGTTATTTAAAAATGGTTTATTTATCATAACGAGTAGCCAACAGGCTCAGGTCTTTCTTTTTGCCCTTTAGCATATTGAAGCCTAATTTTTAGTTATTAACTAACCAAGATTGATACGTGCAAGGATGGCTAGGCTACTACGATTAGAGTTTGCAGGTGCTTTGTATCATGTTACACCGTAAGGGAATGAGCGCACACTCAGCTAGCTGAGGTCTAGACAAGTCCCCCCTTACAGCATTAAGCAACTTGAGTATTTTCTAGCTCATTTTTAAAGGGTAATGCATTTTCATTGCCTGTTCGTTCGTACTAAAATCAAAGCTGATGAAGCAAATAAAAGACAGAGGTTGTTATGGCACAAGTTGTTTTAGAAACTGAATCAACATTGACAGACCGTTTTCAAACTACGGTGCCTAGCCCTGTTCGTAAGGCGTTGCACTTAGGTAAAAAAGATAAAATTAAATACACGATTCAATCTGATGGCAGCGTTGTTATTTCGCGTGCAGCAGTGCAAGAAAGCGATCCTGTACTTGGCGAGTTTTTATCATTCATAGCGCGTGATATGCAGGCTCATCCTGAAAGAATAGAACCGTTATCAGCAAGTATGCGAGAAAACGTTGATGTGTTGATTGAAGGTGTAGAAATCGATTTAGATGCTCCGTTATTGGATGAGGACGAGTAAGTTTGCAAAAAACGATACCAATGGTCGTAAATGGTTAGACACTTTACACTCATCCATTGTTTAAAGAGCAATACATAAGCCTTAAAACACAAGTTGAGGCTCTTCGGAATAAAGATCCAAAGGGCACCTTAAAAAAAATGCAACGAAACGATTAGCCGCTATTCAACGGTTAATCTTTGAACTCATACCGCATGATCCTACCAGCCCTGAGTTTCGCCAAGGAAGCACATTAGGTGATGATAACAAGCACTGGTTTCGAGCAAAGTTCTTCCAACAATACCGTTTGTTTTTTCGATATCATTTAGGGTCAAAAATCATCGTTTATGCATGGGTCAATGATGAAAATAATAAACGTGCATACGGTAGTAAAACCGATGCCTACAAAGTATTCGAAAAGATGTTAAATTCTGGTCATCCACCTGAGGGATGGGATGAACTTTTAAAAGCAGCTAAGGACGAGTTGCTCTTCCCATAATCAAGGCGCGTGTTTTTCCAGTTGTTGAAGTGTTGGGTTCTTTGTTTTTTCATCGCCTAATGCTCTGTATCTGAGCCATCCTCTCTTTTTCTTTCAACTGCAACACTAACCACCCCTCAAAAAAGTTAGAAATTTTTTCTTTACTCGCCTTTAACTAACTGCCCAAATCATAAGGGAAAATTTTTAGTTGTGTGCCATTTATGAAATTTCAGTATAAAAGTTATGCAAATATTGCCTATAACACTATTGCGAACTATTACCGTTTAGATTAATATGCTGACCATCAAGAGAAATGAGAGTGGTTTGCATTCATGTATATCTGTTTATGTCATGGTGTGACTGATAAAAAAATCGAACAAACAATTGATGATGGCGCTATGACGATGCGCGATTTATCAAAAGAGCTGCAAGTGGGTAGCCAGTGCGGCAAGTGTTGCGGTTGTTGTAAAAAAATTCTTAATCGCAAACTGATCGAAATTGCAGATATCACTGAGCAAGTAGCGTAATTACTTGCTCTTAAGCATGCGTGCTTAACAATTTTTCCTTTGTTTAATTGTTCTAATTAATCCCCATACTTACGAGTTTTTATTTGCTTTTAACCCCTTCATTTATTAGGGTTATAACAAAGCAGATACGTGTATCACACGGTCATTGGTAGGAAGCCATGATAATAGACTCTTCAAAATCACTTTTTTGTGCAGTACTCATTTTAATCACCGCGGGCTGCGCGCAATTACCTTCACGAGAGTCCATTCAACCAAGCTATGCCATTGCAGCAGATACACCCAGTACCATAGGAGATGCAGTGGGTAATAATCATCCTGGGTTATCAGGGTTTTATCCTTTAGCAGATGGGGTCGATGCCTTTGTAGCTAGGTTGGCGCTCATTGATTCTGCAGAGCACACCATTGATGTGCAGTACTATTTATACCACAGGCAGCAAACCACCATTTTATTTACGGCCTTTTTATTAAAAGCCGCAGATAGGGGGGTAAGAATTCGCTTGTTGCTCGATGACTTATCGCAAGCCGACAGTGAGCTTGATTTAGCCGCACTGGCTGTACATCCAAATATTGAAGTTCGATTATTTAATCCATTTCCTAACCGTCGTTTTAGGGCGCTCGGCTTTATTACCAACTTTAGACAGCTTTCTAGGCGCATGCATAATAAGAGCTTTATAGTCGATAATCGTATTTTTATTACTGGTGGGCGAAACATTGGTAATGCGTACTTTTCGGCTGAAGATCATTCTGAGTTTATTGATTTAGATGTTATGAGTGTTGGTGAAATTGTTCCAAATGCATCAAAAGCATTTGATTTATATTGGAATCATCAATTGTCTTACCCAGTTGAAGATTTACACGGTAAACGTGATGAACAATCACTCATAGATATCACTAAAACATTGTCGAGCTATGTTGAACAAAACCGACAGAGCAATTATGTTCAGCAGCTGCATGAAAGCGAGTTTGTTAAACGCTTACTTGATGACGAAATTACATTTGACTGGCAAACCTCAGAGCTGTTTTTTGACCATCCTGATAAGGTTTTAAATGATGTGCGTGAAAAGTCGTCAAATATGTCGCCACGTTTACTTCAAAGGCTGGGGCAACCAGAGCAAAGAGTTATTATTATTTCGCCTTACTTTATTCCCAAAGAGCAAGGCGTTAAGTTGCTAACATACTGGGTGCGGCAGGGCGTTAACGTTACTGTGCTAACAAATTCACTAGCCGCCACGGATGTCTCAGCTGTGCATGCAGGATATAAAAAGTACCGCAAAGATTTAATTTCTGGAGGGGTAAAACTTTGGGAATTAAAGCCAAGTGACTTGATGACCGTTAAGCGCAAAGCAGGGCGTAAGGTTACTGGGTCATCACAAGCAAGCCTACACGCAAAAACCATGACCTTTGATGATGAAAAGATCTTTGTCGGTACCATGAACCTTGACCCTCGCTCACTTGATTTAAATACTGAAATGGGTGTATTGATCAACAGCTCTAAATTAAGTCGATCACTATCAAAGTGGGTTGATACTGATATGGCTGAGTATGCTTGGAAAGTTGATTTAAAGGATGATGATTTAGTTTGGCTCGACACAGTGAGTAATGAGCAATTTGATGAAGAGCCACAAACGTCTTCTTGGCGACGTTTTCAAGTGTGGTTTATTTCGTTATTCCCTATCGAGGATGAGCTATAAAGCATTCCTTCAGCATTTACACCTAAGCCCAACTTTTTAGTTGGGCTTTTTATTGTCAGCCTTTAGTTGTTAACCATTTTGGGATAAAAAATAGCGTTTGAGCTTACACGTGTAAACCCATTGTATTCAAGTGCTTAGCATGCAAAGAAAAAATAAATATAAAAAAATGTTAAAAAAACTGGTTGGACCAATTGATCTATTGCTTATTTTATGACGTAATGTAGGTATTACTATCTGGTCGGATGAGTTTATTATGAGCTTACGTACAAAATTAAAAAAAGTATTACCTAGTATTTCAATTACAGAACAAGAAGCGTTAGATGCGGGTGATGTTTGGTTAGAAGGTTCAATCTACCAAGGTAAACCTGATTTCGATGCACTTCGTGACGTGCCAGCAGCTAAGCTGAGCGCTGAAGAGCAAGCATTCTTAGATGGCCCAGTGAAAGAATTATTATCAATGATTGATGATTCTGAAATTCAAAATGGTGTTCATCTTCCTGACTACATTCTTGATTTCTTGAAAAAAGAGCGCTTTTTCTCGCTTATCATTCCTAAATCATTCGGCGGTTTAGAATTCAGCCCATATGCAAATTCAACAATCGTTGCGACTATCGCGACTAAGAGTTCTGCGGTTGCGGTAACCGTGATGGTTCCTAATTCATTAAATTACAGGTGAGCTATTACTTCACTTTGGTACTAAAGAGCAACAGAATCACTACTTACCACGTCTTGCAAATGGTCGCGACATTCCTTGTTTCGCACTAACTAGCCCAGAAGCGGGTTCAGATGCGGGTGGTATTCCAGATATCGGTGTTGTTAAACGTGGTCAGTTTAATGGCGAAGAAGTGTTAGGTTTAGAAATTACCTGGGACAAACGCTATATCACACTTGCGCCAATTGCGACAGTATTAGGTTTAGCATTTAAAGTAGTTGACCCTGATGGTTTACTCGGTGGCAAAGAAAACCTCGGTATTACCTGTGCGCTAATTCCTAAAGATCACCCTGGTGTTGAACTTGGTAATCGTCATGATCCTATGGGTATCCGTTTTTACAACGGTACGACTCGCGGTGAAAAAGTATTTGTACCAATGGACTTCATCATTGGTGGTCAAAAGAACATCGGTCGTGGCTGGCAAATGCTGGTTAGCTGTTTAGGTGCAGGCCGTGGTATTTCGTTACCAGCACTAGGTGTTAGCTCATCACAAGTGGCATTCAAAGGTGCTTCTGAGTACGCAGCAGTGCGTGAGCAGTTTGGTCTGGCGATTGGTCAATTCGAAGGTATCCAAGAGAAGCTTGCTGATATCGCAGGTAAAACTTACCTTCAAGAAGCAATGCGTGTATTAACAACAGAAGGTTTAGGCATGGGCTTAAAACCATCTGTAGTCACTGCGATTGCTAAATACCACATGACAGAAATCGGTCGTAACGTGCTTGATTCAGCAATGGATATTCAAGCAGGTAAAGCAATTCAAAATGGTCCGCAAAATACATTAGCAAGTGGTTATGTTGCACAACCAATCGCAATCACGGTTGAAGGTGCAAACATTCTTACTCGTAACCTTATGATTTTTGGTCAAGGTGTAATGCGTTGTCACCCTTACCTGCAATCTATGGTTGAGTCTATCCACAGCGAAGACAAAAATGCAGATAAAGAATTCAACAGCATTTTACGTAAAACAGTGGGTTACAGCGTAGCTAACAGCTTACGAGCTTTCCGTTTAGGTGTATTACCGTTTACTGCGGGTGCTAAATCGTCACTACCAGAAGTACGTGCTTACGAAAAAGCAGCGCACAAACTATCTGCAAAACTTGCAGTTTACGCTGACTTCTCGTTATTGGTTCTGGGCGGCAAACTTAAGCAAGCAGAAATGTTATCTGCACGTTTAGGCGACGTAATGAGCTTCTTATACGCTGCTATGGCATCAATTAAATACTACGAGCAAAAAGTAGCAAGCAGTGAACGTGAGCAAGCTGCGCCTTACTTCCACTATGCGACTCGCTTTGCACTACAAAGCGCTGAAGAAGCATTGCATAAGTTCTTAGATAACTTCCCTGCAAGTGGTACTCGTAAGTTTATGCGTTTCATTACGATGAACTACTCAATGAAAATGCCTAAAATCAGCGATGATTTAATCCGTGAACTAGCGACTCAAGCGCAAATGGATACGGCATTTAAAGCGCAAATCACTCACTTGGTTAACCCAATTGAAGGTGATGGTCATTACATCAATGAGCAAGCGTACAAAGCGAAAATGGCGTGCCTTGATTTACTTGCAAAAGTTAAAAAAGCACTGCGTGCTAAAACTATTAAGCCGGGTGTTCGTTTTGCAGAAACGCTTGATAATGCACTTGTTGCAAGTGTTATCAACGAAGAAGAGTATGCAAAACTGATTGATTACAACAAGAAACGTGAAAAAGCGATTCGTGTTGATGAGTTTGACTTTGACATGAACTTACTGGATGACAATGCAAAGCCAGTAAACCCACTTAAAAGTGTGGTAAACGAGTAATTCAACAATGCAAGTCCTGAGCAGTATTAGGACTTTATCTTCGAAAACCCGTGCTTAGCACGGGTTTTTTATTGCTTATAGGTCGTTGTACCAATAGCCAATATCACCTACCATTGCCATCGGTTTATATAAATTACAGAGCGTTATGGATCTTAGGCAATTTGTTACTTCTCACTTTTCAAACATTACAGAGCTACAGCAAGCGGCATCAGTATGGAGCGGATGCGGTGAGATTATTCGTTGCCAAATGGATGGTGTGGCTAGGGTAATTAAAGCGATTGAAGTGCCTAGCCAAATTAGTCATAGTCGTATAAAACAAAGTGATTTTGCGCTTGCCAGAAAGCGGCAATCTTACTTAGTCGAATTTAATTGGTATCGGCATTACGCTAAGCAATTGCCCCATGAAGCTGCGGCTATTCATTGTATTGAGGCAATCCAAGAGGGCAGTAAGCAAGCGCTGTTATTTAGTGATTTCAGTGCACTTGGCTACCAGCAAGCAAGTGCTACACACCGCGACATTGAAGCAATTATAAACTGGCTTGCACACTTTCATGCTTTTCATTTAGCAAGCTCTGCCGATGGCCTTTGGCCGCGAGGTAGTTATTGGCATTTAGCAACACGGCCCGATGAGCTAAAGCGTATGAGCGATTTAAGCTTAAAAGCGCAGGCACACGCTATTGATACTGCGTTGAGTGAGTCACCTTATCAAACGTTAATACATGGTGATGCTAAGCTTGCCAATTTTGCGATTGCACCACAAAACCAACATGTTATTGGCTATGATTTTCAATATGTTGGCAAAGGTGTTGGGGTGATTGATGTCATGTATTTTTTAGGCAGTTGCTTAGATGATACTGCATTAAAATCAGTTGCAGATGACTATTTAAATCGCTATTTTGACACCCTCACACAGGGACTAAAACGTTATCAGCCGAGTGTCAATCCAGCGCATGTCGTTAGCAGTTGGCGAGCGCTTTGGTGTTACGCATGGAGCGATTTTTATCGTTTTTTAGCCGGTTGGAGCCCAGAACATGCAAAAATAAACGGCTACATGCAGCAGCAATTTGTAACGTATTTAAAAATAAAGGATTAGCAATGAATAAGCCAATGCGATTTGCCATTATCGGCTGTGGTGCTGTAACCGAAGTGAAAAGCGGCCCTGCTTATCAACACGCAGAAGGTATTGCGCTTATTGGGATAACACGCCGCGACTTAGAAAAAGCCCATGATTATGCTAAACGCCACAATGTTGCAAAGGTGTTCGCATCGCCGAGCGAACTCATTAACGATAACAGTGTTGATGCCGTGTATATTGCCACGCCGCCAGATAGCCATAAAGCGTTTGCTCTTGAGGTTGCTGCGGCAGGTAAACCGTGTTGTATCGAAAAGCCACTGGCGCCAAGTTATCAAGATAGCCTTGACATTGTTACAGCATTTAAAGAGGCTAAACAGCCGCTATTTGTCGCTTATTATCGCCGTTCATTACCACGCTTTAATCACGTTAAACAATTACTTGAGCAAGGTGCCATTGGTAAGCCTCGTCATGTAAGTTGGCATTTAAGTAAAGCACCTAACGCCCTTGATTTATCGGGTGAATACAACTGGCGCACAGATCAAAACGTGGCTCGAGGAGGTTACTTTGACGATTTAGCCAGCCATGGTCTTGATTTACTTGCTTACCTTTTAGGTGATTTTAATAAGGTGCATGGTTTATGTGCTAATCAACAAGGCTTATATTCAGCATTCGATGCTATTACCGCGCACTGGCAGCATCAATCGGGTGTTACAGGCACTGGGAGCTGGAACTTTGCTTCATCTAATCGTTTTGATGATGTGATGATTTTTGGCAGTGAAGGCGAGCTTAGCTTTAGTGTTTTTGACGAAAAACCGATTTTGCTTAACAACGCACAGGGCAAACAAGAGTTCGTAATTGATAACCCCGCGCATATTCAACAATATCATGTTGAAAACATGGCGAACTATTTTCATGCTCAGCAACCACACCCATCAAGCGGTGAAAGCGCACTTCATACAAGTTGGGTTATGGAGAAAATACTATCGGGTTGAAGAAGTTATACAGGTATGTTTGCTTTTTATTGAATAAAATTAAGTCATTTAAAAGAATTAATGCAAATGTTGTGCATTTTTTGCAGTAGAGCTCATTAATTTACGCTAAAATAGGCGTAATTTATTTCATTTAGGTTCTACTTATGTCTATCCATGTAATTACTCATCCGTTAGTTCAACACAAACTTGGCCTTATGCGCGCAGAAGGTATTAGTACTAAAAGTTTCCGTGAGCTAGCGTCTGAAGTAGGTACCTTGCTTACTTACGAAGCAACAAAAAACCTACCATTAGAAAGCGTACAAATCACTGGATGGGATGGTTCAACATTAGATGTAGAGCATATCAAAGGTAAAAAAATTACTGTTGTGCCTATTCTTCGTGCCGGCCTTGGTATGATGGATGGTGTAATGCAGTTATTACCTGCGGCAAAAGTAAGTGTTGTTGGTCTTCAGCGTAACGAAGAAACACTTGAGCCAGTACCTTACTTTGAAAAACTAGTGGGTAAAATTGATGAGCGCTTAAGCCTCGTTATTGACCCAATGCTGGCAACTGGTGGTTCAATGATCGCAACTATCGATATGCTTAAAAAAGCTGGCTGTAAAGATATTAAAGTGATTGTATTAGTAGCAGCGCCAGAAGGCGTAGAAAAAACCCTTGCAGCGCACCCTGATGTTGAAATTTTCACAGCATCATTAGATAGCCACTTAAACGAAAAAGGATACATCATTCCAGGCTTAGGAGATGCCGGTGACAAGATTTTTGGCACAGTGTAAGGCGCTCACGTGGAAAATCATCAAACATTTTCGTTAAAAACCATTCTAACTGGCGCGCAAATGCTGTTTGTTGCATTTGGCGCCTTGGTACTTGTGCCGCTACTGACAGGCCTTGATCCTAATGTGGCTTTATTTACCGCAGGTTTAGGAACCTTGTTGTTTCATGTGGTTACCAAAGGCCAAGTTCCTATCTTTTTAGCATCGTCTTTTGCTTTCATCGCACCTATTATCGCCTCGGTACAAATGTGGGGCATTCCCGCAACTATGGGCGGTTTGATGGTGGCAGGCTTTTGTTATGTTGCGCTTAGCTTGATTGTAAAATTTAAAGGCGTGAATGCACTGCACAAGGTGTTACCGCCTGTGGTTGTTGGCCCTGTGATCATGGTGATTGGTTTAGCATTAGCCCCCGTCGCTGTGAATATGGCAATGGGTAAAACAGGGGATGGCAGTGCACAATTAGTTCCTTATGATCAAGCAATTTGGGTGTCTGGTTTATCATTACTGGTTACGCTGATTTTTGCGGTATGGGGCAAAGGTGTATTTAAACTTATTCCTATTCTTGCTGGTGTGGTAGCAGGTTACCTTGCTTCGTTATTTATAGGTATTGTTGAATTTAATGCGGTCACTGAAGCAAACTGGCTAGCAGTGCCTGCATTTACTTACCCTGAGTTTAAGTGGCAAGCTATTTTGTTTATGGTGCCTGTAGCCATTGCACCAGCAATTGAACATATTGGCGACATGATGGCTATTAGCCAAGTAACAGGTAAAGACTATTTAAAGAAACCAGGTTTACACCGCACTTTACTAGGTGATGGCTTAGCAACCTCTGCGGCATCAATTTTTGGTGGTCCACCGAATACAACGTACTCTGAAGTAACGGGGGCGGTAATGTTTACGCGTAACTTCAACCCTCGCGTGATGCTTTGGACCGCTATCATCGCTATTGTGCTGGCGTTTGTGGCAAAAATGGGCGCGGGTTTACAAACTATTCCGGTTCCTGTGATGGGCGGCATCATGATTTTGCTATTTGGCTCTATCGCCGTTGTTGGTTTAAATACCTTAGTAAAATCAGGTGAAGATCTTACCGCGCCTCGCAACTTGACTATCATCGCACTGATTTTAGTGTTTGGTATTGGTGGCATGCATATCGGTGGTGATGAGTTTAGTTTGCAAGGTGTGAGCTTATGCGCAATTTTGGGGATTATCTTAAATGCTGTTCTCCCCAAAGCAGTGCAACAAGCTGATTAGAACTTAAAAACAGCTTGAATATTGCACCAAAAAAGCGCATTTAATATGCGCTTTTTTTGTAACTAACTAAAATTTAAGGAATTATAAAACTGGTCTACTAACTGCATTTATCTCTATGTCATACTGGTAGGAGCGATTATGCAAGAGGCAAATGTTGTGGATATTACCCCGTTTTTAGCGAAGCATCAGTTACCACTCAAGTATCAATACTTAAGTGAGCAGTTTTTTATACCCCTCGCGCACGATATCTTAAGCGCAAAAATGACCGGCCAACCTATGCTGGTGGCGATTAACGGCTGCCAAGGCTCAGGTAAAACGACCCTCGCTGACTTCTTAGTGACTTGGGTTAATAGCAATACCGAATTTAATGGCGTGTCATTATCAATCGATGACTTTTATTTAAGTCGTGATGCACGCAACGAGCTTGCTAAAGATGTTCATCCTTTGTTTGCGAGTCGTGGTGTACCGGGTACGCATGATACGCAATTAATGGAGCAAACCTTATCAGCTTTGTTGGCTGGTAAAGTGGATGTGCCATTACCTCAATTTGATAAGCTAACTGATGATCCGGTGCCAAAAGAGCAGTGACATCAGTAACCAAAAGCCGATTGATATCGTGTTTTTTGAAGGCTGGTGTGTAGCCAGTACGCCCCAACAGCCTTATCAACTGCAAACTCCGGTAAATGAATTAGAGCAACTAGAAGATGCTGACGGCATTTGGCGCCGCTGCGTAAATAGTTGCTTAGCGAATGAATATCAACATGTATTCGCAATGGCCGATTACACCATTATGTTAAAAGCGCCTTCATTTGAAGATGTGTATGCGTGGCGCTTGGAACAAGAGCATAAACTAATTGCCAAAAAAGGCCAGGGGCAGGGCACGTTTGACGAAGTGAGTTTAAAGCGTTTTATCTCTCATTTTGAACGTATTACGCTGGAAAACTTAGCCACTCTTGCGCACAGCGTGGATGCGTTACTATTACTTGATACTGAGCGTGATATCACCAAGATGGAACTTCTCGCAGACCAGATTGCTCAACCACTTATTTTTACTGATTTAGACGGCACATTGCTCGATCACGACAGTTACGAATGTGAAGTGATCAAACCATTTTTGGCAAAGTTGAATGATACCGGTGTCAATGTGGTTTTTAATACCAGCAAAACCTTTGCTGAAGTCACTGATATTCAAAAAGGTTTGGATCATCACCAACCCTTTATTGTGGAAAATGGTGCGGCTGTTTATATCCCGAAAGACTATTTTAAAGTAAAGCCAATTGGCTGTGATGAATATAAAGGTTATTGGCGCTTTGCCATGACGCAAAGTACCGATAAATTGCATGACGACCTTAAACAATATGCCAGTCAATTTAGCCATTGTGTACGCTTATTTAGTCAATTTAGTGCACAAGAAATAGCCAAATTAACAGGGCTCCCCGTCGATAAAAGTGAATTGGCTCTACAAAGACAGTACTCAGATCCGGTTTGTTTTTCGGGCAGTGATGAAGAAAAGCAAGGTTTTATAGATGCAATGAGCCAAGCAGGCTACGAAGTGCTTGTTGGCGGGCGTTTTATCCATTTAACTAAAGGTAACAATAAAGGACTTGCACAAAAGTGGCTGTTAAATCAGTTCAAAAAAGCCTATCGCAATCCTTTTACTGTGATAGCGCTTGGCGACAGTCAAAACGATGTAGCCATGCTAAAGGCGGCCGACACCGCTATTTTAATCAATAACCCTGGCAGCCAAGTGCAATCACAAATATTACAAAAAGCATGGCAGCTCAGCGAAAAACCAGCCCCAGCAGGTTGGGTTCAAGAAGTTTCTGCGTTAACTATCATCAAAGCGCGTTTTGCAGCAAAACAGGAGCAATCTCATGGCTGATTTTTATCAAAATGGCATTATCACGACCTTACACAATATTGCTGACCGCCCAGTAGAAGAACTAGAAAAAGAGTTGTTGGGCTTTTCAAAACAACGCCCAATGGGCCTAATTTTACCCTCGCTTTACAGTGAACTAGAGGGGCCCGCTTTGCAAAATATAATTGCAGAGCTGAAACATGTGCCTTATTTATCGCAAATTACCATTGGTCTAGATCGCGCCGATGAAAGCCAATATCGTCATGCTCTGCAGTTTTTTGCGGAGCTTGATCAGCCTCATAAGGTACTTTGGAATGATGATCACGTTTACAAGCGCTCGATAAAGAACTACAAAAATTGGGCGTTGCGCCACGAGAGCTAGGTAAAGGTCGCAATGTTTGGTATTGCATGGGTTATAAGTTGGCAACCTCAAAAGTAGAGTCAATTGCACTGCATGACTGCGATATTTTGACTTACGACAGAGCGCTTTTAGCACGCTTAATTTACCCTGTTGCTCATCCTCGCTTTAACTATGAATTTTGTAAAGGGTTTTATCCGCGCACCGCTGAGGGCAAAATTAATGGTCGCGTGTCACGATTGCTGGTAACGCCGTTATTGCGTTCATTTAAAACAATATTAGGTAGCAACGATTACTTAGAATATATGGATTCTTTTCGTTACCCGCTTGCGGGTGAGTTTTCATTCCGCCGTGATGTACTTAACGATATTCGTATTCCAAGTGACTGGGGCTTAGAAATTGGCGTGTTATCAGAGATGTATCGCAATTACTCGCATAACCGTTTATGTCAGGTCGATATTGCTGATAACTATGATCATAAACACCAAGATTTATCGCTAGAAAACCAAGCGGCGGGCTTGTCGAAAATGTCGATTGATATCACCAAAGCTTTATTCAGAAAGCTCGCTACCCAAGGCGTTACCTTTACGACAGAAACGATTCGTTCATTAAAGGCAACCTATTACCGAATTGCACTCGATTTTATTGAAACCTATCACAATGATGCGTTAATGAATGGCTTAACACTTGATATTCATCATGAAGAAAAAGCCGTTGAAATGTTTGCTCAAAATATTATGAATGCAGGTCAGCACTTTTTAGAAAATCCAATGGAAGCACCCTTTGTGCCGAGTTGGAACCGAGTAGCTTCGGCAATGCCGGAGGTGTTTGCTCGCTTAGAAGAAGCCGTAGAGCTTGATAACAAAGAATATATTTAACGGGGAAGGCACGTGACTTTAGAGCTTTTGCAACAAAGGGTTATTCAGCATTTAACCTGCATCTACGGCGAGGTTGTGCTATCAACAACGCTTGAACAACTCGCAGATAGATTAATCAATACCATGTTAGGTGATGATCCTGTTCGAGACCCAACGCCGCATAAAAACCGTTGGGATGAGCAAGATATGATTTTAATTGCCTACGGTGATTCGATTATTCGTCATGCTAATACGGATGACGCGGTTGCTAAGCCTGAAGAGCCGCCTTTGCATACCTTGCATCGCTTTGTTAAAAACCAGTGTTTGCCTGAACTCAATGCCCTGCATATTTTGCCGTTTTACCCATATAGCTCCGACGAAGGTTTTGCGGTGATGAACTATGTACAAGTGAATGAAGCGCTTGGCAATTGGCAGCATATTCGCGATATATCAGCGGATGTCAGGTTGATGGCCATTTAGTGATTAACCATTGTTCAAGCCGAAGCGTCTGGTTCGAAAACTTTATTCAAGGTAAAGAGCCGGGGAAAGGGTACTTTAAAACCGCGAGCCCAAGTGACGACCTTGTGCAAGTTGTTCGCCCGCGTACATCGCCTCTTCTACAAGCGGTTGAAACAAAAGATGGTTTGCAACATGTGTGGTGTACCTTTAGTCATGACCAAGTCGATTTTGATTTTGCCAACCCAGATGTGCTTAATGAATTTGTGGGGATAATTCGCCATTACTTAGATAATGGTGTACGTATTTTTCGTCTTGATGCAGTGGCATTTTTATGGAAAAAGCTTAATACCCGCTGCATCAACTTACCTGAAACTCATGAGGTGATCAGGTTACTTCGTACCCTTATAGAGCATGTTGAACCTAATGTGATTATTATCACTGAAACCAACATTCCTAACCGCGAAAACCTGTCGTACTTTGGTAATGCCAACGAAGCGCACTGTATTTACAATTTCTCACTGCCACCACTGTTATTGCACACTTTGCTCAGTGGTGACAGCACCGCATTAAAACATTGGATGATGAGTATGCCGCCAGCCCAACAAGGTACGGCTTACTTTAACTTTATCGCATCTCATGATGGCATTGGTTTACGCC
Source organism: Pseudoalteromonas sp. GB43 (assembly GCF_054923805.1). NCBI lineage: Bacteria > Pseudomonadati > Pseudomonadota > Gammaproteobacteria > Alteromonadales > Pseudoalteromonadaceae > Pseudoalteromonas > Pseudoalteromonas sp. GB43. The sequence goes on from NZ_JBPCHJ010000002.1 coordinate 623,080, forward strand.
CCGTTGAAGGCCTGCTCGATCAAGCGCAAATAGCGGAAATGGTAAGTACAACTGCAAAATATGGCGGTAAAGTCTCATTACGTACTGCACCAGATGGTACCAATACCCCTTATGAGTTAAACATTGCCTTATTTGATGCTCTGCAAGGAACGCATCAAGGCCCTGATAAGTGGGGTGTTGCTCGCTTTTTATGTGCGCATGCCATTATGTTTGCGCTTGAAGGTATTCCTGGTTTGTATATTCATAGCCTACTTGGTACTACCAACGATTATGATCGCTTTGAAAATAGCCAGCATAACCGAGCGATTAACCGTCACCGTTGGCAGGAATCTGATTTATTGGCAAAGCTGAGTAACGAAAATGCTCATCATCGTACTGTGTTTAAAGCGATGAAAAACCTAATGGCTATTCGTAAGGCACAAAGAGCATTTCACCCTAATGCAACCCAATATACGTTACATTTAAGCGAAGGGCTCTTTGGTTTTTGGCGACAAAGCATCAATCGTTCGCAAAGTATGTTTTGTGTTTATAACATTAGTGACGAGCAACAAACGCTTACGCTTGCCGACTTAAATTTGATTGGTACCGAACAATGGCGAGATTTAATTAGCGGTGAGCAAATTACCGAGCAGACAAAAACAATGTCGCTAACCCCATATCAAGCTGTATGGCTCAGTAATAAGTAATGTAAACGCCCTTTACAGTGCGCTTTTGGTTGCTTCTAACAGAAGTGATTCAACACTGAAGGGAAGGGGATTTTCATTTGATTTACTGAAAACGCGAAAGTTAATTGCTAAGTTATCACTGTGAATTTGTTCAACAAGCTTGAGTGTTTGTTCGTTATGTTGGCTGAAAATAGCCACTTCATGATGCATAGGTGCGGTTTCGTGTTTATTCAATAAATCATAAATATTTACCAAAGCAAACGCCCCCAACGTAACATGGTCGCCGATAGTGACGTCTATCTTCTCTGCTACGGCTCTGAGCGGCCAATTTATTGCGCCAACTAATACATCTTTGCGTTTGTTTAACTCATCAAGCGCAGTAATTGCTCCTAATGCCATAGCATCGTTGGCAGCCCAGACAATATTCATGTTTGATTGATGGCTAAAGTAGCCAAGACTATGGCGATACGCTTGTGTTGCTGACCAGTTGGCAACCGTTTTTGCGGTGATAATAGCATTCTCATGCGTTTGAACACTTTGCTCTAAACCTTCTTCTCTATCAAGTGCTGCATGGGTGGTGTAATCGCCATTTATAGCGAGAAAATTGGCCGCGTACTGAGCTTTTTCAATCAGTTTATCTGCGAGTAATTGCCCTGCTTGTTTGTTGTCGGGTTCCACACTACCTGCGATTTTAATGCCATGATCAATCAAACGTTTTAGTTCTAATTCTGATGGGCGGTTAAGTAGAAAATAAATAGGTGTAGAGGTGCTATTTAAGCTTAAAAGTTGTTGGGTGAGCACGCTTTTTTCGTCAACTAAAATCAGCATATCAGGCTTTGCTTTAATCGCCTTAGCTACTAATGACTTCATTTCAATATGATTTCGATTGGCATAATGAATCGTTAAATCGAGATCAAAGTCTTTGGCAGCATCACGCATCAACTGAGACACTTCAAACCAAAATGGGCCTGTGACATTCGTATTTTCATAGCCAGGGTTTATAAAAATAATACTTTGTTTGGCAAAAACACTTGGTAAGTAAAATAGCAAGATAATGAAAAATACTGTTCTTAGCATAATCTGATTAGGTTAAAAGGTTGGTATGGTGAAGTATAGCGCGAATTGGTAGGTTTGAGATTGGGTTTATTATTTGTTTCGCTTTATAATGGTCCATAAATAGCATTTGGTTGAGGGTGTATGAAAGCCATTATTATTAGTATTTTAATCATTTTTTCGAGTGTGAGTGTAGCCTCTGATATTGATCTTGAGGCCAATATGAAAAATATGGGGCTTGCTTATAAAAACACCGTACGGGCTACTGATTTAGCTACCTTTAATGCCGCTATTGATGAGTTTATTGTGTTGTTAGAGACAGCTAAAACAGCTGATTTTAAACAGCATAAAACAGCGTCTCTAGAAGGGCTTAATAAAGTCATAAATCAAGCAAAGCAAGCGAAGCAACTTGCAACAACTCGTGGCCTTGAAGCTGCAAAAGCGCCGCTTAAATCTATTGATGAGTTACGTAAAAAATACCATGAGCTCCATGAGCCGCCAGGCTTTTGGGAGTTGTTATTTGGCAACTAAGCTATTGAGTTAGATTTACTTTAATTCAAAAAAAAGGTGCCGGGGCACCTTTTTTAACGCTTTTTCTTTTTACCTTGAACTGCTTTAAAACGCGGGTTGTCTTTATTAATAACATAGACACGACCTTTACGTTTTACGATTTGGCAGCCCGGGCGGTTCTTCGCGCTTTTTAATGAACTTAATACTTTCATGTTCTTTCCTTATAGCAACTATTTGCTCGCCAAGTTTTTGAAACGACGATTAAACGCTGCAACACGGTCATCGCTCGCAACGGCTTTTTGTTTACCGGTATAGAACGGGTGCGAATCGCTTGATACGTCAATTGGTACATAAGGATAAGTTTTTCCTTTAAGTTAGATCGTACGTGTAGTTTTGATTGTCGAACCAATAATAAAGTAGCTGTCTGCCGCTGTATCATGAAAAGCGACTTGCTGGTAATCAGGATGGATATTTGGCTTCATAATGCACCTATTTGTTATGTGATAATGTAGCGATTATAGGGTGGTTGACTATTTAGATCAAGATAAAAATGATTCTTATTTATATCGCGTTGTCTTAAATTTGTACAAGCTGAACAATCAATAAGCAGTTAGATTTAAAAAGCTGGATATTGTTGATAAGGCTGTTATAACTAGGTATGCGTGCTTATTTTTAAGAGGGATATGGAAGTGAATGATAAAACTAGCCGTGAAGAACTAGATCAAAATGTAATGAACACGCTTCGCGATAAAGACCATTCTGTTTTAGCTAATCATGTAGACACCTTGTCGTGTACTCACAACGATATTATTGAATTATTGGCCCAGTATTTAGCGTTAAGTGAACAAGATGATGATGAGCGTTTCGATACCTGGTTTGATAATCTAAGTAAAGAGCAACACACTGTTGTGAAGACTTTTGAAGTGTATCGAGGTCAGTACGAGCATTTAGATTCTTAATACTTGATCATGTTGTTTTTACATGAAAAAAGCCACCCGAAGGCGGCTTTGCTGATTAGCGCTAACTAATTAATCTAACATGTAAGCTCGCATGGTAATTTGCTCAGCTTGGCTTGAACCATAATCAGAAACAATCGTACGAATATGGACAAAGTCACCAACGTTTCCAGTATTAGGGATCGTAGCTACCCATTCACCGTCAATGTGTTCAACTTGTGCATCTAACCAGTTTTCGCTTGAGAACTTCGTTGATACAGGGCAATAGATATAAGCAGCCACGTTAGCAATCGTACATTCTTGGCCGTATGCATATTGTAACTGTACATCTGCCAGCGCCACTTCACCTACACCGTCTAGTAAACCCGTTAACTTAACTTGAGCGGCTTCACCTGCTTTCATGCTGTTGTTAATATCAACCGGTAAATCAACCATAGGCACTAAAATTGGCTGAACACCTTGTTGCTGCTCGTCAGCGGTAAATGTATAGAAACCTTGGTAAAGAGAACCTAGCTTATCATTTATTGGAGAGCGCTCACCAACACCACGGGCATAAGAACGCATTTCTAAGGTAATTTGATGAGAGCCCGGCTCAAGTGTTAACGTACCTTGATACGGAGATGCTGGCTCACTATTTACTTTTAAACCAAAGGCTGAGCTACCCATAAAGCCAAAAATACCATCATGGTTTGCGGCATCGCCAAACGAAGCAAGGTTAAAGTAAAGGACATTGGTATCGCGGTTAATAATCGCCGAGCCACTGCTGCCTAAGCTACCAGCACGTGGACCTTTAAACCAAGTGGTACTTTGCTCAGCACCTTCAGTCATAGCGCGTGGACCATCAAAATAAGCGCCTGCGCTTTGAATTTGATAGTTTGGCATAACGACATTCGTCCATGCATTTTTTGTACTTGCTGTGTAATATTCATCACGCTGATGAGGTAACATAATTAACTGTGAGCTACCTGTTGAGTAGAACTCCCCTGTACTGTTGGTCATTGCCATAACATCAGTCCATGCCGGGCGCTCATCATTTTGCGAGTGATAAGACGCACTTATTTTATGCATTTTATGTTCAGCAATATTGATTTGCCCAGATTGAATTCGGTCATCAACAATATGGTTTATTGAATAAGCATAAGGTGAGCGTTCAGCCGCAATACCAGACCAGCTAACAATATTGTTGCCAGCCTCTATTTCTGCCATTAAGGCTTCACCTTGTTCGGTACTAATACCAATCACGGGGACTTTTGGTGTGCCTGTGATTGCCCCTTTATATCGGCCGCCACGACCAGGACGATAAAAAATCACACCGCTGGCGCCATGTTTCATCGCATTACCGACCATGTAAGACGTGAGGTAATTAGGGTTAGCAATAAGCGCAATTTTTCCGTCTAACTCAAATTGACTCCAGTCAGTGCTGTAGCCTGCATCACCTACAGGTACGACTTCTGCAGAGCCTTCACCATGAAAAGACAGTGCTAAACCTTGTTTGATGTAATCAAGTTCAACCCCGTTTTGCATAGTGACGGTTGTTTCTGGAGCTACCGCGCGGGTGGTGATAAATGAACGAAAACGGTCGTCATGACCTTGTGACCATGCATACATATCATTTACGTAATCAGGTGCCATTTCGATAGCAGCAAGCTTCGCAACTTCTTGATCGTCAATCGCGTAAGTAAAGCCAAACGAATAACCTTGTGGCTCAAGAGGCTGGTCAGCTTTAAAGGTAACAGGCTGAGCGTTACGTGCATCAAAGTTAATCTCTGTTTTGCCATCAATCTTACGATTTAATACAGCCATTTGTGCCGCTGATTCAACTAAACCAGAGCTGGTTTGCGGGTTATCGTAAGTCATAATGTTAGCAATCAACGTATAGTAACCAGCAGGTACATCGATATTGGCTTTACCGCCAGTGAGCCTAACAAGACTGCCCCAATCATCTTCTTCATTAATTAAGTAAAGCTTAGATGGAGAGCCTGCTTGATTACCCCAGCGATCAGTCAGGTTTACCGTTAAATTAACGTGAGGCTGGTCAATCCAAAATGACACTGGTACAGTCACTTGCTGATCTGTATTGCCAACGGTTGTGCCTGTGATACGACCTGTAATTGCACCATAAGCACTGTTATTAAGTGCCACACTTGGGTCAATCCACATAGGAACTTGAGCAACACCTTTGGCTGGGATTGTAACAGATTTAATATCTAATCCTGCTAGAGTTGCTGGCAATTGTGTTTTGCCATCTTCGCCAATTAAGTCTAATTTCAATTTTAATTTAATACTCTCATCAGACGTATTTGTCAGCGTGATCTGTGTTTCGGTAAATTCATTATTAGTAGCGCTATCAAAGTAGCCAAGTTCACGGTTTGCAGGGGCTACAATAGCTTGATCAATGGCACGGTCGATATTCATGGCACCGGCACCTTGCTCAAGTACGTGAGAATCACCACTAAATACAGATGATGTAAGCACGTCTTTAATTTCTTTTGGCGTAAGGTCTTGGCGAGCTTGCATAACAATTGCAGCACCACCGGCAACATGAGGGGCTGCCATCGAAGTACCTGAATAGACGCGGTAAGCCGTATCACCTAAGCCACCAGAAGCCGCAGCAACAACAGATACACCTTGCGAGGCAATATCCGGTTTTGCTGAATGGCCATCTGGCGATGGACCGCGTGAAGAGAACGACGCCGTATTGCCATCACGATCAATGGCACCTACGGTTAATGCACTTGGCGCGCAGCCCGGTGAACCAATCGTTTCACGGGTAAAGCTATTACCTGCAGAGATAACAAATAAGGCCTTATCGCTCAGCGCTTCAACCATCTCAACCAATGGACACTACAGGTTGTTGCTGTGCCACCCAACGACATATTTACAATGTCAGCGTGCTCTGAAAGCACCGCCCATTGCATGCCATTTAAAATACCGTAAGTTGATCCTCCTCCTGTATTGCCAAGTACTTTACCGATTATTAAATCGGCAGCAGGCGCCACACCGACCCATTTACCTTCTGACTCATGGCCATTGCCTGCAACGGTTGAGGCTGTATGAGTACCATGACCATTTAAATCATCTACACCGTTGCTTGAGTAAGTAAAGTCTCGTGATGCTATTACTCGCCCCTGTAAATCAGGGTGCTCAATGTCGTATCCTGAATCGAGTACGGCAACTTTAATACCTGCGCCATTATAGTTAATCGCTGACTCACCATATGCGCCGGTAAGCGGGACTGTTGGATTCAGTGTTTCTGACTGGGTAACCTTGTGAGCATGAACGACAGCATCAAGCCAAAGACCTTCAACGTCAGCTTGTGCAATCAAGGTTTGCCAAGTTTGCGCTGCTTTGTCTTTGCTGATTGCAAATGCAGCGCTGTCGATTAGCTCAATTTCACCGGTTAATGACATACCAGCAAGCGTTGCTGGGACTGCCGGTCCTGCAAGGGTACCGTCGCGGTATTCAACAATGACGGGGAGCGCGTCTGTTGATGCATCATCGTAACCCGATTCATATAACTTATTAATGTTAAATAACTCTAAATCAATCGCATTTGAATCAACTAAGGCTTGAGCATGGTTTGGAACAACATAGGTGTTGTTACCACGTTTAAAGATACTGGTGAATGTATCTGAACCATCTGCATTCACTAATCGAATGCCGCCTAGTTTGCCGTCTTTATTGACAACAGCCGATACTTTGTCCCCAGTGATCAAAGTGAATGTAAGGGCATCTGCTTTACTTTGTTGTGTAACAAATGATTCTTCTGCGGTTGCTGGCTGGGCAATCGATAAGCCGAGCATGGCTAAGTAGGTCGCCTTTAAGCGACCAAGCCTTGGAAAAGGTTTCATTTTTTCATCCTGTATTTTGATGTAATTAGTTTGGAAGAAAGAAGTTATTGCTAGGTGTCAAAATAACAAATATGACAAGAGCAATAACTCGACCAGACCAATCTATCGATCAAGCAGATGAAAACCTACAAAACAAAAGTAGCAAATTGTATTAACCTATTTACAACAAAATAAACATTGTTGTAACTTTGTTCGGCCATTCAGTTTCGCTTCATTTTAAGCGCAAAAATGAGAGGTTATTTTACCGATAGATCGTACTTTGCCACTACGTCATCAATATAACGATGGCGTAAGGTGTTTTTACCTTCGTTGCCCGTACCATGGCTTAACGCGCGATTTATTAGTTTTAGTGCCTTATGCAAGCTTTGACGTTCATCCATGTTTAAACCTGTTTTAGTGCGCATTTCAGTAATATCATCAATCAATAACTTGGCCACATCTAGCTGAACGGCTTCTTCAACTAAGCCATTTTGTGTGAGCACACCGTATTTACTGCATAAAAACTGTTGCCAAACTTGCTGTAAGTGCTCGTCAATTTCACTGCCAAATAATTCTTCATTGATAGCAAAGCCTTGCTCGGCAAGCTTACTAAGTTGATTCGAATATTGCTGAGCAAAATAATTAAACGCTTGGCAGGATGAGGTTATGTCATGTTTGATAATTAATTGCCCCCAACTAGCGGCGCCACGAGGGTAATAGTCTTGATATTCTTCGCATTGATAAATGCCCGAATACGAACTGCATTCTAATTGACTCTGCAAACAGTAACTCGGTTTTGGAAATAAACTACTTTGTTGCCATGCCGATAGCGTTTCCTCATCAATTGATAGGGTATGGCACAGCTCTTCGGTAGTATAAAAGTAGGTTGCCAAAAATTTAGAAAGTTGCATTATCAAATACTCACAATAAATACTGTTAATTTATACAGTATTTGATTTTGGCTTAACTTTGATTTTTTCTCAAGTATTTTTATTTATTGCAGCTCATTACTCGGAAAATGCCTGTGTTTATGATACAACTAGCGCAAATTTTCCAAACATTAAAAAAGTTATGCGCAACCTAGAAACAATTAAACAAGCAAGTTTGATCACCGCTATAAAAACACCGTATTTAACTAATGGTGACATTGATCTTGCATGTTATGACGACCTTGTTGAGCAGCAAATTGCAGCTGGTGTTGATGGCATCATCGTCGGAGGTACCACAGGTGAAAGTTAATTAATGAATTGGGAAGAACACTTAATGCTAATTGCACACAGTGTTAGTAAATTCTCTGATCGTTTATTAATTGTTGGTAATACAGGTAGCAACAACACGCGTGAAGCGATTAAAGCAACCCAGTATGGTTTTGCCACCGGTATGGATGCCGCGCTACAAATCAACCCTTATTACGGGCGCACGTCACTGGCGGGTGTGAAAGAGCACTTTAACCGTTTACTTGATATTGGTCCTGCGTTTATCTACAACGTAGCAGGTCGTACAGGCCAAGATTTAACACCAGATATCATTGAGCCACTCGCTAAGCACGAAAACTTTATCGGTGTAAAAGAGTGCGGTGGTAATGAGCGTATTGCTCATTATGAACAGCAAGGTATTGCTTGTTGGTCTGGTAATGACGATGAAGCACATGATGCACGGCACATTCATAATGCTCACGGTGTTATTTCGGTTACATCTAACATTATTCCAGGCTTATTCCGTCAGTTAATGGATGAGCAAAATGATGCACTTAATGCAAAATTACAGCCACTTATGGGCTGGCTATTCTGCGAACCTAACCCAATCGCGATTAATACGGCGCTGATGATGACAGGCGTGGTAAATCCTGTGTTCCGTCTTCCTTATGTGCCACTAACAAGTGCTCAGCAAGAAATCGGTTTAGGTTACATTAACGAACTTGATGTTGCTGATATAGTAGGCGAAAAAGCTCAACTTTTAGACGAAAAAGACGTTATTTTACGATAAAGATGAATGGGTGCTTAATTTCACTACAATTAAGCACCATTATTTTACTTTTTTATGCCTTATGGGTAAAATTAGCAATCGTTTGGCGCTAAAAGAATAATATTTGTGAAATTTGTTGTTAATAATTTGTGTGTATGGGTTGCGCCCGAGCAACAAATTGCAGAATTAAGCCATCTTGATCACCCTGACCTTGATTTAAGCTGGGTTGCACCAATGCAGCGCCGCCGTCTAAGCCCGTTTATGAAAATGGCACTTCATACTATGCATCAAGCGCAAGGTGAGCATCACCAGTTAGCCGTTAATTTTTCATCTCGTCATGGCGACTTACCTAAAACAGCGCAGCTATTGCATTCACTTGTTGAACAAGAACCGCTTTCTCCGACCGCATTTGGTTTGAGTGTACATAATGCTGCAACAGGCTTGTTCTCGATTATTGCAAAAAACAAAGCACCGATGAATGCCATAGCAGGTGATCAAGACAGCATTATTTCAGCCATGATTGATGGTTTTGCACGTGTCCAGAGTGGTGTTGAGCAGCAAATTTTGGTTGCCCATGCCGAAAGTGTATTACCTGATGAATACTTACCATTTAGCGATGAGCAACAAATCGCTCATAGTGTGTCGTTCATATTATCCAAAGTTCAGGTAGACAAACCGTATTTTGAATTAACAAAACTTCCTGAATCTGAACACTCTCAAAGTGACTCGTGCTTACCCTTGAGTCTACAGTTAGCAGCTGCTTTAGCAAGCAAAGGATCACAATCGCTGCTGACACATCAACAATCAGCTTGGATGCTACAGTACCATGGTGGCTAATTTATATAAAAAGCTGAACAAAATTTGGCGGATACTGGCAACCGGGTTTTGCTTTGCTGTTTTTGGGTTTGGCGGTATTTTACTTACCTTGTTGATTTTACCTATTCAACGATTTTTGGAACCTTGTGAATTTAAACGTAAGCAGAAAGCCCGTTTAACTGTTCACTATAGTTTTAAATTCTTTGTTGCTTTAATGCATTACACCGGTGCTATCCATTTTTCTGTGCAAGATAAACAGAAATTTCATGATCTTAAGGGGCAGCTAGTGCTTGCCAATCACCCCTCATTAATTGATGTTGTAGTGCTGATATCTGTGATTAAAAATGCTGACTGCGTGGTCAAAGCACACCTATTTAAAAATCCATTTATGCGCGGTGTAATTAAAGGCACAGGTTATATTAGTAATGAAGACCCGCAAGAGTTACTGAATGAATGTGAAGCGTCACTCGCTGCTGGAAATAATCTGATTATCTTTCCTGAAGGCACCCGCACAACCCCTGGTGAACAGTTAAAATTTAAGCGTGGTGCGGCAAATATTGCTGCGCGTTGTAAAGCCCCAATTACTTCAGTGCTGATTAGTATGAAACCCAGTACTTTGACCAAAGGCACACCATGGTATTGCGTTGCCGCAACAAAAGCGCATTTTGAGATGCGCTTTGCCACTGATCCATTTACGTTTAACGACACATTTAATAATGAACAACCCGCCATGCAAGCACGACAATTAACCCGTGATTTGCAACATTACTTTTCAGAGGAACTCAGGCACCTATGACTGAACTAAAGAACAAAATAAAACAATTAATCATTAGCAGCTTAGATCTTGAAGATATTACCGTGGATGATATTGAAAATGACCAACCTTTGTTTGTTGATGGTTTAAATTATAGATAGCATCGATGCGTTAGAGCTTGGCTTAGCCATTAAAAAAGAGTTTAACGTTAAAATTGACGCAAACTCAGAACAAACAAAAGCCCATTTTGCATCAGTAGATGCACTGGCAGAATTTATTAACCAACACCAATCATAATACAGACTTAGAAGTAGGAATAAGCATGAAAACCGCTGCTGACATTTACAACGTTTTACAGGGCATTTTAGTAGATGAATTTGAGATTGATGCTGATGATATCAGCCTAGATGCGCACCTGTATCAAGACCTAGATCTTGATAGCATTGATGCTGTTGATTTAGTTGTAAAACTACGCGAAATCACTGGCAAGAAAATTGAGCCAGATGCATTTAAACAAGTGCGTACTGTGCAAGATGTTGTAAATGAAGTAGAAAAACTCGTTTCATAAACATTACTATGCTCAAAGCGATAACCACAACACTGCTTTTAGTGTGCTTATCTTTATACCCATTTATTGTGTATTTTGGATTACAGCATATCTCAATAAGGCAAGTGAGCTTGGTACTGATGGTATTGTTAGGTCTAAGGCTTTTGCTGAGCAAAAAGCTGCTCACATCTATGCCATGGATAAAGCCAGCCTCTATTTTGGCTATTATCGCTTTAGCAACAACGCAGTTTTTTAACAATGATCTGGGCTTGAAACTTTACCCGGTCATTATAAATACAGTAATGGCCATAACCTTTGCTTATTCGCTGAAAAGTGGCCCAACAGTCATTGAGAGTTTTGCTCGAATTAAAGAGCCTGAGCTTGATGAAAAAGGGGTTAATTACACGCGCCAAGTTACTAAAGTATGGTGCGCGTTTTTTATTATTAATGGCAGTATTGCGTTATACACTAGCCTATTTACTTCGTTACAGACATGGACACTGTACAACGGACTAGTAGCCTATATTTTGATAGCTCTCTTGGGCCTTGTGGAATGGCTTGTTAGACAAAAGGTTAAAAATAATGGTATCGAGTAACCTGAAATTTCACCCAGATGCTGCATTTATTATTGCAGGGCAGCCAATAACACACACACAGTTTTTTGCTGATATTGCCGCTTATCAAAGTAAGCTTACGGCGCTTAAAGCTGGCAGTCATGTGGTATTATTCCACCCCGATACCTACCAATTTGCAGTTCGCTTATTTGCCTTAGCCTGTAGTGGTCATAATGTTATTCTGCCGCCTAATGGTCAGCACGAAACCTTAAGTTTATTGCTTGCTCAGTCTGCTTTTTTTGCAGGCGATGCGACCAATATCGATGATGATGTGCTATTTACCAACCTTGAACTCAGTCTGGGTCACACGCCTTTGCAAACTAACCGTTTACAATGGCCAACAAACACAGCGGTTATATTTTATACGTCAGGCTCATCAGGACAATCTAAACCGATAGTAAAACCGTGGCGGGTATTAAATCGAGAGCTTGCAGTACTTTCAATGTCATTTGACTTACCCAGCCAATTTACGTTTTTAGCAACCGTTTCGCATCAACATATTTACGGCTTATTATTTCGTTTACTTTGGCCGTTGGCGAAAGGCCATATAATTGATAGTGAACAAATTCAGTACCCTGAGCATATTGCGCAAAGGCTAAAAAATATTCGTTATGCAGCGCTCGTTTCAAGCCCTGCGCAACTTGGTCGCTTATGTGCTGATAATGTGTTAATTCCTGAGCGTGACAAAATTAAATGGTTATTTTCCTCTGGCGGACCGCTCAATAATGAGCATGCCGAAACTTTATTTAACCAGTTAGCTCGCCCTGCTACCCAAGTATTTGGTAGTACCGAAACCGGCGGTATTGCTTATCGACAAGTTACACAAGCCGCGGTTGATGTACCATGGCAGCCGTTTAATGGTAATTTTTTATCGCTGAATCATGAAGGACGCTTGATGCTAGACTCTGCGATTTTAGAGCAATCGAATTTTCCTTTAGATGATAGAGCACTCGTTCATAAAAATGGTCAATTTAAACTGTTGGGCCGTATAGACAGAACGATAAAAATTGAAGAAAAACGTTTAAATCTAGATGAGCTTGAGAGTTATCTGCAAAGCCATGACTGGGTAAAAGAAGTTAAAGTGGTGGTTATTCCAGCTAAGCGCGTGCAAATTGGTGCGGTGGTTGTGCTCAGTGATGAAGCTAATAAAGAGCTTGAACAGCAGGGTAAATTGGCAATTAACCGCACATTACAAGCGCACCTCTCAAACCGCTTTGAACGTATTTGCTTACCGCGTAAATGGCGCTATATCGATGCACTTCCTTTTAACAGCCAAGCTAAATTAAGTTTAAAAACATTGGAGCAGTATTTTGCCAAGCCTGAATAACGTGACCCCAGAGGTGGCCGTTTTATCACAAACAGAAACTAGCGTGAGTTTAGCGTTAACCATTGCGGCTGATTTAGATTATTTTCGCGGCCACTTTCCTGATGCTCCAATTTTAGCAGGCGTAGTACAGCTGGATTGGGCAGTAAAATATGCTCAGCAATATTTGGGTTTTGGCAAACTAGTACAAGATTTAGAAGTGTTAAAGTTTCAGGTGGTAACAACCCCCGATATGACGGTAAACCTAACTCTTGAGCGCAATGCAAAAGGCAAGTGCCTGTTTAGCTATCACTCAGACAAAGGCCAACATGCATCCGGTCGAATAGTATTTTGTGATTAAGCCATGAACCAGTTTTGTATTGTTATTCCTAATTACAATCACACCCATGCTATTGCTGCTGTACTCGATGAGCTAAAAGAGCTACAGCTGTCGATAATCATGGTTGATGATGGCAGTGACGCTGATGCCAAGCAAGTATTTGCAGAGCTTGACGCACAGTACGATTTTTTGACCTTGATAAGCCATGCTCAAAATCAAGGTAAGGGTGGGGCAGTTCAAACTGGCTTGCTGGCTGCCTATCAGCAAGGGTTTAGCCATGCCATTCAGGTTGATGCTGACGGCCAGCATTCGTTAGCAGATATTAGTAAGTTGATTGAACTCAGTAATGCATCACCTAACAAGGTGATCAGTGGTTGTCCTATTTATGATAGCTCCGTGCCAAAGCACCGTTATTTGAGTCGTTACATCACCCATTTTTGGGTTTGGGTAGAAACACTCAGCTTTGATATTGTTGATTCAATGTGTGGTTTTCGGGTTTACCCATTAGCAGCCGTTGAACAATTAATGGCTAAGCAAGCGCTTGGCAAGCGCATGGACTTTGATATTGAAATTTTAGTCAGGCTTTATTGGCAAGGTGTTAAAGTCACGTTTTTGCCAACCCAGGTTATTTACCCTGAAAATGGCGTATCTCATTTTCGAGCTTTACACGATAACGTGGGAATTTCGTGGCTGCATACGCGTTTATTCTTTGGTATGTTGCTACGCTCTCCCAAGCTACTTTGGCGTAAGGTGGCTGGCTAATGGCTGTAAAGCACTGGTCAAAAATGCAAGAACGTGGCAATCGCTTTGGCATGCAAATATTGCTCGTGTGCTATCGCGTATTTGGTCGTAAAGGCTTGTGGTTGGTGTTGTTTCCGGTGGTGTTTTATTTGTTTTTAACAGGCAAAACTGCCCGTCAAGCGTCACATGCATTCTTAACCCAAGCGCGTAAAGTGAATGGCAATAACAAAGCGGTTACTTGGCGCGATAGCTTCCGTCATTTTCGCTGCTTTGCTGACAGCGCCTTTGACAAAATAGATGCATGGCTTGGACGAATTCAGCAACATAATATTCTTTACACCAACGAAGCGCTGTTTAAACAACTCGATGAGCAACAGCAAGGGGCTATTTTTATTGGCTCACACCTTGGCAATTTAGAGGTGTGTAGAGCACTTAGCCAACACCGAAACAGTAAAACGATCAATGTATTGGTGTTTACGCATCATGCTGTTGAATTTAATAAATTACTGAAAAGTATCAATCCGGATGTTGCAGTAAACCTCATTCAAGTAACCGATCTTGGCCCAGATATGGCAATTATGCTCAAAGAAAAAGTCGAGCAGGGTGAAATTGTGGTGATTGTCGGTGATAGAACCAGCACCACCACCGCAGGAAGAGTTATTGAAGCGGACTTTTTAGGTAAGCCAGCCCCTTTTTCACAAGGGCCATTTATTTTAGCTGCGCTGTTAGATTGCCCGGTGTTTCATCTGTTTTGTTTAAAAGATAAAAAGCCAAATGGCGAAACATGTTACCGCGTGATTTTTGAAAAATACGCCGACAAGCTCGTTTTACCGCGTAAAACGAGGCAACAAACATTACAACAAATTGTTAGCGATTATGCGCAAAGGCTCAGTTTTTATGCTGCGGCCTATCCGTATCAATGGTTTAATTTTTATGATTTTTGGCAAAATGACGAGCAAGTGTCTCGTAGTCAAAACAAGGAGAACTAAGGTGTCAGAGCACTCGACTACCGTATTTGGCCAACAGCGTTTATCAATCGAAGATATTGTTCATATTGCATTAGAGCAAGGTGCTGTAGCGTTAACATCAGACCGTCAATTTGCAAATAAAATAGACAGCGCAGTAGCGTTTTTAGATAAGTTGCTTGAAGATGATGGCGTGATATATGGTGTTACCACAGGTTATGGCGACTCAGTAACCGTAAAAGTGCCACTTGATTTAGTCAATGAGTTACCACTGCATCTTACTCGTTTTCATGGTTGTGGCCTTGGCGATGTGTTTAATCAAGCCCAAGGGCGCGCTATTTTAGCGACTCGTTTAACCTCGCTTTCACAAGGTTATTCTGGTGTTAGCTGGGAGATGTTGAATTTATTACGTGACTTTTTAAACCACAATATCGTACCGGTGATCCCGCAAGAAGGCTCAGTGGGAGCCAGTGGTGATTTAACGCCGCTTTCGTATGTAGCCGGTGCTATGGTTGGTGAGCGAGATGTGTATTACAAAGGCGAAATTAAAAACAGTCTAGAGGTGATGCAAGAACTTGGCTTAAAGCCATTAAAGCTGCGCCCGAAAGAAGGGCTGGCAGTCATGAATGGCACGGCTGTGATGACAGCTTTAGCATGTCTTGCTTATGATAGAGCTGATTACCTAGCCAAACTGACCAGCCGTATAACAGCCCTTGCAAGCCTTGCATTAAAAGGTAACAGTCATCACTTTGATGATATTTTGTTTTCGGTGAAGCCACATCCAGGGCAACAGCAAGTAGCTGCATGGATCCGTGGAGACTTAAACCATGTAGAACACCCGCGTAATGCTGACCGCTTACAAGATAGGTATTCAATTCGCTGTGCTCCACATGTTATTGGTGTGCTGCAAGATAGTTTGCCGTGGTTTAGGCAAATGATTGAAAATGAACTAAATTCGGCAAATGATAATCCAATTATCGATGGTGAAGGTGAGCACGTATTGCATGGTGGTCACTTCTATGGTGGTCATATTGCAATGGTAATGGATAGCATGAAAACCGCTGTTGCTAATTTAGCCGACTTAGCAGACAGACAAATCGCATCCTTAGTTGATACGCGCTATAACAATGGTTTGCCTTCTAATTTATCGGCGAGTAATGATGAGCGTCGCTACATTAACCATGGTTTTAAAGCGGTCCAAATTGGTGCCAGTGCATACACGGCTGAAGCATTAAAACTAACCATGCCAGCAAGTGTGTTTTCTCGTTCAACCGAGTGTCACAACCAAGATAAAGTGAGCATGGGAACCATCGCTGCACGAGATTGTTTGCGTATATTGCAACTTACCGAGCAAGTGGTTGCTAGTACCTTGCTTGCGAGTATTCAAGGTTTGCGTTTACGTATTAATAGTGGCGAGCTTGAGTTTGCTAGTTTAACCCCTGATGTACAAAGTATGTATCAAGACATTAGCGAGTTTTTCCCGCTGCTTGATGAAGACCGTCCTCTAGAGGCTGTTCTTCGTTTTACAGTTGACGCTATTCAAACAAAACGTTGGAGTTTATATGCATAGTCGTGGCTCGTTGCTGAGCACTCATGTTGAGATTGAAATTCCTTTTCATGATTGCGATCCAATGAATGTGGTATGGCATGGTAATTACCCGCGCTATTTAGAAGTCGCGCGCTGCGAATTACTGCGTTTGTTTGATTATGATTATGTGCAAATGCAAGAGTCTGGCTATGCGTGGCCGATTATTGACATGCATATTAAGTACGTCGGCTCAGCATTGTTTACACAAAAAATCCGCGTTGATGCCTACTTAAAAGAATATGAAACACGATTACGTATCGATTACGTAATCACTGATTGCGCTACAGGTAAAAAGTTAACCAAAGCAACGACTATCCAAGTTGCGGTTGATATAGAGAAAAAAGAAATGCAGTTTGTTTCGCCGCCTGTGCTACATGAAAAACTTCAAAAGGTGATTTAATGCGATTAAGCGTGTTGTTACTGAGTGTTATTGTTTTTTTTCCTGTGTTTGCATCAAGCGCTGTGACAAAGCAAGGCACATTCAGCCAAGAGAAGCATTTTATAGGGTTTAGTAAACCTTTTATATCAACAGGTTCGTTTGAGCTTGCTGAAGATGGCCTCACTTGGCAGGTTGAATCTCCGGTTAAAAGCACGCTATTAATCAAGCAAGGGCAAGTATATACCCTGAATGACCAAGATGAGCCGCAGCTACAAAAAGGCGCGGAGCCTTACGTTAATTTGCTGCAAGCGATTTTAAAGCATGATGAAGTTGCACTTGCTGAGCAATTTACGATGACAGAGCATGCAGAGCCCGGTTGTCAGACTTTATTGCCTAAAGATGACTTGCTAAAGCAGCTATTTAGTCAGTTCGAATTATGTGTTGCAGCAGAGCAAGTGAGCCGTGTGCGTCTTCAAGAAGCAAATGGTAACTTTACTGTGTTACGCTTTGCTTATCCGCAAAATGAGCAAAAACAGTGAAAGCATGGGGCCTAACGCTCGCTTGGCTGAGCCTATTAGTTAGCGCCTTAGTGGTTGTTTTTATTGTAAAACAGCCGACGTTGAATAATGATATTTTGGCTTTGTTGCCAAAGCCAGAACCGCGTTTACAGCAAGTCGAAGAACACTTTTTTTCAGCTAACAAACAGCAGTTGAGTTTTTCTTTTCGTGGTGAGAATGCAGTAAAAGCTTATGATGATTTACATCAGTGGCTTTCTAGCAAACATATTGAGCCTCGTTTTAAGTTACCAGAAATATCCCAGTTGGCAGCATTTTACGGTCAGTACGCAGGGCATTTAGTGTCCGAGGAATATAAGCAAGCGATTGGCGATGCTAATCGCTTTCAACAGTATTACTTTAGCCAGTTGAGTAAAGTCGCTGATCCTTTTGTTTCAAGTACTATCAACCAAGACCCTACGCTTGCTACAGCGGGGTTCTTATCTGAGGCTATGGCACACACGCAGCAATTTGAGCTGCAAGATGGCCGAATTAACATTAACTATCAAGGTGATGAGTATTTAATATTATTCGTGCAAAGTGCTGACAATGCCTTTTCAATAAATCAATCAATAGCGTTAAGCAATGAGATAGTTGCCTATATCGCTGAGCTTGAAGGCCGCTATCCAGATACACAAATTCGCTATGCCGGTGCTTTATTTCATACCGCAGCAAATGCACAGCAAGCCAAATTTGAAATGACCTTGTTTGGTTCGGTGAGCTTGCTGGCACTTATTGTGATGGTGGTCTGGGTGTTCCGCTCGATAAACGCATTGTGGTTGGCCTCTGTAACCGTGATAAGCGCCGCTATTGGCGGCACCATTGCGCTGATCAGTATTTTTAGTCAGGTGCATGTATTAACCATGGTGTTTGCCGTGACGCTGATTGGTATTGCCATTGATTATGCATTTCATGGCATGCTTGATTTAACCGAGCAGCCGCAAGGTTTTAGCCAAGGGCTCAAACTGGCGCTGGTGTTGTCGTTACTAACTACCACACTCGGTTACGCGAGTTTGTTTTTCTCGCCAGTGCAGTTACTCAGTCAAGTGGGTGTTTTCGTTGTTGCAGGGCTAGTTACAGCTTGGCTTTGCACCCGCATTTTATTGCCTTATTGGCAAGCTGGTTTAACCATTAACACTGTTGCGCATCAGTTAGCAAACAGGTTAAGTGGTTATTTAGAACGATTAACGCATTATCGCGTCTCACTCAGCATGCTGATGTTAGTGTTTTTGAGTGCTTTCGCCTTACTAAAACCCCCTGTGATTAATGATGATGTAAAGCTGCTAAATGCAAGTTCTGCTGATTTAATGCAAAACGAAGCGCTGCATATGTCTTTATTTGGTAAAGATAATGGCCAAATCATGATTTTATTTGCCGATAATGCGCAGCAGTTATTAGTACAACAAGAAGCATTAAAAGCAACTATTCTCGGCCTTAATGGCACTGCTGTGATGCTTAGTGACTTAGTGCCTAGTAAACAATTACAACAGCAAAACTATGCGCAACTGCATTCGGCCCAGCAAGCGATGAGTGTGGTTAGCCAAATGACAGGGACGGCCGTTGAGCTTTCAACATCAATGCTTGATTTAAACGCGGCACTTAATTCGCCGTTAGCGCCGTTAATTGCTAACCAAGTGATCTCAAACAATACACTAACCGCAAGCTGGTTTATGGTAACCGGTGTAAATAAATCCGAGCTGATGGATTTAGCCAACGCTGACCCAGATTTAATTGTTTACGATAAAGTCGCGATGATAAGCGAAGGTTTAAGTCATTACTCAAATTCGTTACTGGTGACACTGGCCATAGCGATAACCTTTGCGTTACTACTCTTTAGCGTTAAATTTGGTTTTAAAACGGCGTGTAAGCAAACGTTAGTGCTTGTACTAACTACCGCAGCTGTACTGCTACTATGCAGTGCGCTGCAATCTCAGCTGTCGATTTTTAATTTATTAGGCTGTTTATTGATATTAGCGTTGGCAATCGATTACTTGGTGTTTTATCAGGTCAATAACTTAAGCCCGAGCAATGTACTCGCAATTAGTTTGTCAGCGGCATCATCGATGTGGGTATTTGGCATGTTGGCCGTTTCGAAAACACCGGCCATTTTCAGTTTCGGATTAACGATATTAGTGGGGCTAGTTTGTATCTATATCTTTGCGCCGCTCAGTATTGCATTACCTAAAAATAAGGAAAAATAATAGGTGAATAATCAAGTTCAACAGGCTGATGTTGTTATTATTGGTGCGGGTCCTTCAGGTGCCGTGGCTGCTAGTTTACTGGTGAAAAAAGGTTGGCATGTGGTGGTGTTAGAGCAGCAAACCTTTCCGCGTTTTTCGATTGGTGAAAGTTTATTACCCCAGTGCATGAGCTTTTTAGCAGAAGCAGGTCTTGAGCAAGCGGTGCAAGCACAGGCACAATCGCTTAGTTTTCAGTTTAAAAATGGTGCGGCGTTTCAGCGTCGGGGCGACCACACAACAATCGATTTTACAGAGAAATTTAGCGACGGCCCTGGCACGACT
Organism: Pseudoalteromonas sp. GB43; assembly: GCF_054923805.1. NCBI lineage: Bacteria > Pseudomonadati > Pseudomonadota > Gammaproteobacteria > Alteromonadales > Pseudoalteromonadaceae > Pseudoalteromonas > Pseudoalteromonas sp. GB43. The sequence goes on from NZ_JBPCHJ010000002.1 coordinate 643,182, forward strand.
TTTCAGGTAAAACGCGCTGACTTTGATAAGTGCTTAGCCGATGGTGCCATGCAGCAAGGGGCTGAAATACGTTACCAACATAGCGTGTTAGCGTTCACCGATTGTGAGGATGGCGCTTTACTTGATGTTACGGATGAAAACCAGCAGCGCTATCAAATTAAAGGGCGCTTTGTCCTTGATGCCAGTGGTTTTGGTAGGGTATTACCTCGCTTACTTGATTTAGAGTCAGCATCAAATTTCCCTGTACGGTGGGCTTTTTTCAGCCATTTTAAAGATAATATTAGCGATCCCCTGTTTGACCGCGAAAAAATCTTAATTAATGTTCATCCAGAGCATAAAGATATTTGGTATTGGCTGATCCCATTTAGTGATGGTACGGCAAGCATTGGTGTAGTTGGTAAACCAGAGCAACTTAATGATAAACAACCACTCGCTGGTTTAAATGAATTTATTGAACAAGATAGCTATTTAAGTGAGTTATTAGCCAATCGAGAAGCTATTGGCGAAGCGCGCGCTATCAAAGGCTACTCGGCTAATGTGTCGAGCTTGTATGGTGAGCATTTTGCACTACTTGGTAATGCTGGTGAGTTTTTAGATCCGGTGTTTTCATCTGGGGTGACGATTGCATTAAAATCAGCTTCATTGGTTGCTCCTTTAGTTGATAGCTACTTACGTGGTGAGCAAGTTGATTTCAAAAACGATTACAGTGAACCTTTGCAACAAGGGGTTAATTGCTTTAGAACCTACGTCAGTGCTTGGTATGATGGCTCTTTTCAAGACGTGATTTTTTACAGTGAGAAAAATCAACAAGTGCGTGAGATGATCAGTGCTATTCTTGCGGGTTATGCATGGGATTTACAAAACCCATTTGTAAAACAAAGCAACAAACGCTTAAATACGTTGGTTGAATTATGTCGCGATTAACACGCTCTTTGCTTTTAACCTTGAGCATATTAGTGGCAAGTTGTGCCAGTGAATTTGCAGTAAAAACGGGCGTTGATTTAGCGCCAAATGCAGGGATTTATTTGCTTGATCCACCGCCGTCATTAGTTGCCGATAATTGGCAGCAAGTACTTGAAGTACACCATGGCGATGAGCAGCATACATTACTAGCGCAGCTGAGTTTAAACAGTGAAACGGGTATTAACTTGGCTGTTATGACGGCTCAAGGTATGCCAATCTTTCAGTTAGAAAAAGCGCCACAAGGGCCGATTAAAAGCGAAAAAATGCTCCCTATCAACGCGGTTGATCCTCGCTATATTCTTGCTGATATCATGCTTGTACACTGGCCAGTTACTGTGCTTAACTCGCAGCTTTATGATTTGAACTTGGTTGAACAAGGCTCAACGCGACGCTTATATCAAGGTGAACAGTTAATTAGTGAAATTCGCTATTTAGACGGTACAACAGAGCTTGTAAACTTTCAGCGAGATTACAAAATTAAATTTCAAAGGGTTAATTGATTATGCCATTTTGGCTTAACGACTTAGGTATTGTTAGTGCATTGGGGGTTGGTCATCAACAAACAATGCAAAGTATCAGCTTGCAACCTAAACAAACACTCACAGAGGTGACGTCGCTTGCATTTGAGCAGCGCCCAACGTTTGTGGGTTTGGTTAATGAACTGCCATTAACCGCATCAATGCGGTTTTATCAGCTAATCGATTTAGCGCTGGCGCAAATTACTGACACATTGACAGGCATAAACATTCCGAGTAGCCGTATTGCTGTGGTTATTGGTACCAGTACTGCTGCAATTCAAGAAGGTGAAAGAGGCCGAATTGCCCATGCAGCTAAGGGAAAGTGGCCAGAGGAATTTGATTATTACGACCAAGCGCTCGTCGCACCTGCCAATTATATTGCCAAAAAACTCGCTGCGAAGGGGCCAAGTTACAGCATTTCAACTGCGTGTAGTTCAAGTGCCAAGGCGCTTATTAGTGCGCGTGCCTTACTCAGTGCTGATTTAGCCGATGTGGTAATTTGTGGTGGGGTAGATAGCTTGTGTCAACTCACTATTAATGGCTTTGATTCGTTATCTTCGATCAGCGATGAAATCTGTAAGCCGTTTAGTGACGACAGGTCAGGCATCAATATTGGTGAAGCCGCAGCATTATTTATTATGAGTAAAGAGCAGCACACAAAACAAAGTATTGCCTTTTTAGGTGGTGGTGAAAGCTCTGACGCTCACCATATTTCAGCACCGATTGCAGACGGTTCTGGTGCAATCGCAGCTATGACAATGGCATTGCAAGACGCGAATTTAACACCTTCAGATATTGACTACATTAATGCCCATGGAACAGCTACACCGCAAAATGATGCCATGGAATCTCTGGCAATCAATGAGGTATTTGGCAAAAATACTAAAGTGAGCTCTTCTAAACATTTGACCGGCCACACTCTAGGTGCTGCAGGTGCTTTAGAAGCGGGATTATGTTGGCTCTATTTGGCCTATCCGGAATTTAATCAATTAGTATGTAATCAGGTTATAAAAGACGAATCATTGGCTGAAATTGGTTTAATAACACAACCAGAAACGGCAGAAATTAACACTTGTTTATCAAATTCGTTTGCCTTTGGTGGCAATAATGTCAGTGTAGTACTAGGACATCTAAATGAATCACTATAAAATTGAGCAAGTCGTCCCTCATTGCGAACCAATGATATTGCTCAATCGCCTATCTAGTTACAGCGAAGAGTCAGGTTGCTGTGAAGTGGATATTAGTTCACAAAGCCCGTTTTATGACGAGAGCTTAAATGGGGTTGCCAGTTATATTGGCTGTGAATATATGGCGCAAACTATCGCAGCTTACGCGGGTGCGCTGGCAAAAGACAAAGGAAATGAAGTACAAATCGGTTTTTTAATTGGTACGCGCAAATATAAAACCTATGCACCGGTATTTAAAAACGAGCAAACGCTTAAAGTCTCGGTGACAAAATTATATCAAGAAGAATCAGGGTTAAGTGTATTTGAGTGTCAAATACATAGCGATGAAACATGCTTAGCAGAAGCAAAAATCAATGTGTTTCAACCACAAGACCCCATGCAGTTTATAAGAGAAAATCAATGACAAAACGTATTTTAGTCACCGGCTCAAGCCGCGGTATAGGCAAAGCAATCGCACTGAGATTAGCTAACGATGGCTTTGATATTGCTGTTCATTGTCGCAGTGGCGTGGCTGAAGCAGAGCAAACCTGTGAAGAAATTAGTGCGCTTGGCCGTCATGCAAGCTTATTGCAATTTGATGTTTGCGATAGAGAACTAGCGAAACAACAAATTGAAGCTGATATTGCCGAGCACGGTGCGTATTATGGGGTGATCTGTAATGCCGGTATCACGAATGATATGGCGTTTCCTGCGATGCAAGGTGATGACTGGGATAAAGTGATCCGTACTGGCCTTGACGGTTTTTACAATGTGGTTCATCCAACGGTGATGCCAATGGTGCAAGGTCGCAAAGGTGGCCGAATTGTCACTATGGCGTCAGTGTCAGGGATTGCTGGTAATCGCGGGCAAGTTAACTACAGTGCCGCTAAAGCGGGCATTATTGGTGCGACCAAAGCGCTTTCGCTTGAGCTTGCAAAGCGTAAGATCACCGTTAACTGCGTGGCACCAGGGTTAATCGAAACCGAAATGACAGACGATTTACCGGTTGATGAAATGCTAAAAATGATCCCATTAAAACGTATGGGTTCAGTGAATGAAGTAGCTGGCACTGTGTCGTTCTTGTGTTCCGATGACGCCGCGTATATCACCCGCCAAGTTATTTCTGTGAATGGCGGTATGGTGTAATGAAGCGTGTTGTTGTTACAGGCATGTCTGCCATCACTGCATTAGGTGATACCTGGGGCGAGTTTAAAACCGCTTTGCAAAAAGGTGAAAATGCTGTTCAGTACATGACTGACTGGGATGTGGCGCCTGAATTAAACACTCGACTAGCAGCACCTGTTACTTATTTTAGTAAACCAAGCCATTATAAGCGTAAACAAGTTCGCTCAATGGGGCGTGTTGCTTTGATGTCGACCCGTACTACAGAGCTTGCTTTAGAAGAAGCTGGGCTATTAGACCACCCAAGTCTAACCGACGGTTCTACAGGGATTGCTTTTGGCTCGTCAACGGGGTCAACGCCACCATTACTGGCTTTTGCAAAAATGATGGAAACCGGTGAAATGACGGGCGTAACAGCCACCAGTTACATCCAGATGATGGCACATACGGCGCCTGTGAATGTGGGTGTCTTTTTTGGTTTAAAAGGCCGCGTGATCACTACCAGCTCTGCCTGTACATCGGGGTCGCAAGGTATTGGTTATGCTTACGAAGCGATTAAGTATGGCCGTCAAAAAGCCATGGTGGCTGGTGGTGCAGAAGAGTTATGCATTACAGAAGCCGCTGTATTTGACACCTTGTACGCAACGAGCACAAAAAATGATGCTGCGAAAAGCACGCCACGACCATTTGATCAAAATCGTGATGGTCTGGTTATTGGTGAAGGTGCAGGCACACTCATTTTAGAAGAGTATGAGCATGCCCTTGCACGTGGAGCGACCATTTATGCGGAGCTAGTTGGTTTTGGTTGTAACTCAGATGGTCAACATGTAACGCAACCTACCGCAGAAACAATGCAAGTAGCTATTGAAATGGCCCTTAATGATGCACAGCTTACTGCCGACCAAATTGGCTATGTGAATGCCCATGGTACGTCAACAGATCGCGGTGATATTGCGGAGTCTCTGGCGACTTTCAATGCCCTTGGCAAGAAACCTATTAGCTCATTAAAAAGTTATTTAGGTCATACCTTAGGAGCGTGTGGCGCCATTGAAGCATGGGCAAGTATCAATATGATGAATGATGGTTGGTTTGCACCTACTATCAATTTAACGGATGTCGATCCTGAGTGTGCTGATTTAGATTATATCAAGGGCAATGGCCGTGACATGCAAACAGACTACATTATGAGTAATAACTTTGCGTTTGGTGGCATCAATACCTCGTTAATCTTTAAAAAGTGGCAAGCATGATCAAGTGCAGCATCATAAGTATTTTATTTATTCTAACTTTTAATGCTTATGCTGCAGAAGATAGTGTAGAAAAGGGCACTGCAAAAATGGAGTTCGGTGCAGGCCTTTTTTATGCTGATATCCCGCATTATTTAGGTTCAGATGAAAGTGAGCAATACCTATTGCCTGTGCCTTATTTTCGTTATCAAAGCGATAAAATGGCCATCGACCGCAATAATTTCACCGGCTTTTTGTGGCAGCAAGAAAATCTCCATTTAGACTTATCTGCCAACGTAGGTCTTGCGGTTGACAGTGAAGACAACAAAGCCCGAGAAGGTATGGATGATCTAGATTGGGTGTTTGAATTAGGACCTTCACTTAATTACTACTTAATAGGTGAACCAAATTCTAGACAGCACTTGTATTTAAGCCTGTTTGCACGCAAAGCCATTGCGACAGATTTCTCTGGTATTGATGATATTGGCTGGCGTTATGGATCAAGTGTGTATTATCGAGTGCCGATCATCGAAAAAGCGGATTCACAATTTTCATTAGCGTTTCGTGGCAATATCAACTTTGCTAGCGATAAATACCTTGATTACTACTATGGAGTGAGTGACTTACATAGCAATGAAACTCGCCAAGCATACTCAAGTCGTTCAGGTTTTTCTGGTGCTGATGTATCAATTGGGGTACATTTTGACACACCAAAGTATTGGTTAGGTGGTTTTGTTAAATACCACCACCTTGCTAACAGTCAACAAGAGGCAAGCCCACTCGTGAAGCAAGATTATAATGTTTCGGTTGGTTTTGGTGTTGCATGGAAATTTTATAGAAGGAATTTTTAAATGAAGTTATTGACCCTTGCATGTGTTTTAGTAGCTTGTTTGTTTTCAGCAAACAGTTTTGCACGTGATGATTTACAAACGCTACCTGTACAAGCATTACTTGAAACCACCAAAGCGAAACAAGCATTGTTAGATATTCCGCTGTATTTTGCTGATCAAAGTCATAACACGATTAAAAAAACTTATGGTGAAGTGATCACCAACAAGAAAACCAATGCATTTAATAAAACTGACCGAGAAGCGTGTGAGTGGGTAATGCTAAGTGCTTTAAAAGCATTACAAGAGCGTGCTGTCCGTGAAGGCATGAATGCAGTTGTAAATATTCAGTCGTATTACAAGAAGCGTGAGTTTGTTAGCCAAACAGAATATCAATGTGGTGCGGGTACGTTTATCGCTGGTGTGGCATTAAAAGGCACTTTAGTTAAGTTATAACTAACTAAAGTCATTTTTTTTCTGTATAATTTGCGACCCTTGATATGATGGCCGCAGGTTATACAGCATGAATTTTAAATCATTTAGTTTTTCTTCTGAGCTTTTACAGGCATTAGAAGAGCTTAATTTCGAAACGCTTACTCCCGTTCAACGTAGTGCAATTCCTGCAGTAAGAAAAGGCAAAGACGTACTTGTTAGTGCGCAAACCGGCACGGGTAAAACCGCTGCATTTGCTTTACCACTTATCCAAAAATTATCAGAATCAGCTGTTAGCGAAAATAATGCACCAAGTGCACTAGTGCTTGCACCTACTCGCGAGTTAGCAGAGCAAATTGCTAATAACTTTAAAGCGTTTGCAAAATACACTGAACTCAAAACAGTGTGCTTGTTTGGTGGTATTAATCTAGCGGGTCAAGCTAACGATTTGAAAGCAGGTGTCGATATTGTTGTTGCAACGCCAGGGCGCTTACTTGATCATATTCGTTTAGGTAACATCAGCTTAGCTAATGTTAAGCATTTAGTGCTTGATGAAGCTGACCGTATGCTAGACATGGGCTTTATCAGCGATATGCAAACGGTTATTAATGGCTGTGATGAAGCGCGTCAAATCTTGTTGTTCTCGGCCACTTTCCCTGCGGCAATTAAACAATTTGCCAGTAAAGTACTAAAGCAGCCTGAAATCATTCGTGTCGATCAAACAAACAGTACCGCAGAAACAGTGCAACACGTTGTGTATCCTGTAGAAGAGCGCCGTAAGCAAGAGCTTTTATCTGAATTGATAGGAAAGAAAAACTGGCAGCAAGTACTTGTTTTCGTAAACATGAAAGAAACTGCCGATGAGCTTGTAAAGGAGCTTAACCTTGACGGTATTCCAGCTGTTGTTTGTCATGGTGATAAAACCCAAGGTAACCGCCGCCGCGCTTTACGCGAGTTTAAAGAAGGTAAAGTTCGCGTGCTGGTCGCAACCGAAGTGGCTGCCCGTGGTATTGATATTGAAGGGTTACCACGTGTGATTAACATCGACTTACCTTGGCTTGCAGAAGACTACGTGCATCGTATCGGACCGTACAGGTCGTGCTGGTAAGCCGGGCCAAGCTATTTCGTTTGTGAGCCGTGAGGAAGAAAACACTTTATTCGATATCGAAAAGCTAATTGGACAGCGCATCAAGCGTGTTGTTTTACCAGGTTATGAGGTAAGCAGCCGTGAAGTACTGATTGATAAAATAGGTAAAAAGCCGTCGCATTTACGCCGTAGCCGTACAAATAAGGCTTCGGGTCAGGCAACGGGTGAAGCGCGTGCGAAGAATCGTTCACGTATCGCAAATGTTCGCAAATCTTTGAAAGGCAATAAATTAAGCCTTAAAAAGTAATGAATTTCGATAACAAACGATAAGAGCTTCTATAAAAAAGCCCCATTGCTGTTTGGCAATGGGGCTTTTTTGGCTCTGCTAATCGTACAAATGGAGTGTTTTGTTAATTTTTATACAGTTAAATGCAAAATTAGATTAACAAATGTACCTTGATGAATTACAATCGCTTTGAAATCAGTCAAGTAGCGTTTCTAACGCGTTAGTGTCTAAATGGATGTTTATGCAGTACATAAAAAGAATAATAAATAAAATAACCGCCCCTACTTTTTTACTCAGTGTTGCTAGTGTGCCTTTTTCTGCTAATGCATTTGATAAGGCTGAGTTCTCCCTTGCCCATATTAAAGAGTCTATTAGCGTTGATGGTGTGATGGATGAGCCACACTGGCAATACGCCACTAAAGTGCCATTAAAATATCAGAACGAACCAACCGAAAAAGGCACACCGCTCGTGCAAACCGATGCTTACATGTACGAAGATGGCAAGTACTTGTATGTGGGTTTTATTGCAAAAGATAATGATCCTTCGCAAATTCGTGCCGCTCTTCGAGATCGCGACACACTTTGGCAAGACGACAATGTTGCCTTGATGATTGATACTTTTAATGATGAACGAACTGGCTATGAGTTTTATGTAAATCCATTGGGTGCGCAAGGTGATATGCGCATGACAGATATTGATGATTGGGTGGAAGACCCATCATGGGATGCTATTTGGGATAGCGCAGGGCAAATAACAGAGGACGGCTATGTTGTTGAAATGCGTATTCCATTCACTGCACTTCGCTTTCCAAAAGACCAGGCCGAATTAACGTGGAGTTTTGCAGTATGGCGAAATTACCCGCGTGATGTGTATTATCAAATGTCGAACGTTGGTTTTGACCGAGATGTAAAATGTAGCTTTTGTCAGTTTGATAAACTCACAGGTTTTGCCAACATGACAGAAAGCCAAAATATTCAGCTTACACCCACTTTAACTGCGCTTCGTCATGATAGCAAAGACACAGTGCCGGGTGATTGGCAAAATGGCGATATTGATACTGAAGCAGGCTTGGACTTACGTTGGGGTGTGACGCAAGATGCGGTTATTAATGCCACTATTAATCCTGACTTTTCGCAAGTCGAGGCAGACTCACTCGAACTTGATGTAAACACCACTTATTCAATTTATTATGCTGAAAAGCGTCCATTCTTTTTAGATGGTGCGTCTTATTTTAATACCAGCCAACTAGAGCTTTTATATACGCGAATGATTGCTGAACCTGATGTAGGTTTAAAATTAACTGGTAAAACCGGCGCGCACAGCTATGGTTTTATGTACGCTGATGATCAGAATACCAGTGTTTTACTTCCGACAAATCAAGGGTCGGGCTTTGCTAATCTGGCAGATAAAACGCAAGCAGTAGCGGGGCGTTATCAGTTTGATATTGGACCAAAAAGGCACAATTGGTGTGATGAGCACTCACCGTGAAAATGATGATTACCATAATACCGTGTTATCGATTGATGGTAGTTATTGGTTTAACCAATCAGATAGTTTGCAGTATCAAGTTGCAAGCACAGATACCACTAACTCAGAATTTTTAGTTGATTATTATGGCGTTGATAAGAATCAATCCGATCAAGCTTATGCTATTGAATTTACAAGAACTAAGCGTGATTACGAAGTCTATGCTAATTACGAAAATATAGGTAAAGAATACCGCTCTGATTTAGGCTACCAAGCTAAAGTTGATTACGAACAAGTACAATTAGGTGGTGGGCAAACTTGGTATCGTGATGCTGATGATGCAATCACAGAGTACAGCTACAATGTTGAGTGGGATAAAACGTGGGCACAAAATGGCGACTTACTCGAAGAAGAATACGATGGCTTTATTACTTTTAAAGGTAAGATGCAGTCGCAAACAGAAATTGGCTTTATTCATCGTAATGAGTTTTATGCCGGCGAGTTCTTTAATCAAAATATAGGCTATATCTACGGTGGTTTTAGACCTATTCGTGATGTGCGGTTCTTATTGTATGCTCAATATGGCAGCAAAATTGATTACAGTAATGCAGCTTTAGGTACCATGGTTCGTATTGAACCTGAGATGACATGGGATATTAACGATCATTGGCAGGTTCAACTAGAGCACAGTTACAGCTATCTAGATAACGAACAAAATGATCGTGTTTATACTGCAAATTTAACTGATTTACGTGTTTATTATAAATTTAATATGCGCTCAATGCTAAAACTCGTTTTGCAGTTTGAAGATGTCGATCGAAACAACGAAGCTTATCGATTTGATGTCAGTCAAACTAACCGCGATTATGGCAGTCAGCTGGTGTATTCATACAAAATTAACTCTCAGACGCTGTTTTACTTAGGTTATTCAGACAAAGGATATCAAGACGACTCTTTGAAAAGTCTTGAGCGTGACGAGCGTACCTTTTTCACTAAACTAAGCTATGCATGGCAGCTCTAAGTAATTATAAAAAGAGTCAGAAAAAAGCAATATAAACTAATATGTTGGTCAGCTTATGGCTGACCAACCTCTTCGTTAACTTTGCTTCTTACCACCCCTTCAAGGCTTTTTAAGCCCCATTGTTTACCAATTTCAACAGCTTCATCAATTGGCTTTTTCAAGGTGACGGCATTATAAAGTGCAACGAGAGCGCCAACACGGTTGCTGCTCGCACAATGAAGTAAGGTAGTTTGCTGTTGCTGTTTATTGAGTAATGCCTGAAGTTTAGTGGCGTTTTCAATGGTAATATCAGCTTTAGATTGCACAGGAATATGGTAATAGTTCATACCAAGCTCAGTGACTAACTCTTGCTCAGACCAATTCGTTTCGTTATCACCGCGAAGGTTGATGATGTTCTGAACACCAAGTTGCTTTAACTTGGCAAAATCAGTTTGACTTGGCTGCCCTGAAGTTAGCACATTCTCAGACTGCGCCCTAAGATTTAAAATATCCAGTTTTGTAGTAACGGTTTGTGCTGCAAATGCAGAAAAAGACAGCAGCGCAGCACATGCTAATTGTATGAACTTATTCATGTTACTCCTTAAAGTGTGTTTAATTTTTGCTGTAGACGGTTTCACCACGACTAATGGTTTCTAACACTTGTAAGTTATGTAGCTCTACAGGCTTTATCTTTAGCGGATTCTTATCAAGAATTATCAAGTCTGCTTGCATCCCTTGTTTTAATTGCCCTTTTGAACTTTCTTCAAAATGTTGATACGCAGGCCATGTGGTCATTGCTTGTAGTGCAGTATACACAGAAACACGTTGCTCTGGCCCTAATACTTGATCTGTTCGGGTTGTGCGGTTCACAGTTGCATCTAATACACGTAGTGCATCAGGTAGGGCGACTGGTGCATCATGATGGGTGCTAAACATTAATCCTTGTTTGCGAACAGCTTGAGTGGGTGAAATAAAATCGGCACGGGGGTGACCTAGCACTGAATTTACATGCCAGTCGCCCCAATAAAAAGTATGCATTGGGAAGAGCGATGGAAATATGCCTAATTCTTTAAGACGATTTACCTGATCTTGTCGAATTGTTTGACCATGAATGAGTACAGGGCGGCGATTCTTTTTTGCCGAGCTTGTTATTGGCACTTTCAACGGCATTTAAAAACTGCTCAATGGCGGCATCACCATTTGCATGCGTCATTACCTGCCAGTCATTGGCAAAGGCCGTTTCAATATACTGATAAGCTTGCTCATTATTAAAAGTAGGGTAGCCTGCATAACCTTGCTCTTGGCCTTCGGGGGCTTTTAAGTATGGCTGAGATAACCAAGCGGTTTTACCTTGCGGTGAGCCATCAAAGTTAAGTTTTACACCCCCAATGCGAAAATGATTTGTGTAGTTTTTACTGTTATAGGCTGAGTCCATAAATCCGCTGCTGGTGGCCATATCGGCATAGGCAACTATATCAATCACGAATTTATCTGCCTTTGATGCTCTTACCATCGAGTCATAAGCTTCTTGGGTAGCACGTCCTTCTTGGGCCGTTGTGTAGCCGTATTTTGTACAGAGTTTTTGCCCTTCTTGCAGCATTAAATCTTGTAAATCAGGATCAACAGATTTCATAAGTTTAAACAGTAATCCAAAGTGCGCGTTTTCTTCGAGCACCCCATTGGGCTCTTGTGAGTTTGTCATGCGACGAATTATCCCGCCATCAGGATTTTCTGTGTTTTCATCGATGCCAGCCATGGCTAACGCTTTAGTGTTTGCCACACTTAAGTGCCCTGAGGTATGAATGATGATCACAGGCTTTTCAGTGCTAACTCGGTCTAAGTCCATTTTTGTAGGGTATCTATCAAGCTCAGCATCATCGTACCCAAATCCTAAGATAGCGCCGGTTTTTTCAATAAAAGTGGTGTAATCAGGGTTGTTCTGTGCAGCTGTGAGAATATTAACGATTTGCTCAACGCTGTTAGCATCACCATCTGGACTAGGTAATACATTGGCTACCATGGCTTGTAAGCCTACCGCGTACACATGACTGTGGCCATCTACAAAGCCAGGCATTAGGGTCTTGCCTTGTAAATCAATCAGCTTCGTTTTACCAAACTTATGCTCAAGGGCTTTAGTTTTATCACCCACAAAGATAATTTTGTCGCCTTGCGTTGCGATTGCTTGCGCATACTCTGGTTCATCGCCAGTCATTGTAAGAATATCACCACCATAATAAATGGTATCTGCTGCACTCACTTGCAGTGGAAGCGTTTTAGCTGTTTGTTCAGAGGTTTTATCGCAAGCCGTTAAGGCAAGCAATGAACATGCAATTGCGAGGTGATGTTTCATATAATCTTCCTTGAATTCTAAGTATATCTAATAATATAGTCTGTTTGCTCAGTTTGTGTTTTTATATTGGACTTAAATTTCATTAAAGTACAAGACAATAGCAGCGCCATCTAGGCTACTGCCATTATGAATGTTGATACCAATACCAAAGTTATCGAACCATGACGTCCATTTTATGCTATCCCATAAAAAGCCAATACCGTATTCATAAAAGTGATCGGTCCCAAACGCTACCCGACTATCGCCGCCTAAATCGATACGTTGGCCTTTGATGTAAAAAGCTTGCTCAAAAACCCCGATTTTGAACATGTTAAATTTAGCTTTAATACCATTGAGTGTGCGCCATGTCTCAGGCGCCGCATTATTTATTCCATCAGGGTGAGAGAGTGCCCAGCCATAGTAATAATTAAAGTTAAGTTTGTACTCGTAATAGCCCCAATGCCTAGGTAAGCGATAGATCATGGTCGCATTAGGGTTTAACACCAGTGCATTACTATTGAGGTTGGTGTAAAGATTTTCAGCTAAAGGCTTAAAATTACGTCTAGACTCGGGAGAGTTGTACTCATAATCATTGTTGTAATGTAAGTAGTGAGTATTAAAACCAAATTGATATGACCATTTAGAGCCAAGTGCTTTTTCGGCATTAAAACCGATCATCCCGTTATACACTGTTTCTGAAATATAGTCGTCAGCCACATTATCAAAAAGCGAAATGAAATCTGATTGATTTAAATAGCTTACTTTGCTGGTCAGGCTTAGTTTGTGTTGATAAACAGGCTCATCAAGCTGCCAAGTGTAAGGAATACTGTAGAGTTTGAGTTCTTTTCTAAGCGCAATACTGTCTTCATCTTTGTTGGCATGTTGCGAGTCAAACAGTGTTTGTGGATCAAAATCACCAAAACCCAAGGTAATACTATCACCATCGGTTAAAACCAACGACGTGGCAAAAGGTCGATTCGAGCTGCTCGCGAATTCAAGTCCGAAGTGCACCACTCGCTAAATTAGGCTGCTTTGCGTAATTCATCGAATATTACCGCTGGTTGCCTAAACCCTAGACATTTTCTCGGCCTCGCATTGAGCGCCTTTTCTATGTGCGCAATTTGCTTATCTGTCACCGTTCGTAAATCAGTGCCTTTGCGAATATATTGACGCAACAAGCCATTAAAGTTCTCATTTAACCCTCTTTCCCATGATGAGTAGGGGTTAGCAAAGTAGATGTCGGTTTTTAGCTTGTCTGAAACATGCTCATGTTCACAAAACTCACTCCCGTTGTCTGCGGTTATCGTATGAACATGGCGTCGATAGCGCCACAGCATACCTATCATTGCTCTGCTCACTTGCGCTGCACTTTTTGCTGGCACTTTGCGTATCAGGTAAAACTTACTTGTACGCTCGACTAAACTAACGATTGCTCCCGTACCATGCTTGCCAAGTACTGTATCCGCTTCCCAATCACCAAATCGTGTCTTAGTGTCAACAATCGCAGGTCTATGTTCAATGCCAACACGATTTGGGATGATGACACGTTTGCTTCGGCTGCCTTTACGATAACGTCTGTGCCCTTGTCGCAGATGTTTGTATAGCTTGCCACCACTCAATTTATCTTTTTGAATATAGCCATAAATCCATTCATGACTCACAGGATGCCCGATAATTTTGCTTACACCCGCAACCTGCTCAGGGCTCCATTTTTGCTCCAATCCAAACTCAACGAACGCAATTGTAAGTGCTGGCATGGAATACTTGGCAGCTAGATGTTTTCGTTTACATGCCTTTGAATGTGCAACCTCAGGCAAGTAATGACTTCGAGTACTATTGCGCCTAACTTCACGACTTATAGTGCTGTGGCTCACTTTTAGCCTTTTCCCTATCTCTCGATAGCTAAAACCCTCGCGTAAGTAGGCCTCAATCTGGTATCTTTGCCCTTCGATCAACTGCTTGTAACTCATGGTATCTACTCTTGTTTTTTGGCGATTACAGAGTACCACCAACAGGCAGTTGATTCCTTCTCACCGTTTAACCATGAGTGGTGCACTTATTATCTGAATTCGGGCTTAGTCGGGTTTGCAAAAACCGCTGAGCAGATGCAGAAAATAATAGGGGTATAAAAAATAAATTTAAATCTATAGCTATTTTTCATTAATAAAGCGGGAATCATTATTTTATGAATAATAATAGCCCATTTATTTCAAACTATGACTAGTTATTTAGAATTGATTTTTTTTCAATTATTCAAAATCACCAAATAACTAATAACAATGTCTGTCGGAAATTTCACAAGCTCATAAATTTAGGAAGATTCTGATTCGGATCACTCATCTTTTCATCTAATGTAAAACATAAATGCAGAGTTGATATTCTGACTTTTAAATCTACATATTATTGTATTTAAATCAATTCTGTGCCCGTTTAATTAGATTAAGAGAGTGCTTTATTTTGAACCATAAATACTTTTTAACTAAAAGTTCTAGTTGTTTTTCATGGGCTTTTATACTGATTCTTTTTTCTGGTGGCTCACTACTCAGTACAGATGGGCAAGCTAAAGAAAATAATTGGTATTTGTATGGCCAAATAGGCCACGCTTCGACTGATTTTAAGGCAGACGCTGTTAAAAATGAGCTTGTTGCACAGAGTGTCAATTATGAAAACTTATCAGTGAAAGATGCTGACGTAGGTTATCAACTAGGATTTGGATATCAGCTAGATTCTATATTTTCAGTCCAACTGGGTTATTTAGATTTTGGCGATAGAAATTTTCGTTTAACAGGAGAGGTGACTGATTTAGACAATTTTCATGATGTAATGCAAGCAACTTACCCTGAATCTGCAAAGGGGCCACACCTAGTTGTTTTAGCATCATGGCCTCTAACAAATGACCTATCACTAACAGGTAAACTTGGGTACCTTGATTGGCAACAAGATTACCAATACCAAATCAATACATCAGATGTTTTTAAAGCGAAACGCAGCGGCAATAGTGTAACTTTTGGCGGTGAAATCAGCTATTCAATATTTGAAAATACTCTACTTTTCTTAAGTTACGACCAAGCTAGGTTAGATGATTACTCAACGACAATGTTTTCAATTGGCGCTAAGTATCAGTTTAACTAATCAACTCCAAATGTATGCAGGGGGCGTACATTTTTAATTATCTCAAGGAATAGCTGAGTCTACTTACTAAACCACTCATCGTGAATTAGCAAACAGCTTGAAGTTTCTACAGGATTAAAATGCCATGTTATCAACAATTATTAAATATTTATACTTAGTCGCACTTATTGCGCCCATGTCGATATTGGCTATGCCAATAACAATTATCGCTCCTAGTAAAACGTTTACGCTTGATGTAGAGCCCAGTGACAGTATTGGTACTCTACGACAATTAATAAGCGATGAAACGAGTATCCCGTATGACAGAGTGGTCATTACTCAAAGTGTTGAGGGCGGTACCGCTGTGTTAGATGATAACTATGTTTCTTTGTCAGATAGAAACATCAAAAAGAATGATGAATTAACAGTTATAAAGAAAAATACAGCGCCTAGTTTTTCATTCAGCGAGTGGAAGGATCTTGGCAGTGCTAGCTTCGTTCAATCAAACTTTGCTAAAAGTTATGTAAAAATTAGGGTCGATACTAATGATGTACCTTGGGTAATTTTAAGAGGAGGTCCAACTGGTAGCAGTGTTATGAAATTCAATGGTACAGATTGGGAGTTCATTGGTGATGAGATGGATTCTTCAGATTCATATTTTGCTTCTTTGTACCCGGATTTAATTTTTGATAGCAACAACACACCGTTTATTTCTTTCGGTGATATAGTAGATTCTGATAAAATTTTGAGAGTACGAACTTTTAATGGAACATCTTGGAAGGACGTAGGTTCACCTGTAACTAATGGCGATGTATCATACATTAATCTAGCGTTTGATCATAATGGCGTTTTACATGTTGTTTATATCGACAGTAGTTTAGGAAATAAAGCTGTTGTAAAAAAATATGATGGTAATAATTGGGTAAGTGTTGGCTTTACAAGGTTTTACCCAATCTGATGTAACCCATTCTGAAATTGCTTTTGATAGCTCAAATACTCCTTACGTTTTATTCAGTCAGTATTCTCAAACTACCACAGGTGTTTCTGTGATGTATTTCGATGGTTCATCTTGGGAATATGTCGGAGAGGCGGGTATATCAAATGCAAGAGCAATTAAACCGTCGATAGCAATTGATAGTAATGACAATATTTATGTAAGCGCTAGAACCTCAAGCAATGGAACTGTTGGGCTAGGTTTTTATAAGTTTGACGGCACAACTTGGTCTTTAGTTAGTGAGAACTTGTCTGATGGTTCTGCAGGTGATTCTGACCTTGAATTGGGTGCAAATGACATACCATTTATATTTTTTAGCGGTGGTAGGGGTAACGTAGTAAGTTATCAAAATGACACTTGGCAGTATGTTGGTAGAGAAGGCTTTGCTGAAGAAAGCACCCGCGGCAATTCTATTTCCCTTGACAGCCAAAACACTCCTTATGTTATTTATTCTAAAAATACGACTAGAACAACAAATTCTGTAATGAAGTATGCTACAACATCATTTTCAGACTCATCTCTAACGATCAATCAAGGAGACTCAATAGGTGATCCGTTTGCTGATTTCATAATATCAGACAAAGACCGCGACGACGTGATGTTAACTATTACACTTTCGGATACCAACGCAGGGAGCTTTTCAGGTAATGGAAGCGGTGGGGCTAACTATAACTACGACACTAACAGCGGTGTATTAACAATTTCTGGTAGTGTTAGTGATGTAAAGGCAACGATTGAAAACTTAACCTTTACTCTTGATAGTAACTACACTGGTGAATTCACATTCACTAACGAACTGACTGATGGCACAGAGAGCGCCTCGCCAGTAACTTTAACTTATAACGTAGTTACACCTAACAAAGCGCCGTCAGTTTCTGTTAATAAAGGCCTCTCAATTGATGAAGGTGCTACGACACTAATTTCTACACTTGACTTATCAGCCTCAGACCCTGATGACACAGGTGCAGAGCTTACATTTACACTTAAATCAGTGCCTACTAACGGCAGCTTGTTTGTTGATGCCAATGATAACGGCAGCTTAGACTCAGGCGAAGCGCTTGCTGTAAATGGCACGTTTACCCAGCAAACGTTGGATGATTCAAACCTTTATTATAAACACAATGGCTCAGAGACTACCTCTGATAGCTTTACATTTGACCTAGCCGATGGCTTGGAAGATGGTGTTGAGCCAGTTACCAATCAAAACTTTACTATTTCTGTTTCATTAACAAATGATGCGCCAGTGATGGTCACTAAACCAAAATGGGATTTTGCGGGTAATACAGGTTTTTCTATAGCGGCTGCCTTTTCTGTTAGCCTTGAGTTAGATAGTCATGATATTCCCTATGTGGTTTTTTCAGACAAGTTCAATAACCGTAACGTATTATCAGGAATTAAATTAGAGGGTGATTCTTGGCAATATGTAGGACCTCAACGTTTCCATACTGGAATTACTAGTGGATTAAAAATGGCGATAGATAGTCATAATGTCCCGCATATTATCTATAGTGATATATCACTTGGTGGTAAAGCCGTCGTTCAAAAGTTTATTAACGGAAGTTGGCAAACCATAGGTGGGGGACCAGTCAATTTAAACGAAACTAATTATTTATCAATTGCAATTGATAGTGCAGACAACCTATATGTTGCTTATCAAGATAGTCGTTATTTTAACAAAGCAATTGTTAAAAAGTGGGATGGTACAAATTGGCAGACTGTCGGTGGGACGAATGTTACGCCTCGTGATGCAAGGTTTATCTCACTTGCATTTGATGACAGTGACACACCTTTCCTTGCATATGTTGATAAAAGAAACGACAAGTGGTTTGGCAATGTTAAAAAATTTGTGAATGATAGTTGGGTGCCTGTTGGTCCTGTCGATTCCCTTGAAAATGTTTATAGCTCTAACTTTGCTTTAAATAATGATACGCCTTACTTTGTAAATGCTAATTCGTCTGAAATTTTTGTAAGAAAATTCGATGGCACAGATTGGGTTTTAGTAGGAGAACGAGGTTTTTCTGCAGAAAATAAATATACACCCGATATTGAGTTTGATAGTAACAATAGACCTCATGTCGCTTATACGAATAGGACTTATAAGAATGGAACTGAGGGCTTTGAGGTGAGGGTGACGAGTTTTGATGGCACAAGCTGGCATACGGTATCTCCCCTAGGTGTAAGATCAGGTAAAGCTTATCAGTATGGATTCGCGATTGCGAGTGACGACAGCTTGTACATTTCTTTTAATGATTCTGCTGATGATTATAAGGCTTCGGTTTTGAAATCCAGCCGAGCAGTATTTGATAGTTATGCGCTTTCTGTTGCAGAAGACAGTGACGCGAGCTTACTATTCGATAATTATCAAATCACCGATGAAGAGGGTGATGATGTTACCCTGACAATTACACTTGCTAATAACACATCTGGCTTACTAGCAGGCGCGGCGAGTGGTAGTGCCGTCGTTAATTATAATAATGACAATGCGACACTAACAGTCAGTGGCTCGCTCGCGGATGTCACCACTACACTTGCAAATTTATCATTTAAACCAGCGGCTAATTTTTCTGGCTCACTGGGTATTACATTTAACTTAACTGATGGCAGCAATAGTATAACGCCAGTGAATGGCACGATTACGGTGATTGGTGTAAATGACGCGCCGAGTATTTCATCAATTGCGGTGACTCAAGCAACAGAAGATACGCTTTATTCGTATCAACTAACAGTATCTGATGCTGATAAAGACGATACATTTACATACAGAGCGACCCAATTACCAAGTTGGTTATCGCTAAACCCATCCGGTCTGCTGGCGGGTACACCGACTAATGATGATGTAGGTGATCATACGGTGACTATATCAGTGACCGATCAGGCAAATGCAAGTGACATTCAATCATTCACGATTTCGGTTGAAAACGTGAATGACAAGCCTGTGATTTCTTCCACGCCGATTAGAGCAGCAACACAAGACCAGCCATACAGCTACACCCTTGTTGCGAGCGATATCGATAAAGGCGATACGTTGACCTATACAGCAACGAAGATCCCTGGATGGTTAGGCTTTACAAGGTCTACGGGCGAACTGTATGGTACCCCAAATAAGCATACCATTGGTACATATGCCATTGCTTTAACTGTTACTGACAGTGCTGGCGCATCTGTTACGCAATCATTCTCTATCACGGTTGAAAATGTGAATGACGCGCCGGAAATTTCTTCTGTGCCAATCACATCGGCAACCGAAGACAGTTTTTATAGTTACACGTTAACGGCAAAGGATGCTGACAAAGGTGATACGCTCACGTATGCGGCAACGAAGCTCCCTAATTGGTTGACGATCAACCCATCAACGGGCGTACTTTCTGGAACACCAAGCAATGATGATGTGGGTGAGCATGCTGTTACTTTGAGCGTCAAAGACGGTGCTAATGCACTTGATACTCAATCATTCACTATCTCGGTTGTAAACGTGAATGACGAGCCGGTGATTTCTTCAACGCCAATTACAGTGGCAACGGAGGATAATCGTTATATCTATACCTTGAACGCAAGCGATGTCGATAAAGATGACACCTTGATGTATGGAGCAACAAACTACCCTGACTGGTTGGTGTTTAACCGTTCAACAGGTGTGCTTACTGGTACGCCTAGCAATGATGATGTCGGTGTGCACTCTGTGACGCTAACCGTCACTGACAGTGCCAATGCAACGATTGAGCAAACTTTCACTATTACGGTTGAGAACGTGAATGACGTACCTGATGTGCAAAATGACATCGCCAGTGTTGATGAAGATAACAGCGTTGCTATTAATATTCTTGCCAATGACAGTGATGTCGATAGTAAGCTAAACCCAGCAAGCGTGATGATTGTTACAACGCCAACACAAGGTCAAACTAGCTTGAATACGGCAAATGGTGTGATCACTTATACGCCGAATGAGAATATTAACGGGACCGATACATTTAGCTATACAGTCGATGACATAGAGCATGACCGTTCAGATGTGGCGACAGTGACCATTACTATTAATCCTGTTAATGACGCGCCTCTTGCAAATAGCGATAGCGCGATGACCGAAGAAGACATGGCCATTGAAATTGATGTTGCACTAAACGATGCTGATATTGACGAAGGAGACTCACTCGACTTATCAAGCTTAGTAGTCGTTTCTGCACCTGAAAATGGTCAAGCAAATGTTCAAAACGATCGCATTGTTTACACGCCTGCGTCTAACTTTAATGGTAGCGATACATTTACGTATCGTATTGCAGATAAAGCAGGTGCAGTGTCAAATATTGCACGTGTTTTAGTGACTACCGGTGAAGTTAATGATGCACCAGTGGCGACCAATGATTTAGGTGTACTTGATGAAGATACATCAATTGAGTTGTCTATTCTTGACAACGATATTGATGTTGATAGTGAGTTGCTTATAGGGAATGTGACGATAACGCAAGCTCCTAAGCATGGCGAGCTAACTGTCAATAAAGAGTTAAGCACAATCCGCTTTACACCACATTCAGATTTCTTTGGTACTGATAGCTTTGAATATAGTGTCAAAGATGATCAGTCTTTAATGTCAAATATTGCGACAGTCACTTTAACGGTAAATAGTGTGAATGATGCGCCAGTTGCACAAAATGACACCGCCGTATTACTTGAAGACACATCTCATAATATCAATGTGTTAGGTAACGACAGCGATGTTGATGGCACCCTTGATAAGACGAGTCTAGAAGTTGTTACACAGCCTGAACACGGTAATGTACAAGTGAACAATGGCGTGCTCAGTTACACACCAGATAGTAATAGTTATGGAGCAGACACATTTACTTATCGTGTTAAAGACGATTTAGGCCTTTGGTCAAACCATGCAGAGGTGTTCATTACGGTGACAGCTGTTAACGATGCACCATTGGCAAATAATGATGTGATCCAGACCAATGAAGATGAGAGCGTGATTATTGATGTGACGCAGAATGATTCAGACATTGATGGTCACCTTGATGAGGATTCAGTGAATATTGTAACAAACCCTGCATTTGGTCATATTACCAATAATGTAGATGGTACAGTTACTTATACGCCTATTAGCAATTATGTGGGCTTTGATTCATTTACTTACTCTGTACTTGATAATGAAGGTGCACAGTCAAATACAGCCTCAGTGACTATCACCGTGTTAGCAGTCAATGATGCGCCTGTTATTGAATCTCACCCAGTCACGTCGGCTACACAAGATGAAGCGTATAGCTATGTTGTTACTGTTAAAGATATAGACAGTGCAGATAGCTATAAATTAAGTGCGCTAGAGCTGCCAAGTTGGCTTGATTTTGATCCTACAACAGGCGAGCTAAGCGGTACGCCGAGTAATGATGATGTAGGTACTCATACTATCAACTTAGTTGCCACTGATGCAGGAGGATTAACCGATACTCAAACCTTTGCTATCACAGTGGCCGATGTTAACGATGAAGCCACGGGCGGGATCAGTATTACTGGTGAAGCAAAAGAAGGTGAAACCTTAGCTGTTGAGTCGACAATCGAAGACCCAGATGGCGTAGGTGAGTTTACCTACCAATGGATGCGTAACGGCGAAATCATTACTGGTGCAACGCTTGCAGAGTACATGCTAACCGAAGCTGATATTGGCGCGACAATCACAGTTGTCGTAACCTATGTTGATGGCCATGGTAATACAGAAACCTTTACCTCAGATGCAACCAGTGTTGTCATTATCGCGAATGTTGCACCGGTTACCCATGACGAACAGTTCAGCATGGATGAAGATGAAAGCATTACCTTTTCGCTAAACTATTTTGACGAAAACGGTGATGAGCTTACGCTTAATCTTGTGACACCTGTGAGTAATGGTACATTGATAATGGATGCAAACCATCTGGTGTATCAACCAAACGCTGACTTCAATGGTACTGATAGTTTCAGTTACACCGTATCGGATGGCATGCTGAACTCTAATATTGCGACAGTGACTATTGTCGTTAACGCAATCAATGATGCGCCAGTGTCTATGCCAGATAACTTTACCGTCAATGCGGATTTAAATGAGTATGTGGTGCTTGATGTGCTCGCAAACGATATTGATGTTGACGGTGATGAACTTACTCTTGTTAAGGCAACCGTGAGTGCTGGCACGATCCGCATTGTCGATAACAAACTAGAGTACTTAGCCCCAGTTGGCTTGAATGCTGATGTTGTAATTACTTATCAAATTAAAGATTCAAATGGTGAAGTGGTTGAAGTCACATTGGTGGTATCTGTTGTGTCTACGGCAGCTGAAATTACGATTACAGCACCAGAAGACAAAACAATTGCATCTAAAGGTCTTTTCACCAAAGTGAATATGGGCACTGCTATTGCGAAGGATGCACTGGGTAACCCAGTTCGTGTCACCGCAAGCTCAAAAGGTTTCTTTGCACCGGGGACTCACACTGTGATTTGGAGCGCCGGGGAAGGCGATGATCAAGTTTCTGCAACGCAGTTAATCAATGTTATTCCTCAGGTTAACTTTAGTAAAAATCAAACTGCAACTGAGGGGACGACCGTTTCTATTAAAGCAATTCTCAATGGTGATGCCGTTAACTACCCAGTGGTTGTGCCATATACAGTATCTGGAGATGCGCTAGAGGGTGCAGACCATGACCTAGTTGAAGGTGAATTTAGATTTGAAAAAGGGCAACGTGAAGCGAGTCTGATTGTTAACGTGTCATCTGATGACATTGATGAGAAGTCTGAAACACTGGTTCTTCAGTTTTCAACGCCTGAGAATGCTGTTGTCGGTCCATTAGGTGAGCATACTCTTACCATCGAAGAAGGGAATGTTGCGCCAAGCATTGAGGTCTTTGCAAATCAGCAAGGGATAGTGACGCGAATCATAAATAGACAAGGTGGTGATGTAACGTTAACGACACTAGTAACGGATGCAAACCTAACCGATACACACATATATGGTTGGTTAACGTCTGATAGTGCCATTGTCGATACTGACAGTGTTGAAGAGAGTTTTACTTTTGATCCACAACTTCTTGAGCTAGGGACGTATCAATTTGAAGTCGGCGTGTTTGACGGACAACAAGCGGGATCTTCACTATTAGAACTGACTATTGTTGACTCAATGCCTCAATTATCTTCTGAAGATACTGACTTTGATGGTATTCCTGATAATGAAGAAGGTTACGGGGATGCTGATAATGATGGCATACCTGATTATTTAGATGCTGATTCGTTAGCGCTCAACGTTGTACAAGAAAAACTGAACGAAAGTGAATTTTTCTTAATGGAAACCGAGCCAGGTTTGCAACTTAGCCTAGGTCATGTAGCGTTTGTAGCACATGGCACCAATACCGGAGTGTCAGAGCAAGAAGTAATGCATTACGGGAATTATGGTTCAGGTGCCACAGCAGATGCTGGATTTGATTATGCTAGCGGAGTCTTTGACTTTAACGTTAGCCAAATCCCCGTAGCGGGTCAGTCAGTCGGCATTGTTATAGCTCAGTTTGCACCCATTCCGAGCAATGCTGTATATCGTAAGCTAATGCATACCGGATGGACTGAGTTTGTCGTAGATAGTCGCAATAGCATTGCATCAGCACCTGGTGCAGAAGGTTTCTGTCCACCACCACATGATGCTCAGTATACCCAAGGATTAACTGAAGGACATTGGTGTGTTCAACTTACTATTGAAGACGGTGGCCCAAATGACGCCGACGGAAAAGTAAATCGTATCATCGAAGATCCAAGTGGTATTGCCAGTACAATGAGTACAAATACTCAACCGGTTGCTGAAGATGATATGGTTAGGGTTAAACGCAACATTAGTACATACCTTGATGTACTCTCGAATGACACAGATGCGAATGATGATTCGTTAATTCTGACATCCGCAGCAGTAGACATTGGTGAAGTAAGTATTGTTAATAATTTACTTTATTTTGTCCCGCAAGCAGAGCACCTAGGAATTGCAACGATTAGTTATAGCATTTCAGATAGTCAGGGAGGGGCTGATTTTGCGACAGTGATAGTTGACGTCGTATCCAATGAAGCGCCGATGATAGATGCCATCATTGATGTTAGCACCGATGATCAAAGTCCAGTCACGATTGATATTTTGGCAAATGTGACAGATGAAGATAATAATGACTTCACTATAATTTCAGCCACAGCAGAGAATGGCAGTGTGGTCATTAACGATGATGGGACGATTACCTATACTCCAAATGCAGGTTTTGAAGGTACTGACACAGTCACCTTTGTTATCTCAGATGGTGATGGCGGAACAACACAAGGACAATTTAATGTGGTTGTTAAAGCGTATAAGCAGGTGAGTGTAGAACATAAAACCAGTGGCGGTGGTACGCTGCCAATGAGCTTAATCTTGTTATTATTCGCATTGACAATGATAAGACGCAGCTATTATCGAACATATCGATAAACATTAAAAAGCCAAGCTTCAAAGCTTGGCTTTTTTACACCTTTAAGAAGCGCTTTAAGGCTGATAGTAAATCGGTGATTCAGGACCAACTGGGAAACCCAGAACAAATACCCATAAGTAGAATAACGCGACCCAACCAACAAAGAAGATCATGCTGTAAGGAAGCATGGTCGCAACCAATGTACCAATACCCATGTCTTTCTTATACTTAGTTGCAACAGCCAGTATCAAACCAAAGTAACTCATCATCGGGGTGATAAGGTTAGTAACCGAGTCACCAATTCGATACGCTGCTTGAATAGTCTCAGGCGCATAGCCGATTAGCATTAACATTGGCACAAAGATGGGGGCCGTTACAGCCCATTGTGCAGATGAAGAACCTAAGCTTAAGTTTACTAATGCACACATTAAAATGAATAGCACAAATACTTCAGGGCCAGTTAGGTTTAATGCTTGTAAAAGAGCAGCACCGTTAATGGCTAAAATTGTGCCTAGGTTGGTCCACTTAAAGAAGGCAACGAACTGTGCTGCAAAGAAAACCAGCACAATGTACATACCCATCGAGCTCATACTTTTACTCATGGCATCGATGACATCTTTATCGTTTTTCATGGTGCCAACAACGCGGCCGTAAACAAAACCCGGAATACCAAAAGTCACAAAGATAAACACCACAATGCCTTTTAAAAATGGTGAATGTGCCACAAGGCCTGTTTCTGGATTACGTAAAATGCCGTCTTCAGGAACAATTGTCCAAGCAAGTAATAGTGACACCACTAACAGTGACACACCCGCCCATTTTAGTCCTGACTTTTCTTTATCGGTTAAACCGGCAATATCATTTTTAGGCAAATCGTTGCTTGCTTCATCAGGGTTGTACTTACCAAGGCGCGGCTCAACGATTTTCTCGGTAACAAACGTACCTAAAATGGCAATTAAAAATACCGAAATCATCATGAAATACCAGTTTGCTTCAGCGCCAACTTGATAATTTGGATCAATCATTTGTGCTGCTGGCGTGGTGATACCAGCAAGTAGCGGGTCAATGGTACCGAGTAATAAATTGGCACTGTAACCACCAGAAACACCGGCAAATGCCGCAGCAAGACCGGCAAGAGGGTGACGACCAAGGCTGTGGAATATCATGGCTGCTAATGGAATAAGTACGACGTAACCAAGCTCAGACGCCGTATTTGATAAAATCGCAGCAAACACCACCATAAAAGTAACTAAACGCTTAGATGGGCCCATTACCATGCCGCGCATAGCAGCAGAGAGTAAACCTGAGTGTTCTGCAACACTTACACCTAATAAAGCGACTAATACCGTACCAAGTGGTGCAAAGCTGGTGAAGTTCGTAACAAGGCCAGTAACGATACGCTGCAACCTTCGGCACTAAGTAGGCTGACAACTTCAATAACACCATCTGGGTCTCGACCAGCAGCGCCTTCAGGGCGTGGGTCGATAGCGCTTAAACCATACCA
Source organism: Pseudoalteromonas sp. GB43 (assembly GCF_054923805.1). NCBI lineage: Bacteria > Pseudomonadati > Pseudomonadota > Gammaproteobacteria > Alteromonadales > Pseudoalteromonadaceae > Pseudoalteromonas > Pseudoalteromonas sp. GB43. The sequence goes on from NZ_JBPCHJ010000002.1 coordinate 669,653, forward strand.
ATCGGCAATGCCGCTAAAAACGATAATAGCAACGCAGAACATTGCAAATAAAGTGATAGGGTGGGGGAGCATATTACCCAAAAATTCAACGGTTGCTAAAAATCGGTTAAACAACCCATTATTGCCACCTTCATGGGTGTTGTGAGAGTTTATAGTTTTTGACATGTCCAGTTCTCGTTATTTCAAAATGGCGCTAACCTAGCATTTTTTACCGGACAGATCATGTTTTAGCGGTGGGAGAACTAATAGGTACGTTCCAAAATGCCCTTGTACAACAAGGGATAGCGGCGCAAACGTTTGCCAATGTAATCATCGGCTAGAATTTGCGCACAGATTTGCTCTACATCGTTACTTGCTTCAAATACCCAATCAAAACGCTCAATAGCAAGCAAAAAGCCACGCTTGAGGAACTGTTGTTCACGATAGTAACTAAGATTTTCGCGAATGATATCTAACTTATCTGGGTTAGATTTTAGCTCATTAATAACTTGGTTAATAAACGCCTGCTGTTGCTTTGACTCAGCTTTTACCCGTCGTTTCATTACTTCTTTACAGTTCCTTATCAGCGATATAAAGCACTTTCTTTAAAAAGTCCTCTTTGTTCTTTTCATGTTGATAGTCAAGGTGATAAGTATTGTGAAAACCAAAGCGCAGTAACACGCCACTGCCTTTTAGATAGACCGTATAACCATCGATATCCGAAAAAGCGCAAATACCCTCATATAGCTTTCCACCTTCATGATCTTCACCGTGTTGAATGATTTTTTCATACACTGAGAGGATCAATTTACCGTCTAGCTCATTTTTCATAATGACTCCTTTTTTTGTGTAATACGTTTCAAACCTATAAAAAGTTTAGTGTTATTTTATGTAGGCATTAAACGAGTTGTGAATTTTAAAACCTTACTTTGCGATAAATCACTAAAATCACATTTAGATAGCAGATGTCGAAAATTTACAATATTTTCTCTTACCTTAAACTTAAGATAGATTTTATTTGAGGGACGCACAATGAAATATAAGTTTATACCCCTGATACTACTAGCAGGCTTGTTACTTGTAAGCAAAAGCATATCAGCGAATACAGCACCATTGGTGCTAGAAAATGAAGCAGGGCAAATAGTTAAGCTTAACAGTTACTTAGGCAAGAAACCCGTTTACTTAAAGTTTTGGGCGACTTGGTGCAAGCCATGTATGGAGCAAATGCCACATTTTCAGCATGCATATGAGCAATATGGCGATAAAATTCAATTTGTGGCTATTAATATTGATCTCAATGATGATGCAGACGCTGTTGCTAAGGTTAAAGAGCGTTTTTCACTTACTATGCCAATTTTTACTGATCACACAGGGCAAGTTGCTAAACATTATGAATTTATGGGCACCCCTTTTCATGTATTGATTGATAGTGATAAAAAGGTGATTTTTCAAGGCCACGAAGCTGATAAACCGCTTGATAACACATTACGTTTGTTATCACACAATGGCAAAGTTGATGAAGCGCGCTTATTAAACGAAAAGCAAGGCCAAGCCACTCCTTTGGTTATTCCGAAACAAGGCAAAAAAGCCGTGCTATTCACCGCAACATGGTGCGACTGGTACTTAGCCGACACTCGCCCTGCAATGGCAAAGCAGTGTGTATTAGCGCAGCAACATGCTAATAAACTTGCAGAGCAAGGAGTTGATGTCGAGGTTAAAGTGAGTCAGTTATGGACTGACCAAAGCGCAGTGCAAGAGTATGTTGATAAATTCTCTGCAACCATGCCAGTTTCAATCGATTATGGTAATGATTTATTTATTGAAAATGGCATTAATTCGGTACCCAGTTTACTTCTCTACAACGACGGAAAATTAGTCTCTAAAAAAGCTAAATTTTAATTAAAACAGCGTAATTTTGCTTTGTAATTATGCAAATTTAGCCTATGCTCAAGGCTCATTACACAGTGAGCCTAGAGCATGATAGATAAGGCATTATTAGCAAAAACCCGCGAGTTATCTGACCGATTAATCGCACTGCAAACACCCATTCGTATTCTTGATGCGATCAACTGGGATAAACAAATAAAAGAAGAGTTTTTCAAGCACAAGTGCCAAAAGAACCCAACGGTTGATCAAGCCTATTACCAACAGCGTGACCTTGGTTTTGTACCAAGTGAGTTACGTCGTGCGTTTTCTGATTTAAATCGCGATATCATCAGCCAGCTAGGGCAATTAAACCCAATTGCGCAATATATGAGCAAGATGTGTACTGAATATAAAACCGTACTCAGTATGATTGAATATCGTGGTACTCCTGAATTTCATGATTTGTCTGTTGAGTTATTTGGTCATCCAAAAGATTTATTCCATGCTGGAGAGCCTTCACTTTCTGAACTTGCAACCATGCTTGAGCAGCCACTAAAAAGTATGCTTGATGCTGATATCTTGCCTGATGATCCAAAAAACATTGATGCAGAAGATGCAGTAAAAATTTTAGCATCACAAGTAGCTCAAACGATGCCAGGCATTGATGTTGAGGTTATTCTGAGTGATGGTATTGTGAGTGATGCTGCGGCAGGTGCAAATAATATTAAACTTAATCAAGATGTTAAATTTTCTCAAAGAGAGCTAGATATTCTTGAGGTGCATGAAGGCTGGATCCATGTTGGGACCACGCAAAATGGTCTTGCACAGCCATATTTAACTTGCTTAAGTAAAGGCACTCCGAGCTCTACGGTCACCCAAGAAGGTCTTGCTGTCTTGACCGAAATTATTACCTTAAAGTCAACGCCACGACGTTTAGCAAAATTAGTGAACCGTATTCAAGGTATTACTAAAGTCATTGATGGCGCAGAATTTGTTGATATTTATCGTGATTATGTAGCGCAAGGGTTGAGTAAAGAGGAAAGCTATACACTTACTCAACGGGTGTTTAGGGGCAGCACAGCAACAGGCTTACCTTTTACCAAAGATATCGCCTACATTAAAGGTTTCGTGTTGGTGTATAACCTTATTCGGGTTGCCATTCAATTAGGCCGAATTGATCAATTGCACTTATTATTAGTCGGTAAAATCTCAATTGATGATTTCAGGCTGATATCGCAATTACATGATTTAGGTGTGATTGAAGACCCTAAATTTATACCACCACACTTTAAAGACTTACGAGGTCTAGCAACGTGGCTAAGCTTTGGCCGTTTTATTGGTAACTTGTCGTTTGAACAATTAGAAAACGACTACAAACCACTGTTTCTTTAAGCAAAAAAAATGCAGCTGGAATGAGCAGCTGCATTTTAAGAGTTAAAGCATGTTGCCTTACATGCTTTTAGTCGAGGAAACGATTAACCGGTGAGTGCGTCAACCTGCACTACATCATTCAGTACGATAACTTCTGCACGTTTGAAGAAGTTAAAATCTGTTGCAGTTGCTAATGTGTAAGCACCCATCATACGGCTGATGATTAAATCGCCATTGTTTAATTTTGGTAGCATGATTGATTCACTTACTACGTCGATGCTATCGCAAGTCGTAATTTGCTAACACGGACTCAACACGTTCGTTTGATTGTTTAAACGAGTCGATAGGGTATGAGGCTTCATCGAACAATAAACCACTGAATGATCCATAAATACCATCATCTAAATAGTACCAAGGCTTACCATCACGCACTGCTTGACCCATGACCGATGCAACACTGGTAACCGCACTGGCTACAATAAAGCGACCTGGTTCAGCAATTACGCGAACTGTCTCTGGTAACTGTGCTAAGGCATCATTAATAGGCGCACAAAATTCCTCAATTGGCAGCACGTCTTTATGGTAAGGCACAGGGAAGCCACCGCCAATATCAAGCGTACTAAGCGCAGGTAAGCCTAATGCGGCTACGTCGTTAATCACTTGATTACATGCAGCAATGGCAGTGACATATTTAGCTGGGCTTGCTGTTTGCGAGCCAACATGGAACGACAACCCTTTAATACGAATACCTAATTGTTGCGCGTAGCTAATGATTTCAATAGCCATTGCTGGGCTACAACCAAATTTTTTCGATAAATCAGCGAATGCTTCCGCATTACGAAAACTTAAGCGAACAAGTAACTCAACCTGGTCTTTGTATGCAATGAACTTTTCTAATTCGTTGATGTTATCAACCACAAACACATTACAACCGTAATCAAGTGCATCACAAATATCACGATCACGTTTGATTGGGTGCGTGTGAATAGTACGATCACTTGGTACGCCTTGGCTGGCGACTAAGTCAACTTCACCGCTGGTTGCTAAATCAAAGCTGGCGCCTTCTTCTAAAAGCGTACGAACAACCGCAGGATGAGGAAGTGGCTTCAATGCAAAGTGTAAAACAACGCCAGGCAAAGCACGGCTTAATGCACGGTATTGATGACGAACAGATTCACAATCAAGCACCATTAATGGCGCGCCATGTTGCTGAACAAGCTGCTCAATAAATTGGTTTGAAGGTTGTGCTACTGGTTCGTTTGCAGCAACCGACGCTGCAGGTACTTTGATTGTTAGGTCTTGTGTAAGTGTTGAAATAGCCATTTTACTCTCCGGCAATTAAGCAACTGCTCGGAAAAAAATGGAAGTCCGAGTCAGTTGAGTGTTATTAAGCGCACAGTTTGATCTGTGCAATCAAATACACTCTTGGATAGTTGCTCTATCGCCTTGCTACAAACAGGGTTTGTAATGTACTCGGATTGGCTATCATCAAGAAGCGGCGAGATGATAAATTTGCGTTTTTATTTGCGCAAGTGTTTTTTGATAATATTTTGAGTTATTTTTATGCAAAAGTTAGAGGCTGCTTAGTCGTTTTGAAAGAGTATTCCATATTCGTTTGTGTAAATTTTAAGCATTACTTCTGCGTCGCTAGGATCGTTCATTTGCTGGTGGAGTTCTTTGATATAAGCAGCCATTTCTACCTTTTGCATATAATCATTTATAAGCGACATAGCTCGATAACCTTCTGTGTTTTTACTACATGTAAAAAAGCCATTTATAAATTCTGGGTATTCAGCAATACGTCTTGATGTGAGTTGGTTTAATTCATGAGCTGGAATGTGTACATCAAGTGTTTGTTTGTATGCAACGATGTAATCAATACGTTTGCTGAAAAGTAGGCGGCTTAATTGCAAAAAAGCATTTTCACCGTAAATCGTTGCGACATTGAATTTTTTATCAGCGAAAATGCTATCAAGTTCGCGGTAACTAGTTGAGCCAACAATCCCAAAGCTAGCTTTGCTTTTTAGTAGCTCTGTAACAGAAACAGGCTCCGAACCTGACTTTAAGGTACTTTTAAGGGCGTATAAACGACGCTGTACATGCATGTACGTGGGTATCGTCGAAAATATCATAGCTTTCGATCGATTTTGGGTTTTGATGGCATTGTAAGTGCAACTAGCTTCGTTACCAGATAAGCGTTTTAATAACCGAGCATGATTTGTTATTTCGACATCTATATCGAATTCATCTGCAAGGGCTGGTTTGATTACAGCATTTAGGTGACGGTTGACACTATTTTTGTCAAATTCATTAGCAAAATATGCATGAGACAGAATTGTTAGCTTAGGCTTTTCTGTTGCCGTAGCAGTGTTTAGAGTAAATAAAATTACGATAAACCCAATTAGCCTCATACATAAACTCTTTTTAGTTATCGAGCATTGGTGCTCTCAAATATTTTGTCAGCTGATGCTGCAACAAAGCCAGTGTATAGCTCACCATCTGGTTTTTCGTAGCGCAAAGCAAACTCATAAAAACAACTTGGTACGGCAACAACACCATCGCTAAATTCAACTTCGCTGTCATCAGCAAGGGTTGAAGATTGCTCGAGTAATACCTCTGGTGAACCTTTGATTTCGCCGCCAGATGTATTTAGCGCAAAACCCGCATCTTTAAGTGCTTGGTTTACACTTTCGATATCATCGAATTTAGCCAACTCATTGATGCTCACCGTAAAGTGATTAGCACGGTAACCCCATGCTGACATCCATGCTGCATATTCACTTTCTGCGAGCAGTTTTTTGTAAGTGTCTGAACTTACTTGCCAGTGCGTACCAGAATACAGGAAATTATCGGCTGTAACAGCGTTTTCGTCAATCTGTGCAACCATGTCGTTGACAATCGTTTGCAGCTCTTCTGAACATTGCTCAACAAGTAATTCAGAAATGAAAACTTTAGGTTGCTTAGGATCTGAGTGTTCGAAGTGCTTTGCGTATAGTTTTTTCGCTTCGAAGTGGTACTCGCCGCATTCTTTGTAGCCAACTGCTAAAAAGTGCGCTGCTAGTTTTTCTAAACCGATTTTTTCATGGTTAAAAGTACGTAAAGCAATGTGATCGTTAATCACGTCATCTTTTTGTGTTGAGCCAAGTAACTCATGTACTTTTACCGCCGATGGCGTAACTGATAAATAGTTGTCCCATAGGTTTTCAAATAGGGCGTTTACATCTGTGTGCATGTTTAATTCCTTCAATTAAGGCGGCGATGTCGCCAAACAATTATTCAATAATTAAGCCCGGCGCAAGGGTCTGTGGTAAGTTAACTTTTTCGGCTTCAACAGAAGCAACAGGGTATGCACAGTAGTCAGCAGCGTAATAAGCGCTCGCTCTGTGGTTACCACTGGCACCAATACCACCAAATGGTGCAGCGCTAGATGCGCCTGTAATTGGTCGGTTCCAGTTAACAATACCGGCACGAATACGTTTTAAGAAATGCTGGTAGTCATCGCTATCATCACTTAATAAACCAGCAGATAAACCAAATGAGGTGTTATTTGCTTCATTAATCGCGCTATCGAAATCTGTGTAGCGATAAACTTTGATAAGAGGACCAAAGTGCTCTTCATCAGGCATATCTTTAACAGCCGTTACATCAATAATACCAGGGCTTACAAAACCAGTGCCCGGCTCAAGATGCTTAAGTTCGACAAGAGAGGTTGCTCCCATATCAAGCAACTGCTGCTGAGCTGCAACCATACCTAGTGCTGCTTTTTCGCTGATCATTGCACCCATAAATGGTTGATCTTCGCTAAAGCTGTCGGCGACTTTAATTTGTTTTGTTGCAGCAATTATTTTTTCTAAAATTGCATCACCATTTGCCGAGTTCTCGATAAATAAACGACGAGAACAGGTACAACGTTGGCCAGAAGTAATGAAACCAGACTGGATAATGTCGTGAACAGCGGCACTTACATCTGCGACATCTTTTACGATCAGTGGGTTATTACCCCCCATTTCCAGCGCTAAAATTTTACCTGGGTGACCTGCAAATTGCTTATGTAATAGGTGACCTGTATTTGAGCTACCCGTAAAGAATAAGCCATCAATATCTTGATGAGAGGCAAGTGCAATACCTGTGTCTACTTCACCTTGCACAAGGTTGATGACACCGGCTGGTAAGCCTGCTTTAAGCCAAAGTTTTAAGGTGAATTCAGCAACATGTGGTGTTAGTTCTGATGGCTTAAATACAACGGTATTACCCGCTAAAATAGCTGGCACAATATGGCCATTTGGTAAGTGACCCGGGAAGTTATAAGGGCCAAACACTGCAACAACACCATGTGGCTTATGACGAATAAATGCTTTAGCGCCAGGCATTGGGTTTTCTGTGGTACCCGTACGCTCGTTATAGGCTCTGATTGAAATGGCGATTTTACCCGTCATTGCACCTACTTCAGTACGTGTTTCCCAAAGCGGTTTACCTGTTTCGCGGGCAATGATCGTTGCAAATTCTTCGCTATGCTCTTTAAGCTCTGCTGCAAAGTTTTCAAGAATAACGATACGCTCTTCAAGAGTCATATCAGCCCAGCCTAACTGCGCACTACGAGCTGCTTTGATTGCATCAGCGACTTGTTCAGCTGTGGCTGTTTTACCTTGCCAAACAACCTCGCCATTACTTGGGTTGATTGAACTAAAATCATGACCAAGGCCTGCTTGCCATTGGTTATCGATAAGTTGAGTTGTGACACTCATTTTAAACTCCTTAAGTGGTTACAAACGGAAAAACCGTGCTGCATCCCCTTGTTTTAATTTAAGTGCATCTGCCACTTCTTGGCTGACGATTAATGTGTGCTTAGCGTGGTTATAATGAGCATGCTTGGTGAATGTGGCTCTAAAATCATTCACGCCTTGGTTGCAAATAGCTAATGTATCTGAGCTTTGCTCATTGATATGCGCAAGTTCACCAATGCTGATAGGGCAAACTTGTGACTCACGGACACTGCGAATATTGCCAAGCTTTGCTTCTACCGTTGGCCCTGCATCGAATAGGTCGACATAACCACGGTGCTCAAACCCTTCTTTTTCCAAAAGTTTAAGCGCAGGCTTGGTTTTTTCATGAACCTTACCAATCACAGCTTGTGCTTTTTTGCTCAGTAAGTTGGCATAAATAGGGTACTTCGGCATTAACTCGCTGATGAAGACTTTATCGCCTAAACCGACTAAATGGTCAGCCTGTGGGAACTCAATGCTAAAAAAGTGTTCTTGTAACCACTGCCAAAAAGGTGAATGGCCATCTTCATCACTTACACCACGCATTTCTGCGATAATGGTGTCAGCAAAACGCTCGCTATGCTGGGCCATAAATAAAAAGCGAGAACGCGATAAAAAGCGACCTGTTAAACCTTTGCGGTTTTGCTCACGTAAGAACAAGGTACAAATTTCAGAGCAACCAGTGTAGTCATTACACATACTCAGAATATCAACCGTGTTATATACATTGAGAGTAGGTGAATGGTGAACAGTTTTACCTTGGTGGTAATGATATAAAGGAACCGACATTCCTACAGCAGCTTCGATAGCCGTTGTGCCGACAACATCACCCGTTTTACTGTCTTCTAAAACAAATAAATAGGTTTCGTCTTGTGGTTTATTAATGTCTTTTGCAAAACTGCGTTCTGCGCGTTCAATTTTTTCTTGTAGTAAATTGTCGTCAACTGGTAACGAGGTAAAACCATGACCAGATTCAACAGCAATTTGTTTTAACGCAGCAAAATCATTTGCTGTTATAGGACGTAATACTTGCATTAAGTGCACTCCAATGGCGCATGCTTTAAACATGCGCCAACTAGGATTAACCGTTTACAACGTCTGCAACCGCTTTTTCAAAGCGAGCTAACCCTTCTTTGATATCCTCTAATGGAATAACTAAAGATGGTGTAAAGCGCACAACGTTTGTACCAGCAACAAGGCTCATTAAACCGTGCTTAGTGCTTGCTACTAGGAAATCACGTGCACGGCCTTCAAATTTGCTGTTAAGTACTGCACCTAATAATAGACCTTTACCACGTACTTCACTAAATACGTCGTATTTTTCGTTGATTGCAGCAAAGCCATCGCGTAACAGCTGTTCGCGCTCTTTAACACCGGCTAGTACTTCTGCTGTGTTAACAGTATCAAAAGCAGCTTCAGCTACCGCACATGCAAGTGGGTTACCGCCGTAAGTAGAACCATGAGTACCTACTTTTAAATGCGCTGCAATGCTTGCTGTTGTGATCATCGCACCAATTGGGAAACCACCGCCTAACGCTTTTGCTGTTGTTAGGATGTCTGGTGTTACATCTAAGCCTTGGTATGCGTATAAATCACCTGTACAAACGCCAACACCTGTTTGTACTTCATCAAAAATAAGTAAAGCATTGTGTTTATCACATAATGCGCGAACACCTTTGATAAAATCGCTCGTTGGCGAAATGATACCGCCTTCACCTTGTAGTGGCTCCATCATTACGGCACAGGTGTTGTCACTGATAAGTGCTTCAAACGCAGCTAAATCGTTATAATCACAGTGATCAACAGCAGCAGGCTTAGGACCAAAACCGTCTGAGTAAGCCGCTTGACCACCTACGGTAACAGTGAAGAATGTACGACCGTGGAAACCTTTGTTAAACGCGATGATTTGGTTCTTTTGCTCGCCATGTACATCTAATGCCCAACGACGCGCTAATTTTAATGCCGCTTCGTTAGCTTCTGCACCTGAGTTTGCAAAATATACTTTATCTGCAAATGTAGCATCAGTTAACTTTTTAGCTAGGCGAAGCGCAGGTTCGTTTGTCATTACGTTTGATAAGTGCCAAATTTTTTCGCCTTGCTCTTTTAGGGCATTGACAAGAGCTGGGTGACAATGGCCTAAACAATTAACGGCAATACCACCTGCAAAATCGATAAATTCTTTACCGTTTTGATCCCAAACACGTGAGCCTTCACCGCGAACAGGAATAACCTCTGATGGGTTGTAGTTTGGTACCATTACGTCGTTAAAAAGTTCTCTTGTTACTTGCATTTATTACACCTAAATCTGGCTTAGTATGAAAAAAGTTAAATTGCAAAAAATAGGTCAGTTAAGCCGTTCCTGCCTAATTAAGCACGATGAGATTATTTTTCTTATCTATTTTTCTTATTATCTGGGTTAGGGACTTAAATTTGCAGTGCTATTTTGTGAAAAATGACTAAAATAAAAAGCAAATTAACGAAAAGAGTAGTCAAAGTGATAACTTCACAAGATGAAAAACTATTAGCTATCTTAAGAACCAACGCGCGTGCGAGTATTTCAGACCTAGCGAGGGCGCTTAACTTATCGCGCTCAACAGTTCAAAGCCGAATGTTAAAATTAGAAGAAACAGGGGTGATCAAAGGCTACAGCGTAGACTATGGAGATGCTTATTTGAGCCAAATGGTATCAGCCCACGTTTCGATTAAAGTGAAACAAAAATTGACCACTAAAACGAACCTTGAACTAAAGCAGATTGATGCTATTTCACAGCTCTATGCAATTAGCGGTGAATTTGATTTGATCGCCGTTGTGCAAGCTCAAAACCTTGAAAAGTTAAGCCACTTGTTAGATGACATTGGTAACCTAGATGGTGTTGAGCGAACAACGTCGTCGGTGATTTTAGAAACGAAGTTTAAGCGTTAACCTTTGATTTAGTTTTTGCCTATAGAACTTAATTTGTATCAGCTTGAGGCGCTTTGCGGATGACCTTCTTTTCGACTTCATCAAGCTTTATAACATAGGCATTACCACCAATGCCTTTAAACTCTTCGTCTGTAAAAACAATCGTGTTGTCATCGTAAAAAGTGATGGCTTCTTTTTGCGTAACAATACCTAAGTCAATACGTGATACATCACCAGAAAAAAACTTATCACCCCGAAAGTTCTCAAATAACCAAATACTGGTGGAATCAAGTAGAACCAACTTAGTTCTATCTGGGCTAAGCGCCGCGGAAGTGATCCAACAAAGCTTTTCCATGGTTGTGCAAGTTTTGAACGAATCAATTAACTGTGCATCAAAATTAGCTGCATGATCGCCAACTTTGTAAACTTTAGTAATGCCATCAAATGGCTCAGTACGATTTTTGGTAAATAGATATAAATGTCGCCCTAAGGCTACAAAGGCTTCTAAATCAAAATTTCGCTGATCAGGTTGGATGGGGCGGCCATCCATTTCGGGGTATGTAAACTTGATAATCTCTGCTTCAGTGGTGTCGCCTTTAATATCGATTGGATTTTCGATTTTATAAATGGTTAACCATTTTCGGTCGTTTTTGTTATTGCCAAAATCACCCAAAAAGAAATGACCAAATTTATTTTGCGTCATATCTTCCCAATCAATGTTTTTAGCATTGGTTACCAAGATTTCTTTTGCAATAGACCCATCTTGATTAAGGCGGTACAACTTGGGTTGATCGCCACTGTCGTTTATGGCCCAAAGTCGATTAAATTTATCAAATTCAATCCCTGAGATTTCTTTGACTTTGGGGTCTACAGACAATCTTTTCTTACTATAGAGAGTGTAAATAGATGAACCAATGAGTAGGCTAGTGATAGCGAAGGAAACTAAAAAAATGGTTAATAGGCTTTTTTTTAACATCAACAGGGTAAAAGTACAGATTAATAGCTGGGATTATAGCGGTTTATGCTATTTTTGTATATTCCAAACACCACGGTTGGTGGCTGATATAAAGTTTAAGTTATCTTGCAAAACTTTGTGCCCTACATTTAAAGATGACTCTGGGTGACTTATCAAATAACCTTGAATACTGTTGATACCCATAGATTTTACCAATTCAAATTGTTTTACATCTTCAACACCTTCAGCCACGACTTTTAAACCGAGCTTAGCACCTAGCTCGCTCACAGAGTGCATTATTTTATGGTATTTAGCGTTATCTTTAGCTTGCGATACGAATAGACGATCTAATTTAATAACATCAATTGGAAGATCTGCAAGCGTACTTAACGAGCTAAAGCCAGTCCCAAAGTCATCAATTGCGATAGTAATACCTTCTGCACGCAATTGTTCGAGTGTTTGAATAATCTTATTGCTTGCTTCAATAAAAGTAGATTCAGTGATTTCAAGCATTAATGCGTGGGCAGGGAGGCCTGTTTTTGATAGTTTATCCATAACCCAATCATAGATATTGCAATGCTTTAACTGTACTCCTGAGATATTTACAGATATTTTAACTTTTCTCATACCAGCGTTGTACCATGCCGACATTTGCCTACATGATTCGAGCATTATCCAGTCTCCAAGTTCTAGAATAATATTCGACTCTTCTGCGATCGGAATAAACTCCTCGGGAGAAATAAGTCCTTCTTTTGGATGCTCCCACCTAACAAGCGCTTCAAAATAATCAATGGCGCAGTCATCAACATCAACAATAGGTTGAAACGATAAATGAAAATTTCCGCTTGCAATTGCAAGACGCATTTCGTCAAGTAAATAATGATATCGCCTAATTTTCTTGCCCATATCAGGTGAATAGACTTTAAAAATGCCTCGACCATCGGTTTTTGCTCTATACATAGCAACATCAGCCATCTGTAACAGTGATTGTGGTGTGGCTGCACTATCTGGGTAAACCGCAATGCCTATACTTGCACTAATTTTTATTAGTTTATTACCTAAAACGAAGTCACGTTCTATTTCGTGTAAAACATTTTGCGCTACATCTAAGGCTCTATTTTTACATTCTTTAAGGTCAATAAATATCGAAAATTCATCACCACCTAGTCGGGCTAAGTTTTGATCTAGTTGGCTCGTCGGAGATAAGTTAGATAACTTATGGTGTCGCATTATGCTACTTAAGCGTGATGCGACTTGTATTAGAATTTCATCCCCAAAACTATGACCAAAAGAATCATTTACTTGTTTAAAACCATCTAAGTCAATAAAAAGTAATGCGCAACGATATTTTTGTCGCTCTGCGATTCTAAGTTGTTTGGCTAAATGCTCTATGTATGCGTGGCGGTCAAGCAGGTGAGTGAGCTTATCTTGAAATATACTTATTTCAGACTCTTTAGTGTAGTTAGTGATATGCGTGCTAAGAGCGTCATAGTTGACGCGGAGTTGCTCAATATGTGGTTGTTTAGCTGTAGAGCTGGTAGCTAAGTTTAGACTTTTAAGTAAATCAGATGCTTGAGTATTAAGCAATTTGAGAGTGTAACTCTCATTTCGAGTTTGTACTCTTATATTTACTATCCAGCTTACTGCCATTATCAATAATAATAGTATAATTATATTTATTGGAGCTAACAGTGTAGATAATATTATATCTGATGAAAGTGCCGCGACAGTCAGCCCTTGCTCAGAATTTATTACTATATAGGTTTCATTCTCTTTTCTTATTATGTTTTGCCCACTTAACAAAATATTATACCAAGCTGTTTTTGTTATCTGTGATTCTACACCAGTTAAATAGTACAGCTTTATTCCGCTATCAATATAATTTAAATCATTGATTTTTTTTGTTAATAAGATACTCATCCCATAAACGAAAGCAATTATGGTAATAATAATCGTGAATGAAGTTCGTATTGCATTTGTCATCTAGAGTACCATTTTGGTGCATTTTTATAAGTAGTGCTCACCTTTATAATGTCAGTAATTATATTGTTACAGATAAGTTAGCAAAAGCGTTTTATTGATAATGGTGTTTAGATTGGTACAAAATGTGAAAATTCACATCGTTTAGAGTATAAGCTCTATTTGTGGGGTGGTAGTGAGCTAATAATATTCGCTTAACGTTTACGATGTAAAATAAATTTACTTCACTGGAAAAACGTCCGGTTTTAAATTTTTAAAAGGTTTTTATTTTTATTTTAAAGCTGGGTCTGATGTTGGTTTTATAACTAGTTTTAAATTTTAAATTTACGATTTTGTACTTATTGTTTTTGTCTTTCTGCTTGGGTAGTTTTTAAATAAGTTAATTGGGTAGTAAAAATTAACGGTTGGTTTTGCTTTGTTTTGTAGGTTTTTTTCTGGAAGGAATAACGATTTATATATGTCTCATATAGATTTATATAATTTACCTTACAGAAACAATGTAATTTATTTTTGTAAATTATATGCTTATATTTTTTACGAAATGAAATAGTGTCTTTTTAGTGTTTTTGCTCTAATTGTTCACTTCAATTTAATTCACTTTACCCAACCCAATTTGTTATCTACTTTTTATAAGTCATTACGAGAGTAGATAAAACATACTGAAATTAAAGTGTATTTTATCATCAACTTGGTTCAGTTATTGCTCGTAATAATACAGCAATATGATTGTTGTAATTTTTGTTTAATTTACGCACTATCTTGGTGCGAAAAATAAACAGTTGCACTGTCATAATGCGTAAATATAGGTTTGATTTACTTAATGAACTTGATGATTTGGTAATCAAGTTTATGAAACCTGGAACGCACAGCCTCCGCTTATAGAGTCGTTGAATGCGGTACTGTGGCAAGGATTAATTTACCAATTGGTTGAATTGGAGCCCACTATGCTAAGCAAACGTTTTTTTAAAACTAAAGACGAAACCGAAGTTACTTTTGAATTTAAGCATCCTGATGCTGAAGATGTGCAATTAGTTGCGGAGTTTACAGATTGGCAGCCTGTGCCAATGAAGTTCAATAAAAAAGAGCAAGTTTTCAAATGCAAGCAGCGTTTACCACTTGATCAAGAGTTTCACTTCCGTTACCTAATCAATGGCGAAACATGGGACAACGACCACCAAGCTGATGGTTATATCCCTAACGGTTTTGGTACTGATAACAGCATTGTTAATACCCAGCGCGCTTAGGTGTTTTGATGCACTCACTTTCTCAGTTATATTACCTGCATGGCATAGGCTATGAATATACTAAATACACTGGTGAGCATGTTATTTTCGATGAAAGTACACGCAAGCAGGCGCTTAGTTGTTGCGGTATAGATACCCAAGATTCTGATGTAATAAACCAACTTAATTTTGCATTAGATGCAGGTACTTGGCTGAACTTGTTGCCTCATACAAGCATTATTGAGGCACACCATCCAATTTTGAAAGTACGCGTTGATGAGCGTTTATTAACACGCTCATGTACTCTAAGCGTGCCTTCGCTTGATATTCATTTTACTTGTGAAAACTTGCAAGGTTTAGCTGTATTAGGTGATTACGGCCTAAACGGCATTCGTTATCTTGAGCTTGCATTGCCAGTTCCTGAAATGCCAATCGGTTACCATGATGCACTCATTACAGTGGCAGATCAGCAAGCTCACAGTCAGCTATGGATCACACCTAAAGAAAGCTTTTCTATTGATGATAAAAAGCGTTTGGGCTTATCCATTCAGCTTTATAGCTTATGCAATGAAGAGGGGTTAGGAATTGGTGATTTCGCTGATTTAACAAAACTTATTAAAGCAGCCGCGACTAACAATATGGATTATGTGTTGCTTAATCCGCTGCATTTACTGTTTGAACACAGTCCTGAGAGGGCGAGTCCTTATAGTCCAAATAGCCGAGCGTTATTGAACCCGCTGTATATTGCTGTGTCATTATGCGAAGACGCCAAAAATAATAATGCACTTGATAAATTATTGGCAAATAAACCGCAAACCGATGCGACTTACATTGATTATACATCGGTTAGTGATTTTAAATATCAAGTGTTTAGCTGTTTATATCAACAATTTTGTGAGTTTGCTTCAGAAGAGCGAAAACAGCAGTTCGCTCGTTTTTGTGAAACCCATAAACACAGCCTGTCGACCATGTTGGTTGGCGACCGTGATTATGCTAGCTATTTACAATGGCAAGCTCACCTTCAATTAAATATCTGCCAGCAAGCTGCCCGTGATAGCGGTATGGCAATTGGCCTTATTAATGACTTAGCCGTTGGCTGTGCAGGTGATGGCAGTGAGTTCAAGAGCCAAAATGAGCTATTTGCCGAAAATGCACATGTTGGGGCTCCGCCTGATCCTTGGGCTGAACATGGTCAGAATTGGGGCTTGCCGGCACTGAATCCACAAAAGTTAAGTAAAGACAACTTTGCTTTTTATCGCTCACTTATCCGCGCCAATATGGAAGATGTGGGTGGTCTTAGAATTGACCATGTAATGGCAATTCGCCGTCTTTGGTGGTGTTTTGAGAATAATTCCCAGCAAGATGGTTGTTATGTTTATTATCCGTTTGAACAGTTATTAGCAGTGCTTAAAATTGAATCTCATCTTAATCAATGCGTCGTAATTGGTGAAGATTTAGGTGTGGTACCTAATGAAGTGCGTGAAGCATTAAAAGCAGGTGCAATCTATTCAAATGGGTTGTTCTACTTTGAAAAGGATTATCAAGGCGAGTTTTTAGCGGCTGAGCATTTTGCGCCTCATAGCCTTTTAATGATAGCCAACCATGATGTACCACCATTCAAAGGCTGGTGGATTGGCCACGATATTACGATTAAACAACAATATGGTTTGCTTGATGATGAGCAAACTCGGGCTCAATTCGATGCGAGAAACATTGAAAAGCATCGTATGCTTAATTTTATCGCACGAGAGTCACACCAGCATTTATCGTTAGAAACAGATGCCTTTACGGTTTATGAAGCGTTGGCATCCTCATTAGCGGCAGCACCAGCAAAGTTATTTACTATTCAAATAGATGACTTAGACCAGCAAATACTGCCTGTAAATATCCCCGGTACTGATAAAGAGTACCCAAATTGGCGGCGTTTATTGTCGCGTCCAGCTGCGCAGATTATCGAAGCGCAACAGTCATTCTTAGCCAATTTAATTTCGATAAGGAATCAATAATGCGAAGTCGTGTTCGTCAAGAGCAAAGTGCACAATCTGTTATTTATCAAAAACAAATCGATGCATTAGCCAGTGGTTGTTTTAGAGATCCTTTCAGCTTTCTTGGGGCGCATAAAAGTGGCCCTACAAGCTATGAAATTCGTTGCTTTTTGCCTGGCGCAAGCAGTGTTTCGGTTCTGCTTGGCACAGAAAAAATCGTTGCGCAGCAACAAGGTGATAGTCATTTATTTGTCGCAAATATCAAATCAAAAACGAAACCTGACTACCAGCTGGATGTTAGCTATAGCAATGAATTTACTCATCAACAATATGATGAGTACAGCTTTGAAAGCAGCTTAGATGAACAGGCAATGTATCTGTTTAATGAAGGCAGTTTAGAGTATGCGCATCAACATTTTGGTGCACATTTTGTGACTCAACAAGGTGTTGATGGTGTTCGCTTTACAGTGTGGGCACCGAATGCCAGTAGTGTATCTATTATTGGTGAATTCAACTATTGGCAGCGTAATCGTCATTTTATGCGTTTTCATCCTGCCAGTGGGGTATGGGAGTTATTTATTCCTGGGCTTAAAGAGCATCAATGCTATAAATTTGCTATCACCACTCTAACAGGAGAAGTGCTTGATAAAGCCGATCCTTTTGCGTTTAAGATGCAACAAGCACCGGGTACGGCGTCAGTGCTACAAAAGCTAAAAACAGGTATTCAGCTTTCAGAAAAGGCGTTAGCAAATCGTGCAAAACGAAACAGTGTTGATGCGCCTGTTAGCATTTATGAAGTGCATGCGGGTTCTTGGCAAAGACGAGATGACGGCGAGCGCTATCTCACATGGCGTGAACTTGCTGATAATCTTATTCCTTACACAAAAGAGCTCGGTTTTACGCACCTACAATTAATGCCAATCAGCGAGTACCCATTTGATGGTTCTTGGGGTTATCAACCCGTTGGATTATTTGCCCCGACCAGTCGCTATGGCAGCTTTGAAGATTTTGTTTACTTCGTCGAGCAATGTCACGAAGCAGATATTGGTCTCATACTGGACTGGGTACCTGGTCATTTCCCAAGTGATCCTCATGGTTTACATCGTTTTGATGGCACCCATCTATACGAACACGCTGATGTGAGACAAGGTTTTCACCCTGATTGGAATACCTATATCTACAATTATGACCGCGCAGAGGTTCGTAGCTTTCTGATTGCGAATGCAATGTACTGGCTACATGAATTTGGTATTGATGGCTTACGTGTGGATGCGGTTGCTTCAATGCTTTATTTAGACTACAGCCGTGAAGAAGGGCAGTGGGTTGCAAATCAATACGGCGGCAGAGAAAACTTAGGCGCTATTGAGTGCTTAAAACAAGTCAATATGCGCTGCTATGCGAAAAATCCGGGTATTATGATGGTGGCTGAAGAGTCAACTGCGTGGACCGGGTGTTACGCGCCAAGTTGACCATGATGGTTTAGGTTTTGGTTATAAGTGGAATATGGGGTGGATGAATGACAGTTTGCATTATATGCAGCGCGATTCCCTTTACCGTTCGCATCACCACCACGAAATGACCTTTTCGATGGTTTACGCCTACAGCGAGAACTATATTTTACCGCTTAGCCATGATGAAGTGGTGCATGGTAAAGGCTCATTAATTGAAAAAATGCCAGGGGACGACTGGCAAAAGTTTGCAAACTTACGTGCATATTATGCCTTTATGTGGGCGCATCCAGGTAAAAAATTATTGTTTATGGGTGCTGAAATCGCCCAGCGTAAAGAGTGGAATCACGACCAATCGCTTGATTGGCATTTACTTGAGCATATTAGCCACAGTGGCATGCAGCAAACGATTAAAGATTTAAATGCTGTTTACACTAGTACGCCAGCTTTATACGAGCAAGATACCAGCCCAGCAGGTTTTGCTTGGCTCGACAGCAACAATGCTGAGCAAAGTATGTTTAGCTTTATTCGCTATGCAAAGAAAGCAGAAGATTTTGTGGTTGTGATATGTAATTTAACGCCACAGGTGTATCACGACTACGTGATAGGTGTGCCAAAAGCTGGTACTTATCAAGTTATTTTGAACACAGATAAAGCGGACTATTTTGGTTCTGGCGTTGATGCAACTAGTCACGCAGAGCAAATCATTGTAAGCCAAGCGATTGAAAGCCATGGCTTTAATCAAAGCATCAGTGTGTCTTTGCCTGGTCTTGCGACAATTTACCTTAAGAAGGTGAGCGATGAGTCATAGTGTTGAACTCGAAGTTGGGGTGAGCTCGCCTTTAGGGGCATCTGTTGTTGGTGAGGGCGTAAACTTTGCTGTGTACGCACCACAAGCACAACATATGTCTTTATGCTTATTTGATAGCAGTGGTCATTCAGAAATTCTCACCCTAGCGATGCATATGAACGAAGGCGGTATCTGGACACTAAAAGTGAGTCCTCTGAAAAGTGGCGCCTTGTATGGCTTTCGCGCTGATGGTGAGTACGCACCCGAAAAAGGACTATTTTTTAATAATCACAAATTGCTGTTAGACCCTTATGCGCGTGATTTATATGGCGAGTTTACGTGGAGTGAACGTCACTATGGGCAAATGCCTGTAGGAAAGTTAAGCCAGGTTAACAATGCTATCGATATGCCAAAATCTCGAGTTCGTGAGTTGGCACCTTACACAGGTAAAAAGCCGAATCACAGCTGGGGTAAAACGGTTATTTACGAATGTCATGTAGTTGGTGCAACCTGTCGTCATCCTGAGATCCCAAAATCGTTACAAGGTAAGTTTTTAGGTTTAAGCCATCCTAGCTTTATTGAGCATTTACGCACTATTGGGGTGACTTGCCTAGAATTATTACCTATTCATGCATTTATCAGCGAGCAGTTTCTTACCGCTAAAGGTTTACAAAATTACTGGGGCTACAACACGCTTAACTTCTTTACGCCGCATAAAGAGTATCTCGTTAATGATGATATTAGTGAGTTTCAAGAAATGGTGGCAGCGCTTCACAAAGCGGACATAGAAGTAATACTCGACGTGGTTTATAACCACACTGCAGAGGCGGGCACAGATGGGTCCTATTTTATCATTACGTGGCTTAGACAATTTAGGTTATTACCGCACTGTTGCTGATAAACCGCAGCATTATATTAATGATACCGGCTGTGGTAACACGGTAAATATTGATTCGCCTCGTTCTTTACAGCTGGTACTTGATAGCTTGCGTTATTGGGTTGAAGTGATGGGGGTCGATGGCTTTCGTTTTGACTTAGCAACCATTTTAGCGCGTAACCCGAATGGTTTTAATCAGGCGCATGCGTTTTTCCAAGCGATTAATCAAGACCCAGTATTAAGCCAAGTTAAACTCATTGCAGAGCCTTGGGATATAGGCCCAGGAGGTTACCAATTAGGGGCTTTTCCGGCACCGTGGCGTGAATGGAATGATAAATATCGCGATACGATAAGACGCTTTTGGAAACAAGAACAGGGCGTAATTGGTGAGCTTGCAAAACGTTTACATGGTTCGTTTGACTTGTTTGAGCATAACCTACGTGGGCCGCTTAACAGTATCAATTTTATCACTAGTCATGATGGCTTTACGCTTGCTGATTTAGTTAGTTACGAGAATAAACATAACGAAGCCAATGGCGAGCAAAATCGTGATGGACACAGTGACAATCACTCATTCAATTGTGGCGTTGAAGGGTTTACCAATGACCCACAAGTGAGCAAATTACGCTTACAGCAACAAAAAAATATGCTGTTAACTTTGTTGCTTTCTAAAGGCGTGCCTATGCTTTCATTAGGAAGCGAAATGGCACACTCACAAGGTGGTAACAACAACGCCTATTGTCAAAACAATCGCACAAGTTGGCTTGCATGGAAAGACTCACAATTTAGTCATCCTCTTACACGTTTTATTGACGATGTTTTGCGCATTCGTAAGCAGTTCAGCATTTTTAAACACCGCTTTTTTGTTCACGACAATGACCCGCGTTATGACGTCGCGTGGTTCACTGAATCAGGCACCAATATGCAACAAGACGATTGGCATCAAGGCGATCGCCAGGTGCTGATATACAGCCTGACTGACAAGCACACAAATCAAGCTTTATTGATCATATTAAATGCAGGATCAGAGCCTGTAACTTGCCAACTTCCTAACTTAGATAAAGGAAAATGGCAGTTAGCGCTGACCAGCATTCATCCAATGTCAACTCAGTTTGTTGACAAGGAACACGAGATTGCTGCAATGAGCAGCTGGGTTTTTACCGCCAATTCAGAGGATCTTAATCATGGCTAAAAATGCCGATCAAGTATGTGTTGTTAAGGGCTGGCAGGATGCGCCTACAGTTGATGAAAGTACCTTAGACGATGATTTATCACGCCATTTTTATTACACCCTTGGACGTGACAAAGTAGGTAAATCACAACTGTATTTATACCATGCATTAGCATTAACTATTCGTGACCGATTAGTTGCTCGTTGCCGAGTAACAAAACAGCAAATTCATGAACAAAAACGCCGTAAAACAGCTTACTTGTCACTTGAATTTTTAATGGATCGCGCCCTTGGTAATGCGATTTTAAACTTAGATTTAGATGAGCAAGTAGCTAAGGCGTTGCAAGAATACTGCACCGAACTTGAGCAAGTTGCGGAGGCTGAGCATGATGCAGGTCTAGGTAATGGTGGCTTAGGGCGCTTAGCTGCATGTTTTTTAGATAGCTGTGCAAGTCTTGCATTACCAGTGGTTGGCTATGGTATTCGTTATGAATATGGCATGTTTAATCAAGCTATTGAAAATGGTCATCAAATTGAACAACCAGATAATTGGTTACGTGAAGGGCACCCGTGGGAGCTGAGTGCGCCTGAGCAATCAAAACGCGTAAAATTCTTCGGTCATGTTGAAAGCTATACTGATAAACAGGGTCGTGAACACCGTCAATGGCTAGATTCTCATGATGTCTTAGCTGTCCCTTATGATGTGCCGATTCCGGGTTACAAGAACGATATTGTAAACACCCTACGTTTATGGAAATCAGAAGCCACTGACGAATTTGATTTAAGCGAGTTCAATGCGGGTAGTTACTCAGAAGCTGTAGCGCGTAAAAACTTAGCTGAACAAATCACAATGGTACTTTACCCAAATGATAGTAGCGAGAACGGTAAAGAGCTACGTTTACGTCAGCAATACTTCTTATCATCGGCGAGTTTACAAGACATCATTGATACCTGGGTTAGCAAACATGGCGAAGACTTCTCTGACTTTGCTGATTACCATGTTTTTCAATTAAACGATACGCACCCAAGTATTGCTGTTGCTGAGCTTATGCGTATTTTGGTTGATGAGTATGAGCTAGATTGGCAAGAAGCGTGGTCTATCACGACTAAGACCATGGCTTATACAAACCACACTTTACTTCCTGAAGCATTAGAGAAGTGGTCAGTATCTTTATTTGCCCGATTACTACCGCGTATCTTAGAAATTATTTATGAAATCAATGCGCGTTTCTTAGCCGAAGTTGCGTTAGCTTGGCCTGGTGATGTTGAAAAACAGCGTGCACTGTCACTGATCGAAGAAGGCCCTGAGCCGCAAATTCGCATGGCATATTTAGCGATTGTGGGTAGTTATTCGGTTAATGGTGTGGCTGCACTTCACACTGAGCTGCTTAAAGCCGGCTTATTTAACGAGTTTTATCAGCTATGGCCAGATAAATTCAATAATAAAACCAATGGTGTAACACCGCGTCGTTGGTTAGCACATTGTAACCCTGAATTGGCAAAACTGCTTAATCAACACATTGGTGATGAATGGGTTGCTGACTTTAGCAAAATTAGCCAGTTACGCCGTCTATATGACGACCCTAAATTCCATAAACAATGGCAAGCTGTAAAGCACACTAATAAGCAACGCCTTGTTGAATTAGTAAAAAACCGCTGTGGTGTACAGTTTGACGCTGAAATGATGTTTGACGTGCAAGTTAAACGTATTCACGAATATAAGCGTCAGCTATTAAACGTACTGCACGTTATTCACCTTTACGATCGTATTCGCCAAGGCGATACAGCAAACATTGTTCCTCGCTGCGTGCTACTGGGCGGTAAAGCTGCACCAGGTTACTACATGGCGAAGAAAATTATTAAATTAATTAATAACGTAGCAGAAGTGATCAATAAAGATCCGCTTGCTAAACCGTATTTAAGAGTTGCTTTTTTACCTAACTACAACGTAACGGCCATGGAAACTATTTGCCCAGCAACTGATTTATCTGAGCAAATTTCTACAGCAGGTAAAGAAGCATCTGGCACAGGTAACATGAAGTTCATGATGAACGGTGCTTTGACTATAGGTACGTTAGATGGCGCTAACATTGAAATTCGTGATGCAGTGGGTGCTGATAACTTCTTCTTATTTGGTGCACGTGCAGAGCAAATTGACGATATCAAAGCACACTATAATCCTGAGCAGATTATTCACCAAACTGACAGCCTCTATAAAGTAATGCAATTACTTGAGAGCGGTCATTTTAACCTGTTTGAGCCTAATTTATTTGACGACATTATTGCGGCGATTAAGAGCCCGCACGATCCATGGTTAGTCGCTCATGATTTTGCCAGCTTTGTAGAAGCGCAAGAGCAAGTTGAACAAGCCTACTTAGATACTGCTCACTGGACAAAAATGAGTATTTTGAATACTGCAGCCAGTGGCATGTTTTCGAGCGATAGAACCATTAGTCAATACAGTGATGACATCTGGCATTTGGAGCCATTAATGGATACTAGTGTACAGCAAAACACACAGAAGAAAAGCAGCTAGCTTAAGACGGAGAGAGTTATGCCAAGTTATGCAAACCGATATATAAGTAGTTTAACAAGAGAAACGTATGCCCTCATCCTAGCAGGAGGGCGAGGTTCACGTTTACATGAATTAACAGACTGGCGTGCTAAACCAGCAGTCTATTTTGGTGGCAAACACCGAATCATCGACTTTCCACTGTCGAACTGTATAAATTCAGGTATTCGTCGAGTTGGTATTGCTACTCAATATAAGTCGCACTCGTTAATTCGTCACGTAAATCGTGCATGGGTCATTTCAAAAAAGAATTGGGAGAATCAGTTGAAATACTTCCTGCCTCTCAGCGAAATGGAGATGACTGGTATTGTGGTACAGCTGATGCGGTATTCCAAAATATGGATATTATCCGCCATGAGCTGCCTAAGTATGTGATGATCCTCTCGGGTGACCACGTTTATTGTATGGACTACGGTGGTTTGTTGGCTAAACACGTTGAGACAGGTGCTGATATGACGGTATGTTGTATTGAGGTACCTTGCGAAGAAGCGGCAGATACATTTGGTGTAATGACAGTTGATGAAAGCAATCGTGTTCGTCGTTTTGATGAAAAACCTGCTGAGCCTACTTCTGTGCCTGGTAAGCCAGGGACCTGTTTAGCATCAATGGGTAACTATATTTTCAATACTGAGTTCTTATTTGAACAATTGAAAAAAGACGCAGAAACTGAAGGTTCTGGCCGAGATTTCGGTCACGATATTATCCCTGCTATCATCGAAGAGCATAACGTATTTGCATACCCGTTTAGAGATGTACATGATGGTCAGCCATACTGGCGCGATGTGGGTACACTTGACTCATTCTGGGAAGCCAACATGGAGCTGGTAATGCCACAGCCACAGCTTGACCTTTATGATCCAAAATGGCCAATTTGGACTTACCAAGAGCAGTTACCACCTGCTAAATTCATTTTTGATGATGATGACAGACGTGGTATGGCTGTTGATTCAACAGTATCAGGTGGCTGTATTATTTCAGGTTCTAAAGTTAAGAAGTCACTACTTTTCTCAAATGTATATGTTCATTCATTCTGTGAAATCGAAGAATCCGTAATATTACCAGGTGTTAGAATCAACCGAAATTGTAAGATTAGGCGTGCTATTATTGACCGTAACTGTGAGATCCCCGAAGGACTTGAAATCGGTTACGATAACAAAGTCGACAAAGAAAATGGCTTTAGAGTCTCGAAAAAAGGGATTGTGCTGGTCACTCGTGATATGTTGAATGAGCTTGCAAAGAAGTTAGAGCAACAAGAGCAAGATAATAAACGCCTTGCTTAAGCAATCGCGCTAAGACAAAAAGGGAGGGCATGTCCCTCCTTTATTTATATTTGAATAATACCAGTTTGCTTAATTAAGTATTATTGCCAATTGGTATAAAAGTTTTATGGAGTACTGCAAAGCATGCATGTATTGATGGTAGCTGCAGAGAATGATGCATTACCGAATGCAAAAGTCGGTGGTGTAGCGGATGTTGTTAGAGATTGCCCTAAAGCGTTAGTAGAAAAAGGCCTTAGTGTTGATGTGGTGATCCCAGATTATGGCTTTGAGTATTTAGAGCGGCATCACATAGGTGTAGTGCACGTGCCCTTTGCAGGTCAAATGCAAAAACTGGATGTGTGGAAGCTTGCTAAAAGTGAAGAAGGTATAACGCAACTGCTTATTTCTCATCGGGAATTTAGCCGTCATAACGGCGCTGTTTATTGTAATGATGAACCGGGCCGTCCGTTTGCAACCGATGCAAGTAAGTTTGCTCTTTTTAACGCTGCTGTTTGCGAAGCCTTATTACAAGGGCTTATTCGCACGCCGGATGTTGTGCATTTACATGATTGGCACAGTGCTTGTGTTGCTCTATTACTTAAAACAGATAGCCGCTATAGAAAACTAGCTCACTTATTTTTAGCTTACACAGTACATAACCTTGCATTGCAAGGGATACGTCCTTTCAAAGGTGATAGCTCAAGCCTAGAAGCCTGGTTCCCAAGTTTAGGTTATAACGGCGAAAGGTTATGCGATCCGCGCTATTTTGATTGCTTTAACCCAATGCGTACTGCTATTAACCTGGTTGATAAAGTACACCTTGTTTCGCCAACTTATTGCCAAGAAGTACTGCGTCCAAGTGATGCTGAAAAAGGCTTTTTTGGTGGTGAGGGACTTGAAGCTGACTTGCAGGCTGCCTATGAACAAGGGCGTGTAGTGGGCATTCTTAATGGCTGCGAGTACCCAGGAATGAAGCTTGAAAACATCAGCTTAGCGAGTCTTTATCAACATGCCGAAAATGCGTTATTTCAATGGATGGCAAAAGGCCCAGTATTAAATCCAAGCTATTACATAGCGCATCAACGATTACTTCAATTTAAAACTCGGCCGTTTTCTGGGCCATTAGTAACCAGTGTGGGTCGTTTAACGGACCAAAAAGCACTGTTACTTCGTCAGCCTTATGATAAAGGGCTTGTGTTAGATGAGTTATGTCAGCGTTTAAAACAACATAACGGCTACATGATTATTTTAGGCTCAGGGGATACTGAACTTGAGCACATCATGACATCAGTTATGGCACGTCAAGATAACCTGCTATTTTTAAAAGGTTATGCGCATTATGTTGGTGAATACATGTACCACTTAGGCGATTTATTTTTAATGCCAAGTTCATTTGAGCCGTGCGGTATTAGCCAGATGTTAGCAATGCGAGCAGGACAGCCGTGCTTAGTACATGGTGTAGGTGGTTTACGTGATACAGTAGAACATCATGTGAGTGGTTTTAGTTTCCAAGGCGAGAGTTTGGCATCACAAAGCTACGAACTTGTTACTAGTTTTAGTGATGCGCTTGAGCTTAAAAAATCGCAACCAGAAAAATGGTGCTCAATATGTGAACAGGCTCGAAATGCCCGTTTTACGTGGCAATCCGTTGCAGAAGGCTATTTATCTGGCTTATATCAATAAAAAGTAAGTGATTCATGGTAATTAGGTGACTTTTTTACCAATTTCAGCTATTAATTACTTAGTGTGATATAAAATAAGAAAAGTAGGTAAAGTGGCTGTATTTGTTGCTAGGCAAGCGGTCTTTAATCGTCGTCAACAAGTTGTCGCCTATGAGCTACTATTTAGAGATAGTTTACAAAATAGTTTTCCTGATGTGTCAGAGAGCACGGCAACGGCTCGCCTAATTATGGAAAACCAGCTCAATTTAGGTACTCGTCATATAACGTCGGGTAAAAAAGCATTGATTAATATTGGTCCAGAGTCTTTGAAGCTGGACCTTTGCGCATTTTTGCCAACAAATGATGTCGTGATTGAGTTACTTGAAACCATTGAGCCAACGGACGAAAATTACGAATATTGCCGTGAGTTATTTCATAACAACTATAAATTAGCGTTGGATGATTTTGTTTACCAACCCGAATGGGACCGTTTTTTAAAACTTATTCGTTTAATAAAGTTTGATGTTCAGCAAACCCCTTTTGAAGAATTATCCGATTGTTCATAAATTAAAAAAGTATCAAAAGATAAAGCTATTAGCTGAAAAACTCGAAACAGCTGATGATTACGAAAAAGCGCATAAAATGGGCTTTGATTTTTTTCAGGGTTATTTTTTTGCTAAACCGAAGATGATTCAGCATCGTGATATTGATTACAATTATGCGCTGGTATTATCGATTTATGCACAAGTCATGCGCCCAGATCCAGATATCAGTGAAATCGCTGGTTTGTTTTCTTTAGATACTGCACTTGCTTATAAACTGTTACGTTTAATAAATAGCGGTGTTTTTCCTATAAAGAGTAAAATTGGCTCATTAAAACAAGCGCTTGTTTATTTAGGTCATGAACGACTTAAAAAGTTTGTTAGCCTAATTATTACTGCCCACAGTGCCCAGTCAAAACCAGCCGAGTTGACTCGGCTTTGTGTTGTAAGAGCCCGTTTTTGTGAATTAATCGCTCAGCGTGTTGCTAAACAGCAAACTGGTGAGGCATTTTTAACAGGGCTATTTTCATTACTTGATGCCATATTAGATCAACCTATGGAAAAGTTATTGGATAGATTGCCGTTTCCTGACGAAATTCATGCTGCTCTCATGCAAGAAAAAAA
The DNA here is from genome assembly GCF_054923805.1 of Pseudoalteromonas sp. GB43. NCBI lineage: Bacteria > Pseudomonadati > Pseudomonadota > Gammaproteobacteria > Alteromonadales > Pseudoalteromonadaceae > Pseudoalteromonas > Pseudoalteromonas sp. GB43. Next base: position 697,621 of record NZ_JBPCHJ010000002.1, read on the forward strand.
TATCCTCTATTACATACTTGAAACGGTTAAAGCGTACGAAACTGGTAGCTGGTGGGCGCTTGAACAGGCTGTTGCCTATCTAAGTATTGAAAGCGCAGATCTTCCCAAGATATACGAAAATGCAGTAAATTGGAGTGATAGCTGCAGGCAAAACCTATAAGGGATTTATGCGCAATATAAATATGGATGTGTTACGGGGTATTGCGGTACTCGGCTTGATGTTTATGAACATCTACACCTTTGCTGTGTTTGAGTATGACTATACCCCAAGTGCTACGCCACCCTTTTCAGACTCGCTAATTTTCACTATTAATACCGTGTTTATTGATGGGCGTTTTAGAAGCCTTTTTTGCTTGTTATTCGGAGCATCTTTAGTTATTCAATGGCAGCTTTGGCAAAATGTTGAAAAACAACATAAACGGCTAAAAGTTTTGGCATTTATAGGCCTTGCCCATGGTTTTTTATTATGGGCTGGTGATATTTTGTTTATTTATGCTTGTGCAGGCTGGTTAACGCTTAAATTTAGTCAGCAAGATGAAGAAAAAAACTTGCGTATGGGTATGTTGTTTTTACTTCTCGGCGCCTTTATTTCATTCTTACTTACCTTTGTAGAGCCAGATTTTAACCCTGTAACGAGAAGCTCTGAGAGCTTTTTAATGGCGTATGATGCAGCGTATTCTTCTTACTTCGCAGGATTCGTCAGTAACTTTTTGGTATTTATCATAATGCTTATTGCTGTACCCCTTATCACTGTGTGGATGGCCGCAGGGTTAATGCTGATGGGTGTCTATTTATATAAGAAAGGCGTATTCATTCATGGTTTAACAAACTCCCAGTTCAAGTTGATTGTTCCAGCTGCGATAAGTTTAACGGCCCTGAGATTAATAATCGATCCAAACCAGAGTGTCTTTATGTACGCGATTGTAGAACCAATTAATTGGTTGGCTGCTTTATCCATGGCTATTTTTTATTGCCACATTATTGTGAAAGTAGTTAAGAATATCCCTAATAACTGGTTGCTGCTACAGCAAGCTGGGCGTATGTCATTGACGTTATATTTGATGCAAACAGTCATATTTATATTGTTTTTTAAAGTTGTATTTCCTACTGCTGCGCTTAGCTTTGATAGAATAGATTACTGGTTAGTTATTGCTGTTATGCTTGTTTTTCAATTGTTTTTTTGTAAAGTGTATAGTATGTATTTTAAACAAGGTCCGTGCGAGTTAATTTGGCGAAAATTATCTAATTAATTCCTCGTATACAATAATTATAATAGAGTGAGGCGGTAATGCGGATTTGCTTGTTTGTTCTAACCTTGCTTAGCTATTCACCGCTATATGCTGGCGAGCAATTCTCTGTGCTGTTAGTTAACCCCTCAGTTAAAAGTGATTTATTTTGGCAAAGAGTGACTAATGTGATGCAGGTTGCTGCCAAGCAAAATAATGTCGCTCTTACAACAATTTATGGCGGTGGAAATCGCCACATTCAATTAGCTGAGCTGAAACAATACCTTCAATATAACGCTAAACCCGACTACGCAATTTTAATTAATTACCCAGGTGGTGCAGAGCAGTCAATGACCTTGCTTGAGCAGCACAAAATTAAATTTATCACTCTTGAAGAAACGATTGTTGGCGTAGAGCGAGACGAAGTCGGTAAACCCCGTCAGCGCTTTAAGTATTGGTTAGGTGAAGTATTTCACGATAACTTCAAAGCCGGTGAGCAACTTGGCAAAGCCTTACTTGATGAGGCAATAAATACAAAGCAAACGCCTCATTTTGTTGCTATTAATGGCCATTATGGTACTGAATCTGACACCCGCAGTGATGACCTCGTTCATTATTTACGTAAACAAGATGTTGAGCTTGAGCAAGTTGTCTATGCAAATTGGAGTAAGCAGGAGGCTGCGAATAAAGTAAGCCGATTATTGCAACGACACCCTGATAGCAATGTGATTTGGTGTGCGTCTGATTTAATGGCGCAAGGCGCCCTAGAAGCTGTGAAAGGTAAAACAGATAAAGCCTATTTCATAGGTGGCATAGACTGGCTTGATGATAATTTAGACTTAATTGAACAACAAAAACTCACTGCCAGTGTTGGCGGACATTTTATGATGGGAGCGTGGGCACTAATTAGCGTGGTCGATCATCATAATGGCAACCCTTATTGGCAGAATCACGATGCGATTAAGTTTAAGCTTGGTGTGATCACAAAGCACAATATTCAAAGTTACCGCTGGCTAAGAAACATCAAAGATTGGTCGGTTATCCCTTTTGAAGCCTTCTTACTGCAAAACAGTAAAAGCACTGAGTACGCCTTCGATTTTGATACGCTACATAGTTTATTGAGCGAAAAGCCCAAAAACGCAGCGCAACAGTAAAAGTGTAGTCAAAGAGCCTAGATTCTACCTAGCTTGGTAAAGGCTTCTGGTATAAACTAGCGGCTTTAAAATCCAGACAGAAGTGTGCCATGACAGAGTTAAAGCGATTAAATAAATTTATCAGTGAAACAGGTTTTTGTTCACGCCGTGAGGCAGATAAATATATTGAAGAAGGTCGTGTTACTGTTAACGGCAACTTGCCTGAAATGGGCGTAAAAGTCAGTGACGCCGATGATGTACTCATTGATGGCAAGCCTTTAAAAGCAAAGCCTAAGCTGGTTTATATTGCCTATAACAAACCTGTTGGTATTACTTGTACGACTGAGCGAAAAATCCAAAGCAATATTGTTAAAGCAGTTAATTACCCAGAACGTATTTTCCCAATTGGACGCTTAGATAGACCTTCAGAAGGCTTAATTTTCTTAACTAACGAAGGCGACATCGTTAATAAAATTCTTCGCGCTGGTAATAATCATGAAAAAGAATACGTAGTAACGGTTGATAAACCACTTAATCGCCAGTTCGTTAATAAGATGGCAAATGGTATTCCTATCCTCGATACCGTTACTAAAAAGTGTAAGGTTAAACAAACCGATCGCAGCAATTTACCATTGTGCTAACACAAGGCTTAAACCGCCAAATACGCCGTATGTGTGAATATTTAGGCTATGAAGTGGTGACTTTAAAGCGCACACGAATTATGAACGTGACCCTAAAGGGTTTAAAAGTAGGGCAGTGGCGTCACTTAACCGAACAAGAAATGGCTGAGATCAATAACTCAATTGCCGACTCAGGTAAAACGGAAGAGCGTTCAATTGATGAAAACAAACAGCCAACGCAAGCTCGTGCGAAGCAAAAGCCACGCAATGAAGAAGAAAAAAAGCGCGACTTTTCTAAATACGTGAAAAAAGCACGCAATGATGCCAAGCAAGGTCAATCAAGATCAAAAGCTGGCAATCCACACTCATCAAAACCAAATCAAACGAAGCGTAGCAGTACTAAACGTACAGGTACATTAAGCCTGAAAAAGTAAGCTTCAGCGCATTAGAGCCCTGACTAGTCTTTACTGGTTCCCTCAGGGTTCTAAATGATACTGATTTCAACCTTAGCCTTTATTAGGGTAAATAGCATCATCTTCAAGACGGTCTCTTTTCTGTTTAAATTCTTTTTTAGTGAGTTTTTTCGAGATAATATCGATAAGTTGATGTTTTCTTACAAAGAATAGCTCTTTTGTATTGTCATCTTCAAATACTAATAGCGCTATTTCATTGTTTTTGACACTTGCTTCAATCAATTTGAGTCCATTCACAATCAAGTTAGGTCTAAAATACAGAGCAATCTGACTGTATTGTGGAAAGCCGTAATGAGATTCAACAGCGCGGCTTGAAACAGAATCACACCCAAGTTCAAAATCGGCTGATTGTTGCCCTTCACAAATATCTGCGATTGGCGTGCCGATTTCCCCAAAAATCCATCTTGAGTTAAATATCAATCCATTTTGTCCTTCAATTGCTAAAATAGCATCAGATAAAGTTTCAACGGCAACGTGAAAAGCCACATTAGACTCATGCTGATAGTATGCTTTTTCATTGGCACTTAAAGTACCACTGAGTATTGCAATCAATAAGTAAAAACCACTTCTAAACATCTTAATTCTTCAAGTACTAAATCAGCAGAAATAGGTTAGCACACAAGCTGATAAGTTAATCATTAAACAGACACCCACTTTATTTAGAGCCATAACCAGATCATCAAAATGGATAGCCACGTTAAATAAATTTCACGAAAGCTAGTGCGCTTCCCCAAAAATGGACACCCACTTTAAATGGAAATCCACTTTAAAAGTAACTAGACACCCATCTTAAATAACGTTAACTAGACACCCACCTTAACCCACCTTAAATAACAAAAATTTATTAGACACTGGCGAGCTCTCGGCACCCGACTTTACCGAGAATAATAAATAAGTTAATGATTGATAGCTGACCAATGTTTCACGACTAATAAACTGGGTTATCAATGGCTACTTTTCAGAATGCATTTATCTTTATTGCATCTCTATTGTTTGTTGGTTATGGGGTGTTGGGATTACTAACGAATAAAATTCGTGTAGGTAGCCGAAGTTATACAGGGAGCATTAGCACCACCCATAAGCACCAAGAACCAGTGCGTTTTTATTTTTGGTGTTGCTTATTTTTATTTGCTGGCTGTGGAGGATTTTATTACCTTTTAAAATAATAGGTAATAAAGAAAAAGCCCTAACAGTTTGCTGATAGGGCTTTTGGTTGAGAGTCAATCTGTATTAATTGGCGTGACGCTGTTTAGGTACTTTGATCTTAAACAGCATGGTATAGAGCACAGGCACAACAATCAGTGTTAGCACTGTCGCAAAACCAAGACCAAACATAATGGTTACCGCCATTGACTGGAAGAATACGTCAAATAGCAGTGGGATCATGCCTAAAATGGTGGTAATTGCTGCCATAGCTACAGGGCGAACACGGCTTACACCTGAGTCAAATACTGCTTTGTAAGGGGCTTTGCCGCTATCAAGTTCAAGGTTAATTTGATCAACTAATACAATGCCGTTTTTGATGAGCATACCGCTTAAGCTCAGTAAGCCAAGCAATGCCATGAAGCTAAATGCTGCATTCATTAGTAATAAACCAGCTGATACACCCACAATGGCAAGTGGCACTGTTGCCCAAATCACTAGAGGCTTTTTAACTGAATTGAACAGCAATACAGTTATAGCGAACATGGCTAAGTAACCAAGAGGTAATGAGCCAAAAATCGCTTTTTGCGCATCTGTTGATGACTCATATTCGCCGCCCCATTGCAATTCATAGCCACGAGGTAGTTCAATAGCTTCTATGTCTTTGCGAACACGTGCAAACAGCTTCGCTGGAGTTTCATCGCCAATAACATCGTGGTCAGCCATTACAGTGATGGTACGCTTACGGTCACGTCGCATGATCAAGCTGTCTTCCCATTCAACAATAAAATCATCAACTACTTGTGTCACCGGTACAAAAACACCTAACACAGGGCTGTAAATTTGTAAGTCACGCAAGCTTTCAACGTTTAAACGCTCTTCAGCAGGTGAGCGAGCAATAATTGGCAGCATTTGCGTGCCGTCTTTATATACGCCCACTTGTTTACCCGATAAGCTAGTTAACAGCAGCTGATCAAGGTCAGATTTGGCAATCCCTAAACGACGGGCTTTTTGCTCGTTAAATTGCGGACGAATTAACTTCGAGCGAGCACGCCAATCGTCACGAATATTAAATGCCCCCGCATCTTGATGCAGAATGTCTTTCGCCTCTTTTGCTAATTGGCGAAGTACCACAGGATCAGCACCAGAAAAACGCGCTTCAATTTTTGCATCTGTTGATGGATCAATTTCCATACGTTTTACTTTGAGCTGAGCATCAAGTACATGCTCGTGTTGGTAATCGCGTACTTTTTTGATCATGGTTGTAACAGCTTCGCGGTCTTTTACTCGAATAATCAATTGTCCATAGGCTGGGTATGATTTTTCAGGTGCGTAAGTCAGCATGAAACGCGGTGCACCTTGACCAACCGTTGTGGTTATTTCTTCAACCAGTGGGTCGGCTTGTAAGAATTTTTCGAGCTTTGCAACACCATCCATAGTGGTATGAATATCAGCGCCTTGCGTATGCCAATAATCAACATAAAACATAGGAGTATTCGATGCAGGGAAGAACGACTGCTTGATAAATTTAAAGCCATAAACTGAGCTAACAAGCAGGATCACCATCAGCAGTAGCGTAGTTTTACGGTAACGCATTGCTGTATGCAACACGCCTTTATAAACATTGAAAATAACACCTTGATAAGGGTCTTCATCGTGATGCGGCTGTTTTTCAGTGGCTTGTTTAAACATTAAATCAGCGAAAAAAGGCGTTAAGGTAATAGCTGTGATCCAGCTTAGTAACAAGGAAATAAATAACACCCAGAACAAGCTGCCAGCAAACTCACCACTGGCATCTGAACTCAAGCCAATCGGTGCAAAGGCAGTAATTGCAATAACCGTAGCCCCCAGTAATGGCCACTTGGTTTGATTAACAATGTTAGTCGCCGCTTGCAGTTTTGTTTGTCCGCGTTTGAGGTTTATTAATATGCCTTCGGTTACGACAATGGCATTATCTACCAGCATCCCTAAGGCAATGATTAAAGCACCAAGCGAAATTCGCTGTAAATCAATGGCAAATAACTTCATGAAAATGAAGGTACCTAGTACGGTCAGTAGCAGTATTACACCAATCAATACGCCGCTCTTAAAGCCCATGAAGACTAAAAGCACGATAATAACAATGGCAACGGCTTCAAGTAGGCTGATAATAAAGCCACTTACTGACTTTTCTACTTCAGCAGGTTGGTTATAAACGCTGTTTATTTCCATACCATGTGGTCGTTGATATTCCAGTGACGCTAAATGGGCATCAATATTTGCGCCTACATCAACAACGTTAACGCCTGTGCTAAATGACACGCCTACCAGTAATGCTTGCTGCTGGTTATAGCGAATAATATTGTTAGGGACTTCGGCGTACTCACGAAAAACGGTAGCAACATCACCTAAGTAAATAAGCTCATTTTCACCTGGCTTAGAAATAAGTAAGTTTTCGAGCTCTTTTACGTCTTTAAATTCACCGGTTGGGTGTAAGCGAATTGATTCATCGCCAACACGCACTTTACCAGCGTTCGACACGCTATTTTGAGTTTGTAAAAGCTGATAAATACGATTAGGCGAAATACCTAACTGAGCAAGCTTGCGGGTTGAAATCTCAACCATGACTTGTGCTTGTTGCTCACCACCCACGGTTACTTTACTAACGCCATCGACTAAAACGAGTTCACGTTTTAAATAATCAACGTAATCTTTAAGCTCATCGTAAGAATAACCATCGCCACTGACTGCATACATCACCCCGTATACATCGCCAAAGTCATCCATAATCTTGCTTGGATAAACACCAGAGGGCATCGACGATGCTTGATCGTTAATTTTCCGACGCAGTTCGTCCCATATTTGGCGTAAGTCTTGTTTACGGTAATTGCTTTTCATTTCGACGGTAATTTGCGATTTACCCGGTGATGAAATACTGGTTACGTAATCAACATACGGCAGCTGTTGAATTGCATTTTCAATAGGGAAGGTGACTTCTTCTTCAACCTGCTGCGGTGACGCGCCCGGATAAAGGGTGATCACCATGGCTTTTTTTAGGGTGAATTCAGGGTCTTCAAGTTGTCCTAAGCCAAAGTAAGCGACGGTTCCACCAATAAGTAGAAACAGCGCGAACATCCAGCTAATGACTTTTCTTTCAATAGCGAGTGCAGCAAAGCTCATTATAAGCCTCGCTCTTTTTGCCATGGACGCACTTTCATGCCTTCTTCTAAAAAGTGCACACCAGCAGCCACAACGATTTGGCCTTCTTTAATACCTGATAGTACTTCAATGCCATCACGGTGTAATTGGCCAACTTCAACAGCTTGCTTGTGCACTAAACCGGTGTTTTCGTCATAAATCCACACAAAGCTGTTGTCGTTTTCAGACTCAGTAGGCTCTGAGAATACCGCCTCAACAGGCAGCAATGTATAAGGTGATTGTGAACTGGTGATTTTGCTTAAGTCTATATCAACGCGGCCAGTCATACCGGCAAGTAGATTAAAATCTTCTGGCACAGGTAATGAAAACACAACTTTATACGTTAAAGTAATTGGGTCGGCTTGGGTATCAAACTCTTTAATGGTTAATTGATATGACTTGTTTGGATAACCATCAAATACAACATCAGGTTGATAGTGAACGTCTTTATCGATGCGTGCAATGAGTTTTTCAGGCACTTGAATAACCACATCCATTAGGTCGCGGGTTTCAAGGCGTAGGATGTTTTGTTTTGCTTGAATGTTTTCAAAGTTTTTCACAAATACCTTTGCCACAGTACCCGCGAACGGCGCGCGTAATTCGCTATTATCTAGGTTGGTTTTGGCAATTTTAAGCGCTGACTCAGCAACTTGTTTATTAGCAAGGGCTTGGTCTAACTCAGATTGGCTGGCAATTGAGCGGTTAAATAGCTTTTGCACACGCTCAAGTTGAGACGCTGCAAGTTCATAACGTGCTTTGCGCTCATCATATTGCAGTTGAAAATCTTCAGGATCCAGTTTGGCTAAAAGCTGGTCTTTCTCAACGTGTTGGCCCGCAAGAGCAGGGAACTCAAGTAACTCACCATTTACTCGAAAGGCAAGGTAAGATCCTTGGTTAGCAACCACTTCAGCAGGAAAGCTGCGAATGCTCTGCTCCGAATTATTACCAATATTAAACAGTTTTACAGGGCGAACTACCGGCTCTGCTTCACCTTGTTGTGCTTGCTCTGAACATGCCGCAAGTAACAGAAACATACTGCTCATTAACACGGCGGGTGCCAATCTCATTGTCTTCTCCATAGATAAGAAAGCATAAATTTGCTGCAGGATACGCTGCAAAGATATAAAATAAAAATTATTAAATTTTAGAAACAGCATAAGTTTTATTTATATAGTTTGCCATTAATGAATTTAAATCAATTAATCATTCTAGATGCTATTGTGCAAAGCTCTAGTTTGAGTCAAGCCGCACTTAAATTGCATAAGACTCAACCTGCGCTCACGCTAGCGATTAAGAAGCTGGAGTCAGAGCTAGGTTTTGAGCTGCTAGACCGTAGTCAATATCGATTACACTTAACTGAAAAAGGCCGAATTTTTTATCGAGAAGCCCGACAATTGCTTAATGCAAACAGTGAGTTAAGCTCACTCGCTAAAGAGCTTGCATTAGGTAATGAGGCCAATTACAAAATATGCTACGAGCAACTTTGTCATCAAAACAGCTATAACCAAGTGATCAGTCGTACATTTAAACGTTTTGCCAGTACAGAGTTTAGTATTTCTTCAGGTAAACGTTTTGTATCTCTTGAGCAAGTTAATAGCCATGAGGCTGATTTAGGAATTGGCCCTTGGTTTGATTTGTTTCATGCAACAGGGGATCTAGAAAGTTTGCCAATTGGTAAATTTGATATAGGTATTGTCAGCGCGCCTGATGTGGTGCCAAGTTCAATCACCTTTTCAGAAATTCAAAATTACCCGTGTTTAGCCATGTTTGAAAGCGACTTGAGCTTTGATAGCGATAGGCTTTCTTATACCTTAGGCTCTGCATTAATGAAAATTGACGATATAACCAGTGTTAAGTCGTTTTTACTCTCTGGTGCAGGCTGGGCAATGATCAGTTTGCAACATTGCCAAGCAGAAATCGACGCTGGTTTATTACAACAAATTAAAATAATCGATCGTGAACACCAGTTTGGTGCAGAAATTCGTGTATTTAGACAGCACTCGGTTCATCATGACCCTGTTGCAAGAGCTATTTGGCAAGATTTTAGCGAGGTTAGTAAACACTATTTGGAGTCGAGTCGTGCAGCAGGCAACTAAAGAAGAGTTAATTTATACCATTATTTGTGCCATTCCTGAGGGGAAAGTTGCCAGTTATGGGCAAGTAGCAAAGCTTGCGGGATACCCTAATAACTCAAGGTTGGTGGGGCGGTTATTAAAAGTGATGCCCGAGGGATTAAGCATTCCGTGGCATCGGGTGGTTAATAGTCAGGGTAAAATATCGTTTCCTGAAGGCAGCAATAAGTATCTTGAGCAACGACAAAAACTACTCAGTGAAGGTGTTACCTTTAATAAAGCTAAAATTAACATGCGCCTGTACCAGTGGGACTAATATACATACAAGCTAATTGATAAGTAGTGACAAACACAGCCAACTAACACGAATACATGCCAAATTGCATGACTGTAATGGCGGGTTTTAGCGCTGTAAAACACAGTACCTAAACTGTAGGCAATCCCGCCAGCTAGCAGCCACCATAAAGCGCTTAAATCAAGGTTCAAATAAAGTGGGTAAACAAGTGCTAAGGCAAACCAGCCCATCAATAAATAGGTAGCGAGAGAGACTTTCTTATTCGTGTTTTTGACCAGTAATTTATACGCAACCCCACTCAGCGCTAAAGACCAAATAAATACCAAAGCGGCAATTGCCCAAGCCCCAGATAACGAAATAACTAAATAAGGCGTGTAGGTACCGGCAATAAGCAAGTAAATCGCACAGTGGTCACATTTTTTATAAATGGCTCGTATACGCTCTCTGGTACTGGCGTGATATAAGGTCGAGGCTAAAAATAATACCAGTAGGCTTGAGCCGTACACGATGGCACTTACCGTAGCTGACACAACTTTAGATTGTGAAATTAAGTCCCACAGTACATATACCGCAAACAGGACTCCCATGCCGTGAGTAAGCACGTTAAGTTGTTCTTCTTGGCGTGAATAAGGGAGTTGTTCTGTCATATCTATCTACTAAAAATGAGTGAATAAAACATTTTCAGTGTACAAGTGTGCGCTGAAGTTGGCAATGCTTATTTTTTTGCTAAATATTGGTCAAAACATTTAAATTCGTTGGTTTTATTAACCAACCCTGAATGCGCTTAAAAAATTAATTTGTTTTTAAATCGTTAAAAATCAATAAATTAAAAAATATTTTCAGGATGGCACAACCTTTGATTAAGTAATTACGACTAATTACTTAAAGAGACAAGGAATACCATTATGAATAACTCACTTAAATTAACTACTGCTGCGTTACTTGTATTAGGGTCAACTCAAGCAAGTGCTACTGACTTTGAATTAGATATCAGCAACACAATTACACAATCTGTTAAAAGCTATGTTCAACAAGCGAGTAACGAGCTGAAGGAAAGTGTAATGAACAGCATTGAGTTTGATGCTCAAAAGTTACTAGATACTTACATGAGTGAAGATGCAATTGCTTCGAAAGAAGACGAAGTAAAAATTGCTCAAGCTCCTAAAGCAACAAACAAGCAGTAAGGAAACAAGACAATGAGTAGTGAAATCAGCTTATTTTTACTTATGGTTGCACCGGTTTTGAGTTTACTCAGTGCGTATGCATCAATCGAATTATTTCGTAACGTTGCGCAATGGTTCAACTTCTAGAGTACAAAGTAGATATTAAGATTTCATGAAATATTGATCGGCGGATTAAAAACGCACGTAATTAAAGGCATGTGGTTTTAGAATAGTAGACTTTATGAAGCGTGCGATTTTTCCTTTACCGGTTTTTATTTTACCAGAAGGGTTCACCAAGCTAAGAATTTTTGAGCAGCGTTACTTAACGATGGTTAAAGAAGCTGTACAAGATAATACAGGTTTTGTGCTGTGCACTTACCAACACGACACAGATCTTAACTTGCCCGAAATAGGTTGTTTAGTGCAAATAACCGACTTCAATCAAGATGATAGTGGCCAATTACTAATTGATGTTTATGCTGAACATGCAGTGTCTATGTATAACGCATATCAGGATAAGCAGCAACTACGCCATGCTGACATCGAACTAATTACATCGCCTTCATGGTATGTAAACACACCAATCAATGACGAAAACACTCTATTGAGCGACACGCTTCGTGCTGTGTTTGCAAATCAGCCTGATTTAGCTGGTCTTTATAAAACCCCACAATTTGACAATCTTGCTTGGGTTGTTGCCCGCTGGCTTGAAATTTTACCTATTTCATTAGTTAAAAAACAACAACTTGCCTTTAAATCTAATTTTGAAAACTTGCTAAGTTTCCTCCATACTCTAATTAACAACGAATTTACTGATTAATGTGATCTCACATCAACTTTTTGGCGTATAAGTTTTTACGACAATAATTGGATGACACAAAGATGGTAAGTCAACAACTTCAAACCGGTTGTAAACCTAACACAGGTCAATATTCTGCCATGCCAGATACACCAAGCAAAGAGCTTGCTGATGCCTTATTTGCTGTAGCAACGCACCGTGATAAGCGTGCGTTTGCTGTGCTGTTCCAATATTTTTCGCCAAAAATAAAACGTTTTGGGATCAAACAATTTGGCTCTGAAGCGCAAGCGATGGAATTAGTTCAAGAAACCCTTACCTCTGTATGGCGCAAAGCGCATCTTTACCACAAAGAGAAAGGTGCGGCGACAACCTGGGTGTATACCGTGATGCGTAACGCTTCTTTCGATATGCTCAGAAAAATGAAAAGCAGTAAAGAAGAGTGTATTAGCGAAGATATCTGGCCATTGATAGATGAAGCGGAGCCGGATAACACGAATTTAGTGACCATTTAGAAGATAAACAGATTAAACAATACCTTGATAAATTACCCCTTGCGCAACGAGAGGTTGTGCGCGGTGTATATTTCCAAGATATGTCGCAAGAACAGCTTGCTGAACATTTAAATATTCCCGTAGGCACAGTGAAATCTCGTCTTCGCTTAGCCTTGCAGAAGTTACGCAATGAAATGGGAGATCACCATGATTAAGCACCATCCTAGCAACGAATTACTTGCCAAGTTCAGTGAAGGTAATTTACCTGCCACTTTGAGTGTTGCAGTCGCTATTCATGTTGAAATGTGTCCTGTGTGTCAAAAAGAGCTCGCTGCGCTTGAAGCGAAAAATGCAGACAATGTATTTACTGAATCAGCTACCGACTTGGATGATATGTTCGATCAAACACTTTTTGATGCCATCACCGCTGATGAAACGATTGATGAAGTGTACGAGCAAGAGCAGGTATCGGTTAATGTTAAAGACAAAACCTACACCTTACCCAGAGCGCTCACGCGTATTGGCCACAGCAAGTTTATGCAAATTGGTAAGCTTGCCCGCTCTCGTATTGATTTAGAGGATGGTCCATTACGAGCAAGCTTGCTTCATATTGATGCGGGTGGTGAAATTCCAGATCACACACATACAGGTTTTGAGCTCACTTTATTATTAAATGGGGAGTTTAGTGATGAAGACGGACACTATGTACCAGGTGACTTTATGATGTTAGATGGTCGTCACAATCACACACCAAAAACGATTGAAGGGTGCTTGTGCTTTACAGTTGTAAGTAGTGCCCTACACTTCAATAAAGGTATTAGTAAATTACTGAACCCAATTGGTAATCTTATCTATTAGTAGAGTTTATATGCAGCAATCGACAATTAAAATTGGTTTAAGCGCCTGCTTAGCAGGCGACAAGGTTCGCTTTGACAGCGGGCACAAAAAATCTAATTTTTGCATGGATGAGTTGGCTAACCATGTTGAATATAAAAAGTTTTGTCCTGAAGTAGCGGTAGGGTTGCCAATCCCTCGGCCAACTATCCGCCAAGTGCGTGTTGGCGATACTATTAAAGTGTGCCGCCCAGATGGCACTGGCGATGTTGGTCCTAAGTTAACAGAATACGGTAAACGCGTTGCCACAGAACAAACGGCAGAATTAAGTGGCTTTGTATTTTGCGCGAAAAGTCCTAGTTGCGGTATGGAACGAATTAAAATCTACAATGAAGCGGGTACAGGTAACACCTCGGAAGGCGTTGGCTTTTTTGCAGAGCAAATAATGGCACATAACCCATTGTTACCATGCGAAGAAAACGGTCGTTTAAATGATATTCACCTTCGCGAAAACTTTGTAATGCGTGTTTATACCTACAAGCACTGGCAAACATTAAGCGAACAACCACTCACAGTACATCGATTGACTCAGTTTCATGCCCAATATAAGTACTTATTGATGGCTCATAACTACGAAGCTTACCGTAGTCTAGGAAATCTACTTGGCACTTTTGATGGCGAAGATATCCAAACTTTGGCTTATGAATATATTTTAGGGTTAATGACAGCCCTTAAAAAACCGGCTTCACGTAAAAATAACGCAAATACCTTAATGCATTTGCAAGGTTATTTTAAAAAATCGCTTTCTAAGATTGAAAAGCAAGAACTACGTGATGCCATCGATGAATATCGCCAAGGCTTGGTGCCACTATACGTACCACTTACGCTAATTAAGCATCATTTAAAAGTGCATCCAAACGAGTATCTTGCTAAGCAAGTGTATCTTGACCCCTATCCGAACGAATTAAAACTACGCTACGGAATTTAATGAATACATTATTTTGGTTTAGGCGCGATCTGCGCCTTTTTAATAACGACGCCTTGTATCATGCAATCGAAAATGGTTGCAGAAATGCGGTATTTTTTATTACTGAAAAGCAATGGCAAAAGCATGATGTGGCTGCTATCCAGCTAGATTTATTAAAGCGTAGGCTTAGCTTCTTGGGGGAGCTTTTAGCTAGCAAAGGTATTGAATTACATATTATTGATGCAGCTGATTACGCAGGCTGTGTTGAAAAATTAGCGTCATTTTGCGAGCAGCATCAAGTAAAAAATGTATACGCTAACAACGAATATGAGCTTAACGAGGTAAACCGAGATAAAGCCTTTTTACAGCACGCTGACAGCAATGGGATTGCTTTTTACGCATACGACGGCGATGTGATTGCGCCACCGGGAAGCATCAAAAATCAAAGCGGCGAAATGTTTAAAGTATTCACGCCATTTAAAAATGCATGGCTAAAAGTTTATCAAGACACCCACTTTTATTTTGCTGAGCCGCCACAGATGTTCGAGCCAATTAAGTGGCAGCCAAGTGAGTTTTTAGTCTCAGACGGCAGCTCAGAAAAATGGCCTGTTGATGATGAAACACTCAGCCACGTTTGCGCGCGCTTTATTGAAGAAAAACTCGCAACATATCAAGACCAACGAGATATCCCAAGCATTAAAGGCACCTCGGGTTTAAGCCCATATTTAGCCCTTGGTATTGTCAGCGTTCATCAATTATTGGCACTGATCCAGCAGCGCCATCCTGATGTACTACGCAGCAGTAAGAGCAATTTATTTTGTTGGGTTAACGAATTGATTTGGCGTGAGTTTTATCGCCATCTTATCGCGATTTATCCAAACTTAAATAAGTACGAAAATTTTAATGATAAATACAACGCTGTGAAATGGCGTGATGATGACAGCGACTTTAAAGCATGGTGCGAAGGTAAAACAGGCTACCCGTTAGTTGATGCTGCAATGAGGCAGCTTCTGCAAACTGGCTGGATGCATAACCGATTACGCATGGTGGTTGCGAGCTTTTTAACCAAGCATTTATTAATTGATTGGCGTAAAGGCGAGCGTTTTTTTATGCACCACCTAATAGACGGCGACCTTGCATCTAATAACGGTGGCTGGCAATGGGCTGCAAGTACGGGGTGTGATGCTCAGCCATATTTCCGAATTTTTAACCCTATCACCCAAAGCGAGCGGTTTGATCCAGATGGTGAATTTATCCGTAAATATTTACCAGAGCTGGAAAAAATACCTGCTAAGAAAATCCATTTTCCGCATGATTATCTAGCGAAACAGGGTAAGTCGAGCAGTTATTGGCCAGCAATTGTTGATCATAAAGCCGCACGAGAGCGAGCGCTTAACGCATTTAAGGTGTGACATGGATAAGGCGATCCTTGATAGGTTTATTGATGTTTATCAAACACTCAATAAAGACAATTTACAGTTACTGAATGAAATCTATCATACAGATATTCATTTCGCAGATCCCTTGCATGCGGTAAATGGTCTTGGGGAACTGCGTGAATACTTCAAAAACCTTTACGCCAATGTACTTTCTTGCGAATTTGTTATTGAAGACAGCTATGTTACTGAAAATACCGAGGGCAAAGACGACATCGCGTTTATCTATTGGACTATGCAATATCGACATCCAAAGCTTAACAAAGGCCAAGCAATCTCGGTTGCACGCCATAGCCGTTTAAAGTTTGCTGGCGATAAAATAATTAATCATCGCGACTATTTTGACGTAGGCGCTATGCTTTACAGGCATATTCCCGTGCTTGGCTCGGCTGTGAAATACATCGATAAAAGAGCGAGTGCATAATGACGACATTAATTACAGGTGCAACTTCAGGTATTGGCGAGTCATTAGCAACGCTTTATGCAGACAATAATGAACAGGTCATTGCATGCGGTAGAAATTCAGAAAAGCTTGCTAAATTGAGCCAACATCAAAATATTGAGTCTTGCCAGTTTGATGCAACAGACCTTCAAGATATTCGTTCGAGCACAGTGGCTTATACGCAATTTGACCGGGTTATTTTAAATGCTGGCAATTGTGAGTACATTGATTATGCTCGCAATTTTGACAGTAGCTTGTTTGAACGGGTAGTCACGACCAATCTGCTCAGTATGGGCTATTGTCTTGAGGCGCTATTACCAAAAATAAAGCCCGGTGGTCAGCTGGTGCTCGTAAGTTCTAGTGTGACTTATTTACCCTTACCGCGCAGCCAAGCATATGGTGCGTCTAAAGCCGGTGTAAGTTATTTAGCTAATAGCTTAGCGGTTGATTTAAAAGATATCGATGTCACTTTAGTTCACCCTGGTTTTGTTAAAACGCCGCTGACTGATAAAAACGACTTTCCTATGCCTATGGCGGTGAGTGCAGAAAAAGCGGCAAATTATATTTATAAAGGGGTCGCGAAAAGGCGCAAAGAAGTGCACTTTCCGCACCGTTTTACCTTCATTTTAAAATTTTTAAGAATGCTTCCTACGCCACTTTGGCTGAAGCTTGCAAAAGGATTATCACGTTGAAAAAAGTGGCTGTTATTGGATCTGGCATAGCGGGGTTAAGCTGTGCACACCTATTGCATAAACACTACGATGTAACCGTATTTGAAAAAAACGACTACATAGGTGGCCATACTGCAACCATAGACGTAAAAGTTGATGGCGTTGAGTACGCTGTTGATACAGGCTTTATTGTCTTTAACGACCGAACTTACCCATATTTTGAAAAGCTACTAAAGCGCTTGGGCGTTGAGCGTCAGAAGACCCAAATGAGCTTTAGTGTGCATAATGAGCAAACGGGCTTTGAATACAACGGCCACACTTTTTGGAGCTTGTTCGCACAAAAGCGCAATATCTTTCGTCCTAAATTTTGGAAACTTTTAAAAGACATTGTGCGTTTTAATGATGTGTGTAAATCATTGCATGCTGAAAAAAATTACAAAGAAAATCAAACTCTAGGCGAGTTTTTAGACGAGCATGACTTTAACGAGTTTTTCCGTTTTCATTATATCTTGCCGATGGGCGCTGCTATTTGGTCAACAAGCATTAAAGAGATGGCGCAAGTTGGCGTAGAGTTTTTTGTTAAGTTCTTTTATAACCATGGTTTGTTGGACATCACTAATCGCCCGCAGTGGTATGTTATTCCGGGTGGCTCTCGCGAATACATTAAACCTATGATCCAAGGTTTTGCTGATAAAATTCGTTTAAATAGTAATATCAGCTCGGTATCTCGAAAAGATGACAATGTGCATGTTCATTTTGATGATGGCCACAGTGAATCATTCGATAAAGTTGTGTTTGCTTGCCACTCAGATCAAGCTTTAAAGCTGTTATTAGACCCAAGCGAAGACGAAAAAAGTGTTCTCTCAGCGATACCTTATACGGCTAATTCAGTGGTACTACACACTGATACTACACTGCTACCAAAACGCAAAGCAGCATGGGCGAGTTGGAATTATCTGTTAAATAACAACACAGACAAAGCTGCTGTTGTAACTTATCAGATGAATATTTTGCAAGGCATTAAGAGCGACACGCAATTTTGTGTCACGCTTAACCACCTTGATGGCATTAAAAAAGATAAAATTTTACGCGAGTTTACCTATCATCACCCGGTATTTAATAAGCAGTCGATTGCCGCTCAGCAGCAAAAGTCTCTTATTGACGGTAAAAATAACAGCTATTTTTGCGGAGCGTACTGGTACAACGGCTTCCACGAAGATGGTGTAAGAAGCGCTGTAAATGTGGCAAAGCAACTCGGAGTCGAGTTTGAATAGCGCCATATATGTAGGTGATGTTCGCCATAGGCGCTTTGCCGTAAAAGAGCATCACTTTAAATACCCGCTTTATATGATGTGGGTCGATTTAGCTAAGCCTGATGAGCTTAATGGAGTTCATCCTTGGCTTGGCTTAAGTGGTTTCAAGGCGCTTAAATTTAATCAGAGCGACTATTTTAATTATCAAACCGATATGCAGTTGCCACTCAAGCAGCGTGCACTTAACAAAATTAAAGAGCTTGGCATTGACGATGAATTTACCCATGTTTTTATGCTCGGACAGGTGCGCTGTTTAGGAATTTATTTTAGCCCGGTTAACTTTTTCTTCTTCCAAACTAGTCATGGCGAGTTCACTCACATGCTTGCTGAAGTCAGCAACACGCCCTGGAATGAACGTCATTATTATGTCGTACCCCTTGAAAAAAAAGTGAACTTTAAAAAGGTTTTCTCCGTATCACCTTTCATGAACTTAGATATGAACTATCATTGGCATATTAGAATGAATTCTGATAACACCATGATTCATATTGAAAATAAAAAAGACGACACTCTTTTGTTTGATGCAACCCTGCGTTTGCAAAAGCAGCCTCTCACGAAAGAGCAGGTTAGTGCCGTGCTTAAACAGTTTCCGGCTATGACGTTAAGTATTTTTAAAGGTATTTACCTTCATGCTTTGAAGTTGTTTTGCAAACGTGTGCCATTTATTGACACTCGGGCAAATAAGAGAATTCAACTAGGTGATGTGATGGAAAAAGTATCAAATTTAACACAAGCCCAAACGACCGGCTGGATGACAAAGCTTTATAAAAAACTGGTAATAGGTGCATTCAACAGTATCAACATCGGTTGCATTACTCTTAAAGAGGGTAACCAAACAGAGCAATTCGGTGACAGTACAAGTGATTTACACGCAACGGTCACGGTAAATGATGCTGCTATGTATAAGTCATTTGCGTTATCTGGTAGTGTGGGTGCCGGAGAAGCGTATATTCTTGGCTATTGGGATTGTGACAACCTCACTAAACTTATTGAAATATTTGCCCTTAATCAAGATCAGCTAGATGCATTCGAGACAAAATTCGCCTTCTTAAGTGGCATTGCGCACCGAGTTAATCACATTAAAAATAAAAACTCTGCCAGTGGTTCGAAAAAGAACATCGCGGCGCACTATGATTTAGGCAACGATTTATACAGTGCATTTTTAAGTGACGAAATGATGTATTCATGTGCTGTTTACCCGTCAAAACAAGCTAGCCTTGAGCAAGCCCAAGCGCACAAACTCGCATTGATTTGTGAGCAGGTTGATTTACAACCAGGTGATTCGGTGATTGAGATTGGCACAGGGTGGGGCGCATTTGCGATTTATGCAGCAACACATTTTGATTGCCATGTAACGACGACCACCATTTCTGATGAGCAACATGCCTATGTTGAACAAAAGGTTAAAGAGCATAACCTTGAGCATAAAATAACGTTATTAAAGCAGGATTACCGCCTCTTAGAGGGCAAGTACGATAAGCTTGTATCAATTGAAATGATTGAAGCTGTTGGTCATGAGTATTTGCCTGGCTTTTTTGCAAAATGTCAGTCTTTATTAAAAGACAGTGGTGCAATGCTTATTCAAGCAATCACCATAGCTGATCAGCGTTACAGCCATTACCTTAAAAATTCCGATTTCATCCAGCAGTACATCTTCCCGGGGGGTGTTTGCCTTGTTTAGATGAAATGAATAAGCAAATAAAGCAGCAAACAGACATGGTTGTGCACAGTGTAAAAGATATTGGTGTTCACTATGCAAGAACTTTGGCTGATTGGCGTGAGCGTTTTGTGGCTAGCTGGCCTGAAATAGACAAAGTGAAATTTGACCAGCGATTCTATCGTTTATGGTTATTTTATTTAGCTTACTGTGAAGGTGCGTTTAGAACCCGTGCTATCAGTACCGTTCATTTAGTTGCCCGTAAACCTCGTTTTGGTCATTCTGGCGATGATATCGCGCTCGATTATTAACTTTGTTTTGTTTCAAGGAGTCTGGTTTATGGCCTTACTCCTTGAACATAATTCTCTGATACCCGCTTTAGCTGTTGTCGCTTTGATGATTTATCTATCAAAGCAACGCCAGCAAGATAGTTGGCTACTCTTATGTGGTTTGCCTCTCGCACTGGGCTATGAATGGCTTGCCAGCAGCTTAAATTTACTTGCCTTTAAAGTAAGCCCTTTTCCTCTATGGCTTGCTGTACTTTGGGCTGCACTACTTTTAACCATTAATACTTCGATGCACTTTCTACAAAAGCTGCCTTGGTATATTGCTTGGGGTGTTTGCGCGCTATTTGCTCCTGCTAGTTACTATGCTGGAATGCGCTTTGAAGTGCTTAATACTGAGCTCGTTCTTTGGCAGTTTTGGCTCGTTTATGGTTTGGGTTGGGCAAGTATGTTTATGGCGATAATCGCTATTAATAAGCGATTTTTAGCGGCTAAATGATCAGTTTTAAGTGGTTTTCCGTAGTGTTTGATAACACAACTTTAAGGATTATTCGATGAAACAGTCACTTAATTTAAGTTTATTTGCTGCGTTATTGTTCTCTGCGGGCGTATATGCAAATGGCTTTAAAACGGTGGGCCAAGCGAAAATGGAGTATCTGTTTTGGGATGTTTATAACGCTAAATTAGAGACCCCATCGGGTTCGTATCAGTTTGGTAACACCCCAGCAAACTTACACTGACTTATTTGCGAGATTTCGATGCGAAAGACATCGTCAAAGCAACCAACGAGCAATGGCAACATTTAAAGCTCAATGACATGGTAGGTGCTTACGATAAACAATTATTAGCCCTTTGGCCTGATATCAAAAAAAACGATTCTTTGTCGTTTCAAACCAACGAGCAAGGAATTGGTACTTTCTACTTTAATGATAAAAAGCTAGGTCAGATCGATGATAATAGATTCGCTGACAACTTCTTAGCAATTTGGTTAAGCGCCGACACGTCTGAACCATCACTTCGTAAACAGCTTATTGGAGGGAAACATGATTAAGCTCAAAGCACTCTTTATTTTTGCTATGGTATTGTTAATTACCAGCTGCTCTGCGCCAGATGTTGATTATTATCACGGAACAGAGCCTAAGTTTGACTTTAAGCAGTTTTTTAGTGGTGAGCTCAAAGCCTACGGCGTTGTGCAAGACCACAAGGGCGAGTTAACACGTAAGCTGGTAGTTGACATGCAAGCATCTTGGAACGGCAATCAGGGAGTGATTGACGAGCAATTTGTTTATGATGATGGCGAAACGCAAACCCGTGTTTGGTACATTACCATTAATGATGATGGCAGTATCACAGGAACAGCATCAGATGTGATTGGCGAAGCAAAGGGTGAGAGCAATGGAAGCGTGTTCCATTGGACATATTCTGTCGAGCTTCCATATGATGGTAGTACTTTAGTGGTAAATTTCGATGATTGGATGTACTTGGTAACACAATCACGCTTGATAAACCGTACCGCTATTGATAAGTTTGGCTTTGAGGTCGGGGAAGTTACCTTGGTTATCGAGAAAATTGAATGATGGTTTGGCTATCATAAAATTTTGTGATGGAAGTTAAATTAAGTCTTTATTAATACTGATGTCACTAACCTTGTGATTGATAGTTAAATAGTAGTCATTTTTGAATAAATTACGTAAAAATAGCAATTTGCTGTTGCTAACTTCTCAAAAATGCATAAAGATAGGTTTTGCGAAGGCAAAATAATAACGAATAGGAATCTAACAATGAATAAAGCTCAATTAGTTGAAAAAATTGCTACTGATGCAGAAATCTCAAAAGCGGCAGCAACTCGTGCACTAGATGCATTCACTGGCGCAGTTACTAACTCTCTTAAAGAAGGTAACTCAGTAGCATTAGTTGGTTTTGGTACTTTCTCAGTAAAAGAGCGTGCAGCGCGTACTGGTCGTAACCCACAAACTGGTGCAGAAATCCAAATCGCAGCAGCAACTATCCCAAGCTTTAAAGCGGGTAAAGGTCTTAAAGACCAAGTTAATCCTTAATAGGATAACTTACTAATTATTGAAAAAAGGGCTTATAGCCCTTTTTTTGTATCTTGCGTTTTGTCGCGCTAGCGAAAAAGGCTTATGCCTTTAACGCTTTATCACCACGACCAATACCAACCGCACCTGAACGTACAACTTCAATAATGTCTGATTCGTGACGCAGGGTATCAAGGAAAGATTCAATTTTTTCTGTGCTCGCTACGAGTTGTAGTGTGTAGCTGTGGCGCCCCATATCTAAAATAGCACCTTGGAATACATCAGCAACACGCGTTACTGCTGCTCGAGTGGTTTCATCTTGGGCAAAAACTTTCACCAATAATAGCTCACGCTCGATGTGCGCCATTTCGGTTAAGTCAATAATCTTAAGAACATCTACAAGCTTGTTCACTTGTTTAGTGATTTGCTCAACGATGCGATCATCACCCATGGTTGTAATGGTAATACGCGAAAGAGAATGATCGTCAGTCGTGCCAACAGTCAGGCTATCGATGTTGTAAGCGCGCTGTGAAAATAAGCCTACAATGCGCGATAACGAGCCAGGTTCGTTTTCTAATAAGATTGATAAAATACGGCGCATTATGCTTTTACTCCTTTACGTAACCACATATCATCGACTGCCCCTAGCTTGATTTGCATAGGGTAAACATGTTCTTTTTCATCTACACAGATGTCTAAAAATACCAGTCTGTCGTTAATAGACATTGCTTTTTCAATAGCAGGCTGAAGCTCATCAATATGATCAACGCGAATACCTACGTGGCCATAGCTTTCTACTAATTTCACGAAATCGGGAAGTGATTCCATGTAAGAAGATGAGTGACGACCTGAATACATCATATCTTGCCACTGACGTACCATGCCCAGTGAACGGTTATTCAACGACACAACTTTCACAGCTAAATTGTATTGTAAGCAAGTTGATAGCTCTTGAATGTTCATCTGAATTGAACCATCACCCGTCACACAGATAGACTCTTTATCAGGGAAGGCAAGCTTAACGCCCATTGCCGCAGGTAAACCAAAGCCCATGGTGCCTAAGCCACCAGAGTTAATCCATTGGCGAGGGTGTTTAAACGGATAATACTGAGCTGCAAACATTTGATGCTGACCTACATCAGAGCTAATGTAAGCATCACCATTGGTTGCTTTGTAAATTGCCTCGATAACCGCTTGTGGTTTGATTTTATCGCCATCAGTGCTGTAGCTTAGGCATTTTTGTTCACGCCAGCTAATGATTTGACGCCACCAGTCTTCTTGTGCAGAACGATCAATTGAAATAGGGCTCTTATCAATCGCCGTTTGTAACTGCTCAAGCACTGTTTTCAAGCAGCCAACAACCGGGATGTGCGCTTTAATTGTTTTAGAAATTGAGGTTGGGTCAACATCAACATGAACGATAGTGGCATTAGGGCAGAACTTTTTAACGTTATTCGTTACCCGATCATCGAATCGAGCACCTAAAGCTAAAATAACATCAGCGTTTGCCATGGCTTTATTTGCCTCAAGGCTACCATGCATACCTAACATACCAATAAAGTTAGGGTGAGTACCGCTGATACCACCTAGACCCATTAAGGTGTTAGTGATTGGCGCGTTTAATGATTCAACCAAGTGAGTTAGTTGCTCAGAGGTATTTGATAGAATAATGCCGCCACCTGAGTAAATAACCAGTTTTTTAGCTTCTAAAATTGCGTTCACTGCTTTACGAATTTGTTTTGAGTGGCCTTTAGTGTTCGGGTTATAAGTTCGAAGCTCAGTTGTTTTTGGAAATTCGAATGGGAACTTTAACTCAGGGTTAAGCATATCTTTAGGTAATTCAACCACAACCGGACCAGGGCGACGTTTGTGCTGGCTAAGTAAAATGCTTTAGCTAAGATTGTTGGAATATCTTTTGCGCTTCGACAGTTATAGCTGTGCTTTACGATAGGGCGAGAACAACCAACAATATCAGTTTCTTGGAATGCATCATCACCAATTAAACCAGTAGGAACTTGGCCAGATAACACCACCATTGGGATAGAATCCATGTACGCTGTCGCGATACCTGTTACACAGTTTGTAGCGCCAGGGCCAGAAGTTGCTAGCACCACACCGACTTCACCGGTAGCACGGGCATAACCATCAGCCATATGAGTAGCGGCTTGTTCGTGACGTACTAAGATATGTTCAATATCTTCTTGTTGAAATAACGCGTCATATAAATCAAGAACAGACCCACCAGGGTAGCCAAAAATATACTTAACATTCAATTCTTTAAGTGCCCGAACAACTAGTTCGGATCCATTGTATTCAGTTGTACTCATCCTCATTCCTCTGTGTGTGCAAGCATAAATGCATAAAAAAACCCCCGCATATGGCGGGGGTTTTTTAAAAAGCGTGCTTTCACCTTTTAATAGCCTCCCGCTGGGCTTGTAACTAAGACCAGTACGAGAACGTTGACGACTAAAAGGTGACGGCGAATATTCATTATTTTTTAATTTTCTTCTAAAAAATGCACAGCCGACTAGATGGCTGCTGTTTAAAAAATGTTAGTAGTATTTTTAAGTGTTTTGGAAACTGATGTCAACCGCAAATGCGGCTTTTTGCATTAATTTTTCTTTATTTTCATTTTTTGATATTTTTTCTGCACCCGTATGTTTTATTGTCATTGTTTTGGGGTGTAACTATGCATTTAATTGTTGGTGTGGAAAATTGGTAACTATACCAATAGTTAGTTCATTTCCATTTCTCCCACGAATAACTTAGCTACTATCAGAATAGGTTTCTTTTTTATAATTAGACACCCACTTTAACACCTCGCTACAATAAGGTTTGGATATTTTTAAATAGACACCCAACTTATATTTAATCAGTTTAATTAGACACCCAACTTATTTTTAAAAAGATGTAGCTTAAGTAAGATGTGAATTATTGAGAACAAGCTGAATTGCCAGAAAGAATAGTCATTTTTCATTGTTATTTATTAAATTTCAGCCTTATGTGCTGAGTTAATTTTTAGTTTTACATACTGGTCAGCGCTAGTTGCAAAAGTCGTTATGCTCCTAGAATTAAAAGGATTGGGTTTGCAAGGTTGATTTCTAGTGTAGAATGCGTAACTAAGTAAATAAGGCTAAGCTATTAGCTATAGAGCTTCTTCGTTTTCGTTTCATATGATTTGTATAAGCTGTGATAGCTTGTTCTTTACCTGCAGTATTTTTAAATGAGCGGGTAAAGGAAGTGGTGAGTGTAAGCCAGTTGTCAGTAGAAATGTTTAGTCTTTTAAGTATTGGTAATGCATCTTCTGGGATTTTCCCAGGCTTATTTTCTCGTATTGAGCTGTCAGTCCAATCGACGAGTTGTAGGTATGTTTTGAGCTCAAAAGGTAGTCCGTTAGGCATATGTTTACGTGGTTTACCTGCAAAACGCATAAGTGATTTTGGTTGCTTATTGTTTTGAGCTGCATTAATTCTAGATTTAATACTGGTGTAGTCAGATTGCTCAGGTAAATCAGCCGCTTTCGCTCTTACAGGGTTTAAATCTACATAAGCAAGGCAAGCTGCAAGAGCTGCTTCATCAAGTAATGCTTGTGACTTAAAGCGACCTTCCCAAAAACGACCTTTACAGTCATCTTCTTGATTTGCTTTTCGAGCAACACTCTCATTAAGAACGCGCATAAACCAACTGATGCTACTGAGCCTCTCTCGATATAAATTTACTCTGGCATTAACCGCAGAAACCTCTGCTTTTGTTAGCAATTCGCCATTTAAGAATTGTTGGCAAAGGAATGTACTTTTAAATAACTTGTGCCATCTAATCAGAATCGCTTTATTATTCAAACGATTTGCTTTTGCTATATCAATATGAAGTACTAGATGAGTATGGTTACTCATAACTGCGTAAGCACAAACATCAATACAAAATACACGACCAAGTTGAAGTAGTTTCTTTTCAACCCAATCGCGCCTGTGTTCATATGAACGACCAGTTAGTGGGTCTTGCCCGCACAAAAAAGCGCGACGAACGCAGCGTGAAATGCAGTGATAATAAGGCGTGTTTGAAACGCTAATTAAGTTTCTACGAGGGGTTGCCATGCTCTTCTCCTCCATGAGTTGAACAGTGTAAGTTTAGTCATAATTTTGAGAAGTGAGAAATATTAAATTGGATGTCTGGTTAGTATATTGAAAGAATAAATGTGGGTGTCTAGTTTTATGTGGGTGTCTAGTTTTATGTGGGTGTCTAGTTTTATGTGGGTGTCTAGTTTTATTTTTTAAATCTTGTTAGATAAAGTGGGTGTCTGGTTAAGTGGGGTAATAAAAAAGCCAGTCGTAGACTGGCTTTTACTAGGTGGTTAAGGGCTAAGTTTATTAGCCCCAAACAAGTGTTCTATTATAGACGCTCAATTACAGCTTGAGTGAAGTCTGTAGTACCGTGGCTGCCGCCTAGGTCGCGAGTTGTACGGTCGCCTGACTTGATAACATCAGCAACTGCGCTACGGATTCGCTCTGCAGTGTCGCCCATACCTAAGTGCTCCAGCATTTGGATAGATGCTAAGATCACTGACGTTGGGTTTGCAAGGTTTTTACCAGCGATGTCTGGTGCACTACCGTGTACAGCTTCGAAGATAGCAGCATCTTCACTGATGTTTGCGCCAGGAGCCATACCTAAACCACCAACAAGACCAGCACATAGGTCAGATAGGATGTCACCGAATAAGTTTGTAGTAACGATTACATCAAACTCATCAGGAGTCATAACCAGTTTCATACAAGTTGCATCAACAATCATTTCGGTTGATTCGATTTGTGGGTAACGCTCAGCTACTTCACGTGCCACTTTTAAGAATAAACCAGATGTAGATTTAAGGATATTCGCTTTGTGTACAGCAGTTACTTTTTTACGGCCTTCACGTACCGCTAGTTCGTATGCAAAAGTAACGATTTTTTCTGCACCTTCACGGGTGATTTTTGACATTGCTTCAGCTTCGTTACCATCTTCAGAAACAACTTGATTAAGACCTGAGTACATACCTTGCGTGTTTTCACGAATAGTGATGATGTCGATGTCATCGTAACGAGCTTTTGTACCTGCAAATGACTTAACAGGACGAACGTTAGCGTAAAGGCCAAACTTTTTACGTAAAGTTACGTTGATCGAAGTGAAACCTTCACCAACTGGTGTTGTTAATGGACCTTTTAAAGTGATTCTTGTTACGCGCGATTGTGTCAATTGTTTCTTGTGGAAGTAACTCACCAGTTTTTTCTAGGGCAGCAAGGCCAGCATCAACGAATTCATAATCAAAATCGCAACCTGCAGCTTTAAGGATCTCAAGTGCTGAATCAATAATGCTAGGACCAATGCCGTCGCCTTTGATCACTGTGATGGTTTGTTTAGCCATTTACTTTTCCTATTTATGAGTAGATAAACACGTAAACTTATCGCGAAATAGCATGCGATTTACTTGTTAGAGGGTTTACGTGGATGTGTTTGAAAATTTAAGCGGCTTTTATAGCAATTTATTCAGCTTTTTGCCAGTTTATCCTGTGAATACTGACTATAAATAGACTAAAGTTCATATTTATTTAACGTTTTCGCACTTTTTAACAACACAATCTAAAAATTGTCTGCAAATTCACAGTTTTTGAGATATGCATAAAAATCTGCTTTTGATTGCCATCCAGCGGCCGATAAACTATCGAAAATAATTTGTTCCTGCCAACTACTAAAAAGTGCTTTTGGCTGAAAAACATAATAAGTAAATAGCTTAATCGCGACCCAATGCTTTTCATTGATATCAAGTGTTTGTTTATCATGTTGCTCACTACCAAGTAAATGTTGCGTCCAACTGTTATCGCCAATCAGTCGATTTAAATACACCGTTAGTGGTTCTTGGTTTAATTGACTAACCCCAAACAAACAGCCAAGAGGAGGGCTAATCACTTGTTTTTCAGCTTGCTCAAATACCGTTTTACGGGAAATACTGGTTGCTTGATGTTCACAAAGATAAAGAACATAGGCATACAATGGCAAAGCAACCTGCTCAAATTGAATTGAATCGATGTGTTTAAATAACGCTTGGATAATACGTACCATGTTCTCAAGCCGCTTAGAGATATGCTGAAAAAGTGGGTGAGAGGTGGTTGCGACTAAGCGTTGAAATAATACTTTTTGAATAATCGCAGGGGCGTTATCGTATCCGACCATAGATAAACAATGGCGCAAGTCTTTAGCTCTTTGCTGCTCTTTATTATAGGGTTTAGCGGCAACAGTGAGCTGTGTTATTAATTCAGGGTAGGGGCTTAAAAGCTTATTTAAACCTTGATAGCTATATTCTTTTGATACTTTTAATGCACTAATTAACGTTAAATATTGTTGCCTACGTTGCTCATTTATTGGTTGTGGCTCAGCAAAACTTATGTTCTCACTAAACCAAACTGTGTAGAGCAAGCGAGTATCTTTACAAGGCGTTTTTGCTTAGCACAAGTCGTTAAGTTTGCCTTGATGCGATGCCAACGAATTTTTTCAGGACGACTCACATCGACTAAAATATGACGACCATGTCCATCTGTCGCTAAATAGATAAGTACTTGTTCGGCATATTTTACTTCACTGGCCGGAATGTAAGGGCCAATATGCGCAATCAGAGCTTTTATGGCATTTTGTGCAAATTCGTTCGGTGTACGCAAATATATATCAGCTAAGGCTTTGTACACGCTTATATGCCCACCTGACTCGCGATAAGTCGTATTCATCGCAATAATATTAGCCAAAGCAACTAAGGTTGTTGCACCATCGTAAATCATAATTTTTGGTGCACTGAGTAGTGCTTGTTTATATTTATTTAAACGCGCTAATAAGTGCTGAATAGGTAGCGTATGCGAGCCTGACTCTTTTAGTAGTTTTGCTGCTAATTGATGACGGCATTGCCAAAGTTTTTTATCTTGCGGGGTGAGAGCTTTACTTGCTGCCAATTTATTACTTTGCGATTGCACGCACAGGTAATTAGCTAAGCAGCAACTAATAATTTGCTCACTAATAGCTTGGTTGTAATTAAGACTACGGCATAAAATACAGGCTACAACACATTGGTTTACGACTAAATTTGTGGTGTAGCCGTGGTTCGCTACATACAAGCTTAATTGCGCTTGCATCGCTTTTGGGTAGGCTTGGTATAATAGGTAGTACCGCTCAGCAAGGTTACTTAATAAAGGGAAGATTTGAGACCATTTTTGCTTTTGATGGTAAAGTTTAAGTAATTGGTGCGTACTATCAAATAAGCGCGCTAGCTCCCGAGGGGTTACATTTTCCATCATAAGCGTTTAGGTTTCTTGTTGATAGCTTTCATAGGCACTTGGCCCCCATAACACCAACTGACCATTCTTAAAAAGTAGGCCCGTGCACTCGTCTATTGTCGTTATTCCATCGGATTTAACGTGCTGAGTGCGGTAAAAAATTATTTGCCAAACATTGTCTTCGGTGCGTTTTGCATAGGTTAGATCGGGGCTGCCTAAATAATCAAGCACCGCATTTAGATTTTCAGGTTTATCAACAGACAGCTTTGCAATATATCGCTTATTGAAGGCTTCACGGTCTTGCCAGATCATGGCTTGCGGATCATCTTTATAAAAAGTGATCACGAGGGTTGCTATCAGTGCATAAACACCTAACCCAAGTACCAGATATTGGAAAACCTTTTTAAACATGTGTAACTCTATAAAATTAACGCGAATTTTCAGTATACGCTCAGTTGGCCAACTGTGCTACGAGATTGCGACTAATTGAGCCTTAACTGCTTTAAACTAAAGCCTAAGTTAATATCAGTACGCAGCATAACGAGGTTTTTTGATATCACAAACATCTCCATTTCTGAGCTTAGCTTGCGTTTAAGAGTAGGGTTTAGCTCATCGTCGTTTATGGCCGCTTCTATCGACTCATAATCATTAATTAATTGCTGTGCCGACTTATTACCGATCCCTTTAACACCAGGAATATCATTGGTTTTATCGCCTGCCAAAGCCCAAAAATCAGCAAGTCGATGCCTGGGTACATTAAAGCGCTGTTTAATATCTTCAACTTCAATGTATTGCTTTTTAAAGTAGTCATAGATAGCTATTTGTTCAGATAAAAACGGCAAAAACCCTTTATCGGTAGACACGATAGTCGAAGCTACATTATTAGATGCGGCCTTGTAAGCAAGAGTAGCAATTATATCGTCGGCTTCATCATTATCAGGTGAAAACACCACAATGCCAGTGTCTTCAATTGCTTGTTTAAAGCGTGATAAGTTTTGCTTGAGGGTGTCAGGCATTGGTGAACGAGTGCTTTTGTAGGCCTCAAAGTAGTGATAACGCCAGCTTCTTTCACCATCAAACACGGCAATGGCATGAGTTGCATTACATTGCTGTCGTAATTTTTTGCAAGCATGTGCCACTCGGGCACAGCTTGCTTTTATCATATGTTCTTCACTGTGATGACTCTGATTACTATCAACAGCATAGATGCGCCTAATAAGATTTAGCGCATCTATTAAAAGTAATTGGGTTGTCACATAGTCTCCTGTTAAGCTTTGATCTCATAGCAAGGGATGTACTTACTGCCAGGCAACTTCATACGACCTTGATCTACAAATGCTGCCAGCAGCTTATCCATATCAGCCATTAACGAAGGCTCACCACTGAGTACAAAGCGGCCATGTTGTTTGATGGCTTGTAGACCTTCGTCTTTAACATTACCTGCAACAATGCCTGAGAATGCTCGGCGTAAGTTAGCTGCGAGTTGCTGAGTTGGTTGATCTAAATGTAAATCTAAGCTCGACATATTAGCATGAGTTGGTGCAAACGGCTGTTGGAAATCATGGTCGATTTTTAGCGTCCAGTTAAAGTAGTAAGCGTCACCTTGACTCTTTCTGTATTCACGCACATCAGCCATTTTCGCTTTGAGTGTTTTACCCACACGTTCAGGGTCATCAATAATTACTTCAAATTTCTCAAGCGCCGCTTTACCGAGTGTTTTCTCAACGAATTTACACAGCTCAATAAAGTAGTTTTCACTTTCTTTAGGCCCTGTAAGGATCACTGGTAAACATTGTTTTTCGTTATCAGGATGCAACAAAATACCTAAAAGGTATAACAACTCTTCTGCAGTGCCTGCACCACCTGGGAAAATGATAATGCCATGTGCGGTACGAATAAATGCCTCTAAGCGCTTTTCGATATCGGGTAAAATCACTAGCTCGTTGACAATCGGGTTAGGTGGCTCAGCAGCAATAATACTTGGTTCAGTTAAACCTAAGTAACGATTATCTGTAATACGCTGTTTAGCATGGCCGATGGTAGCACCTTTCATTGGGCCTTTCATTGCACCTGGGCCACAACCAGTACAAATGTTTAAGCCACGAAGGCCGAGTTCGTAGCCAACCTGTTTTGTATATTTGTATTCAACTTCGTTAATTGAGTGGCCGCCCCAGCAAACTATCATGCTCGGGTCGCTATTTACTCTCAGTGCGCCTGCATTTCGCAGCATGTCGAAGACCATATGAGTAATGGTTTTTTGCTCTGTTAAGTCTTTTTCGTATTTTTGACAAATAAACAGAATATCGCGAATAACCGAGAAGATATGTTCATGTATACCAGTGATAATTTCGCCATCAACAAAAGCGGATTCGGGTGGGTTTTCAAGTTCAATTTTAATACCACGCTCGCGGCTTAATAAGCGAATATCAAAGTCTTCGTATTTATTGTAAATTTCAGAGCTTGAATCGGTGTGGCTGCCCACATTGAGAACCGCGAGCACACAGTTCCTAAATAATTTATAGCGCTCGCTGGTGGATGACTGTTCGAGTAGATCAACTTCTAGTTGCGATAGTAAATCCAGTACACCTGTAGGATTCAGTTGTTTTAACATAAGCACTCTCCTGGCTCATCTATGAGCCTTTATCATTGTGTGTCAAAGACCTCACCATTGAGATAAGGGCTTTATTTGCTAATGCAAACTTTATTTCGTCCTTCATTTTTTGCTTTGTACAGAGCATCGTCGGCACGATCAAAAGCAATCAGCGGGGTATCACCTTTTTTAAGTTGGGTAGCACCAAGAGAAATAGTGATTTCTACTTGCTTATCTTTAAATTTAAACGGTATTGCCTGAATATTTTTGCGCAGTTTTTCAAGAGAGCTAACTGCATTTTCAATAGACATGCCTGTCATTAATAACACAAATTCCTCACCACCGTAACGGGCAATAAAGTCTGATTTACGAATTGATTTTTGTAGTGCTTTAGCAATAACTTGCAATGTTTTATCGCCAGCACTGTGGCCATACCTATCATTAATAGATTTAAAGTGATCGACATCAAGCACCACAAATGTCACATCAGACTCTTGGATGTTAAATAAATGAAATTCATGATTAAAACGTTCATCGAAAGCGGCTCTGTTTGGTAGCTTTGTTAAACCATCAAGTAAGCTTTTATAGCGTTGTTCATTTAACCGTTTTTTGTAAGTTGAGAGTTTGCTTTCTAAATGACTTATTCTTTTATTAATGTCGTTAAAGCTATTTAATAAATGCTCTCTTTCACTCTGTTCTAATTTTTCTTTTGCAATTAAATCATCACTTAATGATTTTAACTCTTCTTCGACTAGCTCTTTGAGGGACGATATTGACGTTGCTTGTTGCGTCTGAGTATTAAGGTTTTTAATTTTTGCTTCTATTTGCTTATTTAGCGACTCGTACTCAGCGCTAAGTGACTCAGAATGTTTACTGGTTGAAACAATTGAATGATGTAAATCTTCAATTGTTTGATTTAAAGAGATCAAAAAACTCTGTGCTGATTGACGCTCTTTACTCATATTACGAGTAATAATCGTGATAATTTTTAGAGCAGAATCAAGTAAATCATCAATACAGTCGTTATGTGTAATGTTATTCTTTACTGCTTTGATTTGTTCAGCGCTTTCATCCTCTAAAACGAGATCATTTGCTAGGTTAAGTAGTTCGGCTGCAAGCTCGGGTTTAATTTGTGATTCAGTTTCACTTTTTGTCGAAAGCTTTGCCTGTAAAGCTTGATGATAAATTATTACCAGCTTAGATAATAAAGGGATAAAGTCATGGTTAGATTGGATGTTATTTAACTCATGATCAAGCAAATGGCGTAAAGAACGACGGGCATCATCCGGTAAACCTTTTACTTTTTGTAGCTGCTTTCCTGCATCAGTGACACTGTTGTTAAGTTCGCGTTGTAAAGCAATTTGCTTTGCTTCTTGGTGTTTTAATAGCCCTAGAACATCATCAATAAAAGGTGAAAGAAGGTTAAAGTCAACCCCTTTTTTCAGAGCACTTCTAAACTTAGCGAGGCGATTATCTAACTCAATATCTAAGCCCTTACAACTTAGAGATAACTTTGCAGCAAACTGAGAAAGAACCTCAACTTGGTGTTTGCGTGCATCCTCAACAACCGTCCGGGCATCGATTGCTTGTTTTAACTTTTTATTAAGAAGATCATGCTGTTGCTGCACCGAGTAATACCGCCGTTATTAATCAACTGTCTATAAGCTAAGTTTACAACAAAATAGTACGAAATGTAGGTTCCAAGTCAAAAACTTAGCCATTTTGTCTATCAAACTTGTTGCAATGGCTGTTTATCGGTTTTTAATTCACATTTTTTATCGCAATTGTTAGTCTATTTGGTAATTTTGATAGTAATAAAAAGAGTTGTTATGAAAAAGTTTTTGGCCATGTCTATTTTGGCGGCCTGTTCTAGCAGTGCGTTTGCAGATGTAAACTACTCACTGTCTATTACTCAGCCTGAACACCACCTAGGTAATGTAAGTGTTGAGTTTCCGCAAACAGCACAAGCACATTTAGATATTAAACTTCCTGCTTGGCGTACTGGTCGCTACGAAATTTTAAATCTTGCCAATGGCGTGCGCTTTTTCGAAGCAAAAGATGATGATGGTAAGGCGTTAGAGTGGGAAAAAATTGACCACAGCACTTGGCGTGTTCACCTAAACGAACCTACTCAAGTCAATGTAGATTACCAAGTTTACGCTAACGAGCTAGGTAAACGTGCTCGTCATATTGATGATAGCCATGCCTTCATTGATGCTTCTGGCTTTTTCATGTTCAGCGAATCATTCCGCCAAGACCCAGTTAAAGTTGAGCTAAATGTACCAAAAGAATGGCGCTCAGTATCGGGTATGGAAAATGCGGGTTCTAAACACAGCTTTAAGGCCGCTGATTACGATATTTTAGTTGATTCACCAATCGAAACGGGTATCAACGAGCTACACAAGTTCACCGTTGATGGCCGTGAATATGAGCTCGTTATTTGGGGTGAAGGCAACTACGACGTAGATCAAATGCTAACTGACCTTAAAAAGCTAGTGACAACTGGTAATGTAATTTGGGATAGCTACCCGTATGAGCGTTATGTATTTATGGTGCATGCTACGTCAGGAGCAGGCGGTGCAACAGAGCATTTAAACTCAACAATTATCCAGCGCCCACGTGACCGTTTTGGTTCTCGTAAAGATTACCTTGCGTTTATCAGCACCGCAGCACACGAATTTATTCATACTTGGAACGTAAAAGCATACCGCCCTAAAGGTATCGCACCGTACGACTACACCAATATTAACTACGCGAAAACATTATGGATTGCAGAGGGCTCAACCAGCTACTTTGAAGATCACTTAATGGTGCGCGCTGGTATTGAAACAACCGATGAGTTCTTCGGTACGTTAACAAAAACCGTTAATCGCCACCTACAAACACCGGGTCGTGAAGTACAAAGCGCAACTGAAACCAGTTTTGATAAGTGGATTAATCAAGGCGGCGACCACGCTCGCAACTACAGCACTAATATCTATTTAGAAGGTGCGTTGATTTCAATGGCACTCGATATTGATTTGCTAGAAAAAAGCGATGGCAAAATTAGTTACCGCGATGTACACCGTGCGCTTTATAACAAGCACCGTTTACCAGATGGTTTTACGCCAGATGATGTTAAAGCGATTTTAAAAGAGCTAACAGGTCGTGATTACAGTGCTTGGTGGCAAGCGAATGTGGATGAGCCAGCTGCTATCGACTTTGATGAGCTACTTGCAAAAGTAGGCTTAGGTTTAATTCGCCCAGAAGGCGCAAAATCAGTACCGAGTATTGATTCGTTTGCTAAAAACAGCGGTGAGTTACTCACCCTAACTCATGTTCGCCGTGGTGGCGCTGCATGGCAAGCGGGCTTAACAACGGATGATAAAATCGTCGCGTTTAACAAAAAGCATGTGGGTAAAGATTTAACAGCCAGCCTCGAAACGTTCAAAGCAGGCGACACAGTGACTGTTGACTTCATTAGACGCGATGCACTGCAAAGCACAACGCTAACACTGAGCGAAGACTTTGATAAAGAGAAAAAGGTCAAAGCATTAAAAGATGCAACACCAGCTCAAATGGCATTGTTTAAAGCATGGATGGGTGTTGACCACCCAAATCAAGCTAAATAACAGCCAAGTAAATTAAATCGTTAATGATTTTTGATTGGTAAGAGAGGAGCTGCGGCTCCTTTCTGTTTGTTTGATACTAGCTGCGCTTTTACAAACTGCTTAGTGTATTTTGCGTTTAGTAGTGCACTTTGTAGCTGCTGTTTTTTACGTCGCCAAAACGACTTTTTAACTTTGACTGATCTATCCCTAATATCGCTTTGTGAATTATCGGGTTGTGATACCGGATAGGGCAGTAAAGAATACCCATAAACACCGGTTTCCCACACATGTTGTAAATCGCAGTCAACGGGGCGACCAAATGTGGCTGTGGTTTTTAATAGCGCTTTTGCTCCGGCCAAACTAACAGCCGTTGCACAGCAGCCAGACATAAGCTTTTTATGAATAACTAAATGTTGCTCATCGGCAAGGGGTTTTGTAAAAGCAATGTCGCGATTACGGTCTTTATAAGCCGCTAACTTTATTAGCTGCCAAGGCTGTTTTAATGTATTTATGTTTTCAATTGCACTGTGAATTGAGCGGTCGAGAACAAAGTCATCTTCTAAAATAATCGCGTAATCTAATTGCCTATCGACAATGGTTTGCCATGCTTTTCTGTGACTCAGGTAGCAGCCAATTTCACCTTTACTCAAGGGTTTATGGTATTTTTTTAGGTTTAAATCAGCACTATAGTGCTTGGCTATCTCTGTATCATACAGCTCTCTACCATCAATTGCATCAAGGCGTTCAAATGCCAAATTTTGTGCATTTAGCTCATGGCTTACACGGTTCAATCGTTCAGTAGAACTTGCTAAGTTGATTACAAAAATAGCGGTCATTATCGTTACCTGATGGTCAGTTTGAATCAGGCTAACAAGCTTTAATGACGCTTGGGTGTCAGAACTATTTCGCTTTTATGTCAGGGCGAGGAGTGTTTAAAATCGCTTGCTTTTCTTGCTCAGATAAAATGATCCAATCAAAAATCTCATCATTACTGCGACCACAGCCAGTGCAATAACCATTTAGGCGATGACATTGACCGATGCAATCTGTTTTGTATTGGCTGGTTGGTATTTTTGAATGTGTCATAGTGATGTGAAGGCTAATCTCTATTAGCCTTCCTAAGTGTATTACTTGCCTTCAATTGGCTTACCAATTTCAAGGGTAGTAGACCAAGGCTGTTTGCGTGATAGGGTTTTACCCGAATGAATTGAGATAACAGGGTTGTTTTCGTCAAGCACAAACGTGGTGCGTAACGATTCAGCTGACTCTTTTTGTGTTTGATGCCAATTATTACTTGCTAAACAAGCTTGGGTAAAATTAACCGCACGGGTGTGATCGGCAACAGCTTGTTGTTGTTGCTCGTAGTTGCCTACACAGCGGTAGGTAACATTGTCTTTATCAAGCGCCGTGATTTGACAGTTATCGGCAATAAGGTTGTATTTTGCTGTCCATGTTTCCATGTATTTTGTATTTACACGGCTACGTTTTAAGCCTTCAAAGCGGTTGTCGTAAGCACCTAATAGGGCGTTAATTTTCTCGCAAGGGGTTAAGTTATCAATGGCCGCTTGTTGTTCAGTTGTTAGTCCTGTACAACCGGTTAAAACAAGGCCAGTTAGTAAGGCGGCGAGTGGCTTTTTCATATCAGGCTATCCTTTTAAATAGCAGTTCCTTAAACGTTTCCTAAAGGATACCTAAGCCCTTGTAAAAATGCTAATAAAGATTGGTGATTACAAAGCAAAATGCCCTCGTAAAGGAGGGCATTTTAGTTGCGTATATGGTAAAAGCGCAGGCTTACATTTTAGTTTTACCAGCAATGTTGGTCACTTTTACTGAACCAGAGCCATCACTTAGTAACTCAAAGTTTGCTGCGGTGTCAACGCGAATGCTGCCTGAGCCATCTGAAACGACAACATCACCAGAAATATCATTTAAATCGATACCACCAGAACCATCGTGTACTTCGATATTGCCTTGTGCGTTGGCAACATCAATATTACCTGAGCCGTCATGAATTTTAATATCACGGCTGATATTACGTGCCTCTATGCTACCCGAACCATCATTGATTTCTAATGTGCCTGTAATGTCATTTGCGGTAATTGAACCTGAACCATCGTTAATCACTGTATCAGCGACTTTGCTAATAATAATTTCACCCGACCCATCGTGCACATTTACATTAAATGAACGAGGGATCGCAACAGTTAAATCAATGCGAGTTTGCTTATTGGTGTGGTAATCGCACTGACGTTTGCACTAAGTGCTGCGTTATTGCCTTTGGCTTCAAGGTTTAAGCAGTATTCATCATGAGGCTTTTCTTGATAAATCTCGGCTTTAACGGTTACTTCATCACTGTCACTTCCGGTAATGTGTAAAAAACCAGAGCCTGCTTCTACTTTTAAAGCGCTTAATGAGGCTGCATCTAGCGTTAGGTTTTTCGTGTCTTGTAGTGACATATCACCCCAAGCAAATGTTTGTGCTGATAATAAGCCTGCGGCAATGAGTGAGAGTGTTTTTACTGTACTTAACATGGTTCTTCCCTTTAATATCTGTGGTGTTATTAGCTTAGTCGCAGGTGATGATAAAAAAGGTTTAAAGGCTTTAAAAATTTTTTATAAAAATAATAGGCTGAACTTATGGATCCTAAGGATAGGGCCAACACTTACAAAGTACAGCGATAACGTGGGGTTCATAAATGTATCTGTATTTTCTATGTACGAAATAGAAGATTTGATAAGATTAACATTCTGATATACAAGATTAAGTAGAGCTTGAATCATCAAGCCCTACTAAAAAGGACAAATTTTTTAGTTTAATAATTTATTTCTATTTGACCAACTGAAACAGTTCCTTGCTGCCAAGTTGTTCTACATGTCAATGAAAGAATAGAATTGTCTTGATAATTATTATCTAAACTTGTTGTGAAATTAACACTTTGTTTAGATGAGTTATTTAGATCAGATATGCTAATCCAATCAAAACCCTGTCCAGTCCCATATTTAAGCCATACTTCACTGTTGCCATCATTTACTTTTTTAATCTGTGAAATTGAGCAACCACCAAAAGAGTTATTTAAACCTTGAGTAGTACCGTGAACTGTTAGTTGGTATTGACCAATGTTATCGTTCAATGGAATTGCACAATTGAAGTAACGTGAAGTTCTTGAAAATGTTGGGTTGAAAATAAAGTATCCGTTAGCGGTTGCGCCAACATTTTCTAAAGAGGCTTCTTTTAGTGCTGATAAATCGCCATTTGTAGCAATTAGCTCGTTTAAAGCTGAAGTTTTTTTCACAGTATCTTCACTACAATGCGCAGAGCCAGTAAAAGTAATTGTTTGTGAAAATGCTGATGTTGATGCAATCGCTAAAAGGGTAGCAATTGATAATGAAATTTTATTCATGATAAGAATCCTTCTTCTTTGTCCTTTTCAATTGAATTAGACCATAATTAGACTTACTAATCAAATAATGAAATTATATACATTGTTGAATTTATTGCATTTATTTTAAGTTGACCATCAATTCACGTTTTTACTGTTGTTGCAATGGATTCTAAAATCACACTATATGTGAGGAGGTGACCTTGCAGGACTTAAAGGCTTTAGTGAACATGACTTTACCCGTGATGTTTTAAAGCACAGGGTAGATAAGAGTGGATTTAAGAAACACTAAAAAAGATGCACCTAAAAAGGTGCATCTAACTGAACTTAATTTACTTATGGCGACCTTGTAAACAGCTCACCACATCAGTCAGCGATAGGCCTTGGCGCTGCAATAACACAGTTAAATGATACAGTAAGTCTGCCGATTCATTGGTTAATTCATCGTTATCATGTTTCATGGCTGCAAGGGCAACTTCAACACCTTCTTCACCCACTTTTTGGCAACTACGACTTAAGTCTTTTGCAAACAAAGACGCAGTGTAGCTTTTGCTTGGATCATCGTCTTTACGCGAGACAATCACTTGTTCAAGCTCAGCTAAAAACGATAAGCTAGGTTTAGCATCATCGCCGAAGCAGCTTTGTGTACCAAGGTGGCATGTTATCAAGTGGGTTTGCCAGTACTAATAGTGAGTCGTAATCGCAGTCGGTGTGTACAGAGACGACTTCAAGGTAGTTTTCTGATGTTTCGCCTTTGGTCCATAAACGCTCTTTAGAACGCGAGTAAAAGGTTACTTTTTGTTTGTCGAAAGTGGCAGCTAATGCATCTTGATTCATAAAGCCTTGCATTAAAATCACCCCAGAGCGTGCGTCTTGCACAATAGCTGGGATCAATTCGCTTTTGGCAAAATCGACTTGAGAAAGAGTGTCTTTGGTTAATTGCATAGTCTTGCCGCTACATTATTATCAGTTAAAAATTGTTTTAGTTCGCCAATATCAATGACGTTTTTGTGAAATACGCTGGCAGCGAGTGCGCCATCAACTTGACTTTGCTGAAACACATCAACAAAGTCTTGCATCTTACCTGCGCCGCCCGATGCAATCAGAGGAATATCGCACAGTGCACGCATTTTTGATAGCTGAACATTGTCGTAGCCTTTACGCACGCCGTCTTGGTTCATACAATTGAGCACGATTTCACCAGCACCTAGGTCTTGCACGCGCTTAACCCATTCTTCGGTTTTGTAGCGAGTACGGCTTGATGCATTTGGGTCGCCAGTCAGCTGGTAGACTAAATATTCGCCAGTGTTTTCATCATAAAAGCTATCAATACCCACAACTACGCATTGTTTACCAAACTCATCGTGTAACTCTTTGATAAGCTCTGGGCGAGCAATTGCAGGGCTATTAATACTGATTTTATCTGCACCACGTTCTAAAACACGTGCTGCATCGGCAACAGATTTAATGCCGCCTGCCACACAAAATGGAATATCAATGTGGCGTGCAATATTCTCTACCCAATTAACATCAAGTAGGCGTTTTTCGACGCTGGCACTGATTTCATAAAACACCAGCTCATCTGCACCGGCATCGCTGTAAGCTTTAGCAAGCGTTAAGATATCACCAACTACTTCATGGCCTTTAAATTTAACGCCTTTAACAACTTGGCCGTCTTTTACATCTAAACAAGGGATTATGCGTTTTGATAACATGCTAACGCCTCCTCAACATTAAAGGCACCATCGAGCAATGATTTACCTAAGATAACACCGCCAACGCCCAGTTTTTTCAGCTTTGCAATATCATCAAGTGAGCTTACACCGCCTGATGCTTGAACTTTAATCTCGCTGTTGTGGTTGGTTAAATCTTCATAAAGTGCAAACGAAGGACCGGTCATGGTGCCGTCTTTACTGATGTCAGTACACAGAAAATCAACTACACCCAGTGCCACGTAAAAATCAACAAGTTCGAACAAACCAAACTCAGATTCACTTAACCAACCATGTGTTGCGGGTGCCCAGCCATTGTCAGTTTTATTTACATCTAGTGCGATAACAAAGTGAGAGCTGCCAAATTTTTCAATCCACGCCTTTACTTGTTCGCGCTTTTCAACGGCCATTGAGCCGATCACGACTTGATTAGCACCGGCTTCAAGCCAGTCAGCAACATCTTGCTCTGAGCGAATACCACCGCCCACTTGATAAGGCACATTAAGCGCTTTAGTCGCAGCTTGAATATGCTGCCACTGTTTTTTATTTGGATCGCGCGCGCCTTCTAAATCAACAAGGTGCAGTTTGCCTGCGCCGCTGTTTGCGTACTCTTGTAAGCGTGCGCCAAGTTCGTAAGGGTAAAATTGTGCTGTATCATACTTACCTTGGTATAAGCGCACAATTTGGTTTTGTAATACATCGAGTGCTGGAATAATCACGTTTATTTCTCTTATTTGTTTGCTGCGCTTACAGCTGCCAATCTAAAAAGTTTTGTAAAAGTCGCGTGCCTACTTTGGCGCTTCGCTCTGGGTGGAACTGCATGCCTGCGTAGTTATCTTTAGCAACAATTGCTGAAAAAGCTTGCCCGTATTCACCGCTAACTAGGGTGGCATCGTTCACTGTGTGAGCAAAGCTATGCACAAAGTACACTTGATCTTGTGCCGATAACCCTTTGGTAAGGGCATGCTCTTTTAACACGCTTAGGTCATTCCACCCCATGTGTGGTGAGGTTAATGTGCCCACATCTAAGTGCTTAACAACACCCGGAATTTTGCCAAGGCAATCAACATTGCCTTCTTCTGTGCTGTCGCAAAGTAATTGCATGCCTAAACAAATGCCCATTAGCGGGCGCTGATATTCATCAATTGCTTGCTGCCAACCACCGTCTTTTAAACGCTTCATGGCAACAGAAGCATGACCTACGCCGGGTAAAATCGCACGTTCAAAGCCTTTTAGTTGCTCAGGTGAGGTGATCACCTCTGGCGTCTTCCCTAAGCGCTCAAAGGCAAAACGAACTGAGTTAATGTTGGCACAACCGGTATTAATTATGGCAATCATAAACACC
The DNA here is from genome assembly GCF_054923805.1 of Pseudoalteromonas sp. GB43. Lineage (NCBI taxonomy): Bacteria > Pseudomonadati > Pseudomonadota > Gammaproteobacteria > Alteromonadales > Pseudoalteromonadaceae > Pseudoalteromonas > Pseudoalteromonas sp. GB43. The sequence goes on from NZ_JBPCHJ010000002.1 coordinate 739,761, forward strand.
CCTTAGAGCTGGCAGTTTGTTGTGTGGCATCTTTTGCAATCGCAGCGCGAAGTGCTCTTGCAAACGCTTTAAATAGACCTTCAACTTGGTGATGGCAGTTACCATCGCTAACCGACAAAATAAGGCTCATGGCGGCATTATCACTTAAGCTTTTAAAGAAGTGCTCAACCATTTGTACGTCTAAGTCGCCGACTTTTTCACGGCTAAAATCAGCATTTAATACAAACGAGGCACGGCCCGATAAGTCAATTTGCGCTTCTGCTTTGCATTCATCCATAGGGAGTGCAAAACCATAGCGACCAATTTGCGTTTTTGTACCTAGCGCTTGTTTAAGGGCAAGGCCAAGTGCAATGCCGATATCTTCAACTAGGTGGTGCTCATCAATGTGTAAGTCGCCAGTGGCTTGAATATTAAGTCCGATATTGGCGTGAGTACGAATTTGGTCAAGCATGTGATCGAAAAAGCCAAGGCCAGTGCTAATTTCGCCATTTTTTGTTTGGTCTAAATTAACTTGCACATCAATTTGCGTTTCTTTGGTATTACGAGTGACACGACCTTCACGGTTTGCGGTTGTCAGCTTAGTGACAATGGCATCCCAGCTGCCGTCATACAAAATGCCTTCGCAGCATAAGTTATTGGCAAGTCCAATATCAGTTTGGCGGTCACCAATCACAAATGAGCGTGCTAAATCGACTTTACCCGAGCGCATAAGCTCAGTAAGTAAACCAGTTTTTGGTTTACGGCAGTCACAATTTTGCTCATCAAAGTGCGGGCAGATCAGAACGTCATAAAATTTAATCCCTTGGCTGTTTAAGATATCCATCATCTTGTCTTGAGCAATATCAAAATCAGCGGTCGGGAAGCTATCAGTGCCTAAACCATCTTGGTTTGAAACCATAACAAGGCGGTAACCTGCCGCTTGAAGTTGTAATAGAGCAGGGATCACATTTGGCAAAAACACTAATTTTTCGAGGCTATCAACCTGTTTGTCGGTGATAGGCTCTTCGATAATCGTGCCATCGCGGTCAATAAATAAATACGGGTTGCTCATGATAATTCCTGTTCTACTGTTTTACTGGTCAGTGATAAGCCATCTAACCAAACTTTTACTTGTTCTAGTTCTTGCTCGTTACCGATAGAAATTCGTAACCAATCATCTTCGCCATATAAAGTGAAGGCACGCATTACGAGTCCTTGCTCAAGTGCGATATTAAATGATTGTTTGTCTTTTAATTTTAAAGTGACAAAGTTACCTTCACCGCTCAGTACTTTGATAACGGCAGGTGATTGCTCAAGCCAGCTTTTTAGTTTGCTTTTTAAGCTATTTAGAATTGTCACCTGACGGCGCATTGAAGCGATGTTGTCGCTACTTAATGCATCTGCGGCAATGCTCGCAACCACCGTTGATACAGGGTAAGGCGCAATCACTTTACGAATAGGTGCAAGTAGCTCGCTGTTGGCTAGCGTGAAGCCCGTTCTTAAACCTGCAAGTGCAAATGCTTTTGATAGAGTCCTTAGTACCACAAGGTTACTAAACTCGTTGATCAGGCTTGCCGCTGTTTGTTCTGGGCAAAATTCTATATAAGCTTCATCCACCACGACAATCGCTTTACCCGCAAGTTGTTGGGTGATTTTTCTGATTTTGTCTAGGCTTGTCATGCTGCCGGTAGGGTTATTTGGATTACAAATAAACACCAGCTTTGAATCAGCAACCGCAGTGACAATCTCATCAACTGTGCCTTTTAATAACAGCTCTTGAGTTAAACCGTTAATCGAGATGTTGTGGGTATCAGCAGTGACTTTGTACATGCCGTAAGTTGGTAAAAAGAGTGCAATGCTATCTTTAGCAGGGCTACAAAAAGTACGTACTAATAGCTCAATACCTTCGTCAGCTCCACGAGTCATCAATACTTGCTCTGGCTCCAAATTAGCATAGCAAGCGTAACGATTGATCACTTGCTGAGGCTGCGGATCAGGGTAGCGATTTAAATCCGTTAAATTGATATTTGGCGTACGTGAATACGGGCTTTCATTGGCATTTAACCACGTTGTGCCTGTCAGCTTTTCACTTTTCGCCGAACTATAGGCTGTTAGCGCTGCAATGTTGTCTGGCAACAGCGTTGTTATTTTTGAATTATCGCTCATTATTCATAGCCTCAAGACGAATTGAAACAGCATTAGCGTGAGCATCAAGCCCCTCTGCTGCAGCTAAAGGTAAAATTGCTTTAGATAATTCACGTAAGCCATTTTTACTGATGGTTTGCACTGTGTAAGTTCTAAAGAAGTCCAGTAAGTTTAAGCTCGAATAGGTCGCGCTGTAACCATACGTTGGTAGTACGTGGTTCGTACCCGATGCATAGTCACCGGCAGACTCCGGAGTGTAATCACCCACAAATACTGAGCCGGCATTTTTCACTAAGCTTAAATAAGGCTGCGCATCAGCAAGCTGTAGAATAAGGTGCTCAGGACCATATTGCGCAGACACTGCAAAGGCTTGATCAACCGAGTCGACTAATATCAAGCTTGAGTTAGCAAGGGCTTGCTCGGCAGTGTCTTTACGACTTAATTTTGCTAGTTGCTCTGTTAATGCTTGCTGTGTTTTTTCAATAATGCGTTCGCTGTTACACAGTAAAATAACCTGTGAATCTGCACCGTGCTCCGCTTGCGATAATAAATCTGCCGCAATAAAGTCTGGGTTTGCACGCTCATCAGCAATCACTAGCACTTCAGAAGGTATCGCTGGCATATCAATCGCCATACCCGGAATAGTTTGCGCAACAAGTTGTTTTGCCATGGTGACAAAGCTATTTCCCGGGCCAAAAATCTTGTTCACTTTAGGCACTGATTCTGTACCGTAAGCCATCGCTGCAATCGCTCCGGCGCCGCCACTTTCTACAATGGTTTTAATACCACATAGTTTTGCCGCATATAAAATGGCAGGGTTGATAGTTTCATCGGCTTTCACAGGTGTAGTAAGCACAACGGTTTGTGCACCACTCAACTGTGCAAGCACCCCTTGCATAATTACTGACGATGGCAGTGGCGCACTGCCACCTGGCACGTAAATACCTACCGCTTCAATGGCTTGATATTTAAGTTCACACAATACGCCAGGTTGCGTTGTTAACTTAATATCTTTAGGTAATTGTGCTTGGTGAAAGCGTTTTACATTGGCGTAGGCCGTTTCGATAGCGGCTTTTAACTCGTTTGATAATAACTGCTCAGCTTGGTTTATTTCTTCAACTGGCACTAATAAGCGAGGTGTTTCGCGCTTATCAAACTCTTTTGCCATCTTTAATAACGCTGCGTCACCTTGTGCTTTAACTGCATTTAAGATGTCGATGCAAATTGCTTCAACCTCTTTACTTGCAGTAACAGCAGGGCGGGTAAGTACCGCCTGCTGTGCTTGTTGATTTTCCTCATTCCAACAAAACATGGATAATTACTCCATCATTTTTTCAATTGGCATAACAAGAATTGAGTTAGCACCTAGTGCTTTTAACTGTTCCATTGTTTCCCAGAAAAGGGTTTCGCTGCTAACCATATGTAGCGCAACATAATCGTCGCTACCAGCAAGCGATAATAAAGTTGGTTGACCTGTGCCAGGTAGTAAGTCACATACTTCATCAAGCTTTGCTTTTGGTGCGTGTAGCATGATGTATTTACTTTCTTTTGCTTGGCGTACACCACGTAAACGCGGCATTAGCGTATTGATTAAATCAAGTTTGCTTTGATCAGTTAGATTCTTGTTTTGAATTAAACATGCGTTTGATTCTAAGATGGTATCGCCTTGCATTAAGCCGTTTGCTTCTAACGTTGCACCTGTAGATACTAAGTCACAAATTGCATCAGCTAAACCAGCACGCGGCGCAACTTCAACAGAGCCCGTTAACATAACTGTGCTTGCGTTAATACCTTCGCGTTTTAGGTATTGGCTTAAGATTTCTGGGTAGGTAGTGGCAATGCGTTTACCTTCGAACCAGCTTTTATCTTGTGGACCAAGTTCTTGCGGCCATGCAAGTGCAAGGCGACAGTAACCAAAATCAAGCTTAGAAAGTTTGTTTACTTCGAATTCCACACCTTGGCGTTCGCGTTCGGCTTGTACTTCAACAAGTACGTTTTCACCTACGATACCCAGATCACACACACCGTCCATTACTAGGCCCGGAATATCGTCATCGCGTACACGAAGTACATCAATTGGCATATTGGTAGAGTGTGCGATTAAACGTTGTTCACGAAGATTTAATTTCACACCAAGTTGCTTTAGCAACTCTTGGCAGTCTTTTGATAAGCGGCCGCCTTTTTGGATGGCGATTCGTAAACGGTTGGTATTGCTCATTATTCATTTTCCTTTAATTCAAAAACTAAAAACCCCGAGGGAACCTCAGGGCGAAAATAAATAATTTGGTTGATTGCTCGCCAGAGGTTCCTTTTAGGAATAACCTCTCAGCGAAAAACCTGACAGGCTATTCCGGTGAATGATGGTGATGATGGATAGTTGTCAGATTGAAGCGCATAATTTTTCCTGTATTGCACTCGTTTGTATAAACCAGTGCGTAAATCTGTTTAAATAAGTTACGTATATAGATAAACATGCTTTGCTAATATTTGGCAAGCATTTTTTTGCGAAATTAAAGTATATGCTATAACCGCCGATAATAAATGGATAGATAGGAGGTACAAATGGATATCATGATCCCCTTTTTAGGTCGAATTACACGGCTACAGTTAGAAAGTAAAGGCGCATTTCACATTGCGGGCGTAAAAGATGCGAACGTGCAGCGAATTGAACTTGAAAAACGCCAAAAACGAGAAATAGAGCGACGAAAAAAAGCTGCTAAAAAAGATGATAAAAGCGGTAAAAATGCCATAGAAGAAGATGAAGAGGGTAATAAACACCTAGATACATGGGCATAGCAGAAATTTAAGAAATTGTTTGTATGCAATAGACCATTTTTTTCTGCTAGGGTTAAGAAATACATGTGATTTTGATCAAAAGGCAATCTAATGGAACGACCAGCAGTGCCGTTAAATGAGCAAGCAAGGCTTGAAGAGCTTCGCTCTTTGGATGTATTAGACTCTCAGAGCGACCCCGCCTTTGACCGAATCACTCGCCTTGCCCAACAGTTTTTCTCTGTGCCAATTTGTGTCATTAGCTTAATTGACGAGCATAGACAGTGGTTTAAGTCATGTGTGGGGTTAGATGTGACGGAGACTGCAAGAGACATTTCTTTTTGCGCCCATGCAATTTTATATAAAGACCCCCTAGTGGTTGAAAATGCCTTAAACGATAAACGTTTTGCAGATAACCCGCTGGTAATGGGTGACCCAAATATTCGTTTTTATGCAGGTTGCCCAATCACACTTAAATCAGGAAATAGAATTGGCACTTTGTGCCTTATTGATCACCAACCTCGCAGTTTTAACAATAAAGATACTAAAGTTTTAAAAGACTTTGCAGCAATTGTCGAGCGTGAGTTTGCGGTTATGCAATTAGCAACCACAGATGAGCTTACCTTATTACCCAATCGTCGGGGTTTTATTAGCACAGCTGAACATTACCTTGATTTATGCATTCGCCAGCATTTAAAAGCAAAATTGGTATTTATAGATTTAGATAACTTTAAAGCAATTAACGACCAGTTCGGTCATGCTGCAGGAGACCGGTTGCTAAAAGATTTTGCAAGGTTGCTGGAAAGCTGCTGTCGCAAAGCGGATTTATGTGCGCGGTTGAGCGGTGATGAGTTTGTAATTTTGTTTACAGATTTAAATACCAGTGATTGCGAGGCTATTATGCAGCGTTTATTTTTGTCATTCAGTCACTTACATAATAGTTTTAATAACCAGGCTGAACTTAGCTTTTCCTATGGCATTGCCGATTTTTCAGATCAGCAGCCTTGCTCGCTGACTAAATTACTTGCTGTTGCAGACGCACGAATGTATTCCGATAAAGCACAAAAAAAGGCTCGATAATCGAGCCTTTAAAGTAAAAATCAGTGCTTAATTTTTCGCTTCTGCTGATTGAATACTGCTTTGGATCAACGGCGATATTGTCAAACCTTGTACGATAATCGAAAAGATCACCACCACATAAGTGACAATAACAATCAAGTCATGTAAATCAGAGCCTGCGATCATTACTTGATCGCGTGGGATGGCAGCTGCCATTGCCAGCGCTAAACCACCCCGTAAGCCACCCCAAGTGAGTATTTTCACTGAGTGCTTATCGTACTGGCGGTACTTTTTAAAGAATACAAATGGCGTGCCTACACTTAAAAAACGAGCCAGCAACACCACAGGCACCATGAGTAAACCTAAGCCAATTTCTTCAAGAGTAATGGGCATAGTGACAATTAGCATTCCGATGATCAAAAACAGCAAGGCATTTAAAAAGCTATCTGTGGCATGCCAAAAGTCTTTCACGTAGCGAGTATCTTCAGGTCCGGTACGCTCTGTTGCTTTTGAACGAGTAATATTGCCAAGTAAGATACCACTGGTGACCATAGCAAGGGCACCTGAGATTTCCCAAATATTTGCTGCTGCAAAGCCGGCTGTTGGAATGGTCAGGGTTAGTAGCAAACGAATGTTCACATCGCGGCTATTAATAATTAAAAAATGCCCGACTAACGCAATCACCAGACCAAACACGATACCGCCAATTGCATCAACTAAAAACAATTCTGCAACATCAGTAAAGGTAGCTTCGGTGCCATAAAAGGCCACTGAAAATATCGTTGTGAAAATCACTAAACCAATACCATCATTAAACAAAGACTCACCTTCAACTTGCACAGAAATACCTTCTGGGGCTCGCATTTGTTTAATAATGGCTAACACTGCAATCGGGTCGGTTGGGCTGATCAAAGCACCAAACAATAAACAGTAAATAAACGGTACTGGCCAGCCAACAAAAGCAAACAAATAATAGCTTAAGTAACCAACGATAACCGTTGAGGTAATGGTTGAAAATAATACTAATGCGGTAATTTCCCACCGTTGCTTACGAAGGGCTGCTAAGTTGATTTCTAGCGCACCCGCGAACAGCAAAAAGCCGAGCATCCCTTTTAATAGCAACTGATTAAAGTTGATACTGGAGACAACTTGAGTCATTTCGAGGGCGGTGGTATCACCAAGCATTTTAACGGCAAGTATAAGAAGTAGAGAAATAACAACAGAACCTGTTGTTATAGCAATTGTAGTTTGCATTTTGAGGATGAATTGGTTAGCAAAAGCAATAAAAATAGCTAATGCTGAAAGAAAACAAATGAGGTACCAAGCATTCATTGTTTGACCTTAAATATTTGTATAACAAGACGCAGAAAGCAGTCACTTTCTGGCCGCATATAGTACGCCTCTAAAATAGGTATGTCACAGTGTTTATGCGATTTTTATGACATTTTAGAGTAAAAATTCAAGGTGCTGATTGCATATGTATAATCGCTGTTAATAATGTCTCAAAAGAGACAAAAAAAACCTGATGAATGTGCAATTATGATAACTTCAGTTAGGTCAATCAGCCTGTTTAAAGTGAGCCGATTCTTGGCTGGTATTTATAGCTCTGATTGGGTAAGGGATCACAATTCCTTCTTTTGCGTAACGTTGATGTAATGCTTTGATAAACGCAGATTTTACCCAAAAGCGGTTAAAGTACTCTTTTGCTCTTAACATCACCGTAAAATTGATGCTTGATTGGTCAAAAGTATGAAAGACCACAAAGGTCTCGTAATCATCGATGCCCCATTCATGGCTTTTTAAGATTTGTCTTGCTACATCCAAAGTTACTTGCTCAACTTTTTCAAGGTCGGAGCCATAATGAACACCCACCTCAACGGGGACGCTGAGCTCTTTTTCGGGGTAAAAATAGTTAATGATGCGTGATTTAGACAGCTGACTATTGGGGATGACTATCATGTTGTTCGGCAACATTTTCACCCAGGTTGAGCGCCAACCAATTTTCTCAACAAACCCTTGGTCGCCACTTTCAAGCTCTATAAAGTCGCCGACCCGAATTGGTTTATCAATCACCAACTGCACGCCAGAAAAAAAATTTTCGAGTGTCGGTTGCAAAGCCAAAGCGACGGCAAGAGAGGTAATGCCTAATGAGGCAATAATTGGGGTGATTGATATGCCTAAAGTGCCTAATAACACCAATAAGCCAACACACACAATTGCACAGCGGATCAAGCCTTTAATGATGCTATGACTATTCGAAACCACCACCGAGCGGGCACTGTAATAATCAACGGTACCAAATAAGAAATGATCTAAAAATAACACTAAGGCAAAAATACAAATGGCTTTAGCGGTGACCGCAATAGGTAAGGGGTGCTCAGCCATAAAGCCGGTGGTGTTCAATAACTGACCAAAAATGATCACAAGCACCATCATTGTGCACAAGGTCAATGGTGTAGAGAGTGAGTCAACCAATAAAGAGTCGAACACAAAGTCAGTGCGTTGAGTCCATTTTTTTAAACAATAGATAATTACAAACCTCAATAAGAACAAAGCGATAGCGGCTAGTGCAGTGCCTCCAATGACAACCAGCCAAGGCTCATTTAGCCATTCATTTTGTATCAACTCAGTATTCATGCTTAGTCCTTAAATTCTAGGTACTTGGTATTGCTGCAAATTATGTACCCAGGCTTTTTGTGGATATTTAAGCCTTCAGCTTTGAACCACAAATAATGAAATGAGCAATATTAAATGCAAATAAAAGGTACAAATGTATACCAAATGTTATTATTTTGTATCAATAATTTTACACTTTAACTTTATTTGTTAACAATTAATAAACTTTAATTTTCTTATCCTGCTGTTAATTATAGGGTTTTAGTTTAGAGTTAATACTTTGTTTGTAAATTTTTTGTTTCATTTTCAATTTCGTTCCAATCAATCTAGGCTGGTCACTAATCGGGAACAGTGCAGTCCGGTTACTAGGAAAATATTAAATACATAACAATCTAACGGAGCGTAAACGTGAATTTATCTAAAATCACACTAGCAACTCTTGCTGCTTTTGCTTTGACTCAAGCAACAAGTGCAGTAGCTGCGAACAAGAAATACCTAAACGAACAAACAGGGATTAACCAAGCTTTGCAAACCAATGCATCATCTGTATTGAGTGCAAATCCAAATCAGTTAGTTGGTTTAGGTGCAGGGAATGATTTAGTTGTATTAAAAGAAATCAAAACCAGTAACGGCAACACCACGCGCCGTTATCAGCAGATGTATCAAGGTCTACCTGTCATCGGCGATACGGTTAGCCTTACATTTGATGGTAATGGCCAATTAAAACGCGCACATGGTGCAGCAGTGTATGACATTGCCGCCGACATCGATTCAGTGTCTCCGGCACTTAACAAGAAAAAAGCAATGGCGAAGGGCCTTGCTAACTCACCCGCTGCAATTAAATCAGTTGGGTTAAAAAAGCATAATGAACAATCCCGCTTAGCTATTTGGCTAGATGAAGACAGCGTTGCACACCTAGTGTATGAAGTATCTTATGTGACGTATGGCGATAACCCATCTCGTCCGTATCAAATTATTGATGCAAACAGCGGTGAAGTTTTATTTAGCTTCGATAACTTACAACATGCTAGTGCAACGATCAGGCGGTAACTTAAAAACCGGCAAATACATTTACGGTACTGATTTTGATAGCCTAGATGTTACTCAGTCAGGCAGTACTTGTACGATGAATAACGCTAACGTAAGAACCATTAATTTAAATGGTGGTACAAGTGGTTCGTCAGCGTATTCGTTTACATGCCCAGAAAATACCTTTAAAGAAATAAACGGAGCATACTCGCCATTAAATGATGCACATTATTTTGGTAACGTTATTTTCAATATGTATAGCGACTGGTTAGGTACCGCGCCTTTAACCTTCCAGCTAAAAATGCGTGTTCATTATGGTAATAACTACGAAAATGCATTTTGGGATGGCAGTGCCATGACATTTGGTGATGGTCAAAATACGTTTTATCCACTGGTTAGCCTTGATGTATCGGCCCATGAAGTGAGCCATGGTTTTACCGAACAAAATTCAGGGCTTATTTATTCTGGTAAATCAGGTGGTTTGAACGAAGCTTTCTCTGATATGGCAGGTGAAGCAGCTGAGTTTTACATGAAAGGCTCAAATGACTGGTTAGTGGGTCAGGAAATCTTTAAAGGTAACGGTGCATTACGTTACATGAATAACCCCACCCAAGATGGCAGCTCGATTGACCATCAAAACAATTACTACTCTGGTATGGATGTTCATTACAGCTCAGGTGTATTCAACAAGGCATTTTATAACCTTGCAACCACACCAGGTTGGGATACGCAAAAGGCATTTGTTGTGATGGCGCGTGCTAACCAACTTTACTGGACAGCCAGCACAAACTGGGATTTAGCAGGTAATGGCGTGATGGATGCGGCGTGTGATTTAAGCTATGACCCAGCAGATGTTCAAGCGGCACTTGCGGCGGTTGGTGTGACTTCAAGCTTAAGTGCGGGTAGTAGCTGTGGCACAACTGAGCCACCTCCGGGCGGTGATGAAGAGCTAACTAATGGCGTTGCTCGCACAGGGATCAGTGGTGCAGCGAAAGATCAAATGTTCTTTACTCTTGAAGTACCAGCAGGTGCAACGAATTTACAATTCAATACAACTGGTGGAAGTGGTGATGCAGACCTTTACGTTATGTACGGCGCAAAACCAACACTGAGCAACTTTGATTGTAAAAGTACTTCATCTACTAGCACAGAAAGCTGCGCTATCAGTAATGTGCAAGCGGGTACTTACTACGTAATGGTAGAAGCGTGGAATCAAATTTCAGGTGTATCACTTACTGGTAGCTTTGATTCGGGCAGCGGTGGTGGTGTAACACCAATAAACCGTACTGAGTCTAACTTAAGTGTTGGCACAAATAGCTGGACTCGTTTCACGCAAGACCTAGATGCTGGTTATTCATCACTTGATGTGACTATTTCTGGTGGCTCTGGTGATGCTGACTTGTATGTGAACTTTGGTTCTCAATCGACAACATCGAGCTATGACTGCCGTCCTTATAAAAACGGCAATAGCGAAACTTGTACATTTACAAACCCTCAAGCGGGTACTTGGTATATCGACCTTCGCGGCTACAGCGCTGCAAGTGGTGTAACTCTCACCATTTCGGCTAACTAGCCACCCTTTTAGGGAGCTTCGGCTCCCTTTTTTATTTTCATTAAAATACACATCATAAAAGGATTGATTATGACAACCCGCCTAACACAGTGCTTAGTAGGCTTTGCCACACTGTCACTGAGCCAACTAAGTTATGCAGCGCAAGACGAAACAATTTGGGTCACTATTGATGCCCTTGCTGCAGAGCACTTTCAACAAGATACCGTGAGTAAACGTAAACTAAACAGCAATTTTGCGATGCAAAAATCAGCTTTGAATCAAGTTAATTTTATGCGCGTTAACAAGCAGGATATCGCTGGTTTAAGTGAGTTTATGCACGATAACTATCATCGCTGCGGTGGTTTTGTAGCCCATGACTCATTAGAAGATGCAGAGCTCTATACTCAGCAATTAAATGCGGTTTCGCAGACTGCGATGAATGCGAGCCTAGTAAACTACAGTATTGATAATGCCGCGACAGTTAACGCGCTAATATCATCGATTGATAGTAGTGAACTGAGCGATACGGTTAATAGCATGATGAACTTTCATAACCGATATTATGCCGTGCAAAGTGGTGTTGATGCTGCTGATTGGTTAAAGAGCCATTGGCAGCAAATAGCTAGTAGCCGCAGTGATATCAGTGTTGAGTATTTTAACCATAGTTTTTCGCAATCATCAGTTATTGTGACCATTCCTGGTGCAGAAAAAGCAGATGAAATTGTCGTTATTGGTGGCCATTTAGACTCAATCAATCAGTCTAATCCAAGTAATGACCGAGCTCCTGGTGCAGATGATAATGCCTCGGGTATTGCAGTGCTCACACAAACCTTAAAAGCAATAGTGGAAAATAACTACCAACCTCAGCGGACCATACAAATTATGGGGTTTGCTGCTGAAGAAGTAGGTCTAAGGGGCTCAAAAGATATTGCTCAAAGTTATAAAACACAGGGTAAGAATGTTGTAGGCATGGTACAGTTTGATATGACTGGCAATAACGGCAGTAGCACAGATATTGTGATGATGACAGATTACACAAACTCATCGCAAAATCAGTATTTATCGCAGTTGCTCGATGCTTACCAGCCCGCAGTGAGCTATGGCTTTGATCAATGTGGTTATGGCTGCTCAGATCATGCCTCTTGGTATCAACAAGGGTTTGCCGCCTCAATGCCATTTGAATCAACGATGAGTGACATTAACCCTTTGATCCACACATCAAATGATGCCCAATTTGATGCGGCTCACGCGAGTAAGTTTGCAAAACTAGCTGTGAGTTATGTTGCTGAAATGGCAAAAAATGCCGGTGATGTAGTAACTGAGCCGACTAACCAGCTTGAAAATGGCGTAGCTAAAACAGGTTTGTCGGGCGCAGCAAAAGATCAGTTATTCTTTACACTTGATGTACCCGCAATGAGCAGTAACCTTGAGTTTGTAACCGAGGGCGGCTCGGGCGATGCCGATTTATACGTTAAATTTGGCAGTAAACCAACATTACAAGACTTTGATTGTAAAAGCACAACCTCTACAAGTAATGAAAGTTGTGTGATGTCGTCAGTTCAAACTGGCACGTATCATGTCATGGTTGAAGCGTGGAATGAGATTTCGAATGTGTCACTCACGGGAAGTTATAGCACCTCAGGTGGCGGCGAAAACGTTGACCGAACTGAGACAAACATGAGTGTCGCTACCGGTAGTTGGCAGCGCTTTACTCAACAAATACCGGCAGGCCTTAGTAATTTAACGGTGACTATATCTGGCGGTAGTGGCGATGCAGATTTGTATGTTAACTATGGCTCAGCGTCAACAAGTTCAAATTATCTATGTCGGCCCTACAAAAATGGTAACGAAGAAAGTTGTCAATTTGATAACCCACAAAGTGGAACTTGGTACATAGATTTACAGGGTTACCGAGCTGCATCGGGCGTGACATTAACGATTCAAGGACAATGATTTAAACGCAATCATACTTTTAACCATGAGGAAGCAACGCTTCCTCATTTAGTCTTGCCCTTGGCAAGTCAGTTACGTAAAATCTGCCCATCACTTTTAATCTATTGGCGAAGTTTATCAAACAACTTTTCAGTGCCACTATCCCCTTGCACTTTCTCTTGATGGATATACTCCTCGGCAGCCACAAATTGACATGGCTGTTGCAGTTGACGATGCCTTAAAAAAACGTCACCAATTAGTGGTTGAGGCGGGCACAGGCACGGGTAAAACCTATGCTTATTTAGCGCCTGCGTTAAAATCAAAAGGCAAAACCATTATCTCAACGGGTTCAAAAGCACTACAAGAGCAGTTGTTTCACCGTGATTTACCCAATTTAGTCAAAGCACTGAGCGCCACTAAAAAAGTCGCCCTTTTAAAAGGCCGCGCGAATTATTTGTGTACCTATCGTTTAAGTCAGCACGTTGCGCATGTGCCAACTGATGATCCAGATGTAATGCATCAACTTGCGATGGTGGCAAAGTTTGCAAGTGAAACCCGTTCGGGCGATTTAGCAGATTGTATAGGCATAGAAGAAGACGCCAAGGTACTGCCTTATGTTAGCTCAACGGCTGATAACTGTTTGGGTAAAGAGTGCCCCGATTTTCAAGATTGCTATATTCGTAAAGCCCGCTTAAATGCCATGGAAGCTGACGTGGTGGTGATCAACCATCATTTATTCTTTGCAGATATGGCTGTAAAAGACACAGGCTTTGCTGAATTAATGCCTACGGCAGACGCCTATATTTTTGATGAGGCGCATCAGCTCAGTGAAATTGCCAGTGACTATTTTGGTGAAAGTGTTAGCACCAAAAAGCTGGTGGATTTAATTAATGACTTACGAGCAATTTACCGTGCCGATATCCCTGATATGCTGCAATTAGGCAAAACCCTCAACAAGTTAGAAACTAGCGTGGCAGATTTACGCTTGCAGTTTGGGGTTGATGGTAGCCGTGGTGATTGGCGTGAAAAACTGGCTGATAAAGAGATTTGTGCAGCACTGCACCGGGTCATTAGCGACCTTGACTTTTTATATCAAGTGTTAAAGTTATGCTTAGACCGTAGTGAAAAAATAGAGCACCCATTTGAGCGCACACTGGCCTTTAAAGGTCAGTTAGAACGGGTATTTGATACCGCACAAACGGGTTATAGTTATTGGTACGAAACCACTCGCCGATACCTAACGGTAAACATTACACCGCTTAATGTATCGGCTAAATTTGCACAGATGATGAAAGACACAGGAGCAGGTTTTGTGTTTACATCGGCGACTTTATCGGTCGATAACGACTTAGCGCACTTTAACGCTAGTCTTGGCTTAAAGCCAACGCAAAGCATGATTGTTGAAAGTCCGTTTGATTATCAACAACAAGCATTACTTTGTTTGCCGCGCTACTTACCTGAGTCTCATGCGAATAATATGCCCCATGCAATTATCAAGCTGACCCTTGAGTTGATTAAATCAGCTAAAGGTCGCTGCTTTGTGCTGTTTACTAGCTATCGTATGATGCACTTAGTAGCGGAAGGTTTAACCACGCAGATGGATTATCCGGTTTATATGCAAGGGCAAATGTCTAAACGCATTATCCTTGAGAAGTTTACCCGTCATGGTAATGCCGTTTTACTTGGCACAGCTTCATTTTGGGAAGGCGTAGATGTTAGAGGCAGTACATTAAGTTGTGTTATCATTGATAAATTGCCGTTTGCCGCACCAGATGACCCATTATTGCAAGCAAAAATGCAAGATTGCCAGTTACAAGGCAAAGACCCATTTGCGCATATTCAATTACCCCAAGCGGTCATTGCATTAAAGCAAGGGGTAGGGCGACTTATTCGCGATAGCAAAGATAAAGGTGTGTTGGTTATTTGTGATAACCGCCTAGTAACACGCCATTACGGCCAAGTATTTTTAAAAAGTTTGCCACCTATGCGCCGCACGCGCGATTTAGCAATGGCAAACGCGTTTTTAGAACAGATCAATTAGAGTAACTTAGATGATTAAACACAATATTCTTGCCTTAGATGCATCAACTGAAGCTTTATCGCTGGTGCTACATTATCAAGGGCAAACATTTCATCATTTTGAAGAGTGCCCACAGCAGCACAGCCAAAAGATTTTGCCTTTAATTGATGAGTTACTCGCAAAGGCGCAATGTAAACTAACCGACTTAGATGTGATTGGTTTTGGTCAAGGACCGGGTAGCTTTACGGGCGTGCGTATCAGTGTTGCGATTGCACAAGGTTTAGCTTATGCCGCACGTTTACCTTTGGTTGGCGTATCAACATTGCAGATGATGGCGCAACAAGCATTTGAGCAAGACCAAGCCAGCGATGTGTTTTCTGCTATTGATGCACGTATGGGTGAGATTTATTACGCTCACTATAAAGTTGATGATAATGGCTTAATGCTGCTTGTTGATGAAGAGCAAGTCATTAAACCTGAGTTGCTAACGCTACCTGAAATGGCTGCAACAGCGGTGGGAACAGGTTGGCAGACCTATCCTGCACTTGTTACAGAACTTGCAAATGTAAGTTTAAATGAAGCCATTTTACTGCCTGATGCAAAGTACATGCTGGCCTCGATTGCAACTGCTTATGCTCACGGTGATACAGTGACTGCAGCCAATGCGCAGCCTAAATATGTTCGTGATACAGTGACTTGGAAAAAGCTACCAGGTCGAGAGTAACTGAAAGAATAACGGGACTTGCGTGCCCGTCAGTTATGGCACATAATTTAGTCATGTTTGATGTGGAATTACGAGTTTGACTTTACCTATTGGCTCAGGCTTTTATACCGGTGACATTCCCGGTCAATATAGCCGTAAAAATACCATTACTGATAAGCCTAAAGCGATATCAGACCAAACGGCTGAGCAAAAATCGTCAACAGAGTATGTTAAATCAAGTCCTCAAGCTGTTGCTATTGCCGATGAATTTAAAGCTGAGTCGCAAAGCTATCAGCAAACAATTTATGACAAACCAAGCAACCCAAAAACCAGTCGCGCGATTTCAACCTATACGGAATTTGCTAACTTAGAGCGCCGCGCCGAAGTGCAAAGCCTTATTGGCGTTGATGTATATGCATAGCTAATTGGTATGATTAATAAAAGCTAAAACTGAATTCACAAAAAAGCCTAAACAATATGTTTAGGCTTTTTTATGATTGAACAGTATTTCTAAGCAATAAAATTACTGCTTAATAAAATCTATCAGCTTGTCGGCAATCGCAGTATTGTTTTGCGAACCGTAGAAATCTTCTGCACGTTTACCATAGGCAAATACTTGTACATCAATAGCGGTGTGGTCACCAGTAGTCCACCCCGTGAAGCTGGCATGATTGATGATATCTTTTACAGCAAGTAGCAGTGCTTTATCGCCCATTTTCTTAGCTTCGCTTAGCTTGATGCTGTTTGCATCAGTAAATTCGATATCAGAATACTTTTGCCATACTGCTTTTAAGTCATCGTTTTCAAGTAGATCTTTTGTGATAGTGCCGGCAGTTGCTTTAACACCTTTAACAACGTCAGTTTCCCACTTATATTGACCATGCGCGCCCAGTGTTAAGCCACCTGTTGAGTGATCGGCAGTGATAACAAGTAGGGTATCTGGGTTTTTATCTACATACGCTTTTGCTTGTTCAATCGATTTAGCAAAGTCGTCCATTTCGCCCATTGCACATGCAATGTCGTTTGCATGACCACACCAGTCAATTTGGCTACCTTCGATCATTACAAAGAAACCTTTGTCGTTTTGACCATCAAGTAAATCAAGCGCTTTAGTCGTCATTTGCGTAAGGCGTGTTGGATTTTCGTCAAGGGCAAACGGTAAACCTACTTCAGCGAATAAACCAAGTGCAGGAACCTGTTTTAAGTCATTCATAGCTGTAAAGTCATCGCTGTACTGATAGCCAGCTGCTTTGAACTCTTCCACTAGATTACGGTCTTCACGAACGTAATATTTCGTGCCGCCACCTAACATTAAATCAACCGGTAATTTACCCGCGATTTTGTTATCGATATAGTCGTTAGCAATCTCGTCGTAGTTACGGCGTGATTCGTTATGTGAAGCAAAGCTTGCTGGTGTAGCGTGGTTGATTTGCGAAGTAGCTACGAGTGCTGTTGTCATACCGCGCTCTTTGGCAACTTCTAGCATAGTTTTTACAGGTTTTTTATCAGTATCAACGGCAATTGCGCCATTATAACTTTTATGACCACTGCTTAGCGCTGTTGCACCTGCAGCGCTATCTGTTACATAGGTATGATCGTCAGGGTAGGTATGTGCCATACCACGCAAAATAGTATCGAAAACAGTTGGGTCAACAACTTTAGTATTTGGATCATCTTTAAAGTAACGATATGCAGTTGTGTACGCCGGATCATACCATCACCAATCATATAAATGATGTTTTTTGGTGCTGATTCAGCCATTACTGAGCCTGCTGAGCATAATAATGCTAAAAGACTTAATTTTAATTTCATTGATGTAACCTTATTATTGTGCCCTTATTTATACTGCGAGGATTATTGTATACTAGCCAGACGATAAATAAACGCCTTTAAGTTGAAACGCTTAATAAATAGGAGTAATTGTGCAACCTTTTTCTTTTCAAACTGGCACTCAGGCAATGCATGGCCTAACCTTTGGTCATGGCGAAGAGGTTGTGATTGCCTTACATGGTTGGCTTGATAACGCACATAGTTACATACCTATGTTACAAAATGCGCAGCTAAATCAGCGTTGGTATTGCCTTGATTTTCCTGGCCATGGTTTATCTGATTGGCGAAGTAGTGACGCCCATTATTACTTTATTGACTACATTGATGACGTCTATAAGTTTATTGAGTCGCTTGATGTAACGAAAGTGCATTTAGTTGGCCATTCTATGGGCGCCATGGTGGCTGGCGTTTTTGCGAGCTGCTTCCCTGAAAAGGTAGCATCGGTAAACTTTATTGAGGGAATTGGCTGCGTTACAACCAACAGCAATGAAGTGAGCGGCCAACTTCGTAAAGCAATATTAAACAGAGCGCGGGTAAACAGCAAAGGCCCTCGCGCATTTGACTCAAAAGCGCACATTATTAGTGCAAGGCTTGCAAGTGGTGACCTTGAATACCCACAAGCTGAGTTATTAATGACACGAAATAGCTACGAAAAAGCAGGCAAGTGGTACTTAACAACCGATCCAAAGCTTAAAAATCACTCAGGATTTCGCTTTGATGAAGCACAATGTATTGCAACCATTAAACAAATTAACGCGCCATGTCAGCTTATTTTAGGCGATGAGGGGTTTCCTTTTGTAAAGCAAAACTTAGAAGCATATGGTAAATATTACAAAGAGTTAAAAATTCATAAGATACCTGGTGGTCACCATTGCCATATGCAATTTCCTGCATTAACCTTAGAACACGTTCATGCATTTATTGGGCAGTATAAAGCAAGTTAATTGTATAATTGCACCAAATGTGGGATTATCTGCACCATTAGAGTATTTACTCCATTGAGAAACGGCCTTAGTTAGCTTAAGGTTATTAAAAAATATAATTATAAACAGGAGCTAAGAGTGGAAAAAATCTGGCTTAAACGCTACCCAGAAGGTATGCCTGAAACAATCGACCCTGAGCATTATCACTCGCTACTCGACTTGTTTGAAAAAAGTTTTGCTGACTTTAGTGACCTTCCAGCTTTTACCAACATGGGTAAAGAGTTGACCTATCGTGAGTTAGACAGTGCTACAAGACGTGTTGCGTCGTACATTCAAAATGATCTTGGTCTTAAAAAAGGCGATAAAGTAGCGGTTATGATGCCGAACTTACTACAAACGCCTGTGACTATCTTAGGTATTCTTCGTGCAGGCTGTGTAGTGGTGAATGTAAACCCACTTTATACCGTGCGTGAATTAGAGCATCAGTTAAATGACTCAGAGTCTTCAGCAATTTTTATTCTTGCAAACTTTGCCGATACTCTAGAGAAAGCATTACCAAAAACTAACGTCAAGCACATCGTGGTTACTCAAGTGGGTGACATGGTTGGCGGCCTTAAAAAGCACATCGTTAATTTTGTGGTGAAGCACGTTAAGAAAATGGTGCCTAGCTACTCATTGCCAAATGTGATCAAATTTGCAGATGCGCTTGCTGGTGATGAAGCGGGTTACAAAAAACCTGAAGTTGATTTAAACGACTTAGCATTTTTGCAATACACAGGCGGTACAACGGGTGTATCTAAAGGCGCAATGCTATCGCATGGCAACATGGTTGGTAACCTTGAGCAAGTATCAGGTTGTCTAGACAAAGTATTAGAGCGCGGAAAAGAAGTGGTTATCACAGCACTGCCGCTTTATCACATCTTTGCACTGACAGCGAACTGCCTAACATTTATGAAATACGGTGGTTTAAACGTACTTATCACAAACCCTCGTGATATGCCGGGCTTTGTTAAAGAGCTAGCACAGCACAAATTTACGGCGGTAACGGGTGTAAATACGCTATTTAACGGTTTACTAAATACCCCAGGTTTTGCTGAACTTGATTTCTCAAGCTTAAAAATGTCACTTGGTGGTGGTATGGCGGTACAGCGTCCAGTTGCTGAAAAATGGCAAGCTGTAACGAAGACCAAATTAATGGAAGGTTATGGCTTAACTGAATGTGCGCCACTTGTAACTGTTAGCCCTTACGACCTTGAAGGTTATAACGGTTCAATCGGTTTACCTGCTCCTAGCACTGATATTAAGCTTATGCTTGAAAATGGTGAAGAAGCTGCGAAAGGTGAGCCGGGCGAGCTTTGGGTTAAAGGCCCACAAGTTATGCAAGGTTATTATAACCGCCCAGATGCAACAGCAGAATGCTTAAAAGATGGCTGGTTTGCAACAGGTGACATTGCTACTTACGATGATGAAGGCTTCTTCTACATTGTTGATCGTAAGAAAGACATGATTATCGTATCTGGTTTCAACGTGTTCCCAAATGAGATCGAAGAAGTCGTCGCTATGCACGATGGCGTGCTTGAAGTAGCAGCTATCGGTATTCCTCACGAGGTCAGTGGCGAACAAGTTAAAGTTTTTGTTGTGAAAAAAGAATCAATCTTTAACTGAAAAAGATATAATAAAGCACTGTCGTGATAATTTAACGAACTATAAGGTGCCTAAACTCGTTGAGTTTAGAGATGAACTACCAAAAACAAACGTTGGTAAGATTCTAAGAAGAGCCTTAAAGGACGAAGAAAAATAATTAAAGCCGGCATTAGCCGGCTTTTTTATGGTAAAGAAAGGGGTATAAGTGCAATATCAACTGATCGAAACGCAAAATCAATTAAATGATTTTGTAGAAAAAATTACAGGTAAACCGGTTCTGGCAATTGATACCGAGTTTATGCGTCGTCGTACGCTTTACCCTGAAGTTGCACTTATTCAAGTATACGATGGTGAGCACTTAGCGTTAATCGACCCTCTGGCTGAGCTGTCGCTTTTTGATTTTTGGCAAGTACTTAAAAACCCTGAGGTGTTAAAGGTACTACATTCACCGTCAGAAGATATTGAAGTGTTTCAAAAATACGCTGGCTTTGTACCAACACCACTGTTTGATACCCAGTTTGCACTACAAATACTAGGCCATGGTAACTGCATGGGCTTTGCGCACATGGTTAAAGAGTTACTTGATATCGAAATTGATAAAAGTGAATCGCGTACTAATTGGTTACAGCGCCCGCTCACTGAAAAGCAGCTAGATTATGCCGCTGCCGATACGTATCACTTATTGCCTTGTTTTGAAATTATTAAAAAACAAATTGATGAAGCTGGCTTTTTTGACATTGTTATCAGCGAAAGCGAGTTAGTCGCGCAAAAACGTGCTTACCAAACGCCCGCAGAGCAGCTCTACAAAGACATTAAAAATGCATGGCAATTACGACCGCACGACTTAGCGGTATTACGCGAGCTTGCTGCATGGCGCCGTGAAAAGGCTGAGCGCAAAAACCTCGCGCTTAACTTTGTGGTTAAAGAGCACAACATGGTTGAAATTGCTAAGCGCAAGCCTGCAAGTTTAAATGCGTTACGCAGAGTGCCAGGTGTTGAGCCAATGGAAGTTAACCGTTCGGGCGTTGAAATTTTAAAATGTATTGAACGTGGTAAAGCCGTTCCTGCAAGCGAACAACCTGCACAATTAAAACGATTAATTGATTTTCCGGCATATAAAAAAGCCGCGAAAGATATTAAACAAAAAATCACTAAAGCTGCAAAAGAGCGGGGCATTCCTGAAGATGTATTGGCCTCTAAAAAACAGATTAACCAGCTGATCAGCTGGAATTGGAAGCTCGATGCCGATGAGCGTAAAGCAGCATCAAAGCCAGATCTATTCAACTCATGGCGCTATGAGTATGTGAAAGACGTACTTAAAGAGTGGCAAAACTAATAAAAGCCCTTTATTGCTATTTACTTATCATTATAGGCCCTGAAACTTGCTGCGTTTATGAGTTACCTGTAACCAATGCAGCAAGTTATAATCATACCGTTTTAATCTTTGTAGTTGTCTAGACGTTAAACTATAAAAAGGGGCAAAAATAAAAAACTTTTCACCTATAATAATTACACCCGAATTCAGATAATAAGTGCACCACTCATGGTTAAACGGTGAGAAGAGATCAACTGCCTGTTGGTGGTACTCTGTAATCGCCAAAAAACAAGAGTAGATACCATGAGTTACAAGCAGTTGATCGAAGGGCAAAGATACCAGATTGAGGCCTACTTACGCGAGGGTTTTAGCTATCGAGAGATAGGGAAAAGGCTAAAAGTGAGCCACAGCACTATAAGTCGTGAAGTTAGGCGCAATAGTACTCGAAGTCATTACTTGCCTGAGGTTGCACATTCAAAGGCATGTAAACGAAAACATCTAGCTGCCAAGTATTCCATGCCAGCACTTACAATTGCGTTCGTTGAGTTTGGATTGGAGCAAAAATGGAGCCCTGAGCAGGTTGCGGGTGTAAGCAAAATTATCGGGCATCCTGTGAGTCATGAATGGATTTATGGCTATATTCAAAAAGATAAATTGAGTGGTGGCAAGCTATACAAACATCTGCGACAAGGGCACAGACGTTATCGTAAAGGCAGCCGAAGCAAACGTGTCATCATCCCAAATCGTGTTGGCATTGAACATAGACCTGCGATTGTTGACACTAAGACACGATTTGGTGATTGGGAAGCGGATACAGTACTTGGCAAGCATGGTACGGGAGCAATCGTTAGTTTAGTCGAGCGTACAAGTAAGTTTTACCTGATACGCAAAGTGCCAGCAAAAAGTGCAGCGCAAGTGAGCAGAGCAATGATAGGTATGCTGTGGCGCTATCGACGCCATGTTCATACGATAACCGCAGACAACGGGAGTGAGTTTTGTGAACATGAGCATGTTTCAGACAAGCTAAAAACCGACATCTACTTTGCTAACCCCTACTCATCATGGGAAAGAGGGTTAAATGAGAACTTTAATGGCTTGTTGCGTCAATATATTCGCAAAGGCACTGATTTACGAACGGTGACAGATAAGCAAATTGCGCACATAGAAAAGGCGCTCAATGCGAGTTCGAGAAAATGTCTAGGGTTTAGGCAACCAGCGGTAATATTCGATGAATTACGCAAAGCAGCCTAATTTAGCGAGTGGTGCACTTCGGACTTGAATTCGCGCACAATTAAACCCAAACTTAGAATATTGTTTAATCAACTTCGTTTTAGTTGCTTCTATATGCGCGTTGCCAAAAGGCGAGCTATAAAATACTCCGTGGCGACAGATTGTGAGTTCATTTTTACTACTAAGTATTAATAATGTTAGAACTAACGAAATTAACATGAATAGTATAAGAAGCGGCTCATATAAAAAGTGCTTCTGTGAAAGGGTTTTTAAAAGGTATACAAAAATAGCCTCAAGGGTAGCTAACATCAGCCATATGCTTTTTTCAGAAGTCTTTCTTAAATTCAATACTTTCATTCTCAGTCCTTGAGAGGCTTTTTTAATATAATACTTCGCAACTTAGATAAAACAATCTGCCGAAAAAATGAAAGTAAAAGCTGTTTTTAATGTTTTATTATTAATTCCTAATGGTGTGATTTATTTATCTTGTTGAAAATAAATAAGATATTAAACAATGAAAGGTATAAGATATATCTAAAAGAGGGTAGTAGAATAAGTCACGTCATATATCTCCATTAAGGATAATGAGTTATTGAAAACGGTCAAACTATTCTTTGTACATATTTTTGTGAAAATGATCGACGAGAGTATATTAATGTATTTATCTTTACATAAAAGATTTAAAAAACTTGTGATAGCAATACCTTAAGTAATTTGTTAAAACTATATCAAAGAGGTAAGCCACATAACAAACCGCTGTAGATCTGGAAGGAACATGCTGGGATTAAAGAATGTGAATCGTCCCCGCTTGTTAATATAGCCATCCTTTTTGTCCCTATGCGAGATGGGTGGTACATTTAAGGATATTCCCGCAATTAATTTTGACGTTGATATTTTTTAAATATAACAGATGCATTGAACGGAAATTTAGGAGTGCTTTTGTGAAAGGGACTGCATTCATTCTTCTCATCGTAGCAGTTTTCGGTATTCTAAAACTCATTGCTCCGAAGATTGTGGAATTTTTGCCTGAGTGGGTAAATGGACTTATTTTTCTCATTGTATTTTTAGTTTTGTGTTTTCAATTTGGGCGATTTATCTTTAAACACCGAAGAAAGGACGATTAGCTGTTCGTTTTAAAGCGTATAACAAACAATTTAAGCCGTCGTTCGGTCGTTTCCACAGTGTAATTTTGGCATCAATAGGATTAAGATATGGAAAACTATGCACTAGCTGGCTTGGGGTTGCTAATAGTGTTCAATATATTAATTAGTTTAGTAATTTCTAAAAGAAATGATTTTGAAACTTTTCAAAAATTAGCACAAACAGTGCTGGTTTGGTTACTCCCCGTCATAGGTGGAGCTGGGATCTTGATATTCTATAAAAGTATAGATAAACCAATCAGGAAACCTGAAAGCTTTGCAAAACGTTCTGAAGGCAATAGCTCCTGGCAAGATTAACCCTAATATAGAGCTGTGAGTGAACGACTATTTAAATTAAATCCGAGCCATGAGCTCACGTGTTTAAAGCGAGCTCACTTCTAAAGTAACCCTACAAACCAAGTAAAATCTTATCTAAGTTTTGTTTTGATTTAGCAACGCTTTGTAGTGGGGTTAATCCGCTTGGGTATTCTTCTTGCTCAAGCACTAACCATTTGGTGTTGCCGTGCGACTCTAAACTATCGATGATGGCAGGCCAATCAATGTCGTTTTCGCCGATAATAGGGCTCAGGTTGCTCCCCTCAATCGTACGTACTTTAATGTGCGTAGCAAGCGTGCGGTTAGGGTACTTTTTAATAAAGTAGATTGGATCTTTAGCAGCGTAATTGACCCAGCCAATATCTAACTGTAATGGCATGGTCTTGGGGGTATTACTGGCAATGTAATCCCAAAACGTTGCGTTATTAAATGCATTAAACTCTTTATTATGATTGTGAAAACCGATCTTCATATCAAAGCGGGTCGCATAATCACTGACTTTAGTAAGCTCTTTAACCAGAGACTTAACTCCCTCAGGGTGCCATGCTCTTTCATCCCAAGGTACATAAAGTGTAGTAACGCCAAGGGTCTTGTAAAACAGCAGGGTGCTATCAATGCTGTTTTCACTGAGTGCATCAAAGCCGATATGGGCGCTACTGGCAACTAAGCCTAATTCACTGAGCTTTGCTTTTAAGGCTGCTGGGTTATGTGAGTATGGGCCAAAGTCTCCGGCAAACTCCACGCCGTCAAACCCCATTTCGGCAAGAGACTTAAGTGTACCAGGAAAGTCATTTTTTAAGGTGTCTTTGACTGACCATAGCTGCACACTCACGGGCAGTTTTGCGAATAATTGACCACTAAATACAAGGCTAATAATGAGCAATAAAATGCGGGTTTTAAACATACTTCAATCCTAAAAAAGCAGGGGAGTGACCCCCTGCATTGTGTTAAAAATAACACAAGGGGGAAAGTTAATCGGTATAGGCGTACTCGCTCAGACCAAGCTCAGCTAAAACCTGATCTAAATGAGCTTTTGCTTCATCAGAAGGGCCAGGGTAATCACCTGCAATAGGCACATTACCAAGGTAACCTATGTCTTTACAGCCTTCAGGTGTACAGAAAAAGGCAGCAAGCACTAACTCTTTAAAGCGTAAAAAGGCTTTACCAATACGCTGAAATTGTAGAGGTGTTTGCTCGTTTAAAAACGCAATATCGTCTAAAATCGCGCGATGTTGCTTTTCATTAAGTGCAACAAATTGCTTTTTAAAACGAAGCTGTGCTTCATCGTCAAGCCATGCTAATGAATTTAAAATTTTAATTCTATCGCGTTGCTGGCCTTCATACGGTGCGCTTACCCATTCATTAATAACAGCCGGTACTTGTAGCTCACTGGCTGAAGGAATAGCGCCTTCGCGCGGTACAATGTAATCAGCTAAAAGCGCTACTAACGTGAGTTCGTCTGCTGTTAAGGTCAGTGGCCAAGGTGATTCTGGTGGCATCACCAAATTAGGATCTTGACCATAGCCTTTAGCGGTTACAGGCTTGATATCTAAATCAGGCCAATGCTCTTTTGCCGAGACTGCAACGTCATCTTCTAGTGCTTTTGTGCAGCCAGCAGTTAAACCAATCGCTGAGCCCGCAGCTAATAGACCAAGCCATTTTAAAGACTCACGGCGACTCATGTTAGAAACATAGTTATATGAGTCGTGTTCGTTACGATGATGCATAATTAAAGTACCCCGTTATCAATTTGTTGAGCAAGCCAAGTTGAATTACGCATTGCCAGTGTCATGATGGTGAGCGTACAGTTTTTATGAGGGTTAGAAGCAAATACCCCCGCATCCATTACAAATAGGTTATTACAATCCCATGTTTGACCCCATTGATTGGTGACTGAGTCTTTCTTTGAGCTGCCCATTCGTGTGGTGCCCACTTCGTGAATGATTTCGCCACCTTTTGAAATTGCTTTTTCAGCAGGTGGGAGCTCGCCAACAGTCGCACCCATGTTTTCGAGGATTTGCTTCGCGGTTTTTAAACCATGCTCGATTTGCTTTAATTCTCTGTCAGACCACTTAAAGTGGAACTTTGATACCGGAATACCCCATTTGTCTTTAACGTTTTCGTCAATTTCCATGTAGGTATCTTTGTTCGGTAACATCTCGCCACGCAGAGCAAAGCCAACGTAAGAGCCATATGCATCACGAACTTGCTGTTTAAGAGCTGGGCCATAGCCTTGTTTATCACCTGACACACCCGAACCCGGCTGGCCAAAGCCACTGCCAATTTCAAAGTGATAACCACGTGGGAAATCTAATTCATTGTTAGCTTGTGCTTGATGACCCCACCAAGGAATAAATAAGTGATTAGCAGTATGTCCATCTTCGTTATAACGTGGGCGACCTTTAAGTGCCGGAATTTGCGCACCTAACCATGCACCCGTCGAATCCATTAAGTTTCGACCTACTTGGTCACTTGAGTTAGCAAGGCCTTTAGGGTGCTTTTTATTCTTTGAATTTAATAAAATACGCGCTGATTCACAGGCGCTAGCCGCTAAGATAACCACATCGGCATCAACAGCGTGTTCGGTTACTGAGTGTTTATCAACATAGGTGACGCCAGTGACTTTACCTTGCACATCAACTTTGACTGATTTAACCATGGCATCAGTAATGACTTTTAAGTTACCGGTGGCTTTTGCCATTGGCAGTAATGATGTCGTAGTTTGAAAAGCTGCACCAATTGAGCAACCAGAGCCACAAGGTGTTGCATAAAAACACGCCATGCGATCATCTTTAGGGCGAGTTAATACCGCGCGATGCATAGGCACTGCTTGAATGCCCATTTTCTTTGCCGAAGCGGCAATTAAAAGCTCAGGAACACGCGGCTTTGGTGGCGGCTGTAAAATACCCGGTGACGAATCAGGCATATCTTCATGGCCAGTATTGGTGCCACATACACCCACAAGTTCTTCGGTTTTATCGTACCAAGGTGCTAAGTCAGCGTATTCAAATGGCCAGTCGGCACCGTGACCATCTCGGCTTTTGCCTTTAAAATCGTGCTCACTAAAGCGTAATGAATAGCGGCCCCAGTGGTTAGTTCGACCACCTAACATACGTGCGCGCCACCAATAAAAGTCGCTTCCTTTAGCGCTGGTATAAGGCTCATCAGGTACTTGCCAGCCGCCATCAACGGTTGCATCGTAAAAGCCAAAGTTTTTGTCTTTGTTACCAGCCCCCATAAGTGGAGCCTCACTGTTACGACGAAACATCGGGCTTTCTGTTTTCGGGTCATAATTACGGCCCGCTTCAAGTAATAACACCTTGTGACCAAGCTTGGTTAACGTGTATGCGGCCATTGCACCGCCAGCACCCGAGCCAACAACTAATACCTTATGTTTAAAATCAGACATCTTATAGCTCCTTGATTTTTATATTTTTAAACCACACTTTGTCACCATGGTCTTGAAGCCCGATATGACCTTGTTCAGCCGTTGCAAAGTTTTTCCAGGTTGCAAACTTACTGCCTTTTACAAGGGTGTTCCATGTTGTACTGCCAATCACAATGCTGGTGGTGTTAATACCGTTTTGCCAAACTTGTAAGTGGTTGTCTTGCATTTTAATGCGTACATGGTTCCAGCTATTTGCTGGTTTGTGAGCCGCAACTGGGGCTGCAAATAAATCGTAAATTGACCCCGCTAAGTGCGAGTCAATTTCGGTATCTGGGTGTTCTTCGTTATCGATAATTTGAATTTCAGGCGCATGAGAGTAAATCATCTGTCCGGTTTCATCTGCTAATACAAAAATACCGCTATTGCCTTTGGTAGAGATTTTCCAATCGATCTGTAATTCAAAGTTTTGGTACTGCTTTTTAGTAAGCAGGTCGCCACCACCTTTGGTTAATGTCATAGCGCCATCTTCAACGACCCATGCAGGATTTAAAGATTCGCTTTTAAAATTACGCCATAGCGACATATCTTTGCCGTCAAACAACAACTGCCAGCCAGCTTGCTTTTCTTGTTGTGTAAGCTGATTGTCAGCCGCATTAGCGAGTGCACAGCTACTAACGGTGAGCATTAAAGTCAGTGCTTTAAGAGATTTAAACATTGTGTGTTCCTCGACGATTTACTTGCTTAAGACGCACATTTTTCGGTGCGTTTGTTGTTATTAATTACCAAATGCAACCCAATGAATGCGACGATTAAAATAATTGGGAAGATCAGTAGGTTTTGTAATACAGCCTGTCCGGCTAAAATTTCAATTTGTTCAGCGCTTGCGCCACTTGCTTCTGCCGATGAGCGTGCCGTATCTATCCAGCTACCAATTACAGGGTTCCAGATGCTCATAGCAAACATGCCTGCACCGCCCATTAACGACATACCCAGCGCCCCTGACTTTGGAATATATTCAGCAACGCAGCCAAGCATGGTCGGCCAAAAGTAGGTAACCCCAAGAGCAAATAATATGGCCGCTATATAAATCATGCTGCCCTCGGCTTGGCTCATCATGAAGATACCTAAGCTTGCACAAATGGCAGAGCCAAGTAATACACCGGTAGGGTTGAGCTTATGCACTATAGGGACCTGCAAAGAAGCGACCAACCGCCATTAGGCCAGTGATCAAGGCTAATACCACCATAGGAGAGGCACCCGATGAACCTAAAATACGCTCAATCCATTGTTGTGTGCCAAATTCAGTGGTTGCGGTAAACGTCATACAAGCAATTAAAAAGATGTATAACGGCGTAAATAAGTGGCGAATATTGCTGCTGGTAGAGTGAGAGCGTGTATCAAAGCGTGGGAATTGTGCTTTGATCAGCATAGCGCCATAGATAACCGTAGGAATTAAAATTAACGCTACTTGCCATTGCCAGTTTAAACCTGCTCCCGACATAAAATTCGAAGCAAGTGCGCCAATCACAATGCCACCTGGGAACCAAACATGAAAACGGTTTAGCATAGTGGTAGTGTTTTTAGGGTACATTTCTGCAATTAGTGGGTTACAGCCAGCTTCAACAGCGCCGTTGGCAAAACCAATTAAAAAGGTAGAAACCAGTAAGCCCCAAAAACCATCAGCTGTTATCGTCAAAACAAGGCCAAGTAAATGACAGATAAACGCTAACGCCACTAATTTCTTAGCGCCAATGGCATTATAAATAATACCGCCGACCATAGTCGCAACCGGAAAGCCTAAAAATGCCATGGCATTAACCCAACCTAATTCGGTGTCGGTTAAGCCAAACTCACTGCCAAGTTGACCCAAAATACCAGCACGAATGGCAAAGGTCATAGAGGTCACAATCAGTGCTATACAGCAAAGCCGAAAGACAATGCGGTTATAATTATTGTTGTCCATATTGTGTGTCCTGTGTTCTATTGTTGTCGGTTTTATAAACCTAAAATTCGATTATTCCGCTCAGTGTTTGTTGCCCCACTGGCAAAATCGTCAAAGGCTTTGTCTGTTGGGTTTATTAAATGTGCTTTAATAAACTCAGCGCCTTCTCTTGCCCCATCTTCTGGGTGCTTTAAGCAGCATTCCCATTCAAGTACAGCCCAACCATCAAAACCATATTGAGTTAACTTGCTGAAGATTTGCTTAAAATCTACTTGGCCATCACCTAAAGAACGAAAACGCCCTGGTCGGTCTTGCCAGTTTTGAAATCCGCCATAAACACCTGAACGGCCATTTGCGATAAATTCGGCATCTTTGACATGAAACGCCTTAATGCGCGAATGATAAATATCGATAAACGCTAAATAGTCGAGCTGTTGCAATACAAAATGGCTCGGATCATAAAGAATATTAACGCGTGGGTGATTATTGGTTGCTGCTAAAAAGCGCTCAAATGTCACACCATCATGTAGGTCTTCACCCGGATGCAATTCATAACACACGTCCACGCCATACTCGTCAAAGCAATCTAAAATGGGTAGCCAGCGCTTAGCAAGTTCACTAAAGCCTTGTTCAACAAGTCCTTGTGGACGCTGTGGCCACGGGTAAAAGGTATGCCATAAAAAAGACCCCGAGAATGTCGCATGGGTTGTTAAGCCAAGCTTGTTACTCGCTTTCGCTGCTAGCATCAGTTGCTCTGTTGCCCACTTTGTTCGCGCTGCAGGGTTGCCTTTTACATGCTCTGCGGCAAAGTTATCGAACATTTCATCGTAGGCAGGGTGCACAGCAATTAACTGGCCTTGCAAATGTGTTGATAGCTCTGAAATTGTAAGTCCATACTCTGTAGCAATACCAGTGACTTCATCGCAGTAATGCTGGCTTTGAGCTGCTTTTTCTAAATCGAAAATTTCAGGGTTTGAGGTTGGTACTTGAATCGCTTTGTAGCCTAAACCGCTTGCCCATTCACATAAACCTTGAAAGCTATTGAACGGGGCTTGATCTGAAATAAACTGCGCCAAAAATATTGCTGGCCCTTTGATTTTATTCATTCTTTTTATCCAATCTGTAATTTGTGCCATTTAGTATCTTGCTTCGATGAAGCAACAACATGCTCAATGAATGCCATACCACGCACAGCCTCATTGATGCCTGGTACATCAAATGCTGAATTTGTTGCGTTATCGCCTTGCTTAAATGCGTGGATCTGCGCTGCAAAATTGCGGTAAATATTGGCAAATGCTTCAAGGTAGCCCTCTGGGTGACCGGCAGGGGCGCGTAGGGCATTTTGCGTGTCAGGGT
Organism: Pseudoalteromonas sp. GB43; assembly: GCF_054923805.1. Lineage (NCBI taxonomy): Bacteria > Pseudomonadati > Pseudomonadota > Gammaproteobacteria > Alteromonadales > Pseudoalteromonadaceae > Pseudoalteromonas > Pseudoalteromonas sp. GB43. The sequence continues at coordinate 770,671 of NZ_JBPCHJ010000002.1, forward strand.
GTAATTCACCCACGCCCGCTCTAAGTAATGTTGCAGCTTGATTGTGGACTCTTAGCCATAAGCTATTAGGTTCAAGTTGCGACCACTCAAGACTGGCTTTATCGCCATAAATACGCAGGCGTAAGTTGTTCTCATCGCCAATAGCAATTTGGCTTGCCAGTAAAACGCCTTTGCAACCATTATTGAATCTAAGGAGCACAGTGCCATCATCATCAAGAGCTCGGCCTTCAACCACATGATTTAAATCGGCGCAAAGCTCGGTGATTTCGAGATCAGAGACATACTCGGCCAAGTTAGCTGCATGCACGCCAATGTCGCCCATACAACAACTAATGCCAGACTTACTGGTGTCTAAACGCCAGCTTGCTTGCTTTGAACCTTCGTCTTCGCTGTGCGCTAACCAGCCTTGAGTGTACTCTACAATGACTTTACGTATGCTGCCGAGCTCGCCTGCTTTTACGCGATGCTTGGCTTCTTTGACCATAGGGTAACCGGTGTAAGTGTGGGTTAAGCCATATAAAACCTGCTGTTTTGCAATAATACTTTGTAATTGCTCTGCTTCTGCGAGAGTAAGCGTTGCAGGTTTATCTGAGAGCACATGAAAACCATGTTCAAGCGCCATTTTCGCGACCGGAAAATGTAAGTGGTTTGGGGTGACAATAGCTACAAAATCAATACGCTCATCAGCAGGTAATTTTGCTTCTTCGGAAAAAAGCGTTTGATAACTGTCGTAGCAACGGCTGCTATCAAGCCCAAGTAGTTCGCCAGTTGCTTTACATTTGTTTGCGTCTGAACTGAATGCGCCTGCAACAAGCTCTATCATTCCGTCTAATCGCGCTGCAATTCGATGAATAGCGCCAATGAAGGCACCATCGCCACCGCCTACCATTGCCATGCGGATCTTAGCTTTGCTCATCTTAAGCGCTCCTAAATTTAAATAGCGTCTGCTACTGTTAATGTCATGTTATTGATAATAGGAAAGCTTAGCCAATAAGCGCTAATAAAAATTCGGTTGACAATGCAACAAAATCGGCGTTTAAAATATATAGGGCTGTTCTTTATTGAGACAAAATTAAGCGATGGATATTCAAGAAATAATAAAAAAAGCTGGCGTAAATCAGCTAATTGCTGCATTTGATTTACTGCCAGATATCCTCTTTTGGGTAAAAGACACAGATAGTAGAATCTTGCATTGTAATCAGCATTTTATTGAGCATCAGGGTTATAAAACACTGGAGCAAATATTGCTAAAAACTGACTTTGATTTTTCGCCAAAGCACCTTGCGTTTCAGTATGTCAATGACGATAAACGGGTGATGGAAGGCTATATAGTAACTGACCGTTTAGAGCTTAACCAAACCCAACAAGGTGAGCTTGGTTGGTTTTCTACATCAAAGCATGCTTTAAAAGATCACGATGGCAATGTGATTGGCACTTACGGAGTGACACGACATCTACAAAAAACCTCAAAAGCGCTTTCTCATGTAAGGGCAATTGAAGAGCCGGTAAAATTTATTCGCGAGCATTATCATCGTCAGATCAGCATTGATGAATTAGCTGAGCTTGCACACTTGTCGGTAAGTGCTTTAGAGCGCCGCTTTAAAAAGCATTTAGCAAAAACACCTAATCAATTTATTAACGAAGTGCGTCTCGAAAATGCCCGCAAGCTACTGATTGAAACGCAACTGCCCATTTCACAAGTGGCTTACCAGTGTGGGTTTTCGGAGCCGAGTTACTTCAGCAAACAATTTCGGCGTTTGTTTGGTGAAATTCCCTCACAAATGCGCTCGCAATTAGGTGATTAAATTGCAGCTCTTGCAATTAAAATAGCCCCTTGCTCTGCACTGCCAAGGGCGGGGGTTAAATGCGCTTTACTGGCATCAGATAAGTAAGGCGTGATAGCACTAGCAATACCGCCCATCAAAGTAACGTTTTCAATAGCTTGCTTTTCAAAGTAAGTGATATAACGGGTAATGTATGCGCACGCTTCATTGATTAATTGCTGACAAAAAGCATCGTCAGAATGGCTAAAAACAAGCGGCGCAAATTTGGCAAGCTCTGCAGGGCGCGCTGATATTAAACGCTGACTTAACGCTTGGCTTGAGTTGCAGTTAAGCTGGGTGAGTAGGGAATCTATTGCGGCAGAACTTTGCGCAACACCATCAAGTGCTGCAAATGCTTTACGGCAAAGTTGTAAGCCTAACCAACCCCCACTGGCACCATCGCTCAGTAATAAACCATAGCCACCTAATTCGCTAAATTGGTTTTGCTGCTGGTAACCCGCACAAAAGCCCGTGCCCAGAATAATCACTGCGCCATCATGGTGTTGATGCGCGCCTTTACAGGCAATCAGCATATCTGTTGACAGGGTAAACTTGGCAAAAGGGTGCTGCCACTTGGTCATAGCTTGATAGGCAGAGTCGATATTAGCTCCGGCAAGTCCTGCATGCACATAGGTGTTTTTCAGCTCGCTTAAGGCAAGCCCAGCTTCATGAAATGCATGTTCAGTAGCGTGAAGTATTGACTCTTGGCTTTGTTGGCAGCTGGTGACCACATTTGCTGAACCACTTATGGCTTCACTCAGCAATGAGCCGTTTTCGTTTTCTAAACGAACTTTACACTTACTGCCGCCGCCATCAATACCTAAAAAATACGTTGCCATGTTTAATCCTTTGAAAGTAGCTTATTGATAGCCTCAGCATTAATTGCACCATTTTCGTTGTGCACACATGAGTGTACATGCACAGCCGCCTTTGCTGAATGGTTTTTTATTAATTGCCAAAGTGTTGCCGCGTTTTCTAAAGTAACGCCACCCCCCATAACAATTTCTATCTGATTAGCGCTGTGTGCTAAGTATGTGTTGAGCTGACTTAGACCATCAAATGCAGTTTTACCGCTTTGCCACGGCGTGCCTGCTGTTAAGATGCGGTCAACCTCTAAGCTAATCAGTTTCTCAAGTGCGCTTAACGGGTTTGTAAGGGTATCGAATGCACGGTGAAAGGTCACCATTAGGCCATGCTGTTTGGCTGTGGCAACTAAAGAGCGGGTCACTTTTAAATCAAGTCCACCGTTTTTAACTGCACCAAATACTACGCCACGAGCTCCCGCGTTCGCTGCCATTGTTATTTGTTTTTGCATAACTTGGTGACACTCAGCACTAACGAAAAAGTTGCCTGCTTCGGGGCGTATCATCACCACTAACTCTGCACTATTAGTCAGGTTTTTAACAGCACAGTCAATCGCATTAACACTTGGTGTTAAGCCACCTAGGTGTAAATTACTGCATAACTCAAAGCGTTTTGCGCCTAAGTTACTGGCCATTGAAATGTTGTTAACAAGCTGCTTTAAGCACCCTTCGTTTAGGCATACTTCAAGAAATTTACCATTGTTCATGGGCGTGTTTTTACCATATCTATTACACCTACTCATTAGTTAATTAATTTAACTTAAACTTAAAATTGTAATGAAAAATAATTTGGTGTTTACTATCAATTGGTTACTATTTTAACTAAGTCTGTGTTGATGAGTGAACTAGCTCTGCAACGACAGGCCTAACTATAAAGCAGAAATTATAAAAATGAATATATAATATTCCAAACGCCGATTTTGTCATATCTCTCACCGAATTTTTATTATCACTTTTTGACCGCTCACCCTATTCTGAGTTTGAGTTTAACAAGCTGTTAACTACCGATAATCAGTTTAAAAACCGACAACAATAAATCGTTTTTTGAGAGGTTATACCAATTCGCTTAATTAAATGGTCTATTTTGAGGCAAGAAAACCTTGTTGATAACAAGGCAAAAATTTCGTTATTTAGTTGTTCTAAATCAGAAATTTTTAACGCAGTTAGCGACAGGTTTAATCCCTCAAAATGACTAAGTATTATTGCGGGTTGGTATTAAAGGCTCTTAAACAAAACAGAACACACAACTGGAGATAGGCATGGGCAAGCAAACTGTAATAAAAACAAAAGGGCAAGGAAGGCATTTTAAGCGTAATGCAATTTTAATTTCGCTACTGGCGGCAATTAATACAAGCTATGCAGCAGAGCAAGCAAATGAAGATGTAGAAGTGATTGAAGTACGAGGTATTCGTTCTTCAACCGCAGAAAACTTAGCAATAAAACGACTTTCAACGGCTACAGTTGATGCAATCACCGCGGAGGATATTGGTAAGTTTCCTGATAAAAACGTCGCTGATTCATTGCAACGTGTATCTGGCGTTTTGATTGACCGCGACGGTGGCGAAGGTAGCCGCGTGAGTATTCGTGGTACGTCACCGGATTGGACTCTCACCCAATTAAACGGTAACTATATTGCTTCATCAGGTTCTGGTACTCCTACCCGTAGTTTTAATTACACGTTATTGCCTTCAAGCATGATCAAAAGTGTAGAAGTGTACAAAAGTGCAGAAGCACGCATCGATGAAGGCGGTATTGGTGGTACGGTTATTTTACACACCCGTAAACCGCTTGAGATGGAAGCAAACTCAGGGGCGTTAAGTGCCGAGGTGACTTACGATGATGTGTCTGAAGACACTAAGCCGCAAGTTAACGTGCTGTATTCATGGAAAAATGAAGACGAAAACTTTGGTGTACTGGCCGGTTTTACTCGTCAAGATCGCACTGTAACAACCATCACTAACAACGCATCACACTGGCGTTTTCACTCAGATACCGTTGAAGGTGTAGAGCGTCCTGCGCTGGTAGACCAAGCCACTGGCGAAGTGTACAACAATGTATGGGCGCCTCGTGCGATGAGTGTTAATAACTCAAACCAAGACCGTACACGCGATGGGTATCAAGTCGCTGTGCAGTGGGCACCGAGTGACAGACTTGATTTAAACTTTAACTATTTTGGTGCCAAGTTAGGCTACGACCAAACAGGGCAAAGTATTACTTTTGCCGAGTGGAACGATAACCACAACCCGTATTACGGCATTGTACTTGATGGCGATACCGTGGTTGCCTACGGTAATGGCGATAATGGTTTACTCAATGATAATAACTGGGGTGATGCCGATGTAAATGGTGGTGTGGCTGTTCGCCGTGGTTTGTTATCGCCGCAGTTAACAGGGCGTGAGCGTTTTGGCGAGTCAAAATCAAATACCTATGATTTTGAAGGTACTTATTATGGCGACACTTACAGCATTACAGTAAAACTTGGTCATACTGAAGCTGAAGGCGGAACCTCAAAAGAAACCTACGCCAATATTGATGCGCGTTTAGGCTCAGTAAATAGCTGGTTATGGTCAATTGAAAACGGTAAACCAAGCTACGAAGTGTCGACTGATTTAGCCACCGATAAAGAAGCATATCAATATTACGATTGGTTTGACTCATACTCATCTGAAAATGAGGACTCAGAAGATTACTTTCAAACAGATGTGAAATTTGACCTTGATGGTAGTTTTTTCACTCGTGTTTATGTGGGTGGTAAATACCGCGACCACGAAATTAAAGGCATTCGTAACGACTTTCGTTGGGATGACGGCATTGCTGATAACGGCGGTTACCGCGGTTACTTGCCAGGCACTGAGTGGTTCCATAATCCAGATTTTCACCCAGATGCGCCAACATTGGTAAGCGACCATGTGGTTGATAACAGTGCGGGTGATACAGGCGCATTTAACTTTTTAGCGTTTGACTTTGGAGCGCTGGATGATTACTTAAAAGAAAACTTTAGCCAGACAGTAGTGCCAACGCTTTCGGGTACCTATGCACTTGAAGAGAAAATTTGGTCTGTTTACACACAAGCTGATTTTGAATGGCAAGATTTCCGCGGTAATGTTGGTGTGCGCTATGTTAATACTGAACTAAGCACCTTGACCTACGATGATGTTATAGGTCAAGACGATGACGACACGGATCCAAATGAGCGCAGTAGCGATGGCAGTGAAGTATTACCAAGCTTTAACCTTGCATGGGATGCAACCGAAGATCTTGTGGTGCGCTTTGCAGCAGCACGTACCATGGCAAGAGTGAGTTATTCAGACTTAAGCCAAGCAGAGTCATACGGTCCTCCAGTTAACATTAACTCGCCAGATTCATGGACAGGCCGTGGTAATGGTACCTCGGTAAACACAGGGCTTGAGCCTATGTTATCTGACCAATTTGATTTAGGAATTGAATGGTATTACGGCGATGGTTCAGCACTAGGTGCCACGTTATTCTCTAAAGATATTTCTAACTTACCAATCTCGACCGTAGAAATTGTAGAGCGTGAACACGATTGCTGTAACGGCCCAATAGAAGTCGAAATGAACACCAAAGTAGGTGGGGGTGATGCAAAATCAGAAGGTTTAGAGCTGTTCTTCCAGCACTCATTTGATAATGGATTTGGTATTTTAACTAACTATACCTACACAGATACCAGCACCAGCGAAGTCTCGACAGACGGACAAAAAACAGAGGCCGAAATACCAGGCACCGCTAAGCACCAATATAATGTGTCGGTGTACTTTGAGAATGACGACTTTAGTGTTCGTGCGTCATATAACTGGAAAGATGACCGTGCCAACGGTATTCACCAAGGCTACAACTTGTATACCAAAGACTATGGTCAGCTAGATGTGAATGCCTCGTATAACCTAACAGAGGATTTTTCGTTTACTGCCTCAGTGGTGAACCTAACTGAAGAAATAGAAGAAGGATACTGGAAACAAAGCAATCGCTTTACCTATAACCAATATTCGGGCCGCCGTTTTTACTTAGGCGCAAATTATAACTTTTAACCATAGGCATGTTGTTTGTTGCAACCTAAAAAGGTACTTTTATTAAAGTACCTTTTTCTTTTTAAGACAATAATGATTGAATTTGTAACAGCTACAGAGCAAGACAAAGCCTATTTACTCGACTTAAGATTAAATACCATGGTTGAGCACTTAGAAAATCAGGGGTTATTTTTATCACTTGAGCAACATCAAGCAAGAGTGGCAGAGCATTTTGAGCACAGTCATTTAGTGTTAAATGATGGGCAATGTGTAGGCGCAGCCAAATTCATTGTGAGTGACCAAGCAATCAGTTTATTACAGCTTCAAATTGCACCTAAAGAGCAGGGCAAAGGGTTAGGCACTAAGGTGTTAGATGCACTCAAAGCACAAACAGCAGAGATTAATTTAACGGTGCTAAAAGCGAATCCAGCGTATGGGCTATATCAACGGGCAGGGTTTAAAACTCTAGGCGAAGAGGACTATGAGTTTCATATGCAGTGGCAGAAATAAAAAAAGGGCGCTGTTAAAAAACTAAGCGCCCAATTTTGACTATTTCTTTTCTTCGTCAGGTAAGGTGACGTTTAGCTCAAGTACGGCTAAGTCATCTTCGTTTTGGTCAAACTGCACCTGAACTGCATCAGTGTTTACATTCACGTATTTACGAATAACATCAAGGATGTCTTGTTTTAGCTGTGGTAGGTAATCTGGTGTACCACGCTGTGAACGTTCGTGCGCGACAATGATCTGCAATCGCTCTTTTGCTAATGACGCACTGCTTTTCTTTTCTGAGCGGAAGTAGTCAAGTAAAGACACATTAACCTCCAAAAATCCGTTTAAATAAGCCTTTTTTCTCTACGTCTAAGAAACGAAAATCAACAGTTTCGCCTAATAAACGATTGATTGTATCTGTGTATGCTTGGCCTGCATCCGATTCACCATCAAGGATAACCGGTTGACCAGAGTTCGATGCACTAAGTACAGCTTGTGATTCAGGAATAACGCCCAGTAGTTTAATCGCTAAGATTTCTTGTACGTCTTCTACCGAAAGCATTTCGCCTTTTTCAACACGCTCAGGATTATAGCGAGTTAATAGTAGATGTTCTTTTACGCTTTCAAGGCCTTCTTCAGCACGTTTTGATTTGCTGTGTAAAATGCCAAGAATACGGTCAGAGTCACGTACTGATGATACTTCTGGGTTCGTTGTTACAATCGCTTCATCAGCGAAGTACATTGCCATCATTGCACCAGCTTCGATACCCGCTGGAGAATCACACACAATGTAGTCAAAATCTTTTTTCAGCTCGTTTAATACGCGCTCAACACCGTCACGGGTTAGGGCGTCTTTATCACGGGTTTGTGAGGCAGGTAAAATATGTAACTTATCAACGCGCTTATCTTTAATAAGTGCTTGATTTAGGTTAGCTTCGCCATTGATTACGTTTACGAAATCATAAACAACACGGCGTTCACAACCCATAATAAGGTCAAGATTACGTAGACCAATATCAAAGTCGATAATAACGGTTTTAAAGCCTTTAAGCGCTAAACCTGTGCCAATCGCAGCACTCGATGTGGTTTTACCAACACCACCTTTACCAGAAGTAACGACAATCACTTTTGCCATGAGATTTATCCTTTAACCAAAGCTGAAATTTCTAATGAATCATTTTTTTGTTGGATTTGTACTGCGCTGCCCCAGTGTTCACCTTGTAGAGAGTCGCTGATCCAATAACTACCATTAATCGAAACAAGTTCTGCTTCTAATTTTTGGCAAAATATATTTGCTTCGTTGTAACCTTTAGCCCCTGCAATTGCACGGCCGCGAAGGGTGCCATAAATGTGCACGTTGCCATCGCTAATCACTTCGGCGCCATGACTTACAGCACCAATTACGATTAGGTCGCGGTCTTTTGCATACACTTGCTGGCCCGAACGTACAGTGCCATGAATAACTTGCGCAGGCAGGTGAACGGTTTTTTCAACGATAGATGTATTTGTTTGTTGTTTAGCGGTTGCACCCTTAACGTCTTGTGAATAATTTAACACCGACAGGCCCGCAGCTTTTGCGCTTTCGTTTTGCTCTTGAGAGCCATTACAAACCCCAACAGGGTTTAACGAAAGGCCGCTTAACATTGATTTTAAGAAAGAGAAATCAAGCGCTTCATCTTGTACGTCGCTTAAGTTGATTACGATAGGCGCACCGGCAAAGAACTTAGGTGCTTGGGCGATTTTCTCATCTAACTGCTTACTTAAAAGGGCTGTATCTGCTGAAAATAAATGTAAAACAGATAACGTAAAAAGGTTCCCTTTTAATTCAAAAATTTGTTCCGACATACACGCTCAATTGAATTGTCTGGATTAGCATTATTTAAGTATAAACACAGGCTGAACAAGGCATATACATTAAAAATCTAATCTATTTTTTCTAACTTATTATATCACTCATGTTATAGTGTGCGCCTTCGTTAAGCAAGATATTATAGGGCCATAATGCTAACTGCGGTGTATAAAAGTATTAAAAAAGCGGATACATACCTTTTTGTAGAAAAAAGAGATGATTTCTCACGCGTACCTGAACCATTACTAGAAACGTTTGGTCAACCTAAGTACGTGATGATGATTAATCTAGCAAGCCGTGAAAAGTTAGGTGTGGCAGACTTAGACGCGGTTAAGCAAGCGTTAATTGACCAAGGGTTCTACTTGCAATTACCTCCGCCGGAAGAAAATCTGTTAACCCAATTTAAAAAAGACAAGGGAGTTGAGAGTGATTAAAAAACTTGCCGTCATTTTACTCAGTGCTTCACTAAGTACTTCAGTATTGGCAGAACAAAAGACACAAGCTGATTTTGACGTTTACGTTGCAGCATTAAAAAAAGAAGCACTTGAAAAAGGCTATGATGAAGCCTTAGTTGATCAAGCACTTGCAACAGCTAAATTCAAAAAGAAAGTGATCTCAGCTGATAAAAACCAGCCAGAAGTAAAAGAAACCCTCGAAACTTATTTACCAAAACGTGTGCCGCAATGGAAAATTGACCGCGCGCGTAAGCTATACAAAGAAAATCAAGAGGTTCTTGAAAAAGTAGCCAAAGAATACGGCGTACAAGCACGTTTTATTGTGGCACTCTGGGGCCTTGAAAGTAACTTTGGTAAAATCCAAGGTGGTCACAGTGTCATTGCATCATTAGTTACACTTGCTTTTGATGGTCGCCGCGAAACCATGTACAAAAACCAACTTTGGGCAGCACTTGATATCTTAAAAGAGGGTCACATTACCCTAGATAAGTTCAAAGGCTCTTGGGCTGGTGCAATGGGGCAAACGCAGTTTATGCCAACTTCATTTAACGCTTACGCTGTTGATTACAACGGTGATGGCCGCAAAGACATTTGGACCACAGAAGAAGACGCCTTTGCTTCAATTGCTAACTACCTTAAGCAAGCAGGTTGGAACGATGATTTAACCTGGGGCCGCCAAGTTAAACTACCTGAAGGCTTTGATAACGCAAATATTCTTAAGCGTGGCACTAAAACGCGCAGCCAATGGTTAGAGTATTGGAAAGAGTCAGAGCGCAGCCTTGCTGATTGGCAAGCAATCGGTGTACGTAAAATGGATGGTAGTGACCTACCAAACGTTGATGTTACCGCCGCAATGGTTATGCCAGATGACGTAAACGGCCGTATGTATCTAGCCTACGATAACTACAAAGCACTTATGCACTGGAATCGCTCGTATTACTTTGCAACCAGTGTTGGTTACTTATCAGATCGCATCGGTTACCCAGCGATTAAGTAATTAGATACTAGAGCCTAGGTAACTAGGTACTAGGGGATTTGCATAAAGCGCGAGTTTATCTCGCGCTTTTTATGTTAAATATTACTACTGCAAAAGATCTCTAAGTGAATTACTCACAAAGAGGCCAAGAGACGCTGCGCTTAAGAGGAAAAATACAAAATTATTAATCTATACTTGCTAACTTTACTCCTGTAACTTTCCCTTCGATACAATTTTTAAACCTTTACCTTGAGTGCTTGTTGCAGTGCATCAACGTTTTTACAGCCAAGGTATATGTTTTTTCTGTTAGCTAAAGTTATTTTAATAGCTTGACCAACTGACGCATTGTATAACCAGCCATCACTTAGCATACGAATGCCAATTCCTTGATACCACTTTGTTTTGTAAGCTGAGGTTTCTACAATCTGAGATAATTCAACATCTTTGCTAATAATCTCAAACCCAAAATACCAACGTAGCTTTTGCTCATCTATTACGATTGTGAGCGAAAAGAACAGCAAAGTAACAAGCAGGTTTATCGATAATATAATTATTTTGAGGTCAGCCAGTTCAGGCGAGAAAATTATAAAGGCACTAATTACTAATAAAATAATAATTAACGAGTAATTTATTTCTGTCTCTTTATACATAGCTTAATATCCATTTAAGTCAGAACGTAAATAAACGCTTAATTATTAGTATAGCAAAGGCAAGAGTAGTTATGACTATCCATTCAAAACGCGCTAAAGCACGGCCTACAAGAGAGCGCGCGAAACAAGTTTCACGCCTACGGTGAGTCCCGTAGGAACGGCTTCAACCGTGAACCTCAAATATTCGGCGTTGAAACGCCTCCTACAAACTTTCCCCTAGCAACTCGCTAACTTAATCCCCTTTCCCTGGTTTTTTCAAAATCTTATCTTTAAAATCAAGCACTTTACCAATGCCAGAGCCTAGTTTCATTAGGCTTTGAAGTTGTTCAGGGCTTAAGCGTTGTAGCTCTGCAGACCATTTAGTTACAGTTTCGAGCAGGTCATGAATTTCTTGCATTTGCTGCTGAGCAAAGCGTTCATCATCATTGTGGGCTTCTTCTAAAATGTTATCGCGAAGCAGGCTAAGGGTAGGGTCTATCTCGCGCTTTTTACGCTCTTCGAATACGCGGTTGGCCATATCCCAAATGCTGCCAGCAGGGCCGTAGTATTCTTTACGGTCACCCGGAATATGATGCACTTTAATTAAGCGCCAAGACTGTAGCTCTTTAATACCCATACTTACGTTTCCGCGCGAGATACTTAAGGTATCGGCAATTTCATTGGCGGTCATTGGCTCTTTAGTAATGGTTAATAATCCACACATTTGACCAATGGTGCGGTTAAAGCCCCAACGGCTACCCATTTCACCGCAGTGCATAACAAAAGCTAAGTTTTTTTCAGATAGGCTCATAATTTTTAGTATTCAAAAATTTCAGAAATTAAATGCTAGCACGCTCGGGGTATAACTAAAAGAAATAGCCACTATGCAATCTGCTACTACTAAAGTGTATATACGCCATTGTTTATTTTTAAGTTATTGAGTTTAAAGTGTATTTTAATTAAATGCCGCAGTGATTAGCTATTTGATGTGGATCAATAATAGTGACAGTTAATGAGTTTATCGTATAGGCTGAAATCCAATAATACCATGGAGGAACGTTATGAAAGCTGCAGTAAATAAAGAGTACAAAGGTAAATTAACAATCGAAGATATCCCATGCCCAGTGGTGGGAATTAACGATGTGCTAGTTAAAATTGCCGCGTGTGGAGTGTGCCACACAGATTTACATGCTTGTCATGGAGATTGGCCAGTAAAACCGAAAATGCCATTAGTACCGGGCCATGAAGGGGTAGGTACTATCGAAAAAGTAGGCGCAAACATTAAACACCTATCAGTAGGCGACCGTGTCGGTGTTCCTTGGTTATATAGCGCCTGTGGTCATTGTGAGTTTTGTTTAGAAGGTAAAGAAACTTTATGCCTTGAGCAGCACAACACAGGTTATTCAGTCGATGGTGGTTACGCCGAGTACTGTGTAGCCCATGGCGATTACGTGGTTAAAATTCCTGAAGGATTAGGCTTTGCAGAAGCCGCACCACTATTTTGTGCGGGGGTTACAACCTATAAAGCGCTTAAAGTGACTGATGCCAAAGCGGGCGACTGGGTTGCAATTGTTGGTGTTGGGGGCCTTGGGCACTTAGCAGTGCAATACGCGAAAGCAATGGGTTTTAATGTGATTGCCGTTGATACCGGCGAGAGCAAGTTGGCACTAGCCAAAGAGCTTGGCGCAGACATCACCATAGATTTTATGAAGCAAGTGCCTTCAGAAACCATTTTTGAACAAGTAGGCGGGGCACATGGCGTTGTGTGTACGGCCGTATCAAAACCCGGTTTTGAGCAAGCTTATAAAAGCGTGCGCCGTGGCGGTAAATGCGTGCTTGTAGGTTTACCACCCGAAGATATGCCATTGCCAATTTTCGATACTGTATTAAATGGTGTGTCTGTTGTAGGCTCTATCGTTGGTACGCGCAAAGACTTACAAGAATGCCTCGACTTTGCAGCGAAAGGTAAAGTTAAAGCCATTATTGAAGAAAAACGCCTCGAAGATATCAACGATATATTTGACGACATGTTAAAAGGCGATATCACAGGCCGAATCGTGATGACGCTTTAAGCTGAGTTAGTTAATGCTGTCAGGTTTGTTGAGTAATCAATTGAATCTGACAGTTTTTCATATGCTAGAAAATAGGGGGGTTGTAACCCGTTATTACCCTAGATGAGTTAACGTAATTACTCAATAGGTCTGCTTTGAGTGATCCGATACAGTGCTATGCATTTAATGCTATTGGCTAAACTCCATAAATCTGACATACCACATAACTTTTATGTTATTACCAATACGAGGGACTGTGTAAATATATTAGTTTTCTTGTTGTGCTTCCATATTCAAAAAAATAAGCGATGAGCGCAATTTATCTTTCTGAATCTCTCTAGTATTAATAAAAAATTATAGTTGGTAATACATACGTTATTTGTTAAGAATAGATTTATTAATACATGAGCGTGACATCTGCAGAAAGATGCGCGAAGCGCGCAATATAAAATTGTTATACGTCGAACAGGCATCACAGATGATTTTTAATAAATTCATTAGAGTATTCAAAGAAACGAAAGGGATGCCAAAGTTATTCCAGTTTCAGCATATGCTTAACTCAATTACATATTCACTAATGGTACTTTTTGCTTTCTGGTTTGGCCAAACGGAGAGTATTCGTTGAATGGGCGCAGCCTTACTTACCAAGAATTTTGGTTAACAGGCATGGCACCTGGTTTCCTATTATTTTGCATACTAATCATTTCAATTTGCTTCGCTTCAGTGAATAAACACTGGGCTGGCCGTGTAGGTACTTTTTTATACTGGGCATCTATTATTGCCTTCATGTCTTTCTATTCTTTAACTGGGGTAGTAATAGGTGGGGCATTAATTGCTTTTTGGGCGTACTATGTGTTTTATAGCACTGGGATGAGGCAGTTTTTTGCTCAGTCAAAAGTATAACAAACAAATTATTGCACTCGCTACCGCTAGTTTGGAGTCAAAACCTTGGCGTGCGCTCTGGTGACTAATTTTAACCAAGTACAATAGCACATATTTTTTCGTTATCTACCTAGAGAGAGCCTGAGCTAAATGGATGCATTGAGCAAGCTTCAAGAAAAAAATAAAATCCACTCTAAGCATCAGCGTAATACTAACTGGAGCGCAGTTTGGGTGCTTTTACTAATGAGCCCATTGTTATTTAGCTATGGCAACGAATTTTACTTTTCTGTGATAAAGAACATTCAAATTGAGACTCCTCACCCATTTATAGTCTTATTTGGCTCGTTATGTTTTGGTTTACCTTTATTAGCTATCGGTGACTGCATGCTTTTCAAGCGCATTAGTAAATTACTTCTTTTAATTATCGCAGAAGCTTGGTTTATCTGGTTTTGGGTAGTTACTCCATTATCTTGGTTGGCATTTTTACCGTTGATTCCTGCATTTGTGATATTACAAATACAACTTCCTAAAATAAGGACACATAAGTAAAAGGTATATAACAAGGTAATAAAGTGGGTAAATTAATAGTTGGCTGTTTTCACTGTGTTCAATAGTGTCAGCGAACTATAAGTTTATTATAAATTAGGAGAGAGCTATCCATGGAAGCACTAGAACGAATCACTAAGAGAGTATGTCGCAACGGTCATCCAGATGACCTGGAGACACCAATACCATTACTTTCAATTGATGAGTTTTTCGATGGAAACGATGTAGTAGGAAGCATAGGATGCAATTTAATTGATATTCCGCATCCCAATGAATTTTTCAAAGTATTTAAGGCTATTAGCCACCGACCTGATGAAAGGATATTAGAATCCAAGTGTCTGCTTTTAATGATCCAGATTGGTCATTTTCGGATTCAGTGTACATAATGACCTCTGCTTCTGAATCTGAGGTAGGTTCATGGTTCCCTGAACACTTAAAACCCGACGAAATTTGGGAGGGCTTTGTTAATCAAGATTACGAGGCTTATGAAATACCCGCTGAAACCCGCCCAGTAGCAGTTTGGTGGGATTAATAAGCAATTTATCAAACGTTGATTATGTGCTTAATTATTAGAGCGTAAGATCCCGTTGTATTACTTACAACCTAAATGGGTCGTTAACTGTCAAAAGGATGTTCAAAATTAAAAAGTTAATATTGATTTGTCTTATCTATGCTTTATCGGGGTGTGCTTCTTCTGATGTGGAACCTGTTCCAAAAGGCTGGGTTTTGCTTTCGTTCGATATTGATAGCAATGGAAATCCTATTAATATCAAAGTTCTTGAGTCAAATCCGTCTATTGTTTTTGATAAAGAAGCTGTTATTGCCTTGGAGAAATGGAAATTCAAACCTAAAGTTGTAAATGGTGTTCCAGTTGTTCAAAAGGAAATGCAAGTCAGATTGGATTTTGAGTTGAATGACGAAAATTAATAACCCAATAAAAGCTCATATTACTCATTCTTTGTTTTAAACAATCACAATTGGCTAAAGCGGGTGCTAATCTTGAAATTGAAAAGGAATTTCTTTTTAAATTCGACGATACTCGTTTAAGCATATAAATGCTACACCAGTTAGAAACTATCTAACCTGTCGGGTTAATTTATAAATGAGACTGTACATACTCAAATTTATAAAACTTGAATGCTTACCAACCATCCAAATATGTACCTAGTTCTTTACCCTTTTCAATATCCTCTTTAGCTAAATAGCTGATACGACTTTGTTCATTTCGCATACTAAATCGATGAAATAAAATACATAAAAGCAAATACATCAACCAGAAAAATAACAGAAACCCTGTGAATAATAAGGCTTTTTCAGTGAGATCAAGTCCATCCCTAAAAAACACTATTGGAATACCGATTAATGCAACTAGCCAAGAGATATAAAAGAACGATGCTTTTGCTGCAGTCTTTATAATTGTCGAATTGTAGTATTTCAATGGCAGACCTTTTGGTATTTCATAACATGTATAGCTAAAGTTTGGCTGTTATCCTATCAACTCTCATCGAAGTTACAGTACAGACTGTAATAGCCTATCTAACTCTTGCAGTATTCCGCTAGTAGTGCATTAACGTAATCTGCACCAAGCTCTTTTGCTTTTTTCCAATTCTGACAAGCGGCTTTTAAATCGCCTAAAGCTTTGAAAGAGTTTGCCATATTAGCGTAAGCGCGCTGCAATGTAATTTCATCCTTCGGGATAATTTCAATTACAGTATCATAATCAGCAATTGCCCCCAGATGATCGCCGTTGTCATCTTTTAACGCTCCTCTATTTAATAATGCGCTAGAAAAGTTTGGTGCAATCTCTATCGCTTTATCATAATCAATCATTGCAGCATTAGAAGCATATAATTCATTCTTTGCTATCGCTCTCGAATAAAGAGCGTCTACGTCTTTGCTATTCACTTTAAGTGTATTTGTCCATTGCGCAATGGCAGCAGAAAGATTGCCTTGATTATAGTAATCAAAACCTTTGTTAAAAAATTCGTCTGCTGTTGTTGCCCCCGAATTCAGATAATAAGTGCACCACTCATGGTTAAACGGTGAGAAGAGATCAACTGCCTGTTGGTGGTACTCTGTAATCGCCAAAAAACAAGAGTAGATACCATGAGTTACAAGCAGTTGATCGAAGGGCAAAGATACCAGATTGAGGCCTACTTACGCGAGGGTTTTAGCTATCGAGAGATAGGGAAAAGGCTAAAAGTGAGCCACAGCACTATAAGTCGTGAAGTTAGGCGCAATAGTACTCGAAGTCATTACTTGCCTGAGGTTGCACATTCAAAGGCATGTAAACGAAAACATCTAGCTGCCAAGTATTCCATGCCAGCACTTACAATTGCGTTCGTTGAGTTTGGATTGGAGCAAAAATGGAGCCCTGAGCAGGTTGCGGGTGTAAGCAAAATTATCGGGCATCCTGTGAGTCATGAATGGATTTATGGCTATATTCAAAAAGATAAATTGAGTGGTGGCAAGCTATACAAACATCTGCGACAAGGGCACAGACGTTATCGTAAAGGCAGCCGAAGCAAACGTGTCATCATCCCAAATCGTGTTGGCATTGAACATAGACCTGCGATTGTTGACACTAAGACACGATTTGGTGATTGGGAAGCGGATACAGTACTTGGCAAGCATGGTACGGGAGCAATCGTTAGTTTAGTCGAGCGTACAAGTAAGTTTTACCTGATACGCAAAGTGCCAGCAAAAAGTGCAGCGCAAGTGAGCAGAGCAATGATAGGTATGCTGTGGCGCTATCGACGCCATGTTCATACGATAACCGCAGACAACGGGAGTGAGTTTTGTGAACATGAGCATGTTTCAGACAAGCTAAAAACCGACATCTACTTTGCTAACCCCTACTCATCATGGGAAAGAGGGTTAAATGAGAACTTTAATGGCTTGTTGCGTCAATATATTCGCAAAGGCACTGATTTACGAACGGTGACAGATAAGCAAATTGCGCACATAGAAAAGGCGCTCAATGCGACGTTCGAGAAAATGTCTAGGGTTTAGGCAACCAGCGGTAATATTCGATGAATTACGCAAAGCAGCCTAATTTAGCGAGTGGTGCACTTCGGACTTGAATTCGCGCCTCAAATGGCGGAAAAAATTGATTGTTTTTATCGAATGGCGCTCCAAACCCATCAAATTTTGCATCAAACTCGTATCCTCTTTTGTACATATCTAATGTCCAATACACCAAGTTATCTGCGGTTACAGGGAAGGGACTCGTTTTTCCTGATAAATCCCATACACCATTTTCGGTCTTAACTGGCTCTAAAACTTCATATCCGTAACTATTTTTCAGAAGTAAAGCCAAATTATTTAATTTGGCTTTACTGTCAGAAAGAAAATGAAAATCGAAAGCGAGCATTGAATACGGTGTTAAGCCATTCGACTCCATGCTGAAATAAACAGAATCTGCACTATTAATTTCATCGTTATAATTTTTAGAAAACGCCGCCCATGTGAAGTATGTGTTTTCCATTGTGATTCCTTTAAATGAAACTAGCGTTGTAACTAGAAAAATTGTCTTAAAATTCACAAAATCCCTGCAAAATTATCTGTCATTTATAATCTATCATCTTATGTTTAATATCAAAAATCCAAACAAAAAAGCGCGGCTTAACTAAGCCGCGCTTTTTGCTATCGATTCACAATTAAAGTGTGTAGCTAAAAGTTAATTTAGCATTACGCTCTTCACCTGGCATTCCGCCTAAGAACATTGCTTTTGAGTAATAGGTTTTGTTAAACAAACAATTAAAGAAAAACGCCTTGAAGATATCAACGATATTTTTGACGGCATGCTAAAAGGCGATATCACAGCTCATATTGTGATGACGCTTTAAGCTGAGCAGTTAACCCGTTTAACTTTTTTGGCAGACATTTACTTTATGTGTAAAAAATATAATCGCATATCTAGGTAAAGTTGGTGTAATGAAAACAGACTATAGCTGAACGGCTTGGCTAGTAGTACTCAATCCAACAATTGATTATGCAGCCCAAACTCGTGCCATATAAATGCTACAATAGTTATTTTTTCGATCGAAATCGATTGGTATTAACTTCGTCCGAGAGTCGGTAGAACAAGACTATGGAACGGTAGCTATGTTTTTAGAGCTACATGGAATCTTCTTCAATTAAATCTAGATCACCCAATGGAGAAAAGGTAGCATAACAAACAGTTCAAAAAGGGTTAGTACGCGTAGCATTTTGATATGCGCCGATTTCAGTATTGAAACTATGCAGCGACTTGGAAATAGCGTTTTTGCCCCTCAAATAGGTGTGAGTTTTTTAAGTTAAACTAATACATACACAACTGGTTAATAAAATGAAAAATAGAAACGGTTATATTGACGTCAATGGATCGAAGATTTATTTCGAAGTTTCGGGCAATCTTAATGGGGAACCATTATTAATGCTGCATGGTGGTCTTGGTTCATTAAATGAGCTAAGTAGTATTCACCAATATGTAGCTACTGAATATCAGTTGATAAGTGTCGACTTTCGTGGGCATGGCAAGTCCTTTTTAGGTAATAGTCCACTTAGTTACATGCAATACCAAGAAGATATTCAATATGTACTTAGCCGCGAATTCAAGTCCGAAGTGCACCACTCGCTAAATTAGGCTGCTTTGCGTAATTCATCGAATATTACCGCTGGTTGCCTAAACCCTAGACATTTTCTCGGTCTCGCATTGAGCGCCTTTTCTATGTGCGCAATTTGCTTATCTGTCACCGTTCGTAAATCAGTGCCTTTGCGAATATATTGACGCAACAAGCCATTAAAGTTCTCATTTAACCCTCTTTCCCATGATGAGTAGGGGTTAGCAAAGTAGATGTCGGTTTTTAGCTTGTCTGAAACATGCTCATGTTCACAAAACTCACTCCCGTTGTCTGCGGTTATCGTATGAACATGGCGTCGATAGCGCCACAGCATACCTATCATTGCTCTGCTCACTTGCGCTGCACTTTTTGCTGGCACTTTGCGTATCAGGTAAAACTTACTTGTACGCTCGACTAAACTAACGATTGCTCCCGTACCATGCTTGCCAAGTACTGTATCCGCTTCCCAATCACCAAATCGTGTCTTAGTGTCAACAATCGCAGGTCTATGTTCAATGCCAACACGATTTGGGATGATGACACGTTTGCTTCGGCTGCCTTTACGATAACGTCTGTGCCCTTGTCGCAGATGTTTGTATAGCTTGCCACCACTCAATTTATCTTTTTGAATATAGCCATAAATCCATTCATGACTCACAGGATGCCCGATAATTTTGCTTACACCCGCAACCTGCTCAGGGCTCCATTTTTGCTCCAATCCAAACTCAACGAACGCAATTGTAAGTGCTGGCATGGAATACTTGGCAGCTAGATGTTTTCGTTTACATGCCTTTGAATGTGCAACCTCAGGCAAGTAATGACTTCGAGTACTATTGCGCCTAACTTCACGACTTATAGTGCTGTGGCTCACTTTTAGCCTTTTCCCTATCTCTCGATAGCTAAAACCCTCGCGTAAGTAGGCCTCAATCTGGTATCTTTGCCCTTCGATCAACTGCTTGTAACTCATGGTATCTACTCTTGTTTTTTGGCGATTACAGAGTACCACCAACAGGCAGTTGATCTCTTCTCACCGTTTAACCATGAGTGGTGCACTTATTATCTGAATTCGGGGCTATCTGAATATTGACAAATATTCAATTTTTGGCTTTAGTGATGGCGGCATTGTCGGTTATCGGCTAGCTGCACAAGAGTCAGAAAGAGTGTCTTGTTTGGTTACACTCGGTTCACAGTGGCGGCTAGAGGCAAATGATCCATCAAAAGAATTGTTAAGTGGCTTAACGCCTGATTTTTGGGCTGCAAGATTTGCTGATGATGTTGCTTTTTACAAATCTTCAAACCCTGAGCCGAATTTTCCTAAATTAGTAGACGCGGTAAAAGCAGTTTGGCTTGATACAACAGAGTCGGGCTATCCGTATGACATGGTCGAAAAAATCTGCTGTCCAACATTGATCATGAGGGGAGATAACGATTTCCTATTTTCGTTAGATGAAGCTGTAGCCTTGAAGTTAAAAATTGCAGGTAGTAGCCTTGCTAATATTCCATTGACGGCTCATTCATCCCATCAAGAATCACCAAAATTAGTCGGTGAAATGCTAAAACAGTTTCTGTCGCATACAAAAATTAACAAACAATTTAAGAGTGATTCGTAACTTCAACTCTACGTTTGAAAAATAATTTATAAGAAACTAAAAACCAGTCAAAAGTTACCGAGGCTAGCTCCCAACCATGCTTACCAAAATTTACACAAACTTCTTCAAGCTCTTTCTCTTTAGTTGAGCGAAGCTTAAATATTCCATTGATATTTATTATTTGGTATTCGAATGAGTTCATTTAATTGCTTCCTTGTCACCCAAGCCTTTATGATGCTCGGTTAAATTTGTAAGTTACAATCAGGTCAACTATGTCGCTTTTGCAATTGATGGCGTTGTCACATAGCTACTGAACAAAACTAAAGCCAACAACTATCTATTGATAACAAATTTTTGCAGAGCCTACCAGTGTAAATTATATAGAGGT
The DNA here is from genome assembly GCF_054923805.1 of Pseudoalteromonas sp. GB43. Classification (NCBI taxonomy): domain Bacteria; kingdom Pseudomonadati; phylum Pseudomonadota; class Gammaproteobacteria; order Alteromonadales; family Pseudoalteromonadaceae; genus Pseudoalteromonas; species Pseudoalteromonas sp. GB43. The sequence goes on from NZ_JBPCHJ010000002.1 coordinate 791,843, forward strand.
TGCTTTCTTGACAGTGATGGAAAATCAGACTGTTATGGATGTTTAGCATAAATTTAATGATAAGAATGACTGTTTCTTGCCGTCTGTGATCTAAACACATTTATCTTAATTCTAATATTTGACGGGCTCCTAGCTATAATTAATTCTGTGAAAACAAATAAGCGCGACCCAACTAAGCCGCGCTTTTTGCTATCGATTCACAATTAAAGTGTGTAGCTAAAAGTTAATTTAGCATTACGCTCTTCACCTGGCATACCGCCTAAGAACATTGCTTTTGAGTAATAGGTTTTGTTAAACAAGTTATTTAGGTTTAACTGTAGTTTCCAATCATCTGTTTTGTATTGAATGGCGGCGTCGTAAACCGTGTAGCTAGGTACGTAGCCATCAGGAATACCAAACGAGGTTGAGTTTGTGCTGCGGTCATCAACATATTGTACGCCTGCGCTAATTGTCAGTGGCTCGGCTAAATCAAACCATTTAGCGTCATAGCTTAACCAGCTGCTTGCTGTTACATAAGGCACACCTTTTTGGCGAGTATCGAAAGATGATGAGTTAGGGTTTTTCTTATCGCGAGCGTCTTGATACACCGCGTTTACGTTAAGTTTCCACTGCTCGTTTAAATCGGCATTTAAATCAAGCTCAACACCTTTGGTTTGCTCTTCACCATCGTAAAAGCTTTTTGGTACTGAGGCATCAGATACACCGGCTTCGTACTCTGGGTTGGCATACTCAAGGTTGGTACGGGCACTATCAAATACCACAAGTGATGCCAGTAGTTGATCGTCAAAGGCTTTTACACGCATACCAATGTCGTTACTGACTGACTCGGCGTCATCGCGGTCTGCTTCGTTACCCGATACACTACCAAGTACGCTGTAGGCAGTACGACGTTTAGAGTGGTTTACAAAGAACGAGATATCATCGCTAAGTTTGTAGGTTGCACCTAGGTTGTAGGTCATACCGCTGTCTGATGTATCTGCTTCTGGCGTTGGCTCGGCGGCACTAGCACGGTAGCGCGCATCAACACCAAAGTGTTCGTAGCTTTGTTTAATACGGTTAAACGCAACACCTACACGGGTTGTGAAAGTGTCGTGAATATAGGCAACATGTTGAATACCCACACCCCAAGCTTGAACCTTTTTGTTGTAATCGCTGGTTTTTAGCGGATCGTAGTCGTAAAAGCTGCCTTCGCCCCAGTTCGGGTTACGAATATCAAAAATGTAAGGTAATTGACCTTGGTAAATAACCTCTCCATCTTTGTTTTTAATAACCTTGTCGGCATCGTAAATTGAGTATTGTTTAAAACGAATATCGCGGTCTTCGTAGTTGGCGTTTACAAGTAGTTCGTTATCGATTCCGGCAAAGCTAAAGTCATAACGCAAGTCTGCAAAGTATTGCCATGATTTTTCGTCAGCTTCTACTTGGCGGTACTCTTGGCGACGCGCTGCAAATGGGTAAAGTACGTCATCAACCACTAAAGGAGCGCGCGGGTCGGCATTGATCACGCCATTACGGTTCCAATAAACATAGTTATAAGCACCCGTTTGGCGGGCAAAGCTCGATTCGTAATTACGATATTGTAATTGCTGATTTAAAAATAAATTATCAGTAATGAAGTAGTTATGAGTTAACTTAAAGCGCAGCTCTTCGCCTTCGTTATCATTTGCCATCGGCGAGATAATACCGTTATGACCAAAAGTGTAAGGAGTTAAGCCATCATTTGCTGCCAGTGAGTCTGCTAATTGTTGGCGTTGCTGATCGGTTAGTTGCAGGCCTTGTGCCGTTGCGTCGTTAATTAAATCGGCAGCGGTTACTTCACCTGCGGTTTTGCCATTCACTGAGTCGCTGTTAAAAATACGAATAGGGTGGCCAATTGAGTCAACGGCAATGGCATCTTTAATATAAGCGGCAGAAATCATGATGTCTTGTTTGTCGCTTAATACGTATTTTAACGCGCCATAAATTTCATCACGGTCGTCTTTTAAGTCGCGGTAGCCATCGCTGCGAGCGGTTTTTGCGTTAACGCGATAAGCAAGGTTGTCGGTTAATGCTGCTGTGCTATCAAAGCCTAATGAGTAGCTATCCCATTGACCAAGCTCTGCATTTACCGTGTGTTTTTCAGTAAATTGTGGTTTCTTTTCGATTAGGTTGATAACACCACCTGCGCTACCCATACCATATAAACCTGTTGCAGGGACTTTAAGTACTTCTACAGATTCAACATTGGTCATTGAGCGTGTAGGGTTAAAGGTGTTACCTAGGCCTGCACCGCCATACATGCCATCGTAAGTATAGTTAGCGCCTAAACCGCGGATCACTAAGTTATCGCCAATACCATAGTTGTTACCGGCTTGGGTTACACCACTGATGTTACGCACTAAGTCTTGTAAGTTAGTTGCGCCTTGCGAGTTGATAAGCTCTTGATCAACAACTACAACAGGTGCAGGTGTTTCCATTAGGGTCATATTTGACTTTGTGGCAAGGCCAGATTCAAGTACCACACGGTTTTGTTTGTCGTAAACGGTAATACGTTCAACTGAGTCTAAATCGTTGGCGTTTGCATTGAATGCGCTTAAGCAGGCTAGGGCTAAAATTGAATATTTATATGTCATGATTATAGGTAATTGTCGAAATTTTTCGGCAATGATAATGCGAGACATTTTCATTTCAAGTTTTATTTAACCATTATGAGTATTTTTTTAACCTAGATACATTTTTTTAACGGGTGTGTTTTTTGTTGGTAAATTTGTTTTCAAAATGGTTACATGAGGTGTGGTTGGCTTTGCAAGTGCAAAGCCAACATTGTCGCTTATTTTAAAACTTTACCGTCTTTCATTACAAATTGTACATCTTCAAGTACTGCAATGTTTTCAAGCGGGTTGCCTTTAACGGCAATAATATCGGCTAAGAAACCGCTTTTGATTTGCCCAAGTTGATTATCAGCTTTAAGTAGTTTGGCACTATTGATGGTGGCAGACTGCAATGCTTGCAGCGGTGTCATACCAAATTCAACCATACGCGAAAACTGCTTTGCGTTATCGCCATGAGGGTAAATCGCTGCATCGGTACCAAATACCATGTTTACACCTGCTTTTACTGCACGGCTAAAGCTATCGCGTTGCTTTTTAGATACTTGGCGTTCTTTATTGAGGTTTTCTTCTGCAACCCCGTTTTGTTCGCCAAAGGCAAGGGTGTACTCAGTGTTGTAAATATCCATTGAGAACCAAGTGCCGTGTTTTTTCGCAAGTTTAATGGCTTCGTCATCAACAAAGCTAACGTGCTCAACACTGTCTACACCGGCAACAATGGCCGCTTTAATACCACTGGTACCGTGCGCATGGGCTGCAACGGTTAGGCCACGTAAATGAGCTTCGTCAACAATGGCGCTCATTTCATCTTGGCTATATTGTTGAATACCGACTTTTGTGCCTTTTGAAAATACCCCGCCTGTAGCGCAAAACTTAATAGCATTAGCACCGTACTTAATGTTTTCCCGTACTTTAGCGCGCACTGCCCATGGGCCATCAGCAACACCTTCGGCGGTGTATTTCATTTCTGGTGGTAAACGGTTGTTATCACAGTGACCGCCAGTAACACCTAAAGACGGACAGCCGCCCAAATACGCGGGCCAATAATATCGCCTGCATTAATGCCATCGCGTACTGCAATCACGCTGTAGCCTTCTGCGCCTAAGTTACGCAGCGTTGTAAAACCTGCATACAGTGTTTTTTCGGCAAAGTGTGCCGCTTTAATTGCTTTACGCGGAATCGATTGACCAATTCGCTCACTGCGCGGCACGGTAGGATCGCTCGTTAAATGCACATGCATATCCATTAAACCCGGCAGCAAAGTCAGTTCTGGTAATTGAATGTGCTTATCGCCGTCTTTTAAGTTTGGCTGTTTATTGCTTTGTACAGCTGTAATTTGACCATTATCTATACTGATAAGTGGTGATTTAATCAATTTACCTGAATTTACATCTACCATGGCTTTTGCCGATAAGTAGGTAGTTGCGTAGGTATTTAAAGAGGTTAGGCAAGCTAGGCCTAGGCTAATAGCAAGAGCTGTATTTTTCATTTTTATTCAAAATTGGTAAGTCGAGCCGCCACTCTAGCAATCAGCTTACAAAGTGTAAATAAACTGCGATAAGTTGCAGCGATACTTGCTAAATAGGGAACTAAACCCTCATAATTTACGCGTACTTAATATAAGGGCAGGGAAAGAATGAAAAACGTAAAACTAGCACTACTTAGTTCGGCAGTGATGTTTGCATTACTTGGTTGTAATGAATCAACGCCAAGCAACGAAAAAACAACGCAGGCAGTAAGCAAACAAGCACCAAGCGCAACGTCAGCCACAGAGCAACTTGATACATTACTAGCAGATTACTTTGAAGCAGGCTTAAAGTTTAGCCCTGTTAGCGGCACTTACATTGGCCGTAGCGAATTTAACGATCAATTTATTGCACCGATTAGTAAAGCCAACCGCGACGAGCGGCTTAATTTTGTTAAAGAATACCAAAATAAATTAGCAAATATCGACAAAGCGCAATTAAAGGGTCAGTCATTATTGAGCTACGAAATTCTAGCCCGCGATTTAGACCTTGCGATTGAAGGCGCTCAGTTTCCAAGTTACTTAATGCCAATTAACCAAATGGGCGGGGCGCACAATACCTTTGCTGCGTTAGGCTCTGGGCAAAGTGCACAGCCTTTTAACACGGTTGAAGATTATCAAGCATTTGAAAAACGTGCTGACGGTTTTATCGCGTGGTTAGACAGTGTTGAGCAATCAATGCGCCAAGGCATGAAAGACAAAGTGGTTCTTCCTAAACCGCTTGCTGAAAAACTATTACCGCAATTTCAAACTCATATTGTAGAAAAACCAGAAGAGTCATTATTCTGGGGGCCAATTGCTCAGTTACCTGAATCTTTCAGCGACGAGCAAAAAGCACAGCTAACAAGCGCGTACACGGCGATGATCAGCGAGCGTTTAGTTCCTGCGTATCAAAAAATGGCTGACTTTTTAGCGAATGAATACATTCCAAATGCCCGTGAAAGCATTGGTTACAGCGACCTACCAAATGGTAAAGCATGGTATGAGTATCAAATTAAACAGCATACAACGCTGAGCCTAAACGCCGATGAAATTCATGACATTGGCTTAAGCGAAGTGTCGCGTATTTTATCTGAGATGAAAAAAGTCAAAGAGACTGTCGGTTTCGAAGGCGATTTAAAAGCGTTTTTTGAACACCTAAGAACCTCAGATGAGTTTTACTACGATACGCCAGAAGAATTAATTGCCGCGTACGAAGCAGTAAAAGAAAAGATTGATGCTAAGCTGCCGCAAATGTTCGATATTGCGCCAAAAGCGCCATACGTTGTAAAAGCAGTTGAAGATTTCCGCGCTGAATCTGCTGCGGGTGCATCTTACCAGTCGCCTGCGCCAGATGGTTCGCGCCCAGGTATTTTCTATATCAATACCTTTAACCTAAAAGCACAGCCTAAGTTTTTACTTGAAACCTTGTCTATTCACGAAGCAGCGCCGGGTCACCACTTTCAAATTGCCTTGCAACAAGAAATTGAAGGATTACCACTGTTTCGTAAATTTGGTGGCTACACGGTATTTGCAGAAGGTTGGGCATTGTATGCAGAAAGCTTAGGTAAAGAGCTTGGCTTATTCACCGACCCTTACATGTGGTACGGCCGTTTATCAGATGAACAATTACGTGCAATGCGCTTAGTACTTGATACTGGTTTCCACGCAAAAGGTTGGACACGTCAACAAGGTATTGATTATATGTTGGCGAACTCATCAATGGCCGAAAGTGACATTATCGCCGAAGTTGAGCGTTACATTGCATGGCCGGGCCAAGCGTTGTCGTACAAGTTAGGTCAGTTCAAAATTCAAGAACTACGTGACTACGCGAGCAAAGAGTTAGGCGATAAGTTCGATATTAAAGCTTTCCATACGCAAGTTCTGATTGATGGCGCATTACCTATGCCAATTCTTGAAGAGAAAATTAAGCGTTGGGTTAACGAGCAAAAATAGTATACCCAAACAACCTCAAGGTGCGAGTTTCAGTCGGAATTAAAAGCGATTTAGGCAATGCATTGATTGCAAGTAATAGTGGTTCTATTGTTAAAATCAATAACGCAGTATAAATCGCTTTTAAACCAACCCTTTGGGCGCTTCACAGGCACTTACTCTCATCGTTGTTACTTCTTAAAAGGGAATGCCATTCTTGCAAAGTAACGCCTTGATATTAAGCCACCTGTGAAACGCTGAATTCTGCATCTTGAGATGGCTTGGGTATCGCTCAAACACGCTAAACTTTGCGCGCATGCTGGCTTTACGCTAGAATGCGCGCTGTTTAGGGGCTTTGAGTAATACCATGTTAGAAGATCAGTTTTGGCTTAAGCGCTCGCTTGAGCAAATGTCACAACCCGAATGGGAAGCTATTTGTGACGGCTGTGGTAAATGTTGTTTAAACACATTTATCGACAGTGAAGACGAAGATGAATTTACCGCAACGGATCAACTTCGCGAGGGTGAAGAACTCATTTTCACTAATATCGTTTGCCAATACCTAGACAACGACACCTGTGGGTGTAGCGAATATGCGAACCGCCAAACTTTGGTGCCTTCATGTGTAAAGCTCACTAAAGAAAACCTAAAAGATATCTTTTTTATGCCGCAAAGCTGTAGCTACCGTCGCCTTTACGAAGGCCGTGGCCTTGCGTCTTGGCACCCGTTACTGAACGGTGGCAGCAAAGACATGATGCATGAGCTGGGTATTTCTGTGCGTGACAAAACAGTGAAAGACTGCGACGTAGACCTTGATGACTTTGACCTTTACGTGGCCGAATGGCCAACCAGAGACATTGATTAATGAGCGCCCTTAAAGCAAGCATTGGCCTGTTAAACCCAAAAAGCCCAACCAATGTGGGTGGCGTACTACGTGCTGCGGGTTGTTACAACGCCAAGCAGGTGTTTTTTACTGGTAGCCGCTATTTACGCGCTAATAAGTACCATACCGATACTAAAAATGTGCTTGAGCATATTCCGCTCACGCAAGTTGAAACCCTAGAGCAAGCAAAGCCTGAAGGTGCCACAACGGTGGTGATTGAGCTTGTTGAAGGTGCAACGCCGCTGCCTGAATTTAAGCACCCTGAAAACGCATTTTATGTGTTTGGCCCTGAAGATGGCTCGGTGAGTAAAGACGTGCTGAAATGGTGTGATGAAGTGGTTTATGTACCAACCATAGGTTGTATGAACCTAGCTGCAACCTGCAATGTTGTGCTGTACGACCGACTTGCCAAACTCGGTGGTATTGAGAGTTCTAACGACACCATCTGTAATAGTCGAGACACCAACAACTCACTTAAATGGCAACAAAAAAAGAGCGCTAAATAGCGCTCTTTTTAGATTCAAACTCAAAATTACTTTTTAGTAATTTGTACGTTACTCTCAAGGCCGATGCCGTTATCGGTAATGTCTGTGGCAAAATAAACACCGACAGGTTGGTCGCGAAGGGAGTCAAGCTCAGCCATTTCTTCATCACTTAATTGACCCGTTGATGCAATTGTATCAAGTAAAGGTAATAAGATTTTTTGTACGTCGAATGCCATGTTCACAAAGCCATTTTTAGTGACACTTTGCGACTCTAAGGTTTCGGCGATTTGTGCTGACTTATCACCCGTGAAAATCACAATATGATTGCCTTTAAGTGCCATTTTTATATCAAAGTTAAGTGGCACAGGCGATGGAATGTATTCATTGATCAGTACTGCATCACCATTGGCTGGTAGTTTTATGTTAGCAAGGGGCGGTACAAAACCTTGCGCAATTGAATACAAGCCATGGGCATCAGTCGCCGATAGGGTAACGATGGCATCAAGCTTGTCTATTTGTGGGCCGTTGTAGTCATCGATAGTAAGTGCAGCGTCTTGAACGCTGACACTCATACCTTGTACGCCATTAGCAAAGCCCGACATCATAGCAAGGCCAGCAGTGCTCACTTCTTGCATTTCATTTTGTAGTGCGACAATTGGGCCACAGTTAAACTCAGCTGACTTAATTGCACCGGTTAGTGTATTGGCCAGTGGCAGTACTTTTGCAACATCAATACCATAGGCAACACTCATCATTTGCCCGTCAAGCCCGGTGGTATGTTTTGGTACAAAACCACGCACAGCTTGTAGGGTATTTAGTAAGTCTTGATCTGTGCTTTGCAATACTGCTTTTACGTCAAAATCGGCGTAGTCGGCGGTAATACGTGTTCTTGTTGTGCCTGATACTGTTGCAGGCCATTTAGCGGCTATGGCTGCTATATCATCTTGACACTCAGGTGTTGAAATCATTGCTAACGCATTTGCTTGCTGGGCTCTATCAAGTAGTTCTTTGAGCATCTGGTGTAAGCGAGAGTCTTCTTTGCCTGTCACAGCATTGGCTATACGTTGATGATCAACAAAGCCAACCGAATTGCCATCAAGTGAGAAAGTTTTAATAAGCTCAGGTAGTTTTTTAGTTTCAGCCAGTGATTGAGCCGGTTTTTCTACGCCAAGGGCTATACGTAAGTCTTGGTCATTAGAAAGCGCAGTGGTCAGCGTTAAGGTAGCCCAATTATTGTGAGTTGATGCAATTAGGTTGAAGTTATCTAAGCCTTCAAGCTCAATCGCAAAGCGCGTGTAACTTACGCCTTCAAGGCTTTCCGTAGTATAAGCAATACCGGCTTCATCAGCAGATTGTTTAATGCTATTGATAATGCTGCTTTGATCAGCGACCTGAAAACGCACAATCGGCATTAAACCTTGCGCATACATCATGCCTTTGTAGTCATCACCAAAGCCCCATATCGATTTGAAGGCATCGTAAGAGCTCAATGATTGCTGGTATTTTTCCATCAGTGATGCAAGGAATAGGGCATTCTTATCATCAACTGTTTTAAGCTCAGCAATAATGGGCGTTAAATCGCTCGTGCCTTTCATTGCATCTGGCATAAGCGCAAAGTATTTGCTGTACGGAAACGGTTTAAGTTGACCATAAAAAACTGCCGTATCGGCAGGTACGTAGGCAAGCTCAGGTAAATCTACATCAACACTGGCTTTATTTTGTGAGTACAACAACGCACCTGCAACAATCGCAATTGCGCCCCCAGCAAGAAGCTTATTATTCATAGCATGAATTCCTTTTTCTAAAATTAGGAGAAAACATACCATGAAAGCCGTTTTCTGACCAATGTTGCTGTATTAAACGGATTGAATTTTTGTAACAAGTTATTCACCGCAAAGCACAGTTTTAACTTTTAACCTATGTCATATTTTAATAATACAAATAACAACATGGAGTAGATGTTTTGCAGGTAACTCAATTATTTAAAAGCGTGTCAGCCGTTGCTATGACCGCCATTCTAGCGAGCTGTAGTGTTAAACCTTTGCCACTTGAGCCAAGAGTTGGTGATACCGGTCAGCCATTATCGGCAGTTGCACTGAAAAGCGATGTGCAATTTTACGACTTATCACTTGAAGTGTTTCCTGATGATAAACGCATTAAAGGGGTGTCGAAAACGCAGTTTAAAATGCTATCTGCAAGCCAATTTGTTGAACTAAAACTTGATAGCCGGTTTTTAATCACTGCAATTACCTCAGACGATAAAACACTTAACTATACCCGCAATGCAGGTGTGCTAAACATTGATTTAGTTAAGCAATACCCTGCGGGTAGCACAGTAAGTGTTGCTGTGGCCTATGAGGGCAACCCCCATATTGCTAAAAACGCGCCTTGGGATGGCGGGTTTGTATTTGCTGAAACAGAAAGCGGCGAGCCGTGGATAGCTACCGCAGTGCAGGGCGAAGGTTGTGATTTATTCTGGCCTTGTAAAGATCATTTTGCTGACAAAGCCGATAGCATGCGCATAAGGCTCACGGTACCAAATGGCTTAAGTGCAGTAACCAACGGGGTATTGCAAAGCGTAAAACCAGTCGGAGCAAACAAACAACAATTTGATTGGCTGCTATCTGTGCCTGCAAGCGACTATAACATTGCCCTGAACATAGGCCCGTATCAACGTATTGAGCGTAGTTATACTAGTATTAATGGCACTGAGGTTCCGATTGAATTTTGGGCACTTGCTAAACACACACAGCAAGCGTCGATGCTAATAGAGCAGGATTTGCGTTCTCAAGTCGCGTTTTTTGAGCGCTTTTTAGGGCCTTACCCATGGGGGAATGACAAACTGGGCTTTGTTGAAACACCGCATTTAGGTATGGAACATCAAACGATCAATGCTTATGGTAAAAAATATAAGCGTGATGCTGGCGGTTATGATTGGTTATTACAGCATGAGTTAGCTCATGAGTGGTTTGGTAATTTAATGACCCATGAAAAACTCAACGATGCATGGCTACACGAAGGCTTTGGCAGTTACATGCAGCCAAGTTATAGCTTGTATAAATTCGGTGAAGCGGCCTATAACCACAGCATGTATAAGTCGTATTTAGGGCTTAAAAACTGTCAGGCCATTGTACTTGATGGCGACATAACCTCAGATCAAGCATTCAACCCTGATATTTATGGCAAAGGCAGTTGGACTTTACATACCTTACGCTGGTTAATTGGTGATGAGTTATTTTGGCAAGCCACCCGTGAGCTGCTTTATGGGGTGAACGACACCAAGCAATTAGCTTACCCAATTTCACCGCGATATCGAAATACCGATGAGTTTATTGCTATTGTTAACCGCTTAACGGCGAAAGATTATAGCTGGCTGTTTGATGTGTATTTAAAACAGGCTCAATTACCTGAACTTGATGTTATTCAATCAGCTAACAGCTTAACGCTGAAATGGAACAAAAACTCTTTGCAAGATAAGCCATTCCCTATGCCAGTTCCGGTGCAAATAAACGGTTCGTTGCAAACTTATTATGTTGAAAATGGCGAGATTAGCATTGCTTTAAAAGCGGGGGATCATGTGGTGATCGATCCAAACATGAAGGTGTTTAGGTATTTACCAATTATCGATAAATGTAAAACTGACCAATAGCGAAGAAGCCCAGCATAAACTACTTTATACTGGGCTTATTACTCAACCTAAACAAAGTTCTAGGCTAAATCGGCTGCGCTTGGTAAAGACGCAAATGCACCATAACGGCTTACAGCAAAAGCGCCAGCTTTAGCTGCATAAGCAATGGTTTGTTCGATGTTAGCTGGGGTTTGACAAAACGCTTTAAAACTTTGTTTGTTTTCACAGTGCTGGCCAATCTTTGACAGCATGCCGCCAATAAACGCATCGCCTGCGGCTGTGGTATCAACTACTTTTGTAGCTGGTGGGCTAACTTGACCTTTAAAGTCTGCGTGATAAAAGCTGATTGCTTCGCCGCCATTGGTAACTAGCAAACAGGTTACACCGGCCTTTAAAATGGCATCAATAGTATGCTCAAGTGGCATTTCTTGATGGCTTCTTTGATTTAAAAACTCAAGCTCTTCAAATGAGAGTTTAACGATATCTGCCAGAGAAATAACATGCCACATTCTATCAAGCGTATGGCGCATACTTGGCCACAGGTTTTCGCGCAGATTCATATCAAAGCTACAAATTGCACCTGCTTTTTTCGCCTGCGTTAAACCATAAATTGTTGTTTGATAGATATTGTGCTCAGTTAAACTGTTGCTGCATACGTGCATGATGGCGTGATTTGCAAACATTGCATGCTCAAAGTCGTCCACTCGATACAGTAAATCGGCAGCTGGTGGGCGATAAAAACTAAACGAGCGTTCGCCATTTTCATCGAGTGATACAAACGCCAATGCTGTTTTAGCCGCATCGGTGAATGTACAGTAATCAGTGTTTACCGCATGCTGCTCAAGCTCTTGTTTAATAAAGTGACCGAACATATCATCGCCTAGCATACCGCAAAAGCTGGTGTTTAGGCCTAGTTTTGCTGCTGCAACAGCCACATTGGCAGGTGCGCCACCTGCGTATTTGGTAAATGACTCTGGTTGTTTACCATCTGATAAAAAGTCGATTAATGCTTCGCCAAAACACACTAAACTCATTATGCATTCCTCAAGGTTAAGGTTCTTAATACTTCGTAGCAGGCACCCATAGTATGGTAGTCGGTTTTGCCTGCTGGCGATTTTTCGTCACTGTAGGGTTGGTTTTGTGCTGATAAAATGCGATACCACGCACCATATTGGTGATCTACCATATGTTGCCAACTGTATTGCCAAATTTTTTCGTACCATTGCCAATAGCTTTCGTCATTTGTGGCATCAGCGAGTAGGGCTGCTGCGGCTAATGATTCGTCTGCACCCAAAAGTATTTATCGCTATCACAAATTTGTTTATCTGGTGCAAAGCCATAGAAAATGCCCCCATGTTGCTGATCCCATGCAATCCTAAGGGTTTCATCAAACAGGCTTTTAGCGCGCGTTACCAGCCAAGGTTCATCAATATGGCGGTTTAAAATAAGTAACAGTTTTGCCCACTCAGTTTGATGACCTGGTTGAAATCCCCAAGGTCTAAATAAATGCTGCGGGTCATCTTTGTTGTAATCTAAATCGAGTTGCCAATTTTTAGAATAGTGTTCCCAGACAAACTGTTGGCTCTGTGCAGCCAGTTTTACTGTGAAAGTTTCGGCAAGTTGTTTAGCACGTTTTAAATAACGGGTCTCGTTGGTTGCTTCAAAACACATCAGTAAGGCTTCGCATAAATGCATATTGGCATTTTGGCCGCGATAGTCATCTGCACAGCTAAAATCGGCATTTTGCTCATCTAAATAGGCATTATGCTGGGGTTCAAAGTAGTGCTGCTCTAATAAATCCCAAACTTGCGAAAGGGTATTTTTGCAGTTGTTTACCCCTGCTTTTAAGGCTACTGCGTTTGCAAGCATAACAAAGGCAAGCCCGTAGCAATGATTGGTGTCGTCTAACACGGTTACTTTGCCGTTATCATCTTGCTCAATAAGCCAAGCATAACCACCAGATGCTTGTTTATGCGCATGTTCAAGGTGAGCTAAACCATGTTTAGTGAGGCTTAAATATTCTGGCTCTTTAAACTCTATGTACGCCATTGCATAGTTAAAAACAAAGCGGGTGCTCGAGACTAAATGGCGAGTGTGTTTATCGTAGATCGCGCCATTATTTTTAAAAAACTGATAAAAGCCAGCTAAGCCATGGGCTGAATGATCAACACAATGGGGGTGATAAAAAGCAAGGGTATCTTGAATATGCTGCTTAAGAAAATCAGGGCTTTTAAAGTTAACTGTGGCCATGCGTTATTAATAAATCTGTGTACATCTTGCAACTATAGCAGGAAATAAAAATATTGGAACGTTCCTAGTAAATCTTTGTGCTATTTTTACTTCAATGTGTAGAATCAAAGGTAACTTGTTAACGGAGTGAAAACCACGTGAGTGAAATAAATACAAACCAATCGTTTGTCGCCGATGGTTCGCAGCAAAATAAAAACTACCTGCTACCACTGACAGCAATGACAACCCTGTTCTTTTTATGGGGTTTTATTACAGTTTTAAATGACGTGTTGATCCCGCGCTTAAAAGGGGTATTCGATTTAACCTACACAGAAGCAATGCTGGTTCAGTTTTGTTTCTTTGGTGCTTACTTTATTGTGTCGCTACCAGCGGGTATGTTGGTTAAAAAAATGGGCTACAAAAATGGTGTACTAACTGGCTTAGTCGTAGCATCAATTGGCTGTATGTTATTTTACCCAGCGGTTGTAGTACATGAGTACTGGTTATTTTTAGGTGCGTTATTTGTATTAGCGGCAGGTATTACCGTATTACAGGTATCTGCTAACCCGTACGTTGTGGCGTTAGGTCCTGAAAAAACGGCGTCGTCACGTTTAAATTTAGCTCAAGCACTTAACTCACTCGGTACCACAGTTGGTCCATATGTGGGTGGTATTTTATTCTTTGGTACAGCAGGCACACTAGCTGCAAACGCGGCCACCGCTGAATCTGTCAAAGTGCCTTACCTCATGCTTGCAGCTGCACTACTGACCATTGCTGTAGTATTTGCCTTCTTTAAATTACCCGTGATTGCAGAGCACACAGAAGAGCAAGACTGCAAAGCGAAAGGCCACAGCCTAGCTGAAGCACCTCATTTAATGATGGGTGTTGTAGGTATCTTCTGTTACGTCGGTGCTGAGGTTTCAATTGGTAGCTTCTTAGTAAACTACTTTGGCGAAGCGCACATTGCAGGCTTTGAAGAGCATGCGGCGGCAAGCCTAATTGCTTATTATTGGGGCGGTGCAATGGTGGGTCGTTTCATTGGCTCTGCAGCATTGCAAAAGATTGCGCCTTCAAAAGCGTTATTCTTTAATGCCATGATGGTTATTGTATTGCTGTTAGTGACTATATTCACTGAAGGTGATGTGGCGCTTTATTCAGTACTTGCGATTGGTTTATTCAATTCAATCATGTTCCCGACTATTTTCTCTGTTGCTATTGAAGGCCTAGGTTCACTCACAAGTAAAGGTTCGGGTTGGTTATGTTTAGCAATCGTTGGTGGCGCCTTAGTACCATTAGTACAAGGTGTGGTAGCTGATACAGTAAACATTCAACAAAGCTTCTTTGTACCTGTGATTTGTTATGCTTTTATCGCTTGGTATGGCTTAAACGTTGTACGTTTAGCAGATAGCTGGAAAAAACGCATCAACTAAAAATAACTATTAATAAAAACCCCGCACAGAGTTGCGGGGTTTTTTTGTGCCATTTTTTGCTTTAGCCAACAAAATTAGATGACAGAATGATTTAATGAATACGTATTCAGGGGTGATTAAAGCAGTAATTTATAGGAACGTTCCAAAAAGTGTTTTGCTGCTTTTTATTAATGTGGCTTTAGAAGTTGAATGTGCTGCCGCTAATAAAGTAATTGATTTATAAAGAAAGCGTACTTTAATTATAAGTAACGATTTCCTAGTTTTAGCTTAATTTTATAAGACAAATGGCTTTAAATTTGTTAAATATAAAAGTGCTAACAACGAAAAAAATAACAAATAGGTTTGTCATGCAAAGCTCCAAAAGTACTTTGAAATTTACCACCAAGGTAACTGCGGCTGCATCACTGGTTTTAGTGATTGTGCTCGGATTATTTACCGTCAATAACTTCGTCTCTATGCGCAGCCAAACGCAGGAGCAGCTTTCGCTTGTTCTGCAAGAGATTTCTCAATCAGTATCGCAAAATATAGCTAACTGGTTAAACGCTAAATTAGCGATTGTTTCGTCTGTCGCAGACACCTATCAGCTAGTTGATAGTAAAGAGTTAACACTTAAACAACTAAACACAGCCGACAAAGCAGGTGATTTTAAAAATACCTATATTGGTATCACTGATGGCACTTTTGTATTGAATGATCAATCGGTTGTTTTACCACCTGATTACGATGCTACCAAACGTCCATGGTACAAACTTGTTGAAAATAAAAGCAGTACTGCGTTTACAGCCCCTTATATTGATGTAACTACCAATGAACTAACTATTTCTGCTGTAGCGCCAATGCAAGCAAACGGTGTGTTTAGTGGTGTTGCGGGTGCCGACATCGACATGAAAACGATTACCAAAATCGTCAACGAAATTGACTTTTTAGGGTTTGGTTATGGCTTTTTACTTGATAGCGAAGGGCATATTTTAAGCCACCCAGAAACGAAGTTTATCGATAAAAACATGCGTGACTTATTTGGCAAAGACTTATCGCTTCAATCTGAGTTCGTTGAAGTTCAAATTGATGACTCAGACAAATTAGTATCGTTTACCAAGGTTAAAGGTATTCAAAACGTTGATTGGTATTTAGGTGTAGTTATTAACGAAGAAATAGCTTATTCATCGGTTGCCTCATTTAGAAATATGGCAGCTATTTATATGCTGTTAGGTATTGTCGCGATTGTACTGATGATGCAGTTTTTACTTCGCTACTTAATGCGCCCAATGCAGCGCTTGAACGATGCAATTAAGGATATTGCACAAGGCGAGGGGGATTTAACCCGTCGTCTTGAAGTTGAAAATAATGACGAGTTTGGTGAGTTGAGCCATTACTTTAATGCGTTCATCGAGAAGATTCATACATCAATCGAGCAAGTTAAAAATACCACCGTTGAGCTTGAGCGCTTAGTTGAGAGTTTAGTTAATCAAACGCAAGGCACGCTCGACATGTATGCTGACCAAACAAAGCGTACAGATAACGTAGCAACTGCAATCAATGAACTGACATCGAGTGCGGTAGAAATCTCAAATAGTGCAAGTAATGCGTCAACCTTAGCAACCAGTGCTAACAGCCAATCATTACAAAGCCAATCTGCATTAGCTGATAATTTAACGGCAATTAATGCCTTGTCTCGTAATATGGAGCAGGCGCAAAAAACCATTAATAGTTTAGATGCACACACCGTAAGCATCGACCAAGTGCTTGAAGTGATCAAAGGGGTTAGTGAGCAAACTAATTTACTAGCCCTTAATGCTGCAATTGAAGCTGCCCGTGCGGGTGAAGCGGGTCGAGGCTTTGCGGTTGTCGCCGACGAAGTACGCCAACTTGCGCATCGTACACAGCAATCAACGCAAGAAATCGAAGACACAATTTCTCAGTTACAACAAGGCTCTGCGTCTGCGGTTGAAGTAATGACTGCAAGTATTCGTGATAGCGAAAAGAGTGTTGAACAAGCACATGTAGCAGGCGATAAAATGGCTGAAGTAACTCGTGCCATTGAGTCAATTGATGAGGTGAACCACAGTGTTGCAAATGCCACGACTGAGCAAAACCAAGTCATTCAAAGCCTAGACAGTGACATACACTCAATTAGCGAGCTTTCTAATCAAGGCCAGAGCAATCTGAATAACACCTTAAACGAGTGTACAAAATTAAAAGCCCAGTTTTATGAGCTCGAAAAATTAGTGCTCAAATTTAAAGTTTAGTTGTTAAGAGACTGCAATCTTGGATCAAAACTGGCTTAATGCCATTACTTTAAACAGTGTCGACACGGCGGATAAACAGCGCCGTGCCTTCACCTTATTTACCATGGCTTTTTTTGCCATTGTTTTAATCACTTCGTTGGTGTTATCTAACTATCAAATTTACGCTTTACCATTAACTATTATGTTGGTTGTGAGTGATGTAACCATCGTGCTGTGCATGCTGTATTACTTTCGCACAGGTGCTCTGGTGCCTGTTAGCTGCATTATTTTATCTATTATCTTATTGCTTTGTCTGGCCTTAGTGTACACCGGCGGTAAAGAGAATACCGCTTTATATTGGCTAATGTTTTACCCTATTGTGGCTTATGTCACCTTAGGGTTAAAAGTGGGCAGTGTGTTGGTTGGGATTATGTATGCTAGTGCAGTTGCACTGCTGTTTAGCCCTAATTTTGGTCAAGCACACTATGGGCAAGTTGAAACTTCACGCTTTTTAGCGTCCTTTAGTTTAGTAATTTTGTTCGCTGCGATTAGTGAATACTTTAGACAAAAAAGCCATCAAAAAATTGCTGGTATTACCTTAATAGAAAAACGCGATGCATTGACTGACCCACTTACAGGTCTTGCTAATCGTCGTTATATTTATGAACATATTCAACCCCGCCTTGAAGCTGAAGCGGCAAACTACTTACCTATGTCGGTATTATTAATTGATTTAGATAATTTTAAGTCACTCAACGATAGTTATGGCCATGATTTTGGTGATCAAGTACTTATTGCATTTACTTCTATGTTGCACGATAAACTGCGAGGAACCGATATAAAAGCACGCTATGGCGGCGAAGAGTTTATTATTTTGCTACCTTAAACAGGGCTAACAATTGCACACTCTGTAGCTGAAAAGTTGCGCGCTTTTGTTGCTCAAAAACAGATCCCCTATGATGTTGGGCAATCTATATCTATAACTTGCAGTATTGGTATTGCCAGCCTCGAAAGGGGAAGCCAATTTAGTAAAGCAATTAAGCATGCTGATGAAAACTTGTATAAAACGCCAAAGCAAAAGGGCGCAATCTAGTTGTATCAGGTTTAAGTGAGGTTAATTAAATGGCAAAGCTAATTTATGTTTATGACCCAATGTGTAGTTGGTGCTGGGGCTTCAGAGAAACTTGGTTAAAGCTTCAAGCAGCCATTGGCGACAAACTTGCTATTGAATATAAAGTGGGTGGCCTTGCGCCTGATTCAGATGAGCCAATGCGAAAAGAAATGCAGCAGTTTTTACAGCAAACATGGCAGCGCATTGAGCAGCAACTTGGCACACCATTTAATCATGAGTTTTGGCATACCGCGCAACCGCGCCGTTCTACTTACCCAGCATGCCGTGCAGTGCTTGTCGCAAGGCAGCAAAATAAAGAGCAAGAGATGCTTTATGCCATTCAAAAAGCCTACTACCTAGATGCACAGAATCCATCTGACATCAGCACCCTTGCAAGCCTTGCTGAGCAAATAGGGTTAGAAAAAAACGCATTCCTTAAAGAAATAGAAAGTGAAAAAATAAATTCATTACTTATGGACGAAATAAACCAAGCGAGAAACTTACCAATTCAAGGCTTTCCGTCTTTAGTCCTTGAAAATAAAGGGCTCTATGCTGCTGTCCCTGTTAATTATCAAGACTGGCAAAGTACTTATCAGCAAATAACATCTCATATTTAGTTCCCGAAACCCTGCAACTTTTGACTTATCTTTGCGCAATATAAACTAATTGTTACAGCTGTCATATTTTTGTATTTTTTGCGCAACATGCTTGTCATTTTTCATCGTTATCCTTTCGCACAATAAAACAACCCAACTAGCAAATTAAGCTAACTTAACGAGTAAAGGTGTATGCGATGAAAGGCGTTAAACCACTGATTTTAGCAGGTATTGTAGCGGCATCTGCAGCAGTACATGCAAACGATCTAGATAAAGTAATTGATAAAAGCAGCGAGATAAACAAATCTGCAGCGCAATCACAAACTAAAATCGACAAGATTGCAGATTCAATGCAAGGTCGTTTACAACAATTCAAAGCCCTTAATAAAGAAATTGACGGCTTAACTGTTTATAACGCGCAACTTACTAAGCAATTAAACAACCAAATTGCAGAAATGGACGCGTTAAACGAGTCAATGGATCAGGTATCAGTTATTGAGCGTCAAATTACGCCGTTAATGATGCGTATGATCACAGGTCTTGAGCAATTCGCTGCACTAGACGTGCCTTTCTTAACTGAAGAACGTAGCAAGCGTATTGCATCATTAAAAGAAATGATGGACCGCGCAGACATTACTTCAAGTGAAAAATTCCGCCGCTTACTTGAAGCTTACCAAGTAGAAGTAGATTACGGTCGCACTATCGAAGCGTACACAGCATTACTTAACGTAGATGGTCAAGAGCGCGAAGTGGATTTCTTACGCATCGGTCGTTTAGAACTTATTTATTTAACACGCGACGGCAAAAAAGCAGGTAGCTGGGATAAAGAAACAAAATCGTTTGTTGAATTACCAGATTCTGCAATCAGCCAAATCAACAAAGGTTTACGCATTGCACGTAAGCAACTTGCCCCAGATATGTTAACACTGCCAGTCCACGCTGCTGAATAAGAGGTTTGAGATGAAATTATTAACGAAAATGACAAAAATGGCCGTGTTTGCAGCTGGCCTTGGTTTTGCTGGTAGCAGCCTAGCAGCTGAGCCAATGGATTTAGACTCATTACTAAAAACATTAGAGCAAGGTAAAGCACAGCAAAGCGCTGAAAATAAACAACGTGAACAAGAGTTCATGGCGCGTCAAAACGAACAAGTACAAATGCTCAAAGATACACAAGCAAAACGTACTGCAATGCTTAACGAGTCGGAGCGCTTAGAAACTCAGTTTGAAGAAAACGAAGTAAAGCTAGCTAACTTAACAGACACGCTTTCAAACCGCATGGGTTCACTTAAAGAGCTATTCGGTGTGTTACAACAAGTAGCGGGTGATTCAAGCAATAAATTCATGACGTCAGTTGTTTCTGCAGAGCTTCCTGGTCGTAGTAACTTCATGGATGAGCTGGCACAAAAAATGGGTTCAACGTCAAAGCTTGCTTCTATCGATGATATCGAAAAAGTATGGTTTGAATTACAGCGCGAAATGACTGAGCAAGGTAAAGTATCTCGCTTTACAACAGATGTTATCGTCGAAGGTGGCAGCAAAGCACAAAAAGAAGTGGTGCGCGTTGGTGCATTTAACTTAATCGCTGATGGTAAATACCTAGAGTACACACCAGCTACAAATACAATCAGCCAGCTTACGCGTCAGCCTAGCAGCCGTTACACAGCAACGGCTGCTGATTTACAACAAGCAAACTCAGGTGTTGTACCGTTTGCACTTGACCCAACTGGCGGTTCAATTTTAGGTCTTTTAGTTCAAGCACCAGATACTGAGGAGCAAGTTCATCAAGGTGGTACAGTTGGTTACATTATCTTAGGTGTTGGCTTAATCGCTTTACTAATTGCACTTGAGCGCTTTGTATCTCTGATGATTATGGGTAGCAAAATCCGTCGTCAGCTTAAAGACACAGTGGCACGTGATGACAACCCTCTTGGTCGCGTAATGAAAGTGAAAGATCAGTACCCAGATGTAGCGTACGACACGCTTGAGCTTAAATTAAGCGAAGCAATCATTCGTGAAATGCCAAAAATTACTCGTAACCTGACGCTAATTAAGATTATCTCTGTGGTAGCACCACTACTTGGTCTACTAGGTACGGTAACCGGTATGATTAACACCTTCCAAGCAATTACCTTGTTTGGTACAGGTGACCCTAAACTAATGGCGGGTGGTATTTCTCAGGCACTTGTAACAACGGTACTTGGTCTGGTTGTGGCTATCCCTACAGTATTCTTATACACACTTCTTAACACGCGCTCTAAAAACATGCTGTTGATTTTACAAGAGCAAAGCGCAGGTATCATCGCAGAGCGAAGCGAGAAAGGAGCATAAATCATGGTGCTATTGATTGATGCAATCAATGCTCTACGTGATTTCCTCGACACAGGTGGCCAAGTTCTCTTGGTCATCGGGGTCCTCATCTTCGCGATGTGGTTATTGATACTTGAGCGTTTTATGTATTTTTTTGGTGGCTTTAAACGCTACAAGAAAGACGTAAAAAGCACTTGGAGCAATAGAGCAGAGCGTAACAGCTGGAACGCAGAGCAAATTCGCCAAGCGATGATTTCACGCGCTGGCATGCAACTAAATAATAACCTTGCGCTAATCAACGTAATGGTTGCGTTATGTCCACTTTTAGGTCTGTTAGGTACCGTAACTGGCATGATCGAAGTATTTGATGTAATGGCAATCACAGGCACAGGCAGTGCACGTTCGATGGCATCAGGGGTGTCTAAAGCCACTATTCCAACAATGGCCGGCATGGTGGGTGCACTTTCAGGGGTTTTCGCATCAACGTTCTTACAACGTCGTGCAAAACGCGAAGTGCAATTACTTGAAGACAACATGGTCTTAGACCACTAAACGAATTTTAGGGTGATGTGAGCATCACCCACTAGGAGACTAACAATGAGAGCGCCACTAGGTAACCTATTTCAAGAAGACGACGCTGAAGAAATCAACATGACGCCAATGCTAGACGTTGTTTTCATCATGCTTATCTTCTTTATCGTAACAGCATCATTCGTAAAAGAAGCCGGTATTGATGTAAACCGCCCTGAAGCAGCAACAGCAGTGAAAAAAGAGCGTGCCAACATCTTAGTTGCTATTTCTGACAAAGGTGAAATTTGGATCAACAAACGCCAAGTAGATGTTCGTGCAGTTCAAGCAAATATCGAGCGCTTAAAAGCTGAAAACCCACAAGGTAGCGTGGTTATTCAAGCTGATAAGAAAGCCACAACCGATGTACTTATTAAAGTAATGGATGCATCGCGTGCTGCAGGCGCATTTGATGTGTCGATTGCTGCGCAAGAAGCATCATAAGGAATGTGAGCAATGCGTTATATAGTTGCATTAATCATCGCTGGTATCGTGACTGTTATGCTGTTTTTAGGCATGCAGGCACTGATCACCGGTGGTGAAGGGGCCATGTCTGAGCCCGTAAAAGGAAACGTACTTGATTTTGTTCGTCTGAAAAAAGAAGAGACAGTGCAAAAGAAAGAACGTAAACCGCAAAAGCCACCAACGCCAAAAGAGCCACCTCCACCAATGGAATCACCGCAAATGCAAAACAGTGATCCTAACGCGAGTAATGCCAACTTTGACTTTGGTGCCAGTGTTGAAGCCGACGTTAACTTAGCTGGCGGCTTAGCCCTTGAATCAAGCGATGGTGAATACCTACCGATTGTAAAAGTAGCGCCTGTTTACCCGCGCCGAGCTTTATCGCGTGGTATCGAAGGCTATGTGATTGTTGAGTTTACAGTAACCAAGCAAGGCACAGTTCGTGACCCGAAAGTGATTAAAGCTGAACCAGAGTCACTGTTTGACCGCGCTGCGATGGATGCAGCACTTAAATTTAAATATAAACCGCGCGTTGTTAACGGTGAAGCTGTTGAAGTAGCGGGCGTACAGAACAAAATTTCTTTCCAAATTAACGGTTAGAAAAGAGGAATGCGATTATGAAACCTTTAAAAGTTGCCGTGATTTGCGCGGCTGCTTTCACAAGCAGCCTTGTAGTCCCAAGCGTTGTTAGCATGTTACCAGGTGTGACACTTGCAACAGCTTACGCTGAGGAGCAAAAAACCAAACGAGTACCTGCACTGCGTGAAAAAGTGTATAGCCAATTAGCACGAGCACAAAAGCTGGCTGATGATGGTGATGCAAAAGCAGGGCTAGAAGCACTCGATAGTATTCAAGAGCGCTCTTCAAGCATGAACTCGTATGAAATTGCCATGATGCATAATTTCTACGGTTTTATTTACTACAACGAAAACGACTTAGATAAAGCAATTGCCTCGTTTGAAAAAGTAGTAAACGAAGATGCGATTCCAGAAACATTACGTGTAAGCACCACCTTTAGCTTAGCGCAACTTGCCATGGCTAATAGCGATTACAAAAAGGTAATCAAATATTTAGCGCAGTGGGATGTGATTAACGACAAGCCGAAAACAGATGCTTATTACGTATTAAAATCTCAAGCGTATTATCAGCTTAAAGATTACCAAAAAGGCATTGAGAACATTAACCTAGCTATCGCTGAAGCCGACAGCAAAGGTGAAATGCCAAAAGAAAACTGGTTAATCTTACAACGTGCTATGTATTACTCACTTAATCAGTCTGACAAAGTGGTCGAGGTACTTGAGCGTTTAGTTAAGCTTTACAACAAGCCTGAGTACTGGGTTCAGTTAGGTGGCATGTACGGTGAAACGGGCGCAGAGAAAAAGCAATTAGCGATTTTAGAAGCGGCATATCAACAAGGTTTCATGAAATCTAAATCAGATTTACGTCAATTATCGCAAGTTTATTTATACAACAATTATGGCTTTTAAAGCGGCGAACGTGATGAGTAAAGCTATGCAAGACGGTGTCGCTGAAAAATCAGCGAAAAACTATGCCTTTGTTGCAGAAGCAATGGTACAAGCAAAAGAGGGTGAAAAGTCACTTGCTTATTTTGCAAAAGCCGCTGATTTAGTAACGCATGGTCAGTACGAACAACGTATTGCAGAGGTAAGTATTAATCTTGAAAAATACGAAGAAGCAGCGGATGCAGCACGTAAAGCCCTAGATAAAGGCGGCTTAGAGTTTGAATCAAATGTGTATGTTGCCTTAGGTATGGCGCAGTACAATTTACAAAACTTTGATGCCTCGATTTTAGCGTTTGAGCAAGCGGAAAAACACAAAAAGTCGCAGCGTTTAGCTGAGCAATGGATCAAGTATGTGAAGCGTGAAAAAGTGCACGCCGAAACATTACGTACCGCTTTACTCTAAATCGTATTCAACAGGTAAGCGTACAAAAGAACTAATTTATAATCGCAACACCAAAGCTGCCTTCGGGCGGCTTTTTTCCGTTCCTAAAATTTACTAACTTACTCTTTTTTAAATAATTAATATTGTCATTTTATGTTTATTAAAGTGTAACTAGTTTGTCATACAGCTCCCGTAAGGTAGTCGCAGTTTAAAACTCAAGTGACCCAAAAGCATTAAGTTTTAGTGCTTTTTCGGTGACTTGAGTTTATGCGCTAACACAATAATTAAATATCTATCTTAACGGAGTGAACAATGAAATTATCTGGCTTATTCAAGGTTAGTCTTGTAGCTACAGCAATCTCTTTAGCAGGTTGTGGCGGTGGTGACATCAACATCAACGTGGACGAAACAGTTGAGCAACCAACTACACCTACTAACCCAACTACACCACCAACAACTGAAGAGTTACCAGGTGTATACAGCCAAAGCCTTTCGAATGAAGTATCTGCTGCATTAGGTCGTGATGTAACAGTTCAAGTTCTTTCAGGCGTAATTACAGAAGATACAACATTATCAACAGACGCATTCTGGGCACTTGATGGTGCAGTATTTGTTGGTAACGATAAAGCAGACAGTGCAACATTAACAATTGAAGCAGGTGCGGTCGTATTCGGTAACAGCGGCTCTGATTACCTAGTTGTTAGTCGTGACTCTAAAATTGAAGCTACAGGTACTAAAAACGACCCTATCATCTTTACTTCTAAGCAAGATGTAGTGGGTGATGAAACATCTGCAACGTTAATGGGGCGGTATGGTGCTTCTTGGTAATGGTATTTCTAATAAGTGTCCTGCTGAAGGCGATTGTGCTCTTCAAGTTGAAGGTGTTGAATCAGGTGCTGTATTTGGCGGTACGGATAACACAGATAATTCAGGTACATTAAAATATGTTGTTGTTAAAAACGCTGGTTATGAAATTGCACCAGACAACGAACTAAATGGTATTACGTTTGGTGCTGTTGGTTCTGGTACTACAGTTGAATACTTACAAGTTCACAATAATTCAGATGATGGTGTTGAATTCTTCGGTGGTGCAGTAAACCTTAAGCACGTTGTATTAACAAGCATCGATGACGATAGCATCGACTGGGACAATGGTTACCAAGGTAAAATGCAATTCGTTTATGTTGAACAAGATCCTGATTCAACAGATGCAAACCGTGGTATTGAAGCAGATAACGACGGTAGCACACCTTCTAAAGAACCAAAATCATTACCAATCATCTCTAACTTAACAATCATCGGTAACAACTTTGATGGTGAAGATGATGCTGAAGGTATCTACCTTCGTGAAGGTACAGGTTTACACCTTTATAACTCAGTGATCACTGGCTCTGATGAAATGGGTGAGTGTTTAGAGATTGAAGGTGCAGAAGACGGTGCTAGCGAAACAGTAAATAACGCTAACGATGGCACTATCTTAATGCAAAACACGTTTATGTCGTGTACTAATGGCGAAAACTTCAAAAATCCAGTTGATGGTAGCGGCAACACGTTACTTGAGCTTGAAACATGGTTTACAGCACAATCTGGTAACGTAATCAATGACAAGCCAATGCTTGGTGCAAACGGTCAACCAATTGCAGGTTCTCCATTACTAGGTGCTGGCCAAGATGTAGCAAATACTGTTGATGCGTTCTTCGATACAGTTGACTTTGTTGGTGCATTAAATGACTCAGATGACTGGCGTGAAGGTTGGGCATTTGGTTACGGTGGCGGTGAAGTAACGGCACCACCAGCTGTAGCAGGTTGTCCATCAGGTACAACGTCAATTTCTCCAGTTGATGGCAGCACAACAACATGTGAAGTGTCTGGTCGCATTACTGCAGATTTAACACTTACTGCGGGTAACTACTACGCATTAAGCGGTGCAGTATTTGTAGGTGATGATAATGCAGATTCAGCTACTTTAACAATCGAGCCTGGCGTAACAGTATATGGCCGTACAGGTGATGATTACTTAGTAATTAGCCGTGGTTCAAAAATTAATGCTAACGGTACTAAAGATGAGCCAATCTCGTTCACTTCAAGCCAAGATGTTATGGGCGGCACTACAGCAGCGGGCCAATGGGGTGGTTTAGTTCTTCTTGGTAATGCACCATCGAACAAGTGTCCAGCAGAAGGCGATTGTGCACTTCAAGTTGAAGGTGTGGAGTCAGGTGCCGTGTTCGGTGGTACTGATACAACGGACAACTCAGGTACGCTGCGTTATGTTCGTGTGATGAATGGTGGTTACGAAATCGCACCAGATAACGAATTAAACGGTATTACGTTCGGTGGTGTTGGTTCTGGTACTACTGTTGAGTATGTGCAAGTTCACCAAAACGCGGATGACGGTGTTGAATTCTTCGGTGGTAACGTACAAGCGAAGTACTTAGTACTAACAAGCATTCAAGATGACAGCATCGACTGGGACAATGGTTTCCAAGGTAAAATGCAGCATATTCTTGTTAAGCAAGCAGCTGATAACTCAGATGCAAACCGTGGTATTGAAGCAGACAACGATGGTACTACACCGTCTAAAACGCCTAAGTCAAACCCAACAATTGCTAACTTAACAATCATTGGTAATACCTTTGACGGTGAAGATGACTCAGAAGGTATGTACTTCCGTGAAGGTACGGGTGCACAAATCTATAACACAATCGTAACGGGACCTGAAGGCATGGGCGAATGTCTTGAGATTGAAGGTGCAGCTTCTGGTGAAAGTGAAACAGTGAACAATGCTCAAGATGGCACCTTAATGATTAAATCATCAGTGATTGCATGTTCTGAAAACTTCAAAGACCCAAGTGGTGTAGATTTCAGCGTTGAGAACTGGTGGACAAACACATTAGGTAACTTAGTTGCTACAGGTCAAACGCAAGTTGTAAATGGTATCTTTACTATCGATACAACAACAGCGACAGACGTTAAAGCAATCGACGGTTTCTTCGATACAACAACGCACATTGGTGCAGTATCTGCTGATAACAACTGGACTGAAGGTTGGACGGTAGGTCTGGAATAACACAGTAAGCGAGGTGCTAAACAACGTGTTTAGCACCTTTAAACAACTTTCTGTAACTTATTTCAGATAGAGGTAAACATGAAACAATATTCAAAACAGTTCAGCTTAACAGCACTAAGCGCAGCTATCTTATGCGGCTTGAGTGTCTCAGCACACGCAGCTGAAGCAGACGAAGAAGCTGTTCTTGAAGAAGTTGTTGTTAGTGCAAGTCGTTTAAAAGGCACTGCAACAGCTGTTCTAGAAGAGCGTAAACAGCAAGCATTCGTTGCTGATATTATGGGTGCAGAGCAAATTTCACGAAGTGGTGATAGTGACGCTGCTGCAGCGCTACGCCGTGTAACAGGTTTAACACTTGTTGATGGTAAGTTTATTTACGTTCGTGGTTTAGGTGAGCGATATTCAAGTACACAGTTAAATAACTCTGCTGTACCAAGTCCAGATCCAACACGTTCTGTATTACCACTGGATTTATTTCCATCAGGTATTATCGAAAGTTTATCAGTACAAAAATCGTATTCACCGTCAATGCCAGCGTCTTTTGGTGGTGGTAACGTTGATATTCGTTTGAAATCAATTCCAGATCAATTTGTATTTGATGTGTCGGGTCAGCTTGGTTACAACACCAATAACTTTGATGATGGCCTTGAATACAACGGTGGTTCGGACGATTGGTACGGTGTTGATGATGGCACACGCGAAATTCCACGTCCTATCCTTGATGTATACCAAAGTGGTCAATCGCTTGATGACTTAACACCAGAGCAAAGCCGTGCTTTAGCCCTATCGTTAAATCGTGATTATGATCCAAAATCAGCAAAGGTTGACCCGAATACGAAGTTTACTGCCACATTAGGTAACAGCTTCGAATCAGATAAATGGCGCTACGGTTTCTTATCGTCGCTTAGCTACGATAATAAGCACGTTGTTGCAGATGAGTATCAAGGTCAAGGCTTCTTGATTGGTGAAAACTCAACAACCATGATCCGTGGTTATGACCAAGTACTAAGTACTGAACACACGGTTAAAACATCAGGTATGGTTACTGTTGGTGTTGAGTATGACAAAGCGCATAAAGTTGACTACACAGCTTTAATCCTACGTGATACTGAAGATAAAATTTCAGATCGTTTAGGTATTGACCAAAACAACAACACCTCAGATAACAAGCGTGTACGTTCGTATGATGTTCGTTATGAAGAGCGTGAGCTGATCGTTAATCAATTAAAAGGTATGCATACTTTTGATTGGTTGAATTACGCGGGTTTTGATTGGAAGTATTCAATTGGTCGCTCAAATCGTTACGCTCCAGGTAATATGGAAACTCGCTTTATTGTTACTGATGCCAATGAAGATGGGTTTTACGATACAGTAAACGAAAGTGCACTAACCAATGCAACAACGGCTGCGCGTTACACATTCCAAAATTTGGATGATGAAGTAGAGAACTACGGTTTTAACTTTACACTGCCTATCATGCTAGATGGCGTGGATGTTGAGCTTAAATCAGGTGCTGACTTTATCTCTAAAGAGCGTTCAGCAACTAACCGTCGTTTTGATATCAATACACGTGCATTCTCAGATGTTGACTTAAACGGAAATGAGTTAAACACTATTTTGTCTGATGATGTACTCTCGAACGCGACACTAACGCAACCAATCTTGAACGACACAACGGTTTCAGGCGATGACTATAAGTCAGCGCAGAAAGTGGATGCCTATTACTTCGAAGCAGATTTCTTCTTCAATAATACATGGCGTATTACCGGTGGTTTACGTTGGGAAGATTTCCGTCAAGTATCTGTTCCTCTTGACCCATTTACTGGTGGTCTTGCATCTTCAATTGATTATGATGAGTTAGATCAGCTCGCATTCCGTGAAGATGACGTTTATAGC
Organism: Pseudoalteromonas sp. GB43; assembly: GCF_054923805.1. NCBI lineage: Bacteria > Pseudomonadati > Pseudomonadota > Gammaproteobacteria > Alteromonadales > Pseudoalteromonadaceae > Pseudoalteromonas > Pseudoalteromonas sp. GB43. The sequence continues at coordinate 820,655 of NZ_JBPCHJ010000002.1, forward strand.
GCACTTGCATTAACTTATGTACAAAGTGACGAAACGCAATGGCGCTTAAGCTATGGTGAAACTGTTGTTCGCCCAGATTTACGTGAGATTTCTGACGCAACTTACATCGATCCGCTTACTGAATACCCTGTAGGTGGTACGCCTGGTTTACGTACAACGCAAATCAAAAACTATGATTTCCGCTGGGAAAACTATTTTGATACGGGCGAGAACTTCTCTGTTGGTGTGTTCTATAAAGACATGGTTGATCCAATTGAGTCTGTTCAATCACCTGCACAAGATGGTCCACCATTGGTACGTATTGCTAATGCAGAAGATGGTTATGTTGCGGGTGTTGAATTTGAATACCTGAAAGATTTTGCTTTCTTAGGTGGATTCTGGCAAGACGTGTTCATGACAGGTAACGTGACGTTAAGTGACTCAGAAATCAACATGGACCGTCAGGCAATTGTTGAACAAACAGGAGTTTCTGCAGCGGTTACAAATACAACACGTCGCATGACGGGCCATTCAAAATATGTTGTGAATATGCAGTTAGGCTATGACGCACCTAGTGGGCAGCATGCTTCAACGCTAATCTATAACGTATTTGGTGAGCGAATTATTATTCCTGGCATTGAAGGTCAAGAAGATTGGATGGAGCAACCTTTCCACTCTCTAGACTTTAACTACACCTATTTCCCTGATTTCAACTCAAGCTTGAAGTTCAAAGTGACGAATATCTTGGGCGCAAAATCTGAAATAGAGTCAGCGGGAACTTTAACTCGCTCTAAAGAGAAAGGCACTGAGTTCTCAATTGAGTACAAATACCAGTTCTAATACTCTGACCAAGGAAGGATACAATAATAAATCCTAACGTTGATTTAGCCCTGCACTAGCAGGGCTTTTTTCTATACCCAAACCACCTCAAGATGCAGAATTCAGCGTTTCACAGGTGCTTAATATCAAGGCGTTACTTTGCAAGAATGGCAGTCCCTTTTAAGAAGTAACAACGATGAGAGTAAGTGCCTGTGAAGCGCCCAAAGGGTTGGTTTAAAAGCGATTTATACTGCGTTATTGATTTTAACAATAGAACCACTATTACTTGCAATCAATGCCTTGCCTAAATCGCTTTTAATTCCAACTGAAACTCGCATCTTGAGGTAGTTTGGGTATATTAAACCATTGCGTGTTATGGTAGTTCAACGTGTTTAAACAGGGATTAAAAATGGACTTACGGTTAATTATAAATGGTAAAAAAGCGGCTGATGAGCAGCTTCGTGACGCCATCGGTCAATTTAGAACTAGTCAGCCACTTGCAGTGCGAGTTACCTATGAAGGCGGTGACATTGAGCGCTTTATTAATGAAGCCGTCGCAGAAAGTGTAAAACGTGTTGTTGTGGCTGGTGGCGATGGCACCGTTAATGAAGCCGTTAATGCATTAATGAAACTGAAAAAGTCACAACGTTTAGAGCTTGCAATTTTACCTATGGGCACAGCAAATGATTTTGCTACAGCCGCTAATATTCCTCACGGGTACTTGCCAGCGCTTAAACTTGCCGCACAGGGTCAGCCGCATGCAATTGATACGGTAGAGGTTGATAAGCGTTATTTTGTGAATGTAGCCAGTGCTGGCTTTGGGGCAAAAATTACCGCAACCACACCGCCTGCACTGAAAAACTTACTCGGTGGTGGCGCATATACCTTGGCAGGGCTTGTACAAGCGCTAAGTTTTGTGCCTTACAGTGGCGAGTTAACGCTGCCTGATGGTGAACGAACTTCGGGCGATATTATTGCCGCTGCCGTGTGTAATGGACGCCAAGCGGGTGGCGGTCAGCCCTTTGCGCCCCATGCGTACATAAATGATGGCTTGGTTGATTTAGTGGCGTTTACCTCATTTGCAATTTCAGATGTACCAGCGGTTATCGAAGAGCTCAGCAATTACCCTAACTCATCACAGCAGTGGGTAAAACGCTTTCAAGTGCCTTGGCTTGAATGGCAAACACAAACAGAAATGCCAATAAACTTAGATGGCGAGCCAATCACCTCGAAGCAACAACGTTTCGAAGTGCATGCTGGTGCGCTAAACATGGTACTGCCAGACGCTTGTCCATTACTTAAATAAACGATGATGAAAAATTTTGATGTTACTCGGTTAGCGCTGGTTTTGCTTGGGCCGCAATGCTAGATTACTCCTGTAAAAATTAAATTCTCACGCAATGGACTTTAATTTTTAACAGTTTAGGTAATTTGAATGAATCAAACAGTGGAACAAACAATGAAAAAAGTAGGATTAGTCGGTTGGCGGGGCATGGTTGGCTCTGTGTTATTAGAACGTATGCAGCAAGAAAATGATTTTTCTAATATCGACACGACTTTTTTCACCACCTCACAAACCGGTCAATTAGGTCCTGATCTTGCTGGTCCAGCTAAACCGCTTTTAGATGCCAATGATATCGCTGAGCTTGCGAAGATGGATATTATTGTCACTTGCCAAGGCGGTGACTATACCAAAGCCGTTTACCCGCAATTACGTGAATCAGGTTGGAAAGGTTATTGGATTGATGCGGCATCGGCATTGCGTATGAGTGACGACAGTATTATTGTGCTAGACCCAGTAAACAAAGACGTTATCAGTGCGGGCTTAGAGCAAGGTGTTAAAACCTATGTGGGCGGTAACTGTACCGTATCACTTATGCTATTAGCCCTAGGCGGTTTATTTGAACAAGACTTGATTGAATGGGTAAGCCCAATGACATATCAAGCGGCTTCTGGTGCAGGCGCACGCAACATGAAAGAGTTAATTGCGCAAATGGGTGCAATTCACGAAACAGTGGCAGACAAGCTTGCAGATCCAAATGCTGCGATTCTTGAGATTGATAAGTTAGTCACCGAAAAAATTGCCTCAAGCGATTTACCACAAGACCAGTTTGGTGTTCCTCTAGCTGGTAGCCTTATCCCTTGGATTGATGTACCAATGCCAAGCGGTCAAAGTAAAGAAGAGTGGAAAGCGCAAGTTGAAGCGAACAAGATTTTAGGCAGCAGTGAACAACCTATCCCTGTTGATGGCTTATGTGTTCGCATTGGTGCAATGCGTTGTCACTCACAAGCAATGACAATTAAGCTGCGCAAAGACATTAGCGTTGAGCAAATTGAAGAAATTCTTGCTTCTCACAATGAGTGGGTCAAAGTGATCCCGAATGATCGTGACATTACCGCTACAGACTTAACGCCTGTAAAAGTAACTGGCACGCTGTCTATTCCGGTAGGTCGTATTCGTAAATTAGCGATGATCCAGAGTATATCAGTGCGTTTACGGTTGGTGACCAACTGTTATGGGGTGCTGCTGAGCCACTGCGTCGCATGTTACGTATTATTGTCGATGGCTAGAACTGGTTTTACTTGGGTATAAAACCTTATTCAACTAACTCAGAGCTTCTGTTGAAAACTCAGCTGATTTTTACTCTGTTTCTAAATTCGCCTCGTATATAGAGGCGAATTTAGTTATTACTCGTGTATGTTATTAAAAACGATATTGAGCAGTGATACTAAAGTTTCTCGGTGCGCCATATTGAAACTGGTTATAAAACCCAATTTGGCTGTAATAACGTTTATCAAATGCGTTCTCTAAATTAGCGCGCAATGTAAGTTGTTCGTTTACGTTGTATCTTGCCATTAGTCGAAAAAGCGCATAACTTTGTTGACTAACCTCAACTGAACTTCTATCAGGCTTAGTGACATTTCTATTGATTTCACTTTGCCAATTAAAACCAGCTCCCAGTTGTAGACCACTTAGTATATTATTTAATTCATAAGTACTGAAAAGCTTTACTTGGTGTTTTGGGCTAGTGGTCGTTATCTTTTCTCCATCAGGGTCTTTTGTTTCAAATTGGCTATATCCAAAATAAACATTCCAATGCTCATTAATTGAACCATTTGCTTCAAATTCGAATCCTTGCGTTTTGGTGCCATCAATACCACGGTAAATAGGCACAGTAGTACCAGGTAATGTTTCTCCTGTTGCTTCGCCAACATTATCTTGACGGATCTCAAACACTGAAAATGAGGTGTCTAGCGCTTCTTCAAATAGGCTTGCTTTAACACCTGCTTCGTAGTTTTTTCCCTTAACAGGATCTAGGTAGCTGCCATCGGATTGAACTCTACTTTGTGGTGTGAAAATATCGGTGTAGTTAGCATACAAAGATACATTTTGCCCAACAGTATAGGTAGCGCCAATGTAACTGGTAAATTCATTATCAACTTCGTAATTATGAATGGTTCCGAAATTGTCTTGCTCAGTTTCCCAATTATCAATCCGTCCGCCTATAACCATTGAAAGCGCGTCAGTTACTTCAATATCAGAAGCAAGATATATTGCTTGTTGCTTTGTTTCTCCCCATGAGCCATACAAGATTTCATCACTCCATTGAGGGGTGGGATAAGTAAAGTTTTTATCTCTAAAATCACCCAAAGGCGGTGCTTCATTTAAAGAGCCATAATATGGGTTGGCAAACTCTTGTTTCTGCTGATTTACACCAATTAGAACTTGTTGAGAACGATCGAGTAACATAAAACGGCCCGATAATTTTAAGTCGTATGTATGTTGAGTGCGATTGCCATCAATAAATGCCAGTGAGCCAGGTATCATTCCTTCATTGGTTATTGGGTCTGGGTTACCTGTTGGCCATAACACATCATATTCTAAATCGTTATCGCCATAGATGTAGCTTGCTTTAACTTGCCAGTCATCACTAAAGTTATGTTCAATCGTGGCAAAGCTGTTCAACGCTTTGGTTTTAGATGATGCCCAGCGAGGAGCAGTTGATGTGTGGTGACTGTAATTAGTTCTATTACCTTGGTTGTCAAATAGCGGTAATCCACCAGACATTGAGCCTTCAGGCTTGGTATCTTGATAATCAGTTCCTAAGGTTAGTAATGTGTCACGACCTAAATCTGCTTCAATAATACCGTAAAGGGTTTGTCTTTGTTGCTCGTAACGATGCTGATAACTTTCGCGATCTTGATATGCTATGACCACTCGACCTCGAACGCTTGCGTCTTGATTAAAACCTCCCGATAAGTCAACAATACCGCGTAACTGTTGCCATGAACCAATACTTAGGCTTACGTTTGCTTGAAATTGTTCTGTCGGACGCTTACGCACTAAATTGATAGCTGCCGATGGACTGCCCGCACCTAACATCAAACCAGTTGCTCCGCGAACAACTTCTATGCGCTGATAAATTGCGCTATCCATTAAGTTGTCACCATAGTTAAAGCGTGTATCGTAGGTTGTCGCCACACCGTCATACAAAATACTACTTACGCCAATACCGCGGGCACTGATTGAGTATCGGTCGTTGTCAGAAGGGCGGGTATTAATCCCCGCTACGCTGTTCATCACTTCAATAACAGAGTTTAGTTGTTGATCTTTTATCGCTTGCTCAGTCACGACTGTGGTTGATTGTGGTGTTTCAAGAAATGATAACTCTAAACCCGTTGCGGTACTCATTTGCTCAACTTTATAGCTTTGAGCATTGTTTTGTTCACCCACGACTGTGAGTACTTCCATATCGTGATGCTTTTTTTGCTCAGCCTGTAAAGATTGACTAAATATCGCTAAACAAGAAAGTGCGACAGGCGTGAGTTTAAAGTAGTTAGTCTTTGTCATTTTTTATCCGTAGTCCTATTACGTCTATAAGTAGTGAGGCCTATGTTTAGGCTATTGTTGTGTCATGTTGAAAGTCATGACGAGTGGAAAATCATGGAGTGGGCTTATGATATCCCCAGCAAAACGGAGGTTTTTCTCTTTAGATAGTTGGAATCATTAATCCATAGATATTGCGGCAGTTTAAAAATTTCCATTGTGTATATCCTTTAACATTGATTTAGTAACCAAGAGACAAGAAGAGTTTTTCTTCAGTCTCCAATTAATTAAAATCCGCAACACCCTGTACCGATTAGTGGGAATATATCACTTAATAAATGGTAATGTAAATTATTATCATTTATTAAGTGTGCAGTTAAAAGGCCTTTTGATTTGTTAGTTTTTTCGAATTGGTTAAAGGACATAACATTATTTGTGATTTAAGTCGTGGCTAAAGGCTAGTAGAAAACTCTTGATCAATTACAATGTTAGATTCAAGCAATCGGAGCAATTTTTAAAAAATTGAGAAAAGCATGCACACACCCAACAAGTGGAAAATGACACCAGAGCGAGTATCGCAGTTTATCAAAACCTACAGCTTTGCATTAATGGTTGATAGTGAGTTTGAGGCAACCCATCTACCATTAGTGTATAAACCCGATGAGGGCGAGTTTGGTACCTTATATGGTCATGTGTCACGGGCTAATCGTCATGGCAAAAGCTTGCAAGATACCCGTGTATTAGTGGTTTTTAATGGCCCACATAGTTATATTTCACCCACTTGGTATAGTGAGAAGCCAGCTGTATCGACCTGGAACTACGCTGCGGTGCATGCCCAAGGCATAATAGAATACCTTGATGATGACAACACCTTAGCCTGCCTAAATGAGTTAATTAGCCAATACGAGCCAAGTATTTTAAACGACACCAGTTTGTTGCCAGCTGATTATCAAGCCAAATTACTGCGTGGCATAGTGGGTATTAAAATCGAACTTGACTCAATTCAGGCAAAAGAGAAGTTAAATCAGCATAAGTCGGCGGCGGATCAACAAGGTGTTTTAACAGGGTTAAAAGCAGATAAACACCCTGATGCCCAAGCTTTACTTTGCTATATGCTTAAACATGAAGTAGGAATAGGCAGCTAATTTGCATCCAGCAAATGCTGCCAATTGGTTGGAAAGTATCTAGCAATACTTTGTTAAAAGCATGTTAATTACTAAAACTAAAGTTAGTACATTCCACGTGTCTGTCAACTAAATGTCATATTTTTAACAGGTAAGTTTTGAGTAAAAGCAAGCATAAGGGGTATAAATTTCACGTTAACTTTATGTGGTCAAGCTTGCTTTGCCCCATAAAAATAAACACTTAATTATTTGCTGAACTTCCAAGGCCTCACTATATTTTCTTAAGTGCTTAGTTGGAAGTTGGCTATGAACATTTCAAAAAAATTAAAACTCGCCTTTGCGTCAGCAATTGCGCTGCCGTTGATCATTATTGCTGTGCTTGTAATTACACAAACAAGACAACAAGCCCTCGATAGTTTCGCTGAGCTTAGTCAAAGAGAAGCGAAACAAGTTGATAACGGTATCAGTATGTTTTTTGCTGAAATAGAGAAAAACGTCAATTATCTTGCATCCCATTCCGCTATCTTAGACGCCAAGCAAGGTGTTAAAACCCATATGCAATCACCTAGTGCAGAAAAGCTTGATCATCTAAGTGGTAGTAACATCGAAAAAAACGCCTTTCGTTTATTTGATCACTTTGGTGCCACCCATCCGGGACTTGCTTATATCTACATGGGGAATGAGCAAGGTGGTTATATTCAATGGCCAGAGGGTGAAGTCACAGCGAATTATGACCCAAGAGTAAGGCCTTGGTACGAAACTGGCAAAGCAGCAAATGGTAAAACGGTAAGAACCAATGCCTATTATTGGGCAGCAGATGACATGGTAATTGTTTCTACTGTTAAAGCGATTAAACAAGCAGGAGAGCTTATTGGTGTGCAGGGCATGGATGTATCCTTGCAGGGTCTTACCGATATTATTGCGAACATTAAACTTGGTGAAACTGGCTATTTAATGTTGATTGAAGATAGTGGCAATGTACTCGTTGACGTAAAAAATGCTGATTACAGGTTTAAGCAGCTAGCACAAGTCAATAACGGAAAATACAAACAGCTCGCTGAAAATAATCAGGGTCAATTTGAAATTGACATTAATGGCAAAGATTACTTAGCGAATATTTACACCTCGCAAAAACTAGGCTGGAAATTTATAGGCTTAGTAGAAAAATCTGAAGTAATGAGTGGCGCAAATGCAATGACGATTACTATTTTAGTCATCAGTGCAATCTTGATTGCTGTATTCATTCTTGTAGCTAGCTATATTTCTAAATTAATTTCTGCACCTATTGTTGAAGTGAGTGATGGTCTAACTGAAATATCGCAAGGTGGTGGTGACTTAACTAAACGTTTAGTGATTAAAACACGCGATGAAACGGCCAAACTGGCTAACAGCTTTAATTTATTTTTGAATTTGATTTCTGATTTAGTCACGCAAATTAATGAGTGTGCGCAAAATGTGAGTGATACCTCGGCGCAAACGTCATCACAAGCGGCGCAATTATCTGGCTCAACATCTCAGCAACAACAAGCCCTCGAAATGGCGGCCACAGCGATTAATGAAATGGCAGCGACAGCCAATGAAGTCTCTGCCAGTTGTGCCAATGCAGCCGAACTTGCATCGCAAACACAACAGACCTGAGCTTGGACAAAGTGTTATATCTAAAACGGTTGATAGCGTTGTATCTCTATCTAAGGTGATCACCAAAGCAACTAAAGATATAAACCAACTCGACGCTGAAAGCGAAAATATCATGTCGATATTAAGCGTGATAAGAGGCATCGCAGAGCAAACCAATTTGTTAGCTTTAAACGCAGCAATTGAAGCGGCGAGGGCGGGTGAACATGGTCGAGGTTTTGCAGTTGTCGCAGATGAGGTGCGTGCGTTATCACAAAGAACCTCAGAATCGACAGAAGAAATAGCAAGTCAGTTAGATACGTTGCGCAAGATGTCTGATCAAGTGTCAAAAGAGATGACAACCAGCTTAGATCGCACAAACAAAACAGTGGAGTTAGCCCATTCAGCACAACAGCAATTTAGCGAAATAACTGCGTCTATCGTCAATATCAGCGATTTAAATACACAGATTGCCACTGCAGCTGAAGAGCAACAGCATGTAGCAGAAGACATTAACCGCAATGTTGTTGAAATAAAAAATGCGGCTGATGATGTAAGCGAAATTGCCCATAGTGCCAGAGGCAATGGTGAAAAACTAAACCTGTTATCGAAAACTCTAAATGATTTAGTGGGTAAGTTTAAAGTGTAAAATACTCTTTGTTTCATATACTTTGCATGCTTTAATGGAATAAATAACTAAAGCGTGTAACGAATCATTTTGTTATTTGATTAGAGAACACAAAGCACGAAAACTCCTATAAAATGGCAAATAATGAAAATAGATAGTGTGAACGCTGAAGATTACCCAGAGCTACTTGCTGTATGGGAAAACTCAGTTCGAGCAACCCATGATTTTATAACAGAAGACGACATCGCTTTTTTTAAGCCAATTATTATCGAGCAAGCGTTTCCGAATGTGACATTAAAGTGCATTAAGGATGAGCATCAGGCAATTTTAGGCTTTATAGGCGTACATGAATGCAAAATAGAAATGTTGTTCATTTTAGATGCCGCAAGAGGTAAGGGCATAGGTAAAGCACTACTCAACTATGCAGTTGAGCAATTAGCTGCCAACAAAGTGGATGTTAATGAGCAAAACCTACTTGCGGTTGGATTTTATCAACATAGGGGCTTTAAAATTGCCTCACGCTCGCCTTTAGATGATATGGGCAAACCATTTCCAATATTGCACATGGAACTCGTGTAGGAACGGCTTCAGCCGTGAAAGTCGAAATTTATAGCGACAAAACTTTAAACATTTTTCTAATTACGCGCTAAAGCACGACTTACAAACGCGCGAAACAAGTTTCACGCCTACGATGAATCTCGTAGGAACGGCTTCAGCCGTGAATTTAGATGTTCGGCGTTGAAACGCCTCCTACAAACTTGTATCTCGCAAACTTTACCCTCGTAACTCGCTAACTTTCCCCTTGAAACTCGTTAACTTTACTTTCGTCACTTATCTTTTGCTTAATTCAATGAACGCGATATGCTGAAGCAGCGAATAAATCATTACATGGGAGTAGCAAATGAATCTCAATCAGGTGACGTTACCTGTAAAGGATATGAATGAAGCGGTGGCTTTTTACTTAACATTGGGAATGATTCAGATAGTAGATACTCCGCATTACGCACGCTTTCAATGCCCTGATGGTGATGCCACATTTTCGCTGTCATTAGAAACCGGTAATTATAATAATAGTGCGGTAATTTATTTTGAACATGAGCAGCTCGATGAGCTCTATGCAAGCCTTGTTGAAAAAGGCATTCGCTTTGAACAGCCGCCTACTGCACAGCGTTATTTATGGACGGAAGCAATTCTAAAAGACCCATCAGGGAATAAAATTAAATTGTATTGGGCCGGAGAAAACCGCTTAAACCCGCCATGGAAAGTAGAAAAAGAGGGTAAAAAAAGGCGCTAAGGTCTAGCGCCTAATAGCTAAAAACAATTATTTAAAAACCTTACTGCTTTTCTTTCAGTAGTTGTTTTAGTTCGGTCATTTCAGCTTGCAGCTGAGCAATTTGCCCTTTAGTTGCAGGCATGTCGGCATCAGATGTTTGCTCTTCACGGGCGTTACGATGCTCTTCAGACATAACTTCTAAAATAGCACCAACCATCATGTTTAAAAATACAAAGGCTGTTAAAAAGATGAAGGTTAGATAAAAAATCCAGCTGAGCTCATACACAGCCATCGTTTCATACATAACATCGGTCCAATCCTCAAACGTTGCAATCCTGAATAGGGTGAGCATCGAAATAGACACATCGCCCCACAGTATTGGGTTGATGTCAGCAAACAGCATGCTACCCATGGCGGCATAAATATAGAAGATCACGAACATGAGCAGGGCGATATAGCCCATTTGCGGAATAGCTTTTAGAAGCGAGTTAACCAGCAGTCTAAGTTCTGGGATCATCGACACTAGTCGCAATACGCGGAAAATACGCAGTAATCGAGCGATAAAAATTGTTGAGCCTGCTGCAGGGTAAAGGCTACCCACCACGATTATAAAATCGAAAATGTTCCAACCTTTGCTGAAAAAGTCTTTAAAGCCTCGGCTTGCGATAAAGCGGATCACCAGTTCAACTAAAAAGAATACCGTGATACCTAAGTCCATCCAATGTAAGGCAAGCTCAACTGTTGGATGTAACGAATAGGTGTGTGCCCCCACAGTTAGTGCTGAAATAACAATGACAGCAATAACAAATGATTGAAAAATTTTACTTTTATCGATACGCTGAAACAGCTGTTGTAACTGCGACAACATCATATAGAACCCTTTGGTTGTAATATTTAAACCCACGCAATATACAGGAAATTGCAGCACCAATGTATAACTACATGAAGGAAATTTAATGTTTTTTAACGCTTTAAAATTAGCCGTGATTGCAACGCTTGCTGTGGTTTTATCAGCGTGTAGCTCTGATGCCCGTTATCATGAAATTCAATCAGCACGTTTAAGTGAATGCAATTATTTGGCAGATAAAGAATACCATGAGTGTGTTAAACGCCAGCAAGACAGTTACGAAGAATTTAAAAAACAACAAGCAGAACATGACTAAAACAGAAAAGCGTCTAGATAAGGTTATTCGAGTTGCTTTAACGCAAGCGTGCGAACTAGCAAAAGAACAAGTACACGAATTTTCATGGTTAACGCATACTGCTGATCTAAAAAAGCTACCGCAATCACTAAAAGTCAGTTGTTATTGTAAAGAGCTGCCGATAACCGCTGAGCAAACCCAGTTAATTAGCAGTCTAATTATCAAAGAATTGAGTGCAAAAGATTTAGCTATCAATGTAAAAGCAATTTCATTTTTAAAGGAATAATAATGTACTTAAATTTAGACCCTAAACAGATGGTTAGATTAAACCTGGCTCTTGCTGTGTTATTTATTTGTGTAGGTGTGTACAGCTTGCAATCAGACTCATTACCTATTTCAAGTTTTACCGGTTTTATATTTGCAATTGCTTTTATGGTGCAAGCCTATCGCTCAACAGAAAAATTTGCAGCCAAATCAGCGCTTAGTAAAACACTCACGGCAACAGACACGAGTTTAACGGTTAAGCAGGTTTATTATGGCGAGCAAGTAAAGACTGTTGAATTAAGCCGTATTACGCAACTGAAAGTTGCTGATAACTATTTAGCCGTAATTTTAGATGGCAACGGACAAGGTTATGACTTTCAAATAAAAGGTAAAGCTGAAGCCATCACTGAACGTTTAAATGAGATATTGCCAAAGGCGCTGCTTAAAAACAGCCCAATCGAACAGGTTTAATTTGGTAAGCCAGCTGCAAATGGCTATAATCGGCAAAAATTATTGAAAGAGATATAGCAATGGCAGTGCCTACGCGTTCACAAATTTCAATTGGCTGCGAAGTCAACATTGTATTAAAACAAGATCAACGAACAGGCCAGTTAACTCAAGGTGTGGTATCCCGTATTTTAACTAAATCACCAAATCACCCGCATGGTATTAAAGTACAGCTTGATGATGGTCAAGTAGGGCGCGTGAAAGAGATTTTATCATGAGTGTTTTAAGCGAAAGTGAATTTTGGCAACTCGTAACCGCCGAAGATAAAACTGCCGAGCCTGAGTCTGTTTGTAATGCATTAAAAGCAAAGCTTACTGATTTATCTGACCAACAGCTGATGGAGTTCGATAAGCAGTTTAACCTACGTATGCGCAAAGCTTATACCTGGGATTTATTTGGCGCTGCATATGTGATGGCCGGATGTAACGACGATTATGGTTTTTCTGAGTTTTTATGTTGGCTTATTTCACGTGGTGAACAGGCTTTTTTGAAAGCGCTTGAAAACCCAGACTCAATTGCTGAGTGTACGCCTGTTTATCATTTAAACGAACAGCCTTACCCGTATTTAGATGAGTACGATTTAATTGCCGGTATGCTTTACGAAGAGCGTAATGATGACGAATTACCCTTTGTACCATCTGGCGTTTGAGCAACCAAAAGGTAAACGCTTTAAAGATAAGGCCAAGTTTTTAAAGCAAACCTATCCAAATTTATACGCCAAATATTGGCAACAACCGAACTAATTAAAAGCACCTAAGGGTGCTTTTTTATGCGCTAATACTTACTTTTCTATAGCTTTCAGAAATTTTTAGTACCTATATTTAATCATTTTGTGGTATCTTATTCACGCTATATTCAGCTAATTTAACAATATAAATCAGCAAGCTAAGTTTAATTAGTTTGCTTAACACATATCAAAGGAAATGACAGTGTCAGAAAACGTATATCAAGCACCAGAAGCAAACCTTGCTACAGCGTCAACAGAAACAACTACCTTAAGCATGAAAGAAATCTTATTTTCTTTTAAAGGACGTATTCCTCGTAAGACTTATTGGTATTCTTTCTTAGGTATTATTGTAGCTTCATTTGTTTTTATGTTCGTAGTTGCATTATTAACAGGTGGTAATGAAACAGCAATCTCTGTAATCACACTCATCTTTTATATCCCGCTTATGTGGGTTTCGCTTGCGGTTCAAGTTAAACGCTGGCACGACCGTAACAAATCAGGTTGGTGGGTACTGATTGGCTTAGTTCCACTGATTGGTGGTATTTGGGCGTTAATCGAAAATGGCTTTTTAGCAGGTGATGAAGCTGAGAACCGTTTCGGTAAACCTACTAGCTTATAAGCTTTACTGTGTGCTCTGAATATCAGAGCACACAAAACAAACGTGTCTAATGAAGCATTTAACAACGATTCAAATAGCTAGATTTATTATCAGCTTTAGTTGGCTTTATCATGGGCTGATGCCAAAACTAATTCATATTGCTCCTCTTGAATTAAAAATGACGGCCAGTTTTGGCTTCAATGCTGAAATCTCAACGCTCATCACCCGAGCAGCTGGCATAGGTGAAATTATATTTGCCGTGCTGTTCTTTATTTTTTATCGTTCAATCTTTATCAATATTCTCAATATCGCCGCTTTAGTTGGGCTAGCGCTGTTTGTTGCCGTTTTACAACCCGCACTTTTAATCGAAGCGTTTAATCCTGTGACTACAAACTTTGCCATAATCGCCTTTAGTCTTGTGCTCATTAAAGAGCAAAAAGCTTTAAACAAAAACACTAGACCGAGTAACAACGCTTAATTTCGTCAATCATGGCATTTGCTAAAGGCGAGCTGGCATTTGTTTTTGAGGTGATCAATACCACAGGAATATCGTAGTGATATTTACTCGGTTGAATAGCTCTAAAAATACCTTTATCGACCCAGAACTGTGCATAGTGATCGGGTAAATAACCAATAAACTCACCCGATAAAATTAAATGTGCAATACCTTCATCATGATAAGCAACAGCACTATTTTGATAGTTTAAACCGTCGTTTCGGCTTTCTTTATCACGCATGTAGTTACTGGTAATCACTTCGGCTTCTTTAATGAGCTCATCTGTTTGTTTATCTTCACACTCAAATAATGGGTGACCGACTGCGCAATACAAAAAGTTAGTTTCATTGTGTAGGGCGGTGTAATCTAACCCGCGAATATGATGGCGGCTAACACCAATTCCTACTAATGAACGGCCATTGGCTACTGCGGTTTCTACCTCTAGTGCCTCGCACACATTAATATCGAACTGAATGTTTTTACCTTTGCCCTTTAACTTTGCGATTACGCGGGGAATGGCACAACGTGGGTCGCTGACCATGGTATCTATCATGGCAATACTTAAACGCCCCGATAACTCGTTTTTAGAGCTTGCTACGGTATTAGCAAAGGCTTCGCATTGCTGAAGCAGTTCAATCGATGCCTGATAAGTGATGGCGCCAGCGTCTGTTATTTCAAAACCACTGCGGCCACGTTTACATAATTTAATACCAAGCCTTACTTCTAAATCTGATAAATGCGCACTAATGGTGGAGCGGCCAATATTCAAACGTGACTCTGCGGCTGAAAGCCCGCCACACTCAACAATTGCTACAAAAACGCGCAATAAGCGCAGGTCTACGTCATGAACTTGCATAGCTCTTCTTTTAGTTCGATAAATCTGGAATGAATAACGATAATTATGCATTTGTAAAACAACTAGAGCAAGCTAGACTCCATCTAAATAAAACTTAATCCTGTTCTTTAGGAGTTATAAATGACATTTAAGTATGGTGTTGACCAATTAACGTTAGACAGCGTTAATGCTATTGCAGCCGGTACGTTACAGGCAGAGCTTTGCCAAGAAGCAATTGATAAAATTAATAAAAGCCGCCAAAACGTAGACAAAATGGCTGCCTCAGATAAAGCCATTTATGGTATCAATACGGGCTTTATCCATTATGTGATACACAAATTTCTCCAGAAGAAACTAACCTTTTACAAAAGAACTTATTGATCACACACGCTGTTGGTGTGGGTGAGCCAATCGCTAAACCTATTTCAAAGCTGATGCTAATCACTAAAGTACATGCATTAAGCCAAGGTTTTTCAGGTATTCGTTTAACCGTTGTTGAGCGTATGCTTAAGTTTATTGAACTTGATATTATCCCTGTTGTACCAGAGCAAGGCTCAGTAGGCGCATCAGGCGATTTAGCACCGTTATCACACTTATTCTTACCTCTTTTAGGTGAAGGTGAGTTTTGGGTAAACGACACAATCAAGCCAGCAGCAGACGTATTAAAAGAGCATGGTTTAGCGCCTTTAGATTTACATGCTAAAGAAGGCCTAGCATTAATTAACGGTACTCAGTTTATTTTATCGCATGCCATTACTGCGCTTACTAAAATGCGTTACTTATTAGACCTTGCAGATATCGCAGGTGCTATGAGCATTGAAGGTATGCAAGGTAGCGAATCACCGTTCCGTGAAGAGTTACACGCAATTCGTGCTTTTAAAGGTAATGTTGAAGTTGCAGCACGTATGCGTAGCTTTTTTGCAGGCTCTGAAAACATGGCTTCACACACTGATTGTGACCGTGTTCAAGACCCTTACTCATTACGTTGTATTCCACAAGTTCATGGTGCATCGCGTAACGCGTACTACCATTTAAAAGAGCTTGCTGAAACAGAAATGAACTCTGTAACAGATAACCCAATTGTGATCAGCGAAGAAGAAGCCATTTCGGGTGGTGGTTTCCACGGTCAACCACTTGCTATGGTATTAGATTACGCAGCAATTGCAGCGGCAGAGCTTGGTAACATTGCTGATCGTCGTTGTTACTTACTGCTTGAGGGCTTACACGGCTTACCACGTTTGTTAACGACATCGGGTGGCTTAAACTCTGGCATGATGATCCCGCAATATGTGACTGCGGCATTGGTAACAGAAAATAAATCATTGTGTTTCCCACCATCAGCAGACAGCGTACCAACATCAATGGGGCAAGAAGATCACGTATCTATGGGTAGTATCTCTGGTCGTAAGTTAAACCAGATTTTAGGTAACCTTGATAAAATCTTTGCTATTGAGCTGATGTATGCAGCGCAAGCAATCGAATTTAGACGTCCTAACAAGTGTTCAGACATCATTGAAGAAAACTTTGCGCTAATTCGCAGCAAAGTTGCCAAACTAGAAGAAGATCGCTTACTTAAGCCAGACATTGATGCCATGGTAGAACTTGTTAAATCGCAAGCGTTTAAAGTTAACTAAGGGAGCAAATAATGACTTTTCAAGAACAAATTAAGCAAGGTATCCCAAGCGTATTACCAGAGCCAAAACCGTATCCAAGTGATGCAAACCGTGCTCCAAAACGTAAAGACATTTTATCGGCTGACGAAAAGCAATTAGCGATTCGTAACGCGTTGCGTTATTTCCCTAAAGAATGGCACAAAGAATTAGCCGCTGAATTTGCCGCTGAGCTTAAGCAATTTGGCCGTATTTACATGTATCGCTTTAAGCCTAACTATGAGCTTAAAGCGCGCTCAATTAGCGATTACCCGGCTAAATGCGAACAAGCTGCCGCGATCATGTTAATGATCGACAATAACCTTGATCCTGCAGTAGCACAGCATCCTGAAGAGCTAATCACTTACGGTGGTAACGGTGCGGTATTCCAAAACTGGGCGCAGTACTTATTAACCATGAAGTACTTAAGCGAAATGGAAGAAGACCAAACGCTACACATGTACTCGGGTCACCCTATGGGGTTATTTCCATCATCAGTTGAAGCACCGCGCGTGGTTGTAACGAACGGTATGATGATCCCGAACTATTCGAAGCCGGATGACTGGGAAAAATTCAATGCACTGGGTGTAACTCAATACGGTCAAATGACTGCGGGTTCATTTATGTACATTGGCCCACAAGGTATTGTTCACGGTACAACCATTACGGTAATGAATGCGTTCCGTAAAGTGCTCGAAAAAGGCGAATCACCAAAAGGTAAGATCTTCTTAACTGCAGGTTTAGGCGGTATGAGTGGTGCGCAGCCTAAAGCGGGTAACATTGCTAACTGTATTACCGTGTGTGCCGAGGTTAACCCTAAGGCGGCTATTAAGCGTCATCAACAAGGCTGGGTTGATGAGCTAATTGATAACATGCCAGAGCTTGTTGAGCGTGTACGTACGGCTCAGCAAAATGAAGAAGTGGTTTCAATTGCCTTTATCGGTAACGTGGTTGATGTATGGGAAAGCTTCTTAGCTGAAGATATTTTCATTCACTTAGGTTCAGACCAAACTTCACTTCATAACCCTTGGTCAGGCGGTTACTACCCGATTGATATCAGCTATGAAGAGTCAAATCGTTTAATTCGTGAAGAGCCAGAAGTATTTAAAGAAAAAGTACAAGCGACGCTTAAGCGCCATGCCGATGCTGTTAACAAGCACACGGCAAAAGGAACTTACTTCTTTGATTACGGTAATGCGTTCTTGCTAGAAGCATCACGCGCTGGTGGCGATGTAATGGCTGAAAATGGGATTGATTTCAAATACCCATCGTACGTACAAGATATTCTTATCCAATGTGTTTTGACTACGGCTTTGGCCCGTTCCGATGGGTATGTACGTCAGGTAAACCTGAAGATCTTGATAAAACAGATGCGATTGCAGCAGACGTTTTAAATAAAATCATGGCGGACTCGCCAGAAGAGATCCAACAGCAAATGCAAGACAACATCACGTGGATCAAAGATGCGAAGCAGAACAAACTTGTTGTTGGTTCGCAAGCTCGTATTTTATATGCAGACGCACAAGGCCGCGCTGAAATCGCTAAAGCGTTTAATGATGCCATTAATCGTGGCGAAATTGGTCCGGTTGTTCTTGGGCGTGACCACCATGATGTAAGTGGTACTGATTCACCTTTCCGTGAAACATCAAACATTTATGATGGTAGCCGCTTCACAGCAGATATGGCGATTCACAATGTAATTGGTGATGGTTTCCGCGGTGCTACTTGGGTATCTATCCACAACGGTGGCGGTGTTGGCTGGGGCGAAGTGATCAACGGCGGTTTTGGTATGCTACTCGATGGTAGTGAAGCTGCCGAGCGTCGTTTGAAATCTATGCTCTTATTTGATGTAAACAACGGTATTGCTCGTCGTAGTTGGGCGCGTAACGAAGAAGCTAATTTTGCGATTAAACGTGAAATGGCTCGTACCCCTAAACTTAAAGTGACCTTGTCTAATAACGTTGATGATGAAGTTTTATCAAACTTAGACTTCTAAGTTGTGTCAATGCAAAAAGGCCATGTTGTAAGCGCAACATGGCCTTTTTTATTGCCAAAAATTATTAAATAGCGCATCGTTTAAGAGGCGTTTTAACGCCGAACATCTAAGGTTCACGGCTGAAGCCGTTCCTACGTGAAAATATCTACGGTTTTTGTCGCCATAAATGACGACCTACATGGGCACTCGTAGGCGTGAAACTTGTTTCGCGCGTTTGTATTTAAAAAGTAGCAGTATAAAGCTGCTGCTACTTAAGGTGCATGGTCTCAAAGATCATTGACTCGCAACTTTAATCATCTTTCTTAGCTTTTTTCGCGAGAATTTCGACTTCGGCTTTTTCGGTTACACCTGCCATACTCAGGGCTGTGCTGCCTACCGATTCATATTCAAGTTTGATTTTATCGAGTTTGGCGTCGTTTTTGTCTGGTAAACTTAAGCTACGTGATGACATTCCTTTGGTTAAAACACCAAGGTTATCAAACACCTTTTCTTCACCGGTATTCATAATAACTTTAATTTTCTTAAGATTCACAGTGCCATGAATACATTTAATTTTAATATGGCTGTAACGACTGCTAGTGATTGGGTTAACAGTATCGGTTTCGCTTTTATAGCTTACCTTTTTCTCGGCAATCGATTTCCATTCGTCATCACTCGCCAGGCTTTGCATGCTTGTTAAAGCAAGAAATGTCGTTAAGGTAATTAGTTTGATTAATTTCATAAGATTCCCTCCAAAGATGTCACTTTAAAATTTATAGCATATAAACAGCTTCGTTTCCTATGAGAAGTTAAATCACAGAACTAATTTCATGTTTTAGTCGTATTAACTAGTAGGTAATTAATTCACCAACCATAATCAGCATGCTATGCTAGTTAAGTGTCTATAAGTTTATGGATTTTCAATGAGATATTACTTTTGTTTAGTGTTTTTTTTGTTTTCAACATCGTCTTATGCAAGTGCTTTGCTTGATGTAAAGCCAAGCAATAAAACGCAGTTTTTGGCTTTGATAAAAGATAAACAAGGCAATTATAAAGTAAAAGAGGATAGCGATGCGGTTTGCCAAAACGCATCCTTTGCATTGATAAAAGAGCCTACGCAAGGCTTTAGGTTAGGAACATTGATCGACTTTAGTGACTTACATAACGGAACCCAGGTGAAGAAAATTCCTAACTATTGTGTTGTCAGTTCGAAGTTAAAATACTTTGTAAATGGCATTGTTAGAACTAAGCGCTACTTTCGCTGTGATAATGAGGACGACAACGGTTCAACAACTGAAGATTTGCGTTTTAAAGATAATGGCATTATCACTTATACACTGAGTAAACCTGACGTGTCTTGTGTGTTTGAAAAGCAATAATAGTTTGCCTCATACAATTTTAAGCCTATGATGGCTTTATTTTTTAACTGATAATTCTATGACTAGCCAATTTATTCAAGCATTTTTAGTGCTTGCTGCTTTTTATATAGCAAGCCTTATTATTGACCGCGCTATTAAACAGTTTCAACGTCGCTTTGATTCAACCGCTCTTGAAACTTTCCGGCTGATTTCTAACTCGCAGCGCGCTATTTTATTATTCATTGGTATTGTGCTGGCATTATCGAAACTGGGTTTTGACGTAGCCGCGTTAGTTGCCGGTTTAGGTTTAACAGGCTTTGCTTTGGGTTTTGCGTTGAAGGATGCTATTTCAAACCTAGTAGCAGGTGTCATGATTGTGCTTTATAAACCCATTAAGCTTGGTAATTACATTGAAGTGAGTAATTCAAAGGGCACAGTGATTGACCTTAATTTGCGCTATATCACAATTAAAGGCGAGGGAGCGGTGCATTTAATTCCTAATTCTTTGATTTTAAGTAATAAAGTGTCAATCATTGATCGCGAAGACGATTAATCACAAATTTCAGCCATAAAAAAAGCAGCCTAGGCTGCTTTTTTAAGTTTTAGCAAATTACATTTGAGATTGCAGGTAATTCTCAAGCCCTGCGGTTTTGATTAACTGCTGCTGTGTTTCAAGCCAATCAATCTGTTCTTCTTGCTCATTTAAGATGTTATCTAGCGCTTCACGGCTGATGTAATCTTTTTTCTCTTCAGCAAGTTTAATTGCCGCTTTCAGATCAGGTAATGAATCAAGTTCAAAGCTCATATTCGCTTCGATCATTTCTTCAGAGTTTTCACCTATACGTAGGCGGCCTAAATCTTGTAAGTTTGGTAAACCTTCTAAAAACAAAATACGCTCAATTAAACGGTCGGCGTTTTTCATTTTTTGAATAGATACTTTGTAATCAGCTTTGTCTAGTTTTGAAAATCCAAAATCTTTAAACATACGAGCGTGTAAAAAGTATTGGTTAATACCTACTAATTCATTCGCTAATACTTTATTAAGTGCAGCAATGACGCTTTTATCACCTTTCATACAATTAGCCTCTATTCGCCCATTTGAGATTGATGGTAGTTTTGGCTACCAATTTTGTCGATTAGACCAAGCTGTTGTTCTAACCAGTAAACATGATCTTCTTCTGTATCAAACAATAGCTTTTCAAGGACTTCGCGTGATTGATAGTCTTTTTCTTGTTCACAGATAGCAATGGCTTCTTTAACACAGTCAACCACTTCTAGTTCAAGTGTTAAATCATTTTGCATCATGCTCTTTACGTCTGAGCCAATTAATAGGTCACGACGCTTAGTCATGTTTGGTACGCCTTCTAAGAACAGAATACGTTTGATCAACCAATCAGCGTGATCTTTTTCTTCTTCCATTTCGTGGTTAAGGCGCTCATACAGCTTATTTAGGCCCCAATCGTCATACATACGAGAATGAATAAAGTATTGATCTATAGCAGCTAATTCGTTTGCGAGTAGTTTGTTAAAACTATCGATGACTTTTTGGTTACCTTTCATAATGCTGTCCTCAAATTCCAAGTTGCGGTAATTGTAGTATATAAAAACAAGATTGCAAACTTTTTCCTTTGTAAATCAGTTGTTTACTATTGATTGTGATTCTCGTTTAAGTTTGCGTTAATGGTTGATAAATGAACAGTTTATCGTTTCTATTTTTAAATGAAAAAAGCCCTTACTAAGAAGAGCTTGTTGTTCTAAACAAAGTTTAATTTAGAAACTATAGGTTGCACCAAGTGTCACAGTGGTACCTAAACCTTTAATGTTATAGCCACCGTAGGTGTATGACTGGGCACGGGCAGGGTAGTAATCATTGTTAAATAGGTTTTCTACCCCCATAAACGCTTGCCAGTTATCGCTAAAGTTATAGCGACCGCTTAGGTTAAATAGGTTGTAACTGCTAATTGGCCCTTGGTCGCCAACATAATCGCCGTCTGCATTTGGTTCAAAGCGTTTGCGTGAACCCACATATAAATAACTCACTGTCAGTGATAATTCATCATTAGGTTGCCAGTTTAAGTTAGCAGTGCCTTTTGGTGGGCTTATTTGGCGCGAACCTAAGTAAATGTCGTCTTCGGTGTTTTTACCTTCAACATAGCTGTAAGTTGCAACCAGTTTTAGAGTTGGATTAATTTTATAATCAACCAGTGTTTCGTAACCCCAAATCTCTTGCGGTGCACGTACCGGCTCATACACACCGGTTACTTCATTAAAGCTGTTTGTGGTGCCAAACTCTGATGTACTGCGATAGGCTGCAAATTCAAAACGTAAGTCATCAAACTGTGAGGTAAAACCAATTTCATAGTTATCGATGATTGATGCTTCTGTTTGAATTAAGCCAATATCATTTACCGTTGCTGCACGTAATAGGCGGCCAATATCTGAGATATCAGAGCCTTGTGAATAATTGGCAAACGGGCTGAAGGCCTCAAGTAAATTGTATTTCACACCTACATTATAAGTGGTTGCATCATAATCTATGGTGTCACCCTTTACACTAAGCGGCACTGAGCACTGTGTTTCTGAGCGGCAAAGCTTTAAGGTTTCATAGTCATCAACGGTTAAATCAATGCTCTCTTGGCGCACACCCGCTTTAATAACGAAATCATTATTGATAACCCATTTTGTTTGTAAAAAGCCTGCAAGGCTTTCCATATCCATTTCTGGTACCCAAACACGGCCATCTACAAGTGGCTGAGAAGTCACATCATTCAGTGCATCAAGGCCATAAATGAAGGTAGCTTCAACATTGTCAAAATCAACAAGGGTATTAAAGGTAGCGCGCGCCCCTTTCTTTTCAGAGCGAATAATTGATTATCGCCTTCGTAGCCTTCGTCTGGGTTCGCTAAGTTTGTAGAAAAGAAAAACACGTTCTCGATGTCTTGCATGTAAAGATCGAGCGTCATTTGGGTATTAGTAAACAGGGCGTAGTCTGTGTATTTTAAGGTAATGTTTTCGTTACCATCTGGGCCTTGTGGTTTACCTTTCTTTTGCAGCTCTTTAGGTACATGAATGGCATAGGTTTTTTCGCCATCGTTTAGGTTACCAACTACGTCACCTAAATCGGTTTTTTGTTGAGAGCTAAAGTAGTTATAGCTAAATTGCAGTTGCTTCTCATCGTCAAAATCATAACCTAGTTTGGTGAAGTAGTTTTCGGTTACTGCATCAGATAAACCATATTGTAAGCCAAGAATATCGCCTTCTGCGTCACGTTGAACACCATTTTCTTCGTAACTTGCGGTAAATAAGTAGCTAACTTTATCAGCTCTTCCGTTAATCGCTGCAGAGACACGGGCACCAGCGCTTTCTTCAAGTTTTACTGCACTAAAGCGTGAAGATAGGCTAATTTCACCTTCAGGCTGACCATCACTTGTTGCTTGTTTTGTGATGTAGTTAATAATACCGCCCGATGCACCATTACCATAAACAGAGGTAGCCCCTTTGATCACTTCAATACGTGCAATGGCACTTGGGTCGAGTGTTTTGACCCCTAACGAACCGTTTCTGAGTGGTGTAGATTGTGGCACACCATCAATCATCACAAGTGGTGCACGGCCACGTAAACTCTGACCTGTATTACTCGAACTACCTGTATCAGGTGCAAGACCAGGTACCATTTGCGCAAGTAAGCTTTGTAGTTCTGGATTAACTTTTAAATGCTCTTCAATTTGCTTTTGGCTAATAATCGTGACAGAAGCGGGTACTTCATCAATGCTTTCAAATACACGGCTGCCCGATACAACAACGTGTTCCATTTCTTCTGCGGTAAGTTTTTTATTGATGGCATTATCAGCAAATGATTGGCCGCTAATTGCAAGAGCGACCAGAGTAAGTGAGGTTTTTAACATGCTTGTCCTTGTTAAATCGGTATTTATTATGTGATTGTGCGGCAGTCTAAATGTAAAGAAGTGTAAAGGCAAGGCTAATGATAATTGTTTGCAATAATTGACTGTGTTGTTTTGTACCTACTTTTTAAATTAGTTATTTAGCAAATAGCTATTAGGTTTAGCAGGACTGTAGCTGTGTTTTTATACCAATCCGCTTAATTAAGTAGTCTATTTTGAGGCAATAAAACCTCGTTGATAACAAGGCAAAAATTTCGTTATTTAGTTGTTCTAAATGAGAAATTTTTAACGCCGTTAGCGACAGGTTTAATCCCTCAAAATGATTAAGTATTATTGCGGGTTGGTATTAGCTGGCACTAGTTTAAAAAGCGTTTTAAGTCGTCAGGTATAGGCATTGGTTTGAAAGGGCTAACATTAGTGCCGCCGGTGTTACCGAGTGGTATCCAAATACGCGAAAATACAATTGAAGCAGCCATACGAACAAATTGGCCAATTATTTCCTTGGTATTATGGGTTTTAAAACCAATTTTACACATCCACCAATGTGAGTAAGTGTGCGGAATAATATAGCTTTGACCGAGAATATGAGCCCGCTCTAAGTGATAAAAAGCGGTTGTGTAATCTGCTTTCTCATAACTAGTTCTAGCCAATATCATTTCGGTGTTAAAGGCATTTTTGAGCTCATTATTCATGGCGAATGGTATGTTTAGTAATGGTTGTTTATTTGTAATGCCGTTTGTACCAAAAGTAAACACCTGAAATCGTGAAAAACAACGGTGATAAAGCAAACAGTAACCACAGTAATTGCACGATAGAGCCTGCAAAATCACCAATATGAAACTTATATTTAAAGTTCCATGTTTGCGTGGTCCATGAGCTTTGGCTGGCATCATAGCTTGCAACAATATCTGCTGAATATGGGTTCGCCCATACCCAACTATAAGCATGGCTTTCACCCGGGTTCTCTATTCTAAAACCTATGTTATCAGTTGGTTTTTTCGGTAAATAAATTCTAAATAACTTACCCTCAGGAAATACAGTTTGTGCGTTATCAAACGCTTTTTGCACTTGAAATGGCGTAGCATCTAAAGGGGGAATAACGGCTGGTGGTTTTGGTCTATCTTCAACTGTACCTTGCATCACAAATTCTAATACGGCTTTGGTTTGTGGCTTCCAGTTAAACGCCATACCTGTGTAAGCAATTAAAATGAGTGGAATTAAAAAATACACACCCAGAACGGTATGTAGCTGATACATCAGCACTCTGAATTTTGCTTTACGCTTAATAGCCAAACGTTTAATACGATTTTTTGGCTTAACCCAAATATAAAAACCGAGCAGAATCTCAAAAATGAGTATTAGAGCACATACCGAAACCCAATTTCTTAGCGGGCGGTTCTTATCGGCATCTTCATAAAGCAACCAGCGGTGCAAAGCCATGGTAAAACCATAAATCGTGCTGTAGTAATCGTACTCATGTAGAACTTGACCATTGTATGGGTTAACACTGACATAGCGGTTATTAGCTAACTGTAATTGCCAGGCAAGATCACTGCGCTGCTCAGGCATTAACAGGGTAACCGGTTGTTTAGTTGAAGCTGAAACATGTTTTATGAGGCTATCAAAATCAAGTGCTGAAGCCGCTGGTGTTACAGTCCATTTATCGCTTTGAGTAAGGTATTGAATGTCTTTTGCGTAAATAAGCAACGCACCGGTCAAACTTAAACAAATCAAAAATAAACCGCTTACTAAGGCAAGCAATAAATGCGTACGACGTAACCACAACTTCAACAAGGTTTGTTCCTTCAGTTTGCTGTTAAAACAAAACTGAATAGTAAATGATAACGCGTAACATTTACACTAAAACTTGTTCAATGGTGCAGCTTTCAATTGCAAAGTTATCATGCAAAAAGTGACGTATTTCATCGTTATTGATGTTGTGCTTGGCACTAAACTTTAGCTCGCAATGAACGTGATGATTGTCTATTTGCCACGTTTTGAGATAATCAATATCAGTAATTGCAAATTGGGTTTTGAGCTCAGTAGTAGCTGCTGCTAAAGCAAAATTATCAGGGGCTGCCTGCATCAATATTTTACTGCTCGCTATTAACAGCAAAACACCATGGTAAATGACATATAAAGAAATCAGCATAGTGGCAATTAAATCAACAATATACCATTGATAAAGAATAATTAAGGTACCTGCTATGATCACCACCACTGAAGCTAATGCATCAGACACATTATGTATAAACGCAGCACGAATATTCATGCTGTCTTTAGCACCTGCTTTGTAAGTTAAAAGAGCGGTGACAAGATCAACAACTAGCGCAAAACCCGCAACCCAAATGATGATCCAACCATCAATGGGCTCAGGGTTTAAATAGTTGGAGATAGCTTCAACAATTAAGTAACCACCAATCACAATTAAACTTAAGCTGTTAAATAGGGTTGCTAAAATTTCAGCGCGTTTATAGCCGTATTGATAACGATCGTTGGCAGGTTTGGCACCAATTTTTCGGGCAATTAGGGCAATGAATAACGACGAGGCATCACTTAAATTATGCAGTGCATCAGCAATTAACGATAAACTGCCAGAAACAAACCGCCAATCACCTGAGCGACAGTTAATAACACATTGATTGCAACTGCCAGCATGAGTTGGCGGGTGCTTTGGTTATTTGTATCGTGATGATGGTGGTGGTGTCCGTGTCCCATAAAAATACCGAGTTATTGATTTGCTTTATTTTTATACCATGCGTGCCGTGGTATTGAAATGTTTGTAATACATTGTTCGTGTACAGATTATAATTTACTGTTCAAATGCCGGTGGATTTGTTAATTTAGCGCCGTTGTACTAATTTTTAGGCTCAATGTGAAAGCTGCATTTATTATTTTGATTAGCGTATTATTGCTCCAGCCACTGCTGGATAGCTTTGATGTGGCCGATCATAATGCTGCGTTTAATCACACCTCGGTACTGTTATCAGAAGAAATTGACCTTGAAGCCCATTGCGCAGCCAATGGCGATCACCAGTTACACCAATCAGAGCATGCCGAGCTTAGCAAACAGTTGTCTGACTCAGCCGAGAAAGGCCATTGTCATGTTTGTCACAGCCCTGCGTTTGTCGATTCGCTGCAATTGTCTGAACCTACTGATGTTTATTTCGCTAAAATTGAATCACTTGATTTCAACTTCAAATCGGCTGACTTAGCACCGCTACATCGCCCACCTATTTTAGCTCTTACTTAATCCAAAACCTTTTTTAGATTTTTTGGGCTTAGCCCATTTTAAGTAAGAGACACTCTATGTATTTAAGAAATTTTATGCGTTACGCATTGCTGTGCGTATGCTATATGACTGTGACAAATATTTATGCGACAGAGCAAGCGCATAACCACCAAGAAAATGAGCAAGCTGAGCATGCTAATGAAGTCAGTTTAACTGAGCAGCAACAGCAACTCGCTAATATCAAAGTAGAACGCCTTGTACTGAAAAAACACAAGCAACCTTGTATGCACCGGGCGAAATTAAAGCCAATGGCTATGCCAGTTATGTGGTGTCACCGCGTGTTGATTCTATCGTTGTAAAACGCCATGCCTTATTAGGGCAGCATGTAAATAAAGGAGACTCTTTAGTCACTTTATTTAGTGGCGAAGTGGCTAGCCAGCAAACAGAATTTAGATTAGCAGAAGCCGAGTGGCAACGCGTTACTAAAATGACCGCTGGCACAGTTAGCGAAAAACAAATCTTAACTGCCAAAGCCGAGTATGAAGTGGCTTATAGCCGGTTAGTTGCCTTTGGTTTATCAAAACAAGCTATTGCACAAACACTCACCATAAGCCCAGAAAAACTCGGTGAATACACCTTGTTTGCACAAACATCTGGGGTTGTTTTAACCGATAACTTTGCCCAAGGTCAGCGAGTAGATTCGGGGATTGAGCTAATGCTAATAGCCGATGAATCTGCGCTTTGGGTTGCTGCTCAGCTTTCAGCTAATCAAGACCGTACTATCAGTAATGGCTCTACGGCGCTTTTAGAAGTTAACGGCAATCGCTATCCAGCAAGGGTTATTCAAGAAGCACATACCATTGATGAACAAACACGTTCACGAACCGTTAGGCTCGAGGTAAAAAACACCCAGCATAGTTTTCACCCAGGCATGTTTGCGGATGTGTATTTTCATTTTGAAACAGACCAAGAGGTACTTGCCGTACCTGAAAACGCATTAACACGCAGTGCAGATGGTGACTGGCAATTGTTTGTCGTTGATGACGATGGTGGCTTTGCTGCGCAAGAAGTAACCATTGGCAGACGTTTTGGTGATTATCGCGAAGTGTTAGGTATTAAAGCCGGGCTTAAAGTTGTCACCCAAGGTGCTTTTTTTATTGCATCACAGCTAGCTAAAGGCGGATTTGATCCGCATAACCACTAGAGGTGATGCATGTTTAATTTATTAATTGAGGCGGTGATAAAGAACCGTCTACTGGTTGTATTGGCCTTGCTTGCAGCGATTGCAGTGAGTGCATTTATGATCCCAAAACTTAATTTAGATGCCTTTCCTGATGTGACGAATGTGCAAGTTGCAGTGAGTACCGAAGCGCCAGGGCTTGCGGCTGAAGAAGTTGAGCAGCTGATCACATACCCGATAGAAGCGGTTATGTATGCGCTGCCCGATGTAGAGCAGGTGCGTTCTATTTCTAAAACAGGGTTATCGGGCGTCACTGTGGTGTTTAAAGAAGGCGTCGATATTTACTTTGCTAGGCAACTAGTTTTTGAACGTTTGCAGTCTGCTAAAGAGTTGATCCCAGCTGGGGTGGGTATGCCAACCATGATCCAATACATCAGGACTTGGACAAGTCTATCAGTATTTACTTGAAGCAAAGCCAGGTGCCAACATAGATAGCATGGCACTGCGTAGTTTAAATGATTGGGTGGTTAAGTTACTTATATTACCTATTGATGGTGTGACCGATATTCTGTCATTTGGCGGTGAGGTAAAGCAGTATCAAGTGAACATAAACCCCAATAAGTTACTTGCTTATGACTTAACACAGCAAGATGTTAGTAACGCACTAGATGCTAACAACAGTAATGTGGGTGGCTGGTATATGAACCGTGGTCAAGAGCAGCTTGTTATTCGTGGTACAGGTTGGTTTACCCCAGGCGAAAAAGGGCTTGCTGAGATTGCACAAACACCTATCAAAACCATTGATGGGACGGTCGTTAAAGTGGCTGATGTTGCGAATGTTGAGCTTGGTAGTGAAATTCGCCAAGGCGCTGTCACCTTATCTAAACGCAATGAACAAGGCGAAATAGTCAATCGTGGTGAAGTAGTGACTGGTATCGTGCTCAAGCGAATGGGCGCTAATACCAAGCAAACAATTGATGGCATTAACGCGCGTGTCGAGATGATAAATCAAGCACTGCCAAAAGGGGTTGAATTTAAAGCCATTTACGACCAAGCAGAGCTTATAAGCCAAGCGGTACAAACGGTTGTTGATGCACTGCTTTTAGCTTTTGTATTTATTATCATTGTATTAGCGCTATTTTTGTTGGATTTAAGGGCAACATTTTTGGTGTTGTTGTCGATCCCTATCTCGATTGGCTTAGCACTGAGTGTAATGGCATGGCTTGGCTTGTCGGCAAACTTAATGTCGTTGGGTGGGATTGCTGTTGCAATCGGTATGCTAGTAGATGGCTCTGTTGTGATGGTTGAGAATGTATTTAGGCACTTAGGGCTTAAACATAATCAACATAAGCCCTCTTCGCAGCTGGTGGCTATTGCTGCAAAAGAAGTCGCACGGCCTATCTTTTTTGCCTCTTTGATCATACTAACGGTATTTTTACCGCTGTTTAGCTTTGAAGGCGTTGAGGCTAAGTTATTTCAGCCAATGGCTGTAAGTATTATGCTTGCGATTATTAGTGCTGTGATCGTTGCCTTGGTTGTGGTGCCAGCTCTGTGTGTGTACTTATTTGCTAAGGGCGTGACAGTAAAGCAAAGTATTCTGTTAAAACCTATCGATATGCTTTATCAACGGGCTTTACAAAAAGCATTGCAGGCTAAACGCAGCGTTTTAGCGATAGCAGGGTTATTACTGATTGTAGCGGCCGTTATGCTACCAAGGTTGGGTACTGAATTTGTGCCAGAGCTTGAAGAAGGTACTATTAATCTACGTGTGACACTTGCTCCATCTGCAAGTCTCGAAACGGCAATCTCAGTTGCACCAAAGCTTGAAGCTATGTTGCTTGAATTTAGTGAGGTGGAATATGCGCTGAGCCGAATCGGTCGGGCTGAAGTAGGGGGTGATCCTGAACCAGTCAACAACATTGAAATCTATTTAGGCTTAAAACCTCATGAGCAATGGGTAAACGCGAAAACGCGGGTCGAATTACAGCAGCTAATGGAAGCCAAGCTTGAACAATTTCCTGGGCTTTTGTTTAACTTTTCACAGCCTATTGCAACCCGAGTAGATGAGCTTTTATCGGGTGTTAAAGCGCAATTGGCAATAAAATTATTTGGTAGTGACCTGGGCGTTTTAACTGAAAAAGGCCAACAAATTGAGCAGTTAGTTCAGCAAATACCTGGTGCTAAAGATGTTGCTATGGAGCAAATAGGCGGTGAAGCACAGCTGATAGTTAAACCTAACCGTTTAGCATTGTCGCGCTTTGGTTTATCGGTGGCTGATTTGATGGATGTAGTTCAGCACGGTATTGGCGGGCAATCTGCAGGGCAAATCATTAATGCCAATGAGCGCTATGATATTTATGTGCGTATAGCAAAAAGCTTTCGGCAAAACCCAAATGTGATTGCTGATCTTCGACTGCGAACCCCAGCGGGTGCCATTGTTAGGGTGGGGGATGTAGCCGATGTACAAATAGAGTCTGGCGCTCCACAAGTTCGTCGCGATGATGTTCAAAGGCGGGTGGTTATTCAAGCGAATGTGCAGGGGCGAGATATGGGCTCTGTAGTTGCCGATATACGCGCTGCCATAGCCGATAAAATACAGCTACCAAGTGGTTACAGTGTAGCCATTGGTGGGCAGTTTGAAAACCAGCAACGGGCACAGCAACGGCTGATGATAGTAGTGCCAGTAGCCTTATTACTCATTGCGTTATTGCTGTATTTTGCCTTTAGTAACCTATCGCAAGTGGTACTTATTCTTGTCAATGTTCCTTTAGCTGTGATTGGGGGAGTGATTGCATTGTATATCTCTGGGCAATACTTATCTGTACCCAGCTCAGTAGGGTTTATTACACTATTTGGTGTTGCGGTATTGAATGGTGTGGTGATGGTCGAAAGCATTAATCAAAGGGTTAGTGCAGGAGATAGCAAAGATAAAGCAGTATTTGAAGGTGCTGTTTCACGGCTTAGACCCGTACTTATGACCGCGCTTACTTCAATGCTTGGGCTAATTCCAATGCTCCTTAGCACAGGAATAGGCGCCGAAATACAAAAGCCCCTTGCCACGGTTATTGTTGGCGGCTTGGTCAGTGCTACCTTTTTAACTTTATTTGTACTTCCGGTTCTTTATAAGTCGATGAGTGAATAAAATAAGTCGATGAGTAAATAAAGCATATGGGGCTAACTTTTAGTAGCCCCTTTTTAATGCCGTGTATTTCTGTAAATGGCGTTTACACCATGCTAAAGCCCTTATAAACTGGGCGTTACAATAATGATGTAAAAAAGGAATACAGAGTGAGTAACGCAATTACAATTCGTCCGGCAGTCGCAAGTGATGCTGCAACAATCCTACATTTTATTACCGAACTTGCTATCTACGAAAAAGAACCTGACGCAGTTAAAACAGACGAGCAAGCTATTTTAAAAACGTTATTCAGTGAAGGTGCTACAGCTCACAGTGTTATTTGTTTAGAGGGCGACACACCAATTGGTTTTGCTGTGTATTTTTATAATTACTCAACCTGGCTTGGTAAAAATGGTTTGTATTTAGAAGATTTTTACGTCAGTGCAGATAGCCGTGGTAAAGGTGCTGGTAAGCAAATTATGCAATATCTAGCTAAGCAAGCACTCGAAAAAGACTGTGGTCGTTTTGAGTGGGTGGTACTTGATTGGAATAAACCAGCCATTGATTTTTACGACAGCATTGGTGCTAAACCGCAAAACGAATGGATTATTTACCGCCTAACAGATTTAAGAGCTTATCGACTTTGCGCATCAATAACTAATGTTGTTATAGCTTAAAATTAACAAATAACAATATAAATAAAAATCATTTGCATTTGATCTTTTCTATGTGTAGTTTAAATACACATAGAATGATTGGTATAAGTGCAGGTGATTTTTATGACTCAAACAACACGCCACACACCGTTAACCTCGAACGCCATTGATGACGCGCTTGCCCCTTGGCAAAGTGCAATTTATCAAGGCAACTTAGCATTTGAATCTGGCGAGCTTATTACTGCGCGTGATCATTACACGGTTGCCAGCAGCTGCGCTGAAACACTACTCGCACAGTTTTCTAATATCCCAATCAACCATTCGGTAACTCGCTCGTTAGAGCACTGTATTGCAGCATTTGTTGTTGCCACTTTGAATCTTGCCGACACCTTTAAAGTCATGCAAAAACCAGATAAAGCCTG
The DNA here is from genome assembly GCF_054923805.1 of Pseudoalteromonas sp. GB43. Lineage (NCBI taxonomy): Bacteria > Pseudomonadati > Pseudomonadota > Gammaproteobacteria > Alteromonadales > Pseudoalteromonadaceae > Pseudoalteromonas > Pseudoalteromonas sp. GB43. Next base: position 852,981 of record NZ_JBPCHJ010000002.1, read on the forward strand.
CACCTGGCTTTGCCATGCTCATCAACGATTAAGCGCGCTGTTAAATCACCCAGAGCAGCAGGTTCGCATCTTGGTGCTGCACCATCATCACAAAACCTATTATGAGCTGGTTAAATTTGCGAGCATGGCATCGGCATTTCCGACACTCATTAACCGAATCAACCAGCTATTAGCTGACCATCCCCATAAAACGCAGTTATTACATTAACGATAAGGAATCAGTATGCCTTTTACATTACCCGATTTAGCTTATGACTATGATGCACTTGAACCGCACATTGATGCGAAAACCATGGAAATACATCACACCTTGCATCATCAAACCTATATCAATAAAGCGAATGCTGCACTCGAGGGCAGCCATTACTCTGAGCAAGATGCTGAAACATTACTACGCACTATTTCATCAATGCCTGAGTCTTTACAAAAAGCAGTACAAGAGCATGTGGGTGGTCACCATAATCATTCATTATTTTGGCAAATAATGACACCAAACGGCGGTGGTCAGCCAAGTGGTGAATTAAATACAGCAATTGTTGATACATTTGGCAGCTTTGACGCATTTAAAGAGCAATTTACGAATGCAGCGGTAAGTCGCTTTGGCAGTGGCTGGGCGTGGTTATGTGTTGATGAAAATAACCAATTGATTGTTGAAAGTAGCCTCAATCAAGATAGTCCACTTATGCAAAATCACATACCTATTTTAGGGCTAGATGTGTGGGAGCATGCATATTACTTGAAGTATCAAAATCGTCGCCCTGAATATATTGCGGCATTTTACGAAGTGATCAATTGGACCGGAAGTTGAGCGCCGATATTTAGCTGCAATTAAATAGCTGTTTAATTAGTTAAGGTCCGAAACTGGCTAGTCAAAAAATAATATTCAGTTAAGCTAACGGTATTAGCGTGTAACGAGAAAAATTATGACTAGCCAACAATGGCAAACAGCAAGGCAAAGCCGCGACCCACGCTTTGATGGGGTGTTTTTTGTGGCGGTAAAAAGTACTGGCATTTATTGCAGACCCATTTGCCCCGCACCAACAGCACAAGAAAAGAACGTTGAATATTACCAATACGCGCACTTGGCTGCGCAGGATGGTTTTCGACCCTGCATTCGCTGTCGCCCAGATAGTGCACCGAATAGCCCAGCTTGGCTAGGTACTAAAACCACCGCATTACGCGCAAAACAACTGATTGATAAAGGTGAGGCCTACGATTGTGAGGTTTTAGCAGACAGGCTAGGGGTGTCGAGCCGTTATTTACGCCGTTTGTTTAACCAACATTTTGGACTCTCGATCACCCAATATCGATTATTTAACCAATGCAATTTTGCCAAGCAGCTATTACAAGAAACAGATTTGTCGGTGGCAGATATCGCATTTGCTTCTGGCTTTAATAGTATTCGTCGTTTTAATGATGCTTTTTTGAAGCAGTTAAATATCGCTCCTTCAAAGTTACGCAAGTCAGATAAAAAACCAAGCGCCACGCTAACCTTAACACTGGCATTTAGGCCGCCTTATAACTGGCAAGCACTGCATGACTTTTTGCAGCGCCGTTTAATTAGTGGCCTAGAATGGCTGAGTGCAACGAGCTATGGTCGTACTTTTAAAGACAAATATTGCCAAGGGCAATTCACTGCGCATTTTGTTGAGCATAAAAACCATTTTAAAGTGGCGATTGATATAGATAACACCCGTTATTTACAGCAAGTGATCCATAACATTCGTCGTGTGCTTGATTTAGACGCCGACACGCAAACTATTGAACAGCATTTAGATGCAGAGCTTAAAGGCGCAATGCCGCTTTGTGTTGGGCTTCGTTTGCCGGGAATTTGGTCAGACTATGAAGCGGGCATACGTGCGGTTCTTGGTCAGCAAGTGAGTGTTACTGCGGCTCACAATCTCGTAACTCAGCTTGTGAATGAATTTAATCAGCAAAGTACTAACCACTATTTTCCAAGCCCTGATTGGGTTGCCAATTCTGAACTCGACTTTTTTAAAATGCCACAATCACGCAAAGATGCACTACGGCGTTTAAGTGCTTATTGTCAGCAAAACCCAGAGAATCAAGAAGCTTGATAATTGGCTTGAGCTCAAAGGCATTGGTCCGTGGACAGTTAATTACGCCAAGCTACGCGGTCAAAGCCACCCCGACATTTTACTAGCGGGCGACTTAGGGGTTAAAAAAGCCCTCGCTGGAATAAGCGAATTTAACAGTGAGCACTGTGCACCATTTCGTTCATATTTAACTTTTCAACTATGGCAACAATTATGAGTATGCAACAAGTTATAATGCCAAGCCCCATTGGCGATATTACCATTCAAAGTACAGCAAAAGGTGTCAGTTACGTTGGCTTCTACCCAGTGGTTACGATGCAAACAGAGGCTGTTGATGAGCACACCCTTACACCTATTTTAATATGTATAAGTGAGCTTAATGAGTACTTTAATGGTGAGCGTAGGCGTTTTACTGTTCCACTCGATACCCAAGGTACCCACTTTCAAAGGAAAGTATGGCATGCACTGATGGATGTTGAATTTGGACAAACTAAAAGTTACCAAGAGATAGCACTTGCCATTAATAACCCAAAAGCGGTGCGTGCAGTGGGCGCTGCAAATGGTAAAAACCCGATTAGCATTATTGTACCGTGCCATCGGATTATTGGCGCAAACTGTAAACTCACAGGCTATGCGGGTGGCCTTGAAAGAAAAGAGTGGTTACTGAAACACGAAGGAATTTTGTAAAAAGTTAAATTGCCTTCTACACTATTTAAAGCTTAACTAAATTAGTAACTTATTATGACAGTGATGTTGTTTTTTACTAGAGTATTTTTGTGTACAGGGTTGTTTTTTACTTTTACTTGTTATGCGAAAGAGGCGTCTCCCTTACTAATTAAAATTTGTGTGGCGGATCATAATAAAGCGCCGATGTTTATCGATGCTAAAAACGAAATCCCCATTATTAATAGCCAAGCACAAATTAATACTCTAAAGGAATTAGATCTCGCAATAGATGAAGTTCAATTTCAATACCAACAAATGCCTTGGCAAGAATGTATATCATCAATAAAGCACGGCACTGTTGATGCATTTATTTCTGGTTTTAACGCGCTTAAAAGTGACTATGCTGTTTTCCCTGTTAATAAACAGGGCAAACCTCTCGATAAATATTCATTCGCATCTTTGAGCCAATGTTTAATCGGTAAACGACGTTTTCATTCAAAGTGGAATTCACGTGAGGTATTTCAATCAAAAGCATTCTCGTTAGCTGTTGCTAATGACCATTTTGTTGGTGATGCTGCAAGTGAAGATGCGTTTTTTATTGAGCACACATTTACGCTACAAACTGCGATTGAACGAGTTGCTCAGGGAAATGCTGATGCAGCACTTGTGATTTGTGAGATTTCTAAGAATAAAGTCGACCTTAGTCAGTACTACCAATTTAAACTTGCTCCACTGTTCCCACCAATCAATACCTCAATAGCATATTTGGCTTTTTCAAATGAGTTTTTCTATAAGCATAAACTAGATGCAAACCTAGTTTGGGAGCAGCTCGCTAGTAAAAAATTGGCAGGGGTTTATGCAAGAATGTTGCAAAATATGAGCTCAGAACAAAACACTCATTATGGGACAAAAGAATAAGGTAAAGGATGATGTTGTCGTTCGATTAGGGTAGCATATTGCGACTTTAAAATTTGGGCAACATCATGGCACAGCTGTACTTTTATTATTCTGCAATGAATGCAGGCAAATCTACCACACTTTTACAATCTGCATTTAACTACCGCGAACGTGGTATGGAACCGGTTATTTTAACAGCGGCTATTGATGATAGAGCAGGTGTTGGCAAGGTGTCTTCACGTATTGGCTTACAGGCTGATGCGCATATTTTTGATGCAGAGAAAGATGTATTTGAATTGATCAAATCTTTAAATGCAGAGCAAAAGCGCCATTGTATTTTAGTTGATGAGTGTCAGTTTTTATCAAAAGACCAAGTAATGCAATTAACGGATGTGGTTGATGAGCTTGGTATTCCAGTGCTGTGTTATGGCTTACGTAACGATTTTAGAGGTGAGTTATTTAGTGGTTCACAATACTTACTTGCATGGGCTGACAAACTAATTGAGTTGAAAACAGTGTGTCATTGTGGTCGTAAAGCTAATCATGTACTGCGTACCGATGAGCATGGCAATGCGATTGCAGACGGTAATCAGGTAGAAATTGGCGGCAACGACCGGTATGTATCAGTGTGCCGCAAACATTATAAAGAAGCGTTAAATCTCGGCCGCTAATGCTGAGATAAAGCTATCAATATCTTGCTTAGTGACGCCTAAATGGGTCACTAATCGCAGTGGTTTTCCTGGCGAAAATAACATATTTTGTTCTTTTAGCGCATGTGCCACTGCTTTTAAGTCGATATGTTCGGCAACGTTTGCGTAAACAATGTTGGTATCGATTTGAAAAGGTGATGTATCAAAACCAGCTAACGTGTTTAATTGCTCTGCTAAATACGCCGCGTTATCGTGATCTTCAGCAAGTCTTGTTACGTGATGCTCGAGTGCATACTGACCAGCGGCTGCCAGCATACCCGCTTGGCGCATACCACCACCAAGTACTTTACGCCAGCGGCGCGCTTTATCAATCAGAGCTTTGCTACCTAGTAATAGTGAGCCAACCGGCGCACCGAGTCCTTTTGATAAGCAAATAGACACTGAATCAAAATACTGGGTGATATCAGTGATATCAACACCTAACTTAACCGCCGCGTTATACACGCGGGCACCGTCTAAGTGCAGAGCAAGGTTATGTTTATCAACACACTCTCTGGCTTGTTTAAGATAACTTAGCGGGAGAACTTTGCCACCAATGGTGTTTTCTAAGCTAAGTAGTTTGGTTCTAGCAAAGTGAAAGTCATCAGCTTTAATTGCAGCCACAACTTTGTTTAAATCTATGCTGCCATCGGCATTATTTTCAATTGGTTGCGGCTGAATAGAACCTAATACAGCGGCACCGCCACCCTCAAATTTGTAGTTATGCGCTTGTTGACCACAAATGTATTCGTCGCCACGTTCACAATGCGCCATTAATGATAGTAAATTGGCTTGCGTACCTGAGCAACAATAAAGGGCGCTTTCAAAGCCATGGCGCTCAACAGCAAATTGTTCAAGCTGATTAACGCTTGGGTCGTCACCATAAACGTCGTCGCCTACTGGGGCGTCATTCATGACCGCGCGCATGGCTGCTGTTGGTTTTGTAACTGTGTCTGAACGAAAGTCGATCATTTTATTATCCTTATACTAGTTCGTTAAGAATGGCTTCGCGGTCGGCTTGGTCAAAATAGCTCCAAGCAATAAAGCGACTTATTTTTTGGCCTTGTGCCATTTTTATAACTTTTACTTCTTTCACATCAAGTGTGCTGAGTAACTTTTTTATATGCGGTAAAGTGTCAGACTTTGAAACAAGTGATGTAAACCAAATACATTGCTCTGCAAACTCTTGGCTCTCAATACACATTTTACTGATAAATTCGCGTTCACCGCCTTCACACCAAAGCTCGTTTTGACGGCCACCAAAATTAAGCGCTTTTTGTGGCGCTTTGTTTAAGTTTTTCCATTTACGTTCAGTACCTGCATTTGCCTGTTGCTCGCTGGCATGAAACGGTGGGTTGCATAAAGTTAGGTGAAAGACATCTTTATTCGATATTACGCCCGTAAACATTTTATTGGCGTTACTTTGCTGCTTAACATTTATTTTGAGGCGGTTAAATTGCACAATTTGCTTAGCAATTTTAACAGACAATACATCAATATCTGAGCCTGTGAAGTGCCAGCCATATTCGTGGTTACCCGTAAGCGGGTAAATCACATTTGCACCCGTGCCTACATCAAGCACTTTTACTTGCTTACCCGTAGGAATATGACCTTGGTTATCGCTTGCTAATAAATCGGCCAAGTGATGAATGTAATCCACTCTGCCAGGAACTGGCGGGCAAAGGTAGTTGTTGGGTAAATCCCAAAAATCGATTTTATAATGGCTTTTTAATAACGCTTGGTTGAGGGTTTTAACCGCTAACGCATTGGTGAAATCAATGCTATCAGTGCCCGCTGGCGTTTGCGTTATATAAGGTGTTAGGGCAGGAGTATCTTTGCATAGCAAAGTAAAGTCGTAGCCATTTAAGTGGCGATTTCGCGGATGCATTAAGGAAAACCTATCTGTTAGCCATATCAAAGGCTGATTGTACCAAATAAATTTTTAAAATGTGGGAGTGCTAATCTAATAATCACTTTATCAGTTATTCACTAATTATAGATAATTTAACTTTCGTGCGATTCAGAGCACGCTGATAATCAATTTTTTAATTTTGGCATCATTTGTGCTTTCTCTTATGTACAGTCCATTTCAAAGCGCTCAATTGCAGAGAGAAGTTAGTTTTTTATCAATTAACTTTTTCTACTCATAAGTAGTTTAATGATTGAGGTGGTTTGTTTTTTCACAATGCAGTGAATACAACTAATCTTGGGGAATTATTATATGAAGTTATCTATATTAGCAATGTCTTCACTTTTTGCTTCGCAAATTGCAATTGCAGACAATTTAATTGCAAACGGCTCATTTGAACTGGATGTCGTAAATTCAACATGGACATTGTTAGATGAAGTTAACGGATGGCAAAGTGAAGGTGCAAGATTTGAAATTCAAACATCGCGTCTAGGTCTTATTACTGCTCAGCAAGGTAATCAATATGTCGAGCTAGACTCTACTTCTAATTACAGCATCTTTCAAACAGTCGCAACTGAGGCTGGAAAAACTTATGAAGTTTCATTTTACTACTCGCCTCGTATTAACGGTAACAATGATACAAATAAAGTTGATGTGAAGTGGAATGGAACAACAGTACTAAACGTAAATGCGACGCAAAGAGGCTGGCAATCATTTACATTATCTGTAGAAGCAGATTCAAACTCTTCAGAAATTCGTTTTAGCGGCGCAGGTGCGAGTGATAGTCTAGGCGGTTTTATTGATAACGTTGTTGTCACTCAAAAGCAGGCTTGTCATTCTGGTATATTTGGTATTAACAATTTTGGTTCTTCTGAAACGGGTTATGTTTATAAATTTGACCTAGAGACAAATACTTACAGTGTGGTCGCAGGAGCGCAAAATACGGCTTCAAACATTGCAAGTTATGATGGCAAACTTTATTTTATGGAACAACTTGATTCGGGCACGAAAGCGTCAAAACTTTGGTCGTTAGATTTAGAAACGGGCGCTCAAGTTGCTGAGGCTGATGCTACATCTTGGCCAATTTATCGTTCAGCAGTCACGGCAGATGGACAATCTTTACGTGCGACAAGTAAAACTTATATGTATGACTACAACTTGCAAACTGGAGAAAAAACAGTACTAGGCAAGATGCGCTATTCGGGAGATTCTTTCTCACATGGTGATGTAGCATATTCTGCTGATAATAATGTACTTTACGTATTAACAGGTCAATCACTCTATACCATTGATGATGGTTCGATGGAGTTAACCTTAATTGGTGAACACGGCATTAATTGGGCTTCAGGATTAGCGATTGCTGATGATGGAACATTGTATGTTTCAGCAAGAAAAGCAGGCGAAAATGCGAAGATTTACAGTGTTAATCCTCAAACGGCTGACTCTAGTTACGTTATGGATGCACCAGAGCACATTAATGATTTAACTTTCGTAGATAACTACTGCGAATAGGCGGTGTTTATAAAAATAGCCAGTGGTTCTGGCTATTTTTATTTAGTCTATTAAACATGGTAAGCAAAATTATTTGATAACTGATAGGTTGCTTTGCTTAAAGTATGGGCTACTTGAGGTTAAGAGCGAAAGATCGGGTATATTGGTCATGATACAAGCTACTAAAATTAGTGTTTAAAAATTTCTACTCAAATTGGGTCACATTGGGTACTACCATAAAACACCTAAAGCTGATAAATTCGTAAGTGATTCAATCAAGGAAAAATAATAAAAATCATGGTTAAAAAGATACTTAAAGGAATTGGTATAACATTTTTAGTTTTAATTAGCTTATTTGTACTTTTAGCAATTTGGACTGCGAATAAATCCTCTGCTTACAAAGAAACTGCTATTCCTTACCTAAATTCAGCAATTACAGATATCTCTCAATGGGATCCTCAAACTCTCAAAAACTATATGACCCCATCATCAATTGAAAATGCCACAGATGAAGATATTTCTAAAATCATGCGTGCATTCTCAAAGTTGGGCGAATTAAAAGAACTAGGTGAATTTGAATTTATAAATGTTAGCTCTAAAGCTGTTACCGGAGGTGGTTCTGGTACTTATGTTACTTATTTAATTCCAGCTTCATACACGAATGGAGACGCACAAATAACCGTCACGTTAAAAGAAGAAGGTGAGTCATTCTCTATTTATAACTTCAATTTAAATTCGATGGCGCTTATTGATTAAGTTTTATCAAAAATAGCAAGCGCAACTGTTTGTATTTAAATAGTTTATTTTCAAAGGAGTGTTTATGTCTAAAATTAAAAAAATAGTGATAGCTGTAGTAATTGTGCTAAGCCTTGGCGCAATTGCTAAACAATACAATGAGCACAATCACACAGAGATGGCAATTAAAGAGTGTGGCAATAAAGACAACATCGCTAAAGTCGACTCTAAAGGTTTTGAGTGTAAAGACTAATAGAGATTAGTAAAACATATACTTCACCTGAAATTATCATACTTGGTTTAAACAGCAACCTAACCACTCAACAGTAAAATAATCATGCAGGGCTTTTAATAACATAAAGGGAAAGAATTGAAAAAAGAACAAAGCAAGGAAAGTGGTATCTTATATGCTGTATTTACAACCGTTTTATTGTACTTCCTTTTTAAAATTACGTTAATTTTTTCTATGCAGTTAAATTGGCACTCAACCTGTCTAAGCTCACTTTGGGATAATGCCAACTCTGTAGTGACACCTTTTTTAGGGTTTTCCATTGTCGCTGTACTAAGTTGTATCTGGTTTTTTTATTGCGCCATAAAATACAAACAAAAAGCAGGTAAAGCGGTATATCTTTTATTAGGCGTAGGAGCTGTGTTCTATTATTTTTGGTTTAGAGGCTTTTACGGTTTTTGGCAGCTAATGAGCTACGAACAAAAAGAAATCACAGTACAAGAGTTTTATGAAAAAACAGGTGGTACAGATAGACTCACTTCGTTGTTTGGTAACCGCCTCAGGCATCATGAATTGTGTAAGTCACTACATGACAAGATTAATTAAAATACAGATGAGACGTTTTGAGAGGTACCAATATCGGTTGCTGTAAAAATACACAGCATAGTTATTTCGCTCCCATATTCAAGAAAATTAGCGACGAGCGCATTTTCTTTTTCTGAATACCTTTAGGACTAATTAAAAATACGAGTTGCCGATGCCTTAAGTTATTTGTTACTAATAGATTTATTAAATACATGAGCGTGACATTGGTGGAAAGGTGCGCGACGCGCGCACTATGAAATTATTAGTTTTTTAGAGGATTCTATGAGTACGTTTTTCAAATTGAGCATGTTAGGTGTTGTATTTTTTGTATCAGGTTGTGCTAACTTGATTGGATTTACTGGCGCAGATACAGGTAAGCGAGTTGGTGATTGGGTGGAATATAATGTCAATCACCCAGGGCTAACCATCAAAATTATAGAACCCTATAGTGAGGAACTTATGCCTATTTCGACTGAAGGCAAAACGTCACCTTCACCTTTACGGCATACCGTAATATTTGGCACACAATCGAGTCAGCATAAATTGGAAATTGTTGGTCGGTACAGTAAAGAACTTTATTTGGACAATAAATTTTACGGTTCAGTGTGGCTTGGAGATGTCTTAATTCGCGATGGCAGTCTTTCAATTGACGGTAAATTGGTAGCGGCAGTTGAAAACTAACAAGTTAAATCACCGGAAAACCACTCTCTACGCTCGCGTTTTCCGCTGTTTAAAGCGTTATAGCGCAATGGAGAAAAGGAGTGTGCGTTGATTATTGATTTTCCAACAAAAGACGATTTTTTCAATGCAGCTACGGATTATTTAAATTCCTCTTGGGATTCAGTTGTCGAACTCATTAGTGAGTTTGAAAAAATAGTCGACCTAATTGATGATTCAAAACATTCAGTTGAGAGTAAGAGATATTGGGGATCAGCCAAACAAACACTAATTATTGCTACAGCTCTCGTGCAACAGGCTGTGGAATTCTATATAAAAGGCAGAATTGCTAATGTTTCTCCTTATTTGCTAATTTCTGGTAGCCCTCAATCTTATCAAAAGGTTGTAGTAAAAAGGATGTTGAGTTTTCACTGTTTAGAACTCTTGATGCACAAGACTTGCTAAAAGTACATGATACCGTCTGTGGAACAAGATTTACTGATCAATTTGTACAGTGGTATGAAAAACTTCGAGTTATTAGAAATAAGGTCATGCATACGGTAGACAAATCGTTAACTGTAAAGCCTGTGGAAGTTATTGAATTTATATTATTTGCTTATCATTATTTTTCTGATACAGGTAGTTGGTTTGAATCTAGAAAGCAGTATCTCGACAAAACTCCTGTAAATTCAGTCCAAATGTTTGAAGAAGATAATACTGAATCATATACCTTAAACGCATTACTAAACGAATTTAGAACTGTTATGGAAGTATTAACACCAGCAAAAGTTAAGCTTTACTTTAACTACAATAAAACGAAAAGATCACTTCATTGCCCAAGTTGCTACCAAGTCGTTTCGCAAATGGATTTCTGGGATCACGAGTTTATTCATGATTGTGCAAAGACATATCAATTAACCGAATCCGAGGGCTCGTATGAATGCTGCATTTGCAATTACAATGGAACTCTTTTAAGCAAAATGTGTGAAGAAGAGTGTTGTGAAGAAAGGCTGATTGATAGTAAATCAGGTCTTTGCCTATCATGCTTTTGTGAAAACGCGCTATAAGAAGAGACTTCAAAGGACTCAAAACGTTTGGCTTGCGCTACCCCGACCTCATTTGAGCCAGATATTTTATTGCCGCTTAGCAAAGCGTTACTAAATAAATACACCAACACGCTTTTGTCCAGATATTTATCATGCTCAACGTCTGTTCACACTTAATGATAAACTTAAGACCACGAATGGCAAAAGGCTGTCTCCTCCGTATATTTTAATTCCGTTACATAGAAATCATCAAAATTTAGCCAGATGCTTCTGTAACTAGAATTTCTAACATCGATAAATAATGGCTCTGCATTGGTGTTACTATTTAATCAAAATCTCATCGTGCCTGAGATTCTCATTTTGAGTGGCAATCGCCACGCCAAAACTTGCTTTGCTGAATAGACTGGCGTAACTTAACACTGGTACGATGAGTCTATAAAAATAAAAAGGTCAAACGTGACGATTAAACAAGAATCGGTGTTTATTAAACTCGCCGAAAGCCAAACCTTACATTTACGCCGTATCAGTAAGACTGATGCGAAGGTCCTGCGGTGTTTTTTATGCATGGTGCCGTTGAAAATGGCAAAATCTTTTACACCCACAGCAATAAAGGTTTAGCACCATTTTTAGCTGAGCATGGCTATGTTTGCTATGTGGCAGATTTACGTGGTCGTGGTGAAAGCAAACCCGCGATTTCAAAGCATGCAAAGTATGGTCAAACCGAGGCTATTTTAGAAGATATCCCTGCATTTTTAGATAAAATTAAGCAGCTTGAAGGCGAGCCTGCGCGTTATTGGGTGGCGCACTCATGGGGTGGGGTGTTAATGAACAGTGTGTTTGCCCGTTTTCCTGAGTTGATTGATGATGTGAAAGCCTGCGGCTATTTTGGTTCTAAACGGTCTTTGTATAACCATCACCCAAGCAAGTATATTCAAGGTAATTTGATTTGGTATGGGTTGGCGCCCTTAGTTGCCCGTAAGCATGGCTTTGTGCCGGCTAAAAAGCTGAAATGGGGCAGTGATGATGAAACCCGTAAGTCACATTATCAAAGTATGCAGTGGGCTAAGCGTAAACCTTGGGTCGATACTGACGATGGCTTTGATTACGCTAACGCATTAGCTGATAAGGCACTGCCGCCCATTATGCATGTGGCGGGTGTTAAAGATAAAGCTCTATGCCAGCCGATTGATATTGAAAAATTTATGGAAGAGTCCGGCATCGGTAAGCAAAAAATGACCATTTATGGCCGTAAGTTTGGCCATAAGGTCGATTATGATCACATTAATATGCTTACTCACCCACAGGCGCGTTTTGACCAGTTTTTTGACTTGTTGAACTGGTTTGAGACTCACGCATAAGCGTGTGCATTGCGCTCTCGTAGCGTTTGTATTTCTCTACTGCTTTATCACTTAACGGCTGTCTCACAGCCGTTTTGCTGAGCGTTGCCACCGGTTTTTTTGACTTATAAAAATCTAAAAACTGTGTGCTGTACTCAATGTTTAAGAACTTACACATGGCTGTTAGTGTTTGTTCGCTGTCACTGATAAGTGCTTCATAGCTTAAATCAAAAACCGCCTCTGGCATCACGTTTTGCCAATGCTCCATTAACTGCTGATACAAATCAAAGTACTGTTTAAACTCTGGGAGTGAACAAAAATAAGGTTCGTTTTCAGCAAAATAGTTGCTAAACACCGACCACGCAATTGCATCATATTCGCGCTGCATATTAATAAACTTGGCGTTAGGAAAGAGTAAGTAAATCAATCCAAGTGACTGATAGTTAGCAGGTAGCTTGTTGATCATAAAAGGGCGCACAACTGGCGCTTGTTTTATTCGTTCAATATAAATATTGCGGGCAGTGTTAATTAGCCCTTGGTTTAGCTCTGCTAGGCAATCTGGGTAGGGGAGTTGCGTTTGTTGTTCAAGGTATGCAACAACCTGATTACTGATACTGGCATCTTCGCCAAGGCTGGCAAAGTCATTGTGGCTTGCCAGCATTTGCTCTACCAGCGTTGAGCCACTTCTTGGCATGCCAATTATAAAAATGGGAGTAATTGTACCTGTAAATGTTTTGTCTCTGGCATCAATTAGCTCAGCTGTATTTTGCTCTATGATGCGCTGATAAAAAGGCACTAAGTCATGGGTTTTAAACTGCGTGAGTTTTGTTTGTAGCTTATTAGCAAGACTGAAGTAGTTAAAAGCTTGTTCTGTATCATTTAACTGATCATAGCTTTTACCAAGGGCATAATAACACACCATTTTTAAGCGCAGGTTATTGGTCAAAGTTAAAAACTGGTGTAGCTCATTTATGTAATTTTGTTCGTTGTTAAAGCGCCCAAACTGTACTAGTTCAAATAAAATGTACGCCGTCACTGGGTAATTTTCCATACCGAGTGCATGCTTTAAAATACTGTACGCTTTGTCTAACTCACCATAAGTTAAATAATGTTGGGCAAGATAGTAATGTGGCTCAGGGTTATGGCTGGCAATTGATTTAGCATATTCGAGTACAGTTAAGGCATCTTGCGGTGAATGCACGCCATTAAAAGCATCGGCAAGGGCATGGAGTGGTTCAAGCATGTGCGGTAGTCGTTCACAGGCTCTTTGTAAAAGGTAAACCGCAGCATCATAACGTTCTAAACGCAGTGCAATGCGATCCAATCCAAATAACGCTTCGCCATTTTCAGGATCTGAATCGAGAATGGTTTTAAAATGAAATTCGGCCTCTTTAAGCTTGTTTTCATTCAGTAGTTGATTCGCTTTTTCTAACAGCATAGGAATGGCGGGTTATTTGTTATTTTTATTTACTATAAAACGAAAAAGGCGAAATGTCTTTCGCCTTGGTTAACTATAAATATCCAGAAAAAATCCGGGGTATCGACTTTCTAGGTTGATTGCTCAACCTAGAAAGCTGTTCTATTTAGAAAGTATACGTAGCTTTCACGTAATAGAAGCCGCCGTTGATACCATATGGCGACGTTTCGTAGTATTTACCACCCCAGTTATTGTTAGGGATGCCAGTACTATCGAAGAAATCAAGTTTCTCTGCTTCTTGGTCGAATAAGTTTGTCGCACCAACAGAGAAGCTGAGCTCTTCAGTTAGGAAGTAAGTCACTTCTGCATCAATCGTTACTGCAGCATCAGCTGTTTTCGCTGTTGCATCGTAATCTACGTGAACGCCTTGGTATTCGCCATAGTAGTTAACACGTGTAAATGCAGAGAAGTTCTCCCATTGTTGTGCCCAGCTAAGTGTTGCACGGTGGTTTGGTAAGTCATTTTCTAAACGGCTTACTTTAAATTCACCAGTAATGTCTGTTGACTTAGTTACTTCAGTGTCGTTCCAGTTGTACGCTAAGCTGAATGTTGAGCTACCGCCTAACAAATCAGTTGAGTAGTTAGCTACTGCATCAATACCTTGCGTTGTTGTATCGAAGTCATTGGTGAAGAAGCTTACTTGCGCTAAGTTTTGTACGTTTGGTACGCCTGCTGCTTCAAGCGTGTCCTTGTCTGCTTGGCTTAACTCAATTTTATCTGATTGACTGATACGGTCATCTACTTGGATGTTGTAGTAGTCAACTGTGAAGAATAAGTCGCCAAGTGTCCATACTGCACCAAACGTGTAGCTTTGAGACTCTTCAGGTTGTAGCTCTGTACCACCTAATTGCACTGCAATTGGGTTTGTTGGTGGTAAAAGTGCCGAGTCAACAAGTACACCGCTGCTTAGGTTAGTTTGAACGTTACTTACGTTTGCTTGACCAACTGTTGGTGCACGGAAACCTGTACTGATTGAACCACGAATGTTCAAGTCTTCAGTTACGTGGTATTGACCCGTTAACTTGTAGTTAGTTGTTGAACCAAATGAATCATAATCTTCATAACGTAGTGCTAAGCCCATTAAGAAGTCTTCTGTGAATGGTGCTTCAACATCAACGTATGCAGCATAGTTACGACGTGTATACTCGCCCGCATCAGATGGTTTGAAACCAGGGAAACCATTTGAACCGATACCAAAACCTTGTTCTGTTAGTGGGCCAGCTGTGAAAGACGCTTCGTCACCAGAAACAACTGTGAATGTTTCTTCGTGCCATTCTAGACCACCGGCAACGTTTACATCGTAAGCTAAACCAAAGTCAAAACCTTTTGATAAATCTGCGTTAAAGTTTTTCTCTAACTGTGAGTATTTACCTGGGCTGAAATCGCGCGGGCTTTCTGGGCCTAATGAAGCATTGATTGTGTCATAGATGAAGTAACGCGATTCGTTGTAACCAACTGTACCGCTTAAGTCATAGTATGCACCTTCAAGGAAACCAGATGTGATTTCACCTTTAGTACCAATTGTTAATGCAGTATCAGTGATGTTACCACCGAAGTTAGGTGTAAAACCGCCCGGAAGCATTTCGTTAAACGCAAAACAGTCTGGGTTGTTAGCAACTTCATCGATGTATCTTTGGTTATCTAAAACGTTATCATCAATCATGATATCGGTAGGACAGTTACCGCTCATATCGCCAGTTAAATCACCAACAAGCAGTGTTTCACCGCCGTCATTTGAGTAAACACCTGGGCGAGTGTGTGGGTTACGATAGTAGAAACCACCACGTACATCACGCTCAGAGTAGTTACCAAACATGTAGAATTCAGATGAATTACTTAACTCAAGACCGATGTTACCAAAGATAGTAATATCATCATCAACTTCTGGTGCACCCCAAACTTGTGCTAACGAAGATACTTCAGGCACACCTGCGGCATCTAGTGCGGCTGCATCAGGGCGTTGTACTGAGCGGCTAGTCGCATCAGCTGTTTTATATTGGAAGCTTAAGTTAGCAAAACCACTATCGGTAAACGGTAGACCCACGTTACCAGAAATTTGCGTAGTATCGCCATCGCCTTCGTAGTATTCACCTTGACGTATTTCGAATGAGCCGCCTTCAGAGGCATCTTTTAATACAAAGTTCATTACACCCGCGATTGCATCAGAACCATACTGTGCAGCAGCACCATCACGAAGTACTTCTACTTGCTTTAAGGCAATACTTGGAATAACAGAGATATCGGCACCTTGAGCACCATCATTAATACCACCGCCTAAGAAAGCGATAACAGATGCACGGTGACGGCGTTTACCATTAACAAGTACTAAAGTACTGTCAGAAGGAAGGCCACGTAAGTTAGCTGGGCGAACAAGTGACGCAGCATCACTAATTGGGTTTTGGTGAACGTTAAAAGAAGGAACGGAGCCTTTTAAAAGCTCAAGCATATCGGTGTTACCACCTTTATCTAGCTCTTCACCACCAATGATATCAATGGGTACTGGTGAATCACCGATTGAACGTGGTGCTGAACGAGTACCCACCACGGCAATTTTCTCTACATTTTTGTTAACTTTCGTCTCTTCAGCTGCTTGCTCTGCAGCAACAACCGAACCCGACACAAACAGGCCTGCTGTTGTTGTCGCTAAAGCAAATTTAATTGCTTGTTGTAGCGCATTATTTTTGAATTTCATTCCGACTTCCCCAGTTAGAATAGTTATGATTATGTCACCAAATAAAGTATTAGAACTTGGTGTAAATCTCTTATACATCCTGTAAATAATTTTTGCAAATTGTTAATTTTATGTTGTTTTGTGGGTGTTTCTTTGTTTTTTGTCGTTCTTTTGTGGATTATCTTATTGAAAGTAAAGAGGATAATTTATTCTCGATATTGGATTTTAGCGTAAGAAAATATATAAATTATGCAAAAATAATTAGATAGAAGGCTTTTTTGGATGGTTTTTGAACGGTTTTTGATTTGGAACGGTCTATTAAGCTTGTTGCAAATTATTGCTTAACCGCCATTGTTGCAGTTTTTCTCGGTATTCATCCCACACGCAAGGGCAACAGCTACCACCACCACAACATTCATCTGGGGCCGGCTTTAAGGGCTTTGGCTCAGCCTGTTGTGCGGGTGTGGTCATTTTTTATACTGAAAAATAATTACGAATAGAGTATGAAGAATAGAACAAAAACTAATATAAGTAAATTGTGCTTTGTGAACTTCTTCAGCTGTGTGAAAATAACCAAATGCGATTATACAAAGTTATTCATCGAGCCCCATTCAGAGTGGCTAAAATTACCAAAAAGCGTCAGACACTACGCTTCAAGCGCGCTATGGTAGCACTTAAAATCGCATTAGCCCAAGAAAAGCAAGAAACAAAAGAGATGCTTCAAATCTATAGGCGATACACCCAAACGCCAAGCTACTAAAGAAGAATTGCATACTGCCAATGAGCAATTTTTAGATATATTAAAAGGACTCGGTTTAGGCGTATTTGCTGTATTACCCTTTGCGCCAGTGACAATCCCTTTGGTTGTAAAATTGGGTCAATGGGTTGGTGTTGATGTGCTACCTAGTTCATTCAATATCAATAAATCGATTAAAGAGATTGATCAACAAGTAGAAAAAGAAGAAAAAGAGAAGCAAAACAAAGACTGATTAGGTTTTGCTTATCTGATTTTGCCTATACCTTTTGTATCAAGATATTGGTATGCTTAAATACCTTTTCTTTATATCGAGTCGTTTAATGAGTTCATTAATTCGCCATTCTTCTTCGGGAATCCCCCTGTCATTTATTGCTAAAGCTGACCTATCAACGTGGTTAACCGAGCAGCCGCAAGCCTTACAAAATTGGCTAACAAATTGTGATTTTAAAAACAAAGGCATGGCCTTAGTTGCTAATAATGAAACCGGCTCACTTGAGCATGTTTATTGTCTGGTAAATGATTTACAAGACTTTTGGTTAGCAGGTGACTTATCAACAAAATTGCCTGCAGGTTGTTACCAAATACAAGGTGATGAAAAGTTTGTAGAGCAAGTAACACTGGGCTTTGTGTTAGGCGGTTACGAGTTTAGTGAATATAAAGAAAAACCTTCGCCACGCGCTACCCTTGCCATTAAAGACGAATCGTTAGTAAAGCGTTTATCTCAGTATGCAAGTGCAATTAATTTAGTGCGTGATTTAGTGAATACGCCTGCTGCGGATATGATGCCGCAGCATTTATCACAAGTAATGGCTGATTTAGCTGATACCTTTGATGGTGAGTTCAGTGAGTGGGTGGGTGATGAATTATTAGAGCAAAACTACCCAACGATTCATATGGTTGGTCGTGCGTCTGAGAATAAACCTCGCTTACTTGATCTACGTTGGGGCGCAAAAGATGCACCGCAAATTACCTTAGTCGGTAAAGGCGTGTGTTTTGATTCTGGCGGTTTAGATTTGAAACCAAGCTCAGGGATGCGCAACATGAAAAAAGACATGGGCGGTGCGGCACATGTTATTGGCCTTGCGCAGTTAATTATGGCTGCCAACTTACCAATTCGCTTACGTGTTCTGGTACCTGCGGTTGAAAATGCGGTTTCTCGAAATGCATTTAGACCGGGTGATGTGATCAAAACTCGTAAAGGGATCACAGTCGAAATTGATAACACGGACGCTGAGGGCCGTTTAGTGCTGTGTGATGCACTTGCTGAAGCACAAAATGATAACCCCGATCTTATCGTTGACTTTGCAACCTTAACTGGTGCTTGTCGTGTAGCCCTAGGTACAGAATTACCTGGCTTTTTCGCAAATAACCGTGAAGTGGCTAATAAACTGATGGATGCAGGTGAAAGCTGTCATGATCCTGTATGGCAACTGCCGTTATTTGATCAATACAAAGCATTATTAAAAAGTGACGTAGCAGATATTGCTAACTGTGCATCAAGCCCATTCGGTGGTGCGATCACCGCGGCACTTTACTTAAAAGAGTTTATTGAACCAAGTACGCCATGGGTTCACTTTGATGTGATGGCCTGGAACTTACGTGCATTACCGGGTCGTCCTGCAGGCGGTGAGGCACTGGGTATTCGTGCTGTGTTCAACTACCTACAAGATCGCTTCCAATAAGTTAAAGCTGGTAAAGCTCTAACGGTAATTCATCGGGATCGGCAAAAAACGTAAATTGCTTCCCGGTGATTTCATCCACTCTTATTTCTTCAACCGAAATGCCTTGTTGTTCTAAATAATGCTTAGATTTTGCAATATCGGCGACTTTAAACGCCAAATGGCGTAGCCCTTGTGCTTCTGGATAGCTTTGTCTCGGTGGCGCTCCAGGAAACGAAAAAAGCTCTATTTGGCTGCCATCAGGAAGTGCTAAATCTAATTTATACGAGTCACGTTCAGCGCGGTATTGTTCGTGAATGATTGGTAGCTTTAATATTTCATTATAAAAATGCTTTGATTTTTCATAGTTGCTACAGATGATTGCAACATGATGTATGCCTAATAGATCCATAAATTAATCCTTTTATGCCCATAAAAAAACGCGGACTAAGCCGCGCTTCTCTATAAATGATAGGGGTATTACTGTGCCGCTTTACATGCTGCAACAGCCGGTGCAACCAGTTCAAGACCTGTTTTATCACACTCAGGTAGAGCTGCATCAGAAACCGCGATAGGTGTTACACGCTCGCCCCATTTAATGTAACTCGCCGCCCAAGTTAAACCAGCACCAAAGGCTGCTGACATAATGTTTGAGTTAGGTTTGATAAGCCCTTGCTCAACCGCTTCACAAATGGCAATCGCAATTGTTGCAGCAGACGTATTACCGTAATCGGCAATGTTCACCATGACTTTTTCGTCAGCTACTTTCAAACGTTGCTGAATAGCTTGGATAATACGTAAATTGGCTTGGTGAGGAACTAATACGTCAATGTCATCAAGCTCTAACTGCGCTTGGTTCAGAACGTCGTCACAAGCTTCGCTCATCCCTTTAACAGCACGTTTGAAGATTTCGCGACCTTCGAATAATAAGTTAGAAGGGCCAATTGGCTCGTACTTATTTAAATCGCTACCGAAGTTTTCGATATGCAGAATGTCGCGATCTTCACTGTCGCAACCTGTTTTAGTGGCAAGTAAACCTGATGGTGTGTCTGAGGCTTCTAATACCACGGCACCAGCACCATCACCGAATAATACAGCACTATCGCGACGTGCCCAGTTGATGTACCACGTCATACGTTCAGCGGCAATAACGACTGCTTTTTTGATCATACCTGCACGAATTTGTGCCGTTGCTGCTTGTAATGCATATAAAAAGCCTGAACATGCAGCGTTTGTGTCCATTGCTGCAGCGCCAACCGCGCCAATGTTTTTTTGCACTAAAGAGGCCGTATTTGCCACCATAGTTGATGGTGTACAAGTCGCAAGAAGTACAAGATCAATGTCTTTACCATCAACACCAGCACAAGCAAGCGCTTGCTTTGCGGCAACGGTCGCTAAATCGGCAGTAGAAACATGGCTGACACGGCGAGATTTGATGCCTGTACGTGTTGTGATCCATTCGTCATTGGTATCAACAATATTGCTAATTTCATCATTGCTGATGCTTGCTGGTGGTATACATTTACCCCAGCCAGTAATTTGGGCATAAGACATAATGTGTTCTCTTTATGTGGTCAGACTTGTTAAATTTTCCCGAAGTTATATCAAAATTCACTTGTTAACACTAGTTCATTGCCGCGCTATGTCGTAAATAATGGCATTTACTCAGTATTTAAGTTAAACCTAGTATAAAAAAGAGGCGATTATGAAAAAAATAAATCTAAAAATAAGCACATTATCGGTACTATCTTTGTTATCTACGTTTGTGGTTAATGCACAAACCACCCTTATTCATGCAGGAAAGGTACTTGTTGGCACTGAACAGAGTGTTAAAGAGCAGCAAACGTTGGTTATTGAAGGTAATAAAATTGCTGCAATAAAAGCAGGCTACTTAACAACACAGCAGTTAGACCTCAGTGATGCAGATGTTATTGATTTAAAAAATCAGATGGTCTTGCCGGGTCTAATTGATATGCACGTTCATGTTACCTTTGAGCGAGATGCAACGCGTAACCCACATCAATGGGTCACTGAATACGAAGCAGATTATGCACTACGTTCTTTAAAATACTTAAAACACACGGTTAATGCGGGTTTTACCTCTGTGCGCGACCTAGGTAGCAGTTATCAAGTTATCTTCCCATTAAAGCGAGCGGTTGAGCGTGGCGACATTGTTGGCCCGCGCATTTTTGCAGCAGGTGATATGATCACACCGACCGGCGACCACGCTGACATGCATGGCTATCGCCGTGATATTACCAAAGCGACAGAGGGTGGGGGATTAGGTGTGTGTGATGGTGCTGACGATTGTACTCGTGCGGTACGCGATGTAATTAAAAGTGGTGCCGATGTGATCAAAATTACGGCAACAGGGGGTGTTTTAAGTAATACAGCGGCCGGGGTTAATCAGCAATTTACTGATGAAGAACTCAGTGCCATTGTTAACACTGCTCATCATTTAGGCCGAAAAGTCACCGCTCATGCTCATGGCACAGAAGGTATAAAAGCAGCTCTCAGAGCGGGTGTTGATTCAATCGAACATGGCTCTTTTTTAGATAAAGACACAGTTAAATTATTTAAAAAGCAAGACGCGTATTTAGTTCCAACCTTACTCGCTGGCGCGACAGTAAAAGAAGAAGTGCTAAATAACCCTAATATGCCAAAAGCTATTGCTGAGAAGGTTGAATTTGTGGCGCCAAAAATGGAAGAGTCGTTTAAATTAGCATTAAAAAACAAGGTTAAAATAGCCTTCGGTACTGATTCTGGCGTATCTAAGCATGGTGATAATGCTAAAGAGTTCGAGTTATTAGTTAAATATGGCATGACACCAAAACAAGCTATTAAATCAGCCACCGTTGAAGCTGCTAAACTATTAGGTCAAAGTGATAACCTCGGTGACTTGAGTGTTGGTAAGCAAGCAGATATTATCAGCGTGAATATGAATGTACTTGATAACATTAGTGAACTTAGTCAGGTTCAGTTTGTTATGAAGGGCGGTAAAGTGCTCAAACAGTAAGGGTTACTATGGGCGGTAAAATTAAAGAGACGTTATTTAATCATTTAATTGATGCTGAGCGGCAGCTACTTGAGCCAGAAGTTCGGCAATCTGCTGAAGCGCTTGATGCATTACTTGATGATGATTTTATTGAAATAGCTGCTGATGGTACGTCTTTTAATAAGTTCCAAGTGTTAACCCGTCTGCCAACTGAGGTAGTACCGCAGTTTTATAATCAACACTTTAAAGGTCGAATGCTCAGTGATGATATTGCACAGCTGAGCTATCAAGCAGCCTTTAGACGTTCTGCGCGGTCAGAGTTTAATTACTCCATTCGTATGTCACTGTGGCGTTTTAATGGTAAACAATGGCAAATGGTGTTTCATCAAGGAACGCCTTGTGCTGTTTTTACAATTTCAATGGACGATGATTAAGTTTTAAAGAGTCCGTTATGCAAACCGATCCGGCGATTAGTCGCCTACTAATTTTAAGAAGCGCCGCAATCGCCGTACAATTTGTCGCTGTTATTGCGGTGTACTTTCTATTTGAATACCAAATCCCCTTACTGCCTTTACTTGCTGTTATTTGTGTTGAAGCAATCTTTCAGCTGTTAAGTATTTTCGCTTATAGAAAAGTAACCAAAGCCAGACCAGCCGCTGTACTGATGCAGCTGACAGCCGATTTACTGTTTTTAACGATTTTGCTTTCATTAAGTGGCGGGGCTACCAATGCATTTGTGTCGTTATTACTGTTACCGATAATGATCGCTGCGGTCTCTGTTAATGCGAAAGGGCTTGCTTATACCGCAGTGCTGGCAATCGCCGCTTATAGCTTTTTACTGATAAATATGCCTGAGCACACCATGCACCAAATGCAGATGACGCATCATTTTATTGGTATGTGGATTAACTTTGTTATTAGCGCCATTGTTATTGCTTTTGTTATTGGTACATTAAACAGTACATTGAGAGCAAGAGAAGCCACCATTGCACGAACTCGTGAGCAACAATTAAGGCATGAGCAATTATTAACGCTTGATGGCGCTGCTGCACAAGTAACGCACCAACTTGCAACGCCTATCGCAAACTTACAGCTGTTATTTGAAGAACTTAAAGAACAACAAGCTGATGACCCCATTGTACAAGAAATGGCTAAGCCATTAGCCCAGTGTAAAGAGCAGCTTGCTCATTTTAGGTCACTTTCAAATGCCTTAAGGACCGGTCAAACACGGCAAGTGATCAGCGCTGAAACACTACAAAGCACCATTCAAGATGCGATGACACTGCATTTTCCGGAGCAAAACTTACAGTGGCTAAATGACGCCCCTGATTGTTCGATTTTAAGTGATGCCATGCTGTTACCGGCTATTTTAAACTTGCTGCAAAACGCCGTATCGGCGAATAACTATAATCAGCAATACTGCGTAGAAGCTAAGTGGCACATAGATCAGCAAACAGTTTCATTGTCGTTACGTGATTTCGGTCAAGGTTTTAGCGAACAACAAATGGCATCATTAGGTGGCCAACTCATGCCAAGTAACAATGGTATGGGGATGGCAGTTATGCTTTCGAATGTGACTTTAGAGCGCTTAAATGGCTCATTAACACTAAGCAATCACCCACAGCAAGGTGCAATTGCGATGGTTAGTTTAAAAATTGTATGAAACTTTTAATTATTGAAGACGATGAAAATCTTGCCAGCACACTGGCAAGGCGTTTTACAAAACAAGGCTTTATATGTTCACTCGCTCATAACGCTGAGCAAGCTTTACAGCATATAACCACTTTTGAGGCGAGCCATTTTCTGGTGGATTTAAAACTCGGGGATGATAACGGTCTTGCGCTAATTAAACCCTTAAGAGAACAATTTCCTTCAGCTCGCATTGTGTTACTCACTGGGTTTGCCAGTATTGCCAGTGCAGTCGAAGCCATACGATTAGGTGCTGACGACTATTTACCAAAACCTGTCGATTTTAATTCACTTTTAAAAACAATCTTGGGAGACACAGAGGTAAACCTATCACTTGAAGAGTCAAAGCCAAACAAAATTATGTCGCCAGAGCGCCTTGAGTGGGAGCATATCCAACATGTTTTGCACAGTAACGATGGTAATATTTCCGAAACTGCGCGCCAACTGAATATGCACAGAAGAACATTACAGCGTAAATTACAGAAAAAACCAGTTCAGCAGTAATGTGATTATTAACGTAAATAAAATAATTAGAAGGCGTAAATCAGTACAGGATTTAATTCTAAATAGGTACAAAATTACGTGTTTTAAATTTGCCGCATCGCTGATCCTTAACTAAAGTCATGTTAAACCTAATCGTTGTATGAGTCTGGTGTATGAATTTTTATCAACTTAACTTTTTCGCAATTTTTTTTGCAGGTCTTGCTTCATTCTTATTGGGAATTGTCTGGTATTCACCTTGGTTATTTAAGCGTATTTGGATGGAGAGCTGTGGTCTAACAGAGTTAGATTTGCAACAAATTAATCCATTTAAAGTTTTTGGTAGCAGTTTAATATTATGCTGTTTGATTCTCATTTAGCTTTTCATTATTTGTTGGGCCCAATGTTGCTGTTGGGGTGGCTGTTGGTACAGGTTTTATAATTGGTTTATGTTGGGTAAGCCTTGCTATAGGCATAGGCTACATATTCGAGCAGCGGCCGTTAAAACTGTTTTTGGTAAATTCAGGTTATGCTATTTTACAATTTTCATTAATTGGCTTGGTTTTGGGTCTCTGGTCATAGCGTGATAGCATGCACTTTTTGAAATAATAAATGGATTAATGGCAAAACCAAATAAAAAAGGGCCAACTAAAACGGTCGATATTTTTTGTTCACAATGTAAAACGCAGTTATTTAAATACCGTAAAGGTGGAAAAGGCGCGTTGGTTAAATGTTTTGTTGAACGGATTAGCCAAGATTTTACCAATGACACCGGTATTTGCCCTGACTGCCAACGCCCATTTGCCCGCCAGACCATGATCCGTGGTACTCCAGCTTTAAAAATAATCGGTGGTAAGGTAACGCATAAGTAGATTAGTATTTACCACATTGTTAGTATGTAATTTACAGGAACTTATTCACGGATGAAGAAGGTATTATTATTTTTCGTATTTATTTTGATTAGTGCCTGTAGTGATAAAAAGGAATATAAAGAAGACTGCATCTCGCGGGTTGAATTTGTTTGGTTAGGTGAAAGCAACAGAGATAAAAACCGAACCATAAAAATTTTCATGAATGCATTCATTTCAGAGTATATCGATATTTACAGTCGCTCCACTCCTCCTAGTTCTGCAGTGCAAGGAGAAGATTCAGAATTTATTTATCTACAATATACAGACTTCTGTGAGGATAAGTATCGAATTACAAAACACTTAACAGATAAGGTTGTTGCTACACATCCAAACTTACCTGAACTACTTATAAGCAATCAAAGGTTTAAGCCAAGTATTAATACTATTGCTGTGGATGGACCTTATTGGATAAATGATCAAGATGCAAAACATTAACTTAGTCAAAGGTTCATTTGTTATTTTTCTTATTGTTTTTTGCATTTTACCCATTTTGACTTCATGTGGAGAGGAAGCATCACATACAAAAATATACACAAATGAATATGTTTTCGTAAGATCTAAAAACCCAAGCGATAACCTATATAAATATGGTGCATTTAAACTTAAACCTTTAGAAAATGAACCTAATGTCGTCCAATTTGATTGGATTACTGTCGAGTCTCCAAGCAGCATACTGAAGATAGAAAGTGACACTACTCATTTAGGCAAATCATCTTTTTTTGTAGCAGATGGGCTAAAGTTTGATGTTTTTTATCTTTCTTTATCTATTGCTGATCAAGACTCTTGGTGGGTGGCTGAAGTGCCAGCGGAGTTTAAAACAATGTATACCACAGAATTTTGTCAATCATCTTTGACAAAGCTAGAGCAAATCAACCATGAAGATCTGAGTATTTGCTTCGAGTAATTTTTTAACTGTAATTAGAATACGGACATTTATCCTCGTTTCTTACTCATGCTCTGATACTATTGACCGGTTTGCTGTTTCAATGAATGAAAACAACCCTCCCCATGGATTGGACCAGTTGTATGGGTATAAACATATGAACAAAATGGACTCACGCACGTGATAGCACTTTTATTTGATATTATTGGCATGACAGGCACATTCTTAGTGGTTGGTGCTTTCTTTTTACTACAACTGAATAAAGCATCGCCAACCGGCCTTGTGTATAACATGATGAACTTAACGGGCGCAATTCTGTTACTGATCAGTCTTTGTTATAACTTTAACCTTGCTAGTTTTGTTATTGAGATTTTCTGGATAGCGGCGTCACTTATTGGATTATATAAGTACATCAAAGCAAAGCGTACTGGAAATGTTGAAACAGCTTAATTAAGCTCGGCTCATTAAAACAGACGTTTTTAGAAACCCATTTACAGTTGAAAATGGGTTTTTTTGTCGCTATTTAAGAAAACTTTATAAACTAAAATTATAAAAACATTGCAAGCTTACCAATCTTTTGTATTAATAGTGTAAACATGGTGTTGCTTTTGCAACACGGGCTATAAGTACAGGTATCGCTTACCGTGGATCTTTTCAGATGTTCAGCACTTTTTACTATTGCAGTTGCCTCAACCTCGCCAGTGGTTGCAAGCGCGACTGAAGAGCAAGACTTATTTTCTTTAAGTTTTGAAGACTTACTTAATGTTCAAGTCGATTTAGCAAGTAAAACCAACGAAACTTTGTCATCAGTCCCTTCTACAATAAGTGTTTTTAGTCGTAAGCAAATTCAAGCATTAGGGGTTGATAACGCCTACGAAGTGATGAATTTTGTGCCTGGTATGCAATCAACTCGAGGTGATTGGGTAGGGGCGGTGCCTAAAGATTATGCTCGGGGCGTTTATCTAGATAGCGGTAATGTTTTAGTGATGATAAATGGTGAGCGAATAAATGAATCATCATTTGGTAAGGCTTCTGTTTATTTGCCTTACATACCTGTGGAAGTTATCGAAAAAATAGAGTTTATTCGCGGCCCTGGGTCAGCACTTTATGGCAGTAATGCATTTTTAGGTGTTATGAACATTGTTACGTCTAAAGAGCGAAATGCACTGCAATTTGTAGTTGGTAACAATGGCCGATACGGCGCAACAGGTCAGTTCAACAGGATATTTAGTGACAATACACGTATTTTTGCAAATTTCGCTTATGAACAAAAGGACGGTGAAAGCTATCCGCAGGGGGTCAAAGATCCACTTGAGGCAATTTATCTAGACGCAGGTATTGATTATAAAAAACTGCAATTACGTGCCCGTTACAATGAAACATCTCTTGATGAATTTTTAAACCTCGCTGGATATTCTAAGCAAAACCAACATAACAGTGATAACACCTTTGTGGGAATTAAATACAACTGGATCAATAACGATAAGTTAAAGCTAGATTCTAGTTACTCATTCACAAAGCATAATATTTCAAGTGCAGGGTTAATCGCTACATTTGACGATATTCCAGACTTTCTCGTTGGGTCCTGCGTGGCAAACAACTGACAGTAAATTCGAAACTGAGCTAAGTTATCAATTCGATAACCAATGGCAGCTTGCTGCGGGAATTGAATACTCAGAGGCTAAGCAAACTGAAGCAGGAGTTCGCACGTCTTATTATGATTTCGATTCAGAGCAAATAATTATCGACCCTGCCTTTGAACAGCAAGGGATCGTGTCTGTGATGGACTTTCCTGAGTTTTCGTCACTTAAGTTTACATTCGAAACCATGAGTGCTTATGGGCAGCTAAAAATACCATACTCAGATGCACTTACTTTATTTATTGGCGCACGCTATGACGATGTGAAGGACATCGACAGTAAACTTTCTCCACGTCTTGCGGGTGTCTATAAAATAAATTCAGAGCATACTGTTAAGCTGCAATATGGTGAATCGTTTAGAACACCGGTTACCAATGAGCTGTTTTCAAATGATGATGTGACAATAGGTAACCCATCGCTTCGCTCTGAGTCGATAAAAACAACTGAACTTGTTTGGCATTATAAAACCTCAGAGTTACAAGCTAATGCAGTGCTTTTTTATAATGAACTTAATGATTTTATAAATATTGAGCCAACATTATCAGATGATGCATTGTTTACCTTTACGAACTCATTCAACACCCAAAACAGTGGTATCGAGCTTGATAGCACTTGGCAATCAAGTAAAGATTTTTCGATTACAGGCACTTATACGCAATACTTTGAAGATCCAATCAATGCGAGCTTTAAGCGCTTTGCAAGCATAATCAGTAGTTATAACTTATCTGATTCATGGCAGGTGAGCTTAAACTTATTGTGGCGCGATACAGTTGAAGTAAGCTCAGATACAGGTGCTCACTTTAAACAATCTGCTTACAGCTTATTGGGTGGCAGTTTAAAATGGCAGTTAAACAACAACAGCCAACTAATGCTAAAAGCAGAAAATTTGTTAGGAAAAAAATACAACGCATTTGATCCTCGCATTGACGATGGCGCAGTCGCTGGTACAACTGAGGAATTATCGTTACACTACCAATTCAATTTCTAGTTGTCCTGTTCGTAAGGTTTGAATGTCGTCATTAAGTAAAAAATTTATTGCAGCAGGTGTATTGCTAATAATGCTGTTAATATTAGTTTTTTATCTCGGTAGAAGCCATGATTACGAACAAGCTCAGCATCAAAGTCAAACACAAGCTACTCAGCTAAGCCATTATATCGCAAGTGAATTAGCACGATTTAAAACCATTCCTAGCTTAGTAAGTGCCAATGATTTGGTAAAATCATTTATTGTCGAAAAAGGTGCTGGTGGAGATGCGGTCAATGATTATCTTGAAGATATTCAACGAGCGAGTGGGGCTTCAGATGTTTACGTAATGGATTTGTCAGGCACTGTTTTAGCAAGTAGTAACTGGCAAGTTGACTATACTTTCTTAGGAAGTAATTTTGCTTTTCGGCCGTATTTTTATTTAGCCAAACAAGGTGAAAAAGTTGCTTATTTTGCTTTGGGTATGCGCTCTAGTGAGCGAGGCTTTTATTTTTCTGAGCCGTTATTTTATCAAGGCGAGGTGGTTGCGGTAGTGGCACTAAAAGTTAATGCCAAAAAATTTGAACAAGACCGCCAGCTACTCAATGCATCAGACACTTCACATTTCTACATTGCTCTTGAAGACAACGTTATTGTTATGTCTGATGTAGCTGATTGGCGTTTAAAGTCACTTAAGCCCCTTGATAATGAACAAATGGCTGCATTAGTTAAATCGCGCCGATATCTGTCACATAAACCCACTTTACTGCCCTATACCCATAAACCTCTAAATGAACAAACCATACTGCAAAAAGTTTTATTAAACGGTAAGCAATCGCGCTTTATTAGTGCTGTTGAAAGCATTGATATCATTAACGCCAAAGCGAGTGTGTTGGTGGATGTGACGAATGTCGAGCTTGCACAAATCCCTAGGCTTCTTTGGTTTAGTGTGTTTTATGCTATTGCGGTAGTACTTATTCATACGGCAATGGTACGTTTTGCTGGTTATAAAAAGCTATTGTTTTCTAGGCACAGTCTTGAGCAAGAGGTTATAGAACGTACTCAGGCTCTTGAAAAGGCTCAAAAAGCGCTGATCCAAACAGCTAAACTTGCAACTATTGGTCAGTTAAGTGCAGGCATTAACCATGAAATCAATCAGCCATTAAGTGCCATGAATACCTACTTAGTGAGTGCAAAAAGGTTGCTTATCAAAGGAAATATTGAGCAAGCCAGCGAAAATTTAGTCCTGGTGCAGTCGTTAATAGAGCGTGTACACAAAATTGTTGCACAGCTAAAGCATTTTAGTAAACCGGCACAAACTCAACTGAGACAGCAAAGCTTAGCGAGTATGTTAAAAAATGCCTTAATGATTGCAAGCGCACAGTTAAAACAAGACGATATCGAAGTTAAAGCCGCAGATATTGATGCAAACATAACAGTATGGGTCGACAGCGTTAAGTTTGAGCAAGTCTTGGTTAACGTGATCACTAATGCCAGCCAAGCAATGAGTGAATCTGACAAACGCGAACTGAGCTTTGAACTTGAACTGTTTGACGACCGAGTAAAGCTATCAATTCTCGATACTGACCGGGTATTGATCAACATGCATTAGGTAATATCTTTGAGCCATTTTATAGCACTAAAACCAGCAATGGTTTAGGCCTTGGCTTGTCTATTTCAAGGCAAATAATCGACTCATTTAATGGCCGCCTAACGGCCCATAACCGCCCTAAGGGCGGAGCACAATTTATTATAACTTTACAAACTAACAAGGAAACATCATGAGTGAAGTTGCAGCGACCTGTGATCAGGTAATCGTTATCGATGACGAAGCGGTGATCCGTGATTCATTGAAGCAGCTCCTTGAGATTGAAGGTTATCAAGTTCAGTGTTTTAGTGAGCCTACAGCGGCACTTTCAAAATTAAGTCGTCGCTTCGAAGGTATTGTACTAAGCGACATAAACATGCCAAAAATGGATGGCTTGGCATTTTTAGAGCAAGTTAAAGCCTTTGATAGCGAGCTACCGGTTATTTTTCTTACCGGCTTTGCTGATGTATCTGTGGCCGTTAAAGCCATGCAGCTTGGTGCTTATGATCTATTTGAAAAGCCGCTAACTGAGCAGTTATTAGATTGTATTGCTCGTGCTTCAGAAAAACGTGCGTTAGTAATGGAAAACCGCGCCTTAAAAATTGCTGTTGAAAAAACGTCTGCGCCCGGTGTGCGTATTTTGGGTGAAACCGAACAAATGCAACAAATGATGCATTTACTTAATGCAGTAATCGATACGCCAGCAGATGTGCTAATAGAAGGTGAAACAGGCACGGGTAAAGAGTTAGTTGCTCGCTATTTACACGATCAAAGTAATCGTTCAGCGGCTAATTTTGTTGCTATAAACTGCGGCGCAATACCTGAGCAACTTATTGAAAGTGAGCTTTTCGGTGCAGCCAGTGGTGCATACACAGGGGCGACACAATCTCGTCAAGGTAAGTTTGAATTTGCCAAAGGCGGCACTGTCTTTTTAGATGAAATAGAGTCTACGCCTGCGAGTTTACAAGTAAAGTTGTTGAGGGTGCTTGAAGAGCGCAAAGTAACCCCTGTAGGTGACAACCACGCCATTGATTTAGATGTACGTATAGTTGCTGCTACCAAAGTAGACTTAATGACACTAGTCGAAGCAGGGGAGTTTAGAGCCGATTTATATTACCGCCTAAATTTAGTAAAAGTGAGTATTCCGGCATTACGTGACAGAAAAGCTGATATTCCACTGCTTTTTAAACACTTCAGCTCGATAGCGGCGACACGTTTTCATAAGCCGCCTGCGCCATTGAGTAGTGAAGCTAAACAACGACTCCTTGCGTATGATTGACCGGGAAATGTGCGAGAGCTTAGAAATCAGGCTGAACGTGCGGTATTGCTAGGTTCTGATCTTGCGTTTGCTTCTTACAGCGACACAAATAATCAAAATGAACTTGCTCAAGATTTAAGTCTTGCTGAGAAAATTAGCTTTTATGAGCAGTCACTTATCGAAGAAGCGCTAGAGCGAAACAACGGCAACATAAAAGACACCATGGTCACATTACAAATTGCCCGTAAAACCCTTTACGACAAGATGACCAAATACGGTATTAATCGCGAAATGTTTAAAGACTAAACAAACCTCTCACATTAAACTCTTCACAATGGGTGGAACAAGTGACAGCATATTTTTATAAATGTGTGGAAATCCACCCATAAAAGCCAGCCTCTTTTACGCCAAAAAAGTTAATTCACTGTTATTTAACAGCTTTTTTAAAATTAACTAAGTTGGCAACCAACTTGCCTTATTAGTTAGGAACAACAATTTGAACCTAATAAGGGGCGCATAATGACAACAATATTCACTCATACAAAAACACGCGTAGCAGCGGCTGTGATTTTAGCGAGCACAGCTGGCTCAGCAATGGCAGCAGACTACGCGGTATACGGTAAAGCAGAAATTCAAATAGCAAACACAGATACAGGCGCTATGCGCTATGTTGATGAAGGTACGCAAATCGAAGCACCTTTTTCGCGCATTGGTATTAAAGGTAGTCACAAATTAACAGAGTCACTTAAAGCAGTATTCAAATACGAAGTACAAGTAAAAGGCTTTGAACATGATGATACCAGTGAGCCATTTTCAGCTCGTAATACTTACTTAGGCCTTGCAGGCGATTTTGGTGAAGTGGTTGTCGGTCGTAACGACACGCGTTTTAAATACTCAGAAGGTAAAGTAGACGGTTTTAACGAAACCCAAGCAGATATTGCACAGCTGATCCCGGGTCAAGATCGTATCGGCGATACCATTACTTACAGCTCAAAAACATACGGTGGCGCATCACTTGCACTAACTTATGCTCCAAAAGATGACAGCAGCAACGATGAAGATGGTTTTGCGGCAACGGTTATTTATGGTGACCGTGCATTAAAATCTAAAGACTACTATGTCGCTATCAGCCATGTTGATGCACTTAACAAGTTGACGGCAAGCCGTGTTGTTGCCGCATGGAAACTTGAAAACCTACAGTTAGCGGGTTTATTCCAGCGCAGTGAATCTACCGACGGTACGAAAGAAGGCAATGGCTATGCACTTAGCGCAAGCTATGCAATCGATAAATGGGTACCTAAACTGCAATACGTTAAAGACGACTCAAAGATTCGCCATGCTGAAGAAGGTAAACAATGGACAGCAGGTGTTGACTATGTGTTCGATAAACAAACCACTGCTTACTTATTCTATACTGATTTGGATTTAGAACTTGAATCAGATAACAGCGTTGCACTTGGCCTTAAATACAAGTTCTAAGGAGTCGGTATGTCATTAGTAAATCAAACAAAAGATGGCTCACAGCCACGCCCATTAATGAGCACAGTGATGTTACTGCTATATCCATTAGTGATGTTATTAACTTGCTTAATTGATCCACCAGCGGGTATGAGTGTATCTGCATTACGTACTGCAGGCCTTGCATTTTGGATGGCTTCTTGGTGGGTAAGCGAAGTTGTGCCAATTCCTGCTACGTCTTTATTGCCACTGGTTATATCACCTCTTGCTGGCATTGCAGCAATCAAAGGGGTCGCGTCACCTTATGCACACCCTTTGATCTTTTTATTCTTAGGCGGCTTTTTGATCTCAATCGCGATGGAGCGTTGGGGTTTACACAAGCGTATTGCACTTAATACCATGCTTCGTGCTGGTACTAAGCCAAGCCTACAAATTTTAGCCATGATGTTAGTAACGGCATTTCTATCAATGTGGATGTCAAATACAGCGACTGCTGTGATGATGTTACCGATTGCAATGTCGATTACTATGTTAGTTAAACAGTCTAACCCAGATAATGACCAATTTGGTAAAGCATTGTTATTATCAATTGCCTATGGTGCTAGTATCGGTGGTATCGCAACCTTAATCGGTACGCCACCAAACGCATTAATGGCTGCATACCTATCAGATAGCTACAAGATTGATATTGGCTTTGCTGAGTGGATGAAAGTAGGTGTACCGCTTGCGACAGTTATGCTTATTTTATGCTGGGTGTGGTTAACTAAGTTTGCCTATAAAGTAGATACACAATGTGCAAAAAGTGCAAGCAAAGACACTAAATCTTTATTCTTGTCACAGTTACAAGAGTTAGGAGCTATGCAGCGCGCTGAAAAAGGCGTAGCTGTTGTATTTGCTTTAGCTGCAGTATGCTGGATTTTTAGACCTATGATTGCTGATTTCTCTGGCCTTAAAATTTCTGATACCGGCATAGCGATTGCTGCAGCATTGATGTTATTTGTGTTACCAGCAAATAAAGGCGATGGTGAGCGAATCCTTGATTGGGAAAGTGCAGCTAAAGTGCCGTGGGGCGTGTTGCTACTATTCGGTGGCGGTTTAACACTAGCTGCGCAAATCAAGTCGTCTGGCCTTGCTGAATATATTGCCCATATGATCGAGGGCGCAAGCGCTATTCCGTTAGTTTTAAGTGTTCTAGCGGTAACGGCTCTTATTACATTCTTAACAGAAATAACCAGTAACACAGCCACAGCTGCAGGTTTCTTACCACTATTAGGCCCAGTTGCTGAGTCAGTATTTGGTACACCGCTTGTATGGGTCATTCCTGCTGCAATTGCATGTAGCTGTGCGTTTATGATGCCAGTCGCGACACCACCAAACGCGATTGTGTTTGGATCAGGGCAAATTCAAATGCGCGATATGATCCGTTCTGGGTTCGCACTTAACTTAATAGCTATTGCCATGATCACCTTAGTAACAATGACTGTAGCAGCGAGTGTATTTGCTTTTTAAATGTAAAAATTAATGAATACAGAACAATAGTTTCAACTCTTACCAACCACTCACAGCGCTCTTTATGGGCGCTGTTTTTATTTGCTCTCGATTTTATTCATCGTTATAGTTGTTTAAACCTTTTTGATGAGTACTCGTTTTGGTCGATCTAGATTCACAATTACAAGAACAATATTATCAGCTGAACGATGCATTTTTAGCTGAACCTTACTTACCAATAGATATTAGAATAAAGCTTCTAAAACGCGTCAAAGTTGCGCTTATTGAGAACGAGCAGGCTTTAGTGAATGCTGCAAGTAAAGATTTTGGATACCGTACAGCCTTCGATACTGTACTAGGCGATATTTTCCCAACAGTTAAAACAATCAGTGATGTGATTAAGCGTTTACCAAAGTGGGCAAAAAATGAATCTCGTGGTGTTGGACTTAGTTTATGGCGTTTCGTCTGCACATATCAGTTATCAGCCGAAAGGGGTTGTAGGCATCATTGCCCCATGGAATTATCCAATTCAACTTGCGTTAGTTCCTGCCATAACCGCATTAGCCGCAGGCAATCGCGTAATGCTAAAGTTAAGCGAATATACACCTCACACTAACGCAGTTATAAAAACGATTTTGGCTGATGAATTGAAAGAGCATTGTATCGTGATTGAAGGCGAAGCAGAACTTGCTGCAAAATTTTGCCAACTTCCTTTTGCTCATATGCTGTTTACTGGTTCAACCGCTGTCGGCCGTAAAGTAATGCAAAGTGCTAGTAAAAACCTTACCCCAGTGACGTTAGAGCTAGGTGGTAAGTCGCCAGTAATTGTTCTTGATGATGCAAATATCAAAGAAGCAGCGAAAACAATTTTATTTGGTAAATTGAACAATGCAGGGCAAATTTGTGTTGCTCCTGATTACGTATTTGTTCCAAAGCGCCTTGAACATCAGTTGGTAATGCAGCTTTGTGATATTTACCGAAAACATTTTAAACAAGGTGTTGAAGGTAAAAATCTGACTTCAATTATCTCCGAGAGTCAATACCAGCGATTAGCTGCTTATTTAGTTGATGCAAAAGACAAAGGCGCGCAAGTATTTGAGCCGATAGAAGGTCATCAAGTTGATGAACTAAAACACCGTATGGGCTTGCATATTTTAACGCAAGTGAATGATGATATGCGCGTCATGCAAGACGAGATCTTTGGCCCCTTACTGCCCATTATCGGTTATGAGTCATTGCAGCAGGTGATTGATACGATCAATGGTGACTCATTACCTCTTGCTTTGTATATTTTGGGGCACGATAAAGAGAAAATCAGTAAATTAAGCACATCAATCAGAAGTGGTACATTAGCAATTAATGATGTATTGATGCAGGTAACAGCAGATCAGCTACCGTTTGGTGGTATTGGTGAGTCAGGGATGGGGCACTATCATGGCATTGAAGGTTTTAAAACCTTTAGCCATGCACGAAATACCTTGGTATCCGGTAAGTTTAACCCTCGCACTAGCTTATTGCTAAAACAAAATAAATTGCTGATCAAACTATTAAAATGGTTGTACTTGCGCCCTTAAGCGCAAGTACGAAGTTTATTTATAGACGCCCGTCAGGTGCGTATAAACCAGCCTGTATTTTTGCATAAATGGCATCTGCTTTTTCTTTAGCAGCTTCAATTTCTGCAGGCATCATACTTCGCTCATCAAGCTTACGGCTATGGCTTGCATCCATGTTGCCGTTGTATTCAGCAATGGTATTCCAAATGTATGATTTTTCGAGATTCTTAGGAACTCCTAACCCTTCGTAATACATTAAAGCCATGTTGAATTGCGCAAGAGTAAAGTTATTTGCAGCCGCCTTTTGGTACCAACTAAGCGCGGTACGGTAATCTTGAATTACCCCTTCGCCATTGGCATACATAACCCCTAAATTAAACTGTGCCGCTGGATGGTTTTTTTGTGACGCCATTTCATACAATGAAATGGCTTTTTCTTTATCAAGTTTGACACCTTTACCTTCTTGATAAAGTACACCCAATGCGAACATTGAATCAGCATGCACTTTTTTTACTGCTTTTTCGTACAACTCTGCTGCTTTACGATAGTCTCGTTGCACACCAAAGCCACCTTCGTACATTTTAGCAAGCTCATACATTGCAGGGGCATAACCTCTGTCTGCAAGGTAATTAAATTCATGAAGCGCTTCTTCAAAACGGCATTCATTCGCCGCTAATTGGGCATCTTCAAGACTGGCATTTGCTAAAGGTGACAAGATTAACGTGCTAGCGAGCAATAGTGATTTAAAATTAGGCTTGATCATAGTCTGCCTCCAAATGTGTGTTAGGTATCAATAACAAAGCATTGAGCTATTGATAAAATGCCTTGCCAAACAGCCTCAGAGCAAAACATCACTTTTAGTTTAGCCCCAACAGCTGCAAATGCCCAATTTATAGACAGCGGCAAGCTTTGCAATTAACAAGTAGGCTTAAGATACAGATTTTCCAGAAAAATTAAAGAAATAAAAAAAGCCCTTAGCGGGCTTTTTCGTGTCATATCTACCGTCACCGATATGAGCAATGTAGCAAGTAAAGTGTAACGTTTTATGTCTATGTTTGGGTCGAGGAAACAGATGACAATCAAGAGTTACATCTTGAACTAACTTGGTAAAACAGCATCAAAACCTTTAACAGTATGATGTTGCTGTGAGAATAGTCTAGCGAACCAAGTTGTTGATAACGATTATTACTTAGGTTTAACCGTTCGTCAATACTCAAATGATAATTAATTTCATTTAATTTGGTTGCTGAATTTTTGTTCTTAGTGGTAAGTTTACTTTGTTTTGAAATAGGATTTGAAAAAACTACAATGAAAAAGCTATCAAAGTATCTAATAGTATTTAGTTTATTGTTTACAGCAGCAGGGTGTTCTCCGAGCTTTACTTACAATAATTTAGGTTGGTTATCAGGGTTTTGGATTGATGATTATGTTGACCTTAACAGCGACCAGGCTGATAAATTTGAGCATATTGTCAAAACCAGCCGAGATTGGCATCGAGAAACACAACTCCCCTTATATAAACGCGACCTTGAAAATTTAAAGACCATGTTAGATAAGCAAGTTGACCATAACGAGCTTAAAGCACACTTTGTACAAGCGAAGCAGCACTGGCAAACATTGATTAATAAAATTGAGCCTGAACTTATCGCTTTAGCGAATTCACTTTCTTATAAGCAGCGCGTAGAGTTTGTTGCTGCACTGCAAGAAAACATTAATGATGAGTACAAAGAGCACGAAGAAAAATCACCTGAGCAACATAAAAAAGAACGTTTAGAAGAAAACCTTGAAAATTATAAAGAGTGGTTCGGTACCAAACTCACAGCGCAGCAAAAAACACTCATAGAGAGCTCATCAAATTCTCGAGTCAGTACATTTTTAATGTGGATGCAGTACAAACAAAAGCGTTTGGATGCATTAAAAACGTTATTTATGCAAAAGCAAAAACCAACAGACTTTGATAGCCAGTTGGCTGTCATCATTAATAATCGCTTAGCTTTTATGAGCGACGAGTTAATTGCAGCCGATGATAAAAATCTCGATAACTACGTTAATTTGTTAGTGGAACTAAAACCTACATTAACCGATAAACAGCGTCGTAACGTTCGCGATGAGTTTGATGAGTTAATCGAAGAGGTAAGTGATTTGATTGATGATTAATGGGCTAGATGTGTTTGGACGTGATATGAAATCGATGGCAGCTAGCAGCTTATGTTTTTAAAATAAAAGTTAGAAAGTATCAGTTTTTCAGGATTTTATGTTAATAAACGTAGTTTAATGAGGGTTTGCTTAATAATTTGTTCCTAATTTTTTAATTTGGAGTTAAAATCTAGTCACTATAATAATAACGAGAAACTGAATGGATATTGGTGCGCTAAGAGGCACTCAAGCTTTACGTAATAACGTTCTTAAATGGATGGGCTTTTGTCTAGGTGTTTTAGCGGGCGTGTTCGCGGTTTTTAATCTATTTATAAATGACTTTGTTGTTCTAGGTGCGTTAGAAGTCGTTTTTGCTTCGTTTTGTTTTTATATCTTTTTCTATACCCGAAAACGTAATGCTCAGCTCTGGCAATCACTTACTCTGTGTTTGTTTTTAAGTTTACTCATTACATTAGGTACTTACTTAAGCAGTATTAAGAGTTTACTTTTTATCTGGACATGTTCATTGCCTGTATTGTTCTATCTACTACTTGGTAAGCAATATGGGCAAGTGTTGTCTTTGATGGTTGCACTATTACAAGCACTGATTTTATTTAGTAAAACAAGTCTAGAGCCTCTGAACAGCATTAATTTTTTACTCAATTTTTCGTTTACCTATATCTGTATTTGGGCAGTATCTCACACCTTTGAAAATAGTCGTGCTGAATATGGACAGCGACTTGAAAACTTAGCCTTGCTCGACCCTTTGACTGGCGCGGGGAACCGCTTGGCAATGACCCATTATTTTGAAGTTGAATTAAAAAACAAAAATGGCTTGTTTATCTTAATGCTCGACCTTGATTATTTTAAGAATATTAATGATCAGTATGGTCATGATGTTGGCGATCGCATTTTGATTGAAGTAACCAGTTTCTTTAGGCAACGCATTAGTAAAGGCTATGTATTTCGTATTGGCGGTGAGGAGTTTGCTATCTTCTTACCTGAGAGCGACCCGCAAAGTGCCTATGAATTTGCAGATATGCTGCGCGAGCACCTATCAACCACTATCCACAATATTGATGAGCAAGTAATTAATCTGACTATTAGTATTGGTGTTGCTTGCTACATGCCAAATCAAACCCTGAAAAACTTTATTAAACGTGCTGACGATGCGCTATACCAAGCAAAGCAGCAAGGACGAAATAAAGTTGTAACAGCTTATGAGTTGAGCCAAGAGTCAATAGAGCATAATAAAGCGAGTTAGCGTTTATAAATTTAGCTTTTGTACATAGTGTCAAAGTCAGGGATGTTTGCCTCCCAAATAGGAATATCTTTGCCTATGTATTCACGCATAGCATCAAAGAATAAACGCGTTCTTACTGGTAAGTCTCTGTGTGGGTAAACAGCATACACCGCGCTGTAATCGAGTAATTCCATATCGGTTAAAATGGGTACGAGATCGCCACGCTTAACTTCATCGTCAAGAATAAATGCCGGCGCCAAAACATACGCATTGCCTGAAATAGCTTTCATTAAAAGTACTTCTGCATCGTTCGCACGAAAGACGCTTTTAATATTTTGCTCAATAATATCGCCATCGGCATTACGATAACGAATTCCGCTGATGCGTTTACTTGGGCTTGAATAGCTGGCGGCAGGTAGCTCTTTTAAATCCTCAACCTGTTTTGGCATACCGTAAGTTTCAATAAATTCCGGTGAAGCCAACAGCAACATACGGTTGCGGGCAATTTTGCGGGCAATAAATGACGAGTCTTTTGGTTCGCCAACACGAAAAGCTAAATCATAGCCTTCTGATACTAAATCAATCAGCCTGTCGTCTAAACGTAGCTCCACCTCAACTTGCGGAAAGCGTTTTTGAAAGTCGTTAATGACTGGTTGAATATAACGTTTACCAATAATACTTGATGAGGTAATTTTTAACGTACCACGGGGTTCTTGGTGGTAATTCTCTGCAAGCCTTACTGTATCTGATAACAAATCTCTCAGTTCAGCTGCTTTTTTTACCATTTCAGCACCAGCGGCAGTCAACGAAAAAGAACGTGTAGTACGATTTAGTAAACGCACACCTAATTCATCTTCGAGGCGGCTAATTTGTTTTGAAATAACTGAGCGATCTATATTTCTAGATTCGGCGGCTTTGGCAAATGAGCCCCGCTCAATTACTTCAAGCAACATTAATAAGCGGCTGGTGGTATCCATAGCAGTTCCTTAAATTCTATTGGTGCAATTCTGGCATTAATGAATTTAAAAATCTATCATTTTTATCCACTAATTAGTTGCGTAACATTGTCTCCTATCTAAATACAGGAGAGTCGTTATGAACAAATCTATTCTTGCAGTGGCAGTGACCATTGCGAGCTTAACGTTGGCAGGATGTGGTAGCGAAGCTAGCCAATCAGCGCAACAGCAACAATTACAACCTATCGATGTAGCGCAAGTACTTGTAAAGCCAGTACAAAATTGGCACACCTACACAACGCGTTTAGAGGCACCGCAAGAGGTTGCACTTATGCCGCGTGTTTCAGGTGTGATCGATAAAATTAACTTTAAAGAAGGTGACAGTGTTAAAGAAGGTGATTTGCTTTTCACCCTTGATGCACGCCCTTTTGCAGCAGTAGTCGATAGCTTAAAAGCGCAGATAGAGAGCGCCAAGGCCGCATTAGAGCAG
The DNA here is from genome assembly GCF_054923805.1 of Pseudoalteromonas sp. GB43. Classification (NCBI taxonomy): domain Bacteria; kingdom Pseudomonadati; phylum Pseudomonadota; class Gammaproteobacteria; order Alteromonadales; family Pseudoalteromonadaceae; genus Pseudoalteromonas; species Pseudoalteromonas sp. GB43. Next base: position 893,574 of record NZ_JBPCHJ010000002.1, read on the forward strand.
GCTAAAAGTGAAGCAAAACGTGCAGAGCGCTTAACTGAGCGTAAAGCAATTTCAACGGAGCAAGCGGAGTCTCGTAAATCAACGCTAAGACAACGCGAAGCGCAATTGCTAGCGCTACAGGCTGAACTTACGGCCGCAGAGCTTGATTTAGAATTTACTCAAGTGCGTTCACCTATTGATGGCGTTGTATCGCGTGCGAATATTACCAAAGGTAATAACGTGCTTGCTGGTCAAAGCGTGTTAACAAGCATTGTTTCAAACCAGCAAATGTATGCTTATTTTGATATTGATGAGCGTACATGGAATCAATCGTTTACTGATGTGACAGCGCAAAGTGAACAAGCGGTTGTGATGCAAAAAGTGGGTCAAACCAGTTTTAACTACAATGGCAAAATCAACTTCATTGATAACCAAATTAATGAAACTACCGGCACTCTTCGTGTTCGTGCGGTGTTCGAAAACGATGAACAACAATTACGTGCGGGCTCATTTGCACGTATTAAGCTTGCTGCCAATAAAGTAAGTGAAAAAGTCATTGTGCCTGAGCGTGCAATTGGGACTGATTTAAAGAATCGCTTTGTACTCACTGTAGGTGAAGGCAATGTTCTTGAATACAAATTAGTAACGGTGGGTGAGCGTTACGGCAGTTTACGTGCGATTACATCAGGACTAAACGAAAACGATGTGATTGCTGTGAATGGCCCGGCGCGTGTTGGCCCTGGTATGCCAATTTCACCAAACACAGTCACAATCAATAGCGACGGAATTGCATTTACTCTTTCAAATAATCACTCAGATTTGGTTGCTAAACAGTAGGTCAAAATGAAATTTTCACACTTTTTTATCCAGCGACCCATCTTCGCAGCGATGCTGTCGCTTATATTTCTCATTGCAGGGGCAATTTCGCTATTTCAATTGCCAGTGAGTGAGTACCCTGAGGTTGTACCGCCAACGGTTGTAGTTACAGCAAATTACCCGGGTGCTAACCCAACGGTGATTGCCGAAACAGTGGCAACGCCACTTGAGCAAGAAATCAATGGTACAGAAAACATGTTGTATATGTTTTCACAAGCAACCAGTGATGACCGCATGACTTTAACAGTTACTTTTGCATTAGGTACTGATTTAGACCGTGCACAAGTTCAAGTGCAAAACCGTGTTAACAGTGCGCTACCACGCTTACCACAAGAAGTTCAGCGTTTAGGTGTTGTAGCCGAAAAATCATCACCTGATTTAACCATGGTGGTGCATTTGTACTCGCCTGAAAAAACGCATGATACAACTTACTTAGCGAACTATGCTGATTTGTATATCAAAGACCAAATTGCGCGCTTAGGCGGCGTGGGTGATGTGCAAATGTTTGGTGGTGGTCAATATTCAATGCGTGTTTGGCTTAACCCTGATGCACTCTCTGCTCGCGATTTAACAGCAATGGACGTAGTAAATGCATTACGCGCTCAGAACCAACAGGTTGCTGCGGGTAGTTTAGGTGCGCAACCTACCTCGAAAAGTAATCAATTTCAAATTCTGATGAATGTAAAAGGGCGCTTAAGCTCACAAGAAGAATTTGAAAATGTGATCATCAAAGTAGGTGAGCAAGGTCAGCTTACACGCCTAAGTGATGTAGCACGCCTTGAATTAGGCCAAAACACCTATGCATTAAGAGCGATGTTAGATGGTCAACCTGCACTTGCAATGCCGATTTTCCAGCGCCCAGGTTCAAATGCGATTGAGCTTTCTGATCAAGTGCGTGAAACCATGAAAGTATTATCAAAAGACTTTCCGGCAGGTGTTGAATACGACATTGTTTATGACCCAACTGTATTCGTACGCGGTTCAATTGATGCTGTTATTAAAACGCTACTAGAAGCAATTGCATTAGTTGTAATCGTTGTTGTGGTGTTCTTACAAACTTGGCGTGCATCAGTAATCCCACTGATTGCAGTACCGGTATCTTTGATTGGTACGTTTGCGGTTATGCAATGGTTGGGGGTTTCGATTAATACCTTATCGCTATTCGGTTTGGTTCTTGCCATTGGTATTGTTGTTGATGATGCCATTGTTGTGGTTGAGAACGTTGAGCGTAATATCGAGCAGGGTTTATCACCACTTGAAGCAACCCGTGTTGCAATGACAGAAGTAACAGGACCAATTATCGCCATTGCACTTGTATTGTGTGCGGTATTTATTCCTACGGCATTTATTACGGGGTTATCTGGTCAATTTTACAAGCAATTTGCTTTAACCATTACTATTTCGACGGTTATCTCAGCGTTTAACTCGTTAACACTATCGCCTGCGTTATCGGCGTTACTATTAAAAGGTCATGATGCAAAACCAGATCGTTTAACTAAGCTATTAAACCGTGTATTTGGTAACTGGTTATTTAAACCTTTTAACCGCTTATTTGATAAAGGCGCCAATGGCTACGAAAAGCTGGTACAAAAGCTAATTCGTATGAGTGTGATTGTATTAGTTGCTTATGTTGCACTTGTTGGTGGCACAGTAAAATTGTTTGACGCAGTACCAGGTGGTTTTATCCCACAGCAAGATAAGCAATATTTAGTGGCTGTTGCACAGTTGCCTGATGCGGCAAGTTTAGACAGAACTCAAGAAGTCGTGCAAGAAATGGAAAAAATTACATTACAAGTACCGGGTGTTGCTAACACAGTATCGTTTCCTGGTTTATCGGTGAATGGTTTCACAAATAGCCCTAATAGCGGCATTGTATTTACACCGCTTGCCCCTTTTGAAGAGCGTCAAGATCCGAGTATGTCGGCAATGGCGATTGCGGCTCAGTTAAATCAAAAGTTTGCCAGTATTGATGAAGCATTTGTTGCGGTATTCCCGCCACCGCCAATTCAAGGTTTAGGTACAACGGGTGGCTTTAAACTGCAAATTGAAGACCGTGCAAACAAAGGCTTTGAAGCACTCTTTAACAGCTTACAAGCAACTATTGCGAAAGCGCAGCAAGACCCTGCATTAATGGGACTTTATTCAAGCTTTAGAATTCAAGTACCGCAAATGGATATCGACATTGACCGTGAGCAAGCGCTGATCCAAGGTATCCCACTTGATGAAGTATTTAATGCCTTACAAGTGTACTTAGGTTCTGTGTATGTGAATGACTTTAACTTGTTTGGTCGTACATATCAGGTTAATGCGCAAGCTGATGCTGACTACCGCCAAGATCCTGAGCAAATCTTGAATCTTAAAGTACGTAACCGCATGGGTGAAATGGTGCCATTAGGCTCTGTATTAACGGTCACACCAACAACATACCAGATCGTGTAATGCACTACAATGGTTACCCTACAGCTGAATTAAATGGTAGCCCAGCACCAGGTTATAGCTCTGATCAAGCGCAACATGCGATTGAAGCAATCCTTGCCGATACATTACCAAATGGTATTGAGTTTGAGTGGACAGAAGTAACTTATCAGCAAATATTAGCGGGTAATACCATGGTGTATGTTTTCCCACTTGTTGTATTGCTTGTGTTTATGGTACTTGCAGCGCAATACGAGAGCTTAAGATTACCACTGGCTATTATTCTGATTGTACCTATGACGATTTTCTCCGCCTTATTAGGTGTGTGGTTTGTTGGTGATGACAACAACATCTTTACGCAAATCGCATTAATCGTACTGGTTGCACTGGCAAGTAAAAATGCCATCTTGATGGTAGAGTTTGCACGAGATCAGCATAAAACGGGGTTGTCTCACCTTGAAGCCATTATTAAAGCGTGTCGCTTACGACTTCGCCCAATTTTAATGACATCAATTGCCTTTACGGCAGGCGTTGTACCTCTTGTTTTAGCCACAGGTGCAGGTGCAGAGATGCGTCATGCCATTGGTAACGCAGTGTTCTCAGGCATGATTGGTGTAACTGTGTTTGGCTTATTGTTCACCCCGGTGTTTTATATGTTAGTCACTAAAAAATCGCAGAAGGAGCAACACGATGCATAAGCCTCTTCATGGAACCTTTAAACACGGCAAACTAGTCAGTGCGATGCTGTTAGCTGGAGCACTGGCTGGCTGCGCACAAAGCGTTGATATGCAAGAGCAGCAAGTGAGCCTGACACAATTTGTTAGCGATACACAAATTGGTGAACAAAGCGAAGGTGAGAGCGAAAATAACTGGTGGCGTCGTTTAGATTCAGCGCAGTTAAACAATTTAGTGACTGATGCATTAGCAATGAATCACGACCTAAAAACCAGTCAACTTCAACTTGATGCAGCCATTGCCCGTTTAGGTGCAGCCCGCGCGGATTATTATCCGCAGGGCAGCCTAAGCGTAGGCGCAGAGCGCAGCAGCTTAGATGGCGCAATTACGCGCCAATCAAACGCAGGTGTGAACGTAAATTGGCAGCTTGATTTGTTTGGTCGTATTACTGCGCTTGTCGATGCTGCTAATGCGGGTGCACTAAACCAAGCGGAGCAGCTAAGAGCATTACAGGTTGAAGTGGTTTCTGCCGTGGTGCAAGGCTATGTCAGCTATCAAGGTAATGTACAAAAGCAAGCGATTATTGAAATGCAAATCGAGGCGCTCGAGCAAAGTATTGATGTGCTTAAAGCGCGAGTAGAAGAGGGGGTTGCGAATGAGCTTGATCTTAACCGTACTCTTGCCCAGTTAAAGCAGCAACAAGCGCTTATTCCTGAGCTTAGCTACTTGCAATATCGTGACCTCGCAACCCTTGCGGTGCTAACAGGGCGACTTGCCAGTGACATAACTTTGATAGAAGAGCCTGAGTTACTCAGTCACGAATTTAGTGTGTCGTTTAATAAAGCCAGTGAAGCAATGGCACTGAGACCAGATATCACCAGTGCTTTATACCAGTTTAGTCAGGCTTATTCGCTAAGTGTTGCCGCCTCAAAAGCATTACTGCCAGATATTAGTTTATCGGGTTTGCAGGTGTGGTGAGTTTAACCAGCAATGGCTTAGAAGATACTGTGCAACAATGGCAAGTAACCCCAAAAGTTGAATGGTCATTACTCAGCTATCCTGCATTATTAGCTCAGCGTGATGCACAGCAATTTTTAAGTGAAGCTGCTTACAGTGACTATCAAAGTAAAGTACTAAAAGCCATTAGCGATAGTGAACTTACTTTACAAAGGCTAGTCAAACAGCAGCAACAGTTAAGTTATGCTGATCAGCGTTTTAATTATGCCAATAAAGCATTTGGTCAAGCTCAAGCAATGTATCAAGAAGGACAAATTCCTTACTTAGAGTTGTTAGATGCGAGACAGGATGTTTTAATAGCGCAAGAGAACGCTGTTGATTCAACAATTGCTTCATTACAGGCCAAAGTAAGTGCTTATCAAGCATTTAATGGTCGTTGGAGCTTTGAACTAAACAACCTTTAACCCAGAGTATTCAATGTCACATATTCAACAAACTACAGAACTTCCGTCAACAATGCGCGCGCTTGCACTGATTGAGCCGAATGACGCCATAGCGTTATCTGAACTTTCTGTGCCAGTACCGAGCCCTGAAGGCAATGAGCTTTTGGTTAAAGTTGAATATGTAGGCTTAAATCATGGTGATGCCAACTTTGCAAAACAAGGTTTTTGTAAATGGCATTACCCCCATGTATTAGGTCATGATGCTGTTGGCGTGGTTGTTCAGGCAAATAAAGGTGTATTCCCAGGTGTGGGCGCGCGCGTTGTATGGCACGCCAGCCTTGGCGACCAAGGTGTGTTATCTGAATACACAACGGTGCCAAACTATGCGGTATCGGTTGTGCCAGATAACGTTTCACCGGCAGATGCTGCAACCTTACCTTGTTCAGGTATGACGGCATTCATTGCCCTTGATAAGTTGCAACTAAGCGAAGGGGATTCACTGTTTATTGACGCAGGGGCAGGCGGCGTTGGTCAATTTGCTATTCAATTTGCTAAGCAACGTGGTGCAACTGTATTTACCACTGCCAGTAAACACAATCATAAGTTACTTAAGCAATTAGGTGCTGATGTGGTGTTTGATTACAAAGACCCTAAACTTGAAGATAAAATTCGCCGTGAATTAGGCCCGCAAGGCTTTGACGCGGTGCTTGATTGTATTGGTGGCGATACCACCATTCGTAACGTTGAGCTAATGCGCTTTTGTGGCCGTATTGCCTGTTTAAATGAATTACCTAAATTTGAACAAGAACTTATGTTTAGGCGCGCACCAAATATTGGCATTGTATCCTTAGGCGGAGCGTGGCTTGCAAATAGCTTATGTGCGCAGCAAAAGCTGAGCTTTATGGGTAACTTATTACTCGATAATGCAGCCCGTGGCGAGATCAAACTGCCACAAATTCATGCCGTTGATTTTACCGCCGAGGCTGTTTCAGCTGCTTTAAATAAACAACTTGCTGGTGGCTTTACCGGTAAACAAGTTGTGCAGGTAAGCGGTTAATCTTGCAAACTCACTGCCCAGTCATCTTGTTTGATGGTCAGTGCAATCTGTGCCATTTTTGTGTGCGGTTTATTGTTCACTTTGATAAGCAAATCACCTTTAAGTTATGCCCCATGCAAAGCGATAAAGGTGAGCGTTTATTAATGGCTCACAAAGTTAAAGATCCACTTTCCTCAATGTTAGTGATTGATAAAAACCAGCTATATAAACAAAGTGACGCTGTGTTATTTATCGCAACTCAATTAGGTTTTCCATTCTCTTTAGCTAACGTGTTCAAGCTACTGCCAAAAGGTTTTCGCGATCGTATCTATGATTGGCTTGGTCGTAATCGGTATCGGTTTTTTGGCAAGCAAACACAGTGTAAGTTACTGACCGAAGAACAAAAGCAGCATTTTTTATAAACATTTAAAGCAAAGCTTGCTATTCTCGTTATTGGGAACAAATCACAATAATAAGAATATGAACATACTCTTTCTAATCCTAAGCTCGGTTTACATTGCTTTACTGCTCTTTATACCATCATTAACTCAGCCTATTATGGCGCTATTTAAAACATTACCAATCGAACATGTTGATTGTGATGGTATTAAAAGGGCGCAATCAGTTACAAAATCGCACTTTTATTACTTTATTATTCGCTCTTAGTTTTTCAGCACTAGGTGATGTGCTGCTAGCCCTTGATACGGGGCAACTGTTTATAGGCGGTTTAGCGGCATTTTTTGTCAGCCACGCTTTTTATATCATTACCATGTTGCCAATTAAAAACTGGCGACTAGACGTTGTACTTCTTTATCTCTTTTTGGCCATCATCGTTTTTTGCTTATTCTATCCAAACTTAAATGACATGCTCATTCCTGTGCTTTTCTATATGCTGGTGCTTACTATAATGGCAAGCCTTACTTGGATGACGGATCAATCGAACGGTTTTTTAGTGTTAGGTGGGGCCGTGTTTGTTATATCAGACTCTATTCTTGGCCTTAATCGTTTTTATTTAGAAATAGCACATGCAGATATCGCAATAATGTGTAGTTATTATTTAGCGCAATTTTGTTTGGTGACAGGTTTTTTGCAGGCAACAAGTAAACATAAATAGCCGTAGTGGCTCAGTGGTGATTGCCGTGATAAAATATGCGCGTTTTAATTTTCGAGATTTTCCATGGCAAATACAGCGCACGCACTGCACATCCTTGTTAAGCACAAAGAACAAGCTGAAGACATCATCAAGCAACTTAAAAAAGGTGCGAAGTTTCAGACGTTAGCTAAAAAATATTCAACCTGTCCGTCGGGTAAAAAAGGCGGCGATTTGGGGGAATTTAGACGTGGGCAAATGGTGCCACAGTTTGACAAAGTAGCATTCAGCGGCGAAATCTTAGAGCCACATTTAGTGAAAACGCGCTTTGGTTGGCATGTAATCAAAGTGCTATACAGAACGTAAAGCCAAAACCTGCCTAAATAGTGTAAGACATGTTGTTAGTCTTATACTTTTATTCTCAGTGAGTTAAAGCGCAAGGTTTAACTCACATTGCCCAAAATCAGACCATTATAGTTTGTAATTCAAAGGGCTATTTTAAGTCTTTAGTTTAAAAAACTTGTTATATTTCTTTAAATTCAGGTTTTATTAAACCAAAACACTTTAAATCATGGAATTCGTTTTTCCAGAAACCACTTGAACGCCTAATTCCTTCCTCTTTGAAACCTAGCTTTTTTAACACTGATTCAGAAGCAGCATTTCCAATCATAATATCACCTTGGATCCGGTAGAGTTCGCCTAAAGGTTGGTCATTAGAGAATGCAAATTGGACAATCTTGTTAACAGCCTCGGAAGCATAGCCAAGCCCCCAATACTTTGAGGATAATTCATAGCCAATACCTGCATTTTTCATCTTCAAGTTTATTGAGTTAAATCCACACGTACCAATTAGTTTTCCCGAACTCTTAACTCGAATAGCCCAACGAACACCTACTTTTTCAGCAAAGCGTTGATTAAAAAAATCAATTAACTCTAATGATTGTTTTTCTGAATTAAAAACATCGATATCGTAATATCGAACAACGTTTTCATCAGTGAAAATATCAAGTAAAGCCTGTCCGTCACTTTTTGATAACTTATTAAGAATTAAACGAGATGTTTCTAGCTCTGGAAATTGCATTTAGTCTTCCTTGAAATAAAACGCCGTTTTAAGCGGCAAAAATAGTTGGCTATAATTTGTGACGAAAGGCACAAGCCAGTTTTTTGAATTCTTTCTTGGGCATTTTTTGATTACAATACTCTGAAAGATTCCACCCATTGATTATAACTATCTGTATTTTCGTCTAACTTAGAAATCGGCTTTGGGTTTTCTAAAGGTAAAACTTTTGAAATAAACGCAATTCTATTTTTATATAGTTTTATGGTGCATATCCACGTGCTAGCAACGTTCTGGTATGTTCCCTTAGCTAAGAATTTGTGAGAGTTGGGATCAGGCAAATTACGTTGTTCAATAATATTGAACTCGCCAATAGAGCTAAACCTTTTATGAGAGTGTTCATTTACAATAGTGGGTAGAGCTTTCTGAAATTGCTCAGTTGTAATTTCTTTAGGAAGTGTAACCCACTGAATGGTGTGTAACCCTTGAGGAGTCCAGTAACCTGAACCAATGAAAAAATCGACGAACAATTGATTGGGATAAACAATGTCTTTTGCATTTGGATGAACCAACGCGGGTAAATCCACAATAAATTCATGATTTGGAGATGTATATGTTTCATCTTTAAAGTCTATTGTCCCTGAAAGATTTAAGGTAGAACATGACATCAAGAAAAAAGCCAAACTAAGTATTGCAGCAACTCTCAAAATTAACTCCCTATGTATAACGCCACTATATGGGACGTACAAATGCTTGGCTAAAATTAGCAAAGAATGGGCGCCAGCCAAGTTTTTTTAATCAGCCCTTGATTGCTTCGTTATGCTATTAAAACGCTTTAAATTGTATATCACTAAAAAACTCTTCTGCATTTTGAGCTAATTCAGGATATTCTTTACCCTTATAGTGACGTAGAGAGTATTCCGTATGCACACCAATAGATTTTTTAAATGGGTGTATGCAATTATATCCAAGATACTCTATCAGCATTACGGCTGTTTTATTGCCACCGACTTTAGCACTGTTATCTTGAGAAATTGTTTTGTGCTTGATGCACGTTGCACCATTAAGTTGTACCAACTCTTCTGAGTTTTCCACAAGATTAAACCTGCCAATATCCGGTGAGTTTGCTCGATGTTTGACTACATGCGACAGAAATTCTTCATCGGAGGCAAACTCGGGAATTTGATAGAGTGACAAATTTATAATGCCACTGCTGTCATCATTCAGCTTAGTTCCGAGAGCAAGCTGATACCCCGTAGACGTAATGACAGACCAACTACCATTTTTAGGTGATAACGAAGAAACACCATAAATATTAACAGGAGTACCTGAATTAAGCTGTGGGGAAGTTGATGCGCACGACGTCACAAACAACAACGATATTAAAATAGTGGTAAATTTATACATTTAACTCTCCTTGTAGCACAACCTGTTTATATCGAGCGAATCAGGCGTTTTTCTAGCATAGCGTCGGCGGAAAAACCAGAGCGAAGCGGTGGTTTTGATGTCCCAGCCCCCGCGTTTCTGGGGGCGACTTGATGCGTTTGTTAGCACTACTTAGTTGAAATGATGCTCAAACTTTATATCTGTGGCCATCAATACAACCCGATCCAAAGCAACACATAGCTCATGGCCAAGTTGAACAGTGACTAACGTGACCTGATTAAGGTAGCGATTTTCATCTACCGCTTTGAGGTAGGACAATGCGCCAGCAATATTAACCCAAATGACCATTGCTTCTCCTCTTGCTGAAAGACCTAGCTTAAGCTCATCAACATTACGTTTATTGATAGAGTATGACTCGTCGCGACAAATGAGGATTACTAAATCAGCCAGAGGGCCTTTTAATATCGGATCTACTTCTGACAATTTAGGTATCAGAATTCTCAAGTTAGTTGATATATAGCTTTCTCTGTTGTTAATTTCTGATTGTAACCTTGAAGCCTGACTCTCTTTCCATTGCATCTCGACTTGAAATGCTAAATACAGCAATGAGGTAAAGGCTAGTATTGGCCCAAGTACTCCTCCAAAAAAACTTCCAAGTTCCGCCCACTTGGAATGCTCATTCCACAACCCAAAGCCAAATTTACTCACATATACAGCGATTACTAAGGATAGGCCTAGGATCGCAATAACAAGAATTACTTTTATATTCTTCAAACGACACTCTCTGTGATGCTAACGCCTCGCTTAACCGGCGAAAAATAGCAGGCTAAAATTAGCGACGAAGGAGCGCAAGCCTGCTGTTTTGCGTCCTTTGTGGTTAAAGCGTTTGTTAGTTTACAATTACACCAGCACTATTGAAAAGGTACTTAGCCACATTAGCTGGATACCATAAGAAATACGTTGATGTATGCCTGGGTTGCTTTGTGTTTTGACGGCTTTAGCCATAGTAAAGAGATAATAAATAGCAGCGACAACAGATATAACTGAAAATACACGAAAATATAGAGGGATAATATCAGTTGTTGGGCTTATAGCTATTAATATTGGTGCCGCAACGAGAGAAAGCAACATGATAAAACCAGCCCAAGAATGTACTTTACAATTAAAAGTAGGATTTTTAGTAAATGGATCGGCGTCCATTGGGAAGTAACCTGCGACCCATGTACCAACACCATGAGCTATAACTAACCAACCCGAAACATTCACTAAAGTTGAAACATTTGATAGTTGAGCCAGGTACCAGCCGAAAAAGCAAAATAGAAAACCAAGAGGATAATTATTAATTAAAGGAGATAGTTTTTCAGTTGGGCTACCAGTCGCACCTAACTCACTACAAAATTGCTTAGAATGGCTGTAACCATCATAAAACCTACTTGCTACATAAACACCAATGAAAATCCAGATTGTTGCAATTAATCCTGAATAAACCGCAATACTCTCAAACACCACCAAACTCCTTTTGTAAACTAACGCCTTAATAAACGGCGGAAGATAGCAGGCTAAACTAAGCGAAGAATGAGCGCAAGCCTGCTGTTTTACGTCCACTGTTTAATTAATTTGTTAGGTTTATTTTTGCATACTAATTTTTTATAACATACCAATTATCAAACAAGTGCTCTAAACATTGTACTTTTGGTAAACACACATCTTTGGGGTTAATATTCTTACCTAAAGCGTAAGCACCTTCACCAATTCCGTACTCACTTTTAAAGGAAAAAGCTTTTCTTAATATCCAAGCCTCACCCTCTTTTTGAAGCCAAAGTGAATTAAAGCCATTTTCTTTATATGGAACTACAATTCTGCTTAAATCTGGGTTGGAGACTTTTTTATATTTGGCACCTGCAGCAACCCAAGCTAGTGAAACTTCGGTTTCTGCAGAGGTTTGTACCCACTGTATTGAAACATAACCTTCTTGCTCGGTTGCCCTTATAGCTTTTACAAAACTTTTTGAATTCAAAAACACATAAACTACATGCTGCAATTTGCTTTCAGGCCAGTATGGGACTGTTTTCAGTATTACAAAGCAAATTATTAAAGAGAAACTTAAATATAAAATCGGCTTCATCATAAACCTAACGCTTGCCTATCCGGCGCAAAATAGCAGGCTAAAATTAGCGACGAAGGAGCGCAAGCCTGCTGTTTTGCGTCCCTAGGTTTAGCGCGAATTCAACCCCGAAGTGCACCACTCGCTAAATTAAACGCATTGCGTAATTCGTTAAACACAACGACAGGCTGTTTGTAACCTAGGCACTTTCTAGGTCTGGCGTTTAGCGCACGTTCTATATCGGCCACCTGCTTATCCGTTACCGTTCTTAAATCCGTGCCTTTGCGTATGTACTGGCGCAGTAAACCGTTGAAGTTTTCATTCAATCCGCGCTCCCATGAGGAATACGGATTCGCAAAATAAATATCAGTGTTGAGCTTATCTGCAACTAGCTCGTGGTCACAGAACTCGCTGCCATTATCAGCGGTTATCGTATGCACATGACGGCGATATCGCCACAGCATGCCTATCATGGCTCTGCTTACGTCTGCCGCGCTCTTTGCTGGCACTTTACGTATTAAATAAAGCTTGCTTTGGCGTTCAACTAGGCTGACTATGGCACCCGTTCCATGCTTACCCAGTACGGTATCAGCTTCCCAGTCACCGAACCGTCTTTTCTTGTCAACAATCGCTGGGCGGTGCTCAATGCCCACTCGGTTCGGGATAATGACACGCTTCGCACGACGACCTTTGCGATATCGTCGATGGCCTTGTCGTAAGTGCCTAAACAACTTGCCGCCACTCAATTTATCCCGTTGCACATAACCGTAAATCCATGCATGACTCACTGAAAGCCCAATAATCCGGCCCACGCCTGCAATTTGCTCGGGACTCCACTTTTGTTTTAATCCGAACTCAACAAAGGTGATGGTCAGCTTAGATAGACACGACTTTGCGGCTTGAACGCGCCTTTTGAGTGTCTTTGCCTGGGCGACTTCGGGTAGATAGTGATTTTCCCGGATCCTATTTCGTCTGATTTCTCGGCTAATGGTGCTATGACTGACTTTCAGGCGTTTGCCTATCTCACGATAACTAAAGCCCTCGCGTAAGTAGGCTTCTATCTGGTATCTTTGTCCTGCGATCAACTGCTTGTAACTCATGGTAAATGCTTCTGTTTGTTTGGCGACGATAGAGTACCACCAACAGGCAGTTGATCTCTTCTCACCGTTTAACCATGAGTGGTGCACTTATTATCTGAATTCGGGAGGCACTTGTTATGTATTTTTTAACCTTAGCTTATACAAACCAGTTAACCTTTTTGATAAGCCCATACAAATCATCACTGCATAGAGCAATGCAACAATATTCCACCCTAGATAAATTAGAACTCCAGTATTAATAAAGCTATTAATATACAAAGCCCAACCTAAATTTCGGTCTATTGCTCCTTGGGCAAAGTCAGTACTATTTACTGTAAATAAAGCAATAGTCCCCATTAACGCAAAAATGAAGAAAAGTACTGAAACAGGATAATAAATCCACACGACTTCAAAATATGCACTTAAAGCGAAGATTATGGTGATTATTGTCCACCTAATTGTTTTCATACTCAAAACCTAAGAAATACATAACGCTCGATTAACGGGTAAAAAATTGTAGGCTAAAATTGAGCGAAGCGAATAGCCCGCAAGTTTTTTATCCCTGTTTAATTGCTTGTTAGGCAATGTGTTACGCATGAGGCTCAGTTGGGTAACTATGCATTACACACCTTTGATTACATTTGTCACAATCTGCCGAGATAACCAACTTATAGTTGATGAAATACCCAAGAATGTTGAGCAATTTTGGCATGTACTTCACTAAAAAGCGTGCAAGTATTAAATACAAAATAACTACAGGTACTAAAGACCTTAAAAGTACAGGGTTTGTGTTTACACCTGCCAAAATTGATCCAACGGCACCGACAAACAGAGATGTTACTCCGTAGACTATCGCAAACAAAATTGAGGCGAGAGGAATGCAAAGTACAAACAATCCAAAACAATCTAACAGACTAATTTTAAATTCGATTTTCCGTTTAGATTTATTTCCACAGACGCTACATTTCATCGAGTTGCCTAGACATAATGACTCCCCACGAGGTGCTAGCCTCCGCATTTTCGTGGGTTAGCTAAAAGCCAGAGCCATAATTAGTTTGTCAAATAACTAAACAGCGGAGGCTAGCATGAACAAACATAGCATACTTTTTATTGGCTTAGACACACATAAAGAATTTAATGAAATCGCTTACCTTGAGGACCATCGAGGCGCACAACCCGTGCATTATGGCCGCATCCCTTCGGCTAAAGCTGCCGTTAAAAAGCTTATCAGACAATTTGAATCCAAGTATCCGCACGTAACTTTGCACTTCGTCTATGAGGCAGGTCCTTGTGGTTATTGGATATATCGGCTCATTACCAGCCTTGGCCATTGCTGTTATGTCGTTGCCCCGTCACTTATTCCCAAAAAGCCCGGTGAGCGTGTAAAGACCGATAAACGTGATGCCATTAAGTTGGTCAAACTACTGAAATCGGAAGACCTCACTCCCATTTATGTTCCTGAGCCTGAAGATGAAGCCGTTCGAGATTTATCCCGCGCCCGAGAAACGGCTATGAAAGATTTGAAAGACGCCAAGTACCAACTTAAAGCACTGCTCCTACGCAATAATATTAACTACAGCGGCACGGCAAACTGGTCGCTTAAACACCTGCGCTGGCTCACTGAATTGGTGCTGCCTCATCCAGCCCAACAAATTGTATTACAGGAATACATTCAAACCATCAATGAGCGGATTAATAGGCTGAGACGACTCGACAATGAACTTGAGTATCAGGTCAGAAACTGGCGGTATTATCCCGTAGTGAAAGCCATACAAGCCATGCGTGGTGTCAGACTGTTGGTAGCAGCAGGTGTGATTGCAGAGCTTGGCGACTTAACACGCTTCGACCACCCAAGGAAATTAATGAGTTATGTAGGCTTAGTCCCTTCAGAGCATTCCAGTGGTGGCAAGCGCCATTTAGGGGCAATCACCAAATGTGGCAATGGCCGAGCAAGACGGTTGTTAGTGGAAGGAGCGCACAGTTATCGCTATCAAGCCGCGGTGACCACCGAGTTACAAAAGCGCCAAGAAGGGTTGCCCAAACACATTGTTGATATGGCCTGGCAGGCACAACTCAGGCTGTGTCGTCGATATCAGCGTCTGATGCATAAGGGTAAGCATTATAATGTGGTGGTAACGGCTATTGCGCGGGAAATGATTGCCTATATCTGGGCGATTGCCAGAGAAACAGTATTAAGTCCGGTTAACCCAAAACTGCGTATCGCACGGGTTCCGGCATAAAGTGAAAATCGGCTTTGAGTTAATACATTGGATCAAGCATCGGGTGTGGCACAACCACCGAGGGCGTTAGGATGGCAGTAATTAGCAATAATTATTGAACCACGAACATAGACTGAAGACAGGTGCTACGACGGGTTAAGTAAGGTAGGCTCTGCTCATAAAAGTGAGTAATCCACGGATACCAGCATGATAACCGACGACATTACTTGCTTCATTCGATGTGTTAACTCACTTTATTGAGTGAAAGACAGATTATAAAAGGCTTAAAAGTTTAGGCAGGGATCGGTGTACCCTGCTTGACATGGGGAGTCATACCAACGCCGCAATATGGGGCGCATAAATGCTTGGCTAAAATTAGCGACGAAGGAGCGCAAGCCAAGTGTTTTGCGTCCCACACATAATTGCCTTGTTATAAGCCACCGATAACTAAATGATAGATATTTGTGACTAAGGGACTAAACCAATCAAGCCCTTTAAAACTAACTATTATCCAATAAGTTAATAGTAAAGTAACTAAAAGATACATGATTGCATAAAGTTGAGCTACTTTAAAATTACCGCCTGTTTTGAAGCCATCTTTGGGTACAAATGTAGCCGCGAATGAATATAAAAAACCGCCAGTGCACCAGAAAATAAAAAATACTATATCCAACGAAAGCTGATAGTTAATGGAATATGCCAAATAAATATACGTGTATGAAAGAAACGCTCGATATAATGCATATAAATATTGGTCAGAATACTCTCCTAAATCAATAGCATCCACGAAATAACCACTTTCGCGTTTTTCAGGAAATAAGTAGCTTAAAGGAATAGCTAATAATATGAGTATTGGGCTGAATAATTGGGAATCAATTAACCCAATAACGAGGAAATACGCTAATAAAAGCCAAAAGTTAAAATATCGTTTCTCTAGTTTTAAAATACTCACAGGGTTCCAAAGTGACGGTGGCTATTGTGGCTTATAACATGTTTATAGCGAGCTAATCGCGCGTTTTTCTACCACAGCGTAGCTCGTTTTTCTTATTAGATTATTTCTAACAAACTTGTTAACCGCGAATTCAACCCCGAAGTGCACCACTCGCTAAATTAGGCCGCATTGCGTAATTCGTTAAACACAACGACAGGCTGTTTGTAACCTAGGCACTTTCTAGGTCTGGCGTTTAGCGCACGTTCTATATCGGCCACCTGCTTATCCGTTACCGTTCTTAAATCCGTGCCTTTGCGTATGTACTGGCGCAGTAAACCGTTGAAGTTTTCATTCAATCCGCGCTCCCATGAGGAATACGGATTCGCAAAATAAATATCAGTGTTGAGCTTATCTGCAACTAGCTCGTGGTCACAGAACTCGCTGCCATTATCAGCGGTTATCGTATGCACATGACGGCGATATCGCCACAGCATGCCTATCATGGCTCTGCTTACGTCTGCCGCGCTCTTTGCTGGCACTTTACGTATTAAATAAAGCTTGCTTTGGCGTTCAACTAGGCTGACTATGGCACCCGTTCCATG
This sequence comes from Pseudoalteromonas sp. GB43, assembly GCF_054923805.1. Classification (NCBI taxonomy): domain Bacteria; kingdom Pseudomonadati; phylum Pseudomonadota; class Gammaproteobacteria; order Alteromonadales; family Pseudoalteromonadaceae; genus Pseudoalteromonas; species Pseudoalteromonas sp. GB43. The sequence continues at coordinate 910,423 of NZ_JBPCHJ010000002.1, forward strand.
CTTACCCAGTACGGTATCAGCTTCCCAGTCACCGAACCGTCTTTTCTTGTCAACAATCGCTGGGCGGTGCTCAATGCCCACTCGGTTCGGGATAATGACACGCTTCGCACGACGACCTTTGCGATATCGTCGATGGCCTTGTCGTAAGTGCCTAAACAACTTGCCGCCACTCAATTTATCCCGTTGCACATAACCGTAAATCCATGCATGACCCACTGAAAGCCCAATAATCCGGTCCACGCCTGCAATTTGCTCGGGACTCCACTTTTGTTTTAATCCGAACTCAACAAAGGTGATGGTCAGCTTAGATAGACACGACTTTGCGGCTTGAACGCGCCTTTTGAGTGTCTTTGCCTGGGCGACTTCGGGTAGATAGTGATTTTCCCGGATCCTATTTCGTCTGATTTCTCGGCTAATGGTGCTATGACTGACTTTCAGGCGTTTGCCTATCTCACGATAACTAAAGCCCTCGCGTAAGTAGGCTTCTATCTGGTATCTTTGTCCTGCGATCAACTGCTTGTAACTCATGGTAAATGCTTCTGTTTGTTTGGCGACGATAGAGTACCACCAACAGGCAGTTGATCTCTTCTCACCGTTTAACCATGAGTGGTGCACTTATTATCTGAATTCGGGACTAATTACCAGTGTTATTAAAATTTAGGAGTTCTCGCTTTTACCTCAGGATAAAAACGAGCGATTGGGTCGTTTTCTTGACTATACGAGCAACTGAGCTAAAACTGTATATATATACAGCTTCTTTTCAAAGGAATGAAAATGAAAACTCGCTCTCCTTATTTAAACTACATTGCAGACTATATGCTCACTCGTCAGTATTCATTAAGAACAATTAATGCTTATTTAGGTTGGATCGCAAAATTTATTCACTTTCACAACAAACGTCACCCAAGCTCAATGGGAGATGCAGAAGTCAAAGCGTTTTTAGACCATATTGTATTAAAACGTAATATGTCACCGAGAACACAAAGTGCAGCTTTAAATGCGCTCGCTTTTTTATATAAACATATTGTCAAAAATGAGCTTTCTTTAAACTTGAATTTTGCACGAAGTAATCGACAACCCAAGCTGCCTGTAGTGATGACGCCTGATGAAGTAAAGCAATTGATGAGTCATCTTTCCAAGCGATATTACTTAATCACGGGGTTAATGTATGGAAGTGGTTTGCGTGTGATGGAAGCGGTGCAATTGCGAGTAAAGGACATTGATTTTGATTACAAAGGTTATTACGCCTCATACCTTGCGCCATTCATTTGCAACGCACCTATTGCAAAGTAGCGCCGATATTCGCACCGTTCAAGCTCAATTGGGCCATTCTGATGTAAAAACCACACAGATTTACACCCATGTTTTACAACAAGGAGCAAACGGTGTTGTAAGCCCATTAAGCAAAATTTTCTAGCTATTATTAAAGATGCGTTAACTTATCATTCAATGTGTAGGGCTTGGACCGTTTCTTGATTGCTCAAAGCAGCAGTTAGAGCATTTAACCTAACTTATTTTGGGGCGTGCGACGTGAAGTCGTATGAAGCGCTGTTCACCGCTTAATGAGTGAACCATCTGTATCACCAGATGATCCTAGGAGCCTGAATAAAGTAGCGGCTCTGACAATGTAACGAAGGTTGGTATGCGCCAATCGGGATCTTAATCGTGAGAGGACGATCCTCCTGATAACCACAAATCGGGTGAGTGCTGGACCGTCAGTATGATGAACATAAGTGAATCCGCGTAAGGTGCGTTATATGATGAAACAGCGGAAGTGGTTAATACGCTGTAGCCAAAAGGCGCGAGAGTCGGAAAGAGATTGCCCCATGCTCTTTCGTGATCACTGAACTCTCCGCACTATAGCGGGCATCTAACCTGACATTGCGCAACATACGGAACACGGTAAGCCTGTATCACTCCCTTTGGGAAAGCTTATATAGCTGATAGTGATGCAGGTAGAGGATGTTGGAGAAAGCAAAGGCTGGATTGTAATGATGCAGATACAGACGTCTGTCTGGCACGAAAGTGAGCTGACTTCCGACTGGTCTTCCTTTGCAAGAGAATTTGAAGAACTTTATTCAAGGAGAAACGCAAATGATGATTTCAAAAGAGATTAGTGCCTCTCCTGACAGTGCTCAATGGCAATCCATAAATTGGAAAACTGTTGAGTCACACGTTTTAAAGCTTCAGATGCGTATTGCAAAAGCAACAAGAGAAAGTAAACACGGCAAAGCGAAAGCATTGCAGTGGATACTGACTCACTCGCATTCGGCAAAACTTCTTGCTGTTAAGCGAGTATCACAAAACAAAGGCAGTAAAACGCCCGGAATAGACGGCGTCATCTGGAATACGGATACGCGCCGCATGAAAGCAGTCAATCAATTGAGCAGAAAAGCTTATCAAGCCAAACCGCTCAAGCGTATCTACATCCCTAAGAAAAACGGCAAGCTCAGACCTTTGGGTATCCCGTGTATGGTCGATAGAGCGCTGCAAGCGCTTCATCTTCTCGCACTAGAGCCTGTGTCAGAAACACTTGCTGACCCAAATAGTTACGGCTTTCGGCGCAACAGAAGTACTGCTGATGCTATTGCTCAGTGTTTTCTCTGTTTGAGTAAAAAGCAATCCGCACAATGGGTTCTTGAGGGAGATATTAAAGCCTGTTTCGACAAGATTGGGCATCAATGGCTTATGAATAATATAGCTGTAGATAAACGAATGTTGGAACAATGGTTAAAGTCTGGTTTTATGGACAAAGGGCTGTTCTATCGCACTGACGAGGGAACACCACAAGGCGGGATCATATCTCCAACCTTGATGCTGATGACTCTTGCAGGTCTTGAGCAACGCATAAAGTCCACCGCACTTAAAAATGGGGCGAGAGCCAACTTTATAGGATACGCTGATGATTTCGTCGTCACTTGCACTTCAAAGGACGTGCTGGAGAACGATATCAAACCGTTGATTGCTGACTTCTTAGCACACAGAGGCTTAACGCTCTCCGAAGAGAAAACGCACATTACTCACATTAGCCGTGGTTTTGACTTCCTAGGCTTTAACCATAGGAAGTACAAAGGAAAGCTGCTCATTAAACCGAGTAAATCTAACACGTTAATATTTCTGAGTAACTTGCGCGAACTCACTAAAAAGCACGCAACCACCCCCGTTAACGATCTAATCAAGTTGATAAATCCGAAACTCAGGGGTTGGTCGAATTACTATCGCCATTGCGTTGCCAAACAAGTATTCGGATATGTGAGCCACAAACTATTTCTAGCGTTATGGCATTGGGCTAAAAGGCGTCATCCAACAAAATCAAAAACTTGGATCGCCATGAAGTACTTTATCAACCGTCGAGGCCAATGGCAATTTCACGGTTGGGAGAAGAGCATGAATATGGATTGTCAGTTTAATCTATTTCAAATAGCTAAGGTGCCAATAGAGAGACATGTGAAAATCAGGAGTGAAGCTACGCCTTTTGATCCTTTATACCAAGAATACTTGGTAAAGAGAAAAGCAAAGAGGCAATGCCGCAACTCTTGGAATGAGCCTAATCTCGCTGCTTTATAAGTTGCTGGGTACCAATTAGGTGCCTTCGTGAAGGCTTGAGCCGTATGCAGTGAAAGTTGCACGTACGGTTCTTAGGAGGGCGACACTTGGTAACAGGTGTCGTCTATCCGACAGAAGCGAGTTACGCTTGAAGTTATGATTTTGTACAAAACTGACTTTCACTTAAAACTCATTTTGCCAAATATGTATTGCTAAAAAGAGCTCAAAACACAACAAAAAAGCGCCTTAGGCGCTTTTTAAAATCAACTAACTTAATTAAGTGTGGGCTGTACATCTAAGCCATAGCCAAACATTACAGCTAATACTAATACAACCGATGCTGCGACCATTAGTTTAATTAGTAGTGGTAAACAGAATCTAAACCAATGGCCGTAAGGCACACCAGCCATGCCTAAAATGCCCATCAGTACAGCATTGGTCGGTATGATCATATTTGAAAAGCCATCACCAAATTGATAAGCAAGCACAGCAACTTGTCTTGGTACACCGACTAAATCACCGAGTGGGGCCATGAGTGGCATGGTGACATAAGCTTGCCCTGAACCAGAAGGAATAAAGGTATTGAGTAGGGTTTGAATAACCAGCATGCCAATTGCAGATATTTCAGCAGATACATAAGAAAGCGGTAACGACATGCCATGGACAAGGCTATGCAGGATTTGGCCGTCTTCTAAAATAAGCGCAATACCACGTGCAACACCAATTAACACTGCGGTGGTAACAAGATCAGATACGCCTTCTATAAATTTGTTTGCTGCTTCATCAGCAGATAGTTTGCCTAAAATGGCTACAACCACACCCCAAGCAATAAAAACACCACCTAGCTCGTATAAGTACCAGCCCTTAGTTGCGATGCCCCATACTGCAATTGCTAGGGTAATAATAAAGCTACCTAAAACTAGTTTATGGCGCAGGGCAAGTGCTGGGTAACTTGTTGCTGTTTGATTTTCGAGTGGGCAAGGCACGCCAATCATCATTGATTTAGACGGATCGTGCGCTACCTTTTTGGTGTATTGCCAAACATGATGAAAACCAATGAGCACAAATGGAATAAATATAGCTAAACGTAACCACAGGCCAGAGTAAACAGGAATACCAGCAATTTGCTGTGCGATTAATACCGTAAATGGGTTAAATGCCGAAACACCATAACCAATACCATAACCTGCAACTATCATCCCTACGGCGGTCATTGCATCTAGGCGCATTGCTTTACAAAGCGCGACGAGAATAATAACAAAAGGAATATATTCGCCGGCGGTACCAATACTGCTTGATGCTAAGGCAAAGCAAAACACCACCATAAAGATTAATCGTTGCGGTTTTTTACCGTGTCTCTCTAAAAGCCTACCAATGAGCGCATCAACAGTGCCTGTGGCACGTGCAACAGCTAATACGCCGCCCACAATTAACACAAAGAAAATAACATCTTGAGCAGCAGCAAAAGCGCGAGGTATGGCTTGTAATAAATCCCATGGAGTTAAGTAATGGCGCTCAGCAACCGTTTGATAGGTGCCCGCAACAACCATTTCTCGGCCTGATTCACTTAATGTAGTAGTGAAAAAACCTTGTGGTACTAACCAGGTAGCAATAAGCGCAACAACCATCATGCCCAGCAGCAGTATCAGGGTATGTGGAACTTTAAAACGTAAACCCATTTATTCTCCGTAATTATGTTAGGTTAAATTCTTGAAATCATAACATGATAAAAGCGGATAGGTTGTCTCTAAAATGTCCACACTGTTAATGATTGTAATAATTAAGATACAAAAAAGGCCAGAAAACTGGCCTTATAAAGTTTATTTGAATTTTATTTAGCTAACCCAAATGGGTCATCGATGCTATGAGCAGGCTCGGTAAACCAACGCGGACCTTCGTCTGTCATATAAAAGTGATCTTCTAAGCGAATACCAAACTCATCAGGTACGACAATCATAGGTTCATTACTAAAACACATACCTGTTGCGAGTGGGGTAGGGTTACCACCCACGAGGTATGGGTCATTCATGAATATCTAAACCAATGCCATGGCCGGTTCTGTGTGGGCAGCCTGGTGTTTGATACTCTGGTCCCATGCCATTTTCGGCAAGGTACTGTCTTGCAGCATCGTCTACTTTGCCACATGCCACACCATTTTTTGCGGCAGCAAAAGCAGCAAGTTGGGCATTTTTCTCGTGTTGCCAAAACATACGTTGACGTTCGGTTGCTTCACCAAATACATAAGTACGGGTAATGTCAGAGAGGTAATCATGCACTTTACAGCCAGTATCAATCAGTACCACGTCACCTTTTTTAAGGGTTTGCGGGTTTTTAACACCATGCGGAAAAGACGACGCAACACCAAATAACACAATACAAAAATAGTTACCCGGTGCGCCGACTTTTTGGTGCGCTTTTTTAATAAAGGCTTCAACCTCAGTTGTGGTGATACCTTCATAAAGCATACTTGCCGTTGCTTTGTGTACTTCTAAAGTCATGTCCATAGCACGTTGCATTAAGGCAAGTTCATTGGCTGATTTATGCATACGGCAGTGCGCTGTCACGCACTGTGCGTTAACAATGTTGTAATTGCCGTTCGCTTTATTAATGCCGTCGTAGATGAAAAACTGTGCGCTTTCATCAATACCAAGGGTGCCTGTTTTGCTAATGCCCATTTCTGTAAGAACATCTACACATAGTTGATAAGGGTTTTCGTGTTCTTGCCAACCACGAATTGGGCCATCAATCACCATAAAATCGTTTAAGCTGCCGATTTCAAAAAACGGCGCTATGTATTGCACATCACCTTTTGCAGGTAAAATAGCGCCAACTAAACGCTCACTTGCGTACCAACGCATCCCTGTAAAATAGGCTAGGTTAGTGCCTGCATTTAAATAAATTGCATCAATGTTGTTTGCTTGCATATACGCTTGTGCTTTTGCGATACGCGCATCAAATTCGTCATTTTGAATAGGGGTTAAATCTGTTGTCATATCTGACAAAGAGTCAAGCGCCTGCTCTGGCGTTTGTGTGCCAATACCATATGTTGTCATTGTATACTCCTTGGTTTTTTCTGCATTGTGGCTTGAGTAAACAGTTGATGCAAACTCACTGCGACTAATCGCATAATATTCGTATTTATGGACATAACTGTTAGCATGCGCAAAAAATAAGGAGCGACAATGCAAGTTAATTACTTAAAAAGACAAGCTGAATTTAAAGCCTTGCTAGAGCAACAAGGTTACAGCGCCATGTTAGTACTTGGTCATGAAAATATTCGTTACTTAAGTGGTTTTAGCGGTAATGCTGCTTATGCATTAATTACTCAAAATGCGTGTGTGTTGATCACTGATTACCGATACCACCAACGTGCAGTTGCTGAAACAACAGGGTTTAAAGTTGTTTGTCGAGACAGAGACAACGAAACTCTTGGTCATTGTATTAACAGGCACCTTAACCCAAACAGCCATGTCGCATTTGATGCAAGTTATGTCACGGTAGCCATTTGGCAAGGTGTGGCAGATGAGCTAAGCGGACACATTAACAGCGGTAAACGGCTTAATTGAAAAACTAAGGCGCGTTAAAGATAGCTGGGAAATTGCACAAATTAAAGCTGCTGCGGCCATCGCTGATGAAGCATTAGCACAAACGCTGCCTTATTTTATACCGGGTGTAACCGAGCGTGACCTTGCCTTAGAGCTTGAATTTAGAATGCAAAAGCTTGGTTCAGAAGGAATGTCGTTTGCCACCATCATGCTGTTTGCAGAGCGCTCAGCCTTGCCGCATGGTAACCCGTCAGATCAGGTTTTAAAGCAAGGTGACTTTGTAACCCTTGATTTTGGTGCAGTTGTAAATGGCTATCGCTCTGATATGACTCGTAGTTACATTATTGGCGAAGCATCAGAAAAACAAACCCGTATTTATAATACTGTTCTTGATGCACAAAATGCGGCACTTGAAATGGTTAAACCGGGTGTAAATTGTTTAGATTTAAATGCCATCTCAAACAAGGTGATTGCTGATGCAGGTTTTGGCGAGTACGCAGGTAAAGGCCTTGGCCATGGTTTAGGGCTGTTTTTACATGAAGTGCCATTTATCAACACTCTGACAGACTACAACCTTGAAGTGGGTAATGTGATCACCATTGAGCCTGGCATTTATATACCTGGCTGTGGTGGTGTACGCCTTGAAGATGACATAGTTGTCACCGAATCTGGCTTTGAGGTGTTAACCCATGCGCCTAAGCCATTTATAATCTAGTGCTAAATTAAAGGTTACTTTTTAGCATACGCTAAGCGGGCTAATCGTTCAGTTACATGGTAACTATCAAGCCCGCTCACTGCGACTGTGTCAATGGCCTCAATATCGACAAAGCCATCTTCTTGCAAGCAAGCCTCATCTAAGTAAATATCGGTTATTTCACCTATGATCAGCTCAGTGCCATTAATGGCAAGGTGGTGGTGCTCTTTCAGCTCAAGCGCATATTTAAGCTTACTTTCTTTAACAAAAGGCGCTGTAAAGTCATTTAGGTATTCAGTACTGAGCCCTGTTGCATCAAATTCAGACTCGTCCTTGTCGTAGCGTGCCGATGTTTGATGTGCATTTTTATAAATGTCTTTGTTCACATGGTTAATCGTGTACTGCTTAGTGGCTAATAAGTTTTCTAGGGTATGGCGAGGCACTGAATGAGGCCTAATTATCATACCCACTAAAGGGGGATGTGCCCCAAGATGAAATACTGAACTTACAATCGCTAAGTTAGTTTGGCCGTTGCTATCTTGAGTGCCGACTAAGTTGGCACTTTTAAACCCCGACAAACTATTAATTAAATGAGCGCGGTAGCGGTTTTCTAAATCAGCAATGGCTTGTTTTGTAAAATGCATAAATTTCCTGTTACCAGTCTATGGGTTTTCCTTGCCAGTCAAAGTAGGCAGGGTTGTGTGATTGTTGTAAATAGTCAGCATCACTTATCAATGAATACAGCTGCTCGGCTACAAACTCAGGGGTAAATAACTTTCCTTTGGGTACATTTGCCTGAAAGGGTTTTGATAAAGGCGTATCAGTGGTACCTGGGTGAAATAACACGCAGTGGCACTTTTTATAGCGTCTGCTAAGTTCAATCGCTGCAGATTTAAATAACATATTTAATGCCGCCTTCGATGCCCGATAGCTATACCAACCGCCTAACTTGTTATCACGAATGCTACCAACACGTGCACTAAGAGCACACACCACAGTTGAAGCTTGTGGCTTTAAAAGTATTGAGAATAAAGTCACACAGCGAATTGGCAGTAGAGCATTAGTTGTCATGCTATTTATAAAGTGCTGCTCAGATATTTGCTCAAGTTTACGTTCAGGCGCATTATTTGGATCATGCAATAGGCCGTTAAATATCATCAACTGGGCTAAATCGTAGTGGTCACCGGCAAGTTCTTTAGCAATGCCACTTAAGCTTTGCTCTGAATAATCAGTAATAAAATGCTGGTGACTTATCTCATTGCTTGATGACTCATTGAAACTTGCCTTAAATTCATCTCGACTGATGGTGACGATATGACCCGTGTTGATTTGTTTATGAAGAGTAGTGAAATAGGCATTTGCAATTTCACTGCGTGCACCACACAAAATATAGAGTTGCATTTTTGACCTGTTATAAAAATATTTGAAAAAAATTTCGCTCAAACTATCACCAACTAATAAAATGATAGTAGCTCTGTTTGTCTTGAGCTAACCCTACAAACATATAAAAAAAGGCGGGTAAAGATTTGACCATGCAAACATTAAGGATGCCTTAATTTACGGGGATTTTACCTTTTAAATTGGTAAGTCCATTTTACCAATTGAGCTAGCTTTAACGCTTTGTAGCTGACTAAGCTGCGTATTTATTACACTTTTATGTTTATAGATTGGTTATTCTTTTTTACGAGTATGTTAGAAAATTCAATCTATTAAATTAACGCTGACAATGATATTAATAAAAGGGATCAGTATTTAGCTGCGCTCGTGCTTGGCTAAATACTGTGCAGTAAGTACTTTCAACTTAGTTAAAGAAAGGAGTATGAGAATGAGTGAACAATACGCTGCACTTCGCGGTAATGTTAGTATGCTTGGACAAATGCTGGGTCAAACCATTAAAGATGCACAAGGACAAGCCATTTTAGATAAGGTAGAAGAGATTCGCGCTTTATCTAAATCGTCACGTAGTGGTAACGAAGCCGACAGACAGGCTCTTATCGAAGTACTACACGCTCTAACAGATGAAGAACTATTACCGGTTGCACGCTCATTTAATCATTTTTTGAATCTTGCTAATGTTGCTGAACAATTTCATACCGTATCGCGCTTTAATGATGTTGGCTTTTGCCAACTAAACCCTCTCACTCAAACATTAAAAGCGTTAGCAACAGCTTCAAAGCAAGGTCAAGTTGATCCGAATCACTTGGCACAAACACTCTCAAAACTCCACATCAATTTAGTACTGACGGCTCACCCAACTGAGGTGACACGCCGTACAATGATCAATAAACACGTTGAATTAAGTGATTGCCTTGCCTCTTTAGAGCGTAAAGACAACTTACCTAGTGAACGTGCAGATTTATTAAATCGTATTGCCCAACTTATTAGCCAAGCGTGGCATACCGACGACATTCGTCGTTCACGCCCAACGCCAATCGACGAGGCTAAATGGGGTTTTGCGGTTATTGAAAATAGCTTATGGCATGCTGTTCCGCGTTTCTTACGCGAGTTTGGCGAAGACGTAAAAGCAGAGCTTGATCTAGAGCTGCCGATTGATTTCAGCCCAATAGAATTTACTTCTTGGATGGGCGGTGACCGTGATGGTAACCCGTTCGTCACCGCTGAAGTCACACAGCAAGTGCTTGATCATGGCCGCTGGATGGCACTCGATTTGTATTCCCGTGATATCGAAACGCTAAGCAATGAGCTATCAATGTCGGATGCAAGCGATGAGCTTATTGAGCTTGCAGGTCAAGATTTTGAACCTTATCGTGCGGTACTTAAAAAATTAAAGAATCAAATTGTCGAAACTGTGACCCATTTGGGCGCTAAAATTAAGAATAAGCGCACTGATTCTGAAGATTTAATTACCGATATTGCGCAAATTAAACACCCAATCGAAGTGTGCTATCGCTCGCTTATTAAGACCAACATGAAAGTAGTTGCCGATGGCTTGCTGCTTGATGTTTTGCGCCGTATTAATAGCTTTGGTCTACGCCTTGCAAAACTTGATGTACGTCAGGATTCATCGCGCCATGGTGATGTTTTCTCTGAGTTAACACGTTATTTAGGTTTAGGTGATTACCATCAATGGCAAGAGGAAGACAAACAAGCTTTTTTACTTGCTGAGCTAAACTCTCGACGTCCGCTCATTCCAAAACATTGGCAACCAAGCCCAGAAGTACAAGAGGTGCTAGATACATTTGATGTAATCGCAGCGCAAGATGCTCAAACATTTGGTTTGTATATTATTTCGATGGCACGCACTGCATCTGATGTGCTGGCAGTACAGTTACTGCTTAAAGAAAGTGGTTGTAAGTTTAACTTACCTGTTGCGCCATTATTTGAAACGTTAGACGACTTAAATAATGGTAAAGAGGTTATCGAATGTTTACTTGATAACACTTGGTACCGTGGTCATATTCAAAACCAACAAAATGTCATGATCGGCTACTCAGACTCAGCAAAAGATGCAGGCATGATGGCTGCTGGTTGGGCACAATATGAAGCTATGGATAAACTTGTTCAATTAGCCGAAAATCGCGGTATTGAACTTATTTTATTCCACGGCCGTGGTGGTACGGTTGGTCGTGGTGGCGCGCCAGCTGCACAAGCACTTCGTTCACAGCCTCCAGGTTCATTAAAAGGTGGCTTGCGAGTAACAGAGCAAGGTGAAATGATCCGCTTTAAGTTTGGTTTGCCTGCTGTTGCCCTGCAAAGCTTAAATATTTACGCTGGTGCAGTACTCGAGAGTAACTTGCTTCCACCACCAGAGCCGAAGAGCGAATGGCGTGATGTTATGGAACTTATTAGTGCTGATTCGTGTGAGCATTACCGCCAAGTTGTGCGCCATGATGAAAATTTTGTTCCTTACTTTAGAATGGCAACCCCAGAGCAAGAGCTTTCTAAACTACCACTTGGCTCTCGTCCTGCGAAGCGCAACCCGAACGGTGGGGTAGAAAGTCTTCGTGCTATTCCATGGATCTTTGCATGGAGCCAAAACCGTTTAATGCTGCCAGCTTGGTTAGGTGCATTAACAAACGTTTAAAGCTGCTTTAGATAAGTATGGAATCGAGACACTTCACGAAATGAGCTTAAAATGGCCATTCTTCCGTGCTCGTTTAGAGATGCTAGAAATGGTATTTAGTAAAGCCGATTCATGGTTAAGTGCGCATTACGATGATGCATTAGTAACTGAGCAATATAAGCCATTAGGCATAAAACTTCGTCAGGAGTTGAGTGAGGCTATTGAGCTTGTGCAATCGCTTAGCCCACAAAAGAGCCTGCTTGCAGATCAACCTTGGATCAAAGAGTCAATAGCGCTTCGCAACCCGTACACAGATCCACTTAACCTATTACAAGTTGAGTTACTGCGTCGTTCACGCGAAGCTGACGTGGGCTCTGAAGGCGATATTGATAATGCCTTGATGATCACTATGACAGGTATCGCTGCTGGTATGCGTAATACCGGTTAATAGCTAGTATCATCAACCAATCGAGCATCGATTGGTAGGCTAATAACAAATCGTGCGCCGTGTTCATAAGGCTCGGCGCATATTTCTCCTTTCAAATTAAATTTAACTGCATTAAAAACAACATTTAACCCAAGTCCTAGGTGTTTATCGCCCATATTAGTGGTATAAAAAGGAGTAAAGATATCATGCAAGATAGTTTCCTTAATACCGACCCCGTTGTCTTGATAAATAATTTCGACATGCTTAGGAAAAGCTTTAATCTCGATCTCAATTAAACCGTGTAGCTTTATTGCAAAACCATGTTCGCAGGAATTAATGATTAAGGTTTTTAATATGTCACCAATAATTGCAGGGTAAGAAGTTATTACAACATTATCACCCTGAATATCGAATTTAATACACTTTCCTAAATAACTTGAGAAAGGCAGAACTCTGCGTGATATTTCTTCTTTTAGGTTAAACTGGACTAGCGGTTTATCTAAATCAATAGACACATTGAGTGCCTTAAATTCTTCGACAATACTGGCAAGTCGAGCGATGCTAGCCTGTATTAAATCTTTTGCATCGTTTGTATCGTTTAAAAAGCTATGAAGGTGCTTGCTAGATAGCTCTTGAGATTTAAACTTTTGGCAAATAAGTGTAAGTTGATCATCAATTAAAGAGCTAGCGGTTACAATGGTGCCAATGGGCGTATTTAATTGATGCGCCATACCAGATACTAATGCGGTTAACGATGCTATTTTTTCGATTTCAATAAGTTGTGCTTATGTGTTATGAAGTTTTGTTAATGTTTTAGATAGGGCATTCTTTTGTTGCTTCGTCCTCACTGTCATCAACGTTAATACGATTAAAATTGAGCATAAGGCAAAAGCAATCGCCATAAAGATCACTTTATTTGCTTTATTTTTTGAAGCCTGAACTTGATTTGATTTAGTTAAAAGTTCTATTTCTGCTTCTTTAGTCGTTATATCTAATTCTGCTAACGCTTTGGCAAGATTAGTACTGGTTTGTCTTCTTAGAATTTTTTCTTGAGTTTCATAGAGCTGTTTGTATGCATCAATTGCTGCATGGTAGTTTTTTTGTTGTAAATGCAAAGAGGCTGATAGCTCTTGTGTAGCTAGCAATAATTGATAGTCAGAGATTTTTTTATTTTTTAAATCAATTGACTGAATTTGTGCTAGAGCCAATGCAGGTTTATTTTGGGCTTTGTATGTTATAGCAAGTTCTAATACTACAGCAAGCTTATCGCTTTGAAGATTATTCTCATTTAGTAAATTGAGCGCTTTTTTCAATATTATTTCTGCTTTTTTATATTGTGCTTGAGAGTTATAAATTTTTCCCTGAGTGGTTAGATTAACTATTTGGTGTGAAAGAAAGTCGTTGCTTTTCTGAAAGTTATATATGTTACTAAGTAGTTCTAATGCTTGGTCATATTTTTTTAAACCAAGCAAAGCCTTAGCAAGAAGATTACTCGTAAACGACTCATTAAAGGTATGGTTATTTGTTTTGCTGTACTCTCTAAATTTTTTAAATATTTCTGCTGCATTGTTATATAGGTGTAATTTTAAGTAGATAACAGCGATGTTGTTTTCAGTTTGCATTACAAGGTTATTATTCCTCATCTTTGCAAAAGGGAGCGCTTGTTTGTAATGATTAAGTGCTTCTTGATATAACCCTAAATGGGAATAGATATTTCCCGAAATATTATAGTAGCCATACATCAGACTCTTATCTTTCGATTTGGTAACCATACTCTCGAACTCTACAAGCGTAATCATCGCTTCATCTAGTTTATTATTACCAGATAAAACCCACGCTTTATAGTTAGTCATAATGATCTTCTGTTCAAGATTTAACTCAGAATTGGCTAGTATTTTATTTACTTCTTCTAAACCTAGCTGTCTTGAGTTTGCGTAAGTGTTTCTGACTTGGTTGCGTAGTTTTTCAAATTCTGTTGCTGTAATTGCGGTTGCTTGCAAAGGAACTGACAAAAACATGCCTGCGATAATTGGAACCATGAATCTCATGATTTATACCTATCCAAGCAAACATGTATCATCTGACAATACGTGTTTACTCTACTGCTTTAAGATGATGTTCATTGTAAGTTTTCACTCATTTTAAGGGCATCTGAAAAGGCTTAAATTAAAGGCAGAATTCTCGTGCATGTTTAAAAAAAGCATTAAAGGTTAATTTAAGGTAACGCCAAAAATGTATTTTTCTAGTTATAAATTCTTATATTTAATGCTGGTCATACCTATTTAATTGCTAGCTATTGACTAGGTTAGGGTTATAAATAAAATATGCTGGCTTTCAACTCTGAGAGCTAGAGTTAACCCCTAACCACTCACGCAGTTTAAGAGTATTTTTATGTCAAACGTGTCTACTTGCATTACCTATGATGCATCTACGTCGTTAGTTATGATGACGTTAAGAGGGACGGCAAGCGCACAGGATGTGATTAACTTTTACCAAATCGCCCAACAATACTCAGTATTATATGGGTCAGATAAAATACTCGTTGACGTGTCTGAGTTGACGCACAATTTCGCACCTGCTGATTTATTCACAATTATGCCGGCAGTGGCAAACTCTTTGAAAGAAGCTGTTGTAGCAATTGTCGTAAGTTTTGATGGTTTTATGCACGACTTATTTATGCAAAAAGCAAAGCGCTATAACTTACAAGCTGAAAACTTTGAATGTTTTAACAAAGCAAAAAATTGGCTGGTTCGTCAATAATTGGTCGAGCTAGTCATCGCTATTTTGTTGTGTATATCTGGGCTTACAAATACCGCTAATTTTTAGCTTTTATTGTGCGATTTACCTTGATGTTTACCGCCAAAACCTAGCAATTCATTACGTAACCTTTTAAACTGTTTAGCCAATTAATAATTATAATTTGTTATGACAGCAACTAGGATAGATGCAAGCAAACTAGCTCAAAATTCAGAGCCGTTTAGCTTCAATGATCAACAAAAAAATTCTCTTTTTGCCCAGCTTAAACAGCAACGTGGCATCTTATCTCAAACAGATATTTCTTCTCTTTGTCAGCAGTTTCAAGTTAGCCAACTTGAGTTACTAAAAGCCTGTGTACCCGTCGCAAGTTTATTTTCTGTGGCGCCTATTTCTAAATTCTACGTGGGCGCTATTGCAGTTGGGTTAAATGAGCAAGGCGAAACAAATTTCTATTTTGGCGCTAATGTTGAGTTTTCTCATCAAGCCTTGAGTTTAGTCGTTCATGCTGAGCAATCAGCGATTAATAATGCATGGCTTAATGGCGCGCAAGCAGTACTAAAAATTGCCATTAGTGACGCCCCTTGTGGCTATTGCCGTCAATTTATGAATGAATTGAGCACTGCAGACTCACTTGAGATTTTATTGCCAGAGCGTGACTTTAACCTTCATGAGTTATTACCTTATTCATTTGGTCCGAAAGATTTAGGTAATGATGCGTGTTTATTCTCGCATAAGCAAAGTGATAAACAATTTGCCGACCTTACCATTGATGACGCAAAACTTATTCAATTAGCACTCAATGCATATGTGCCATACACAGGTAATTTTAGTGCTGTTAAATTAAGTACATTTACCGAAGGGGATTTTTACGGAAGCTATGCCGAAAATGCTGCCTATAGTCCAAGCCTTTCGCCATTACAAAGTGCATTGAGTCAGTTTTATCTTGCGGGTTTAAGCTTTGATGATAAAACAGTTAAGTCGATAACCTTGTTAGAAACACAAGGGGCAGAAAATCAATATGAGGTCGCTAAATCTGTGCTGGCAAGCTTTGCAAACCCACCAGCATTTGAGCACTATATTGCGAAATTAAGTAACGCTTAATTAAGCAATAGTTTTGCAGCTTCAATGACGACGGCGACTGATTTTTTCTCAATCTCGCCGTGGTCAACATTCGGAATCTCTTGTTTAGTACGATTTACTAAAACACCTGCAACACATGCTGCGCGTAAGCCAAGGGCAGCACACATAGTAAATAGTGTTGCTGATTCCATCTCGTAGTTCATCACACCTAGTTTTTGCCACTCTTCACAGCTGCCTTGGAATGAGCGCGGAACATAACCTGAATAAGTATCGTAACGCTCTTGACCCGGGTAGAAAGTATCACTCGATGCAGTAATACCAATGTGGAAATTAATTCCTAATTTATCACATGCATTGACCATTGCTTGTGTAGCAAAAAAGTCAGACACAGCAGGGTAGCTTAGTGGTGCAAAATGCTGGCTTGCGCCATCTAATCGAACAGATGCTTGGCTAATTAAAATGTCGCCTTCATTGATGTGGGGCTGAATAGCACCGGTCGTGCCAATTCGCAAAAAGGTATCAATACCAAGTTGGGCAAGCTCTTCAACAGCAATTGAAGTAGATGGGCCGCCAATACCGGTTGAACAAACGACAACACTGTGGCCGTTTAGCTCACCACGGTAAACATGAAATTCACGAGTCTTCGCTAAGCATTCAGGGTTATCAAGAAGCGTAGAAATGCGTGCTGAGCGGTCAGGATCGCCAGGTACGATAGCAAGAGTTGCCCCTTTTAAGTCGTCACGTGTGATCCCTAAGTGAAATACCTTTTCCATTATTAAACCTTATTTTTGTCTAAAGCGTAATACTTTAATCATATGTGTTTAAAGTACAGGACAGATGTCCGATTAACTTAACAATGTTGCAAGAATTGCACAGTTAACCTAAACCTAAAGATGTCACCTTTAATGAGGATACATTATGCCAGCATCATCTTCTATGAACAAAAATCACGAATTTGCTCGTTGTTTAGAGAGCTCTCAAATATCTGCATCTGCACCGTTTCATTGGTTAGCACTTGCATTTAAGGACATCGCTAATGCGCCAATACTGAGTCTTGTCTACGGATTAGTATTTACCTTGATACCAGCGACAATTATGTATTTTGTATATCAGTTTGATACGCACTTAGTTATTTTGCCTGCTGTGGTTGGCTTTGCATTAATAGGCCTGCCTTTGCTGCTGGCCTTTATGATGTGGCGTGGGAGCTTGAAAAAGGCCATAAACCTACTCTAATGCATAGCCTTAAATCTATGTTTAGAAACCCAGCAGGTGAATGGGGCTTTGCGGTGTTACTAATGGTGATTATGATTGTTTGGATGCGTTTAGCTGCGCTCATCCACGCCCTATATCCGAATGTTGTCAATCCAAGTTTTGAGCAATTATCGGCGTTTTTAACGCTCGGTAGTATTGTTGGTGGTATTTTACTGGTCACTGTATTTGCTATCTCTGCGTTTACCCCGCAAATTATGATGGAGCGCCGAGTTGATATCATGACTGCGGTAATTTCTTCGATGAACGCGGTTAAAACCAATTTTGCTGCCATGGTTGTTTGGGCTGGGATAATACTCTGTTTAGTGTTTGTTGGTTTTATTACAGGCACTGCTGGGTTTATTGTGATTATGCCTTTATTAAGCTACGCCAGTTGGCATGCATACATTGCTGTTATCAAAACCAAGAAGCCAAGAGGCTACGAATAATGAGTATTCACTTCGTTTGAATATAAATCTATAGCGGCAATCGACTCGGTTGCCGCAAAATTTGACTTTCTTTTCGCGCATGTTATACCTGCCAAAATACAGCGCTCTTATTTGACTAGAGCAGTTTAAATTTTTCTGCATTAAAAATATAATCTTTCAATATCAGTGAGTTATAGATTCGGTTGAGCAAGTGATTGTTGAGTCTTAAAAATCTTAACTATACACAAAACTGATTGCGTAAGTTTTTTGTTTACGCATGAATATGCAGACAATGATCAGCGGAGTAGAGATGAGTAACACACAAAAAGCATTCCACGAAAAACTAAGTCAGTGTCTTTGTCCTCCTGGCGATGGTGTATTTACAGTAAATACAGCAAAAGAGCGTAAAGATGCGCTGCGTACTAAATTATACGGTCAAACAGATAATGTTGATGTGCTTTGGAAAGAGTCACTTGAAACATTGGCAGAGTCTGAGCACAAAGCCGTTATTTTAGGTATTAGCTCTGACTGCGGCGGCGGTATATTACGTGGTGCTAACTGGGGACCTCTTTTTTTACGTTCTACCTTGATTGATCAACAACCGCAAGCACGCGCTTTTGATTTAGGTGATGTGCGTGTGATCCCACATTTACTGCATGATAAATACCTAAACGATGCGACCATCACAAACTGCCAAAAAGCGTTATATGCTGATGAAAACAGTGAATACCATGTATCACCTTTGTCTATCACAGAAGATGTCTGTGACGGCTTTTATGCGAACTACCCTGATAAGGGTATTTTTGGTATCGGTGGCGACCACTCAATTAGCTACCCGCTAACTAAAGCTTACTTAAAAGCAAAACGTGATGCTGGCAAACGCACTGCAATCATTCACTTTGATGCTCATACAGATTTATTAGTAGAGCGTCTTGGTATTGATTTATGCTTTGGTTCTTGGTGTACACATATTCTTGAGTACTTACCAGCGCCACGTAACCTAATTCAATTTGGTATCCGCTCTAGTGGTAAGCCTAAGCAACATTGGGAAGACACGTTTGGTGTTAAACAACATTGGATCACGAAATTATCGAACGTGGCGCTAAAGCAGTTGCTGATGAAGTGATTGCACAGCTCAAAGCAGATAATGTTAATGAGCTTTATGTGAGCTTTGATATTGATGCGCTTGATGAAAGCTTTGCTTCAGCGACAGGAACACCAGAAGCCGGTGGCTTAACACCTCAGCATGCATTAGACATTCTTGTTGCATTGGCTGACGAGTTCCCAATTACAGGTGCTGATATGATGGAAATCGCGCCATTCACCGACAGCTCACTAATCGGCCAAACAAGTTCTGAAACGACACTCAGAGAAGGTGCTAAAATCTCTGCATTTTTGATTGGTGCAATGAATAAGTAATTCATTTTGCAAGATTAGCGGAAACTTAGTTTCCGCTAATTGTTTATTTCTATTTTACATTTCAAATTTCATCACCTCGCGCTATATTTGTATAAAAAATAATTATAATTTCCGGTATAGCGACTATGCATAAGCTCTTTATCTTACTTTATTTACTAGTGTCTCTACCTGTATTCTCTGCAATTACAGTGGTCACTGAAAATTTACCGCAGTTACAGTATCAAGATGAGAATGGTGAGTTAGTGGGGACTGTAGTTGATAAAGTACTAACATCGCTCAAGCAAAGTAACATCAACTATGAAATTTCTGTGAACCCTTGGTCTGTTTCTTACAATGCGGCTCTAAGAGATGAAAATACATGTATATTCTCAATAGCTAGATTACCTGCTAGGGAGCGTGATTTTATCTGGTTGTCAAAACTTGGACGTTTCTCTGCTTCATTTTATTCGTTTAATTTTCAGCAAATTTCAATTAGTAATTTACAACAAGCTAAGCAATACCGTATTGCGGTGCTAAAAGATAATTACTCTCATATTTTCTTAAAAGAACATGGCTTTGATGAAACAAATCAGCTGATATTACTTGACGCGAATTCAAGTCCGAAGTGCACCACTCGCTAAATTAGGCTGCTTTGCGTAATTCATCGAATATTACCGCTGGTTGCCTAAACCCTAGACATTTTCTCGAACTCGCATTGAGCGCCTTTTCTATGTGCGCAATTTGCTTATCTGTCACCGTTCGTAAATCAGTGCCTTTGCGAATATATTGACGCAACAAGCCATTAAAGTTCTCATTTAACCCTCTTTCCCATGATGAGTAGGGGTTAGCAAAGTAGATGTCGGTTTTTAGCTTGTCTGAAACATGCTCATGTTCACAAAACTCACTCCCGTTGTCTGCGGTTATCGTATGAACATGGCGTCGATAGCGCCACAGCATACCTATCATTGCTCTGCTCACTTGCGCTGCACTTTTTGCTGGCACTTTGCGTATCAGGTAAAACTTACTTGTACGCTCGACTAAACTAACGATTGCTCCCGTACCATGCTTGCCAAGTACTGTATCCGCTTCCCAATCACCAAATCGTGTCTTAGTGTCAACAATCGCAGGTCTATGTTCAATGCCAACACGATTTGGGATGATGACACGTTTGCTTCGGCTGCCTTTACGATAACGTCTGTGCCCTTGTCGCAGATGTTTGTATAGCTTGCCACCACTCAATTTATCTTTTTGAATATAGCCATAAATCCATTCATGACTCACAGGATGCCCGATAATTTTGCTTACACCCGCAACCTGCTCAGGGCTCCATTTTTGCTCCAATCCAAACTCAACGAACGCAATTGTAAGTGCTGGCATGGAATACTTGGCAGCTAGATGTTTTCGTTTACATGCCTTTGAATGTGCAACCTCAGGCAAGTAATGACTTCGAGTACTATTGCGCCTAACTTCACGACTTATAGTGCTGTGGCTCACTTTTAGCCTTTTCCCTATCTCTCGATAGCTAAAACCCTCGCGTAAGTAGGCCTCAATCTGGTATCTTTGCCCTTCGATCAACTGCTTGTAACTCATGGTATCTACTCTTGTTTTTTGGCGATTACAGAGTACCACCAACAGGCAGTTGATCTCTTCTCACCGTTTAACCATGAGTGGTGCACTTATTATCTGAATTCGGGGATAGTTTTGACAATATTTATGATGTGTTAAAAAGTCGTCGAACGAGCATAGATTTAGTCGTTTTAAGTGATCAACAATTTGATTTTGAATTACAAAAAGACTCTACACTCAACTCACTAAAACCAGTGTTTAGTATTCCTGTTGTTAATCCTGACTTATATTTTGCTTGTAATAAAAATATGAACACTGCATGGCTTGAGAAGTTAAGTAAAGCCTTTGCTGATTACGATTAAAAATAGCACTTGTTGATTGTAATAAAGCGGCTATAATCAGCTGCTTTTTGTCCATTCTCGCCAAACTCTAGCTAGCAAAACGAGCAAAAAGTTGTTTGCATTCAACACTCTGAATGCGTTTAAATGTTAGGAGTTACAATGAGTGACTTACTCATTATTATTATTTTAATTCTGATCAGTGCGTTGTTTGCTATGAGCGAAATTGCAATAGCAGCATCACGCAAGATTAAATTACGAGTAATGGTGGACGAGGGGAGTTCTAAAGCCCAAGCGGTGCTGGCGTTGCAAGAGCAACCTGGTGCTTTCTTTGCCATGATACAAATTGCCCTGAATGCAATTGCCATTTTGGGTGGTATTGTTGGTGAGCAAGCATTATCGCCTTATATCGAACAAATCTTAGGTATGATTTACCAAGGACCTTTACTAAGCCAAATCAGCTTTTTGATTTCGTTTTTGAGTATTACCTCTTTGTTTATTCTATTTGCTGACTTATTACCTAAACGGTTAGCGATGATTATGCCGGAAGCCGTTGCAGTTAATGTGGTTTCTATAATGCGCTGGGTAACTTTTGCGCTAACACCCTTTGTCGTTTTCTTTAATGGAATTACCAACCTGATTTTGCGCGCGTTTAAAGTACCCGCTGAACGAGAAGACATTGTTACGACAGAAGACATTGTGGCGATGATGGATGCAGGGGCAGAGTACGGTAGCTTACAGCAACAAGAATATGAGTTAATTGGCAATGTATTCGATTTAGAAGCGCGTTTTTTATCGAGTGTAATGACCCCACGTGATCAAATTGTCTATTTTGATGTTAAAGCAGATGCTCAAGAAGTGGCGACCAAAATTATCGAACACCCACATAACCACTTTTTAGTCTGTGATGGTAATTTAGATAAATTAATAGGTTCAGTTGAATCAAAAGATATTTTGCGCAAAGTACTTAAAGGGCAAAGCGCCGAAATTGATAATGAATTGATAAGCCGAGATATTTTTTATCTTCCAGAAACATTGAGTTTGTCTGAAGCTTTAAACACATTCAAAAAAGCGGCTGAACCATTTGCCGTTGTGGTTAACGAGTATGCACTCATGGTAGGTATTGTCACTGTCAAAGATTTAATGAAAGGCTTTATGGGTGATTTAATTAGCCATCAAGGCGAAGAGTTAATTATTCAACGTGATAATTCATCTTGGCTGGTCGATGGTTTAACACCTGTGGTTGAGCTTGCTAAGGTACTTGAAATTGAAGAGTTTCCTGAGCAATCTCATTACGAAACAGTCGCAGGGTTTTTGATCTACACCATGAAACGCCTGCCTAAACGCGCTGAGTTTATCAATTTTGGTGGCTATAAGTTTGAAGTTGTCGATGTTGAAGGAGTGAAAGTCGAGCAACTACTCGTTACTCGCATTTCGGATACTGTTTAAGTCGCCGATGCGGCCTTACTCAAAGGCGCCTTTCACAAGGGCGTTACCTTTGCTTACCATATGAACACCCTTTGACCAGCATTCTGTTGGCGCAAGCGTTGTTTTATTAAGTAGCACAAGATCGGCATCTGCATTTTGTTTAATGACACCTTTATTGATACCCAGTATCTGTGCAGGGTTTGATGTAATCGCCATTAAAGCGTGTTCAATCGAAACATTATATTTTTGCACTGCTTCTACAAACGAACCATGCAATGTAGACTCTTTACCGACTTCAAGGCCAAGCAGATTATAGCTTTTGTCAAAAATAGGGAGACTTGCATGGCCATCAGAGCTCATAGTGAGCTTTGTTGGGTCGACCTTATTCTCTAGGCAATAAGCGAGTGCGTGTGCGGCAGAGTATTCACCATGAGCAAGGTCATACTCGGTTGTACTTGTTGTAAAGTCGATAGTGCCACCGGCTTTACAAAACTCTACCCCAGCATTAAGTAAGTCGATATTTCGATTCATGTGAGTTGGGTAAAATTGTGCCAGTGAAATATCGGTTAGCTTATCAACCTCATGTAATAACGATAAATGTGTATCAACAGGGCCAACATGAATGCTGACTGTGCCTTTTTTACCACTTAACATGCCTGCCACTTTTGCCTCTGCGGCAAGCTCTGCCAGCTGTTGTACCGTGGGTTGGCTACTACGATGATCAGATATAGCAACTTCACCCACACCAATAAACTCATCAATGTACATTAAATCGCTGGTGACTGAGCCAGTCAGTGTTTTCGCAGGTAAATGATATGAGCCCGAATGACAAAACACGTTGAGCCCAAGCTCTTTCAGCTCTTTTGCTTTAGCAATCAGGTTACTATGCGTTCGGCTACTTGAGTCAGTGCCAAGGGCTGCAATAACGGTTGTTGTGCCATGCAATGTTGCATCAGTCAGGTTCATTTCTGGTGTTCTGCTTGCAAAGCCAGCTTCGCCGCCTCCGCCAGTTATATGAACGAGTGAATCTACAAACCCTGGGGCTAAAATACAATGAGTGCCATCGACTGTGGTAATCCTCTGATAAGTATCGATGGTGATTTCAGGCTGTATATCAACTATTTTTCCGCCAGCAATAAGAACATCTTGAGTGCCTAAAGGTGAGGGGGCGAAAACGTCTGCGCCTTTTATAAGTGTTAACATAATTAAATCTTTTACTGATAGTTAATAAAGTGTGCGAGAAAAATAAAGCAGCTAGCAAGGCCAAACAAAGCTAAAGTGAAGCGCCAAATAAAACGTGCCCATTCACTCCAATCTAATTTAACAATACCTAAACAGCCAATGAGACTAGCAGAAGTCGGAATAAAAATATTGGTTAAACCATCACCCAACTGAAATGCTAACACCACAATTTGACGTGATATATTTAATAAATCACCGAGCGGTGACATTAGCGGCATCGTTATGGCTGCTTGTCCAGAGCCTGACGAAACAAAGAAGTTAAATACACTTTGAAATAATAGCATGCCCCAAGCCGCAATATAGTCGGGTACAACTGAAATGCTGGTGGCACTGTAGTACAGCAAGGTATTTAGAGTTGAAGGCGAGGTTAAGTCACTACCGCCAAGTATTATAATAACGCCTTTTGCAAGTGCCACTAAAAGCGCTGCAGGTAGCAGTTCTTGAGCACCTTCTTTAAATGCGTTTGCGCTTTCATTGGCAGTTTGTTTTTTAAATAGGCTGGCGATTACAGCACAAGCAATCCCTAGGCAAAAGAATTGCGCTGCTAATTCAGGAATATAATACTGCCTAGCCATCACGCCCCAAATAACCCAAACAATGCCAGCAATAAAAGTAAGTAAGATTAGTTTATCTGCGTTATCTAAATTTATTGCACTGTCTTGGTGTTGGTTAGATTGTTGTTTAGTGGCTCTGATAGAGTTGGCATAGCGAATAGTGAATACAAGGCCAAATGAAGTAAAAACAAGCCAAGCAACCATTCTGAACCCTGCGCCAGAAAAAACGGGAATTTCAGCTATAGACTGAGCTATGGCAATGCTAAACGGGTTCATCCATGAGGTGGCAAAGCCAATTTGTGTAGCAACATAGGTTGTTAATACCGTTACTTTTGCGTCATAGCCAAGTTGTTTCATAATCGGGAATAACACAATACAAAAGGCAATGGCTTCCTCACCCATGCCGAAAACCGCACCACCTAAAGAGAAAAGCACGAACAAGAGAGGAATGAATACCCACTCAATATGTTGTGTTTTATTGATCAGTGCCATGATGCCGTTATTTACCGCACCGGTTTTTAAGATAATCCCAAACGCACCGCCAGTGATTAAAATAAACGCCATCACACCAATCGCTGCGCCATACTTATCACCTGACACTAATCCTTCAAATAAGACATTAGCTAAACGAATTTCACCACCTTCTGCAAATAATGCTGGCGGGGTATGATTTGAGGCTGTTTGATATTGTGATAATTCAACACTATGGCTATCTTTTTCGGCATTAAATACACCGGGGGTTATAAATAGGCTGGCAAAATAGGCGATAACTGCGACGCACAACAAAATGATGCTCGCATCTGGCATCGCAAACTGTTTGTTTTTCATAAAGTCACTTAAATGTCATTCGACGTTTATAAGATAAGCAAGGTATTGTAGCCCTTGCTAAGAAAGATTAATACTGAGAGTCGTCAGTTTAAGATAACGTAAGCTCAAAAGTGTGGGCGACGATTAAGCCGCCCATACCTTGCTAAAAGCGATAGCTCAAACTTAACGTATAGCGACTGCCATAAGCATTATGGTTTATAGAATCAAAACCTCGACTTGAACCATATAGTTTAGGCGGTTCTTTATTAAAGATATTATCGATACGAGCACGGATTGATAATGCATCATTGATAAAATATCCGGCTGATAAATCCCATACTAGCCAGTCATCAACATCACGCTTTAACTCATCATTAAGCTCGCCAAGTTCTTCTAGCTCGTCTATTTCACGGCCACGAAGCCCTTCAATATCATCCTCATAGCTACTGGTATAATTGGCACCTAAGTTAAGATAATAATTTTCGGCTTCCCAATCGATAGACAGTCGGCCAATATTTTCTGGATATCGATAAGTGCCGATGAGTTTTTCTACAGCATCTGAACCGGGTTTATTTCTCTCAAACTCTAAATAGTGTGTACCATCAAGGGCAAACGTTAAATCACCTTCAGCTAAGCGAAAACGATGATCAAATTTAAAGTCGATACCCGCTAAGGTTTGCGTGCCGGTATTTTCCAGTGGAATAACATGATCTCTAAATAGTGGCAGGAATAGCTCATCTTCTCGCGGGTTAAACTCACTTATATAGTTTGCTAGGATCTCTGAAAGATTAGCGCCATCACTTTCGATATTAAGGCCTGCATTATCGGTTACTTCACACAGCTGCTGCTCGTAGGAAATACCTTGTTGTCCTTGTGGTACTAAGCCACAGTGACGAAGAGACGCGTCCGTAATTGCTCTATCTAGCACGGCAGTCATATTGGTATCGATGACTTGCTCATGATCAAAATGCCAATAATCGACAGTTAGGTTGGTATTTACAGATGGACTCCATGCAAAGCCAATGCTGAGCGCTTCAGATTCCTCGGCTTTGAGTGCTTGATTACCAAGCTCTAGGCTGTTAACACTGACTTCTGTACCATCACCCATACAGTATAAATCTGCAACAGCCTGATTTGCGCCGCAATCAAAGCTTGATTGTGTGGTCCGTAATTTTACGCCAGCTTGAGTTAATGATGGTGCTCTAAACGACGTTGACCAAGAGCTCCTAATAATTAGAGAATCTGAAGGGCGGTAGCTTAAACCCACTTTAGGGTTAAATGTTCCACCAAAGTCATCGTAATGATTGTAACGACCAGCAATTTGCAATTCTAGCTGCTCAGTAACTGGCATATTCAACTCTACAAATGCAGCGTACTGTGTGCGGTCTGCTTCTGATAAGCTCGAGCCAAAACCAAAAACGTCGACTAAATAACCATTTTCAGCACGCGCTTGAGAGTCTAAAGACGGAATATCTTTTAACTCTTCTCGGCGAGCCTCAATACCAAATGCAGCATAAATGGGTAACTCATTAAATGTAAATAAATCGCCATTAAAGTTTAAATCCCATCCGTAGACTGTACTTTCACCACTTCTACTTGGGTTTGCTTTTGCAAGCTCAAGCACCGCATCATTATTAGCATCACCCTGTAAAAAAGGGTTGTAGAATGGCATTAACTGACCTTGCGCACAATTGAGCTGAGTTCCATCAAATGTAGCTAATGAACCGCCGGAGCATAATTCACCAGTGATTGCAGCATGAAATTGGTAGCGGTTGTAAATACCATCAATCGCTTCTTGCTCTGACTTAGAACGAGAAAATGTTACACCTGACTCCCAACTCCAGTCACCAATGTAACCGGCTAGGCTACTGACTAAGCGAAAGTTTTTAGTTTCAACTTCAACAGTTCGTGGTGAATTAAAACGTGCATCAAATGCAAAGCCATACACATCTCGACCCGCTTGAGTGGTAAATGGATCAATATAAAGCTGGTCCATTAAGTCGTTACTGCCATCAGCGTTATCATAAATGAATAGCGCATCTTCTATGATAAACGGACCATCATCGTCGTTTATTTGATTGATTGGTGCAGGTGATGAATAGGCTTTTGATTTAGTTTGGCTATAGAAGAAATCGGTATGCCAATCTAAATGACCTAAGATGCTGTTAAACATAAAGCCAGTTGAAAGGCTTTCAAATGGGGTTTCTAGGTAATCATCTTGGTTTGCATAGTAAGCACAAATTTGCTCACCATACTCAGTCGTGACAAGCTCTGTTTTACAGTTTGGCGCTGGTAGCTCATTGCCATCTCGGCTACTGAAGTAATAAATGTTTGGAGAGTTCTCAAGTTTCGGTAAGTATGAGTAACCATTTACTAGATTAGGCGTTGCGGTATAACTTCTGTCGGTCGCTTTAAAGGCATTGCGGTCGTAAATATCAGCAAATACCGTTAAGTTACTTTCACCGATATTGGTTCCGTAGACTAAGTTAAGTTGCTTCTTAGCTTCATCATGACTGTCAAAGCTATTGGTGTAAGAAGTGTTTACTTCAGCTCCTTGATAGTCATCTTTGAGAATATAGTTAATAACACCGGCTACCGCATCAGCTCCATAAATTGCTGATGCGCCAGTGGCTAAAATATCAATGCGCTCGATTGCAGCAAGCGGAATTGAATTTACATCAACAAAGTTTTCAGTGCCTGCTGCAAACGAGCTTGGTGCAACACGGCGGTCATTAATGAGTGTTAATGTGGCTGAGGGACCCATACCTCTTAAGCTTGCAGCGGATTGACCCGCTGGCGTTGAGGTTGATGTACCACCACTTTCAGATGTTGAAAAGGTACCGGAACCGCCTTTAAAAACCGATAAATCTTTTAATAATTCATGAATAGTGTTCGCTCCTGAGCGCTTGATTACATCTTGGTCAAGCACTGTAAGCGGGATGGTTCCTTCTAAATCAACCCCTTTAATTCGTGATCCTGTTACTTCTACTCGTTCAATTTTTTCTGATTGTTGGTCGTTTTGAGCATACACAGTTTGTACTGGGCACAGCACAGCACTGATTGCTACAGCAATTGATAACTGACGAAACATATTGATTTACCTTTGTCTTAAAAAACACACGGCAAAACCGTGACGTTTTGAATAATTGTTATAATTTTTTAGACAGGGCAGTGGGTTATAGACACAACTAGCCCCTCACAGGAAGTGAGGTGTGGCTACTCGTCAAACCACTCCGAAAGGTAGTGTGGAGAGTAGAAATATGTGCACAGCGATAATGCGTTTTTCAACATAATTCCAATCCGTAAGGTCTTTTGACAAAGCTAGCGATACAGTGCTAGCTTACTCGCGTTTTTAAATGTTCCTTTTTTTTATAGCAAGCAACAAAAAGCTGCGCAAGCAATTTTCTAATATTTTTTTACAAGAGTGTAACAATATGAACATCCTTAAGGAGCAAAAGACTAAATATCAAACTTCAGCTTTTTCTTTGGTATTTAGTTTGTTTTTCGCATCATTTGGCAGCAAAGTCTATGCAAATGATCAACAGCAAACGTTGGTTTTAATTGGCGGATCTTTGACCACCTGCTCAAGTATGAGCCCTAAAAATTGTCTTTCGAATAAACAGATTAGTGGTAAACAGAATAATCAATATCGATTAAATAATGATGCTTTATCTGCAATAAAGACAAATTGGCCAACCAAGAACAAAAAAAATCGTCAGCAAACGCTTAAGGTATTAGCACAGATTGCACGTCAAAAGTCAGGTGTGATCACCAAAAGTGATATTTTATGGGCTTGGCGCGATTTAGATAACAAGTTACTAAACGAGCTTACTGATTCAGAATACAACTTTGTCATAGACTCACTTGAAGTGGCTGTATCAAATACAGATTCGACCCGCCAAAAAGAGTTGGTAAGTACAAGCGATAATAACGAACGTGCAGCCAATGATATTTTAGACTTTGTTGCTGCTTCATTAAAAACAACCACCGAATCACCAACAATTTTAGCGGTTACTGCATCAAGCAGAGATCCATATGAATCATCTGACTTTTATGAAGGGTTATTAAACTTTACTGGTGTTGAATCAAGCTGGTTACCTCTAACACCCGCCTTAGCAATTGCGATTACTAGTAAGCAATGTGAGAGTTTGGAATCTTTACGTACAGAGTCTATGGGCGTTTTTAATCGTGAGACTATTTACCCTGATCGAATCAAGGCCGAAAAAGCGCTTTGTGATAAAGGGGTCGATCATTTAGTTAAACTGATTGAAAACGCGACGGGTATTATGTTTAACGGTGGCGATCAGAGTTTAACCAGAAAAGTACTGTTTGATGAAAACGGTAAGCAATATCCTTGGACTCACTCAATTTTACAAAGACCATTACTTGTTGGCACAAGCGCAGGTACAGCGGTGCAAAGTGGTGGTAAAAATGCCTATGGAACAGTGCCGATGATTTCAAATGGTGCAAGTTTAGCGGCAATGAGAGAAGGCGCGTTTGCGGTATCACCGCCAAGTGAGCGCTGTGAAAATGAATGCGGTGATAAGCTTTCGGCTGATAGTCTTACCTATGAAAAACAAGGTGGGCTTGGCAGCTTTACTTATGGTGTTCTTGATACACACTTTAGCGAGCGCAACAGAACAATGCGTTTGGCAAGATTACTGGCAGATACCGGGCAACAGCATGGTTTTGGCATTGATGAGACCACCGCCCTTGTATCAATTCGAGCTGGTGAAACCGCACTAATGACGGTGATTGGTAAAAGCGGTGTCGTGCATGTTAAATCTAACGCTAAAAATAACGGAGCAATCAGTTATTGACGTTTGCTGGTGCAGTTATTGATGTAACAAAGGATGGTTTTACTCTAGCTAAACGAACTGTTGATAATGCACTCCCTAGTATTAAAATTCCGCCACTGCCGATGCAGCGTTTTGGCACTATATTTTCAGATGCTAAATTACGTTCGCTTGTACAAGCTATGTGCTTAACACAAGAGCAACAAGCAGTCGCTCAGCATGATGAGTTTTTATTGGATTTAAATGCCACTGACAATACTCATTATTACCGTGTAAACACCAGTAGTACAGGCTGTGCGGTAGAAAACCTAGCCTTTAAAGTTAAGACATTTTAAGGGTGTAAGGTACTGAAAAAGTAGTGGATTATTTGTTCATTATTAGTTAGCGTAAGACTAATAATGAACAAACCATGGAATGGGGTTATGAAATATAACGTACTACTTTTATTTATTTTTGGCTGTTTATTTGCCTATTTATCTATACCAGTCATAGGTTATGGTTCAGCTATTGCGATTCCAACCGAAGTACTTTCAGCCCTTTATGACTTGTCACCTAACTTTGCTTTATCAATGGTTGATATCGTTACTTTAGGCCTTCCTTTATTAGCTTTACTTTTAGTATTTTTACTCATTAGTAAGTCTCTTTACCTTAAAGATAAAGCGTATTCATACTTTATATTGCTGACACCATTTTTAGCGCTGCATTTATATTTTGCAGTTAACACCTTTTCTGCAAATATTGATAACACCACTTTACTGACTAGTCTGCCTAAGTATGTATTACTAGTGCTTTTTGTTGCGCTTTTTTCTACTCATAAGAAACCGAACTTTAGTTGATGTAAGTCATACGCGAAAGTTCAACATATAAGCTAATCTGTAATTAATCAGTGAACGAAGTTGATAACACAATGAAAAAATTACTGCTATTAACAAGTGGGGGTGATTGCCCTGGGCTTAATGGGGTGATCAGAGCGGTGGTTAAAGCAGCCGAGCATGATGGCAATTGGCAGGTGTATGGTAGCCGAAGAGCTTACTGTGGTGTGCTTGAAAAGCCAAATGATATTATGCACTTAACCAGTGAAGTTGTGGCGGGTATTCATGTTCGTGGTGGAACAATTCTCGAAACTGTTAATAAAGGGAATCCAACCGCTTTTCCTGCTGAAATAGCAGGCGAACAAGTGTTTATTGACCGCTCTGATGAGTTAATCAGTATTATTAAGCAACTTGGATTTGATGCCGTTATAAATATTGGTGGTGATGGTTCGCATAGGGTATCTCAGCATTTATTTGAGCATGGCTTAAATATCGTAGGCGTACCAAAAACCATTGATAATGATTTATATGGCACTGATTACACAATTGGTTTTCAGACTGCTGTCGACACCGCCACCGAAGCAATTGATCGATTAATACCAACAGCGCAAAGTCATAACCGAGTGATTGTGACTGAGGTAATGGGACGCGATGCCGGTTGGATTTGTTTGCACTCTGCTATTGCCGCCGGCGCTGAAGTCGCGCTGATTCCAGAAATTCCTTACGATATTGAAGCGATTAAAGCCAAACTAACATCACGTTTTGATAAAGGCCACGGATTTGCCAATATTGTCATTTCAGAAGGAGCTAAACCTGTTGCTGGTGGTGTTGTTAGTAAACAATCAAATGAACTCGGTTACGAAAACCCTGTACTAGGTGGTATTGCTGAGCAGCTTGCTTCACAAATACGTGTAGCGCTTGACCTTGATGTAAGAGTAACCGTATTAGGGCATATTCAACGTGGTGGCACACCTAATGCGTTTGATAGGGTGCTTGCAGCAGAGTTTGGGGTGCAAGCATTTGAGCTAGTAAAGCAAGACCAATTTGGTTTTATCCCTGTCAGTAAAGACGGTGAAATTAAACCAATCAGTTTAAAAGAAGCTACTTCTGAATATCGTGTCATCCCTCTAGAACATCCTTTAATAACAAGTGCCCGCGCAATGGGCATGTGTTTAGGCGAATAATCTGCGAATTGATATAACTTCAATTCGCATAACTAATAGTTTTAAAACAACTTTCTCAGTTACGTTCGTAATAATTCAATTGGCAATTTGTTTATTGCACAAAATTCATGCGTTAAAGCAAGCATTTTATTTAATGTAAAGTTCTTTAAAGATGGTTGATCTGTGCCTTTTTTAGTTTAGAATGATCGTTCACTCTAAACTAAGGAACTACACATGCAGCGCTCTTGCATTCCATTTTTTGCAGTGTCAGCTTTGGCTGGTGCTGTTTTATTATCAGGCTGCGGCCAATCAGAATCGGCTCAAGGGCAAACGCAGGCAGCTCAAGCTGTTCCTGTTGGCGTTATTGAGATGCAAAGTAAACCACTTACACTAACTAAAGAATTGCCAGGTCGTGTGGCTGCTTCACGTATTGCGCAAATTCGTCCGCAGGTTAACGGTATTATTCAGTCTCGTATGTTTGTTGAAGGTGCTGAGGTTGAAAAAGGCCAAGCTTTATATCAGATTGACCCATCTACATTTGAAGCTGAAGTAGCGACTAGTAAAGCCGCTATTACTAAAGCTCAAGCCAGTATTGCTAATGCCAAGGCAAAAGCAGAACGCTACAAAGAGCTATTGAGCATCAAAGCTGTAAGCCAACAAGATTACGACGAAGCTGATGCAGCATACAAAGGTGCAAAAGCTGATTTACTAACGGCTCAAGCGCAGCTTAAAACCGCTGAAATCAATTTAAACTACAGCAAAGTATTAGCGCCAATTAGTGGCCAAATTGGTAAATCAGATGTCACAGCCGGTGCCCTTGTGAGTGCTAATCAAGCAACAGCATTAGCAACCATTACTCAATTAGACCCAATCTATGTTGATTTAACTCAGTCAAGCAGTGAACTAACACGTTTGAAAAAAGCCATTGCTGCGGGTGAGCTTGATAAAGATGCCGCTTTACATTCAAAAGTTGAATTAAAGATGGAAGACGGCAGTACTTATCAACATAAAGGTACATTGCAATTCTCTGAAGTGACTGTTGATCCAAGCACAGGCTCAGTAACCTTGCGTGCTGAATTTCCTAACCCTGAAAAATTACTGTTGCCAGGTATGTATGTTCGTGCAGTGATTGTTGAAGGTGTGAAAAGTGATGCGATTTTAGCACCACAGCGTGGCGTAAGCAGAAACACCAAAGGTGAGCCTACTGCCATGGTAGTAAGCAAAGGCAATACCGTAGAAGCACGCGTGCTTAAAACTGATCGTACTGTTGGTTCAAATTGGTTAGTGACAGACGGCCTAAACAGTGGCGATAAGTTAATTGTTGAAGGTTTACAGAAAATCCGCCCAGGTGCACCAGTCAATGCAATGCCTGCAGAATCAGCAGCTAACAGCCAGTAACGGAGAAACTTAATGTCACGATTTTTTATTGATCGGCCCATATTTGCATGGGTGCTTGCTATCGTTGTGATGCTGGCAGGTATCTTAGCAATTAGAAGTTTGCCGGTTGCGCAGTATCCATCCATTGCACCACCTGCAATTAGTATTCAAGCCACATACCCTGGTGCGTCGTCCGTACTCTAGAAGATACGGTTACACAGGTTATTGAACAAAAAATGAAAGGGTTAGATGGCTTGCTCTACATGTCTTCAACCTCTGAGTCTAACGGCTCAGCGACGTTAACCTTAACATTTAGTGCAGATACAGACCCTGATATCGCACAGGTTCAAGTACAAAACAAATTGTCGCTTGCAACACCGTTATTACCAGAAGAAGTACAACGTCAAGGTGTGTCGGTTGCAAAATCTGCTCGTAACTTCTTAATGGTTGTTGGCTTTGTATCTGAAGACGGCAGCATGAACAACATCGATATTGGTGATTATGTTTCATCAAACGTGCTTGATATAATTTCGCGCGTAAACGGTGTCGGTGAAGTACAGCTGTTTGGTTCTCAATACGCAATGCGTATTTGGTTAGACCCAGCAAAGTTACTTAAATACTCGTTAACTCCTGCTGATATTAGTGCCGCAATCAGTGCTCAAAATGCGCAGGTGTCAGCAGGTCAATTAGGTGCGTTGCCAGCGGTGAGTGGCCAGCAATTAAATGCAACGGTAACTGCACAAAGCCGCTTACAAACACCTGAGCAATTTAGAAATATTTTTGTAAAAACCAATGCTGATGGTTCAGTTGTTCGTTTAAGTGACGTTGCTGATGTTGAATTAGGTGGTGAAAATTACGGTGTTGTTGCGCGTTTTAACGGCAAACCGGCATCAGGTTTAGGTGTTAAGCTTGCTAGTGGTGCTAATGCACTTGATACAGCAGATGGCGTAAAAGCCGCCCTTGCTGAACTTGAGCCTTTCTTCCCTGAAGGTTTAACAACGGTTGTTCCTTACGATACGACGCCATTCGTATCACTTTCAATTGAGAAAGTAGTAAGCACTCTAATAGAAGCTGTTGTGCTGGTGTTCTTGGTCATGTACTTATTCTTACAGAACTTCAGAGCAACACTTATTCCGACTATTGCAGTACCTGTTGTATTGCTTGGTACGTTTGCTATCTTGCAAGTGTTTGGCTTCTCAATTAATACCCTAACCATGTTTGCGATGGTACTTGCAATCGGTCTACTGGTAGATGATGCAATCGTCGTGGTTGAAAACGTTGAACGTGTTATGACTGAAGAGAACTTATCTCCTCTTGAAGCAACACGTAAATCAATGGATGAAATCAAAGGTGCCCTTGTTGGTATTGCGATGGTGCTCTCGGCAGTATTCGTGCCTATGGCGTTCTTCCCTGGCTCAACAGGGGTTATTTATCGCCAGTTCTCAATTACTTTAGTAACTGCGATGAGTTTATCAGTGTTGGTTGCATTGATTTTAACGCCAGCTTTGTGTGCGACCATGCTAAAACCTAGTCATGTACATAACGATAAATCTTTATTTGGTCGTTTCTTCCTTGGCTTTAACCGTGGTTTTGACAGAACGAACTCGGGTACACAAGGTTTTGTGTCTCGCATGATCAAGCACAGTAAACGCTACTTACTTATTTATGGTTTAATCGTGGGTGGCATGGTGTTTATTTTCTCACAATTACCATCGGCATTCTTACCAGATGAAGACCAAGGTATTTTGTTTAACCAAGTCAGCTTACCTGCCGGTGCGACAACAGAGCAAACGTTAAAAGTTGTTGAAAAGATGGAACATCACTTCTTAGAAGAACAATCAGAAGCGGTAAAATCTATCTTTACGGTAACAGGCTTTAGCTTTGCAGGTTCTGGTCAAAACGCGGCAATCGGCTTTGTGGGTTTAAAACACTGGGATGAGCGTCAACGCCCTGATCTAACCGTCGGTGCGGTTGCAGGTAAAGCCATGGGGTACTTCTCAACCATTAAAGAAGCATTCGTGTTTGCTTTCCCACCTCCTGCGGTTGTTGAGCTTGGTACTGCAAACGGTTTCACCTTGTTCTTACAAGATAGGGTTGGTCTAGGTCACGAAAAACTACTTGAAGCACGCAACATGTTTTTAGGTATGGCTGCACAAAACCCGGTGTTATCAGGTGTGCGCCCGAATGGTCAAGAAGATAAGCCAGAGCTTGAGCTTGATATTGATTTAGCAAAAGCCGAAGCATTAAAGTATAACGCAAGCAGATATCAATAATACGTTATCAACGGCTTGGGGTAGTAGCTATGTAAATGACTTTATTGACCGTGGTCGTGTGAAAAAAGTGTACTTACAAGGTACGCCAGAATCACGCATGGTGCCAGAAGACCTAGATGAGTGGTATGTACGTAACAATAATGGTGACATGGTGCCATTTACTGCCTTTGCTCATTCTTATTGGACCTATGGCTCACCGCGTCTTGAGCGTTATAACGGCTTCTCAGCGATGGAAATCCAAGGTGCTGCTGCTCCAGGCTACAGTACGGGTCAAGCGATGGCTGAAGTTGAGAAAATAGTTAAGAAGTTACCACCGGGTGTATCGTTCGAATGGACAGGTATTTCATATGAAGAACGTTTAAGTGGTGGTCAAGCGCCATTACTGTATGCACTTTCATTGTTGGTTGTATTCCTATGTTTAGCGGCGTTATATGAGAGCTGGTCAGTTCCTGCAGCGGTAATGCTTATTGTACCGCTTGGAGTCTTTGGTGCGTCGATTGCGTCATTTGTATTTAATTTATCTAACGATATTTATCTCCAAGTGGGTCTATTAACCACCATAGGTCTGGCATCAAAAAATGCCATCTTAATTGTAGAGTTTGCAATTCATAAAATGGATGAAGGTATGAAACTTGTCGATGCCGCGGTAGCAGCTATTCGCCTTCGTTTACGTCCAATCTTTATGACATCAATGGCATTTGTGTGTGGTGTACTACCACTGGCAATTGCATCAAGTGCAGGCTCAGGTGCACAAAACGCACTCGGTATTGCTGTTATTGGCGGTACGCTTGCGTCATCGACTATTGTGGTAATCTTTGTGCCGCTGTTCTTTGTACTGGTGCGCCGAGTATTCCCCGGCAAAACAAAATCAACTAATGAGGAGCAGGCATAATGAAAGCTAAACTTATCTCAGTGTCTGTTGCTGCACTTATGTTATCTGCCTGTAATATGGCGCCAGATATGGAGCAACGTGAATTACCTGTTGCTCAAAACTATGATATCCAAGGTACAGCGGGCGATATCAATGCGCTCAATTGGCAGTCATTTTTCAGTAATGCGCAACTTCAACAGTTGATTGCGCTAACGCTTGAAAACAACAAAGATATTAAAACTGCTGCACTGAATGTGCAGCAGGTTAGAGCAATGTATCAGATTGAAGATTCTGCACTTTACCCAAGCATTGATCTCAATGCATCGGGTACTCGTCAGCGTCTTCCAGCAGATTTATCTGGTACTGGTCAAGCTACTATCTCTGAAAACTATTCAGCAACTGTTGGCTTAACCGCTTATGAGATTGATCTTTGGGGCAAAGTCCGCAACCAATCAGAGCAAGCTTTGCAAAACCTGTATTCTGCAGAATACAGTTTAACCAGTGTACGCATTAGTTTGATTTCTGAATTAGTGAATGCATGGCTTAACTATGCGACTGACAAAGAGCTATTGGCTTTAGCAAACGAGACTTTAAAGTCTCAGCAGGAGTCTTTAGAGCTAACCCGTAAAACATTTGCTCTAGGTGCTGCCTCTCAGTTAACGCTATCGCAACTTGAAAGCACAGTAGCAACCGCGAAAGTTGATATCGCAAACTATCAGCGTTTATTAAAGCGCGATAAAAATGCCCTCGACTTTTTAGTGGGTAAAACCGTGACTGCGGATTTATTACCATCACAAAATATTGATGATGTACTGAGTTTACCGGATGTGCCAGTAGGGTTACCGTCAGAGCTTCTTACTCAGCGACCTGATATCAAAGCTGCAGAGCATGATTTATTGGCAGCCAATGCAAATATTGGTGTGGCAAAAGCGGCATTCTATCCAAGCATCAGTTTAACCGCGAATGCGGGTACAGCTTCTGCTGACTTGAGTAATCTTTTTGATTCAGGTTCAGGTACTTGGAGTTTTGTACCTTCAGTAAACTTGCCTATTTTTAATATGGGTCGCAATCAAGCTAATCTCGATGTTGCAAAAGCACAGCAAGAAATGGCAATAACCAGTTACGAGCAAACCATTCAACAGGCATTTAAAGAAGTCTCTGATGCCCTTGCTGACCGTGAAGGTTATATGCACCAGCTAGATGCCCTGAATGATTTGTACCAAAGTAATGAGCTATCTTTTACTTTATCGGATGCGCGTTTTCAAAAAGGCGCAGACAGCTACTTGCAAGTATTGGATGCACAACGAAATTGGTACAGTGCAGGACAACAGTTAATTTTGGGTAAGCAAGCGTATTTGGCGAGCCAAATTAATTTGTATAAAGCACTGGGCGGCGGCTGGAATGCACAAAATACTGTGCAATAAATCAGCAAAAGCATAATTTATTTAAGGTTTTGCAGGATCTTAGTTGTTTTGACTCTCCTCTAAGATTAAGATCCTGTAAACCTTATTTAAATTAAAGTTAACCATAGTCAGTAAAGCTTGGAGAAACCATGACGCAAAAAACAAAAAGACACAATGACCCTGCGCTTGCCGAGGCAAGACGTAATCAAGTGCTTTGTGCCGCGGCAGATTGTTTTCGACGTAAAGGCTATCATGGCGCGGGAATGGCGGAAATCTCGAAGACTGCGGGTATGAGTGCTGGCCATATCTATAATTACTTCGCCAGTAAAGAAGCAATTATAGAATCGATTGTTGAACGTGATATGGAAGAAATGTTCTCAATCTTTAAAGAGTTTGCTGATAAACCCGGCGATCGTGTCACTGTTCTGCTAGATGGTCTTGACCGAGGCGTTGAGCGCCATACCGATTTGAGTCAAGGTGCGCTTGATTTAGAAATGCTTGCCGAGGCAGCACGTAATGAAAAAGTCGCTAACTTACTGCGTGAGTCAGATAGCCACGCCCGTGATTCAATGCGCGAATTATTAGTGGGTGAAAAGGGATCGTTACAAGGAACGGCACTTGAAGAAGTGAATGCTCGTATCGAAGTGATGTTTTCTGTGATGGGGGGGCTTTTACTACGCAAAATGCTGAACCCAGATCTAGATATTAATGAATTACTTAAAGCACTTCGCCCAACAATGAAAACCTTGTTACTACATTTTGAATAAAGCGCATCTACTAGCGCTTACTAAAGCTTTAGATAGTTACGAACTAAATTTAATGGCAATAAATCGATTTACAAAACGAAATTTTGCCTTAGTAGCATAGGGTTTTCATACCTATAAATCGACGTACTAATTAGGTGAATTGGTGTCAAATGATTGATTATTTTCACTTAACGTGAACACTCTACTAAAGTTTGCAATGTCAGCAATTGCCTTGTGATTAGCATCAACTTCAAACAACGCACTGTAGTTTATGGTGAATGCTTGTGTAGTAGGACAGGTTATTTGAACAGGCACGACAATATATGATTCATTAAAATGTGAGTCGATTTTTAAATCCCCCTCATTATGCAGCTTACAGCCTATGTCATTCTGATTCACAACCAAATGTTTAGCTAAGTATTTTAAAATACTCTCTTTTTGGCTCTTGATCTCTTGCCATGTAATTACATCATTTGTGTTAATGTCAAAAGGTATAACATGTTCTAAGTCAATAACAGCAACTTGCCATTGCCCTTTTAACACTAACTGCTCGTTTTCGGTTTTTGTTAAGTTAAGATACGCTGTACTTAATTGATGGGCGTTTATTTTAAAGCTACATGCTATTAAAAATAAAAGAGCCGCTGCTAAGATTTTCATGATAATTCCTTAATTGCTAGTGTTAGTGAGTGCTAAAAGTTTTTTATCACTGTCTAATTTAGC
Organism: Pseudoalteromonas sp. GB43; assembly: GCF_054923805.1. Lineage (NCBI taxonomy): Bacteria > Pseudomonadati > Pseudomonadota > Gammaproteobacteria > Alteromonadales > Pseudoalteromonadaceae > Pseudoalteromonas > Pseudoalteromonas sp. GB43. The sequence continues at coordinate 949,666 of NZ_JBPCHJ010000002.1, forward strand.
TTGTTGCCAGTTCATTTCTGCCCAGTATTTAGCTTTTACATTATTTTTATCTAATGTTAAGTAATACAAAGCTAAATCACTGGCATGATAGGTGTCTTGACGCCGTTCTCTTAGTATCACTCGCTTTCTCATTTTTTCTTGCCATTTATCTGATTGCTTCTCAATTTTTTCAGCTTGCGCTAGGCGTAATAATATAGCGTCTTCCAAGTTAGTATTTTCAGCAGTTAAACTTGCTAACGTTGATAATACTATCTGGTGGTTTTTCTTTGCCATTTGAGCGTCAGCCCATAGAACAACTAAACTGACAGGGGCTGTTTTTAGGTCAAGGTTACTGAGGTAAGTTATCGTTTGTTCTGGATAGCCTAACCTATAGACCATCTCGGCGAGCACATGACGCGTGTTTCTAGTCATTGACGATTCTTTTACAATGGTTTGTAAAGCTTGATAACTTTGCTCAAGTTCACCTGTTTGACTCTTAACATCGAGAGAGCAGGTAGAAATAGTTTCCAGTCCAACTAAACCAAATAATGATAAACACTGTGCAAGTGCTTGTTCAAATCGACCTTTAACCATCAGTAAATTTGCTTTTAATAAAATAGCATTCGTATGATCAGGTTTGCGTGAGATAACTTCTGAAAGAATATTAATTGCTGCTTCAAACTCATGTTCTCTTTGTAGTAAGCGAGCATAAAAATAATGTATATCGGGATCTTCGGTTAGAGTAATTTGTTTTTCTAAATAGCTTTTTAACATACCTTGATTTGTTTCTGTTTGACCAACAAATTGGCTTTTATTAAATAAGGCGGTTAGTTGTTCTTTAGTGAATTCAGTTTCTTTCGGTTTGCTTGATAAGGCTATAACATCTTTATCATTTGGTATATAAGGATCCGCATGAGTGTAAGTGCTAAAAACGAAAGCTATGTATAAAAGATATTTCATGATTGCTCCAGAAATAGCCATCCGTGGCCAAGCTAAAAACTAATTCCCGTTTAATAGATCATCAAAATTTGCCTCAGAACCTGTATTAATAAATTCTCGACCATTCAATCGAAGAGGTTCATCATTTACATCTTGAATAAATGCGGCCCGACCAAGCGTTGCAAAGTCAACTTGTAAGGTCTCTATCGTGATACTTACTGTTGCTGTTACCTGACTATTCACACCATCACTGACTGCAAATTGAAAACTATCAGAACCGACAGTCTCTAGGTTTGGCGTATAAATATAGCTACCATCCGTATTTACATTTACAGTACCTAAACTTGGCTCACTCACTAAACTAAACGTTAACGTATCGCCATCAGGGTCTGAGCCTTCGAGCATGTCGTTAATAACGGTTTCAGTCTGAGTGGTTACCATTGCATCTTCTGCGCTAGGTGCTGAATTAACGACTTCAGTATCCATATTTTTCTTACTATCACTATCGTTACAAGCGACTAGTAAGCTAGACAATACAATGAGTGTGATACTTGAGAGTTGTAATTTACACATAATGACTCTCCTGTTTATTTAGAACCAGCAATTGGGGTAGCAAGGTATGGGAAACTGCTATCCATCATGCTTGCATCAAGAGGCGCACCATCTGTGAAAGGTACATTACCAACACTTGCATCATCTGATGTACATAAACCAAGATCAGTGTCTGTGCCATTAACAGGGATCGGATAACATAAACGGCCCATTACAACACGTAATGCGATATCAACTACATCATCACCAGGGCGACGGCCATTCGGAAAGCCAGCTAAATCATCACCTGCGACACCAAATGCTGATTGCTCATTTTGAGGTGTTGCGGCAATTGCTGTGTTTAAGCGAAGCATTTCAGATGGCGTTACTGTAGCAAGTTGATTTACACCAGGGAAACCCGTTAAAAATGCGGTGACTAAATCATTTCGTGGGAAGTTAGTCGGTGCCAATGTTTCAATATCTGTGCCCAACGTCGTATTAACAGCGTCTTTAAAGAGAATATTTAATAATTCAGGTAAAGAAGGGTGGGTAACATAGTCGGCAAATTGACCATCATCGGCAGGTGCTGAAGTAGAAAATGTGTCTTTATCTTTAAGGCCAATTACTAATTCGTTCACTAATGGGTTACCAAGACGCGAAACCTGCGTTAAAGCACCGCCATTTACCGAAGTTTTTGCAAATGCGGCATTAGGATTTAAAATGCGTGCTTGGAGCAAACTTGCCGTTGTCCAGCTACCAATTGTGCCATTCCCTTCACCTACTACACAGGCTTTTGGTACTTCTACAGCAATTGCAGTGACATTCTTCATAGCTAAGTCATCATTATCAGCTGTTTGTGTAATCCCGCCTGGGAATCCACCACCATCGCCTGCACCTGGCGCACTATCACCTTCAACAGGGACGTAATTAACTAAATCAAATGTTTTGCCTAGATTCACAACAAATGGGTCTTTTCTTTGACCTACAAACACTTTGCCCATGCCATCACATCCAGGCAGTGCGACACTATAAACAAATTGATTTGCGTACTCTTGGTATGAAGCCATTGAAGAGAATGTCTTATTACCAATGTAATCGAGAGGTTTATAAAAATCGTTGCTGCTATTGGTGGTGTTTGTCAGCATGCTTTTTGTGCCGGAACGTTGTGAGCCAGAAATTACACTCACAGTATATGACTCACTGAAATTAACGTCAGCATTATTGCCTGCTGAAACGCCACCAACATTTTTTAGAGGAACTGCGACTGTTCTTTGATTACCTTCGGAATCGACGGTAAGAGCAACTCCCATATTGTTGTTCGGTAACATACTTTTAAAATTAAATGCGAATGTCATATCTTCAACAGCATCACCATCGTTATCAATATGGATGCTATAAGTCGCGTCTGGATCCATCGCAAAGTAGTTTGGTCCGCCATAGGCATCTTGCAAAGGAATATAATTGGCAATAAAGGTTACGTAGTCACCTCGACCTTCTTCGTAACTATTAAAAGCATAAAAGTCAGTCGAATCTAACGTTGGAAAGCGCGTAATATTAGGTGCTTCTCGGTGGCTAGATGCTTCAGAAATAGAAGTGAATAAGGTACTACATACTGCAATAGTGATTAGAGATGGTATTACTTTGTTCATGACTTTTTCCTTAGTTGTAAAATAAGTCATTGCTAGTAACGTACTGGCAATCTTATTGGATGCAAAAAAGTTAAAGTTTTTTAGAAAAAAGTAAAAAGCCGTGTTTAAACACGGCTTTTAATTTACAAAATAATGAGTTCTGTAGTGAAAAGTACCTCAGTTGGAGAGCCATTTGGCGAGCCTCCTAGAGGTTCTAAACTGATAGCGAGTAGTGAAATTTCTGTCGCATCAAACTCTATGTGTTTTGGTAATTCAAGTGTTCCCGATTTTGGAAGTAAACCTAAAGAAACCGGCGCATCTTTACCTTTTAAGATCATCCATAGCTCATAATCTTTATCAGTGCGCGGAACAAGTGCTGTTGCAGCTCGAATCGATAAGTTTTCATCTTTTACATCAATAAACCAAAGGGGTTGTTCAGCCTCATTTTTAAAAAGGGCTATTTGTTCTGATTTAACTTTCGTTATTTCCTGAGGTTGCCAAATAATTAAAGCTAACACTATACATGCAGCCGTAGCGATGAGTGACCAAGCTTGTAATATTGATGATTTAGATTTATTTGGCTTGCTTGTTATAGGTATTACCTGAGGATCGATCCTGCTAACAATTTTCTGCCAAACATGTTCATCTGGAGGCACAGATTCTATTGAACTTGCAAGGTTGTTCAAGTGTTGTTCCCACATCCAAGTTGCTTCACGTGCCCGCGTTGAAGTTAGCATTAACCGAGTGAATCTATCTCTTGCTGAACCACGTAATGTCCCCAGTACATATTCAGCCGCTAACATATCAATGAGTGTTTGATTTTCATAATTCATAGCGTTAAGCACCTTTGTAGTTGCTGTAAACCACGTCGGATCCAGCTTTTGACTGTTCCAAGCGGTGTCGCGATGTGGTCAACTAATTCGTGATGAGTCAAACCTCTATAGTATGCTAAATGAATAGCCTGTCTTTGCTGAGGATCAAGCTGTTCGATACAATCTACCAATTTGCTGTTGTCTTCATAATTAACATCAATAGGTAAATCATCTAAATGATCATTTTCATCAACAAGAGTTTGTTCCTTACGCACTTTGTGATGGCGAATCATATCTAGGCTTCGATATCTAACTATGCTGATCATCCAAGACATAACAGCGCCTTTAGATGATTGATATTCACTTGCGTTATGCCAAACTTTAACAAAAGCATCTTGTAAAGCTTCCTCGGCGTGCGCTCGATTGCCAAGCATCTTAAGACTTATTGCGAAAAGTGTTGCGCTGGTCTTCTGATATAAGTGACCAAAAGCAATTTTATCGCCTTTAGCTGTAGCACTTAATAGGGTTAATAATTCATCGTTTTCCATAGATTTCCTTTGTTATTATTAATAACGATTAGCTGACAGTTTTAGATGCAATTCATTTATGTTTTTACAAAAAGAATGGTTTAATTTTGTAAAAGTAATTCTTTTCCATTAGTTAGCGTAGCAGGGTTGCAAGACAAGGCAAACTTACATGTGAATATTATGTAAACTTGTGTAAGTTATTCATAAAGTAGTGAAAAAATGTCCTAAACTAAATTGGTAAGCTTTTTAATAATTGCTAAATTGCTGATTTTTCATAGTCTATAAAGCTATTTAAATGGCTTTATATGGAGTGAAATTTGCAAGGTATTGTGCAATTAGAATAACAAGGAGTGATTATGTGGGCAGCATTTAGTTACTTAGCATTAGCGATTGTATTTATAATTGCGGCTATTCGCGTAGAAACTGTGTACTTTGCACTGTTTTTTTATTGGACTGCACTGTCGTTACTATTAGTCAGTGGCGCATATTTTTTTAATATCGCGCGTATTTTTAGAAAACGCGAAAATGGCGTTATTCCTATTTATATTCGTTGGGCTTTTATCCCCTTCTTATTGGGTGCACAGCTTTACAATGCTTGGTCGCGTAAACACGATAAAGTACCGCCATTACAGCAAATTAATGAGCATTTATTTTTAGCCTGTCGTTTATTTCCTTCCGATATAGACACTATGAAAGAAATGGGTATTACGGCTATTTTAGATGTAACTTGCGAGTTTGATGGCCTTGAATGGTCTTCTACCCAAGAGAATATTCGTTATTTAAATATTCCTGTTCTTGATCATAGCGTGCCAACACGCGCGCAACTACATCAAGCAATTAATTGGATTGACCATCAAGTAAAAGCTGATAGACGTGTGGTAGTGCATTGCGCTTTAGGACGATGTCGTTCTGTATTTGTGATGGCAGCTTACTTACTTAGCCAAAATAAAGATGCCGATGTACACCAAGTACTCGCACAAATTAAAGAGACACGAGAAACTGCAAATTTAAACAAGCGCCAGCTGCGTCATCTAGTGCGTCGCCATCGTAGAGGTGACTTATTAATCAAAAATAAAGCTGTGCTCATTGCTAACCCTGTTTCTGGCACAAAACTGTGGGAAGCTAAACGTAAGCAAATTACATCTCGTTTGTCTGAGTATTACGATTTAACTGTTTACACCACTTCAGAGCAGGTAAATGGTACTGAGTTAGCCAAAGAAGCACTTGAATTGAACCCTGATGTAGTCATCGCCTGTGGTGGTGATGGTACAGTAACAGAGGTGGCAAGTGTACTTGTTAATACAGACTGTAAACTGGGGATTATTCCTTTAGGTACTGCAAATGCCCTCGCTCATGTGTTGATGGGTATACAATCGAAGCTTATTCCGGTAGAGCAGGCGTGTGAGCTTATTATTGAAGGGCAGGCGAGTCGGATAGATACCGCTGTGTGTAATGGCGAGCGTATGTTATTACTTGCAGGAATTGGTTTTGAACAAAAGATGATTGAAAAAGCCCATCGTGATGCTAAAAATGAGTCTGGGCAATTAGCTTATTTACAAGGGTTTTGGCAAGCATTAGGTGAGCATGAAGCGCAAGACTATGTTGTTACTCTTGATAATAACGATGAGCAAACAATCAATACTACCAGTTTAATCATCGCCAACGCCGCGCCATTTACTACTTTACTTGCTCAATCTGCAGGGCAGCCAGATCACCAAGATGGTTTATTGGATGTTAACTGGCTAACACCTAGTGCCGATTCTAAAGCGAGTACTTTAAGTATTGCGGAGTTAGTGTTCTCGAGTATTACACAAACTAGTTTTGCTATTAACAGTCACCACACAAATGCTAAACGAGTAACAGTACGCGCAGCAAAAGGGTTGAGCTATGTTATTGATGGTGAAGTTAAAACTGCAGATAAACTAGAGGTGGAGATATCACCGAAATCGCTTTCGGTGATTGTAGCAGCTGAAGATTAAGTGGTTACTTTTTGATGCTTTTCCATTGGAAAGTGCCATCATCAGCTTGGTCATTATCGATAAAGGTATCAATATATAACTGCTCTACTTTTTCTCGTGCCCAAGGGGTCTTTCGTAAAAATTTAAGACTCGACTTTACACTTGGGTCATTTTGAAAGCAGCGTACATCGACGTGCGCTGCCATACCTTCCCAACCAAGTTTTTCTTCAAGTTTAGTAACGATGTCGGCTAATTTAACGCCATGTAACGGATTATTTGGTTGATTGTCCATGATAAATCTTAGGTTATTTGCAACCGCGCAATAGTACCCTATCTGTGCGTTTTAATCTAATTGACGTGAATCGTTTTCGTTTGTTTAGGGTAAATAATCTCGCCATTAGCATTTAGTCTGAGCCACGCCAAATCACTGTTTGAAAAATTAGGCTGTTTGGCGCTGCAAATTAAGGTCATCTCGCCAACGACAATATAGGCACCTTCGGTATAGCGTTTATTTTCATACCAACACACTTTTTCATTGTTTAACGCCTCTTGACCATCAAGCACGATTAATGGTTTTTCCTTAGCGTGCGCTTGATTTAGAAACCCTAAAGTAAACAAAGTACTTAACAGTAAAATTTTCTTTAACAAAATACGCCTCCCGTTGGGCAGATTTGTATAACTACACTAAGCTTATGACAAGGAATAAATAATAAAAAGGTGAACACATGCAATTTGATAAAAATATGATCGATGAACTAATCCTGCTTGCAAAATTTCCTCGTAACTCTCAAATGCAGGGAATTAAAATACACTCCGATGCAGAAAACTCAATTAAAGATGCAGCAAAACGGCTTTATGATAAAGGTATTACTGATAGTCCTGATGGGGGCTACTTAACGGACTTAGGGCTCGATTTAATCAACCATGTGAGTGTGATTAACTCAGCGCTTAGATAACAAATATAAAAGGTTCCGAATTGTTCGGGCCTTTTACATTAATCATACTAACGCTTAAATCGCATCTGGCTGATTTTGTGGTGCAGCATCTATAAAGGCATCAAGCTTATTACATTGCTCATAAACAGCTGCAATTTTAGGGTAATTGGTCATATCAACCTTAAAGCGCAAGGCATTAAATACTTGCGGCACTAAGCACACATCTGCAAGCGTTGGTTTGTTGCCCACACAAAACGTGTTCGCTTCATCAAGTAGCTTTTCGATACTCTCAAAGCCAACTTCTACCCAATGCTTATACCAGGTTGTTTTTGCTTCTTCATCAACACCCAGATCGTTAGCCAAGTATTTTAATACGCGCAAATTATCGATAGGGTGGATATCACACGCTACGGCATAACATAAATTACGGATCTGAGCTTTTTGCCATGCATCACCCGTTAACAGTGGCGTTTCTGGATGAGTTTCTTCTAGCCACTCTAAAATAGCCAGCGACTGCGCAAGTACCCCTTGCTCAGTTTCTAATGCAGGCAATAACCCTTGAGGGTTCTTAGCTAGGTACTCGTCGCTTTGCTGTTCGGATTTTAATAAATTAACTGTCACCAACTCGTGATCAATGTTCTTTAAATTAAGCGCAATGCGTACTCGATATGCAGCTGATGAACGAAAATAGCTATAAAGTTTCATTATACGTCCTGTTTACCTGTGAAATGTTTTTTAATAGTGCGCCAACAGTCAGTGTAATTAGGCTGACGCTCTTTACCTTCAAGGGCATATTTAGTTGGTGAAATAACGTAACGCGATTCGAACATAAATGCCAAAGTGTTTTCGTAGCGTTGTGGTTCAAGTTCAGCATTTGATGCTTTTTCGAATACATCGGCTTCTGGTCCATGTGGCGACATACAATTATGTAAGCTAGAACCACCTGGTACAAAGCCATGCTCTTTGGCATCGTAGACACCTTCGATTAGGCCCATAAACTCACTCATGATATTACGGTGGTAATAAGGTGGGCGGAATGTGTTTTCAGCCACCATCCAGCGTGGAGGGAAGATAGCAAAATCGATATTAGCAACACCTTTTGTACCTGATGGTGATGTTAATACAGTAAAGATTGATGGGTCTGGGTGATCGTAACTTACTGTATTCATAACATTGAATCTAGCAAGGTCATACTTGTAAGGTGCACTGTTACCCGTCCAAGCAACCACATCTAATGGCGAGTGACCAATATCACAACGGAACATATTGCCATTGAATTTAGCAACGAGTTCGAAATCACCTTCTACATCTTCAAAAGCGGCTACAGGGTAGTGGAAGTCACGGTCATTAGCATAACCATTGGCACCGACAGGGCCGCGCTCTGGTAAAATATAGGCATGGCCATAGTTTTCACAGATATAGCCACGGGCTGTATCAGTAAGCAAATCAACTGCGAACTTAATGCCACGAGGAATTACGGCAATTTCGCCTGCACGAACGGTGAGTATCCCGCACTCGGTTCTAAGTAATAGCTCACCTTGTTGCGGCACGAATAACATTTCACCGTCAGCATTATAAAAGTAACGGTGTTGCATTGATTTATTAGCGACATAAATATGAATACCAATACCTGTTTGTGCATTGGCACTACCGTTGGCAGCCATAGTGACTAAACCATCTATAAAATCAGTTGGCTGTGCTGGAATTTCAATTGGATCCCAACGCAGCATCGTCGGTGGTGTTGGCACTTCTGTAATAGGAGCGGTGCGAATAAGGCCATTATCAATTGGCGTGTAATCACCTTGTATTACTGACGGGCGAATGCGGTAAAACCAAGTTCGACGATTATCAGCACGGGGCGCTGTAAAAGCCGTAGTACTGAACTGCTCAGCATATAAATCGTATTTAACTTTTTGCGGGCTGAATTGACCGATAGGTAATGCACCGGGTAATGCTTCGGTTTCAAATTCATTACCAAAGCCAGTCAAATATTGTAATTCGTTATTCATCACTAGACTCCTGAAAGGTTTTAGGTAAGATACTCTCATGTGAGACTAAATTCAAACTACACTGAATTTACTTGTGTAAATATTCTTTGACAGTAGTGCAGCCATGACGACAGATAATCAAACAACGCTCGATTTAAAACAGTTCTTACCTTATTCACTAACTAATATTGCAATGCAAATGAGTGAGCAGTTTAGTGAGCTATATCAACAGCAGTTCGATTTAACCGTGCCACAATGGCGGATAATTGCGAATTTAGCGCAATATGGTGAGCGCACTGCCAAAGAATTATGTGATATGGCACGAATGGATAAATCAACGGTGTCTCGTGCAGTAAAGTCGCTATTGACCAGAAACCTTATAATAGCCAAAGAAAACCCTAAGGATAAACGCGCAAGTTTGTTATCGCTTTCCGTTGAAGGGAACCGTCTTCATGAACAAATTGTGCCATTAGCAAATGAGTGGCAAGCAGGTTTAGTGAGTGACTTAGATAGCCAAGAACTTAAACAATTTATAAGCACTCTTAGTAAGCTTTCCAATCACCTAAATAAAAATGTTTAAATCTGTAATCAAGGCTTTATAGCAATTGATTTAGACAATCGATACATATATGATAATGGCTATCATTTACAATTAGAAACTTGGATGTCCCCCCTATGAAATTAGCGTTAAACACCGTTAAAACACTAGGTCTTAGCCTAGTATTAGCATCTACTTTTATTGCCCAACCTGTATTGGCAAATGGCCCAATTGGTGAGCACGTTAATCATCTAAAAGAAAATTTAAAAGATTACTCAGAAGACGTTGAGTGGATGGTCGGTAAAGTTGACACCATGGTTACCGATTATGAAACAAAAGGCGCAAAAGCAGTTAAAAGCGATGATTTAATTGAATACTGGGAATCAGTAAAGTTTCACAGTGCGATTGAAACGAATTATGTGCCGGTTTATGCATCAATCTGGCAAGGCATTTATGGTATCAAAATGGCTATTGATGACAAAAAACCAGCAAGCGAAGTACGTAAACACCAAAAGGCCTTAAATGCTGCCTTGTGGCAGGGTCTTGGAGCTGTTAAACTTGCTGCTGACTTCCAGCAAAAAGGCTTATTAAAAGCTGTAAAAGCAACTGCTTCTGAAACAATGACGCAAAGCGCTACTATCGATGAGATCAAACATAAATTAGACCGTGTTGTTGCAAAATACGCAGAACGTTTAAGCGATGAAGCAACGCAAATTGTACACGATACTTACCTTCACTTATTTGAAGGTGTTGAAGGTACACTTATCGAAAAAGATGCGAAGTTAGTAGAAGTACTCGAAAAAGATTTTAACGTAACCCTGCCTAAAGCTATTTCTGATAAAGGGTCTGTTGACCAAGTCCGTGCAGTGGTTGTTGATATGCAAGAAAAACTAGATCGCGCTAAGGTGTTACTAGAAGAAGCCGAAAAAGCACGTAAGGATGTATTTTAGTGAAGCGTAGGACCTTTATTCAAGGCCTGGCTGCGTTTGGGGTAGTAGGCGCAATGCCGCTACCTCTTTCTCGTGCCTTTGCAACCTCTGCTGCAAGCCCAATTTCAGTGAAAGACTTACCATCCCTAGAGGGTGACCTAACTTTATATTTAGGCCGTGGTGAAGGTGGTTTGTACGAAAACGTACTGCAATCAATCCAAAAGAAAAACCCAAAACTTAATTTATCTATTCGCCGTGACCAACTGCTGCACTTGCCAACATGATAGTGGCAGAAGCGAAAGCGGGTGTTAAACGTGCTGATCTATTTTGGGCGGTTGACTCTGGTGCGATTGGCTTAGTCACAGATGCAGGTTTAGCTAAACCGCTACCATCTGACTTAGAGGCGCAGTTACAACCGCAGTTTCGTTATCCGGGCTGGGCACCAGTGACAGGTCGTATTCGTACATTGCCTTATAACACTAAGCGCCTAAGTAAAGATCAGATCCCAGATAGCATAATGGCCATTGCTGATAGCGATTTATCTATTGGTTGGGCACCGGCTTATGCTTCTTTCCAATCATTTGTCACGGCAATGCGTATTCTTGAAGGTGAAGATAAAACCGCTAAATGGCTTAAGAAAGTTCAAAAACGTTCGAAAACCTATGCAGGCGAGCTTGGCGTAGTGATGGCTGTTGAGCGTGGTGAAGTGGATATTGGTTTTGCAAACCATTATTACACGTTACGTCTTAAGTCAGGTAAACCTGATGCTAATCTTGATCTAGCATTCACCAATGAAGATGCCGGTTGTTTAGTTAATGCATCAGGTGTGTTATCACTGACAGACAACCCAAATGCAATGAACTTTATGCGCTACTTACTAAGTTCTGAAGTACAAAGTTACTTAGCACGTGAAGCGTACGAAATTCCATTGATCCAGGGCATTGAACAGCCTGCTGGGTTACCAGCATTAACGGATGTGTCACCGCCGAAAATCGATTTAACTCAATTGGCAGATTTAAGGCCAACACTTGACCTTATGCGCAGTAGCGGTATTTTATAATGCGCATACCTGCTTCTTATCCCATGGCGCTGCTTGCAGCGCTTTTGGCGTTAGTGCCAGTTTATATTCTGATCACCTTAGCCAGTGATGCGACGGCTGTTTTTGATAGTCATAATTTAAAAATTCTTGGTAACACTTTATCACTTATGGTGTTAACTGTTTTAGGCTCTATTTTAATTGGCGTGCCTCTGGCGTTTATTAGTGCCTATGTTCAACTTCCTTTTAAAAAGCTTTGGCTTGTTTTGTTTGCAGCGCCACTTGCTATTCCAAGTTATATTGGCGCGTTTACTTTATATGCAGCATTTGGCCCCGGTGGTGAGATAAATCAGCTGCTAGGCATTGAAACCCCGCCTATGTATGGCTTAACGGGTGCAGCCATTGTAATGACGCTATACACATTCCCGTTTGTAATGCTAACTACGCGTTCGTCTTTACTTAGTCTCGATGCCAGCATGGTAAACGCGGCTCGCACTTTAGGCATGTCGATGCCGATGAGTGTGTTTAAAGTCATATTACCGCGCGTAATAAACGGTATAGCGGCGGGCTCATTACTTGTTGCACTTTATACCCTATCAGATTTTGGTACACCGGCGATGATGCGATTAGATACCTTTACTCGGGTAATCTATGTTGAATATAACGCCTTTGGCTTAAGTCGTGCAGCGATGTTGTCGCTTCAATTAATGGTAATAGTAGGCTTTTTACTGTTCATCGAATCACAAATTAAAACCGCTTCAGAGCGCCACGGTAGACCGCTGATGTTATTCCCATCTAACGGGCAAAAGTTAGCCATGCTGGTGACTTTTCTACCTGTTTTATTATTGGCTATTTGTTTGCCGTTAGCCATTTTTACCCTTTGGCTTGCCCGTGATGGTGTTGCTGATTTTGATTTCAGCATTGCGTGGAACTCAGCTTATGCATCTGGCATTGCGGCTATTGTCGCTGTTGTGGTTGCTGTGCCTGTAGCGCATGCTGCCTTAAGCGGTAAAGTAGGGCGCATTATGGAACGGGTTACTTATTTCGGATTTGGTATTCCAGGTATCGTAATGGGTACTGCACTTGTTTATGGTGGCCTGCAATTACCGCTTTTATACCAAACTCTGGCATTATTAGTGATTGCCTATGTGCTGCGCTTTTTACCGTTGGCAGTTGGCTCTGTGCGAACCAGCACAGAACACTTAGATTCGAGTTTAATTAAATCAGCTCGCGTATTAGGCGCAAGCCCTCGTGAAGCATTTATGCGTATTACCTTGCCTTTAACACTACGCGGTATCATTGCTGGTGCAGCCTTGGTATTTTTAGAATCAATGCGAGAGCTTGAAGCAACATTGTTACTGGTTCAACAGGATTTGAAACCCTATCAACCTATTTGTGGCGAGTTTATGAAGCCGGTTATTTCGGTCGCGCTGCCATTCCTGGGCTCTTGTTAGTAGTGATATCAGCATGTGGCTTAGCTATAATGCTCTCAGGTGAAAAGCGCAGTCAATTAGAACATTAAGGATCAGTTTAATGCTATCAGTTAGTAAGCTGTCTATCGATTATGGTAGCAATCGTGTGGTAAGTGAACTTAACTTATCACTTGGGGAAAGTGAGATCCTCATGCTAGTTGGTCCAACTGGCTGTGGTAAAAGTACAATTTTACAAGCGTTAGCAGGGCTTATTCCTATCAGCGAAGGCGAAATTAACTTAGGCTCATGGCGGGCAACACCCAAATTAAAAGTACCACCAGAAAAGCGTAAAGTAGGGATGGTATTTCAAGACTTTGCGTTATTTCCGCACTTAACGGTACAGCAAAATATTTGCTTTAGATTAACCGATACTTCAAAAGCAGATCACTGGATTAAGTTACTGGGTCTTGAAGCTTTTCGTGATAAAAAGCCCGCTACTTTATCGGGTGGTCAAAAGCAGCGTGTAGCACTTGCCCGTACATTGGCTCATGAACCTGACTTTGTATTGCTTGACGAACCTTTATCAAACCTTGATGCAGCTTTAAAAGATACCCTTCGTTGGGATATTCGTAATGCATTAAAAGATGCTGGTGTACCTGCTATTTGGGTAACCCATGACCAAGAAGAAGCCTTATCTGTCGGTGACCGAGTTGGCGTACTGAAAGAAGGGATTATTCAGCAAATAGATACCCCTGAACGCTGCTTTAGCTTACCAAGCAATCGCTTTGTTGCACGTTTCTTAGGTGAAGCAAGTTTCATTGCCGGTAACTGTGAAGGTGATATCGCCACCACTGATTTAGGTAATGCCCCAGCTATTAAGGTTGATCATGAAACCGCGAAGGTTGATGTATTACTTCGCCCTGATGATATTAATCTTATTCAAAATGCAGCTACTAGCAATGGTAAAGTGACATGGGTCCGTTACGAAGGTGGCAGCCGCTTATGCGCTGTTAAACTGGCATGTGATACTGTGGTGACAAGCCGTGTTAGCCATGAAGTGATGGTACGCCCAGGTGATGCAGTGCATGTTTCTATCAATACAACACATCCACTTGCGGTTTACGCAGCTTAAATAGACATAACTGTGCAGGTCTCATTGGTTTGCATTTACATATCAGTGTAGGTCGGGCTTTAGCCCGTCATCATTTGGTGTTTAAACATTTGTCGCCATAAATGACGACCTACATAACAATCTTAGATCGAGTTAAACATCAGCCCTCAGACGCGATATAAAATCTGCTACATGTAAATGCATTAATTTGTTATTTCAAGCTTTAATCTTGGTACTGGCTTATTTTCCTCTCGTATCTCGTATCTCATATCTACACCCATTCCCGGCTAAAGTCAGTCCTACGAAAAGATTTATCAGGTATTAGGTTCTAGGTTTTATGTAGAAGGGCGCGATGTAAAGTCGCTGATACCTAGCAAATCGCTAACTTTACTCTTGGAGCTTTACGCTTGCTAACTTTCCCCTAGTAGCTTTACTCTCGTAACTAGCAACTCCCTAAGTTTCTCCAAAACGTAAAAAGCCCGCCAGTAGGGGCGGGCTTTTGCTTTATAACAAGGTTAACTTGTTATTAGAATGTGTAACGTACACCTACACGCATTTCCCAAACTGATGCACCGCTTTGAGTTGCAGTTTTACCATTGTTAGGGCTGAAGTCAGAGTATACGTAACGACCCTGGTCATCGATTGATGTTTTGATCATACGGTTACCAACGAAGTTACCTTTCTTAAGTACGCCCCAATCATCGTTTAACATGTTAGTTAAGTTATCGATAACGAAGAATACTTCACCTTTGTGACCAGGCATGAAACCAGGTAACTCTTGAGTCATCTTGAAGTTAACTTTAGTGAACCAATCAGCATTTTGGCTGTTACGGCTAACGATTTCACCGCGTTCAAGGCCTTGAGCTGAAATCCACTGGTTAAACTCAGTCACTTCTTCAGGTGTCATGTCGTAAACAACGTTAGGGTCATTTACTTCAGGGATATACATTAGCTGACGGCTGCGGTTAGAGTTGCTATCACCCCAAACACCGTCACTACCGTTATATGTATAGCTGTAAGGTAGACCTTTGAACGTTTCGCTGAATAAGTTGAAACGTGTGCTGTAGCCATCAAACAACTCAGTTGTATAACCTAATGTCATTGTGAAGCGATGCGGGATCTCGTAATCAGATGTGTGTGCACCTGGGTTTGTCGGATCGTATGTCGCCATGTTACCGTAGTTTGAACTCGCTACAGAGCTAGTCATTGGGTTTACATCTGTTGAGTCAGTGTAAGCATAAGCAAGTTGTACGCTAATACCGTTATCAAAACGCTTACTCATTGCAGCAGAAATGATGTGAGACTCACCGCTATCACCACTTACGTTAGTCAGCAGTAAGTCACCGCTACGACCTTCGATAGACTCAAGAATTGGACGACCATCAAATGTAGTTCTGCCTGAATCTTGTAATGCGATGTCTTGTAAAATTGCAGCATCTTTACGCTTAGTGAATAAGTAATCTAGAGAGAAAACGTATTCATCTTCAGTTGTGTATGTTGCACCTACTGAGTATTTCCACTCTGATGGCATTTCAAAGTCTGGGTCAACAGCATTTACTGATGAGTCACCTGCACCTATTTCAGTGTTAGCAACTTTATTATATAAATCTTGAGGTACTTCGTAACCTGGAGTACCACCATTAACATTTGGAGTGTCAAATAGGTTTAGACGTGCTTGTCTTTGTTCTTCATCTAGATAATAAACACCGTCTACATCTTTAATACCGGTACTAATATTAGTGATACCGTCGTTTGAGTACGAGTTAGATAACCAAACGTTCGGGTTACCACCAGAGAATATACGTTTACACCTGCACGTACTTCTAACGAGTCTGTTGCATACCATTCAAAGCCTACACGTGGTTGAATTAAATCGATGCCATCAAATGTTGCTTGGTTGCTGAAACCGTAGCGGTTTGTAAAGTTCTCGTTGTAGTTAGGCGCGTCATCACTTGTGTATTTATCATAGCGAAGACCAAATGTTAACGTCGCATCTAAATCTGTGAAGCTATACTCATCTTGTACATAGAAAGTATGCTGAGCATAAGAGAAGCTTGCAGCTGCATCGGTCGGGTTGTTTGTACCCGCAGCATTGTTGTAGTACAAGCCATCAGCAATTCCATCTTCAAAATCATCTACAGAGTTAAAACGCCACTCACCTTGCGTATGCTGTACGAATTGGTTAAATACGTCTAGCTTTTCGTACTCATAGCCACCGGTAATCGTGTGTTGATCAAGGTAGTAAGTACCTGCAAGTTTTACAGTCGTTGTCTCATAGTCTAGGTCATTTGATTGACGTGAGTCATCTGGACCAATGTAGATAGTACCACCGTCAGCGGTATCAATTTGCATTTCACCAAAGCTGCTTGCAGCATCTAAAGATTGTACCGTTGCATCTAGCTCTGACTTACCAATACGAACTTCAGTTGAGAAGTTGTCTGACCAATCTGAGTATAGTGAACCGATGATTGATGTAAACTCAGCACCTTGCTTGAAGAAGTGATTATCTAAAGCTACTGTATCGCTGTATGCATCTGATTGAGATAGCGTGAAAGCATCATTGTAGTTATAGATTAAGTTTGCACGATGGTCATCGTTGATGTTCCAGTCTAACTTAATTAAGATTTTTTCATCTTCTACTGGAGCACTAGATGGCATGCCACCTGCGTCATAACCGTATACGTCTTGTGCGATTTGCTGTACACGAGCAACGTCTGCAGCTGAAACACTACCTGTGTTTAAACCGCCATACTCGTATTGTTTAACGCCTTCAACTTTTTCGTATGAGGTGAATAAGAAAAGGTTATCTTTGATTAGTGGTAAACCAACGTTGAAGCCGTAACGTTTTTCAGTGTAATCACCGTTGTCGTAGTCTTCACCTTCGATTTTATCGCCTTTCATTGAATCATTTGTGTAATCGAAGAAAACACCACCGTGTACTTCGTTACCACCAGATTTAGTAACTGCGTTGATGTTACATGATGTGAAACCGCCATATTGAACATCAAATGGTGCTAGCTCAACTGCAACTTGCTCGATTGAATCGAAAGAGAAAGGAGCACCGATAGTTGGGTAACCATTTGAGCTTAAACCGAAGTTATCGTTCATACGAACGCCGTCAAGCGTTAAGCTGTTAAAACGTGGGTTACCACCACCACAGTTGATTGAACCGCGGCTATCATCGATAGTTACACGTGGGTCGATACGGATGATATCTTTTAAATCACGGTTGATAGCTGGTTGGTTTTCTAAATCTTCAAGAGTGAACGTTGCAGCAGGACCTGTACCACCAGACATACGGCTGATAGGGCGACCAGTAACTACGATTTGTTCTACATCAGATTGTCTCTCTAACGTAACATTAACTGGGTAGTCAGCACCCACTTGTAGGTTAATGTTGTTGAATGTTTGATCTGCGAATACGTCAGAATCTACAACAACGCGGTAAGGACCACCTACACGTAGCGTTTTTTGCTGTGAAGTAACCCGCATCGTTCGTTTCAGTTTCTTTAGTTGAACCTGAAGGTAAGTGAACGATAGTGATCTTAGTGCCAGCAGCAGGGTTGCCGCTAGGACCTTTGATTTGACCCTTGATAGCAGATGTTGTTTCATTTGCTAACGCTGCACCACTCACACCAACACATGCTGCAATAGCAAGTGATAGAGCTGTTTTGCGGAGTTGGATTTTCATTATGTTATTTCCCGTGTTAGAGGTTATGTTTCATTTATAGTTTGCTGTCAGTTGGCATCTTAAGTGCCTTTACTAACGGTTTTGCTGATTTATCAAATAACGTATTTAATAAACCAGCCAATCTTATACCGCCTTGTTGTAGGCGAGTTTTAACAATTGGTAAGTTTTTGTAGATATAACTATAACTTACGTTTGTTTCATTTTCGTTATACAGTGAATTTGCAATATTATTTGATTCGATTAACCAATCGCTAGGTGAACTGGCAAGATAGTCCGTGATTAACGCTTGATTTGTTGTATTTATAAATTGCGCAAACTCAGTATAGGACAAATTTTCATTTTCAATGAGTTTTGTGTCCCATAGGCTATGTAAATTGGTATCTTGACCGAAGAATGTGACAGAAATATTGTTGCCACCACGATCTTCACCGCGTCCGGCATGAAAAGGTTGGTGGCTGTCACCAACTAGATGAACTAAAAAACGCAGTGCGAACTGTTTTTCAGCTAGTGAGGCTTTCTGGTTTTGTAAAACTGAGATTGAGTATTCCATGCCTTCAAGGATATCTGACACGGTTTCTTTATTATGATGGGCATCTGAATCGTAATGGGGTTTAGCATCGCCTTCTTTAAAGTTAATGTAATGCCAGCGCGAAGATTTCTTTTGCCAGAAATTTTCTGGAGCAGAACGCATTTCATCAGCCCACGTTGCAACTTGTGCTAGTGAGTCACCATCGAGTAGAGGAACTAATGCTAGTTTAGTGGTGTCTGTAATATGCTTAGATGCAATTTCACCAACAATACGATGACCATTTTGACCCCATGCATTTGCAGGGGTGCTTAACACTGCTGAAATAACTGGTGTTGATAACAGCAACATTTTTATTGTTTTTTGTAACATTGACTCAGTGTCCAAAATGAATGTGCAATGAAGCACGATTTCTTGTGGCATATTTTCCTGAATTTAAAATCAAATAGAAAGGACTCAATAAGATTCATAATTTCTTGTTCATATATGTTATTTATCAATGGTTTAAATAATTCAAGTAAAATTACTTGTTGTAATAAGTAAGAATAATTGTTCAAATAGAGACAACGGAGCGTTGTTGGCTATTAAAATTGAATTTAAGAACAATACTAATAAAAAAATCGTCGATTGTTACATTTTTGTTTCTATCAGTTATTTTGTTTTTTTATATCGGAATTTTGCAGGGTAAACCGGCTGTTTCTGATATCGATGCATTTATTGAAACGTCTTTTCAATGTGATACCAAATCAGAGGTTAACCTTAACGAGTTAGTGGTGTATTCATCGGGCAAAGTGTTGGCTGAGGATGTTGCTAAAACCTTATGCAATGATGACATCATAAGTAAACAATATGGCAAGGTAACCTCTTATTGGGGTTATAAAACCTCAGACACGATTGAGTTTTTAGGCAAAGGGATTGCTGATTTAATCCTTGCTAAAGAAAATTTAATTAACGCTTTTATGGCGGAGTCAACTTACAACTACCAAGCTGTTGTTGGATTTCCTGATTACACTGCCTATTTAATTTCGAGTAAAGAAAAACCTAGAATTGATAAGAGCTACTTTTTAGATAAACGCATTGGTTTACTTGATTACCCAACCAGTCGCTCAGGACATATTTTACCAAAGCAGCTATTTAAAAAATTAGATATCAACCTAGAAAACCTAGATATAACTTACGCTAGTTCCCATACTGAGTTAAGAGAGCTGCTTGCCAGCGGAAAGGTTGATTTAATTTCTTCTTATTGGCAAGACAGTGACCAGCAACGTTTTTCTAAAAATTATATTACGCCTATACGCGACAATATAAGTGGCAGTCGTTGGTATTTAAAAATGCAGGACGAGAACACCGACCTTTTATGTGCAGTTCAAGCGCAGTTAACCCTATTGGCACACAATCAAAATTCTCATTACTTTAATCATGTTGAGTCTTTTTGGGAATGTGACTCGACTCAGCAAACAATGAAAGTAGGGGATAGCAATGCTGCCAATTAGAATTAAGCTTGTTTATGGCGCAATATTTTTAAGCTGCTGCTTGGTATTATTTGCTACCTTCATTATTGCAAAAGCTTATAAGACAACAACTAATGATGCACTGACTTTAGCAAAAGTTGAAAACCGTATTGCTCTTGATTTAAACCATTTAAATTTACCAGATGGTTTTTTGAAGCACTCCGGTAGTAGAGACATGGTACTCAATTATATCACACGTCTTAATGCTCAGTTAGCAGACTCAGGCGTGATGGTTTACTCTATTGAAGGTATTTCGGAATATCCTGCTCGTGCTGATTTAATTACTAAGCAATTACATGCACCTCAAAAATCATTAACGGTTAGCTTTGTTATCGCATCTTCTTTATTAGATAAAAACGATATAGCTGTGTTCATTCTGGTCTGCTTATTTGCATCTACATTTACCTACTTATTATTTATCAGTGAACGAACCAAGATTCAAATAGCTAAAAACGAACCTGAAGTTGCAGTTCAGATAGAAGAGAAACCTAAATTGATAGTCGATCTTCAAAATAAAACCTTGGCTGCTAGTTGCGATGTTGATAAAACAGTGACCCTGCGAATAAACCATTGTGTTTTTATCTTGCTTTAGTTGAGTTTTGTATTGAACAACCAGACGTAGTGCTTAATCAAAATAAAGATGTACCAGAAGAATTACTGACTTTAGCGAACAAGTATTTTTACCGGTTAGTTGAGCTTGGTCACACAATACGTAAACGACCAAACTTTACTAATAGCTTAGAAAAAACTTTAAGCGAAATTCGGGCAGCCCTTGATGAAGTTTGGCAAGACCAGCTTGAGATAAAAGAAACCTATTATCCGCCTAAAGCCCATGGTGAAGGTTCACGCTCTCGATTACATCATTACGGATTGAAGTCGATTGAGAGCACCGATATTGAAGTCATAGGCAAATAATCTAGTTTTAAAGTAAAAAGGGAAGTCACTGACTTCCCTTTATCTATTTAGATATTGATGATTAGGTATCTAAAACTGCTTAGGAGTGTAATCAGCCGCTTTAACAGGGCTATTTTGCTCAAAGAAACGTTTTAATGCCTGTGCATCGGTATCATCTGTACTTACAAAGCCTTTTTTATTGGTAAGCGTAGGGTAGCCATCACCACCAGAGGCGTTGTAGCTATTAATACTCATTCGATATGTTTTAGTCATATCAAGTGGTTTACCAGCAATTTTAACATCAGATAAAGTGTCGTTATCGCGTTTGAAGCTTAGCTTATAGTATTGTAAGTAGGCACCTGAATCAGGTGGGAAAGAAGTAACAACCTGCAAGTAGTCATATAGCTCTTGGCTTGTCATATCAATATAGGTGATACGGTTTTTAAAAGGATGAACTTTTAAAATATCTTTATAACTGACATCGCCAGCTTGAATGCTATCACGAATACCGCCACCGCTTATTAAACCAAAATCAGCACCCACTGACTGCATTTGTGCAGCAATAATAACGCGTGCTAAGTTTACTTGCTCATAGCGTACTTTATTGCGGTCACCTTCAAGTTTTGCATCCACGTTACCTATTTTACCAGCAATTTGTGCTGCACCTTTTTTCTGATAAACCGCGAGCATGTCTTGTAAGTTTTTGTTTGGCTCGATGTACTCAGCCGCTAGCTGTTTATTGCCATTTTCATCATCGATATAAAGGTTTACCGGAATAAGTGAGTAATTAAGCAGAGTTAATTCATCGTTTTCTAACTTGAATTCAGCTTTTCCCACATATTTACCCCACTCATGGGCTTGCATGATCCAAGTACCGTTTTGTTGATCAGGCTTACACGCTTTACCTGGCATAAAGCTTTCGTCAGCAACATTGGCTTCTTTCATACACACCGGCTCTTGTGAATGACCGCCGACAATAATATCTAGCATTCCTTTTGGTAAGTTACGCGCCATAGTCACATCACCGGGTGCATTAATACCAAAGTTAGCATCAACATAGTGACCCATGTGCGTTACAGCAATAGTGATATCAGGCTTGTACTGCTTTTCAATTTTTGGGGCTAATTTTGCAGTCACTTCTGTAGGGTCTTTAAATTCTAGGCCACCGATATACTGCGGGTTACCTATTTTTGCTGTATCTGTTGTGGTTAAACCAATGACAGCAATTTTGAGTCCGTTTTTTTCAAAGATTTTGTATGCTTGATAACGAGTTTCACCGGTCGTTTTATCTATAATATTGGCTGATAAAAAAGGGAAGTTAGACCATTTTTGCTGTTTATCGAGTACAGCCAGCGGGTTATCAAACTCATGGTTACCAATTGCCATGGCATCGTAACCAATTACAGACATACCTTTAAAATCCGGTTCTGCGTGTTGTAGATCTGATTCAGGAATACCTGTATTGATATCGCCACCAGACAGCAGTAAAACTGCATGTCCTTGTGCTTTAGCATCGGCTCTTAATTGATCAATTAAAGTCTTGCGAGCAGCCATACCATATTCACCATGTTCGTTATTCCAAAAACGACCGTGATTATCATTAGTATGGAGCAGAGTGAAATATTGGGCTGAATCTGTATTGTTAGAAGAGGAGCTACACGCGGTTAGGGTAACCAGTAGCGATGTTAGTAAAAAAAAACGCATAATTGTTTGCCTGAATAGAGCAGTAGGTTAATTATGCGCTTAGTTTAAACGACTTAAGTTTAAATTAAATGTCTTTTATAAACTTTTGTCGCTATTTTCTGTATTTAGTTGTCCTGTTGCGGCAAGTTGTCTTCGTTGTAGTTCTTGTTCTGCATAATGAGACTTAAGATGATTATTGCCGACCATCCAATTTAAAAAACTAGCGGGTAACTTACTATAAGGCTCACCTTGGTGTAAACGAAAATCGCATATTGCGTTCTCTTCATTCGCCATGGTTCATTCCTGTGTGTTCATTGTTGTCGTGCAGATACTAACAAACTGAGCCTATTTGATAAGACGATTTTGATTTAATCTTTAAACTTTTTATAACCATAATGAATACACAGTGTAAATTAATGTAACTGAGATGTAATTGATTTGACGCGTTTTGTGTAACTGTTTTGTTTGCTATTTAAGCACCTGCCTATTTTGTTTAAGCTTCTTGCAGTTTTATAATAAAAATTATCAGGAAAGATAAACAATGAAAAAACATCTACTTGCAACAGCTTTATTGGCTAGCAGTTTTACAGCGAATGCAACTATTGTCGAAATGCAAACGGACCTGGGCAGCATTACGATTCATCTTTATGATCAACAGACACCTGTTACAGTTGAGAACTTTTTAAATTATGTTGCAGATGGTAGCTACGATGGCACCGTTATCCATCGTTCTGTTGATAACTTTATTTTACAAGGTGGGGGTTTTAAATTTGGTACTGACTTTGATGCGATAGACACCGCAGACGCTATTACTAATGAACCAGAGTTGTCTAATGTGAAAGGTACCATTGCAATGGCTAAGCTTGGTGGCAATGCTAACAGTGCAACCAGTCAGTGGTTTTTTAATTTAAAAGATAACAGCGCAAATCTTGACTTACAAAATGGTGGCTTTACCGTTTTTGGCGAGGTAACTGTCCAGAGTATGGCTGTGATAGAGCAAATCACAGAATTAGTACATTGTGGAGAGATCCCAGTAGTAAACTTAAATGAAGAGCAGTGCCCAGATACAACATCAGGTTTTAGTGGTGAAAACTTATTTTACATTAACAGTGTAACTGTGATTGACGATGACCCTAATTCATCTGCTTCTTTATCACCAAAAGAAAACACGCTGATTGATGAAGATGACGCTTCAGACAACGGCGGTAGTAGTTCAGGTGGTAGTCTTGCATGGATGCTATCTTTATTAGCCCTAGCAGGCTTTGCTCGTCGTAAATAATTCCAACCAACAAAGTTAATAAGGCGCTAAAAAGCGCCTTATTTCTTTGTATTGATGATTATTAAAAGATTCTAACTAAAATCAGCACCCACATTATTAGCATTATAAAGCTACTGACAACGAAACTATAATAGCGCGCCTTCAAGGTGTTTGAAGTTAAGTGTATTACGCTATGAATAATTCTTAATGCAACATAAACCCAAGCAAGGGCAACAAAAACAGTACCTACAGCATTGACTTGCAGAGCTGTTAAACAGGCAATAAAAAACAGCACAGGCATTTCGAATTGATTGATAAAGTTACGATCTGCTACGCGAACATTATCCCCAGCTTTTTCAAGTTCCATTAATAAGAAGTCTTTCATCTCAATGGTTTTTTGCTTTGCCGCACGAAAACGGCGCTTACCCATAATGTACATCACAATAAATGTCAGTAACACCTGAGTGAACATTGCTACAATTAGCCACCTTTCCATAGCTCATCCTTTGTTATAGTTATTGCTATTAATCTTAACCGTAAGTACTGCATTTTCACAATGTGTTACAAAGTTTTGCTGTAACTTAACTGAAAAGCATTGAATTGCGGCGCTCGAAAACACATGATAAATAAAAATTTATTCAATTTCTAATGGATACAAAATAATGAAAAAAATAATGGGACTCAGTGCAATCGCTTTTGCAGTGTTAGCAGGTTGTTCTTCTACTTCTACCACAACGCCTCCTGCTGCTAATACTAACCTTATTCCAGACTCGTTAGTTATCAGCCCAAACGACACCCGTGAGTACAAAACATTAAAACTTGATAACGAAATTGATGTAATTTTAATTTCAGATCCAAGTGCTGAAAAATCAGCTGCTGCATTGAGTGTTGGTGTTGGTTTATTGCACGACCCTATGTCGCAACAAGGTATGGCGCACTATTTAGAGCATATGCTGTTCCTTGGTACGGACCGTTACCCAGACACCAAAGGTTACAGTGATTTTATGACTAAAAATGGCGGTGCTCATAACGCTTACACTTGGTTAGATATCACAAACTACATGTTCAAAGTGAACAATGATGCCTACGATGAAGCACTTGACCGTTTTGCGGATTTCTTTAAATCACCAAAGCTTTACCCTGAGTACACAGACAAAGAAAAAAATGCCGTAAATGCCGAATGGTCAATGCGCCGTGAGATGGACTTTTTTGGTCAATTCAAACTGGCACGTCAAATGATGGGCTCACATCCTGCTAACCGCTTCTTGATTGGTAACCTAGAAACACTAGGTGATAAAGAAGGCAGCAATCTTCATAAAGAAACCGTTGCTTTTTATAACAAGTACTATTCATCGAACATTATGAAAGTGGCGATGATTTCTAATCGTCCACTTGCTGAGATGGAAGCAAAAGCAAAACAGTACTTTGCTGAAATTGAAAATAAAAATATCGAAAAGCCAACGGTGACTGATAAGTTAGATTTCTCTGAAGCTGGCGGTAAACGTGTTTATTACGCACCGAATGAAGACGTAAAACAACTGCAATTAGAATTCACTATTGCTGATAACAGTTCACAATTTGCAGTTAAACCAAACCGTTTTGTTTCTTACCTTTTAAGTAACGAAATGCAAGGCAGCCCAGCACAAATACTACGTGATAAAGGTTGGGTATCAGGTTTATCGTCTTCTGCTTCACCAACGCAATATGGGAACTACGGAAGCTTAACAGTTGATATTGAATTGACTGATGCCGGCATGCAAAACCGCGAAGAAATTGTTGCTATGGTTATGCAATATATTGCACTTATCAAAGAGCAGGGTGTTGATAGCAAATACTTTAATGAAATTCGTACATCGTTAAACAATTCGTTTCAATTCCTAGAAAAAGGGGATGAGTTTGGTTATGTAAGTAACTTAACTGATAGCATGCAAAAGTTCCCTGTGAACAACGCAATTAACGCACCTTATTATTATGCCAAGTTTGATGCAGATGCGGTGCAAAATGTCCTTTCGCAATTAAACGAAGATACTTTACGTATTTGGTATATTTCAAAACAAGAAGAGACAGATTCACAGCTGCATTTTTACGATGGTAAATATCGTATTGAAGATATCAGCGAGTCAGAAGTTGCAAGCTGGAATAAACCAAGTGAATACGCGTTAGCATTACCAACAGTAAACCGCTTATTACCTGAAAGCTTTGCAATTAAAACAGCTGAGTTTAAACAACAAGCGCACCCTGAACTCGTATTTGATCAGCAAGGCGTTAAAGTTTGGCGTCAAGCAAGTCAGCAGTTTGCTGAGCAGCCTAAAGGTCTTGTTGAAGTTTATATTAATACGCCAGATGCCCTTGTGAATGTAAAATCACAGGTTCTTTACTCAATTTGGGCTGATCTTTATAACTTACAACAAAGTAAATTAAGCACAGAAGCCGCTGTTGCAGGTATGAGTTTAGGGTTACAGCCAAGTAATGGTCTTGTGTTATCGCTTAGTGGTTTCACTGATAAACAAGATGTCCTTTTAGCTCAGGCGCTTGAAAATCTTACCTTAGAGGTGTCTGAAGAAGGTTTTGCCCAAGCAATCGATCGTTTTAAGCGTGATTTACTAAATCAGCAAAAACAGTTCCCGTTCTATCAAGCATTCGGTGAGTACTCTAAGCTTACTCGTAGTGGTAAATTTGATACCGAAACCTTGATTGCTGCGGCAGATGCGCTTACCTTAGCTGATTTTACGGCTATTAAGCAATCAACACTTGCTGCCAATGACTTACGCGTATTCACGTTTGGTAACTACAACCAAAATGATGTTGACGCTATTGCGAGTAAACTAACCGCTATTTTACCAAAAGGTCATAAAGCGACCGAGTTTGCTAGAAGTAAAGCCTGGTTGCCTCAGCCTGGTGAGCGTATCGTTTTACAAAAAGATATTGATGTAGCTGATGTAGCAATCATTGACATGGTTGTTCACCCAACCCCTGGCTATAAACAACAAGCACAGGCACAAATTTTACAAAGCCACTTTAGAACCGTAGCGTTTGATAAGTTACGTACTGAAGAGCAACTTGCTTATGCGGTTGGTGCGTTAGCGCGTCCAATCGAAGATTATTCTGCATTAGGTCTTTACATTCAAACACCGGTTAAAGGTCCTAAAGAGATGCAGGCGCGCTTTGATGAGTTTAAAAAGCAATACGCAGTTGAGCTTGATAACATGACAGAAGAAACATTTGCACAACTTAAAAATGCAACGCTTGTGTCTTTAAAAGAGCAACCTAAGAATTTAAGTGATGAAATGTCGCCACTTATTACAGACTGGTATCGTGAGAACTTTAAGTTTGACTCTAAAGAAAAGCTTATCGCTGAAGTTGAAAAAGTAACCTTGGCTGATCTGAAAGATTATTACAAGAAAACGATGCTCAATAGTGAAGCTGCGCGTTTAAACATTCAAATGCGTGGTAGTAAGTTTGCAGACAAGCCATTTGCAGATCTGAAAAGCCAAACAAAAGTTGAAAACTTAGAAAGTTTTTACAAAGGCATTAAATTCCAAAACTAATTTAATAGTTGATAAACAAAAGCCCAAGCTATTGCTTGGGCTTTTTGATTTATGCGATAAGCAAAAATCCTATAAATGCAGCCGTTGCAGCAAGTAAGGTATAAGGCAGTTGCGTGATAGCATGGCTGACTAAATCACACCCTGAGCCTTGTGCAGCAAGTACGGTGGAATCTGAATAGAAGCACGCTTGACTACCAAATGACGACGCCGATAACAAAGCACCAATCACTAAAGGAATATTGGCATCAATTGCGTAAGCCAGTGGCATTACAATAGGAATAGTTACTGCGAAAATCCCCCAGCTTGAACCCGTTGCAAAAGCAAGGACTGCCATTGCTAAAAACACCACGGCTGGTAAGTACTGTGCTGTCATATAAGGGCTCAAGGTATTTATGACATATTGCGGTAGCATTAATTGGTCACACACATCTTTAAATATAAATGCTGCAACCACAGTTCCTATAGCGGGTATCATGCTTTTAAAACCATCGAGCATACGCTCAACGAGTTCTGACAATGTCATCAACTTTTGTAACATATAAAAAGGCAAAACAACGGTAAAGGTTGCCAGCAGCCCTTTATAGACGTCAATGTCAAAGTAAACAGTAAACGTAACAAGTAAAACTATAGGTACTAAAAAGTTATAGAGTTTGCCGTTTGAAGCGGCTGTTTCAAAGTTTTCTTCTGCTGCTTTTACTGCGTATTCATCCGCTGTTTGAACATCTGTGTACTGGCTATTTGATATTTCGATTTGATTATTCATGGCACGTAGTTGTGCTTTTTTCATCGGACCAAAAGCAGGAATGACATTTAAGCTAACTAGTAATACCACAATGACTGCAAACCAAGCATATAACATGTAAGGTATTGCTTGGATATATACAGCAATACCTTGACCTTCTGGTGCAACATTATTATCAACTAACAAGCCACCAAAAAAAACGGCCCATGTAGAGAGTGGTACAAGCACACAAATAGGCGCAGCCGTTGAGTCAACAACATAAGCGAGCATTTCGCGGCTAATTTTAAACTTATCGGTGATACGCTTCATAGTTTCACCGACGGTTAATGCATTTAGGTAATCATCGATAAAAATAATTACACCTAGCACAAAGGTCATTACTAACGATGAACGCTGGCCTTTGGCAAATTTTAACGCTAATTCGGCGAATGCACTTGCACCCCCGGTTCTCACTAATAAAGCGATTAATGCACCAAATCCACCACAGACTAGAATTAGCCAGGCAATGGTTTCGTCTTGCATTACTTTTAATGAAATATCAGCAAAATTGGCTAACACAGCGGTCGGACCTAGCATGGCTAAACCAAATAAAGCACCAATCAGTAAAGATAAAATAGGGCGGCGTAAAAATACGGCCAAAACCACCACCAATACTGGCGGCAGTAAACTTAACGCAGAAGGTTCTTGCATTATAATTTTCACACAGTTAAGCAATCGAGATTGCTTAGAGAAATCAAAAGTCTATTGACTCAATTAACTGCTTTACGCGAACACACTTTTATGGACCCTTTAGGGAAAGTGCCTGCGTTGGCTGGCGCCAGACAGTATAGAGGGTATACTGCTTTTGTTTTGCCCAAAACATCGCAAGAAAAATAATCCTGAATATTAATTTAGTCAATAACAATTTTAATTGCGATGATAATTATTTTACACTCATCTATAACGTCACTTTTTATTAATTGAGCAAAGGGATTATGGCATTTTCAGATACTTACAGACTCAGTAGCCATGCGGTTATCACCAACAACCAAGGTCAGGTGTTATTACTAAAAGCTGATTACGGTCAAAAAAGTTGGGGGCTACCTGGCGGCGCTTTAGATAAAGGTGAAACCATTCATCAAGCGTTACTTCGCGAATGCCAAGAAGAACTTAATTGTTATGTAGATATCGCTTATTTAAGTGGCGTTTATTATCACACAGCGTTTAACTCTCATGCGTTTATTTTTCGTGCTCATATAGCTGAGGACGCTGAGATAATGTTGAGTAATGAGCACACAGAGTATGGCTATTTCGATATTGACGAGTTATCTAAAGTACAAAAAGAGCGTGTTCTTGATTGCCTTAATTTTACCAATGATGTCGTGAGTAAGGTGTTTTAATAAATGTTAGATATATATTTGCGCGCTGGGCAGCCTGATGATGCCGCGTTTATCGTTGAGCTTTTAAACCAAGCAACATTTTTAGAGCACATAGGTAATAAAAACATTAATACGCCCGCACAAGCAGAGCATTATATTCAACAAACGTTTATAAATAGCCACCAGCAATTTGGCTTTGGCAGTTATATTGTTTGTTTAGCTGATGATACACCGGTTGGAATGGTGGGGCTCTTTCAGCGCGATGCGTTAGCTATCCCCGATTTAGGATTTGCCTTGTTAGCTAAATATGAAGGCAAGGGTATTATTACATCTGCTGCTAGGTTATTGATGGCCAAAAAACACGTATTAGAGCTTGGTGTACTTGCAGCAATAACCTCACCAACAAATATTGGCTCACAAAAGGTGTTACAGAAACTTGGCTTTGAGTTCATAGGCGATGTCATCATTAACGATGACAATCAGCCTCTAAAACTCTTTTTAAAGAGTAAGCTTTGATACTTCGTTTGCAACTTGTTTGTTTACCTTTAACCATGTTGACTCAAGTGTCGCGACAAGCCCTTCGTAATCACTTGCTTGTAATGGTGTGAGCTCATTGAAGTAATTAACCGCTTTTAACTTTGATCCGACTCAGGGTTTGTATAGTACAAACGCCAAAGCCCTGCAATGTTGGCATTGCCTTGCTCATCGCCATTAAAGTGATGTAGCTCATATTCTAATTCATAATAGCTTTGTTGATCTAAATCGGTGATCACCGGTAAACCTTTTATTACCATCCAATTATCAAGGTCAGTGTAAAGCTGTTGATGGGCACTGGCGGTTAACATTAAATCCGGTGATTCACTCCATAAATGGTAGTTAGCAGCATTGACTCGGTTGTTGTCGAGTACCATAGCAATACCGCGATTATTAAGCGCACCACGTAATTGTACTGTGTTGATCCTTAGCTGAGCTTGCGTATTTTCAGCTAACCGCTGCATATTCACGATTGGCTGCGAGAATTGATAATACTCAATAGTTGAGAATGACGTCTGACTGCAGGCCGAAAGTAACAGCACTGATGCCACTGAAGCACAGAGTTTATAGTTCATTATTGTTTCCTCGGCGTTGGATCTGCGGGTAGTTCTTTATCAAATATCAGCATATTAGGCTGCTGGTTCAAGCCACGTGTAAGTGGTTGTAGCTCTTCACTTAAACGTTTAAATTCGGACAAGGTAGTTTGTAACTGCTGATGGAAAGCCGAACCTTGTTCGTAACTTGCCATGGTTTTTTCAAATTGTTTCATGGTTTTATCGAACTGTTGCATGCTTTTAGTCATTTCTGCAAAGTTGCGATTTATATCACCGGGTAAATCTTGGGTATCTTGTTTATTGATCAATTCTCGCATGTCATGAGCAAGTTCTTGGTACTCAGAAAACGTAGTTTGCATTTGTGCCAAGCTGTCTTCTATCTTAAGGTTGTTCACTTTATTTAACACATCGGATACTTGGTCAGCTATGACCGTAATACCACTCGATACACTTGGGAATACGGTATAATCTGCTATAGTCTTTAATTCGGCAGGTTCCGCGTTATCATAAATGTCTAAGTCAACGTATACAGCGCCGGTAAGTAAGTTACCTGGCTTTAAAGAGGCTCTAAGGCCATTTTTAATCCAGCTATCTAAGCTTGAATGCCAAAACTCGCGTGCAGCTGTACTGTCGTGGTAAAGACGACCATATTCAATTTTAATAAGGGCAGGTACTGCGGTATTGTCAGTTCTAAAGTGTGCAGGCTTGCCGTCGATCATGACACTTGCTGGTGCTTCAACCACACTACCAATACGCATACCACGGTATTCAACAGGTGCCCCAGCTCTTAACCCGCGAATTGATTGCTCAAAATCGATTAAGTAATAATCAAAGTCATAAAAGCGCTCTTCTAACGCGGCTTTATAACTATTACTTAATGAAAAACTGTGTCCATTAGTGGCGACTTCACCAGGAGATTGCTGCTCAGGTATACCTACAGAAATTCCACCTTTAAGTAACTTACTTAATGAACCTGTATTTACATTAATTCCATCAGCTGATAGGTCTATTTCGATACCTGAGTTCACCCAAAATATAGAATTTAAGGTAATTAAATTTTGATAAGGCTCATTAATGAAAATGCCATATTTCATGGCCTGATTTTTCCAGTCAAAGGTTGCAGTTTCTATTTGGCCAATTTTGTAATCTTTGAAATAAATACCCGTACTTACATCAAGTACTTCAGCGTTATAGCTAAGCAGTGTGAAACGACCACCTTTAACATCATTGCCAATTAATGCGGGTTCATCCTGAAGTTCAAACTTATCCGCTAGCTTCTTGCTTTCACCCGGTGCAAATTCTAAGTATACGCCTGAGAGCAGAGTGCTCATTCCAGTAATACCTGTATCATCAATTCGTGGTTTAACGACCCAAATTTTTGCATCGTCAGTTAATAGGTCATCATAGTGTTTATCGATTTGAGCTCTTGCAATTACACTATTTTGCTGATCTGACAGACGTACATGATTAATTTGGCCGATTTTTACACTACGTACTTTTATTTCAGTTTTGCCAGCAACGATACCTTCTGCATGAGGCATTTTTATAAAGATAGTGGTGCCTTTATTTGCCTGATACTGGTATAACATCCATGCGCCTATTAGTAGGGCAATTAACGGAATTATCCATATAGCCGAAATATTTGGCGCTGATTTTATTTTAGCGTTTTCGCTCATGCCAGAGTCTCTTGTTTTACTTTCTTTAAATTAGTAGGGCTGTCCCACAGTAAGCGTGGATCAAATGCATGGGCTGCCAACATTTGGCAAATTACCATAGTGGTAAAAAATATTGTGCCGATGCCTGGTGTCACAGACATTAAATTTCCTAGTTGTACTAAGGCTACTAGAATCGCGACAACAAATACATCAATCATTGACCATTTACCTATAAATTCAGTTAATTGGTAGATACGTGTATAGCCTTTTGTTTGTCTATTTGCAGGCTTCATCACCATATAGCATAAAAAACTTAAGATTAGCGCTTTGGCAAGGGGAACAACTACACTGGCCAAAAATATGATCATGGCTATTGGATAAGAACCACTATTCCACAAAATCATCACACCACCAATAATCGTAGAAGGCATTTCATCACCTAGGCTGGTGGTATACATAATTGGGTAGATGTTGGCTGGGATGTAGCAAGCGACAGATGTGATCAACCAAGCAAACGCTTTTTGTACACTATAAGGATTGCGGGTAAAGGTTTTTGTGTCACATCGCGAGCAAATTTCAGTATTACATAATTGGCCACAAACATGACAAGCACGCAGTCCTTGATCGATAGCTCGTGTGTTTGCAATTGTTTGATCTATATATGCGGGCTCTCTTAATTGCTTCCAAAGATAGTGTTTATTTAACTTCGCCATGGTTGCTACATATAGAACCACAAATGCCACATAGGACCAAAAGCTTACACCAAATTCAATGTCTGCCATTGACATTATTTTGACCATGCTGACCATCACCCCGATTAAGAAAATCTCGGACATGATCCAAGGCTCTAAAGCAAAGGTGGTTTTTAACAATCTTTTGCCCCACAAATAAGGTATTACTTTTAATACACCTAAATGTAGCGGAATAATCAATAGTAATAACAACATAGGTAAGCCTATGATGCTTATGTCAATAAATAGACCCAAAAAATCGTTATCGTAATTGAATAAAATACGCGCAGCATCAGGAAGCGTAATGGTTTGTGTAATACCGCTACTCGTGAAAGATAAAAAAGGATAAAACATACTGCTTAAAAGCATGACTATTGCGCTTAAGCTCAATGCGACCACTGTACTGTCTTGGCAGGCTTGTGATGTTGATAACTTAGTATTGCAATGTGGGCAAAGCGCTACTTGTTTTGCATTTAAATGTGGGATCTCAACGACCAGATCACAACTAGGGCAGGCTGTTTGCAAACTTAGGGTCTCATAAACAAGAACTTAGTTAAGTTTGCACCAAATACTGCATAAATACAAATGCAGCATTGTTTAATATAAGCTAATATTTGTACAAAGCGATTACGCTTTTTAATACATTTAATTCATTATGGTGATTAGTGAAGCAATTATTTACCCTTTTAATGTTGTTTATTAGTGTTAAAGGTGAGTGTTTATCTGAGCCAAATATACAACAACCTATTGTTGTTGCTGCAAGCGCCTCTTTACCTCCTTATGTTATCGAAGATACCAATAGCGGTATTCAACTTGAAATTTTAAAAGCAGCTTTTAAGTCACAAGGCATCTCTAATATTCATATTCATTACATGTCTAATAAACGTGCAGAGCAACAGCTTATGCAGGGAGAGGTTGATATTGCATTAAACTTTCCTCCAGTTCTCACTCCACATGTTTATAAAAGTGATGAACTACTGCGCTATCAAAATGTCGCGGTCAGCCTTGCTAATAGAGATTTAAAAATTAGCACTATCTATGATTTAGCAGGTAAAAGTGTACTTGCCTTTCAGAACGCAACTAATTTTATTGAAGCACCTTTTAAATCGGTTACCAATATTTTACGCTCTTACGAAGAAGTGGTTAACCAAGAAGCGCAAGTTGATCACCTTATGAAGGGCTGGGTTGATGTTATTATTCTAGAGCGCCGGGTGTTTTTATATTATTTAGAAAAATATAAACAAAGCGCTGAGGTAAAACCTTTTATTGTGCATGCAATCTTTAAAGAAGCACCAAGACCTGCGTTTTTTTACAGTAAAACGTTAAAAAACACGTTTAATTTGGGTCTTGGTGAGATCATAGAATCAGGCGAATACCAAGCAATTATTCGCCTTGATGGTACTGAGTACGCGCAGCTTTCAGAGCCAGAGTTACGCGAATAACGCAACAGTTTGGCGGCTCAATGCTATTAGCTTACCGTCTTCACTCCAAATACAGCCATCTTCAAGACCATAGCCATCTTTACTATGATGGGTAACAGCCTCGTAGCCAATCCAAGCATCATGGGCAATTGCAGGTTCTTCTACAAATTCTATGTACCATGACATACTACTTGCTGGTGCAGGTTGCTTGTACATTTGTAATAGAGTCGGTGGCCATGCATCTGTTAAAGCAATGATATGCGCTTCACTCATTTGCTCTGGTACATGTTTGAATTTCATCCAACCACCTAAATGTGAGGTGTCTGCTCCAGAGAAAGGCATATTGCCGTCTTGCAAACACAGTGCAACGTGCTGGAAAAATGCCGGCATCACGCCTTCTTTATAAGGTAGGGTAAAACGTTCATCAACGGGTTTTAGCTGCATGGTTTTAGTGACATCTACTTGTACACTTGATTGACGCTCAGCCCCAAAACAGGCTTGTGTAATAACACAAACATCGCCATTTTGAATCACTTTTGCCAGTACCTGCGCACTGTTTTTTCCTTCACGTAAGACTTCAACGTCGATTGAAAAATCATTGTCAGCGATTAACGGGCCAACAAAGTTAGTACTTAAAGATAATAAACGGCGAGAGTTATCGATATGCTGCCGTATAGCTTGATATAATAAAGCTGCAGATAAACCACCAAATGCAGTGCGGCCTTGGCACCAGTTTTCTGGAAACTGCATTACTTTTGTTTTGTCTTTACCAAGTTCAGCTGCCATGGCGAGTAATTGATCAAAATGCATAATTTTCCTTAACGTTTATTGTTATGGTTTAGGTTATAGCACAGCCAAAGTCATCAGACCAGTTTGTTTATTCCGCAATAGGCGTACAAATACAGTGCTTTTTGAGGAAAAAACATGCATTTCAAAAAAAATTTCAAAAAAAAGTAAAATTTTTCATTTTTATAGTTGAATTCAGTTTCCTGCATCCCTATTTACTAGTCATCGAACGTATTAACGAATTTTGAAGTTGGAGAAGATTCATGGGTAGAATTATTGGAATCGATTTAGGTACTACTAACTCTTGTGTAGCAGTACTAGACGGTGATAAAGCACGCGTTATCGAAAACGCGGAAGGCGATCGCACAACACCATCGATCATTGCATACACGCAAGACGGTGAAACATTAGTTGGTCAACCTGCAAAACGCCAAGCAGTAACTAACCCAACTAACACATTATTTGCAATCAAGCGTTTAATTGGTCGTCGTTTTGAAGACGAAGAAGTACAACGTGATATCGGTATCATGCCTTTTAAAATTGTAAAAGCTGATAACGGTGATGCATGGGTTGAAGCGCGTGGCGAGAAACGTGCTGCACCACAAATTTCAGCAGAAGTGCTGAAAAAAATGAAGAAAACAGCAGAAGACTTCCTAGGTGAAGCGGTTACTGAAGCAGTAATTACAGTACCTGCATACTTCAATGACTCACAACGTCAAGCGACTAAAGATGCTGGTCGTATTGCTGGTCTTGAAGTTAAACGTATCATCAATGAGCCAACTGCCGCTGCACTTGCATACGGCATGGACAAAAATAAAGGTGAAAACGTTGTTGCAGTATACGACTTAGGTGGTGGTACTTTCGATATCTCTATCATCGAAATCGACGAAGTTGAAGGCGAGCACACGTTTGAAGTGTTAGCAACTAACGGTGACACTCACTTAGGTGGTGAAGATTTCGATAACCGTGTTATCAACTACTTAGTTGAAGAGTTTAAGAAAGATCAAGGTATCGACCTTAAAAACGACCCGCTTGCAATGCAACGAGTTAAAGAAGCTGCTGAAAAAGCGAAAATTGAACTTTCTTCTGCACAACAAACAGAAGTTAACTTACCGTACGTGACTGCTGACGCAACAGGTCCTAAGCACATGAACGTGAAAGTTACTCGTGCAAAACTTGAGTCACTTGTTGAAGACTTAGTAACTAAGTCAATTGAGCCACTTAAGCGTGCACTAGCTGATGCTGATTTATCAGTAAGCGACGTAAATGACATCATCCTTGTTGGTGGTCAAACACGTATGCCTCTAGTTCAAAAAACAGTTGCAGAGTTCTTTGGTAAAGAGCCACGTAAAGATGTTAACCCTGATGAAGCAGTTGCAGTAGGTGCAGCGATTCAAGGTGGTGTATTAGCTGGTGACGTTAAAGACGTACTTCTACTTGACGTATCTCCGTTATCACTAGGTATCGAGACTATGGGTCAAGTAATGACTGCGCTAATCGAGAAAAATACGACGATTCCTACTAAGAAATCACAAGTTTTCTCAACAGCTGAAGACAACCAATCAGCGGTAACGATTCACGTATTACAAGGTGAGCGTAAGCGTGCAAGCGATAACAAATCACTAGGTCAATTTAACCTAGAAGGTATTCGCCCAGCACAACGTGGTACGCCACAAATCGAAGTAACATTCGACGTAGATGCGGACGGTATCTTACATGTATCTGCTAAAGATAAAGATACAGGTAAAGAGCAGAAGATCACAATCCAAGCTTCTTCAGGTCTAAGCGACGATGAAGTAGAAAAAATGGTTCGTGATGCTGAAGCGCACGCTGAAGAAGATAAGAAATTCGAAGAGCTAGTAGCAACTCGTAACCAAGCTGATGCAATGGTTCACGGTACACGCAAGCAAATCGAAGAAGCGGGTGATGCATTACCTGCAGAAGATAAAGAAGCAATCGAAGCTGCGCTTACTGAGCTAGAAGCGGCGATTAAAGGTGATAACAAAGAAGAGATTGAAGCGAAAACTCAAGCTCTTGCTGAGAAGTCACAAAAGCTAATGGAAATTGCACAAGCTAAAGCACAGCAACAACAAGGTGGTGCGGATGCAGGTGCACAACAATCTTCTGCAAAACAAGACGACGATGTTGTTGATGCAGAGTTCGAAGAAGTGAAAGACGACAAGTAATTGCTTGTTTCGCTTCTGCCTAACGCATTAATGGCTGCTTTGTTTAGCCAATTAAGTTAGGATGAAATGATTGAGGCGCGCCAGCGATTTCGCTTGACGCGCCTTTTGCATGTATATAAACGGTAAAGTCGTTCGACTTACCTTACGCAGTGTAACTGCAGTAAAAAGAGTAGTGTGATAGATATGTCAAAAAGCGATTATTATGAAGTTCTCGGCGTGAGCAAAGATGCCAGCGAACGAGACATAAAAAAAGCGTATAAGCGCTTAGCGATGAAATATCATCCAGACCGTACCGCAGGCGATAAAGAACTTGAGTCTAAATTCAAGGAAGTAAAAGAAGCCTACGAAGTACTAACTGATGACCAAAAACGTCAGATGTATGATCAATATGGTCACGCAGCCTTTGAACAAGGTGGTGGCGGTCATGGCGGTGGCTTCGGCGGCGGTCATGGTGATTTTGGTGATATTTTCGGTGATGTGTTTGGAGATATCTTTGGTGGTGGCGGTGGTCGTCGTCAATCGCGTCAACAACGTGGTTCGGACTTACGTTACAACATGGATTTAAGCCTTGAAGAGGTTGTTCGTGGTAAAGATGTCGAAATTAAAGTACCAACTTGGGTTAGCTGTAAGCCATGTGATGGTAGCGGTGCAAAAGCGGGTTCTAAACCAAAAACATGTACTACCTGTCATGGTGCTGGTCAAGTACAAATGCGCCAAGGTTTCTTCGCGGTTCAGCAAACTTGTCCTACGTGTCAGGGCACAGGTCAAATTATTTCTGATCCATGTGACAGCTGTCATGGTCAAGGTCGCGTAGAAAAAACTAAGACCTTATCAGTGAAGATCCCAGCGGGTGTTGATACAGGTGACCGTATTCGTCTATCAGGCGAAGGTGAAGCGGGCATGCATGGTGCACCAGCAGGTGATTTATACGTTCAGGTTTCTGTTCGTGAACACCCGATTTTCCAACGTGATGGTAATAATCTGTATTGTGAAGTTCCAATTAGCTTTACGACAGCAGCACTGGGTGGCGAAATTGAAGTGCCGACACTGGATGGTCGTGCAAAACTGAAGATCCCATCAGAAAGCCAAACGGGCAAGATGTTCCGTATGCGTGGTAAAGGTGTTAAGTCTGTACGTAGTGGCGCTCAAGGTGACTTGATCTGTAAAGTGGTTATTGAAACGCCAGTGAATCTAAATGACCGTCAACGTGAATTGCTTGAAGAGCTTGAGCAAAGCATGGGTAAAGATGGCTCTAAAAACCGTCCAAAAGAAAAAGGTTTCTTTGATGGTGTGAAGAAATTCTTCGATGACCTAACTAAGTAACTTCTAGTTAAGTAACTTGAGTTCGAGAATAAAAAGGCGCTGATAAGCGCCTTTTTTATGCCTTAATGATCTAAGAATAGGTAGTTTTGCCAACTTTTCATTCTGATCAATACTTTACGCATCACTGATACGTGTTCGAAGTGTTCTGAATAAACTGCAACTTCTGTGCTTGTTCCTTGTGGCAGGTGATATTCACTCATGTCATCGGTGATTTTTAAGGTGACAATTGCGCGCCCTTGACGAGCAAAAAACTCAGTGCCCATCAGTGTGCCTTGTGCTTGCACTTGCCCTTCGCCAATCGCAGGTAATACATCGATTACTTCGCCTGCAAAGGTTTTGCCCGGAATAGCTTTAAAAATAAAATCTGCTTTGTAGCCAGACTCGAGTCTTAATAGTGAATTTTGTCTAAATGCAGCGACGTAAACGGCATCTTCTTTGTGCACAAAGGTCATTACTGGGCGTAATGGCATTGGTACTGCAATCATCCCAGGGCGTAATGTTAGTTGTGTTACATAGCCATCAGTAGGTGCATAAACGCTTGTGCTGTCTAAGTTAAATTGAGCTTGCTCTAAATTAGCGCGAGCTGCGGCAATTTTAGTTTGCTCACCGTTTATTTCAGACTCAAATGCTAGTTTCTGGCGTAACTCTTCGGCTTGTGCTGCTTCGTAGCTTGCCTTTGCTGCTAAATATACACCTAATTTATTATCAACTTGGCCTTTTGAGTAAGCACCGCTTTTTGCGCCTTTTTCATAACGTTCGTATTCTTTCTTGCTACGATCATATTCAGCTTTAGCCATTAGGGCACTGGCTTGTGCTGATTTATAGCTCGCTTCTAAACCGAGCACTGACTGTTTTGCATCCTGCAAAGCGGCAATCGCTTGATTTAGTTTGGCTCGATATAAGGTATCGTCTATGCGAAACAATAAGTCACCTTTTTTAACCGGCTGATTTGGCTTTACTGCAACCTCTTCAACGGTACCACGTACATTTGGCACAATGGGTGTTGTGACATAGGCACTGCTGGCCATATTTGAATGTGGATGATTATAGTTCATTAATAGGATTAAAGCGCCTATCAGTACCACACCACCGAGTACCGCGGTGGGTACTGTCCATTTATTAAGTGGGATTTTAAACACTTTAAAGATACCAATGCACAATGCGGTATAAGTGAGAATTAATAACAAATCCATAGTCTAGTTCTCTTTATTATTCGATTG
Source organism: Pseudoalteromonas sp. GB43 (assembly GCF_054923805.1). Lineage (NCBI taxonomy): Bacteria > Pseudomonadati > Pseudomonadota > Gammaproteobacteria > Alteromonadales > Pseudoalteromonadaceae > Pseudoalteromonas > Pseudoalteromonas sp. GB43. Next base: position 989,610 of record NZ_JBPCHJ010000002.1, read on the forward strand.
AGCATTTATTTGTGCTTGTAGTGCTGCAACCGTGGCTGTCAGGCTAGCTACTTTGTCAGCTAAGTCTTCCTGTTCCTTTTGAATTTGGTTAAACCCCCAGCCACGGTCATCACGCCATAATGTCGCCCAAACCCATAAAAATGGCCACAGCACATGTAGGGTAAACAGGCTAACCCAGTCGGCATAATGGATGGCATCTTGGTGAGGGTGATTACGTTTTTTGGCAATTTCGTAGGGAATATCGTGAATGGCAATAACACCATAAAATATTACTACCGTTACAAACACTAGCATGACCAGTGCAAAGTAGTCTAAAAACATCTATCTTCCTTTGTTAAATTAATACCTAATTTATAATACGTTAAATTGACCCTATTACTAATCGGCATTTTCAGATTTAATCTAATACAACATAATAGGCAGAATCATCAAGACATCTGCACAATGTTACATCATCAGAGAATACCGTTTTTTGAATCTTCCCTTTATTTAGACCAAGTGTTTGACATTTATTTTGGCAATCAATAAAGGAGTTCCACGCTAAGTATTCGTTGCAGATAAAATTAATCGTATACAACAGGGTGAGTATGATAAGTAACTGCTTAACCAGATATAGGCTATTAGCTCTAGACATTTTCATTACCTTGCGTAGTGTCTATCACTTAAGTGTAGTTCATTTTACTTAAATTAGTACGATTGTAGGCTTTGATTAATTGCTTTTAGACTACCGTTCACGTTATGTTTTTTATCGTTCAGCATTCAGTATTTGGAAGAAGTAATGACACCGGCTATTAATTTATTACAAAAGAAAGGTATTAATTTTGATGTGCTCAGCTATCAACATGATCCTTCAAAGCAACAGTTTGGTCTTGAAGCGGTTGAGAAGCTAAAGCTCCCTGCTGAGCAAGTATTTAAAACTTTAGTACTTGAAGATACTGAGCATCAGCTTTTGGTTGCTATTGTGCCAGTGAGCCAGCAAGTTAACTTGAAAATGCTAGCAAAGGCGGCAAAGGTTAAAAAAGTGCAGATGGCTCCACAACAAAAAGTCGAAAACACGACAGGTTATATTTTAGGTGGGGTGAGTCCGCTAGGTCAGAAAAAGCGATTAATGACGTTTGTTCATCAATCAGTATCTAATTATGAAAAAGTATATGTTTCCGCGGGTAAACGTGGATTAGAGATTTCTATAGATCCTAACGATTTATGTGCTTTGTTAGGTGCTAGGTTGGCTGATTTTTAATCATATAACGGTGTTTTTTCCTAATTTCGGAAATTACTTATTGTACTGAGGCTATTTATAGATAAGCTGTTCATGCGTTATTAATTCTAATAACGAATTATCTTAAAGGATTCAGGATATGAAAAAAATTATTGCTATTTCTGCACTTACTCTTCTTCCACTTTCTAATGCGATGGCTGATCAAGATATCGGCTGTGGTCTAGGTTCGCAACTTTTCGCAAACCAAGAAGGTAAAGTTGTTAAAGTATTAGGTGCGACGACAAACGGTACATCTGGTAACCAAACTTTTGGTATCACATTTGGTACGTTAGGTTGTGACGGTACAGGTACTGTTACGGCGTCAACTAAAGTAGCAACATTTATTGATGGCAACATGGAACAACTTGCGCGCGATATGTCTCGTGGTGAAGGCGAATCACTAGATACACTTGCGGAAGTTTGGGGTGTTCAAGCTCAAGATAAAGCGGCGTTTAATAAATTAGTACAGGCTCAGTTTACTCACGTTTTCACTTCTGAAAATGTTACTTCTCAAACTGTACTAGAAAACCTTAATAACCTTGTAGCGAGTGACTCACAGCTATCTTCTTACACTTTATCTTAAGTGTTAATATTCTTATCTAAAGCCCGTTTAGGGCTTTTTTATTTTATGTTTAAATTTCTTATTGTTGCTTCGTTTGTTTTGAGTAGCTCGGCTTATTCTGCTACAACAATACACAATATCGCCTCCCATCCATACTGGCTTAAATTAGGCCATTATCAGCAATCAATCTCGGGTTCATATGAAAGTGAGGTTGATAGCCATAGCTTTTTTCTTTCGGTTAATGGAAAGTTTGATCCTCATGCTGAACTTTTAGCTACTATCGAAGCGTTTCAGAGTGAGAATAATGATGTTACTTGTCAGTTCCCTGCTCGTTATCAATGGTTAAAGCAAAGCTTTTATTCGGAGTGGCCTGAGTTAGCTTGCCCTGAAATTAAGACATGGCAAAAGCTTATAAACCCAAAGGGGATGACTTTAGTTTTTCCTACCGCTTTTATGAATGATCCAGCTTCTATGTTTGGTCATACCTTGTTACGAATTGATGCTAAAGATCAAACTCGCAGTAGAGAACTGATTGCTTTTGCAGTCAATTTTGCTGCTGAACCTGATGCAACTGATAATGCAGCTTTATATGCTCTTAAGGGGCTTATAGGTCAGTATCCTGGTAAGTTCACATTAATGCCATATTATCGCAAGGTTCGTGAATATAATGATTTGGAATCCCGTGATATGTGGGAATATAAATTAGCTTTGTCTGAATCTGAAATTCAACGTGTTTTACTGCATTTATGGGAACTGCAATGGGCTACATTTGACTATTTTTTTATTGATGAAAATTGTTCTTATCAATTATTAGCGCTATTGCAAGTGGCACGTGATGATCTTAACTTAACTAATAATTTTTCTAGTCATGCTATTCCTTCTGATACTGTCAAAGCACTTGCTGAACACAAACTTTTATCTATGCCTCGATATCGTCCTGCATCTGGCACCATGCTAATTAACTACGAAAGCCAGTTGACTGATGAACAAATTGATATTGCACGTAAATTAAAAAATGGCGAACCACTCAGTGGGTTTTCTTTAACAGCGGAACAAGCTGTGCCTGTACTTGAAATGGCATACGAGTGGTTAAATTATCAATACTACGACCAAGGTTTAGAACGTGAAGCAATTGCGCCTAGATTAACGGCCTTACTGCACCAGCGTAGTAAATTACTTTTGCCTTCGCCCTTTGCAAGACCTGTAACACCCAGCATTAGCCCTGAAAAAGGTCATGATTCTAGTCGTTTTGGAATGGTATTTAATCATTTTAAGTATTCAGAAAATCGCTACGGTTTTAGTTATCGAATGGCGTACCATGACTTGTTAGATAACGCTGGTGGATTTATACCTGGCGCGCAAATTAGCTTTTTTGATATAGAGGGAGATCTAGACTCTGAGGGGAATGTCTATTTAGAGCATGTGTATTTTATTGATGCAATGTCGTTAGCTCCAGATAATCGTTTGTTTGACTCTTGGTCTTGGAATATGCGTGTTGGTTTTGACCGTAAACCTACTGACGATAAACGTAAGGGAAGAGCCTTCATACAAGGCGGTTATGGAAAATCATTCGGTGATGCATCAGGCTTTCAAAGTTACTTTCTTGCGTCTTCGTTATTACAAGCTGGAGAGCTTACTGATTCAGTCTCGCTTGGCTTTGGCACAGAATTTGGACTAATTTGGCAAGCAAGTGATGCGCAAAAACTTGCTCTAACAGCACAGGGATTTTGGCTTGCTAATGATGCGAGCACAAATCATCAAATTGAGCTTGCTGCTCATTGGCAAATTGCACTTGCTCAAAACTGGGGATTAAGAAGTTCATATGTTTATCAAAATCAACAAAGTACTGAGCAGCAGTTAAAACTACAGTTATTCCATTACTTTTAACAATGTATTTTCGGTAGGTTATGCCAGCGGGTTGTGTAATGAGGCGATAAGTAAGCGCGTTTCATATGCCAACGGGTCGTAGGAGTTTCGCTGGCTATGGCAAGGGTACCCACGCCATAACGGGTGTTAATGCTATCAAGACACTGCATCAGTTTAGGGTTATCGATAGGTGCTTGAAACAAATCAGGTTGCTGAAACATGTGGCTCGATAACTCTAGGGCACCTACACCACATTTATAAAATCGCACCCCTGGTTTATAAAGATGATCAAATACCTCGCTGATAGCATTGGCAAACACGCAACTATCGGCGGTGGCGACACTAAACTCATAAATATAGGACTTTTTATAATAGCCATCTTGATGAGGAGAGCTGGCCACAAACATTAATAAGCGTTGAGTGTGTGAACCTTGCGCACGTAGTTTTCTTGCTACAATGACACAATGATTGATCAGTGCCGTTTTCAGCGCGGTGGCGTCAGTGATACGCTCTCCAAAACTGCGGGTCGAAAAAATTTCTTTTTTGTCTTGGCGTACTTCATCCCAGGCTAAGCAGCTTTTTCCGCGTAACTCGTTCACTGTGCGCTCTAATACAATACTAAACAGGCGTTTCATTTTTCGAGGATCTTGCTCGGCTAAATCAAAAGCCGTATTGATATTCATTGCTTTGAGTTTTTTAGCTAAGCGTCGACCAACGCCCCAAACATCTTGTACGTCCATGGCTTTTAAAATGGTTATCCGTGAAGCTTCTGAGTCAATCACTGCAACGCCATCAAAGCCGGGGAGTTTTTTAGCTGCATGATTGGCGGCTTTGGCAAGGGTGGCTGTTGGGCCAAATCCAACCCCAACAGGTAGCTTTGTTTCGCGCCATACGGTACGGCGAATATCATGGCCATAACGATGCCAATCGTGAATAAGCTTATTGAAACCAGTAAAGTTTAAAAATGATTCATCAATAGAATATATGTGCTGATTATCGCAAAAGCGATAATCACGTTCATCATTCGCTCGCTTAAATCCGCATACAGCTCATAGTTAGATGAGCGGATCACCACTTGGTTATCTTCGAGTATTTTCTTTACTTGAAAATAAGGCTGAAATTTTGGAATAGCCAGCTTTCGTGCAATAGGGCACACGGCACAAATACAGCCATCGTTGTTGGTGAGCACCACAACCGGTTTACTACGAATAGCCGGATCAAATACTTTTTCGGCGCTGGCATAAAAGGCCACAGCATCGACTAAGGCGTACATGCTAACAGCTCTTTACTACTGCGATGTAAGCGAATTGAGCGAGTAACCACGCCTTCTAACTGAAACTCATCCGATTGGCGTAGTTGCACCGCGGGGTATTTAGGCGAGGCTGATAATAACTGAGCATTGTGTTTATCTAATAGCTTACAAACAAATAAACCATTTAGATTCGCGACAATGACATCGCCATTTTTAACATCTTCGGCGCGATCAACCAGTAATAAGTCACCATCAAAAATCCCCACACCTTGCATTGATTCGCCAGAGGCAATACCAATAAATGTTGCATCAGGGTGTTTAATCAATAGCTGATCTAATGATAAGCCTAGCTCTTTGTATTGTGCTGCCGGTGATTCAAAACCACATACGCCAGCTTCGATATAAATAGGAATAACACGCATAACAAAACCACTATACTGTACATTTGTACAGTATAGTGGTTTGTGGTTATCTTGCCAATAAGATCACGGCGTGTTGTGATTGATATTTTCGATCATAGTTGTGGCAATAGCGATGAAATCACGTACTTGCTGATCAGTTAAACCGTGGCAAAGTTTAGCATCAACCTCTTGCTCTGCAACTTCTAAGCGCGAGAACAGGGCGTTACCTTGATCAGTAAACGATAAAATTAAACAGCGTTTGTCATTTTCGTCGGCACATTTAGAAACCAGTTCAAGCTTTATAAGCTCTTTTACTAAGCGTGCTATTTGTGCTTTATCACGCCCTGTTTTGGTAACAATATCATTGGCGGTACAGTGCTGTGTTTCGGCAATGATATGTAAACAGCGTACATGCAGCGCATTAAGGCCAAGCTCGTTGGCGTTAATGGCTTCGCGTACAGTGACACGGTAACTTTGTGCCAGTGTAAATAAAGCAGAAGAAAGCGAGGTTTGTGGCATGGTTCACCTAAGTTCAGTTGGTGGATTTAGTTGACAAAGTCAATTAAAAGCGTATAGTTGACTATATCAACTATTGGGGCGTTGTGCAATTTAACCAGCTAGGAGACCAAGATGGCTAGAAAAGTTCGTCGTGCAAACGTATTAAGTACTACACGTATTTCCCCGCATCTACAAAGAATTGTTGTTGGCTCAGACGAGTTTGCTGACTTCCCGCAAGATGCAAAAGGTGCGTACGTAAAGGTATTGCTCCCGCATGCCGGTGAATCTAAGGTTGAACTTGATTTACACGCTGAGCATCCTGCATTAATGCGCTCTTACACTATTCGTGATATCAACCCTGTTAACGGTGCAATTACCCTCGATTTTGTGGTTAACCAACATCAAGGTGTGGCAACCAACTGGGCACAAAATGCGTGTGTAGGCGACGAGGTCGGTATAGCAGGCCCGGGCCCTAAAAAACTCACTGATTTTACGCAAACACATTATTTAATGCTGGCAGATTTAACCTCTGTCAATGCAATCAATGGCTACTTACAAGCCCTGCCACAAGATGCCACTGTCGATGTCATTATTCATGTTGCTGATAAAGCCGACATCATTGAGCTTGAGCAAATTGAAGCACACAGCCAACATAGTGTTGAATGGCTAGTTACAGATGAGCCAGAAACTGATCTACTCGATCAAGTAACTCGCTTATGCGCAGGTTATAACGCGCAACCTATGGTGTTTATGGCACTAGAAGCAAATTTGGTGAAGGCAATTCGCCGTTTAATTACAAGCAGTTTTGAAATTGATCGTGAACACATTGTTGCATCGGCCTATTGGAAGCGTGGTATCGATGCTGATGGCCTAAAGGTGGAAAAACAGCAACAAAGCCGTGCCTAATTAGCATTTGAAAAAAAGCCATTCGCTCTCATTAACTAATTATAAAGAGTTAAACTTTGGAGAGCGAATGTCAGATCTTAGCAACACACCTTTTTCATTGCTTGAATTGAGCCCAATGAAAGAGCACGAAACCGTTTCGCAAACACTAGCAAATAGCGTTACCTATGCACAAACAGCCGACAAACTGGGTTTTAATCGGTTTTGGATGGCAGAGCATCATAATATGCGCGGTATCGTGTGTGCCGCAACTTCAGTACTGATAGGTCATATCGCAGGTAAAACTCAGAATATCCGCGTAGGTGCGGGTGGAGTGATGTTACCTAACCACCCACCGCTGGTGGTTGCTGAGCAATTTGGCACCCTAGAGAGTTTATACCCCGGTCGCATTGATTTAGGGCTAGGCCGAGCCCCAGGTAGTGACCCAATTACCAGCCGTGCTTTGCGCCGTGATGAACAACGCGCTGAGCACTTCAATGATGAAGTAACGGAGCTGCAAGCTTTACTTGGCCCATATAAAGGTGATTCTCCAGTACGCGCAATCCCAGGTGAAGACACTAATGTGCCAATCTGGTTACTGGGCTCAAGTCTTTATAGTGCTGGACTTGCGGCAAAAAAAGGTTTGCCATATGCATTTGCTGGGCATTTTGCGCCACGATTTGTTGAAGATGCCATTGCATTGTATCGCAGAGAATTTCAACCATCTGAGGTATTAGATAAGCCATACGTCATGCTTGGTTTACCCGTTGTTGCCGCTGACACCGACGAACAAGCACAGTTTTTAGCAACCACAGCGAAACAACGTATCTTAGCACTTATGCGCGGCAAGCCACTTTGGCTTAAAGAGCCAGTTGCAACAATGGAAGGGTTGTGGACAGCGCAAGAAAAAATGCAAGTAGAAAACTTTTTAGGACTTTCTGTTGTGGGCGGTCAAGCGAGCGTTAAGCATAAGCTGAGTATGATTAAACAAACGCTACAGGTTGATGAGTTTATTTTTACAAATGACCTGTATGAATTGAGTGACAGACAACATGCGCTGGAAATATTAGCAAGCATCATGCGCTAATACGGTTTAGCAAATAGTGAATGCGTGTAATGAGTTTTTATGCGCATTGCTTAAGCCCTGACACTCATTTATCAAACGGTTTTATAGATTAATTCAATTTATATAATCCGTTTTAAGGATTGAATTTAACTTTATACAATACATTTATTAACCATTACCCTAGGAAGGTGCACCGTGAAATCTCAAACAATTGCCGCAGTAGAACCACAAACAAAAACAGCATTAATCGCTGAGGGTGGTGGGCAACGAGGGATTTTTACTGCAGGTGTACTCGATGCGTGGTTAGAAAATAATTACGATCCATTCGATTTATTCATTGGTACATCAGCAGGCTCACAAAACTTAACAAGTTATTTAGCGCGTCAAAAAGGCTATGCAAAACGTTTGATCAGAGGACTTTCGCGGCATAAACGTTTTTTCCAACTTGGTCGCGGGCTGTTTGGTAAAAGCATTGTTGACCTTGATTGGTATTTTGATAAAACCAAAGAAGTAAACCGTGCCTTAGATTTTAAAACAGCAACGCAAAATTTAGGTAATCGTGAATTGTTGATCACAACCACTAACGCGGCTGATCGTAAACCGTATTACTTGAGCCCAAATGGTGAAGATACACAATGGTTGGCCTTGTTAAAAGCATCAAGCGCATTACCGTTTTTATATAAAGATGGCGTTAACTTAACGCCTTGGCTAACAACCAAGGCCGCAAATGATGCCATTATTCAAAGCTCTAATACTGATTTAGTCCATGATATGTATTTAGATGGGGGCTTAGCTGCACCTTTACCTGTGAAAGAGGCCTATAATCGTGGTGCTCGTGATATTGTGGTTATTCGTACTGTTGATGAAAACTTTCAAGTGCAATCTGAATGGGTAAATAAGTTAAAATCACTCGTTTGCGTATCGGGTTATTGCCCTAAAACCATTGATTACTTGGTTCAACACGAACAAGCTTATCAAGATGAATTAGATTTCATTGCAAACCCGCCAAGTGATGCCCGTATCACACAAATTTTTGCAGGTGATAAATTACGCAGTAAACTGCTGGGTAGTACAGATTCAGATCTCCGCTATGATCACAAATTAGGCTTAGCGGCAGGTCGTGCCTTTTTACAGCAACAACTGCTAAATTAGTTGGGAGCAGGCTCGGGTAATTAATCCCATTGCCTACTTGAGATATTTGTAAATAGAGTTAAAGTGGTTAGCTATTCACTTTTTGTGATTTTTTATCTATAAGAACAATAAAGGCTTGCCATGTTTAACAGTGCTGTATCGACAATCAATGGTTTTCTTTGGGGAGAAGGCCAAATTCTTATCTATATTCTTCTGTTTGCTGGGATCTGGTTTTCGGTAAGACTAAAAGCGATTCAATTGGTTAAGTTTCGCCATATGTTTAGCCTGTTAAAGTCGAGTAGCAGCACCGATAAAAACTCAATTAGTTCGTTTCAAGCTTTATGTACTGGTCTTTCAGCACGAGTAGGTACTGGTAACCTTGCAGGGGTTGCCGTTGCTATTTCGTTAGGAGGCAGTGGCGCAATATTTTGGATGTGGGTGATTGCCATTTTGGGCATGACCACGGGCTTTGCCGAAAGCGTACTTGGGCAAGTCTATAAAGTCAGAGATGCAAATGGTGAGTTTAGGGGCGGGCCTGCTTATTATATTCAGCAAGGCTTAGGCAGTAGAGCGCTTGCAGTGTGTTTTGCTTTTTGCTTGTTTCTTGGTTATGGCTTTACGTTCAGTGCCATGCAAACGAATACCATTACCGATGCTCTCAATTACGCATTTGAAATTCCAACTTTGTATTCAGGCATTGTGATCACAATACTGGCAGGCTCTATTATTTTAGGTGGCTTTAAAGCAATCGCCCGCTTTGCTGAACGCATTGTGCCAGTCATGGGCATTTTATTTGTACTCGCCGCTATCATAATTACTTTACTGAATATCGGTAAAGTGCCTGCGATGATTGAAGATATTTTACTTTCAGCCTTTGGCTTACAAGAGGCAGGCGCAGGGGCTATGGGCGCAGCAATTAAAAATGGTATTCAGCGAGGGCTTTATTCGAATGAAGCCGGAGCGGGGAGTGTGCCCCATGCATCTGGCTGTGCATCGCCAGTACCAAATCACCCAGTCACTCAAGGCTACATTCAAATGCTAGGGGTGTTTTTCGATACAATTGTACTGTGTAGTTGTACGGCAGTGATTATTTTATTAGCTGATATTGATATTAGCGGCGAAATGGAAGGGATCCGCTTAACTCAATCAGCGATGACAGCACATATGGCTGCTGGTGGCATTTACTTTGTAGCGGCTGCAATTTGTTTATTTGCGTTTACTTCTGTGGTTGCAAATTATGCTTATGCAGAAAGTAACCTGCATTTATTTAAACTAGATAATAAACTCGGCCGAGGTATTTATACCTGTTTATATTTATCAATGATGATTTGGGGCGCATCGGCCACCATTAAACAAGTGTGGGATCTTGCAGACATTGCTTTAGGTTTAATGACAGTGGTGAACGTTATCGCTATCATACGCTTAACGCCAACGATCTTATCTGTGACAAAAGACTACCATAGTCAACGAGAAGCAGGGCAAGAGCCGAGGTTTGACTCTGAAAAAGTGCAGGTTCAAGGTCAAACAGAACAAGGGATTTGGCGTAAATAAGCTAAAACAATAACGAGAAAAGTAACCATGATAGATATTTATGCAGGGCCAAGTGCTGCAAAAGTAATTCAAGAGCAAGGCCTGTCTGCCGATTTGTTCAATACATTTTTAGGGGCAAGCGGTGGACCCAAATGGTTTACATTATTTGGTTTGGATAAATATCTCTTTGGTGAATTTTTTAAAGACCGTACCATACCTTTAAACTTATTAGGATCAAGTGCAGGGGCATTTAGAGCTGCCTGTTTTGCACAAAATGACCCTGTTGCTGCAATATCGCGATTAGCAAAGTCATACTCTGAAACACGTTATTCATCGAATAAAGCAAAACCAGAAGAAATAACAACAAAAGCACGAGAGTTATTAAGCACTGTTTTTGCTGAAAATGGTATTCAAGAAATCATTAACAACCCTATTTTTAAAGCTCACTTTATCGTTGCAAAATCGAATGGCTTTACAGCATCAGAAAACAAAGTGATGCAGTTAATGGGGTTATCTAAAAGCTACTTAGTCAATAGAATGAATAGGCGTTTGTTAAGCAAGCAATACGAGCGTTATGTATTTCAGCCTGCAGATAGTCAATTATCGTTTTCCGATAACAATACTTTCAATACCCATACTATAGAGCTAAGCGAAGATAATTTAGCGGATGCTTTGCTTGCTTCAGGCTCTATTCCATTAGTGATGCAAGGCATTAAAAATATAACAGGAACACCACCAGGTATGTATCGTGATGGCGGTATTATCGATTATCACTTTGACTTAAGTATTCATAATGACGGGCTCATATTATATCCGCATTTCAATAATAGCCCAAAGGCAGGTTGGTTTGATAAGAGCCTAAAGCGCGGTATTACCCCGAGTAACTATGATAACGTAGTGATGATCACCCCATCAGCGGAATTTGTCGCTTCATTACCTTATGGAAAAATTCCCGATCGTAAAGACTTTACAGAACTTGATGCTGATATACGAATCAAATATTGGCAACAAGTATTCAAAGAAACCGAACGGCTAGCAGAGGCATTTGATACGGTATGTACGAATAAGCACACACCGAAAATAAACCTTATCAAATAATCGTGGTTTTGCTTTAACTACTTAAACTGGCTAATCAAGGATGTTTGTTCTGTCACTTTACTGAGTAATGCTTCACAAAGTTGCTGCGAAGTTTAATCAAGCTCTTTACAGTCATGAGCAAAATCTTGAGCTGCTGTTATATTTCTTGCGATCGATTGACTTGCCGTTAGCTGTTCTTTTATCGCTTGGGCTACAACACTATTAAGCTCACTTAGTTTGATTGATTGCGCTTTAATATGGTCTAAACTATCGCCACTTTGATGGGCAAGCTTAACACTTTTGGCCGACAAATCTAGTCCGTCATTCATGGCAATTTGTGCTTGTTTCGAAGCGTGGGTGAGTTGATTTAATACATTGCTAATTTCTTCTGTTGATTGCTGAGTTCTAGACGCTAGAGCTCGTACTTCTCCTGCAACTACCGCAAACCCTCTGCCATGCTCACCTGCGCGGGCTGCTTCAATTGCCGCATTTAAAGCAAGTAAATTAGTTTGATCTGCGATGGCATTAATCTCAGAAAGAATTGCCACAATATCTTGATTTCCTTGGATTAAGTTTTCTACATAATTGCTTGCGGCATTGAGTTTTTCGTCAAGTTCACTAATTGAATTTATAGTTTGTCTAACAGCAAGTGAACCGTCTTCTGTTGCTTGATTCGTTAACTCAGAAGTTTGGCTTGATTTCATCGTGCTAGACGAAAGTTCATCAATAGAAGCGGTCATTTGTTCTGTTGCTACAACAATTTGTGAAACTTCGTCAGTTTGTTTATTTAAAAGCTCCGTAACATTATGGCCAGACTCAGCACAATGTTGGGCATTGTAATTAACACCCACACTAACATCATTCACACGGCCAACAACTGCTTTTAGTTTTGCTTTTTGCATCTCAAGTGCAAGATATGCAAAGCCAGATTGATCATTGGTACCAGAATACAGGTAAGCCATTATGGGGTTATCGTATACTTGTTTTGCTTTACTAATAAGTGCTAAATATTTTTGGCGCCAAAAATACATAAGCCCATTAGCTGATGCTAAAAATAGTACAAGTACACAATTAAAAATATTAAATCCAGCACTGAATAGGGCAGCCAGCGAGCATAAAAAGCTAATTAGCAACAGGGCACTTATGTAAAGAGTGGCATCATACTTTACTGCTGTAGCATGAGACTTTTGGTTGTTGTTTATTTTTGCATATTCAGCAGTTGCTCTTTGTACAACTTCATCACTCTGTTTGGTTCTGACTGATTGGAATTCAATGATATTACCAGTTTTATCTTTAATAGGTGTTACAAAGGCATTCACCCAGTAGTAATCACCATTTTTACATCGATTTTTAACAGGTTCATCCAAGATTGACCATTTTTAAGATGGTGCCATAAATCAGCAAAAGCAAGCTTTGGCATATCAGAATGACGAACGAGATTGTGTGGTTTATGCACCATTTCGTCGAGGGAATATCCGGCTATTTTACAAAATTCATCATTGGCATAAGTAATATTGCTATTTAAATCTGTAGTTGATAATAGGATAGATGATTCAGAAAATTTAACTTCATTGCTATTTATTAGTTGGCTATTCACAGTGCTGTTCACTTTTTTAGAATAATTATAATAGTAAAGTATTGTTTATTGCCGATATTATTATTGTGAAATAAACAAGGAAAGTCTTATTTAAATAAGTTTTGTCCTATATCAATTTACACCTAAGTAATTGATATGGAATTAAGAAAATTCATATTTTTCGTAAATGCGGAGGAAAACTTTAATTCTAAATAGAATTTAGAATTAAAGTTAAACTATAGAAATTAAAACCTAGGATCACCTTCACATAACTCACCATCATAATCACTATCTAAATCAGTATTTGGACAATGCCTATTGAAAAAATAGGCTTCTTCAATGGATGTCATTTGCTTACAGTATTGTCTGCCATCACATTCGAAATAACTTTCATTAGTAGAGAAGCGTTTTTGTTGTCTCTTATTAAAGCGTGCTTTTAAAGGTGCTATAACACGGCTATTGACTACCTCAGTAATAGATGTACCACCATTATTTGTAACGTAATATTCCCATCCCAAATACAAAAAAATTGTCAGCAAAATAAACTTTCTCATAGGACCTGCTAATAATTATAGTTATAAAGTTTGAAGAAAATGCATAAAATGTTAAAAGAGCAACTCTTCTAGTATTAAAGTATGGATATGCTACTAAGATGAAAATGAAAAGTTAAGTTTAATTAATGGTTTATCCAAGAAATCTGAATTTTCCTAGGAGGTGTAAGAAGAGATAACTTAAAAAACCCCGAACTACTTCTGATGTGGAACATCAAATGAAAAGATATAAAGTTATCAAAATTAGGTCGTTTATTTTGAATGGGCATTGTGCAAGCAAAGCAAGAGCAGATATACGAGATAGGTTTAAATGCTAAAAATATAAAAAGCTTTAACATCTAAACTGTTAGAGTAATACATTAAAAATAATTACGCATAACAAACTAATCTCTTGAGAACTATAAAAAACAACTAGCTATTTGTTCAAAGAACTTATTAATTGAAAGAGCGATAAATGAGTACTCATAAAAGATAGTAAAATAGATATAAACAAGTAAATTAACTACTAGAAACAAATTATACTTAATTACCCATAAATTAAGTTATGTTAAATTGAATAAAATAATTAAAAGTGGGAGTTAGGTTACTAACTAGCCCACTTTTAGAAGGGTTTAAAATAGCTTAATTTAGCTCAGAATCTACCCAAAACTTAGTGCCTTTAAGTACCGCTTGTAACGCAAGGCCATTTTCGGTTAAGGAATAAACAGTTACTTGGTCGGCAATTGCTTCGGCAACTAAAGCACCACCTTTATCTTCATATTTTGCTGCTGCATCTGCATTTCCACCGAATGCCCAACCATGTTCAATAAAGCGATTTACTGCTGCTTGATTATGAAAAACCATCACAACATTAAAGTCTTTAACACCTAAACCTAAGCCTAAACCTGCTTCACCCATATTCATGTAAGTTGATTTACCGGTTAAGTTATTTTTTACTACACCATAACCACCGCCAAAACTGGCTAAAACAACATTTACATTGGCATTATCAAAAACCGCATAACCAGCAGAGTTAGCAATTTGTTGTTTAACATCAGGTTTTTGAGCGTAAAGCTCACTTAATGTATTGTTTTTCATGCTTTGTACTAAAGCACGTTTTTCATCGGGAGATGCACTTCCTGTTGTAGCACAACCGGTTAAAATTGTAGTGATTAAAACTAAACTAATAGCGATAAACTTTTTCATACATATTCCTTGAATATTAGTATGGCAATCTAGTTAATTTTGCAAATACTATAGATATATTAAGTCCAATACTAGACAGTATCGGACTTTATGGTAATCTTATAACTAGCTATTTTACAAGATATTACATCATTATGCTCGTTGCTCTCGTCGATACACTAAAACAACTGCGTTACCAAATTGCCCATCTTGAAGATGATACTCTTGCAACAGAATATCCAGAACTTGAACACTTTATACATCAAGTTGGATTGACTGTTGCTGAATCAAAAAATGACTTAGCTTTTGTTTATCAGTTTTTATATGTGTATGACCGAAAATCAGAAGCCACATTTAATCGTTTTCGAAATGAGCTTGAGCGTTTTTGTTTATGGTCGTGGTTGTTTGCTGAAAAATCGGTATTTGATCTAAAACGTGAAGATATTGAAGCCTATGTTGATTTTATGGTTGAACCAGATTCAGCCTGGTTGTCAAGTTCAGTGCAATGGCGTTATAAAGATGAACAAGGCATAAGACGACTAAATACAAATTGGCGCCCTTTCATCAATAAAGAAAATATTGCTAGCCAACAAACACTCGCAGCTATGTTTACAGCTTTAAATGTTTTTTATAAGTTCGCAATTTTAGAAGAAAAAACCTTTGCTAACTTTGTACCGGTTGTTAAAAAGAATAGCCCTTACTTAGTTGTGCAATCGCAAATTAAAATTCCCGATACACTTAGTGATATTCAATGGGAATATGTTTTTGGTGTTACTCGTGATTTATGTGAACAACAACCTGATTTAGAAAGAAATTTATTCACACTTGCTTGCTTAAAAGGATTGTACTTACGAATATCTGAGTTATCCGAGCGCCCTCAGTGGTCACCCGTTATGTCACATTTTTGGCAAGATAATGATGGTTTTTGGTTTCTAAGAATTATGGGTAAAGGCAATAAATTACGTGATGTTACCTTAAGTGAAGATTTTATATCATATCTAAAACGTTATAGGCTTTACCGTGGTTTACCTGCCCTGCCCCGCGTTGATGAAGCTGAGCCGTTAGTTCATAAAATTCGTGGTAAAGGTGGAATGACTGTTCGTCAAATTCGTCGTTTGGTTCAGCAAAGTTTTGATTTAGCAAAACAATCTCTTTTAGATGACGGCTTTAAAGATGATGCGGAACAACTTGAAGCGGTCACTGCTCACTGGTTAAGACATACCGGTGCAACACACGATGCCCAAACAAGACCGCTAAAACATTTATCTGAAGATTTAGGTCATGCAAAAATTGCTACGACAGATCAAATCTATATTCAAACAAATATAAAAGAACGTGCAAAGTCCGGAATAAAAAGGAAAGTGTAATGGAATATACAATACTGGCATCAGTTGGCTTAGCTTTATTATTTTATTCACTGACGATTCGGCAATTAGAGCGAACAGAAATTACCGGGCCAATGTTTTTTGTGTTGGTCGGAATTGCAATGTCTTACTTTTTGCCGAGTGAGTTTAAGTTAGGCGAAGCCGGACTCAGTGACATTTTACCTTTGGTTGAATTAACCTTAAGTATTTTTTTATTTACCGATGCCGCCAAATCAAAACTTCCCGTATTAAAACATAGTTATCAGTACCCTAGCCTGTTACTTTTTGTTGCTTTGCCGATGACATTACTGTTAGGTGTAGCTGGCGGGTTGTTTTTCTTTTCGGAGTTATCACTTTTTCAATCTGCTTTGATTGCGGTAATCTTAACGCCGACTGATGCCGCGCTTAGCAAAGGAATTTTAGAATGCACATCGGTTCCAGAGAAAGTTCGCGAAGGAATAAATACGGAAAGTGGTTTGAACGATGGCCTTTGCGTACCCATCTTTTTAATTTTACTTTTATTAGCTCAAAATCCAGAAAGTGCTGTAACGACAATTGATACTTTACTTGTTTTTGCAAGAGAGTTAGGTGTAGCACTTATTGTTGCAGGCGTGTCGATGGCTGTGTTTATTCCACTTTTAAAAATAGCATTAGCACGTCATTACTTTGCAAATAATAGCAGTCCATTTTTATTGATTGGCTTAGTCATGGCTATTTTCTCTTTAACACAAAATTTTCATGGCAGTGGCTTTATTGCTGTTTTTGTTTCGGGGCTTTTATTTGATTACTTAGCACCTAAAAAAATTCGTTCAACACTAGTTAAAGACTCTGAGCATATCGCTGAATTTGTTGCGCTACTAATTTGGTGTTTATTCGGTTTTGTATGTGGTCACTTAATTGTGAATGATATCACTTGGTCAATTATTTTTTATGCGTTATTAAGTGTGACGATTTTTAGAATTGTGCCGGTACTCCTTTCACTTATGTTTACTAATCTAAATTTCAAAGACAAATTTACTTTTGCGTGGTTTGGTCCAAGAGGTTTGGCGTCTATCGTTTTCACTTTAATGGTGATGGATACAGTAATTGAAAACAAAGAACAAATTGCCACAGTAACATTAACAACCATTTTATTTAGTGTGTTCATTCATGGCATGAGTACCAAGCCCATAGCAAAAAGTTACCAATAAAAAAGGCGCGTTGAGCGCCTTTTTTATTTTTACAACTTAAAGTAGCTCTGCAATTAATTGCAGTGGATGCTTTGGTTTAAATTTTTCATAGCGCTTCACTTGGCTACGACAAGAAAAGCCAGTTGCTAAAATAGTTTCAGGCTCATTACTTGAAATAATTGGTTGCCAACTCATTTCATAAAGAGCCCGTGAATTTTCTTGGTTTTGTTTTTCATGGTCGTACGTTCCTGCCATACCACAACAACCCGTACTGGTAGTTTCAAGCTGTAAATTTAGATCAGCAAAAATGGTTTGCCAAACTTTAGATGCATTCGGCATTGCTGTTGTTTCAGTACAATGACTCAACAATTTAAATGGCGAACTCGTTGTAGTGGCAAGAGTAACTTGTTTAAAGTTTTGCGTTTGAAGCCATTCATGCGCAAGCTCAACTTTAAAATCTCCACGGTTCTCTTTTAAAATTGACACATATTCATCTCGGTAACACATAACCAAAGATGCATCGAGCCCAACTAAAGGAGCATTGATTTCACTGAGTGAATTTAAAAACTCAGCAGCATTTTTTGCTGTTGTTTTAAATTCATTTAAAAACCCTTTTACATGCTGTGCTTTACCATTAGGTTTAAATGGTAATAGCATAGGTTTTTTGCCTAACGCTTTAATGACTTTAATAAAGCTTTCGACTAATTCGGCTTCGTAAAAACTCGTGAATGGATCTTGTACTATCAGTACATATTCAGCTTGTTGTTCTTTTGAAAGTGAATTAAGTAATTCAAAATTAAAATGCTGATCTTTTGAAATACGTTTAGAAAGTTGCGGTATGCTTAAACTTGGCGTATCAACATAACCAATGGTATTTTTAATTAATCCTGAAACAAGTTTTGTATTTACTATTGGATTTACCACTTTAGCAAATTTTGCCATCACCGGCGCAGTTTGTTCGATGCCTGCTACTAAATAATCTTTTGCTGGGCGCGCATAATAACTGTGGTAGAAATTTAAAAAGCGTGAACGGAATGTTGGTACATCAACTTTGATTGGGCAAGCAGTAGTGCATGCTTTACAAGCTAAACACTCGTCCATTGATTCTTTTACTTCATGAGAGAAATCATAAACGCCTTTTTTCTTATCGCGACTATGTTGATAGCGCTCCCACCAAGTGATTACTTCGCCATTAACTAATTCTTTTTCGACATTGAGTAAATCAATATTTTCAGACTCTTGAAGGCGCAACCACTCGCGCATTAAACTTGCGCGACCTTTAGGTGAATAACGGCGGTCACCTGTTACTTTATAAGATGGACACATTGGTGATTTTTCATCATAGTTAAAACACAGACCATTACCATTACAGGTCATCGCGTTATTAAATTCAGTTTTAACATCGATAGAAATTTCTTTGTCGAACCAGGCACGCTTTTGATCATCAACAGAAACGAGTGAGTCTTTACTTTCAATTGGCGTACAGATTTTACCTGGGTTTACTCTATTATTTGGATCAAATACCGCTTTGATTTTTCGAAGTTGTGTAAATAAATGCTCGCCGAAAAATTCAGGGCCATATTCACTTCGATATCCTTTTCCGTGCTCACCCCACATCAATCCGCCATATTTTGCAGTCAGTTTAACGACTTCATCTGAAATATGGCGAAGTAATTTTTCTTGCTCTGGATCACACATATCTAAAGCAGGTCGTACGTGTAATACACCGGCATCAACATGGCCAAACATACCATATTGAAGGTTGTGGTTATCGAGAAGTTCACGAAACTCGACTATAAAATCGGCTAAGTTTTCTGGTGGTACTGCAGTATCTTCAGCAAAAGCTAACGGTTTTTGACTGCCTTTTACATTTCCTAAAAGGCCCACTGACTTTTTACGCATTGCATAAATTTTTAATATATCAGCTTTGTCATTCGTTAACTGATAACCGATCACGCCATTAGTTTGTTTTTCAACACATTCATCGAGTAGCTTACAAAGAGTGTCTACTTTATCTTTAATGTCTTCTGGTGAAACCGCATTAAACTCAACCATGTTGAGCCCTTGCATATCTTTGTTTTCAACATCGGTTATTAAGTCCGATACTGAATGCCAAATGATATCTTCTCGAGCAAGGTTAAGTACTTTGCTATCGACTGTTTCTACAGAAGTTGCATTTGCTGCGACTAGAAAGGGTGAATGACGAAGTGCAGAATCAAAGCTATCGTATTTAATATTGATTAATGTTTTAAATTCAGCAATGGGCGTAATATTTAGTTTTGCTTCAGTAACTATACCTAATGAACCTTCGGAGCCAGTAATTAATCGGCTCATATCAAAGGTTTGTAAATCATCAGAAAAAATATGTTCTAAATCGTAGCCGGTCAGAAAACGGTTTAAACGTGGGAATTTTTCTAAAATAGCGTCTCGATTCTCAAGGCCAATATCAAGAACTGTTTTATATAACTTACCTACTGTCGTGTTTTGTTCAGCAATTACTTTTGCTTTTTCAATAGGCATAGGGGTTGTTGACATTTCAGTGCCATCAACAAGATAAGTTGTTAGGCCTAAAACGTGATCACTTGTTTTGCCATAAACCAAAGAGCCTTGACCTGATGCATCTGTATTTATCATTCCACCGATTGTTGCACGGTTACTTGTTGATAAATCGGGCGCAAAGAAAAAACCGTAAGGACGCAAAAAGTCGTTTAATTGGTCTTTTATTACACCCGTTTGCACGCGCACCCAGTTTTCTTCGACATTGATTTCTAAAATTTCACGCATGTAGCGAGATAAATCAACAACTATACCTGGGGTTAGCGATTGACCATTAGTACCTGTACCACCTCCGCGTGGACCAAAAGTCAGTGATAAAAACGGATCACGAGAAGCAATTTGCATAGCAAGTTGTATGTCTTTTGCTGACTTTGGAAAGATGACACCTTGAGGTACCTGTTGGTAAACGCTGTTATCGGTTGATAAACTTAAACGTGTAGAAAAGCTTGCATCGGTATCACCACTAAAACCTTGTTTTTGTATTGTATCTAAGTAATTAGAAACGAGTTCTGTGGTGGCTTGTTGTTGGCTTATTGTTGCTATCATGACGGTGATAAATTAAGGCATTTTGCAAATTATATCATGCTAATAGCTAAGATAAATTGAAGATTTTACAGTTTGTAACACTCTTTTTATCGATTTCGGGGGCAATACTTTTATACTGTGTATTAAAGCAGCAAATGAGATAGTCAGATGAAAAAAATTGCATTAATCAGTTTAGGTGCCTTGTGCATGTTATTGGGTTTAGTTTTTGTTATTATTCCCGGACCGTCGCTGATCTTCTTTATTGCAGGACTTTTCTGTTTATCTTTTTACTATCCTAAAGCGCGTGATTATTTAACCTTGTGCCAAAAGGCTCTGACTAAGTCATGTGCTTATATCGATAAAAAACTTGCTCGCTGATTTCTAATTGAGCTACAAAAATGCCAGCTAAGTGCTGGCATTTTTTATATCAGAATCATTATTTTAATTAAATAAAGTACTTAGTCGGCTAATTTCTTAGCAAGATATAACCAAGTTTCTAATACTGTATCTGGGTTTAGAGAAACAGAATCAATGCCCTGCTCAACTAACCAAGCTGCAAAGTCTTCATGATCTGAAGGACCTTGACCACAAATACCTACGTATTTGCCTTTTGCTTTAGCAGTTTGAATAGCCATTGATAATAGTTTCTTGATTGCAGGGTTACGCTCATCAAATAGATGGGCAATTAAACCTGAGTCACGGTCAAGACCTAATGTTAACTGAGTTAAGTCGTTTGAACCGATAGAGAAACCATCAAAATATTCTAAGAACTCATCTGCAAGTAACGCGTTTGATGGTAATTCACACATCATGATTACTTTCAGACCATTTTCGCCACGTTTAAGGCCATGTTCTTCAAGTAATTCAATAACGCGCTTACCTTCTTCAAGCGTACGAACAAATGGGATCATGATTTCAATATTAGTCATACCCATTTCGTTGCGAACACGTTTAATCGCTTCACACTCTAAAGCGAAACAGTCACGGAAGTCTTCAGAGATATAACGTGCTGCACCACGGAAACCAATCATTGGGTTTTCTTCTTCTGGCTCATATTGCTGGCCGCCAACAAGGTTTGCATATTCGTTTGACTTAAAGTCAGACATACGAACAATGACACGCTCAGGTGCAAACGCACAACCTAGTGTTGCAATACCTTCAACAAGCTTAGAAATATAGAATTCTACAGGTGATTCATAACCTGCCATCATTTCTGAGATTTCAGCTTTTAGCTCGTCAGATTGCGCATCAAAATTAAGAAGTGCTTTAGGGTGAACACCAATCATTCGGTTGATTACGAATTCAACACGCGCAAGGCCAACACCGGCATGAGGTAAGCGAGCAAAGTCGAATGCACGATCAGGGTTACCTACGTTCATCATAACTTTCATTGGTAATTCTGGCATTTCATCAACACGTGAAGTAAGTACTTCGTAATCTAAAATACCTTCGTAGATATAACCTGTGTCACCTTCGGCACACGATACAGTTACATCTTGGCCTGCTTTAATTAAATCAGTTGCATTACCACAACCAACAACTGCAGGAATACCTAATTCACGAGCAATGATTGCCGCGTGACAAGTACGTCCACCACGGTTTGTAACAATCGCAGCGGCACGTTTCATGATTGGCTCCCAGTCTGGGTCAGTCATGTCAGTAACTAGAATGTCGCCTTGTTGTACTTTGTCCATTTCATCAATTGAATCTAGTACGCGTACAGTACCTGAACCAATCTTGTGACCAATTGCACGGCTTTCAGCAACAACTGTGCTTGTACCATTTAATTGGAAACGCTCCATAACGTTAGCGTCTTCGTTTGAACGAACTGTTTCTGGACGTGCTTGAACGATGTAAAGTTTACCGTCGTTGCCGTCTTTTGCCCACTCGATGTCCATTGGACGACCGTAGTGCTTTTCAATAATAACAGCTTGCTTTGCAAGTTCTTGAACTTCAGCATCTGTGATTGAGAATTTGTTTGAAAGTGACGAATCTACGTCAACAATTTCAACTTGCTTACCATGTGATTCATCCGCTGAGTAAATCATTTGGATTGCTTTTGAACCAATGTTACGGCGAACTACCGCTGGTTTACCGTTAGCAAGAGTTGGTTTATGAACATAAAATTCATCTGGGTTTACAGCACCCTGTACAACCATTTCACCAAGACCATAGCTTGAAGTGACAAATACAACATCTTCAAAGCCAGATTCAGTATCAATACTGAACATAACACCTGAAGCTGCTTTATCTGAACGAACCATGCGTTGGATACCAGCTGATAATGCAACACCACGATGATCATAACCTTGGTGAACACGGTAAGAAATAGCGCGGTCATTAAATAGTGAGGCAAACACGTGTTTGATTGCAGTCATTACTGCATCAATACCACGTACGTTTAAAAACGTTTCTTGTTGTCCTGCGAATGAAGCGTCTGGCATGTCTTCTGCTGTAGCAGATGAGCGAACTGCAAATGAAACATCTTGTGATGCGTCGCCGTGTAGTTGGCTATATGCGTCGCGGATGGCTTGGTCTAGGTTAGGTTGGAATGGTGTATCGATAATCCATTGGCGGATTTCGGCACCGACTTTAGCGAGTGTATTTACATCATCCACATCCAATGTGTCTAAAATATCGTGGATTTTTGAGTTTAATCCAGATTGCTCTAGAAACTCATTGAATGCATCAGCGGTTGTAGCGAAACCACCTGGCACTTGAACACCAGCGTTAGCTAGGTTTGAGATCATT
Source organism: Pseudoalteromonas sp. GB43 (assembly GCF_054923805.1). Lineage (NCBI taxonomy): Bacteria > Pseudomonadati > Pseudomonadota > Gammaproteobacteria > Alteromonadales > Pseudoalteromonadaceae > Pseudoalteromonas > Pseudoalteromonas sp. GB43. Next base: position 1,012,789 of record NZ_JBPCHJ010000002.1, read on the forward strand.
TCACCAAGTGAAGCGTTTTTACCGCCAACACGAGGAACATCTTGCATACCAAGCTCTTGATACCAGAGAACGTATTCTTGCACGGATCTTCTCCATAAACAAATTGTAGTACTAACTGTGAGAGTTAAGAAAGAAAACCTTCTAAAAAGGTCGTAGTCATTCTACACTGGCAACAGACCTCACGTAAACCGTGAAGCCCCTATTTTGCAGATAAAGGTAATAAAAAGGTTAAATATGAGAACTGCATTTTATATTTCTGATGGAACAGCAATCACCTCTGAAGTCTTTGGTCATGCGACCTTATCTATGTTTCCTGTTGAGTTTAATCACAAAACAATTCCTTTTGTTGAAACAGAAAAAAAAGCAATTGAAGTTAAGAACTTAATTAATTCAACAGCGCAACGTGATGGAGAACAGCCACTCGTGTTCTTCACTTTTGTAAACCACGAGCTAAGTGAAATTATTAAATCGTCTTGCGCGGTGTGTTATGACTTTTTATCACAATACAGTGATAAAATTTCTCAAGAGTTAAAAGTTGCGCCAGTACCAAAGGTTCATAGAACGCATTCGATGCACGAGAAAAGTTATGATTTTCGTATTGATGCGGTTAACTATGCGTTGACCAATGATGATGGCGCTAACATTAAAAACTATGCTGAAGCCGACATTATTTTAGTAGGTGTTAGCAGAAGCGGTAAAACACCAACTAGTTTATACCTGGCATTACAATATGGTATCAAAGCGGCGAATTACCCGCTGACAGAAGATGATTTAGAAAGAGGCACCCTGCCTGAGTGTTTAAAAGCTTACAAACATAAACTTTTTGGTTTAACGATTGACCCTGTTCGCCTTGCCGATATTCGCCAGCGTCGTATGGCTAATTCAAAATATGCGTCTTTAAAACAGTGTCGTATCGAAGTGCGTGAAGTAGAAATGCTTTATAAAAAACAGAAGATTCAATTTTTAAATTCGACTCATCATTCAGTAGAAGAAATTTCTGCAAAGATTATATCTGATACTGGTCTTGAAAGACGTAAGTACTAACTTATTTTAGTATCGGACATTAAAGAAGGCTGCAATATGCAGCCTTTTTTGGATAACTTAGTGTTACTTACGTGCGTCTTTTAATAAATCAGCAACTAAGAAACCTAGTTCTAAAACTTGATCTGCATTTAGGCGTGGGTCGCACTGAGTGCGGTAGCGCTGTGCTAAATCTTCATCAGATAAGCCATATGCACCACCAGTACATTCAGTCACGTGCTGGCCAGTCATTTCAAGGTGAACACCACCTGGGTATGAACCTTCAGCTTTGTGTAC
>NZ_JBPCHJ010000003.1:0-306708 GCF_054923805.1 Pseudoalteromonas sp. GB43
CTTATCACCAATATTATGCCCAAAACGATCATTAATAGGTTTAAAGTTATTTATATCTGCGATTAATAAAAACCCAGATTTATCATCAAGCTTGTTAACACTTTGATGGAAACCATGACGATTCAATAATTGTGTTAAGGTGTCTAACTCACTTTGTTAATAATGATGTTGATTGGCTCGTTATTTTTTACTAATTGCCATAATGTTAATTCCTGTACAACGGCAAAAATAGCAATATTAACAAAAAAATAACATTGAGCCTTGTTTGCTCTATTGCTTGTTTTTGCCAACTTACATCACCTGCAATGCAAAAATGACTGAGCAAGCTTAATATTATTAATAGAGTATATTTTGTAGTACGCATTTTTTATTATTATAAATAGCAAAGATCCAAAACAAAATATCGAATGAACTAACAAGCCCTGTACACCGATGCTTAAAAATGAGCCAACCTGCTGTGGCTCTGTTACATCCACTAAAATACCCCAGCTGACTAACATATAGCCAATCCCAAGTACAAGCATGATAGCTGCAATTGTGTAACCTATTAACGAATGAACAATACTTGAAAATAGCAATAACAAGCCAAACGTGATGAACGCAGCAATACTTGTTGCAGGCTCAAACCAAAATGCTGGAGCTTCCAAAAATGAATGATGGGAATTCGCATGCCAGTATTCAGGTAATGCTAAAATCACAAACAAATTAAGCTCTGTCATTGCATTGAGTAGCTGTGAAAAAGTCATACTTGCGACATTATCGGTAAATGCAATAAATGTAATGAAACCATCTGCAAGCCAAATACTTAAGTTAGAAATAGCCAGTAGGAACAACATTGCGAGGGTTTGGAATGACAACACGAGGACAAACTCCTTCCTTGAATAGCGAAACTAGAATAGCACTAGTTTTTACATTTACGCAATATTTCCATCTACTTACAGATCTTATTGCAACCCCCCCCTAATGCGCAATGTCACTAATTGATTCATTTTTATACTATGAAGAAGGAAAGTCGCGTATATAGTGTTTTTTTATTCATAACTGACAATACGTGGAGTAATATCTTGTTCAAAGAGCATTTATGGCTGAATAACACTTATCAGAAAATCAAAAATATCGATATTCCCCTCCGCGCTAAAAGCCTTGTCATAAAAGACTTTCTATTCCATTCTTCTCAGAAACCATTCCAGTTTTGGAACAGAAAGTACAATTACTCACTATTTTGAAGGCACATTAATACCAGAACTAATTACGCAACAGTCATTAAACCGCCACAGTAAATATAGGTAGTCTTCAAGACCTGGGATGGTTCTACCACCTGCCGCTGTAGACCATTTATGTTCAGACTCCCCCAATGGGTGACAGCACTTACCATTGGGGGAGTTTATATCAGCTTCAGCTACGGGATGAAGCATCGAAAGCTTATACTGGGATTTGGGGATCATTGGCCAAAACTCGGGTTTACACATTGCATCCTCTCCGATTGTTTTTCTAGCCAACCCCTTTCGGTGCAAACTCGCAAGTACACGTTGTGTCAAAAGAGAAGTTACACGCGTACCAGACTCACCATGATAAACATTTCCAGTAAATGGATAGAGACTTCCGTCGCAGCCAGCACAACCATATGTAGATTCTTGAACATCTCCTGCTGTAATTGCGGCACAATCCGCAGTACACCACGCTTTTGCAATTGGATTTGCAAATATAAATGCTTCTGGGGATAGTAAAATTGAGAGCAAATCATTGTTCCAAGTTGGATCAATCTCGCTAAGGTACATCAAATCAAAATCTGTATATTCACCACCACATTTAGGCAAATACAAAATTTCCAACATCGCAAATAATGGGTATGAATAGTAATGGTATTGGTACGTTGCCAAGTCTGCACCACCGGAGCTTTTAACATCCACTCCAGTCGACAATGAAAATAGATCATCCTGAAGCCTAACTCCCCCTAATGCGGGTGCACACCATGGAACTCTCACATGTTCGACTAATCTAGACGGCTGCCAAAACCCCAGTTGATAGCCAAACTCCGGGATTCCAAGAGCATCATTACAAGCACAAATCGATTGGTCAGGTGCAGCCCCATTTGGTTTTGGACCTACTCCCATCAATCGTACTGGCAAGAAGCACGACCAACAAACTTCATTTATTATGTTGCTAAATACATTCGCGTTATTGCATGCGTTACCTTCAGCTTTTGTTTGCGTTGAAAATAAAGCAACTAAGAAAATAAGGGAAATCAATGTAAAGCGCATTACAATTGGCCCACTTTTGACTCTAACCAATTAAATGCGATTAGAAAGTAATGCCAAGCGGTATCCCAAATTTGCTTTGCTACAGTGGGGTACTCGTAACTTAAATAGATCCCACCCAAAACGCCTAACCCAACTAAAATTAATTTCATTTTTCACTCCAATCGAATTGACGTACCAGTAAATAGCCATTGCTTTGTGTTTCGATTTTGCTTGGTGTAGCTTCCACTTTAAATTTCTCAATAACTTGTTTAGGCAAAATGAAAACTGGTGCCCCAAACTCATTTCGAAACTTACTAAGGTCATCCCACCCTTTGTCTTTATCCATATGGGTTAGATGAATCTGAAACTGTCCTGATATCGATTTTAATTCTTCCTTAACCCAATCAACCTGTGACTTCACATAGGGATCAATTACAAAAATGGTTAAATGCATAGGGTATTGTTTTAAAGGGTTTGTTATGTCGCCAGCTCGAGCCAATATTTCTCCACGGCCATTTTTGATATCTTGAGTTACGCGAACAGTCGTATCTATTAGCCACTGCTTAGATTCATCTGACGTGGGGAGAGGGTAAGTTTTATATTTCTTCCAGAACCTTTCTTTTGCTAAACGTTGCTTCTCAGCCCAATCAATCTTGCCTGCTACAGCTTTCATTTGCTCTATGATGTCAGGTTCGTCAATATTGAATAATTGACCTAATGGTTCAAACTTGAAATCGCCTTGTTTTTGATCAAACTGCTCTTTTGCATATTGCGCATTCAATGTGCCCTGAGCAATAAGATGCTTATTACCATTTCTTATGACGATAGTTGGTACACCGGTTACATTAAACTCTTTAAATCTTAGTGGGTTTATTCCTACATTTGGCTCTACTTTTGATATGGCACTTAATTTCTGAATAAGCTTCATCGTCGATGATATGTGTGTAGCCCCTTTTTCTAGCCCTCTAAATAAAATTGTTAAGTTATGCTCTTTAATCACTTGGAAGGCATCAATAAGTGCTCTTCTGGGCATTGAGAAACTTACGAAAATAGCGCCATCTGTACCTTCTAATAAATCAATCTTATTTTGTTGTTGTGGAAGCGCTCTCTTCATTGTTTCACTGGAAATAACAACAGCCTGATCTGCAATTGACTTGGCTAAAGCTATATCTTTCTCTTGAATTGTTGGCTTATCTATATCTTTTAACCACCCATTTTCTTTGGCTTTCTCGACAGCCTTATTCGCAGCGTCTTGAAAACTAGAAACATCATATTCGTTTTTTTGATTGGCACTTACCGAAACTGAAAACGCACAAAGAAAGACTATCGACTTAAAAAATTGCATATGCTTTTCCCAAAATGTCCTCTTCATTTATTGGCCCCCAAAACCTGCTGTCATAGCTATAAATAGTCTCACCAACCATAAAGAATTCATTTTCATTCAAGGTGATTTGTCGCTCATACTCTTTTGGGTTTAACTGTAAGAAATTAATGGCATGCGTCATTCCAGCAATTTCAGATTCGACTCGATTTACATACATTTCATTTGGCGAGTATTTGATTTCATCTCCTGGAACACCGGCTGCAATTTTTATGAAGCTCAGCCCTTTATCAAAATTTTTATCTTCCTTGTTAAATTTGAATGCAACTAAATCACCCCTTTTAATATCCTTATCACGCTTGTCGACTATGAACATGCGAGCATACAAACACTGCTCTTGAAAGGTAGGAAAAGAAAATGTGAAGCGAGCAAAAAATAATTCCGCTAACCCATATAAGCCTAGTAGTGTAAGGCAGACTATGATTGTGCTTTTTAACTTTATGCTATTCATAGCTAACTGTTTTTGTGAGAACGTAAATAAATTCTACAGTGGGATTTTTGAGTAATTCTGAGATTTTCTTTCGTATTGAACTTTTTTTGGGGGGTTAAGAGAATATTTGTGGTACATTAACAACATACTAAAGTCTCCTCCAAAGAACTCTAGTATAAAAAAAGGTAGCCTTTGGTTGAGGCTACCTTTTTTTTAACTTAGACATTTCCTGTCTTAATGCACTTGTTTGGTAAAGTTTTAATATCTAATCAATTTTAGAGAGTTGAGCATAATGAAGTTGAGCTTTGAATTATTTAATTAGATTGTTAACTAAGGCAAATTTCGCCAATGTCTTGACCCCGTAACAGATTCTGTGTAGCTGCCACTTAGTTTATATGTCTTTCGAGGGGTTCCTCGAATTCGAGGATAAATCGACTCATCGCCTGACGCCAGTTTTGAATGGGCATTGTCCATTTTTTACTGGCATCTTGAATTGCAAGGTAAACCATCTTTCTTGCTAAGTCATCACTCGGGAAGACTTTTCGCTTCTTAATCGCTTTCCTAATCACACTGTTAAGCGACTCTATCGCATTGGTTGTGTAGATTGCCTTTAGAATATCCTCAGGATAATTAAAAAGCGTATTTAGATTTTGCCAATGATTGCGCCATGATTTTGTAGTCTGCGGATACTGGCTATCCCAGGCATCACCAAAGCGCTCTAATTCAAGTAAGGCTTCATCTTCTGTGGCTAAGCGGTAAACGCGCTTGAGGTCTGCTGTAACGGCCTTGTAGTCTTTCCATGAAACATGCTTCAATGAATTTCGCACCATATGCACAATACACAGTTGAATGTTGGTTTGAGGGAATAATGTGTTGAAAAGCCTTTTAGGCCATCAACACACGCTATGAGGATGTCTTCTACACCACGCTGTTGAAGTTCGGTCAGCACATTTAACCAGAATTTGGCACCTTCATTCTCGGCAATCCACATTCCCATCAACTCTTTATGGCCTTCGGTATTTATTCCTAATGCAAGAAAAATGGACTTGTTGATAACCCGTTTATCTTGGCGAACTTTAACGACGATACAGTCTAGGTAAACAATAGGGTAAACAGCGTCTAAAGGGCGAGATTGCCATTCAATTACCTGCTCAATAACCGCGTTCGTGACACGAGACACCAACGTAGGCGATATCTCAGCACCATACCATTTATCCAATGCACTGACGATTTCACGGGTACTCATACACTGCGCGTAAAGCCAGAGGATTTTATCGTCCATGGACGTAAAGCGGGTTTGGTTCTTTTTGACCAACTTTGGCTCAAAGGAGCCTTCACGGTCACGAGGAGTGTCGAGTTCAAATTCACCATCTTCAGTTTTAACTCGTTTAGTACTTTTACCGTTGCGACTGTTTGTAGAAGTTGATTTATGGTGCTTCTCATAACCTAGATGCTCATCCATCTCTGCATTTAGTGCCGCTTCAACGGTGATTTTCTTGAGCATCTGGCTAAATTCGTTTAGGTCCTAAGAGGATTTAATCCCTTTGGCGGCTTCTCTTGCGAAAGCTTCAAGTTCTTTCTTATTCATGTTCATCTGCCTATCCTTAACCCATCCAAAGGGTAATTTGAGATAGGCAATTACACAAAATTAGTTACAGTCTCCTTCTTGCTGTCGCATTTCAACATTTTGTTTCCGACTCATTTATCTCCATCAGAACACTGATGCTATTTATAGCTTTTTCAATGACGCTCTTAGCGGTGCAAAAACTGAAAGACCTATACAGTTTCACAAATTCGTTTATTACTTATGATTTACTAACGATGAGATGGATAAGATATGGTTATATTTATCCCTTCATTGAAGCATATGCAGGTATTGGTATGGTTGCCCAACTACAGCCTCTCGCAGTGGCACCATTTTCATTGTTTATCGGCACAGTTGGAGCAATTTCAGTTTTCAAAGCCGTTTACATTGACAAACGCCAGTTAAAGTGTGCCTGTGTAGGCGGCGATAGCAGTGTGCCACTTGGATTTGTATCGCTATCTGAAAACTTATTTATGATCGCGGGAGCATTGATTATGCTGCTGATGTAAAGGTATAGCTCTATTCGGCGGCCCCTTAACTGTTAAGATTAGACCTAGGATGCCTGCCCACACCTTTCTAATCCATATGTAACATTTTTTCTGTCGTACTGGCATCAAGATAACCAGAACTGAGCAAACAATCTCAGAGGTTGTACAAAATAACACTAAAGCTTTTTCATTAAGTTTTATTGTTATGCTCTTGTGGTGGCTTTCGCCACCACTTTATTAGTTTTCAAGTTCCACCATATCTTTCGCTGCAATGTCACCAGACACTAGCTTTACAGTTGCGAAATGATCATTCACAATTTTAGTAATTTGTACCGTTCCTACCTTTTCGATAGTGTAGGGATCTTCACCTTCACTCAATACTATTCTTTCATGGAATCTAATAACACTGTATTTTTGCCCAACCTCTGCACCATGCTTAGCACCAATACAGATTAGAGTTCGATTATCAGAACTTTCTACTACCTGACCCCTCATCATGTATTTATGATAAAAAGTGGTATTGGAACAACCCACTAAATATAAACCGAATGTAAGCAATAAAAGAGCTTTTATATAGGGTGTTTTCATCACTGTTACCTCATTTGACTAACTAATTATCTATACACTTTTTTATGAATTCATTTGTTTTTCCGGCCAGCCCCCGAAGGTGCTTGATGACAACTCCAAGGCTTATGAACAGAGTTATCTTTGATGTTCTGATCAACAAATTTATAGTAACTTTCTTTAGTATGTGTCCACCAATCATCATGAACATCTGCGCCATACTTACGGATTACCTCCTCAATCCCATCAAGGCTTACGTTTGCGGCATCATAGGCAAGGTGTATTTCACCTTCTTTGATGTTGTAACTAACTTCATCTATACCAAAAAGCTGATCTATTTCTTTTACTAACTCGTCACAGCTTTCTTCTGTGACATTGCTAAGCTTTAGATTTCGAACAACTAAATTTTGCTCTCTAACGCCAACTCTATGATCTAAATCGCTCATAATTTTTCTCCTAATGTTTGTGTGAATGCTGTTGATTGCTATCTTTCATTTCTTCCATTTTCCGGTTCATCTGCGGCATCATGTTCTCCATCATTTCTAAATGATGTTCAGTCATCTTGATTTGTTGATGCATTGGCATTTCTTCCATGTTTTTGTGCATGGATTGCATCATCTTCATCATTGAACGGTGATGTTCAACCATCATCTGCTGTTGCCTGTCAGGATCTTTTTCAGTTTTAATGGCATGGACTTCCTTTTTCATTTCCATCATCTTTTTATGCATTTCTCCCATGTTCTCATGTGGTATTGTCATGCCTTGATGCATACCAGCTTTGTTCGCACCTTCATGTTTATGCTCATTGTTTTGGGCAAATGAGCTAGTGGTTATCAGTAGTGAACCAATAAATAAAATTGATTTAGTTAACGTTTTCATGATTTTTACCTTCTACACTTTTATTAAAACTTGGGATCCAACTTGGTGTCGATTCCATATACCTGTGGTACTCCGAACCAAATTCAGCAATCGCCTGTGCTTCTTCGCGTTTCGCTAGCTTGACGTAAACAACGACTAAGATCGGAAACATCGCAAGTGTTGGGATTGTCGACCACTGCAATAAAAAGCCGAACATGATTAGAATGAAAGCTACATACTGTGGGTGGCGACACCTTGCATACCATCCAGTTGTAGCCAATTGATGATGTTTTTGCGCGTGATGCAATACATTCCATGCTGAAGACAACATAAAGAAACCTGCAACAATAAACACCATACTCACTATATGAAATGGGTCCCAATGGGCATCACCTTGAAATCCAAAGAAAGTATGTAATAAATGCCCATTTTCATGCGCAAAGAAATTTACTTCTGGATAGGTCTCCGTCAGCCACCCCGACAGAAAATAGATAGTTAAAGGAAAGCCATACATTTCAGTAAATAGGGCAACAATAAAGGCAGAGAACGCGCTTAGACTTCTCCAATCAGTTGATGTTTTTGGTTTGACAAAACTAAAGGCAAAAAAGATAAAAATTGCTGAGTTCAGTATCACCATTGACCATAAGCCATAATCATATGTTTCATTCATCACTGCTCTCCTTTTTATGTGATTCCTTACGTGCCTTTTCTAACCCTTGTATGTAGCCATCGCGATAGGCTGCATTTTTATCCGTGAGTTCTTGAAAGCTCTCTTCCTTTTTTTCATCAGGCGCATGTGAATGATCGTGACCATGTTTACCATGATTGCCATGCATAAATACGTGCATCAAGGGGCATAGCAATAAAATCAAGTAGGGAAGAAATTGCAGCGTATGTTGACCATGCTCAAGCACTAAGAAGTAGGTCACTGCGGCAATAAGTGCCAGTGCAGCCCAGCCTGTAGGTGTTGACCAAAAATTAGGGTGTTGATTTTTCATATTGCCCTCCTAAACGACTTTTAAGACACCGCGATACATTTGCATCTGACAGTGAAACTCATGCTCTCCCGGTGATAAGTTCAATAGGGTAATTTGAGTAATTTCATTTAATTTAAGCTGTTCGCTTATATCCAATGAAGGAATAAGCATTGTTTCAGCGCAGGGGGATTGATCTTTGCGCATAAACTTCAGAGTGACAGGCTGGCTAGCAGACACCTGAATTGAGGATGGGGAATACACGCCATCCCTCACTTCAATGAGTACTTCATTACCTTGAACGATTGTTTTATTGGGTTTATATAGCCAAAACCACCAAACAATCAGCGCGATTAACATTAAGCCTAATAAGTTAATAACCATCATTGTGATTCTCCTTAATGCTCTTTTGCTTTAAACAAGCGAAGTCGATTTGCATTTGACACTACAGTCAATGACGAAAACGCCATTGCAGCACCTGCAATTACAGGGCTAAGCAGAATGCCAAAGAAGGGGTATAGAACCCCCGCAGCAAAAGGAATCCCGGCTACGTTATAGACAAACGCGCCAAACAAGTTTTGTTTGATATTTCGTAAAGTAGCTTTGCTTACCGCTATGGCATCGGCAAGGCCATGAAGTGAACCACGCATTAGGGTAATGTCAGCACTTTCGATAGCTACATCAGTCCCTGTGCCTATGGCGAAGCCAACATCGGCTAACGCTAGCGCAGGAGCATCGTTGATGCCATCTCCTGTCATACCAACAATTTCGCCACTGCCTTGTAGCTCTTTCACCTTGTTGGCTTTATCTTCTGGCAGCACCTCAGCAAGAAATTCGCTAATACCTGCTTTTTTGGCAACAGCGGCAGCGGTTTCCTTGTTATCACCTGTTAACATGATGACGCGTATACCATTAGCCTGAAGCCGTTTGATAGCAGAGATTGAGTCTGACTTAATGGGATCTGCGACAGCAATGATTGCGGCAAGTTCACCATCTACAGCAAAGTACATAGGTGTTTTGGCTTCTTTGGCTAAAGACTGGGCTTTTCCAACAAAGCCTGTGAGGTCTATGCCTTTTAACTTCATTAGTTTATCGTTACCAAAAAGCAGGACTTTATTGTTACAGTTTGCTTCTACACCAAAACCCGTAATAGCATTAAACGATTCAATTTTTAGTAACTCAATATCCTTATCTAAAGCACTTTCAACAATCGCTTGCGCTAAAGGGTGCTCTGAGCCGCTTTCTAAACTTGCTGCAAGCTGTAGTACGTCTTTTTCGTCAGTAGCTTTTGCTAAAACAATATCGGTTACCTTAGGTGCCCCTTCAGTAATAGTGCCCGTTTTATCTAAAATCATGGCAGTGATTTTAGAGGCGGTTTGCAGTGCCTCACCGTTGCGAATAAGTACTCCGGCTTCTGCTGCTTTTCCTACTCCGACCATGACAGACATGGGTGTTGCCAAGCCTAAAGCACACGGGCAGGCAATAATAAGCACAGTAGTTGCTGATACGATAGCAAAAGCAATTGCTGGCTCAGGGCCAAAGTTAAGCCATGCTAACGCACTTAACACCGAGATGATCATGACTACAGGAACGAAATAGGCGGAAATAACATCGGCCAAGCGGCCAATCGGCGGTTTTGAATTTTGCGCTCGTTTCACCATATTGATGATCTGTGCAAGCGCCGTATCTTTACCAACACGTGTGGCTCTGAATAAAATCATGCCTGATTTGTTCAACGTGCCAGCGACAACCTCATCTTCCTCGGCTTTTTCAACGGGCATCGGTTCACCTGTCAGCATGGACTCGTCAATAGACGTGTGTCCTTCCAATACCACACCATCGACGGGAATTTTTTCACCCGGTTTTACCTTCACAATATCGTTAAGTAAAACCTGCTCAATACCAATCTGAACTTCTTTGCTATCACGAACCACGGTTGCCGTTTTGGTTTGCAAGCCGATAAGACGTTTAATGGCCTCAGAGGTTTTACCTCTGGCTTTTATTTCTAATGCTAAACCTAAATCAATCAAGCCAATGATCATGGCGGTCGCTTCAAAATAAACATGCCGAGCCATCAATGGAACGGCGTCAGGTGCAAACACAACAACCATTGAGTACACCCAAGCTGTACCTGTTCCCAAAGCTATTAGTGTGTCCATATTAGCGGAGTGGTTTTTAAAGCTTTTCCAAGCGCCAACATAAAAATGCTTACCTGAAAAATACATAACACCAAAAGTTAAAATACCGACAACCAGCCAAGACATGCGTTCAAGGTTTGTTTCAACTGTCATTTCTCCAACTACAATGCTGTAGATCATCAAAGGAACGCCGAGTGAAAGGGCAATAAACGTATCGCGCATTAGCTTTTTGTAATATGCCCAATCCGCCGCCTCTTTCTCGTCAAGCGCATCTGTTGCTGAGCTATCATCAATTGGCTTCGCGTTATACCCCACTGACTCAACAGCTTTGATCAATTCTTCTGTCTTAGCTGTCCCAGAAACTGTTACAGTCCTATCAGCAAAATTCATTTCTGCACTGACGACTCCATGAGTTGCCTTTAACGCCCCTTCAATTTTGCCTACACAGCTAGCACACCCAGCGCCTTCAATGATGAGCTGTTGGCTTTGTGATGTTTTTTCCAACGTATTCTCCTTACTTTTACACGAAGAGGATTGAGTTTTTGCCTGACAGCAACAGCCTGATTCGGTTTCTATATTTGTATTAGTAGTTACCATTTTTCCTCCTATGCCTTTTTAATTTGTTCAAAGTTTTCGATGAGATGACAAACCATGTTTGCAGTCGGCGCTTTGTCTTCCATTTCTTCCCATTGAGAAAGCGCTGAAGACATTTTCCCTCGAAGTGCCAACATTGCTTGAAACTGTTTTTCTGTTTCTTCAAGCCGCTCTTTGATGAGGCTTCTGACTAATGGGCACGCACTTGTACCATCTTCAGATTCATTAAGAATTTGCTTGATATCAGCAACGGAAAAACCAAGATTTCTGGCACTTAAAATGAACTTAAGTCTCGATACTTCTTTATTCGAGTATGACTTGTAGCCGTTCACTGACTTAGCAGGTTTTAACAGTCCCAATCGCGTGTAATAGCGCACCGTATCAGCAGTCGTTCCAAGGCTTTTTGACAGTTCTGCTACTTTCATATTTACTCCTTAGTTTTTCACCTAAGTTTGTACTCTCACCTACAGCTTAGACCTGTGTCTAAGACACAGGTCAAGTGATTATTCGTGATTAATAATGCAAAAGCTAAAAACTAATTTTTGGTAAAAAGAGGAATCTCGGCCAAAATCGACAGTATTAATTACTGTAAATGGCAATAACTTGAGCATTTTCATAATGCCTTTCCAAATATCGTACTAATCGTTCAAAACAATTGATTATTTAAATCAATGAATAAGTCATTCTATTTTTGATGGGAGTGGCGAAAAAAAGACGCACTGATCCTGTGATTAGCCAATAATTGGTGGACGATAAAGTAAGAGATGGATACCAGATTTTGGTAGGGGTGTACGCTGTAGAATTAGCTCAGAATGAATATTGCAAATACCTTCGTCTTGCGCTTCCACAAGATAGGCATTTAAATGAAAGCTTGTACAAAAACCGCCTTCACAACAAACACAATCACCAGCTTTACATTTTTCACAGTCTTCATCACCATGACGGTTTTTAGAATCTTGCGAATTTTCAGTGTGATAGTGACTATTGTCAATCATTGATTGATGATGCATATTTTTGCTTGGTTGTATAATATGCGTGTCGGATGAGCCATTATGATGCTCTTCACAATTCATTGGTTTAGCAATAGCAAAGCCATGCTGCGTAAGCAACACAGTTATTATTACTATTTTAAACCACCTGAAAAGTCCAAACATTATCATTCCTTCTTTAGCACCTACAATATTAGCCACTTTATAAAAATAATTTTATGATCTTGATCAACCTTTGAACTAAAACCTAAACTTTTTACTTTTTACTTTTTACTTTTTACTTTTTACTTTTTACTTTTTACTTTTTTAAACAGCTTAAACTTCACAAGTATAAAAGGGGTGTCTAATTTATACTCATGAGATTGAAGCCAAGCATGAGCACCATTAAAAGAAATAAAAACCCTACGCTCATAATTAGGTATTGAGTAAGGGATCATTTTTCCAATTGTTCAGCTTTAAGCGCTGTACTTTGCAACAATCGGTTCTATCCCGGGCACATCCAATTCCCGTTCATCAAAAGTGATAAAATGGCCTATTGTAGGTCTTTCAATGGCGATGTTTTTTGCCTTGACTCTTTAACCTTAACCATTCGCCAACTTTACTTCTTAGCTGATATTCCACCTTGATAGGTATACACCAGACTGGCACCGACTGAAAACAAGAAGTAGCTTACTATTACTGCTCTTAGTTCTTTCCAAAAAAACTATTAGCTAGGCCTTTCCTAACATAACTAAAATGGTTTAAATCCCAAAAAACGAAAGCTACCATCAATATAGTTGCGGTAGCTCTCATCAAGTCAATATAGTATTTCTTCACATCAGAGCCAGAACTTGATACCTGCAACAAAAGCAGTATCACGAGTACTTTGCCCATTTAACTTCGCAAAGTCGGCTGTATTACCAAATTTATTTGTCCACTCAACGCCAACATAGGGAGCAAACTGGCGGGTAAACTCATAACGAACCCGAAAACCAATAGCACTGCTAGACAAGCCACTACCAAGGTTATTTTGGACGTCATCCTTACCGTAAAGCGTCAACTCTGCTCGTGGTTGAACAATTAACTTTTGAGTAAGTAATAGCTCATACTCAGCTTCGATCGAAAATGCACTATTACCTTGCTCTCCTAAATACGCAGTCATATCAATTTCAAACCAGTAGGGGGCTAGACCTTGTAAACCAAAAGCTAGCCATTTGCGGTTTTCACCTTCGTTATTGTAATCAAGTCGAATACCGACTTGTGTATCCCAATAAGCAGATATTGCGTATCCATAGAAAATCTGTTTGGTTCTCCTCTAAATTACCTTCGCTAAAATCTCCTTCAGTTTTGATGACTAATCTATCAAAAGTAGTGCCATACCATGCCTGAAAGTCAAAAACACCTGCGTTTGTTTGCTCATTATATTCAAGACGATCCCCTAGTAGCGCGTAAAATGAATGCTCATCTGCCAAAGTCAGTCGTTTGTCGCTATTGAGTGCATAAGGACCTTCAGTCAATGTTGTACCTGCGGCATAAGCATGAGGGTCTCTAGCATCTTTAGGTGCATCTCCACCTTGTGCTTGCATTTTAGAATCACCCATCTCAGTCATCTCATCTTTTGCAGATACAGATACACTTATAAGGGGCAAACCTATTAATAATAGTTTTAACGTATTGGTTAGTATTAATTTTCTCATGATACAACTACCTCTCTAAACATACCTGCATCCATGTGGAATAATAAATGGCAATGCCATGCCCAGCGACCTACGTCATGAGGTGTTGTTAAAAAACTAATTCTTTGCGCTGGTTGTACAGGGATAGTATGGCGACGAACCTGTACATCACCTTTTTCATTCTCCAAATCGCTCCACATACCATGCAGGTGCATTGGATGTGTCATCATTGTATCGTTTTGTAAAATAACTCTTAAACGTTGATTATGCTTCATGTGAACTGGCGTGCTTTTTCCAAATTCCAAGCCATCAAATGACCAGCTATAACGCTCCATGTTTCCAGTTAAATGTAATTCAATTTCAGCCTCAGGCTCTTGCTGGCTTGTAATTCCCTCAAGAGAATGTAAATCTGCAAGTGTTAAAACACGGCGTCCATTTTTACGTAAACCTATACCGGGATCATCAAGGTTTGTTCTAGGCATATCAACACGCATATCAACAGAAGCTCCATACTCTGTTTTTGCATGACGCACTTTAGTGCTAGCAACAGCTAATGGGTTTTTAGTCATTCCATGTTTACTATGATCCATTGCCATCGCTCCATGACCCATTGCACTATGATCCATTTTATTAGAATTCATGCCCCACATACCTGCCGTATCAGCCATTGTAGAATGCACACTATCATGGGTCATATTGCCCATCATATCTGTCATCGTTAACCACTCAACGGGGTCTAAAGAAGGTACTGGTGCATCAACGTTAGGTGCCATTGATAAAGTACCTTTAGCATAACCTGAGCGATCCATGCTTTGTGCAAAAATCGTATATGCGTCATTTTTTGGCTCGACAAGTACATCATAAGTTTCACCGGGACCAAATCTAAATTCATCTACTGTCACAGGTTCAACATTTTGTCCATCAGCTTGTACAACTGTTAACTTCAGCTCAGGTATTCTTACATCAAAAAACGTATTGCTAGAACCGTTAATAAATCTAAGCCTAACCTTTTCGCCAGCTTTAAACATTCCACGCCAATTTGTCAAAGGCGCACAACCATTCATTAAAAAAGTCATTGCAGATGCTGATAAGTCTGCAAGATCTGTAGGGTTCATTCTCATTTTATTCCACATTTCCCGGCGTTGTAGCGCATTTGAAACGCTGCTATTTGAAATGTCATCAAAAAACTTCTGGAACAGTAGGTTGATTAAAGTTAAATACATCGCTCTGTACTTTTAACTTGCGAAACAAATCCATTGGGTCATCATCAGTCCAATCAGACAATTGGATGACATGCTCATTGTCAGCACTAATAATATCCTTTTCTCTTGGCTCAATAATTAATGCGCCGTACATACCTGTCATTTCTTGAAAACCACTGTGTGAGTGATACCAATATGTGCCGCTTTGTTGCAGCTTAAATTTATAAACAAAGGTTTCACCCGGCATTATACCTTTAAAGCTAATACCCGGTACGCCATCCATTTGATACGGAAGAATGATCCCATGCCAATGAATTGAACTCGGCACTGATAATTTATTCGTTACCCTGATAGTAACGTCATCACCTTCTCTGAGGCGCAAGGTAGGAGCTGGTATTGAGCCATTGATTGTTGTAGCCATTCTTACAACACCTGTGAAGTTTACTGGTGACTCATCTATCACCAGATCTATGACTTCCCCACTTAGTTCGGGCGCAGTACCTGTTGAAGTTCCAGCAAGCAAAGATGAAGCTGCATGAAGAACACTTGGAAAAGCAGCTAATACACCGCCAGCAGCTAATCCTTGTACAAAGCGTCTACGTGGCGTAGAAACTTGATGTAATGGATTGTTATTTCTCATTTTACTCTCCGTTGTTTGAACAATAAATTAATGTGACCAATGAATGTGCTTAATCTTCCATTCACCATTTTGTTTTTCCAGCACCATCGTTTCCATGCCTTGATAATCGCGTTCAACACCTTTATGAGTACCTGTAGTTTGACTGCGCGACGCAGAGATAGCGGTATTTCCAAGTATCGTCACTTGATGTTCAAGTGTGTCGCTCTTCATCGCTGCTAAATACTTCATATCCGACAACATATGATGATGAGCATATTCATCAGCGCTCCTTTCAACGCGGCCTCCCTCGAAAATGGTGACATCATCCGCTAACTGCGCTCTAGCCTGTTTTTGATTGCCAGTTTCAAGTGCTTGATGAAATGCCAAAACAACTTTTGCGGCTGGGGTATCTATACCTTTAAACAAACCTTTGTCTTTGTTCTTATCACCATGAGCGTTTGCTGCGAAACTAAACGTCATTAATAAAACGAGTAATATATTTATTGTTTTCATTTTCATTCTCTCTTTTAGGTTTTAATTTGCAGGGCCAACAACACTAGTAAGCCCAGCCGTTACAGATAAAATGGCAAAAGCTACTACCATTTCTATCGAGATAGATTTAGATAAAGCCTCTCTGCCTTGACTATTTTTAAGTTGTGGAACGAGTATTAGTTTATGTTTAGCAGCAAGTGCCAAAATAGACACTACAAGGGCCAATTTAAACAACAGTGTTTGTCCGTAACTTGAGCTTATTAGTGCATCAAGACTTCCGACCAATTGAATCACGAGCCAGAGGCCTGCTACCAACAATAGGCTCAATGTAAAACTTGCTTGTTTGCCAAAGCTTTCCATCAGCAAATGAAGTTCTGCATAACTTAGCTGATGGCAAGCCTGTTTTAGTGGCAATAACGCCCCAAACCACCATGCCATAACGAGCACATGCAAAATAAGCAAGCCTTTTTCAATTGTGCCTAACTCAGAAATATGACCCAGTAACGTGAATGAGTATGCAAGGATTAATAAACTCAACATTAAAGCGCTTTGTTTTAAGTACGAGTTCACAGCGAGTTTGAACCTTAAAGCTAAAGCGATTATTGCGGTAACTAGCCCAAGCGCTCGAAGCAAAGCTCCAGTGCCGACAGAGGAGTCCCACATAATAGCCAATATATCAGCGTCTATCGCCCCCTGAATTCCCTCTTCTGCCATTGCACCAGTACTGGCAAAGAACCAAGTAATATTAGCGATCAAAGCCATAACTATATAAGTTCTTGTCCACGTTAAATTCGCTATTACAGCATTACTATGAGATTCATTATGCTCAAAAATTTGTCTGAAAAATGTATAGCCGGCAATACAGGCAAAGCCGACGTAAAATACAATTTTTGACAGTACAATGACTGTATTCCAGATATACATTTCCATATCAATCACACAGCCTTACTAATGAACCATAAAGCCGAAGCTATCTTTCATTTTATGTCCATCTTTACCTAAATAGGTCACATCAACGATATAGTTTGTTGGAGCTAATTTAGGTAGTTCCCATGAAAACTCTCTGGAAGCTTCTTTTGATGGTTTAAAGTCAAATTTAATATTTTCACCTTTTTTATTTTTC
This sequence comes from Pseudoalteromonas sp. GB43, assembly GCF_054923805.1. NCBI lineage: Bacteria > Pseudomonadati > Pseudomonadota > Gammaproteobacteria > Alteromonadales > Pseudoalteromonadaceae > Pseudoalteromonas > Pseudoalteromonas sp. GB43. Next base: position 17,333 of record NZ_JBPCHJ010000003.1, read on the forward strand.
AACGTAACTTTAACTACACGTACCTCTTTGCTAAATCCCAATGTCAATTTTTCTGGAGTATTCATTAGCATTGCATTATCAGCAGGCACGCTTTTTTCAAGATGCACATGTGCAAATACTGCACTACTAAAAACAACACTGATTATGGTTAAAAGTTTAATTAATGTTTTCATATATACCTCTATTTATTTAATGGATTAACGACTAAATTTATCTTTGAAAATTTGATTACTTGGAATCCCAGCATCTGTAATTATTTTTTCCACTTCACTCATCATTGCTTCTGGACCGCACAAGTAAAACTCAGCCAAATGCAGTTCTGCTTTTTGGTTCATATACGGCAGAAGTACTTTTTGAACATAGCCTGAGTGCCCTTGCCATTCTTCTGAAGGATTAGAAAGAGTAGGAATATAAGAGAAGTTTTTATGCTTCTCACTCAGTGACTTCAATTCATTATGGTATAGCAAGTCATCTTCAGTTCGCGCACCATAGATAAGAGTCAAACCACTTTTATCTTTATGCTTTTTCAACTGTTCAAAAATAATAGACCTCAGTGGTGCAAGTCCTGAACCCGCACCTATAAACACGCGACTAACTTTTTTATTTGAAGTGGCATAAAAATCAGAAAAAGGGCCTCTTGCAGTTATCGTTTCACCTACTTGGAGTGAACCTAAATAACTTGAACCTATTCCTGCTTTAAAACCATTCTTTGCGGTCTGCCAACGGATATTAAACATTAACTCATCAGACTCCTCGTCAAAGTTAACTAATGAGTAGTGGCGAGTTACACCGTTATGAGAAAATTTTCCATGATAGTAGCTATCCCAGTATTTTTCATAGCACTCTGGCATATCATCTGGACGTAAGCTATTCATCCCTGCTGGCACATCAAATTGCATATATGCACCAGCTTTAAATGCCAACTGTTTGCCTGATTTCAGCTTAAATTTCACTTCCTTGATAAAAGGAGTAATGAAATTAGTCGCAACCACAACTAGCTCATGATTTTCAATATTGCGATCAGTATTAACTTCAATCGAACTAATTTCAGAGAACCTATGCTGACATCCAAGCCGATAACCTTCCTTAAGTTGCTCCTGAGATAAATGTTCCTGTTCAGATAGTGTGATAGGTAATTTAGTTGAACTTAAGAACACGCATTTGCCACAAGTACCGCCACCACCGCAACCTGAAGGAAGGTATACATGTGAACTAGCTAGCCCTTCTAATACAGTTGAGCGACCAACTGCTGAGATGTCAGTAATAGTATTTTCATTGGAAAACGTCACTGCCACTTTTTGCCTGTTAGTGCCCCAACCTAGCTTCAGTAAACCACTTCTATACTGTTGTATCAGCCAAGTAACACCAGTAATTGAAAGGAATAGCGTTGCAAAAGCAAATGCAATGATCAACCAATGGTTAAATCCTCCAGAATTGCCATAGTCCATAAAGTGAAGCTTCATCATCAGATCTTTCAATCTGAAATCATCATTGGCATGGCGAAGTACTTGACCTGTAATACTATCTAAATAAATAGTTGTATTGTTCTCATCCTCAACGGCAACTTGCCACATAGGATTTTGCTGCCTTACGTGATCAGAAAACGGAGGTTGAGATAACACTGGAGTAGTTAACTTACCCTGTCCTGAGTAGGAGTTTTTTGCCAAAGTTAGTACTTGTTCTTCAGACAAATTAAATGGCTTTCCTGTTACAGCATCAAATAGCTTTGAGTGGCGCTCTTGATAGCTATGCTGCCCCTTATCGAACACAAAATGATAGTAAGGCTGATGTAAAACCCATATAAGGTTTACTTCCTGCGGAGCATTACTAGTAATGTCTTTAATAGGGAATAGGTCAAAGCCTGTAATGCTACCTTCATGATGAGAATGAACTCTAAGTTCATTACCACTGGCTTTACTGTGATCCATCAAATTGAAGTAAATGTCCGTTCCCAACCAAATAAGCAGTTGTAAACCAACAAATAAAGAAAGCCACTTGTGTATCGTTGTATTTAACTTAAATAGTCGCATCAAATGACTCTCTTTTTATTTGGGGAAAGCACTCGGTAATAAGTCAATACTGCGCCAGTAATTGCTCCCATTAGACCTAGAGTTGCGACCAAGAACAAAAACCAGTTTGATACGTTTTCTCCATCATAGTAATCCATAATGTGGAACCGCCACATCCAATCAAACAATCGCCAGTAATCATGACGCTTGGCAACAAGTGATCCTGTTTGTTGACTTATATAAAATGTCGGTGTGGAGAATTGCTCAAACGTCACTCTCCAAACAGGTAAATGCCTTGGGGACAACTCAGCAGGCAAGTTTGTCGCTGACTTAATCAACCTTATGCTGTCGATTTGATGATTCAGCGCATAATGGTATTGTGCGATTTCTTTAGCCTTGGTTTCATCTACAAGGGCCTGAACAGCTCCAGTTTTAGCATCTATTGCTACTTTTCCATTTTCTCCATTAATAAAAGAATACAAAGGACGGCCCATACTTTGAGTAAGTGTAACTTGGCTAGCTTTAGGATAATCCGCAGCTAGCTTTACAATGGAGTAATCCATACTTGCTAAATCTATTTTGGCTTCCTCACTCTTAGCCAAGGTTTCGCCGTGTATATAGTGAATATCCATAGTCACCATATACACGCCTGTAATAGACCAGAAGAGGAATTGTATTCCGACAAATGCCATTAGCCATTTGTGATATTTTCTAGCCGTGCTAAGCATTATTCTCAGGCTCCACGTTAGAAAGCTCTTTGTTAAAGGCATTTACTTCAGGCTTTTTAATGATTGAGTAAATTGCAGGGAGTACAATAAGCGTGAGCAGCACAGCACTTGTCATTCCGCCTACCATAGGAGCAGCAATGCGGCTCATGACCTCAGAACCTGTACCAGTACCATATAAAATAGGCATTAAACCTATAATGATTGTAGCTACCGTCATCATTACTGGACGAACTCGTAAGCCAGCACCGTGCAATAATGCATCTTGATATGCATCATCTGAGATGAGTTCTGCTCGCTCCACCGCTTTTTCCTTAAGCTCAGCAAGTGCTTGATTAAGATAAACCAGCATTATCACGCCAATCTCAACCGCAACACCAGCTAGAGCGATAAAGCCCACACCAACAGCTACTGAGAAATTAAACCCTTCTAGATACATCAACCATAACCCACCGATCATTGCCATCGGCAAGGTAACGATAATGATAGCCACTTCACTAAACGCTCTGAAATTCAGGTAAAGCAGAATAACAATAATGGCGAGTGTTAAAGGCAATACATAGGTGAGCTTTTCTTTCGCTCTTTCCATATATTCGTATTGTCCAGCCCAAGTAATTGAATAGCCTGCTGGTAATGTCAGGTTATTTGCTAAGTGTTCTTTAGCATTTTCAACATAAGTACCTACATCAACGCTATCAATATCAATGAAAGTCCAACCATTGATTCTGGCATTCTCACTTTTAATACCCGGTGGGCCATTCTCTACTCGAATATCAGCAACATCACCTAGTGCAATGCGTTGACCACTTGGTGTTACAACAGGTAATCGTGCTAGCTGCTCAGGAGAATCTCGATAATCTTGCGGATAGCGCAGATTAACAGGGTAACGCTCTTGACCTTCTATCGTTTGTGTCACATTCATACCGCCAATCGCAGTAGAAACTACTTGTTGGACATCTTCGATATTTAACCCAAAGCGACTTGATTTATCTCGTGAAATATCAACCTTGATATATCGTCCACCTGCAACTCGTTCAGAGTAAACTGACGCTGTGCCTGTCACTTCTGGCAAGAGTTGTTCTATTTGTTGGCCGATATCCTGAATTACATCAAGTTCTGGTCCGGCGACTTTAATACCGACAGGCGTTTTTATACCTGTAGCTAACATGTCAATGCGGGTCTTGATTGGCATGACCCAAGCATTGGTTAAGCCCGGAAATTTAACCAACTTATCAAACTCAGCTTTTAACGACTCAGTTGTCACGCCTTCTCGCCACTCCTCCCGTGGCTTCAATTGAATAAAGGTTTCAATCATGGTTAGAGGCGCAGGGTCAGTTGCGGTTTCAGCTCGTCCTACTTTACCGAATACATTTTCAACTTCTGGCACAGTGCGAATAAGCTTGTCCGTTTGCTGCAATAACTCTCTTGCTTTACCGATTGAAATGCCGGGATATGTAGTAGGCATATACATAAGGTCGCCTTCATCCAATGGCGGAATGAATTCACTACCAATTTTATCGACAAACCAAAAACCAACGATAGTCACTAATACTGCTGCGACTATTGTCAATTTTGGAAACTTCATGACTTGCTTTAAAACAGGCATGTAGATAGCAATCAATAATCGATTTAATGGGTTTTTCTTTTCAGAGACGACTTTGCCTCGAATAAAGTAGCCCATCAAAACAGGCACCAATGTTATTGCCAAGCCTGCTGATGCAGCCATTGCATAGGTTTTTGTATAGGCGAGCGGTGAAAACATTCTTCCTTCTTGCGCTTCTAAGATAAACACAGGTAAGAATGAGACAGTTATGATCAGCAAGCTAAAAAATAATGCAGGGCCTACCTCACTCGCAGCCTTAGCTACAATTTGCCAACGGTTTTCATCTGTTAGTGGTGTTTTCTCCATATGTTTATGCATATTTTCAATCATCACTATTGCACCATCAGTCATCGCACCAATAGCAATAGCGATACCGCCTAAAGACATAATATTGGCATTGATGCCTTGCATATACATGATGATGAATGACACCAATATACCTAATGGTAGAGTAACAACTGCCACAATTGATGAGCGAAGATGAAATAGGAAAGCAACACAGACAATAGCCACGACCGCAAGCTCCTCTAGCAACTTGCTCCAAAGGTTATCAACAGCACGATCTATTAACTTCGATCTGTCATAGACAGGGACAACCTCCACCCCCTCTGGTAAAGAAGATTTGAGCGACTCAAGCTTTTCTTTTACCCCATTTATGGTTTGTTGAGCGTTTTCACCAAAGCGCATAACGACAACACCACCAACAACTTCGCCTTCGCCATTAAGTTCTGCGATACCACGGCGCATTTGAGGACCAAGGTTAACGTTGGCAACATCACCAATACGCAACGGCGTGCCTTGTTCGTTAATACCAAGTGGAATTTTCTCTATATCACTAACTGATTGAATATACCCCGTTGCGGTAACCATATATTCAGCTTCAGCCATTTCCACAACGGATGCGCCAGTTTCTTTGTTCCCTTTTTGTAAGGCTATTTGTATTAAACTTAGAGGAATATCGTAAGCTCTCAATTTGTCAGGATCTACTTGCACTTGATACTGCTTAACCATACCACCAACGGCGGCAACTTCGGACACGCCCGGAACAGTTTGTAGTTCATACTTTAAGAACCAGTCTTGAATGCTTCTTAATTGGCTTAGATCATGGTTTCCAGACTTATCTGTTAAAGCGTAAATGTATACCCAACCCACACCTGTTGCATCAGGTCCTAATTGAGGTTTTGCCGAATCAGGCAGGCTTGATGCTACTTGGCTTAAGTATTCAAGTACTCGGCTTCTAGCCCAATACAAATCAGTATCATCATCAAAAATAATGTAGACGTAGGAATCACCAAAGAATGAGTAACCACGAACAGTTTGCGCCCCCGGCACTGATAGCATCGCTGTAGTAAGTGGAAATGTCACTTGATCCTGCACAACTTGTGGTGCCTGTCCCGGATAACTCGTCTTAATTATCACCTGCACATCAGAAAGATCTGGGAGTGCATCTACTGGCGTTTTTTGTAATGAATACAAACCACCAAACGCGATAATTAAGGTAATCAACAAAACAAAGAAACGATTGCCGATAGACCATCTAATAATTGATTCAATCATTATTTTTCTCCCACTTAATGATTAGAATGATCAACAGCAGCTTTATTTTCCTTGCCGTGTTGTTCATCTGATTCAAGAGAGATTTCAGTGATAACTAAGTCATCCCTAACCTCAAAAGTGAAAGTGACATTATCACCAACATTGAAATCAACTATTTCTATATTGTCCGCGACGATAAAATCCATCGTCGCAGCAGGTCTATCCCACTTCTCTATTGGGCCTCGGCTAATATTTAGAATCCGTGTATCAATATCAATCGCATTAATTAAACCTGATACTGTTGCTGATGATACTTCTTCACTCATATCAGCAGGCTCACTCATGATATGAATTCCAGTAACTTCATATCCACCCTCTTCGGTTTTGCTCACTTCAAAGTGCAAAGATTGACCAGACTTCAGTGAATCAATATCTACCTTTTCACCTACATCGAAGTCCATTGTCATTTCAGGCCAATCCCAAGCCTCAGCAGGACCATGAGTAATATTAACCATACGATGTCCCGCCATGACGCTGTTGATTTCGCCTTCCATCCAAACAGAGCTAGGCACTTCGTCATGAGTCATTCGTTTAAAATCAGAGTTTTTACTTGATTCAGAATCAATCAAGAATTGAGCAGATGTCACCACAACATCATCTTCATTAAGACCCTCTAAGATTTCGATACTATCGATATCAACCCGACCAATTGTCACTTCGATAGACTTAAATTGCCCATCCCCCAAGGCAAGTACAACTCTGTCTTGTTTACCTGTGCGAATGACGGCTTCTTTAGGTACGAGTATCGTGCTATCAGCTTGATTAGCGTGAATAGAGACTTGTGCAAACATGTTTGGTTTTAATTGATAGTCTGGGTTGTCAAACTTCAGTCTCACTCTGAGTGTGCGTGTTTTACTATTCAATGTTGGATAAACATAATCAACGACACCAGCCCAGTCCTCTCCGGGTAAATAATCCAGTGTCATTGATACAGGCAGTCCTTCTTTAATTAAGGCTGCGTCACGTTCAAACACTTCTGCTTCAACCCAAACTTGATCTAGTTGACCAATGCTTAATAAGGTGTTTCCCGGCTTGACATAAAAGCCTTCTCTAATCTTCAAACCGTCAACAACACCTGCTTGTGGTGAATAAAAGGTGATGGTTTGCTGAACTTTTCTAGTCTTTTCTAGCTTTTGAATGAAATCTGCTGAAAGCTGTAACGCTTTAAGGCAATCTTTCGCCGCCGAAATTAAGGAACTATTGTCGCGCTTTAAAGCTATTAAAAGTTCTTCTTGCGCGTTAACTAACTGAGGAGAGTACAGTGTATAAAGAGGCTGCCCTTTCTCTACAGGGTTACCTGCCGCTTTGACATAGAGTTTTTCAATCCAACCATCAACACGTGGGTGGATATGAATTAGCTTATCTTCATCATATTGAACGTAACCAACCGTTGATATTTCAGTATGCATATTTTTCAGCTCAACAGGTGCAGTGCGAACCCCTAGGTTATTCACTACATGAGGCGCAATTTTTACTGCTCCGGGACCAAAATCATCACCAGATGATTCTTCCTCATACACAGGAATTAAATCCATCCCCATAGGCGACTTACCGGGCTTGTCCCGGCGGTAATTAGAATCCATCGGTGCAACCCAATACAGAGGCTTTTTCTCTGCTGATGTTGTTTCATCTGTATTACTGTTTGACCCTGCACCTTGATATAAGCTCAATACTCCTGCGCCTAGCGCAGCACCAATGATGATGGCAATAATTGTTTTAGTATTCGTTGACATTATTTTTCTCCAAATTGCTGATTGGATAAGTGCTGATTAGTTTTGTGTGAAGTTTGCATCGACTTATGTTCAGCATTTGAGTTAGATTGAGAACGTGCAAAGAAATAGTTGATACGAGCAACTGTTTTAAGTGCGTCAACATCAATTCTTAAGGCTGATATTCTGGCATTTAATTCTGCGATTCTTGCTCGAACAACTTCGGCAAAATCGCCATCATCATTTGTGTAAGCTGTCAATGACGCTTCTGCTTGGTCATGAGTTTGTTTAAGGAGTTGTTCTTGATAGATAGATTGCCTATCAGATAAACGCTTAAGCTGTCTAAGCTCCTTTTCCACCATACTGATCATTTGCTTTGTCAGTAATAGTTTCTCGGTTTTAATAGTCTCTGAATCTGCAATAGAAGCTGCAACTTGCTTATCTTGTCTGTTCTCGGTGAACAAGGGTAAATCAAACGTTACTCCAACAGAAAATAAATCAGCTCGGCTATCACCAGAGGGCATATTGTCCCGATAGGCATAACTAGCATTAACACCCCATTGCGGTTCATATTGCTGTTTAGCTAACTCAACTGCTTTTTCTGAAGCTTTGCGTTTTATATCAATTGCAAGTATGGCTGGGTGATTCGAAAGCTCCTGAGCCAATAGATTTCTTGAGTAATTAGATGCTTTTAGGACTGTTGAATTGTTCAAATGAATTGCAGGCAACTTTTTAGAAACCCTAAACTCTAATGGTTGCGTATCAAAGTTAAATGATTCATTCAAGCCAGCAGCATCGTAGATATGAAGCCACTCATTAAGGCGAGCGATTGTTGTTTCTAGTTTCTGCTTTTGCGAAGTTAATCGGTCATCTAACTGCACGATTTCCAATTGAGCACGAATAACATCTTGTTGTCTGGTTTTACCAACAACATTTGAGTAGCTAGCTTTAGTAACTTCCGCCATCTGCTCAAAGAGCGCCCAATCCGCTTCAATCAATTTAATGGTTTGTTGAGCTAAGTAAGCATCTAACCATAACTGTGATACTTGGCTTATCAGTTTAGCCTTACGATCCTCTCGTAGCAGTGGAAATTTCGTTGACTCAATTTTTAATTGCTCTTGTTTAATCTTTAAACTATCACCTCTAGGAAACATTTGAGAAACACCAACCTTTAGTTGAGTCATTCCTTCCTGATCTAAGTCCCAAGTATCTGTTGGTAAATTCATTATCCCTAGTGATACTTTGGGGTCAGGCAAAGTACCTGAAGCGATACTTCTATTTTCAACCGCGCTTTGTTTTAACCGACTCCCATGAAGCCAAGGATCATTTTGCTGAGCCAAGGTGATAGCTTGTTCAAGTGACACTACTTTCTCAGCTTGAGCTGAGAATACAGACAAGCCGAGCATTAGCGAAGTTGAAATTAGAGTAAGGCTTGAAACATTTAATCTCATTAGAATTGCTCCTCATAAGCCTTAACTTCTGCATATACTTTACTCGTTCCATCTTTAAATAAAATTAATACGTTATATGACATAAAGCGGTCGCCGACTTCCATACCAGGAGAGCCAACAGGCATTGCTGGGACAGATAATCCAATCGCATTGGGGTGCTCTTCTGACAAGAACTTCTGAATAAACTTAGCGGGTACATGACCTTCAAAGGCAAATCCATTTCTACTCACTGCCGTGTGGCATGAACGGTAATTAGGTTTGATACCATACTTAGTTTTGATGTTGCCGATGTTTCGGAAATCTTTGGAATGCGCAACGATCCCTTTGTCTTCAATATGAGTTATCCATTTTTTACAACACCCACAAGTTGGGGTTTTATAAACGATTAACTCCAAAGGTGTTACGTCGTTATTGTGTGCATGCTTATGTTCATTGGAGTTTGCAAACGCAGGTGAAAGCAGCATTAGAACTGCTATTTTTAAATACTTATTGATCATTTTTGCCCCCAGACATCGCTGGAAAATAGCTATAGCGCTACGACGCTATATTGACTAACAGAAAAATTAATTACATGTGCGCGAAATTTAGACGCACTAATCCTGTATTAGGCAAAAATTGGTGGACGATAAAGGGAAGTGGAAATTGAATGAGGTTGTTTAGATTGCATAGCAGCTACAGATTCACTCAATATTTGAATATCTGTCGAGTCAACACTGGAATTTAGGACTGTCGTAGATGAGCAAGCATTTGCAGGACAAATACATTCAACGTCACAACAATCTTCTGATTGACCATTACTGCTTTTATTCATATCACCATGATCCATCTTCATGTGTGATTCGTGAGAACCTAATGACATTTCGCAAGACATAGCAGAATAAGCAAATGCTTGCCCTACAAAGGCAAATAGCATAAGCGTTATTACTAAGACTTTTGAAAATGCTTTAGACATAAAATCCTCATAAAAATACACCTCTTATACTAATATAAATTTTCGAATAAGTAAATTGATATCGTCAAAACATTTATGAGTTATTTTGTTAAAGTTAATTTTAACGGATGCTATAAAAACCGCTCTTAAGCTTAATGTTTATATCCAAGTTCATGTCTTAAATAGCTTTTTAGGTTCATTTTTGGCAATAATTGAGCCCAATCATAGGCTGTTCATTTTTTTGAATATAGCATTCAAAACAGCTTCCATATTCACATATCATTTAATGAATTGTCTGAGTGATATCTATGTATTCGAAACTATCGTCATAACATCTACCTACAACATAATTTGTACCTTTTAGCTTATCCTTGCTGAATTGGATAATATTATGAGAATGCGTTAGTAACTCACCATTTAACTGCCATGTAGTCGCAGCAATTCGACCATCCGAGTCATTACAGTTGAGATGTAATTCAAACACTTGATCTGTTTCATGCATATTAATACTACCGGTTGGTTTCTGATTTGGTATCACGCTCACTTCAAATGACTGCGAACCTGTCTGACCAAACTCAGTTTCAACATCAACGCGGATAGTATGATCACCAACTGATAAATCTCCAATACTTTCTCTATAGCGCTTGCTTTCCATGACAAGCTCGCCATCCAAGTACCATTTATACACTGAAACTCTATCATCTGGATGTGAAAGCCATACACGAGATCTAAGTGATACATCTAATGGATATCTCAGGTATTCATTACTGAATGTACGCACGATCTCAATTTCTAATGGGGTTGGAGGTAAAACTTCTACAATTTGGCTTACTTCTTTGCTTTGTCCCCTGCTGTTAGTAACCCTAAATGTGAGATTTTTCATTCCTTCTTGGGAAAACTGCAGAGTAAACTTGCCGTCATCTTGATTTAACACTTTAACTCCGGGTGTTTTTAGTAGCTCATATGTATACTCGACGCCAGGAGCAAAATGACGCTCTAAGCCTACCCATGCAATATGTTTAGAAGGCATATAATTTACTGTAGCTGGCATGTTTAGTTCAATTTCAGGAAACTCGTATGTCCAGCTTTTCACACGAACTCTAGTCTCGTTGATTGTCTCTTGCTTTGACCCCTCTACCCAAGCTTGGTAGGTCAGAATAAAGTTTCTTCCTTCAAGAAGATTTTCACTAAATGTCAGGTCAAATTCACTATCATTTATTACTTTCCCATCCGGTAACACCCATTGGTTTTGAGTCCTACCATTAATAGACTCAGTTCTAGTGAAAGAGCTTCCTTTAATGTGGTGTGTAGAGCCGACTTCGACTAGATCAGGGACATCTAAATCAAAATAGAATCGTGGCGCTCTTAAGAAGTAGTATCGCGCCCTAGCTTCGACAAAAGCTTCATCACCCAAACTACTGTCACTTGCTATCCCGTTATATTTCATTCGGGCATTGATATCTCTTCCTGTAAAGTCATCTTTATAGAATGAGATTTCTGCTGGACCTGTGAACCAAGACTTACGATTATCAGTTGACCACTCGATAACACCATCCCCATTTTGAACGAGGTTATCTCCGTCATACAAAACGAACTTTGCAGCTTCATTAAATAGAACTTCATTAGTTTGTTGAATTAATAGTTCAGGTTTTTCATAAGCAACAACTTTTAGAGTACCGCTAGTTGACCATTCGCCTGTAAACTTATTTTCAACTTTAACTCTCAAGTATTCAATTTCTTCGTTTTCATATCGCTTACGCCAACGTAAAGTATCTTTATGTTCTGTAGACTCCCTCCAATCTGAACCGTTACTTGAAACTTCCCACACAACTCGGCCAAGTGATCCAACATCTGCTCGGTCTTCAGGTGAGTAAATTGCTGAAGCTCTCAATGGTATCCGGTCCTTAATTAAGCCATCCTTTAGCTCCCCTTCAATTTTAGTGCCTTTGTACACAATAAAGTATGCACGAGCAGACTGAATATAGTACTCATAATCAGGTATAGGTGTTTTTGCTTTTGCTACTGCAACATAAATTCCACTTTCTTCGCCAATAACTTCCATTGGCATTTTTATGAAGGCTTCTCCTTTCTCATCTATTGTGACAGTTTCTGTTAATGGTTCAGGTATATTTCTTCTGTCATACTTACCTATGTAAACTTCCCATTCACCCATTGAGCTTTTGTCATAAACCCATCCATCGATTCGATTGTAATTCCCAAGGTTGATTTTAGCTGTTACTTCATCGGTAGATAGGATCTGATCATCTTGAAAATCTAGATTAACGCCAAGTGTGCTATCAGGAACGACTAAAGCTTTAATGCTTTGGGATGCATTTATTTCTGGCATTCTATGGTACTTAACGTTGTAATCGATAGGGAATACTTCCCATAGATTGCGTTCAACTTCAAAAGGCATATCGAACCTACCAGATGTTCTAAATATTTCACCTGTTCTTGTAGAAGGGTTTTTCGGAAATGTTTGGCTAACCCCTTTGGTGTCGAATGTCATATCTAATGAACCTGGGCTCGATACAGTACCCATTCTGACAATTTCACCACCCGAGTATTCAACTGGATAAAAACCGTTTATAAGTTCTCGCCTTGAGCTAGCTTCAACTGAAATCCCTGTTGGTTCCTGAGAAGAAATCAGTGTCTTTTCATTAGGTATGATCAGCGTTTCACCAAACTCATTAATTATTTCAATATCGCTTTCAATTTCTACAAGCGCTTTGTCTAAATAACCAACAGCCGATGGTGTTCTACCTCGCAATGATATTTCAAAGCCTTCTGGTAAATTAACCCAATTGAATATGCAGCTTTTAGCACCTTTGCGCGCATATTTAACCGCGAGGTCTCTTTCACTATAGAACCGGCACTCTTCGCCGCTCACTTGTTCAGAATCTAAATAAACCAATTCAATTAGTCTGAACGGTAGATAGTCGTTTTCACGATGCTTTATATCAAACGACATAGGAGCAAAGACAACATTTAGAATATAATTAAATTTATCACCTGAAGAGTTTTTAACTACAACACTAATTTTTGCATTATCTTTTGGTGATAACTGCTGAGTTAAGCCATTAATAGTGACAATACCGTCACCAACAGAATTTAAACTTAATGGCACGCCGTTTGATTGTACACTCTCAATAGTGACACCATTTACGTAGCCATTAAACCCTGCTACTAACAGTTCACTATCAAAGTAGAACTCATCATCTTCCTCCATACTTTGGCTGTTTCTGAAAATAGAAATTGATGGCTGCTTACGAGATAAGAATGCAGCGTTTTTAAATTCTTTTTTATCTGATTTTGAATATAAGTACTTTGAAGTAACCGTAATATCGTAGTGTCCATCTGGTACACTCTGCACATCAGCTGTATAAATAAACTTGTTATTAATAACTTCAGGCCCGGTTAGATTTTTTACTATTACAGTTTCACCTTCAGTAATATTATCGTTTTTAAAAAGAGTAGTACCGTCAAATTCAAGTTCCTTAAGGACTTCGTGCGAACTACTAACTTTAAACTCAAGTTCAATCGATTTAGGAAGCCACCATGTACCTGATATAGCTGGAGACGGTTTATCAAATACAACTCTCGCTGTTTCGTTCTCAACATCTATAGAAGCGCCTAACAAGCCAAAGCTCAATGGCAAACCACTAGCCCTTGCATTAACTTTTACTTGCTCTACCCGAGAGTATGCATATTCCCAACTTACAATGGTTGTGAGTTTATTTCTTTATCAGTAAAGTACTTATTAATTGAATTTACCTTAAACTGGTGAGAAACAATGCCATCCTCATAGCCAATGTAATTTTTATTTCCAAGGAAATAAGGAGTGATATTTATTGTGCAGGATGTACTTCCAGCATTTATTAAACAACTCCCCAAATTATCGACAATCACCTGTTGTGAATAATTAACTGGCTTAGTAGTGATTGAAATGGCTTTAACCTGAGCGTTTGGATCGTGATTGACATCGCTATTATTGTCGATCCATTTATTCCCTACATAAATAGAATATTTTGTTAGTTCAGGCGCAATTGGGGCCTCGACGTTAAAAGAAGTAGTTCCAGACTTGATTAGTGTTTTCTCTTTCTCTGCGCCAAAATAGGCAAACACTTTATACCCAACAGGCACAACTCCGCTCATTCTCAATCGACCTTTAAGAGAAAAGTTATCTCTATCAAGCTCATCCATACCAACCCATTCAAAATAACACTTTCCAGATACATTTTTGTTGGTACCAATTGCAACCGCTTCATTAGTCACAATGTTACAGAAACCTGAAAACTTAGTTTGGACTGCTTCAAAACTAGACTCTTTTACGTGAGATACTAATCGACCACCTAAATTGTTAATCTTAAACTCGATTTCATCTTGAACTTTATTTAGTGTGATTGTTCTGGAATATAAATGTCCCAGAGTATCCTTGACCGTAACTTTTATTGTATTTAAGCCATTTTTGAAAATAACAGTGTCAGGTATTGTAGCCACACCAATTTTTGGCTTGTTAAAAGCAACGTTAGAAGAATTAACTTGAATCGATACCAGGTCAACGTCATCTGTAAATGAATTGAAAGTTGAAATTACCAACTCTTGATTGTATGCAAAGTTACTGCTGTTATTTTGCTTAACACCTGATTTGAAAATTTCAATTTTTGGGGCAGTTTTGTTAATTCTTAACCCATTAAAATTTTGGTTAGAAGGGATGCCACTTGAATTTGTGAAAGCCACAGAAGCACCATAATAACCATCTTCAATTTGCGTCATATCGAACGTGTAAACATATGCACCATTTACACTTTCTCTCTTAGTGCTCGTAATAGTCTTATTTGCTGTAACTAGTGAGCCATCTTTTGTATATAGAACATTCCCGCTATAGGTGATGCCACTTGAAATGGTTGGCTGACTATTTCGGCTGAATTTTACATTTAACTCAGATGGGGCCCACCAATCGCCAACAATCTCGCTTGAAGGCTTATTTAAAACGAGTTTAGCTGTGTTATTCGAAACTTGAATTGATTTGCTATTAACGTTTATTGTCTTTGTTGTCGTATAACTAGCAGGCATTGAATTAACCTCAAAAAGGCCAATTTTTGTTGGTTGGTAAGTCCAAGGAACAGTCAAAGCATGTTTGGTGTTACTAACTCCCCAATAACTATTACTCGAATCAACTGACACTTGATAGCTTAAAGAGCCCACTTTATTTGAAATAGCATCGCCAAGCTTTATTCCTGAAAATGAAATATCGCATGACGTAGCGCCACTTACTACAGTGCAGCTACCTAGCGATGGTATAGATACCTTCTGACTGAAATCCCTTGCGTCAACATTAACTCTAACTGCAGAAAACTTGTTTGTGGGGTTGTAATTGGTATGATCACCTACACTTTTCCATGAGTTTCCAAGCTTAACTGAGTATCTTTGGACAGTGGGCTTAACTGGAGCTTCAAAATTAAAAATAAAGTTTTTTGTATCAACTAACTTTTTAGCTTTTGCTGACCCTGAATAATAATAAATTGAGTAGCCAATACTATTCGGACCTGAATTGGAAGCAACGCCTTCAACTTTAAATCCATCAATTGAATAACCGGCCGTGTTATTCCATTCAAATAAACAATATCCAGCGCTTAAGGTTCCCCCTTGTAATGCTAAATTGTTATCTGTAGTGACAGTACAGTAATCGTCTATAACAGTTTGGCGAGCCTCAAGCTTGAAGTTTCTTACGTTTGAAATAAGTGTGCCTGATTTGTTCTCGATGACAAATTCTGGTTTGTAGACATTCATCGTTCCTTTGATAGTTGTGATAGCAATGGCGCTAAATGAAAACATCAAAGTAGTTAAAGCCGCTGCCTTTAAATAACTCATTATTAGACCTTGTTGGAATTACTCAGAGTTAACTTACCAACTTAGCCAATCAATAAAGCCTGAAAAAAAATTGAAATAGAAGAAAAATTCGTTTTATTAATTTTGGAAGGGAGTGATTAAAGAAATTTCCAGCCAACCCTAGTCAAACTGCACTATCACATTTAACTTTGTCATTAAAAGCAACAAAGAAAATAGCATACATCGATATGCATAAAGTTATTTCTGAATAGATTGCAACAGTCTTCCATATGGGAAATTTTGCCATGACTGGATACAAGCTTAACCAAAACACAGTGTAAATTGATAAAGTAAACATAGCTGGTTTAATGATCTTCTGTGGAAGAAGATGTTTAAACTTAACTAAGATTAATCCACTGCACTGTTCAACTTTAACAGTGCAGTCCCCATAACCAATATATGTACTGCCCCTTACTGCTCGATTAAAAGAGTTTCAACAACTTCTTCCGTCGTATTGCTTTTGATTCTAATTTTTTTAGCGTGTTTGTTAAGTGACACGATTTCATCACAGAACCCTTCTGTTGGGTATAACGTGTACTTGTAATCGATAACCTTACCTTCATCGTCTTTTACAGCAGCTATATCATACTTCTCTAAAATGCCAGCATTAATAAGGTCTTTCATTGTTGAAGTCATATTTCTGCGAATAGCGATTAAGCGATTTTCAGTGATGTCTTCTGACTCAATAGAGCCAAACTTAATCATTATTCTTACAAGCATGAAGTGATACGTCTTTTCGGGGCTGGCGTATCTAAACAATGTATAAAGTCTGGTTGTAAGCCAGCTAGATAAGGTTCTCTTAAATTGTTGCGCCTGGTTAAAGTAATATCCTTTATAAGATACAGTTTCAATTTGCTGAGCCATGTACTCATTAAGAAATACAATGCATCTCTGAGTGCTTGGCCCTTTTTTACCAGAAAAATGAATTGACCCCAGATAAGGCATTTTTGCTTCATTTGTTTCTACTTCACCATTTGAGCTGGTGCTGTAGTTAAAAGACAGTTGACTCCCTGACAGGATTAGTAGCGCTTCCTTTAAATCTGGATAAGATAATGATTGATTAACTGACTTAAGCTCTGCATTTAGTTCATTCATTTTAAAATGAATTGCGTAACGAGTGCCGCTTGCGTTATTAATCTTAGAAATATTGCCTTTTGTTGCAAGTGAAATAAGCGCCCTTTCTACCTTTTCTTCGCGGTCAGATGACCAAGCAACATAGTCTGTTTCTTTACCTTTGATTACAGCTGGTGAGATTTGCAATTCACCGGTGTATTCAACACCATCCAACTTATCAGAAATAGAGCGAGAATTAACGAGCCTTTCTGGTGCTTGTCTAATTGGGTATATGGTAGTTTTAACTCTTACAAAACGAGACCATAAATCGTATAAAGGAAAGGTATTTGATAATGAATTAGATTTCAAACCTTCAAAATGCACATCAGTAAAGAGTTTAAGCTGCTCAACCTCAGCGGCTTCCTGAACTACTAGCCCTTTGGTGCTGATAGTCTCTGGCAAATTATTTATTGTAAGTTTGTTTTTTCTCATACCGATATTCCCGCATACTTGAATTTCAAATATATCAAATCGCTATATAAATAACACAGCAAAATGCACCATTATTAAAAAACTCTTTATAATCAGAGCGATAATAGAGTGCAACTGTGATCTGACTACCTAATAAACCTATTAAAAATAACGTGTAATTGCGATCTGGTAGTTTGAGTAACAGTTTGAATAACGTGTAACTGCGATCTGAGTTCAAAACCTATCTATTTGATTAACGTGTAAATGCGATCTGAGGTGAAGATTTAGTTCAAAAATAACGTGTAAATACGATCTGGGATGAAAATTGAGGCCGAAAAATAACGTGTAAATGCGATCTGGGATGAAATTTGAGGCTATAGAATAACGTGTAAATGCGATCTGGGATGAAATTTGAAGTCATAAAATAACGTGTAAATGCGATCTGACACAAAAATTTAGCTCATAAAATAAAGTGTAAATGCGATCTGAGAAGCTACAAAACTACTGAATAACGTGTAATTAGGGTCTGAGATTTATTTTCAGTTTATTATTTCATCAACTTACTTCTGTGTACCCGATGTGAACTTAAAACTATTGGTCAAAAATAAATCGGAAGAATTTGCTCTCAAAAGGACAGAGAAATTACAAAATAAAGTGTAAAACCGATCTGAAAAATAAAACACATACATTTCAGTGGGTTACAGAATTGTACCACACACAAACATAGGTAACGGGCGAAAAAAAACTATTTTCAAATGAAAATTCACTAAACTTCTGTAGTATGGATTCAGCAGGGCTGTGAATAACCCAGTAAAAAAAGGTGTAATTGCGATCTGAGAAGCGTGCAATTGCGATCTGGCACAGTAATTTGGCCTATTTTCAATCATTTTGAATAAAAAACAAACTGTGATTGTGAATGAAATAAAGTGTAAATGCGATCTTGAGCAATGTCGTTGTGGATATTTTACAGACAACCCTTTATAACCTGTTGATAATAATATCAATATAAGTGCTAGTAACGTGTAGTTGCGATCTAAGTAAGGTGTAATTGCAATCTAAATAACGTGTAATTGCAATCTCATTTATTTTTTATTAGCTATAAAAATCAATAAGTTAATAACACAATCCACAGCGCTAACCTAAAGATCTAACCTATATATTTAACCATCATTATCCTTAATATTTATTCTTAGCTCTCAACAAATCAAATTAAAAATGATATTTGGTATTTAAAAAGAACTAAGCTCAATACCTTTAGCTAATTAGTTCTTTGCAAAATGCACGATGTAATTTAGCTGTCATTCTGTTGTTAAATAAACAATAGAAGGCATATTCATGAATTTTTCAATCTCACTCTCTACCGCAAAACATCTGTTTGTGGATGCTTGTGGTGTAGCAAATGGCTCAAAATGCAACATATCTGCGTTGGATTATATCCACTTCTCATTAATTGGCGGCATAGCAGAAGTGCTAGGAACGGACACTCAATCGATTGTTAGGCAATCTTCACCAATTGATGCGTTTGAAGATTATGAGATTTGTATCAAAGCCAAAAAACTTAATACTTTTATAAGTAGCTTTACCGATGAAAGTAAGCCACTAAAATTTCAATTCGATGAAAATAAAGTAATTGTTAAACATGGTCGTTCAAGAGCTTCAATAGCTACAATGTCATGCGATAGCTACCCTATTCCCAAAATTGTAATTCCTATTGGCTTTCAATTTTCTTGTGATGCTGACTCATTTAAGTCTGCTATTTCTGGTATTTTTTATGGCAAGGCGAATAACGATGTAATACCGTTCCTAAATCATATTAACTTTTCTATAAATTCTCATCAGATGAAGTTATACACTAGTGATGGTCATAGATTGGCTAAGGATATTATTCAGTTAGAAAATTCTGTAGATGATTTGAATGGTATCTTGCCATTTAAGCTTGCTGAAATGCTTCTACAAGCACAGCCTGATGGTACTTTGGCTTTTTCTTTGATGTGAGCCACTTCTATTGGTCAGCAGAAGGTACAGTATATGGCACAAACTTTCTCATAAAGGTATTTTTTGGTATATAAGTTATAACGCCAAGACGAACTTTTCAATTATCTACCCTGCCCTTCTTTTTTGTTTGGAAAAAGATAAACAAGAAGAACCAAATGGGTTAATTGTGTTTGCTTTGCCAAGTAATCAACGACCTAATGAAAATACGCATTTGTATCATGCGCCACTGATGAATATTTATTCGAATGGAGTTGTTTGCCAAGGAAATGCAACTTTACCCAAAAAGAATCACATCAATTACTGAATGAATGAAGGCATGAATGATGTTGAGAAAACTGTACTGGCTTCAAACTTTACTCACGTAAACCACGAAAAGACCCTTAAAGCAAAGGAAGTTGTAACAACGCAAAATTTGCTCGCATTTTGGATCGCTAAAGCCAACACAAGGAGCCTAAGTAATGCAAAAGTAAGAATGCGAGAGTTAAATCGATTTATGCGTTTGGGAGAGTTTTTAAGCTCGGCCTTGTGAATAATTCACATTATATGTCCGGCCATATTAAAAGGTTAAAAAATAAACATACTTTTAATTTCATCAGAGTGGATTTCTAAACCATTAAATGTATCAGTAATTGGTGCGGGTGGTACAGGATATGCGTTTTTATCAGAATGTTTTCAGCTTGATTATTTGTTGCGAAAGGTCACTAATCATCAAGTTCACTTAAACATCAGAGGGTATGACGATGGTGAACTACCCAGCAACATCGGTTCATTCTGATCACAGGGCTTCTACAGTCTAGCTTAACGGCTAGGCAGCTTTTTTTCTCAGATCCAAAATCCAACTTCGATAATTCGAAGACTTTCATTTTAACAGATTGTTTCTGCTGAGATGCGGGTGTTACCCTTGCAACGATTCCAGCCGCAATTATATCTAATTCACCTGTACTAGCTATGCTTTTAGCAGCAGCTAGATCGCGGCTTTGATACGCTCCGCAAGCCGTACAAGTAAAACGCCTATCATTCAATGTTAAAACATGGCGTTGCCCGCACTCCGAACAAATTCCAGTGGATTTTTCAAAACGACCTATTTCATGATAGAGCTTGCCTTCTAGCTCAGCTTTATACTTTGAAAGCTGAGTGATCAAACCCATCACGTTATCTGCAACCATACTACCATTGAACTTTTGCATTGCTTTTACGTTTAAATCTTCGAACACTAAAATATCATTTTCATTGGTTATCTGTCTTGAAGTTTTGTGCGCAAAGTCCAGCCTTTGCCTTGAGATTTTTCCGTGTAATTTATTGATGCGTTGTTTTGTTTTTTGCCAGCGATTTGAACCTTTGGTTCGACGTGCAAGCTGGCGTTGCAATTGATTTAACTTCTCTATTGCTTGCTTTAAAAACTTCGGGTTGTCGGCCACGAAACCGTTCGAACCAACCACCGTTTGCTTTGAGTTGATGTCAAAGCCAGAGAGCATTTCCAAAACTTGTTTAGCCGTTTTGCATTCCACTTCCTGAGTGATACTGCATTCCTATTTTCCGTGATGATATTGAACAGTGACGGTCTTAATTTTGCTCACTAGCTCACTATGCAGAGCGATTGGCACTTTGCCGACCTTCGGAATACTGATATCGCCATTTTCGATTCGAATGCAATTGGCATTATTAACGGCTCGAAACGAGTCATTGTGAAGTCTTTTCTTTTTGTATGAGACTTTATGCTTTGGAAAGCGCTGCAAACGAACCTTTGAAAAAGCATTCTTAACAGCAGTTTCTAAATCGCGAGCAACCTGCTGAGCCGCTGCTGAATCAAAAGATTTAATCCACGCAAACTCTTCGAAAGGCTTTAATTCCTTAAGAAGCGAGGCCATTTCTTTGTAAAACAAGAACGTCTTATCGTACTCATATCGACGCATATTTTCAGACAACAACAGATCCCAAATGCCACGCGCTGTCGCACTAAACTCAATAAGCTTAGCTTCTTGCTCTGGGGTAGGATTTAGCCTGTAGTTGTATCTGAGCGTCTTTTTCATATACTGTATAGACTACTGTATAAGGTCGAGTTGTCAAGTTGGAATATGAAACTAAATCTCACTGCAAATATTTAATTGCACTTCATTTAATTCTGGTAGTTAAATCAAGAAAACCTTTACTAAACGGAAATCTGGGTAAGTTTGTTAAGAAAACGGTTTTCGATGTTTCTCTATCTTCTGACTTCAGGATCGAAGAGGTTGAAATAGACAAAGATCACATTCATATGCTGATTACAATCGGCACTCGATATTCTGTAGGCTAGTACGCAAGGAGGATTAAACAAGCGACAACTACTAAAATCTGGAAATCATTTCCTTACCTCAAAAACCAATTTTAGAAAGAGAAAACATTTTGGTCTGATGGATACTTTGTGTGTTCTGTAGGAAATGCTAGTGCAGAGATAATACGAAAATATATTCAAGAGCAGGGGTGACACAGATTCATCCCCGCGACATCACTTCGCTCTGATCACGGGGTTTTCTCGGTGAATTTTCGATAAAGCAAAGGTTCGTGCTGATATGGGGCGTTTTTTTGCTAATGATAATCGTGGTTCTCGTTATAATAAATCACTAATGTGGTTAGATTTGGGTAACGGACGCGCATCAGGCCAGATTATTTTAGCGATTTCGCCGTAAACCCTCGCCCGATTAGGGCGGGGATATAAGGCGTAAGACGCGATAGCGTCTTAATCTGGGGTTGATTGACTTTCCACATAAGCTTTTAATGTTTCAATAGTCACACCGCCAGCAGTGCAAGCAAAGTATGAACGAGACCATAGGGCGGAGCTTGTGCTCTGCCTTGTAAGGTGCGTGTTTTGTAGTCGTAGTATACGAGATGAAACTGCTTTTAAGTTGTTAACCATTAGGCTGATTGAAAGTTTAGGAGGGTATGAGATCAGTAAATGAACGTGATCCTGTTCACCATCCATTTCTATCAATTCGCATTCAAGTTTTACACACACTGAGTCAAAAGCTTCCCTTAATTGTTCGATCATAACTCCAGTAAACAACTTGCGCCTGTACTTCGTTGTAAATACCAGATGAATAATCAATTTGCTCAGGCAGTGCCTTTTTTGAGGCAGTCTTGAAGTAACTCTTTGCTGTATGCACTCACTTTACAACCCCAATATAAGCCGATAATATCTTGAAATTATACAGGTGAGCAATGAAATGCTAAAAGCAACAAAAGTACGCATTTATCCAACACAAGAGCAAGCTGAGTTTTTAATCGCTCAGTTTGGTGCCGTGCGTTTTGCGTATAACAAAGCGCTGCATTTAAAATCGCACATGTACCGCAAGCATGGTGTCACACTGAATCCAAAAAAGGATATAAAACCACTGCTTGCCGTTGCTAAGAAATCCCGCAAATACCACTGGTTGAAGCAATATGATTCAATCGCCTTACAGCAATCGGTGATCAATCTTCACCAAGCCTTCGACAACTTCTTTAATCCGAAGTTGAAAGCCAAGTATCCACAATTCAAACGTAGACATGGCAAGCAGTCGAGCTACCACTGCGTGGGTGTAAGGGTACTTGATGGGGCAATTAAGCTTCCAAAAATGAAGCCTATAGAGGCGAATGTTCACCGTGAGATTGCGGGTGTGATTAAAAGCATCACTGTAAACCTGAGCAAGACAGGTAAGTTCTACGCATCAATCCTTGCGGATGATGGAGTGGAACTCTCAACACCTCTCCACACGTTAAGAGCAGTGACAGGTGTCGATCTGGGTTTGTCTCATTTTGCGATTGAGTCAAACGGCAGAAAGACAGCCAACCCAAGATTTGTAAAACGCGCTGAGAAGAATCTCAGACGTAAGCAGCGTCAGCTATCCAGAAAAGCCAAAGGCAGTGCTAATCGTGCAAAAGCTCGGATACTTATTGCTAAATGTCATGAAAAGGTAGCGAATGCTCGCGCTGATTTTCAACACAAACTCTCTCGAACTCTCGTTGACGAAAACCAAGCGGTGATAGTTGAGACATTGAAATCAGCCAATATGATGAAAAACCGCAAACTTGCAAAACATATTGCTGATGCCTCATGGCATAGCTTTGTTGCGAAATTGGAATACAAACTGAAAGAGCAAGGTAAGCACCTAGTAAAGCTAGATCAGTGGTACGCCAGTTCTAAAACCTGCTATTGTTGCGGTCATAAAATGGAAGCAATGCCCTTATCGGTTCGCAAATGGGATTGCCCGTCTTGCGGTACCAGAGATATTGATCGCGACTTAAATGCCGCCCTAAATATCCGGGATAAAGGCATTCTGGAATTAAAGGCGGCTGGACGGTCGTCTCTGCTTATGGAAGCTGCATAAGTCTCGATACTATCGAGCAACGGCTAACGAAATAAGAAGCATCGCCTGATAAGGCGATGAGAAGTCACAACCTGCCCAAGTTGCTTCTGAGGGCTTTAAGCGACTGGTTAATTATTATTTTCGAAAATTCAAAATTGATATGACAAGAGTGATATTTGAAATTACTGAGCGCCCCTGTTCGCACAAGATGTTCAATGATGTTTTGGTGAACACCAATTCAATGACAGCAAATGGGTATCTATTTGCGATTGATGATTTTGGTACCGGTGTCTCTAATTTTGAAATGCTATGCGAGCTTGATGTGTACATGATAAAGCTTGATGGAAACTTTGGTATTAAGTCTCTGCATGATATTAACTGCCAGAAGGTTTTTAAATTCGTATCGACTTTCAACGAGTCTTTCGGATGTAAAGTCTGTGCTGAGGGCTTGGAGACTGAAGAACACGTAGAATTAGCAAGAGGCCTTGGCTTTTGTTTTGATTAAGGCTATGGGTTGGGAATGCCAAAAGTATTAACGGGTATTGTGGAATAATTAAATTATAAGTTTCGTAAAGTTTATCGCTGATTCACATTGTTGTTCGGTGAATTTACCAATATGACAATCATTAGGTTTAACTTCTAGGTAGTTAGCCAACTGTCTGTACACATCAACTCTTGCAAAACCACACTCTTTCCAAAGTACATCTAATATTTTGTGTGCCTTTTGTCTTGCGCTTCTTTCAATTCACTAACCCAATTTGGATCATAAACAACAGAAAGATGTTTATCATTTGCAATCTTGTTTAATTCCAAGGTCATAAATTCAGCAATATCTTCAGATGACTTTTGACGTGCACAACCAGATAAAAATACTTGCGAACGTATTAACTGAGCTAACCTTGTTGCTGTATTTTCAATGACGTAGTTATCTTCAAGTTGTTTGGCAATATTTTGTGACACATCATAACAATCTGCAGCGCTGACATAATTGCATAGAACGAGTGAGCTAACGATGAGGGGTTTAAAGACTTTATTGTTCATATTTTCCTGAAATTTTAATTATTGTTTTTTAATAACGTTCGAACACACCAAAAGGGGTTAAAAGATTTTCTAAATGCTAAATTAAATTGCTAACGCCTAAATCAGGTGCGCCCTAGGCGTCACCTGGATTTACTTGTTAGCCTCCTGCATGATTTCACCAAATGTTAGAAACTGCCTGATTGTAGGAAAATCCCACTCATTTAGCCCTAAAGACATCAGGTGCTTAAGGGCTCCATCTTCAGGACAATCGCTGAGCTCATCTGGGTATGTACTGACAAACCAACTCCAGAAGATCTTTGCTTCGAGAGGAATTTCACCCGAAATATTTTGAAGCATTAGTATTGCATCAAGCATGAAATCAGATGTAAATCTCTCAATTGGAGCGATATTTATCTTTCCTTCAGGATCTTTATCTGCATGTTTGAAAAAATTATAAGGTTCATTGACAGTTCTTACATGCTTCCTGAATTCCTCTCTCGTCATGCCTTTTGGGTTCTTGACTACACTTACTATTCCTTGCTCTTTGCCCACATCAATTAACACCTGATGAGCAGATGCAATAACAGTATGAATCACTACAAAATCACGTAACTCAAAAAACAGAGTCACTGCTTCAGTAATCTGTCGTCTAGCAACTTCTATCTTGTCAATCCAAATTGGTTGCATTTTACTCCTTGGAAGCTAACAATTTAATATCGACTCATTGGGTCGTTTTTCTACCGAGCCGCGGGTCATTTTTATCATTGTACCAGTTCTACCACACTAACTAACTTGTTGCTACAGATAAACTTTTAATCATTATAGAGATTATGAAAAAGGTAAAAACGACCAAATGGGTTGTTTTCCTGAATATAGGAGAAACACATAGCAATTGGACACAAAATCAGTGTTGAAAAATAATTTTCTAATGACCGCTATTCGCTCAAAGCCGTCATTAGAGCATTCACTTTAACTCATTTTGGGGCGTGCGACGTGAAGTCGTATGAAGCGCTGTTCACCGCTTAATGAGTGAACCATCTGTATCACCAGATGATCCTAGGAGCCTGAATAAAGTAGCGGCTCTGACAATGTAACGAAGGTTGGTATGCGCCAATCGGGATCTTAATCGTGAGAGGACGATCCTCCTGATAACCACAAATCGGGTGAGTGCTAGGATCGTCAGTATGATGAACATAAGTGAATCCGCGTAAGGTGCGTTATATGATGAAACAGCGGAAGTGGTTAATACGCTGTAGCCAAAAGGCGCGAGAGTCGGAAAGAGATTGCCCCATGCTCTTTCGTGATCACTGAACTCTCCGCACTATAGCGGGCATCTAACCTGACATTGCGCAACATACGGAACACGGTAAGCCTGTATCACTCCCTTTGGGAAAGCTTATATAGCTGATAGTGATGCAGGTAGAGGATGTTGGAGAAAGCAAAGGCTGGATTGTAATGATGCAGATACAGACGTCTGTCTGGCACGAAAGTGAGCTGACTTCCGACTGGTCTTCCTTTGCAAGAGAATTTGAAGAACTTTATTCAAGGAGAAACGCAAATGATGATTTCAAAAGAGATTAGTGCCTCTCCTGACAGTGCTCAATGGCAATCCATAAATTGGAAAACTGTTGAGTCACACGTTTTAAAGCTTCAGATGCGTATTGCAAAAGCAACAAGAGAAAGTAAACACGGCAAAGCGAAAGCATTGCAGTGGATACTGACTCACTCGCATTCGGCAAAACTTCTTGCTGTTAAGCGAGTATCACAAAACAAAGGCAGTAAAACGCCCGGAATAGACGGCGTCATCTGGAATACGGATACGCGCCGCATGAAAGCAGTCAATCAATTGAGCAGAAAAGCTTATCAAGCCAAACCGCTCAAGCGTATCTACATCCCTAAGAAAAACGGCAAGCTCAGACCTTTGGGTATCCCGTGTATGGTCGATAGAGCGCTGCAAGCGCTTCATCTTCTCGCACTAGAGCCTGTGTCAGAAACACTTGCTGACCCAAATAGTTACGGCTTTCGGCGCAACAGAAGTACTGCTGATGCTATTGCTCAGTGTTTTCTCTGTTTGAGTAAAAAGCAATCCGCTCAATGGGTTCTTGAGGGAGATATTAAAGCCTGTTTCGACAAAATTGGGCATCAATGGCTTATGAATAATATAGCTGTAGATAAACGAATGTTGGAACAATGGTTAAAGTCTGGTTTTATGGACAAAGGGCTGTTCTATCGCACTGACGAGGGAACACCACAAGGCGGGATCATATCTCCAACCTTGATGCTGATGACTCTTGCAGGTCTTGAGCAACGCATAAAGTCCACCGCACTTAAAAATGGGGCGAGAGCCAACTTTATAGGATACGCTGATGATTTCGTCGTCACTTGCACTTCAAAGGACGTGCTGGAGAACGATATCAAACCGTTGATTGCTGACTTCTTAGCACACAGAGGCTTAACGCTCTCCGAAGAGAAAACGCACATTACTCACATTAGCCGTGGTTTTGACTTCCTAGGCTTTAACCATAGGAAGTACAAAGGAAAGCTGCTCATTAAACCGAGTAAATCTAACACGTTAATATTTCTGAGTAACTTGCGCGAACTCACTAAAAAGCACGCAACCACCCCCGTTAACGATCTAATCAAGTTGATAAATCCGAAACTCAGGGGTTGGTCGAATTACTATCGCCATTGCGTTGCCAAACAAGTATTCGGATATGTGAGCCACAAACTATTTCTAGCGTTATGGCATTGGGCTAAAAGGCGTCATCCAACAAAATCAAAAACTTGGATCGCCATGAAATACTTTATCAACCGTCGATGTTAATGGCAATTTCACGGTTGGCAGAAGAGCATGAATATGGATTGTCAGTTTAATCTATTTCAAATAGCTAAGGTGCCAATAGAGAGACATGTGAAAATCAGGAGTGAAGCTACGCCTTTTGATCCTTTATACCAAGAATACTTGGCAAAGAGAAAAGCAAAGAGGCAATGCCGCAACTCTTGGAATGAGCCTAATCTCGCTGCTTTATAAGTTGCTGGGTACCAATTAGGTGCCTTCGTGAAGGCTTGAGCCGTATGCAGTGAAAGTTGCACGTACGGTTCTTAGGAGGGCGACACTTGGTAACAGGTGTCGTCTATCCGACAAAGGTGAGTTAATTACATAACCCGCCTCAGGACAGAAACTTGTTAGTCCCACGGTCAGCAATTAGTACACAATTGACTGTCAGATTTAATTAAGTTCTATTAGTCCAACCAGAAAGAGCAAGCTAAGACTATTTCAATATACGTTTCAATATACGTGTATGTACAAAGGTAACTACCCCCTACCCTTCTCTTTATTTGCAAGCTCTAGAGCTTTTTTAATTGAATAACCTTGAGACTTAAACTTGTCTACTAACTCCCTGTCATCTGGATCTGTTGAGTAAACTAGTTGGGTTTCTTTATCTACAAATAGCTTAACTATTTCCCTCGATTGCCCGTATCTCACTAAGATTTCTGAGTAATGGCCCTTATCAGTATGAACGCTTTTCATTAAATCATAGTCTTGATCTGTACCATCATACGCTTTTAACTCTTTGAGTTTATCAACGGCTTCCGGTTCCTGGGCCAACATAAACTTCCATGGACTATTATTAACAATGGCCATCCCTGCTTGGCTTTGGTAAGCATCAAGTAAGCTCTGTGTGATACAAATGCCAGCTGCACGTGTTTTCCTGAATCGACGCCAACCAGTTTCAAGGAA
This sequence comes from Pseudoalteromonas sp. GB43, assembly GCF_054923805.1. Lineage (NCBI taxonomy): Bacteria > Pseudomonadati > Pseudomonadota > Gammaproteobacteria > Alteromonadales > Pseudoalteromonadaceae > Pseudoalteromonas > Pseudoalteromonas sp. GB43. The sequence continues at coordinate 45,852 of NZ_JBPCHJ010000003.1, forward strand.
CTCGGCTAGATAATTGACTTTACCCGGCTTGTCTTTAAGGTATTCCCAAGCTTCATCGAGAATGAAAAGTTTTCTTTGTTTGTTACCTGATAAAAACATTGCATGTTGAGCTGCGTTGATAAGGCTCATCAGAACACATTGTGATAAGTGAGGTTGCGAGGATAGTTCATCCATCTCACAAACGATTAATCGTGATTTGAAGTTTATTGGTGGGTATTTCTTACCAAAAAAGTCTCCAAAAATACCGCCTTCACACCATGGTTTTAGTTGGCGTCCTATCCTCTTTATTTCAACATCTTGGTGCTTTTCACACAGCTCAGAAAAGTCTGTTATTGATGAATCTTTCCCTTTAAGGTTCCAAAGCTCAGTGAGTACTGTAAGCATTTCTGTAGATTGGTAGTCACTTAAATCACCTGATTCTGACGCCATTGCTTTCAGCAAGGAATGAACCATGGCTGCTTGACCTTCTTTGCCATAAAAGTCATCAATATTTGCAAATGGATCAAGTGAAAACTTCATGTTCTCATTGAAGTCAATGAATTGAGCATTCTTATACTGGCTTGCTAAGTTTTCATATGAGCGACCTTTGTCAATAACAAACACTTGAGCGCCGTCAGTATCGCTGCCCACATCAAGCCGGCTTTTAACACCAGAGCCTAGATATGAAGTGATTAGCTTATTATTGAAAAATGACTTACCAGCTCCAGAGCGAGCGCAAATAAGTGCATTAAAGGAACCATCTGTTTCAAATATGTCTAAACCGAATATTTGCCCAAAGCGCGTGACAAACTCTAGAATTGGCCGTGAAGTGTTTCCTTTCCAACTCGCGCTATGTGGTAATAAAAATACAGCCCCTTTTGCCGTCCATTCATCAAACCGGTCTGATAATTTTATATATTCATCATCAAGGCCAAGAGGTAAAGCGTTTAAGAAGGTGCTAGGTGCCAAAATTGTTTCTATGTTGAATTTATACTCTTTACGCTTGAAGAATGCCTGCAATTTCCTAGTCGCCGTGAATGTTTCTTTCTTACTTCCACCAAGGATTATTAAATTAAGGCTAATTTTACATAATCTGGAGTTTTTAAGTTCATCTTCAATTGCAAAGTAGTCTTGTGCTTGGTCTTTTAAGGTTGAAACCCACTCCAGCATTTTTCCTTTTGCTTGTTTTTTTAGCCATTTGTTACGGCGATCAAATTCTTCATTTGCAGAATGAATACTTGGTAACTGTACGTTAAGCGTCATTAAATATGGGTTCCAAGCAACCGTTCGCTTGCCAAAACGCCAATCACCTAGCAGGTTTATAATATCACCGTAGTTTAAGTAATCGGGTGTTTGCTTGAGGGTCATGACTGAAGCAAATCCATTTGATTTCTCATCTAAAGATGAAAATTCTAGACCATATTCATCACGGTTAATTATTCCGCCCTGCTCTAATATTTGCGCACCCAGTGGGACAAGCTTGTTGATTTTTACTTTATCTCGCCAAAGCGCATTAGGTGAGTGATTGAAGAAAGTCTGCATTCTTGAAAGCCATTCTTCATCATTTAAAATCAATGGGGCTAAGCCTAACCCTTCGAATATTGAATATGTTCTATCTTTTATCTCTAGGAACTCTTTGAGCTCTTTATCAGAAGGGATAAAGTTTTTAACTGGGATTTTTACTGTGATCCAATGTTCAAAATCTCTTGTCCGGATACCTGATTTTTTATCAAGAGACTCTTTTCTTGCTTTAGAGTAATAATTAATTACTGATTCGCTCATTGCATCAGCAAGCTCACCGTCTTCACCACCAATCCGCTTCCCTCGTAGTTGCCTGTAACCATTTAGAAAGCCATCTATTCGTGGTAAAGCAGCTAGGCTTAGTTGAATTAATGTGTTGTGAGGAAACTCATCAGATAGAAAGCCTTCGTAGGCTGTTCTTATTTCGTTGTTTACCCCGTTAGTTGGTTGGCAGGCGATAACAAATCCAATGTAACCGCCTTCCATTAAGAACATTTGATATTCTTTAATATATTCCATTACACAGTTTAATTCTGCGGCTTTATTACCTCCGAGAAGCTTTTGTTGATCTTCAATGGTGCTTCGCCAAAGGGGGCCAGCAAAATTCTGCTGGGTTTCTTCGATATCTGGATTCAATATCTTTTCGATAGCTTCTTGGATTTTATTCAGCATGCTATACACCTATTTTACTTATTAGCCTCAGACTGAGGTCTAGAAATGCTCAACGGATCGATACCTTTGGCCATAGTTTCTTTTCTTTGGCTTGTTACTTTGCTTTTCTTTATTGTTTGAAATGGTAATACTCGACTTGGGCGCATTTGAGCTTGATGGCCTGTTACCCAGCGTCTTGGTTGTAATTCAACATATACGAAGCCTGGAATATTCAAATCTCCAGACTTATCTTCCCAAGCAGCAACATAAATACGCATTGCTTTAGCTTCTTCTAGAACAGCGAGAGGCTCTGGCGCGATATCATTTGGAACGTAATTGAAAGTTCTTAAGTCATCTAACTCATCGTGTGATTGTTTCGAATATGACATTGTGTCATTGCTCGCGATACCAACAATGTTGGCTTTGTCATAATCCTGTGCGTTTTGTCTTCGCAAACTTCTTGGTTCATATACGTATGTGATGTCTTCCCCTTCACTATTAACGTAAATGACTTTTTGGTTTCCTTCTGAATTTGACTTTTTTTCACCTTCGTTTTTTGCATATTCTGCAGTCATCATGTGCTCAAGTTGGTCTTGATTGTTGGTTAACTCATAAACCTCCATCGGCCCTTTACAGAGACCAAGTTCCGGTTTACCTGCACATGAAAATTCCTCTTCACCAATCGTAAATGCCGAACACCCAGAAAATAATGAGGCTATGGCTAGAATTGAGCTGATTTTAAAGATTTCTTTCATTGCTAGTTACTCCATCTCAAGCCATGCATCAAAATCGCTTGGTAGCCCATTAAAGGTTAAACCATCTTCACGAACTAAGAATGGGGTTCCTCTAGCCTCAAGCAATCCCATAACGATAGGTGCTTTTTGAACAGCCTTTGCATCGCAGTCTTCTCTCATTTCTGTTGCTAGTTTTGTCTTGTTCATAAGGTCGATGACAGCTTTAGATTTATCAACAGCGCAATTTAGGCGTTTGGACTCAAGTAAAGATTGGCTGCCTAGCATTGCTGTTAGTACAAAGTCGACATTGTACTTTTCTGGAGATTGCTGAATTATATTGAACAGGGCGTGGCAGTATCCGCAATTAGGGTCAACGAATATTGTTGCTTGCTTAGGTATGTCTTGGTTACCAAATGATAGTGTTGCAAGCTCATCTAGTTTTACGCCCATTTTCTCAAGAGGAACACGGTGAGCATTTCTTGCTTCGCTCAACTCATCAATAGTTCGTCTAAACCATGTATCAATTAACTGCCCTTGAAAGACAAAGCGGCCATTCTTAGATACAAAATATGTTTCTCCTGATTTAGTCTTAACTAGCATTAAGTTTTCAACAGGGAGTTCTTGAATACCTTCGATATCACCTTTTTGGGAAAGTGTTTGTTTTAATTCTGTCGGATTAATTGATTTAGCCATTGAAGATACGCTTAAAAGACTTACAGTTGCTAATAGACCAAGAGCCGTAATTTTTTTCTTTAGTGACATTGTGACTTACTCTTTAAATTGACATACATGTCATTGTAATCTTGGCTATAGAATGAAAAGGGGAGATTAATTACTGATTTTTGCTTTTTTTCATGGATTTGGACAAAACAGAGTTTTACTAACTCGATGGTTGATATGCTTGTTTAATCAACAAATTAAGGTGAATTTAGGATACTCAAAGCTCTAAATACTTAGTTTTAGGCATGATAAAGCCTTAGGTTGGTAAAATACTGATCTAAGGTTAAGGTTGATATATACCAACCTTAACGAATAAAGTTTGTCACATATCAAGACTTCACAATGACATGGTGTTGTCGAAATGAAACATCTTCGTAATATTCCTCATCGAATGCATCACACCAGGAGTTTATTTGTTCATTTGTAAGAGACTACTGTAAAGAACCACTTTCCAAAACTAACGGTCAGCTTCTATGAGGTATTCGTTGCTTTATACCGCGTTCAATTGATAGAGCGTTGGCAATAATACCGAGCTTTTCATTTTCACTATTTAGGAAGTCATCGAGTGTTTTATTAAGGTGGAGTGTCGCGACAGGGGATTGAAGAGCCAGCTATGCCGTTTAGATTGATTCGTTGCCATGTTATCAAATTATCTAATAACATTTCATTCATTAATGAGCGACTTACATAGCCCTGTGCATTTGCAAAAGTTGCTCGTGTAAACATAGCCTTCCTACGGTCTTGTGTTCTCTTATGTTCTCAATTGAAAATGTAGGTTAAATAGCCTCGACATAAATTTAGGACATCTTCGTACTGAGCTTCACCTGTTATTTGTTTTGATTCAGTGCTACTTGTTAAGTTCAAGAACTTTTGAATCATTGTAGTGAATTGTTGGAATGTCCTGCTTTTATTTTTCCATGGAGAGCAATTTTACTTTTTAGCTTTTAGGAATCTACCAGATAGCGCCTAGTGCTCTATCTAAATCTAAAGAGCCTAAGCGAGGTCAATCTAGGTGTTGGTGAAACGCGCTCCACCACGAAGTTGTGGCTCTAATTAAAACCTTCTTGCTGATCCAAATATTGCTTTATAACCTGATTCCATAATGTGCACTTTTGAAATAATTAACCTTGCATAATTGGCGAATTCACCCTGAATAATTTAAGGTGGAATAGTGTAACCACCTGATGAATTTGGCTTTTTTTAATTTCTTTGCCTGGCGAATATTTAAGGTTTTCTGTACTTAACTACCAGAATTAAATGAAGTGCAATTAAATATTTGCAGTGAGATTTAGTTTCATATTCCAACTTGACAACTCGACCTTATACAGTAGTCTATACAGTACATGAAAAAGACGCTCAGATACAACTACAGGCTAAATCCTACGCCAGAGCAAGAAGCTAAGCTTATTGAGTTTGGTGCGACAGCGCGTGGCATTTGGAATCTGTTGTTGTCTGAAAATATGCGTCGATATGAGTACGATAAGACGTTCTTGTTTTACAAAGAAATGGCCTCGCTTCTTAAGGAATTAAAGCCTTTCTAAGAGTTTGCGTGGATTAAATCTTTTGATTCAGCAGCGGCTCAGCAGGTTGCTCGCGATTTAGAAACTGCTGTTAAGAATGCTTTTTCAAAGGTTCGTTTGCAGCGCTTTCCAAAGCATAAAGTCTCATACAAAAAGAAAAAACTTCACAACGACTCGTTTCGAGCCGCCAATAATTCCAATTGCATTCGAATCGAAAATGGCGCTATCAGTATTCCGAAAGTCGGCAAAGTGCCAATCGTTCTGCATCATGAGCTAGTGAGCAAAATTAAGACCGTCACTGTTCAATATCGTCACGGAAAATGGGAATGCAGTATCACTCAGGAAGTGGAATGTAAAACGGCTAAACAAGTTTTGGAAACAATCACTGGCTTTGACATCAACTCAAAGCAAACGGTGGTTGGTTCGAACGGTTTCGTGACCGACAATCCGAAGTTTTTAAGGCAAGCAATAGAGAAGTTAAATCAATTGCAACGCCAGTTTGCACGTCGAACCAAAGGTTCAAATCGCTGGCAAAAAACAAAACAACGCATCAATAAATTACACGGAAAAATCTCAAGGCAAAGGCTGGACTTTGCGCACAAAACTTCACGACAGATAACCAATGAAAATGATATTTTAGTGTTCGAAGATTTAAACGTAAAAGCGATGCAAAAGTTCAATGGTAGTATGGTTGCAGATAACGTGATGGGTTTGATCACTCAGCTTTCAAAGTACAAAGCTGAGCTAGAAGGCAAGCTCTATCATGAAATAGGTCGTTTTGAAAAATCCACTGGAATTTGTTCGGAGTGCGGGCAACGCCATGTTTTAACATTGAATGATAGGCGTTTTACTTGTACGGCTTGCGGAGCGTATCAAAGCCGAGATTTAGCTGCTGCTAAAAGCATAGCTAGTACAGGTGAATTATATATAATTGCGGCTGGCATCGTCGCAAGGGTAACACCCGCATCTCAGCAGAAACAGTCTGTTAAAACGAAAGCCTTCGAATTATCGAAGTTGGATTTTGGAGCTGAAAAAAAAGAAGCAGCCTAGCTGTTAAGCTAGACTGTAGAAGCCCTGTGATCAGAGTGAACCGATGTCGCTGGGTAGTTCACTAAGGCTGGCTTTATGTTTTTTGAAGTAAATAATTTGGCGAATTCACCCTGAATAATTTAGTGTGGATATATTTTAGTTATTGTTCTATATGACTTTTTTAAAAAAATAATCATGGAGAATATTTAGTTAGCACTTCATTCAAAGGTTGTTCTATATCCTATGTGACAATAGTTACAAAATTTAGGTTGGAGTGTGAAGTTAGTGTTTCAAAGTTAATCAAATACACATCATCGATAGCGTTGTTGGAACGGTTAACAAAGTAAGTAGAGAGAAATAGTTGCTCAGCCTTTTCTTCATCAGTAGCTGATATCAGAGCTCTAAAAATTACTTCTTTATGCTCTATCGGAAAAAAATCAACTGTTACATTATTAATTGTTATGGAGGCTTATCGCCAAGCTATTGAAGTAAAACCATTGAGCCAGGATATCCATTGTTCGTTTCGACAGTTAATACAAAAGCAGAAGCGATATCTATACAAATATTTGTTAACTGTGCCAGTAAGAGGGTGCTTGAATATACCAAGAGTTACGAAAAAGTAGCGAATGCTCGCGCTGATTTTAACATAAACTCAGTCGACCCCTTGTTGACGAAAACCAAGTAATATTGTTCAGACTCTGAAATCAGCCAATGTGCTGAAGAACCGCAAGCTGGCAAAGCACATTGCTAATGCGAGCAGGAACAGCTTTTTTATAAATTGGATTACAAAGCGGAAGAGCAGGGCAACCATGTGATAAAAATAGAACAGTGTTACGCCAGCTCTAAAACCTGCTTTGCTACGGTCATAAAATGGAAGAAATGCTATTATCAGTTCGCAAGTGGGGTTGTTCCAACTGCGGAGTTATGGATATAGATCGCGACTTAAATACCGCTCCTAATATCCGTGACAAAGGCATTTTGAAATTAAAAACGGCTGGACGGTCATTTCTGCATATGGAAGCTGCGTAAGTCTCGATACTATTTAGCAACGGCTAATGAAATAAGAAGCATCATCTGATAAGGCGTTGAGAAGTCACTTCATGGCGCTATAGGTTCTAATGTAGATAAATGGGTGTTAAATGAATGGAACCCGCGACTTGATAAGTTCCTAAGCGCGTTTCAATTAGCTCAAAAGAATATTAAGAGTACAACCGTTTTGGTTGATGATGTAATTTCAACCATCAACAAGGTCTGTGATGCCGGTGCACATAAGGTTGTAGCAAAAATGACTTTTGCTCAAAGGCTGGCATTTTAAGTTAATTTTTTAAAATGAGCGCAAAATTCATCTTTTGATATTGTTTAAAAATCTACAATTAAAAAGGTTTGAAAATGGCATCGACAAAAACAGTAACTAAATTAATGTTAGAGAAAGGGGAGTTTTATAAGACCCAATCCCTCGGGAAAGCACTTTTAATTTCAGAAAATAAAAGTGCTTTCCTATATAATATGCGTACATCCAATAAGTATAAGACGGTTGATACTGGTTTCCCAAATCGTACCGTAAAGGTGGTATCAATTGTCGAAAACCTCGCTTGAGAAGCCTACGAAACCAAGCTTTGCTGTTACTAGACCACCTATGCTTGCAGACGAATGAAATACTTGGAGGACCTTATGTTATCAGTAAATGATGCAGCTGAATTTATGCTCGAAAATGGTGGATACTTCACAGCAAAAAAACTTGCTAAGCACTTTGATGTCAGTACCCGTAGAGCTTCAAGTTGGCTTGGGGTTATCAAGAGTGATGTTAAGTATCATACAGCAAATTGGGGGAAGTCGGTTAAGTTGCTTGGAATTGGCTCTCGTACAATTTGTATTTCTGAGCTGCAGAAGAGGGCTTTAATGTATAAGAGACCAAAAGTCATATACTGCGAAAGCTAAAATATTCTGTTATGTTAAATTAGGCATGAAATTATTTCTGATGGGATTATTGTTTTGTTTAGAGGATTGTGAACCATCAAAATCGTTTGGTTTTTTAAACTATCATAACCCCTTATGAATCATACATAAGATTAAAGATAATATTAGGTTTCTTATATTATTACTTTTTCATTGTTAAATGCTTCATCGGGCTAATAGTATCTAGCCTTGTTAGTTAAGTGCCTTTTACTGGGTGGACTGTTTCCTTGTATGAAATTGAAATCTCCATAAGTCAATCAGGCTAAGCACATCAATCCCTGCAGCACCTAAACACATTATTAAAAAGTTTGCGAATAATTCAAGTATGGCTATATAGTGTCTAGGGAAGGCAAAGTTAGCTTTTGGAGTCTAAAAAACTAACGATCGCTTCTTTAGCTAATTTTATTGTTGCTGAAGCTTTTGAACCACAGTTGTGCAAAGCAAAAAAATTGACATCAAGCAATGAATACTCTGGGCATAACTCTTCTATATCAACTTTGCTGATATCAAATAGTTTTGGGACAATTCCTACTCCAAAATCTGACCGTTTCTGTTAATGAATTGTTCTGTGAAATTCTTTAAATTTTATATTCAAAGTATGTGGTGAGAGTTTATGAGTTAGAAGGTATTCTTCTTTTTTCCCGTGAGTTTGATATATATACATGGTCTTGTAGGGAGACGTTACTTCCTTTTGCCTTGTAAAGAATGTCTTTAAAACTGCCTAGGCGCTGTGTGTATAGTTTGAGTCTCTTGATTTTCTAACACGAATTGCTAAATCAATTCCATGTTCTATCAAGTCAAGATGCTTATCATCACAAATGAAGTTTGACTTAATTTCCGGATACTCTTTAAATAGTTTACATAAAATTCGGTGCGACAATAGAGCCCATTAAACCGAATCACATATATTGGATGTTATCCGTTTTTGGGACTACAATAACAAACTCATCTCCACCGAGACGGCTTATAAATACACTTGATGGTAATTGGTTGCTAAGTCTCTTTGCTATAATATGAAGCAGTTCATCATCTTTGCATGGCCAAGTGTATCGTTAATAATCTTGAAGCTGTCTAAATCTAAAAATAAAACTGCAAACTGCGACTTTAGTTTCAAGTAGTCTGTGCAAAGAGCATGAAGGTACTCTTGGAGGTACCTTCTATTAGGTAGTCTAGTCAACGAGTCATGAGATGCCAAAAATCCCATTTTTTTAGTGATATCATTCAATTCAGATATATCTTGGAACACCATGACTGCACTTTGTAAAGATTTATCATGCTGCTGTTAAGAATGCTTTTTCAAAGATTCGTTTGCAGCGCTTTCCAAAGCATAAAGTCTCATACAAAAAGAAAAAACTTCACAACGACTCGTTTCGAGCCGTCAATAATTCCAATTGCATTCGAATCGAAAATGGCGCTATAAGCATCCCAAAGGTCGGCAAAGTGCCAATCGTCCTGCATCGTGAGCTAGTGAGCAAAATTAAGACCGTCACTGTTCAATATCGTCACGGAAAATGGGAATGCAGTATCACTCAGGAAGTGGAATGCAAAACGGCTAAACAAGTTTTGAAACGATCACTGGCTTTGACATCAACTCAAAGCAAACGGTGGTTGGTTCGAACGGTTTCGTGGCCGACAATCCGAAGTTTTTAAAGCAAGCAATAGAGAAGTTAAATCAATTGCAACGCCAGCTTGCACGTCGAACCAAAGGTTCAAATCGCTGGCAAAAAACAAAACAACGCATCAATAAATTACACGGAAAAATCTCAAGGCAAAGGCTGGACTTTGCGCACAAAACTTCACGACAGATAACCAATGAAAATGATATTTTAGTGTTCGAAGATTTAAACGTAAAAGCGATGCAAAAGTTCAATGGTAGTATGGTTGCCGATAACGTAATGGGGCTGATAACTCAGCTTTCCAAAGTACAAAGCTGAGCTAGAAGGCAAGCTCTATCATGAAATAGGTCGTTTTGAAAAGTCCACTGGAATTTGTTCGGAGTGCGGGCAACGCCATGTTTTAACATTGAATGATAGGCGTTTTACTTGTACGGCTTGCGGAGCGTATCAAAGCCGCGATCTAGCTGCTGCTAAAAGCATAGCTAGTACAGGTGAATTAGATATAATTGCGGCTGGAATCGTCGCAAGGGTAACACCCGCATCTCAGCAGAAACAATCTGTTAAAACGAAAGCCTTCGAATTATCGAAGTTGGATTTTGGATCTGAAAAAAAAGACGCAGCCTAGCTGTTAAGCTAGACTGTAGAAGCCCAGTGATCAGAGTGAACCGATGTCGCTGGGTAGTTCACCAGACGGTTGTGTATGAGATGAGAAATGGGCTCGTAAAAACTCACCCATTTTATTCATATGATTAGCTTTCTAAACCACTTAGCACTTCATTAATAGCGGTATCTAATTTTTCCTGAATTTGCTTAGGAATTCTGCCAAATTCGTATGAGAAATTTCTACCTTTAACCTTTTTACGCGCAAATTGGTCTTTATTTTCAAATTTTATAAGCGTAGTTACTACAGCTTTATCTACTGAAGGTTTAAAAGATCTTGATTCATTTGCTATTAGTTTACTTAGCATATCCTTTAAATCTTCTTTGATTAAACCTTTAGCTATCTTCAGTTCATTAGCTTTGCTTTTGAGATCTTCAGTAAAGTCACACAACTGATCACCCAGTAGAGCTTGTGTAGACAAAAGGATTTTATAGTCACTGTGATTAAGCAGTGAAATATCCGGGAAAACAGAGATTAAATCATTATCGACTGTTGCCGCTTGTAATGCCTTACTTACTTTTGATTGGCTCAGACCATGACGTTTAGCTAATTCAGCCTGAGTTAGCTTTTCGCCATACTCTTTGAAGTACGTTTCTTTGTCTCTTTCTAGACGTAATCCTATCTCACGAAGGCTGTGTTCTTTAACTGATTGCAGTGATGTAGCGAGTGCCTTTGCGTCACTTAAGGTGATTTCATCATCAGTAACAAGCATTGTGAAAGTATTTATTGTACCGCCTTTATCTAACACATAGGCTCGGCGGCGAGAACCATCTAGTACATCAATTTTATTATCAGCTAGTCGCCTACCAATTGCAGGGTAGAACTGTTGATCATCTAATGTTGATAAGTCTTGAAGTGATTCTTCTGTGAGCAGTGACTGCTCTCGTCGTTGATTTCAAAAGTGACGACCGTATTTGATTTAAGCTGCTCATATGACAATGTAACTGGTGTGAATGTAGCTTTTTGGCCTGATTTTAATGTCCAAATTTTACTTTGCCCGACGCTAACTACTCCAAGATGATGAGATAACACATCCTCAAGCGGTGTTTTGCTCTTTTCAGCTTCAAGTTTCAAGCGTTTTGCTAAGCTTTCTATTTGGTTTTTGTTACTATCTGCAATGGCTTCTTGAGAGCCTGGTGCATTGCCTAACGGAGAGACTGAACCTCTTTTCTTAGCCATTTTATTGCTCCTTCTCTTGTTCACGCCATACTTTTTGAATATCACGGTGCAATTGACTTGTCACTTCATACCCATTTTGTTGTGCGTTTTGAAAAGTCATTTTGGTTTTTGGGTATTCACTCTTTGACATATCAAATACGGTAGAGAGTAATGATGAAGCTTGTCTAACTGCCTCACTGTTGTTGAATTCAGTTGAGTAGAGGTAAGTTGAAAAGCTATCATAAAGGTTATTTTGCAAATCAGTTGTTGTTGAGCTTTCTTTATGATTAGTGAGTAATATTTTCATAAAGTCATAACCTGGGTGTTTCGCGTTTTTTAGCAATGTCCATACTTGCGGGATATAACTAAAATATGAACATGTAGCATCAATATCATTTTCAGTAACAGACAAGGGGAAAATAACACTCGTGCCAGCGTAATATGCGTTGTATGTCGCGTAGCCTAGTGATGGAGGCGTATCGATTATTATGATATCAAACTCATCTTTAACTTGCTCTATAATGTCGTGCAGTATTGAGTAAGGTGAACTTAGTTGTTGATTGAATACCGCTTCGTGGAACCAGCCTTCTATTGCTCGGTCTGATTGTGAAGCAGGTAAAATGCGTAAGTTGGGGATTGTAGTTGGTAAAAATGCTTCGCTTATAGCTTCTTTTAAGGTCTCGTTGTCATCTAACTCATAGTTCCCCATGATTAAGTCACCAACAGATAAACATCCTTCCTCTGCTGATTCAGGGGCATAGTACATTGACAGAGTTCCTTGGTCATCCATATCAATCAATCCAACTCGATAGTTTTGGTGAAACTCTGTTGCTAAGCCAGATGCAGCAGTTGCTGCAGTTACTGTTTTGCCAACACCGCCTTTTTGATTCTGAACAACAATAACCTGCAGTTCTTGGCTTTCACCGCGAACAAATGGTAATTGTTTTTTAAGTTCTTCAGGAAGTGAATCTCTTACTTTGTAGACTTCCTCAATATCTAATAACCACTGACTTTCTTCGTGCCTTCTTGGGTTAATCTTTAGAGCTTTGCAGTACTTGTCCAAGGTTCTTGCATCAATATCTAGGTATGCCACTGCTTCAGCCTTAGTAAAGACTCTCAGCTCTTTTCGGTGGTTATTTAGAAGACGTCTATTACGGCGCTGAATATATAACTCTGAACCGTCTTTTAGCTCGTCAAACGCTATATCGGTGGCTTCTACTTTAGAGATAGTCATGTGAACCTTAATGAATGTGTTTTTTTATAGTGTATGCTTTAATTTTTGCGTGGTAAAGCAAAAATTAAAGCGCGAGTTATTTTTTAATGCTCTGTTTCGTGTTTCGTTTATCTTTAATAGGTTTTCCTATACACATGACTTTTTCACGTTATTTAGTCCGATTTAGTCTATAGAAAAGGGGAGTATCAGTTATTAATAGTTTTCATATGCAAGCGTATAGCATTTGTAGGTTTTATAATTGATGAAAAAAGGAGTGCTAAGTAACTAACTCATGTTAAGTTTGTGCTTTGGTTAGCGTCGGGTACTTTCTTGTTTTCTCTGCATTGAATTGAAATCAAGTTATTACTCTAAGTGTTTTGTTCTAATTCAAATTGGAGCTTTCATGGAATTGCGTATATTATTTACGTGTTAACTGATTTCATTATGTAAACTTTATGTGTGTAAGTTACATTTCTTCGACGATTTCTATAGTTAGTTGTAAGGGGGTGGGGGTTGGATAATTACGATAAAATTCTACTTAGCTCCAATTTAATCCGCCGCCACGCATCAATGAAGGTTGATTACAGTTGCCCGGTGCAAGTGTTTATGTGGCAAGTTTTGCAAGATTCACTTGAAACTTTGAATGTCAGTCGTATTTCTGTTTGGTTGTTAAATTCGGATCCAGAAATAAACATTTTAGAGTGTGTTGCAAATACAGATTGGGGAGTTAATGATACCCCTAAAGACCTACCATATTTAACTAAGAGTGATTACCCGCGCTATTTTGAAGCAATAGAGTTCGGTGCCCCAATGATAGCTGATAATGCGCATACTGATCATAGAACAATAGACTTCACTTATACTTACTTAAAAACAGAAAATACCAAGTCGATGCTTGATACAATTATTTTTAGTGAAGGTATTCCTATCGGGGTAGTCTGTTTTGAACAAAAAGTCAATTTCAGAGAGTGGAATAGGGATGAAGTTTATTTTGCTGAGTTGATTGCTGATTGTTGTACTTATCGATTTATGGCCAAAAAACAAGCTAAGCTAGAAGATAAGCTTGTTAATTTAGTATTTTATGATGATTTAACAGGTGTTTATAATCGTCGGTATTTTTTTGATGTTATTGAAAAAACTATAAGTCTCCACGTACAAAAAAGTTTGCCTTTGACTATTGGTTTTATTGATTTCGATAATTTTAAATCAATAAATGACACATACGGTCACCAAGCAGGTGATGAAGTATTAAAGGGGTTTTCAAAGATAGCTCAGACTTTCCTTAGGCGTGAAGATCTAATCTTTCGCTTTGGAGGCGAAGAGTTCGTTATTGTGTTTCAAGGTGTGAATGTTATAGATGCTAAGAATGCTTTAGTTAGGCTGCAAAGTGGAGTTAAAACTATGTTTATTAACCATGGTAATAAAGCGTTGAATTTTACATTTAGTGCCGGTGTGGTTGAGTTACATAAAAAATTGCCCATTAAAGATGTGATAAAGCAAGCTGATAAACTGCTATATAAAGCGAAAAAGAAGGGAAAAGCCGTATTGAGTACTAGGTAAAATACGCTACCTACTCATTAAAATCACGTTCCAAACTAATGTTCAAATGGGTAGTGTTACTGGCGACTTAAGATTTAGACGGTAATAAAAAACTTTCCAGCTTTTGTGAAGATAATGGCTTCGAATAGCTATAACCTTGAAGCATGTCGACATTTTTAGACTTGCAGTATTCAACATGCTGCGTTGTTTCTACTCCCTCAGCAATAACCAAAAGATCTAGTTTATGCGCAACATCCACAATAGCTTCAAATATGGCACTATCTTTATTTCTGTATGGTGCATTGTCTACGAACGACTTATCGATCTTTAACGTGTTAACTGGGAGTTTATTTAAGTAACTTAAAGATGAATAGCCAGTCCCAAAATCATCAATAGCAATGTCTACGCCTTGTACTTGAAGTAATGATAAGTTTTTTAGAAGTTCATCATCAGCTTCAATTAAGGCATGCTCTGTTAGCTCTAGTCCAATATCTGATGGGATAAGTTCATATATTTCAAGTAATTCAGAAAGCTGTGAAAAGAACTCCTTTTGGAGCAATTGCTTTCCTGAAATATTAATCAACATACGAACATCATTTATACCATTAGAACGCCATTTTTTTAGTTCTTTGAGGACCATATGAAATATTAAGTTACCAATTGGGATCATGAGGCCGACTTTTTCAGCAATGGGGATAAATGTATCAGGAGTAGTATTGTTTTTATTTGCATTAGAATCCCAACGCAATAGGGCCTCACAAGCAACTATTTTTTCGGATTTAGCACAGTAGATGGGTTGATATACAAGGTGAAACTCTTCATGTATTAGTGACTCTCTTAGGTGCTGTGATATCTCAATCTGAAAATGCGAGCTATCGCTCATCGCTTTGTTATAAATCCTAAACTGACTACGTCCATTTTCCTTGGCGTCGTACATTGCGGTTTCAGCGCACTGTAATAAAGTTCTTACTGACTTTCCATCATTTGGAAAACGACAGATCCCGACACTAATTGAAGTAAAAATCAGTTGGTCATGCAGTTTTAAAGGTGAATTAAATGAATCAATCAAAAGCTGAGTTAATTTTTCATGATTTGATGAGGGCTCCGAACTCAAAATAACTATGAATTTATCAGCGCTAAAGCGAGCTATGTAGTCAGTTTTTTCTAATGGGGTAGAGAGGCGTTCAGAAACTTTAAGGAGTAATTCATCACCCGATTCATAGCCGAAAACATCATTCACATCTTTGAATCGATCTATATCGATAAATAGTAGAGAAAAGTCCTTTATACTGCTTGTTATAAGCTCATTAATAACTAACTCGATGGAATGACGATTCAAACAGTTAGTTATTGGATCATAAGACACCATTTTTTCCAAAGCTTTACGAACAGATACTTGCTCAGAAATATCAATATCTAAACAAAACATTTCAAACTCATCTCCCCTAGTTTTTAATAAAACATGAGATGAAAAAACAGGCACCGGCTGACCCTTAATATTTTGTAAAGTTAATTCGGATGATGGAATGGGAATGTTGTGTTCAAGCCAATTTTTATGTGCTTCAATGACATCTTTTTTCATTGAAGGAGGGATGATCAAATCTTCTAGTTTTTTTCCTAAAGCTTCTGTTTGAGTGTACCCATATAGAAAGGTACTTGCTTTATTCCAATAAATTACTTCACGATGTCGATTGTAGCCTTGAACAGCTACTTTTGAGAGTGATTCAATGAGCTCTAAGAAGCGAACGTCAGGCAAGTTTGTTGAAGGACTGAAGGTTGAGTTAGTTTCAAAGTTGTTCTCTTTCATTACTGCTATTAGTGCACCTTAGTGTCATACTAAAATAAGCCTAGGAAAGAGTTCTTTTTCAGTCAAGTTTCCATTTGTAGTGTTGTGGTCAACTAATTCACTGTCCGGAATTAGTTGACCACAACAATGGGTGATTATGTCGACATGATGGACTTTTACACCAAAGACAATGTTTTTACTTACCTAAGGATGCTCGCTGGTCGTTTATTCAAAAACAAGCTAAACAAGGTGACATAGCAGTAAAAATTGATACTGCTTTACATACAGTTGAGAAAATAATGCCTCCCTTAAAGGTGCATTGCCTGATAACTACTTTTCCCGGTTAGGGCTCGATGTAAGTAAGCTTGCAGCATTAGTCGATACCATCAATAACATAGAGACCATCGCTAACGAATGTCATATGACAGAAGAAGATTTAGATGGTCGTGTGTATGAATACTTTTTAGGTAAGTTCGCAGCAAATAAAGGAAAGGTGGTGGTGAGTTAAATATAAGCCCTGTGGAAGCAGGGCTCTGTAATTTTAGATTATATGTGACATCTTTTAGGTATATGTATATAGGCTCAACCGCAATTAACTCAAATTACTCCTGCTTAATATCAATGCTTTCAATGAGCTGCACTGTGACGTCGGCGTTACACTTCACTAATAAACTACTTCCTTGTGTAGCTAGGGTTTGACATTGTAAATCTTTAATTCTTGCAATCCCAGCAGTTTGAGAAACTGCTTTTTCAGTGAAATCTTGTCTAGAGTAAAGTGTGTTGCTGTTTGAATCTACACTGATAGCAACAGTGTCGATTTCTGATGATGAGGAGATTACAACGCCGTTGACCTCTTCTGTTGCTAGTTGAACGATTTCTTTCTTAGCTCGTTCTCGCAAGCTTTTTAAGGATTCACTATCGTTACCTATAACTGTAGTTGATCTATTAATGGTTTTTGTAATAGGCTTGCCATTACGGTCTTTTTTGTAATGGATTGTAAAGTTTCCTCGCGACCGTTCATTTAGTTGATATTCAATAACTTCACTATCAGCTTTTGGAATAACTAAATCGTATGGACTTTTCTCGCTACTAGCGCAGCCTGTTAAAGAAGCGATCATCAATAACTGTATAGTTCTCATTTTAAGCCTCTTTGTTTTTTATGGGCATCGTTCAATACTTTGTAATCTTCCACTTCTTTTATTGAATCAAGAATATCAAAATTTCTAGGATCAATAAGGTTCGCTTTTGTCATCAGATTGTAGGCTTCTGTGTAATTACCTTGCATCAATTTTACCAATCCTTGATTGTGCAGAGCAATCGCCTGATCTTCAACTGAGTTACTATTTTGAGCAACTTGATCAAAGATACTAAACGCTTGTTTTAGCCTGTCTTTTTTGACATATTCAATACCTAAATCAATATTTTCGTCCTCACCACTTAGGTAGTTGAGTTTTACTATTGAACGGTACGGCGAAATTTGCTTAACCACATAATCAGCTGCCTTTTCTATCAAAATGTCAGCAATCTCTGAGTCAGTACGTAGCTTTTCCTTTGCTTTGCTTCTGTTTTCGTTTGAACTCTTTTCTTTACTATAAGTAAATGTTTTAGAATTGCTGTTTAGTGTTTGTTGGCCATAAGCAACATAGTAAGTTAACGTTAACGTTTGTTTTACAGATGCATGATAGCTGTACCAAGTTTCTTTCTTACCTTCATGCTTTTCACTCCACGAATTACGCTCTACACGTGATGGTGATATTTCGCCAATAAGTATATAGGGTGAGTTTGCATGAACATTTACATATCCATGACTCATCAATTTAGACTTTACTTTAGCAGAAAGAGCGTTTCCTTTAATATTATACTTGTCACCTTTAAAACCAACGATATCAATATGCTCAAGAGCGAGACCTGACTTACTTGGCATGTTCATAGTCGAGTCAACTTCTATTTTTGAAGCACATCCACTAAGTGCTGCTAATACGCCAAAAAAGAATATTGAACTTGAGAGTGTTTTTTTTATGTTTAGCATCATTTTTCCATTTTTATGTTGAGTTTTTAATTAACATTATATTTGCTAACAAGACTGTAAACTTCTTTGTATAAAATATTAAATTTGGTCCATAGATTTATAAATAGCTTGACGTTCTATAACTTTTTGTAAGTATTTCCTTGTCTCTTCATAAGGTAAGTCTGAAATTAGTTTGTTATATACCTGCTCAGGAGTCATAGAGTTTATTATGGTTGAAGCTTTGGTGATATTTCTTGAGTTATCATAATTAAAAGTTTTAGCTACGTTCCCGGCTCCAGTATTGTATGCCGCTATCATGCAATAAAGCCTACTTTGTTTGTTAATAATTTTAGCTAAGTATCGTGAGTTTAAGAGGTGCATATACGCTACCCCAGTCTCAATATTATTTTCTGCATTGAATAAATACTGCTTGCTCATAATATTATTTTTCTTATGTAAAAAACGATTAACATCAAGCCCTGCACTTAAAGGAACTATTTGCATTAAGCCATAAGCAGGGATAGGGGATTGCGCTTTAGTATTAAAGTGGCTTTCGGTATGAATTACAGAAAAAAGAATACTATTTGGTAATTGCCAACGTTGGCTATGCTGGTTGACTACCCCCTTAAATGGCGCTGCTTTTTTCATAAAGCTTTTATGGGTAAGTGGCACGGTATAAGTTGTTACTCTTTTACTCTTTAGTAACTCTCTTTGTTTTACTGTACTGGCCTTTTTCTGAGTCTCTTGTAGTGCTTTAATGCGTTGCTCTTTTTCTTTTTCAATTCGCATAAATTCAGCTTTAAAACTTTTATCTAAGCGAGGATTATCGCTAGCCACAAGTTCTGAAGATGCGTTGTATAATGACATATCATGAATTTTTTCAACTTGGTGACGTGAAGCAATAGCTTGAGCTTTTATTTTATCGATTTCCTTATTGAAAAGGTTATCTGGTTTTGCAACAACCTCAATAGGCTTTTGGGTAGGGGTTGTGTTTGCAATTTTTTTTGTTAACTCTTCAAATGTTCTATTTTCAATATCATTACTTAATGCCTGATTAGCTGACAATGTACTTTTTAATGCATCATTAACTTTACTCGTTGTAACGTTCTCTTTTACATCATGTAAAATACTGATACTCATTACATCATTCTCAAAATCTATACTAGTTTTTACCTGATTGTCAGGGCTGTAGTATGTTGACAGGCTTGCCCGTTGTGAATCTGTTTCTCCCCAAGTATTGATAAGCTTATCACGTATGTCATCAAGCTTTTTAAAGTGCTTCTGCCTAAAATCTTGATATTCTGATAAGTAGCGCTCTTTCCATTCATTAAACTCTTTAAGCTCTTCAGCACTGCCTTCCTTTTCTAAAAGGTCATTTCTCTCCCTAACTCGTCAAATGGATCACTTGAGTTTTGCGCAAAAGCACAAGTTACATTTAGCATTAAGACGCTGAAGATTGATAAATATGTTTTAAGCTTGAATGAATACATAAAAACCCCTTGTTCAGCTTTTTGTAAATGTTTGGTATTCGAAACGAGTAAGTAGTGACTCAGCTACAATTTTATGATTCAGTTCACTAACTGCATAATAATTAGGCTTTATTTTTCCTCTTAATGAATTAATCTCTTTTTCTAGGTCCTTGTTGGTATCTGAATAGATAAGTAGAGAATCAATCTCATTAAGAGCTATTTTTACTGAAGCTAAGTAATTATCTGGACTGTTGATTGAACTAGGTATTGCTGCATATTCAATGAAACCTTTGGATAAAGAAAGAAACATTTTATCCTTGCCAAGGTTTTGAGACTCTAGGTAGTAAATTAAGTTACCAGTATCGAAGCTGTATTCAAATTCACCTGATGCCTCATCCAATATAGTTGATTTACCAAGCGGGGCAGAGAAAGGAACCTCAGGAGAAAAATCTGTAATGCGTGATAGTACCGAATAACCATTTACGCGCTTGTCAGAAGTAATTATCGTAAAAATAAACTTGTCTTTTATGTAATAGTAGAACTCAACATCAGGGTTTGTTTGTGATCTTTTTATTGCATTAGGTTCTCCAAAAAAAGACTTTGTATAGGCTAATCCATTCCCAATATTGACTTTGTCTATTTGCTTATATTGAATCTTGTGTGTGAAGTTTTTAATAGAGGCTGTGTATGCACTTAGAAGAACATCTTTTGTGTCCCCCCATTGCCCTATAGAAATCAAGAATCGCAGCTATCATTAAAATTGAGTTTTGTATTTTTTTCCACATTGATCTTTGGTTTTCTTGATTATTATTTTCTGTCATGTCAAAACTAATCTTATCTATACAAACGAAGCTTCACTTTTTAAAGTGAAGCTCTCCAACCAATCATGTAATTAATTAGTAAGTTTTTTTATTTCTTCATCTAAGTTTTTTTCAGCTTTATCTGCTTTAAACTCTTGATACAAAAACTTTTCATCTGCAGGATTTACCAATCTTTTGCTTTGTTTGAGTATGTCATCAAATAAAGATTTTGTTTGATTAGGCTCTAAGGCAGTCATAACACAAAAATAATCTTTACCAGATATGTTTATGATATCTGATTTAATTAACCTTGATCCTTGTAGCTTTTGTTTTGTTAACTGTTTTGAAACTGAGCTAAAAGTAGTGCCCACAGTTGTGTCATCATTTGAATCAATACGTTCGCTATATGTTTTTTCAAGGCCTTCAACTCGTGTTTCAATCTGTTGTGCTAGCGCCAATCTACTATTAGCTGTTGCTAATTTTTTATCAACAGATAAGTTGCCAGAAAACTTAACGCAGTCAGTAGCAGCGATACCGTCAGTAACATTAGGGTTTAAGACCCAGTTAGGAAGGTTTGAAACACTTGTATTAGAACTTTTATCAGCAACTGTGTTACAGCCACTAATTACAGCAATAATGGCAAAAGATGTTAATAATTGGAGTGAAATTTTCATTTATCTACTAACCTTGTAATTTTTAAGATTAAGGGGTAAACAACACTCAATTCTACTTTTTATAGAGTTTTAGAGTGTAAAAAAGGAGGGACATTAAGAACTTCATTATCTTTTCGCCTCCGTGCTCAAATAGATTTCTATACAGATTAAAACAAAATGTTAAGAATTAATACATAGTTAGTATGTAAATTACTTCAAAAAAATAGTGTTTTGTTTAAAGTTCCCTAACAAAATTTTCGACCTTAGCCAAAAGTTCTTTGTTGTGGTCAGATGCTTTATGTGAATAAATAGATGATAAGGGTGCTCCAAATAAAGCTGTAATTGAGATTGCTGAATTATTATAAACTCTAAATCATTGTAACTTCTTGTAAATTAAGTTTTTTAAGTTCCCAAACTTTAATTTTGGCTAATATTTAAAAGTTCATTTTTAGCAAAAAGATTCCCAATCTATAAATTAAAATTTGACGACGGAAAATAGGTCTTTTGAGGCTGCATTTTCCCAAAATTAAATGAATTTGATCAACTAAGTATAATTACAAAGCGCTGTGTAAATAAACAGTAGTTTTAGATGTGAATATTCCACACTACAACTAAGAAGTTTCTTTTAGCCTCGCGGTCTATGTGATTTCATCAATTATTAGTAAAATTTAAACCTTTTCCCAGAATCGGGCGTGATTTAACGCATATGATAGCTTTGGCAAAATATATGAGCTGGAGCAACTATGGATTTATGTTCAATTTCTTCGGAAGACGGTGATAAAGCTGTTTTCTTCAATGGGGTTTTGATTGCATACTATAATGTAGCAACTGATGAGCCAAACGTGTTATCTTTTGTTGAAAGTGTTGCTGATAATTTGAGTAGCGCTTCTGGTGCAAATATTAAAAAGGCGAAAATAGACAAAGCTCCTGACTTTGTTCATTGGGAGCAGAGTATACTTTGGCCTAATAAAACAGCTAAACCTCCTATTTCTGATTTTTTCTCTCCAATCGAGCTGAATTCTCAACCATAAACATTCATAACAGTTTATCGCTTGACCTCTAAATTTTTTGCCTTCGCAGATGCGGTCAAGCGCTCCTTTTAAAAATCATGAAGTAAATTATTATTACTGTATTTGAGAGAGATTTCACGTCTACTCGCTAACGATTAGGAAGCAAGATCAGACTGATCATATTTTGCACTTTTAACGATTCGCCTGTAGTTGAACCCAACTATAAAAGTGCTTTTACTCCAGTGTTAATTCCGAAACCGCCTAACGTTAAAAATAAAAACAAACAACTTCCCAAAAGTAGGGGTCTTATTCCAGCTTGACGAATTGCCCCAATGTGAGTTCGTAGTCCCAATGCCACCATGGCGATAGTGAGTAATATATTATCAAACCACACAATATTGTTTTTTGTACTCAGGGATAGGTTAATTAGTGAATTACATCCACTTACTAAAATGAAGTAAACCGCAAACCAAGGAATTGTTAGGCCTGAAGATTTTTCTAAGTTATAGTTTTTCTTTGTATCCTTTCGTTTTTGCCAATATGATAAACCAAACAAAAATGGGGCAAGCATCATTACCCTTAACATTTTTTCAATTACTGCCGTGTCGGCTGCATTTGCACTAATAGCGGTACCCGCAGCAACTACCTGAGCTACTTCATGAATGGTTGAACCAACAAAAATACCGTACTCGTATTCACTCAACCCTATATATTCAAACATTAAGGGGTAAGTAAACATACTTAGGGTTCCAAATACAACGACTGTTGCAACCGCAATAGATACTTTATGTGCTTGTGCTTTAATAACTGGTTCTGTTGCCATTATTGCTGCAGCACCACAAATAGAGCTCCCTGCACCAATAAGAATAGTTGTTTGCTCATCAAGTTTAAATAAACGTTTACCTAACTGAATTGCTAGGATAAATGTACTTAGTAATATGGCTAAATCAATAACTAGCCCTAACCAACCAATTTCTGTTATTTGTGAGAATGTAATTCTAAAGCCAAATAAAATGATGCCAGCTTTAAGTAAGAAGCTTTTTGCGTAGTCTACTCCAATATCAGTATGAGTTGCGATACGGGAAAACAAACTGTTTCCTACTATGATGCCGAGGATAATTCCAATAGTGAGTGAACTAACTTGTGCATTTTGCAAAACGGAAAGTTTACTTAGGGCTATTGATATACTTGCTAATGTAATTACCAACATTAGGCCCAACCACCATCGACTATCTGTGAGTTTTTTTGTTTGGGATTTAAATAGACACCGCGTATAGAACAACATAAACGTCCTTCAATAAATTGCTATATTTACTTGACTGCATTTTAGAAAGACCCAAAATATAACTCCAATACATTAATTTTATGATTTAATAACTTTAGGTTATCTTATGAACTTGCACGCATTGAGAGTCTTTTATACTGTAGCGAAATTGCAAAGTTTCTCGGGTGCGGCAGAAACTCTTTTCATTAGTCAGCCAGCGGTATCTAAAGCGTTAAAAGAGCTAGAGCATCAATTAAGTCTTAAACTTATCGAACGTGCCACCAAAGGGAGAAAACTCGCATTAACTGAGGGCGGAGTTGCTTTATATGAACATGCTCGTAATATTTTTGCTATTGAAAAGACGGCAATAGACGATATAAAGTCACGTACCGGACTAAAGCGTGGCACAATTGTCATTGGTACTAGCACTACAATTGCAAGTTATTGGTTACCACCCTACTTAGCCAGGTTCTGTAGTGCTTACCCAAATATAAAAGTTGAAGTGAAGGTCGAAAATACGGAAAAAATTGAACATGCTTTGCTTGAGTGCTCTATTGACTTGGCTCTTGTTGAAGGGACACCAACAGAAAAAAAGATAGTACCTACACACTGGCAAGATGATTTGATGAGTGTCGTTATCCCACCTCATTTTAAGCCTAGCCCTAATTTAAATGAATGGCTTAGCCAACAGTTTTGGTTACTCCGTGAGCCAGGTTCTGGAACACGTGAAATGTCAGTTAAAATGTTAGAAAAGCAAGGTATAAAAGTTACCAATAGTATGCAACTAGGGAGTAATGAAGCTATAGCTCGCTCAGTCGCACAAGGAATGGGAATAGCTATATTGCCAAATGTGGTCACAGAAGATTTAATACAACTAAAAAAGTTAAAGCGCTTGAGTCAAGTTAAAGGTGAAATGCTATCTAGGCCTCTATATCAGTTACATTGCCTAGGTAAATCTTCTTCACATTCTGCCGAGGCATTAAAAAGAATTTTATTTTCAATAAGTTAGATTTAAATGCACCCGCAAGTTTATTTTCTTCACTACTTTTAGTTCACTCAAACCATTTTCGTAAGTTAGGTATCTTTCAAAAGAATGGTTGAATAGTTAGTCTATCCTCAAGTTCTTCCCAAAGAAATCTAAAGCACGGAGCTGACGCATTAATTTTCTATGAGAAATTCAATCGTCAAATTTTAAAAAGCTTATTGATTAATGTATGAAATTTCAGGGAAAAGATTAGCCCAGAACGAGAATGGTCGCTGGGTATGGGGGTTATAATTGGAATTATCTTCACTCATTGCTGAGTTATACATTGCGAGCCAGTCTAGGGCTTTCTTAGCATTTTTACATTTATACTTACTTACGTAAGCCTTAATTTCAAAAAAGTTAAAGTGGCGTTCAACAGTCATTATAATACTCCTGTCGATTTAAACCTCAAAATATCAATTAACGACTCATAATCGTTAGGTCCCCAGTTCAAGTCTGGGAGGGGCCACCATCCTTCTTGTGTAAACCATTGCAAATCAACAAGTTACGCTAGTTTTTAACAGTTTTATTCCACTTTTGTTCCACCTTTGAGTTTAATTGTTCCACCTTTTAAATCAAGCTCAATTTGATACTCGGTATAATTCCTAAGTTAAATATGTGCGGTTTATGAGGTCGTGCTTGTAGCTTTACCGTGCAAGTTAAGCTTTATCAGACTGGCAGCTATGGTGAGCTGTTATTCATCTTTTAATACGAGCGCAAGGAAGGGGAAGTCGTTTCTGCCCCAAAATAATTCAGAGCAGATACTCTAGAGTCGAATTTGAACGAACTACGGAAGTTACCCCAAATAGAATTAGATAGTAGTCTCTGCATGTGTAAAAAATAAAAATTGCTTCTTAAGGGAAATTTAGGTGTAATGAGTACATAATAAGCACTGAGCAATGCAGGGAAAGCATACATAATACTAGCTAAGCTGATTAAATTAGCTAAGAAAGTGAGAACCACCAAAAAGCAAATTCCCATAGCATAAACAACACCAACTCTGACACACCGAGCAGGTAGCGGCTCAGTCCAACAAGCGATTATGCAACACAAACTGCGTGTCGCATAAATACTAAAATGTTAGCAGTACAATCAAAGTTCAGAGTGTTTTTTAAATTCAGGGAGTATAAGTGAAAGTATTTTTAAGTTGGTCTGGAGACCTTAGTCATAAAGTTGCATTAACTTTACGTGATTGGTTGCCATCTGTGATTCAATCAATCGAACCTTATGTATCTTCCGAAGATATAGACAAAGGTGCTCGGTGGAGTACCGATATTGCTTCTGAATTGGCTGACTCAAGTTACGGAATATTGTGCGTGACTAAGGAAAACTTACACGCTCCTTGGCTTACATTTGAAGCTGGTGCCTTGTCAAAAACAATGGATAAATCGTATGTTAGCCCCTTTCTGTTTGATATTAAACGTTCAGAGGTTAATGGTCCTATTTTACAATTCCAATCCACGGTGTTTGAAAAAGATGATGTAAAAAAACTACTATTATCTTTAAATAAAGCCGATAGTGGTGAGCAGCTAACCGCAGAACGTTTAGAGAAAGCTCTTGATGTATGATACCCAGATCTTGAAAAACAATTAAATACTCTCCTTCAGGAGCAGCCTAAAAAAGTTGAGCAAGCTGAACCTGAGCAACAAGAGTCATTTTCAAATGAGATTTTGGAAGAAATTCTTGACCTTTCGCGCGTAAATCAAAAATTATTAAGAAGTCCAGAACTTGATGTTCATAAAGAGTTAGATTCGCTTAAGAATATGCTTCAAGAGATTATTTCTAGATCTGAGATGGAGCGCGATCTCAGAATGCGAAGAAAGAAAAAGGTTCATCCTCGAATGATTGATGAACTTTTGCATATGTCTCCTAGGTTTAGAAGAAACTTCACAGGATTTCAAATTGCAATAAGTCTATTTCGGGAAGATTTTCCATGGATCTACGACGCTGGTATCGATCTCGTAAAAACTCTACGAAGCGAAAGTGAATCAGGAAATAAAAGAGATGCCGTAGATGCGTTTCAAGAGTTAATCGAGTTTTCGTTTGAACACCCTATGATGAGAGATATGTATAGAGATGATAAGCATACATATATGATGATGCGAGAATTACCTCATATCTTGAGGCACGCGTTGGAACAGGAGTTATAGTACTGCTAACAAGCGCCTCAACAAAGGACGTAAAAAGCTTGGCTTGCGTCACTTCGTTCCTAATTTT
Source organism: Pseudoalteromonas sp. GB43 (assembly GCF_054923805.1). NCBI lineage: Bacteria > Pseudomonadati > Pseudomonadota > Gammaproteobacteria > Alteromonadales > Pseudoalteromonadaceae > Pseudoalteromonas > Pseudoalteromonas sp. GB43. The sequence goes on from NZ_JBPCHJ010000003.1 coordinate 72,380, forward strand.
AGCCAAGCCTTTTACGCCTGTTAGGCGGGCGTTACTGATTAAATACTCTAACACGTTTATGTCCAAAAATGAGTTCTATAAACGTATTCTTGTACAGTTATGCTCAATGCTTCACCGTACATAAGTTCAGATTTATTTTGGTAATCACTTAGAACCTTCTAGAGGTTCTCGGCTGATCATGTTCTCTTTTCTAAGATGCCCTTTCTCTGCGGCTAGTTTATTACTCGCCGTATTTGCCTTTTTATAGCGTTTGACTGCGTGTAGAGATAAGTGACCAAGAGCAGCTCCTAGTGTATATTCATCAAATTCAAGAAGGCGGCCTAGTAAAGTTTCTCTAAAATCGTGAAGCTGATATTGATACTGCTTTTCGCCATCACTATCCAGAGTATAAAAACCAAGTTCTTCGAGCATATCATGCCAATGAGCGTAAAAATCGGCCTTGTGACCCGTTTTAGACTGCTTTGATGGGAATATATAGTCTGCTTGTAGACCCCTAGCTTTAAATTGCTCCTTCCTTTTTGCGACTAAACTTACAACATCCTTAGGCAAGTGAATAGTAACCTCTTTACCCCCTTTCGGTTTTACTCTCACAAAGTTATGAGCAAAATCAAAATCAGTAAACCTTAACGACATAACTTGGCCGTATCTGAAGTGCCCGGAAGATTGGAGGTTCATAAAAAATACAAAGTCTGGGTTTTCATGATCATCCAAATACTCAAACATCAGCTTCATATGCTCCCCTGGTATTTCGATATGCCGCTCTCTATTAATTTTACGAGCAATAACAAAAGGGCGGGTGTTTACAGCTGCAATTAGCTTCTCATCAAATGCAAAATTGAATGCAGCCTTTACTCTTGTAACAATCTTATCGTGGGTTCCATTTGTTGCTCTAAACGTTTCTAAGTAGGCATTGTATCGAGCAATAGTGAATGAGCAGAATTGCTCATCCATCAGGTTGATAACCTCTTTACGTTTACTTGGAAGTGTTACTTCTACATCTTTAGATAAGTGAAGACGAATTAAACTATTGATAACATTAATCTCCCCAGATTTTTCACTGTGCTTATTAGGAATATTGAATTTTAGATGGTTCCGTATAACATCACCCACCGTTTTAAGCTGTTGGCTGTAAAGCTTGTATTCTTCTGTTTCTGGCCTTCTTTTTAATTGATTGAATACATATTCATAACGCTCAATATACTTCTCTAATACAGATGTTTGAATATCATCTAAATTTGTCCATTCAAAAAGTACACAACGAACCGCCTTCGTCTTAACGATCAACTTGCGTCTAAATTCAGAGCCTTCCAGTTTCAGTCCTTTAAATCTAGTATTTTCAATTATCAAAGGGGTTCTCTTATTTCGTGCGGAAAATAGCTTATGCGTGTGTTCAAAATTGCAAACTTCAGCGATAGTCAAAGGCTTTTTTAGATCAGACTGGTCACCTTTGGTAGATTGAACTTGTGGCTGTGTGTTATCAAGAGTGGCTGATTGATTAGCACCTGGTTTATTCGATTCACTAACAAAGTCATGGTCTACATTATTATTAAATATATTATCGTCATAAAGTGTTCTTACTTGGGCTTGCATTTCACTTGCTGTTGAAGTGTTGCTAGTAGATTCTCCCCACAATACTACTAGCTTATCAATAGGTGGGAATAACCACTCTCCTGAGCGAAGGCGAATAGCGTTGATAAGACCATCGTCAGCCAGGCCTTTTACATCGCTTTCTGAAATACCAAGTACACACGCTATATCTTGTAAATTGCTAGCAAATTGATTTGAGCGCACAGCAAAACTTACCATGCCATCAGGCATAGTGTTTTGCTTTGGGTCTGCGTTCAATTGTTGCATGCAAAGTTTTTTTAATTTGAGAATGTGAAAATTCTAAAATGAAAAAAATTTTCAAACTAAAAAAGATTATGCAAACTTTGTATTTACTAAATAATTTTCACTCAAACATGGTGTTTTTAAGTTTTTGATATTATAAGTGAAAAAGCCAGCATAGCTGGCTTTAGGTTATAACGAGTCAAAAAACGCGTTAACTGATTTATCAAACAAGTGATAAAAATATAAAAATTGTCCAGTATGTTGAATATGCGATTGCACATCTTGCTTGAACTGTTTCAATAAGCAGAAATTACAACTGAAAAACACGTTCGTAGCGGGGCGCATCTCTTCAGGTAACGCCCGCATAAAAGAATCGCTTACTACTATAAACTCCTGCTGGGCTACATAGTTTCTTACGTAATAAATGTAGCCATCATTTTGTTCATATAAAGCAATATATTCTTCATCATTAGCAACTGCAGGTCGCTTCTGAAATAGTTCCACAACGTTTGAGTTAGTCATATTCATCTCCAAAAAGTTTGTCTTCGAAAATAAATACGAGCTACTTATGCAAAATTTACATTGTCTGCTGATTTATTATTTATTGATCGATCGGCTAAGAAGGAAACAAACTTGATGAAAAATAAAAACTTAACGCTGCAGAGGATTTGGCCGTAAAGGGAGGAGCTGAGAGGATTATCAATTAAACGAACGGTTTCTTTTAGACTCAACCATAAGTAAGAGATTGTATGAATAATATGGCTTGTGCATATGTGTAGTAGTGCATATGTGTAGTAGCTCATATCTGATCTTACAGTTTCGATGAATAGGTTTAGACTTAATCTGACAGGCTGCTATGAGCGAGAAGCAGACGGTCGATAAACTCATTTTTGGACAGAAATCGTTTAGACTTTTACTCCAATTAGTGAGTTTCGGATAATTTAAAGTATGGGTACGCACTGTTAAAAGTTATCAGTGTGGTTAAATCACATATAGCACAAATGATTTTTATATATCGAAAATAAATATAGAAAGTGTGATGAATTTCTTTCTTAGGGGATTGGGGGTAATATATAAGATCACTGGCTTCAATAAATATTAACCACTTAACTATATGAAAGATAAATGAAAAGACCAAAGGTAATAAACAGGGAAAATGCAAGAACTCAAGGTCTAAGTCGATTTTTTACTGGTCAACCATGTAAGCATGGTCATATATCTGAACGATATGTGAGTGATGCAAGATGCATTGTTTGTGATAAAAAGGCTAGAAAGGTTAGGCGCGGAACATGGACTGATTCAGATTTGGCTGCTGAGCAAAAGACACGATGTTTCATTCCCGCCCCAAAAACCATAGTAAAACAAAAATCTATATCGGACACACTGTCAGAATATGAAAAACTAGTTGCTAAACGTGCTCGACTCCATATTAGCCGCTATAGATATGATGAACGCGATCATGACAAAAATGACATTTCATATACGGAGTCCTTGCTTGGTTATACTCGACAAGATTTTATTACTAAAATCGGTTATAAATGGGGTGACAACACTCATCATTTAGATCATAAAGTTCCAATAAAAGTTTTAGTTAAAAATGGAATAACTTCTCCACGTGTAATTAATCATTTATCCAACTTAGCTTTCATTACTAAAAAGAGAAATCTTTCAAAAGGAGCAAAGTTAAAATCTAATAATAAAGATTTATTAACTAGACTTAAGTGGTTGCAACATAAGGAGGATGTGATGATCAATCAACGTTGTCCTCTTTTTAAATCTCTTCCTTATTGGGAGCAAGTATGCATAACTCTAGAAAAAAATAGTAATTGTCTCATGTTGTATAATGGAGAACCAAGACGTTTAGTTAACAAACCGAATTTTGGGAATTTAAGTGAACCACAAAATTATGAAGAGTGGCAATCCATATGCGTTAAAGTCGCATCCAGCCTTGATTTTGAACATGACAGAAATTTATTGTCTTTTGTTCGTTATTTTGTAAGATTTGATCCATTAACTGAAGAAATGCTAGAAAAACTGTATATAAACAGCAATATATTGGATTTACTAAGTATTGTTGAAAAGCAAGACACTGACTACAGTAGCGCTGCTGTGGTAATAAAATATTTGGACTTGAAAATACATGAACTCAGGAACTTAGAGCCAACAAAAGCTAATATAAAAGAATACACATTAACTTTAAAAAAAGTACGTTCTTCTATATTTGTACATTCTTTAAATAAATTTATACTCCTAGAGCTAAAGGCTAAAAGACAGTCAAAAGGTTTTCTTTGGCGACTTTTCCATTAGTAGTGTAGGGCAACGCATTCCTAAACTCCCAAATGAACAAACGAGTGCTAGCAAGCTTTGGGGCAGAAACGAGTTGATCATGAATGACTGCTCATGGCACCAATCGGCTGTTCACTGTCAGATTTAATTCAACTCTATAAATCAAATCTGGCAGATCAAGTTAAGACTTATTCAGCATATGCTTATTCAGCATATGCTTATCGAAATGATGCTTGCGGAATAGGCGAGAACCTTAAAATTACTCGCTCTAATTGGTTCAATGCAGTTGAGTCAACTTAAGCTTTAAAATGGTAATCAATATTGAACTTCAAATTTGAAAAAAACTGGCTTACACCAATGTTTGTCATAACACTTCTTTTCTCATTGGTATCTTTGGTATCTACATATTACTTTCATGATTCGGAATCCATAAAGATAAAAGCCGCGCTGTTTGTATCTCCAATTTTTTACTTATGTGCAGTCTACTATTTCTCTTACCTAGTTATTACACCCAATGAAATTGTAATTGAGGGTAATAAAATAAATATTGATGGGAAAACTCATTCTTTAGGTGGTAATTCGAAATGTTACGTGTACTTTGATAAGCCTATACGCGCTTCTGAAGTACTACAAATAGAATTTGAAATTTTACTCGAGAATGAAAAACCAATAACTACATCTTGCTTTTATGATTTTGATTTTGATGAAAGTGACTTTATAACTCGCTACGCAGATAGTGAGGTCGTTTTTGCACATTCAAAGGTATTTGATTAAAGTATTAGAACTCTCGATGTGCTACATGATTTCTTACGTAATATATGTAGCCATCATTAGCTATTGCAGGTCGCTTCTGAAATAGTTCCACAACGTTTGAGTTAGTCATATTCATCTCCACCTCCAAAAAGTTTGTCTTCGAAAATAAATACGAGCTACTTATGCAAAATTTGCATTGTCTGCCGCTTCTTATTTTTGATTTTAATAACATGGAGTAAATGAAATGGATAATGACAAATTTAATGCAGCTGTAGCAGCCGATTTTTTAGAGAAAGTTAGTCAGTGCCTTTATCAAGAGTATGACGCTATTTATGACTTAAACTTTACAGAAGATAATTTTGATATAGAGAAGCTGTTATTTCACTGCTTTTCTAGTAGCTACAAAATTAGTTTTAGCTATGAACAGTTATCTCTTCTAAGGTCACTATTATTACTGCTTTGTAGCAACACTAACTTATTAATGAGTAATGACGCTGGTGATAGTGAAAGCTTTGTTGAAGAGCGTCAGTTGGAATTTGACTTCGATAACTCGTATTAATTCGCTTTCAGTGAACATGTTTATCTTTAAGTACATATAGGAGATAAACATGAGCCAAACAAAACTTCAAATTGTCAGAAAGTACACAAGAGAGTCTAAATCACCTTTTCAAGACGCATCGACGAGCCTTTGGCTTGCAAATGTCACTAACGAAGACAGGCTTGAGTTAGACTTTTCACAATACATATACGTCCATCGTGATGATGTTGGAAAAGTCGTCGGGGTCAGTGTTAGTAAATCAATTGCTCGAGAGTACAGTCTTGAAAGTCAGTATCTTGAAGGGAGCGGTATGTATCGCATACTTATCTTTTACATCGACCAAATCAAAGATTTCTGCGAGCTCTGGGCTGATGAATTTGAACAATTCTTTCTACTGCCGCATGATTTGTTTTTCGAATTAGCGCAGTGGCATTGGAACACAATCATTGAAAATGATGGTTAATTGAAGCGACTCGAAAGAGTCGCTTTTTCTTGTACATATTACTACCAGATAGCGTCATGCCCTTACTTGCAATGACACTATTTGTTGGCACTCGCTTTTTTATTATCTAGATATACCCAAATAGCGCCGCCAATCATCATTGATAGGGGGACCAGAAAAGTTAAGTATTCAACCTGAAAGTTCATAGCACTTCTCCAATTCAATGTGAGCAAAAAATATAGCTCGTTACCTTTGTTAGTAATTAACTATAACACATCGCAAGCTGAGCATGATTTCACTATACGACGTTTAGAACAAAACCAATGTCATTTCTACTATTCATGACATGCTTTCTCAAGTACAAAATAGCGGCGCTAGTAAGATAGTAAACCAAAATTCACTTTACTAAACTGGTAATAAACACACTTATTTTGCTTGTTTATTTCTTACTTAATAGTGCGAGACATACAGAAAAAAGCAGGACGCTCAATCATCACTTAGCAAATGTCGTTACCACCGCACCCTGGCGGAGGACCTAGACTTGGCTTCTTTAGGAAGTCAGCTCGCATATATAAGCGGTTTGCGATAAGAGTTAACTGTAGGGAGAGTTAGCTGTGTGAGTTGCACGAATGCGTTGCAGCAAACTCAGATGAATGACAGAGCAATAAAATAGAGAAGCAGGCACCATGTGTCTGCTTTTCTCTTTAGATTTCTCATCGACCAAACTTATATATTTGCACAGTACATAAAACAGGAGAAACTGTGTGAAGACATTACGCTTAAAGTTCGTTCTAGATTTAGTTCGAGTTATTGTGAATGTAATTTATATATTTGTGGCTATTGCGGTTGGATTTTGGGTCGTGGACTATTTTTCAATCTACAAAGCTGCATCAAGTTACTCATTTTCGGGTATCGATGGATATGCACGACTTATCATCGCATTCATATTTGCAGAAATATTAGGTTATGTAGAATCGAGCTTAAGAGAAAAGTACTTGTAACACTCAGCGCCCAACGGGCGCTTTTCTATGGAAGTTTTTGGTCAAGTTGTTGATGCTATGACTAACCCCGAATTCAGATAATAAGTGCACCACTCATGGTTAAACGGTGAGAAGAGATCAACTGCCTGTTGGTGGTACTCTATCGTCGCCAAACAAACAGAAGCATTTACCATGAGTTACAAGCAGTTGATCGCAGGACAAAGATACCAGATAGAAGCCTACTTACGCGAGGGCTTTAGTTATCGTGAGATAGGCAAACGCCTGAAAGTCAGTCATAGCACCATTAGCCGAGAAATCAGACGAAATAGGATCCGGGAAAATCACTATCTACCCGAAGTCGCCCAGGCAAAGACACTCAAAAGGCGCGTTCAAGCCGCAAAGTCGTGTCTATCTAAGCTGACCATCACCTTTGTTGAGTTCGGATTAAAACAAAAGTGGAGTCCCGAGCAAATTGCAGGCGTGGGCCGGATTATTGGGCTTTCAGTGAGTCATGCATGGATTTACGGTTATGTGCAACGGGATAAATTGAGTGGCGGCAAGTTGTTTAGGCACTTACGACAAGGCCATCGACGATATCGCAAAGGTCGTCGTGCGAAGCGTGTCATTATCCCGAACCGAGTGGGCATTGAGCACCGCCCAGCGATTGTTGACAAGAAAAGACGGTTCGGTGACTGGGAAGCTGATACCGTACTGGGTAAGCATGGAACGGGTGCCATAGTCAGCCTAGTTGAACGCCAAAGCAAGCTTTATTTAATACGTAAAGTGCCAGCAAAGAGCGCGGCAGACGTAAGCAGAGCCATGATAGGCATGCTGTGGCGATATCGCCGTCATGTGCATACGATAACCGCTGATAATGGCAGCGAGTTCTGTGACCACGAGCTAGTTGCAGATAAGCTCAACACTGATATTTATTTTGCGAATCCGTATTCCTCATGGGAGCGCGGATTGAATGAAAACTTCAACGGTTTACTGCGCCAGTACATACGCAAAGGCACGGATTTAAGAACGGTAACGGATAAGCAGGTGACCATATAGAACGTGCGCTAAACGCCAGACCTAGAAAGTGCCTAGGTTACAAACAGCCTGTCGTTGTGTTTAACGAATTACGCAATGCGGCCTAATTTAGCGAGTGGTGCACTTCGGGGTTGAATTCGCGACTTATATTTGGACAAAAATGTGTTGCACTTGAATCCCCACTTCTGGTGAAACTGCCCTTAATTGGTAGCGAATTTGTATCTAATTGAGTTAGAACAACTGTCACTTTCTTTGCTCTAAAGCAACCTTAAGATTAAATAAAAATTAAAGGTTGCGCAGCATCTTGCTCTGAATATTTAAAAGTCTTAAAGGTTCGTACATTTATCAGAGTAGTCATTAACATTTAACTTTATATACCTGCCTAGCATACTCTCATTATTTTCGATTCGCTTAAGGTTATGAGATTTAAATTTCTCTAAACTCTTTTCTTTAACAGGATAAGCATTCCCATTATAGATGATTTCATCATCATTAATTGCAATTTCAAATAATAGATTTTTTTGCCCATCAATAAAAAGAAGTCGATCAAAGTGACAAATATCTTCTAAAGCATAAACTCCAAAAGGTTCGCTCTTAAGGGTTTGACTAATTAAACCTTTGAGCATATGAAAAGCTTCAAATTGACTGTAAATTATAGCGTTATTAGTATCTTTATTAATCCAGTAAATGGTTTCACTATGCTCAAAGTCTGAGTCTCTAACTATCTGGTTTGCAAATAAGTTAAATGATACGAAAACTAAAAATACTATTAATTTCATTAGCAATGTTCCTTTTTCCATAAACACGAGAAAAATATTGTTTGCTAAAATGTTGAGGAACGAAAACAGAAAATGTTTTTGTCCTATTTATTAGCTTGTTATAACTCGACTTCTAATTTCGGCTTCTTTATTGTCCAATACCAGCAATATAACCAACTAGCAGGAGCGAAAAGAAAACTTAGCAGGACAGTATAAAGCCCTACAAGGGGTAAGTTATCAGATTTTCTTTTGGCAAACTTCAAAGTTAAATACAGCATAATTAAGAAATTAATAAATATGATTTGACCTGCAACTGTTGCATTTATGTTCATTTGTGCATCCTTACACTATGCAGTGTGGTGAGTTATGTTATAGCGAGCGAATTGCGCGTTTTTCTTATTAGTATATTTTTAACAAACTTGTTAACTAATTGCCAGTGTTATTAAAATCTAGACAAGTTTGCTTTTTCACTGAATAGAACTAGTGATTGAAAATGAAAATTCGTTTTCCAATTTAAATTACATTGTAGACTCTATGCTCACTCGACACTATTCATTAATAACTATTCTTGAACGCTCATAGCCGCCCTTAGAGCATTTACGTTAACTCGTCTTGGGGCGTGCGACGTGAGGTCGTATGAAGCGCTGTTCACCGCTTAATGAGTGAACCATCTGTATCACCAGATGATCCTAGGAGCCTGAATAAAGTAGCGGCTCTGACAATGTAACGAAGGTTGGTATGCGCTAATCGGGATCTAAATCGTGAGAGGACGATCCCCCTGATAACCACAAATCGGGTGAGTGCTAGGCAGTCAGTATGATGAACATAAGTGAATCCGCGTAAGGTGCGTTATACGATGAAACAGCGGAAGTGGTTAATACGCTGTAGCCAAAAGGCACGAGAGTCGGAAAGAGATTGCCCCATGCTCTTTCGTGATCACTGAACTCTCCGCACTATAGCGGGCATCTAACCTGACATTGCGCAACATACGGAACACGGTAAGCCTGTATCACTCCCTTTGGGAAAGCTTATATATAGCTGGATCAAAATAAACGGCATGAACGATATATTTACCTTACAACAACGCATTGCTGAGCTTGAGAAACAGTTATCTCAAGCAAATGAGCGAAATCAATATTTGCTAGAGCAATTCCGTTTAGCCCAACAAAAACAATTCGGCAAACGTGCTAAGGCTTTGTGGGGCAAGGTGAATTATTCAATGAAGCGGAAGAGATTGCTGAAACAATCGAGCCTGAGCAGCAAGCAATTAGCTATACCCGCAACAAACCTAAACGGAACACTCATAGATGCTGCTAATTACATGGCAAACCAATGGCCGAAACTTATCAAATACATCAACGATGGGCGACTGAGCATTGATAATAACCGTGCAGAGAGAGCCATTAAGCCGTTCGTCATTGGCCGTAAAAACAGGCTGTTTAGCCAAACCGCGGCAGGAGCTAACGCCAACGCCGCACTTTACAGCATCATTGAAATAGCCAAAGCCAACGACTTAGTACCCTACGATTACATCACAGCATGTTTAAATGAATTGTGACAACCAACGCCCGATATCGACAGTCTATTACCGTGGAATTTTAAAGGCTAGGTGGTGATCACCGGACGGATACATTGAATTAAGAATGACCGTCATTTTATAAAAACGGTCAAAAAGAACACTAATGCCTATTGACAGAGTTAAGGCTCATATGTGTTAGACTGGCGAACCCGCCAACATTCTCTTGCCTGGGATTTGTGAGCTTGTAGGTGCCATTCTTCTCCTTCAAGACTCCATGATTCACTAGAGATTTACATAATTCATCTTCTTCAGGGGTTACAGGTAGATACTCCGAGTTTGCGAAAAACTCAGCTTTATTGAAGATAAACTCAAACTCTTGATCTGGTAGGGAGAGCGGATTTACAGATTTTGTTGTAAAGAGCCTGAACCAATTGAAAATAATGACACGCTTATCGTACAGAAACCACAAGGCAGTGATGCCACCTAAGAGCGTGGCTATATTTAAAATAGTGTCCAAAGTCACTGCTGTTGCCGTGCCTTACGTTCGCGAGCGCGCTTAATTAGTATAATTCTTCCAGCCATCTCTAGATCTTTCTCTCGAATTGCCTGCTGGACGCGCCTCTTGTCAATTGGTCCGTCAATCCTGCTGCGGGTAATTTGATAGAAGCGATCAGACTCCTTCTTGCACCAGTCTGCGATGATCGGGGTAAGAGAACTAACGTCAGAAACACCATCATCCAAATCAATAGCTGCCTTGTACATGCAGACCATAATATCTTCATTGGCTTTTTTGGCCTGCAAATCTTCCGCAGATGCATAACTCGACACTATAGCTGCAAGCATCAGTGGGGCAGTGTATTTCAAAAACATATATTATCCTTAAGTTGATTCAGGGTTCTGGATTGAAGCCTAGACATAATAACTCCCACAAGGTGTTAGCCTCCGCTTTTCGTGGGTTAGCTTAATTCAAAGCCAGAGCCATAATTAGTTTGTCAAATAACTAAACAGCAGAGGCTAACATGAATAAACATAGCATACTTTTTATCGGTCTTGATACATTCTGATGTCAAAACCACACAGATTTACACCCATGTTTTACAACAAGGAGCAAACGGTGTTGTAAGCCCATTAAGCAAAATTTTTAGCTAATATTATGAGGCGAAAAAATGCGTTAGCAGAACATTCGCTTTGTAGAATAGAGCCAATAGCATTAAACGACTTGGACCATCTCTTGATTGCTGAAAACAATCATTGAAGAATTTACCCTAACTTGTTTCGGGACAAAAATGAGTTAACGTATTTGAGCGGTAGCGCCCGCATAGCGGGCAAAACACGTAGGTTACAATACCAAGCGAAGCGTAGTAGCCTAAGAGGTTTTGGTCCCTAGCGAGCGCAGCGAGTGGTTAATGTGTTTGTTAGCGACCTCCCGCGACCTCAAAAACATTTTTACCACAAGAAATTATTAAATCTATTACTCTGCTTCATGTCTGAGCTTATTCTTCATTGCTCGATAGCGTGATCTAGCGTTTTTATTCATTTTAGTTGGACTAATCGATAATGTTTCTAAAGATAATAAGCATATCAAATAAGTAAATTGGATTCTTGTTATAAAGTCATTGAAAAAAAGGGAATTTCATTAATCTAAACCTCCTTATAAAATCGATTCAGGAATAATTAATGAAGTACATGATTTCCCTTTTGACTGTAGCAACTATTTTTTTAACTGGTTGTAATACTACCCCCACACCTCCTAAGCCCGCGACACTGAATGAAGTAAATATGACTTTATTTAAACCTTACGAATATAAGAGTTCATTTCCTGCTGAAAGAAATAGTAGTGCACTTGTATTTCAAAGAAAAGATGCCATAACCGCTCTTTCAGATAACTCAGCCTACTACATTGACTTAATGGGCAAATTAAAATTCGAAAAGGTGGTTAAAAAATACACTGAAGAATTGCTGAAATCATATGAGCCGAGTCAAACACTTCCGCTGAGCTTCAAAAATAATGAGGCCTTTGACGCTTTTTTCGCTTTTTTGAAAGACCAATTCTACAGCGAGAGTTACTTTAATGGAGAAAAGTTATGGTCACCTGGAAATGGACCTAGAATGGTTAGTTTTGATATAAAATCTAATAATGTAAAAATAGAGCGAACTTCAATCAGTGATACCAGCGAAATTTTTTCGATAACGAAAGAAATCCCTGCTACCTATTTTATATACTCAATGACATCTTCTAATAGCAAAAACATGATAACTGTTGGTAGCATAAAATTTGATTTAATAATGAATATAACAAATAAGAATAACAATAGAGGAAAATTTTCTGTAACTATTGATAAGCTTATTATTGATCATCCGAATGTAGATGGAGATGAGTTCATGGCTATTAAATTTAATCAAGATAAATTTTTTAAAGACTTATCAAATAAAAAAATGAATCTAAAAGAGGCGCGAATTCAACCCCGAAGTGCACCACTCGCTAAATTAGGCCGCATTGCGTAATTCGTTAAACACAACGACAGGCTGTTTGTAACCTAGGCACTTTCTAGGTCTGGCGTTTAGCGCACGTTCTATATCGGCCACCTGCTTATCCGTTACCGTTCTTAAATCCGTGCCTTTGCGTATGTACTGGCGCAGTAAACCGTTGAAGTTTTCATTCAATCCGCGCTCCCATGAGGAATACGGATTCGCAAAATAAATATCAGTGTTGAGCTTATCTGCAACTAGCTCGTGGTCACAGAACTCGCTGCCATTATCAGCGGTTATCGTATGCACATGACGGCGATATCGCCACAGCATGCCTATCATGGCTCTGCTTACGTCTGCCGCGCTCTTTGCTGGCACTTTACGTATTAAATAAAGCTTGCTTTGGCGTTCAACTAGGCTGACTATGGCACCCGTTCCATGCTTACCCAGTACGGTATCAGCTTCCCAGTCACCGAACCGTCTTTTCTTGTCAACAATCGCTGGGCGGTGCTCAATGCCCACTCGGTTCGGGATAATGACACGCTTCGCACGACGACCTTTGCGATATCGTCGATGGCCTTGTCGTAAGTGCCTAAACAACTTGCCGCCACTCAATTTATCCCGTTGCACATAACCGTAAATCCATGCATGACTCACTGAAAGCCCAATAATCCGGCCCACGCCTGCAATTTGCTCGGGACTCCACTTTTGTTTTAATCCGAACTCAACAAAGGTGATGGTCAGCTTAGATAGACACGACTTTGCGGCTTGAACGCGCCTTTTGAGTGTCTTTGCCTGGGCGACTTCGGGTAGATAGTGATTTTCCCGGATCCTATTTCGTCTGATTTCTCGGCTAATGGTGCTATGACTGACTTTCAGGCGTTTGCCTATCTCACGATAACTAAAGCCCTCGCGTAAGTAGGCTTCTATCTGGTATCTTTGTCCTGCGATCAACTGCTTGTAACTCATGGTAAATGCTTCTGTTTGTTTGGCGACGATAGAGTACCACCAACAGGCAGTTGATCTCTTCTCACCGTTTAACCATGAGTGGTGCACTTATTATCTGAATTCGGGGGATGTAATAGAAACAACTCCATATTCTCAAGTCATTACTGCGGCTAAAAGAGAACTAGATAGTATCAGTTCCCCGATCAAACAGTCACGAGAATATCAACGTCTGGCGTTGGAAAGAAAGGAGTGGGAAAAGCAAAAAAGAATTGCTCAGCAAATTGCTCAGCAAAAAATTGATCAAAAAAGAAAAGCATTTCAAGCTAGAGTGCAAAGCTTTAGAGCTAATTTAGCTGAAGGTGATAGCTCTCACTGTGGCTTGGTTGTTGAAGTTAAGGAGAAAATTGTACGTATAGAGTCAATAGAAGGGCTTAAATACATAAAGATTAATCAGTTATACCCGAAAGGTTCAGCACCATGTGAATTCTACAATGGCGTATATCACTCTCCGTTTGGTTAAAATGTTTTTTGTTTTAAGTTGATGTGTTAATTTCGCGGCACCCTAAGGTGCCGTTTTTTATGTGTAAAATAAATAATTAATTCCATCAATAAACTTGGTTCTAATAATTATTTTTTCATTCAGTATCTCAGCTTCTGCCTCCGTCAGCAGTGGCAGCTTTGTTTTCTTGTCATATCGTGTTGGCATTTCATTGAGTAACAGCTTGTAGAAGCGTTGTGTGTCTTGCTGAATTTTTGTTGATGCTACGATGAGAAACACTTTGTCATACAACTTCTGCTCAGCAAATAGTGCGCTTTTAAATTTTAGAATACTTTGCTCATGCTGTTGTTTTCGCTTGAATGAGTGCTCTATTTCAATTGCAGCGACTTCGCTATTGTTCAGTAAAACTAGCGCATCAACGTTTTTTACATCATTTGATGGGAACAGGCGTTTAAACTCTAACTCCGTCAAATAGGCTTTCCAAAGCGGGTTGGGTGTACCTTCTGTATTACTATTCTGAATACCAAGCGCGAGCACTAAACTTAAAATGCTGTCATGCATAATTGAGTTTTGATTCACCTGGTGTATTGGCTCTGATGTTGAGCGAAAAGGGAATTCGATTTGTGTTAACTCACGTGCATATTGTGCGCCTGCGTATGTTAATACATAGACGCGACCATCTGCTGCGCGAATTGTTTTAGCTGTTTGAAGTAATCCCATACCAACGAGTTTGTTTAAAAACTCTAATGTCTTCGCTCTGTTCGTTTGCCATACCTCTGCACACACAATCGCTGATACAAATCCAAACCGCATAGTATGTTTTATTGTCCACTCTAGTTTTACCTGGCCTTGTTGTCGTCGGTTTTTATATTTTTTGTAATGCATATCGATGTCAAAGTAGGGCAGATATACATTACTGTTGGTAATACCAGAAGTATCTTTATCTATCGTCATTTTTATCTCCATCGTGATTTGTTTACTTGGAGATATGAAGGTTTGGATGATACGAATTTTGTTCAAATAGCGATGAACTATCGGTTTTTCATTAGGAGAAGTATTCGCTTCAGTACACCCAATGAAAATACTAATAGATAAACTAAATAAGACGTTTCACTTCATTAATCTCAAAGGTTTCACTTTGCGATTAAACGCTTACAACCCTCGCCAGCTCTTATGTTGACATTCGTCAACGAGCTGGCTCTACGAAGCGTTCGCTTCTAGGGTTGACGCTTAGCGCATGTCCGGCTTGCGCCGCACTAACCCCCCTTTAGCCATGCCAGGCTGCGCATCGATAAATCTTGTTGCTTGTAAAGCTGGCAATCGTTCGTGTCCTCACTTTTAGGTTTACTGTTTCATTGCTTCGCTATTACACTGTAAATTTTTGCTCCACAAAAACAAAAGCGGGGTTAGTCCGCCACAGTCGGACATGCGCTGCTGCGCTCGAAAATTGGCTTCGCAATTATTCTTACTACGCGATTTATTGAGTTGTTTCACAACTGCTTTTATTGCAGTCAAAGCGGTTGCTTTGATGCGAGATGACGCTTCGCTTTGTAATTAACAGAAGAGCACTTTCTGCATAATCTACTTTTATTAATCTTTGATAATGCGTGTACGATTATCTCGTTGACAAAAAATAGATACAAAATCTCGAATTGTAGCGGGACGAGTATCTTTGCTTTTATTAATAAACAAGCTCTACAAAGAGCCAAGGAGAACGAATTATGAGATAGGTAAGATGGTTTGCCTGCACAGCAATAGCTGTGGTTGAGCCGTAAACAGGCTAGTGTTTAGCGCTGCACGAGAAACAAAGCCATAGATAAAAGCAGTCAACACTTTTTATCTTTGAAAACTTTTTAGTCGATAAACGTTTTTATAAAAATATGTTTGCAAATGAGTTTTAAATTCTTAAAGTCAAATAGCGCCAAAACGAAAATTAAGGTGCAATTATGACAGACTTACTAAGTTTAAAACTATTCGGCCATTGTTCTGTAGAGCCATTTATAGAAGAAGATATAGACACACAAATAACCCCAATTGATGTATGTGATGACATACTGACCAATCCTTTGACCCTCTCAGCGCAGATAGATGTGGCTGCAGCAACTGCTTGCGTGCTTTCAGATGAAAGTGATATTTCAGACCCCCTCATAGAGCCTGTATCGCTAATTGATATTAATGACAACTTAGCTTTGTCAGATTCAATATCGAGTACCGATGAGTGTCATGTAGCCCACTCAGACCATAGCTTTATGTTATCGGATGAAGGCGGGATCATAACGTTTGATGACGACCATGGTGCGACGGACTGGGGATTTGATGATGCAGGTATCAGTGATAATACAGATTTTTAGATCAAGCAAAGCTTTGTTTATATAAGCAAAGAATAAAATATTTATTTCCTAGTAGTTAGTCCTACCAAAGCCCACATTAGTGGGCTTTTATAGTTTTCAAACCTAATTGATCTCAGAAGCAAAGCACATAAAATTAGTATAAAACAATCCAATTATGTACATTGAACTTCTAAACCCTGTTTAAATATATCTACTACGCAGTAAAGCTATAAGTGATACCTTCAAAAGCTCCTTCTATCGCACTTCTTACCTGATCCATATTTGTATGGGCATAAATAAGAGTGTGTTTTAGCGATGTGTGACAAAGTGCTTTTGAAACAACGCTTATGTCAGCACCAGATTGTATCTGCCAAGTCGCAAAAGTACGTCTCAAGTCATGTGGTCTAGGTCGAATATTAGGATTTTCATGATACAGTCCTGCAAGGGTGATCGCTTCTTTCCAAATTTTATCGCCGCCTGTTATATAGCCATATTTGGATTTGTTACGAGCAGGAAAAACAAAATGTGCAGAGCCTCCCCTTGATTTTCTTGCTCTTAAGATCTCAAGCACCGCTTTGTGTAATGGGATTTCATATTGCTGACGAGTTTTTGTCAGTGTTGCTGGAATTAACCAAATTGCTGACGAGAGGTTTAGGTCTGCCCATTGCATTGATTTTACATTTGAAAGCCTAGCACCAGTAAATAGAGCTATTCGGTATATATCAGCGACATCTTGGTCAGAGACTTTACTTAATGCATTCAACAACCTTCCAGCCTCCTCATAACTAAGGTAGCGATTACGAGCAATGCTCTGCATTTTCTTCATGCGTTCAAAGGGGTTAACTGATATACCAAGTTGCTCTTCATAATCTATCACGTAGTTAAAAGCAGCTTTCAAAACACTAATAACTTTGTTATGAGCACTGTAACCTTTCGGCTCAATTTCTTTAAGAAATGAGCGGGCAAATTTTTTCGATATTTCAACTACAAAACAATCACCTATTTGTTTTTTAACGTGAGTGTTATATGCGACTTCTAATGCATGAGTACGTTTGCTATTGTCTTACGGTAATCAAGCTCATTAGCCTTATAGAGTTCAAAGACATTATTTATAGTAATGTACTTGCTAGGCGTATATTGTTCTGCTATTTCAAATTCTCTATCGCTATGCCTTAATTCTCGCAGTGTTTTATCAGCTAACACTTTTGCCATAGGTACTGTGATTTGACCAACTTCACCTATTTTACGTTTAATATCTTTACCATTGCATTTCGCTCTAAAAAAGTAACTCTTTTTGCCGGATGGTCTTACTTGTAACTTTAAATGCTTATGATGTTTATCAGCGTAGATTTGAATGTATTTTTTAACTTGTAAGTTGCTAATAAATTGGTCTGTAAATGATCTTATTAATTCAGCCATGTTTCACCTTTGTTCCACTTAATTCAATTTTAATAAGGTGGAACAACGTGGCTCAAAGCCGTTAAAATACGGACTTTAGAAAGCCCTGACTTAGCTTAAGTGTTTGAAAAGTTAGGTTTTATAGTCTGGGAGGGGCCACCATTTTTAAAAGCTTCCCAAGTAAACACCTACTAACAGAAATTACCCTGTGCTACTTTTGAGTATAGCAAAGTAACTATAATAGTTCACTCAGAACTAGTCATAACCTCTTAACTTACTAGGTGCTCACTGAAGGGGCAATCATGAACACCGCGGAGATACACTAAGGGAGTAGGGTGTATCTGGTAACCTCAACGTTGTTCTTATCGCTTAACGTCAATAGGTTGACTTGTATTATTTACTGTTTACATAATAGTTAAATATTGTTGCTCAACAGATGAATTGGAAATTAAATGAAAAACTTACCAATGGAAGGGAACAGCCAAGCGACTGGTCGTTTGGCTGGAAGGGCTCTAGGCAACAAGTTACCTACTTCATGGATTGAAAAAGAACTCGATGGAGATTCTGACTTTGGTATAGATTATCTTATTCAGCTGAAATCTGAGGAGTGCTTAGTTTCATTTAGTTTTTACCTACAGTTGAAAGGTACTACTTCACCTAGATACAGCTCAGATAAGACATTCATTTCTTATGATTTCAAAGTAAAAACACTCCAGTACTATCACCAACAAGAGCCTCTTGTTATGGTTGCTGTGGTTGACTTACAAGGCAATGAAAATGAGCTGTGGAAATGTCCAATTTATTATTGCTGGCTTGATGAAGATTGGTTCGAAGAAAATAAAAATAAGCTACAAACTCAGCAAACAATCTCTCTAAATATCCCCATTAATCAATTACTAGATCAGTCACTGAATGTATTTGACTTTTATTCCAAGAGATTAGACGAGAAGTTTGCTGTAGAAAAGCTGAAAAAAGGTATACAACAACAAAATAGAGAAGTGATAGATGGGATTGAAATAATCTCTACTGCGGTAAATCAGAAACCAAAACTGCTCGAAAGTTTAGCGGAGCAAAGTGATGCTCCTTGGCTATCAAACCCTGAAGGCACAATAGCTTGTGAGCTAAAACGTTGTTCAGAGTACATTCAATCAAATAATCTAGAGGCAGCCAATAAAGTTCTTACAAACCTCTTTATTAAAGAAGAGCAGTTTACCCAAAATGAGTATGCTGAGTATCACTATCAAAAGGCTAACATCCTATCATTAAATGGCCTTTTAAATGAGGCAGAAAGCGAATACCTTTTGGCATTTGATAAAGAGAAAAAAGAGCGCTATCAGTTAGGTTATCTTGAGTGTAATTTTCGTAAAGACCCGCTCCCGCCCCAAGCTGAGTTTGAGAAAATAATTGAAGAATTAGATGAGAGCAGCTACCAAAAGTGTTTAATTAAAGCGAAGTGTTTAGCAATCTTAGATAGCCCCGAAGAAGCAATTAAAATACTTGAAAACAACTACCCAGAAAAAGTTGTTGGTCAAATGATTATTGCTAGTATCTCGGGAATGACTGATAAGTTAGATATGTTGATTAGTGAGCATTCTAACTCTAGCTCATTTAGTGATAAGGAAGCATATATTTTTAATTCTCTTGCTGCTAGGTGTTACTTCTTTAGAGCTACAGGTAACGAGGTGGTAGGGGAAATATTGCCTATGCAAGGGAAGCGGTCTTATGACCTTGTGTCAATGGAACGCTCATTTGAGTTCTCCAAAAGCCTGGGATTTAGCAAAAACTTTGGGGTATCCGTATGAAATAAGTTTACTGCTAGATATAAGTATATTAATTTATGGGTATTTTGATGCCCTCCCTATTTTAAAAGAGGAAATTAAATCCATTCTGTCTTCTCGTCCTGAGAACCAAGAAATTATCCGTCAATTTACCAAGATCCTTTTCAATACTGGTGATTATGACTCTACTATCGAGTTACTAAAGAGGCTGGAATATCTAAGTTCTGAGGACAGCGGAATGTTGATGCTCTCATATTATAATTTAGGTAAAAAGCCAGAAGCTTTAGAAATCGTAAAAGATTCAGAAAGTAAGTTAATGGAAAGTAATAACCCTACATTGATTTTTTGTGTAGCTATGGAAATTGCTAATGAGCTATTTGAAACTGAATTGGCTGAAAAATACCATAATATAGTGAAAAAAGCTAAAGATGGAGAGTCCTATCTTGCAATACATAATTTTATAGTATCTTGTAATTCAGACCCCAAACGCAAAAATGAATATTGTGATGAGCTATATGAAACTTACTCTGAGTTGGGGGGACCAATATCTATAGCTGAACAGCTATTTGGACATCTAAATTCTTACATCAAAAGCTCAGCTGAAAGAGTTATAGAGCTAGGTGAGAACCTCTTTAAAAAAAGAGAGCTTACAAAAAATGACTACCTTCATTTGGCACAAGCTTTTTTGACAACTCAACAATGGGAAAAGGCTGAAGAAATTGCTAGGAAAAATATTCAAAAGGGAATCAGTGTTGCGCAGTGTAAGCTCATTCTTTCTGCATCATTGAACCATCAAGGTCAAGTTGGAGAAGCCTATAAGACATTAAAAGATGCTTTAGAAGAGCCTGGAGTCTCACGAGATACTCAGAATCTCCTACATAAATCTATGTCTGTCTTTAGGTTTACTTGGGGATGTCGTTGAAGTTCTACGTGAGCTTTATAGCAACAGTATAAAGAGAAGTGAGAAGGTTCATTTCCTTAAGCTTCTCATCAATATTTATTCTGGAAATGAAAATTACTCAACTCATTTAGAGCGAGCAATAGGTAAATACGGAGAGTTAGTTGATCAAAATGACTGTGAAGAAGAAGGTCAGTTTCTATCTTGGTTTCTAAGAGTACCAATTGATGGGGGGGCCAATGATAGAGTTAAAGATTTTCAAAAGCGTCTTACGAAATATACAGAAAGCTTTCCTAATTCAAAGGTTCTGAAGAAAGGCGTAGTCAACCCTGATGATGGACCAAATTCAATTATAAAATCAATTAATGAAATTGTAGGGATAACTGGCGAGCAATTAGAGCAATGGGAAAAAAATAAACGGGCGATTAGAAATGGTTCATTGCCGGTACCTTTTAGCATGCGGCATGACTTCTTAAGTAATACAGGTAGTATTTTTACCTCTTGGAGTTACTCACTAAATTATCCTGATGAATTCATTGAGTTTAGAATCAAGCAAGCACCACAAGCTAAGGCCGAGAGTTTTGCTGAAGCATGTAACTCTGACGAAATAATTTTCATTTTAGAAGAGACTTCTTTATTAATACTTGCTGAGCTAGAGGTACTTGATCTATTTCTCGAGAATATTTCAGGATTCAGCTTACTAAGAACAGTGTTTAATAATATTAATCAAGCTGCTTATGCTTACGGAGAAATAAACAACTTACTGGCAAAGCGAATTCAGCTAGTGATTCAAAAACATCTAGATAAACTAATCTTGCTAGATGCTAGTGTTAAAGCAACAGATTCAATAGCTCTCTATACGGAAGTAATGTTATCTCACCGTTCACTGCTTATCACTGACGATTTATACCTATCACACTATATTAAATTAAATTGCGAAACTGCAAAATTTGCTAACACCTTTAATGTTATCGAACATATTTTCGCAGTAAAGCTCATTAATAATAGTGATAAATACGATTTAGTAGCAAAGGCTTGCGATATGGGCTTATATGAGCCAAACATGCGAATGGACCTACTTATAGATCTCTTTATTCACTATTTAGATGCTGATAATGTAACTGACTATACTCAAACCAAATTTAAATCTATCTTTGATAAATTATTTGAGGTCAATAGGAATCAAAAGAGCTGTCGAGATCTGTTTTTTAAGATGCTTAATCAAGTAGAGTTGAGGAAAAGTATTAATGTAGATGTGTTATACAGTCTTTTTAAGGGGTTTTTAATTAGACACCCTATTAAAACTGAAATGGGTTTGATCTCTGTTTGGTTTATATATAAATGCTTTAGTACCGCAGCTGATTTTAAGTCAGTGATATGTAGAAGTGAGCAACACTTTGAGTACTGGCTAGAATATGAAGCATTAGCGATAAGAGTTAATGGGCAGTTAAACACATTTAAAGAGTTAATAATTCCGGTAATTCAAGAGCTTTTTGTGCTGGAGGAAGAAGTCAGAGAAAGAGCATTCATAGCAATTATGAATTGCTTCGTTCCAATGACTCAGGAAGCGGAATTATTCACAAGTTTATTTAAGCAGGCCTCTTCTAATGATAGCTTAATGCACTTAAACCATTATAGTTCTTGATAAAGATAGGTAGATTGGGTTGGAGTGATTTGTATTTGAATAGTTAACGATAGCTTACGAAATTGCTAAAGCAAGGCTTATACTAATTATGCTTTTAGGTCTATCAGTCAATTAGAGACCGTAACTAACTTTGTGTAATTGCCTACCTCAAATAAACTTCAGTAATTTCAGCCCTGAAGTGACCTAGCTCTTGCGATACAGTTTCGAGAGCATTTGCTCTACTTAAACCTAAGCTTTTTAGCTCAGTCATTCTCTCTTGCGCATAGCTATGCCTGATGTTATGACCGCCATTAGAAAAAAAGAGTGTGCGACAAGATGCTTTTGAGAATGAGCATGACCATTTATGACCACCACCAATATCATAACGTTGCAAATAGTTAATTTCCCTATCACGAACCGTTATAGGCTGCGCTAAGCGCCTTGGTTCTAATTGAGTAGCTAGTGCGTCAGGTATTAGTACATCACGAATTAGGCCACCTTTGCCTTTCACTGTATAAATATAACCTTCTCGACCAAGCCATTTACTGTTTAACGCAGGGCGGCTATCAGCTTTACGCTCTGATACTCTGGCAATCGTTAAAAGCTCATGGGCTCTTTATCCTGCTGCGTAGGCTATTTGTGTAGATAAATTATATTTTTTAGTTTGATGTTCACTAATTGCATGGGCTTGGGCTGGAGTGTAAGCGCGAGACTTTTCGATTATCTCTTTTTCAGATTTTATTACAGTCAGCGTTTCTTTAGGGCCAAGTTTGCTGTTGAGTTTAAACATAGCTTGGATTGCTTGCCGTTCCATATCCAGTGTTTTTTGGCCTACAAACTCACTGCGGTAATCAAGGTATTTATAAGCATCTTGAGTGCTCATCCCTTGCACACCATTGATGCCAATATCCTTTGACCACCGAGCTATTTTTATAAGTGCAGTTTTATAACTTCGAGCAGTACCTAAAGATTTAATAATTTTGTGCTTAAATAAGTTTTTAGCTAGCTTTTCCGCTTGCGCTTCTGGTTTTGCGAACTTAGGCATTCTTTTGTACCCAACGTTTTACAGTTGTCCAATGTACTCCATTCCTTTACGCAAGAGCCATCTTTGAAGATTGGCTATACTCGTATCTTCTTCATAAAGAGCCAAAAGTCGTTGTTTATGTTTATCTAGCTTGGATGGCTTAAATCGTTTTTTACTGATCAATTTTTTCTCGTTTTTTAGGCGCAACGCTTTTGCTTTAGCATTAGCATTAAAGGTCATAGTTATTCTCCGGTGTGGTTGTAAGAAAAACTGGCTGATTAAGCTCAGCGGCTAACGCCTATTCGCCCCTGTTTTACGCATGCGTAAGGCTCGGACTGATCGCGCCTAAAAATCAAAAGACTTGGTTTTATAATGAAGCTGAAAGCTTCTGAAGTGGGGGTATGGGCGAAGCCCAGAAAAGAGGAGGCAATTGCTCATGATGCCTCATTTTGAAATAGTAACAAGGCCACATAATTACTAAAGAATATCTTTGTTGACAAGTGTAACGTTACGCGTTACTATTAAGTTAATCAGTGACTACATCCTCTATAGTGAAGGCTAAAAGCATAAAGTAATTCAATAGTTAGGCATTAGTTTGTTGATAAAACAATATGAGAAAACAATAAGGCAAAATTATGACTAATTATATAAATTATACGCAATGCGAAGGAGGTGTAGCATGGCAATCAAAAGTTTTAAACATAAAGGGCTTAAGAGGTTCTTTTATGATGACAACCCAAGTGGAATCCAAAGCGATCACTTAAAAAAAGTCGGATATATACTAGATGCAATAGACTCTTCCCATCACCCTAAAGATTTGAAAGCTCTTTATAATAGTAAGTTTTCAGAGAAAAAGGGTTCAGGTGAAGGTGTTTTCAGTATTGAGGTTAATGGTAATTGGCGCATCACGTTTCAAATAAAAGATGATGGTGCCGTATTACTAGATTATCGTGATTATCATGGTAAAAACATCAAAGCAGGCTAGTTTTATCCATAAAAAGGCTGTTGATTATTTTAACAGCCTCCCTAAATAAGGGAAATTTGGAGATTAAAATGAGACAAACTAGAAAACCATCACATCCTGGTGAGTTTTTCAAGTTCACCATATTGGATGAAAGAGGCATATCTATTACTAAAGCCGCCGAGTATCTTGGCATATCGAGAAAAGCGTTGAGCGAGTTTGTAAATGGTAAAGCAAAATGCTCACATGCTATGGCTAGAAGGCTTTCAGAAGCTACAGGTACAGGAGTATCTATCTGGATCAATATGCAGGCAAAATTAGATACTTGGGAGGCTGAAAATATGGAACTTCCTGATGTCGTGACAGCTATTCCTTCATTAAAATATGCTTAACAATAAAGTTAAAAGCCAGCTAAATAGCTGGTTTTTTGTTTTTAACTCTTATTGAAATTATAGTATCGAACGGGCAAACGTTTCCTTAATAAAAAACAAGTAAGCAGCAGGCATTTCTAGAGCATCAGCTTGTGCTCTCATTATTTTAAAACCTGGAACATGCATCCGTTTTCATTATTTGCTATTCTGAATTTGAATGTCGTTTTACATTTAAATTATCGGCAATAACAGTGTTTTATATTTTTTATTCATTTTTAATGGTAACCATAACGTTACCAACTTTGAGCTTTCTGAGGTGTATTTTTAATTATGGTGGGTTTAATATGTAATCACCGCCATCAGTCGCTTGTTGTTGTATGAATTCCCACTTAGCGGCAAAGGGAGCTAAGTCAATCAGGTTCAGCTCTGAAAATAACTTATGATACCAGTATGCCCACTCCTTCCTTTTTAGGGTATTGGGAGATAAGGGTCGAGCTTTTCCGGCTATCTTCCTTCTCACGTCTGCTAGGCTATTTGGATTAAGCTCATCTTCTATTATAGCTTCTAAAGAGCGAAACTGTCCTTCAACTCGATTGCGGATTTCATAGACTTCATCCCACGTATTTAGTTTATCTAAGATAGTGCCGTCTGGAGCGTTCCATTTAACTTTTATAATAGGCTCAGGATCATGGAGTTGCTCGAATCCAATATTAATATAGTCCTTTGCTTCTTCATTGAATGGGTAAAATGCTAAACGGGCTTTCTTATCTTCGTCTCTAAATAGGTCCTTTGCCTTTTTTGCATCTTGGTTACATACGTCACATAGTGGAATCAAATTATCTGGATGAACAGCAAATATAGGGTACTTTGATTTGCATAGTTGATGGTCGTAGTCTGCTCGCCACTGGTCTTTATCTGGAGTGTTGGCTCTGAAAGGGGCGAGCTTCTCCATTCCACAAGCTTTGCATATATTTCCATTTACAGTTTGAGCTCTATATGCGTTAAAGTGAGCCTTTATGTCTACACCACCAGCAGCGGTGATGATAGGGGCTAAATCTTTGGTTGAGCAATATAAATGTGTACACAATAGCTTTAAAGCTTCTCTGCAATGCTCATTCATGAAATTGAGCAAATCTCGTTGTGGAGTGCCAAAGAACACCTGGAGGTTTTGATTGCTTTGCATTGTATTAAGTAACTGTTGCTTTGTTCTTAAGCCAGCAGCGTTTATTGAGTCCCATAAGCCCTTAAATTTATCCCTCGTGGGCTTATTATCCCAACAAGCTTGTCCAACCGCTTCCTGGGTAAACAGTACTCTACTGAAAGTGTCGCTATTAACAATTTGTTCAAAGAAGTATAGAAGCTCTTCATTAAGCAATCTAAATACTTCAAAGCTTGGTGTATTGGGGGCTAAACGAAACAGCATTATTGACTCAATTTCCTTATCAAGTAGGCTTTTTCAGCAGACAAGCCTAGGTTGTCTTCAATCCACTCTTTTGCGTGGGCATCACCTTTTTTTAACTGCTCTCTAATTTCATCTATGACGCTTTGCGATATTAATGAGCGAAGCTCGAAAAAACCTTTAATTAACACATCAAATGAGGCGCCATAGGTCTCTTTTTGAACTGGCTGAAAATTTATCTCTTCTTTGCCTTTGCGGCTAAACAAGAACACATTGCTGCGTTTAAGTGAGGACACCATGAATGGGGAGTGAGTTGATACGAATACCTGTGAATTTGTTTCTTTACCTTCGCCCATTAATGCGTTTGTTAAATAAGTATGAAACATTGTTCGCCAAGCTGGGTTTAAATGTGTTTCTGGCTCATCAAGAAGGAATAACGTATTTTCATTGCTGTACAGTTTTATAATGGCCAATATTTGCAATAGTTGGGACTCGCCATCAGATAGTTCTTCATAGGACACTTCATTGAGTTCACCTCCACACAACATCAAACGTTTAGACATAAGAGGAAGTCTTACTTTGAGGGGTTTCTTAACTGTACCAATGAAGCCATTTTCCTCTAGGAGTTTTCTGCCATGTGTATTAACGTTTTTCATGCCAAGTTGTTGCGCTTTGTATAAGCGTTCAAATAACCTAAATCGGTCATAGGTACCAAACGTTGATAGCTCGTTTTCAAAAGCCAAGCGTTTTAGGTCAAGGCTAATAATGCCTTTTAAAGAATCTAACTCGTAATATTCATATTCTTCAGTAGTCGTTTTTATGCCCGTGTATTCGATGGCTCCGCCAGTTGACTCAGCTATTCTGATAAATGACCGAACATCATCAACGATTTCATCGGTAACGTGAGACAGAGTAAAATCAAACTCTAGCTGTAGCAATGTAGGAGTCGTGTAAGTAAGGCTCGTTAAATTTTCTTTTTCAGAATCTGCGCTTCTTAAAAAGGGCATTAAACCGAAAATCACTTAAGGCAACGGCAAATTGAGCACTGTCGTAGTCTAGGTAAATAAAATTAGATAGATGGGTCGTCGTTTCGGGTAGCTCTTGCTCATCTTCTAGATACTCTGCGGTATTGTAGGTAAACAAGTAAGGATGGTTTCGTTTGTATTTTTTCAGTAGTTCTTTTTTATTGTTTAGATAAGTGTTAAACGAAAGCTCTGTATTATTAAGGCTTTTCTCGTAATCAATATCCAACTTTCGTTTTTCTTTGTGATATCGAGCACGAGCCCTTAATGCTTTGAATAGTTGGTTTGCATTTTTTAAAAACGGCCTTTGTAGGTTTTCATTTAAGCCTGAGGAGTAACCTACAACATAGGGCAGTGTTAATTGTTCTATATCTATTTTGTCCGTTTGTCCCTGCTGCTCGACCTCAATTTTGGGTTTACTGTTAGCATTGACTGTGACGGTAAATATAGGGTCCGTAAAGCCCCCCTCAACTCGAAACTTTTGACCAAATATAGTAGTTTTGTCAAATGGTGATTGATTAACATAACCTTTCATGCTGTAAATTAAGGTGAAATCAAAAGCAAGATGACCCTTATTTTTGAAGTCATCTCGCTGTAACCTTTCTAAGTATGCAAAGCATTCAGCGATCAACTCTAGTAACTGAGATTTCCCCGAACCGTTTAACCCAATAAAAGCAATCACATTATCTGTGGTACTTTCAAAGTTAAAGAGGCGATTTTTTAGGCCTTTATATTGTCCATCTAATCTCAGTGAAAGTAAGCGCATTACACTTTTTTCCTTGTGTGTGTTTTCTTATTAGGTTTTAACTTTTCTCGCTCGGCTTTGCGTTCTTTCTGGAGCAAGGCTAGTAAGGCTTCTGCTGAATTTTCACCGCTGATGAGGTCGGGGTTTTGCTCACGCCATTTGGCGGAGAGTTCACCGCGGAAGGCTTTGGCTAGGATTGACTGAGTGAGTTTATTTACGCGCTGTTGGGCGGCGTTCACCTCAGCTTCGACTTTGTCCGCGTAGGCGAAGAGCTTTTCGACGCGACGGACGATTTCGGCTTGTTCTTCTAATGATGGAATCGGAATCTTTGCTTGTCTACATTGTGACAATGATATATTCACTTGCCCAACAATACCTTTAGTATCATGAACCACATCTCGAACTAGCGCTCCCTCACACAATACAAAATAAAGATATTTATTTAAGAGTTGTTCTGGATTAACTCTAAATAAAGTTATCGCTTGGTTAAGATTCCACTCAGGATACTGGCCTGTAAGTATTGCTACTTTTCCAAGAGGAGGACCGACAATATTCATCAGAACATCTCCTGGGAGACCTATGGAACGTTTCAATTTTTCTTGATGAACTTCTGTTGTGATAAATTGCGGTTTATAATCAAAATCTATGGCTTGATTGACAATATTGTATACCTTAAGGAAAGGTATCGTACCACCCTGATCAAATGGATTATTTCTTGGTGTTGAGCCACTTTGAACTTTCAGACAAACTTTATCAGCACTTTCAATTAACCACTTACCTGTTACTTTATTTAATGCTCTCCACTCTTCTGTCAATTTACCGCTAACTGCGGCGGCGAGGACGGATTGGCGGAAGCGTTTTAGGGTGTCGGGGACGGCGTCTAGGCGTGCTTTAATGCTGTCGACTTTCGCTAGTAACTTATCCAGTTTGTCCGCAATAACCTTCTGCTCGGCGAGAGGGGGGAGTGGTATATCCAATCCCTTTAACTTTGTTCCATTAACATTTGGCTGACCAATTCCCGAGCTAAACTCGGTTATCTGTTGCCAATACTGCGCAGAATTGAAAAAATGCGACAAATTCGATGTCAATTCACTATGAGCTGTTCTCACTCTAATAAGGTACGAGGCATATACAGACTCGGGTGGCTCCTCTTTTAGAAGGAAGCTTTTACCTACTGTAGCACCAGTTCTTGCAAATAATAAATCTCCTTTTTCAAGCTTATACTTCGCTTTTTTGTCTTCATCTATCTGACAAAAAGGAACATCTTGCCAATTTACCTGATTATTCTGAATATCTGTAATACGGAGCATCTGAGGACCGACATTTTCAGAAGTCGAAGACGCTGTGTAACCATAAGAGATATCAACGGCAAGGCTGTCTAACTTTGTGAGTAACCACTCCACTGGTAAGTTCATTTTATCCATTTAACTTTCACTCAACTCAGCCATTAACTCATCCAGCTCCACCAACGCACCGGTCAACCCCTCTTTGGCTTCTTTAGCCAATGCTTCTGGCGCTGGTAGGTCGGCGGCATCAATGCTGTCTTTGTCTTTTAGCCAACTGATATCGAGTGAGTCGTTTTTGGTATCACTAATCCACTGGCGGGTAAAGCAGCGCCAGCGGCTATGTGCGAGTTTATCGTCAACGCCTTTATTTTCTGCTGCGGCTTCTTTATCAACGGCGATTTCTTCTGCACCAAAGCTGTACTCGCCTTCAGTACGAGGGCTGGTGCCATTGGCATTTTCACCATACACCGTTTCAAATGGTGTTAAGTGGTTATCACCAAATGGTGTACGTTTGCCGAAGCTCGGCATATTGGTGCGCAGGTCATACACCCAGACGTTTTCGGTGCAGTTTTCTTCTTGGTATTTGTCGGTGGCTGAGCCTTTGGTAAAAAAGAGCACGTTGGTTTTTACGCCTTGAGCATAAAAGATACCTGTAGGTAAGCGTAAAATCGTATGTAAGTTACACTTGTTCATCAGGTCGCGGCGCACATCAGTGCCGACACCCGCTTCAAATAACACGTTATCAGGTAACACAACTGCAGCGCGGTCACCTGGCTTTAGGTTACGGTAAATGTGCTGTAAGAATGCCAGTTGTTTATTGCCTGTTTTGTAGGTGAGGTCGTCACGAGTGTTGCTGGCTTCGCCGCCTTTACTAGTACCAAATGGTGGGTTGGCTAAAATGATGTCTGCCTGTGCTAAAGCTTTACCTGCATCACCAAGTGCATTGCCTAAATGCACCACGCCTTCATCGTCGCCTTCCATACCGTGGAGTAAACAGTTCATCAGTGATAAGCGGCGGGTGTTTGGCACCAGTTCAACACCAACAAAGGCTTTGTTTTTTTGAAACTCAGCCTCTTTAGGGCTTAAATCAAAGTAGTCATCGGTTTGCTCGCGCATGTATTGATCAGCAGCCACCAAAAAGCCTGCGGTGCCTGCTGCTGGGTCTTGTATTATTTCGCCTGTTTTTGGCTTAATACAGCGCACCATTGAGTTTATGAGCGCACGCGGCGTAAAGTACTGTCCTGCGCCTGATTTAGTCTCGCTGGCGTTTTTTTCTAATAAGCCTTCATATAAGTCACCTAGGCCGTCTTTTTGCGCGCTAAACCAATCAATTTGATCTAGGGTTTTAATCATTTGCTCCAAATGGCGTGGCTCACGCAGGCGGGTTTGTGCATCGGCATAAATAGCGCTGATCAATGGGTCTTCATGTACTTGGACCTCTTTAGTTTGGCCTGGGTTTTCTGGGTCTGCTTCAAGGCGTTTACCCGTTGAAAGCGCAAACAAAATAGCTTTGTAATCATTTAGTAAGTTAATACCTGATTTTTCGTTAATGTCTTGCCAGCGGCAGCCCTCTGGCAGCGGGTGTTTTTTTAACACGCCTGCTTCGGTGTTTTCGTGCACCATTTTAATAAAAAGAAGCAGTACCAGTTCAGTGACATAGTCGCTGTAGTTTATGCCGTCGTCACGTAGTACGTCACATAGGTTCCAAAGTTTTTGTACGATGTCGTTATTAGTCATAATTTTCTCAAAATTAGTAATTGGGCGTTAGCCGTGGGCAACCAGTAGGGCGCACAAAGGCTCGTTAATGTAGTAATTAGCACGGCCTACTTTTTGTTTGGTTAAAAAGCCATGTTCCACCAGCTGTTCTAGGTATTTGGTGGCAGTAATGCGAGTGACACCGAGTTCCTCAACAATAAAGTCTATTTTGGTGTAGGGGTGGTTAAATAGGTTGTTGAGTAAATCTTGGCTATAAATTTTAGGAAGCTGCGCTCTAATGCCGTGTTTTGCTTCTGCCATAAGGTGTTTCATGGCGGTGATAAGTGAAATAGTGTTTTGCGCGGTATCAATGACACCATCAAGCATAAACTCTAACCAAGGCTCCCAGTTGCCTGTATCGCGCACTGCTTGTAGGTTAGCGTAGTAATCGGCTTTGTTCTGAATTACAAATCGGCTCAGGTAAAGTACAGGCAAGTTTAGTAAATCTTTGGTGACCAAATATAAAATATTTAAAATACGCCCTGTACGGCCGTTGCCATCGTAAAAGGGATGAATACTTTCAAATTGGTGATGAATAATAGCCATTTTTACCAGAGGGTCGGCATCGCATAGTTCATCGTTGTTGATAAACTGCACAAGGTTATCCATTAGCTTTGTAATTTCATCAGCGTGCTGTGGTGGCGTGTAAACCACTTCACCAGTGCGTGCGTTTTTTAGGTCAGTACCAGGGAGCTTTCGTAAACCTGCATCGTTATGTTCTAGGTTTTTTTGTATTGCGAGTATGTCATCAAGACGAATAAGTTTGCTTTTACGCGCTGTTTCGAACCCTTGCTTTAAAGCAACGGCATAATCTTGTACTTCTTTAGTTGCGGGGTTAGTGACCGCTTCTTCAAACAGGTTCGCTTTATAGAGCTCATCGTGTGTTGTTACGATGTTTTCCACCTCAGAGCTGTCTTTTGCTTCTTGTAGGGCGAGTGTGTTAATCAATATGGCTTCATTAGGTATGCTGGCTGCAACGCCTTTTAACTCAGCTAAATGGCGATGGGCAGTGGCGGTTTTTTTTAAAACAGCGCGGGTTTCCCACTGTTCAATATTCGCAAGCGGTAACGGTTCTATAGTGGTCGACATAGATAGCTTTTATCCTTTTTTATACATGTCAGCGTTGTTATGTATAAATTTTTCA
Organism: Pseudoalteromonas sp. GB43; assembly: GCF_054923805.1. NCBI lineage: Bacteria > Pseudomonadati > Pseudomonadota > Gammaproteobacteria > Alteromonadales > Pseudoalteromonadaceae > Pseudoalteromonas > Pseudoalteromonas sp. GB43. The sequence continues at coordinate 104,172 of NZ_JBPCHJ010000003.1, forward strand.
TAAAATTATACATAACCTATATAACATGTATAGTAATTCCATTTATTTATATACGTTACTTTATGCGCTCTTAATAGGCCAAATAGCTTCACTTATTTCACCAAGTACAGTATCTAATTGATTATTAAGCACCTTGTCAAATTGCTTCGCGCCACCGTGCTGATCAAAGCGGTTATTAACAAACTCTCTGTCGACGATAACTTCATGCACAAGTTGTTTGGCAAGGCGCTCTAACCATTTGCGCTGATTAGGTGTCCATGAATGTGCTTGGTATATACGTAACATTGCTTGAGCAACACGTTGTTCAAAGGGGATAAGAGGTTCACCTAAGGCTGCGCGCCGAATGTGACCAACAATACTTGCTGCTATATCTTGATTGGTTTGATTACGTACCGCGCTTTGTAAATTCGCCTCTGAGAAGCCTGCACCATCAAGTAATAGTTTTACTTCAGTTAATTGCTCACGAGAAAGGTCGCGTGGTTTACTTACCACAGTCGCAAGGGCTATGTTTTGGTTTAACTGCTCTTTAACGAATTGATTAAAGCTCTCTAGGTAATCCTCTGGTTTTTTGTGTGTGCCCCAGCTTTGTGTTCTTTCACGTATTTCATCATGATGTTCAGAGATAACGGGCTGGTGTTCACTGCCCAATAAAGTATTGACCTGTGCAAGCTGGTGGATTAAACCACTATGTTCTGTGATAAAGTTTGCAGCTTGCTTTGGCCCTAGTTGGTGTAAATGGGTATGAAGGTTTTTAGGCTCTACTCCCCATAAACTTTCAAGCTCGTTTAGTTTTTGTTTTAGTTCAGGCTTTGCTTCGGCCTTTTTTTCTGCTTTACGTAAAACCCGCATGACCTTTTGGCTTAACTGACTGAGTACAACATCGGCGTGACTTTCTTGTGGTGAGTCGCCAGGTGTATTCAGAGCTTGTTCTAATAGCTCTGGATTAGTGATTTCATCCACCAACTGTTCTAGGGTTATATTAGGGTCTTTAACCAAAGGCTTCATGGTGTTCACTTCAGCCAAAGCTGAATAAATATCGACAGGGTCATAGATACGGAATACGATTTTACCTATTTCATCGCAGCGGCGAGTTGCACGGCCGATCATTTGCTCGTATAAAATGCGTGATTTTACTCGGCGCATGAAAACAAGATTACAGACTTTAGGCACGTCAATACCTGTAGTGAGCAAGTCTACGGTTATGGCAATGTTAGGGTAGCGTTCGTTCTTAAACTGTCTAATTCTCTGGTCGACTTTATCAGAGTCTCCTTTAATAACTTCTACAGCCGCTTGGTTATACTCACCGTTATATAGATCTTTAAATGCATCATCAAGTAATCGCTTCATCATATCGGCATGAAGGCCGTTTTGTGAGGGGGCACAAAATATAATGGTTTTTTCATCACCAAAGGGATCGAGTTCTTGAACAAGTTGTTCGCAAATGACTTTGTTGAAGTTCTCGTTAATAACCTTGCGGTTGAATGCATTAATCTCGAAATCAAGCTCATCATCCAGGTCTGCTGATTCAATTTCACCCGTATGAGTATTAATTGATTGGACTTTATCACCTTTATCAAAGTGAATGCCATTTTGGCTTAGTAAGGTCTCATAACGGATAGGTGATTCATGATCGATAAGCCAATCTTCAGCAACAGCCTCACGGTAAGAATAGGTGTACACAGGTTTGCCAAAAATTTCACTGGTGTGCTTGGCTGGGGTTGCTGTGAGCGCTATTTTCACAGCATCGAAGTAATCGAGTACGCGTCGGTAACTAGATAAATATTGGCTAGCGTCCCGTGTAGCAAGTTCGCCCTCTGTCATTTCTTGATCAAGTGTGTAACCTCGGTGTGCTTCGTCGATAATGATACAGTCAAATTGATCGAGCGGAGGAGGGTTATCACTCATAAATATGCGTTTAACCATTGCTTGCACGGTAGCAACTTGTACGCGCGTTTCAGCCTCTGCACCCATATCACCAAGTTCTGCGACATTATAAATTTTTGAAAGAGTATGATTTTGCTCTAGTGGCGCTTCGTTAAAGGCATCGAGTGCTTGCTGGTCCAGTGCGGTTCTATCAACTAAAAATAAAATGCGTTTAAAGCGTTCTGCTTTTAAAAAACGGTACATTAAACCGATGATTGTGCGGGTTTTACCAGTACCCGTAGCCATTGCAAGTAATGCTCGCCGTTCGTTATTTGCAAGTGCATCCTCAACGGCACTAATTGCATTTTTTTGGTATTCCCTAAGCTTTAAGTAGCCAAATGGCTCTTTATCTAATTTTTTTTGTGCTTCGCTTTTGCTGCGCTTGAGAGTATCGAGTAGACCTGTTGGCGTGTGGAATTTACTTAAATCTCGTTTTGTATTTGAGCACTCCCGTACATCACGAAACCAAATACCAGATTGTTCAGCGAGTTGTTTTACATGAGGGCGACCGTTACAAGAATACACAAACGGGACTTTATAATGGTCTTCGGCCTCATCTGGCCATGCTATGGTCAAACCTTGCAATTCCCAAGCGGGTAGTAGCGGGGGATTGACTGTTAGCCCTTTGCTGTATCGCTCAGCTTGACGAATTTTACCTGCAACATTGGTGTTTTCTTTTTTGGCTTCAACCACGGCTATGGGTGTTAACCCTGCAAATAATACGTAATCGGCTCGGCCGCGTTCGCCACTCAGCAATTGCGATATTTTTACCTTTTTCAGGACGAATGCCGTTTTTATAAGTAAGCTCTTCACTATCAGCCTGCCAACCTGCTTCTGTTAATTGCTGATCTATTAAAATACGAGTTAACGCTTCGTCGAGTACGATATGTTTAGTTGCTGCTTGAGTGTTATTGTTTAGCTTTTCACGTTGGTTAGCTTTTGACTTTTCATCTTGTGAAGCTAGCTGTATTTGCAGTGCCTTTATTTTGGCTTCGTACTCTTTTTGTTGTTGCTGCAATGCTTGTTCATGAGAGGCCGCTTGTTGCGCTAATAATTTAGACTCTTCGTCCATTTCATACGCTAACTGCTCATATTCATGCTTTTCTTTGGCGATTAACTCATTCAGCTGGTGGCTTGAATTTAAATCAAGATTTGCTTTTTGTAGGTCAGTCTTTAAGTTAGCAATTTCACTTTGAAGTTTACGTAACTGTTCACTCGGATCTGAAGGCGCAATAAATGGCCCAGGCTTAAACTTTGGGCCAGCTTTACCAAATGACTGGTGAAACCAAATTGCTAATTTACGGGCAACTACTAAGCCGTTAATTGCTTCTTTATGCTTTGTTTTAAATTGGTGGGTTGCTTTATTACCTTCAACCCTAAGAGTGCGGAATAACTCTCGTACAACATTTTCTAATTGTAATTCACGATTAATTTTGTATAAAAGGTCAGCTTGTGTTGTTTGTTCATCAAACTCAATACCAGCCAATGCAGCAATATGTTGTGCTAATGCTTCGCCTAGCTGACGTAGTTTTATTAATGTGGTATTTGGATCACTGGCGAAAGAGCGCTCAGCGGATAAAGCAAGCTCAGTGAATAATGGATCATGTTCAGCTAAAAACCCAAAATTTCCATTAGACGCAGACATTCATAAACTCCATTTAAATGATAAACAACAAGCCAAGTATATGAGATATAAAGGTTCACAAGCCCTGTTGCCTGAATATTGAATACATTATCACTAATAGACGGATTTTCAACTTTCTTATGATTAGTGTGTTTTACAAAAATACATAGAGAAAATTAAATTTACACTCTTTCCCCCCACCACAGCGCCAATTTTGTTTGGCATTATTCTCTCTGTTGTTAGGAGCACCTAACAATAAACCTATTTTGGAGAAATATAATGACGAAGAAAGAAACTCCAATGACTACCGATGCTTTGGCCCGTATTCAAAGAAATGAAGCTAAGCAAAATGGTGGCGGCGTTGATTCTAATGGTTTTGCTGCTCGCGCAGCTAGAGCCGCAAACAAAAACCAACAAGGGAAAAAATAAAATGGCCCAACATGATGATGACAACCGTTCACAGCAGCTAAACCCTGAGCATGACGCTTATTGGCAAAGCCGAGGTGAAGATGAGCGCCCTGAAGACTGGGAAGAGCGCTTAGACGATTAATTGCAAAAGCTAAGGCCGTCTAATTTTGAAGTTAGATGGCCGAATTCTCGCGTTCTGAATAGTACTTAAAGTAAGCAGGGTATTGCCCAATAATCTCATTGAAAATAGGAATAAGTTTTTCGCTTTCAGTTTGTTCAAAACATACTTGTATTTTTGTGTCTATCCCTCGACTAATCCTGAAGTACACAAGTAATGCTGAAGAATCTAAATCACATAATTTCTCGCAAATTGCACTTACAAACCTTTCTAACTTTAGAAAAGAAGGTAAGCCCGAATTCAGATAATAAGTGCACCACTCATGGTTAAACGGTGAGAAGAGATCAACTGCCTGTTGGTGGTACTCTATCGTCGCCAAACAAACAGAAGCATTTACCATGAGTTACAAGCAGTTGATCGCAGGACAAAGATACCAGATAGAAGCCTACTTACGCGAGGGCTTTAGTTATCGTGAGATAGGCAAACGCCTGAAAGTCAGTCATAGCACCATTAGCCGAGAAATCAGACGAAATAGGATCCGGGAAAATCACTATCTACCCGAAGTCGCCCAGGCAAAGACACTCAAAAGGCGCGTTCAAGCCGCAAAGTCGTGTCTATCTAAGCTGACCATCACCTTTGTTGAGTTCGGATTAAAACAAAAGTGGAGTCCCGAGCAAATTGCAGGCGTGGGCCGGATTATTGGGCTTTCAGTGAGTCATGCATGGATTTACGGTTATGTGCAACGGGATAAATTGAGTGGCGGCAAGTTGTTTAGGCACTTACGACAAGGCCATCGACGATATCGCAAAGGTCGTCGTGCGAAGCGTGTCATTATCCCGAACCGAGTGGGCATTGAGCACCGCCCAGCGATTGTTGACAAGAAAAGACGGTTCGGTGACTGGGAAGCTGATACCGTACTGGGTAAGCATGGAACGGGTGCCATAGTCAGCCTAGTTGAACGCCAAAGCAAGCTTTATTTAATACGTAAAGTGCCAGCAAAGAGCGCGGCAGACGTAAGCAGAGCCATGATAGGCATGCTGTGGCGATATCGCCGTCATGTGCATACGATAACCGCTGATAATGGCAGCGAGTTCTGTGACCACGAGCTAGTTGCAGATAAGCTCAACACTGATATTTATTTTGCGAATCCGTATTCCTCATGGGAGCGCGGATTGAATGAAAACTTCAACGGTTTACTGCGCCAGTACATACGCAAAGGCACGGATTTAAGAACGGTAACGGATAAGCAGGTGACCGATATAGAACGTGCGCTAAACGCCAGACCTAGAAAGTGCCTAGGTTACAAACAGCCTGTCGTTGTGTTTAACGAATTACGCAATGCGGCCTAATTTAGCGAGTGGTGCACTTCGGGGTTGAATTCGCGATTAGTGAATCATAATTATTTTTAGAATTAATATTATATATCAGCAGAGTAAGCTATCGCGTTGTTTTTTAATTGCTCTCTCAGTTAATGAATACCTGATGTAAATTCAAGGAATTTGATATCAAAAATAGGACATAGATCAAAAAAAACCGCCTACAAAATGATGAGGCGGTTTTTAGTTGGGATTTAATTTGTGTAATTCTTGGCGCTTTTAATTGTTTTATTGAATTCACTAAGGAGTGAGCCATAATCTATTTCAGTTTTAATATTGTACTTTTCACTAAGGTTATTTAGCTCACTCATAGTAAGCGTAGCAGATGATGAGAAATTAGGCTTTGCAACTACATAACTTTCATCAATAAGGATTACCCCTTTGAGCTGATGGAGCTTAATATAACGCTCGATATAAGATGCCAGCTCTGCAGGTGTAGCCCCCTCTGATGTAATGCGCTTTGAAATCTCTTCTGGATTAAACGTTTGAACTTTCGCATAACCTGCAAGTAAATCAGTTATCTCAATCATCGATTTTTCGCTTACTGCTTTTGTGTAAGATACACCGGCGGAAAATGCTAAGGCTGACATAACTAGGCTTATTAGAATCATTTTTATATAGTCATTCATTGTTTAATCACCTAATTTGAGTTTAGTGCCAGATAGCACAGCGAATGTAATTGAACGTCCCGGTGATATCTCAATTACAGGGTGAATCTGTTCTGCTAAAGCGATGTAGTATTCAGCTAGTCTATCCATAGCATCAGCTGAGCCTTGGAACACACCAGCGGAAGCAACGGAGCCTAAGTCTACTGATTCCCATACCGCTCTATCACCACCAGACGTATTGATTGATGTAGTTCGTTGAGGTGCAACAGCTTTAGAAATGCCACTCATAAATCCAGCTGCCATAGAGCCTTCTAAGAGGTTGCCATTTTTGCTTACAAGTCTGCCGGCTATACCAAGTTTGCCATCAAAGTCAGAAACTGCATTCGCTTGAATCGCGCTTTCAACACTCTTACCGTCATTACGTACACATGTAATTGATTGTGCTCGGATATGCGCTCTTTCGCTTGATAAATCCCCGATTGCTTGGCCAATAACGTGACACTCGCGAATATCTAAAGTGAAATGGTTAGGTAAGATAGCTTCTTTTTTAACTCGGATTACAACCGGCATAGGAGAAGACTTGGCTGCAAGCTGTGTTGGAGCATCCAAACCAGTAAGTAAAACACCAGAGAAAAATGAGCCTGCAGGCAAGTAAACAACACCCTCGTCAGAATCAATTAGTCCACCTTCATTTGGATCGCTTTTCTTTTGGACCTCTTTTTCAGGTTTTAGACTTTGTTGTGTGATCAACAAATCTTTTTGCTGCTTTTCTTCAACAACACCCGAACTCTTAATACTTCGAACGCTGCGTTGGGTAATAGTTCTAATTACACGGCCTTCGATGTATGGTTTTGCAGTAACAAGCTGAGTAGGGGTTCTGTCAAAGACCCTCTCATCGTACTGTTGTGGTGCATCAGCTATAGCTTGTTGCCCTTGCTCTGCACCAGAGTATGAAGTGTTGTAATTTGAGCGTGAGCCACCATTTGATTGTCTATTATGTTGGGTGTTTGCATATGCTCTATCGCGCACTTCCAGTTGGCGCTCGTAATCTTTCAATTTTAGCGTCAGGTCATCAATGCTTTGCTGCTGTTGCTGAACCATCTCAAGTACACGCTCTTTTTCTGTATATACCTCACGCTCTTTTCTGCGAATTGAGTCTACAGACTTGTCATAGATTTCGTCGAATTCGTTTTTATCGATGTTAGCAATGCTTTCTGAATCAAATAGCCCGCGTACTTTACCCTTTCCATCAAGGCGGTCTTCAGCTTGTCTTGCTGCAATTCTGTCCTGCAGACTGGTTTTTTTATCACTCGAAGACATCGACTTATAACCAAAGAACGCAATAGGAATAATCATCAGTATTGCTGCAAACTTTCTAACTTTGGGATTTTCCCATTGTTTTTTAATGCTCATTTCCACCAGCCTTAGTTGATTACACGAGGACGTTTAGAGTTAGTGTTAACAATGCTTTGGTGCAATTTGTCTCGCAGGATATAAACTTCTGTTGCTTCGCCAGGTTGAAGTAGTGATTTGTTGTAAATGGCAACGGTCATAACATCACGTGACTCGCACATTTGTTCACGAATTGTATAGGGGCGTGTAGTTGTATTTTGGACTCTGACTACATCAACAACTTCTCTTGGACCGACAATTCGCTGTAGTACTTGCTGACTAATGGTTAAGCCGCAAGGTTGGTGCATCGCTTTTGATACATCATGAGAAAGTGAAAAACCTTGTGGTATTTCACCTTTACCAACAGGTTTTAGAATTTGCTTAATACGCGCTACTCGATCTGTTTCAACATTTGCGACGTGGCCTTCAGTTAAAGACGCTTCAGCTAATGCTTCTTGCTCTTTTATTTCCGCTCTGTGATTTGCGCCTTTGTATTGCATCGATTTTGAAAGATTCACATCGACATTTACAACAACGGGCATCGCTTCCATTGGTACCAATGTAAGATTAATCATTGACTCTGGAACGCCTTCTTCAAACAACATTAAAGCAACAGGCTTAAGTGAGTTTAAAGTGATGTATAAACGGCCATCTTCCAATTCAATGACTGATTCTTCGTCGTGGGTTCTAGCAGCAACCATCTTAAAATTAGTTATGATTGGATTCGTCAAGCCGACAGCTACAGGTACAGCGATATTAGCGCCCGGTTCAAGATTGCTAAGGTTTTGGGTTGGTTTGTATTTTGATTTAACGATATCTAGGAATGAGTACCCATTACCTGAGCGAATTGACTGTGCAGTTTGTGGCTGCTGGTATTGGTTAAAGTCAGCTTCATTCATCATTCCGTTTGGTTTTACGTTATCGGCAATTTGATTGATTTCATCTTGAGGTGAAACTGTTTTCATTGCAGGCTCACTTCGACTATCTAATTTAATGCCGTTTTTAGCCGCTTCAAATATGGCTTGTTTTGTAACAGGAATAGGTTGTTCATTTACTACTTCTGTTGGTAGCTTGAATGTATTGCTTGGATTTTCAGTTGCATCATTAGCGAAGGTGAATGTACTAGACGCACAACCAATGGCTAAAAGTATTGATTTCGTTTTCATCTAGTTGCTCTCCTGTTGTTCTTTCACTTTCAGTTCTTTTGCCGCTTCTAGTACTCCTATCTCCAGTTCACTGTCATAGTAAGGTTGCGACTCTAAAGCTCCCGGTTCAGCATCGCCACGCGCTTCCATCGCTTGTTTTCGCTTTCTTGGGGTGCCCGGATATTGATCTAAGTGGGTGATTTTAGGTCTTCCATTTCTTGCGGTGATCTTAAATTCGTAGCTCCACTTTGTATCTGCTTTGGGTTCTCCACCAATGAAAGTGATTTTTTGGCCCCAAATGGTGATTAAATCAGTTTCAGGCTCATGAATTAGGTCGTCAGCAATAAAAACCTGTCGTATATCACGCATTTTTATCATTTCAGCTTGCTTATCCAGCATTGGCTCGATTTCAACTTGTAGTTGTGGAGATAACATTTTCATCATTATCTTTTTTACAAAATCGATGTTTTGCGAGTTAATGTTGCCTATTAGAGTAGACACGCTGTAGGCCCATGCTTGTTGGTAATTCTGGTTAGCTTTATCGCCTTGAATTGTAAGCTCACCAAAGTAATTCTGTTCTGGGATAAGAACGACTTCACTGTCCTTGAAAAACAGTGTTAAAGCGCCTAGTGCAACTGTAATGGATAAAAATAGGTTAGCTACTCGGCTTATGTTGTTAGATGCAACCATTGATTTAAAGCTTCGAACTGAAGCGGATTTATCATCAAGCATTTTCTTGCCTTAGCGGTGGTATGTACGTTTAACTGGATCTGCAATTGATTTGCTTTGATTGGTTAAGATGAACCCATAAGACCAAAGCTTGTGTTTAACATAGGCTTTAGGGAATCGGCCTTTAACCTTTTGAGAGATATAAATGTATGCCATGGCTAGGCATACAAGGATAAAGGTCTGTTTTGTCACCATGCCAATCGCTACCGCGACCATCAACGGTATTACTTGTTCTTTAGTAAATACAAACAAGATTAATAACGGTTGGTTGATGTGGGTCTTACAGCGGTAGCGATTGGGCGTTTCCATGTTTTAAAGCACTCCAACTGAAGCAGTTAGGAAGTACTCAACAGCATCTTGTGCATTTGCAAATAGCAGTGCGATAAGGAATGCACCCACACAAGTAGCATAGTTCTGCTTCATAATGCCTTGGAAAGCAGCAAAGCCAAATGTGAAAATTGAAATGATGATGCCAGGTGCGCCGGTTAACCAGCCAACTACTTCATTGTAAACTCCGTACAGGAAGTCACCAGAAGTTGGAGCCGCAGCCATTACGCCTTGTGAAATTAATAGAGCTAAAGAGATTACCATCAGTGCGATGGTCGCTTTTTTAGCAGTAGACATTTTTTTAGTGATTGTTGGTGCTTCAACAATGTTTGATTGGTTGGTTAGTTCCATTTTTAAACCTCTTAAGAGTTAATGTTCAACGTTAAAGTCGAATTAATCTTAAACTCTTAAAAACAGCATAAAGCCGGATTTTTATTTAAATTTGAATAAAAATAGTGGAAATTGATATTTAATTGGCGTGTTTTATTTTTACGTTAGCTGGTCTCACTTCATGTAAGAATGAGAGAAAGCTTAATTTTAAAAATTAAGCTATGTATTTAAGATTACGTGAAATTTGTAATTGTTAAAATAAATGGCTTGTTGCCTATTGTTTTTTTACTTTGTGGTTATGGATGTATTCGATTAATTCTTCCAAAGGTAAGGGCTTTGAATAAAAATACCCTTGGATCCTAATCCCTTTATATTTTCTTAAATAACTAATCAACTCTCTACTTTTGACACCTTCCACTACGACAGCTTTATCTAAATCGATACAGGCATTGATTATTGTATCTAATAGGCGTTGCTCTTTTGAAGGTACCTCCGCACCAAAGGTGAATTCTCGATCAATTTTAATGATGTTTGATGGTTGGCTCGCAAGAGATGATAAGCTAGAGTAACCAGTCCCAAAGTCATCAATAGCAATGTTAATTCCCTTGTTCATAGCAGCCTGAAGAGTTTGACTTACAAGTGATTTATCCTGAAGAGATGATTCAGTGACCTCTAATGTAAAGTTGTTAAATTGAGCGGCGCTATTTGCTATTTGATCAATTAAGTTGTTTAGAAAATCAGGCTTAATAATTTGTTTAGCTGAAAAGTTTACAGCAACTTTGATTTTTTGAAGTGAAGGTGAGCGATTAATATCACTAATTACACGCTGTAAAACTAAATCTCCTATCTGGACTATTTGCTCGGTTGTTTCTGCGATAGGTATGAATTTTGCGGGTGAAATCCATTTATCATTGTGCTCCCAGCGAATTAAGGCTTCGACACCAACAACGCTTTCGTCTTCAAGCTTGTGGATAGGTTGATAAAAAACAGAGAATTGATTGTATTTAATAGCCTCAAACAAAGCATTCCTTATGTCAATAGCCTCTTTGTATTCATCCTCCATTGCTGCTTGGAATAAAACTGGTTGATTTCCACCCCTTTGAATAGCTTGAATAAAGCTATATTAGCTTGGTGAAGGTTATGTTTTATGTCTATATCAGCTGGAGTGGTATAGCTAACGCAGCCAGCACTAGCTGTAAGATTAATCTTTAAATTATTGAGTTCATATGTTCTAGATATTTCATTCAGTAATTGTGTTAAACATTCACTGTTCTTGTCACTCGGCTTTTCAAATAAGTAAATAACAAATGAATCCCCAAAGCCTTTAGATAAAAGAAAGTTACCTCGCATGGTTGCTTTGATCCTACAGGCAACTACTCTTAAAATTTCATCGCAAACTTCATGTCCTAAGGAGCTGATAATTGATTCAAATAAATCTATTTTCAAAATAAATACTGAAAATTGCTCAATGCCTTTAAATGCTATTAACTCATCGCGAAGAGAGTTCAATCTTAATAAGCCAGTGACTTCATCAAACTTAGCTCTTAAAGCAGATTCTCTTGATGCGTCGGCTATTAAAATAACTACAAATAGAAATAAAAACGTAAGCCATAGTATCAGCTGAGTAATAACAGTATTGAAATGGATTGTTTGATAATTACTGATAAAGCTAAATACCCGGTGTGTGATAAGTTCCTTAATAGTAATCTTATCGGTAATGAAGTGATTATACTTCGCTTTGATATCCTGAAGTTTTTCTTTTGTGCTATTTTCAATGTCGATAGAGAAAAATAACTCTGGAGTTAATTCAATAAAAGTGTCGTATTTACTTAGGTAGTCTAGGTAACTCTTTTCGAATAGTAGATTCAGGTCAACTAGCATAATGATGTGTCTAACCTCATCTTCATCAAGGTTAGTTATGGCATGAAACATTAGTACTGGCGTTTCAGTTTTAAGGGTCAGAGAGTTGGCCGCAAAGTTTGTAACTTTTGATTTTTCTAACAACCAACTTTTTATAGTTGCCTTTTCAAGTTTACCTCTGTTGTAAAAATTTTCTGCAAATTCATTTCCGTAAACTAGTTTGAGATTATCATCTAAGACCAAGAGCCCTTTTACCATATCGTAGTCTGCAGTGTAATGGTGTGTATCAGTTTTAATTAATTTATTGAAATCAGTTGAGTTAAGACTTTCAGCTCTTGCTATTATTCGATTAAAAGCTTTTTGTTGGTCTGTAAGAGTCTTATTTAGCATTATTTCAATTAATTTAACTTTTTCTCTTGCATTTGCTTCTTCTGTTTTAATGATAGAAAATGAGCTCTGATACCATACAGCTGATCCCAAAGTAAGTATGAAGAGTGATATAGTTTGAATGCTTCTAAGTTCATTACTCCTTACGTTAGAAAACTTTAGCTTGATAAACACCCCAGAAGTAATAGCAAACATAAAGACTGGTGCTAGAGATAAAGCGAATGGACTTTTATCTATGGGACCTAAAGGGGTTTCGACATCCATATGCAGCCAAAAAGCAAGCTGAAGAAATGTAAATACTAGGCAAAGAGTTAAAATCAGTGGTATTAAGGCTCTTTGAGTTTTTTTATTTAGCTTCGCACTCTTTAAGAAGTGAAGCATCAAATAACATATACCAGAAATAAGAGCTGTCATTGGCGTTGTAACATACATCAGCTCGTTATTGCTCAGAAGAGATTCCGTCAATCCTAGTACAGGCAGAATTAAGAAGAAATTCATAATGGCACTGTAAAGCACGCTTGCTGCTGTCTGGGATATTTTCAATCTCATACTTTATTGGCTCTTTTCTTGGAACTTAAGGAGGAGATGCTCTGGCTCATTCATCCTAAGTTAGTATAAGGCGTATCGTCATTCAAGTTAACTTCTATGTTTGATTTATAGCGCCTTAATTTTCAAAATCAGGAAATACTTAACTATATTTTTTACAAGCCAAGCGTTTTGAGCGTTGCATAATTTTTGCCTAGCATCATACCTGCCTTTGCAGTCGTTCGACTTAATACAACATGTAGCTATTCTTTCTTCCCTCTATCTAAAAGACAAATCTTAACATTTTAATCGAGCATTCAAACATGTAGCTACAACTTAACTCTTATGCTTTATACATTTACATCGCACAGCTATACTGTTTTTGAACTTTTCAATGAGTACAACAGGAATCAAAGTGGCTTCAAATAGATCTGATTTAGAGGCGGAAAATAAAGCACTAAAAAATATGCTCGATCAAATTACCAGTGAGCGTGATAAATATAAGAAGTTATTTGAAGTCTCGGGTGATGCGTTATCTATAATAGATTTGAAGACGGGTAAGTTTATAGAGTGTAACCAAGCGGCTATCGATATGCACGGTGTTGAAAGTTGCCATAATTTTATAAACTTAAGCCCATCTGAGTTATCACCTAAGTTTCAACCCTGCGGTAACTGTTCAGATGAGCTGGCTAACAAGTATATTATGAAGACAATGTCAGATGGACCACAACTATTCCAGTGGACCCATGCTAGACTTGATGGCTCTACTTTCCCATGCTTAGTTTCATTAACTGCACTGTCAGTTAGGGATAAACAATTAATTCTAGCAATTGGTCGAGATATCTCTGAGCTGGTAAATACCCAAAATGAGTTACACGAAGCGTCAATCAAGAAAAGCGAGTTTGAGCTAGCTTATCTAGAAGAAAAGCAAAAGTTTGAGAAGTTCGTTAATCTTGCACCTATAGGCATTGCTATAAACTCAATTGAAGACGGTAGTTTTGAATTTGTAAACAAATCATTCAGTGATATCACAGGCTACAGTATCAATGAACTGAATCAAATGGATTATTGGCAACTCACTCCTAAAGAGTATGAAGAGCAAGAGTATTTGCAATTAGATTTGTTAAATGAGACTGGTCGTTATGGGCCTTACCCTAAAGAATACATACATAAATCAGGCGTAACTTATCCTATATTGTTATCAGGCATAAAAATTAGTCATAGCAACGGTGAAGCCTCTATTTGGTCAATTGTGCAAGATATGTCAGCACAAAAAGAAATTGAAGCACAGATACAACTTTCTAAAGAAAAAGCTGAGAGCTTGGCATTGAGGCTTCAACTTGCTAATGACTCCGCAGGGATTGGAGTTTGGGAATGGGATTTAATTTCAGGAGAGTTAGACTGGGATAAGTGGATGTATAGGCTTTATGGAACAACAGAAGCCAGTGTAAAAGAAATAGGTACTAAAGAAACTTGGATAAACAGAGTTCACCCCGACGACATCGAGTGCATTAAGTCAAAGTTAGAGGCTGTGATTGAGGGCGTTGAGGTGTATGAACCAGAATTTAGAGTGGTTCATCCAAATGGTGATATTAGGAATTTAAAAGCTTGTGCAGAAGTGCTAAGAGATAGTTTCGGTAATGCAATTAAAGTCGTTGGTGTTAATTATGATGTTACTGATAAAACCCTTGCCATGCAGATTTTATCAAGCGCTAAGGAAGCAGCTGAAAGTGCCGCAAGAGCTAAAAGCGATTTTTTAGCTAATATGAGTCATGAAATACGAACTCCAATGAATGCAATACTAGGTGGATTACAGCTACTTAAGGATGCTGAGTTACCATCTGATTTAAAGCTAGTGCTCAACAATGCTACTTTTTCAGCCCAGTCTTTATTAACTATAATCAATGACATTTTAGACTATTCAAAGATTGAATCTAATAATGTGATTCTTGAGCAGGAGCAATTTTCATTATCAGAAGTTTTAGATTCCGTAAAGTATGATATGGAAACACTTGTGATTAGTAAGGGAATTGAATTTTTAATCGAAAAGGATGATAGCTTCATTGATTATTGGGTAGGTGACTTGGTTAGGGTAAAACAGGTTCTCTTAAACCTTGTCTCCAATGCCGTTAAATTTACTAATGCCGGAGGCGTAAAAATAAGCGTTAGCAGTCATAGAGAAGGTCAACAGTCCGCATTTCTTGTTAAAGTGATAGATAGCGGCATTGGTATGAATGAAGAAGCTGTTTCCAAAATATTTGAGAGATTTACTCAGGCGGATACTTCTACAACAAGGAAGTATGGGGGGACGACGCTAGGTATGTCTATCGCTTTAAGTCTGATAAAGATGATGGATGGTAATATTGAAATTACTAGCTCGGAGGGAGTTGGAACGAAGGTTGAAGTTACATTACCATTAAAGCCTGTTGATATGGTAAAGGTACCGAAAACACAAAAGTCACCATCAGCACCCAATTTAGCCGATAAAAAAATATTAATAGCAGAGGATAATCCTATTAATAAAATATTGATAGAGTCGATGCTGAAATCAACAAAGGCTCAATTAACAATAGTAGAAAATGGCCAATTGGCAGTGAATGCGGTTGAAAAAGGTACTTATGACTTAATTTTGATGGATATCCATATGCCTGTCATGGATGGTCCAGAAGCTCAAAGGCTTATCAGTGATTTAAAACCTAGCCTACCTGTAATAGCACTAACCGCAAATGTTATGAAACAAGATGTAGATGGCTATTTAGCTCAAGGCTTCATTTCCCACATCGCCAAGCCTATCGATATTAATGATTTGTATGGTTCGTTGAAGAATATCCTTGATAGTTGACCACTTCCTAGTTAAGAATTGGGAGAGTCTCAATACTTTGAGAACAAGTTAGGCTTTTTCAAACTAACTAAGAAAGGCATAAGATCTGAGAATTCATAAAAAATAATGAAACAAGTTTAAGTTGTTGATTTTCATTAATAAAATTATAAATTCAAGCTTCGTGAGACTGTAACTAATTTTGTGTAATTGCCTATCTCAAATTACCCTATAGATGGGTTAAGGATAGGCAGATGAACATGAATAAGAAAGAACTTGAAGCTTTCGCAAGAGAAGCCGCCAAAGGGATTAAATCCTCTTAGGACCTAAACGAATTTAGCCAGATGCTCAAGAAAATCACCGTTGAAGCGGCACTAAATGCAGAGATGGATGAGCATCTAGGTTATGAGAAGCACCATAAATCAACTTCTACAAACAGTCGCAACGGTAAAAGTACTAAACGAGTTAAAACTGAAGATGGTGAATTTGAACTCGACACTCCTCGTGACCGTGAAGGCTCCTTTGAGCCAAAGTTGGTCAAAAAGAACCAAACCCGCTTTACGTCCATGGACGATAAAATCCTCTGGCTTTACGCGCAGTGTATGAGTACCCGTGAAATCGTCAGTGCATTGGATAAATGGTATGGTGCTGAGATATCGCCTACGTTGGTGTCTCGTGTCACGAACGCGGTTATTGAGCAGGTAATTGAATGGCAATCTCGCCCTTTAGACGCTGTTTACCCTATTGTTTACCTAGACTGTATCGTCGTTAAAGTTCGCCAAGATAAACGGGTTATCAACAAGTCCATTTTTCTTGCATTAGGAATAAATACCGAAGGCCATAAAGAGTTGATGGGAATGTGGATTGCCGAGAATGAAGGTGCCAAATTCTGGTTAAATGTGCTGACCGAACTTCAACAGCGTGGTGTAGAAGACATCCTCATAGCGTGTGTTGATAATATAAAAGGCTTTTCAACACATTATTCCCTCAAACCAACATTCAACTGTGTATTGTGCATATGGTGCGAAATTCATTGAAGCATGTTTCATGGAAAGACTACAAGGCCGTTACAGCAGACCTCAAGCGCGTTTACCGCTTAGCCACAGAAGATGAAGCCTTACTTGAATTAGAGCGCTTTGGTGATGCCTGGGATAGCCAGTATCCGCAGACTACAAAATCATGGCGCAATCATTGGCAAAATCTAAATACGCTTTTTAATTATCCTGAGGATATTCTAAAGGCAATCTACACAACCAATGCGATAGAGTCGCTTAACAGTGTGATTAGGAAAGCGATTAAGAAGCGAAAAGTCTTCCCGAGTGATGACTTAGCAAGAAAGATGGTTTACCTTGCAATTCAAGATGCCAGTAAAAAATGGACAATGCCCATTCAAAACTGGCGTCAGGCGATGAGTCGATTTATCATCGAGTTCGAGGAACGCCTCGAAAGACATATTAACTAAGTGGCAGTTACACAGAATCTGTTACAGGGTCAGCTTCGTGTAACTAAAGCGCTTTGCAAGGTAACATGAGTAATTTCTAGTAAATAACAATAATAGTCTTTTCGCTTAATTAAAAAAATCTCCTCCACCTATTAAGAGTAAGTTTGTAGCAACTGCTACTACCTAAAACCAATACATTAAGACAATTTGTAGACATCTTATAAGTCATAATCGCCATAAAGGTTTGATAGTGTCTGTAAATGAAACCAATTTTTCTGTATATAATGGAGGGGATTGTTGATGGTTGTTCTTCAACATCAATTACTAGTCGTTTGTGTACTGGACAGGTATTGTTATTGATCAGCTCACGTTCTGGTGCAGTGAATGAATAATTTAGAATACGCAACCCATCCCTCCCAGCATTCGCTGAGAAGGCATGTTCATCATGAAATTTTTTATAGAAAAATGAGTCATTGATTGTACTTTTTAGTGTTCACTTGCCCAAATTATCAGACTTTTTTAACTGGCAACAGTTTCTTAGGCAAAATCATATAGATATGAGGGGTGTATAGCTCCAACAAGAAACTTCTGCGTTATAGTTATGTTGCTTTGGTATCTGTTAAACAGCTGTTGAAGTTTCGCTTTAATCAGCGAGAGCGATGAAAAACTTCGCTGCTTAGAATACACCAGTAACACTAACGAAGCTGTTACATGCTCCGTTATATACAGGTTCCTTTAGAGTCCCACCCTTAGTTCTAAATATGCTTTTGCAGTGTTGCTATGTATCTAGATGTTAGGAATGATGCAAATAATAAAGCAATAAAAGGTATGTATGCCCCAGCTGTGGGGTAAAAGTTGGGTAGGGCGAAATAGACAATGATACCTACTAAAATACCTTTGATTAGTTTCTTAATAACTAACATACGAGTCTTAGTTTTGTTACCGAATGTATAAGCCCTAATTCTCCAGCTATAAAGACCAATAACTAGTTGTGAAAGTGCGAAAGGTACTAGAATATAAAGCCAAATCATTAAAAGGTTTGCTCTGTGTAAGATTTGGTATGTAAGCGTTTGTATGTTGCTTGTTACCCTTTTCACTAAAGGCAAAAGCTTTGCTGTTAGCCTGGCTAAAGGGTTTTTATCGTCTGTATCTCGACTTACCTTGTCCAAAAAATACTGCTTAAATCCTGACCTCACAATGATTGTGTTGTAGTGTCTATACGATGCATCTGTAAGGTTAAGCCAATTTCTTTCACCGATGGTCTTGTAGCTCGCTTTAACTTCATTTTCTAGCATTCTGTTAAAGCTAGTGGGGTTTAAAGCAAAAACCTGTGCTGCCAGCGCAAATAGAATAAAGATGAATAACTTTGAGTATTCTTTTTTTCTATTTTGCTCTCCAGACTTATCCTTATAAAGGTCTTCGCTGTCATTTTCATGAATCATGACGAAAACACCTCCTTAAATGCAAGGGTTTTAGTTTCATCGAAATTAGGAATGCCGAAATAGAACAGGTGTGAACGCTTCACAATCTTGCCCATTAGAAAGTGCTGTATCATCAATAATGATTCTTGATTTAACTCTTTTTCAATCAAGTTTGGTTTAGCGCGTATTGCTGAGTTCTTGTGCGTGATGAGAAACTGGCTGATTGTCTCTAAGAGTGGGTCCCATACTGCAATACACGAGCCTGAACCCCCTGTGTAGACCATAACATCGAGTACAGCTGTAAGTTCACTTGTAACCGTGAAGAGAAAGGCTTTAAAAAACTCTGCTCGGCTCAGATGTGAATTATGTACAAGAGAGTACAGACCAGCTTTGTTAATGATGTGATTAAATAGATCTACATCTTGTTGAGGATGCTTCAATTCATCCCCAATAAATTCTAACAAATATCGAAGAGTTTCTTCCACAGCAGGTGCTTTCTTGTAGATGACCGAGTATATGTGCTTGTTATCTTCTGAAAGTGAATTATTCACATTGCTTTTTTTGTAGCATCTACTTTGGATTTTATATATTTTTTCTCTGCTCATCGTTGTATTACCGGTACTTTAGCTTTGATTGTTCTGCCGTCAGCAAGTCGTGCTACATATTGTAAAATAGGTAGCGAACCAAGTAGGCTTTCGTTAAATGCTTTGTCGTTTTGTCGTGTAAGCCTCTCAGCGTATGAAGAACCAAAGTCAGTCATGTCATTTGTGTTCCCTGAACTTTGACCTAAAGTGATTTGTTGGCTGGTTATTGGCACTTCACCAAATTGGCTGGAAGCATATTCTTGAGTTGATGTGTCGTTTGCTCTCATAGAGAAGAAGTTGTTGCACAGACCTAATACACGGTTTGCAGTAGCTGGGTCTGTTTTAGCTTCAATATCAGCTTTAGTTTGGGTTGCAATAAACATTTGCATGAATGCTGCACGACCTTGGGCTAATAAATTCAAAAGGGCATCATTCCCAGCAATCGCTGCATGTACTTCATCCACAAACACCGCTACTCGACGGCCTCTCCCTTCTGAGAAGTTGTATCGTGAACCTGCTACAGCAGCAATGTCAGCTAAAACAAGTTTGCTCAAATAACCAGCTGTCTTTGTGTCGCTGAGAGAATCAAGCGCCATGTAAAGTAGTCCTCCATTTTCAACGATGTCTGAAGTGTCTACATAACGACTGTCTTTCTCTCTTATTTTCCCTGATTTCTTTGATACACCTTCAATGTGATTTGATGTGTAATCTATACTTTCACTTTCAGCTGTATCGTATTTAGTATCCTCATCACGCGCATCTAAGCTTTCAGCTATCGCCTCTTCTGGTGATATAAGCTCATCCATAGGTGTAGATGTAAGGACGCTAAAAATAGGAAGTAAATTAGCTGTCATCTTTTGCATATGCTCGGCGTTGTGCGTAAGCAACTGAATTATGCCATCCACTTCTGGTGATTGATGTTGTTGAGATATAACTTGTTGATAGTAATTTAGCATTTGCTCTAAACGAGTTTTCCCGAAAGAGCTTATTTTGGCGCTAAGTTGAGTCACCCAATCTTCCCCTAAGCATTTAGCGTAGTGTCTTTCAAGGCACTTTTGAGTTAAGGCGGTTTTGCCTGTTGTCACATAACGAGCAATTGATTTGATTTGTGGTTGTATGCCCGCATAAAGCATCGCGTTAACTGTTGAGTTTATGACGTTCCAGTTGAATCGAATGAAGCTATCTTCTTTACCCGACTCAACCATAATGGATGCGATACGCTCAGCTATCTCAGTCGGTCTATTCCAGTTTTTAATCGGATCTATTGTGCAAGATGTAGATGGTTTAGAAGGGTGAAAGTAGTGGAAGTGCTCGCCCTTACCAAAATGTTTCATTTCCGCTTGTAGGGCTTTGCGCCACGATGAATCGTTTTTTGGGTCTAATACAATGACGGTATAGCCTTTGTGGATCATTGCGAGGCTAAGCAAAATGAACATTGTTGTTTTACCGGTACCAACATTGCCCATAATCATAGAGTGACCAAAGAACGTTTCAGCATCTACGTATTGCCTTTCGGCATCCCCGACACCATCAATCCATGGCTTACCGCCAAGCTTTAACGTTTCTTTACGCCATTTTTTAACGAATGGTTTAAGAAATAGTGGAAGCTTCACCTCTTGTTTGTCAGAGTATAACCCTTGTATTTGATATGAGCGATTTGCATGCTCCACGCCCCATTCAAATCCATTTCCAATGAATATCTTGTTCTTTCCCTTCTTTTTGTTGTTTGGATTTAGGATATTCTCTTTAGCCATGTGCTCTTGACGTATTGCTTTTATATCCTCGAATTCAATCTTGTTGAAGAAGATTTTGCACTGGCGTTTGACTAGTGGAATTGCCTTTAGAGTGTAGTGTCCACATTGAGCGGTGAGTATTGTAGTGATTCCAAAACCCACCATACCGATATGGCCTTCACTCTCAATAACGCTTGAGGTAAAGGTTACAACACCAGCGGCTAAAGAGACGTAAGCCTTATTTAATTCATATACAGGTCGGTATAAATTTTCGTGGAATAATGGGTTACTACGTTCCTGCGTCATGTTTCACCTTAATATGGATGTCATTCTTATCTTGTACGATTGAACTCGACAAGATATTTGTTTCGCTGGCTTTGCTGTTTGTGACGGCATTAACAAGAGTTTTCTTATCTCTTATAGGTGCAATTAAAAAGCCGTCTCTTAACTCAACTTTTTCGTGAATAATGTTTCCAAATAATAATTCAGCAGTCTTAGGGGTTAAGCCAACAGCAAGCAGAGATTCAATATCTAACTTTGCTTTCTGAGATGTATTATCAGCCGCGGTTACATCTGAACTATCCTGATTTTCATTTGATTTCGGCTTTTTTTTAGCTTTTTGGTTTTGACTTGATTCAAGCGACTTCGCTTTAACGTATTTACGCTTATTGATGATGAAGTAACGAATTAATGCTGGTGGCTTTCTTTCGATAAGCCCCGCTTTTTCAAGTTCGTTTTCTAGATTGTCGTCAAGGTTGTCTTTCCATTTATCATCAACAAGGTAGTAGTTTTGATCATCGATTAAAATCGGCTCTAAGGTCTTTATGAACTCAATGGCTTTGGTCGTTGAAGTCACCTTAATACCACTCTTTGGTTTTGGTGCTGCTTTTTTAAGTGTTGTTTCGTTATTTTGCTTTTCCGGTACCTTTGCGCTTTGTTGGTTGGTTGGAGCAAATAGCCCACCATTAGTGTTCCTTGGTTTTTCCTTTTTAGGTTTATCTTTGTTCGGGCTATCCTTTTGAGCTGCTTTTGCCTTTTCAGATGGATTGTTAGGCTTAATGGGCTCTTCCGCAGTAGCTTCTCCTTTGGCTTTACTGGTATTAGGCTTGCCTTTTTTTTGCGGACTCTTTGTTGCCGAATGCTCAACTTTCATTTCTAGAGAATCACTACTAGCTTTTAAGTGAGCCGCAGCCTCATGAGCAATAACATTTTCTTCGCTTATGTATCGGTAACCCTCACTTGAGTAGATGACTGCGTTTAGCCCCATGTCGAGTTTTAATAGGCCGTAACGGTTTGGTGGAATAACTTCACCTTTAAGCAAAAATAAAGGCCACTCCAGACGAATAACGCCAATACCGCCCTTAAGATTTTTACTGATGAGCAAATCAATACCCTCAGACAGGTTAGTAACAGTTTCAAAAAAGAGCGCGTAATCAGTTTTTTCTTGCTTACGAAGAATGCCCCTATCCATCATTTTTTCACGCAAAAGACTTGGGTTGTTAGGAACGGTTGGATCTGATTGATGCATTTCCTTTGCTAACTCATTGAAGCATTCAGGCCACCGAAGGTATATCTCGTTATCAATAGCTATAGCTTTACCTTCTGTTAGCCATACTTTGGCTTTATCTTGCATTAGCTTGAGGATTTTTTCGTGTAACGCTGACTTCCTTGCGCCAAGGTCGTTGTCCCAAGTTGTTTGAATGTCTTTGGCAGTTGAAACATAGTCAGCTGAGCGAACCGCTCTTTGTAAGTAGCCATCTATACCTTGATAGTTTGCAAGGGTGGTGCTTATGTCTTCAAGTAAGTTGCCTGGGCATGTGCCTATGTACCTCTTTGCATCAGGAGTGAGGATTTGTTGAAATATGGGTTGTGGAGAAACTTCATGACCCTTATGGATTCTGTCTTTTCTCCATCTAATGCCAACTTTTGTTATTTTGTTTTTTTCTTTCCAACTAACAAGGTCCTCTATAATTGGAATCCAGATATTATTTGGATTGCTTTTATCGTAAATATCCATATCAGTTTGCATCTTCCCTGCATCGTGCACTAAGCCGCAAAGCCATGCGGCGTACTGATATCTTTTTGTTCTTTGTCTCTCGATGTCTAGAGGGAATTCTTGAGGGAGGAATTGAGACTTTGCTTGCCTTAATGCCAAATCAGCTACTTGTAAACTATGTTCAATTAAGCCGAACTCTTTAGCATGGTGATAACCCTCAGAAGCAGGAAGATTGCCACAATATCTAGCGTAGTTTTTAATCGTATCTATAAATAGACCCTGAAAGGTTAGGTTCTCTTTTTCCCAATCATGGCAATTTCCAAAACAGTAGCGAGTTTGAGCAATTAAATATTTATTATCATCAATGATCTGATTAACTAACTCTGGGCTATTCGAACTATCAAGATCTACATTGCACTTCTTTGCGTCATCTCTCATCAAGCGGGCGGCATTTTCACTTTGAACGATTAGATACTTTTTCTGAACTTTAAAAAAAAGCTTAATTAAAATAGTAAAAGGAATAAGTAAAAGCTTCATATTTCTCTCTGGAAAAATTAGGCGGTTTCCCGCCTAGTCATTTTAAGCTGCGTTGACTTTTGAGTTGCTTGGCTGTTCGATTTCGTTCTTAGAGTCTGCAGAAGGGCTATCTAATGAAGTGGATTTTGAGTCAGTCTTTTTTTCTTTGTTTTTAATTGAAGCTTTGGCTTTAATTTCTTCATTTTGTTTTAAAATAAGACTGTCATCTACATACAACTCTAGGCCACCTCGAATTAACGAAATTAGTTGGATTGATTTAAATCGACCTCCACTTCTGTCTTTACCAGGTGATGTAGCGTTGCTAATTTTTGCTACTAATTTTCGTAATAGACCAATTGCTCTATTGCTGTTTTCATGACGACCTAAATCTGTAACAAAACCGGTTAACCAAAGATTTTCTAATTCTGCTATTTCATTATCTAAAGTATGAATTAAAGTTAGTAACTTCCAAGTGACTGGATAGCAAACTGGTACGCTTGATTCGTAAGAGCTTGGTGTCATAACTTCTGGTGATTCTTCTAAACCGGCATTTTCCATAAATGCTTCTTTTTGTTTTTGTATACTTTCGATTTCTTGGTTAAACCAATCAGCAAGCTCTGACTCCCAAGCGCTTACTTTCGAATAGAGCTCATTTTCTGTAGTGGTTAGCATTAATAATGAACCAATGCGTTCATAAATATTTAATGTCCGGTCACCTTCGTTTTTCCAAAAGTTATGGATGGTGTGTGATTTGAACTGGATATTAGTAATAAATGTTTTATGGATTAGTTGGTCATTATTGATCATGATTTTCTTCCTCAGCTGGAGCGGTAAATAGTGTTTTAGAAAGTTTGCAGATCTGCTTTTTCAAACTAACTCTGGATGAATGCAAAACTTCAAGTGACTCCCTTAATGGAGCAAGTTGCATTTCAGTTTCCCAATTAATTTTTGCGTGGCCATCCTCGCAATTTTTACTCAGTTGCTTTTCGGTATATCCTTTTTTTGTTGGTGGAATTTCTTTCCCCCAATGCCTATTAATTTTCTTGATAGGTGAGTACTCATGAGAAACCCAAGTGATGTAAAATTTTTCAGAGTTTTTTCGCTGTCTAACTTTTACTTGTAATGTCGATTTTTTAAAATCGCCCGACTCACCATGAATTTGATCTAAAAGAACTCTCCTTTTTTTGTGTTGATCACAAATATCTTGCGCGCTTTCTACAATTGTTTTTTCAGCATCTTCGATCGCCTCTAAAACTAATTTCAGCACTTCTATTTTTGTAGACAGCATCTTTAACTCCGAACTTTAATTGAGACTTAATTATGCTTTGCAAAAAGATAGCTAAAGTCGAATTTTCAAACGTATATTCAAAAAAATTAGCCAAAGCACGTTTTTAAGTGTGGCGAACCGAAAGTTGAAGTGAACTAAACCTCAAGGGTGTAACTGGGAAATAAATCTAGAGCAATAAAAAGGCTTGCTCTATTTAGATGCAAATAAAAGTTTTCTGCGTTGCGAAACTGCCAAGGAACACTGTGAAGGGGGATTGTTTTTTGCATCATAGATACGCAAAAACTTGTCATTGAATGACATTGGTTAAATTAACTTTTTTCTGCATCATAACTACGCAGAAAAACCGTATTTATAAATTGGGGAGCTATTGCGGCAGGTTTAACATGTAGCCAAACCGACTGTAAATGTTGAATGGTTGCATCATAATCTATGCAACGGAATACCTGTGAGCTTTAAGTCACCTTGTTTTAAACGGTTCTAAAGAGGATAGTTAAGGAAAGAAATATTATTTACGGTTACTGCAATAAAACGAAATTTTGCATCATATATGTAGCAAACAAACTTAAATTACTTGAAATCTAAAAGTTGAGGGCTTTGATGCTTACATCATCAATCTACTCTACGTCTTTTTGTGTGTTGATTTATTTACTTAGAAAAACCTGGCCTTAGCTAACAGAGGGGTTACCCATAATTTTATGAGCATGTTGCTATAGGCAGCGTTGGTATCATGAATAGCAATTTTAGATTTTATAGAATGTGAAGGGCCTTACCTAAAAACTAGAACTTGAATAACCCTCTTTTAAAGTTAAGTGCTCACAATCCGTATAGTGGATAGTGTTAGCCAGTAAAAGATAAAAATCACTTTCCGCAAAGCGGTTAAATTGTTCGCTATATGTTTAACTCATCTTTCATATGCATTATGAGTTTTAAGTACTTTGAAGCTTCAGATAGGCTCATTTAAAGTCCGCCATATGAACCATGGTAAACTTAAGCTTATTCCTCTTAAAGGATGTCGTTGCTGTTTGGTTATTTCCGCACTATGGAAAAACTGCTTCCAGTATTCTTCCGTATATGAACAGGGACTTTGTCTGGTGGTATTTTCAGAACAATAGCGCAATAAGTAATATTGTTAGTTTTGGACTAACGAATATCACTCGATGACAAATCCGCATCATGAAGTCTGTAAGGTGTGGACGTCTTCCATAATACGGAAAACAATATCGATACATTTCCATTCACTTGAATTAGTAATTTAGTAGGGGAGGTGAGCAACTAGTTTATGAATTGAAAGGAGCTTACTCCATAAAGCGGACGTACATACTCACTAGAATACTGCTTTTGATTTCAAGCTCAAAATGAAATTGAGGGTGAGCGTCTAGCTAACGACACTCAGCTTATTTAATGTTCCAAGGTAACAGCGATTCAATATTATCAGGCTGCTCAATAAGGTGCTGTAAGCAAGTAGAAATATAATCATGCACTATAAGATCATTGGCCTTTGCGGTTTCAACAAAGCTATAAAGTATCGCACTGGCATGTGCACCCTTGCTGGTATTTGAGAACAGCCAGTTTTTTCGCCCTACCACGAACGGTTTTATAGCTCGCTCTGCGCGATTGTTATCAATTTTAAGCCTGCCATCCTCTAAGTAACGTCGGAATTTTTCAAATTGATTTATCGCGTAGTTAATGGCTTTACCTAGCGTCATTTTGGGCGGGATTTTATCTTTGTGCTTGAGCAACCATTGATATAATTTGTCAACAATGAGCTTGGCTTTTTGTTGTCTAACAGAGTACTTCTTTGTGGTTGGTTTACCTTTAATGGCTTGCTCAATACCGTAGAGCTTGCCAATAAGTTTGAGTGCCACATCCGCTTTACCCGTTTTTTTATTATTCCCTTTCGCTTCGATGAAGTAACGACGTATATGAGCAAGGCATGCAACCAGTGTTGCCTGAGTTTGCTCGTAAGCATTATAGCTGTCAACTTGCATGTAGCCTTGTAACCATTTAGGAAATCAACGGCACATTGACCGCACGACTATTATGATAATCAAACAGGACAATATTCGTGCCTTCCCTCGGCTTATCATCGCCACAACAATATAGCTACATATAGCTGGTTACGTTATCTGCGTTAATGATGTTTAACGGGGTTTCATCAGCATGAATAACCGCCTGCGATAACAACGCTTCTTTTAAGCGTTGATACACAGGAGAAAACAGCTCTGCGCAGCGTAGCATCCAGTTTGACATGGTTTGTCTGCTCAACTCAATACCAATATCGCCTAACAGTGTTTCTTGGCGATAAAGCGGTAAGCCAAACTGGTATTTACATGTGATTAGTTGACTCAGCAAACTGGCCGATTTAACCACACATTCAATGCCTTCACGCTCACAGTGACGGCGCGCATATTTAGGACGAATGGTTTTGATTACTTTGATATGCGCTGGCACAAATTCTAACGCTTCACTGATGCTTTCACCCATTTTATGTAAGGGGCTTTGACTGCAATCACATACTTTCTGGCCCTCATCGAGGTCAACAACCACCTCAACTCGCGGTTACTGCGCTGGCAGTGGGCGGCGTTTAGGTTTGGCTTTTTCTTTTTTTATTGAGGGGGATGTTGCCAATAGCGCTTTATCATACTCATCAAGCGTTGCTTCCACTTCATTGAATACTTCGCCTGCCCCCGGCATCTTCTCCGATTTTTTTGCTGTATTCTTTAGCAAGTTTCGCGTTGTAAGCTTGCAGCAATTCGTGAATTTGCGCATCTTTTTTAGCTAATTCTTCATCCTTTTTCACAACGATGTATTGCAACTCAAGCAACATGCGTTTGAGTTGTTCTGGGTCGTCAGGCAGTGAGTGTGCATCGAGTTTCATGCCTGCAATTTAACAAAACTTTATGCACTTTTCTCGTTTTCATGCCAGATAAAATAGGATGTGTGGCAATGATCGTTTACTGTTAATTAGATCATAGATTGATACTGCAACTCTTCATGACCAAGCACATCATATCTCGACAGCAACCAATCCAGTTGCTCAGGGCTGAGTTTAAACTCTTGTTGACTCGCTTTGTTTGGCCATTTGAATTTGTGCTTTTCTAATCGTTTGTACCACAGTGCAAATCCCGTTTTATTCCAGTAAACTAATTTGAGTTTATCTTTCGCCTTATTACAAAACAAAAACAACGCGCCAGTGTAGGCATCACGTTCAAGCTCGCCTTCAACGATAGCGACCAAGCCATCAATGGGTTTTCGAAAATCCACAGCATCGGGGTATAAGTAAATACATTTAGGTTCAACAAACATTTTCATCAGGCAAGCTCGCGCAGTAATTGGCTTAGATAAAATGCAGACGTTGTGGGTGGTAAGCTGACTTTTACTTTACTAATCGAGAGGATGATTGGCTGTTGCGGTTCGAGGATATCGACGTGTTTCATGACGTTTGCTCGAACAAAGCTGCCTGATGAGGCATTAAGTTTACTTCGCGCGGCATAAAACGTTGTTTTTGATAAAGCATTTTGCTGGCAATAGTCAGTGATAGTCAAATCACTGGCTTGTTGTTCTTCAATAATACTGCGCCACTGCTCTAGGCTACGCGCTTTTCTCATGACTATCTCCTCATTGAAATTTGGAAATAGCTTAATCATTTTACTGAGTTACTGGTAGGTGTATTTTGCTAGATGCTTACCTTTATTTCGTCAGTTAAACGTTTACAAAACACCTAATCAAGTGCATAAAAAAGACTTGGAATTTTCGCCCCAAGCCTTTCATTAAAACTGTCACCTATTTCAGAACGCGACAGAAATCGTTATATAACAGTGATAACCGTATTTAGATCATCGGTTGACTAATCTGCGGGTAAAAGCGAATACAATTAAAATTAAACTGAACCAGCCTAAGCTACCACTATCATTATCACTAGAGTCTTCAACGGGTTTTTCAACAACAGGTGCAGCCACTACATTAATGCTAAATTGTTCTGTTACAGGCTGTGAAATTTCACCATCGGTAACAGATACGGCAATAGTTACCGTACCAATATGTTCATCACCAGGCGTACCTGAAAAAGTTCTAGTGTCTGCTTCAAAACTCAACCAGCTTGGCAACTCTGTACCATCTTCTAATGTTGCAGAATAAGTCAGCTCATCGCCTTCATCAGCATCAGTAAAAGTTTGCGCATCAAAGGTAAAGCTATACGCAAGACCCGATTGTGTTTCCTGATCTGGAATTGCTATGTTGACTACGGGTGCCCTGTTCTTTTGAATAACAACAACTTGTGCACTCGCATTAACAGTTTCATCATTAGCTAGCTCAACCACTACAGTTACCGTTTGCTCGGCAATATCAACAGGCCAAATTATCTGACCAGCTTGAGCAGCCAATTCAGTTACAAGATTTAATTGACCACTAGCATGAACTAGTTTGACATTTAGCTCATCATTTTGGTCTAGTCCTGCAACATCCCAAGAAACTCTTAAGTTTTCACCATTAAAGACAACGTTTTCAGTGTTGATTAAAATACTTGGTACTATGTCAACGACGACATCAAACATTACTTGCTTACTATCGATTGTAATATCAAAAGATTGAGCTTCAACATTTTCGCCTGAAACGTCTAAACGATATAAACCTAAAGGCAAACCGTTAAAGGAAAATCGCCCGGCAAGATCGCTTAAAGTGGTGTTAATTAAATCAACCTGTATACCTTCAGCCGTGAATAGTGATAAATCTACATTAGCTACTGCATGGCTGTTAGCAGAAATAAGTCCAATAAGGCTTGCTTGGTGTGTATTAATTACCACACTTTCAGCAGTGCTGATTTGATCATCGTCTGTTATGACAAAAACACTATAGTAGTAAATCGTATCTCTAGATGCCGAAGTATCATTACATTCGTTAGCAACTTCACCACAAATCTTCAGGCCATCATTTGGACTTACAGGGAAATCATCTGTGCTTCTTACAGTGATGACTTCAGCAATATTTGGCAAGTTAGGTAATGTCCATGTAAGTTGAACATCGCTACCGTTTGAGCTGGCTTGTAAATGGCTAATAGCCTGAACGGCCACAGCGGTTTCACCACTATATGTGGGCTCAACAATGGTATTGTCGATAACTACGCGCACATCACTATTAACTTTAATAACAAAACGCTCATCGCTAGGTATCTCTTCGTAGTTTATTACTTCTAGTGTGCCACTTTCTGTTGTGCGTTTTACAAAGACTCTAGCGTTGGGGAATTGCTTATAACGTTCAATTTCTACTTCAAACTCACTTGCGCGAGACAAGTAAAGCTTTTCAGACATAAGTGAGCGACTGACATAGCTTACATCTTGTGCCATTTGATCAGATAAAGGCATTAAACGAGCTGATTCGTCAGTTTGCTTGTTTTTCACCGAAACAATACGAGCACCCTGCACGACAACTTGCGTATGAACTAAAGAGTTCATAGTAATAGCCGCTTTATTACTATTTCCTTTCACGTTTTGCTCAGTAACACCTTCCTTACTAGCATTCAAATAAAATGCATTTTGTGCTTCTTGTGCAGTGCTATGAAGCTGTAACTCATCATTAGTAACACTAGCAAATCTGGTCATTGAACCACTGTTAGCATACGGGTTATACGCCACAAAATCACCGAATTGGTTTTGCACTGTGCCTGTTTTTTTGAAGTCAACGACAAAATGCGGGATAGTGCTTAACGCATCGCCAGTAAATTCTAATTGGCTATAACTGTTTGGAAAGTTATTATCATGCGTTACAAGTACGGTAGTGTTGTTATATTTAATTAGTTGGGTTGCCACGATGGCATGACCACCTTTTACAGTGAAATAGAACACCAGTGGGGATGCTTTATCATTAGTGAAGTGTTTAGCATAATAGCTACTTAGCTGCTCAACATTGCTAAAACGTGAGAAACTGGCACTACCGGCGCCACTATTTGCTCCGCTCCCCGAGTATGCGCCTTGGGTAACAAAGTAATAAGCAATTTGCGCCATACTTTGCACAATATCATTATTGTTCGTTGCAACATATTGACTCACGTCTTTAGGTAACGGTTTTGGTGTTTGCGTTTCACGGTATTGCCAATGGTCATTATAGAGTGTGGTAATTGTTTGCGCAGAGCTACCCTCAACAATTGAGCTACCCCAAGCTGATGCTTGTGCGCTGTTATTAAAGTTACTCGCCGCTGAAGTGGCTAATCCATAACACACTCCACCGAAACTTCGATTTTCTCGAACACTTTTATCAATGCCGTCATATTTACCGACAATTTCATAGGCTTCATCTCTACGATGTTCAGGTAAAATAGGCGTGATACCATCAGCAACATTAAGTAGGGTACCATGCACTGCAAGTTGCTCGAATGAACAGTTTCCTAACACCCAGCAAGCAATGCCTCCGTCAGCTAACATGGCATCACTCCAACCACCATTTTTAAAGGCATAACCATGTTGGTCAACATTAAATGAAGTACCATAAACACTCAAATTGTTTAAATCCTTTATAACTTCACACTGCTCAGCTAAACAAATAGACATGCTGGCATCTTTAAGTACATAAGGTGCATTATTCAGGGTGAAGTCTACTTTAAATGCCTTCTTAGCAGCGTCAACTGAACATTCCCCAGGTAACTGCTGGTTACTATCTTGAACGATAAAGCTGTGCTGAGAACAAATATCCTCTAATGCACCACCACTTTTAGCAACTAGATCACGAAAATAAACAGTAAAGGTATTTGAAACCTTGGCGCCACGTTTTTGATAAACTTTATCGGTTTCAAAATCAAAATTAAAAAGAGATTGCGTTTGGTTGAACCAGACATTGTCAATAGCAAAACCGGCGCGCTCTTCTGTTTCTATTGCAATACGGAAGCTAGCAATGTTCTCACCACTAATTTCAAAACGC
Source organism: Pseudoalteromonas sp. GB43 (assembly GCF_054923805.1). Classification (NCBI taxonomy): domain Bacteria; kingdom Pseudomonadati; phylum Pseudomonadota; class Gammaproteobacteria; order Alteromonadales; family Pseudoalteromonadaceae; genus Pseudoalteromonas; species Pseudoalteromonas sp. GB43. Next base: position 135,630 of record NZ_JBPCHJ010000003.1, read on the forward strand.
TCAATACCATAGATGGAATCAAAACGCTTACCTAGAAGCTCGCCATTTTCGTTATACCAAGAAATAGCCGTTGAGCTGAGGTCATCAAAATAACCTGCATCAAGGGCAAACGTATTTACTGTTAAGGTTCTACTTGGATCCGCCGGGTCGACAAAATGCCCTTCAATAGCACCATTAAATCTTGGATAGCCCGATAACACCGGAGTAGTTGGGTTAGCACTATCTGAAGTGATAAATGGTGTATCTCCAGAGAAAATAATTCCTTTATCAGCATATTGGTCGGTTATGTAAGTGTTTGTCGCAAACTCTGAAAAGGTAATTATACCTTCCTGTGCCTCTGCCTGAACTTGGTTTTGTTTACTGAATTGTTGTTTTTGAATAGTTGGTGAAGAAGAATAAAACTCTTCACTATAAGCTTGTTGATTGGTCTGTGCGTTGGCCGAAGTGACTAAAAGACTATAAGCTAAGCAAGTTGACGCGAAAGTAGCTTTATTACATTCCATAAATATTCCTTTTTATCAATAATGAAACACCCCCTAAATAAAAACATGTAGCTAACTTTTATTTGACGTCATGGAGCCTGATTAGAATATATCAGTATAATTTTTACAGCAAGCGTCGACAGAATATTTAGTTTTTGAGGTTGGCTTAGGCTTCCCAGCTTTCGCATCTTATCGTGTGGGTATTTCTTACACTTAATTATTCGCTTTTTAATCATAGCAAAAAAATTCAGCAACCATATTATCATGATAATGCGGTTGACGCCTGAAGCTACGTAAGCATCTAGCTAACGACACTCAGCTTGTTTAATGTTCCAAGGTAACAGCGATTCAATATTATTAGGCTGCTCAATAAGGTGCTGTAAGCAAGTAGAAATATAATCATGCACTATAAGGTCATTGGCCTTTGCGGTTTCAACAAAGCTATAAAGTATCGCACTGGCATGTGCACCCTTGCTGGTATTTGAGAACAGCCAGTTTTTTCGCCCTACCACGAACGGTTTTATAGCTCGCTCTGCGCGATTGTTATCAATTTTAAGCCTGCCATCCTCTAAGTAACGTCGGAATTTTTCAAATTGATTTATCGCGTAGTTAATGGCTTTACCTAGCGCCATTTTGGGCGGGATTTTATCTTTGTGCTTGAGCAACCATTGATATAATTTGTCAACAATGAGCTTGGCTTTTTGTTGTCTAACAGAGTACTTTTTTGTGGTTGGTTTACCTTTAATGGCTTGCTCAATACCGTAGAGCTTGCCAATAAGTTTGAGTGCCACATCCGCTTTACCCGTTTTCTTATTATTCCCTTTCGCTTCGATGAAGTAACGACGTATATGAGCAAGGCATGCAACCAGTGTAGGCATCACGTTCAAGCTCGCCTTCAACGATAGCGACCAAGCCATCAATGGATTTTCGAAAATCCACAGCATCGGGGTATAAGTAAATACATTTAGGTTCAACAAACATTTTCATCAGGCAAGCTCGCGCAGTAATTGGCGAATCAAGGTGTATGTAAAAAAGTTTACGGAGGTGCCGTTCTTAACGCGAAAAATGATGGTAGTTTAGTCCAGCGATTAGACTTAAATGATGATCGTAAACAGATCTTAGCAAAGGCTTGTACCCCTTATTTTCAGGAAAAAGCATTCATCTTTATTGACTCTGGCAGCACTAATTTAGCTATCGCAAAGATGATCCCGCAAAACCTTGAATTAACAGTTGTAACACATACACCATCGGTCGCGATTGCATTACAATCTCATGAGTATTGTGATGTTGTTTGTTGGGAGGAAAAATAAGTAAGCAACAGGGAGCTGAAATTGGAACGACCTCACTTAAACAACTACAAACTATGCACTTTGATTTAGCTATTTTAGGGGCTTGCGCAATCGATTTGGAAGTCGGTGTTTCTACTTTTGATATTGAAGATGCTCAATTTAAACAAGCAATGGTGAAACAAAGTAATAATGTGCTAATTGCAGTAACTGAAGAAAAGCTAGCCGAATTTAGAAAATTAGAATTACAGCTTGTGTTTGCTTCGTAGTCAAATTCCTTCTTTTTAAAGTTCCTGAATGGCTATACTGTGTAGCCTAATGGACATTCTCTTAATGAAAAACAATTATTAATATTAACTCGAACAACAACATAATATTTCTCAACTCTTGTTGCACTCATTAAAAGTTTAAAATAGGGTTAGTAAAGAAACTATCAAATTGAGGGTATATTAAAGAAAGGTCATTCTCATCAAAGAGTTTGATATCAAAGCAGCTCTCAGAATTGCAACTACAATCGTAATCATCCTTTCAATCTATACACTTCAAGGCTCACATTAACGCATTTTGGGTTAACGGCGAGCTATATTTATAACTTGTCTATGGACAATTCCGAGTTACAACAACGTGCCAATTTCCAGTCTATCGATAACTTTTGGTATCCCATAATGCAATAAGGCACCGCTTGTCGCATAGCATGAGATTCAAGAAAATGGCAAAGCAGAAGATAAAACAGCCTACTTAACACTATAAAGTTATGCAACTTTATCGATGATACATTCATTATCTCCGTCTCACTTTACTAATCATAATAGAGGGCTACTCGTTGTTTATATGTTAACTTTTTTATTAAAAATGAATGATTCAAGTGGTGAGATATCGTAGTTAAAATACTTCATTATCACTGTTTTTATGTCACTTTTAGTGATATTGGTTACTTCCTCGTAACCATCACTACTGTATATTTCTAGCTGAGTGTCACGAATAAACAAAAAACGTTGACCAACAATCATTGAAAATCTCAGCTGATTGCTAAATGGATAATTTATATTGGCTGAAAAACGATTAGCTATCCTTTGACGGATTTCCGCATCCGATTTTTCTGCAATATCTATATCCATCTGTTGCTTTTCGACGCCGTTTTTTCTGTGGTACACAGTGATAACACCATCTTTTATTTTTGTTCTATAAGTCATGCCGTAACACTCATACTCAATTGGTGTATCCACAGGGAAGAGATGAATAGATGGCCAGCCATTTCCAATATCAGCAAAATAGCGCTGATTATCTATTTCAAGTCTCACCAGTCGATGGATTTCTTTCCCTCCAATCCGTGCAGAATGCAAATGCGCATCTAGCCCCGCAGTTTTTACTGCTTCTAAGTAACTCAGAGTCTTATCTGAACAGGTCCCCCCGTATACCCAGGTAGTAGGCTGAATATCATTGATTAAATAGAAGTTGTGAAACGGCTCTCGTTGAAACTTTTCGAGCAATATTTGTTGGGCTAACCGTACTGTCATCTGTGGACCCCCCCACGTTTTGCAATAACGTTATCGAATGTTGGGTAACTAAAAAAGTAAGAATTGTCAGCGTTGTTTGTAAATGTTTGACTCCAAATTTTCTTTAGCTCGACGATTTCTGTATTAGTGTTACGAGTTAAGTACTCCACGACTAATTTGCGGATGCCACTACCAACATCAAATGAAGTTTTCTTGCGATCAGCAATTTCAACTGGTAATAAATGCCCAAAGGTATCCCTAAGTGCCACCTTATTTTGGCCATACGAATAAAAATTTTTGTGCTCTAAGGTATCAGCGATACTCTTCACCGTCCGATCCAAAAATGGACAACGAGCTTCAATACTATTCGCCATACTGCATTTATCTAATCTACGTAGCTCAGTAAAGCGCATATCATTTATCAGATTTGAACGAATTGATTGCCATTCATCTTCTGATAGCATTTCGTGATACCCAGCAAAAAGCTCATCCGCACCTTCTCCGGTTAGGACAACTTTTAATCCTTCTTTATGTGCTGAATCTGCTAATAAGTAGGTTGCTAAACCATTGCTAATGAACGATGGGTTGTAGCTTTCAGTTGCGCGTACTATCTTGGCAATCAAAGTAGGTAACTCTTGTTCCGTTGGCAGTGGAATATAGTTAACCCGCTTTATTCCCAAGTGATTAACAAGCTTTTTAACCATTACTACATCCGGGCTATCAGGATTTCCCAGTACAAAATAAGTAATATTTTTATGATATTGATGTGCTAAAGCTGCAATAATTGAACTATCCAAACCACCACTAAGAAAAATACCGACAGGTTGCTTTGGTAAACGCTTAATCACCGCTTTTTCCATTGCCATAGCAAGATTAAGCTTTGTAGTGACTAATTCTGGGTGCTCTGCTATTAGAGTTAACTTTCCAGAAGTTAACTCTAACTGGCTAATTCCCAATGGGACTTGCTCAAACCATTCAATGTCTTGCAGTGCTTTGAGCTCGCTTACAACAAATAAGTTATTATCTGCTCGTCCATAAAATAGGGGCTTTTTCCCTATATGATCCCGCAATAGATAAAGAGTCTGCGTATCAGATTGGTAGATTACACCTGAATAAAATCCATCTAACTCGGCCAGGACCTGATTACCTATTTCAGAAAATAGAGGAACGACGACATGTGTATCACACTCACTTTTTAACGTGAGGTGATATTGTTTAGCAAGAGCATCAGCATTGTATATTTCACCATTAATTGCGCCAATCATTTCACCAGCGTTGTATGGTTGTCGCCCAGACGTGCTTTCATCGTTTATAGCCAAACGGACAAACCCTATAGCTAGTTGTCCATTTATCCAACAGTGCCGATCATCCGGCCCTCGATGAGAAAGTTTGGTTAATGTGGCAGATACCTTATCCTTTGCAGTATCGCCATAGAGCAGCGCTATTCCGCACATAATTTCTGTTCTTGGCTATCCAGTAACTGACTACGTAATTGCATCAATAACTCACCTAACCGGTTTAATCCAGAGCCATCTTCTGCATCCCCCCAATAACTATCATTATTCGTATGTTCTGCTATGTTACGTTGCTCTGTCGATAACAATAATTCTTTGAGTTCAGGGTGTTGAGTAAACTTCGCTGTTATTGCCTGCCACATCGCCTTCTCTTTTTTGTTACACCAGTCTTCTTGCAGGTGTTTTACTTCTAACTGACTGGCTATTTCTTTGGCTAACATTGGGCTCGCAGCTGTGCGGATACGTTCCTGTAGTACTGGATCAGTAAATTTTTGTGCTTGATAAAAGTGCTCGGTTGTTCGCCAAATTTTGCCTTGTATATATACGGCATGTTGTGAAAAGTTGGAAAACTCTCCCCATGTTTGGTCTGAATGATAAAAATGAATTGGACTGGAATTATCATTCTCAACACTTAACGGCAGGTAGTGCCCCAATTTATCATTCTTACTCTGCAAATAGCCTGCGTTTTCAGGGCGTACTTGCGGATGTGTATTTACAACTTCTACCGCAATACCAGCTTGTTCTAAAGCACTTCGTTTTCGCGGATTATTTGAGACTAGGCGCACTTCTTCGATGGCCATTTTTTTTAGTACACTAATCGCTGGCCCGTAATCTCGAATATCTTGGTCTAAGCCCATAGCTTGAAATGATTCAGCTGTATCCAGGGCTTCCGCCTGCATTTTGTACACTGCCTGAATTTTCTTAGATAGACCTTGCCCCCTTCCTTCTTGATGTAAATGAAAAATAATTCCACTTCCATCATGAGCCATGGCTTTCATAGCTTCGCGTAATTGGTCTGCACAGTCGCAATCTCGAGCTTCAAATACTTCTGAGGCAAGGCATGAAGAGTGTATTCTTACCATAGGCTTGCTACCTAGGTTGTTGATATCGCCAAAGGTAACCACTCTTAACAACTCATTGCCAGTGTCATACATTCGAAATGTACCGTGTAGTGTAGGGAGCTCACAGTAAATTTTATAAGGCATTTTTTATTCAACTATCTCAAAAGTGTTCTTATGCGCATTCGCAAAGCGGGCACTTTGCGGCACTATTTGGTTTAAAAAATCGCAAATATGATGCTCATTCATTTGCTCAACCTGATTTTTTAGTTTCTCAATTGCACTGAAATTAAAAGAGCGTGCAAGATATTCACTCAGTTCAGTAAGCTCTGGATACTTGGACAGCGCCTGTGCCAATCCATTAATCCTGTAATAACTGAGTGTTAAGCGTGCAAGACGGGTATTGCGTGCATTTCTGGTTGCTTGCCAGACGTCAGAGATCTCATCAGGATTAAAAACCAGGTTATGTTGTTCTTTTGCTGACAAGAATTCTTGTAAACCTGCATACAACGCTGAACCCATAATTTCATCCTGTACTTTCTCCAAATCTAATATTTTCTCATTTTGCACACGGCCAGTGTGTTGTACAGGGAATGGTGCGCTTTTAATGTTCAGCCGATTATGATGCTTGTTGGCTATTGCCCAAAGCATATCTGAACGGCGGGCCTCACGATCATTTATTATTGGTATCAAGTTGGGTACTTGTGTTAACGCTTTAGGGTTTAAAACAAAGGTATTTCCCCCGCGATTAACGGTGTCTTTCGCGGCCATTAATGGATTTTCAGTGCATGACGGGATGATACCGCGAGTAAGCGGGAACCCGGTGACTAACATTGGTGCAAAAGCAAATAAACGAGCACGTGCTTCCGCTACAGTTTCACCAACATAAGCAGGTTCAATCCAAAATGGGGCTTCAACATGACCTGAGTGTTTGCGTGATAGATCATAGTAATAATCAGGGTATTTGGTGCGAAGAATAGTATTCTCACTGCTTCGATCTGGAAGTTCAATATCGTTCGATAAAGTCTCTAACCAACGTAAGTTATGTAGCAGATCCAACAACTGACCACGTAACCCATTTAATGGCGGATTAGGTGAGGAACCTTCATATTGCCCAATAACAACATCAATACCATTTTGCCTAAATCTTGGTAACCAAGGGAGGTATTGTTTCGCACGTGCATCTAAACGCATGTCATCATCAAGGATCCAAGCAACGCTACCTGGCTTCGTTTCACACTCTAAACCAACATACTTTTGTAGCATACTGCGAGCATGTGCAATACCTACCTGCCCAGCCTGACGACTAGTGAAACATCGACCGAATAAGCCATTTTCCGTATCTTCTATTTGTTGTGTTTCGCTGATTATTCTTATGGTGCTCAATGGACGCTTGCTATGCATAAGAACATCTTCAACGGTTCTGGTTGAGCAACCGTTACACAGTACGATAGTGTTTACCTCGGACAAGTAACTACATTGTTCTAGTTCAGCAATGCTGTTAAGCAAGGGTAACAATTTATAGGCATCTCCGGTAATGACACCAATGGTCAGCACAAAAGGAGTTACTGGTCCTGACGGAGCCAGAGAGAGCCTCGCTCGATTTGCTTGCTCTAAATTGCAGTCAATACCAGCTAATCGTTGGCGAAAAACTTGATAACCCTGCATTTCTGGCATGTTTATAGTTTGCAATGACTGCCGCATTAAGGATTTAAGGCGAGGATTATCTGCATGATGTATAGCTAGATATGCTCGCCGTGCCATATGTTCAAAACCGAGTTCATTCCATGGTCGAATATCTGAGCCATAATCTATCAACTTCACCTCGTACTTGGTTTTAATCAAGTTTTTAGGATGGATATTATTACAAACAATACCCGCTTTGCTGCAACTGTGAAGCAGGTTAATAACGTGTTCACTGTCACCACCTTGATATGGGATACTTTCCTCGTAAGGATAAGTAAGGACTAAGCTTGTTCCATTGATAAAAACTTCGTTCAGAGCATATAAACCGGGCAGGTCATGCCATTTTGAGCAGCTCTGTTGTAGGAACTTAATTTGCTTAGTAGGTATACGAGTTTTCCAGTAATCGATGCACTTAAAAACTCGTTTACCATCGGTCATTACAATGGCTTCCGAACCGGTGCCAAGCAATTTCAGATCATCGATACAAAATAGCTTTGAGATTCGAGATTGCGCAACCTCAACACGGCACTGTTTTATCCTTTGAACGAGTTCTTTTTGTTGTTTTTTAAATTGATCATCAAAGGTAACGCAGTTCAACTGATAAGCGCCTAGCCGGCGTAACAGTGTTAAAATATCGTTATCACCTTTATCCATTAGTTGTTCTTGATGCCACCTATTTTTTAAGACCCATGCGCTATGACCGACGTTCTCTTGGGCAACAATTGCAGTAGCCGTTTCAACACATGTTTGCTGATCGCATAAGTTGTAATACGTGATACCCTGACTTCCCAAAAATTCAAGAAATGTATTCAAATCATTCAGATTCAATACTTCAGTTACTGCGGTCAAGATCAGGTTAAAACCTACTAAGTTCTGCTGATCTACTTGGTGAATTTTAATGATGAGATTCTTTAGTTGACCAAAGGAGATATTTCCTAAATCAACTCCAAGTGTTAGTCCAAATTGAACTGCGGACGTTGATGTTGCTTGTGGTAGTAAGGGTGATTTGGGCTGCCAATTAAACAGGTTCTGGGCACGCTTAAGAAATGCGTCATGCTGTGTGTTATTCATCCGCCCATTGTACTTCTGCCAAAATGCAGACAAACCGTTTTGCTTAGATGGTGAATTTGGTGTACTTAAACGTTGGCGGCAGCTATCTGCATAATGATTTAGCAACACTTCATCTATACTGTGATATTGAAGAGATCCTATCTCACAAAGGCGTATACACAAATCGCGGTCTGTACTGCTGACTAAATGCTCATCAAAGCAACCGGCCATCAGCATAATATCAAGAGACAGGAACAAGTTAGAACCCTGAATACCTGGGTTTCCTCTCAGGAATAGGTCTTCATCTAAAAACGTAGGGGGTAAACTCTCAATAGGCGGTTGGTCATTGCTTTCGTAACGATAAAATCCAGCGGCGACCATGTTGCAGTTTTTCATACTAGCTGTCGCTAAACAGCGTTCCAAATAATCAGAATGCCACTCATCATCGTCGTCAAGAAATGCCAGAAACAACGAGTCAAAATATTTACCTTGCTGTGCACACAGGTAGTCTACAGCTGTATTCCACGCCCCGCTAGCACCTTGAGTTCGCTGATTTATCAGATATTGTTTGTGGCAGTTACTTAATGCTAGAGATTCGACAATGTATCGATTCTGTTGTTGAACATTTTCTGGTGAGTCATCTACTACAATAAGGTAATCCGGCAATCTAGATTGGTTCAAGATTGAATGTAATGCTCTATTTTTCAACAAGTCAGACCTGTTTTTAGTCGCAATAATTGCTGCTACTTGCCAAGCGTGCGTCAAACTATACTCCGTTACTTCTGAACAACTAGTAATATGCTAGTGACCTTATGAATTACCACAACTTGATAAAATCAACCGGATTTTATCTCAACTGCTCAGGAATAGGTATGCAAATGTGTGACTAAACTAGAAATGTTAAAAGTAAACGCTTTTTGGATAAACCATACATCGGTTTTGCATGACCAGTCATTAAGAAATATTGGGGAATTTTCTATTAAGCAAAAACACCTTTCTGTTACGTAAACTCATAAAGGGGCGTGCGACGTGAAGTCGTATGAAGCGCTGTTCACCGCTTAATGAGTGAACCATCTGTATCACCAGATGATCCTAGGAGCCTGAATAAATTAGCGGCTCTGACAATGTAACGAAGGTTGGTATGCGCCAATCGGGATCTTAATCGTGAGAGGACGATCCTCCTGATAACCACAAATCGGGTGAGTGCTAGGCAGTCAGTATGATGAACATAAGTGAATCCGCGTAAGGTGCGTTATATGATGAAACAGCGGAAGTGGTTAATACGCTGTAGCCAAAAGGCGCGAGAGTCGGAAAGAGATTGCCCCATGCTCTTTCGTGATCACCGAACTCTCCGCACTATAGCGGGCATCTAACCTGACATTGCGCAACATACGGAACACGGTAAGCCTGTATCACTCCCTTTGGGAAAGCTTATATAGCCGGTAGTGATGCAGGTAGAGGATGTTGGAGAAAGCAAAGGCTGGATTGTAATGATGCAGATACAGACGTCTGTCTGGCACGAAAGTGAGCTGACTTCCGACTGGTCTTCCGTTGCAAGAGAATTTGAAGAACTTTATTCAAGGAGAAACGCAAATGATGATTTCAAAAGAGATTAGTGCCTCTTCTGACAGTGCTCAATGGCAATCCATAAATTGGAAAACTGTTGAGTCACACGTTTTAAAGCTTCAGATGCGTATTGCAAAAGCAACAAGAGAAAGTAAACACGGCAAAGCGAAAGCATTGCAGTGGATACTGACTCACTCGCATTCGGCAAAACTTCTTGCTGTTAAGCGAGTATCACAAAACAAAGGCAGTAAAACGCCCGGAATAGACGGCGTCATCTGGAATACGGATACGCGCCGCATGAAAGCAGTCAATCAATTGAGCAGAAAAGCTTATCAAGCCAAACCGCTCAAGCGTATCTACATCCCTAAGAAAAACGGCAAGCTCAGACCTTTGGGTATCCCGTGTATGGTCGATAGAGCGCTGCAAGCGCTTCATCTTCTCGCACTAGAGCCTGTGTCAGAAACACTTGCTGACCCAAATAGTTACGGCTTTCGGCGCAACAGAAGTACTGCTGATGCTATTGCTCAGTGTTTTCTCTGTTTGAGTAAAAAGCAATCCGCACAATGGGTCTTGAGGGAGATATTAAAGCCTGTTTCGACAAGATTGGGCATCAATGGCTTATGAATAATATAGCTGTAGATAAACGAATGTTGGAACAATGGTTAAAGTCTGGTTTTATGGACAAAGGGCTGTTCTATCGCACTGACGAGGGAACATCACAAGGCGGGATCATATCTCCAACCTTGATGCTGATGACTCTTGCAGGTCTTGAGCAACACATAAAGTCCACCGCACTTAAAAATGGGGCGAGAGCCAACTTTATAGGATACGCTGATGATTTCGTCGTCACTTGCACTTCAAAGGACGTGCTGGAGAACGATATCAAACCGTTGATTGCTGACTTCTTAGCACACAGAGGCTTAACGCTCTCCGAAGAGAAAACGCACATTACTCACATTAGCCGTGGTTTTGACTTCCTAGGCTTTAACCATAGGAAGTACAAAGGAAAGCTGCTCATTAAACCGAGTAAATCTAACACGTTAATATTTCTGAGTAACTTGCGCGAACTCACTAAAAAGCACGGAACCACCCCCGTTAACGATCTAATCAAGTTGATAAATCCGAAACTCAGGGGTTGGTCGAATTACTATCGCCATTGCGTTGCCAAACAAGTATTCGGATATGTGAGCCACAAACTATTTCTAGCGTTATGGCATTGGGCTAAAAGGCGTCATCCAACAAAATCAAAAACTTAGATCGCCATGAAGTACTTTATCAACCGTCGATGTTAATGGCAATTTCACGGTTGGCAGAAGAGCATGAATATGGATTGTCAGTTTAATCTATTTCAAATAGCTAAGGTGCCAATAGAGAGACATGTGAAAATCAGGAGTGAAGCTACGCCTTTTGATCCTTTATACCAAGAATACTTGGCAAAGAGAAAAGCAAAGAGGCAATGCCGCAACTCTTGGAATGAGCCTAATCTCGCTGCTTTATAAGTTGCTGGGTACCAATTAGGTGCCTTCGTGAAGGCTTGAGCCGTATGCAGTGAAAGTTGCACGTACGGTTCTTAGGAGGGCGACACTTGGTAACAGGTGTCGTCTATCCGACATAAATACGTTAAAGTATTTTAATGTCATGAGTAATTTATGCCCTAAAAGAGTGCTACTACATGGTAGTATTCAATAATGAACGTTGTGAATACATTACAATACCATTTATGCATTGAACCTAATAACTTGGGGCGTTTCTTTTTAACTGTGACAAGATATTATCATTTAATTTTAACCAATTAGTTTCGTATTCCCATGTCTTTTTGAAGTCGTTATTGCTCCTTGAAATTTCAAGCATTTCTTTAAAATCGAAGACATCTGAAAAATTATCAGCCGTAACATCATACCTTCCATAACCTCGGTTTTCAGGCACAATATATTTTAAAAAATTAGATTTAAAATCAGCTATAGTGCTTACTAATTCCTCTGAATCATTTAGCTTTTCTTCTAAGAATTCTTTTTCAAAATCTGTAATTATGCCTGTCGCTTCTAAAGCACCAGATTGGTTTATTGATATTCCCCAATTTTTATAGGCCAATGAAGGGGCTTGATTTTTTATATCTGAGAGTAATGCATCGTAGGGAGAAAGCATTTTTTCCACAGCCTTTGGCACACTCCCTCCAGGCATATATAATTCGCCAGTCGCAATTCCAAGTTCATACATAAAGTCATCAACCGTTTTAGTCATGTCTATTTTGCTCACGGTCATTGTCAGTGGCTTGCTATATGTTTGCTCTAGTTCAGGAGGCTCGCTTTTGTGATATATGTCATCCGCCAACTTCTTCAGCTCAGTATTTAAAAGAGCCCCCCCATCTTTGGGTGATTCTAATGTCACATTTTGATTATTTAGTGGCTGAGGTAAATTTTCAGAAATAACCTTCATAACACGTCCCTGTTTCAGTGATATGTTTTTGTATCGGCCTATTTTTATAATTCTTTAAAGCTGAATTGCACCTAGATGGATGTTAACTCGTCACTGGACAAATGTGAGTTACACGTCATCTGGTAAACCACTAACATCAGATTAGTAAAAGTATCTTTAAACCTTAAACGCTTGTATGTCCATGATTGGGGTTGAATACTATTATCGTTATTGAGGTAGTAATGGCTAAGTAGCTATATCAGCGTTTGCCTTGTTTGTTTTGCTATCGTTTCCTCATCAATACAAAAGGCCAGAGATAAACTGTTGATTAGCACTTTGTTGTGCTGTTTCCTGTTGGTTGTTTTGTAATGAAGTTGGGGCATGAGGCCAAGACGATTCATGGGTATAGCCAATCAGCTCGTAGCTTCTTGATTTATTCTCATCATTTTACCGATAAAGCCTAGTTAATACATAATTTTATGTCTAATATCTATAGAGATTACTGAAAGTTACCCATTAACTTGTATTGCGGTGTTGTGAGTGTTCTTGTGTTACATAAATATAAATTTAGCCCTTGGTTGTTTTGGACAATAACCATAATGTATGGCGTCTTTAGTTATATGATTGTCTATCTAGTAACGGATAAGTTTCTCGAAAGACAAATCCAACAAGTAAAAGAGACAATTCAGCATGAAGTAGCGTTAGTTAGATATAGTATTGAAGCGAATATATTTCGTGATACTTACCTTGCAGATAGCTTGGCGTCGGTGGTGTCATTAGACCCTGATTTCGCAACAAAAAATTGGAACTCTATATCCAGTCAATTTTTATCCAAAGCTGCGCTTGTGAGAAATATCGGACTAGCACCCAACGACATCATATCTCATGCATATCCTTTAGAGGGTAATGAAAAGGCGATTGGGTTGGACTTTAGAACTGTTCCAAATCAGTACGAAACCGTTCAGATAGCTAAAGATACTCAAAAAGTTTTCATAGCTGGGCCATTAGAACTGGTGCAAGGAGGAAGAGCTCTTATTGCAAGATACCCAATATTTACAGACTCCCCTAAAAACAAAAATTACTGGGGTGGCCTAAGTGTCGTTATAAATTATGACAAACTAATAGAAGCTTCAAAAATAAAAGATGTTATCGGCGCAAACATTGCGCTAGTTGCCACCAACTCAAATGGAGAGAGTAATAGACTTATTGAGGGTAACAATATTGCTGTTGAGAACTATGATATAAGCTACCCCATATACTTGCCAAATAACAATTGGACCTTATTTGCTTCATATAAAGACTTTAGTGAAATAGATAGCATATATAAATTTAAAATTATTTTCATGACCTTTGGGATTGCAACTTTTTCTATTGGCTATTTTCTTCTAATAGCGTTAGTCAAAAACTACTTACGTGCTCAAAACTTGTCATTACATGACGAGCTTACTCAATTACCCGCGAATTCAAGTCCGAAGTGCACCACTCGCTAAATTAGGCTGCTTTGCGTAATTCATCGAATATTACCGCTGGTTGCCTAAACCCTAGACATTTTCTCGGCCTCGCATTGAGCGCCTTTTCTATGTGCGCAATTTGCTTATCTGTCACCGTTCGTAAATCAGTGCCTTTGCGAATATATTGACGCAACAAGCCATTAAAGTTCTCATTTAACCCTCTTTCCCATGATGAGTAGGGGTTAGCAAAGTAGATGTCGGTTTTTAGCTTGTCTGAAACATGCTCATGTTCACAAAACTCACTCCCGTTGTCTGCGGTTATCGTATGAACATGGCGTCGATAGCGCCACAGCATACCTATCATTGCTCTGCTCACTTGCGCTGCACTTTTTGCTGGCACTTTGCGTATCAGGTAAAACTTACTTGTACGCTCGACTAAACTAACGATTGCTCCCGTACCATGCTTGCCAAGTACTGTATCCGCTTCCCAATCACCAAATCGTGTCTTAGTGTCAACAATCGCAGGTCTATGTTCAATGCCAACACGATTTGGGATGATGACACGTTTGCTTCGGCTGCCTTTACGATAACGTCTGTGCCCTTGTCGCAGATGTTTGTATAGCTTGCCACCACTCAATTTATCTTTTTGAATATAGCCATAAATCCATTCATGACTCACAGGATGCCCGATAATTTTGCTTACACCCGCAACCTGCTCAGGGCTCCATTTTTGCTCCAATCCAAACTCAACGAACGCAATTGTAAGTGCTGGCATGGAATACTTGGCAGCTAGATGTTTTCGTTTACATGCCTTTGAATGTGCAACCTCAGGCAAGTAATGACTTCGAGTACTATTGCGCCTAACTTCACGACTTATAGTGCTGTGGCTCACTTTTAGCCTTTTCCCTATCTCTCGATAGCTAAAACCCTCGCGTAAGTAGGCCTCAATCTGGTATCTTTGCCCTTCGATCAACTGCTTGTAACTCATGGTATCTACTCTTGTTTTTTGGCGATTACAGAGTACCACCAACAGGCAGTTGATCTCTTCTCACCGTTTAACCATGAGTGGTGCACTTATTATCTGAATTCGGGCCTAATCGCCGTTACTTATTTCAAAAAATGACTAAAATAATGTCGAGAGAGGGTTCAATCGTTGAGTTTACTGTTCTTAATATCGATTTAAATAAGTTCAAACAAATTAATGATTCCCTAGGGCATGAGGCTGGTGATGAAGTCTTGAAGCATACAGCCTCATCCTTAAATCGTTGCTTGCGTTCATCTGATTTCATTTCAAGAGTTGGAGGCGACGAATTCGTTGTTATCTTACACCGAGTATCAAATGAAGAGGATGTGGATAAAGTAATCCATAAGATGCATCTTTGCCTTGAGTCCAGCCCTTTACACTGGAATAGTCAAAAAATATGGATTTCATTAAGTATCGGGAGTTACACCTTTAAAAGTAAGGCAAATCCAAAGCTTATCAATGAAGTATTGTCCAATGCAGATAAAAGCATGTACTTCAATAAATCATCTGCAAAGAACAAAGACATAGCGTTTTTCATTTAAAAAGAAATATCGCACATCAATTATATATGGGTTTGAATTTGGGCTGAGGGATTATATAAACTGATTGATTTAATCATTGAGCTAAAATTATTGAGTAACAACGCTAGCAAACTTAGGGGCAAAGGCAGCTTGGGGTTACTGGCTATATTAAATTAACAATCCGTCTCTCTGGATATCTTAATTGCATCTTCAATTTCAATTCCGAGATATCTAATGGTGTTATCAATTTTTGTATGGCCAAGCAGTAACTGAACGGTCCTTATATTTTTGGTTCGAGCATAAACCAATGTCGCTTTGGTTCTTCGCATTGAGTGACTTCCATATAGATCAGAATCAAGCCCTAACTGCTCAGCCCAACTCCTGATAATTTACTTCGGGGTTTTTCAACATAAATACAATTTAAGAAAGTAAAATGAAATTATAACCTAATCAAAGTCAAAGCATGGGCCTTTGATTTGATAATACTCGATCGGCAAATTAAACTTGCTTTGCAGTTCATTCAGATAGGAATGTTCAACGCTTGTGCATTTTACAGGACCAGCAACAATTAACTTTTCTACGAAACCTGCTTTATAAAAGTACGCATACTCTAGAAGTTGCCCAATTGCTTGCCGTATGCATGATTTAGCACTAAATGCTGTTTTGATTTCATACAACCTGTACTTATCACCCAATTGGAGAGTCAGAATCAACTCTTCCGCATCCTATAAAGTTTTCAGTGCCTACGTTATCCCTGCCATAGACTTGCACTAATTCATCATACAAAGCCTGTTGAAGATCATTGTGTAATAGTCGTACATCTATTTGCTGATTTTTCTTATAGGAGGCTTTGGAAAATGACAGTTTTGTTCTGCAACCTGGTTTGAAAACAAAAGAGGGAGTAGAAGGGTTGTCACTATTTGATGCTATCTCTATGTGAAGATACAAAGGTAGTAAGCGATCTAACACATCACAAACTCGCTGATAATCAATTCTTTCACGATTTTGTTTTTCACCTAGGAAAATAAAAGCATTAGTTTTGCACCATTCTGACTTGATTATAGTTGGCTGAAAGTCTTCACTTCTAGAGCCGTCATGCTCAACATCATAGTGCCACATGCTTAAATCGTAAAACTCAGTTCCGAATTCATTGATGTATTCATTGAATAAATTAATTTTCTCTATTAGAGCATTAAGGTTTGGATGATCTCTACTAGGGCGAAAGGAGAATGCTACTCCGTATCGAAACGAATTATTTTCAAAGCCGATGTTAAATTGAAGCTCGGCTCGACCTCCGAAATGAGCTCCCCAATCTTTTTTACTCCCCTTTGGTCAAATACATACTTTGAGGGAACTCGTGATAAAGAATGAATATTTTTCCTCAATTCTTGAAGGTTACCCAGCTCATATTCTGTGAGCATTTTATTAATTTTATTTGCAATGTGAAACAGAGATTTCATTTAAAAACCTAAAAGTTATACCTGAATTGAGTATTACATTTCGATTGTTAATGGCCAACTTTGATTTTTGATAACAGTACTCGACCTAATTATCTAATTATAAAGTGCTAGTAGTTGAGGTTGTGTTTAATTTTTAAATCATAAAGTTTATATTTATAAATAAAATAAATTTAATTAAATCAACTGTTTAAATTTTCTATAAATTTTATTGTGAAATATACACTTTGTGTAGTTGCCAGTTTAGTGACCTTTTGTTTAAAATGTAGCTTCATTGTTAATAATTTTTTATTGGTTGTGTTATGGAAAATCGAAGTCAATTTTTGGATGAAGCAATATCTATTCAAGTTAGTGCTTTGCTTCTAGTGAAACAAGCTGCAGTTGTAGATATTCAATTGGCTGCGCACCTTTTCTGTATTCAATCTGAAGCTGATGTGGTTGCTATACGTGATGCAAGTACAATGACATTGCAACGACTAGCTAGAGAAAAAACAGTTATTAACGCGGCATCGCTTGGTTTGAATGGAATTAAACAAATGCTAGATGCTATTAAAAGTGCTGAGAATAATGATTCAAAACTTGGCAAGCTTAAAAACTTAGCTGCAAGTACTTCAATCGCTGTGGTGGGGAATTAATTATGAATGCAATTAGTTCAGAACTCATAGGTTTAGTGGATGGAAGAAGTGTTTCATATAATATAACAAGAGACATTTCACTGATTGTTACGCTGATGTCTCTTAATGCAAGGCCAGCTCTTGTTGCAGAGCTCTTTCCTTATATCAAAATTGGACGCTATAAAGAAATAAAAAGGGAAGTAGACACTATTTCTTCTAAGCCATTTGAGTTCAAGAAAATTGCAAATTCGGTTGGTTATGGATGGGTTGATTCAAACCGCGAAGGCTTTTTGATAGCGAATCTGCTATTTAATGAAGCTAAAGTTCTGTACCCTAATTTTGATTTTGATAATGACAATGTTTTTGCAGATATGCTTGTTAATGTTTGTATAAGCTTTAATAAGCGCTTCCAAGATTTGGTCGACCCAATTGACATTAATCAAGTGAATTCATTGTTTTGTGGAATTTCTAAGCAGGACTTATACCCCAACAGATGCTCATGTGACCGCTTTTATTTAAGAACAACCCAAAGTTTCACTTCTTCTTGCCCTTGGTGTCGTTGTGGTGTTAATCCTAAATCAGTGAAAACAATCAAACTTAAAAAAGTAAATCTTCATCATTTCGTTCAAGAGCAATCAGTTCGAGTACAACACACGCAAGTAGCTAAAATTTCGTAGGTTGAAAGGAATGAGATTCTATTTAAGTTTAATCATTGTAGCATTGGGAGTCATGAATGCAGGTTTTGTGTCTGCTAGAAGCTCACCGTTTTCTGGAACAGAAAAACCTAGTAGAGGATGGCACTTTTACGAAGATCCTGAGCTTGTAGATGAGGAAAAGCAAGAAGTTCCAAAGGCGCAGCCTCCTTCTGCACAGCCAAATGATAAGAAACAACCAGAAATGGTTGAAATTAATTCAGCGTGGTTGAAAGAAAACCTTCCTAAATTACTCAATACAGCTATTGATGATCCTAGTACAGAGAACATTTCAAACTATTATTACGCACAGCGTTTAGCTATCGACAAAGCGAATGCATTTAGCGATCAAACAAAAGAATTCTTTATGTTTGAAGAGCAACTTTCTGAGAGTAACCGCCGACCAAATTCAAGTAATGCGTTATTTGCTCATAAAGTAAAAACAAATAAAGATAAAGCCAAAGTGTTCAATTCTTTATTTGATAAAGCTGGGCTGTGGATGTTCTATCGTTCTGACTGCCCGTATTGTCACCAACAATTTCCTGCGATGGAGTCCTTAGCTAAGATTATGGGGGTTGATGTGTTAGCAATCTCAATGGATGGCATTCTTTTAGATAAAGAGTTCCCGGGAGTTAAGCATGTGATCGACCCTAACATGACTTTGTCTCGAAAGTTTCAAGTGAACATTACCCCTACAACAATGCTTGTCTCAAATGATGGTCAGCACTTTCAAACAATTAAATATGGCATGGCATCAGGTAGTGAACTTGTTCAAAGAGCACTCTATGCAGCAAAACGGATGAACCTCATTAGTGAAGAGCAATTCGTTAAAACACAAGAAGTAAAAGATATTCTTGTGTCAAAGGAGCCTTTAGTAGTTGAAAAGCAAAAGTTAGAAGACAACCCTTCAATTCTATCTGACCTACTCAGAAAACGGCTTAATGAGATTAACCTTTCAACGACATCAAAGGCTCAGTAATGTTTAAAATTAATAAATTAAGAGTGCTAATTGCACTTAGCGCTTTGTCTCCATCAATTCATGCTTCAACTGTGATGGAAGATGTCTTTAATGAAGCTGTAACATTTCAAACGACAACTGCTACTTCATTCAGTACACCAACAAGAAACGGTATAAGTTTTGGTGGGGCTTCTTACAGAGTAAAAGGGATAAGAGCGAATGTCGTTAATTTTCAACCTCCGAAAATATCTGGAGGCTGTGGTGGCATCGACTTTTTTGCTGGAAGCTTTAGTTTAATAAACTCCGACCAATTAGTGCAAATGGGAAGGGCGATTGCACAAGGTGTACCATCATACGCCTTTAACTTGGCTTTAACTTCAGTTTGTCCCTCATGTAGTAAGTTAATGTCAGACCTTCAAACAAAACTTGATGAATTTAATCAAATGACAGCTAATGGCTGCGAAAAGGCTGTTGGATATTTGGGAGATTTGAAATTAGATGACGGCACAAATGCAGTCGATACTTTCAAGAGCTCAGTGCAGTTTGGTGCTTTAGAAGGGCTCGCAAATGATGCTTCAGGTTGGTTAACAGATAGAGGTGAGGCAAACGCTACGAAAGGCGATACAGATAATACAGCTGTTAAAGCAGAAAAAAATGGTGTCGAAGTAGAAGTTAATACAGCTCATCATATTCTAGTGAATGCAAATGTCAGTGCATATACCCATTCCTCAATCTCAGGTTTGGGTGGAGCAAACTTAAAAGACCTGATCATGTCGTTAACCGGTACAACAATTTCTAGAAAGTCTGGAAGCACAAGCTCGACCGATACCGGGATTGATGTAATAACTAAACCTGCAACTGTCTCATTAAGAGGTATTTTCGAAGAGTCTGATACAGGCTCAATTAGAGTAATGAAGTGTGAAAGCACAGATCCAAATTGTTTAAACCCTATTGAACAAACTATCTCAAGCAGAGGCTTGAAGTACATTTTTGATGATATAGCAGAAAAGCTCGTTGCCAAAATTGATAAAAGACTGAATGTAGCTCAGACGGCAGATGAAATAGCACTACAAGCTATTGCAGATTTAAATGCTACAGAGTTAGTTAGCGCTTTAAAAAGTCCTCGGTTAACGCAAAGACATTATCATTAACAGCTCAGGAAGCTGTAGCTCAGCAAATAATAACGGTACTTCAGGAAGTGCTTCATAACATCAAGTCAAATTCATCTGTAGGTGTATCACTAAAAGGGGCTGTTGCTAAACCATATATCGAATCACTGGATAAGCTCAATGATGATCTTGATAAAATGCGATACAAAATAGGTGAAGATTTGAAGTTGGTTGCTACGCCATATGCGGTTACCCAGGCAATGAAGTAATTTAAAATTAATGCTCATGTATGATTAAGTTGTTGTGTCAAAGCGCCTAAACAAACAAATATATGAAAAGTTTGTTTGTTAAGGCCTTTTTATTGAGGATTGCAAAGAGGGTACCCATTAAAAGTACGCTTAGAAAAATAGGCGAGTTAAATCAATACAGTGGAGGCGAAATATGGTGGAAACTAGGGAACTTAGAAGCTTTTGGAATATGGTGATAGTTGTTATAGGTATAATTTATCTTTTGCATACCTACCTCACAAATAGGGTTGTTGCTCTTCTCAGTGATGGTACTCCAAATACAACATTAGTTTTACGAGGCTGTACATCAGTTGAATGTCATATCAAAGGTACATTAAGAACAGATCCAATATCTTTGGAAAGCTACATTTTGAAAAGTGATGAAACAAAGCTTTATTTTAATCACGATGAAATTTCAAGTTTGTCATGGCCAGTTGTAGATGCCAATACTGAATAAGCTTTTGTAATCTTACTATTCTGGTTAGAGACAGGTTAAAAGCGCTCTAACAAGGTAATGCTAGCCGAGTTTGAATATTTTAATGATACTGTATTTTGTTTGGTGCTAAATGATCCAGTAATTCCCAGCTGGCTCTTTATTTCATTATGAGCCCATTCGATGAACTGTTTTGAACCACTACATAAGCCAATACAAAAGCATTTATTATTTCTTTGGTAATATTTTCTAACCCACTCATCACCTTCAATATAGCCTGCAATAAATGCCAGTACATTAGTTGATTGAGAGAATTAAGGTGGGCTTAGAGTTAAACTTTTCCTACGTACAATGCCAAATTGTTTTAGTGATTTAGCAATTACCTTAGAGGTAAATCTAAGTTCAACCATAACCGCGTTACTTGCAGAAAACCGGTAACTTAAGGTGTTACCAAAATCTAAATACTTAGCAAAATCTATCAAAATGGGCTCATTGTTAATGTGTTGAGAAAGGCCAATGCGTTTATCACCATCAACCCATCCATCTGCAGCAATAAAGCCAGCCCAGAACGCACTTTCAATTGATTCTTTAGAAAAACATTCATCATTTACTGAAAAGCGGCCATAAGCGAGTTTTTAACTTCAAACTTGGGATTAAATCCATCTTTACTGGCTGGAAATTGTTGAAGAAAGCTAAGGGTATTTGGGTACTCGTGGTTATCTCCTGTGCGTTTTACATGAAGATTACAATTGTATGTTTTGGGTAGCGGTGGAGACAATATAAACCCTCTTTTACTAACAATTTCTCTAAGCTTATTAAAATGAAAATATCTCTTTTCTTGTGATGTTTTTTGTAACATTCAGCGCAACCGTGGTGTTTTTGGCTAAGTATAATTTCAAAACCAGTTTGAAACTCATTACCGCAGCGACATAAAAAAGTTGGTTTTAAATCTAGTAATGCAAGTTGCTGATTAGTTACTAGTGATGTCCAGTGCTCGAGATTTACAATGCTTGGGCTTATAGATTTGGCGCACGCAGGACAATCGGTGAGGTGTTTATTGCTTCTAGGGGTTACTTTATCCTTATTTAAAAAGGGGTGAATTTTCTTGTTAATTAATAAACCGCATTTGTGCTTAAATATTGCGTAGCCTCCAACCCCTTTGTATGAATGTAGGCTATATTCCGAACCCTTGGCCAACATTAACCGTTCTTTTAATTCAATGATACTTAGTCGAGAGGACTTACCTTTTAACTTTGAATCGCAGGGGTCCTGGCAAGTAATGTGGGTATTATTCTTTAGAATGGCATGCTTAATATTACTCAGTTTATGTGAAACTTTTTTCCGCATTTCACGCCTGAGCCAAGACTTTTTGTGCATATTAGGTCAATTTTATCTTTGCTAACCAATATTAAGTTGCTTTGGTTCTCTACCTTCGCTAGATATTTATCGAACAATTTAAACAGGAATGTCTTGCTTTCAAGGATAAGATTTTGTAGTTGCTCAAGTGTGAAGCTTTTTCCAGTATCACAAAGAGGGCATGTGATTTGTTGACACTTTAAAGAGCAGTTTACTAAGCACCGGGGTTTGGATGAATATTGCAAAATACACTTAATGAGGTATTTCGACTTTCGATAATTTCATTGTCCACAGAATAAACAGTGAAACACGCTCTGTAATTGATACCTTTTTTTGGGAGTGTGACTTGCACTCGATGGCAAACCTTTTAAATAAGGAATTGAACTTGTCAATTGAAATAGGGTATCTAAACATCAATAGTTCTTACTTTATAAAAATAGCAGCTCAGTAATGGCAGGCTCTGGAGCAATCCTGAGTTTAACGAAAGTTTTTGTTTGTTACATGTAACGCTCATCACCATGGTTTACAAATGAAAAATTAATCCCATTAACTTTAAATAGATTGGATCTTATAAAATAGACACAATCCAAATCGAATAAAGCAAGATTAATCCCTTCGCTTAAAGAGCTTTTAAATGCGATTCCATCATAACCTAACGATTTTATTAACTTAGTAATAATTTGTGTAGGAGCATAGTCTGATTTTTGGTCACTATTAGTTACAGGTTCAGAGAAGGCTTTATCAATATGCTTCCAAACAGCTTCTATTTTCTTAGCATCATCAGGCTCTGCAAAGAAAAGCGGTAAAGTAACATTAGGATGTTTTGAAAAGTCGATTAGTCTAAGCTCATTTTTATTTGAAAACTTAGCAACTGAAACAGTTGAGCCTATCCAAGGGCGTATCTCAGACATAGCAGTTTCTCTCTCTGAGGCAACATATAAACAAGGAATTCCCTTGGGGTTGGCTCTACCCTCTGTGGCGCTATCTTTCAAAGGTCTCATACGGGGTTCTGGATAAGGAACAAATATATTGTCTACTTCAATATTATCCTGCATATAAGGTTTGGTGTTATGTCCCATTTGTGCTCGCCAAAGCTCTGAGCTTGGAGGGATAATCATAACTCGACTGGTGCATGTGTCCTTAATGCCTTTTAAAAAGTCCTGTAAATCACAGTCTAGAACGTATCTTGATTTATTTCTTACTGATTGACTGAATTGACTATAACTAGCCCAGGATTTAAAACTCATAAAATTCCTTCAGGTATTAGTAAGTACCCAATTTATTCAATTCACACATTAAGCGTATAACAAGTAAAAGGTCTCATTCATTCATTACATAAAGTCTCTTGATTAAGTAATTATATTGTTCAGCTTCATTTGTTGACCTGATACAACTCTTTAATGGTGAGATCTTACAAGGCTCATCACCGAATACAATGATAGGTACATGGCCATAAAACATAACCGTGTTAGTGTCATCAGTGAAAGAAACGTTAAGCTTAGGTGTAATTGGCAAAGGTCTTTTCACCTTGATAAATTGGCCAGGTTTTGATTTCACTAACTCAATTTCTTTTTCAACCCATGGCGCCCATTCAGATCTAGTTTTACCTGAAGGTGGGTTATTTTTACTGCCGGCTAAATACGTAAGAAACTCTTCTTTGTTAATAGTTCTCATACTGTTTTTGTTACACCAAGTAAAACCAACTCGTTTAACTGGTCATCAGCAACTTTGATCAGCCTGTATATTTGTAAGGTAATAGCGTTAGGGCAAATTGACTGTATTAGCTCTCGCTTTTGACCTTGATTGAGTTTGCTGCTGTTGATGAGCTCTTTTATTATCACTTTTTGTAAATTACATGCATTCACCAGCTGTGAAGCTGATTGATAATGAATTGGCGCTAATTGGATAAAGCCAGGTAGTCTAAAAGGGTATTTAGGTGAGTGGTTATAATCTGGCGTAAATCGAGCAAAAGAACCTGTTGCCATACTTAATGCAGTAAAGCCGGTATGCTTTTCAGGGGTTACTAATTCCCAGCCACTAGTATCGGACATGTCACCAGCTGAAGGTGGTAACTTATAGCATTCAGCATGAACCACCTCACATTCATGAAGGAATTGGTTAAGTACTTCAGTCGCATTAACTAATTGGTTAAATGCAAACTCAACATCATTATACAAAGACATAGGCAATTCACTTAAGCTGTTAATTTCTATACCATCATACCATTAATTGTATATAAAGCATACACCTCAGCATCTACGTCTATGTCCTTTAGTTAATTTAATTTTTCTTTTATTTATTTTTACCTTCCTGAAGTAGGTCGCAACTCAATCGGGCTGTTAAATGGCATTAAGGGTGGGTGAGTATTCATTAAAGATATTAGTATGATGGTATAGGAATGGATTTACCTGATGTAGGAGAGGAATAAAGTTCCATACTGACTGTCTTGAGAATCCTGATTTATCGATCCCATTCAAACACACTTTTGGGCAAAAGCTAGTTAGAGGCGAAGGACGGCTCTATATCATTTCATAAGGTGGTAACGCTTTTATTAGTACTCGACGCTCTAAGGCTTAAGCTGAGTTTACTTGTTAGAAATTGTACTATTTTTAACATCCTCTACTAACTTAGGAACCATTTGTTCGAGTTTAGTTGAGCGCCTATATCCAAATTACCTTTCTCTGCTATCACCTCAATATCAGAGAATAACTCTCTTAATTTGTTAGCGCTTATTTCACCACACATCTCTTTTAACGCATGCGCTATTTGAAGGACTTCTTCACTATTCCCTTGTTTGTGTTGCTCCTAACGAACCATCCGGCTGTACATAAAGAAGCTTATTTGGTGAATAGCCTGCACCTAACTTTGCATCCGGTACAATTTTGCCTGTCTTGGTAAGTGGGTTTATTTCATCCCAATAAACGAGTCTATCAACCTCGATTGTCTGAATGGCATCTGCGTGCCACAAAATATTAACAGAGTCAGACCATTGCTCATACAAATCAAAAGAACTAGGGTCTGCTGCTGCTTTTTGCAAACTGCGGCACTACCCATAGGTAAAAACTCAATGTTTATACCTAGTTCGCGCATTGCTCTTTGTTTAAGCTCTTCTTGCAACGTAACATGTGTTCCCATTACACGAAGGGTTACTTTGTTTTTTGCAAAAACACAAGGGGCTTTAAACGCAAGTGTTGATGCCGCAGCACCAACACCGAGTGTTTTTAGAAAATCTCGACGCTTTTGGGAATGTTCCATTGTATTTCTTGGTAAGTTAACAATTTCCAAAGTATAGGCTATGCTCCTGATGTTTCTACAAAAAGCAGTAAGAAAAGCCTAAATCAATCACAAAAACTAAGCCTAAAACAGTTTCGCCCATCACTTTTAGCCGCATAAAGCGCTTTATCTGCGCAATTAATTAGCTCATCAAAGCTCACCTTATTTTGATGCTCATAGATAACCCCACCGATACTGACTGTCGCGCGGCCCCAAATAGACTTAACATGCGGGATATTAATCGTCTCTAGCTCAGTTGATATACGGTCACATATGAATTTAACACCTTCGAAGTCAGTGTATGGCAGTATGATAAGAAACTCCTCGCCACCATATCGTATTGCTATATCTTGAGGTCGTTGAATAGAACGCTCAATAACATCAGCAATTAGTTTCAGGCAAGCATCTCCTTGCGGGTGCCCGTATTGATCGTTGTATAACTTAAAGAAATCTAGATCAAGCATTAGCAAACTGAACGGTTTCTTCTCTCTTGAAGTTTGTTTAAAAACATTAGCAACTTCAAGGTCTAAATAGTGCCGATTAAATAAGCCGGTCAATGGATCTTTATAGGTAAGCTCTATTAGTTTTTCTAATCGAAGCTTATTCTCTAAGTGATTTTTTGTACGATGTATCAACGTGGATGCTGTGATGGGTTTACCAATATAATCGGTAGCTCCGGCTACCCAGCATGCATTTTGACACTCTGTATCGTAAGTCGAAGTGATGAAAATTATTGGGATATTTTCGAATGTAGCTTTAGCCTTAAGTCGCCTACAAATATCCAGACCACTTATATCCGGTAAATTAATATCTAGTAAAATCAAATCTGGAAGTGAGTCCTCACAGGCTTCTAAAACAGCCTGACCAGAAGAGTATGCATCCACGGAAAAATGATCTTCTAAAATAACACCTAGACTTAACCTGACCATCTCATCGTCATCAACAATGAATACTTTACATTGTGATAATGGTTTTAAATTTAAGGACATAATATTCCTTCAGCTTTACTGGTTTGAATTAGTTTATCAGCGTTGTCGAAGCTCAATGGCTTACTAAATAAATAACCTTGGTTTATTTGACAGCCAAGCTCTTGCAATCGATTCTTTTTGCTGTAAAGTTTCAATCCCTTCAGCCACAATTTGGAACTTTAAAGAATGAGCTAGTTCAATTATAGTCGTTACAATATTGAGAGCTTGCTCATCGTTAAGCATATCGCGTACAAAAGACTGATCTATTTTTAGTACATCTATTGGGAACAATCTTAAGTATGAAAGACTGGAATATCCAGTTCCAAAGTTGTCAAGAGAAATACTGACCCCCATGCCAGAGATAAGCTTTAATTGACTTACAGTATAATCAAAGTTTTCAATCAACGCAGACTCTGTCACTTCTAACTCTAAATAACGGCTTGGTAATTGGGTTCTTTCAAGAATTTCGGCGACAGTATTTACAAGTTTAGTATCTGAGAATTGTTTAGCAGATATATTTACTGCTACTTTAATAGGTAGACCTTTATCAAGCCAAGTTTTCGCTGCAATACAGCTCTTTTCAAGAACTTGTTCTCCTAAGCGAAAAATAAGCCCCGTTTCTTCTGCATATTCAATAAAGTGAACAGGAGAAATAAAGCCACCTTGTCCATCTTTTAAACGAACTAAGCTTTCTACACCAACTAGTGTGTCAGTGTTTAAATCATATTTAGGTTGATAATGAACTTCGAGATTATTTTCATCTAATGCCTTTCTAAGTTTATTTCCAACCTCAAGACGCCTATTCATTTCAACCTGTAAATCATCACTAAAATAGAAGTAACTGTTTGCAGATTCGTTTTTTGCTTTATACATTGCAGAATATGCATGACGAAGCATTTCTTCTACACTTGAAGCGTCATCAGGGTACACACTTATACCTAAACTTGCTGAAAGAACATGCTGTTCACCACCTGACCTGAAAGGCTTACCAATAACATTAAGAACCTGATTAACCAGTGGCTCTAAACTTAAATAATTAGCCGAGTGAGAAACAACAAGTGCAAATTCATCTCCCCCAACACGTGCGACTGTAATATCGTTACATGCGAATCGGTCCAAGCTGTGACCAATATGTGCAATAATCTCATCACCGACATGATGCCCTAAGGCATCATTAATAAACTTAAACTTATCTAGATCAAGTAACATCAAGCTTAACTTAGTGCCATTAAAAGCAGCCCTAGCAATCCCCTGCGTGAGCCTATCGTGAAGTAATACTCGATTTGGTAATGATGTTAATTGGTCATGATGTGATAGATATGTCATCTGCATCGACATAGCTAAGGCTTCGCTCACATCTTGAAATACCATAACAGCGCCGCATTGATTATGGTTTTTATCAAGAATTGGAGCTGCGCTATCTTCAACTCGATGTTCAATTCCTTGCTTACTAATCAATTGCGTATTTAAAGCCATGGCGACAGGTCTATTTTCTTTTAAAGCTACAGATAAAGGATTAATGGACGGTTTTTTAGTTGTCGCGTCGCATAACTTCATGACTTCTTCAATATGGCGACCTTTTGCTGCAGTTTGTGACCACCCTATTAGCCTTTGTGCTACAGGGTTCATGTACACAATATTTGCGTTTTTATCAGTAGAAATAACTGCATCTGCAATCGAATCTATCGTAATTCTCAACTGCTCTTTTTCAGCAAATAGTTCTTCTTGTGTTTGCTGTAATACCTTTTCTTGCGTTCTGATTTTTATATGATTTTCAATACGAATTCGACAGAGTCTGAGGTTTAGCGGTTTAGAAATACAGTCTATCGCGCCTAAAGATAAGGCTTTTTCTTCAATCGCAGGATCGCTTTGAGACGTAATAACAACAGTTCTAGTTTGTGCCAAAGTAGGCTTTTGCTGTATCACTTCTAAAATGTCAAAACCACTGACTTTAGGCATTTCTAAATCAAGAATCAAAATGTCTGGTTTAATTTTTCAATAAGCAGTATTGCTTCAGAGCTATTGTTAGAAGTTGAAATATCTCCAATTCCTTCTAAAGCATGCTCCAGTTGTAAGGTATTAATTTCTTCATCATCAATGATTAGAACACTGCAATTGTCCATTTAAATTTCCTACAATACTTTGAACCTACTAACAATAACGCTAAAACAGTATATTTGCGACACACTTTTTCATTAGTCTTAAAATATTTTTTTAGTTTTCTAAGTAGTTTTTTAGATTGATTTACTTTGCCCGAAAAACAGCACATTCAGAGAATAAGAAAATAATAAAGTCGCATTCACCTTCAACAACTTCTAACTTAGAGCTAAAGAAATTAAAGAAAGAAGCAGATTTCACAAAGTCTTCGCTCAAAACAGAGCTAAACAATATTTAGGTTAACTCCTTTTAGGGCATAACGTTTTATAAATGGCAGCGTACTCTGTGTGATTCAAGCTAAAAATTAAGTATGAAACTTTGTTCTACTCACATATCTGCTTTTTATTAAATTCGTAATACAGTCATAATTTTACAGGTGACATTTCATCTGAAGGTCGATTTCGAGGGGGTGGACTCGAAGGCCTTAGATGGGGTAATTGAATTATTAATGGCAAAGGCAGTTTGATACTTTTAAAAGGGGCAGAGTAATATTAAAAAAGCGCTAAAGAAAGAGTTTTATCTGAGCCAATATTTTTTACAAAACTAGATTCTTTATCTAATGTATTTAGGCTCGAAAAATACTTCAGCAAAACAATGAACTTTGTTTTTATCTTATTTAAAGCTTTTGGCTACATCAGCCCCTAGACCTCCAGCACCATTAAAGCCAATTTCTATAACGTAATACTCTTTCATCTTTACCGTCTTATTTTAGGTTAATCACTTTTTTATTATTGAACCACAAAGATGGCCATCACGCTCAGAGTAAGAAAATTTAAAATATTGAAACTCAGTAGATACCACTTTTATATTCTCAAGTTCAGCTGAGTAAGTGTCATTCAATAGTTTTTCCTCTCCACTTATAGTGTTTAAGGCCGTATACGTAGTAAACAAATCCACTTTTATTTGCTTTTCGATTGCAGCTCTATCATATGATAATGGATAACATGCAGTATTATCCCCATGGATAATTGCTGTAGCTTCGCTAGATAAGCACGCTAAGATTATTGATATTAGTGCTGTACTATTTTGCATTGAAAGTCTTCCACATCGAGCATTTAAATCTAAGGCTATCACACTCTTTAAATCACGCTATTTTCCAGAATTAAACAATTTAACTGGGCCGAAACAGACAGTTCCTTGCTTTGAGCTCAATAGAATCAATATCAAAGTAATGATTAAGGGAGTGTAAAATTCAAGCGGCAAAGTCATACCGTATCGAAAGTATGAATTCAAGCTGCAACTTACAATAGATAATGAAATACAAAGTGAAATGTAAAATATCCCCCGTACTGGGCTTTGCTTTTTTTTAATGAGTAACATTTGAACCTCCAATTAACATCACTCAATGATAAATTTCAATGGAACATATTAAGTCTGTTTTTAATTAAAATTTCACTTTTTAAGCCAAATGGATTTGAAAGTTTGTAAGCTTGCTGAGAAAAGACTGCCAGAAATTATAACTTTAATGAAGCTAATGGCGTTTTTAGTGCTATTTTCGCCACACTATGACTCCTTCTCATCTAAACAGATGTAAATTTTTCTCCTCAAATACGCAGGCAAAAGATAACTGTTGGTCATATAAAAGCAATAATAAAGGACTATTGCTGGTAAACTCTCAGTACATTATTATGAAATTCGATGTAGTAGTTAGAGTTGGATGTTTGTATGGGAGCTTCGCCTATAGCCTTAATGAGCTTATTATTCTGCTTCATATTTTGGGTGATTTCTTTAGCTGTATTCTTAAAGCGTGAATTTATTCGTTCTCTTGCAATAGCGCAGCGCGTTAGAAAGTTGGTTCAAGAGTCGATTCAACTGGAGGTCTACATGAAAGGACTGCCAGTTAATGATGAGCGTTCTGCTGTCTTCCGTAGAATTCAAGAAATTAAAGCTGAACTTGCTGGAATAGAAGGCTTTCCTCAAAAGAGTAGTATTACCCCTGCCTATACATCCAAGATAGAGCTCAAAAATGTTGTTAATTTAGCCAGCTACAAACGCAGAGCTTAATATGGAACATATAAATGCATTTGTAGTTTCTTATAACAAGTTATTTACTGCAGGAGCTAGTGACTTCTTTTTTAAATACTTGATGAGCTTTTCAGGCTTACTTTTTATGGTTTTCTGCCTAACTATCATTAAAGCCTACTTCAAAAAAACATCATTCTCACACATGTGTTTAGTAACATTCGTTACAATATCCTATTTATCAACAGATTACTTAATGGCTTTAGAGTACTTAAGAGAAGCGGGTGGTTTTATAGATGGTATAGTCAATATGTATTTGATGTTCTCTCTTTTTGATAGCATTACAGCGCTTATCATTGCCTTACTGTTTCCTTTTATAAGAAAGGGTAAAGGATACTCAGATGGTTCAGTAATCACAATGTGTATCTTTTTGATAAATTCAGTCTTGCACCTAATTTTGATGTTAAATTATATTACGCAAAATTCCCTTAACCCTTTTTTAGGCTTTTTTTACTCTATTACTGTAAATATAAACGACTTGATATTACTTTGTGCATTTCTAGCACCAACTTTTATTACCAAAGTAAAACTTCTTTTTACGGAAAAATTTCTTTTACGCCAGTCGGATTAAAAATGGCCAAGGTCTTTCTGGTCATTTTCTTGCTAATTTGATTTTGCCTAGGCTGATTTGGAGGGTTTGGCTTTAATTGTTAAAGCACCTTCTAATGACGTTTTAATCTTCTTAATAATTGTTGGAACAAAAGTAGGGTCAATAATTCCGTAATCAGCACTTTCTTCTAACGAACTTGCAACTACTTTATTTACAGTTTCAAGAAGCTCTTCAGGTCTAACATCTTCTAGACTTGTGTTTTCATTTATGTTCAGAAGAAGGTAGTCTAGGCTTACATTTTTTTTAATCGCAGTAGTTAAAATAAAATCCCATGGCATAGAAGGGCGGCTCAACCACATTTTCATAGTGCTCGCATTATGCCCTAAAGCTCGACGTCCATTCTCATCTTCAATTTCATGTAGCTCATCAACACCCCACACCTGTTTGCATCGTTCTAAAACTTGCGAGACGTATTTTTTCTTTGAGTCATCATCTAGATTTTTAAAGTATGTATCAGCCATGTTTGGTTGTTCTTATAGAATCACTAACTTATATTCTAACAAAAAAAGATAAATTTAAAATGAACAAATAAAATCATGTTGTTCCTTGTCACATCTTGTTATGTAATAAAATCCTATATATCAGTAAATTGCAGCCAATACAGACAACAAAGAACAAAATATTTGAGATTAAAACAAATTATTCAACACATCCTCAAATGCCTTTGAATCTTCATCTACAATATACATTGCAGTTGTAACTTCTTTAGAGTGGCCAAGAAGTTTACTAATTCTGCTTATCTTAACGCCTTTTTCATCGAGCCAAGTCGCGTATGATCGCCTTAGAGAATGGGGAGCAACAGTGTTATATTTTTTACAAAGTTCATAAATAGCGCTGCCAGTTAAAGGGTTACTATTTTCAACATCAATGTTTCCACTACGTGGCACTTTGACAAATAACGGACCTGGCTTTATACCTCGAACGTTCAACCAGTCTTCTAAAGCAATTTTTGTAACAGGGTGGATCGCAACATATCTTTCCTTATTACCTTTACCAATAATCTTCAAATACTGAGTATTTACTGTAACTCTATCTTCGTTACTAAGCTCTAAGACTAATGATGAAATATCTATTGTGACCAACTCACTTCTTCTTAACCCGGTACCAATTAAAATATGAAAAAGCGCCAAATCTCTAAGCATTTTATTTCTATTAGTTGGGTTTGAGCTTGCTATTCTCTCCAAAAGCCCTTGGAAACTAGAACGAGAAATTACCTGATGTTTTTTAATTCTAGAGCCGGTTTCTCCTTTCACTTTTAGAATACCATCTAGCTGCAATCTAGAAATCTGTCCTAACAAATAGGCATGCTCACATACACCCTTTACAACGGATACATATAATGAAATCGTTTTTGGAGATAGTTCCTTGGCTTTTAGGTTATGGATAAGGCTATTTAAATCAGTTGAAGTAATTTCTGCCCAATTAATTTCATAAAAATCTGCGTAGCCAGTATGTTTTGCAATTGCTTGCAAGCATCGAGTGACGGTCTCTTTGGATGTATCCGCCGCCAAAGAGTTAACATAATTGAATATCGGACATTTAGGGTTTACATAAATCTCATTTAATTTTTGACTAACCTTGGTAGCCAGTAATTGAGACTGTTTTAAATCGATAATCTTTTCCAATCTGCTGTTCATAATTTAAATTCATACGAATACATAAGTACTGTGCATTTATACACCTTAAGCTAACTTGTGTAAATGCCCATTTATGCAATTAATATGTTATGTTAAATCAACTGTAAAATAGAATCTTGGGAAATTAGACTCTATTAATTAAAAAGATTTATCTAGGTACAAGGGGATGTTTTAGTTCCTAAGTGAGAGTTATTAGTAAGAGCATATTAACTTTCGAATCGGGAGATTAGTCCGATACTAACCAGTGTCGGACTTAAGCAACTGATTTACAAGGATTACTTAAAGCTGCCAACTTTACTTGATAAGAAAAAAAAGGCAATTATAAATTCACCAACCACTACAGCGAACAGCCATTTTATATTTTCTGTATCAAATTTAATGAAGTCCAAAAGAAATATAATTACTCCAATTAAAAACCAAATTAAGAACTGAGTTTTCATAATTCCCTCTCTAATTCATGAGCATCTTTGGCTTGAGCAATCATTTCAAGAGCGTCATTAATTTCGGTTAAAGTTTCTTTATCTATTAACGTTATTCGATCTAAATCTATTTTTCCCGGGTTGGATATCCAAGAGACATCATACTTAGCAAGCAATAATGATTGAGCAGACTTTAAGTTTTTCTCTGCTTCAGCAAAGCCTTTTGACAAATTTAGTTCCATATTAAATCCTTAGCTGAGCATGTTTCTTAAACACATCACCTGTTTTTGGGTTTATAAATAGGACGTTCATTTCAGCTAAAGATTCTAAAGTGAAATCAGGATTGTTTTTTAGAATTGCGTTTCTTACATCTTCATTTTTTAAAAATACATCGCAGGAATTGTGAATTGGTTTAAATTCATGGGCTCTACGATTGGCGTTTTTCCTAATTCAGAAATGATATCCATTGCCGATTTCAGCTCCGAGAAAATAGCAAAACCAATGTCATTCATCTCTTGTTTACTGGTCCCAACCCCATTTTTAATTAGCTCTGGATAAGGCATTAAAAATACATTTAAAGCCTTTTGAATTTGATTTTTAATATCTTTCAATGACATATGTAAAATACCAAGGTCGAATAACTACTTATAATTTACAGCTTGTTTCTAATTAAAAGGCGGGAAAAAGAGCAAATTTTAAATTTAATCTATTTTTTAAAATGTTTCTGGTCGAAGTGTTTTTAAACCAAGTCCAATTTTTAAAATTGGACTTGGCGAAAGGCGTTATGGTGAAACTGATTCGGTTTTGGTGCACTCCTCCCCTTCTAGGTTCCAACCTGTAGGGCAAGTATTGATACTTGGAACTTCTTCAGTTTTACTACACTGATCCCCTGATAAAATATAATCTGTTGGGCAAGAGTAAGTTACAGCGGTAGATGTGGAGCTAACGCAGCTAGTGCTACTTAGTGAGCCACCAGCCGGACATGAGTAAACTAAACTCGCATTCTCTCTCTTATTACATTTCGACCCTGACAAACTATATTGTGACGGGCAAGAGTATGTCACAGCGGTAGATGTGGAGCTAACGCAGTCGGTGCCATTTAGTGAACCACCAGCCGAACATGAGTAAATCAAATTCTCTGAAATCTTTTGATAACATAATGTACCATTTAGAGAGTAACCGCTATCACAGTAGTATATTTCGTTTGTTTCTTCTAGCCTCGTACACCCTCCAGGACCTAAACTATATCCAGATGGGCACTTAAGAGTAATTGGTGTGTTTTCGGTCTTAACACACTTAACTTTTGAAGCTGAAAAGATATCATTTGAATCTTCTCTATAAGTCACAATGCTATAACCCGCGTCGCATTTATTCTTAACTGGCTGTGGATACATCCCCCAACCTACATCATCACAGCTTGTTTTGTCACTATTGAGTTGCCAACGAGGTTCATCACAATAAGGTATCGCGGCTCTTTCTGACGTTCTAGTACAAACCCCTTCGTCCAATAAGTAGCTAGTAGGACATGATTGAATTACGTTTGAAGTTGTCAATATCATGCATTTGTTATTTGTCAGGGTAGAACCTGCAGGACATGACGTGTTTGCATTTTTTTGAATATCTTTAAAACAGCTGCTTCCTGAGCGCGTATATCCAGCCGGGCATGATGAACTTGCTGGCGAGCTAGATGAACCTAGACATAAACCGTTTGAGTATGTGGTACCAGGTGGGCAATTCTTAGTAGCGTCAATTTGAATATCTTTATAACAGTTGCTTCCTGAGCGCGTATATCCAGCCGGGCATGATGAACTTGCTGGCGAGCTAGATGAACCCATACATACACCATTTGAATACGCTGTACCTGCAGGGCAGTTCTTAGTGGCGTCTACTGTGTATGTTTTAGAACAATCACCCGAATTGAGACTGTACAAATAACCTGATGGACATACTTTAATTGCTGGTTGAGTCGTGGTTCTGTAACACATTCCGCCAGATAAAATGTAGCCTTCAGGACATGTTGCCCCTTTGACACTTAGAGTGATGGTATAATTTGCAGCTCCTGATGATCCAACTTCC
This sequence comes from Pseudoalteromonas sp. GB43, assembly GCF_054923805.1. Classification (NCBI taxonomy): domain Bacteria; kingdom Pseudomonadati; phylum Pseudomonadota; class Gammaproteobacteria; order Alteromonadales; family Pseudoalteromonadaceae; genus Pseudoalteromonas; species Pseudoalteromonas sp. GB43. Next base: position 171,028 of record NZ_JBPCHJ010000003.1, read on the forward strand.
CTGGGTAAATTGGAATATCTAGACCGCCAGCTGAGTTAACAGCCTTATCAAATTGAACAATTTGCCCTTTTGTTACAGTAATTCCATTTACAACAACAGAGCTTGGTGCGTCACTATGTAACTTAAATGTAATCTGCTGTTCACCAAAAGCCTTATTTCCCTCCAAGGTATACAATGTTGGTACCTTTATTATTGTAAACGGCTCATCCGTTTTACTACTTAGTAAGCTTTTAGAAGACAAGGTGTTTACAGGATCAACATGTACTGTGGTTTCAGCTTTAGTGCTTAAAGATATATATACCAAGGCTAGTAGTAATAGTTTACGAAATAGCATTTTAGAACCCAAAGTAAGTTGTTATTCTAAATAGAATTCCTTTTTGAATTTGGTACAAATTTGAAAATCTATTAAGTTGAGATTATTAATTTACTTGAAATGGATTTCAGAAATGCCTGAAAAAAATCTATTTTTGACAGATAATTTAGGGAAAGTGGAGTTAGTTTTTACGGCTGAAGGTTTGGTTTTCCGATTCTCGAACCAAAATAGTGGCTCTGCTAGGTGACAAAACTCCGACATGACATACTACCATTAACAGTCTAAGTATTAACTACAACTCCATTGCGTGCTTGAAATAAAAACAGATTTGAAAAAAGACTGATGATTAATACTAATAACAGCTAAAATCTTTACTCAGTTTTTCCAGTTAAGAAATGAACCCAACCTTTCCATTCACTTTTGTAATGAAGATTTGGATTTGATGGTATATTAGCAGGCCTACCACCCTCTTTACTCAACTCCCTAAATTGCGTCATCGTCTCAACACCCAATGTCCGAGCAATTCGACAAGCTTCATGAAACTCAACGAATCGCCCACAACCAGGTGAGTTTTTAGGAGCTAAAACTTCTGACCATTTACAGCCATATACATTAGGTGGGCGCTTAGGCATAGACTCTGGAAATTCATCACCTTCACTGGCCTCAAGCCATTCTTTAATTGAGGATAACTTTTTCTCTCGAGCATATCTTGCTGCTTCTGTAATTGATACGTATTTATCTTGGGACATTTGTTTAAAGTGTCTTACACAGAATTTTTTTAATTCTACGATCAATTTTTAAAATTTTAAACATTATGAATTTCTAAATTACTAACAACTTTAGCTATACTAAGTATTTAGACTTGTAATGGTGCTATTCAACTGGCATAGCTCATTACTATTCAGAAAACAAGCAACACTTCTTTCAAGTATGAGAAGCTGAGTAGACATGCATTAACTGATAATTATTAGCATCTTTCCAACTAATTTTGCCATTTCTATTATATCCACTAACGCAGTTCATCATCACGAATTTTAATGCGGCAGTATGAAAGCCATACTCTAACAATTCTCATTTGAGATGAAAGTATGTTGACATCTACAATTATACACTCAACCAACCACCTAACTTAGACATTACAATTTAATTAGAAGTTAAAAAACTTGAAGCTATAAAAATAATGCCCGAAAAAAGCCAAACTCCACAGTATTTCACCCAGCAATTACTATTAAGATAAGTGACATTAGGATTGTTAGAGTCAATTAAAATTGTACAATCAATCCCATTTTTAAACTGGGCTATAAGCTGCTGATCAAAAGCAACAAAAACACTATAAAAATTACCTTTGAATTTATAGCTGACTAACATCCTCTTGTAGTGCAAAAGCTCTAAATTGCGCACGTTATTATCAATTACATTGTTAATGTTTACAATTTTACAAACTCGCCAATGTTGCTTATCATAACGAATCCTGAGCCATCTTATAAATGTTAGTAAGCTCAACATAACGAAACAAAGCCCTAATAATAAAAGTAATAAGCTACTCATTTTTTTAATGACTTATAAATATAATGGGCAGTTATAAGAATCACTTAACGCTGTGCCAACAGACTTAAATACTGTTATATCGGATTCACATTTTCTCTCATAGTTATTTTTTTTAGCCCCGAATTCAGATAATAAGTGCACCACTCATGGTTAAACGGTGAGAAGAGATCAACTGCCTGTTGGTGGTACTCTGTAATCGCCAAAAAACAAGAGTAGATACCATGAGTTACAAGCAGTTGATCGAAGGGCAAAGATACCAGATTGAGGCCTACTTACGCGAGGGTTTTAGCTATCGAGAGATAGGGAAAAGGCTAAAAGTGAGCCACAGCACTATAAGTCGTGAAGTTAGGCGCAATAGTACTCGAAGTCATTACTTGCCTGAGGTTGCACATTCAAAGGCATGTAAACGAAAACATCTAGCTGCCAAGTATTCCATGCCAGCACTTACAATTGCGTTCGTTGAGTTTGGATTGGAGCAAAAATGGAGCCCTGAGCAGGTTGCGGGTGTAAGCAAAATTATCGGGCATCCTGTGAGTCATGAATGGATTTATGGCTATATTCAAAAAGATAAATTGAGTGGTGGCAAGCTATACAAACATCTGCGACAAGGGCACAGACGTTATCGTAAAGGCAGCCGAAGCAAACGTGTCATCATCCCAAATCGTGTTGGCATTGAACATAGACCTGCGATTGTTGACACTAAGACACGATTTGGTGATTGGGAAGCGGATACAGTACTTGGCAAGCATGGTACGGGAGCAATCGTTAGTTTAGTCGAGCGTACAAGTAAGTTTTACCTGATACGCAAAGTGCCAGCAAAAAGTGCAGCGCAAGTGAGCAGAGCAATGATAGGTATGCTGTGGCGCTATCGACGCCATGTTCATACGATAACCGCAGACAACGGGAGTGAGTTTTGTGAACATGAGCATGTTTCAGACAAGCTAAAAACCGACATCTACTTTGCTAACCCCTACTCATCATGGGAAAGAGGGTTAAATGAGAACTTTAATGGCTTGTTGCGTCAATATATTCGCAAAGGCACTGATTTACGAACGGTGACAGATAAGCAAATTGCGCACATAGAAAAGGCGCTCAATGCGAGTTCGAGAAAATGTCTAGGGTTTAGGCAACCAGCGGTAATATTCGATGAATTACGCAAAGCAGCCTAATTTAGCGAGTGGTGCACTTCGGACTTGAATTCGCGGCTAAATCCGCAAGCTCGCCGGATATATTAGCTTCATCAAAAACTCCCTCAGAAATAGGAATCAACAATTCACCAGCTTCAGCAAGAACATTCTCCTTGCTATCTACATATACCTTACTTTGTGCGATAGTAACACTGTCACATTCGCGCGAGTCGCAGCGATGATTACCAATCAAATCAACATGCGTACCAGGCTTTAACCAACCACCTTTAAATAATGGCGTTGGTGAACCTGTTGCGCAGCTGATCACATCGGCACTTTTAATAACTTTTTCACAACTTTGTCCGATAACAAACTCAATATCAGTAAATGCACGCTGTAAGCTATTGTGTAAAACAGCAACTTTATCTTGATTACGCCCAATTAACGTTACACATTTAAAATCGCGCACACTCAAGTGTGCTCGAACCATATACTCAGCTAAATTGCCGCTGCCAAAAAACACTAAATGCTGGCTATCTTTTCGCGATAAATAGTAGCTTGCCAAAGCAGATACTACAGCTGTGCGCCAAAGTGTTACACGTGTACCATCAACTAGAGCAAGAGGTTCACCATGAGCACGAGAGAACAGCATTATTTTTGAATAAAGTGACGCATACTCACTATCAGTATTACTTGGAAAGTAGGTAAATGCCTTTACTCCAATAACCTGTTCATTCCATGCTGGTAATACGGCAAATGCGTCATGGTTTGTGTCTGTTTTATCTAACTCATACACATGACGCTTGGGCATAGTAAACTGCTGAGCAAATCCTTTTTGTAAAGCAATGCGAAGCGAGTCAAAATCTAGGACAACATCAATTTGCGTTTGATCTATTACTTTCATCCTACCCCTCCAATTCGAACAGCTTAGGGGCGTGGGTTAATACTTCATAACCATTTTGAGTTATTAAAATATCGTCTTCTATTCGCACACCACCAAAATTCGGAATGTAAATACCAGGTTCAATCGTGATCACATTACCTGCCTCTAATACATGGCGGCAATTTTTATTAATAAAGGGCAACTCATGTAAAAACAAGCCAACTCCATGGCCCAACCCTTGCCCTGCCCATTTACCAAAACCAGAGTCATCGAGTACTTGCTGTGAGATGTTTTGTAAGTCTAGACAGTCAACACCTGCTTTGAGTAGGTTGATCGCTGCTTGCTGAGCATTACTTACGCTTTGATAGATTGCTGATTGTTTCTTTGAAGCTTTACCAAGTACATAACTGCGAGTCATATCAGAGCGGTAACCATTGACCACTGCGCCAAAATCAAGAGTAATAAAATCACCTTTAGATAGAGTACGTTCACTCGGGCTGCCATGAGGCAGTGCACAACGCTCTCCAAACATTAAAATAGTGGCAAACGACATTCCTTCAGAGCCTAGTTTTTGCATTCTGAATTCAAGTTCCAGCGCTAGGTCTCGCTCTGTTACACCTTCTTTAAAATAGGGTAATGTTTGTCTAAGCGCTTCGTCAGCAATGGCCGCAGCCGCTTTTATTTGCTCGACTTCCCAATCATTTTTAACCATGCGTAAACGTTCAACCATACCGGTAACTTGTGTAACTGTATGACTAGTTAACTCACTTGCCACTTGCTGCCAAAGTGCAACATCAATAAAAGCGGCATCAAAACCTAATTGACTATTAGTCGTTAAAAAACGATTTATGCACTGACCTAATGTTTCACTATCACGATCACGGCTGACAACCTCAAAGCCAATAGACTCTTCTTGAGCTCGGCCAAAATAGCGATAATCGGTTATTAGTACACTTTCCTCCGCAGTTATTAACGCGTAAGCAGCATTACCGCTAAAGCCACTTAAGTAACGAATATTTTCATGGCCTAATACGAGTAGTGCTGTTAACCCATTTTTTTTTAATGCCTGCTTTAGTAATTGTTGGCGAGAGGTAAATTGATTTTTCATCGAAATATAAATCCTTGCTTTAGGGGATTATTTGGATCAATTAAAAAAGTATGTTTGCCAGTGACAAAGGCTTCACCGCTCACTCTAGGTATTACTGCATGGGTATCAGCTAACATGCGTTGCGCTTTTAGCTCAACTGAAAATATAGAGCCTAAAATACTCTCTATTTTTATTTGCTGTCCTAATTTAAGCCTGCCTTTTGCAAACTCTAATGCAGCTCTGGCACTCACGCCGGTACCAGTAGGGCTGCGATCTAATTCGCCCTCAGCAAAAATGCAGACATGACGACTAAATACAGAATGACTTTTTTGTGAATTTGAATAGAAAATCACCCCATATAAAAAGCTTAATGCATCATCGGTCGGGTGTTTTGGTTGGTAGTGGCTATTAACATGCTGCTTAATGATTTTTCCTAAGCTAATAATTTGTTCATGATCGTTGGGCGCCAAACTTACATCCAAAGTATCAGCATCTACAAAAGCATAATAAGCGCCGCCATAAGCAATATCGCAATTGACGGTACCAAACAGAGGTATCTCTATTGGCATATCAAGTTTTTCTGCATAACTTGCAACATTATCAAAACAAACACTTATTAGTTGGTTATTTCGAAGAGTAATATACGCCTTGATAAGCCCTGCAGGTGTATCTATACGTAACTCATTAACGCCTTCAATAAAGTTGCAAATGCTGCTATCTTTAGCTGCTGTGGCAAGCGCAATGATAGCGTGACCACACATTGTGCTATAGCCTTCATTATGTAAAAACAGTACGCCAAAATGGCTATCTTTACGTTCAGGTTTTGTGATCAACGCGCCGTACATATCAGCATGACCTCGGGGTTCGAACATCAGTGCTTTACGTAGGTGATCGAATCTTGTTAGGCAATCAGCTCGCTTTTCAATCATGGTTTGCCCTTGTAGTTCAGCAAACCCATCAATGATTATGCGTAAAGGTTCACCGCCGGTATGCATATCAAGAGTATCCACTTGCAGCCAACCATCTTTAGGCTGTTGCCAATGAGAATATAAACTGTTCGTCATAGTTAACCTTAAAATTTATACGAAAAATGCCAAGCAGTTTCCTGCTCAGCATTAAGGCTGTATGGCTCATATGAGCATGTGCTTAAACATCAAAACAACAAACTAAATTACCCTAAGATAAATAGCTTAGTCCGCTGTTTTCAAACAGCTGTTTCACTAGGGAGTTAAAACTCTATACGTGCAACTAAAGACACATAACGCGCGCCTTGACGCCCTGTCACGAGTCCATAGTCTGGATTCAGTTCTAAGCCATTATCACCGTACTGCGCACGCTCTTCATTGATTGACATAGCACTATCACCATCAAATAAGTTATAGACGGTGCCTTTTAAAGTCATATCGGTACCAAAAAAGTCCGTGTTATAAGTCAATGACATATCGACATTCGTTAACCAAGGTAGGTTTCCTTTGCTACCACGAGGAGCTGGATTACCATTTTCATCGTAATGTGATGCTTGATCATAGTATTGGCTAATACACGCATCCCAAGGATTCCCCTCTGCACAGCTATCTACGCCCGCTGGATGAACTGAAAAGTAACTTTTAGGACGACCTGATGTAGTACGGGCAACAAGACCAATGGTCAGAGCTTCTGTGATGTTGTATGCACCACTGAATTTAAATGCATGGCGGTGGTCGTTAGGTAAGTTACCGTAGCCGTGATCCATCAAATCGCCATAGTCATAAGAGGTTGTCCAGCCTGGATCAGCTTGGTCGTTATCCGTTTTCACAAGCCCTTCGGTGTTACCATAACTATGTGACCAGGTATATGAGGTATTAATACGTAAATCATCCGTCACATTGCCGTCTAAGGTAAACTCAAGTGCTAAGTACTTTCGCTTCGCCTCTGGTAAAGCAAGTTCATCAGCACTTAAATTAACCTCATCAATCTGCCCATCACCGTCAAAATCATATGACATTTGAATAGCTTCACCTGGGTTATTAAGCACATAATAAGAGCCTTGACCCACGTTATCGGTAATACCCATTTCTGCCAGCTTTTTAGCTAATACCGGGCCGACATCAGTGTCTTCAACACTGCGTCCAAGATCACGATAAATAGCGCGTACACCCGCTGACATAGTATCGAACACTTCTTGCTGGTAGCCGATAGTAAATTCATCACTGTACATTGGTTTTAATGAAGATGAAGCAATTAACCCTGGTTCAGTAATACCACGCTGGCGCCAACGCCTATCTCGTAGCATGTCCCCTCTGCTTGGCGAACCATCAGTCATTAAACTTGGTGCACCGTTTGCGTCTAGTTCATCTAACTCAAAGTACTCAAACCATTCAATCGAAGCAGATCCTTGGGTAATATTCATGTTCGCAGAGACTGGTTGGAAATAACGCCCATATGTAGCAAAGATCTTAGCACTGCCATCACCCGACACATCATAAATAGCTTGCAAACGCGGTGCTATTTGATTGTCAATATCAACGAAGGCACGACCATCTGATACCGTGTTTTCAAACTGGCTATAGCGTAGCCCCATGTTAAGCACTAAACTATCGGTTGCTTGCCATGAATCATTAATATAAAAAGCGAGTGAAGTTGTATCTGAATCGACTTCGCGACTTCGAACTCGTCTTTCTATAAAGTCACTCCCCAAAGAAGCACCAGATACATCATTTTCACCGGCAGTTTTAACTGTCCACCATCCCTCAGCATCACCAATACCGTTTTGACCTTCAAAGTAATCAACTTTTACATTAGTGTAATCAATACCAAACTGGATTGAATGCATGTCTAGATCCCAATTGAAATCAATCCTTGCTTGGTCGCGCGTAAACTCTTGTTCAGTCACAGACGAGTTTGTATGTTGACTCAAAGTGACAAAGCCATCACGTTCATCCCAAACACCTGGCTTTGGTGATGCAACCACATTTTCAACGTTTTCAGTCACTCGCCCAACAACTGCTGAAACAGAAAAAGTATCAGTTAGGTAGCCATTATAATTTAAGCTATATACTTTACCGCCATCTTCCCCTGGTGCATCCACACCTTGTTGCTCACCAATCACATTCTCTTGCCAGCTGTATGCAAAGGTTTTATCGGTCCAAGTGCGCTTGTTGTTCATCGCTGAAAAACCCACTGAGTGATCTTCATTTATAAACCAATCTACTTTTGTGAACCAGCGGTCTTCATCACGTTCAAAATCTGAATAAGTCGTTTGGCCAGCGCCAGTAGACTCTTCACGGCGTGGTGCAAACAAACCATAAAAGAACAATGTATCTTCGATAATTGCACCACTGGCCCAGAGCTGAAGTTCTTTAAAATCGTAACTGCTTTGCTGTGTATTTGTACTAATAGTGCCATTTTCTTGATAAATAGAGTCGTGCTGGCTACGTAAACTATCAGGATCCCAGCGTACTTCTGCACCGAAGTTAAAGTCATTATCACCAGACTTAGACACCGCATTAACAATACCGCCAAGTGCTCCACCAAATTCAGGACTAACACCACCCGTTTTCACTTGCGTTTGTGAAATAGCTTCCCATGGCAAGCGAATTGAGCCTAAACCTGAACGAATACTGGTTACGTTTAAGCCATTAAAGTAATAACCATTTTCAGCTGCTGATGAACCACCAAAGCTTGAAGCACCATTAAAACTTGCGCCGCCCGGTGCCGCTGTGCCTGGAGCTAACAAAGCAATACTTTCAAAGCCTGTATTAACTGGCATTGCTTTTAATTCAGCATCACTGAATGTTAGACCTGAAGTAGACGAGGCCATATCAACACGGCGAATGGCGGATCCCGTAACGGCAATACGCTCAATATCGCTACCTGCTTTGTATAATTGCGCGTCTAGAATAATTGATTGGCCAATAGTTACGGCTACATTTTCTTCAACTAATGGCTCAAAACCTTCTTTACTAATGGTTACATCATAAGTGCCCACTGGCACATTGCGCAGTAAATAGTCACCATCATTATTACTGGTAATGGTATACACTAAGCCTTTACTTTTATGTTTTAAAGTTATTGTAGCCCCTGTTAAATCGTTGCCAGCTTGTGCCACTACATGACCTTTAACAATGCTGCTACCATCAACTGCTTTTACTGTAGGAGTCATTATTAATGCAGCCGTCACAGCCGTTGCTAACAGCGATTTAATGCCTATTCCCCGAGTTTGCTTTTTATTATTTGTAAACATGTGAATGTTCCCTTGTTCCTGTTGGTTATATTGCCTATTTAACTTAGACGACAAAAAATATACACCTATTACATATTGTATACAATATTAAATATACACCTAATTCGTATTCATCTTTAAGCAACTGATCTTATTAATGAAAAATTCTTATGAACTTTCGACCCAACAGAAAGGATCTATTTATGGTGCTAATGGGAATAATAAAAAGGGGGGGAAGGCATCACTTCTGTATTATTGCTGCTGGAAAGCTAAAGCGATGCCTAAAGTTATAAATTAGGGTTTAATAGCCGGTACTAGTTGCTAGGTATATTTTTTAATTACTTTTTTCACTTTCTAATTTTATCAGTAATTGTTTTATATCGTTTTTAGCTTTAACAATATGATTTTTTAGAAATTCACAGGCATTTTGACAGTCTTTTTTTCTGCATAACTCGAGTAAAGTACGGTGCTCTTCAGGAGCTTTTGTTAAACCGCCTGCCAATAAAATATGCATACGTACATAGCGCTCTGAGTTTTTGCTGTACATATCAACCAACTCACGGGTTTGTGGTCGCGCGGCGCGGCTGTATAATTTAGCATGAAACTGGCTGTTTAAATCGCCAGTGGCAAGGTGGGTATCGCCGGCATCCATGGCTCTTTCAAGCTCAGTTAAAATAAGCTCGGCTTCAATAAAGTCTTGATCAGTTAAGCTTTGTATTGAATGTTTTAATAGCTCGGCTTCAAGAAGTGCTCTGAGGTCAAAAATTTCGTCAATTTGCGACGCCGAAAGCTGTGTGGCAGTGGCTCCTTTATGAGCTTCAAAGTAAACCAGCCCTTCGGCTTCAAGTTGTAGCAAAGCTTCACGCACCGGAATTCGACTCACGTTTAGCTCTGTGGCTAATGCAGCTTGGCGTAGCGGATCACCCGCTTTTATTTCACCTGAAAGAATTTTTTCACGAATAGCTTCTGCTACAAGCTGAGTTCGAGTTTTATGTTCTATGGCCATAGTAATTTCTATAAATTGCATTTGATATACATTATACCTATAAAAACACGCATGCCAAGTTAGAATCCTTCACAATAAAGAGATAGCGGGAAATGCAATTTCCACTCCCGCTACAATTAACTAAGACTGATAGCAAATTGGTCGCAAAAATCTCAACATTGCATTTAACCCAACGGAAGTGCTACGTACATCTGTGGAGCTTGGAAATGGTCCACCATGGTTCATTGAGCCACATACTTCTACGCCGGTTGGCATTTGATTGTGTATTAAACGCCCTACTTTGTATTTCAGCTCTTCTATAACGTGTTCAGCTTTAGCTAAATCATCAGCGCTGTCATGCACACTTGCCGTAAGCTGCCCTTCAAGCGCTGCTACTAGTAAACTTAACTGCTCCATGCTTTCATAGCGAACCAATAAAGCGGCTGGGCCAAATACTTCTTCACGTAATGCAGGGGTTGCTAAATAGGTATCAACATTACAGGCAAATACATGGGCATTACCATGAAAGTCTTCTGTAAGTGCGCCTTTTGCAATAAGCTCTACGTTTTCGAGCTCACTGCGCTGGCTAACTTGCTTTTTAAAGGTCTTCACAATACCTGGGGTTAATAAAGTATCTGAGGCGGCTGCACTAATGCAGTTGGCTACCTCGGCTTCTAATTCATCACAGCCCGTTGGTACCAGCCATAAGCCAGGACTGGTACAAAATTGGCCATTACCCATTAGCATTGATTGGCATAGCGCTTCAGCCATAGCTTTACCTTCATTTTGAGCTTTTTTTGGTAAAACTATTTGTGGATTTATACTGCCGAGCTCGCCATAAAACGGAATAGGCTCTGAACGCTTGGCAATTGTTTCTTGTAGTAAACGTGCGACATTAAATGACCCCGTAAAACCAACAGCTTTAATAGCTGGCGCCGCGACTAATTGATGCGAAATATCGTAAACATCACTTTGCAGCACTGAAAATACACCTAGCGGCATATCACATTCTTTAATCGCAGCAAGCGCTGCACGAGCCATTAGCTCCCCTGTGCCTGGATGCGCAGTATGATTTTTAACAACCACTGGGCAGCCTGCTGCAAGTGCGGCGGCGGTATCCCCCCCAGTGTTGAAAATGCATACGGAAAATTAGACGCACCAAATACAGCTACAGGCCCAAGCGGTAAGTAATTAAGCTCTGTACGAGGTTTAGGTAGTGGCGAGCGATTACTATCAGCTTCATCAATCAGCTTTAAACCTAGTGGTGAATCTGGGTTTTCACGCAGTGCACTGGCAAATGCTTTTAACTGATTAACCGTGCGCATTCGCTCACCTTGTAAGCGTGCCATAGGTAAATTGGTTTCTTGCGCTGTTTGCGTTAGTAAATCATCGCCAAGTGCTAAAATTTGCTCTGCAATACACTCTAAAAAATCTGCACGCTGACTAAAACTCGTTTTTCTGTACTCGATAAAAGCATTATCAGCAGCATCAACTGCCGTATTTAACTGAGTACTCGTTACATTAAAGTAGCGTGTCGATAATGGTTGATTTTTAGCCGGTGAAAAGGCTTGAAATTCACCTTGCTCAGCGCGACCTTGCCATTGTCCGGCAATTAGGCTTTGTCCTGTTAATGTCATGCTTTTCTCCTCGTTAAATTACTTGAAACCCATAGGCATATGGGTCGTCGTCATCTACTGTAATGGTGCTCGTTCCGGTTACCCGAGACCAGCCACGAATGCTAGGTAAAATAGCAGTTTGACCTGCCACTTCAGACACCTGCTCTATACAGCCAATAAACTGGCTGCCAATATAACTTTCATGAATAAATGCATCGCCTTGCTGCAATAAGCCTTTACTAAACAACTGAGCCATGCGGGCGCTAGTGCCTGTTCCGCATGGTGAGCGGTCAATGGCTTTATCTCCATAAAAAACCGCATTAGCCGCATCTGAGTTGGAATTTTTGGGTGAGCCAGTCCATAACACATGGCTAGCACCTTGAACGGTAGAGTCGAGCGGATGGATACATTGTATTTTGGTATTAATAGCATCACGCACTAATGGGCTGTATTTGAGTAATTGCCCTGCACTAAAATGTTCAATACCTTTAAAGTTGCCCTGTGGTTCAACAATAATATAAAAGTTACCACCAAAGGCGATATCAACCTTTAATTCGCCCAACTCTGGAATATTGATACATATAGACTGATGCGCTAAATAAGCAGGCACATTGTAAATTTTAACCCACTGCACTTTACCACCAGTCATTTCATAATTGACCTGAACTCGTCCTGCTGGCGTATCCAGTTTTAAAGTACCGGGGGTTTTAGCATGTAGCAAACCATGCTCTAAGGCGAAGGTAACAATACCCATTGTACCGTGACCACACATAGGTAAGCAGCCGGAAGTTTCTACAAATAAAATGGCTGCATCACCATCTTCGCTAGTAGGTGGGTATAAAAAACCGCCCGACATCATATCGTGACCTCTGGGCTCAAACATGAGCGCTTGACGGATCCAGTCATGGTTAGCTAAAAAGTCCTGGCGCTTTTCGCTCATGGTATTTCCCTGTAACAGGGGGTGGCCACTTGTTATAAGCCGCACAGGGTTACCGCAAGTATGGCCATCTATACAAAAAAATGTTCCTTTGCGCATCACTTAATCCAATTTAGGTTTATTTACATCAACACAATACGCTTTCGCAGTATCGTTAAGCGTTGATGAAGAAGTTTTTTCATTTACAACCAGTAGTTTAAAATCTGCTATAGCTTTTACTATAGCGCTGCCAACTAGTTGCCATGTAGAGTTAACTAACTCATCACTATTAAACTGAGCGGCTATTGCTGGGTTTACACCATGCCAATTGGTTTTCATTTGCCTATTCCGAACTGAATTTATGCTTGATATGATAAGTATATTGTATACAATAATCAATATCCTATTTTAATATTAAATTTATAGGTACACACCCTTAAAAGATTACAAATAACTAATTACACATAACTAATTGAAATTTATAACTAAAAATGAGTTAGAAAGAGCTTGTAGAGCTTTTTCTTACTACTTGTCAGTAAATACAATATCGATTTATTTTTTAAAAAACGTATAGCGTTTTACTTTTATCATCAGGGGAAGGTAATTTTGACCAATACAAGAACTCAAAGAGTCGCCGTGATCGGTGCCGGTGTAATTGGTATTTGCACAGCTTTACAGTTACAACAAGCTGGCTTTGCAGTGACGCTATACGATGAAAATGGCCTAGCGCAAGGCTGTTCAAAAGGTAATGCTGGGCACTTTGCCACCGAACAGGTATTTCCTCTAGCGCAGGTAGCATTATTAAAAAAATTACCTGCTATGCTTTTTAACCCATTAGGACCATTGCGCATTGATTGGCGCTATGCAATAAAAGCTCTCCCTTGGTTTTGGCAGTTTATTAAAAATATGCCTACTGCCAGATTTATTGCACATACACACGCTCTCAAAGCCTTAAATGAACATGCAATTCATGCTTATGAAAGATTATTAGCAAACTATCAACTGGGCCACCTGCTTACTAAACAAGGGAGTTTACTTACCTTTGAAAAAACCCCATTGGTTGATGTGCAGCGCACCTTGGCTATGTATCAAGCGCAAGGAATTAAAGTAAAGCTACTTGATACAAAGCAAGTACATGCTCTAGAGCCCAGTTTATCCGACAAAATAAAACACGCTTTATTATTTGAAGACGTTGCTCATAGTATTGAACCACATTTATTTTGTATCCAATTAGCGCAAAAGTTCAGTTTATTAAAAGGGCAATTTCGTCAACAGAAAGTAGTTGCTATCACGCCTAAAAGTGAAGGTTTTATGGTGAGTGATGAACAAGATAGTCTCAATTTCGATAAAGTCGTGATCGCAGCGGGTGCTTGGAGTGCCTCTCTCATCGAGCCGCTTGGATACACAGCACCTTTAGATACCGAGCGTGGTTACCACTGTATGGTTAATATTAACCATGGCCTAACACGGCCCGTAGCTTCCGCTGAACGGAGTCTTATCATGACCCCGATGAGTCAAGGGTTAAGAGTGGCAGGCACAGTGGAGTTTGCGGGTATAAATAGAAAGGCTAATAATAAACGTGCATTAGCTTTACTGCCCCATGCACAAGCGTTATTAGCTAGCCAGCCTCTTAGTGCCAAGACTACATGGATGGGCTGTAGGCCATCATTGCCTGACTCATTACCTATAATAGGCCAAGCCCCCAATCACAATAACCTGTACTTTGCCTTTGGTCATCAGCATTTAGGGTTGACACAAGGAGCCATAACTTCCGAGTTAATTACAGATTTGTGTCTCAATAAAGCCCCCTCCATAAATTTAGAGCCATATTCTATAAACCGGTTTATGCGCTAATTCTTTAAAAATTATAATTAAACAAATACATAGGAGAACCTAATGATGACCAAAGGTATTGGTACTCAAACGAAAGAACAAGCACTTGCTAGTCTTTCCAATATGACTCGCGATTTAATTCCCATTCAAGCTGATGAGCATCTAGCCCGTATTGCCCGTGCTCAAGAGTATATGCAAGCCAATAATATTGATGCAATTTACTTAAATGCAGGGACTAACCTTACTTACTTTACGGGTATGCGCTGGTACGCAAGTGAGCGCATGGTCGGTGCTATTTTACCCGCGAAGGGCGAAGTACAATATATAGCCCCTGATTTTGAAATTGGCTCTCTCAATGGCTTTAAAGTTATAGAAGGCCCAATTCGCGGCTGGCTTGAACACGAAAGTCCTTATGCATTATTTGTCAAAGTGCTCACCGAAATGGGCATTGCTGAGAACGGCACTGTAGGGATTGACGAAAGCGCGCAGTTTTTCATTTTCGATGGCATAAATAAAGCGCAAACAGGCTTAAACCTCGTTAATGCACAGCCTGTTACAGCTCATTGCCGCATGCATAAGTCAGCCAATGAACTAATGCTAATACAGCGTGCGATGGATATGACCTTAAAAGTTCATCAGGCCACAGCCAGCATGCTATATGAGGGTATAAGCACAACTGAGGTAGAAGAATTTATTAAACAAGCGCACAAAAAAGTTGGCGCGCCTGGTAACTACTTTTGCATCGTTTTGTTTGGCCTCGCGACATCATTTCCTCATGGTGTCAAAGAGCCACAAATTCTTAAAAAAGGAGATATGGTTTTAATTGATACTGGCTGTAAAGTACACGACTACTTATCAGATATAACTCGCACTTACGTATTTGGTGAAGCTACAGACCGCCAACGCCAATTTTGGAATTATGAAAAAGCCGCACAAATGGCCGCTTTTGATGCAGCTCAAACAGGTCAAAGTTGTGAGAGTGTCGACAACGCTGCCCGCTCTTACTTAGCAGAGCAAGGCCTTGGCCCTGAGTATCAAACACCTGGCTGCCCACACCGTACCGGTCATGGTATAGGCTTAGACATCCATGAATGGCCTTACCTAGTCGGCGGCGATAAAACACCTCTAGCCGCAGGTATGTGCTTTAGTAATGAGCCAATGCTAGTTGTACCTGGTGAATTTGGTGTGCGTTTAGAGGATCACTTTTATATTACTGAAAATGGTCCAAAGTGGTTCACTGAACCCGCTCATAGCCTCGAAAACCCATTTGGGTTATAAGATAAATATACTCATTGCTGCACGGCGAATACTTACCGTGCAGCTAATTAGTACTTGAACATTAGGCTTGCGCAATCTCACCCTTTCAAGGGCGAGTCAAGCAAGAGGTAACTAGTCTTTTTTCTGACTTAAAGCGCGTGAAGTTTTTACGGCTCTTTCACTTGGCGGTGTGTTTTGATTTTCAATGTACTGCTTAATTACATCCAAACTCGCGCCGCCGCATGACACGACACAATAACTAGGCGACCAAAAGTGATTTCCCCAAAGCATCGTCTTAATCCGATTCCAATACTCACGCCTTAGTATATATGACGACTTCCCTTTTAATTTGCCAACCAAATTCGATACAGCAACTTTGGGGTGAATAGACACCATTAAGTGAACGTGGTCATGTTCTCCACCAAACTCTAAGAGCTCGCAATCCATTTGCTTACAGGTTTCCTCCATTATCTCTTTGGTTCTATCTAACATCTCTTTAGTGAAAACGTCTCTTCGGTATTTTGTAACAAATACTAGATGAGCATTATTTTTAAATAGGCAGTTTCTGCCTGTTCTCCATTCGTACATTTTACTTATAGACTAGATTGACAATTTAACGCTAAGTGTAATAATAGTTACCGCAATTGACAACCGACGGAAAGAGCATGCTAACTGGCATTAAGCTACGTGCTAACCCAACATCATATCAAAAACTGGTTTTAAGCCAGTGGATGGGTTGCGCACGCAGTATTTGGAATGCCAAAGTTGACGAAGAAAAGTATTACCGCACCTTTGCACGTAAATACTACCCAACGGGCACTTATGCCCCAATTGACCAGAAAACATCACAATTCAAGTCGAAGGAGTTAACCCCTTGGCTATCTCGATGCCCTAGTCAGATTATCCGAAACAGTGCGGTTAACTGGTATCAGACTTACCAAAAATTCATGAAAGGCGTGTGTGGGCGACCTAAGCGCAAACCTAAAACTGACCGAGGTAGCATCTATCTTACTCGTGAGGTGTTCAGCTTCGAACGTTGCGAAGATGGAAACTTACGACTATTTATCGGCACGAAGACTAATAATATTGGTTACTTATCCTTTAAAGCGCATGGCAAGTTCGAGAGCCCAAACTCGCTATATGTGCGCAAAGAGCGTGGTCAATATTATGTATCTTTCTGTTATGAAGACGGCAATAGCGAAGAAGAACTTCCTAGCAATGCTGAACATTTGGAATTCTTGCAGGGTTCAACCAAAAAATATCTGGAAGAACATACTATTGGTGTAGATCGTGGCGTGGCAATTCCTGTTCACGCAGGCTCTATAACGTTCGATTTCTGCGAAAACCAGAAATCGAACATGACCAAAGCTGACCGCTATATCAAGCGACTTCAACGCAAGTTATCACGCCAGAAAAAAGGCTCTAGCCGAAGAAACAAAACCAAACATCGCATTGCTACGCACCATGCTAAAAAGGCGAAGATTCGAAACGATTTTGCACATAAAACAAGTCGTTCGTTAATCGAAAGCAAGGCTAAGGTTATAGTGTTCGAGGCTTTACGAACCTCAAGCATGACGCGAAAGCCAAAGGCGAAGCAGGATGAACAAGGTCGGTATGTGTCAAACAAAGCCAAACAAAAGGCTGGGCTAAACAAGTCTATTTTAAACGTTGGCTGGCACATCATAGAGATTTACACCAAATACAAGGCCTACCAAGCAGGAAAAGCCGTCTTCAAAATACCCGCCCCGCATACCAGTCAGGAGTGCGCTGAATGCGATCACACTCACCCCGACAACCGTAAATCACAAGAGCTATTTGTGTGCGGTAACTGTGGCAATACTGACAATGCAGATAACAATGCATCAAAGGTCATAAAGAAACGGGCAATTAACCTAATATTAGACACTGGAACGGTGTTGTCTGGCGATGGAGTTCTAATAACTCAGGCAGATAGTGGACGTGGAGGCAATCGTAAGACTAGCCGAGTCAAAAGCTCGACTAGCGGTGTCCAACGAAGCGTCAAAAAAGAAAGGTTAGTAGCTTAGGCTATTATCTTGGAAGCTCGATGCCTTTAGGCGCGAGTAGTTCACAGAACTAGACAACGAATTAGCCTAACAAGTCCAAAGCTTTAAGCCTCTCTCGTGCTATAAGGTATCTTGCACGAACGTCATCAATTTGCTGTTGAGTTAATTTATTACCGAAAGTACGAAGTCCACCATCCTTATCGTCATGATGAATTCCAAATGCGCACTTAAGGTACTCCATAAGTAGCGGTTGAGCATCCAAGTAAGAGATGGAATTCATAGCCTGAGAAATTTTGTTAGCCTCAGCCCATTCCCCTTTATTTACATACTCCTGCATCGTCACACTCGCTTTTGGAAAGATACAACCTACACCTGTGATCCCGCCACATGCTCCTGCTAGTCCGGCATGCACAGTGACAGTGTCTACACCTGCCAAAATTTTTGCATCTTTGTTTTCTAGCATTATCGTCTCAATGATTGAAACATCTGACGTCGATATTTTTAACGCAGTTACTTCAGGAAGCGCAGCAAGTTTTTTAAGAAGCTCGGTTGAGAGCGCATGGTAGCCAGCTGCATCTGGGTTGTTATAAGGCATAATTGTAATGCCAGCCTCTTTAGCGGCTGTTGCACAAAGCGCATAATATGCATACATATCTTCATCACTAGGTGCTTCTTTGGTTTTTGGTGGCATAACCATGACAGTATCTACGCCAACAGATGCAAGTTGCTTTACAATTTCAGCTATTTCTTCTTTCGTTTCTGCCGCAGCACCACTGATCAGTGGCACACCGTATTCTTTTGCAACATCAGAAAGAGCTTCAAGTAAAGAAAGACGCTGATCAACACTTAGATAACTATTTTCACCTAATGTGCCTGAGCCAACAAGCCCCCCATTCTACTACCGCCTTTCCCTTGTACTTTTAAAATTTCTGCAGCGTATTTCTTTGTTGTATCAAAGTCTATTTCAAATGATCCAGATTCAGACTCTTTTAGCCATGTGAATACGGCCGGCATAACTGAAAAGCGCCAATCTGTGTTCGTTGTTTTCATCATATTTCCTGTGCTTAAAGGTAACTCCTATAAATATTAACACAAATAGAATATTGTATACAATATTCTATTTGTGTTAATTCTCTTGTAATTTGTGAAGCTTAAGCAGTGGTGATTAATTTATGCCATAGTGTGATTAGTCTGGTGAACTGAATTAAACAGTGCCAATTATTGGCACCATTTACCTTGCTTTTGAGCAATTAGTAATAAGTGTGCTGCGCTCCATGAAAAGTTAGGCGCTCCTTGTTGCTCACCATTAAGCGGATTATAATTCTCACGTATTGGCGCATTAGAAAGCAAACCATTGGCATGATTTAATAGCTTTTCACTTAATTGCTGAGCTTGTTTGCAATAACCGTAATGACTCATACCTACTAACCCAAAGTAAGCTTGATCAAGCCATACTCGTCCACGCCAATATATATCCGCACCGAAAGCCGGATTAGTCAGCGCAGCACTGCCAAGCGGAACGTAAGTATTAAACTCATTGTTATCAAGCATTGTTTTTACCACATCACTGGCCTGTTCCATACTCGCTACTTGATTAAACAACGGTGACCACCCTTCAGGACCTTTGCCTCTTTTTACTAAAGTCCTCCCAGCGCAACCATTCGCTAAGGGGGTATCTGCTATTTCAATGTCGTAGTAGAAGCCTGTATTTTTATCAAACATGCACCGATTGATATAATCCCTTAACTGAGCGGCTTGCCTTAAAAAGTAACTTGCTTGGTGCGGTAACTTAAGCTGCTTCGCTATTTTACTTAAATAACGGTTATCAGCAGCCATATAAGAGGCTTGATCCACAGATTCTTGCAATAATGAATACCCAACTAATGTACCTGTATCATTACGATTTTCTGCAAAACCAACGTGCCAGTCACCACGAATCCCGCCGTTTTTTATATAACGATTTAACTGTTGATTATTTATAAAACCAAACACAGCAGCATCATCACGACCAGATTCCCAAGATGCGGCTGTTTGTGCCGGAACTTTAATTTCTAAGGTTGCTTCATCGTTTAGGTAAGTCCTATAGTTTTTTAAGCCACTTCTTGTTCGCCAACCTGCCGAGGTTTTTACATTAAATAATAACTTGCCGTCACGAGTATTATGGGCTTTATCAACCGTGGCACCATACTCTGGCACACCGTTTTTATTATGATCACGATTGCGTAGCCACCATCCACGATAAGCAACTAGTTTAGGGTATATGTGCGCGAGCCACTGAGTATCGCCTGTATTTTCAAACACCTGCCACACAGCCCAAGCTGCCAAGCTTGGCTTAGTATTACGCTCATTCCAATTTGTGCCGTCCCCACCGCGTTTTGCACTAAAATTATAGGCCACTAAGTCAGGTATAAATCCAGCATCCCATGGCCTGACAGCATCGTTTGGCGTTATTTGATGCTCAAACACAGCATTCAAATTTTGTTTAGCAAGCTCTGGATTAAATGTTACCAGTGCATATGCCTGCTTGTAGCTATCCCAAGGCCAAGTTTGATTACCTGAAAACCAGCGACCGGTCACGGCAGGACTAACGGTATCAAAACCTACGGCACCAGCTTTACTGCGCCAATTTCCAATTAACGTTTCAACACTTTTTACCGCAAGTTTTTGTAAGGCTGGCTGCTTGTTACTAATTGGCTGTGTCGCTTTATTTATATACTCTTGCCAACGTAATTTACTACGTGATAAATAGTGTTCGGGTTGCTTTAAAATTTCATCAACAATCTCTCTTTCACGTACCACGTCTTGATTATTTAATAAATATGAATAGCTTGTGTAGAATGTGCGATTGTTTTTTATGTGCGTTGTGCTTGAGTAACTTAGGTCGTCATGACGTGTTTTAACCGCTAACGTTTTTTTAAGCAATAACTGTGAACTCCCCGAGGTGAGCAGGTGTCCATGCGCCCTTACTTTGCCAAAACTAATCGCAATACTATTGCTGGTGACTTGCCATCGGGGGGTTAATTTCGGATAAACCACAAATGGCGAACGCCCCGCTTTTTCGGTGCCATTGTTAGCACGTAAATGGTTTATAAGCTTTCCTGTGAAATGTAATGTAACAGGCTCAGTGGTTTTAATCTGTGTTTTAACTAATGAAGTGCGATTTGTCACAAAGCGCAAAGTAAGCGTTATGTTTACCCCATCACCGCTCAGCTCTTGCACTAACGCGCCGGGTTCGCTGTAAGCCCGCATTGCTAGCTTCACTTTATTGGCCTCATCGACTTTCATGCCTTTATAAACAGTCAGCTTTTCTAGATAAGGCGCTATAAAATTTAAATACTCCTCAGTAACAATAGCAGACCCGGTGAACGCGCCGACGTTTTCATCTGTTGGTAGCAAATGTCCATGCCACGCGCCTAGATCAAAAAGAGGGCTAAAACGTTGGTGGCCACCTTGCTCAAAGTCCTGCATATAATATGGGCTTCCGGTTCTATCTATTAAGTTTTTATAATCAACCACATCACTAGCAGCAGCCTCACAATGACTGATTAAAAGCACGGTGATTAAAATAAACAGATTTTTAAAAATCATTTATTTAGCCCTTTTTGTATCGCGCTAATAAATAAAAACCAAATCCGGTAACTAGTGCAATGCCTGCAAATAATAGCCACATGATTTCGGGGGATTTTATCTCTTTGACTAGGTAACCATAACTCCACCCAGACAAAAATCCAGCAAATAAAAAGCCTAATGCCATAGATACAAAGTAATAACCCATAAACATAGCAGCACTGCCTTTTGGAGCTATGCTGGCTACATACTCTTGGCTTTTTGGAGAGGTGAGCATTTCACCAAAAGCAATTAATAATATAACCGTTACCACTACTAAACCTCCCAATTGGCTTAGTAATACCCCCGCGCTCATTAATAACAACACTAAAAAAGCACCTGCTGTGACAATTAAACCGCTTATTAGGACAGATATAACTTTAAAATGCTGGCATTTAACACTTACTATTATTTGTAACAGAACAATAGCTGCAAAATCTAAATTAATCAGGTATTCAGGGTTTACCTGTCGGTATTTAAGCCACTGCTGCGCCAATTGCATACTTTGCTCAGCCGAAAAGCTAGAAGCACTGGCTTGTTTAAAAAATAGCGCTATTTCAGCAACAGGAACATTAACTTTTAAGTGGACTAACTCTAGACGCACAGCCTCTAAATTTACCTCTTTGACTGGTGTTACACTATGAGTAGCAGCCAGTGTTTGCAGTTTGTTACTTAAAGCCTGAATATCAACATAAGCAAAAAAATCCACTGCTGATTGACTAAAGTAGCTCAAGATTGCAACTAAATCTTGAGTATCAATATAGTCACGTATAAACAGAGGTAGAGTATAAAAAAGTTGGTTATATACCGTCCAAAACCCCGTTAATATTGCTAAATATAGTGCAAAACTACGATTGCTAACCCTCACCGGTTGTAGATACCATTTAGACGCTTTTTGCACGCTTACGCACTTATCCCATAACCAGTTCGCAGCTAACCAAATCGTAATTAGCGAAAAAGCTTGAGTATATGTTAACCAGCTAACTCCCCCCGTCATTAAAATAATTACACTGGTAAACAGTAACAATGCGAAACGGCTGTTACCCAAAACATGTTGAGCTTGCTGTAAAACCGCTGCCGCCCCTATGCTGCTACGTAGTTTGCTGCTTGACTCACGGTAAAAGAGCAATGGAATAAAATTAACAACTATCCAAGATGCCGACATAATAAATACCGCATCCCAACTAATAGTCCGTAAATACCCAGCCACTAACGGGCCTATGAAGCCCCCCAAATTAACCATAGTGTAAAAAATACCAAAGCCTAAACCCCGGTTACTGTCGTTAGTGTTTTGACTTATAGTGCCAACTACAACAGGCTTAAAGCAGGATGCACCAAAAGCGACTAACATTAAAATCATAAAGAACGAATTAAAGTCTGTCACTTGACCCAAAAAGTAATAACTCGGCGCCATCACAATAAATGAGCATGTAAACATTTTTTTATAGCCATAGCGATCGGCAAAAGCCCCAGTGATCACAGGTAATAAGTATAAAAAAAACGGAATTATCCCCTGCACGGCGCCTCGCTCTGCATCACTAAATCCGACCCCCCCTTGCTCAATGGGTGTGGTCATATACACCGACGATACTGCAAAAAAGCCATACCAAGCTAAACGCTCAAAAATTTCCATGGTATTAGCCAAGTAGAAACCTAACCCAAAGCTACGCCAAGTTTGTTTATTTTTACCAGTTTCCTGCTGTGCTGCTGATTGTAATTGTTGGTTATTATTCATAGTTTACTTTTTCAATTAAACGCAGTATTTTATATTGCATACAATATACAAGCAAAGCAACTAAAATGACAAAAATTATATCTCTCACATTATTAACTTTACTACTCACTGCCTGTCAGCCCACGCCTAATACTAGTGCGAATAATAAACCTGATATCGGCAACATAAAAAGCGGCCCAAGTAAAATGCAAGCAAACATTACCGTCCAGGGCTATACCAGCACACTCAATAATATCGATATTGAGTTTTTAGGAAAAACAATTCCATATACATACAGCGATGGCAAAATAGGAAATAGTCGGGGCTACAACTGGTGGGTAAGTAAGCACTTTGCGCTAAAAAGTGATCTACCCAAAGAGAAGGTCACGCTATACTTAGAGCTACTTGAAATGGCATATCCACATTATGTTGCTTTATTTGGTATGGCTCCCCCAAATATTGAGCGCCAACGCATTGCAGTTGTTTATGGTAGTAGTCGCTCCCGTGTACGAGAAGCCATGCTTGATGATGGTTTTTTACGTGGAGTACATAAAACGGCCGGTGGTGAAACTATGTTTTATAACCGTGCCGGATATAATTTCCCCAGCCACCGTGAGCACCATCAGCGTTATATAGTTATTCACGAAACCATGCATGCTTTTCATATGGCATTAAACGGCCATTCAACGTGGGCACCTAATTGGATCACCGAAGGTTTAGCTGATTCGATTGCTCACCATGTTTATGATCCTAAGCAAAAACAACTCACCGTCATGGTATTTGATCGCGCCCCAATGAATTACATTGAAACCGGTTTAAAACAATATTACAGCGCAAATAAACCTACAATTGAAGAAATAAATGACGATCCAGCACTAAAACGTGGACTTAATTTTTTTATAATTCATTACCTTTTAAGCTCTCCTGAACGGGCACAGTACTTTGCTCACTTTATTGAAGAGCTCAGATTAGCGAACCCACACAGCGAAGCCACACTTTCAACAGCTAACTCACTGCTTAAGAGTACTTTTAAAAATTGGTCGGAAATAGAACAAGGTTTTGCTGATTTTGTAGAGAATATCCAGCCTAGCTTCCATATTGTATCGGGCCCTTGGGAGCAAGACGGTAACGCTTACTGGCTACGTAACACTCAATCGACGGCATTATCGCGGTTAGATATTACCCCCCCCTCAACGGCTAATCACCCAGTCATGGACTTTCCTGCTCCAAAGCCGAGTTCGCTCATTGATGTGGCAAATAAACACCAAGTGGCCGCGCTAATCGAGTTCGAAGCTGCTCAATTACATCGAGGAAAAATTGGCATAGCACTACAAGGAAAGCGTAACCAAAAAAACCAAAAATATCGCCGTACTTTTGTTGGTGAAGAGCAGGCAAGTGATGATCAATTGCTGATGCTGCTTATTGAAGATGGCAGTCACTTAATTATAAATGCACAAAGCTACGATAACTTTAAAGCAAAGCAAATAGCCCTGACACCTGAGATAAAAAGTGCATTAATCGCAGATAAGAAACTTGCAATAAACCTAACGCTCGAGCAAGCACAATTAAGCATTAACTTACACGCTCAACGTGGTAGTAAGAAAGTAACCCAACAATTTTCTATTCCCCTGAATAAGCAAATGATTGCAACACTTAACAGCGAAAAGATCAGCTTGTTAGGTCAAAATAACAATCATAAAATCACCCCTTACTTATTTAATCCTACCCCTTCTCGCTTGTTGCCTATCACAGCAGAGAATGCGCTTACAAACCCTTGGCTTTTTAAAAATTATGATCTACTAAACCGAGTTTTTAAAACCTGCCAGCAACACGAGGGGTTTATACCACAATGCGATCTTGAGTTGAGTAATATTTTAGCAAAATTACCCTCTATAGAGCTGCACGATGAAGCCAGTTCTGAACTAGAGGCCTTAGAAAGTCAATATATAGCCACATTAAATAATGCTGGTTTTAGTACACTTTCCGGGGTTAAATCTGATATTTATTATCACCAACAGAAGCCTTTTTTAAGAGTTGTCAATCCAACTGATTCCCCTTTAGAAATTACTGCACAAGTGACACTCACAAATAGTGCTAATAAGCCAAGCAAAACTCATCAGCTAAAACGCAGCTTGAGCTCAGGAACACATAATATCTCACTGCCAACAGAAATAAATGCTGATAAGGTTACTATTGCGCAAACTCTCAAATGGAAGTCGTTAACGCACCAATCTACGCTCTCAAAGCGAGTAACCCCGTTTAATGGCGTTGAGTTTAATGTAATTAAAACGAAAGAGCATGAAGACTATTGGTTAGTAGAGCTTAATTTATCTGGGCCTTATTCTGGAGATACAATTGGTGACATTATTCTAACCTCGACATCATTCGAGCAAGCCACTCCCGCAAAATCTCAACAGAAAAGTGTTGATTTAGCACCTTATGAACAAAAAACATACACCTTCAAAGTAACAAAAACTGACAAACCACAACAGATTTCTGTAAAGGCCATTTTAAATGTTGATGGTGAGCCTATTCGCCTTATTCAAGAGCTTACTTTGTCCTAAGCTTAACAATAGGACGACGCCACTTTCGCAAGAAAGTGGCTTTAAGCTTCTCTTTAGATAACCATTATTTAGTCCAGCGTTAACTGAGTTGCTTCCTTTCTCTTCATACTCAGCCATCTATGCCCTAATTTAATTACCTTTCAATGCACTCATCAATATTGAAGTTGTCTGCTTTATCGACACTTTTGCAACGTAAGTACAATTGAATGTTTATTTATCAACTTTACATCCAAGTAGTTCAATTTATAGTTAGTTTAAAACACCAGAAAAAAGATAAAGGGGGTTTTGACTTTGAATAAATGAACCTTTGCATTTGTTTCTTTATAAAAAAAGAGCCACCAGAAAACTGATGACTCCATTATATAAAGTACGTGAGATCACGCTTTAAGTTTATATATTAACTAAGGACACCCTTGACTGTTAAAGTCGACGACTAAGCTTGCACCAGTGCTATTACCTGCTACTTTTAGGTAGCCCCAGTATTCACTCTGGCCTGAAATATAAATACACTCTCCATTTCCGCTATTATTTGACTCAGCCACTTCATTGTTACCATTTGGCCAACCACTTGCAGCGTAGCTTAGACTTAAATCACCACTACCATTAGCGGTGGTGATGGCAATACCATTTTGGCCTTGAACATCTGCAATGCTAAACCACATAGGATCGCTATTACCTAGACAAATTACTTCGCCATCATTTAAGCGGCCACTGCTTCGGCTGCCTTGACTAGCACACACATCTGGCACGTTAGAAGTCACTTGGGTAAATGATGCTGTTAACTGAACGTTATCAAATGCATTATAACCTCTAACCATCACATGGTATCGGCCTACTTGTGCAGGATTAATAGTACACGACTCTTCGTTACCACCAATGTAAGGGCGACAATCATATATAGCTTCACTCGGTGCTACTTCAAAACTTACATATAAATCCGCATCACCTGTACCACCAGTTAAATTAAACATAAGGTCGCTGGCGCCTGAAGGAACATCAAAAGTGAAATATAAAAATTCATCTTGAGCGCCACTGATGTTAATTGGCTGGCTATTCAATAGCACACCATCATCAACACTACTGTCAGCTTCGATAGTTGCTACTGTAGTGACAGTTTGGCTTGCACCTTCATTATCAACCACAGTTAATGTTATGGTGTATTCTCCTGCACTTGTGTAACTATGAGTAGGATTTGCCAGATTTGAACTGCTACCATCGCCAAAGTTCCATTGATAACTAGCGATACTACCATCGCTATCATTACTACCATTACTCGTGAAGCTTATACTGTTATTTTGCATGCCAGAATATGGGCCATTAATTTGTGCTATTGGTGGGGTATTAGTGCTCGTACCTGCAACTAAGTCATCGCACCACTGTACAAATTCATTCTCATAATTATTGGCCCACTCTACAGTTTTTGATTTATAGGCACTCCAATTACCAGTGCGGGTATGAGCCAACATAGCATCAAGTTCGTTGTTGTGACGTTCAAACATAAAGCGAACAGCTAAGTAACCCCAGCGATAAATTCGATCTTGATCAAATCCATCATAGGTGGTGTCAAAAATTTGCGCTAGTGTATAGCGCGAGCCATCACTAATAGTGGCTTTTGCAGCATCGTTGTTATTTAAATTAGCAACATACTCTGCAACCCCCTCTGACCACCAGACAATATCTTCTGTGGGTGCGTTAAAGTCACCATATAAGTCGAAACGGCCATCTAAATAGTGAACATACTCGTGCTCTAAGTTCCATACATAGTGCTCTGCATTGGCATAACTTGCTTCATAAGCTATAAAATTAGCTTGGTTGCCAGCTACAGATGGGTCACCTTCTAAATACATACCACCATTGTTAGTATTTATACCAAAGATAGCACCTGCGTACTTGCTATAATCGTCACTACTGTCAAATATATTTACTTGTAAAAAGTTATTGTTGTCATCAGCAACAGGGGTGTTATTTGTGGCTAGCTTATTATGAAAAAGCCCTTCTTCAGCGCCCATAGCATCACATGCTGCTGCATGTTGAATAGCCGTCATATTTTGCGAGCGAATTTTTATAGTACTACTACAGCTATAATTTTGTGACAACACTTGTTGAGTTAGTTCATCAACAAAGCCACAAATACCGTAGTCATTACAATCTGCGTAATAACTTACAGAATCAGCTGCTGCAAGCCATACTGCATCACCATAACCAAAACTGTTATAGGTGCTAAAAATAGCTTTCAAACCAGTATCAACACTTTCTTGTATTGGCGTGCCTGAATATTGTTTTAAACGAGCTAGTTCACTGGCAGCGTTAACAATCAAGTATTGTGCATCTGAGTCTATCATCCACTGCTTTTGAGTAAATGCGCTTAGCTTAGCAACTAAGTCAGTATCAGTGCCGATAGCGGTTACAAATGCATCATTCCACTGGCCACGATAAAGTAGCGTGAAAATACCATTAACAGCGCTGCGCATATTCCATTTTGCAGCATAACTCTCATTGAAGCGCGTTAACCACTGCTTTACTACGTTTAAGTAACGATGCTGCTGCTCAGCACTATCCATAGTTATGATAACTTCAGCAAGTGTTTTACCGTGTCCATCATTATCATCATAAAAGTGGCTATTGTTTACAAATGCATCTATAGCATCAACTACTGCAGGTTGTACCCAAGAGCTAAAATTCACGTCAGCATTATAAAACTCAACATAAAAACCCGCACGCAAATATAAAAACAGCGCTTCTAAATCAACATCTCCACCACCAGCATAAGTCTGTGAGAGTGACTTAGCATGATTTGCAACGGCATACATGTTATCTGAACTATAAACCTGACTCTGAATAGAAGATGGCGCACTAAAAAGTTCATTAATACAACTAGTACCTTGGCTTTTAAGTTCAGTGATAATTGTACTAGTGCTTGCACTTGCCATCGCAGCTAAATCACAACTGACAACGGCGGCTTGGCTGCGCATCATAAATTGATTAAGTTGTTGCGGCTGCTTTTGCAACTCAGCTATAGGGGCTTTTTCATTATGTTGGTGATCTACACCGTGATGATGTGTGCGCTCAATTTCTGCATTTTTTGGTGTAAACAAGCGCTCTTGCAGGTTAGCTGACTGAGCTAAAGAGCTTGCTCCAAGTATAGGTAGCGCCAGAATTAATGTTTTAATTTTCATAATTTACCTTTGATAATTATTGTTTTCTCTATCCAACCCGGAAAGAGAAACACTTTTGTAACATATAATTATCATTGTATACAATATATTTTATATTTAAATAACGATGTAAGTAGATCCTGTTGATGGTTTGACGAAAGAAATAAGGTCTGAAGTTAATCTATATTTCAACTAAGAAAACAAAGTCATTAAATATTTAGAATGAGAAGTATGGCTAGAAAGGACAAAGCTGTAGATATGCGTAAATGTAAATACACCCTAAACTAAAGATAAACTTGTATAATGTAAAAGTAACGAAATTAACAGCTCTTAAAATTAAAATAGTTTTCAGTTGGCCACACTCAGGTCATCATTTGTTTAGATGTTAGTTTTTACTATCTAGAAAAGGTAAGGGAGCAAATAGCGCTCTCGGAATGGTCAAGCCTGCAACTTAACCTCAGGATAGCAACGATTTTCATCTTTAATAATCAACCCTTGCCAACTTTCATATGCTGGGCCGCCTTGATCTCCTCCACCAGTTACAGCGATTACTTTACTGGGCAAAATAAATGACAACCCAAACAATATGGCGAATTTGTTCATGCAAAAATCCTTTAGTTTCTTCAATAACCCTCACAAATTTGGGGGTTATACGGATCTTAAATACTGTCCTGCTGGTTAATCAAATTTAAGTTTTTTTAAAAATGCGCGTTTTTAAACATCCTGTATCGTTACTTTTGAAATTCAAATTTGGAGAAATGCATGAAAACTTTAAAACGTCACCTATTAATCGCGATCACTGTACTAACAGTTTCAGCATGTTCTAGTAACGGTATTCATGAAAAAATTGAACAGATAGAAGTTGCTCACCAAAAGCAAGTTGATAAAAAAACCGAGAAAATGGACCAACTCATTAATAGTATTCCAGATTGGTACTTAGATGTACCACAATCTGACTCAACAGGTGTATTTGGCGTTGGATTCGGTTCATCAAACAAACCTCCTTTTGCATTAAAAGCAGCCGAGCTCAGAGCTAAATTTGATGTAGCAAAGAGCTTTAAACAGCTTATCTCTGGCCAAGAGCGTTCATATGAAAACCAGACTCTAGATTCAAACCTTGAGACTCAAATTAATATGCTTATTGATTCAATTGTCGAAGAAGTTAGTGTTGCCGGTGCGCAGAGAGTAAAGCGTGAATTGTATAATGTTGATGGAGTAGCAAATGCATATGTTCTTGTAAAAATGCCTTATGAAGAATATAACCGAGCAATACAGTCTTTGCGTGCTAAAACAGTAGAAGAGAAAGTGTCTGTTGCATTCGATGAACTTGAAAAGCGACTGCAGAATAGAAAGAGCGATGAACAAAAAGCAATTCAAGCCACTCACCAGCGTGATGTTGAGCTTAAAGAGCTTGAGATCAAAAAAGAGGTAGAGCTACGAAAAGCTGAGCAACCTCAAAGTGAACTACCCAGCGACATCGCTTCGCTCTGATCACTGGGCTTCTACAGTCTAGCTTAACGGCTAGGCTGCTTCTTTTTTCTCAGATCCAAAATCCAACTTCGATAATTCGAAGACTTTCGTTTTAACGGATTGTTTCTCCTGAGATACGGGTGCTACCCTTGCGACGATGCCAGCCGCAATTAAATCTAATTCACCTGTCTTTTCTATGCTCTTAGCCGACGATAGATCACGGTTTTGATACGTTCCGCAAGCTACACAAGTGAAATATCTATCGTTCAATGTTAAAACATGGTTTTGGCCGCACTCTGAGCAGATCCCAGTGGACTTCTCAAATCGACCAATTTCGTGATACAACTTACCCTCTAACTCAGCTTTGTATTTTGAAAGCTGAGTTATCAGCCCCATTACGTTATCGGCAACCATGCTGCCATTGAACTTTTGAATCGCTTTTACGTTTAAATCTTCAAAACACGCTATATCAGTTTCATTGATTATCTGTCGTGAAGTTTTGTGCGCAAAGTCCAGCCTTTGCCTTGAGATTTTTCCGTGTAATTTATTGATGCGTTGTTTTGTTTTTTGCCAGCGATTTGAACCTTTGGTTCGACGTGCAAGCTGGCGTTGCAATTGATTTAGCTTCTCTTTTGACTGTTTTAAAAACTTCGGATTATCGGCCACAAATCCGTTCGAACCAACAACCGTTTGCTTTGAGTTGATGTCAAAGCCAGTGATAGTTTCCAAAACTTGTTTAGCCGTTTTGCATTCCACTTCCTGAGTGATACTGCATTCCCATTTTCCGTGACGATATTGAACAGTGACGGTCTTAATTTTGCTCACTAGCTCACGATGCAGAACGATTGGCACTTTACCGACTTTTGGGATGCTTATAGCGTCATTTTCAATTCGAATACAGTTGGAATTATTGACCGCTCGGAAGCTATCATTGTGAAGCCGCTTCCTTTTGTAGGAAACTTTGTGCTTTGGAAAATGCTGCAAACGACCTTTAGAAAATGCATTCTTCATCGCTGTTTCCAAGTCGCGAGCAACCTGCTGAGCAGCAGCAGAATCAAACGCTTTAATCCAGCTAAATTCCTCGAATGGCTTAATTTCCTTGAGGAGAGAAGCCATATCTTTGTAAAACAGGAATGTTTTATCGTATTCATAACGACGCATATTTTCAGACAACAACAGATTCCAAATGCCACGAGCTATCGCACCAAACTCAATGAGCTTAACTTCTTGTTCTGGCGTAGGGTTTAGCCTGTAGTTGTATCTGAGCGTCTTTTTCATATACTGTATAGACTACTGTATAAGGCCAAGTTGTCAAGATGGAATATGAAACTAAATCTCACTGCAAATATCTAATTTCGCTTCATTTAATTTTGGTGGTTAAGTACAGAAAACCTCTGCTAAACGGAAGGCAGGGTGAGTTTGTAAAGAAAACGGTTTTCGATGTTTCTCTATCATCTGACTTTAGGATCGAAGAGGTTGAGATAGACAAAGATCACATTCATATGCTGATTACAATCGGCACTCGATATTCAGTAAACCAGCACGCAAGGAGGATTAAGCAAGCCACAACCGCTAAAATCTGGAAATCATTTCCTTATCTGAAAAACCAATTTTGGAAAGAGAAAACATTTTGGTCAGATGGGTACTTTGTGTGTTCTGTAGGGAATGCAAGCGCAGAGACTATACGAAAATATATCCAAGAGCAGGGGTGACACCTATTCATCCCCGCGACATCACTTTGTTCTGATCACGGGGTTTTCTCGGTGAGTTTAGATAAAAAGTAATTTTTTAAAAATATTAGGCTTTTTTTGCCTCTATATGTTGCGTATACCTGTACATTATTAAGCATATATATGGAGGCTGTTATGTTTACAAACCTGAATAAATACTCAAAATATCAAAACTCAAAGTGGTTTATCATTGCCATTTTACTTTGCTCTATTTTATCAATAGTTTATTTGCAATTACGTCACCCCGCTGACAACTCTAGTGTAGAGCCAACTTTTGACTACTCAACTATTATCGATCACTTTAATGGCAAGCTTAACCAAGGTACATTTCTGTTCTCTGAACCGGTTACTTGGAACGGCCAGTTTATTCCTGTTGAGAGTTATGCTGGAATAAACCTTAAAAGTTTAAGCAGCGAGTATGCTGATGGTTTAGTTTTATATTGGCTTCATCGTATAAAGTTTGCCTCTACTGAAGAGACTGGTGTCATAAAAGACAGTTTTGAGGCTGTAAAATCATTAACTTATGACATCAACGAAGCTAATTTAGAATTCTTAGATTGTAGCCTGACTGAAAAATGTGATTTTAAAAAACTTATAAATAACTTCAGCAACTCAGCTTGGGTACCTTTTTGGGCAATGAAGGCAGATATTGAGTATGTTAAGAGCAAAAGTGATGAACTAAATGAGCTTAACATTTCTGCTGTTAGTGACTTAGAGTTTTTCGAGCTTCGTAACAATGCCGGTCATGTTGAAATCATACCACCAGCACTTGCTGACTACTTAATAACCATACCTTTTTATCTGAATTGCGAAACCAACAATCAAAAACTTTTGATGTACTTATACGAGGTTAAAACTAGGTTTTCCCAGCTAAGCACGATAGTTGATGAATTCATGAGTATGGCTTCAGCTTACCAGTGCGAGTGAATGTAGGAGAGGATTAAAGTTTCATGCTAAACAATCAAGCAACTCTGCTGGAACCGCTTATGATTCAACATGACTAAAAATAAAAATTCATACTAAAGGCTACTATCAAGTCCAAATCAAGCTACAACTGAATATTAAAGTATCATACTCGTTGTAACTCACTTTTGGACAAAAACGAGTTAGAGCCGAAGGTCGGCTCTGTGCCCAGACTGTGTGAAAACTAATTTTTAATAAATTGTCTTGGGTATGTTCTTAGTTTGAAACCATTTAAGATGGTTGCGATCGATTTTTTCTCAGTATCGCAATTTTCTCCGCGCGAGCGAAACTGCTATGGCAACGCTACTCTAATTGCTTTACTTAGGCCGTTAACTCCCATAATTGTTATCATTCTTCTGAAGTTGTAAGCTAGGACATGAAGACTTATTTCTGTCCCCACGCTTTTTAAACCTCGTGTTAGTAAGTGGGTAGCTCCCATCCAGAGTTTAATTGTGCCAAAGGGGTGCTCAACAGTTTGCTTGCGATGAAGCATCAATTCAGGTTCATTCTTTAGCTTTTGAAGCATTTCTTCTGTCAGAATCTCATGCACCCACCGCCTTATTCGACTAGGGTCTTTTTTAGAGTTAGTGCACTGACTTCTTATTTTACAATCTCGACAAGCAATGTGATTGAAGTAAACATCAAGGTATTTACCTTGCTCAAATACCTGCATTCGATTTTGAAGTTCATTACCAGCGGGGCATAAGTAAATATCTTTATTTGCATCGTATTTGAAGAGTGAGCGGTTAAATATCCCTTTCTTTTCAGAGGACGATGTATCCGTCTTGGGCATGATTGGCTCTGCACCCAAATCGATAGTATCTTTTATATCGGGCTGACTGAAGTAACCTTTATCTGCTAATACCCTTATATCTTCCTTGCGCAATGCTTTTTGTGCGAGTTTTGTCATTGACGCAAGCTGGCCTCTATCTGGCACGTTGGTCACCTCATGCGCCACTATAAGGTGGTGCTTGGTATCAACCGCACTTTGCACGTTATAACTCACAACTCTTGTAAAACCTTGAGTTTTCATTAAACGTGAATCAGGATCAGTAGTGGATATTTGCTTGTCAGGATGAGCTTCAACTTGTTCTTTAATCTCGTGTAGTTTTTTTAACTGGCTGCGAAAGTCAGCTAGCCTATCTTTTGTGGCTTTAATTTTTGTGACGTTAGCTTGCTCTTTATCGGCTTCATCAAGTAATTCAAGGTAACGTTCAATGTTCTTTTCGACTCGGTCGATGTGGAATTTAACTTTGCTTGGCGTAAAATTATTGCCTTTGTTGTTGCTAGCTTTAAACTTACTACCATCGATGGCAACAACTGGTTTCTCAAACATATTCAGACGACGGCAGACTTCAACAAACGTTTTGCACACATTTTTTATACCATCTCCGTTGTCTTTTCTAAAATCAGCAATCGTTTTAAAGTCGGGTGCCAACTTACCAAGTAGCCACATCAGTTCAATATTGCGTTGGCATTCGGTTTCTAATCGGCGGGATGATTGAATACGGTTGAGGTAACCATAAAGATACAGTTTTAATAATGTGGCTGGATGATACTTAGGGCGGCCTGTGGACTTTAAAGTTAATCCTTTAAACCCCAATTCAGCTAGATTTAGTTCCTCAATGAAAACATCAATCACTCTGACCGTATTATCTTCACTGACGTAATCTTCCAACGATTCTGGAAATAACGTTGATTGGTCACGACTTTCACCGCTTATAAACTTTGACATACTGCCTCAACCCTCAACTGAATCAATAGTCTAATTATATAAATATCAGTATATTAAGTGAACTAAATGTATAGATTAATAGATCATAAGCAGAACATACTTAGACCAAAAGGTGATCAGAGTTTTCACACAGTCTGTGCCATAATCCGACCTTGAGACACATAGAGATTAAGACTGCAAAGATACGAAAGCGGAAGTTAGCTTTGGCCTGTTTAACGACAAATATTCCGACAAAGCAGTCATGACTATTAGTTTATTGTTAAATCTAATCTTTCTTTTCGTTCATCTACTCAATAACCCCACGCTAAACGTGACTTTAGCGTGGGGTTAGAGTTCACAGTAATTTTATCTGGATAGCTCTTTTATTTTTTTCTCTGAAAACCAGCGATATAAAACAGGTAAAACAAATAATGTTAACAGTGTTGCAGTTACCAAGCCGCCAACAATAACACTCGCTAATGGGCGCTGTATTTCTGCACCAACACCATTAGACATTAACATCGGTATCAAACCTAAAGCTGATGTTATAGCAGTCATAAGTACAGGTCTTAATCTTGAAGTAGCGCCTTCAAAAACGGCTTTAGATGCTTCTAGACCGTCTTTAATACGTTGGTTGATACTTTCTACCATAACGACCCCATTCAATACCGCTACACCAAATAAGGTAATAAAGCCAACGGAGCTTGGTACAGACAAGTATTGTCCAGATAAATATAAGGAGAAAACTCCGCCAATTACAGCAAGCGGCACGTTGACCAATATCAGCATAGCTTGACCAACAGAGCCAAAAGCAAAGTAAAGTAACAATGCAATTAGCGCTAAAGATAGAGGTACAACGATAGCTAGTCTGCTTTGAGCACGCTGCTGGCTTTCGAATTGGCCACCTATTGCTACCGAGTAACCTGAAGGTAGGTCAACTTTCTCAGCAATAACTTTTCTGATGTCGGCTACTACACTACCCATATCTCTATTCTGAACGTTTGCTTGAATAACGACACGCCTTTGAACATCATCGCGCCTTACTTGAGGAGGACCTGATTCAAATGAAACAGTTGCAACATCACCTAAGCGTACCCAGGCGCCTGTTGGTGACTGAATTCGAATATCTGAAATAGCTTCCTTATTTTGTCGGTACTCTTCTTCAATACGCACGTAAATATCATAACGTTCATTGCCTTTGATGATTTGTCCAGCTTCAACCCCTCCAATACCATCTCGCACAACTTCCATTATATCAACAACTGAAAGTCCAAAGCGCGATAGCTCTTGCCTATTAGGTTTTACGACAAGTTGCGCTTCACCTGCAATTTGCTCAAGAGCAACATCTCTTGCACCATCAACACTCTTTATAGCCGCTTCGATCTCTTGTCCTTTAGCTGCTAAAACGTCTAACTCAGGGCCAAATAACTTTATCGCCAACTGAGCTTTTACGCCAGATAGTAACTCATCAACACGAGTCGCAATAGGTTGAGAAAAGTTTAGTAGTAAGCCAGGAAACTCCTCTAAAGATCTCTCCATTTTCCCTTGAAGTTCATATCGATTAGATGCACTGGTCCACTCAGAAACAGGCTTCAACCCTATGTAAATTTCTATGTTATTCACAGGCTCTGGATCTCCACCTATTTCGGCTCGACCAATTCGGCTTAATGCATAGGTTACTTCAGGAAAAGCCATTAGTTTTTCTTCTAGAATTGGTGCCACAGTGAGCGCGGTATCTAAACTGGAAGAAGGTGCCAGCGTTGCTCTTAAGTTTATCGTCCCTTCTTCTAACTCAGGTACAAATTCAGTACCAATTAATGGAACTAATGCAAAGGCAGAGAAAACTAATATAAGTGCGGCTGAAATGACTAACTTGGTGCGTTTTAGTGCGAATGTAAGCCCTTTTCTGTAGAGTTTGTCTAATGACCTAAGAACAAAGCTTTCCCTCTCTTTTACACCTGACTTAAATAAATAAGTTGCCAGTGCAGGTACGATAAACAACGCAACCACAATCGCAGATACAACGGCTAAGATGATGCTTATTGCCATAGGTTGGAATAACTTTGCTTCAACCCCTTCAAAGCTGAACAATGGCGCAAATACGACTAAAATAATCGAGGCAGCAAAAAAGACGGGACGAGCCACTTCTTTACCTGCATTTTGCAGACGTAATTTAATGCCGTGCTCATCGTGTTCTACATCGTGCGGATCTGCGTCAGAAGTTGGAACACGTTCCTTTACCGATTTCGAATGTGTCGCGTCAGGTCTATTTAAATGTTTAAACATATTTTCAACCATAACCACTGAGCCATCTACAAGCATACCAATAGCGACCGCTATGCCACCCAGTGACATAAGGTTTGCAGAAATGCCCCACCAAGCCATGATCATTAACGCGATACCAATTGAAATTGGAATAGATATTAATACCAAGAAGGTTGCACGTAAATTCATTAAAAATAGTGCTAATACAATACAGATGAAAATAAATGCTAGTAATAGTGCATCAACCACTGTATTTACCGCTTTTTCAATCAAATCAGCCTGATCATAAAAAGGCTCAAAGCGAACACCTTTTGGCAATGCTTGATTAATTAATGGAATTCTTGCATTGATACCATCAATGGTGGCTTTAGTATTTGAACCCATGCGTTTTAAGACAATGCCAGAGACAACTTCGCCTAAATTTTCGACTTTACCGTCTTCGGTTTTGCGCGTCATGGTGACAGCACCTTGACGAATTTCACTGCCCATTTCAACTTTAGCAATATCTGAAACCGTAACAACCGTACCATCTACTGTTTTAACGGGAACTTGTTTGATATTACTGATGCCAGCCTCACCACTCTCAAACCAGCCTGTGCCTCTAATCACAAGCTGCTCTTGCCCACGGTTCATGTACCATCCGCCAACATTCGCATTGTTGTTATCTAGGGCACCAACAACGTCTTCTTGCGTTAGTTCATATGCTAAGAGCTTAGATGGATCGACATTGACTTGGTATTGCCTAACATTACCACCAAAAGATAATACATCAGTGACTCCATCGACAGGCATAACGAGTAATTTTACTACCCAATCATTGAGACTCCTGAGTGCCATAGCATCATAACCTGCACCTTTATCTGAAATAAGAAGATACTGAAATACTTGGCCTAGCCCAGGGTGTTTGGTCCCATTTCGGGTGTCCCAACACCTTCTGGTATCAGTTCTTTTGCGGCTTGAAGACGCTCAAATACGAGTTGTCTTGCAAAGTAAATGTCGGTGCCTTCTTTGAAAACAACCGTAACGCCAGACAAGCCTGTTTTAGAAATTGAGCGCACTTGTTCTACATCAGGTAGGGCATACATTACCGCTTCAATGGGGTACGTAATGAGTTGTTCAACTTCTTCAGCAGCCAGTCCTGGCGCTTCAGTATTTACAGCAACTTGAACATTAGTAACATCAGGAAAGGCATCCAAATTTAATTTTGGGATCACCATAACTGCACCAACCATAGTGGCAAACAGCGCAATCAAAATCAGGAGTCTATTATTAACAGACCAATCTATTATTTTATTAAACATAGTCTTGCTCCCTAGTGGTTGTGCGGATCAAAATCCGCCTTTAGCGATTTCAGACGCAACAAAAAATGCGCCTTTAGTTACAATTCGCGTTCCACTATCAAGGCCAATGATTTCTCTAAAACCACCTAAGGCTCGGCCTAGTTCTATTTCTACAGCTTTAAATTCTCCAGGGTGGTCTTCGACAAATACTGTCCAATCACCATCTGCGCTGCGGATCAATGCTTCTTCTGGCACAGCCATCACTTTCTGCTTTGTGGCAAACTGAAAGTAAACTTTTACAAACATGCCTGAATGAAGATTATCATCCGAATTATCTACTCCTAACCTAATAATTCGAGTACGAGTAATAGGGTCAATTGTATGGGCTTCTTGGATAACTTTGGCATTGTAACTCTGGCCTTCTAATTTAAGTACCGCAGGAGAATCAATTGATAAATTCAGCTTTTTATTTGGAGAAACTTTTGCTTCAACCCATAGTTGTTTTTCATCTGCTAACAACATTACTGAATCACCAGCATCAACACGTTGCCCTTGGATAAAATCGTCTTGAAGTACAACCCCTTCACGCTGAGCAATTAATGTATATTGCCCAAACGCTTTTATGTCTTTGTTAGAAATGCCATCTATTGCTTTTTCAGTTAACCCTAAAGCAATAAGCTTCCCGTAACTCGCATTGTATGTAGTCTCTGCTTGTAATAATCTACTTTCACTCACCGTCTTGTTACCCAGCTTTTTCACACGTTGCCATTCGGTTGAAGCGATTAAATAGTCAGCCTGTGCTTGTGCCATTGCTTCACTAAATAATGTAACTAACTTCTGACCTATTTCTACATGCTCTCCAAGCGCTGCATGGCGACTAATAATGACTGACTCTGTACGTGGCGATACCACATAACTTTTATAGCCATTAGCTTTTATTTCGCCTGGTGCATATACGGTGCTAAATTGATATTCAGGCTTAACACTTTCCACTTTAATGTTAGCAAGCGACATCTTCTTTGGATCAATAGTGATACCTTCTTCATGTCCTTCTTCTCCCTCTTTATTACCACCTTCATGGCCGTGCTCGTCATGGTCACCTTTATCTTCTTCATGTCCCTTTTCGTGTTCATGCTCATCTTGATGTTCTTTTTCTTCTTGTTTCGAAACGTTTGTGACAGAACCAGTTCCATCTGACGACTGTGCAAAAGCATCATGATTTGTAGTAAACCCAACTAACAGGCAGCTAATTACTACGGCTAAAAATTTTTTACTAATTACTGTATTCATTTTTGTAACCTATATTTTTAATAAATTTAAGATTTCGTTTTTCGCTACTGAAAAAACAAAGCGCTCAAATCTCAAATTTGGATAACTGACCCATACTTAAAATGAAGGATATTTCTGCAAGCTTGAATTGATTTTCCAAACGTATTCCTGCATGAAGCCCTTCCGCACGTTGATTTAATGCAAGTAAGTAGTCAGAAGTATTAATGTCACCAGCTTCCCAGCGCTTATTTAATAAGTTTTCGCTGCTATCTAATCTGCCTTTTGTCAGTTTTTGCCATTGCTCATAATATTTTTTACTGACAATAAGCGATTCATAATTAGCTTTTGCTTCAAATGACTGCTTTCGATAAACCGACCGAAAGTTAGCCTCTGCTGCAATTGCTTCTGAATAAGCGGCTTTAACAGTATCTGAATAGTTATTTCTGATATTTAAAGGCATTGAGAAAGTCACGCCAATCAAGTCTTCATCTCCACTTTTCCCTGCGTTAACTCCAATGGTTGGATTGGCTTTAGATTCCATAGTGGTTAGTTGAGCTTTAGATTGTTTTATCTTCCATTGCGCTCTAGCGAGTTTAACTTTTGGATGTTCCTCAACCCACTGAGAGTTAAATGAATAGTTTGTTGCTCCAAAAGTAAATGAAAACAAATTGGTAGTATTAGGCGTCCAATCAGGCAATAACTCCTGAACATTTACCTCTGCATTTTTCAAAGCAATTTGCGACTCAGATATTTCACTGAAAACTTGGGACAAGTTTAAATAAACCAGTTCAGCGTCAAGTGGCTCTAAAAGTCCTGCTTTTCGCTTATCTTCAATAATTCCAACGAGCGTTTGTAATTGATTTTCTCTTACTGAAAGTAACTGAGCCACCTTTTTTGCTGCTTGCCAATTAACTATTGCAGTTAAAGCGTTAGCCTTTTTAGAATCGAGTAGAGATAACAATTGTTGCTGGTTTGCATAAACACCAATTTCACCAATGCTTTTATTTGCTGATTGCTTATCCCAAAAATCAATCGTTTGACTGATACCAATAGAATAATTATCAAAATCACCCTCTTTTTCATAGCTTGCTTCAAGCTCTGGGTTATATACGGCTTTAGTTAAGCTCTTGGCTCTATGATTACTTGCATTAAGTAACTCTTTAGCCGCAACAACTTCGGGATCTTTATTTATTTGACTATCTAGCCATGAAATACTTTTCTGTTTGGCATAAGTGGCAACTGAAAAACTCACAGCCATACATAAAGACAGGACTAAACCTGCATTTTTTAAATATATATACATAAAAATTCTTAATTTTAAAATTAATAAACACGAAACCTTTATCCATTATTAAAGGATAAATAGGTCATTAAAAATTAATCTAATTAAGAAATGGGCGGACGAAGTATCGCTTCAAGAAAGGTACTTGTTTGATCAATTTGATAAGGCGTTTTATTGATAATGTTTAGTTTGCCCGTGGTATTTGAATTACTGACTAAAATCCAAGATAAGTGGCTGCCACTGCAATGTCCGCAGTGATGACAATCTTTTTCATTATGCTGCTCATCACCTACATTATCATTTGAGACATTTCGATCATCTGCATGATCATGTTGAATTTGAAGGTGCTCTATATCTATTTGGTGATTCTCAGGTGTTGCGGATACAACAGCAGTTAACGATTGCAAAACAATCGAAACGACTAATAGTATTTTTAACGCAACATTGAATTTCAAAATAAACACCTACTTAAATATGAAAAATTATAATATCAAAAAAAGGTTTTCTAAACTAGCCATGCGCATGTTTTTCATGCTCGTCACGGCAAGTTTCTTGAGGAAACTCAAACTCAATGGTTGTATGAGATAAATTATAAGAAGAAAGTTCCTTAGCCACTTGTTGTTTTAGCCTAATTAATTTATCAACCTCAAAGTTATGGGCTAACTCTAGGTGAGCAGTTAATACGTGACTTTCCCCGTCTAATGACCAAAAGTGCATATGATGAATCCCATTAATTTCAGGTATAGCCTTTATCGCTTTTTCAATATTATTCTGCACTTCTTCATCAGGTGTAGCTTGAAGAAATAGTGCCAATGTTGTTTTCAGGTTTTTCAAAACGTTAAACAATATAAACAGTGTAAAGCCTATAGAAAGCAAAGGATCTAATATTGGTAAATCTACAAAAAGCAGCACGATAGAAACAATTAGGACTGCAACCCAGCCAAGTACGTCTTCAAGCAAATGCCACGTAAGTACTTTTTCGTTCAGCGTTTTACCCGCTTTTAGTTTAAATACTGCATACCCATTAACAGCAACCCCAAGTAATGCAAGACCCAACATTCCTTCAGCCATTGGCATTTCAGGATTAGATAATCTTGGTATTGCTTCAAATAGCACCCAGACAGAACCAATAACTAATACAATACTGTTAATTAATGCGCCAAACAGGGTAAGACGACGATAGCCATAGCTAAATCTATCGGATGCTTCTTTATCCGAGAAACGACTCAGTATCCAAGCGAATCCTATAGATAAACTGTCACCCAGGTCATGTACAGCATCAGCCATAATAGCGGTACTGTTGGTTAGCCAACCACCAATAAATTCGATAATAGTAAATGAAACATTAAGGAAAAATGTCCAACCTATACGGTCGTCTTTTCCATGCGAATGGCTATGGCTATGATTGTGCATTTTCCACCTCAAGAACTTTTAAATTTCTTACATTGACTACGTTAAAATTGATAAAGTGACGGATCACTCGTTGATACATCCAACGTTTGATTCCTGATAAGTTAGTTCCTTTTTCGAGATAAAACTCATCAGGGGAATTATAAACACCAAAATCATCATGAATACCTTCTTTTTGTATATAGGTATCTTGACCACGCCAATCTGTATCTGGCGAAGAGAAACACTTTGTTGCAACACCATAACCACAAAATTCGTTTTTTATTTGACTAAATTTGTGCTGTAGTGAACTTAAATATTGTTCATCTAATATAAAGCCTTCTAAGTTTATCCAACGATCCTTGAAATAAACTTCAATCCAACTATGAATGATATATTTAGGTGCTAACCAAAATACATAAGTTGGAATAGCTCCTTTTTGTAATCGCTGCTCAATAGTAAAGCCGTGAAAACGACATTGAATACCTAATCCTCGTAACAAAGCCATCAGCAAGTTACCCTTGGTATTGCATTGTCCGTAACCATCGGCTAAAACACTGCTTGCTGAAATATCATCACTCTCATTGTAACCAAATAATATTTCATCTTTAACAAATTGGTAGGCTGCACCAATTTTGTTGAAGTCATCGAGTTCTTGCCAATTACGCTCAGAAATTAATGATTGAATTGTAGAGTGTTCAAAATTTACTATCTTGGTTTTTTCTAGATATTTGCTATTCATTGATGTTTCCTTACTTTGAACAACCAAAGGTTGATTGTTTATCTTCATTTGGTGTTTAACGTGTTTTCTCAGCAACAGCTAATTCTTGTTTAGCATCGCTTAGTATTCGGTAAGCGCCTCGAAGAATTAACATTGAAATGATGCTACCAATGACGATATCAGACAACGCTGTTTCAGCACCATAACGAGTATGCCTGCGATAACGACACCAAGATTTGCAATTACATCATTCGCTGAAAATATCCAGCTAGCTCTCATATGTACTTCATCGTTGTTGTGCTTTCGAATAAGGATGAGACAAATCACATTTGCAACTAAAGCAACCATGCCTACGCCAATCATAAACCAAGAGTGAGGCTCACTTTCACCATACAGCCTTCTAGCAATATCCATTAGAATTAGCACGCCTAACCCCAGTTGGAAATAGCCACTCACTAAAGCAGCATTAGCCTTATGTTGGATTGACTTTCCCACCGCGTATAGTGCAATTGCATAGACGATTGCATCCGCTAGCATGTCTAACGAATCTGCAATTAAAGCCGTTGATTCTGATAACCAACCAAAGCCAATTTCAAAAACAAACATCGAGGCATTGATAGCCAGAAGCCAATAAAGCACCGTTTTTTGCTGGTTATCTTTTAGCTCAACTTCACACCCACAATCGCTCATTTTCATCTCCGATTAACTTGTATGCTCTAACTATAAATCCTATAGTGACTATAGGGTCAAGTTTATTTGGAAATTTTATGAAAATTGGTGAGTTATCGAAAACATCGGGGTATTCAGTACAAACCATCCGATATTATGAAAAGGAGGGCTTGCTGTCAAATCCTGA
Organism: Pseudoalteromonas sp. GB43; assembly: GCF_054923805.1. NCBI lineage: Bacteria > Pseudomonadati > Pseudomonadota > Gammaproteobacteria > Alteromonadales > Pseudoalteromonadaceae > Pseudoalteromonas > Pseudoalteromonas sp. GB43. Next base: position 214,796 of record NZ_JBPCHJ010000003.1, read on the forward strand.
TCGCACTGAAGGGAATTTCAGGTTGTATTCTAATAAGGCATTTAAAGAGCTAGAGTTCGTAAAGCATTGTCGAAGTTTAGATATTCCGCTTAATGATATTAAGCGACTCATTGAATTAAAAAACAAGCCAGAGGAGAGTTGCTCTAGTGTAAATGCATTAATTGATCGGCAACTAACTTTAGTTAATCAACGAATGAAGGAATTGAATGCACTCAAAAAAGAGTTAAAACTAATGGCAAGCTCTTGCGGGTCTGACGGTACAATTGAAGTCTGTGGCATTATCAAGTCATTAGATAGTTGAACTAAATATAACTTTAGATTAGTAGTATTCACAAAGGCAATAATGAAAACCATTGGCAAATTAGCACAATCATTAAATTTAAATGTAGAAACCATTCGTTTTTATGAACGAGAAGGACTGATTACACAACCTGAAAAACCAATATCTGGTTATAGACAATATGACGAATCAATAGCAGGACAACTTAGGTTTATCACAAAAGCCAAAGCGCTCGGCTTTACGTTAAGAGAAATAAAATCGCTAATGTCTATGGACAGCAACTGCGCTCAAGTTGAGCTATTAAACCGACAAAAGTTAGCAATCATTCGAGACAAAATTAATGACCTTCAACGTTTAGAGAAAGTAATTGTGGGTATGACAAATACCTGTATGCAAAACGAAAATCCAACACATTGCCCCATAATTGACTCATTAAAATGATTGACTCCGTACTTGTATACGGAGTTTAGAATGATGGTAATATCAACCAATAGACTTTCAAATGATAAATAAAATATTAGACAGAGTAGGCTCTAGTGGCGTTTGGCTAGCGGCACGGCCTGCCTCCCTGCATTAAGGTCACTTGCATCGGCATTAGGACTAGGCTTCTTCTCTCACTTCGAAGGAATAGCTGTAAATACGCTTTTACCTATTTTTGCATCTTTGGAACTATTGGTAAACTTATACAACTGGCACAAAAATAAAAACCATACCAGAGCTGTCTTCAGCATTCTAGGGCCTGTAGCAGTGCTATTAACGCTTTATCCTCTTTGGCTATATGATTGGAGCACATACCTATTTTACTTTGGTATTTGCTTAATGGTCGTTATGTCGGTTTTGGATATCGTAAAACCAGTAAGGGAGCAAACATGCAACGTATGGCTAATTGCCGTCGTTGAAACGATTAACGGTCAATGTCTGCTTTTCGCTCAAAGCCACCCTTAGTGCATTTACGTTAACTCATTTTGGGGCGTGCGACGTGAAGTCGTATGAAGCGCTGTTCACCGCTTAATGAGTGAACCATCTGTATCACCAGATGATCCTAGGAGCCTGAATAAAGTAGCGGCTCTGACAATGTAACGAAGGTTGGTATGCGCCAATCGGGATCTTAATCGTGAGAGGACGATCCTCCTGATAACCACAAATCGGGTGAGTGCTAGGCCGTCAGTATGATGAACATAAGTGAATCCGCGTAAGGTGCGTTATATGATGAAACAGCGGAAGTGGTTAATACGCTGTAGCCAAAAGGCGCGAGAGTCGGAAAGAGATTGCCCCATGCTCTTTCGTGATCACTGAACTCTCCGCACTATAGCGGGCATCTAACCTGACATCGCGCAACATACGGAACACGGTAAGCCTGTATCACTCCCTTTGGGAAAGCTTATATAGCCGATAGTGATGCAGGTAGAGGATGTTGGAGAAAGCAAAGGCTGGATTGTAATGATGCAGATACAGACGTCTGTCTGGCACGAAAGTGAGCTGACTTCCGACTGGTCTTCCTTTGCAAGAGAATTTGAAGAACTTTATTCAAGGAGAAACGCAAATGATGATTTCAAAAGAGATTAGTGCCTCTCCTGACAGTGCTCAATGGCAATCCATAAATTGGAAAACTGTTGAGTCACACGTTTTAAAGCTTCAGATGCGTATTGCAAAAGCAACAAGAGAAAGTAAACACGGCAAAGCGAAAGCATTGCAGTGGATACTGACTCACTCGCATTCGGCAAAGCTTCTTGCTGTTAAGCGAGTATCACAAAACAAAGGCAGTAAAACGCCCGGAATAGACGGCGTCATCTGGAATACGGATACGCGCCGCATGAAAGCAGTCAATCAATTGAGCAGAAAAGCTTATCAAGCCAAACCGCTCAAGCGTATCTACATCCCTAAGAAAAACGGCAAGCTCAGACCTTTGGGTATCCCGTGTATGGTCGATAGAGCGCTGCAAGCGCTTCATCTTCTCGCACTAGAGCCTGTGTCAGAAACACTTGCTGACCCAAATAGTTACGGCTTTCGGCGCAACAGAAGTACTGCTGATGCTATTGCTCAGTGTTTTCTCTGTTTGAGTAAAAAGCAATCCGCTCAATGGGTTCTTGAGGGAGATATTAAAGCCTGTTTCGACAAAATTGGGCATCAATGGCTTATGAATAATATAGCTGTAGATAAACGAATGTTGGAACAATGGTTAAAGTCTGGTTTTATGGACAAAGGGCTGTTCTATCGCACTGACGAGGGAACACCACAAGGCGGGATCATATCTCCAACCTTGATGCTGATGACTCTTGCAGGTCTTGAGCAACGCATAAAGTCCACCGCACTTAAAAATGGGGCGAGAGCCAACTTTATAGGATACGCTGATGATTTCGTCGTCACTTGCACTTCAAAGGACGTGCTGGAGAACGATATCAAACCGTTGATTGCTGACTTCTTAGCACACAGAGGCTTAACGCTCTCCGAAGAGAAAACGCACATTACTCACATTAGCCGTGGTTTTGACTTCCTAGGCTTTAACCATAGGAAGTACAAAGGAAAGCTGCTCATTAAACCGAGTAAATCTAACACGTTAATATTTCTGAGTAACTTGCGCGAACTCACTAAAAAGCACGCAACCACCCCCGTTAACGATCTAATCAAGTTGATAAATCCGAAACTCAGGGGTTGGTCGAATTACTATCGCCATTGCGTTGCCAAACAAGTATTCGGATATGTGAGCCACAAACTATTTCTAGCGTTATGGCATTGGGCTAAAAGGCGTCATCCAACAAAATCAAAAACTTGGATCGCCATGAAATACTTTATCAACCGTCGATGCCAATGGCAATTTCACGGTTGGCAGAAGAGCATGAATATGGATTGTCAGTTTAATCTATTTCAAATAGCTAAGGTGCCAATAGAGAGACATGTGAAAATCAGGAGTGAAGCTACGCCTTTTGATCCTTTATACCAAGAATACTTGGCAAAGAGAAAAGCAAAGAGGCAATGCCGCAACTCTTGGAATGAGCCTAATCTCGCTGCTTTATAAGTTGCTGGGTACCAATTAGGTGCCTTCGTGAAGGCTTGAGCCGTATGCAGTGAAAGTTGCACGTACGGTTCTTAGGAGGGCGACACTTGGTAACAGGTGTCGTCTATCCGACAGAAACAAGTTGAAATACTACTCATGTTTTTATTACATTAAAACATGAGTAAATAAAAAAGGAGTAGCACGCTACTCCTTCAGGCTCGCCTTACATTATCGTTAGTAATACGCCTTTGCATGACCACAATAGAAAAGTATATTTGCGTACAATTCCCTCACTAGTATTATCAGAGTGAACCCTGACTACCCAGACATTAAGTAGTGAGCCGGCAACGTGCGGCTCGCAGTGAATTTAGAAAAAGCGATTAAGGGGCTACATTTATTGTTTGGAGTATATAAATGGTGCAATGGGATCACTTAGCTTTGTAACTAAGTTGGCCTTATCTTTTGGGTCATCAAACCACGCATATCTAACAGCAGCGGGGTTACTAACACTTTCACTCCAAGCGACTAGTAAGTTACCAACAAGCCTAGTTTGTGCACTGTAAAATTTTCCTTGCTGGTCCCCTACCTCAATTCCAATGGCATTGGCTGCAACCGACTTATTTACCATAATTGTATCTGTGAATCTGATCACAATTTGTGTGTTTCTAAAGCTAACCTTATCAATTGCTGCATCTACATATTGATTTATGTTTCCGTAAATCTTGTAGAGTATTGATTCTTGCAATCCTTTCAGCTAAAGGGTGCTTTTTCTTAGGATGGACATCTTCGGCCTCACCTTGATCATAACTAACAACTAAAGAAACATTCGATAGTTCATTTGCAACTTCGCTTTGTAGTTGCCTGTACTCAGCCCATGGGCGGTTTAGTCCAGGTAATTGAACAATATAAAACGGTAATGAAGGTTCATCCCAGGTTTGGCGCCATTCTTTAATCAGTGTTTTTAGTTTTAGTTTGTTTAAATCTTTTGAAAAGTAAGGTTCAAGCTTTTGACTTTCAGTCATCGGTGCATTCGATTCACCTTGATACCAAATAACTCCTTTTATCTGAAAAGGTGAAAGAGGTTTAACACTTGAATCAAAAATAAAGCCAGGTTCATAAGGATGATGCGCTAATTTTTTTAAAGGAAACTGCTCTGTCCATGAAGATAAATTATAGAGTGCTCGGTCTCTGCACCATGGCATAATACTCTTTATCCAGTCGTTAGCTAAAGGTGCCAATTCAGGGATAGAGGCTAATGTTTGTTTACTAATAAAGTTTTCAGTCATCGTACCGCCGACGGATATATTTATAATACCCACGGGGACATCTAACTCTTTTTGTAATTTAGCTGCAAAATAGAAAGCAACAGCCGAAAAAGTAGCATTGCTTTGTTGCGAACTCAGTTTCCAACCATCTGTTTTTAAATAATTAGATTCATTGAGTTTGGCTAATTTATCGACTGAAAAAACAACCTCATCAGGGTAAAAGTCATCGTTATAATAATCCAGCAAGCGAATCACATTATTACTCGATTTAGCTAACTCACTATCTGCACCAACAGTTTTACTAACTTCAAAGCGCATGTTTGATTGTCCTGCAGCCAACCATACTTCGCCAATGAGTACATCTTTAAAGACCTTATGACTATTAGATGTAGTAATAATCAAATCACTTGCCTCGTAACCACCGTCCATGGCATCAAGTAATACTTGCCAGTCTCCATACTCATTCGCTTTAGTCGTTTTCAATTGCTTGGCATAACTAACTTCAATAACCTGCTCTGGTTCAGCCTTGCCCCAAATAGGTATGGATTTTTTTTGCTGTAAAACCATATGGTCACTAAATACACTCGGCATTTCCAAACAAAACCCGGATGTAATAGAGCTAATAATTAAACTTAAATACAAAATCACTTTAAATTTAGTCATACCAAGCCTCTGTATTAACTTACTTTATTAGCAAATGATTTAAAGTTAATCGCCTCAAGCTCAGCTGACATTGCTTTAAACTCATCATCAGAAAGGTTTTGGAATGGAGTACGGTTACCACCTAAATCTAAACCTATTACTTTCATAATTTGTTTCCCAGCAACGATATTGCCTCTAAACTTTGCGATAACATCAATTAAATCAAGTGACTGATATTGAAGCTGTTGTGCTTTTTCCAAGTCACCCTCAGCAAACGCTTTCCTTATACCTGTATATAAGTCAGCGGCATAGTTAAATGTGCCACCTATACAACCAGTCGCTCCACCAAAGGCTAGTGAAGGAAGCAGTGTTTCATCTTGTCCATGCAGCATATCGTACTTGCCATTTTCATAGCGTCTGCACTGTGTATACTCGTATAAGCTTTCGAAAGTATATTTAATACCTGCAAAATTAAGAATTCTGTTATCTACAGCTTTTAATAAAGCAAGCATAGAGATGTTTACACCGGTAAAGGCCGGAATATGGTAATAGTAAAATGGCAGTTCAGGGGTTACTGAAGCGATTTGCTCACAGTATGCTGCTAACTCTTCAACACGATTGATCTTTGGAAAAAGTGGCCCCATCACACTTGTTGCATACGCGCCAATTTCAGCTGCATGCATAGCAAGCTTTTGGCTAGTACGAACGCTATTACTACCAACATGAACGATAACTTTAAAATTCTCAGGCGCGGCATTTACCCACGCTTGAGCACAATCCATGCGTTCTTCATCAGTTAATAAATGCCCCTCGCCTGATGAGCCATTAACAAAAACACCTGATACTCCATGATTTACCAACATTTCAATATATCGAGGGATAACTGACAGGTTGATACTGCCATCGTCGTTAAACGCTGTGAATGGCGCGTTGATTAACCCATTAATTTTTTGCATTTTGTTTCCTTATTAATAAAACTGTTCACCCTGGATCCAGGTATTTTTGACGTGATATTCACCGTTACTTTCTTGCCCGAGCAACACAAAATTAGCATCAGCACCAACAGCTATTTGTCCAATAGATGTCGCTAATCCTAGGAGTTGTGCAGGGTAACGGCTTGCCATGTTTATTGATTCAGCAAAAGACGTGTTCAGCATTTTTCGGCTATTATTCACAGCGCTAATCATGTCTAATGCTGAACCAGCTAATTGACCTGTATGACTTACAAGCTTGTCTTGTGCTAATGAAATTTGATGACCATCAAAGTGAAAGGCCTGCTGCTGACTTCCGATAGTCGACATAGCATCTGTGACTAAAATTAGTTTTCCCTTCGGCTTTGCTCTGTAAGCGACTTTCGCGACTGCAGGGTGAACATGATGACCATCTAAAATTATTCCAGTCCAGCATCGGTCATCACTAAGTGCCGCCCCGACCATATTTGGATCTCTTGAAGTTAGCTGCGACATTGCATTGAATAAATGTGTGAAGCCAATAGCTCCTGCTTCGATACATTTAACAACATCTTCATATTCAGCATTTGAGTGACCAAGGCACACAATGACCTCATGTTCGACAAGATAACTAATTTGGGCCGGTGAAATTGATTCTGGAGCCACAGTTACCATTACTTTCCCTAAGTCATTGCGACAATATATCTTCAGCTCATCTTCTGTGATCTTGCGAATGTGTTGACTATTGTGGATACCCTTCTTAACGATGCTTAAATGAGGGCCTTCAAAGTGAACACCTGCGATACCTGGTATTTCTTGCTTAATAGCTTTACTGACAATTTCAGCAGCCTCTTGCAATTTTGCAATGTCACTTGTGATCAAAGTTGGCAATAGGCTTGTTGTGCCAAACATTGCATGCGCTTTAACCATTTTTTGTAGGGTTTCTAACGTTGTTTCATGGTTAAATAATGCACCGCCACCGCCATTAACTTGAGTGTCAATAAAGCCCGGTACCATGACACCATCTAGCTCAATACAAGACTCATGGTAGTAAGTAACTATTTCTGCGACTTTGCCATTAACAACCCTTATTGCTTTATCATCATGAAATTGCACACCATCAAAAAGTTGAGTAGGTTTAAATATCATCGGTCTTCCATTATTTGTAATGTGGGCATACCGCCCACATCTGAACTGAGCAAGGTTAGAAGTTAAGCTTTATATCCGCATAAAATGATCGACCATATAAGTCATAAGCGGTACCGTTAGTTAGCGTACCAACCTGATAATACTTATGGGTTTGCGTAAGCTGTGGAGGCTGTTTATCAAAAACATTTTTAATGCCAAAATAGGCGTTAATTGAGTCAGAGAAGCTATAGCTGATGCGCGCATCATGATATGTACGAGATTCAATCTCATTTAACTCATCTGTCATCAAGGTGTTGTCGTTACGGTCTTTAGTGCTGTCCCAATAACGTAATTGCCAATAAAGATTAAAGTTTTCGATACTATATGAAGCGTTGATATTAAAGCGTAGTTTTGGAAATAACACTTCACCTTCAAGATGCTGTGTATCGCCAGATTCTATACCCGTAATGCTGTATTCATCGATGTAGTTGGCTGCTAACCCAAGATATAAATCACCGACATCTAAGTTTGTTTGATACGAAACATCTAAATCAATACCACTGGTTTTGATAATGTTTTCATTACCTGAAGCTGAGTTAACATCTAGTGCGGCACCTGAACGGCCATCACGACGAACTAACCCTCCACAATTTGCATCAAATTCACTAGGGTCAACACTGTAACAACGATTTAAAATAACTGTGCGGTCTGTTTTAGCAATTGCGTCATCAATTTCTATATCGTAATAATCAATCGACATCTGTAAGTCGTCTAACCACTCAGGTGTTAATACGATACCTAACGTTAGCGTGTCAGCTTTCTCTTCTTTTACGTTTTCAGAACCACTTAATAGACCTGAAGTATTCTGGCTTTCAACTTGTGTAAGAACAAATGCTCCATCGCTATCAATACGGTTTTGGATTGCACTTATAGAACGACAGTTATCAGCAATGTTGCCAGTATCTGCATTGCTAATACCATTACATGGGTCTACAACAAATGCTGCTGTTGCGGTACCACCTGCGAAAAGGTCACTCACATTAGGTGCTCTCACTGCTGTTGCTAAAGCACCACGCAATTTAATTGAATCTGAAATTGGAGCATCGATACCAATAGTCCAGTTAGTCGTGGTTCCAACAGATGAGTAATCACCTACGCGTACAGCAAAATCAAGATTAAGTTGCTCTAAAATTGGAACGTGCAGTTCAGCAAAAACGTCAACAACATCAAATTCCCCTTTTGTTTTTGCAATTCGACTGCCACGCACTATTCCTGCTTGCCTTAATGGATCTGGAGTCTCTTGACCTTTTTCTTTACGGTACTCAACACCAGCAGCAAAACCTAGGTTGTTTACATCATCACTGAAAGCAAAATCAATATCGCCAGCAATGACTGATGTCACAACATATTGTTCGATTGAACCGTTTAACCCTGTATCTGCTGCAAGATAATTTACGGCCTCTTGCGAGATACCATCATATGCAAATGGATTAAACGGGACACAACCACTAATGCGAGCAATATCATCGGCACATTGATATCCGCCGGCTCCGTCACTTTCAATATCCAAAGCATAACGAGCACGTTCAAGGTTGATATCACCATGATTTTTTTGGTTTTGATCTGTAACACCATAGGTGGCGCTAACATTCAGATAAATACTATCTGTAAGGTCATATTCGTAATCACCTGCAACGCGAAATGTCGAACGCACATTTTCAGCACCACGGTCACCGAATTCATATAATCGACGGAAGGTTAAGCTCACATCGTCTAGATTAGTTATACCATCTTGCAATAAGGCATTACCTAAATCAGTACCTGCAAACCAAGGGTGCGTCGCAATATCTATCCCTGTAGTGCCACCACGTGATAACTTGAAGATATCGTTGCGTGTATCAAGAGGAATAGGTTCCATGCGAGTGCGTGACTCAACTCGCGAGTAATTTGCGGTAAAGTTAAGACGTGATTTATCATCCAAATCAAGTGATAACCCCGTTGCAGCAAATGTCCTATTCAATGGAGTGATCATTGAACGGTATTCATGGAAATTAAATGCATCTGATGTTTCAACATCACCAGTTCGTACAAATGGAGTGCCATCACCTTTATAATCACCAATTCGGACCTTCAGGGATATGTGATGAACCAACAAACTGCGGCGTATCAGCCAGACCATCACCATCGGTGTCAACAGAGTCTAAATGAACACTTGAATAATCTCGGTCTGTTGCTTTTAGACCTTCATCATCAGAATAACCTAGAGAGAACCAAGCATTTCCGCTATCGAAGTTATGGCCCACTGTAAACTCTAAATCTGTAGTACCTGCGGCACCGGCTTCTGTTTCACCCTTTTGTAATTTAACCGCTACGCCATCAAAGTTCTTTTTCAGAATAATATTCACAACACCTGCGATTGCATCTGAGCCATAAGCTGCAGATTGACCGCCGGTTAATACTTCAACACGTTGAATCATTGTTGTAGGAATAGTATTTAAATCTACACCATACCCTGAACCAACAGACATCCCTGACACATAACGTTTACCGTCAACTAAAACTAGCGTTCTTGAAGAGCCTAAATTTCTTAACGCTATAGTATTCAGGCCACCATCCTGCTCACTTGAGTTTGAACTTGAAGATGTTGTATCACCAACAATTGATGGAATTTTACCGAGTAAGTCACCAACGTTAACGGCACCTACCCCCTCGATATCATCAGAATCTACAACTTTGATAGGTGATGGAGATTCGAAATCACCTTTTCTAATGTGTGAACCTGTTACTAGAATTTTTTCAACCTCTGCTGTTGCTTCAGGTTGCTCCTCTGCAAATGCAAAGTTACTTGCTGCAGCTCCAACACAAATGCTGAGGAGCGATTTTGAAAATAGCGTGGTCAGTTTATTACTCATGTGATGTACCCCGTTGATAGATTATGATCAGCTTCAAGCTGTATTATTGTTAACCTGTTATACCAGCATACCAATTGTTCAGTTTTTGTCAAAAGGATCTAACAGAAAAATACAATATTTTTGTAATGTATTGATAAATATAAAATTTAAAAGTAGGCTATCATGGAGAAAATCCATTGATTGCCTACTGGAAGGGGAAGATTAATTAACTGCGTTGATATTTAAATTGATAAATTTAATATGAGTGCTGCCTGTAGCCTCATATAAAACAGCTATTGTTCCATCACTTAGAGTTATGATGTCAGAGTATGCACTGAAGCCATAAACGATTTGAGTAGGAGAATTAAAGCTCACTCCTTCGTCTTCGCTCACCCAGATACCTAAATCATATCGATTAGCGCCTGCAGGGTTACCAATTGGTGCCGACACTAAAATCTTATTCTCTGCATCTCCCTGAACAGTCGAACTAAAGCGCGTTATACCAATATCGACTTTAGACACAACAAGATCATGAGTTGTTTGCTGCCAAGTAATTCCGCCATCATTACTTAAAAAGTGATAACGAGTACCGGCTGCAGAGCCATCATTTCTGGCGGTCATCAAAATTCGACCGTCATTTAGCTCAACAAAGTCTGCTTCTGTAGGCCCTGAGATTGGGGTTAGATTTCCTTTATCCCAACTTGCTCCATTATCATCGCTGAACACACTCACAACATAAAATAAACTATCTGAGGCACGCACAATAGCAGGGAAAATAAGTCGCCCATTGTGACTTCCTTGCGCTGAAGACTGCCATTTTAGTTGTATACCATGACCTGGATCGGCATTAATTGAACGCCAAGTAGGGTCTTTAACTTCATCACTAACGTTAACGGTGTTTGACCACGTTTGTCCGTTGTCAGTGCTTGATTTAAAAAGTAGGTAGTTAGGATCATCTGGACCAGTACAGTTGCCATTTTGTGCGCACAAATCGAGCCACTGAGTGTAAAAAACAAATATAGTGTTAGTTGACTCATCAACTAAAGGTCTAGGGTCAGAAAAATCGTATTGTGAACTTTCTTCGATAATTTGCACCGGTTGCCAAGTTTTTCCTAAGTCTAAAGAGCGCTTGAGTGAGATATTTATTAAACCACTTGCACCAGGATCAGCTCCATTAGGACGCCCCTCACTAAAAGCCAAAAGCGTATTATCTTGAGACTGAACAATAGATGGTATACGGTAGTTAGACATACCATTTATACCTTCAGCGCCACCTACGAATACACTGCTAAGTGCTATCGGCTTAGTGCTATCAGTTACTTCAAAGCGAACATTTTTGTAATTTGCAACACCACTTGTGCCTGATGAACCATTGCCAAAGACGATGACATTTTGATTTGATGCTGAGCCTGACCAACTAGTTACCTTTTCACCATCAAACCAAAAAGTGGCTTGTTGGGAACTTGCATCATAGTTTACTTCATAGTCATGATATTGATCTGAGCCTTGCTGCGAAACTAGTGTGTATTGTGCATCACCCTCAACATCAGCAACGAGTGCACCACTTGAATCAATTTTCAAATTAACTAAGTAACGTTTATTACCATTTGCATAGTAATTTGTAATGTAGGAACCAGACAGGACTTTAACTGTACTAGACATAGACCAGCCATAATTTGTCGCGTCTAAGTTTGTTTGTGAGTCAGGAATAACTTCCCACTCGGCTTTACCAGCACTACCATCGGCTTGCCATACAGTATCACCATTATCATCTAGCAAACTACCTTGCCCTTGAAGGGTGGAGTCATTTGTCCAACCTAACAAATCAGGCGAAGCATCTAAGTTACTATTAAATAGAGCAACAACATTATTTGGGCGAGTTTTTAAGGCTGCTTCAGCTTTACTTAATATAGAAGAATAGATTTCAGTACTTGATATTTCTCCAGAGAAATACCATTGACCGCCACCATTATCTTCGTTTCGACCTATGTTCATAGAACTTAGACTGTCGACACTATTTAAAAATGAAGTCGATGAGTTTTGAGCTAGCAATTCACCATCCACGAGAATGCTAGTACCATTTTCATCAGTTAAAACCACCGTTTTATGTTCACGGTTATCATTAAACGCCTTTGTTGTTTTCAAGTTATTTATGAAGGCGCCGTTTTCTCTGGCATGGATGCGTAATGTACCATCTCCGTCGATTACTAATGCATATTCGCTTGATGCCTCGTTCGCATTGGATACGCTGAATAATGTTCCAGTTGTGCCTGTTGCTTTAAAAGCTGAATAGATACTGCCTTTAGTTAAGGAGTTAACTAGATCTAAATCAGAATCAAGTGATACATACGTAGAAGATCCATTAAAACTAGTTGTTGATGTGTCCCATTGCTTAACAAGTTCAGCATAAGCTAATGAGCTATTTAGGAGTAAGAAGCTAGTCGTTAAAAAGCTAGCTCCGATCGTATTTCTCATGTTTTCCTCACATTCTAATAAAGCCCTTACAATGAAGGGGTAACTTTATTACGTGACTAAACAACAAAATTAGTTACGCAAAGTGGTTGTCATCACAACAGCAAAAGCGTGAACCTTTATATGAGACATTGGTATAATAGGTCAACAGTTACACCTTTAGAATACGAAAAAACTCTTAATGTTTATTTTTTGTTAATTATTAATGCTCGATATATGGCCGGCGTTCTCTCTACAGCTTTAATCTCTCCTGATAACCAATAGACAAACTTCTGATCTAAAACCGTCTGTAATGGCCCTGCGCCACCATAAAATGGCACACGTTTATTCAAAGTAAGCCATTCATTATTTGGAATATTGAAAATAAATTGCTGGCGGCTGAAGTTAAATTCCTCAGGTGACATTGCAAAATATTTTTTCTTAAAATTAATTAACTCTTCACCTTCCAACGTAGTGAGTTGGTTTAAGGCATCATCAAATACATTTTTATTCACCCCACCCAAGATCAAAACATGCTGGTCATCCAAAGCTAATGCGCTTCCCCCTGCCACAGAGAAAGGTTTTCCACTAAAGGTTATTTCAGATAACGCTTGCCAATTGAGTTGCTCGAAGTCAAAACTGTAACTATCTGTTAGTACATGAGAAGTACCATTTGGTGTTTGGGCAATACCAGAAAAAATATAAAACTTGTTAGCAATTCTTGTGCTTGCAAATTGCACTCGGGGTAAGCCTGGAATAGAAGTAACTTCGCAAGCACTTTTAGAGAAGGAGTAACGACACATTTGTGCTTGGGCTTTTCCATCCCAACTGCCAGCAAACAAATATAACTCATTATTGAAAATATCAGCCGCACCATTTGACCATGTAAACGGCAAAGTAGTAATTTGACGAGTATGTACTTGAAGCTGACGATCAAGCGTTAGCTCAAGTACGACATTCATATCTCCATTTTCATTCTTACCCCCAACTAGCCATAAGCTATTCTCTGTTTTGATCGTCGCTCCATATGCCTGAGGAACTGGTAATTGGCCTTGTGCAACTAGGTCAAAAGCTCCATTTTGAATATCATACACATACACGTTGCTATGAAAGACTTTGTTTGCCTTATCAAAAACAGGATGTCCATTCGGAAAGTTTGCTCCACCTGCAATGACTAAGTAATGATCTATTATTCCTGTAAACATAGCGGATAATCCAATAGGCTTACCTTGGCTATCTTTACTTTCTAACTCCGCTACTTTCAGCCACTGTAAATCGAATGTTTGCTTATATAAATCCTTTGCCATTAGATTCTTTGATATCAGCAAAGCAAAGCCTAAGATTATAATTCGTAACACTTTTAACCCTTTTTAAAATATAAAAACCTAATCTTAAAGATTAGGTTTTGGTTCTAACACAGGAAGAATCAATTAGAATTTGAGCTTCATACCAGCAAAAAATTGTCTGCCAATAATGTCATAAGCTCTCGGCTCTGTATTGGTACCCGCCGCAGATCCGGTCACAGTCAAGCGTGGGATAATATCTGGCTGCTCATCAAATAGGTTGTTAGTACCAACATACACATTCAATGAATCGGTTACATTGTATGATGCTCTAACATCTAAGTAATAAACTGAGTCGAGGGTATTAATATCGTCTGATAATGTTTGGTTCACATCATTATTAACGTCATTTTGCGTTTCATCACGATAAGTGAGTTGAGCAAAAAGGCTAATATCATCAGTAAGACTATAAGTACTTTGTAAGGTGTAACGGAATTCAGGGTATAGAACTTCACCTTTATAATCTCGCTCTACACCTGCGGCACTGGTCGTTACATACTCGTCAAGGTATGAAGCTGATAAGCTTAAGTCGAACCCTTCATATGTATAATATGCTTCAATATCGACACCACTAGTTCTTACTTCACTTTCATTAATAGCTTGAGAGGTAATATTAAGAATTGGTCATTTACTGCACGTACAACATTACCACCACAGGTTGGATCAAATTCACTTGGGTCAACGTCATAGCATCGACTGATTATCTCACCAGCACCAACATTTAAAATCGCGTCCTCAATTTCAATCGAATAATAATCAACAGATAACGAGAATGCTTCTACTGGCGTAAAGATGGCACCTAATGTATAGGTATCAGCGGTTTCTTCTTTAAGGTCCGTTGACCCTGTTTGCAAAAAGCGCTCATTCTGGCTTTCTGAGCCAACTAATGTAAATGCTCCGGTAGAATCAATGCGGTCTGAAATTGCGGCAATGCTGCGACAGTTTTCAGCAATATTTCCAGTGGTGCTTGCATCAACGCCATCACACACATCATGCCCACCTGTTGCACTGGCAGAGCCTGATGAATATAGATCATTCACGTTTGGTGCTCTAACCGCACTAGATACACTCGCTCTAAAACGAACGTAATCATTAACCGGTGCATCTAAACCAAGTCGATAAGTCGAAGTGCTGCCAATTGAAGAGTAGTCCCCTGCACGCAATGCTAAACTCACGCTTAACCAATCAGCAACTGGGACAAAAAGCTCTCCAAATGCTTCGTACGAATAAAAACTACCCTTTGTAGGGAATACCTGTAGGCGTCTAGTAATACCTGCTTGTCTAAAAGCGTCTGGAGTTTCAGCACCTTCTTCTCGGCGATATTCAATACCTGCAGCAAAACTTAGATTTTCATCATTTAAAGTAAATGGTAATTCACCCGATAATGCACTATTAACAACATACTGCTTGATTACGCCATTTTGACCAGTATCTACAGAGATGTAATCAACTGCTTCATCAGAAAAACCAACGATTCCTGCTTGGCCTAGCTCACTATCAACAGTACCAAATGGATTAACTGGCACACAACCTTGCCATCTGTCTGTTACATCAGCGCATTGATAGCCACCATTTCCATCTTCTTCAATATTTAGTGCAGAACGAAGAGCAACTAAATTTACATCGCCTGTATTTTTTTGAACTTGTGTAGTCGTACCGTAAACTGCAGATGTACTCCACAGAAGACCACTGTCTAGCTCATAATCTAAGCTACCGGCGATACGGAAAGTTGTTCTTCTATTTTCGACACCAAGATTGTCAAACTCAGCAAGACGTCGAAATGTTTCTACTCGATCTAAAGAAGTACTGCCATCACCACTATTTAATAGATAAGGAAGCAACTGACTCTGCGCACTACTGCCATTAAAGAAAGGGCTATTCGCAACATCGATGCCTGTCGTACCGCCACGGTTAACGACAAAAACGTCGTTTACTACGCTTAAAGGTGCTGTCTCAATATTTGTTGATGAGTTAACTTCTGAGTAGTTTATTTCAAGATCTGCAAATAACTTATCAGAGATATCAAAAGTCATACCTGCTGCAGCAAACTGGCGTGTATATGGAGCAATTGCTTTACGATAATAAGTCTGGTTATAGAAATCACTTTCACCGTTAAGCTGACCATCTGAAGTAATTGTGGGCGCATTTTGGCTAAATGGATCACCGTTACCGAATATACTTAAATCACCAAACTTAAAAGCACCTTCATCAACATGCATTGGCCCATTACGTACATGCAATGTTTCTCTTAAACCATCGCCATCATCATCCAGTACATTGATACTATTTCGTGAGAAGTCACGGTCTCGAGCATTTAAGTTATCTTGATTCGCAAGTCCCAAAGAAACCCAAGCATTGCCCCCATCAAAATTCTTACCATAAGTAAAATCTATATTTTGACGAGCAGCACCACCTGCATCTGAATCTGCTCCGAAAGCATTAATCTCGACGCCATCAAAGTTTTTCTTAGTAATGATATTCACCACACCAGCAATTGCATCTGAACCATAAATTGCAGATTGCCCACCAGTTAGAACATCAACACGCTCGATGATAGATGTAGGGATAGAGTTTAAATCAACACCATACCCATCTCCAGCAGAGGTACCTGATACATAACGACGACCATTAACCAATACAAGAGTACGTGCCGTACCTAAATTACGTAACGAAGTAGTACTAATACCTGAGCTACCGCCACCATCATGATTATTCGACGCATCATTTGTGCCTGCAGTGACAGAAGGTAATCGGCTTAGCGTATTTGAAATAGAAATTGCACCGATCCCTTCAATTGTTTCTTTACCTACCTCAACTACTGGAGATGAAGATGTAAAATTTACGCTACCTTTGAAAATATTTGAGCCTGTAACATTTATACGCTCAATACCTTTTTCAGCTTTAGCTTCCTCTGCAACAACCTGTTGACTCATCGCCGCAGCAATACATGTCGCAAGCGCTGACATGTGAAAAATACTTTTATTGTTATTCATGGTTTCCCTCTATGTGATCGTAAAAAAGTGACAACAGCTCAAATATCACCCAGTCAACCTATCATACCAGTATACCTGCAGCAATATTTTTGTTCACAAAAAAGTAATAACAAAATGATATAAACTTATTCTGAAAAATCTAACTTATTGAATATTAATAAGAAGCTAAATTAGAGTTGACTGAATTAAATCAGTAATTTTGTTCCAACAACGTAAATCTGATGTGAAACCAGGAAAAAAGTTAAAGTGGTCTTTGCCCTTCAATCTATCGATTAAGATATTTGAATTTTGCTCAATACTTGATAACTGATTAATACTCACTTCTTCATCTTCGGTGCCATGGAGGAAATGGTAGTTTACTTTAGAATCTAGCAGCTCTACTGGATTGCTATCCCTTAGCCTTGATGCAATTTGAAAGTTATTACCTGACAATAACTTTGTAACTTGCTCAGGTTGCCCCAAGTCTTCTGAGCGTCTCAAGTCCACCACTCCTGATATAGAAATCGCATGTTTTATTTTTAATGGATCATTATGATATAGAGGACTTTCTTTGTTAATATTCTTTCGTGAAGCACACCAAGTAGCCAAATGTCCCCCTGCTGAGTGACCAACAATAGTTATATTCTTAAGATCCAAATACTCACTTCTTTCGATCGTTTTTAAATAATCAACGGCCATTGCAACATCCAGTAATGAAGTTGGCCAAGGCGCACTGTGATTATCACCAAAAGCATTCATTCTGCGATACTCAATATTCCATACAGCTATATTTTTATCAGCAAAATACTCAACGATTCGTTTAGTCGCATAACTATCTAAACTATGGTTATCTTTCCAGTATCCACCGTGAATGACGATAAGAACTGGCACCATTTGTGTATTATCAGGACGATATAATTGGCAATATTGCTGTGAGTCTTCACCGTATTTGAAGATTTTCATGATTGTTTCTCTAATTAAACTTGTGTAAAAACCATACCACTGGTATAACAGCTATACCAACATAATAATTTAAATATTAATAAAATTTAAAAATGTACTTTTGAGTTTTCATTAAAAGTACTCATTCTGAGGGATTTACATGAAACTGATTGTTGGCGCTTATGCATCTGCACCTTCTAACAACACATGGAACAAAGAAGAAGAATCAAACTATTACGATGCTTTAAAAAGCAACGATGCAATCGATGGGCTGGAAATACCATTCACTTCTAAACTGCATTCCTTCGATGAGCAGTGGTATTTGAGCATGCTCAGTGCAAGATGGACATATGTTCTGACTTGTATTCCTGGAACAATGATGGCTCTCAATCAGGATGCGTCTTTTGGTATAGCTTCAAATCAAGCGGCTGGACGAGAAAAGGCGATGCAATTTTACAAAGGCGCGGCTGAAGCAATTGCCACTATTAATAAGCAATTAAAGAAACAGGCTGTAACTCATGTATTAATTCATACTGCTCCATCTAATCCACAATATAGATGTGATAAAGCACTTGAAAAATCCTTATTAGAATTATGTTCATATGATTGGCATGGTGCCAAGTTACTAATTGAACATTGTGATGCATGGCAGCCAGAAAATCCTTTTGAAAAAGGCTTTATGGATTTAGAGTCTGAACTAGCAATTGTAAGTAAAGTTAATCAAGAGTCTAAATGTGGGATAGCTTTTTCTTTAAACTGGGGTCAATCAGCAATCGAGTTTCAAAGTAAGTTAGGAGCAATAGAGCATATAAAGGCCTGTAATGCGAAACAATTACTCAATGGGTTTATCTTTTCAGGAGCAAGTGCAAGCTCTGACATTTATGGAAAATGGCGTGATAGCCATATGCCACCCTCTTTGGAGCCCTTGGAAGACCCTACATTAGAAGACTCGGAATTAGATACTCAAGCAATAAAAGATTCTATTAACGAATTAAACTCAAGCTCGCTTGACTTCATTGGCTGTAAAATTTCCTTGTTACCTACATCTAGAGCTACGGAAGAAAAAATAAAGTGCATACATGACACTGTAGCTGTGATAAAAAATGTATTAGAAAATAGAATTTAAAAATAATTGTTTTGGTTAATTTGCTAATCTAAGACCCTTCGGTATGATAGGATGATAGCTTGATAGAGGATAGGTTAAAGACATGTCGTTAAAAGTAACACGCCCTGTAGAACGTAAGAAACTTTCAGAGACTGTTGAAGAAGAATTAGAACTCATGATCCGCCAGGGTGAGATAGCTGAAGGTGAAGCTCTTCCATCTGAACGAGATTTAATGGCGGCTTTCGGTGTCGGCAGACCATCAATTCGAGATGCACTCTCTGCATTAGCGAGAAAAGGCTTAGTTAAGAATCAGCAGTGGTGAAAGAACCAGAGTAACTCGCCCTTCTGCTGATACTATCATCTCAGAGCTTTCAGGCATGTCTAAAGACTTTTTAGCACAGCCAAATGGTTTAAAGTATTTTGACCAGCTTCGCCGTTTCTTCGAATCAAGCTTAGTCAGACATGCAGCAGCCTATGCGACTCCAAGTCAAATAAAAGAACTGGAGGATGCACTAGAATTAAATGGCAAAGCAATTGAAAACGACAGCCAATTTAGAAAAACTGATATTTATTTCCACAGAGTTATCGCTTCTATACCTGGCAATCCGATTTTTCTTGCGGTGCATCAGGCTTTAGTTGATTGGTTGATCGATGCACGCCCAGACAGAGTTAATACTGCTGAATTGAATAAACGCAGCTACGATGACCATGTTGCTATTTTTGAATGTATAAAGAATGGCGATGTTGAAGGAGCTGATGCACAGCTTATGGCCCATATAGATTACGTTTTCGATAAGTACTACGGGTAATAACTCTCCATAAAGTTGAACAAGCAACATCCTAAAAGGCTATAAATTAGCCTTTTTTGTGCCTGAAATTTAAATTAATGATGGATTTTTAGACTTACCACTGGTATAACAGGTATACAGGATAACAAACAAAAGCTGTTATGAAAAAAATAATTATATTTATCATCGTATTATTCATGTATGTATCATCAACATCAGCTAATACACAATCAACTTGGCAACAAGACGCACAAGCTGTGGAGCCGGATATTATTAGCAACCCATTAGCTTTTCAGATATTTAATAATGAAAAGCAACCAGAACTCGATGTTGACCCCTCATCTCTAATTTTACTTTACGGTGATAGTTACATAGTTATTAGTAGTAACAAAGCTGATAATTTAGTCACCAAGAAGGTATCTTTTAATCAAAATTCATCACAGCAAGAAATTGAAAAGCTTTCTGTTCTTCCTATTCACTTTGATAAGTTCCAAGCTACTATCTTAGAGAATAAGCTATATCTTGTTGGCTACAGAAAAAAATGGCTCTTTTATTCTTTAGATTTACAAGAAGAGCAAGCCCAATGGCAATCGTTGCCGACACCTGTGTCACCAAATAGTGCTGTAAAAAACGTTTATTTAGCAGCTCAAAGTGACGGTGAAAAAATAGCGATATATAGCATTAGCCAGCTAAGCTCGCCGACGGAAAAAATAAAAGTTAGCCAATTTTTATCAAAAGAAAGTGTATGGAAATCTATAACACCAGCTAATCAAATAGCTGTATTAGACCCAATTTCATTTAGCTCTGCTTTTGCACAATCACACATCTTAGTAATGACTCAATCAGCACAGGTAATTGGGTTTAATACTGTAACAAAGGCATGGAGTGAATATCATGAAGCAAGCCCTTACCTTAGAACTATTCAAGCAAAGTTAGTTGGCACAGAACTAGTAGCTTCATTCAACAATAGTGAAAGCGGTTCTGATTCAATTGCAAGATTACAGCTTAAAAACACAAATAAAGACTTTGGTTTAGTTAACATGTTAGTGCTAGTCGTTTATTTGCTAGCTGTTGTAGCTGTCGGTTTGTTCTTTATGTTCAAAAATAAAAATACAGATGACTACTTCCGAGGTGGTCAGTCTATTCCTTGGTGGGCAGCGACCTGTTCAATATATGCAACAATGCTAAGTTCCCTTACTTATATTGCATTACCTGCTGTCGTTTATCGCTCCGACTGGGTGTTATTACTGGGTATTTGGATGATCATTGCTGTTGCTCCTATTGCAGTTTACGTTGCGATTCCATTTTTCCGACAACTAGATGCAACAAGTGCTTATGAATACTTATCAAAAAGATTCAATCTACCCGTGAGATTATTTGCGAGCGGATTATTTACGTTATTCCATGTTGGAAGGATGGGTATTGTAATGGCGCTTACTGCACTTGCATTATCCGCAGTTACTCCACTTAGCGCGGCCGAAAGTGTTCTTATTATGGGAGTCTTGTGCTTACTTTATTGTACTTTAGGCGGTGTTGAAGCCGTTATTTGGACAGATACAGTACAAACTATCGTATTGCTAATAGGTGCTTTTGCTTGCTTTGCAATCATCATAATGGGATTAGATGGTGGATTTACTCACTTTATCGAAATAGGCATTGCCGATAATAAATTCACATTTGCAAATGTTGATTTTAGCCTTAATAGCATAACAACGTTATCAATTTGGGTCATAGTAATCGGCGGCATTGGCCAAAATATTTCTAGCTATACAGCGGATCAAGCAGTAGTGCAACGATACATGGTAACCGAATCTTCAAATGCAGCTACTAAATCTATTTGGGCAAATGCATGGCTTGCAGCACCCGGCGCACTACTCTTCTTTTGTATTGGTACTGGATTGTATGTGTTCTATCAACAACACCCAGAAAAGCTTGATCCAAGCCTGCAAATCGACCAAATCTTCCCGGCATTTATTTCAAATGAGCTACCAATCGGAGTAGCAGGTTTAATAATCGCAGGTATTTTTGCCGCAGCTCAGTCAACTGTATCTACCAGTATGAATTCAATTGCAACAACTGTTGTGACTGACTTCGTACGTCCGTTTCAGTTAGTCAAAAATGAAAAGTCATACATGAAAGTAGCTAGAGCATTAACATTTTTATCTGGCTTACTTGGAACACTCGTCGGTCTTATCTTCATCGACCCTGAGATTCGTTCATTAATGGAGGCTTACTTCAAAGTGATAGGTATGTTCATGGGGGCATTAGGCGGAATATTTGTACTTGGGGCATTAACTAAAAGAGCAAACTCTTTAGGTGCAATTGTAGGCCTCACAAGTGGTGTACTCGTCATGATATCGGCTTGGCAATTTGGTTGGGCTAACGGTTACCTATACGGAACAATTGGTATTTTGACTTGTTTAATTATTGGTTACGTAGTCAGCCTTATCAGCCCTAAGCACCAGAAAGATTTAAATGGCTTAACTCTATTCACGATGAACAAATAGCAAGGTAGAAAATCATGTCAAAGAACCTACAACTCGAGGCCGAACTCTTAAATTCTCTTAAGGGAAGCTTAATTGCCTCATGCCAACCAGTCGATAATGGTCCAATGGATAAGGTTGAACATATTGTAGCAATGGCACTAGCAGCTGTTGCAGGTGGAGCTAAAGGACTAAGAATTGAAGGTGTTGAAAATGTAAGAGCGGTTGCTTCAATAACCAAGGTTCCAATTGTTGGTATTGTGAAACGTGATTTAAACGATTCGCCTATACGCATTACACCGTATGTTGAAGATGTCATTGCGCTAGCTAAAGCAGGAGCAAAAATAATCGCTTTTGATGGCACTGATAGAACACGCCCTGTTGATTGCTTAACCCTACTCGCAACTATTCATGAACAGGGGTGTATAGCAATGGCTGACTGTGCGGATTATAAAATGAACGCTTACTTTTCAATGCAGGGTGTACCTTCATAGGTAGCACAATGTCTGGCTACCTAGATTTATCAAATACGCCTAACGAGCCGGACTATAAGCTCGTCAGTGATCTTGCAGAAGTCGGGGTGCCAGTAATAGCTGAAGGTAGATATAACACACCTGAGAGAGCTGCAATTGGTATGCAAATGGGTGCACATTGCGTCACTGTAGGATCTGCAATTACACGTATTGAGCACATAACCAATTGGTTTGTTGATAGCATTGAAAGCCAAGCAAGAGCGTAGCAAATATGGATATATCAATTGATGTTGGTGGAACAAAAATCGCGTGTGCTCTTATAGAGGAAAACCAAATTCTAAAGAGTAAAAAAGTCGATTCGATAATTCATCAAAACCTTGAATCTCTACCTATTTATCTATTTGATTTAATTAAAGATTGGTTACCAAAATCAAGTAGCGTGAACGTTGCCTGCACAGGGCAAGTTAGTCAAGATTCAGTAAGTTTTCTCTCTGCTGGCAAAAAGTTACCACTGAAATCCCGTTTAGAAGAGTTAACCAATTTGCCCGTCACTATTATTAATGATGCTGCAGCTGCAGCTTGGGCTGAATACGAGTTAAACCAGAACTTAAGTAAACAAGATTTTGTATACATTACTGTGTCCACAGGTGTAGGTGCTGGCATTGTCTGTAATGGCAACTTAATAACTTGCCAAGATGGGTTTTGTGCTCATCTAGGTCATACTACAGTCCACGTTAAAGGTACTAACGTTTATCCATGCCACTGCGGCCGAAATAACTGTGTAGAAGCAATAGCATCAGGAACAGCCATCGCTAAACATGCCTCCTCAGTATTAGGTGAAATTATCGATTGTAAAACTGCATTTGACTACTCTTCGCAGCTAAGAGCAGTCAATGAAGTAATCAATCAAGCAGCGGATGCAGTTTCAGAACTGATCTTCAATATGAAAGCTACACTCGGTAACCAGCATGTGGTGCTTGGTGGCAGTGTAGGTAACTCAGAACTTTTTTTTGAAATGGTAAATGAAAGAATCAAAAGAGCTTCAAGTTTATATCAAGTAACTCTCATTAAACCCGTTACAGGTGCGAACGCGGATATGCTAGGTGTTCACTATTACGCGCAAAAGCTGAAAGGAGTTGAACTATGCAAGTCTTAATTTTTGAAAACAAACAAAAGGTTGCATTTTTTGCAGCTCAACTTTTTAAAGAGTTACTTCAACTAAAACCTGCAGCAACGTTAGGACTAGCAACAGGTAGTACGCCAATTGAACTTTATAAAGAATTAGTAAAACTTTATGAGAAAAAAGAGATCAGTTTTTCCAAAGCTGCCAGTTTTAATTTAGATGAATATTATGATATCGATGAAGGTAATAGAAACAGTTATCGCTATTTCATGAACTCCATGTTATTTGAAAAAATCGATATAAATTTGAAAAATACCTACCTACCAACTTGTAATCAATATCAAAACCCTGGCCAGCAAGGTAAACATTACGAAGCGCTAATACAAGAGTGTGGAGGAATTGATTTACAGCTACTTGGTATTGGCGCTAATGACCACATTGGATTCAATGAGCCAACATCAAGTTTGGCATCGCGTACTAGAATAAAATCCCTAACTCCTCAAACAATTCAAGATAATAGCCGCCTTTTTGAGAAAGGTGAAAGCCAACCACAGTTAGCAATGACTATGGGAATTGCTACTATCTTAGATGCAAAGTATATCGTGTTGTTAGCCACGGGCGAAGTAAAAGCAAGAGCCGTATCAGACATGGTTAATGGCTCATTATCTGCAAACTGTCCTGCGTCGGCACTGCAAATGCACCCAAATACAATTGTTCTTTTAGATGAAGCAGCTGCGAGTCAGCTAAAAAATAAAGAATATCTTCAATGGGTCGCTAACCAAAATGAATCCATCGTAAAGAAACATGGTTACTTTAAGGATTTATAACAAACAGAATTATACTTGTTGTCATGCTTGCTCTTGATGAGTTAATCCTGTCCTTTTCTTGAGTAAGCATTTTTATCTGTCGTTGAAAGTATGTATTTAATCCCTACTTTATCGAGTAAGTTTTTAGCTCAGTCTAAATGTCTAACCTAATTTTTCTTACCTTACATTCTTAAAATATAGAACCAACGTTTATTTAATAGAAACCTTTATCTATTGCTTCTAAAGCATCTGTTTTATCATCCACTAAAGCTAAAAGTGCTTGCTGCTTATTTTTTATTACACTTGGTGAACATTCCCCAACTACATCACCATCAGCGTCATAAATGCAGTTTGTCCACTCAATTTCAGAGACTAATATAGGTATTCCATTTTTGTTATAGAATTTATATGGCTCTTTCAACGTCGTAATAAACCACATCAGGCAACTCCTTATAAATAGAATTAATTTACAGAGTTCGACTTTTCATCAAATAAAGACAGCTGTAGCCGCTGAGTTGTTTCTAATAAATAATTTATCTGATTAATTAGAGTTTGCGCTGTGACTCCAAATGATATTGTCAGTAGAGTGCTTGAGTGTAAGCTTTCATTTTTTCTAAATAACTTCAACCCTGGTACTGATTCATTAATTTCATTTATTGTGATCAAGTTAATGAATCTGTATTTTTCGCTAAAATTAGCGACAATGTTTAACTCACCACATGGCGATTCTTCATTCCATTCTGAAAGTGGTATAACGTCCACTGTGAATGTAGAGGTTGCACACTCTATACGCTGTATTATTCCATCCACCGTCAAAATATTCTGAATGGTTAGATCCTCGAAATAATTTTTTATAATTTCGATCATTTCGCTTGGTAATAAATCGGTTATTTGATGGTGTGCTTCAACACTAAAATGAGTATCAGGTAAATCAGCGCTAAGGTTTCCAATAATATCTTTTAATGCTTTTCCTTCGAACATCGAGTTTCCTAGTTTAATTGTCCATAATAGCAATCTATGTGAACTAACCAGCGACATCGCTTCGCTCTGATCACTGGGCTTCTACAGTCTAGCTTAACGGCTAGGCTGCTTCTTTCTCATATCCAAAATCCAACTTCGATAATTCGAAGACTTTCGTTTTAACGGATTGTTTCTCCTGAGATACGGGTGCTACCCTTGCGACGATTCCAGCCGCAATTAAATCTAATTCACCTGTCTTTTCTATGCTCTTAGCCGACGATAGATCACGGTTTTGATACGTTCCGCAAGCTACACAAGTGAAATACCTATCGTTCAATGTTAAAACATAGTTTTGGCCGCACTCTGAGCAGATCCCAGTGGACTTCTCAAATCGACCAATTTCGTGATACAACTTACCCTCTAACTCAGCTTTGTATTTTGAAAGCTGAGTTATCAGCCCCATTACGTTATCGGCAACCATGCTGCCATTGAACTTTTGCATCGCTTTTACGTTTAAATCTTCAAAACACGCTATATCAGTTTCATTGATTATCTGTCGTGAAATTTTGTGCGCAAAGTCGAGCCTTTGCCTTGAGATTTTACCGTGTAGTTTATTGATGCGTTGTTTAGTTTTGTGCCAACGATTTGAGCCTTTGGTTCGACGCGCAAGCTGGCGTTGCAATTGATTTAGTTTCTCTTTTGACTGTTTTAAAAACTTCGGATTATCGGCCACAAATCCGTTCGAACCAACAACCGTTTGCTTTGAGTTGATATCAAAACCAGTGATCTTTTCCAAAACCTGTTTAGCCGTTTTACACTCCACTTCCTGTGTGATGCTGCATCCCCACTTTCCGTGACGATATTGAATGGTTACGGTCTTAATTTTGCTCGCAAGTCCACGATGCAAAACGATTGGCACTTTGCCGACCTTTGGGATGCTTATAGCGTCATTTTCAATTCGAATACAGTTGGAATTATTGACCGCTCGGAAGCTATCATTGTGAAGCCGCTTCCTTTTGTAGGAAACTTTGTGCTTTGGAAAATGCTGCAAACGACCTTTAGAAAATGCATTCTTCATCGCTGTTTCCAAGTCGCGAGCAACCTGCTGAGCCGCTGCAGAATCAAACGCTTTAATCCAGCTAAATTCCTCGAATGGCTTAATTTCCTTGAGGAGAGAAGCCATATCTTTGTAAAACAGGAATGTTTTATCGTATTCATAACGACGCATATTTTCAGACAACAACAGATTCCAAATGCCACGCGCTGTCGCACCAAACTCAATGAGCTTAACTTCTTGTTCTGGCGTAGGGTTTAGCCTGTAGTTGTATCTGAGCGTCTTTTTCATATACTGTATAGACTACTGTATAAGGCCAAGTTGTCAAGATGGAATATGAAACTAAATCTCACTGCAAATATCTAATTGCGCTTCATTTAATTTTGGTGGTTAAGTACAGAAAACCTCTGCTAAACGGAAGGCTGGGTGAGTTTGTAAAGAAAACGGTTTTCGATGTTTCTCTATCATCTGACTTTAGGATCGAAGAGGTTGAGATAGACAAAGATCACATTCACATGCTGATTACAATCGGCACTCGATATTCAGTAGGCCAGCACGCAAGGAGGATTAAGCAAGCGACAACCGCTAAAATCTGGAAATCATTTCCTTATCTGAAAAACCAATTTTGGAAAGAGAAAACATTTTGGTCTGATGGGTACTTTGTGTGTTCTGTAGGGAATGCAAGCGCAGAGACTATACGAAAATATATCCAAGAGCAGGGGTGACACCTATTCATCCCCGCGACATCACTTTGTTCTGATCACGGGGTTTTCTCGGTGAGTTTAGATAAAATTAAAGATCGCGCTCAATTCTCATCATTAACTTTGAAGATAGGTTTTCTTCTTCAGTTCAGCACGAAAAAATCTCTATGACATGATGTTACTACTTTAAATAAGTAGAGCAAGGCAAGAACATGGCATCAGTAAATCTAAAAGTTCAAGAAACAGAAAAACCTACAGAGTGGTTTAACACTATTCTGCCTGCATACGATGATTTAGGTAATCCAAACTTTTTGGACTCTAATGGTGATCTTGTTGAGGGTATTTATAGCGGTGTGCCAAATTCTGTTTACCACAAATTAGATGCTCATAGCTCATCTCTGATTAAAGAGTTAGCGAAAAACACACCAGCTCATGTATTTCGTCAATATTTTTCTAATGAGGAAAGAAAACGAACTGCTGCACAAAGAAACACTCTTGATACTGGCACTTATGGTCATGAGTTAATATTAGAGCCAATTGGTTTTTATGATCGCTATTTCCGTGTACCTCTTGCCATTGAGTATCCTACAGCGCTTCACACAAGTGCTGAGCTAAAGGACGCATTAAAAGCCGCAGGTCAAAAGGTCTCAGGCACTAAATCAGAGTTAGTTAAGCGCTTGTTAGATGCTAAACCAAACACCCTAATTTTTGATGATTTGATTGCAAAATCCATAATAAAAGGCGCTGGAGTCAAAGCCTACAACGAAGCTGTAAAAATGGTGGAAGAAAATAAGTGTTCTAGCCTATTAGCTGCTTTCAACGATGGAGCGCTTTCACACATAACCCATAAGACACCAATAGATGGTTTAGTCTGGGATGACGCCCATAGAATTTTGAATACATTCAAATCTCACGCTAGAGCTAAGCGATTAATTTCAAATGGTTTTGCGGAACTTACTGTAATAGCGCGAGATCCTGACTCAGGATTAATGCTTAAAGTAAAATTCGATTACATTAACAAGCATGCAATTGCCAGTGATGTTAAGTCTACTCGTTCAGCCAATCCAAATAAGTTTAGATTCCAATGCAGAGACCTTCGATATGACGTTCAAGAGAGTTTCTATAAGTATGTTGCGAATTTAGCAGGTATTCCCGTTAAATTGTTTGCTTTTATCGGTGTTGAATATTTAGAGGCTGATATATGCGAGGTTTTTGAGATGAAACGTACCCGCCAGATGATTGCTCATAATGACATGAAGAAAGCAATTGCAACTCTCAAAGAATGTTTAGATAGTGAAAACTGGTATGGATACACCAAAAACGATGAGGTCGTTGTTATTGACTGGTAATAAGCGCGATTTTTTAAATCAAATATTCTTATTACATATCCAAGTTCAACGGTGAGCGTTATGAGTTTATCACTTCAAGAATATCAAAATTTATTGTATGGAAAATTAACAGCATGCAAAGGCCAGTTTGAGGCTTATCTTTCCGAAAATGGTTATAAGCTAGACTTTAATACAGAGCTAAACTACGTCTATCAAATCGTTATGTCTGGATTAAACGTAGAATACAGCTTCCCTTACACTCCAGTTGAGTCCGTAATCAGTTCATTTTTAAAAGCTGCAAAAATAGGCCTTTCACTTTGCCCTACTGAGCAGCTTTGCTTTTTAAAAACTGAATATAGTGAATCATCAGACCAGTATGTGACTCAATTAGGATTAGGCTACAAGGGAATTCTTAAACTTGCTTACCGTTCTGGAAAAGTAAAACAAATTAATGCGAATGTTTTTTATGAAAAAGACACTTTCCAATACAACGGTGTAAATTCAAAAGTTACCCACACTACAACCGTTCTATCTAAAGCAATGCGTGGACAATTAGCCGGTGGCTATTGTCAAACTGAGCTAATTGATGGTTCTTTTAAGACTACAGTTATGCCTCCTGAAGAAATTTTAGCTATTGAAGAGCAAGGTAAGGCGATGGGCAATGAAGCGTGGCTTTCAGTGCATGTGGATCAAATGAGGGAGAAAACCCTTATTAAACGTCACTGGAAGACTCTCTGCCCTTGTATTTATAGAGATAGTGTTATGAATGACCCAATGTTGTTTGATGATCAAGATTGTCAGCACAGTTCCAATCAGCAAGCTTATGAAGAAAAATTCGAAAGTGCTTATTCACGCGAGGCGTACTAATGTTATCAGTTCAAATTGAAAAGCTAATTAAATCTGCTTCAGACAATATTAAACAGTGGGAAACATTGTTCAACTTGGCTTCACATTCTCATTATTCCGCTTTGATTAAAGAGTGCGCCCTAGATGACGTTGTTGCGACAATTAAAGATGTGGATATGTTGATCGGCTCTCTGAGTCCTGAGCTGCTTAACCTAGTGAACATAAGAGTTAGGAAACATCCCTACACTACTGCATATTGTCTGTTTCCTGCACTAAATACAGATAATGTAATTGCCTACCTTGAAACTCAAGGTATTGTAAAAAGCTATGAACTTGCAGTGGTTTATGACAACGATAAATTTTCAATTGATGTTAGCTCAAACAAAGTATCTCACGTTAAAGGCGATAGCACTCAGGAGGCTTCATACTCTGGTTGCTATTTATTATTAGAGTTTGAAAATGGTACAAGCAAAGTTTGGTATATGGATGAGTATGAAATGCACTCTGCTTTTGATGCATGGCAAAACAAAGTATTTGGGGGTATGGATGTATTCAACAATACACTTGAATGGGCTGGTTTTGCATTAATTCTTCGTGCCTTGAAAACACTGGACATGCAGGATAGCGTAATTAGCCATCCAATCTTACCCGTTTTAAAAAGCCGATTAACTTCATATTACTCTGATTTTTTTAAGTACTACAAAGAGGCCAATAACGATAAGTTTGCTAGCTGCGTAATTACTTCACAGTACGTATCAACAGAAGGTGGAGAACTTGAAGAAGCATTAAAAAAACTAGATGACATCATTGAACCACCTGCAAATGTTATCGTACTAGGCCAACATAACCGCCAAGTGAGTAATGAAGATACCGAAATGAATGAAGCATCAGAAGATCAGTGCGAATTTTATAACCTTGATTTTGGAGTTATCTGAATGATTAAAGTTGAGTCAGAAATTTTAATTCAAATAGCTTTTAAGGAAGTGGAAAACGGTAAACCAGTTAACTTTTGGTTTAGCCCAATTCAGCATAAATATAAGCTAAATTATGATGAAGCTGGCACCGAAATTTGTCAGATAAGTCAGCTTTCATATTTTTGGTATGGGCCTTAACAGGCGACTCCTATTTTAGACTAAAAATAGTATAAATCTCTCAACTTATCTGACATTTGCAAAATAAGGCATGACAATTTTAATTATCCTGTATTTAAAGCGCCTTAAACTTTTCTATCATATCATTATCAATCTCATTGATTAGATTAGATGACAAACCTAAATGCTTGGCCTCATGCCTAAACGAGCGCGTTGCTTCAAATATTTCTTCAGCCATAGTCATAATCGCTTTTTTTGAAGACAACCCCGACTGAGCAGCTAGCTGATTTAGTACATTCTTTGGTGTTTGGTCATTACCACCAAAAGCCGTCATATGCTCTTTGTAAGGACTTGGGCTGTAAACAATGTCGTAGAAAGGTGATAGCGTCCAAACATCGGAGTCACTGGCAAGAAAACTGAAGTTCTTACTATGATCATCTTGGTTAACAGTTAAATAGTTAAACATGCAACGCTTAATGAGCTTCTGAGACTCTGTAACACTGCACATGATGCGCGTAGCTTTTACTAAATGCACATAGTCCAAAGAAGGTTCTCGAAAAGGGGCATCTAATAACCCACAAGCAGAAATCATATGAATTCGACCACCTTGCTCTGTGCAATCAAATCGCTCCTGCTCTAGCCAATATCTTCCATTACCCGCATCAATTAAATCAAACTCAGGAACCTCGATGCCAACATTACGAGCAATTTGCATGTAGCAATATTCAACTATTGATTCAGAGTGCTTCAAGTCAAACTTTTCTGATGTAAGCTTTACTATAAGCTTTGTGCCTTGTACGTCGTCTAATGTTGAATATTGACCATTCGCTAAACGCGTAACGTTCATTTTTGGCCTAGCACCACCCGATCCACCCGTTTTCATCAAGTGCTCAAGCAAAGCTGACTCAGTGCCTTCAAATTCTTCAATCGCAGCTCGACCGAGGGTAATAATATCAATTGAATCCTTGGACTCATCAAGTAAATCTAACTCTGGCTCATAGCTCAACGCCCCCATACATCTCTCACCTAGGTAGGCCAAACGCTCTAAAGCGGTAACTGTTTTTGGGTTCTGATTGTTCTGCCTAAATACACGATCCATGAGATAAAGACCCCAACCATCAGGGAGGCTGTCTGCAAAAACTCCATGGATGCCATAATGCGGTTTTCTAGGCGCAGCTTGTAGGCTTGTGTCTGCTTTTAAATTGAACGGGGCCAAAGAAGTAGAGTGAGCGTTTAAATACGTCTCGTCAAATTGAAAGAAGCTTTGTTGACTATTTTCAACAAGCTTGCCGACAAGCACCTTTTCACCGGTGCTAAGCTTACGCCTTACGGTTAGGGCAGATTTAAGCATGTCGTAGCACATCCTCTATTGATTTGAATTCAGGCTCACACGACTTTGTCAGCTCTTTCACTTTTTTCAAGTCTCCGACGGTCTCATAAAGCATTAGAAACTGACGCAATGAGATGTTACCAGATGATTCAAACTTTCGGATCGTCGCATAAGGCACGCCAGACAGATCGGCTAACTTCTGAACACTGAGTTTGTCTTTTTTTCGAGCTGACTTGATAAACTCTTTGAGATCCATCTGCAAATCATAAGCAGTATAAAGGGATAACATACACACCTCCAAATATGTCACTATAGTATCAATTATAGCATAAATAATGACATTATTTGTTACTATTGTGTCACATATGAAATGGTATTGAAGATTGTTTCATCAAGAGACAATATAAAAGCCATCACCGATGGTGAATAAAATTGCTGTTATAGTAACAAAAAATAAGATTATCAGTTGAATTTGTTACTATAGTATCAAAAAGTATCAAGATTAGAATTCTGCCTTATAAATTAATCTGTGTATTCACTGCTTTTAATAATTAAACCTACATCTCCCATTATTTCTGGTGGTGGCTTTGGCTTTAGGCATTGATCCTATTGGTATTAAAAAGGGTTCTACAGAGACTCTTCTAGTTAAATTTGTGTAAGAGTTGAACGGGTGAATTTAATAAAGGTTCAAAATAATTGCTACTACCAAGTCTCAATCGAGCTACAACTGAGTATTTGAGTATTAAAAATCACACTAGGGAGCTTGAGCAGTGACAATCTTGACCATAAGATAAGAAACTCATCTTTGGACAAAAACGTTTTAGAGTATTTATTTGGTAATTCCTAATCAGCCGACGTGTCAGCGGTCGGCTGCATTTTCTTGTAAGCTTTATAGTGCAATACTCTAGTGTTTACACCTAAATATTCATAAGCCGCAGCAGCCTTCATTACCAAATCTTCGTCTCTACACAGAAAAAAATGACAAAATGAAGCAACACCTGCATGCGTCATATCACTAAAGGATGCCCGAAATCTTCTATCTTTTTTCATTTTTGAATCACGATAGTAACCGAGAAAATTTAACTGGTGATAGACTGCGTTGACTTTCTCTTGAATAGTTCTTTCTCTATCCGAATCTGCTTCAAAGCTACGAGGTTTCACTCCAAAAAATGTTTCTATACCAATTCCTGAGAATTCTTCAATGCCTGATAAAATCTGCCATATTTTTTCCACCACGTTTGGCGGTTTTACATTTTTTAATATAACTATCCAATTCCCGTTTTGGCCTCGAACTCTGAAACTGGGGATTCGCCTCCTTCATCAAGTTCCTCTGCTACTCTCGAAGATTGACTGCTCATCAACGCAGGCAAATCTGCAATAAGCTTTTTGATACTTTCTATATGTATGGTTTCATCTAGCGCAATTTCGTCAATTCCCTCTAAAGCTTCCATCATGTACTTTTGTAAATCAACAGAACCTTGCTGAAAGATTTCTCCAAAAGACTTATCTGATTGTCCCCCGTAAAATGTCATGAGCATCTCAGACATGCCAAAATCGCCACTACAGCTTTCCGATTGATTTGCTAAAAAGCGCTTATAGGTATCACTTGCTAGATGTAGTGGCTCGCGAACATAATCCCTCTGACTTGATTACATCGTACATTTTGGACTCACATTAAGTGAGAATATGACCGGTGCCTGACTCACTTTAATTGACAATGAACTCACGCTAATCGAGAACGGGCTTGCAAACATAATCAGTCGGCTCACTTTATTTAAGAATAACGACAGTTCATAAAAATGGACGTTAAAAGATACCGTTCGTTAGTTTATGCATATAAAGCAGCCTGCGCCATTACTTATTTAAGCGTGAAAGCTTAGGTATGTATCGGTTAGTGTCAGACTTATATTTTAGAAAATCATCGCCATGCACTTTCTTCAAATAAGGCTCTTCAATTTGTCGAACAATCACTTCAATGCAAATCCAACATACAAAAGCACATGCCCAAAGCAGCAAATGTGGGAACGTTATACACACCCCTGCCCAAAATAGAAAAATACCAAAGTAAATGGGGTTGCGAGACTTTGCGTAAATCCCGTGGGTAATAAGTGCAGTCGTTTCTTGCTGGTCAACGCCAATACGCCATGAATCTCCCATTTGAATTTGAGACAACAAAGTTACAGCAATTCCGCAGGCGCCAATCAAGGAGCCGAGAAGCTGAAATGGAATTGAAGGAACAAATAGTAGGGGCGCACGTCCTAAGTAACCAAAAAGAACTAGACCAAATGCAAAGCAAAACGTAACCACGAATATAGCCCCTGGTACAATTTCTATTAATGGTGCGTTTATAGATGCTGCTCTTATACCAAAATCACCATTTCTCTTATATTGAACAAAGCTTCTACCGAGGACGGCTAGCGCCAAAAAACTACTAATTAAAATAAGCGAAACCATATCTATCCTTATCGTACATGACGTTAAGAATATGATTGTAAAGTCTATACTTAATAAAGAGTCAATAGGTACCTAAAAATCGTTCAGGTAAAACTTGGGCATTTACGAATAAATGCCCAAGAACACTACTGATCCCCTTTACTATGCACGAGTCGATAGAGTACAGGCAGCACTACCAGTGTTAGCAAGGTTGACGATATTATCCCGCCGATGACCACCGTGGCCAAAGGCCGTTGCACCTCTGCACCTATGCCCGTATTGAGCGCCATGGGCACAAATCCAAGGCTTGCCACTAGTGCTGTCATTAATACCGGACGCAAGCGAATAAGTGCCCCTTCAACAATGCTATTCACTAATTCTCCGGTTTCTAGCAAACGTTGCTTGATGAAGGACAGCATTACCAATCCGTTTAATACGGCAATCCCAGACAACGCGATAAATCCTACCGACGCGGATATGGATAAAGGCATATCCCTTAACCAAAGAGACATTACACCGCCTGTTAATGCCAAAGGGATACCTGTGAAGATAATCAACGCATCGCGTATAGAACCAAACGCAATTACCAGCATTGTCAAAATCACAAACAACGTAACCGGTACCACAATCGTCAATCGTTGACTCGCACTTTCGAGCTGCTCAAAGGTTCCACCATAGTCGAGCCAATAACCAGCAGGTAAATCTACTTCATCATTAATTCTCGCCTGAGCTTCTTCAACAAAAGTGCCAATATCTCTGTCACGCACATTTGCTGTGACAACAATACTACGTTTGCCATTCTCCCGGCTTATTTGGCTAGGTACTTCTTTAAATGCAAGTGTGGCTAATTCGCTTATTGGTACATGCTCACCAGAGGGCGTGACTATGGGAACGCTCTCAAGCTGAGTGAGTTCATTTCGAATGTCGTCGGCATATCGCACGACAATTTCAAAGCGTCTGTCGCCCTCAAAAATCATTCCAGCGGTTTCTCCACCTGTCGCAGCATTGAGCCATAACTGCAAGTCGGCTATATCCAAACCAAAGCGTGCCAATTGATCAGGCTTTGGTGTGACGGTGAAGATTGGAATGCCTTCTACCTGCTCAAGCCTCGCGTCATCAGCTCCTTCAATCGTTGAAATAACGGTCAAAATGTCAGAAGCAGATGCAAAGAGCGTATCTAAGTCATCCCCAAATAGCCTTATCCCCAAATCTGCCCTTACGCCACTAATCAATTCGTTAAAACGCATTTGTATAGGTTGCGTAAATTCATAATTATTGCCGGGCAAAGTAAACAAGTCCTCTTCAAACGTTTTCACTAACTCAGCTTTTGTCATTGATGGATCGGACCATTGCTCCCGAGGCTTTAAAATAACAAACGTATCAGTAATGTTTGGTGGCATAGGGTCGGTGGCGACCTCACCCGTACCCGTGCGACCGAATACCGTCTGTACTTGCTCATACTGCATAAGTTTCGCTTCAAGAGTTTTTTGCATTTCAACTGCTTGTTCTACCCCAGTCCCAGGGATGCGTATCGCTTGTACTAAGATATCACCTTCATTGAGCTGGGGAATAAACTCGGAGCCTAATTTACTGCCCATCCATAAACTGCCGACAACCAAAGCACTCGCTGCTACTACCACTAGCCATCTAAAACGCAGCGCTCCGGTTAAAACAGGACGATAGACTGCCTTTGCACCTTTAATAATTGGGCTTTCTTTTTCGCTAATTTTACCTCTCATGAAAATTGCTATCGCCGCAGGCACTACGGTAAAACAAAATACCATTGCGGCAAGCAAAGCCATTATCACGGTCGCTGCCATGGGGTGGAACATTTTACCTTCGACGCCAGTGAGCGTGAACAAGGGGATATAAACAATGGTAATGATCAATACACCAAACAAACTGGGACGTATGACTTCATTAGTGGCTTCATATACAACATTCAGCCTTTCTTTGAGCGGTAGAGTAGCGCCGTTTTGTTTCTGGGATTCGGATAATCGTCTGATACAGTTTTCAACAATGATAACTGCGCCATCGACAATCAAGCCAAAATCCAGTGCGCCTAAACTCATCAAGTTAGCAGACACATCTGTTTTGACCATGCCCGATATCGTGGCAAGCATTGCCAAGGGTATTACAGCGGCGGTAATAAGTGCAGCTCGCACATTCCCAAGCAAAACGAATAGCACAACGATGACAAGTAAAGCGCCCTCGACGAGGTTTTTCTGCACTGTGTCGATGGTTTTGTCAACGAGGCTTGTCCTATCGTAAACCGCTTCAAGGATTACGCCCTCGGGTAAGCTTGTTTTAATGGTTTCGAGCTTACTGTCCACAGCTTTGGCGACCGTACGAGAGTTTTCTCCCACTAACATCATTGTCGTGCCAATCACTGTTTCTTGGCCATTTAACGTGCCGGCTCCAGAGCGCAGCTCTTTACCGAGGTTGATTTGGGCGATGTCTTGAATTTTTACCGGTACGCCATCAATGATCTTAACAACCACTTGGTCGATATCGTCAATGCCCTTAAGTTGGGCTTCCGATCTGATTAGTACTTGTTGCCCATTTTGTTCTACAAAACCAGCGCCTTGATTCGCATTGTTGCGTTCTAGCGCACTGAGAAGGTCACCTGTACTTATCCCAAAGTTTATCATTGCGACTGGATTAGGATTCACATGATATTGCTTTTCAAATCCGCCTATCGCATAAACCTCGGTCACCCCCTCAACAAGCGACAATTGGGGCTTAATTACCCAATCATGGATCTCCCTTAATGCCATAGCATCATAGGGTTGACCGTTGTCCTGTCGCGCCTGAGGCTCAGCACTTAACGAGTACATGTAAATTTCCCCCAAGCCTGTGGAGATAGGGCCCATTTCAGGGGTTAACCCTGTTGGCAATTGCGCCGCGATGGCGGTGAGACGCTCGTTGACGAGATTTCGTGCGAAATATAAATCAGTGCCCTCTTTAAACACGACTGTGACTTGCGACAAACCATAGCGTGATATCGAGCGGGTATACGATAAATTAGGCAAACCGGCCAGCGAGGTTTCAACTATAAACGTTATGCGTTGTTCAGTCTCCAAAGGCGAGTAACCTGGGGTTGCGGTATTTATCTGCACTTGCACGTTGGTGATATCAGGCACAGCATCAATCGGCAATTGTTTGTAACTGTACATACCAAAAAAGGCGACAAACAAGGCGAACAACATCATGACACCACGTCGCTCAATGGATAGACGGAGTATTGGTGCTATCATGTTCTCACCTCACCGTTTTTATGGACTTGGCTTTGCTTTTGACAATAAATGCGCAGGTAATTAGTCATCATCGCCCGCCTCCATTTTTAATAAATCAGCTTTTAGTAGATAGCTATTTTCTACAACGACTTGCTGGCCTATTTGAACGCCCTTCACAATCTCTACTAAACGGTTGTCCGTGTTCCCAAGCTTTACTTGGCGGGGGTAAAATCGCTCCCCTTCTTTGACAAAAACAATGGTTTGCCCATCTAACTCTTGTATTGAACTTTTGGGGAGAGCCAGATTGACTTCTTGGAACCCAATCTGAATATAACCCTCTACCATAGCGCCTAAAGGCCAATAACCACTGCCATTATCAACGTTCACAAACGCGATAGAATAAGGTTTGTCATCAGGTGAGGACGTAATGTGGCTTATACTTGATTGTTGCTGCAATTCCTCAAGCCTTAAAGTGACTTCCATATCAGCGGCAATACGAGTACGTTGTTTGGGGAAAATAGCCAATTGAGCAATTGCGCGAGAGTAATTAGCAACAGAAAGCAGTACTTGACCGTTGGTGAGCTCACCATCATTGGCGTGTCTAGCTATGATTTTTCCAGACATCGGTGAGGTGATTGAGTATTGATTTAAACTCTCGTTTGACTCAATGATTGCCAGTGTGTCACCTTTTTCTACTTTATCTCCAATATTCACCATGATACGTTTTACAACACCGTCGAAGCGGGCACGAATATGACTCAGTGACGCAGGATCATGAACTATCCGCCCAAAGGTTCTGGTTGTGAGCGATAATGTTCCTGATGCGGCCGATGCAGTCACGATATCGTGTTCAAGCATCCGTTCTTGAGATAACACTACGTACTCGGGTCTTTCTTCGGCTTCCTCATCGTCATCATCAGCCAGGGCGACAGAAGCAAACAGTAAAGTAACTAGCATGACTAACATGCCAAGCAAGTCACGTGCGCTAGTAACTAATGTAAATTGTGATTTATTCATTATTTTTTCTCTATTCATTGTGATGATTGAGCAGACGTCGAGGGAGAGTCAGAAAACACGGGAATTCCCGTAAGTGCCTCTAGATCTGCGCTTCGAAGGTGAACTAAGCCTGCGGCTTTTATCATAGTTCGTTGCATATCTATGAGTTGCTGTTGCGTTGTCACCCACTCTATGTAGTTGTAGCGACCACTTTCATAGCCATCCCGCGCCAATTTCAATGCAGATTCCAATGTTGGGACGACATTGTCTTGAAGGGTCGTAACAGTGAGCAAGGCTTGGTCTTTTGCGCTAATGACTTGATTTAATTGGCGAGTAAGTTCACGAATTTTCGCTTGTTTTTGATAGTCTATACTGTCAAGCAATGCGCGCTGTTGTTCGTATTCACCTAGATTCCGCTGCTTGGTATTTAACGGCACCGAAATACTGGCGACTAACGCTGTGTCATCAATTCCCTGCATTCTTCGGATACCGGCTTCCCACGCAATGTCGAACTGCTGACTGGCCTGAACCACTCTCAATCTGGCCTCTTGTACCCGATAGTTATCAGCATAAAGCAGAACGTGTGGATTGCTTTGAAGCTGTGAAAGCATATGTTCAAGTGATAGTGAATTTGGAAACGATAACAGTGTCCCTTCAACTTCCGCAAACGCAGCGTTAGTGTCACCCCACATGATGGCCAGGTCGCGTTTATACTCATTGAGTTTTTGTTCACTTATCAATAACGACAAACGCGCCTGCGACAACGCTGACTCTGCACGTTTTTTCTCAAGTGGTGAAGAAGCCCCCGCTTCAACCCGTGTAGAGACTGTCTGAAGCATTGTGCGAGCCAGCATTTCAGCTCGTTGCTCAGTCTTGTGCAACGCTTGTTGGACAATGACATTGATATATCGTCGAGTTGTTTCACCCAAGATGTCCAGCGTGCGAATGCGCCGTTGTGTAAGCAGTTGTGCTTTTTTTGAACTCACCACATTCATTCGGCCGCTGACTTTATCTCCAAGCTCGATGACCGACGATAAGGTCAGTGTCAATTCGGCATCTTTGATACCAGACACTTCGCCTGTTCCCAACACATTTTCAACTTCAACCCCAACAGACATTTCAGGTCGTAAGCTGGCCATTTTTGATTCACCATCCAAAGCCGAAGATTTAAATTCGAACACAACTAAATCTGGGTTGTTTGATAATGTGCGTTTGAGCGCATTTTCAAGCGTGATTGAAGACTTTTGCGCATTGGCAGATTGAACAGATATGCTCATGGTTACCAGTGCAGCAGATATCAATTTCAGATACGCTGAGCTAGCTTTTTTTATGCCCAATGGGCGTGAAGAACTCATAAAAGAACCTTTTGTTCATAAGATAACGACATACATGGAAAGCACCCATGCAAACATATAGGAGGGAATGGATTAATGTTGAGGTGGGCGCAAAAGGCCTTCGACTAGGCCGTCAGTGACGTTGCGGGAATAACTGTATTGATTGGTATATAACGGTTTAGATACGTCATTTATTGGGTGCTGTGCCAGAAACTTAATCTGTCCACATTGACACAGCACACAATGGAAACACTTAGACTCTTCACTCGACGTATTATCACCAGCATTTACATTTTTTTCGGGAACATCATAAGTGCCTATCGACTTTGATTGTTCAGGGACTGACGATACCTCCGCAGGGTAGTCATCGCATTGAGCGGCGAACGAAAAGCCCGATTGACACATGAGCAAAGTAATAAGTAGCCATGCCAACCTACGCAGTTTTGATGTGCAATTAAAAATTGGCATTTTCTTATCAACTTTGCGCATTAAGCGCTCGCTGTCTTTCATTTCCAGCATCTTCGAGGATCATTTTTGCCCCGCGCAACACAACGCACGAAACTATCACACCGATAACCAGATCAGGCCATCGAGAATCGAGCCAAAACACCAAAACGCCAGCAAAGATAACACCTAAGTTGGCAATCACATCGTTGGCTGAAAATATCCAGCTTGCCCGCATATGCACTTCTTCATTTCTTTGTTTGCGTATGATCACAAGACAAATGACATTAGCAACCAGTGCAACTGCCCCCATAGCCATCATTAGTCCCGATACAGGTTCGCTACCGTAAATTGACCGTCTTACAATATCAATGATAATCAACACACCCAGTGCCATCTGAAAAAAGCCGCTAATTCTAGCCGCATTGGCTTTGTGCAATAGCGATTTACCAATAGCATAAAGGGCAACACCATATACAACTGCGTCGGCGAGCATATCAAGTGAATCGGCTATTAATGCGGTTGAATGAGCAAGCAACCCGATCCCCATTTCTATAACAAACATTGTCGCGTTTATTCCCAAAAGCCAATACAAAACCTGTCGTTGAGACTGGTCTTTTATTTCAACTTCGCACCCACATCCGCTCATTAGAAACACACTCTTTACTGATGAATAGTATGAGTATAAAGTCTATACTTGGTATAGAGTCAACGGTTAGGAGAAAAAATGAAAATTGGTGATGTCGCAAAGACGACAGGTTGTAGTATTCAGACCATTCGTTTTTATGAAAAGAAAG
Source organism: Pseudoalteromonas sp. GB43 (assembly GCF_054923805.1). Classification (NCBI taxonomy): domain Bacteria; kingdom Pseudomonadati; phylum Pseudomonadota; class Gammaproteobacteria; order Alteromonadales; family Pseudoalteromonadaceae; genus Pseudoalteromonas; species Pseudoalteromonas sp. GB43. Next base: position 255,983 of record NZ_JBPCHJ010000003.1, read on the forward strand.
GGCTATTGCCTGAGCTCAAGCGCTCAAGTGGAAATTATCGTGTCTACGACAAGGGGACTATTGAACAACTCCTATTTATTAAACAGTGTCGTTCATTGGATATGTCTATCATGGAAGTAAAAACGCTCATGGACAGTCGTTCGAAGCCAGATCAGAGCTGTTCAAATATCAATACGTTAATAGCTAAGCATTTATCAGACGTCATTATTCGCATTGAAGAGCTAAACGCATTAAAGTCATCACTCGAAAATATGGCGTCAAAGTGTGATCAAAACAAAACCATTAGGGACTGTGGCATTTTAAATTATTTACACACTTAAAAGTGTAAGAAGCACACAGTTTCACTGTGCGCACTCGCCTCAACGTGTATCTATCGGCTAACATTCGTCATTTGTGTAGATTTATAAGGCAAAAATCAATAGCCTGAACTTTTGATACTGAGTCAGCCATGCATATTCATTTGTGACCCTACAAAGCGATTTACATCGGAATCAGTCCTGATAATGATGTTCATGCACATCATGCTGTCCAAATTTGCATTGGTTTAGACAAAGACATCTCGGTTCAAGATTACAAGGCACAAAGTATTCACACCGGACAATGTATTGTGATTTTCGAAGATGTCCCTCACAAGGTTTTGGCACAGGACAATCAGATTGTAGTCATCTATTTAGAGCCTGAAGATAGGAAAAACCAACAATTTCTCAAAGCCTTACGTCAAGCCAGGAGTGATGGAATTAATACTCTGCCGCTTACTAGCAAAGAATTGGGATCCATTTCTCAGCATCTATTTACTGACGTCGATATCGACAAAGTGTGGAAAACAGTAAATAAAGCGGTAGGGCTAGTCTATAGTCCTGCGCTTTCATCGCGCCCTGAGGATAAACGGGTACGAGCGGTCATCGACATTATTGCTTCGCAGAGAGGTTGTGCAATCGATATGGCGTTTTTATCATCGAAGGTTTTCTTGTCCCCAAGTCGCAATCAAGTCCTAATTGCTCAGCCCAGCTCCTGATGATAGACCTGTAATATGAATAGCTTATTGGTTGATTAGAGCGACGTATACTCCGAAACAAATAATCACTGGGTTGCAATTTAACTTCTTGAATCCAATGGATAATACTTTGTTGTGTTCTCGGAGTTATCTCAAATTGAACTTCGATCCCAGTTTTCTTCTGCGTTAATTGAACCCTTTCAAATACTTGATCGAGAGTAGTGACGTCTCGAACTTTTAAAGAGAGTAAGTCACATGATTCTTAGCTTGCTATCTATAGCCAAATTCAGTAAAGCTAATTGCATCAAGTTGTTTTGAATTTCAATTCGAGTGCGAATACGCCAAATCTCTTCAAGCTTGAAAGGACGTTTCACACCAGTAGCATTGTGGTTTAGTTCTGGTTTCATAGTGACCTCCTATTTAAAAGTCACTATGAGGATAGTGGATGTATTACTGATTAGGATTTGGAAAGAAATGAATTTCGAAAAATCGAGCATTAGCAATCCATGAATAACTACTGGTATGGCAAAGCAGTTGCTTTTTATGCCACAGTATCCGCAACAAAATATCGTTTTTCAGCACAATAAGAGGCAAACGAAGAAGTAATGTGAAGACATAAAAGCTTTATACTGCGTGCTTTATTATCTAACTGCGTAACGTTAAACCTTCGCCCTATAGTAATTGCGGTCTCTCTACCATGAGCTATCGCGTTACGGTGATCCTTGACTTCGGTTAAGACAAAGTGCTGCACACCTTCTGGCAGTGGTGAGCGTTCTAAATCAAAAAAATTCCACACGTTCTCTAGCTGTTTAATAGAAATATTCATTGAGCCACCTGATGGAAAAACAGAACTGTCAACATTAGTCACTTCAGTATCACTTGTTACTGCGAGAACAAGTTTATGACGATTTTCCCACACTTTGGAGGCTCCGCACTCTCGAAGAGCTTTAAAATGAGAATCAAACAGCGAGCACAATACCGCACTTTTAAAATGATTGGCAGGAGCTTCTTCTTGCCCAATAACTTCTAATGCTCGTGTGACTGATTGTGTAATTGCGAACTCAAGTGCTGCATACATTGCAACAAACACCAAGCCTTTCTGAGCACGATAGAAGTCTGAATTTTTAGTTTCTTCAGTCAGTGCCTCATCTGACAAATACTCTAGTATTGAATCTAGTTGCCTCAAGCGATTCATAACACCAGCATCAATATCATTAAACATTATCTACAAACCTAACTCGACAATACTCGACTCTTTCGCGTAAGCGATGCCCTGAATTTGTGGCTCCAGTTGTCAAGCGGCGTAACTCTTCATCATCAATCCAGTTGGCTACATTTGATCCGCTAATATCAACTCCTTCTTCAATAGCATCGGCAGCTCCAATAGCAATGGCTTCAAAAAGCACTTGTGGTGTACTTCCTTTATTGCCGCGTTTAATTCCATTAGGTAAGACAGCTCTTAGTGATTCAAATGTTTTTTCAAACAGCTCTCTATACTTCTTATAGTTAAAATGTACCGATGCATCGGCCATAAAGTCATTTAGAAATATCTCTACACTGTGTTTAAAATCATCACGTTTTGTTTTGTAAGCCAAAAACTTCAAAACAAGCTCTTCTCTGGTACCGTCTTTCGCTTTAGTTGATGACACATTAACAACTTTGTTGAAGTCATCATTTTTTGCAAGTTCAATGATAAAATCATTAAATTGCCCTCTAAATACACAAGCTCGAATTTCTTGAGGAGTTAATTTGATTCCACCAGTATTCAATCTCTCAAAGAGGTCGAATCGTACTTTTAGATTACTTTTATCGCTTAGTGTTGTTACCTTAAGCGGACGTAAACTGAACTTCAAACGAAGTGAATGAGGCAGATCATTAAACGTTGCTCCATTGAACTCAGACAGGATATCTAGCCCCTTAAGTTTAAGAGGCTTATCCAGCCCAAAACTTTCTATTTGCTCTGGGGTCCCACAAAAATGAATCAATGAGTTAAGCCTTTGTACGCCATCTATTAACTCCCAAGATCCATCTCTATTTGCAGCCATGAACAAGTTAGGAATAGGTATTCCCAATAAAACAGATTCTACAAGTTTAGACTGGTTATCTTCGGGCCAACGAAATTGCCTTTGGTACTCAGGAGCAATGTTGATAATTGATTCATTCGCCATAGAAATCAACTCTTTAACAGATATATCAAATGAATCAAAATCTACTTTCCTAGTCTCTTGATCGAGTTGATTCATATAATCTTTCATGTGTTCTCCAGTGAGCTATCTAAGTTTATTCCAGTGTAACAACAACTCATATTTTAGTCGATATTAGTCAATAGGTTAGTGAATGGTGACTAGAAACACTATCTAACAATTCATGGAGGACTGAGGGCTAAGCTCACGTCGATATTCTTGTAAACTCTCACATTACAAGACACCACAACGATTAGAAAAAGCATTCGTAAAGTGCAAAGAAAAAGTGTACTAGCACACAATGGGGCAAAAACGTTTTAGAAATGGCAGCGTACCGATGCAATCGCTGCCATTTTAGGATGATAGTTTAATACTTGGTATGAATCTTTATTCTACTCACACACTTGGAATTGATTGAAATTTTTCTATTTTCAGCAATATAGAAGAGCTTCGCGTCTACCCCTTACTGGTTATTGTTCTAGGCGCAGTAGCTCCTCTCTTCAAATTTTGACAAAAAAAAAGACCGATTAACGGTCTTTTCTTATTTTATTTTTTGCTTATTCGGTGGTGCATCCATAAATAACTACCGAAAAAAACTACATTACCAAAAATGAAAAAGGTCAAACCAATAGCTTGGATTTCATTCATCTTGATCGTCCTCCTCGGAACCATTTAGGAAAGTTATATAGAAACCTATCACAACAGATGCCAACATACAAACAAAAGCAATGACTAGCTTTATAAGTCCTTGAATTTGAATTTCGTAGCATGTTTTGTTGTCGAAACCACACGGCCAAACATATCCGCAAAACCACTAACAGAGAGCTCTGGAATATAGCCAACAATTGTTGCTAATAAGATTAGTTCAACCATGATCTTATTTAGCATTTTGTTTTTCATAAGCAATTCATTTGAATCTCCTCAAAGTAAATTTGAGGGTTCACACCCTTGAGGGAGTAATCCCCCAAGGGTTGTTTATGCTTCAAATAGCAATTCTGCCGTTTCACAGGCATTTGCGATTGTCACATTGTGTATCACAAGCAAATCTACAGTCTTTCTATATTTTTCAATTAATAAAAAGTGAGTAGTTTTTGCTATGAAGTGTCTGATAACCATATCTGGATAGTATCCATTACGGTATGCTGCGAAATGACGTAGCTGAGAACCACCAGCTTTTGCCATTTCAATATGATGTTTACTCATTGCTCCTCCAAAGAAAGGGGGAGCTTCCCAAGCGGGGGGCTCCCCGCATGGGTTGGTTGTAAAAATCTAAAAGGTTACTTCAACCTCAATGTCACCTTTTGGCTTACAAACGCAAGGTAATATCTCACCTTCATTTGTAAAGCCAATTGGTTCATCGATATATTCGACATTGCCCTTTAGTAATTTGATGCGACACGCCCCACAAAAACCTGATTTACAGTTAGATGTAGGGGCAACACTATTCAGCTCTAAAGTCTGTAATAGTGTTCCATTTGTGTCATTGTAAACTTGACCAGAAACGCTAATCATTTGACACCTCCAGTATTAACAGAGATGTCAACAGGTAAGCGAAATGAAAAAGCACTAGGGCCTGCTAAGTTGTAGGTGTCCAGCCAGTCCATACTTTTGCTGCCATTAGGTATATCTAAAGGTGGCATATAAATATCAACAAACTTTCCTTCTCTACGTAGCCTCGCAGCTAATGCTTCTGCTTTTTCTTGACCTGCTCCAGATGCATCCTTATCAGCAAAAATTAATACTGAAGTCACACTATCTGGAATTTTTACCATTTTTAGTAATGTGTCCGAATAGCATGACCACATAGGACAACCTGTAGCCTCACGAACAGCTAATGCAGTTTCAATTCCCTCACATACGCCAATAAAGGTGTTATCACCTTCAGTTACTGGTGAGTCAATTTTAATTGAACATCCACCAATATAGCTGGGCGGAGGCATTAACATCTTCGCATTAGGTACATCTGCTTTTAAGCCTTGCTTGTTAAGGAAAATTCGATGAATCGTGATCCGATTACCATCTGGATCAGTCATTGAACCTAGTAAACCATGAAGTTTCTTAGGTTTAGACTGACCATCTCCCCACCAAAGCTCATCAGCATACCCAAGTGTATACGGTAAAGTTTTCGCATCAGTTTTAAGTCCACGGCTGTTCAAGTAAGCTTGTATCCGACCAGATTGATCATGAGCTGCAGGAATAGCGTGTTGAAATAGCTTCTCAAGTTTTGCAACTCGTTTTGCTTTTTCATCATCGTTAATACCTTTTGGCTGTGAAGCTTTCACATTTTTAACGTATTCGCGCGAGATGCTTGATAAGTCACCACCACAGATATCGATTATTTTGTTTAAAGCGTGGCTTTTTGAGCAACTCTCCATAAACGCAATTACATCTATTCCACCGGGTAAAGCACCTACATCGTTATGGTATGCACCACCGGTATCAACCCAATCTCGGAAAAGGCGAAACTTAGTTCTTCCGTTTCCAGTTTTTGGGCATGGTACTTGTGGTGAACCACCGTGGTTATTTGATTTTGAAACTGCTTCATTAAGTCCTGGGTAGGCTGAGTAGACAGAAGACCACCCGCCATTTGACTTAACTAAAGCAAGTACTTTATCTATTTTTGATTCAATCATTACAACTCTCCTATTCCTCAAGACGACCCTAAAGCGTCCTGAATACAAGGCGCTTTAGGTGGTCGCCTCGAATAAAAAGAAGAGTTAGCCCTAAGGCTAACTCATACGTTTAGCCTTGAGCTTGAGCTCGTTGTTGACCTTCAAATAAAGGTCCCCACTTAGCACGTAATGAAAGAATCGTTTTACCGCCAATATGTACCTCTCTCACTTCAGTGTTAGGTATTGACGATGGGATTGGCATAATTGCCTTTTTAATTGAATTATTCATACGTATCTCCTCCAAAGAGTACAAAAAAGGGGATACGCCCCTTATGGGAAGTATCCCCACAAGGAATGGTTTTAATTTGAGTTAGATAAGACCGCGCTCAGCAAAAGAGACAATATTTTCGCCAATAATGATGTGATCTAACACTTGTACATCAATATGATTGAGTGCATGTTGGATCTTAGTGGTTATTAGCTTGTCTGCTTGCGATGGTTCGGCAATACCTGATGGGTGGTTGTGCGCTAAAATGACAGAAGATGCATTCTTTTTTAGTACACTTTTTACAATCTCCCGAGGATAAACACTTGCAGCATTTATCGTTCCGGTAAACAGTATTTCTTTGTCTATAAGTCTATTTTGGTTATCAAGATAAAGCATGTAAAAGACCTCATGCTCCAATCCCTTTAAATGGACCTCTAGATAATCTGTGACTTGGGTAGGGCTCTTAAAAATAGCACCTCGTCTCAGCCTATTGTTTAGAAGCTTCTTGGCTGTTTCAATAATTTCATCAGAGCTAAGCTCTGACGTGATTATATATTTACCAGTTTCTTCATTTAGTTTTAAGTTAGAAATAGTCATTGTCTCCTCCAAAGAAACATTAAGCGGAGACAATTACCCAGAGGATAATAATCCCCTATGGGTTGATTTAAGTTTGTTGAACACAAGCAAGCTGAACTAGCTTATGATAAGTCTAGGGTTAAACCCAAAGTAACAACGAGACGTCGGTACTTGTTCTACACAAATACAAGGATTTGAGTAGCTTTTATGCTTTATCAAAATTAATTACCTTACGGTAAATTTGATAGCAAGGTGCCATCATTAAATTAATGATAAATGCAGAAAATCAATTTGGCTTATATGTAGTAGTGTGTGTGTGATTCATAGACATCCTTTCTATACTTGGATGTTATGAACGATGAAATTCAACAAAGACTTAAGTGGATAAAGCTTTATCAAGAAACAAACAACGCAGGTTTGGTTTGTCTGCGTTGTGGAATATCTAGACCAACATTACGAAAGTGGTGGTCTAGGAATCAAGAGCAAGGTCTTGATGGCCTTAAAAGTTTGAGTAAAAGCCCCCACAGTTCACCAAATCAAAAAATGTCTCCAGAATTGGAAGCTAAGATTTTAGTCTTAAGAAAATCTAGAAACTTAGGCGCTCGAAGAATCCAAAGTGAGTTGCTTAGAAATGAGCAAATTAAGTTAGGGCTAGCTACTATTCATAAAGTGCTTAAAAAGCACCAAGTTGACCCTATAGTTATTTATCGTAGAAAGCTTGACTTCAAAAGATACTCTAAGCCTATTCCTGGCGAAAGAGTTCAAATGGACACCTGTAAAATAGCCCCTAATTTATACCAGTACACAGCTATTGATGACTGTACACGCTATCGAGTGTTAAGGCTTTATAAGCGACGTAGTGCCACTAATACCATTGACTTTGTAGAGTCTGTAATTGAAGAAATGCTATTCCCTATACAGCGATTTTAGACAGACCGAGGTACAGAATTTTTTGCTGAAAAAGTGCAAAAGTTATTAATGAGATACAAGATAAAATTCCGACCAAATAAGCCAGCTTCACCGCACCTTAATGGCAAAGTTGAACGCTCTCAAAAAACAGATAAAGCTGAGTTTTATGCAACTGTTGATTTGGAATCTGAAGATATTCACGAGCAACTTTCTGAGTGGCAGCACTATTACAATTGGGAGAGACCACATAGTGCTCACAATGGAAAAACGCCGATAGAAAGGTATTTTGAAGTTAGTGAACAAACGCCATTTTCAGATGAAATTGAGGGGTTTTATCAAGCGCATAATGAACGTGTTCAATTATCCAATTACAGAAGGGATTTAGAGATCGCAAAATTGAAACGATCTCTATGAATCACACAGATTTCTATAATTGTCTTTGCCCCAAATTTTTCGAAGAAAGGAGCTGAAAGATGACTGGCGGCGATATCTATAACTTTCATGTCACTGTCCTTTGCCATTTTCTTAGCGTAAGACATCATTGCCGTTCCGATGCCATTAGCCTGCACCCGTGGAGAAGTCACAATCTAAGTGATATGAGCACGGTTTATTTTAGGATCGATATCCAGCCCAAAGACAGTCTTCTAAATAAGAGTTACTATAGTCACAAAATATCAAATTATTTTCAGTCATAATATTCCAAAAATTAACTAGTTATTATTTATCCCATATGGGAGTGCAGTTAAACGCTCGTTCCCAAACGCGGTCACGTTGGAAAGTTAGATTAACTTTACCATTTATATTATTTTACTTGTTTGCTTTATCTTTGCTTCTATCTTGGCTAACCAAATCAGCGGAATAATAATTAAAGAAGATCCTATAGCCAAGCTCAGGTCCGGTATTTCATCGAACCACAGCACCCCTACAACTACAGCACCTAATAAACCAGTGTATTCGGCACTGGAAATTTTACTGGCTTCGATTGCTCTATATACCAATACACATATACCAGCATAAATTAGGATAAAAGTGTTGGAGCCTGTTGCCGTTAACATTGGAGTCCAGTCCCAAGGTTTGCCTTCCCATAACGCCAACCCAAGTGCGGCTGGGATACCTACTAGGTTGGTGAGCATTAAAGTTTGGAACACATTATGATGCTGAGGTAATTTACGAACCAATAAATTATTTACAGCCATAGTCAATGCGACGACAAGGGCGGCAATCGCTGCCCAATTAATTTGTGTTGGTTTGACCACGATAAGTACGCCGATAAAGCCCAAAACAGCAGCAGCAATTGAGTGGCTAGTCAGCTTTTCCTGAAACAATATCATGGCTAACGGCAGCATAAGCAAAGGCGCTGTATAGAAAATAGCATTTACGGTAGCTAACGGCAGAGCGCCCAGAGCGAATACCATAAATATTGTCCCTAATAACCAAATGTGGCCACGTATAAAGTGCCATTTGAGGCCAGCGAAGAGGCTTTGTTTATTACTGAGTAGACAAAATGGAAGTAGAATCAGCACTGCGGTCAATTGACGAAATAATACAAATTGGTATATGGCAGTATCTGCTGGCAGAGTTTTTATCAAAGCGTCAGAAAAAACACCAATTATATTTCCGATGATAAGTAATGTCATCGCGAGTCCGACAGTTATTTTGGGCATTTCATTACTCCTGCTACATTCTAGAAAATGTCAATGGAACTGAATTAATAGAGTTACGTTTGTAAAACGGTTATATGATTAGCGTATTCCATACCTTATATGATGTATAATGTTTAAAATTTTTTTAGTATGAGCTAAATTTATAATGAAGTTGCCTCCTTTACGTGCCCTGCAATGCTTTGAAGCTGTTGCGCGACTTAATAGCTTTTCCAAAGCTGCTGAGCACCTCAATGTGACTCAAAGTGCGGTTAGTCACCAAGTTCGATTACTCGAAGACTATTTGGGTGGAACTCTGTTTAACCGACAGGGGCGTTCTTTTTCCTTGACTAAGGTCGGGGAACGTTACTTTGAAGAAGTGACTAACTCATTAGGAAATCTATCAAATGCCAGTCAAATGATACGTCACGGGAAATCAGGCAATCTTCGTTTGGCTTTATATAGCTCTGTGGCGGTGAACTGGTTGATACCGAAGTTAGAAGATTTTAGAAATCAGCACCCAGAAATAGAAATAACTTTAAATATGGTCGGGGATCAACCAGATTATAATGACCAATTTGCGGATTGTTTTATTTCAGTGAATCCACCGGAACGTAACTTTGTCAATCAATTCATGTTTACTGAAAAACTTTATCCCGTGTGTGGAAAAAAGCTTTGGCAGCAGTTAAGAAATAAGCCTCTACCTGATTCATTATGGCAACACCCGTTATTATCAGTACAATACTCAGATACAAATGAAAGTCTTGGTGACGACTGGTTACGTTGGTGTATGAGTGGTAAATTTGAATTACCCAAAGACGTCAAAATTAATCAATTTAGTCATGTCTTACTTGCCGCTGAAGCGGCTCGATATAATTTGGGAATTACCCTCATTAATAATTACATGATGGATGATCAGGATCGCCAGCAAAGTCTTGTGCGCATACCTATGCACGAGCTTAATACCGGAGATAACTTCTATTTTGTCTATAAGGAAACACGAGCTAGGCAACCTGATATTATGAAATTAGGTCGTTGGCTTAAACAGCAGTGTTATGAACTGGAATCAGCTTAGCTATTTAAATTAGAGTTGAAGGTGAATACTAGCTACTTAGAAGTAGCTGTCAGCGTCCGTTTAGTTTTGTTAGTTGCCAGTCAAAATGAGTTTGCCAGAGGCCTTTATTGGCTATTCACTGTCAGTTTTAATTCAACTCTATAAATCAAATCTGGCAGATCAAGTTAAGACTTATTCACATGATGATTGTTCAGCTTATAGCCGCATTTTAAAACATTGTGTTTGCTTTAAAATGCGTCCAAAAGGGCGCATTACTTGGTTAAGCAATTAATTTATTTTTAATTACTTGTTTTAGAATCGAGGGTAACTCTTCAACGGTTTGAATGTTGAGTAATTCCTGATTCTCAAAGCCATAAAGCATTCCTGTATTTATACCAATGCATACAATTTGAATACCTAGAAGTTCCGACATTTCAATCGACTTTTCTAAATACTTTAGATCGCTTGCTTGACCATCAGTAATGATAAAAACAACTTTCTTTTGCTCGACACGAAGTGACAGCCTACGAATTACAGAATAAAGACTTAACCCTGTATGTGTTCCGCCTCTACTACTGACTCTAAAGTTATCTTTAACGGCTTTAGTTGTTGATTTAAAACACTTTGCTTCATATAGGTAACCGGCACTGAAATATATGCATTCACTATTTACGCCTTTCAACTTATCTATTGCTAAGTTAATTGCAAGCGCAGAAGTATTAACACCATTCATATCATCAGCACTCATTGAACTAGACCTGTCTACGAGAACTGATATCGCCATTGTTGGAGCTTTAGTAATTCTTTCTGATTTAAAAACATTAAAATTACCAGCTTTTACTCCAGCAAGTCTATTTGCCTCAACAGTTCTACCTTGCTTAGAAAAATTCACACTTTTTCGGTGTAACTCATAAATTATTTTATGGAGTTCTCGATTTATAGGTGTTGAAAGTCTCTTAGCTAGGTTTAGCTCTGCAGTACCAACTGTGCCGCGATCATTTTTTGATATTAAAGGAGCATTGAAGTCAATTAGTTGCTCCATATCATTACTTGATCTTACTTCATCAGCCATTTTCTCTAGCTCGTTATTAACTTGTTCATGTAAATCCGCCATGAGCTGACTTTCATCGGCATTTAGGCATTCATTTACAAAATTAATAACTTGCTGGCTAACATTTGAGTTTTGACCTTGGCTATCGCCCGGTTTAAACTCTATTTTCTTAAGTAATTGAATGATCTGTTCTGTAAGTTCATAACTATGTTGGTTAGATTGAAGCGTTGGTATCGTATCCAATAACAAAATTAAATCTTGTACTGGTTTTTGGCCAATACAATCAGTTAATAAAGCTAATGCAATTTCACAGAACTCCTTTAGTTGTACTTGGTTGTTAATTTTATATCGACCATAATATACAACTACAGCTTGCAGCAGTAATGAAGGTGGGAAGCTATCAGTTGGTTTACTGAACCATCCCTTTTTAATACCTTGAGTAACCATCTTAGATAAATTTAAGATGGCGCCCGGCCACTCCAGACAAACCATTCTTTCCATACGAATATCCTCAATGCCATTTCTAATAGCATTGAAAAATACCCCTTTTTCATACGACTTAGCTGTCCATGTTCTATCGGTCCATCGTAGATGTCCTACTTCATGATCAATAGCGCCTTCCAAAAGTTCGAGATAATCGGGGTTTTCAAGAATCACCTACGGGTAAAGTAATGCTGTTGTAATCTGTATAGCATCTGTTACCAGTTAAGTTAATCGTAATGTCACCACGGTTACTCATTACTCTTGAAAGCATTCTAAATCGTTTTAATAGTTTTGATTTATTCATTTGCATCTCCTCCAGAAATGTTTAAGAGGGGGATACACCCACAAGGGGTGAGTATCCCCTGTGGGTTTAGAATTAAAGGAAGCTAGATTCCTTCCTTAATTTGTTACCAATTAAATCCAAAATCACCTAAAGAGTTGTTACGCTCAGCGGGCTCGAAAAAAACGGTTTCTTCTTTAGGCGCTCGGTCAAATTCAAATGAATTTTCTTGATCAGCTGTTTCTAAAATGATTGAACTCTCAGAAGCAGTTTCACTAGATTTACCTGAAACGAAAAGGCTCGCTACGTCGGTATCCTCATGTGTAATTACTTCCGGCTCTGGTGTTGCACTATATTGAGGTTTTCCTTCAGCATGAAGGCGAAGTGTGTCTTCATTACTCATTACGAGTAACCAGTTGGTTAACTCTGAAAATGAATGACCTTCAATGTAGCCACTAGAAGGTAAGTTATTTAAAACCTCCTGTATTGTACTAACCACGTTTTCAATACCATTATCTACAAATGATAAATCAATAAGTTTATTCATCATTCTTCTAAATGGTGAACGTACTTTTTGGCTTACGCGATTAACTGGCGTTTTGTCTTTAAACCAGTTTGTTTTATATACACTGCCTGCTTCTTTAGCGATTTCTTGCCAAAGAGTTTCTGCAACATCGTTTTTGATATCGTCTTCATCATCATCAAAAAGCGCTTTCATAGCCAAAGGCTTTGTAAACGACAGTTTGAATTTTGATTGGAACTCAACCTGAGATAAAGCGTATTTATAGATCAGTGCAGCGATATCTGAATTTTCAGCCATATGTTGATTAACTGAAATATCATATTCAGCAATTAATACTGATACTTCATCTTGCCAATCACGCTTTATTCCATCAAGCTCTGACTTAAGCTCATCTAACCTGGTCGTTGGGACAACCGTAAAGTCTCCATACTTAACACCATAACTATTAAAAGTTCGTGTAAGCCGGTTGTTGTACTTCGTTGTAAGCTTCAGCTTGCTTCTAGGAAACCACTGTAATTTACTCCCCTTGATTTGATTAGATGATACTTTCTGACCATCTAGTTCTATCTTTGCGTTCGGTAAAGTTGATTCACCACATGGCGATCTTAATTGCCAGCCTAACAAACATGCTCCATTTTTAAGTGAAGTGTTTTGTTCTGCTAACTCTTTGCCGTTTGCGATTGCTTCGTTTGATAAAGACATGTTGTCTCCTCCAATTTGATAAAAAAAGGGGAGACTTCCCTGTTGGGGAAAGTACTCCCCAAAGGGTTGGTTGATTAATAGGACCTGCGATTTGTTACATCACTTCAATATCCCATGTATTTTGATTAAAGTGGCCTATTCCAATAAGTGAATAACCTCTTTGTTCTTTATTTTTGGCAAGAGCATTTCTCTCACCGTTTACAGACATAAAAACCCATTTCCATTCAGTATTATCATTTTTGAACAACACATATGTCGTATTTTGGAATGATGTTACAGCCCAAAATTTACCTTCACCGGCATGATGATAAACATCAAACGGGTTATTACATTTCAGGTTACCTTGAGCATTGAACATAACTTGAGCTCGACAGTTTACAAAGTCACAGCTCTTCATTTTCTCATCCGAATGAATAAGAAAATAAGGATTGCCGTTCCTAATGTAATCAATCTTATCGGTTGCCTGAATTAACTCAGACATACTCATAGCTTTAATGTCTCTTACATCGTCAATTTTAAGTGGGTCTTTACCCCCTTCAATACGGAGGTATTTACCATTTGATGGTTGGTAGCTAAAACCAATAAAACGACCATTTTCAACTTCAAAGCACTCAAACACTGTGTCCCCTCTCTCAACTTTTAAGTTAGCCGAGTTAGAAGATGTGTTAGTGTTTGAGGTAGTTACTTTTTTTGAATTAACTCGCCAAGTGGTTTATTAATTTCATCACCCCATACTCGTTGAACAACAGAAATAACCTCTTCAATTTCATCATTATCAATGGAACCTAAGAACGAAAATTCAAATGACTCATATGGAGAACGATTGGCACCAAATGTCATCATGTAAAAACCCCAGTGGACTAAAGTTCGTGTTGAAAAAACACACCCTAATCCATTATCGATGTTGCCATCGTGATCTTTACCTAATGCAGCTGTTCTTAAAGAGTCAGCTGTTTGTACCATAAGCTTGCGAATCGACAATGTTAGTTTCGGAAAATTCTTTTCCAAAATTTCCAACTCAACTGCTTTGCTTGGATATTTAGTTTTTAACCAACCAAAACGCGAACGTAATGCTTGGTCTAAACGCTGTGAAGTAATATACCTATCACTATCCCCACCACCGGTAGTATTTGCTGTAGCAGCTATTCGACAGTTAGCATGTTTGTTTATGGTTTCACCGAAAACACTAAGTGTCCAAGGCTTGCCTTCAACAAACAAATGAAGCGATGTTGATAAATCTTCATTAGCTTTATCCACTTCATCTAAGATAACTAAACCACCGTATTTGTATCCGCATGCAGCTTGGCTGTATCGCTTGCGAGTGACATTATGACCTTTTCCATCAACAATTAATTCATAACCACCCTCTAAACGCTCACCACTCATGGCTACGGTTACTTTTTCAATAAAAACAGGCTCATTAAAGCGATCTGCAATGAATAGTAATAACTCCGTTTTACCTGTACCTGTTTCACCCACCAAGCCAAGAGGCTTCGGTTGAGCGGGCGCAAGCCACCATGCTAACGCTTTACGAAGAGTTGCTTCATCAGGCGTATAATGCATGTCAGCTTTTTGACAATTTGGGTGGCGGTGTTTACGAATTTTAATCTTGTATTGATTAGGGTCGAAGATTTCAGGAAAACGCTCATGAGCATCAACTTCTATCATTTCGTTATAATCAATTTTAGTTGCAGGTTTAATTGTAGATACGTTTGATTGTGCTTGAGTATTCATATTGTGTCTCCTCCAAATAGATTTTTGAGGGACACTTATCCCGTCAAGGGTGTAGTGTCCCTTGATGGGTTTGATTTCTTAATATTTAAAATGGTACTTCTAAAAAGTCTATATAACTTTTTTCATAAAGATGAAGGTTTGGTAAGTCTAGAACAGAACAATATTCAAATGCTGCTTCTGTTTCATCCTCAACTGCAAGGTCTAGCATAAAATTCACTTGAGCCTCTGCTGCTAATTCCTCAGTTGCATAACTGGTAGAATTCCAAACTTCAACTGAGTCTGGCCAACCATCAATATGACCAAAGTGATAGCCTTCATCACTCTGACCTAATAGCAGTTTTCGCTCAGTAACATTATCATCAAGTAGAATCCAAGTATAAGACTCATGAGTAGGATAAATTTCCATTATCAACTCCTAAAACTTTAGATCATGCCAAGGAGGGATGTCTGGTCCTTCTAAGTCACTATAAAGATGAGAGTTAGACGATGAGCAATTGCTACCATTTAAGATGAAGTGCTTGTATTCACAAAGAGCTTTAGCGTATTTGTTAGTTACAAGTATTTCATTAAGTTGATTATACTGTTGTAAGATCTGTGGTACTGCAATTCTAATTAAACAAGCATCTAAATCTAGAGACTGGCATACATAATCAAAATTTGCAGAGCAAATCCATTCAAGTTCGTCGTTTAGTATCTCTGAATTCGCTTTAGCATATCGAAGCATACCAAGTGAACGATACAAAATACTTTCCCATAACGCCTTAATGTTCTCGTCTGACCAATGAATGTAATATTCACCTCTTGCAGCATCCAAACAATCATCCATTAAACTAAAAAATACATCCTGCCCAAGAGCAACTTTACCAACTCGGTGAGCTGTTATGATATCTTCGTCTAACGAATGGCACGTATATTCTGCATTTACTGACAGAAAGTGATCAGTTTTTCGCTTCGGTTTAAACTGCTTCTTTCTTTCAAGTTCTGCATTTATTTGAGCTTTGGTTATGGCCTTTTTTGGTCTAGCCATGATGTTCTCCTCCAAAGAGA
This sequence comes from Pseudoalteromonas sp. GB43, assembly GCF_054923805.1. Classification (NCBI taxonomy): domain Bacteria; kingdom Pseudomonadati; phylum Pseudomonadota; class Gammaproteobacteria; order Alteromonadales; family Pseudoalteromonadaceae; genus Pseudoalteromonas; species Pseudoalteromonas sp. GB43. Next base: position 272,039 of record NZ_JBPCHJ010000003.1, read on the forward strand.
TTTTTAAAGGGAACATCCCCAGCAAGGGAAAATTCCCTTGCTGGGTTGGTAGATAGGTTGAGTTAGAAGTTAACCGTGGAAAACGCGGTTTGACTCTTGATATAAACGGCTTGCGCGAATAGCTAACTTGTTAAATCTATTACGTTTTGCTCGTTTAATTAATTTGCGCTCACGACGACGTAGATATGCGCCGATTGACTTGTTATTCATAAGCTCCTCCAAGTTAAAAAGCTGAAGGACTAACCTGTGAAGGTTAAACCCTCAGAGATTAAGACAAGCAACGAAGTTGCTTGGTGTGCACTCACAAAATAGATTTTTGCTTTTCAACTTGATGTTGAGAGTGCGTAACTAATATTCAACTTTAACTGCCATAGCAGAGTTATTCGCGAGAAGCGAAAAGGTATTATGAATATTAGAAAAAACAAAAGTAACATCCTTGTCATGCAAATTCCTAGGCTAGGAAACCTTATCTAGCTTGTTATTGTTGACTACCGCCATACCCTCCTGGTTGAGGTTTAGGAGCAAAACCGCCCTGCGATTGCGGATAGTGTATTGGTGCGCTCTGGTCTTGCTGGCTGCGCTGATAGTTTTGTGCATTATTTTGCTGTTGACTATGATGCTGAGGCGCACTTTGGTAGTTTGAAGAACTATTTTGTTGTGGGTGACCATTTTGTTGGTTCTGATTGCCAATTAAGCCAGAGGCTTTTAAACATTCCACTTCAACTTTTCTAAGATGTTGAATTAGCTCGATAGCTTTAATCTTTGTTGAAGAGCGGTTTTGCCCACCATTATCAGTCCACTTTTCTTGAACAAGTTTTCCTCTTAAAGTTACTTCGTCCCCTACTTCAATAGCTGGTTTAAAATTCTTTAAAAACCGACTATCCACTTTGACATCAAAAAAGTAAGTTCTGTCAACCCACTCACTTTGTCCGTTAGGTTCGTTTGACTTCTTAAAGTAGCCGTCATCACAAGCAATTGTCACAGTACCAAAATACCCATCTTGACCATTTCTAATATCAAGACTCGCGACTCTACCACCAAGCCTTGCTGAATTATCTTTTGCAGTACGCATATATAAGCCTTTTATAAAGTTATAAAATCATCACAACTGATGTAGATATAATTACATAAAGAAAATATCGCGCGACTTAATCAAAAATAACGGCAATATTCACCGTAACCCTTTGAATAAACTCTAATATATAAAGCCCATTCAGAGAGTAAGGTTTACCCTACTATCTGTTAAACATCCCATTCACATACAAAATCGCTTTCGCCAATTAAGCCACTAGAAATGGCCTTTTGCTTTACAGCTGATAGGTAGTCTGGTTTGTCTAAATGATTAACATCAATCTGTTTTATCTCACCCGTGAATAATGTAAGTGTTGATGTTGATTTGTCGAAAATATGAAAAGCGGAATCTTCAAACATAGGTTTCTCCTTATTGGTTATACCTAAGCATCCTGCTTCAAGCTGCATAGGTATAACCAGTAAGGAAATTCACAGGGAGCTAATGCTCGCCTGTGAAAGTTGATTTAATCAGTGGATGACTCATATTTGCTTCAACAAAGAATTCAAAATTAACAAGGTTCATTCCAAGAATATTACTATGTGAAATACTCTCATCTGAAAACCTAATTTCACCGGGAACAGCGAATACTTTGTCTTTGTTGAATATCTCAGTTGCTATTTGACTAACATCGTTATGTGTTTCAGCTGTTGCTAAAACTTTTAACGTTAACCTGTCATATACAATGCAATATACACTCTGAATCTTTAACTGATTGTGATTGTTGTAGCCCGAGTAGGTTGGAATTAGTTTATTCAAATTAACCCCAGCTTGAACTAGCTATTGATAGAATTGGCTTAACGATAATGCTGTGAATTTTGATTGCAACATATGTGCACGCCAGTAATATAAGAATGATATCCATAATCTCCTCCAATGCATTTGACCGAAAACGCAGAACTAAAAATAAGTAGATCTGTATAGCGGTCGCATCGAATGAGATTTCGATTCCTATACAGAAGAGTATCCCGTATAGGAATTGGTTAGGTATTTGTGAAAGAATCACTTCAACCGTCTTAATACCAAGAAGGTATTAACGCTGAGATTTAACTTCAACAGCTAGAAGCCACTTTAAATACCAATAGGCATAATTATGCATAGTGCAAAAATCAAAGACCTAAAAGGTAAAGTGGATTGAGAAATCATTATTGGAAATTTGTATTCCGATAATGACTCAGAGGAGTGGTTGTGACGTTGATAGTCTGTGTTGATTGATTAACCCTAAAGGCTGAACCTTTAGGGTTATAATCAATATAATTGCTTATAAATTTTTAGTCAACAATACAAAAGATTAAATTTCCAGAAATAAGTCAAACAACATTTGATTAATCGTTAGTGTAGTAAATCTCTTCGATAAACTCGCTTGGAAAACAAACATCATTAATATCTGATGTTATTGGCAGGCTATATTCGTAATCTTTTTTGAATAGTGCCAATTCACCCACATCCTTTAAATCATCAATATCAGCCTTATTTAAGTAGCTATGAATAAATAACCGTTGCTCAGCGCGTGTCATCCCAACAAACAGCAAACGTCTTTCCTCATCGATTGGTGACTGCATATTTGGCATTGTTTCATGGATAACATCAAAAATAGCCACATTAGTCCACTCTAGGCCTTTAGAGCCATGGTATGTGGTTAAAGTTACTACTGATTTATCAATTTCAGATTTGCTGTTTTGCTCTTTAATTTTATCTGAGTAAAGCTTAATTCTTTCGAACCAAGAGCCTGTTTTGGTCTTGAGCCCTTCAAGAAGTAATGTTTCAACAGCGCATTTATTCAGCTTGTCGCCTTTTGAGCGGCGCTCTATGATGAAATCAATCAACAAATCAATTCTGGTGTTTATCTCTTTAGAATCATGAGTATTTTCAAATAAATAATAATTTGAATAGAACATTTCAAAAGCCGTTCCATTAATTGATTGACCATAATTATTTAGATATGACTCAATATCAGAATTACTCTTGATACTTTCAGAAATTAAAGGAATTAGGTTCTCATCCTCTTTTAAGTACCCTAAAACTTCTGACAAATGGTAGTGTGCAAACTTATTTAAAAGATAAGAACACAGTTTAATTACAAAATCACCAGCGCTTGTTTTAAAAATACTTGTTTGATTGTTTCTTGAATACGCTACTTCATGTTCTATCAGAAACTCTTCTATTGAGTCCAATGCAACATTAGTTCTGCTTAGGATCGCCCACTCACCATCATATTTACTGTAGTTCTCCAAAAATGTTAACAGCATACTTTTTTTAAATTTATGTATGTATGTTTTAACAGTGCCACCAATTTCCTTCCCCGAAACCATACCTTTGGGAATTCTATCTTTATTAAATTCTATTAGATTTTTACTGGCATCTATTATTTCAGGTCTACATCTAAAACACTTTGCAAGCATATGAATATTGGGTTTAAATTCATCTTTAAACTTAAGCATTGTTTCATAACTTCTAGCGCCTCTCCATGAGTAGATACTTTGATCATCATCTCCAACAGGTGTTAGATTAATCCCTCCGCGCCCCTGCAGGGCAATCCACTCATATTGTAGTAAATCTGTGTCTTGAAACTCATCAATCATTAGGTCTGTACAATTTAATAGCGGTATTTCCCCACTTAAAGTTCCTTCTACCGCGCGCCTGGTTGCGTCATCTAAGTCATAAAGGTGGTTCTTTATCTTTAACTCTTGATAACATTCTTTAACTAGCTTAACAGCGTCTTTATCAAACCCTTTTTTTTCATCTAATGGCTGATCATTCAAAATGCTCGTAATGTCATTGAATGTTACTTTTAACTCCGGTAGTAGGTGCTCATTTTCGATGTAATTCTTCAACCTATCAATAAAGTTGAAGTATGTTGCTCCAATTAGTAGCTTACCTTGCATGAGTTTCTTTGTTTGGTTAAGAAACTGCCTGTGAAATGTAGTTACAGAAACTCTATTTATTGATGATTGTGGAAGAGCTATTTCCAACCTTTCTTGCATTTCGTTGACGGCCGCATTTGTAAATGTAACGAGAATAACCTTCCTGTCATATGATTTTTTTAGTACGTTTTTTACTTTTTCAATTAATGTTTTTGTTTTACCACTACCTGCTGTAGCAAGAATCAAAGAGTGATTATTAACATCGTTAGCTGCTGATTCTTGCTCTAATGTCATCGTCAATGTTAGCTCTCCAACGTTCTTTTGATTCGTAATGATTCAGCTATGTAATTATTTGCCTCTAGATTGTCAGCCAAATCTAATAGCTCTGCTTTTTCTTCCTTTGTAAATGAGCTCAAATTGGAATTTGTACCTAGAGACAAGATATTTTCCGCTTTTAATAATGCATCATTGCTCATTTCTGTATTATCAATAACTTGCCTTAATCCAACCTCTTGTGACTCGGTCCTAGTGACTTCACCACCAGCTACAGGATGTAGGCCAGAAGGGTTTCTCTCTTCAAATGAATTTTCTCTATTGCTAACCATCGCTGCTTCACCAGCGTTTGTTTCATTAAAACTTAGGTTCTCAGAACTAGAGTTGTTCACAACTGAACTTTCATCTGAGTTAGATTGTTCAAAAGACTCACCTTTCTGAGAAGAATTAGAAGCAATTAACTGTGATTGAGTCTGCACATTATCACCGCTTGTGTCAGGTTTTAGACTAGGCTCAGCAACAATAGAACCACCACTTGCCGATGCCTGAAGGTTTTCTGATTGGTCTGGACTCACAGGACTGCTTTGCAACTCTGGACTAGCTGTGCGGTCACTTAAACCGCTCTCACTATTTAACGTACCGCCAGTATTTACCGATGCCTGAAGGCTTTCTGATTGGTCTAGACTCACAGGACTGCTTTGCAACTCAGGACTAGCTGTGCGGTCACTTAAACCGCTCTCACTATTTAACGTACCGCCAGTATTTACCGATGCCTGAAGGTTTTCTGATTGGTCTGGACTTACAAGGCTGCTTTGCAACTCTGGACTAGCATTGCGATCAGTCGAACCATTCTCACTATTTAACGTACCGCCACCACTTGCCGATGCCTGAAGGCTTTCTGATTGGTCTGGACTCACAAGGCTGCTTTGCAACTCTGGACTAGCATTGCGATCAGTCGAACCATTCTCACTATTTAACTTACCGCCAGTACTTGCCGATGCCTGAAGGCTTTCTGATTGGTCTGGACTCACAAGGCTGCTTTGCAACTCTGGACTAGCATTGCGATCAGTCGAACTATTCTCACTATTTAACTTACTGCCAGTACTTGCCGATGCCTTAAGGCTTTCTGATTGGTCTGTACTCGCAGGGCTGCTTTGCAACCCTGGACTAGTGGTACTGCCAGTAGAACCAACCTCACTATTTAATGTGCCGCCATTACTTACTGAAGCCTGAAGGTTTTCTGATTGTGTGCCCACTAAAGAACGACCTGAATCTGTAGTATTCGGATAAGAATCATCTTTTGTGCCAGAATATTGGTAGGTATCAATACGATCCCTTGAATCATTGCCTGCAATCGATGACTCTTTAGATAGAACATTCCCGCTTTCATCTTTACCAGTACTGTTAACCCCACTATTTACCTCACTTGGCTTGATAGGGGTTTCTTCTATTTCTTCACCACGGTTATTATCAACTGATAAGCTTTTTGGTGTTACGCTCAGTGCGTTCTGTTGTGTGACAGAGCTCTTATCATAATCACTTTCATTTACAGACTGTTGCGGCACTGAGGCTTCGCTTGAATTAAGGCTGTTTACAGGTGGATTTGCTTCTTTAGTACCGGCATCACTATAATTCGGTGTGAAGGCAGTTGTGATCGCTTCACTTAATGTTCTTTGTGCTTCTGGAGCTGTGCTTAGTAAGTTGTTTATTGTAAGTAGATCTCTCATGTCATCATGAGAAAGATTTCTTGGAGTATCGCTTGTGCCATAAAGGGCGTTCGAGGCAAACTCCTTCGCTTTACTAGAAACACCTTCTGAGTGAATTGCGTTATTAATTACTTGGCTTTCATGCTCCTTAGATACACTTGATTCATACCCATTTTTAGTTTGCTCATCTGAAGTAATAGAAGCAATTGTATTTGTTAGTGTTTCTGCCTCGCTATCTTTACCTGCAATTAAAAGTGCATCCCTCATCTTATTCAGATCTTCCATTGCTTCAGGGGTGATGTTAGTAAAGTCAGGAATACTAAATTCTCGACTAGAAACTTGTGCTGATTTAAAATTATCTAAATTTCAATCATTAAGTTCCTTAAAGCTAACTCCTGATGTATCACCAGTTGCATTAAAGTTTGCTAACGCATATTTAGCTATCTCTTTGGCATCTTGGTCATAATTTCCTTTGGTAATACCCTCAACAAGACCTTGTCACTAGGTTTCGATCTGTTTTCAGTTCGATCTAAATTTTCTCTCTCATTTAATCCAGCAAACCCAGCCATTGAGCTAGCTTGAGAGTCGTAGTTTACTGATTCCAAACTACCTTTTTGACTTGGCTCGTCTTTATACCTTGATGGGTTGTACTGAGGTTCTAAACCTAACTGTGGGGATAACTCATTTAGCGCTTCTAAATGACGAGCGTATTTAGCATCATTAATACCTAAGAAACTATCATCTCCTTTCGTGGCTGCAATTACGTCCTCAATTTGACCGTCATCAAGGTTTGCCAATGCTGAGTATGCCGCAATTAACTCACTACTCTTCAGGGCATTATTAATTGATTCATTCTCTCTCATCTCCTGTACAGCTGAGATATTTTCTTGAGCATTTCTGTAAGGGTTATTAGGTAGCGTTGAAGCAAGAAGAGCTGAGTTTGAATTTAAACTTTCATTGAAGGCAGCTAGAGACTCAGGGCGCATTGCTGTTTGAACAGCCCCAGCATACATTAGTGTTTCATTTGGAGATAAGCGTTCACCATTAATAATCGAACCTTCACCATTTGCTGCGCTAGTTAGTAAGTTTCTAATAGCTTCTGGTGTATTGTTTGATAAAACACTAAAACCCATTTCAATTAGATTCGAATTAATACCTTCACCATTACCAGACTTCTTAAACTCATCCGTAACAGCCTCACCCACTGAAGAGGTGAATAGTGAGCCAATAGAACTAACTACACCGCCAGATAATTCATTAGATTCTGAGCCTAATACTTTTAATGATCCAAATGCATGCGCTAAATTATTTGCATTTTTATCTTCTGACTCAGAAACAACATCCTCACCCTTAGCTTTAACAGCACCTGTACCAGATGCCCCTCTACTACTAACCTCGTTTTGAGATTGCTCTTTGTGTTCAGCAAATGCTTGTGCATTACGCTCATTATTGAACATGTTTGTTGGATCAGTCTTTATGCCACTATTTACATCATTACTTAAAGTGTTGGTGTCTATGCCAGTATTATCTTCAGGTTTTGGAATATGTGAATTATCACTCGGTTTATATCCATTCAATTGGTCACTAAGTGAAATTAGGCTCGGCGCTTGTAGTGTTTCACCTAGTTCTCTCATTAAGCCTGCAGAAGCTCCTCTTTCGGTATTAGCTTGTTTTAGTGCTGTAACTCCAGTTGAAAGAGGAAGTTGGTTACCATTATGATCAGTAGACAGCACTTCAGTATTTCCAGACATTCTTGCGATTGCATCAGTAACCGTATTGGCCAAAGCAATATTATTTTTTTGGCTTTCTGGTAATCTCGCGTTATCACCTTTATTTACCTGCTCTTTGTGGTAGTCGAACCTATCTCCCAGCTCAGAAATTAAAGCACTTCTCTTGTCACCAGATAAACTATTTAAGCCTTCATCACCAATCAAACTACCTAAAAGAACATGCTGCTGCTCATCTGAAAGTGTTGAAACAATTGAACCGATTGATGCTTTATTTGCTCCTGTGGTTGAGTTTTGAACCTCACCTGCATTCATTTGCGTCATTACTTTTGAAGCGGAGCTAGCTGTATTCCCCTCAGCTTCAAGGGCTTGAGCTTGAAGCATATTTGTATGAGCATTTGTAACAGCTTCCTGTCGGGAAACCGCCTCTTTACTTGCAACTGAGTTATCACTGCTCGATGATTGAGCCATTTTTACTGCATTCCCCCAGTTAGCTTTTATCGATTCAGAAACTTGTGCACGTTCGTCCTCTGACAATCTTTCTGAGGCGCCTACTTGCTTTTGTGATGCCGCTTTTGCTGTGATCGCTGCTTTCGCATCAGCACCTAAACCAAACCCTGCTATTGATGGAGCCCCCTTTGCTACCATGCTTGCCGAGCCCTGTAGTACGTGATCATATGCATCAGATAAACTCATGTTATTTTCAGTTGCATATGCTGCGGTTTGTGCCGCTAAGAAAGCTTCGTCCTGTGATAATTGTGAACTATCCACACTCTCAAACGACTTTCCTTGTTTATACCCTTTGATTGAATCTAAAGTAGCAGATTTACTATCAGTGGCAGTTTTTTGTAATGTTTGGCTAGCGGCTTCAGTATTTGCCAATTGAGTATTTCTAGAGCCAATCGCTGACAACTCAGCTGATGACTGTTTAAGGTAACCCGAGGCTGGTCCTGCGCCACCCGGATTAATACTTACATCATTTCGTTGTCCACCATTCAGTTGAGCTTGGCTCCATTGCCCATATGAGGAATGAACATCACTGGCTTGCATAGTAGTATCACCTTGACTTGCTTTACCTCCATTTGCAGATGTTGTGACATCAGGTGACAATTTCTTGGAATCAATATTTGTATCAGGAGACGTCTTATTAGATACACCCATCATGGTGTGAACACCCCTATGCAGTATATATAAAGTGAGCATTGGAACTGCAGCAGCCAAACTACTTGCCACTGCAATAAATGATTCGATTGTTGACATGCTATGCCCCCACATACCAAATGTGATTGCACTTACACCACCGCCACCAGCTGACACTGATGTGAATCGACCTTGAATAGCAAGTAAAGTAAAAAGGTTAACCGCACTCATGGTTACCGGCCACAAGTTAACCCACACAGTTACCCCAAAGAACATAGCAGCTGATTTCATAGCTTCAGCACCCATTACAAGCATGATTGCAATAACTGGGATCAAGAAAAACACAAAGGCCTCAATGAAGGTTGCAAAACCAATTGATAGCTCCAAAGCTAGGTTTCTATCCGCGGCCATTTGGTAATGTCGCTGAGACTTTGTTTCTATTAAAGTAAGTTCAGAGCGGAGCCCTTGCATATCCCCACTTTTTGCAGCAGCTTCAGCAAAAACATTTGATAAATACCTTCCCGTCGCTAAATGATATGCATTCATTGTCGCGCTTAATGCAGAAATCGATTCCGCACCGGCTTCAACATCTTGTGGTTTTACATTTTCTTTCTGCAAAAACCTGTCAGTCATCTCTCTGAAACTTGAGCTATCAAAGTAACTTTTGAGCTTCAAGTATGCGTTTGGGCATGTTAATAGCTCCATGGCAGGAGTGTCTATTTGAATATAAGTGCTTCTTGATGGTGTATTAATTCTTATAGACTCAAGGAAGTTTTCCATTGGGGCTTTTTTTATTTTGTCAGCATTTAGCTCAGCGTCATTGCCACCAACTTGAAGATCCCAAATTACACAGTCTTGAAGGTAGTTCATTGTAGATGTTTTGATTCTGTACCTTTGGGCATTAACGCCTGAATCTAGTTCTTCAGAGCCCATATATCCAAATTTATCAAGCGCCACTAGCGCTCTCATCGGATCGAGAAATTGACCAGCCTGATAACCATCCGGTGAGGCGAATGAATCTTCATAATCTCGTGAAAGCCCATACATTCCTGAGGTCATCATTGCAATAACAGCTGCTATGCCAGGTGCATCATTCACATAATACACATCTCCTGTTCTTACCGACTCAATAACAACATCTACTTTAGAAAATGGACCACACAAGACCATGAACATGCAAAGCCCAATAAACCAAGATAGTACTGGGTTAGAGTTTGGGTTGATCCAACTTTTTACTACAAGAGTCATCAGTGAAAGTAGAGCTGTAGCACCTATCAAAATATGCAAAGATGAAAAGCCAAAATCAAACATTCTTCGAATACCATTAGAACCTCATACATGAACGCTGTTTCACCGATTGAGTAAATTGTAAAATCCATAAAAAAAAGCCAGAAAATTGAGTCTGGCTTAATCTTAAAATTGAAAAAAATTTTAAAAGCGTGATTTTCAACTGAATTTCAGTATTTTTTGATTAAAATACCTTTTTCTCAAAATAAACGCTTATATCCCCAATTTTATGGTCTTTGTAATAGCTAATATTTATCGAGTTACCCATCATGCTGACAGATACGGGAAAGGCGGGCTCTTCTGTAGACATTAAACCTAGAAAACCATTCTGATTAACAACGTAGTCTCCATGTGAATTTTTTACCGGGTTAAAGTCGCCGTCGAGTAATGCAGTCTGCCCCTTTCTAAAAGCAAACAACTCACTTAGTGTTACATCAAAAGCAAACGTATAGGGCAAACAATCAATTGTTTCTTTTGGCAGTATATTGACTGCTCGATTACTCATTGAACCATCAGTCACGGATACTTGTTCCAAAGATTTTAGCCACAACTTACGGTAGTCTGTTCGATTAAAGATATTTAACTCTGACCCTGGTAAAAATGACAAAACATCTATTGGAATTAAATTTACTTTTGCCGAACTATTCTTGTTATGAATAAAGTTTACATCTAGGACAGCTCGATAGAATTTTACACCTGAAACCTCTATCACAAGAAAAAAGTAAGGCTTGCCTCTCGATAAATCATCTACGCGATTAATATAGCTGTTTCGTACTCCATAGTAGTTTTTCGGACCCCAAAACCAATCATTGAACTCAATACCATCGTAGTCCCCTTCACTAATTAATTCATCAAAGCTAAGGTGCATTGTAACTTGCTTAACATCTGCAAACGGATATTGACTGAAAGGTGATGCCTCAATATTCCCCATATATTCTTCAGATAAATTGGACGTCTGCCCATTTAATACATTTTTGAAGTTCTCTATGCTTTCTCTGTATGCATCCCACATATTTGAATAAGGCAATAAGTCACTATTATAGTCTTTTACTCTCACTCTAGACTTTTGCAATTCGGATAGTAGTAAGTTTTTAGTAAAATCAATTTCTAAAACTTTTGGAGATAACCCAGTCAAGAGCTGGAGTGTTAGCATCGATACGCCTACTTTAAATTCTGGTCCAGTGTGCAGTTTTTCCAATCGATGGAAATTGAGGGTTTACATCTAACAGATTTGAATCAAGCTGCGCACACTCTTCATTTCGAATATTTACTCCATTTGAGATACTTTTACGAGAGTAACTTTGGGCTGCAACTAAAGCGCGGATGTTCAATACTTCTGAGAGCTTAAGGCCACCATAAATCATTTGGTCTTCACTAATTTGAGGTTCTTTGATTTTATAGTCTGATATTGTCACTAGGTTAGATAATTTGCTTTGGATATCAGCAAAGAATTTATATTCAAACACCTTTTCTTTGAGTCTTTTTTTCATTGATGATTGTTTTGTTTCGACGCCATTAAACAGAAATACTTCGTCATAAATCCTAATAGTATTCTTATTAGCCATTAACTCAGGACCTTCAGCTAACTCAAAAGTAGCCGTTGCATTAAGGGTACTTTGCTCTTGCTTAATGTTTAGCTCTTTAAGTTTTGCCCTTATATTCGGCAATAATTGATTGCCGCTTATAACATTCGTGTTGAGGTTTACTTTTGCTTGCTCCACAGCTTTTTTGTGAAGTAAATACTCTATTACTTGTGCGTCGTACTCAGTGGTATTATCGAGCGTTAAATTGACACTAACCTTTTCTGCACCATAAGCACTCCCGATCGCATGGAATACAATCGATATAAAAACCCCATTTGCTAGCGCTTTCAATGAATTCATTAAAACAATCTCCAATAGCTAAAACTGTATTAATCATTTCATGAATTTCATTTCGCGCAGATGTTAAAAACAAAACTAAATATCAATTTTTTACAATAGGTTATGAAAAAATCTCATTGTATTTTTTATATTCTTACAAACCTGCATTCAATAATTTATACTTTTCACTTTGGAGGGGGATTTATGAAATTTGTGTTTTTACTAGTCATTTTAGTATTGAGCCATAGCGCTCATGCGGCTGATACTGTCAGAGTTATCAAGTTTAAAACTATCGGCCTCACGGTTAATGAGTACAACATTGCAGATTTAATATATAAAGAAGCAGCTCAAAAGCTAGGCGCTTATTTCATTGTTAACAATTCTCAAGCGGGTGTATCAAGCTACAGCGAGAAGGCCAACATCTTACGACCTATTTCTGTAAGTATTGTTGACTATACAATCGAAGATAGTGAAGTGATTGCGACCATACGCTACGATCATGCAGCTTTAGAAGTTGTAACGGAGAACTACAAGTTATACATGAGGAACAAGAAAAATTCCGAAGAAATAGTTAACGCGGAGATAACTGAATTTTGTCAAAAATTCTCATCTAACTATTTAGAAATCAAGAACACTCTTTCTAGCTCAGAATTCAACTATTCAACAGCCCCTTCAAAGGATGATGAGCTCCTTAAACTATCAAAAAAGTCTGACTCTATAAGTCAGTTATTGATTAATGAATGTAATTTATAAGAAATCTTTTAATACTTCACTTTAACACCTATTTCCAAAAGGGCGGCTTTATGCCAATAGCTAACCTTCAAGCGTAACACGTTTCTGTCGGATAGACGACACCTGTTACCAAGTGTCGCCCTCCTAAGAACCGTACGTGCAACTTTCACTGCATACGGCTCAAGCCTTCACGAAGGCACCTAATTGGTACCCAGCAACTTATAAAGCAGCGAGATTAGGTTCATTCCAAGAGTTGCGGCATTGCCTCTTTGCTTTTCTCTTTGCCAAGTATTCTTGGTATAAAGGATCAAAAGGCGTAGCTTCACTCCTGATTTTCACATGTCTCTCTATTGGCACCTTAGCTATTTGAAATAGATTAAACTGACAATCCATATTCATGCTCTTCTGCCAACCGTGAAATTGCCATTAACATCGACGGTTGATAAAGTACTTCATGGCGATCCAAGTTTTTGATTTTGTTGGATGACGCCTTTTAGCCCAATGCCATAACGCTAGAAATAGTTTGTGGCTCACATATCCGAATACTTGTTTGGCAACGCAATGGCGATAGTAATTCGACCAACCCCTGAGTTTCGGATTTATCAACTTGATTAGATCGTTAATGGGGGTGGTTGCGTGCTTTTTAGTGAGTTCGCGCAAGTTACTCAGAAATATTAACGTGTTAGATTTACTCGGTTTAATGAGCAGCTTTCCTTTGTACTTCCTATGGTTAAAGCCTAGGAAGTCAAAACCACGGCTAATGTGAGTAATGTGCGTTTTCTCTTCGGAGAGCGTTAAGCCTCTGTGTGCTAAGAAGTCAGTAATCAACGGTTTGATATCGTTCTCCAGCACGTTCTTTGAAGTGCAAGTGACGACGAAATCATCAGCGTATCCTATAAAGTTGGCTCTCGCCCCATTTTTAAGTGCGGTGGACTTTATGCGTTGCTCAAGACCTGCAAGAGTCATCAGCATCAAGGTTGGAGATATGATCCCGCCTTGTGGTGTTCCCTCGTCAGTGCGATAGAACAGCCCTTTGTCCATAAAACCAGACTTTAACCATTGTTCCAACATTCGTTTATCTACAGCTATATTATTCATAAGCCATTGATGCCCAATCTTGTCGAAACAGGCTTTGATATCTCCCTCAAGAACCCATTGCGCGGATTGCTTTTTACTCAAACAGAGAAAACACTGAGCAATAGCATCAGCAGTGCTTCTATTGCGCCGAAAGCCGTAGCTATTTGGGTCAGCAAGTGTTTCTGACACAGGCTCTAGTGCAAGAAGATGAAGCGCTTGTAGCGCTCTATCGACCATGCACGGGATACCCAAAGGTCTGAGCTTGCCGTTTTTCTTAGGGATGTAGATACGCTTGAGCGGTTTGGCTTGATAAGCCTTTCTGCTCAATTGATTGACTGCTTTCATGCGGCGCGTATCCGTATTCCAGATGACGCCGTCTATTCCGGGCGTTTTACTGCCTTTGTTTTGTGATACTCGCTTAACAGCAAGAAGTCTTGCCGAATGCGAGTGAGTCAGTATCCACTGCAACGCTTTCGCTTTGCCGTGTTTACTTTCTCTTGTTGCTTTTGCAATACGCATCTGAAGCTTTAAAACGTGTGACTCAACAGTTTTCCAATTTATGGATTGCCATTGAGCACTGTCAGGAGAGGCACTAATCTCTTTTGAAATCATCATTTGCGTTTCTCCTTGAATAAAGTTCTTCAAATTCTCTTGCAAAGGAAGACCAGTCGGAAGTCAGCTCACTTTCGTGCCAGACAGACGTCTGTATCTGCATCATTACAATCCAGCCTTTGCTTTCTCCAACATCCTCTACCTGCATCACTATCGGCTATATAAGCTTTCCCAAAGGGAGTGATACAGGCTTACCGTGTTCCGTATGTTGCGCAATGTCAGGTTAGATGCCCGCTATAGTGCGGAGAGTTCAGTGATCACGAAAGAGCATGGGGCAATCTCTTTCCGACTCTCGTGCCTTTTGGCTACAGCGTATTAACCACTTCCGCTGTTTCATCGTATAACGCACCTTACGCGGATTCACTTATGTTCATCATACTGACTGCCTAGCACTCACCCGATTTGTGGTTATCAGGAGGATCGTCCTCTCACGATTAAGATCCCGATTGGCGCATACCAACCTTCGTTACATTGTCAGAGCCGCTACTTTATTCAGGCTCCTAGGATCATCTGGTGATACAGATGGTTCACTCATTAAGCGGTGAACAGCGCTTCATACGACTTCACGTCGCACGCCCCAAAACGTGTTTAGGCGAATGCCTCAAAAGAGCGATAACCGGTCATTGAGGATGGCTAAATTTAGGGCTAATTAATAGATAAAGTTGTGTCGTTTATTCATATAGTCAAGCAAACGAGCAACGCGTATATCCTACATTTAAATTTATTTAAAATCTTGAAATACCCTCGGTTATTTGCTGGAATGTGGATAGATGAGCTTGAAGTCAGCAAAAATATGCGTGATGAGCGCACTATTAAATTGTTAGGCGTTGCTGAACAAGGAGAGATATTCAATGGCTTTTGCCCTCGCACCAGATCAAGAAAATGCTTACCCATCACTCATTACGGCATTGTGCGCGCGCGATGCGTATACTAGAGGCCATTGTGACCGCGTCTGTGCGCTTGCGTTGGAAGTGGGGCGTGCGGCCGATTTGAGTGCCCCCTCATTAGATGACTTGCGTATTGCCAGTCAATTACACGACGTGGGTAAGATTGGAGTTCGTGATACTGTTCTCTCGAAGCCTGGAAAGCTCACACCTGATGAAAGGGAAGAGATAAAGGCTCACTCGGTTATCGGTGAGAGAATAATTAGTGAGACATTCCTGACAAACAGAGACGAGGTCGCGTCTATTGTCAGACATCATCATGAAGCATTTGATGGAAGCGGATACCCAGACGGACTGGCTGGTGCCGATATTCCCCTGAGTAGTCGAATACTTTCGATCATTGATGCGTATGATGCACTGACGACTAGCAAACGCCATACCGCATGGCTAAATCGCACCTTGAAACTATGAATATCTTGAAGCATGAAGTGGACACGAAGTTTGATCCAAATATTTTTTTGTTGTTTACAAAAGTCATAAAGGCCAGTTCGGCACGTGCCTCGTAAACGCTCGTTCCTAGAATACGGTGAACGCTGCCTAAAAAGTCTCTGCAGATGACATTTGATCCGCCACCCACTTTTTTGCTAACGCAAAAGCAGGCGTTGTCTCAAATGCACCTGAGCTCAGGCGTTGCTAATGTCTGCAAATGGCACAGAGCCGACCTTCGGCTCTAACTCGTTTTTGTCCAAAAACAATTTTGGGGCTCAAATGAGTTGGTTTCTCATACTTCAACTTACTTTAGTTGATGCAACTAGCTAATTCTTAACCTTTCCACCATTTCATTTAAAACTTTATATTGTATCTCCCTTAGCATACGTAACTCTACAGCGCGTGTAGGAGTAGTTGGCATTTCTAGGACTTCTTTGTAAAGAATCTCAAATACACCTTGAATGTTTTTAACCATGGAATCTAAGTAAGTTGCAGCTCCCTTGTCTGGCATGCCAATTTCATTTGCAAAAGCCAAAACATCATCTCGCCTTAATTCATCAAATGTTTCTTTTCCATTTATCGGTATTGATAATTTTTGCTCAAGTGGTTTAGTCCCTTCTTGCACATATATTATCGTAGACAATAAATCATAAAATGGTGTCAGCTGTGGATCCCCATCCCCATAATAAAAGCTAATATTTTTTAGGTGTGCATCACCGTTTCCTATAAGAAAATTAAAAATAACCCAGCGATATAGCTTTATTGTATCTTGTGCCTTAGTCCGAACTTTGCCCAATATCTTCTTATAAATTTCAACAGTTGAAGCTGCATATTTAAAATCTTTACCAAAACTCAATAGTTGACACGCATCAATAATGTGTCGACGCTCTTGATTCGGGTATTTACCATACCGGTCAAATCTTTCAACTAAATAGATAGGCTCAGGTACATACAATAACTCCACTTTTGGTACATCTATACCCATCATTTTAGCAAGCCTCATAACAAACCACTCATTACAAGTCGTTTGCCAATAATCATCAGGCTCTGAATGATTTGGTTTCAATATATGAGTGGAAGGCGTACCTGCATTACCTTCAAAAAAATCAGAGCCTTTTTTTATAACTAGCATTTTATATTGTGCCCCAGCGAGTGACATCCTACTACCTTGTCTCTTATTCAATGGTGCTTTAGGGAGAGCTTTTATCCTCTCTGAAAGAGCAGATAATTCTAGAGGCTCAGCACTTGGATCTGGCAAGACACCCCCCTTAGGCAACATTATTAAGGCACCAGCGGACTCAATACCTGACACTTCTAGTAATGCAAATGAATCGTAGTAGTCAACTTGCGCATCTTTTGCTAATAATTTGCGCGCGTTTTCTTCGGGTAAAAGATTATCAAAAAAGCTCTGAACAGGACGTTTAGTACCTGTGTCTAACGTCATTTCATTTTGAATTGGTATATCCGGTGACAAGGAGAAGTTTTTATCTGAGTTAACCCACTCTTGTGAATATTCAAATGCCCAAAAACCATTCACATCCTTTAACTCACCCATTTTTTTTGTACTTACAAATACTGTGAGCGATCTATCCATTATCAAACTATCTCACTAATGCGTTTGATTAGCTTCTTTTGCGCTGAAGTATCTGATGGAGGCAGCGCGAAGTCTATTTTCATTTCAATACCAAGTGACTCCATCAAATCAAATAACCTGCTAACGGACAATGAACCACTCCCCTTTTCAAAGTCACCTACCGTATTGATACTATTACCCGAAAATTCTCCAATTGTTTTTTGGTCTAACCCTTGGCTTTTTCTAACAGCTGATATTAATTTACCTAATTGCTTTGCTGAACTAACAGATATTTCCATTTTGATCACCAAAATTCACAGATATTTATGAATAATAGAGGGATATAATCAACAGGGCAACAAATTCACAATACTTAGTGAAAAACCTAGAGTTGCAGTAAAAAAAGCAAAAATTCACAATATTTTGTGAAAATTTGAATTCATATAGATACTAAAGATTGACTAGATAGACTCACAAGGAATAGAATAATAGGTACAATTTAAGAAGGAACTTAAATAGGTTTTTATGTATGACCAAAATCAAAATTAATAAAATTAGAAGTTTATCCCATCTAATGGTTTTATTGCTTGTTACTTTTGCATTGATGCAAATTTCAACATCAGTAACAATATTTACCTCAATTCTTGTTTTAATCTATTTGGCGTTCATTCTTTCCTCAACAGTTAAAGCTTATTCCCAAGGAATTTATTTTAAAGCTTTCAATACAGAGAAGTTCTATTCAGCAGAAGAGATTAAAGAGGGTGCAATTCCATTTCTTCTATATTACTGGAACGACAAAAATAGCTCATTAAAGTCATTATTCAAATGAAGATAAAGTGATCTAATCCAGTAAAACTGGACACTACATTAAGCTACGTTTAATTGTTCAATATTTAAAGTGCCACCAGCGAAACGTACAATCCCTTCCTTTTTCTGAAGCTCGTTACATTGACCTCGGTATTCTATGAAATTATCCAGAAGTTCAAGCAAGTATAGCTTGAAGCCAGATTCGGTGACCTAATCAAAAATCTCATCTTCAAGAGTCCAAGATGTTCCGCTTAGGCGGTCTTCGTCATCTTCCGCACGAAACACTCCCTCACCCGACACCTTCACAATGTCAGGGTGTTGTTTTGAAAGCATAGCCAAGCGAGTAGATTCAAAGTTTGGATTGAAATTAGGCATTATTAATTTTCCTTTTATCATAAATTCGATATATGTCAGACTATCAGCTTTTCCTTTTGCAGCAGCCTCCTAAGTCTGAAAATAGTAAAAAAAATCAGAGCAAATTGCGCACACGTTGAACAGAAAACATAAGAGGCACAAAGTGCCAAATTGATTACCTTAAGGCACATTACGTTCATTAAAGTAACCTGAATAGAACATTATTGGCTCAGTTATTTTAGAAGGGGCACGCCATGCGGGAGGACACACGGCTAACTGAGGACGAAGCGCCGACGGACAATCACTGATCACGAAAACAAAAAGGCCGGCTTAATGAGCATAAGAAGAGCGCATCAAATCCCTGACGGCTATCTGTCAAATTGCATGGGCATAGCCATGTTCCATCACAGCATTTTATCAGACCGGCGCGTATCTCTTACCGCTAGAAAAATCGGCACACCAATCTGCGAGAACAGCGCTAGGACCCAAAGCCCGTTGCTGACAATCGACGGTACGAGGGGATGAAAGGCTAGCACAACCAGCGCCATGACAATGCCGAACAGCCTCAGACCGGCGCTATGGTAGTTGTCGGCGGCATCAGCCACAGTTCGACGCAGCGCCCATAGCGAAGCTAAAAAAACCGCAAGGCCGACCGAGCCAAGCGCGGCGTAGCCGGGCGGATAAGGCTCCCACAGGCCGACGTAGACTTCTCCGGCCAGCGCAACGCCAATCGTCACCGCACTCCACAAAATCGCGATGTGAGCAAGCCAGTATCTCAGAAGCACGGCACTGGTGCGGCTCTTCGGTTTTGCATTGCCGGCGCAGTCGAAATAAGTCCAGGCCAGCGCGAAGAGGGACAAGCCGCCCATGGTCACATTGAACATCGTACCCGCGCTGACTTTGTAGACGCCCTTGTCGGCCAGCGTGACCACCAGCTTAAAGAAGCCTTCACCCAGCAAGATCAACATCAAAAGGCCGAAGCGCTCCGAGATGTGTCCGAGTTGAGGCACAAAGCGTTCGAAGCGGAGCGTGCCTACGCGCGGCAGCATGTACTGCAGCTGAATTGCTGCCACGCCGGCGGCAAACACCCAGTAGGCGACCGGTGTGGGCAAAAAAGCCGACAGTGCGAACACCCCGGCCAACACGAAAAAATTCCGCCCCTGTTCCTGCGCCAGCGTATTGCCCGCGTTGTCGGTACAGCGCGCCCGCCAGTAAAGATAGGCCGTCAGCGCCCGATTCAACGCATAGCCCAGCGCGAAATACGTCCAGCCTTCACCTCCCACGTCGGGAATTGCCGCCGCGATGGTCATCATCGTGACAATCTTAAGTGCCATCACCACGCGATGCGGCATGTCTGTGGAGATATACAGCGAGTTATAGACCGAACTGTCTGCCCAGGCATAGAAAATCGCCAGGAACATTCCCGTAAACACCCAGAATCCTTGCTACCCCAGATGATGGGACAGGTAATTCCCCAGAATGAAAATTGTCACTACATGGACCAGATCGAAGAAAAGTTCCACCCAGTGCACGTGGTCGTGGGTTTCATCGACATCCATGTGATGGCGTGGTCGCCGCCAGAGAAGATCGTTAATTACCATACACTACCCCTTTGTCTTATTGTTCTGGCGGGGGTTCTCCCCCGTTTCTACGGACGGTTTAAAACGTTTGTAAACTACCGGTCTTGATTAGCTACTCTAAGTCGCATTCTTGGATTATGAAACAGCTCGATGTAAAAAAATATATCGGCACAATGACCGACAGCGTTCATGCTCCCCAATAAGTCATTGCTTTTTTAAGTACCGTTGATAATCGCCGCTGGTAAATTACGTTCCACGATCCGAATGCAGTATCGCCTGTGTCGCTTCAGGACATTGCCAGACAGCCATCTCCACCGCTCGCAGAACCATTTTTCTATCCTGCCGGTGATGTATTAACCAGCCTACAACGACATGGTTAAACAGATCCAGCACAACACACAGATAAAGTTTTCCTTCATCTGTTAATCAAGTACGACCACTATTTTACCAATCTGCTGATTTGACTCCAGATAGTGATGCGCTGCTACTATCTCTTCAAATTTAAAGCTTCGATCAATGACAGGCTTGAGTGTTCCTTCGGATAAACCCGAATGGATAAATTGCTTTGCTCTGCGAAAACGCTCGATGTCTTTTATAACTTCAGTAAACACATACCCCCTAACTGTCAGACTTTTACGAAGTGCTATTTTTAAGGGAAAAGGAGTTGTTTCGGGACTTAATGCTCCGTGTACTATTATTGTTCCTTCAGGGCTCATTGCTTCAGCAATTTCAGCTATCTGCGGCCCACCGACAGCATCAAATGCGATTTTTAAATTGTTTACTCCCAAGATGCTTCTCAAGCTATCCAGTAGCGGTTCTTCTTGGGTTGCAATCACATGGGCCGCGCCAGCCTTGAGCACAGCAGCCTTTTTAGCTCCTGTTAGAGTTGTAGCGATAGGGATACCTCCCAGAGAATTCACAATTTGAATCGCAGCCAATCCAACACTGCTCGATGCGGCGGTTATCAGTACTGCATCGCCTTTTTGCACGTTAGCAATTTCGACCAAAGCGCCATAAGCTGTCAGGTACTGCATCCAAGCTGCTGCGCCTTCAGCAAAGGTTAGCCCTGCTGGTTTGAGTGCCACATATTCACTTGGTACGACAATCTCTTCTGCGTAGCAGCCATTCTGAGAAAGCCCCATCTGAGGGACAATGCAAACCTCGTCCCCAAGGCGTAAATGATCTACCTCTTCCCCGATTTCAATGACTATCCCGGATGCTTCATAGCCGATTCGCGAAGGGAAGTCAGCCTTTTCTATATAGTTGCCTCGCCTAAACATGGCATCAGCACGATTGAGGCCAACAGCTTTGACCGCAATACGAACATCAGTGGCCTGCAAACTTGGACTCGCCAGCGAGTCAATAGTTAACACCTCGGGACCACCTAATTCATGGAAACGAACAGTTCGAATTAGTTTTCTTGGGCTCATATGCATCCTCAACAATGGCTTTTTAAGCAATTACATCAATAACTACTTTACCCATGGATCCCAACTCTACGGCATTATGTGCATCCATTGCCGTGTCTAGGGAAAAGCGTAACGGATCGAGTAGTGGCTTAATTTGTCCAGCTTCAACGAGAGCCGTAATTTGCCGCAGAATGTCACCATGATGTTTGCGCCCCTCTCCGCTGAGCTGTGGGTGTAACACAAAAATCGCTGACAATGTTGCAGAGCGCAATGACGACGGTGCCAGATTATGTGAGCTGAATGCAGCACAGCTTAAAATATGTCCATAATGTGCAATGATACCTAATGAGGCATCGAGTACAGCTCCACCGACAGTGTCGTAAACGATATCGAATCCTTTGCCTTGGGTGTATGCGTCCACGTAGTCAGCAGGGCTTACAGTGTGATAATCAATCGGCGTGGCACCTAGCGCATTGAGCAGTTCTTGTTTTCCAGTCGATGCAGTGGCATAAACGTCGGCACCTAAGGCCTTAGCAATTTGCACAGCTAAATGTCCAACTCCGCCAGCTCCACCTTGGATAAGGACTTTCTGGCCCGCTTTAACATTCGCCTTGTCAACCAAACCTTCCCAAGCGGTAAGTGCAACCAGAGGTAAAGCCGCAGCTTCACGCATGGACAAATTTTTCGGTTTGAGAGCAAGTAACTCAGCATCTACGTTGGCATATTCAGCCAATGATCCTTGCAATCCTCGCACTCCGCCAGTCAGACCATAAACTGCATCGCCTACTGCAAAGTCGGTGACGCCGTCGCCGATAGCAACAATTTCTCCAGCTAAATCGGTGCCAAGTACTGCGGGTAATTCCGGCATGGCATAAGGAGCGATACCTTGGCGGATCTTGTAATCAATAGGGTTGACTCCACTTGCAAATATTTTTACTTGCACCTGACCTGCTGATGGAGAGAGAAAGTTAATCAGGGCATCCTGGAATACTGTACCCTCTTCATAGCTATCTAATACCAAAGCACGCATTTGTCTGTTTAACGCTGTCATCAATAACCCCACATACTGAATATTCAGCGGGTGGTTAAATCACCCGCTGGTTAATAGATCTTTTATTAAACGAATTAAAATTCTTGAACAGTTGGGCGCAGAACAATCTCGTTGATATCCACATCCGCAGGCTGCTCAATTGCGTATGCGATAGCACGAGCAACAGATTCAGATGGAATTTCATTTTGCTGATAAAAATCTTTTACAAAGGCTGCACCCTGAGTATCTGAACTTCCATGTTTTAATTCAGATTCGACTGCACCTGGTGAAATGATTGTTGAACGAATTTTACCCCCAACTTCATGGCGTAAGCCTTCGGCAATAGCGCGAACAGCGAATTTGGTTCCGCTATAAACCGTGCCGCCAGGACTGAATACTTTGACACCCGCTACGGATGAAATATTGATAAAGTGGCCTGTTCCCTGAGCCTGAAAAATCGGAAGTGCTGCGGCTACTCCATACAGCAGACCTTTAACGTTGATGTCAATCATGCGATCCCATTCGTCAACTCGAGTCTCAGCTAACGGTGCAATCGCCATTAACCCTGCATTATTGATAACCACATCAACTTTACCGAAGCGCTCTTGTGCAAGATTTACAAGGGCCTTCACTTCGTCCTGGCAAGTCACATCTGTCGCTTGAACCGCAACTTTTCCGCCTGCTGAGCGAATGTCAGCAGCAATAGCTTCAAGCTTCTCGATACGTCGGGCACCTAAAACAACAGATGCGCCAAGGCTGGCTAAATGTCTTGCCGTGGTCTCGCCTAAACCGCTGCTACCACCAGTGATAACAACGACCTTACCGCTGATGTTATTTGCTAAAACACTGCTCATAGTTAATATCCTCAAATAAGTTGAATGACGTTGTCTAAATAACAAGCAAAGTATCTCTTACCTTCAAAAACCAATAAATGGAAATGTTTTAATTTCACAATTCCATATTTTGGAATAATATTTATGTATTCATTTCAAACCTGAATGTGACTGTGATGCTTAACAGATTGGAAATGCTCCGGATATTTTGTACTGCTGCTGAGTCTCGCAGCTTTAAAGAAGCGGCTAACCGTCTGGGAATTTCTCCTCAGGCAGTGACACGAGCAGTGAAAGAGTTAGAGCGATTGCAAGGGGAGCTTTTATTTCATCGAAATACTCGACACATACAAGTGACCCTAGTTGGAGAAAAATTTGCTTTGATAGCAAAAGAACGCCTACACGCTGTAGATGAATTGTTTCAAACAAGCGCCCATGACTCGGGTAATGAATTACAAGGGCGGGTTCGTATCGCGGCGCCTGTTGGTTTTGGTCATAAATGCTTGATGCCAGCATTAATGGAACTCTCAACAGTACATCCTCAACTTGATATAGACCTGACACTCAGTGACGAGCGCGTGGATGTGGTTGACGAAAAAATAGATATTGGGATTCGTATCGGCTTCATGAGGGATAGTCGATTTATTGCCCGCCAGCTCGCCAAAATTAATATGTATGTCGTGGCTTCGCCTGACTTAATAAATAGAGTGGGAAAGCCTGCGTCTATTGAAGATCTAAACCACTTGCCGGCTACAGGGTTAGTAGATCGCAATACGGGAAAGCTTTGGCCATGGGTTTTTTCCATGGACAGACAGTGGACCCCATCCATAACACGTTTTCGAAGTGCCGACACCGAAGCTGAATTAATGGCTATACAAAATGGACTGGGGTTTGCTCAAATTCCTGACTTTTTGGTCCAAGACTTATTACGCCAAGAGAAACTTGTGAGAGTGTTAGAAGAAGTCGAGCCGGTGCCTTGGGATTTATATATTTATCGCCCTCAACGTGGTCCAGTACCACAACGTATTCGATTGGTTTTTGATCACTTGGTGTCAAGATTGAGTGACCGCTAATGGCACATAAGTAATATTCATAAAGTGCGAATACTACATTAGCTCACTTGACTGCAAAAACTGTAACCAATGTCTTCAGGATGATACAAGCGAACTATTACACCGCTTAGGTTTTCTGGGTCGTAAAACACATCATCCAACCAAAGGTGCAAAGCAAACGTAATGCGATTCACCCATGGCAAAATTTTAATGTGCGACTGGCTTATAACGTAATCAAGTAAGGGATCAAATACACCATATTCGTTAAGCAACACTGGTACTTCAATCAATAAACCTGAATTATCTGTTTTAACTTGCGCAAGAACTTTGACTAACATGGTAACTAAACCAATTAGTGCGGGTGAGTTTTAGTAGATTAATATAAGAAGTGCTATTGATCTAATGAACTGAGATTTAGTTTTTTACTTTATCTAAGATAGGAATTAGTACAGATTAGTATAGTTTTGAATACTATAAATAAACCTTATACTTCAAACAACAACTCAGAAAAATAAATTTACCTAAGGATAAGAAATGAAAAAACCGGCCTAAAAAGGCTGGCTATTTCGCCCAGACCAGTGTTCGTAATACCAAACGTGGAGCATTGGACAGTGATATATTAATAAACCTACTAAATTCAAAAGTAAGTAAATTTACAACTTAATATCAAGCGGTAATTCTTTGAAGCTCATGTCTTTTAAGTGAAAATCGTATAAGTATTTACCTTTGTCTTTAGGGTTTTTGTGATACTTTTCGTTGTATTCGCTCTTGTCATTTTTTTTCCAATTTTCAATAAACAAATATCGCAGTTCACTAATATCCACACCATCATCAACCTGTTGGCCGGTAATAAATTTATGTATTTTTCCTTTGTGAATGACTATATGAGAACCTGCGTACATAGCCCAACTGTAATCCCAGTTACCTGATCCTAATTTTCTTGGGTGATACAAGTAAACATCATCCCCCATGTAACCGCTCATTAAATGCAGTGACACAGTTGTCCCTTTTGTTTCAAAAGTTACATATGCAGACTTATTTTCTTGATCATATGAAGAAACTCGACCAAGCCCAAGGTATTGTCCGCAGGTACTCAGAACAAGAAGCAAATTTTCACATTGATTTTTGTTTTTATAGTTGATGATTCGCTGAATATTTGTTGTTCTTTCTGACTCTATTTCGAGCCCTTTCTTGGCAGCTATTTCATCAAGCTTTTTCGAAGCTCTAGCAATAATACCTTCAGGATTTGCAAGCACTGATTGGTCTACATTATCAACCTTAACAATAAATTGAGCGTTCTTAGCTAAAGGCTCGTTTTCAATGATGCTATCATTAATAGCTGTACTGGCTGCTCCAGTAAAATCTAACATTAACAGCTGACCTAGAGCCATTACACTCGATCCAGGTACTTTGCGAGTCCCTGACTTTCCGTCAGCACTATCCATAAACTTATTGCTGCCAGCTAAGCGCATTGTTGTTTTTGCAAATGAGTCATTCTCATTTGCTTGAAAGCTATCAAACACAATTGGCTCTTTTGTTGACGAACAAGCTGATAAAGTTAATGCCACGACGGAAGCTAAGGCTATTTTAGTTATATTTTTCATAGATTTTCTAGTTTGTCCCGAAAGTGACTCTATCGTACTTTATTATTTATATTGCGCAACTTTATAATCATTAATCATCATTAAGGAAGTAGCATGCCAATGGTCTCGGCACATATGAACAATCAATATCATCTGCATTTATTATACTTCTTGTTTCAATAGCTCTCTCAGCCAGTTCAGCGTCAACAGCTCTTTGTGTTGTTCTATCAACAGCGTTTTCTCGACCTTCATTATTAAGTAGTCGACCAGAACCAGTCAGCTTATCAAGGTCTTGATCAAAATCAGCAATACCAGACTCGATCATTATGTTAATCCATTCGCTTAAATCAATTTTATTCCAGTCCAAGTTAGACAGTTGTTCAGGGGTTAACCCCGGACAATTCCTTAATTTTGAACCATCAACTTCTTCTGTTGTATATTCTTCTAGGTCATGGCCAAGCATTGAGGATGCTTGTTCCATTATTATTCGAGATAGGATGGAGTCATAACAGCAATAATCTTGACGACGTAGATAGCAGACACCCAAAGCATCTTCAGCACAATATTTCTTTCCTACGGGAATGCATTGTTTCGTAGCAAGCCTAACTCCCATATCCATTTCATACTCGTGGCAAGCAGTGAGCAAATTTAAAGCTAATTTAATATATTGATACACCATGTATGCAGCATATACATAACCAATTACCGCTACAGCTTGACTCGCTCCTTCTGATAGCACCACTGTAGATACTCCTTTTTCAACGGTTTTTTTCATTAATGCCTGCGCTAATTCCTCTGGAATCGAATCATAAACGTAGTTCATAACCATTTGCTGTAGTTCTTCAATAGCTTGATCCGATAAAATATCTATTGCGGCCCCAGATGCATCAACCACCTCCCCTGCTGCATTACCTGCCGCAGTACTTGCCGCATCAGTAAACACCGTAGAAACTGAAGACCAGGCGCTTGAAACAGCTTCACCAGCAGTTGTAGCTGCATTAGCAATAGGTTCTCTCAAACTCTGATAGCCGCCTACTACAGCGTTGCCGGTTCCATCTAGGCCAGCTACAAATGCATCTGCTTGTAGCATGCCATAAGCAGCTCGTGCATATTCATAAATATCAACACCATCAGGAGCCTCACAACAGTCATTACCTAAACCGCTTGGCTCCCAAGAGCAAAATTTACCTTCACCTTCAAAAATAGTGCACGTTGATGGGTCTGTAGGATCTTCACAGTTCATCCCATCTTCCATATGCTGTATTACTGTAGCCATAGCAAGAACATCTGCGAATTGATCATTAACTTCACTATTTGATGTTTCACAATTCCCTCCAACACAAGGCAATGTAGCCGCACAGGTATTCTGTGTTACGGAGCTTGTTACAGTCGAAAAAATTTCTTCATCACATTGATACTTAATTGTGTAAGCGAAGCAAATATCATCGGCGTCATCTCGCTCCCAAAGCCACCCTTCAGCACATGTTCTCTCAATTTCTTGGCATTGCGTATCAGTTTGGTAGGTAGTGCAGTGGTTTGGTTGAGATTCTATCTCATCCCAGGAATAACATTGGAATTCATCCTCTATCCCTGCTGCTTTTTCTTCCTCTGTGGCTCTCCGAGTTAAAATACAGTAATCTTCACCTTTAGTAGGATCACAATTGTATCCATCAAGGTTAACTCTCCAAGTTTTATTTCCTGTATCACCATTATAAAAAGGAGGGACTGTTTCTAATATTTCTGGGGGTAATCCAACGCTACCAACTTCGATATTTGTATAGCTATCAAATTTACAAAAACTTTCAAACCGGCTTTCAGTACCACCACTAATAGTGTCACTAAACCCTGCTAAGCCATTGCTTTCCTTAAGCTCACTTTCAATCGCATCATAGCAACCAGCTGGATACTGCTTGTTTTCCCCTACTTCACCAGTAAACCTGTATCTTACTTGAGCGTTCAAGATCCATTTTGTATCACCACCATCATCAGTTTTATCTTCAACTTGGACAATACCTTTTAAACCATTTGCACATGTTGGCGTTTGCAACTCTCGAATCCAAGTACTTTCATCAATACTTCCATCTAGTGTGGTGTTGGACCAAGCACCAAGGCTTACCCTATTAATATTAGTATTATTAGCTGTGCAGAAATCTTCAAAACTTGGACCTTCAAATTTCAGCTCTGTTGCAATTGAATCGGTTGGGGCTATTGTCTTAGCAGTTTGCTTATTTAGGTCAAATTCTACTGTTAAAAACTGCTTCCCCTTACCCGCCATTTGCACTATTACGTCATAAGTAACTGGTGTAGCTCTTTCAACTTCGCAATATAAGCTATTGCTTGCAAGGGGCTGCATACATAAATGATTTGTTGATTGTGTTGATATAAATTCACGTGTTATGTCAACTGACTCGTCTGTACATGACGATAACCATGATCCGGTACCGTCAAGGGCATCATTCACTTCATTAAATCCGTAATTGAAAATACTGCTTCTGGGGTTTATTTCTGGGGGTTTATTGTCATTCTGAATTGATTGAATTGTTTGGTATACAGTTGCATCACTAGCAGTGTCAGTTTTCAAACTGTTTATTTTAGTGGTTCCTGAAGCATAAAACTCTGTCTCATTACCATAGTGACTGTCTGCCTCAAATGTTGTTTGAGAGTGATTTAGCTCTGAGCTAGTGTACTCGTTTTGATTAGAAACATGCTCAGTAACTTTTGATTCATCAATAGTCCCAACATAATTACCACTATCATCTTTTGTAAGCGAAACTCCTCCATTACTATAATTTGTAATTAAACCTCCACTAGCATTAGTCGATGGAACAACAGCTGACTTTGACATGTCTCTCGCAACATTTACGCTATCTTCAATCTGCTGCTGTGCATTGTCTCCATAATTACCATAAGCAGACAAATCAACTGTTCTAGATGTCTGTGGGGTTAGGTAGTATTTTTGAATTATCTCATTTTCTCGATTTGGATTTATGACTGTTTGATGTGGGTATTTTAATAACGTTTGATTTAAACGTTGATCATCGGAGCGGTTATTTGTTGGATCATCAGTTTTGTATTTTTGCTGAATTTGGTCAAACCGTTCCTGTGCAGCAATAGCTGTTTCAAATGGAGTGGCAATCGATAGTAACCCAGCCCATACCCCAATTACTGATACAGCAATGGTTTGACCAACCATGCTTGCAATGATTGTATATCCGGTTAATTTTTTCTTAAAACACTTCATTAAACATAGAGCCATGACTATTGATTTGAAGATATTTTAAAATCTATATTTCCATCTAAATCCTAATTTTCATTAGATTTTTAATTAAAATTTGCTCAATTAAAGCCACCTGATAGAGTAAAAAGGCTCAGAGGTGCCTTTGCTCCATTATCATTTGATATACATGCCATGATCTATAGTGAGGATGCCCCTACACTAGAAAAAGAACTTCACAGAAGATTTGAGAGAGCAAGTAAACAAAGTAAATCCCAGAAAAGAGTTTGTGAACTACTCGCGCCTAAAGGCATCGAGCTTCCAAGATAATAGCCTAAGCTACTAACCTTTCTTTTTTGACGCTTCGTTGGACATCGCTAGTCGAGCTTTTGACTCGGCTAGTCTTACGATTGCCTCCACGTCCACTATCTGCCTGAGTTATTAGAACTCCATCGCCAGACAACACCGTTCCAGTGTCTAATATTAGGTTAATTGCCCGTTTCTTTATGACCTTTGATGCATTGTTATCTGCATTGTCAGTATTGCCACAGTTACCGCACACAAATAGCTCTTGTGATTTACGGTTGTCGGGGTGAGTGTGATCGCATTCAGCGCACTCCTGACTGGTATGCGGGGCGGGTATTTTGAAGACGGCTTTTCCTGCTTGGTAGGCCTTGTATTTGGTGTAAATCTCTATGATGTGCCAGCCAACGTTTAAAATAGACTTGTTTAGCCCAGCCTTTTGTTTGGCTTTGTTTGACACATACCGACCTTGTTCATCCTGCTTCGCCTTTGGCTTGCGCGTCATGCTTGAGGTTCGTAAAGCCTCGAACACTATAACCTTAGCCTTGCTTTCGATTAACGAACGACTTGTTTTATGTGCAAAATCGTTTCGAATCTTCGCCTTTTTAGCATGGTGCGTAGCAATGCGATGTTTGGTTTTGTTTCTTCGGCTAGAGCCTTTTTTCTGGCGTGATAACTTGCGTTGAAGTCGCTTGATATAGCGGTCAGCTTTGGTCATGTTCGATTTCTGGTTTTCGCAGAAATCGAACGTTATAGAGCCTGCGTGAACAGGAATTGCCACGCCACGATCTACACCAATAGTATGTTCTTCCAGATATTTTTTGGTTGAACCCTGCAAGAATTCCAAATGTTCAGCATTGCTAGGAAGTTCTTCTTCGCTATTGCCGTCTTCATAACAGAAAGATACATAATATTGACCACGCTCTTTGCGCACATATAGCGAGTTTGGGCTCTCGAACTTGCCATGCGCTTTAAAGGATAAGTAACCAATATTATTAGTCTTCGTGCCGATAAATAGTCGTAAGTTTCCATCTTCGCAACGTTCGAAGCTGAACACCTCACGAGTAAGATAGATGCTACCTCGGTCAGTTTTAGGTTTGCGCTTAGGTCGCCCACACACGCCTTTCATGAATTTTTGGTAAGTCTGATACCAGTTAACCGCACTGTTTCGGATAATCTGACTAGGGCATCGAGATAGCCAAGGGGTTAACTCCTTCGACTTGAATTGTGATGTTTTCTGGTCAATTGGGGCATAAGTGCCCGTTGGGTAGTATTTACGTGCAAAGGTGCGGTAATACTTTTCTTCGTCAACTTTGGCATTCCAAATACTGCGTGCGCAACCCATCCACTGGCTTAAAACCAGTTTTTGATGTGATGTTGGGTTAGCACGTAGCTTAATGCCAGTTAGCATGGTCTTTCCGTAGGTTGTCAATTGCGGTAACTATTATTACACTTAGCGTTAAATTGTCAATCTAGTCTATAAGTAAAATGTACGAATGGAGAACAGGCAGAAGCTGCCTATTTAAAAATAATGCTCATCTAGTATTTGTTACAAAATACCGAAGAGACGTTTTCACTAAAGAGATGTTAGATAGAACCAAAGAGATAATGGAGGAAACCTGTAAGCAAATGGATTGCGAGCTTTTAGAGTTTGGTGGAGAACATGACCACGTTCACTTAATGGTGTCTATTCACCCCAAAGTTGCTGTATCGAATTTGGTTGGCAAATTAAAAGGGAAGTCGTCATATATACTAAGGCGTGAGTATTGGAATCGGATTAAGACGATGCTTTGGGGAAATCACTTTTGGTCGCCTAGTTATTGTGTCGTGTCATGCGGCGGCGCGAGTTTGGATGTAATTAAGCAGTACATTGAAAATCAAAACACACCGCCAAGTGAAAGAGCCGTAAAAACTTCACGCGCTTTAAGTCAGAAAAAAGACTAGTTACCTCTTGCTTGACTCGCCCTTGAAAGGGTGAGATTGCGCAAGCCTGATGTTCATTGGAAACTGACAGCAGAAACTGCTGAATATAGGGAGTCTTTAGCAATAGAAAATGCTCGACAAGAACATAATGTCACCTAATAGCTAAACCTCTGTTATAGAATACCAAACCAGCAAAGTATAGAA
This sequence comes from Pseudoalteromonas sp. GB43, assembly GCF_054923805.1. Classification (NCBI taxonomy): domain Bacteria; kingdom Pseudomonadati; phylum Pseudomonadota; class Gammaproteobacteria; order Alteromonadales; family Pseudoalteromonadaceae; genus Pseudoalteromonas; species Pseudoalteromonas sp. GB43. The sequence goes on from NZ_JBPCHJ010000003.1 coordinate 303,623, forward strand.
GCACAAAAAGCAAATCCAGCGTCATTCTGGCTAAACTAGGATACAAAAGAAAAAAGCATACAAACTTAGGGATGAAGGTGAGTTTGTATGCTTGGGTATTGATAATCAATTAGGAAATTGCTGGCTCAATAATTTATGAAATACACTTTAAATATAGAGGCTGTGCTTATTATTGTCAAACTTCCATACTTAAAAATTTTTCGAAACTTTATGAGCCCCCCTTATTCGACATTAAGGTGGCGCCCATAAGTGATTCACTTCACACTGTTGTTTCAATAACTCCATGTTTTTAATATTAACTTTTTATAGGTGGAGTAAAAAAAACCGAAACAAGTATAAGCTTAATTTAATATTAAAATTAGATAAATCTAGGGGGTATCGCTCAATTACCTAGTAATTTTTTGCTAAAAACAAATTTTCCCAAATGAGTCCCTAAATATGTAAAGCTAACGAACGCAATATGAGCTTATATAAAAGGAGCTACCCTTACAACACTTTCAACACTTTCAACACTTTCAACAGCCGGAGTATCTAGAGGTCGCGCAGCTTCCAAAAAATTAGCTAAGCTAAAACCATTGTTCTTTCTGATCCAAGGCTGGAATTTAGCTATACTACAGACGATAAAATTGTGTATCAGTTTCTGATAGAGAGTTATTAAAGTTTCTGATAAAACATTGGAATTTGTGTTTTATTACGAAAAGTCGCTGAAATTAAGCAAATCTTTGATGGAATCTAAAAGGCAGCAGAAAACCAAAACCTTTCGAGTTTTAAGCTTCTCGTAATTGTTATTATTGAACAACTTTTATGTTAACCTCAATTAAAAATAATAACTAAATTTTAGTAACGGAATAGTAGTTGATGGAGTAACAGTTTAAATGTTAAGGGTTTTATGCTTTGTTCTTTTTTCTGCCAATTTAACCGCCAATGAAGTAAAAAATGAAATAGATAAGGTTCTTTATGGCTATACCACCTTCTCTGAGTCGAGAGCTATTTTAGAAAAGTTAGAACAAGGAATGCCATATAAAAATGTGCTTGATGATGCGCGAGTAATGGCGTTTAAGTGTTGGTTTTCTGATGTCACTACATCTAATGGGCTACTCCATTACAATGACTTTTTAAATAATGCAAAGTCAATAATTCATAACTCCGGTAGCGAAATATTAAAACAAAACCTCACAGTCTGTGAAGCTTTCCAAGAGTACAACCAAGGCAATTACCAATTAGCCACAATACTTTTAACCCCTATAACTCAAAACTCTGCAAACACGCAAAACCCTGAAGAGCTAAACGGCATTGCTAACGCTAGTACAGTACTCAATCGTATTTACTTAGCCCAAGGAAACTATGAAGATGCATTCCATGCAGCGCAAAAAGCCTATCAGCTATTTGAAAAATCAGGAAATAGCTATGAACAAGCTCTTGCCCTAAAAGAAATAGCAGATATTCATATTGCTCTTTACAACTTTGATCTAGCAATTGAACAACTGCAACGCTCTGCAACCGAATTAGCCAAATTTAATAAACAAGAACATTACAAAGTAATCGATCAGATCGCTTTTGCCCATGAAAAAAGCGGAAATCTCCCTAAAGCTATAGAGTTGTATCAGTCAATCAAAAAAGATGTAAGGTCTTACGAAAGCGATAACGGTTATGCTTATGTATTGATAAAATTAGCTGAGTTGTACACCGAACTAAACCAGCTCAATGCTGCAAAGTCATATTTAACCGCTGTTGATAAACTTAAGATAGATGATAGCTGGATCACAACACTACTAACTATGACACAAGCCCAATGGCACTTAAAAAGCGATAATCTAAACGCAGCTCTCACTTTATTTAACAAGTTACAAACTAAGCAAAACTCATGACCGGTCAGTTTTAAAGAAAGGTATTTAAGCTTTGCCTCATTAATTGCTGAAGCTACAAATGATTCCTTATTACACATAAATGCTCAACAACAACTAATAATAATAATAAAACAAAAGCAAACAGACATAGCCAATAACGCCCTTATATCAGCACGTCTAAACTTTAACTTTGAACAACAGAAGCGTGAAATAACTCGTCTAGAACAAGCTTCAGCTCTGCAAAAAGAGTTACTAACAGTGGCTGAAGATAAAGCCTTTTGGCAGCGCTTAACACTCATTATTGCCAGCGTATGTTTAATCCTATTTGCCATTTACAGCTTTAAACAAGTCCGCCAAAAAAAGTATTTTGAAGTACTCGCCTTAAAAGACGAACTTACAGGCATAGCAAATCGCAGAGCTATCATTAATTTGAAGCGAAGTGTCATGCAAAAAAACTTACACAATAAGCAAGTAAGTTCACTGATTTCTATTGATATTGACCATTTTAAAGCTGTAAATGATCAATACGGCCATGATATTGGCGATGAGCTTATCATTTCTGTCGTAAATACCATTGTAAGCACAGTTCGCTGTTCAGGTATGGTGGGACGAGTCGGTGGTGAAGAGTTTTTGATTGTGCTTGAAAACCAAACTCTCGAAAATGCAAAAGACATTGCGGGGCGAATTAGGCATTCAATAGCAGAAAAACAACATACTTCTTTGGGTATTAATTCAACCGTAAGCATTGGTGTTATTGAAATAACCCCGCATGAGACTGCTGAACAGGCAGCAAAACGTGTTGATCTGAACTTATACAAAGCCAAGCAAAATGGCAAAAATAGTGTGGTAGTTTAACTTTTGCTTAAGCTAGACATGTGAATATTGATCTAAGCTAATTTAAACAGTCACACGTTCAAGGTGCCCCATAATAAATTGATTTTTACCTGAGCTTTTAGCTTTGTACAAGAGTGTATCTGCTTTTTCATACAACAGCTCAAAATGATTAGCCTCAACACTACCTTTATCAAGGCCTACACTTATAGTAACTTGCGTTAGATTTTCGTTTAAATCTGAAAAATCGAGTGCGCTTACAGAACAAATTAATCTGTGGGAGATCAACTTTAGTTGGTCACTATCTTGTGAAGGGAAAAATATCACAAATTTCTCCCCCACATAACGAGCTACAATATCACTACCACGAACTTGTTCTTTTAATGTTTGTGCTACGCGATGCAAAAC